>NZ_VSKK01000007.1 GCF_008086205.1 Bizionia myxarmorum | reverse complement strand
GGCGAATCTGCTAGCCCACGCCTTCAGTCAGACTGCACGCTTTCTTTGTCATGTGTCGTATCCAGTATACATCTTTATCCAGTGCTTATCTTTTTTTTTTTTTTTTACTGATCCGGAGCCCACCAAGTTCAAACTTTTCTTTTTGGTCGGAGCGGCCAAATGGGTATAAAAAAAGAAATAATAATATAAATGTTGCCAGTAATGCAAAAAAAAATATGAGATAGAATGAAATTATCAAGATTAGCATTTTTTATATTAATTCTTGGAATCACATTGATTTTATTAGCGCCATTAATATTTACTCAATACGGAATAGTCTCATTTACTAATACTGGGCAAATTGGAGATACTATTGGAGGAATTACGGCGCCAATAACTGGAATTATTGGTGCGATATTAGTTTATTTAGCACTTAAAGCACAAATCAATGCAAACGAAATAATTCAAGGACAGATAACCGAACAAAAAGCAGATGAAAGGACTAAAAGAAAGTTAAGTTACATTTCAGATTTATATAAATATTTTCTTCAAGCTATAGATAATTTTGAATACACAAAGTCTAACGGAAATGGTGGTATAATAAAAATTTTAGCTGAACTTTCAAAAATGGAAAGAAAAATAGCTCACGACGATTCAATTTTTGATAAGGGAAAAATTGCTGAACTAAATGCCATATTTAGATTGGAAAATATGTTTATAAAACAAGTCAATAAAGCTGATATTGAAATTGAGGATAAAGAATATTTCAGAGAATTAATTCATTTTCATTTAGAATCATTTGTGTTACCTCACGTGTCATTTGAATCTGTAGCAGCACCTTGTTCGGTTTGTGGCGAGAAACATAACGGAATACCATTTAAATTGATAGAATTAATAAATAACATACAATCAAATTTAGGATAAAGCACAGCTGGCAACAATGTATATAAAACATAGCTAAAACAGGCTTTACAAGAGGTTTTCGCTTCTTTATTAAGTTCGCCAAATTTTTATTTTTGTATATTTAGAAAATAAAAGTTAAACATAAAAAATAAAAATTCGGCTCGTGTATAATCCGAAACGATAACGTCTTTTTACACGCTACGTTTCATATACGAGACGTTGGAAATAATTAACACAGCAAACCCAACAAGACATATTTCAAAAGTACATTTTACAAATAAGAAAACTAAAATTTAATATTAATTCAAACTTGAAATAGTAATTGAAAGAAATCAAACAAATAAATCTATTTATATCTTGTCCTGGAGATATCAAAGACGAACTAAATTCCATTGAAGTAATAGTAAAGGAATTTAATAAAACCTTTGGTAAGATAAGCAGTTTCTCAATACAGATTGTTCACTGGAACGAAGACACCTACACTGATGTTGGAGAAGATGGACAAGAAATAATAAATAATCAGATTGATTATGATATATTAATTGGAATATTGTGGATGAAGTTAGGAACACCAACCAAAAGAGACAAATCAGGAACTGTAGAAGAAATTAATAGAGCAATAAAAAACCCAGAAAAACAACAATTAATATACTTTAAAACTGCTACACCTAATAACTTGAATGCTATAAATACATCGGAACTAGATGATGTTATGTTATTTAAAAAAGAACTTTCTAATAAACTTCTATACAAAGAGTTTGAAAGTATTGAGAAGTTTGAGACTTTATTTCGATTAAATTTATCTAGCTTAATAAAAGATAAATTTATTGATAAACAAGAACTTAATCAAAGTTCAACAGAAATAATTTTACCTAAAAAAGATGTTAAATATCAAAACATAGTCTCATTAATAGATGAAATCGAAAACTCAACCAAAGGTAATTTTGGAGATATAGACATCTTTGAGATTAATAAAAATGGATATGAGTGTTTCGATAAAATCACTCTTAATTTAACAAAAATGACAGAATATCTTGAAAAACTAACAACTAATTTAAATAAAGGTACAGAAGAAATAAATCAAGCAAATAATATTAAAGATACTAGACTAAAATTATCAAGAGCAAAAAAAGTTGTGAATCGACTGTCTAAAGAATTAGACGATTTTAACGATGAAATCAACTCTGAATTACCTGATTTTTCTGAAAATCTTAAAGAGGTTGGCAAAGTAACATCTGATATATTTCTGACTTTGAAATCTTATAGCGGTATTGATGAATACGACATTGAATCAAATACAATAGCTTTTCGAGATTCAATGGAATATGCAATGAATTCAACCGCAGAAATGTTAAAGGAAATAATGAATTGGCCACCGATAAATCTAAAATTTAACACTAGTAAAAGAAATACAGAGGTTACTTTAAAGGATTTAACAAAAGAAATTATGTTTGGATTAACACTAATTGATGAAACACTTGATAATAAGGATTAAATAATAACTATGCAAAACACCCCACAAAATTAATTGCTAATACAAGCCTACCAACTAAGACCCTCCCAAATCTTATATCAGCTTCTTATTCACTAAATTTGTTTCAACAACATTCAAAATAATCCAACACTCAAAAAAAATGAAAAACAAATTGTTCCTCATAGCCCTTTCCCTAACCCTTCTTACTGCCTGTAAAAACGACCCGAAACAAGAAGACATAGACCTTCCAGAAATGGAAACCGTAGAAACACCCATTCAAGAAACCCCTGCCGCTACAAGCCCAGCTCTAACCTATGATAATCTAAAAGCAGATTATACCCTATTTGGAAAATGGAAAATAACCAACACCCTCATAGTGGACGAAGATTTTCCATTTGAAATCTACACCAACGGCACCGAATATTACGCCGTAATTCCAGAAGGTGCCCATAAAATTGAAGTCCTAAATAAAAAAGGAAACGATTATTTTATAGATAAAAATAAATATGGCGAGTATTACCGCGTAGATAAAGACATGAATTTAACATTATTTGATAGGGATGGCGATTTAACTACCGCAGGCTATTCCGCAGAAAAAGTACAATAAACTTAAATAAAATAAATAACCCCAAACCTGTCAACATATAGTATGTTGGCAGGTTTTTTTATGCCCCTAAAACAAAAAAATAATTAGGCCATAGCAACATTTACGGAGTTCCGTAATGATTTAATCATTACATTTAAAAACATTAACATCTAAAAATCAACAACATGGCATCAACATCAGAAGTAGGACACGCTAAAAATGTAGCGAACTTTCAAGACCTTATGGCGTTTGTAAATGGCTACGGCGCAAACTACAATCCATCAAAAACAAGCCTAAAACCACCACAACTCGAAGCACTTTACAACCAAGCAAGCGCAGGTTTAAATGGCGTTATAACCAAAAACACCGCCTATAATAACGCCGTAAATCAGCGTATGGAAGTTTTTAGTGATATGCGCCCATTGGCAACCCGTTTGGTAAATGCACTCGCAACAACCAATGCCGGTGAAGAAAAAGTAGAAGACGCAAAAAGTTTTAATCGAAAAATTCAAGGCCAACGCGCATCCAAAAAAGTCGAACCCCTAGATCCAAACCAACCCGTACCCAAAACAATTAGTTCCAGCCAACAATCCTATGACCAATTAATCCAACACTTTGAAGGTATGATTTCCGTCCTAGATTCCGAACCAAGTTACACCCCAAACGAAACCGATTTAAAAATAACAACCCTTCAAACCAAACTTCAAGAACTAAAAGATGCCAATGAAAACGTTTCAAAAGCCTATGCTCAAGTCAGCAACGCCCGTTTAGATAGAAATAAAATACTATACGCAAAAGACGCCGGATTAGTGGATGTATCAGCAGATGTAAAAAAATACGTCAAGTCTGTTTTTGGTGCAACAAGCGAAGAATTCGCACAAGTTAAAGGTATACAATTGGTAAAAGTGAAATAAAAACCACGTTAACTATTAGGTTAGGCTTCTGTCTGTCATAAGGCAGGCAGTCGTAGCCTGATAATTCCCTTATCATCTTATTAAAAGCATGCTACAATTTTCACAAAATTAACAGTCATACTTTAAGGAATAGCATCCAAGTAAGCAAACATAGCATGTGCCATTTATATTTTCAAACCCCTATTTATACTTCTCCCTTCCACATTTGTAAAGTTCCTAACTTCATTAACAAATCTCTCAACTTCATTAACATATCTCCTAACTTCATTAACAAATCTCTTAACTTCATTAACATATCTCTTAACTTCATTAACAAATCTCCTGACTTCATTAACATATCTCCTAACTTCATTAACAAATCTCTTAACTTCATTAACAAATCTCCTGACTTTACACGTAAACAAAAAAAGCCCAAACATAAGTCTGGGCTTTCTCTATAAATTAAAACATCAAATTACTTATTTCAATTCCTTAACACCCATATTATAAAGTGCAAAAGCCTGAATATCCACTTGCTCATTAATAGTCGCTTCAGTCGATTTTCCTGCACCATGGCCAGCATTCACTTCAATTCTAATTAATGTTGGATTATTACCCGTTTGTTTAGCTTGTAATTCAGCAGCAAATTTAAAACTATGCGCTGGTACCACTCGATCATCATGATCACCTGTCGTAACCAAAGTCGCCGGATATTCTACACCCGCTTTCACATTATGAACCGGAGAATAGGCTTTAATATATTCAAACATCTCCTTGTTTTGTTCAGATGTTCCGTAATCAAAAGCCCAACCAGCACCTGCAGTAAAGGTATGGTAACGCAACATATCTAAAACCCCAACCTGTGGAATTGCCACTTTCATTAAATCTGGACGCTGCGTCATCGTAGCGCCAACCAATAAACCACCGTTACTTCCACCTTTAATAGCCAAATAATCTGATGATGTATAGTTTTCTTTAATCAAGTATTCAGCGGCGGCAATAAAATCATCAAACACATTTTGCTTTTGCATTTGCGTTCCCGCGTTATGCCATTTTTTACCGTATTCGCCACCACCACGTAAATTAGCAACCGCATACACACCGCCATTTTCTAACCAAACAGCATTGGCAATACTAAAAGAAGGCGTTAAACTAATATTGAAACCACCATAAGCATAAAGCATCGTCGGGTTTTTTCCGTTTAATTCGGTCCCTTTCTTAAAGGTAATAATCATCGGTACTTTAGTGCCATCTTTGGAATTATAAAACACTTGTTTAGACTCATAATCATCCGATTTGAAATCAATTTCTGGTTTATCATAAATAGTAGATTCGCCCGTTTCAGGATTATAAGAATAAATAGTTCCTGGAGCTGTATAATTGGTAAATGAGAAATACAAAGTCGTATCTTCTTTTTTACCACTAAATCCACCAACAGAACCAAGGCCTGGTAAGGTAACATCGCGTACTAGAGTGCCATCAAATTTATATTGTTTTATTACCGAAACGGCATCTTTCATGTATTCAGCAAAAATATAACCAGAACCTTTAGAAACCGATAATACATTTTCTGTTTCAGCAATCACATCTTTCCAATTAGCTTGCCCAACTTTATCAATAGTAAACTTCGCAATCCGTTGGTTTGCCGCTTCATAATCTGTTACAACAAAAAAGGTGTTGCCGTCATTATCCAAGATACTATTACTACTTTCAAAATTGTCAACAACGGTTACAATAGGTCCGTTTTTACGTAAATCCTTTACATATAATTCATTCCCGTAGGTAGAATTTGCCGCCGTAATTACTAAATAACTAGCATCCTGCGTAACATAACCACCAACATAACGTCTCTTTTCAGTATCACCAAAAACAACTGTATCATCACTTTGCGGCGTGCCTAATTTATGATAATACAAACGGTGCTGATCTGTTTTAGCAGATAACTCGCTACCTTTTGGCTTCTCATAACTGGAATAATAAAAACCTTCGTTTTTATACCAAGACATACCACTGAATTTCACATCCATAATAGTATCACCAATAATTTCTTTGTTTTCAGCTTTTAAAACAATAATTTTTCGCCAGTCACTTCCACCTTCGGAAATAGCGTAAGCAGCCATAGAACCATCTTCCGTGAAACTTAATCCACCTAAAGACGTGGTTCCATCTTTTGAAAACGCGTTAGGATCTAAAAATACCTCGTCATTTCCTTCGGCATCTTTTCTATATAAAACCGATTGATTTTGAAGGCCATCATTCTTATAGAAGTATGAAAAATCACCTTCTTTAAATGGTGCCGAAATTTTCTCGTAATTCCAAAGCGTTTCCATGCGCTTTTTAAGCTTGCTTCTAAAAGGAATTTGATCTAAATAATCAAACGTTACTTTGTTTTGGGCTTTTACCCAAGCTTTAGTATCGTCTGCATAATCATCTTCTAGCCAACGGTACGGATCTTTAACGTCACTTCCAAAATAGGTCGTTACCGTATCAACGGTTTTCGTTTCCGGATAGGTTAATTTCATGCTAGTGTCTTCTTTTTCAATTTTGTTTTGGTCGTCCTTACAAGCAACAACTGTTGCCAGCGCCAAAACACAGATTAGTGATTTCCTCATGGTTGTTTTTGGTTTTAATTGAGTAACTCCCAAAAATAAGGGAATTAAATGTTAAGTAATGTTAAAGGGTTTAACAGAAACTAAAATGGCTAACAAATTTATTCAGGATATTCTATTCGTAAATGAAAAATATTAGTCAGTTTTTGCTTTAAAACCTTTTTAATAGATTGAATTTCCTTGAAGGTAATATTCGCATTTAAAAACTGCTCATCATTCATTTGCTTGTTCAGAATATTCTCTACAAAATCATCAATTTTAGAAGACGTTGGATCTTTTATACTCTTGGAAGCGGCTTCCACACTATCACACATCATTAGAATAGCAGTTTCTTTACTAAACGGGGTGGGACCAGGATACCTAAAATCTTCCATATCTATGTTTTCATTCATTTCCTTTTCTTTCACATAGAAATAATAAACCATACTCGTGCCATGATGCGTTCTTATAAAATCGATAACCCGATCTGGAAGATTGTTTTTTCGGGCTATTTCAATGCCATCAATAACGTGATTAATGATTATTCGGGCACTTTCAGTTGGTGATAATTCGTCATGCGGATTAATCCCCGTACTTTGATTTTCAGTGAAATACGTCGGGTTTTTCATTTTACCAATATCATGATACAAAGCGCCAACACGAGCCAACATAGCGTTCGCACCAATTTCATTGGCAGCAGCTTCGGCTAAATTGGCCACGTTTAAAGAATGGTGAAAGGTGCCTGGTGCTTTATTTGAAAGTTCTTTTAGTAATTTAGAATTGGTATCTGATAATTCTAAAAGTGACACATCAGAAACTAATCCGAAGAGCCTTTCATAGGCATAAATCAACGGCTGCACGAACAAGGTTGCTAACCCACATAATATAAATAAGCCGAAAGTTTCCCACTTTAAAGTTTCAACACTCCCTTCATGTATCACAAAAAACGCAAAATACGCCACAATGTATATTAAGGTGATTTGTGCCACGGAAATAAACAGATTCGCACGCTTATATAATTCAGAAACCGTTAAAATAGTCACGATTCCCGCCGTAATTTGAAGAAACATATATTCATAACTATTGGGCACAATAAGACCCAATAATAAAACCGTGACAACATGAGTAAAAAGTCCCAATCGCGAATCAAAGAAGGCTTTTAAAACTAATGGAAGAATACAAATAGGCACCACATACAGGTATTGCGAATTATAATTCACCACCAGCGTCGTTATTAAAACCATAAACGCCACGTTAAAGAATATAAAGGTGACTTTTACATTGTTTTCAAAAACGGATAAACGGTATTTTCGTATAAAAAGTAAAAGCATCAGTAAAGCCAACGTCACTAAAAGCGTGTAAGCAAACACAATCCAGTTGTAATTGGATTTGTTCCAAACCTGCGATTCATACTCGGATTCTAACGATTTTAATATTTGAAATTTTAAGCCTTCAACTACTTCACCTTTAGAAATTATAAGCGTTTCCCGTTCCACACTGCCGCGTGTGTAGGATACTTTTTCCAATTCCTCTTGCAGCACCCGTGAAGAAAACTCCTGATTGAATTCTAAATTGGGTTCCACCAAATCAAAAAACAAGGACGTAAATTCATTTTTATAGGATAGTAAATCCTCTTCTTCTAAAATTCTAGTAATGATAGCAGAAACCTCATTTTCCTCGGTAAGATTGGTAAATTGGGTTTGCTCCTTCTCCACCCGACCATCTAAAATGATTACTTTTTTGGTTTCTGAATGCTCAATATCATCGCTTAACACACCAAAACGGTAAAGCTCATCTAAAATTTTGGTACCAGATTGGTTTAAGGCGTTTCGTTTATAATAAGGTATAGAATCTGAAAATGCATTTTTAAAGCCCTTCTTAAAATTGGTAGTAACCGTTTTCTGAACAGCGGGATTAATATTAAAGTATAAAGGCACATTGTCTTTTACCTCTTGCTTTTCCGTGGCCACTTGCTCATCAGTCTTTTTTATAGCAAAATTAAAAGGCGCATATAAATTTTCAGACTGCCAGGGTTTCCCTCTTTCAAAATTGTACTTAAATTTTCCACTTTTAGGAAATAAGTACACTATTAAAAGCGTAGTAGATATAAAAAGCAGCAATTTATAAGCTAAAGCGTGATTTCTATATAATGCATTTATAAAGTCTTTCATAGATTGAAGGAATATTTTCAAATGTAGTAAAATATAGTCGAAAATTATGGCTCTATAAAATGCTAATCATTCTCCATTCTACTAAAAAATGATTAATTTTGTGACATTCAAAAAAATAAAAGTTAATATCATGAGTAAAGAAGTCGTCATTGTATCCGCAGCCAGAACACCAATTGGTAGTTTTTTAGGAGCCTTATCCACTATTCCAGCACCACGTTTAGGGGCTATAGCCATAAAAGGCGCTTTGGATAAAATTAATTTAAAGCCTGAATTAGTTCAAGAAGTAATTATGGGTCACGTGGTTCAGGCAGGCGCTGGTCAAGCACCTGCAAGACAAGCGGCTATTTACGCAGGTGTTCCAAACACCGTTCCATGTGTTACTGTTAATAAGGTATGTGCATCTGGAATGAAAGCAGTTATGCAAGCAGCTCAATCTATTGCTTTGGGTGATGCTGACATTATTGTTGCTGGCGGAATGGAAAATATGAGTTTAATTCCTCATTACTTATATGCTAGAACAGGTACTAAATTTGGTCCTGCTCAATTAGAAGACGGCATGCAACGTGATGGATTAGTGGATGCTTATGACCAAAATGCCATGGGTGTTTGTGCCGATGCATGTGCTACAAAATATAAATTTTCTCGTGAAGATCAAGATGCTTTTGCTGTTCAATCTTATGAAAGATCGGCAGCTGCATGGAAAGCTGGGAAATTTGATAATGAAGTGGTTCCAGTTGAAGTACCTCAACGTCGTGGTGATGCTATTATAGTGGATATAGATGAAGAATTCACGAATGTGAAATTAGATAGAATTCCAACCTTAAGAGCTGCTTTCTCCAAAGATGGAACAGCTACAGCCGCAAATTCGTCTACGATAAATGATGGTGCCGGAGCTATGGTTTTAATGAGTCGTGAGAAAGCTGATGAATTAGGCTTAAAAGTTTTAGGAACTATAAAAGGATACGCAGATGCTGCTCACGAACCAGAATGGTTTACAACAGCACCAGCTAAAGCCCTACCAAAAGCTTTGGATAAAGCAGGAATTGACATTAAAGATGTGGATTTCTTCGAATTTAATGAAGCGTTTTCTGTTGTTGGTTTAGCAAACATGAAACTATTAGGTTTAAATGATTCTAACGTCAACGTAAATGGTGGCGCCGTTTCTTTAGGTCATCCATTGGGTTGTTCTGGTGTGCGTATTTTAATTACCTTATTAAACGTATTAGAACAAAATAATGCAAAAATTGGTGCAGCCGCTATTTGTAATGGTGGTGGTGGTGCTTCTGCAGTTGTTATCGAAAGAAACTAATAGGATATTTTTTGCATGCAATACGGAATTTGTAATTTAAGTATGGTTCCCTTACGATTGGAACCTAATGATACAAGTGAACTGGTTTCACAAGTATTGTATGGCGATTATTTTAAGGTGCTTGAAAAACGCAAGTCTTGGAGTAAAATCCGTTTGGGTTTTGATACCTATGAAGGCTGGATTGATAATAAACAATATCTACATATTACAGAAGAACAGTATTATAATTTGCATGAAGAAACGCCAATTCTTTCAACCGATTTAGTCGAATTTATAGAAGATAAAGACCAGCAATTATATCCAATTTCTCTAGGCTCTAGTTTAAATGCTTTGGATTTATTGCACCATACCTTTGAAGGACATTCTGTAAATACTATTTCACCTAAAGCCGCTATTTTAAAAACAGCTTTTAGCTATTTAAATGCACCTTATTTATGGGGGGGGAAAACACCTTTTGGTATAGATTGTTCGGGTTTTACCCAAATGGTATATAAACTGAATGGTTATAAACTGTTTAGAGATGCCTCCCAACAAGCAAGTCAAGGAGAAGCTTTAAGTTTTATTGAAGAAAGTGATGCTGGCGATTTAGCTTTTTTTGATAATGATGAAGGTAGCATTGTTCACGTTGGTATTATTATGCCAGACAATTTTATTATTCACGCTCATGGTAAAGTTCGAATTGATAGATTAGATCATTCGGGAATTTACAATGTAGATACCGGAATACACACACATAAATTGCGCGTCATTAAAAAGATAATTGCCTAGTTAGTTTATAATGATTGGAAAGATTATAAAAAAAAATGCTACTGAAATTCAGTAGCATTTTTTTTATGAAGTATGTTTTAAAACTGGATTATAATTTACCCTCCAATTCAGCAACTTTAGTTTTCATACGCTTAAGATTTGTAGCATCTGGAATAGCGCTATAAATATTCATTAAGGTTCTAGAAACTTCCAAGTTATTTGGATCTGTTTTTAATACAGCTTCCAAATATGGAATAGCTTGCGTATATAAATCAGCACGTGCTTGTTTCAGTTCATCATAACGCTTATTATCTTTTGCTGAAGTTCCAAGACCATTCATTTCTTGAATAATTTGTTCTTCTTCACCTAAAATTAAAGCAGCTAAGTTTGTATGCGCGTTTGTGTAAGTAGAGTCCATTTCAATTACTTTATCGTAATATTCTTTAGCCTTTTCATTATCACCAGCTTCTGAAGCTAATACACCAAGGTTATAGAATAAATCAATATTGTTTGGATCTAACTCAATAGCTTTTTCAATAAGCGCTCTGTATTCTTCCTTATTTTCTAACTTATAATGTAAGTTAGCTTCTGTAAGAATAATATTTACATCCGTTGGATTTTGAGCACGTGCTTTTTTAATAGCTTTTAAAGCTTCATCAGTTTTACCTAGATTTACATAGATAAAAGCAATGTTTTTAGTGATTTCACCAACTTTAGATTCTGAAACACGCTCGCCTGGTTTAATATAGCTACCTGTTTTTACAAATAAATCTCTATTTGCTTCATCAAAAATTTCTTCTTCACCTGTCTCTTTGTTTACAGCATAATATTCAGTTGTAATACCGCTATAGCCTAAGTCACTCAATTTTAGATAGTGCTTTAAAGCTTCTTCATAATCCTGACCACTAACGGCACTTACTGCTGCGTAATACAAATAGGTAGTATCTGAAGGAATTACATGATATAATTGCTCAAATTTAGTTCCAGCTTCAGCAAAATTGTTAGCCTTATACATGGCATTCGCCTTTGTTAGAAGCTCATTTTCCATGGCTGTTGTAAGCGCCGAAGTTTCTGATGGGTAATTTTTACCTACCAAAATTAAACTTTCAATAGCCTTATCCAAATCTGTATTATTGGCAGTTCCTTGCGCATATAGTGCTTCGGCAACCAATAAATGGTATTGGGATTTTTGCTTATCATCCATAGCAGACATCATACCTTCCGCTTCGTTTAATGCTGATTTAGCTTCAGCATAGTTTTTGCTTTTTATTGCTTTTTCGGCAGTACGTAATTCTTTCTTCTGTGCGAAAGAAATGGTGCTTACCAATATAGCCAATGCAATTAAAATTGGGTTTCTCATTTTAGTTATAATTAATTATCAATATTTGTTTCTGTTTCATCATTATCAAGAGTTGTGCCATTGTCCATTTCTGATATTTCATCGGCGTTTTCTTCAGCCAATTCATCAATAACGTCTTCGGCTTCCTCTTCTTTCATAACTTTAGCAACGGCGGCAATAGAGTCGGTTCCTTTTAAGTTAATCAATTTTACACCTTGCGTTGCACGACCCATAACACGTAAATCGGCAACCGCCATACGGATGGCAATTCCAGACTTATTAATTATCATTAAATCCTCTTCATCTGTTACAGACTTTATAGCGACTAAATGACCTGTTTTTTCTGTAATAGAAATCGTTTTAACACCTTTTCCACCACGGTTCGTAATTCGATATACAGCTTCACCATCTGCTGGATCATCAATATAGGTACGTTTTCCGTAGCCTTTTTCTGAAACTACTAAAACAGATTCTTCCATTGGGTTTTCAATAGCAATCATCCCAATAACTTCATCGGTATCATGAGCTAGAGAAATACCTCTTACACCTGATGCGTTTCTACCCATTGGTCGTGTTTTAGCTTCTTCAAAACGAATAGCTTTACCAGATTTTAAAGCTAACATAACTTGACTGTTTCCAGTAGTTAATTTAGCTTCTAATAATTCATCATCTTCTCTGATGGTAATAGCATTAATTCCATTAGTACGTGGACGTGAATACTGCTCTAAAGATGTTTTCTTAACCTGACCTTTTTTAGTAGCCATAATGACATAATGACTATTAATATAATCTTCATCTTTTAAATCTTGTGTACAAATGAAAGCTTTCACTTTATCATCCTGCTCAATATTTATAAGGTTTTGAATGGCGCGACCTTTAGATGTTTTACTACCTTCTGGAATTTCATACACACGCATCCAGAAACATTTTCCTTTTTGAGTGAAGAATAACATATATTGGTGATTTGTTCCTACAAATAAATGCTCTAAAAAGTCTTCATTTCTAGTAGTTGACGCTTTTTGTCCAACCCCACCTCTATGTTGTGTTTTGTATTCTGTAAGGGATGTTCTCTTAATATAACCCGCATGTGAAATGGTAATAACCACTTGCTCATCTGGAATCATATCTTCAATGCTTAAATCGCCACCAGCATACTCGATTACGGAGCGACGCTCATCACCATATTTATCTTTTACAACTTGTAATTCGTCTTTAATGATTTCCATACGACGCTCTTTTTTAGCAAGAATGTCTTTTAGGTCTTCAATGGTTACCATTAAATCCTCGTATTCTGAACGTAACTTATCTTGTTCTAATCCTGTTAATTGACGCAGACGCATTTCAACAATGGCCTTCGCTTGGATTTCAGATAATTTAAAACGTTCAATTAACTTCTCACGTGCTTCATCGGCATTTGAAGAGGCACGAATAAGTGCAATTACCTCATCAATATTATCTGATGCAATAATTAAACCTTCAAGAATATGCGCGCGCTCTTCAGCTTTACGTAATTCATAAGTGGTTCTGCGTACAACAACTTCATGTCTGTGTTCCACAAAGTGATGAATCATTTCTTTCAGATTCAATAACTGCGGACGTCCATTTACTAAAGCAATGTTGTTTACGCTAAAGGACGACTGTAAAGCCGTATATTTATATAAAGTGTTTAGAACGATATTTGGAATAGCATCACGTTTTAAAACGTAAACAATGCGCATTCCGTTTCTATCGGATTCATCACGAATGGTTGCAATACCATCAATTTTCTTTTCGTTTACTAAATCGGCCGTTTTTTTAATCATATCGGCCTTATTCACTTGATATGGAATTTCGGTAACGATAATAGATTCACGTCCTTGAACTTCTTCAATTCGTGCTTTTGCGCGAACAACAATACGTCCACGACCCGTTTTAAAAGCCTCTATAACGCCGTCATATCCATAAATAGTTCCTCCTGTAGGAAAATCTGGTGCTTTAACGTGCGTAATTAATTCATCAATTTCAATATCGGTATTTTCAATATAAGCTACAATACCGTCTACTACTTCGCTTAAGTTATGAGGTGGCATATTGGTTGCCATACCTACAGCAATACCAGATGCACCATTTACTAATAAACCTGGGATACGCGTAGGAAGAACGGTTGGTTCATGTAACGTATCATCAAAATTTAATTTATGATCTACTGTCTCCTTATCAATATCCGCCAACATATCTTCAGATATTTTACGCATACGTGCTTCTGTATAACGCATGGCTGCAGGACTATCGCCATCCACAGACCCAAAGTTTCCTTGTCCATCCACTAACATATAACGTAAACTCCATTCTTGAGCCATACGAACCATAGCATCATAAACAGATGTATCACCGTGTGGGTGGTATTTACCTAAAACTTCCCCAACAATTCTTGCGGACTTTTTATGGGCACCTGTAGCTCTAATTCCAAGTTCGTGCATACCAAAAAGTACACGTCTGTGCACCGGTTTTAATCCATCTCTTACATCAGGTAAGGCACGTGACACAATGACTGACATTGAATAGTCAATGTAAGCCGATTTCATTTCATCTTCAATGTTAATTGGGATCAATTTTTCTCCTTCTGCCATATATAATTATAATTAGATTTTTGTAGGTTTACAAATCGTGCTAATATAACCATTTCCTCAACTACAGCAAGGGTTTCTTTAATGTTTTTTCGCTTTTTTTATTAACAATGTTAACCCTGCTTTTCGTTAACAAGTAAGCTGTTAAAAATTTTGACTTTATAAACTTTTTTTTGTCTATTAGCATACTGCGTATTAATTAGGGTATGATTTTTGTCCTTGATGATATGATTTAGTACATTTAATGCAGAAAGGAATTATTTATGGATGACAATTTTTCACCAAGAGTTAAAGATGTAATTGCTTACAGCAAGGAAGAAGCCTTAAGATTGGGACACGATTTTATAGGTACGGAACATTTAATGCTTGGATTATTACGAGACGGTAACGGGAAAGCAATTGATATTTTGAGTGCTTTAGAAATAGATTTAAACCATTTAAGACGTAAAGTTGAAATATTAAGTCCTGCAAACCCTAACGTGGCAGTAGCTTCTAATAGCAAGAAGAACTTACACCTGACTAGACAAGCCGAAAGGGCTTTAAAAACGACATTTTTGGAGGCCAAGCTTTTTCAAAGTAACTCCATTAATACGGCACACCTATTATTGTGCATTTTAAGAAATGAAAACGATCCCACAACCAAACTTTTAAATAAGTTGAAAGTGGACTATGATAACGTAAAAGAACAGTTTAAGTTTATGATAACAAACGACGAAAATTATCTTGATATAACAGGAGAGCCGAAAGCGGAGTCTTTTCAGGATGACGATTCAGCTACAGATGACGACACTTCAAAAGATAACTTATTTAATTCGCCTACTGGAAAAACAAACAAGAAGTCTAAAACACCTGTTTTAGATAATTTTGGACGTGATTTAACCGCGATGGCTGAAGAAGGTAAGTTAGATCCGGTTGTTGGACGTGAAAAAGAAATAGAACGCGTTTCGCAAATTTTAAGTAGACGTAAGAAAAACAATCCACTTTTAATTGGTGAACCAGGCGTAGGTAAATCGGCTATTGCTGAAGGTTTAGCTATTCGAATTATAAAGCATAAGGTATCGCGAACTTTATTCAATAAGCGTGTTGTGACTTTGGATTTAGCGAGTTTAGTAGCAGGTACTAAATACCGTGGCCAATTTGAAGAGCGTATGAAAGCCGTTATGAACGAGCTGGAAAAGAATGATGATATTATTCTTTTTATTGATGAAATCCACACCATTGTTGGTGCAGGTGGTGCTACAGGAAGTTTAGATGCTTCCAATATGTTTAAGCCGGCTTTAGCACGAGGTGAAATTCAATGTGTTGGTGCTACTACTTTAGATGAATATCGTCAGTATATTGAAAAAGATGGAGCTTTAGAACGTCGTTTTCAAAAAGTAATTGTAGAACCAACAACGGTTGATGAAACGATTGAAATTTTAAACAACATTAAAGATAAATACGAATCGCATCACAACGTCGAATATACTCAAGAAGCTATTGAAGCCTGTGTGAAATTAACCAACCGTTATATGACGGACCGTTTTTTACCAGACAAAGCTATTGATGCCTTGGATGAAGCAGGTTCTCGTGTTCATATTACGAATATTAATGTTCCAGATCAGATTCTTGAATTGGAGAAACAACTAGAAGCGGTTAAAGAAACCAAATCTACCGTTGTTAAAAAGCAAAAATATGAGGAAGCAGCTAAATTACGAGATGATGAAAAACGCCTTGAAAAAGAATTAGCTATAGCTCAAGAAAAATGGGAAGCAGACACTAAATTACACCGTGAAATTGTAACGGAAGATAATGTAGCTGATGTAGTTTCTATGATGACAGGAATTCCTGTAAATAGAATAGCCCAAACCGAAATTAACAAATTGGCTATTTTACCAGATTTAATTAAAGGTAAAGTTATTGGTCAAGACGAAGCCGTTGCGAAGGTGGTTAAAGCCATTCAGCGTAATCGTGCGGGATTAAAAGATCCGAATAAGCCCATTGGTTCATTCATCTTTCTAGGACAAACTGGTGTTGGTAAAACGCAATTAGCAAAAGTGCTTTCAAAAGAATTATTTGATAGCGAAGATGCTTTAGTCCGAATTGACATGAGTGAATATATGGAAAAATTCGCCATTTCTAGATTAGTTGGTGCACCTCCAGGATACGTAGGTTATGAAGAAGGTGGACAGTTAACTGAAAAAATCAGACGAAAACCTTATGCTGTTTTATTGCTTGATGAAATTGAAAAAGCGCATCCAGATGTTTTCAATATGTTATTACAAGTTCTAGATGACGGTTTTTTAACAGATAGTTTAGGTCGGAAAATTGATTTTAGAAATACCATAATCATCATGACATCTAATATCGGTTCTCGAAAACTTAAAGATTTTGGAGCAGGTGTTGGTTTTGGAACAGCTTCGCAGAAATTGCAAGAAGACGCCAATGCTAGAGGTGTTATTGAAAATGCACTTAAAAAAGCTTTTGCTCCTGAATTCTTAAACAGAATTGACGATGTCGTAGTATTTAATGCTCTTGAAAAAGAAGACATTAATAAGATTATTGATATTGAATTAGAAAAACTTATTCTACGTATTAAAGATATTGGCTACACGCTTAAATTAAGTAAAGCAGCCAAAGATTTTATTGCAGATAAAGGTTTTGATAAGCAATATGGTGCTAGACCTTTAAAAAGGGCTATTCAGAAGTATGTTGAAGATGCTTTAGCTGAAGAAATTATCAATTCTAAAATTACAGAAGGTGATAAAATTGCTATGGATTTGGATACTAAAACCAATGAATTAGTGATTAAGATTGAAGCTGGAAAAAAAACGACAGAATCTTAAAATAAATTAGTAATTATTGAAAACTCCGCTTACTTTTGCGGAGTTTTTTTTTATAAAAATTTTTAATTAATTTTATAAATGTCCGTGGTTAACAAATATCATTTTGGTGAAATCACCTTTCACGATAACTACATGATTGCCGTAATGAATGAAGGTATTACCATTTCTTTAGTTTTAAATAATGAACTATATGATATAGCAAGATCATATTTTAATGATAACAAATTTGTATATATAACACACCGAAAAAACTCCTATTCTGTAGATCCAAATGTGTATTTTGAAACAGTAAAAATTAAAAATCTTGTAGGTTTTGCTGTTGTTTTTGGTGACACGGTTCAAATAGATAATACTGATTTTGAACGTACTTTTATCAGTATTCCTTTCAAATCTTTTAACAATATAGATGAAGCCACAAGCTGGGGAAACTATTTGTGCTGCTCTTAACCCCTTTCAAATGATATCCATCTCTTTAATTTTACGTCCTATTCTTCCCTAATGAATTTAATGAAGAAATATAAGTATGAATATCGAATTGATGCAATCACAACTTGATATAATATTAGCCTTGAATAATATAAATCTACAATCAAAAATTACATAAAATTCTGATATATAAAAGATTATATATAATTAATATAGCTTTTTAATTCAAAAATTTAATTAACTTTATATATGCCAGTTATTAAAAAATTTCATTTTGGTGAACTTACATGTTACAGCCATTACGCTATTGCAGTTATGGATAGAGGCATCACTGTTACTAAAGAATTAAATAAACAATTGCGAGATTTTGCTGCAGAACATTATAATGGCGAGAAATTTGTTTACATAACCCACAGAGTAAATTCCTATTGTGTAGATCCAAATATTTATTATAAAACCTCCAAAATTGAAAATCTGATGGGTTTTGCTATTGTTTTTGGGGAAACGGTTCGGATAGACAATTCCGATTTTGAAAGCGCGTTTATTAGTATCCCGTTTAAAGCTTTTAACTCTATGGATGAAGCCATTGCCTGGGCTGACGATTTATGTGATAAATAAAATCCTGTTACCTAACCTCAATTTTTATATTGCTAATCTCCTATTCGTAAATTTCGCGATCGTCAATTTGTAAATTGCTTAAAAACGAAATGGAATTCTGAATATCAATGTGCAACTCACGATCATTGGATACAAATGAAACATCTTGACGGAATGCTGTTAAAACAGATTCTATAAATGGGGAAGATTTTAATGGCGCTCTAAAAAATAAAGCTTGAGATGCATTAAACAATTCAATAGCTAAAATACGCTCCACATTATGAATCAAGGTATAGGCTTGAGTTGCAGCATTGGCGCCCATACTTACGTGATCTTCTTGACCATTACTAGACACAATACTGTCAATACTCGCAGGGCTAGCCAATTGTTTATTAGCACTTACAATGCTGGCTGCTGTATATTGTGGAATCATAAAACCAGAGTTTAAACCGGGATTATCCACTAAAAATGTTGGCAAGCCTCGTAAACCAGAAACTAGTTGAAAAATCCGTCTTTCTGAAATATTTCCTAATTCTGCCATGGCAATTTTTAAATAATCTAAAGCCAACGCTAAAGGTTGACCGTGGAAATTTCCTCCTGAAATAATTAAATCTTCCTGACTAAATATATTCGGGTTATCGGTTACAGAATTGATTTCTGTGATGAATGTTTTTCTAACAAAATCCAACGTGTCTTTTGTAGCACCGTGAACTTGTGGCATGCATCTAAAAGAATACGGATCTTGTACATGCTGCTTATGTTGAGAAATAAGTTCACTTTCTTCTAGAAATTCACGAATACGTTCAGCTGTTTTTAATTGCCCATTATGAGGGCGAACCAAATGCACCAACGCATTGAAAGGTTCAATTCTACCGTCAAAAGCTTCTAATGACGTACTTCCTATTAAATCCGCTAAATAAGATAATTTGAAAGCCTTCATTAATAAATGAATCCCGTAAGCTGACATAAATTGCGTGCCGTTTAAAAGCGCTAAACCTTCTTTAGATTGTAAGGTAATAGGTTCCCAATTAAATTTCTTTAAAATAGATTCTGACGTATGAACAGCATCTTCAAAATACACTTCGCCTTTGCCAATTAATGGCAATGCCAAATGCGCCAAAGGAGCTAAATCACCTGAAGCTCCTAATGAACCTTGAGTATAAATTACCGGTAAAATATCATGGTTATAAAAATCCATTAAACGCTTAGCGGTTTCCAATTGCACACCACTATGACCGTAACTTAAGGACTGTACTTTTAAAAGCAACATCAATTTAACAATGGCTTTTGGAACCAATTCTCCCGTTCCACAAGCGTGAGACATAACCAGATTCTCTTGCAGTTTGGTTAAATTTTCTGTGGAAATTTTCACATTATACAAAGAGCCAAAACCGGTATTAATACCATAAATTGGTTGGTCTTGATTAACTAATTTTTCATTTAAATAATCCCGACAAGCCTGCATTTTCTTAATAGAATCGTTAGAAAGCTCAAGCGCTTTATTTTCCTCTAAAATACTTGAAATGGTTTCTAAATTAATGCGGTCTTGTGAAATGTAATGGATTGTTCTCATGCTTGTATCGATTAGGCCAAAATTCCACATTCATATGCTATTATGCAAACAAAACCTGATAATTCATTTATAATTCATCTTAAAAATCTATTTTTGAGTAAATAAACCTATTCAAAAATGAATAAAACACTCATATTAATATCAGTATTATCCATATTAGCTTGCAAAGAAGAAGCACCTAAAGACTACGCTACTTTTACAGGGAAAATAACTAATAAAAATAGCGATTCGCTACTTATTAGAACCCGTGATTACTCCAAAACTATCGCCGTAAACGCTGATGGTACATTTAGTGATACCCTAAAAGTTAAAACAGATATTTACAATGTTTTTGATGGTACCGAATCTACTTCTGTCTTTTTAAAGAATGGTTATGAAATTGACATGACTATTGACACTGAAAAGTTTGACGAAAGCGTTAAGTTTTCGGGAACTGGATCTGAACACAGTAACTTTTTAGCTCAAAAATCCTTAAAAGAAGAGCAACTTTTAGACTTTGAAGCTTTAAGTACTATTGAAGATATGGAAACGTTGGAAACCAAATTAAATGGTATTGAAACGGAATTATCGGATTTCTACAATTCGGATAAAACCATTGATACGATGATAACAAACAACGCGAATAAGGATTTAACACCAATGTTAAAATCATACAAATCGTTTATAGGCCAATCCATTGCTTTAAAAAATGAATTACCTAAAGGCGCTCCTTCTCCAACTTTTAGCGATTACGAAAATTATGATGGTTCCACAACCTCGTTATCAGATTTAGCTGGAAAGTATGTGTATATAGATGTATGGGCAACTTGGTGTGGACCTTGTAAAGTTGAAATTCCCTTCTTAAAAGAATTAGAAAAGAATTACCACGGCAAAAACATTCAATTTGTTAGTATGTCTATTGATGATGACAGAGCTCATGATAAATCTTGGGACAAAGCGCGTGAAGCATGGAAAGCTATGATTGCGGATAAAGAATTAAGTGGTATTCAAATTTTCGCACCTAAAGGTTGGAAATCAGAATTTATTGAAGCTTATAAAATTAACGGCATTCCGCGTTTTATTTTAATTGATCCTGCAGGAAACGTAGTATCTCCGGATGCTCCAAGACCTTCAAGTGATGCTTTAAGAGCATTATTAACGGAATTAAAAGTGTAATTTTTAGAGTGCTTATAAATTTAAAGAGTCGCAAATTTGCGACTCTTTAAATTTATATTTTCTTTTGAGATTCTTTGGGTTCCGCTTCGGTCTCTTCCACTTGCAGCGGTTCGGGTTTAGTAAACAA
This sequence comes from Bizionia myxarmorum, assembly GCF_008086205.1. GTDB lineage: Bacteria > Bacteroidota > Bacteroidia > Flavobacteriales > Flavobacteriaceae > Algorimicrobium > Algorimicrobium myxarmorum. The sequence continues at coordinate 32,222 of NZ_VSKK01000007.1, read as the reverse complement.
ATCAATATAAGCATCGCCTAAAGTTTCTATGACATGAGACGCAATCATGGCTTCATAACCCAGACTTTGCACCGCAATATCAGCAGATTTACCATGCAAATACACGCCAAAAATGGATGCTTCCAACGGTTGGTAACCTTGAGCAATTAAACCTGTAATAATCCCGGTAAGCACATCACCAGTTCCTCCAGTTGCTAAACCAGGATTTCCAGTAGAATTAATATAAATTTTATCCTCTAAAATTGTTAAGGTATAAGCGCCTTTAATCACCATAATGACTTTATGTTTTTTTGAAAATGCTTTTACTTTTTTCAACTTATCAAAATCATTCTTCCATTTTCCTATTAAACGTTCTAATTCTTTTGGATGTGGCGTTAAAACTGTGTTTTCTGGCAATAATGCTAATAAATCAGTGTTTTTAGACAATATATTTATGGCATCTGCATCAATAACCAAAGGTGTTTTGTTGTTCGTTAAAAACACTTTTAACGCTTCAGACGTTTCTTTTTCAGTTCCTAATCCAACTCCTAATCCTATAACCGTAGGTTTTATTTTAAATTGAATATTGCTTATATATTCCTCGTTTTCATCTGTTATAACCATTATTTCAGGCAAACTAGATTGCATAGGAATATAGCCACATTTTGGAACAAAAGCCGTTACTAAACCAGCGCCAGCGGACATAGCAGAATGGCTTGCCAAAATAGCAGCGCCTATTTTACCATAGCTACCGCCAATTATCAAGGCATGACCAAAGCTTCCTTTATGCGAAAATTGATCGCGTGTTTTATAAATAGGAAGTACTTCTTGTTTGCCTATTAATTCAACTTCTGTTGGTGTGTTTATTAGGTAATCCCGATCAATACCAATATCTAAAACTTCCCATTGCTCCGTATATTTAGCTGTTTCAGGTAAAAAGAAAGCCAATTTAGGCGATTGAAAACTTAAGGTATAACTTGCCCAAACCATATCTTTTTCATCAGCGGGAACACTATCTGTTTTCATTCCAGAAGGCAAATCGATAGCCAAGGTATAGGCTTTGGAAGTTTTAAAATGTTGAAATAAATTCACCACCCAATCATCAGCAGGACGGTTTAATCCAATGCCAAAAACAGCGTCAATGATAATATCATCTGGGCCAATTTCGGGAAAATCATCTTTTGGACCAATAAGGGTTGGCCACTTTTTAGAGGTTTGCTTAATTCTATCGTAATTAATTAGAAAATCTTTGGTGCGCTTGTCACTAAAATTAACCACATAGGTATGCACATTATAGCCATGATTAATTAAATGGCGCGCTACTACTAATCCATTGCCACCATTATTTCCAATACCACAAAAAACTTGAATAGGCACTTGAGCACCTTGCATCCGCATGTGCAACCAGTTAAAAATTTGCGTACCAGCACGTTCCATAAGCTCTGTAGAACTTATATTTTGGCGTTGGGCTGTTAATTTATCGCCTTCGTAAATCTGCTTATCGGAAAATATTTTCATAGGTGAATGTCTCTTTTTCAATTATGGGATTAAAATGGACTGTGAATCAAAAATACATCTAATTTTATAGTCCAAAAAAATATACTTTTGCATTTTATAAACTTCATGCTGCCAAATACCAAATGATTAAAATAATAAAAGCGGACACAAATCATGCGGAACTTCTATCCGGAATTGCAAGACAATCCTTTATAGAATCGCACGCCATAAGTGCGTCAGAAACGGATATTTCCAATTATATCAATTCGAAATTGACAATTGCAGCCTTTGAAACCGAATTAAAAGATGTCAATAACCATTTCCATATTCTTTACTTTAATGAAAAACCTACTGGTTATTCAAAGATAATCTTCAATTTCGCTCAAGATAATCTTCCTTTTAAAAACGTAACTAAACTCGAACGAATTTATGTTTTGGAAGAATTCCATCATTTAAAACTGGGTTTACACCTTTTTACATTCAACCTTGAATTATCTAAAAACAACCAGCAATCTGGCATGTGGTTATATGTTTGGACCGAAAACCAAAAAGCTATTAATTTTTATAAAAAAGCTGGTTTTGAAGTTGTAGGTCGTTACGATTTTAAAATTTCTGAAACACATTCCAACCCTAATCATCAGATGCTTTTAAGTTATTAGTTTAAAGTCGGCAAAACAAAATCATCTAAAGCGCTTTTCTCTTTCATTAAAGCTTCAATTTCTTTAGAACTTCTTGGTGCTTCTGCAGATAAATTTACAGGACCATTATTGGTAATTAATATATCATCTTCAATACGAACCGCAATTCCCCACCATTTTTTATCGCAATCACTACCATCTGGAATATAAATTCCTGGTTCTACAGTTATAACCATATTATGTTTAAAAGCACCGTAAAGTCCCGGGTCATGAACATCTAATCCTAAATAATGTGAGGTGCCATGAGGGAAATATTGTCTAGCTTCTTTTTCCGTTTTGGCAATACCTAAACCTATTAAACCTTTATGAATTACAGCACGACTCGCGGCATCTGCTGCATTAAATGAATTCCCCACTTTGGCTGCTGCTATGCCAGCTTCTTGTGCTTCATACACTAAATCGTATATTATTTTTTGATCTTTGGTAAATTTACCATTAGCAGGAATTGTTCGCGTAACATCTGCTGAATAGCCATGATACTCCGCGCCCAAGTCCATTAAAACCAATTCATTATTCACTTGCATTTTACTATTTTCAATATAATGTAAAACACAACCGTTATTTCCAGCACCTACAATACTTGGGTATCCTTCATATTCACTACCATATTTTTTATAAACGAATTCATGAATCCCTTGAATTTCTAGTTCTGACATTTTAGGATGCATGGCCTTCATGATTTCGCGCTGGCCCATAGCCGAAATACGCACAGCTTTTGTTAATAAATCCAGTTCTTCTTCCGTTTTAATTTCACGTAAACCCGCCATTAATGTGGATAAACTTTGAGTATCTAAATTCGATTCTGGTTTTTCCTGTTCAATTTTAATGACTTGTTGTTTCAGTTCCAAACGAACTTTAGGATCTGTTGTTTCTGTATAGTCTGAAATAACCTGATCCTTTTTTAAATCGGGATAATATTCCAAAGCACGACCAATTGTTTGAGCTACATTGGCACTATTTTCAATGTCGGTAGCTTTAATCATATCATAAATACGCGATTTCATAGGATTTGGCAAGCTGGCCTCATCATAATTAGCTTGCTGTTTAAACTGCTCAATTAAACTGTATAAATCGGCTTGATTACGCTTGGAATCGCGATAATCATTATTAAAATCATTAAATAACACTTTAGTAAATTTTGAATACTCTACTTCTGAACTTGGGAATTCGCTACCATTAGAAACCATCTTAAAACCTAATTGATTTTTAGCGCCTTCCACTCCTAGTCGTTTTCCGGTCCACTGCTCTGCTTGCGGATTTTTCTCTTGAACATATAACATTTCATTATAAGAATTACCATCACTCGTGGTTTGATCTTCTGAAAACAACACCAAAACAGCATGCGGTTCTTTATAACCTGTTAAATAGTAAAAGTCAGGATCTTGGTGGTACATAAAGTCCACATCATTTGCACGATTCCTAACGGGATTCGCAAAAAATACGGCTACACTATTTTTAGGCATGCCTTTACGCAAAGCATCACGACGCTCTTGGTGAAATTCTGCAGATAAATAATCTGTGGCAATATTTTCCTGCGCAATCATATTGATACCAAGAAATAGCGAAAAAAGTGTAATAAATAGGTTTTTCATAGAATGTGTAGTTTATTAACTTTCCAAATTAATAGAAAAATAGTTTGAATTACTTTTAAAATTTAAAATTAACAGTTTTTTAAGCCTAGTTTACTATTGGGTCCCACTTCAAAACAGATAAATTTCAATACATTTGCGCAACAACTGAAGTCTAATTTAAAGATTCCGAATACGCGGAAAATACTTATGAAAAATATAGCTTTATCATCAACACATGAAGCACTTGGAGCTAAAATGGTTCCTTTTGCAGGTTTTAATATGCCCGTTCAATATGAAGGCATCAATATCGAACACGAAACGGTTCGTAATTCTGTAGGTGTTTTTGACGTATCGCACATGGGTGAATTTTTAGTTGAAGGCCCAAATGCTTTGGCATTAATTCAAAAAATCACCTCTAATGATGCTAGTAAATTAACCATTGGTAAAGCGCAGTATAGCTATTTCCCAAATGAAACTGGCGGCGTTATTGACGATTTAATTATTTACAAGTTAAAAGAAGAAACCTATCTTTTGGTTGTAAATGCTGGAAATATTGAAAAGGATTGGAATTGGGTAAAAGCTAAAAATGATGTTGGAGCAGATATTCGCGATGTAAGTGATGATTATTCACTTTTAGCCATTCAAGGCCCAAAAGCTATTGAAGCTATGCAGTCTATTACCAGTCATAATTTATCCGATATTAAATTTTACAACTTTGTAGTTGGCGATTTTGCTGGTGTAGAAAATGTAATTATTTCAGCAACGGGTTATACTGGTAGCGGTGGATTTGAAATTTATTGTAAGAACTCGGAGGTTAAGAAAATCTGGGACGCTGTATTTGAAGCGGGTGCCGATTATGGTATTAAACCAATTGGTTTAGCTGCTCGTGATACCTTGCGTTTGGAAATGGGTTATTGTTTATATGGTAATGATATTGACGAAACCACTTCGCCTTTTGAAGCTGGATTAGGTTGGATTACGAAGTTTACAAAACCGTTTACCAATTCAGAAAAATTGGCCAAAGAGAAAGAAGCAGGTTTAAAACGCAAATTAATTGCTTTTGAATTAGACGAAAAAGGAATTCCAAGAACGGGTTACGATATTGTAGATGCTGATGGAAACGTTATTGGAACCGTGACCTCTGGTACTATGTCACCGTCCTTAAAAAAAGGTATTGGTTTAGGTTATGTTCCTATGGATTTTACTGCTGTAGATTCTAAAATTTATATTCAAATTCGAAAAAATGCCATCCCTGCAACGGTTATAAAATTACCATTCTATAAAGGATAAGGAATGCATGATAGACTACCAAGCCATTTTAAATACCATTTACGCCAACGTAACTCAAGAATCTGATAAGGGTGAAATTGCCACGTATATTCCTGAATTATCTGGCGTAGATCCGAATCGGTTTGGCATGCATTTAAAGCTCATTTCAGGTGAAGAATTCGCGGTTGGCGATTCAGAAGTGGGGTTTTCAATTCAAAGTATTTCCAAAGTTTTAACGCTTGCTATGGCTATGAGCCAAGTAGGATCGACAATTTGGGAACGCATGGATGTAGAACCATCTGGAAACCCTTTTAATCATTTGTCACTTTTAGAATTAGAAGAAGGAATTCCTAGAAATCCGCTTATTAATTCTGGAGCTATTGTAATTGCTGATATTTTGGTAACACAATTAAAGAATCCGAAAGCTGATTTTTTAAAATACGTGCAAGATATCACTGGCGATTCTAGTATTTCCTATAATTTGAAAGTAGCACAATCTGAAAAAGAAACTGGATTTAATAATTACGCGGCAGCCAATCTTTTAAAGTCGTTTGATAATCTGCATAATTCGGTTGATGATGTTTTAGATTTTTATTTCCATCAATGTTCATTGGAAATGTCCTGTTCTCAAATAGCCAAAGCCTTCTTTATGTTTGCAAATAAAGGCGTTTGTTTAAGAGATGTAGGGCGACTGACTAAAACGCAAGCCAAAAGAATAAACGCCATTATGTTAACCTGTGGATTCTATGATGAAGCCGGTGAATTTGCTTTTGAAGTAGGATTGCCCGGAAAAAGTGGCGTTGGTGGTGGCATTGCGGCCTCACTTCCACATGAATTTAGTATTTCCGTTTGGGCGCCAGGATTAAATCCGCAAGGAAATTCCAAATTGGGCATGTTAGCTCTAGAGCAATTTACAACGCTTACCAAACAATCTATTTTTTAATAAAAACCTACTTATTGGCCATGTCGGCATCTCAAAACAAACATAGAATACTTATTTTAGGTGCTAGTGGCTTTATTGGCAATGCCATTTACAAAGAGCTCTGCTCCTATTTTAAAACCTATGGAACCTACCGAACACCAAAACCAGAATTTGAAAAAAATCAGCACTTTTTTCATTATGATTTGGAAGAAGATGATGTTTTTGAAATATTAGAAATTGTTAAACCAACCATCATTATTTCAGCTCTTCGTGGCGATTTCAACGCGCAAGTTATAGCACATTCTCATATAGCGCAATATGTGCAAATGTATAAAAGTAAATTGCTGTTTTTATCATCTGCAAATGTATTCGATTCCTACAGTAAATACCCAAGCTATGAAACCGATAAAACTTTAAGCCATAGCGTTTATGGACATTTCAAAATTAAAATAGAAAACATGCTTTTGCGTTTGCCCAAACGTCAAGTCGCTATTTTAAGGTTGCCTATGGTTTTTGGAAGTAAATCGCCTAGAATAACTGAAATAAAAGAATTCATCAAGAATAAAGAAGCTATTGAAGTGTTTCCCAACTTGATCATGAATATTGCAACCGATTTAAAATTAACCCAACAAATTCATTATATCATTAATAGAAATAAGAGTGGTATTTTTCATGTGGGAAGTTCAGATTTGGTGCATCATGACGAATTTATTTCTGAAATTTTAGAAACATTACACTTTAAAAATGTTTTGCTAAAACAGGTTTACACCTCTAATGATGATAGGTATTTAGCCGTTATGTCCAAGTATAATTTATTACCCAAGCATTTACAGTTTACCAGTAAAAATTTCCTAACAGAAATAGAAATTTAGTTGATTTTCATTTGTAATTTAGCTATATTATCAATTAAAATAAAACACAAGACTATGAGTAAATTATCCAAAGAAGATATCGAAAAGAAATTATTGCGTTTTCCAGATTGGGAATATTTTGATGAAGCTATTCATGCGGAATTCGAATTCGAATCCTTTAAAGATTGCTTTAGTGCCATGAGCCGTATTGCTTTTGAATGTGAAGCTTTAAACCATCACCCAGAATGGACCAATGTTTATAATGTATTAAATATTTCATTGTCCACGCATGAAGCTGATGGTGTAACCAACAAAGATTTCAAATTGGCAGAAGCTATTGATGCTATTGTAGTTCCTGAAGATGAAGACTAAATAATAGATTTATTTTTAACAAATATCTCTAAAAATGATTCCGATTACTTTTAGAGATTTTGTTAATTTGTACCACAAAAACAAATTACTTTTAAATTTTAAAATTTCACTTGAACTATGGGAAGAGCTTTTGAGTTCCGTAAAGCACGAAAAATGAAACGTTGGTCTGCCATGAGTAAAGCGTTTACGCGCATTGGGAAAGACATTGTAATGGCTGTTAAAGAAGGCGGACCTGATCCAGCTTCTAACTCCCGATTACGTGCGGTAATTCAGAATGCCAAGGCTGTTAACATGCCAAAAGACAACGTTGAACGTGCCATTAAAAAAGCTTCAGATAAAAGTCAAGGCGATTATAAAGAAGTTATTTTTGAAGGTTACGCACCTCATGGTATTGCTATTTTAGTGGAAACGGCTACCGATAATAACACCCGAACTGTTGCTAATGTACGCAGTTATTTCAATAAATGTGATGGTAGTTTAGGAACTTCAGGCTCTGTTGTTTTTATGTTTGACCATACCTGTAATTTCAGAATTGATGCCGAAGGATTAGATCCAGAAGAAATGGAATTAGAATTTATAGATTTTGGTGCTGAAGAAGTATTTGCCGATGATGATGGTATTTTAATTTATGCCCCTTTTGAAAATTTTGGTGCCATTCAAGCCGAATTAGAGAAACGGGAAATTGAAATTCTTTCTTCAGGTTTTGAGCGTATTCCACAAGTATTAAAAGCCCTAAATGAAGAGGAAATGGCAGATGTTGAAAAGCTTCTAGAAAAATTAGAAGAGGATGATGATGTCCAAAACGTTTACCATACCATGGAAGAAAGTGGTGACGAATAATAATTAAAATTATAAATTTTTATTTTGAAACGAAGCTACCTACTTCTAATCTTTACTTTAATCTTTTGTTTTCCAACAACCGATTGTCTTGCTCAAAATGCGGATAAGAAAATTATTTATAAAAATTTAGATGGTAAAAAAATCTGCAAAAGAAAATTTAGAAATAAGATAAAACCAGCCGTATTTGTAAAAACTACTGAAACCGATACCTATATTATCAAACGCTTATCCAATCGTATTGTAGATGGTCAGTTCTCTTCTATTAATCAAGAAAGTTTTTATAGGGAGATTGAAAACATAGTGCAGCAAAAAGTAGATCCTAGTAAAAAACTGGTGTTGCATTATTATAAAAAGCAGAATGAAGCCTTTGAAAAAGATGTTGCTGACGACTTGTATTGGGATTTCATAAAACGAAATTCATCTGAATTTGCTTCGTATTTAATTGTCAGTAAGGATTCTAATATTCCAGCAGATGCTGATAAAAACGTATTTGTGGATGGTAATAATTATTTAGAATCGGAGTTTTTCACGGAATCCGATTCGGAATTATACCATATGCTTTTGAGACCAGATGGCAGTTACAAACTATTTTACGGGTCTTTTGATATCGTTTATATTTTGGATGGCGTTCTTTAAATTTTAAAAACCATTTTGCACTTTGAGTTTATTTTTTCGTTAGCTTGTAACAAATTGTAGCTAGATTCGTCATTATCTAAAATAATCTTATGGTATCAAAAAACACATTCCATTTACTTCATATAGCTGGTCTATTTTTAATTTCATCTTCTAGTTTCAGCCAAACTATCAATGGGAAAATTTTAGACGATGCAAATGCGCCAATTCCTTTTGCTACTATTCAAATTGGTGAAGAGTATGGCGTTATTTCTAATGATGAAGGTAATTTTACTATTCATACATCTAGTTTCCAACCCACAGATTCTGTTTATATTTCCTGTATGGGCTATGAAAAAATAGGATTTCAGGTACACCAATTTAAATCTCAAAAATATATTCTAAAAGATCAGGTTAATGAACTTTCTGAAGTTTATGTAACCGACAGAAAATTGAGCATTGATTCGATTCTATATTATGTAAATGCCAATGCCTCCAAAAACTACCGCTTAAATAATCATGCGTTTAAACTTTTTGGAAGACGTACGGAATATGTGGTGGGAAAAATGGCAGATTTCGAAATAGAAAAATCGTCAAATTTCAGAAAGAAACAATTAGAAGCTTTCAACAGAGATTTTGATGCTTTAGAAAAATCTTTGGTGACTAACAAAACCAAACAGTACACCGACATGGTTTCTACCTTGTATATAAAAGATGCCAAAACTGCTAAATTAAAAGTAGATAAAGCGGTTAGACTTTTAGATGAGCGGAATGATCAGTCTATGGAAAAATTGGCAGATAAGGGCAGTGATATTGTTTTAAAACATTTGGATACGAGTAAGGTTTACACCGTTAAATCGGGCTGGTTTACCGTTTCAGATTCCGTATCCTTAAATAAAAAAAATGACAAAGTATCAGATTCTATAAATGCTATTCGCTTTGTGCGGGAAGCCGCATTTAATATGGTAAAAGAAGTAAATCCTATTTCTGAAACCCTAGAATTAGACTTCCTAACCGATACCAGAAAATACGATTACGAACTTAAAGATTTAACGTTTTTAGATAATGAAATTGTGTATATCATAAGTTTTAAACCGAGACGTGGTTCTGCTAATTATGTGGGAACTATGTATGTTTCCAATCAAACTTTCGCTGTTTTAAGAGCTGATTATGCTTTTTATCCAGGTCGCGAGGGTAAGAAATTAAATTTACGTTTAATTTTAGGTATTAAATTTATAGAGAAAAATAAAGCAAGATCTGTTGCTTATAAAAAAGACTCTGATGGCTATTATTATCCCTATTATATTAAAAATGAAGTGGATCGATATTTCTATCTAAACCGACCTATAAAATTTATTGAAAACGGAAATCGCAGTAATAAAGTGTCTTTCAATTTTAAAGTTGAAGGTACTTTCAAAGAACGTACCGAAATATTAACGCTAGATGTTACTGAATTAGATGCTACACGTTTTAACGGCATTCAAGAAGCTAAAACATTAGATTATGAAACCATAAAGCAATACGATCCGGCACTATGGAAAGACTATAATGTATTAGAACCGCTTCAGGAAAGGAAAGATTTTAAAGTAGAAGACTAATACAGATAAAGATAAAAAAAAGCTACCGTAATTGGTAGCTTTTTATTTAACGTTTATTTTATAATTGAAACATGTTTCCGTTTTCATTCTTATGAATAAGCTGAAACCTTCCCTTCCACACCTTTGAAAAAAGCTTTCATAAATTCGAAATCTGCTTCTAGATTATCCGTTGGATAAAACGGTTCTGAAATGTTATTTTGTTTATTCTTAAAATCTAAAGTAAACATAATAATAGGTACGTTGGCAGCTTTAGCAATATAATAAAATCCTGTTCGCCATTCATTTACTTTTTTACGCGTGCCTTCCGGGGCTAAAGCTAGTCTGAACTCATCATGCTCTTCAAAAAGTTGCGCAATAGCTTCTACTTTATTCTGTTTATTCCCTCTATCTATCGGTGCGCCACCAATGGCTTTTAAATACCAACCGATAGGCCCCATAAAAAGTTCTTTTTTAGCTATAAAATTAGATTTCAAGTGCGAAACTTTTCTTAATAACACACCAATATAAAAGTCGTGCCAACTGGTATGTGGAACCGCAATTAGAACTGCTTTTTTAACGGTATCTTGAGAAAAATTCACATTTCCTGTAACTCGCCATCCAAGCACTTTGAAATAAATAAAGTCAGAAAATCCACCCATATTACATTTTGGAATAGAGATCTCTTAATTTTTGACGCGTCATTATTTTTTTCCATTCTTTACCTAGTGCATTTTCCCATAGTGGTCCTAAACTTAAAGCCACATCAATCATTGTATCAAATTCCGTATCGCTTAAATGGGTGCAAAGACCTTGAGGCAATTGAATTTCATGCTTGGCTTTCATTTCTTTAAAAACGCGCACACCTTCTGGATAAAATTCTTCTAAATGATCAAAAACAATGCAGTTACCAATACCATGTTTGGTGCCTAATAAATAGCCTAAACCATAGCTCATGGCATGAGCAACACCAACTTGAGAATATGCAATACTCATTCCGCCGTGCCAAGATGCCATCATTAATTTATCTTGTCCTTCTTCTTCTGAAAGATTATTATCTAAAAATAGTTCGTAGCATAATTCGTAAGCCTTTTCACCATAACTCTCGCTAAAGGCATTTAAATAAGTTCCTTTTAACGATTCTACACAATGAATAAAACAATCCATTCCCGTGTAAAACCACTGATCTTTAGGAACACCTTTGGTTAATTCTGGATCTAAAATAACTTGGTCAAAGGGTGTATAATCGGAATTTATACCTAATTTCTTTTCAGGACCCGTTAAAACGGTGGTTCTAGAAACTTCGGCACCTGTTCCAGAAATGGTAGGAATACCAACGTGGTAAATAGCAGGGTTTTTTACCAAATCCCAACCTTGATAATCTTTAGCTTCACCATCATTTGTAATCATAATAGCAACGGCTTTTGCCATATCCATAACGGTACCGCCACCAATACCAATAATTCCGGAAGGTCGTTGTTTGGAGGTTACTATTATTTCTTCAACTAAAGCATCTACTTGTGATGTTTTGGGTTCTTCTTCAGCTGAAATAAAAATTATTTTATCGTCATAACCCAAAGGAATACGACTTGTTAATGCGGTATTTTTCTCAAAAACATCATCAACTAAAAAAATAAATGGGGCAATAGAACTTAATCGTTTGGGAGCGATAATATCTTCTAATTGACTAAAACTTCCTCGACCAAAAACAACTCGAGACACCATTGGGTAATTTTTGTAACTCATGTAATATTGTTCTATAATAGAAAAAACAGTACTGTTTTAAAATTCTATTTAATTAATCTTTCCTTATTTATTTGGGAGCTAACTTCAATTTATAAATATCGTTATAATTTCTGAAATCAGCCTGTACTATCATAACATTTCCAGTAAAACCTTTAAACTTTTTATCGTTTTATACGCTTTTCCATTCGTTTCATGTTCTTGAACCTGCTCATGCACCCACGTTGTATGAAATGGCACATGAATGGCATGTGCTTTTAAATTTACCAAGGGTAAAATATCCGATTTTAAAGAATTCCCAATCATTAAAAATTCCGATGGTTTAATATCTAAATGGTTTAAAAGTCGCGAGTAATTGCCTTCTTTTTTATCACTTAAAACTTCTATATGATGAAAATAATCCAGCAATCCAGATTTTTCTAGTTTCCGCTCTTGATCCAATAAATCACCTTTGGTGACAACAATTAAGCGGTATTTTTTTGATAATTCCTTTAAAACCAATTCCACATCATCCAGCAATTCTAAAGGTTTCTCCAACATATCTTTACCAATGTCCAAAATGGCTTGCATAGTTTTGGCAGATACATTATTATGAGAAATTTCTAAAGCTGTTTCTACCATGGACAACATAAAACCTTTAATCCCATAGCCATAAATGGGTAGGTTTTTAATATGGGCTTTATATAACTCTTGATCTATTTTATTTAAGGTTTCGTAAGATGATAATAGGTTTCCAAACGCCACTTCAGCTTCCCGAAAATAGGTTTCATTCACCCAAAGTGTATCATCAGCATCAAAGCCAATAACGTGTATGTTATTATAAATTATTTCCACAATTTGTTAGCTAGTTCTAAATCTTCAGGGGTATCAATTTCAACACCTTGAACATCCGTTTCTACCATTTTAATTTTTTTACCATATTCCAAATAACGAATACACTCAATTTTTTCCGAAGCTTCCAAAGGCAGCATCGGTAAACGGTAAAAATCTAATAAAGCTTGGCGCCTAAAGGCATATACACCTTTGTGCTTATAATATTTCGTATTAATTTCTTTATCTCTTGGAAACGGAATGGGACTTCTTGAAAAGTATAAGGCAAAATTAGAATTATCAACAATGACTTTTACAGTATTTGGATTGGTAATTTCTTCCCAATCGTGAATATGCACCATTAAGGACGCTAAATCTACTTCTTTTAAAGGATCATTATTAAAAACGGTAATTAGCTTTTTTAGGGAGGCAATTTCGGTAAAAGGCTCATCACCTTGTACATTTACCACAATATCCACATCGTCCATGAATTCAATAGCTTCAGCAATTCGGTCGCTTCCACATTCATGTTCTTTAACACTCATAATGGCTTTTCCACCGTGGTTTACAATTTCATCATAAATTATAGCGCTATCGGTAACTACAAAAACATCATCAAATAACTGTGTGTTTACCGTGGCTTCATAGGTTCTTAAAATTACCGTTTTGCCTGCTAAATCTTGCATCAACTTGCCTGGAAAACGCGAGGCTTTGTATCGTGCAGGTATCATGGAAATAATTTTCATAGATAAAGGTGTATTAAACAACTTCAAAAATAAGATAATAAACCTGATTTACCATTTAGAACCTTTAAACTTTTATAAAAGTTCCGGAATACGAACAAGAGCGTTCAAACATTCATATTAAAGCTTAAAAATAGGCCTAGTAATAAGTTCTTAAAGCATTTTAATATTTTGATTTACGCGTAAAATGATTAGCTATTGTTCAAAAAAATCATCTTTAAAACCTATTAAATATAATTTTTCTTTAGCTCTGGTAACGGCCGTGTACAACCAACGCAAATAATCCACAGTTATCCCATCTGGAAGATAGGGTTGCTCCACAAAAACAGTGCTCCACTGCCCTCCTTGCGATTTATGACAGGTGATAGCATAGGAAAATTTCACCTGTAAGGCATTGAAAAATTTATTGTTTTTTACGCCTAAAAACTTCTTGTAATTACTGGATTCATTTTCATAATCCTTCATCACTTCTTGATAAAGCCGATTGGAATCTTCATACGGCAAAGACGGTGTTTCGGCCGTAATAGTATCCAACATTAAAACGGTTTCAAAAGGTATCATCCGCGGATAATCTACCATGCGGATTTTTACTTCAGCAAAGCGAAACCCATATAAATCGATGATGCTGAAAATTTCTAATATTTCAATTATATCACCATTGGCAATAAATCCGGCATCCGAATTTGGCTTCACCCAATAATAATTATTTTTCACCACCATTAAATAATCGCCCGTAGATAATTCATTTTCATTGAACAAAATCCGATTCCGAATTTGCTCATTATACATATTGGCCCGTTTATTACTCCGCACAATTATAGCCGTTTCTTCATTCCCTAGTTCGCTATACGAATCCGTTATAGCGTCCATAATCTCGTAACCATCAATAAGTCTAACAATATCTGTAAAACCCTTTAAATTGAATTTAAAGGTGTCTAGAAACGGTTGATCCAGCATTTCACGTAAAAGTGTGGCGTTTGCCAAAATTCCAGAATCTTGTTCTTGACGCATAACTTCATCCAGTTCCATCTTGGTTACAGATTTATTATAGGTCAATTCCAAAGTGCTTTCATTTAAAGCAGGACTTAAATCTAATTTAACTGGCGGTAATTGGGCTGTATCTCCAATTAATAATAACTTACAGCCAATTCCAGAATAAACATATTGCATTAAATCATCCAACAAAGAGTTTCCGTCAGAAAATTTAGAATCGCCAGGCGTATCTGGAATCATAGAAGCTTCATCTACAATAAAAATCGTGTTTTTATGCTTGTTGGGTTGCATCACAAACTTAACGCCTCCACCTTTTTCTTTCTTCGGAAAGTATATTTTTTTATGAATAGTAAAGGCTTCTTTTCCCGAATAATTAGAGATTACTTTTGCCGCTCGCCCAGTAGGCGCCAATAGTACAGCGCTTTTTTTGGCATGCCATAAATTAGAAACCACAGAGCCAATGATAGTAGTTTTCCCTGTTCCGGCATATCCTTTTAAAAGATATAGATCGTTTTTCCTTTCTGAAAAAATAAATTCTGATAATTGCTGCAAAACAATGTCCTGTTTTAGGGTTGGTTTGAACGGAAACTGTTGTTTTACAAGCGAATAAAATTCATTAGAATTCATTAACAAATAGGGTTTTTAAAATTTTAAGTAAAGATAACAATGATTTTTAGGCTCATTGGCTTTTACGATTAAAAAAAAATTGTAGATTTGCGTACAACCTTAATTCATTTTAATTAAATACTATGTTAACAATAATTTTAATAGTAGTTGCGGTAATCCTTGTAACGATTGGTTTAGTTTGGCTTGTAGACAAATTTGTACCAGCAAAACTTAAACCTGTAATAATTGTATTACTTTGGGTACTTATTGGCTTTTTAGGGTATCAAACATTTATGTCTGTATACAAACCTATTCAATTTGATGAAGCAAAAAACAAACGTTATGCGCAAGTCATTACACGTTTAATTGACATTCGGGATGCCCAATTGGCACACCGTCAAGTAACTGGTGTTTTTGCTCCAAACTTTGAAAACTTAATTAAATTTATTGATACAGCTCAATATACTATTACGCAACGTCGTGATACCTTGGTAATTGACGCTGAATTAACAAAACGTTATGGTGGTGTTGAAACGATGAAAGAATTGACATTAATTGATACATTAGCTTTTGTTTCAGTTAAGGATTCATTATTTCGTACATCTACGCGATACAAGGACATGATGAATGTTCCAGTAGGGAAAGAAGGTGCTAAATTTGAAATGAATGCTGGATTCATAGAATCTGAAGATATTAAAATTCCTGTTTTTGAAGCTTTTGTTAAAAAAGACGTGATTTTATATGATTTAGATAAAGATTCAAGAATTCAAGAAAATCAAGTAATTTCTGTTGATGGTGTAAACGGTGATGCTATCCGTGTTGGATCCATGAACGAAGTTAAAACAAATGGAAACTGGCCAAAAACTTATGGCGATAACGAATAAAATCGATTCTATAAAGAGTAATAAGAACTTGTCCATTCAAATTAGTTTGAATGGACTTTCTTTTTGTATTCTGAATACAGAAAGCAATACAGTTGTGTTTTTAAAGGAAATTTCGACTAAAAAACGAGAAACGCCTTTTAAAATCTTGGATTTGCTAATCGAAACATTTGAAACTGAAAAAGCGCTTCAAACAGCTTTTAATGAAATACATGTAATTCATGAAAATGAATTAGCCACTTTAGTTCCTGAATCTCTTTTTCAAGAAGAGAATCTAGCCGATTATCTAAAATTTAATTCTAAAATATTACGCTCGGATTTTATTAGTTTTGATAAAATTGAAAGTAATAAAAGCGTGAATGTTTATGTGCCTTATGTAAACATCAACAATTATATTTATGAGCAGTTTGGTGTGTTTTCTTACAAACATTTTTCAACGGTTTTAATTGAAACTATTTTAGAAAAAGAGCAAACGGAAACAGACATAAAAATGTATGTGCATGTTCAAAGTTCGCATTTTGAAATTGTTGTTGTAAATCAAGGCCAACTTATACTCTACAACAGTTTTGAGTATATTACAAAAGAAGATTTTATCTATTATGTCCTTTTTACTGCAGAACAATTACAACTTAATCCAGACGAACTTATTTTAGTATTTTTAGGAAAAGTTTCAGATAATGATGAGTTGCATAAAATAGCCTATAAATACATTCGTCATATTCGATTTGCTAAACGCCATGACACGTTTAAATATTTAGAAAAACCTGAAAGCAATCATGCTTTTTTCACTTTAATTCACAGTTTATAATGCGTATCGTATCAGGTCAATTTAAAGGCCGTAGAATTACAGCACCAAAAAAACTTCCGGTTCGTCCTACAACGGATATGGCGAAAGAAGCCTTGTTTAATATTTTAAACAATCAGTATTATTTTGATTCAGTCTCCGTACTCGATTTGTTTTCCGGCACCGGAAACATCAGCTATGAATTTGCATCTAGAGGTTCTGAAAACGTAACTTGTGTAGATGAAAATTTTGCGTGTATTAAATTTATAAATGAAACGGCCGATGGTTTTGGTATGTCCTTAAACACCATAAAAAGCGATGTTTTTAAGTATTTAGAAAAATGCAATAAGAAGTTTACTATTATTTTTGCCGATCCACCTTATGATTTCCCGTTGGAGGAATTCAGTAAAATTCCCGCATTGGTTTTTCAAAATAATTTATTAGAGTCTAATGGTGTTTTAATTGTAGAACATTCCAAGCATACGCCACTGTCAGAATTAGAACATTATAGTTATTCCAAGAGCTATGGTGGTAATGTGTTCAGCTTTTTTGAAATGCCTTCAGATGAAGACGACGAAGAAGAATAGATTTAAATTTTCTGAAAAAATTATTTTAATATAAAAACAAAGCTCCTTGAAATTCAAGGAGCTTGTTTATTTAAACAAATCTATAAGCCGAATTCTGTACTTTCTAATTAAAAATTAAAAAGCCCTTATCATTTATCTGGATGCATTGTTACCAATACATTCTAGCTGCCTACCCTCCAACAATCGCACGTGCCGCGCTCAAACGTTGGTATACATGACATTGCACCACATAGAGTTTACCTGGTTTCACTACAGCATAACCTGTACATACTTTCTGTTGCACTTTTCCTAACCTCACGGCTGGTGGCTGTTAGCCACTATGTTTGCACTCCGGTGTTCGGACTTTCCTAACCAAAACAAGTTTGGTTCGATAAGGCGATTTACTTGTGCGTAAAACTACAATAAAGTAATTTATGTTTTTAAAGGAAGATGGCTTTTATTTTAAAAGTTTGCTTGACGCTTATTAATAGGAGAACTGGATTTTTGTAAAAGTAAATTGGAAAGTGTTGTTCATCTATTACTATATGTTATATACGGATGTTGGCAATAGTTATTTTACTTTCTGTTCAAATTTAAAGGACTGTTTTCCATTCGTAACTACAATTTCATAAGTTCCTTTTTTCAAACCAAGATTACAGTTATCTGTTTTATTTTCTATCTCTGTTATGTCAACTGGAATTGCGAAATTTATATCTTCTCCTTTTTTGAATGCTAAAATCATAACTGGAAATTCAATTTGAATGTCATTTAGCGAAATAGAAATATTTTTATTTCCATTTTCAAATAGCCAATTAGGTCTATTGTTAATATATTTGGTATTTGGATGAAACACGACAATATCTGTGTAAGCTTCATCACGTTCATATTTTAAAGGGTTTTTGTTTTTATCTATTAGAATGGTAGATTCCGATATGTTAAGGGCTTTTAAAAATGGTTGATTTAATTCAGAATTTCCTCTTTCACTAAATTTAGTTTGATTTATTGTAAAAGGATTTATTCCTGTATATTCAGTTAATCTACTTGCCATAGCTTTTTCCCAATAATCGTGATTGCCTTCTAATGCGTGGTCATAACCACAATGAATTAAAAATTTTTCATTCGGTTTTGAGTTGATTACTTTTTGAATATTTTTAGCTTGCTCAATTTCTCTTGGCTTTCCACTACCATTCCCCATACTCTCATAGGCAAACAAATTATAACCAATATTTAAAGCATCTCTAACTAAATTCCCAAATTGAGGGTCTTTTATATAATATCCTGTTTTTTGAATTGGATATTTTCTATTAATGAGGGTTGAATTTAGACTATCATTATTGGTCAAAGCTTCAAGTCCTAAATTTGTATATCCATTATCGAACAACTCTTTAAGAAGTGATTTTGTAAATACTCGATGAAACGAATTATGATGAGCTTCGTTTATTATTACTATTTGATTTTCTTTGGCTTTTTCTATAATATAATTTCGAGCATTAATTTTTTTATACTTATTATTTATAGAATCTATTTGTGTTTTAGAAAAGTTTTTTTCTTTTCCTCCCATTCCCAAATCATACTGAATTAAGGCGTTTTTATAGTCTCCTTTTGTCGCATAACTCGTTGCAGATTTTTGATATTTCCAATTAACTGTATCTTTAGAAGTCTCATTCTCAATTACTGAAGAAAATTTATAATTTGTTTCAAAATCAATTTTTTCAATTGTTATTTTGTTTTCTTTGCAAGATGTTAAAAGAAGAATGACTGTTAATATGTAAAATGTTTCTCTCATAATTATTGCCAACTCGTTATATAACAACTTTTATTATCCATATCCCGCAAATAAATCAGGATATGGAAATTTTCAGTTATCGTTATCCTGTAAATATAATTTATTTTTGTTAGAATAGAATCTTAATTATACCAATGGCTATTGTTAATAACTCCTATTAAATTCTATGTTCAAAATCTTGAATTATGAACTTGTTGTTTAACTTTGTTACTGATTCAGTTTTCTATAAAAAAACTGAATTAAATTCAGTAAAAAATGGAACACTTTGTAGTATCAGCGCGCAAATACAGACCACAAACGTTTAAGGACGTTGTTGGGCAGCATGCTATTACAAATACTTTATTAAACGCCATTGAAAACAACCATTTAGCTCAAGGTTTATTATTTACAGGTCCTCGTGGTGTTGGTAAAACAACATGTGCGCGTATTTTGGCCAAAATGATTAATAGCGATGGAACTGAAAAAGAAGATGAAGATTTTGCTTTTAATATTTTTGAACTCGATGCAGCTTCTAATAACTCGGTAGATGATATTAGAAATTTAACGGATCAAGTCCGTATTCCGCCGCAAGTTGGGAAATATAAAGTCTATATTATCGACGAGGTCCACATGTTATCTCAAGCTGCTTTTAATGCGTTTTTAAAAACATTAGAAGAGCCACCAAAACATTGCATCTTTATTTTAGCAACAACCGAAAAGCATAAAATTATTCCAACCATTTTATCGCGTTGCCAGATTTTCGACTTTAAACGTATTACGGTTAAAGACGCCAAGGCGTACTTACAATATATTGCCAAAGAGCAAGGTATTACTGCCGAAGATGATGCCCTTCATATTATAGCTCAAAAAGCCGATGGCGCCATGCGTGACGCTTTATCCATTTTTGATCGTGTGGTTAGTTTTTCAGGGAAAAATTTAACGCGTCAAGCGGTTACTGAAAATTTAAATGTGCTGGATTATGAAACGTATTTTAAAAGCACTGATTTAATTTTAGAAAATAAAATCCCAGAATTATTATTACAATTCAATAGTATTTTAGCTAAAGGGTTTGATGGCCATCATTATATTGCTGGTCTAGCATCGCACTTCAGGGATTTGCTAGTTTGCCAAAATCCAAGTACAGTTGAATTATTGGAAGTGGGTGAAGAAACACAAGTCAAATATTTAGAACAATCCCGAAAAGCATCTCAAGCCTTTTTATTTGAAGGTATTGAAAAAGCTAACGATTGTGATTTGAAATACAAGTCCAGTAGAAACCAGCGTCTGCTGGTAGAACTCTGCCTTATGCAACTTGCCTCTATCACTTTCGATGGAGAAAAAAAAAATTCTAAACAGTTTATAATTCCGCCGAGTTATTTTGAAAAGATTGGCATAAAACCCATTCCTGTAAATACCAAGGCTATTACCTCCACTCCTGCTTCAACTGTGGCCAGTCCGGAGATTTCTAAAGCTACACAACAAGTAACAAGCAATCAAGTTGCTGAACCTGTACAAGACGACTCAAGACGTGTTCTAACTTTAGACGCTAAACGGAAAACGACATCGGGTTTATCAATAAAAAGTCTTAAAACCAAAAAAGAACATAAAATCCGACAAATGGATGTGGTGGTAGACGAAACCGAACTACCTAAAGATACTTTCACGCAAGACCAATTAGTAAGTGTTTGGAATGTTTTTGTTAAAGAATTGGAAGCGACTGGAAAATTCAATTTAGCTTCTATTTTATCCATTGATGTTCCTAAAGCAAATGGAAATGCCATTCAACTAGAATTTCCAAATGCCACTAATAAATTGGAAGTTGAACGGGAACAATATGAACTTTTAGGATTTATTCGAAAAGAACTGAACAATTTTGATATTCATTTAGACATTACTATTAATGAGGAAATGGAAAAGCAATATGCCTATACAACTGAAGAGCAGTTTGAGAAATTAAAAGAAAAAAACCCGGCTATTGATGTCTTAAAAAAGACCTTTGGTTTAGATTTTTAAAACCTATGAAATATACAAGCCTTATTATATTATTGGTATTTGCAATCACCTTTGCCGCTTGTGATGGACGCGATAGATTGGAAAAAACGCCACAAGAAATACTGAAAGAAACCAAACTGTTAGATTCTTTTTCAACCAAGACAGTCTTTATCCCTCAAACGTATACGGAAATTAAAACCGATACCATTTTAAACAATGGTTTTCGTATTAAAATTAAAACCTATTCCGATTTGGAAAACAATTTGGTAGACAGTATAAAAATCGATTCCATTACGACTAAAACGTTTTACCGCGAATTTATAAGTGAGGTAACCGTTTTTAAAGATGAAAAAGAAATTTTCAATAAAACCGTGGATAAATCCTTTTTCAATACTGAAAATGAGAGCCTCAATGAAGACTTAAAGATGATGACTTTATTAAGCGTTGCTGTAGAAAATTCACCAGATTTAGCATTAAAAGAATTGGAAGAAGCCCAAATAAGCTTTTATTACAATCATATTAAAGGCGATTATAAATTACAATACACACTACGAATTAAGCCAAATGGAAAATTCATAGTATCTAATTTTGAAAATTAAACATGTTAGGACTTAAATTACCAACAGACCCAAGATGGGTAAACATTGTAGAAAAAAATATTGAAGATATTTTAACGGATCACGCCTATTGCGAGCAAAAAGCAGCGAGTACAGCTATTTCGCTTATAGTCGGTTTTCCAGAATACACAGACTTGGTGCAAGAAATGATTACTTTGGTTAAAGAAGAAATCAGTCATTTTAAAATGGTTCATGACCGGATTATAGATCATGGTTGGATATTAGGTCGGGATCGTAAAGACGATTACGTTTTAAAGCTAATTACCTTCTTTCCAAAAGGTGGCAGCCGTACCACGCAATTGGTTCACAGATTGCTTTACGCAGCTTTAATTGAAGCTAGAAGTTGTGAACGTTTTCGTTTGCTTTCCGAAGAATTAAAAGATAAAGAATTAGCTGAATTTTATAGAAAATTGATGGTTAGTGAAGCCAATCATTACACCATGTTTTTAGGTTTTGCTAGACAGTATGGTAATCGTGAAGAGGTAGATAAAAAGTGGAATGACTTATTAGAGTTTGAAGCAAATATTATGAAAGATTTAGGCACTAAGGAAACCATTCACGGATAGAGCAAAAAAAAACTCCAACACAAAAAGCGTTGGAGTTCTTCAAATATAATTGGTTAATTAGTTAAATCTTTACACCAATACCTATTTGGATATTAGAGTTTTTAGCTTCTAATCCTGCAGGATTATCATCTAAAATATTAGTTACACCATAATGGTATCTAGCGTCGATAAATAATTCATCAGTAATCATAAATTCGATGGCACCAACTCCAGAGAAACCGAAGTTTCCATATCCATCTTCAAATTCATGAACCTTAACGCCAATTAAAGGACCAGCACCCAATGACATTCTATCACCAAGTTTAAATTTCAATAAAATAGGCGCTTGAATATAATCCACACGTAAGTTTCTATCTTTTGCTCCTTCTGCAGAAAATTGAATTTCTGGTGCTAAAGAAATAGAAGATGACAAGCTATATTCTCCAAAGAAACCAATAGCAAATCCATTTCGGTGTTGGTTATCAAAGGTTGCATCTGGTTCAAAATCTAAATTTGAAACGTTCATTCCTGCTCGAACACCATACATAGCATTTTGGGCATATGAAACGGATGCAATTATAACAAAGGCTAATAAGAGTAATTGTTTTTTCATAATTAAATAAGTTTTACAAGGTCTTAAATTTGATTTAGTTCTAGCGAATATATATCATTTTCTTAAATATAGGTTAATAAAAAGACAAACTGCATGATTTTTACTGTGTATTACTTGAAACGGTATCGAAATAGATACTTTTTATAATTCCATCTGCTAAACCAATTTTTGGCACAAAAATGTCCTTGGCACCACTCCATTTCATAGAAGATAAGTAAATACGGGTTGCTGGAATAATTACATCAGCACGATCCTGATTTAAATCGAGTTCCGAAATACGTTCTTCATAAGAATAGGTTTGCAACATATTGTAATAGGATGTTAAATAAAAGTAAGTCAACGGTTTGCCTATAGGTTTACCCGAAATTTTGAATATTTTATTAATGTTTCCACCAGTTCCTAAAACGTCAATTTTCTCAAAATCTTTGGTATGCGTTTTAATCCATTGTTCCAGCTCGTACCAAGTTTCATTTTTTACAATATCATTCAGTAATCTAACCGTTCCTATTTTAAAAGATTTAGATGTTATGGAGTTTCCATTATGAATTACAGTAAACTCCGAACTTCCACCACCCACATCAACATATAAATAGGTTTTATCTGGATTTATGTAAGCGTTTAAATCTGTTGCAGCAATAATTGCCGCTTCTTCTTCGCCATCAATGGTATCAATTCTAATGTCGGTTTTTTCTAATATTTTATTGGAAATTTTAGTACCATTACTCGCTTCTCTCATGGCCGATGTAGCACAGGCTTTATATTTTACCACATTATGAGATTTCATAAGCAGTTTGAAGGCTTGCATAGTGTCTAATAAGCGTTCGCCGTTATGTTTTGAAATTTTACCTTTCATAAACACATCAGAACCTAGACGAATGGGCACACGAACCAGCGAACTTTTTTTAAAGCGCGTGGGTTTACCTTTTTCCTCTATAATATTCGCTATTAGCAACCTTACGGCATTGGAACCAATATCTATTGCAGCGTATTTTTTTATGGTTAGCATGCTAACTTTTTAGTTTATTTAAATAGTATTCATAAATGGCAAATTGCGCACGAATAATAGGCTCCTTACGCTCTTTATACTGATTATTTTGGGTTTCATTTAAGATACGTGCTTTTACGTTAGCACTCCAAAAAATAGCAAAATTATCTAATAATTCCTGTTTAATATCTTCATCATAAATAGGACAGCTTACTTCCACTCTATTTTCAATATTTCGGGTCATTAAATCGGCTGATGAAATATAAATTTGTGCATTTTCATCTGGACCAAAAATATAAAGTCTGGAGTGTTCCAAAAATTTATCAACGATGCTCACTACCTCAATGTTTTCACTCATGCCTTTAACACCTGGAATTAAACAGCAAATGCCTCGAACAACCATTTGAATTTTAACACCAGCACGACTTGCTTCATACAATTTATCCACCATTCGATAACTCGATAAACTATTCATTTTAAACCGTATTTGCGCAGGTTTCCCTAAAGATGCATTTACAATTTGTGCATTAATTAACCTAAAAAATGCTTTCTCCGTATAATGCGGTGATGTAATTATGTGCTTGTATTGGTATATTTTATAATTAATTTCAAAGAAACTAAAGACCTTATTAATGTCTTTCAATATTTTTTGATTGGCCGTAAATAAGGTATAATCCGTATATATTTTAGCAGTAGATTCATTGAAATTCCCGGTGCTAATAAAGCCGTAGCGAATAATTTTATGCGCTTCTTCACGCTCAATAACACACATTTTGCTGTGTACTTTTAAACCTTGAACACCAAAAATTAAATGCACACCTTCATTCTGCATTTGCTGGGCATAATCAATATTGGCTTGCTCGTCAAATCGGGCTTGAATTTCAATAGAAACTATTACCTTTTTGCCGTTTTTAGCAGCGTTAATAAGTGAACTCGCTACATGCGAAATTTGAGCCAATCGGTAAATGGTAATTTTAATATTACTCACTTTAGGATCTAAAGCAGCTTCTCTTAAAAATTTAACGATATAGGAAAATGTATGATATGGTGTATGAATTAAATAATCTTTATGCGCAATAGATTTAAAAATACTATCCTGAAAATTTAATCCTTTTACCGATAAAGCCTCAATTTTGGTGTACAATAAATCGGTTCGACCCAAACTTGGAAAATCCATATAATCACGACGATTGTGGTACCGGCCTCCTGGAATTTTACTGTCGGTAGAATCAATATTCATTTTCTTCATTAAATAGGACAAGGTTTCCGCATCAATGGTTTTATCATAAACAAAACGAACAGGCTCTCCTATTTGACGGTGCTTAACACTATCTGAAATTTTTTCTATAAAACTTTTACTTAAATCACTTTCCAAGTCCAACTCACCATCTCTGGTAATTTTAATCATGTGGGCTGAAATGGTTTCGTAATCAAAAATATCGAAAATTTCATCTAAACAATAACGCAAAAGATCATCCAACATGATGATATAGCTTTTACCATCTTTTTTTGGTAAAACTACAAACCGATCCATGGATTTAGATATTTCAATCAATGCATATTGATTGCTGCCATTCGCCAAGCCTAATTTTATAGCTAAATAGGCTGCACTATCCTTTAAATTGGGCAATTCTATAGAATCGCTTAAAATAATAGTCACCAAAGCGGGACTCACTTTTTGATGAAAATATGTTTTTATAAAGTGATGTTGCGAAGGTTGAATCTCCGTTTCATTAATAATAAAAATATTTTCGTCTTCTAATTTCTTATGAATTTTGCTTAATATTTCTAAACTATCACTTTGTTGTTTTATAACAATTTGGGTAATAATATCTAATAACTCATTCGCTTTAATACCACCAAGTTCACTTTTTCCTCCTTTTCCAGCTTCCACGATACGTTTTACTGTGGCATAACGGACTTTAAAAAATTCATCTAAATTGTTTGAGAAAATACCTAAAAAGCGAAGCCTTTCAATTAATGGAACGGTTTCATCATCGGCTTCCTGTAGCACACGGTCGTTAAACTGGAGCCAACTAACTTCTCTATTTATATAGCGGTTTTCTATTACGTGGTTTGTCATTAACTATTTTTACTTGTCCTACAAATATATTATAATAAGATGAATTTTCGCTCATCAGTATGAGACTTGAAGCATTTCTTTATATCATTTAAGATCTTTGGGGAAAATTACCTGTACGGTTTCACCCAAAGCTATTTCTTTCCAAGATTTAACATCAAAAGTAATGGTTACAAGCCCAGAAGTTGGAACATTTTCTATAAATCTATCGCCGAAGGTGTTAACAAAATTAGTTATGGCTTCGTTATGTCCAAAAACCATAAGATGATTTATAGAATCCGAGCAATTTTTAATGTGAAACGTTAAATATTTACCCGAAAAATCATACAATTCATGATTAAATTCACAAATTTTTGATGGAATTTTCAAAATATCTATGAAAATTTCTGCTGTTGTTTTAGCACGAACTGCTGTGCTCGAAATTAATTTATCGGGCTGAAATTGACGCAAATTAATATGATTTGCAACTAAATGGGCATCGCTAAAACCGCGGTCGTTTAACGGTCTTTGGATATCAGGAAGGTTGAGAACCCAAGATGATTTAGCATGGCGAATAAGTGTCAGTGTTTTCATATAATATCGATTAAAGGTTAAATAATTCAGTTTAAGTGTTGTTTTAATAAGACAAAAAACCTACATTGCCGTCCTTAAAACCAATTAAACGCTATTAACCGACCTAATTTACATGAAAAAATGAATCTACAAAACCACTTCCCCTAAATTTTGCAATCCTTAAAAATGAGTTTATTAGATAAAGCGCAGCCGTTTAATCTAACCTATTCATCGACTAAGTGTTTTAATTATTCCTTTGAACGAATTTTTGAGTTATTTAACATTTTTTTTTGATTAGATGCTTTAATCGTATGTTATTTGCTAAGTAAGCTATTAATCAAATGATTCCAAATCCATCTAAAAAACCTAATCCATTGGCATGTTCGCATGCTCTTCCCTCAACAATTTTTAGAAAATCGAATATGTCATTAAATCTTGTAAAGACTTAAGACTCTTTTGAACGATTAGAATAAATTGATTTTATAGCTCTTATTAAAGAAGAAGTTAAAAAAATTATATATCACTACTTATGAAAAATAGAATGAACGCAACTTTAGCATCCCTAACAATGGTTTGTATGCTATCAATTTTGTTTTCTGCAAATGGATTTGCACAAAATAATATTCAAAGAATTTTTGACAACAGTTCTGAAAATAGCAGTATGCGATCTTCGGTAACTATTCCAAATGAGTTATTGCATGGTAACAATCCAACCATCTACATTCAGAATTCAGAAATCATTAATGTTACGGGAACTGAAAGTCCTACAGTTTTAAAACTTTTAGATGCATCGTCTAACAGTTTATTACAAGCTAGCAACAGATCCTATAATAGTGTACAAGTAATTACTATTACGCTTAACCAAATGTCAGATTTAAATAACAGATTGGACTTATCTAGAATCAACGGATTTACTTCTTTAAGATATGTGTACATAAAATGTTTGTTCGAGTGTTCAGATGAACAAGTGCGAAATTATCTTATGAACGCCGATTCTGTAACGACCGTTTTTTATAAAGTTGTAAACCCTTCCTAAATTAAATAATAATAATTAATTATTATAAACATGAAAAAACTATACGCTATTAAAGTTCCAGCTCATAGAAATATTGTACAGCTACTGCTAGTAACGATTATGTTATTAGGTGCTAGTTTCTATAGTTTTGGTCAAGTTCGTGAGCCTTTTACTCCAAGGACTTCAGATTTTTCGCCAAGCAAAACGGTTTACAATGTAAAAGGTGATTTTACCATGGCTGGTAATACCAACCTGACATTAGTAAATTATTCCGATACTAAAAACAACAGTAACAACGACATGAAATTTGTGGACGTTGATGGAGATCCTTTAACTAAAAACTCCTCTTCTTCTACTTTAAAATTTTCAGAAGAAAATGGAGCCACGCCATCTTGTTCAAATATTGTTTATGCTGGTTTATACTGGTCAGGTAGAAGTAACGCTAATAATTTTACAGATTTACAACGTAGAACCGTTAAATTTAAAGGACCTGGACAAAGCTATCAAACTATAGTTGCTGATGCTGGTGATATTAGATATCCTGGTGATGCTGGTATGTATGCTGGTTATAAAGAGGTAACCAATATTGTTAGAAATGGTGGTATCGGGGATTATTTTGTTGCTGATATGGCACTTACTCAAGGAGACGGCGGAAGTACCGGTTATTACGGCGGCTGGGGACTTGTAGTTGTTTACGAAAACTCTAAAATGGATTGGCGTGATGTAACCGTTTTTGATGGTTATGCTTATGTGGTTGGTGGAACTGCTCAACATACTATAAATGTTTCTGGGTTTAAAGCGGTTCAAAATGGCCCTGTAAACTTCAAGCTTGGTATGATGGCTGGTGAAGGTGACGTAGGAATTTCAGGTGATTATTTCCAAATAAAACGACAATCAGATAATCAATTTCAAAGTTTATCACATTCTGGAAATTCAGCAAATAACTTCTTTAACTCTTCCATTTTAACGGGTGGAAATGCAAGAAATTTAAATAGAAAAAACAATACAGGTATAGACATTGCCATGTTTGATGTTGCAAATACAAACAACTCAATTATTGACAACAACCAAACAAGTACACAATTTAGATATGGCTCTACAGGAGATACGTACATTATTTATAATGTAATTTTTTCGGTTGTAGCCTATGTTCCTGAATCTGAAGGTTTATTATCAGCAAATACGATTAATGGTGCGCCAGCGACTCAACCTTATGTTGTTGAGCCTGGTGATGTTGTGCAATATGGTGTAGAAATTAGAAACCGTGGAACAGAAGCCATAACTAATGGAAAATTAGTAATTCCTATTCCATATACATCGCAATTTGTTCCTGGAAGTATTTCATACAATGAAATTAATCCATTGTTTACTTCTTCTCCACCCTATTTCGCTCCTAATTTAGGTGCAACAGGTTCTATTGTTTGGGATATTTCTTATCTTCCTTTAAACATTAACAATTTAAATGAGTTAATGGCCAGCATCACATTTGAGCTGACATCCACAACGGATTGTGCCATTCTTATAAATAATAATTGTGCGCCTAAAATTGTAATTGTAGGTGGTAATATTTCTGGTACAGGTGTTGTTTCTCAAAGTAATTACTCCTTACCACTTATACAAGGTTACCAACAAAATGGTGTTTGTCAAGGTGAACCTAATATAAATCCTATTGAAATTGATATTGACTCGGCTCAATACATTATTGATAACTGTACTAACGTTTCAGTAGAAAGAGAGTTCTTTTATTGTGATTTTCAAGGAAATACCATTCCGGTATCAGCTGTTTCAGCAAATTTCCCTCCAGGATCTAGATTTTACAACTCATATCCCGTAACGGATTCTTCAACGCAGTATACAGTTAACAACCCTTTTCCTGCAACAATTGGTATCACTACTTATTATGCAGTTCCTCCGGGAGATACGGGATGTAGCTATATTTTTACTATTGAAGTAAATGAGGTTACAACTTCACCTACAACTTCCAACGTAACATATTGTCTAGGTGAAACGGCAGTTCCTTTAACAGCAACTCCTACCAATCCAAGCTACGTTCTTTTATATTACACCGATAATACTACAAATGATGGTTTAACGAGTTTAACACCTTCTACCAACATAGCAGGGACTTTTACCTATTATGTTGCTGAAGGACCAAGTACTACTTGTACTGGAGATCGTTCACCAATTACGGTAACGGTACTTAACCCAATTACCATCACATTAAATAGCTTAACGAACACAGGATGTTCTGGAGGCAATAGTGGTGCTATTGATATTTCTGTAATTGGCGGAACAGGTCCTTATACGTATTCTTGGAATAATGCAGGAAATGCAACAACACAAGATTTAACAGGTTTACCTGCGGGAACTTATACAGTTACAGTTTCAGACACAAATTCAAATTGTTCTGCAACTGCTGATTATGAAATTATTTTAGAGAATTCTACACCTCCTACATTAATAGCACCTGATGCGATTGTGATGAATGGTTGTAATGCCACTGATATATCAGTTGGAAGTGAAACTGCTTTAGATTTCAATATCGCAATTACGACTATTACAGAAGCTCAATTTCTAGCGGAAGGCGGAACATTTACAGCAAATGCTGTTGCTAGCATTACCTATCAAGACAAATCTTTAGGTACCTGTCCTGTAGGCGTAGTTAGAACTTATACAATAACAGACGATTGCGATCAAACAGCGACAGCTACTCAAACCTTCACAATTAACACGCCACCTTTAGTGATTAGTACTATTAATGGTAGTGGTCTTGTAAATTGCGCCGCTGAAGCTACTGAAACCTTTACAGTTCCTACTATTACAGATGCTTGTGGTAATACAATAACACCGTCTGCTGCTGCAATTACAAACAGTCCAGATCCAATTACTTGTGAAGGAACACGCACTTATACATATACGTTTACGGATTGTAATAACAATGAAGCTACGTGGTCTTATGTTTACACTATTGAATATTTAGAATTTGATACTATCACTGCGACATCTGCCCCTGCTGATTGTTATGCAGGTATTGTATTACCAACATTGCCATCAGTTACTGATGCATGTGGAAATGTTTTAACACCAACGGGTCCTGTAGAATCGTCTACGCCAACTTGTGAGGGTGCTGTTACTTACACTTGGACATATACCGATTGTGCTGGTAATACACAAGATTACGTGCATACTGCAAATATTACTTTACCTGAATTTGATACGATCACTGCGACATCTGCCCCTGCTGATTGTTATGCAGGTATTGTATTACCAACATTGCCATCAGTTACTGATGCATGTGGAAATGTTTTAACACCAACAGGTCCTGTAGAATCCTCTACGCCATCTTGTGAAGGTGCTGTTACTTACACTTGGACTTATACAGATTGTGCTGGTAATACACAAGATTACGTGCATACTGCAAATATTGCTTTACCTGAATTTGATACGATCACTGCGACATCTACTCCTGCTGATTGTTATGCAAGTATTGTATTACCAACATTGCCATCAGTTACTGATGCATGTGGAAATGTTTTAACACCAACGGGTCCTGTAGAATCCTCTACGCCATCTTGTGAAGGTGCTGTTACTTACACTTGGACTTATACAGATTGTGCTGGTAATACACAAGATTACGTGCATACTGCAAATATTGCTTTACCTGAATTTGATACGATCACTGCGACATCTGCCCCTGCTGATTGTTATGCAGGTATTGTATTACCAACATTGCCATCAGTTACTGATGCATGTGGAAATGTTTTAACACCAACAGGTCCTGTAGAATCCTCTACGCCGTCTTGTGAAGGTGCTGTTACTTACACTTGGACTTATACAGATTGTGCTGGTAATACACAAGATTACGTGCATACTGCAAATATTGCTTTACCTGAATTTGATACGATCACTCCGACATCTGCCCCTGCTGATTGTTATGCAGGTATTGTATTACCAACATTGCCATCAGTTACTGATGCATGTGGAAATGTTTTAACACCAACAGGTCCTGTAGAATCCTCTACGCCAACTTGTGAGGGTGCTGTTACTTACACTTGGACTTATACAGATTGTGCTGGTAATACACAAGATTACGTGCATACTGCAAATATTGAATTTACAGCTTTTACAATTGATACACCGAATGGTGATGCGGACGTGGCTTGCGCATCTTTAGCAGTTGAGCCAACGCCTCCTGTTGTTGTAGATAGTTGTGGAAATAATATAGTGCCATCAGGCCCTGTTGAAGGTGGAACCTTTGTTGATTGTGAAGGTACTGTTTCATATACCTATACTTATACCGATTGTGCTGGAAACTCACTTGATTGGTCGTACGTTTATAACGTTCAATTAGAAGAAATTCAATTGCCAGCTAATGAAGGAACACAAGTTGCTTGTGCTGCTGATGCTGATGTAAGTCTTGTAAATCCTCCAGTTATTAATGATAGCTGTGGTTTACCAATCAATCCTATTGGCCCTGTTCAAGGCGGTACTTATGATAATTGTGAAGGTACAATAACGTTTACTTACACATATCCAAGCTGTCAAGGTTCCAGTAATGAATGGGTTTACACATACACCATAGTAGCTGTAGATTTTGATACTATCACTGCGACATCTGCCCCTGCTGATTGTTATGCAGGTATTGTATTACCAACATTGCCATCAGTTACTGATGCATGTGGAAATGTATTAATACCAACAGGTCCAGTAGAATCGTCTGCGCCAACTTGTGAAGGTGCTGTTACTT
>NZ_VSKK01000016.1 GCF_008086205.1 Bizionia myxarmorum | reverse complement strand
ATGTAATAAGCTCTTAAAACAGGCCTTTGCAATTGCTAAATCAGGATTAATATATGAAGATACTTACAGAAGTACTTTGGTGAAAAATTAAATCAATTTCACTTGGTTTTTACCACAGTACTTTGTTGGCATTAGTATTTTATTTTGGGTTGTCTTTAATTACTTTCGTCTTTGATAAATAGTCGTGCAATCCATTCTTTACAAATAAGTATGAAATTCCATCGAAGGGAATCAATCGACATATAGTTCTGACTATAATTTCAGATACTGTTGGTTTGTTTCCATCTATTTTTACAACTTTAGTTTTAGTAATAAATTTAGCAACCGTTTTTTGAAATTTTATTTCCATTACTGCATAATATCCGAAGAAAGTTCCGAGAACTGTTATCAGTGTCAATAATCCACCAATAAAGTTGTTAGAAGTTGGGTTTATAAAAAGTCCTAAAATTATAAATATTACTAAAATCAATAAGTAGGCAATGATAAAATCAATTATGTAATGTAAAAATCTTATTCCTGAACTAACAACATTTGAGTCAACTTTCTGTTTTTGTTCTTTCTCAACAGTTGCTTGTTGTTTAATTTTCTCAAATTCGCTCGTGTCGATATTCCGCTTTTCAATTTCAAAGTCCGCAGCTTGGATTGCAGTCGGATTATATCTTTCTCTTTCAACTGTTACAATCTTTATTAATTCTTCGTCTGTCCTTTCGGACATCACTTTTTTAAATTCGTTTTCCAATAGTTTGATGGTTAGTTTATATTAATGCCAACGGATTTGTGTATGATTAGTGGCGTGTTTTAGGCATGGAATTTAGCAAATAAAAACTGAATAGAAAATCCGCGAGGATTTTCGTAAGTAGGCGATACCCAGCCATTAATTATACACGGTGTTGGCATTTCGTTGTTTTTATTCAGTTTATTAATTTTCGTCTTTCTTCTTATTCGCTCTAATTGTCAAAATCATTGATATTATAATTAAAACACTCGATAATGTTGACATCCAAAATCCTCGGTC
>NZ_VSKK01000006.1 GCF_008086205.1 Bizionia myxarmorum | reverse complement strand
CAGCTACGTTTGTGGATGTCGATTCCAATGTATAACTTTGGTTGAGCAGTTTGTTCAGTTTTCATATCTTATTGTTTTGGTGAACTTTAAAGATACTGGACTTTCTGCTTTTTCATGGATGCTATAAAAATTGCTCGAGTCGTTGCTAACATAAAGGTTCGAGCATTTTTAGGAAGTCGCCAAATTTTTAAATTTGACGACTTCCCAAAAATAAAATTATTAGTAAAATTTAAAAATTCGGCTTGTGTTTCATCCGAAAATTACCGCCTATTTTCAGCGTTACTTTTCATTTACAAGACCGCTAGCGAGCATTAAAAACCAAAACTGCAATATTTTTAAAACTCTACTTAAATATGAACAAACATTTGAAATCATTAGTAATTCTGTTACTCACATCTCTATTTTTTAATAGCTGTAAGACTGAAACTAATAATCCCGAAATTAAAAATTCGTATGTTAAAGATAATAATATCCATATCGTTTTTACCGATGATAAACAGAAACAGATAACATTCAATGGAAGTGATGAAACACCTTTATTTTACAAAAACAAAGAAAAAATTATTTTTGTAAGGACTGTAAAGGAAAATGGAATCAACAGGGAATACGAAAGAAAAAAGCTTATGATTGTCTCAATTGACGATTTAACAGAAAGGACCATAACTGAAAAGAAACCTTTTAAAGATGGAAATGATAATTCGAATGAAATATTTAGAATTGGAAACCCTACAATTTCAATAGATAGCAGCAGCATTTATTTCACAACAGAAAAATGGGTTACAGGAGATGAGTTAGTTAAAGTAAACATTGAAAACGGAAAATGGGATGAACTCTTTGCAAGTAATCACTTTGAATATTTTACAAAAGGAATTTATAAAGGGCTGTTTCTAATTACTCGAAGTGAGATTAGGGATAAAGGCAGAGCGTCATATAATATGCTTGTAAATGAAAAAGGAATTGTTGAAAAAGAATTTGAAAACGAAAAAAGCGCGAAAAATTTTATGAAAACAATCAAAAGTGCTCGCTAAAAACGTATATAAAAAATAGCGCGAGTACTTACTTACACAAAGATTCGCGCATTTTTAGGAAAAGATCAAATGTCAAAATTAAATTACAAAGAATATTATCCAATCAATGATTCGGCTGCATTAAAAGAAACGACTTACTCGAACCTAAATGATGCTGAAATTAAAAGGTGGAATAACTTTAAAATAATTACTCGCTCAAAAACTTTATCTAATTCTCTTTTGGAAAATCAGTCAAATATTTGTCCAATATGTTCAAAATATCTGAATAATGAGAATAAGGTAATTCATCATATTGATTACGAAAGACTATGTGATTTTGAAGATAATTATAGTCAAGTTGTTCCAACTCTTAAGAATCCTGACAGAAAACTAAAAGTTCCTAAATGTGACATTTGTCCAAACCGAGAATTATGTTTGAGTAAAGTGGTGTTAATTCATTCTCGCTGTCATTTTATTCTTCACAAGATGGAAGGAAGAATAAAAAACGACGAAAAAAAAAGAATAGATAAAAATAGATTATTTGTTAATGAACCTTCAAAGTATTGGCTAAATAAAACCACTTTTGAAAACCTAGAACTTGTTGACGCAATATTTAATTTAATAAATACAGTTTCAACCAAGCAACAATTTAAAATTAGATATAATCAAAATCATATTTCAATAAAACCAAGTTCATTTATTTATTTTAAACCGGACGATGATAATTTGAAAATAAGTTTATCATTAGGCGATTTGAGCGAGTGGAAAAAAGAACTAGAAAATAAAAGAATACCAAATAAACTTAGTAAAAAGCAAAAGCCGAGATTATCTTTTACAATTGACTTCAATGATTTTAAGGAACATAACGAACTATTCATAAAGATACTAAATGATGCAATAAATGATTTTGATTCTAGTCAAAATACTGAAAATCATCAATTAACTCTATTTTAAAAAATTAGAGATAAATAACATAAACTAAACCAAATAAAGTACTCTGGCAAAAAATCTGCCTACCGACAGGCAGGCTAGCAAAAATGTATTAATTTTTTTCACCAAATTTCTAATTCAAGTATCCCAAAATATCAATCCTGATTTAGTAATTCCAAAGGCATTTCTAATTGCTTAATTCCATTTAATTTTAGGCTTATCTTGGCTTTAAATCGATTAAAAAGCAATAATTCTATAGAATCATTCTCCTATTTCATTCCTATTATAATTAAACAAGTTTCTCTTTTTTATCGCTTTACGGATAACATTAATGAAACATTAAATATCAGGGTTAATTTTCCTTTCTAACAATTTTTTTATAGAATACTATGTGGCATAAAATAATGGAAGTATCGTAATGGTTCGGAGAAATGGCTGAACGCTATCGATTAGTGAAAGATTTCAACAAATCAGCAAAAAATCCATTCCTTGTGTATCCCATCATAAAATCAATTTATTATTATTCCACATTATCAATCTTCAAAACTTCAACATAATTATCCAAATGACCTACTTGAGCTGTATCCCCTATGCATTTGCCAATTAATGAAGCACCTAATGGTGATTTCACATCAATTTTTTGAAGGCCACTACCCATTGTAAATTTGTTAATTCGCTCATCAACAAGATGAATATTTAAATTCTTTCCAATATTTAAATATTTAATTTCAACCTTACTATTTAGATGAATACAATCTTTAAATAATTGCTGCTGAATAGGCTTTAAAGATTCTGCTTTGGGTTTAACTTCCTCTTCAATCCTCTTTTTGTCAACTCTAATAGCTTTAATTGGTAGGTTTTCCAGTTCAACAAGTTCTTGAATTTCGGTTTGATAAGCATCCTTTAGTTCTAATAAAGAATCAGCTTTTGTGACAATAATATCCGTGAAAGCTCCACTTTTATTGTTATTAGCTACAGCAGTTCTATTTATTCCAGAATTGCTCGTTTTTTCAATAAAATCGATTAATCTTTTTGCTTCTTTTTGAGGACTACGCCACCAATTAGTACTCCATATTCTATGGAAAACAAATCCATTTTTTTCTAATATTTTTTGTCTATAAATATCATTTAAATAAGCTTCTGTTGAACTATGGTAAGCTGCACCATCGCACTCAATAGCAATTTTTGGAATATTTGGATCTTCCGCATCATAAACCATGTCTATTCTGAAGCCTGCATACTTTAATTGTGGCTTTATGTTATTTTCATCAAAATGATTGATTAAAACCTGATACACTTCCTCCTCGAATGGCGATTCTAAATCACCTAAAACGTCACCAAGTTTTATTTCTTCTTTAATATTAGCAGACAAGTCTTCAAGAACTCTTTCTCTTAATTTAGCATTGCCATCACTAACTGCCTTTGCATAAGCGAGGTAAGCAAAGAATGCACCTCTTCTATTGTTATCTCCCTGCGTAACCAAATATTGATTATAATCTAAAAATACTTCTGGAGGTATAGACGAGCAGACATACACTTTATATTTAGCTCTGGTTACAATTACATTTAATAACCTATATCCTTTTACCTGATTTAAAGGGCCAAAACGATGTGCAAATTTTCCATCTTTGTTTATACCATAGGTGGTAGATAAAATAATGACATCACGCTCATCTCCCTGAATATTCTCAAGGTTCTTAACGAAAAACCCATTCTCCTGAAGATGGAGCATTTTATCATTAAATTCTCGGTATTTAGAGAATTTATTGCGCTCATAAATTTTACTTAATATCAAGTTTCGTTGTGCAATATTAAAAGTAGCAACACCTACAGATGGGTATTCTCCGTTTGGAAATGGATGTACATTATTCTCAATAATACTCAACACCATTTCAGCTTCTAAATCATTCGTGTGGTCTGAAAACGTGCCATCTACTTGAATAAAATTTATTGGATTGTATTCGAATTGATTTGGTAGTGGTTTTAAGCGGCTGTTGTAAAAAGCATGATTTGAAAAATCTATTAGATAAGGATGTCTTGAACGGTAATGAAAGTCTAGATAGCTTTTTTGAAAATTCAATTGATCTCCAAAATCCAATAAAGATTCACACCCCAAAAGGGAGTTATCTCTTTCGCGTTCTTGTTCTTCTTCATCTTCAAACTCATCCTCATCTTCTGAAGTACCCTCAAATATTTTACTAAAATAATTTGATGGTGGCATTTGGTGCTCATCTCCTGCAATAACTACCTGTTTCCCTTTTAATAATGCAGGTAAATTATCCTCTAGTCGCAACTGACTCGCTTCATCAAACATCACGATATCAAAGAATTTTCTACGATTTAAAAATAAGGTAGAACAGGCATCAGGGGTTGTTAATATGATAGGGAAACAAGATGTAAATAAATCAATATCATAATTTACTATCTGTCTTAGAGAATGTCGTTTATATTTAGAACTACTTCGCTTATTGTAAAGATTGCGAACTTTAATAAGGAAACTTTTATTAAATTTTTCGGCATCTTTCGTGAATCTGTCGTTCCAATAAGATTTAACAAAGTTTGTTTGTTCTCGTTTTAAGCCTGTTACGGCTTTCGTATATTCTTGATGTTCTTTATCGTCTGTGGGTAATTCATTAGAAGCATATTTAGAAAGTAATTTATTAAGATAAACACATAAGAATGTTCTTTCCCAATTAGATTTACCTTTTAAACTCTCAATAATTTCTAATTTTTCATTATTTAAAGTACTCAGAAAATGAAACCACTCGTATTCTTTTGTAAACCTTTCGTTATCGTCATTAATAAATGCTTCCAACCTTGCAATTACGTTTTCTAAATCTGCTGTAATTATCTTTT
Source organism: Bizionia myxarmorum (assembly GCF_008086205.1). Lineage (GTDB taxonomy): Bacteria > Bacteroidota > Bacteroidia > Flavobacteriales > Flavobacteriaceae > Algorimicrobium > Algorimicrobium myxarmorum. The sequence goes on along the minus strand of NZ_VSKK01000006.1, from coordinate 88,072 downwards.
CAGAATTATCAATGGAAATACTATCAAACCATTTATCTTCATTCAAATTATGAACAACTTTTTGAAGTTCCTTTCTAATTATAACTTGAGCCTTAATTAGAGAACTTTTTTTCTTATCAAAAATTGCTAAAAATTTAAACCAGAAGTTATTTGTTAGATTATAATCTAAAACATCCTGCGAATCACTTTGAATAGACTGAAATTCTGCAATTAGCTTTTTTAGATTCTTTAGCTGGTTTTTATACGATTTAAAATCGTTGGTTAGTTTATCTTCAAGTTCATAAGGATTGTTACTATGGTATTTTTTTGAGTTTATAAAGGCGTTTTCTGAAAATGGTGCATAAGAGGTATAAAGACTTTCAGCTTTTTTAATAATCTCAATAAGTTCTTGTAACTCCTTATAATCAAACTGAAAAGAAATAGCATCTAGATCTATCTCATCTAGCACCTTAAAATCTCCACTATTATTTAAAAACTTTCCTACTACCTGTGTCCAAACATCATCTCCAATAATCTTTTCATTAATTTTTTTATGTTTTGCATTAATGGAGTCTATCAGATTTTGTGCATTGCTAATTATTGTATCTAATTTCAAACGGCTAACAGAACCATATGAACCTCTGGAATCTTCCAGTTTTTGTCGTGCCAAATTAACTGCTTTCCGTCTGTCTTTTACCGCATCATTAATCATGATTACCATATCTTGCAGACCTAGCTCTGTTAGTGCATTTTCTAAAACTTCAAGAGCAGTTATTTTTTCACAGACCACAATAACTTTTTTCTTGTTTTCTAATGCATTTACAAGAATAGCTGTTAAGGATTGACTTTTTCCTGTTCCAGGTGGGCCTTGAATTAACAAATTGCGTTTGGTTGCAAGCGCATTTAGTATGCCTTGTTGCGAAGGATCTGTATCTACCGAAGAAATAGATTGAAATACATGATCTTGTAAATCATCTTCTTCCAGCTCTTCATCTGTATCTAATAATTGATCGTAATCATTAATGATACTTTGTTTCTGAACTTCGAAAATTGAAAATATCCCTCCGTATTCAATCTGGGCATTATTAACTGCTAATGGTAAACTTTCATAATGCGCTTTATCTTTTATGCGTTTTATTTTGGTAAGATTAGATTCCAGAATTGTTTTTAAATTAGGATCTGAACTGGTATTGGTTTTTTCCATAACCCCTTGACAGATATCCACCAATTCCTGTAAATCTATTAAACCATCATCCATCATTTCAGAGGATATTTGATCTAACTTGATATTGGCATCACTTTGTAAATGATTTATAAGGATCTCGTTGAAGTAAACAGGATCGTCATCATTACGCTGAATAACCCATGTATTAAAATCGCTCGTTCTTTGTATGCGCAAGGACCAAATAAGTAAAGGAGCTACGGTTAATTTACCATCTGAAGCATCACGACGTACTAACAAAGGATAACCAAACCCAAAGGTATTGATGCCTTTTTCAGATTCTATAGCATCTGTTTGGTTGATTAGATTTTCAAACGATTTTTTAATCTTTACAAGGTTAATCTGATCTTCTTCAAACAGGTTATTAAAATCTGATACATTGTTTTTCCAAGATACTTTAAATTTTAAAGGATTTTCACTTAATAAGGCTTCCACAAACTGATTAGGAAGCTCTTTATTAATAAAGCTTAACCTACTTATATCAAACTTATAAATGGAACGTCCTGGCAAGGCATTTAAATGCACACCTCTCCTATTGCCTACTTTAAGACGATTTTGTAATTCTATTAAAAGATTGTCAGTTAGTTTCATACTTAATAACTATCATTTGCCGACCAAAATCTTGATCCATTTTGATTTCTATTCCTATTTAGTTTCCTTTACTTCTCCTCCACGAACCTCATCAAAATTACTCATTAAATCAAAACAATCTGACTCCATGGTTTTCCATATACCTTTTGTGTATTTAAAATTATAGTATAAAGATTCATTTCTATCCTTGGCATTATTACAGAGCACTACTTCCAGTCTATCTCCTTTTTCAAGTTGCAGGTTTTTATCGAATGCTTCAGGGGTGTTTAAGGTATTTACTAATAGTTCTGCATTGATTTCAAACATGGGATTTAGATGATCTGGTAAAATTGGTGAACCCATAACTGTTTCGCCCTTATTTTTGTTATACCTATGTAACACCCAATAATGATTGAGTTCTTCTATATCTTTATCCTCATCAATACAGGTGCAAAATTTTATTTTATTTGACAGTTTACACATATGTTTTTTTTAACAACTCATCTTTTAAATCCTAATCCAACAAAATTACTTTTTAGGCTTTTAAAAATGTTAATATTTTTTAACTTATACTAATCATCTATTATGTTATCATATAATCTAGCGGCTGCATTTTGATTAGTATTAAATCCATTTGATAACACTGCAAACGCCTCAAATTCGAATTTGAACTGATAGCCTTCGAAAAATAAGGTCAAACTATTTAATACGTATAAGCTATTGTCATAACCAGAATAGCTAATAGGTTGCGTGCTTTTTATTTCTCCCAATTCTACTTCATTAAAATTTGTTTTTAGTGGCATTTCAGTAATTTCCAACGCTGCCATAATACCATTTTTAAGATCTAACTGCACACAACCCAACTCATCTAAACGATAGTTTTTAGCTATTACTGCAGTCTGAAGAGGTAATAGATGGGCTGATAGAATTTGAAAAGAATCTTTATCTATACCATAACTATTTCTATTATTTTTAATAATTATATCATAACCTGTATAAGTCAAAGCTTTTAAAACTAATGCATTCCAGTTTTTGATTAGTTTGCCTTTTTGTTTTATCAATATTTTGGTTCTGCGAAATTTAGTTAAAAATTGGTCAAAATCTGCCATATCTTCCCGTTGCCAAGCTCCTTTATAATGCCCAAAGAAAAAGTCAGTCATCCACTTATGTGGTGCATTCGCTATTTCGTCTTTTTTAGCAATAGCATAAAATGGTTTTTGTTGTTCTTCATTAGCATCTAATTGATCTTCATAATGATAAGAGGACAAACCAGTAAACTGGTGAGTGTACTTACCCTCACTTTCTTTATACAGGGTTTGAAGCTTTCTTTCCTCTTCCTTAATTTCTAAAAATTCTGTATTAGTCTTTAAATCTATTTGGTTGGGGGTTTTTAATTTGATAAAATAATTTTTTAAATCTTCTAGGTTATCAAGGTTTAAAAGGTCTAATATTCGCTTGTGGTAAACACCAGCGCGATAATAATTCTCATAAAATGGCTCTTTTTTCCAAATATTTATATTTTCTAATATATCCTCTACATTCATAGTTGATTCTTTACTTTTTTTATTTCTGCGTATATTGTTTATTCTTGTTCACTCACAAACTGCTTCTCTTTCCCTCTTAAAAAGCTCCCGTAAACAACTCTACATTAACTGCTCTTTATATTATCGGTATTATTATACTTTTTCTCTAAACCATTATTCTCAAGACATAAATCATAAAAATCTTTAATCTTATCTATAAATGTATATTCTTTTAATTCAGCAATTATATCCTCATAAAAAAGAGGCTTTAGATTATTTATTGCTAATTTTTCAATTACTGGCTTAAATTTTGTTTCCAGCCATTCTTTTCTTTCATCATAATCCGCTTCATCTTTATATTGATCAACCCTTCTTTTAACGATATCTAAAATGTGTTTCTCATTTAAGAACTCTTTAAAATTCATCTTGTCATTGTTCTTCTTGTTCTTTTTTTCAAATTGACTTTCGGGCACAACTAAATAAAAACCAATAGATAAATCGTCTAATACTTTTTCTTTACCAATAGTTTCTGTTATACAAGCAATATATCGCGCTGCCTGATTAAAAAATGAAGCATTAGTAACACCTGTAGAGAATCCAGAATTAATTTTTGCCTCAAAAATATTTAATTTGTTTCCTGTTAATTCTAAAAGACCTTTATGTTTAGCGTTTCCAATACTAAAATCCCCTATTGCTCCATCTGCATGCGTGTGACTTTCAGCAAAAGGATTTTTTGTACCGTTTGTTAAGAATGGACTACGCAGCAATCCCTCGCTAAAAAACTGCTCTTTCTCATTTACATATAACTCATGGTCTGTTAAACCAAAATCTGTAATTGCATAAACTAATACTTTTAGCAACCATCCTTCATTATAAAATTCTGTTGGGTGTGTGTGCTTTCTCCAATACTCAAAAAAATCAAATAACTTATTTAAATCGTAGCTTTTATCATCCATTGGTTTTTCTTGTTCACTCATACCTCAACCATTTTACTTTCCCCTTCAAAAACCTCCCGCAAAACACTCTGCATCATCATCTCACTATGTTCTTGGCTTTGTTGTACTTCTTGCTCTAAAGCATCACATAAACCCATTAAAGCATTTACTTTTTCTACAATGACTTTTTGTTCTTCTAGCGGAGCTAACGGAAACATTGTTTCTTTTACAGTAGTTGTGTTTAATTCTATTTGATTTGTACTTCCTGAAGATCTACTTTCAATATGGTCCTGGATAAATGGACTTGATAAATATTTGAACGCATAATCTGCATTACAATTCTCCTTGTCAACTCTTATTACGGTTACATGAGAATCTGCCACTGCTAATTCATAATCATTATATAATTCATTATAAAGTCCAATACGACCGAGAGAACCACGACCTGTTGAATTCCACAATAAATCTCCTGTTTTAAGAATTCTCTCTGGACCGTACTTAATAATAGTTTCTGGGTCAATAAATTTAGCCTTATACATCTCAAAATCTTTCCATTGAATACATTTTTGAGCAATCACTGGATATTTTTTAATATCTGAATATTTAGGTGATTTCCCTCTTTGAATGTATACGGAGATATCAATTAACCTACACCAAACCCAACCTTCAGGTAATTCATAAGGAGTTTCATCTTTGGTAATTTTAGGTAAGGCTTTTTCGTTTTTTATTTTTTTCTCTTTTATCAATTGAGCTTTCCCTTCTTGAATACGTTTTAATAAAATACTTGCATCTTCTGTATCTGGATTATTTGCTCGCCAATCTGCTGTGAGTTTACCTTGTACTGCTAATTGTAAAACCGTTTCTCGTAACTTTTTAATGTTGGTAGTTTCATTAAAGAAACTTTTAAAATGCTCTTGTAAAAAAGTCCATTCTTGTTTAGCGTTATTGGTAGTGAGTTGATTTAATGCTGATGTTAAAAAATCTTCTTTTAACCCAATACGAGCTACCGTTAATTGCTCTAATTGCTCAACTTCTTTAAAAAGGGTTTCTACTACTTTTACGATTTCTTTTTGTTCTTCTAGGGGTGGAAGAGAAATTACTAAATCTATAATATCTCCCATTTTCATATTAGGCTGCTGACTCTTTCCATCAAATTTAGATTTATAGAGCTTTAAAACCATTGGTGATTGAATGAATGAAAAAATATAAGGATGAAAAACATAACTTGACATTGACCTTATTGAAGCAACACGCTGGTTAAGTAAAGAATTATTATAAGAAGGAGGACAAGTCGAAATCTTCAACCCATCTTTAATATAAGGTCTAGTTAAAGCTAAAATTAAGTCTCCTTCCTTAATTAAATAATTAGTATATAATTCATTAAACCCTTCAGGTAAATAATCATTTGTTTCTACAAAATCACGAACACCTGCATTAGTTATTTTTATACACTTAACACCTCCTGTTTTATTAAAATCTCCACTCTTAAAGCTAGCTCCTGCAATAATATCTGTTATATCACCTACTTTGCACCAAATCCATTTTTCACTTATTGTATATGGAATATCATCATATGAAAGCTCACTAAACACATTGCCTTTTTTTATTTTTTTTTCCTTAACAAGCTGCTCTTTTTCTTTTTGTATTCTTTTCAATAATTCTGAAGCTGGTTCAATATCTTTATTTTCTGCTCTCCAATTCGCAGTCAATTTCCCTTGAATAGCCAATTGCAAAATCAAACCTTTTAGTTCTTTGGCATTTTTAGGACGAATGGTTAATTCTTTAAAGTGTTGTAGTAGTTGCATAGTTGAGATTCCTGCCTTCGCAGGAATTTGATTATTTTAAAGCTTCAGTTAAAACATTAATAATTTCGTCTTGTATGCTAGAAATTTTTTGTTCCGTAGTTCTAAACTTTTCTAAAATTACTTCTGGGCTTTCTAAAGTATCAACTTCTTGGTGTGGGTTTTTTATATCTAGGTTGTAATTGCGTTTTTTAATATCTTCAATAGAAACTTTCCAAGCATATTCATTTTCTTCACGTTTGTTCCACCACGCTTTTTCAACATCAAACTCTTTTATGTTAATTGGTGTTCCTTTATTATAGCTTTTAGCACCTTTTGGGTATTGGTGTTCGTAGTACCATACGTCTTTGGTAGGCGTGCCTTTTTCAAAAAACAATAAGTTGGTTTTAATACTTGTGTATGGGTTAAAAACGCCATTTGGTAAACGTACAATGGTGTGTAGGTTACATTTATCTAACAACTCTTCTTTTAGGCGGGTTTTCATTCCTTCTCCAAACAAAGTTCCATCTGGTAATACAATTGCACAACGTCCTTTATCTTTTAAAAGCTTAATAATTAAGGCTAAAAATAAATCGGCTGTTTCTTTGGTTCTAAACTTTTTAGGAAAGTTGGTTTCTGTACCATCTTCTTCTACACCACCAAAAGGTGGATTAGAGAGTATAATATCTAACTTGTCTTTGGCGCCCCAATCTGCATAGGGTTTACTTAATAAATTATCTCTACGTACTGCTGGTAAATCGAAACCATGTAACATTAAATTGGTAGTACACAGTAAATGTGGTAATGGTTTTTTCTCGACACCACGTATGGAGTTTTGTAATACCTCTCTATCCTTTGGTGTTTTTACTTGATTACGGACGGCATCAATAGTACAGGTTAAAAATCCACCCGTTCCACAGGCAGGATCGAGTACGCTTTCTCCTAATTGTGGATTAATCATATCTACCATAAACTGCGTAACGGCTCTTGGTGTATAATACTCCCCTGAAGAACCTGCAGATTGTAGGTCTTTTAATATGGTTTCGTAAATATCATTAAATACATGGCGCTCACTAGTGCTATTAAAATCAATCTCATTAATCACATTAATAACTTGACGGAAGAGCGTTCCGTTTTTCATAAAGTTATAGGTATCGTCAAACACCGAACGTATAATTTTTGCTTGCGGACTTAATGTAATATCTAAATCTTTTAACGCAGGAAACAATTCGGTTTCTATAAACTCCATTAAAGCATCACCTGTTAAGCCTTCGTCATCTGCTGCCCAATTTTGCCATTTTAAGTGTTCAGGAATTGGAGATACATAATTCTCTATGGTAATTTCCCATTCTTCTTCCTTATCGGCAAAAATCTTCATAAAAAGCATCCACACCATTTGAGAGATTCGTTGTGCATCTCCATCTACTCCTGTGTCTTTACGCATAATATCGCGTATACCTTTTATGTTTGTTGTTATGTTACTCATTAAACTGTTTTTAATCAAATCTTTGGTTAATATATTGGGCTACTTCTGTAATATCTATTTCTTGTGAGGCATTGCCACTGCGCACATAGAACTTTTTACTCCTGTTTCCATTTTTGTCTGACACTTCGGTGTATAAAGGTCTTAAACCTTGTTTGATATCAACAATACATATTTCAGTGTCATTAATTTCAGGAAATGAAACATCTAGGTTATTAGTGGCAAATTCAATACCGTAAGCTGCATTTACTAAATTTCGCAAATGCAATTCAAATTCATCTTTAGTACCACTCTTTAATGTTTTATAATCATTTTCTAATCCAATTACTTCCATTTCATCAGTTACCCCCATTACTAGTGTGCCTCCTTGCCCATTAGAGAAAGCGGCGAGTGTTTTTAATACGACCTCTTCAAGCTTTTTATTCACTTTATTCTCTCGCATATCATAGCGCAACGTTGTTTTAAACTCCACTTGACTGTTCTCGCCAGACATTATCATCTCCACAATATCCATATCTATAGACTCATAACTTGTTTCCGTTATATTATTAAGAAAGGCATTTAATTCTTTAGCTAATAAAATGCGGCGTTTTTCAAGAAACAATTCAAAATTCTCCATTTTCCAAAGTTCCTCGTCAGCTGGTATACATTGTTTTTCTAATGCGCCTGGGAAATGCTCTAAAGTCTCTAGTAAATAACCTTCCGCTAGATGATTACTTTTTTTACGATTTGCGAGTTGTGTTAAAATTGCTCTATTCGTAATTTCTTGAGCTAAACTATATTTAAATTTATTATTTCTATTATACCCTTCTAATTTCAATAATGAATACGGAAAAATATGATCCCATTCCAGTTCATATTTTTTACCCATATTTTTACGGATATTGATACCTGTTGTAAAACAGATAGCGCCTTTGCTTTTAAAGTAAAAATTCATTAGACCCCAAAGTGCGTGACTAATACCTACACCAACAAATTCATCTTTACTTATTTCTAAAGGCCGTTCAGCCGCAATCATACTTAATAGCTTATCAAATGGGTTTTCATCTTTAGCCACAACACCAATATCTTTGTCTAATTTTTGCTGTAATTGACTAACATAACGCTGTCTTATTTGTGAATAATAAAACCATTTTACAACTTTTTTAATTTCAATTTGAGAAAGCTTTTTGCCTCCCTTATTATATGCATATACAATTATAGGTACAAATGCGTAAACGGAGTTAACTTCTTTAGTATGGTCAATATAAGCTTGGCTTTTCATGACGTTAAAAACATAGTCTAAAACATCCTCATCTAATCTTTTCCATGCTGCTTGTATATTTTCTTTATTATCTTGACTATGAAGTTTATCTAATTTAGAACCCATATTATGCAAGACACCCAACAATACATAAACAATGAAGTCTAATTTAAAGACGTAGCCATTCTTTTCTAGTTCGACTAGTTTTTTCTTAAATAAATCTCTTGCTTGTGGCCAATATCCTGAAATTTGAGCTAAAGCTAATTCAGCATCAGTAAGGTTTACTCCACTCGCATTTACAATATAAAAAATATCTATAGCTTCTTTTAACGATGCTTTAGGTGGAATAATTTGCTCTTGAAAATCCCTGTCTTTAATTTTTTCAATAGCTCTAAAATTATCGTCAATTAAATCAGATTTTTCTCTTTCTACACGTTCTCCATCTAATTTAAGTTCTAATTGCTGTATCACATCGCGATATCTAATTTTACCTTGAAAAATATCTGTAATATTAACCCATAAAGGATCATTTTGCATGATGGTTATTTTGTAATATTCAAGAGCTAGTGTTTCGACATTCACATATAAATTTCTAATGTCAACCAATATTTCATGTTTTTTATAATAAGGTGGTATGTTGCCAGTCATTAGCATATACAATGTGGTGATACGCTGTTGTCCGTCTAAAATCAACTTAACCGCTCCTTGACGAGCATCGTATTTATGCTCCCCTTTTAATTCAGGTGGATAGTTCGTTTCCCAAGTCAGCATTGTACCGGTAGGATAATCTTGAATTAATGAAGACACTAAATCTTTTGCATGTTGTCGTTTCCAGACGTATTCTCTTTGAAACGCTGGAACAAACAATTGCCTCTCATCTATTTTATCTAAAATCTGTGATATTTTCATTTTTACGCGGTGATATTATAAATTTCGTTTTCTAATTCTTTCATAGCTTGCTCAAAATCTTTTCTCTTACCAAACGCTCTTACTAATTCCACGGGAGAACCCATTTCTGTTAACGGTTTTACTTTAAGTACAGAACCTTGTTCTATGCTTACAATACCTTCCTTTTCATATTTATCTAATAAGCTATTTAGAACCTTTTGTGCTGTTTCGCTGTACTTCGTAAAATAGTTGCGTTTGCGTACGTTATTGGCGCGTTCTTGTCGCGTTAAAGCAGGTTGATCGAAGGCAATGTGGCAGATTAAATCGAAATCATCTAAATCTTGTCCAGCATCTTCGCGCAAGGCTTCAAGAAGGACACCATGTTCTGCAAGTTCTTTTATTAATTCCTCTTTCTTTTCAGACTCATTCCATCGTTGAATAAAATCGTCTAAAGAGGCAAACTCCTTTGTGATATTTTTTCTTGAATAATCTTTTAAGGATTCAGTAATTAACTTCCCGTCTTTTCCGTAATACTGAACACGTTCATTAACCACCGAAACAGGTATTTGGTTGACGTAGAATTTTTTTACTTCTTGATCTCCTCCAACGATATCAATATCAGGTGGAGTTGGCGTAAATAAATCTGGATTATTGGGTTCTCCACTATCTGGTTCTGTCGGTTCAATAGTATCTGGTGGTACCACTGAACCACATGGTTCTGGTTCGTAAATTTGAACAGGGTCACCATCAAAATCAGGTCTAGCAAAAATATTAGTTGCTTTTCTAAAATCCATAATGGTAAAATAGACTTTACCTTCCGCTTCACGTATTCGTGTACCTCTACCAATAATTTGCTTAAACTCTGTAACGGATTGTATGTTAGATTCCAAAACAATCACTTTAACCATTTTGCTATCAATACCAGTGGTTAACATTTTAGAAGTTGTAGCGATAACAGGAAAGCGTTCTTCTACATCTGTAAAATTATCTAATTCTTGCTTTCCTACTTCATCATCACCAGTAATTTTCACGCAGTAATTCCAGTGTTTTGCGACTAAATCGGCATTCTCATTTATTAATGCTTGTCGCATTCTATTTGCATGGTCTATATCTACACAAAACACAATTGTTTTCGCATAACGGTCTGTTGCTTTTAGATACTCGGTAATCTTTTTCGCAATTAATTCTGTGCGTTCGTCTATAGCTAAAGTTCTATCGTAATCCTTTAAATTATAAATACGGTCTTTTACTTCATTTCCATACTTATCAATTAAGCCAGCTGTTGGCCTCCAGCCTTCATCTACATTTGTTGTAATTCGCACCACTTTATAAGGCGCTAAAAAGCCATCATCAATCCCTTGCTTCAAAGAATAGGTATATACAGGTTCTCCAAAGTATTCCATATTCGAAACATCTTTAGTTTCCTTTGGAGTTGCGGTCAATCCTATTTGAGTAGCCGAATTAAAATACGTCAAAACATCTCGCCAAGCAGAAGCTTCGGAAGCACTTCCACGATGACACTCGTCAATCACTATTAGATCGAAAAAATCTGGACTAAATTCTTTGTAGGCATTTTTATCTTCGTCTATACTGGTTAAACCTTGATAAAGTGCAAAATATATTTGGTAAGATTTATCAATCTTTCGGTTTTTAATAATATGCATGATATCATTCCCGAAAGGAGAGAAATCACCATTTTTGGTTTGTGTTAATAAGGCATTTCTATCTGCTAGAAACAAAATACGTTTCTTAATTCCTGTTTTCCATAGACGCCAAATAATATTAAAAGCCGTATACGTTTTGCCTGTACCAGTAGCCATGACTAAAATAATCCGATCTTGACCTTTGGCTATGGCTTCTAAAGTTCTGTTTACAGCGTTTTGCTGATAATACCTTGGCTTCATACCACTATCATCCAAATAATAATCCTTCTCTACTATTTCTTGAGCTTCTGGAGTCTCAATATTTTGATGCTTTAAATATTTTTTCCATAATGTTTCAGGCGATGGGAAATTATCTAATGTTAGCTCTTCTTCTAAAACACCATCCGTTCTTGTTTTATCATGAAATACAAAAGAATCACCATTGGAAGTAAATACAAATGGAATTTGCAGAATTTCAGAATATTCTAGAGCTTGTTGCATGCCATGTCCAACAGGCTTTTTATTATCTTTTGCCTCAATAATAGCTATTGGAATATTAGATTTGTAGTAGAGGATATAATCTGCGCGTTTACTTTTTCCACGTGTGTATAATTTACCTTGAACTATGATTCGTCCGTCTGTAAAAGAAACTTCTTCTCTTACTTGGGTACGCATATTCCAACCAGATTTCTGAATAGAGGGATTTATAAACTTACTGCAAATATCTCTTTCGGATAAGTCTTTTTTATTCATAGACATAATACTACGTTCTTGTAGTAATAGCATTAGTTATTATAATTGCTGCCGCTTTAATGGAGTTTTTAAAGATATAAAAAGTATGATTAATGCCTACAATATAACAGAAATTTAAAGGACTTTTGCAGTATCTATTTATGCTTTTAAATATTATTTATCAAACCTATTGAAACAGAATGATATTTCTTTAAAATTTTCAGTAAAACGGGAGATGATTCAATTCTTTTTCTTTTCGAAGTTCTGAATAATTGAGGATACTAAAACACCTCCGGCTGTTCCCGCAAACCATCCCCAAACACCAATAGCACCTCCTAATCCAGCAATACCAATTCCGCCAGTACCAAAAATTATTAGTCCAGTTATGGTTCCCAAAAAAGCACCCATTAATAGTTTTCCACTAACCGATCTTTTTGTCCATAAAGTGTTTTTAATTTCTTTCGTTTTTTGTTCTGTTGTTAAATCGGATTTTTGAATAGCTTGAACCTCTTTTAATAACATCAACAACTTATTTCTTTGTTTTTTTGAAAGCTTTAAAAGAAAGTCAATTCCTTTTTGAACTTTAACAGATATCTCGTCTTCCCATTTATTAGATTTTTCCATAATACAAATAATTTAAGATTCATTAAACTTGTAATACAAATAGTCTTTGATAGTAACCTATTTGACATAAAATGCAACCTATTTTATTATTCTAGTGACTTTCCTTTTTGTTTAATTAACACATCATACAACAACCAAAAACCCACCACCACATCTACAACATTCCAAATAGTTCTGCCAAGTGCGATTTTAATAAATGGTTGAAAAAGCAAGGCTAGAACTAAATATAAAATTACTTCAGTTTTATTTTCTTTTTCATAAGCTTGATATGCTAAAATACCAAATACAGCAAAAGACACAAAACGTAGGAATTGGTAATAACCGTATGGCATATCTAATAGACAGAGAAATAGCAGCACCGCTAAAACAACTTTGACGAGTTTGATTTGGGGTTTTGTCATAAGTTTTAAGATACTATATTTATGCCCTTATTCTTAACTAATTCCATTTGTTCCTGTTTCCATAATTCAATTGCAACTGCAGCTACCTCAGCTTGGGCTTTTGCAATATTTTTAATGAGGTCGTCATTAGCTTTTAACTCCTCTTCTATTTTCAATTCATTCATGGCGGTATTAACTTTTACAGAAGAATTAATTTCTTGGTTGATATTTGATTGTAATAAAAGCTGCTTTACTTTTGCTTCATGTTTTATGCGGTCTAAAATATCATCGTATGTACCGCGTTCGGTCATCATCTTAAATAGAATTGGTGCAATTTCAATAAAAATGAATAAAATGGTAATGAGCCATTTTGCATACCAAACAGTTGTCTTTAAAGTTTCATATCCAACTAATACTCTATTCCCTTCTTCATCAATTCGCGTTATCGCTTTTTCTTCATAACACAAATTATTTAAAGCTGATAATCTTGCCAATAAACCATTCCTGCCTTCAATAGCCGTCTCCGTTTTAGCTGCTTGTCCAGTTGCTTTCGTGAAATTTAATTCGATTTTTTCATTTAATTCTTCTATTCGCTTATAATCTGATTTTCGTTTATCTGCATATTCTTCATTTAATTTAGTGAATTCTTCATTAAGCAATAGATAAGCTGCTTTAGCTTCTCTAAAAACAGGGCCTTCCCCTGGCTTCCCAGTTCCACAAGTACCGTTCAATTCACACATATATTTATCATAAGCCGAGTCTCTTTTAATCTTTAAGGCAGCCAATTCCGCTTCATGATCTTTAGTTATACCGCGCAAAGTATTAATCTCAATTTGATCGCTTGCATTTTGATTTTGCGCCACTTCAATGGCGTTTGAACTACCTTCTTGAATAGTGATTAAATTTTGACGCGCTATTTCTGCATTAATTTCACTTTCAAAAAGTTTTAACTCAAGAGGAGTGGCTATTACGAAGCCTAAAATCATCGCCATTAATAACCTTGGTGCAGCTTCTATAAGTTCTTGTCTAGAAATTGTTTTTTTACCATCTCCCACCCCAAAGGTGGAGACTATATACCTGTCAAGATTAAAAATTAATGCACCCCAAAATATACCAAACAAAACAGCCAAATAGGGGCTTTTAAATGCTGTAAAAAAAGCATAACCACCAGCGAATGTTGCCATTAAAGCAGTAAATAATATAGTTCCTCCTATCCCGAAAAATTTATTATTATCAGTAGGTGCTTGTTTTAAGATCTTTAAATCTGCTCCAGAAGACCATAAAAATAGTCTATAGACACTTTGAAAAGGCTTATTTAAAATTTTTCGAATAAAACTTATGAATTTCATGGTTGACGATTGATTAAGTTTCTAATTTTATTATATATACTATTGATTACAAAATTTTGATTAGGAGCATTATATATTTCTGAACTATCAATTAAACTATTTTTAGTTTCAAATTTTGGCAACTCCAACCTATCTAAAAATATTAACCCTGAATTAAGATTATCTATGGGGATAGTCAACTGCTTAAAACTTTTGAGATCTACAGACTGGATGTTAGTTTGTAAATTCATTTTAGGAGTTTCAACAAATATTTGTTTTATGATAGGCGCAGGGAATGGATGGGCTTGAATACTTTCAGTAACATTAGAAAAAAGCCCGATGGCTGTCAAAGTAAAATTTGTTTCTTCCATTATAGGAATATGTACTAAACCTGTAACATTACTAACACCTAATTTAGGATCAATTTTAACTTCTATTGTGTTTTCAGTATCCCAAATTAAATCTACATTATGGATACCATGATTTAAATTAATCTCCCAATCAAATCGCTTTATCCTTGGCAATATCACGTCTGCAATTAAAAACTGTTCTAAATGCTCATCAAAATACCCAAAGGCCGTCAGTTTGTATTCCGTTTTACTTTCTGGATAAATTTCAATTTGGGAATTCCCATTAAATTCTCCTTCAACGTTGCTTATAAGAACCTTCTTTACATTTTCAGTTTTCCATTTTAGTATTAAAGGTTCTTTCGTATCTCTAATTAATTTATTAGCTTTAAATTCTATTATTTGTGGTGGTCTATCTTCCGCATTAATAATTATTTCTGCCGTGGCCTTCCCAATAGGATTTATAGCTTTTAATATTATTCGGTTATTTTTTGATTTACATAAAACATCTACACTTTGATTTAAAATAGGACTATAATAAGAATCATCAACCGAAATATATCGTGCGAAATTCGTTTCAAAAAAAACAGTTACAGACTCATCCCTTTGCAGTATGCTATCCTTATTAGCCTCAAAACTTTCTATAATTGGCATATTTCCTAATGATGCATTGATATCTTTTAGAAAAATTGCCCATTCTTGAGGGGAGAGTCGCTTATTTTCATTTGAATACCCCTCATTAAAAATCTTATTGAAATTATTTATCAATTCATCCAATCCAGCTATTCTAAAATTCGAAATTACCTGTAGCAATGAATCATGCTGTGTTTTATTTTCAGTTTGAAATTGCGGAGAATCTTCATCTATTTCTGGCCAATTATTTTTCTTTAAATATTTCCTTTTTGTAATATCATCAGAATCCTTCAAAAAGAAATACGGCATGACATCAAAAATCAATTCAAAAAGTGCACTTGCAAGTATCCAATATTCCTCGTTGAGCCTATCTTTTACCGATCTATTCTTGTTGCCATCATTTGAGCTGATAATATTTCTTAAACCTCCCGAAATCCAATGACTTAAAGCACCTAGAGTAGTAGGCTTTTCTTGAGTATCAAAATGATATCCACTATCAAAATCGATTATTGCAAGTTGTTTTTTTAATGGATGATACCAAATAGCCGCCTCTTTCAAATCGGAATGAATAAACTTTAAGTTATGTAGAAACTGTATTGATATTGCAAATTGATAACCGATAAAAATTTTATCTTGAATAGGTAATGAACGATATGCGGAATTATCAGCATTTTCTGATCCATAATCAATAAACCCTAGTTTATTTAGGTCATACATTATAAATGCCGTTACATTTATTTCTTCAATTTCATCATATCCTTTTAAGGCAATAAATGGAAGTCCAAATAGTTCTGGGTTTTCTATATAAGCCGGGATACCAGATGCTGACTCAATTTTCTTGAGTTTAATGTGTAATTTATTAATTGTGTCATACCCATGTAGTTCACTATCTTTAGCGGAAAAAATTTTAACTACATACTTACTATTTTGAATACCATCTATACTTAAAACCGTAAAAATTTCACCAAACCCGCCTGAACCAATTTCTTTATCATCAAAACTTAATGTTTTGAGAGAAGTAATATTCTCTGTTGTGCCTTGTCCTAAAATAGAAATTTCAGTAATTTTTGTAATTGACCTAACCATCTATTTGTGATTTATAAAAGTTAATTACTCCATTTGTAATTAGTATACCCAAAGCGGCATCATCCTCAAGCTTATCTTCATTTTTTAATTGTTTGAGAATACTTTTATTAAATTCAATTAACTGATTATCAAAACCGTCTTTGAAGTCAGCTTTTTTTAGGAATAAATTTAATTCTTGTAATACTGTTTGAATTATATCATTTTCATATCTCCAAAACCTATTTTCTTCGTCATTAAGTATAAAATTATTTTCTAAGGAACCAATTCCATCAGAAAAAAACAGCAGAATATCTCCAACCTCGGTAGTAAATTTTAATTCAACTTCTGAAGCCTTTAGTTCCTGCTTACCGCTATGATTGGAAATGTGCTTTGTTAGGGATCCATTTGGCGCTATATGAGGCACCATAATATCAGCATAACGATATGGAATTGAAGAATTAGAATTCTGTGCAAAATCACCTCTAAACTGAATGATACCACCATTTCCTAAATATTGAATTTTAACTTTATTCAACTTGAGATCTGCAACACATGAAATAAGCGTTGTACCACCAATTATTTTTTTGTTTTGAAGATTTATCAGTTCCTTACTGTAAATTATTTTTTCAGCAACTAATAACTTTTTATCTGTAAATAACTCTACAACTGTTCTTGCTACGATTCCAGAATCTTTAAACTCACCAATACCATCACAAATTATCAGTCCACTAAAATCTTCATCGATAAAGAAATCGGCATAATCTTGATTAAGTTTTATATCTATGTAAGACGCGGATATATACATTAATTAATTTTTGATACAGTAGATATACTTTTAATCATATGATTTCTAATTTCATCAGCGTTCAAGGTCGATGTAAATAGAGACTCATTTGATGCCATATCTTGCATATATTTCTTGTAGCTCTCTAAATCGTCAATATTAAAACCTTCTTGCCACGATACACTTTCAAAAAATATAGAAGCTATTGTTATTTTATTATTGAGTTTAAGTTCATTGCATTTCTTTAATGACAAATCGTAATCAAAAACAACACCATCACTTAAAACTATAATTAGAGCTTGAGCATTTTTTTCTCCATTTATCTTTAAATAGTCATTGCATTCTTGTTTTACTGCTTCCATCGTTTCTCCAAGCTTTGTTGAATTATAATGAGTTATAAAATCACAGGGATTATAGTTTTTAGTAAGATCCAAATCTTTAATAGGAACCTGCCTTAATACACAAATACTCTCATTTGCGTAGGCATACATTGAAACATCAAAACAATTCTTGTTTTTACTGGCTTTCAAACGTTTAAGAGTATCTATTAAGGAATCGCTTAACTCGTCCCCTTTACTTTTACCAGTTTTACCTTCGTAGGTCATTGATCCAGAACCATCCATTACGAAGATTACTAATTGGTAAAACAACCTTGGTATGGTTAATTTAGATAATCCTGCAGTTAGAGCTCCTGTATTAATTTTGGTTAAATCAATTGTTGGTTTGACTACTATTGATGGCGCTTGTTTTTTTTGTAATTTATTACTCATGGTTGGTGTATTCTAGTTCTAGAGATTCATACTCTCGTTCTAATTGTTCTTTTTGTTCTCTGAAATACACATCCCAATTTTCAATTGAAACTATTTCAATATAAGTATCGGAACATATAATTAGGGAAAGCTCATCCTTTATTCTTGTGTATTTTTCTTTTAAAGATTCAAATCTCAATCTTAATTTATCCAATGCACTATCCATTGAAAAATTAAAGCTTGGGTTTTGAGATGTTATATCATCATGTATCCTTTTTACATTCTCAATATCATTCATTTTATATGCGTCTGTTAATGCCGAAAATATTTCAGCTGCCTTTTCTTTATCTTCAAAGACACATTTAGCCGAATCTGGATGGCAATATTTAGAAGCATTTCTATACATCTCTTTTATATTTCTAGAATCAGCCTCATCAAGATGAGGTAAATCAATTTCCAATTCTCGTTGATATTCTGCATTCTTACGATGAAACTCTTCATCAACATTTTGAAACTCCTCATCAGAAAAACCAAAACGTTCGAGCTTTTTATATATCTTCCTCTTTAATTGCAAAATTTTAGAAATAAGAGGATTCAATTCGATAATATATCGATGATTAAATTGTTCTATTAATCTTTCTACATCTGATTTTTTGAACTCTAAAGACTCTAATTGGTACGAAATTAAATTGATTTGATTAAGAAGTTGTTGTTTCTCAATGGCTGTTATATCAATAAGAATCGTTCGATCTTTCTCAAATTTATTCATTTTAGCAACAGCTAAATCGTAATTGGCATTTTTTAAATTTAATACTACTTCATTTAGGTCAGGATTATCTTCCAACCTATAAATATACGGTTGCATTTTATTAGGTTCACCTATTTCAATGAAAGCCTTAATCAATTTAAAAAGTTTGAAAACCTCATTAAGTAAAAGAACCTCCTTATTTACATCAATGTTTGTTGAAAGTTCCTTAAGGCGTTTAAATTCAGAAACAAACTCATTTGCCCTGCCTAAGTTATCTATCACTATTGTCACCTCCTCATTGTTAGTAGAAAATGCTTTCTTCGACCAGTTTGCACTTCCACTAATTACTGTATTAAAATCTATGATGCAAAACTTCATATGCATCAATCTAATATCGCTCCCAACCATTGAGAAATAACCACCATTATCATCTATTAGATTATAATCGTTATAAGAATTGTGATTAAACTCATGATCTGTAATGATAACTTCAACCCTAATCCCTTTCGATTGTAATTCTAATATTTTGTTGAATAACTTTTTATCTGTAAACCAAGCTACAGCAACAAAAACTGTGTTTTCTGTTTTATCAAGGTGGTCTAATATAATACTCTTAACATCTGTCTGTTGTGTGAAATAACTATCTATCTGCATATTTAAGTATAAAAGCTCTAAGTTAATTAAAACAATAACTAGGAAAGTCTCCTAAATTATAAATAATTAACGATTTATTTTTTCGAATCTACTACTTTTTAAAATAATCTACTTACGGAAAGCCGTAAGTAGATAAATTATTCCAAACTATTTATATACATCTTCTTTGAATTTTGAAACAAATAAGCAAGTAAAAAACCGTGTTCACCCTGTCCGCCACTTTCCAAGAGTCTTCAAACCCCTAAAAAGCGCAAAATCCCATTTTATAAACCCCTAATTTATATAGCTATAAGACATACAGTTATTGAAAAAAATTTATATATTGCTAATTCAAATTAATATTAATAATAGTGAACATAACCTGTTCTTTTTTGGAGCATATTTGCAGCGAAAACATCATGTAATTCATTGACTATCAAATAGTTAGAATTTTCATAACCCAGAGGTCACGGGATCGTGCCCCGTTCTCGCTACTAGTAAAACAAGGAAAAGTCAAGATGAAAATCTTGACTTTTCTATTTGGGTATAACATAGGTACAACAATCTTCTCCCCTTTTATTCATAATACCACAACTCTATAAATTAAAACAAATGCTATTAGTCTCTACTTAAAAACTTTAGCGCAAAATACTTAAATTTGTTTTATGAGCTAGCAGCTAAAATTATTTTACTACTTTACTTTTAAGATTCACTTTTAAGATTCACTTTTAAGATTCACTTTTAAGATTCACTTTTAAGTATTTAAGTTAATACGTAATCAACAAGCTTTATCCATCACTAGATAAATTCTTATCTATATCCTTTCCGATAAAATTTTAAATTTCTCTATCCTTCCTAAACTTTCATTTAGCAATTATTATTAATTTCAAATAGGTTTTTAGTTAACCAAACAGATTCAATTTCAACCTTTCTTTTACATTTAAAACCAATATAACTAACTCATTAATAAATATTTGTGTAAATTTTATTATATTTAATATCCCAACCCAAATCTCATCATTTATGATTAAGATAAATGCCTTGATTGATGATTTTAAATTAAAAGTCAATAGTCTTCCTCAAGATAGACTAAATGAAATTACGTATTTAGAGAATTACGTAAGTTTGAGCAGTGAATATTTGCACTAATTAAGACTTTATATTAGGGAAAAAGATTTTTCATCACAATCGGATGAAATTTACTTTTTTAAAGAGTTAAAACCCTTAATCAATGGTCATTTAAAGTACTTTTCTCATGTTCATTACTATTTGCTAAATCGCCCCAAATTAAGCCTTCCTCGGCAACGAAAACACATTCATCTCATTTTAGATAAATTCGAAGCCCATAAATTAAGTGAAATAGAATTCGTAAAATACTACAGGCATAAATCAACAAGATATGATCACATCTATTTTGTTAGGGGTATAAATAGCATCGACATATCGAATAACATAAATCATTTTATCGACCCTGAATTTTCAACAAGTCATGATGATAAAGTGGCAAAAATAATGGCTTACGACTTACTTGTAACTTATTTTAAAAAAGAGCTTCTAAAATTAAAATCTCAAAAAAATATATCTTCTAATAATACCACTCCTCCAATAACTCAAACCTTTTCTTGGACAGCTTCTAAAACAGATTTAGTAGAATTATTGTATGCCATTAATGCCACGGGGGCCGTTCAAAATGGTAATATAGATTTAAAAATTTTAGCCCAAATATGTGAATCACTTTTCAACATTAAGCTAGGTAATTTCTATAAAACTTACGGAGAAATTAAAGCACGTGAAGGAGAACGTACCAAGTTTTTAGATTCCATGCGTTTTTCACTAATAAAGAAAATGGACGAATACACTACTTAACTCTAAACCATCATTATCTATCATTTTCACCTTATATCTATGCGTTTACCGCAGTACCTACCCCTCCTATCCCTTTCTATTTCTGTTAATTAAATGTTAAATTCTTTCGGTATGCGTTCGGTACTACCGAAGAAATATCAACAAATTGCCCCAAATTTGCTTTTTGATGGCCAGATTAATAGCAGCCACCATCTAAAGCGAAAGCTAATGATGATGGCTTTATTAAAGAACTCTAGTTAACATAAAGACAAGCACTAATTAAATAATATCATTATGCCAACAACAATTCTGACCACCGACGATCTCTATCAATTTAAAATGGAATTATTCGACGAGATGAAATCTCTTCTTTCCAACGCTCAACCTTCAAAGAAGTACTTAAGGTCAACAGAAGTCATGAAGCTTCTACAAGTAAGCCCAGGAACGCTTCAAAACCTCCGTGTCAATGGTACCATCCCTTACACAAAATTAGGCGGTATTATTTATTATGACCAAGAAGACATTAACAAGGTTCTCGAAGATAACCGCATGCATCACGTTTAATCACAAACCCCTTGGGCGACACGGGACCTCTTTAATCCAACCATCCCAACCATTCATCTAGCTGCAAGTCGCATAATAAAGAATGCATAACATTTAAGATTAAATAAACATGCCATCAATTAACTACATAAAACATCTCAACGCGGTGTTTCAACAGTTCTCTAAAGACAACAGGTTAAATCCAACTCATGTCAGTTTGTATATGGCATTTTTCCAATTATGGAATCACAACAGGTTTCCAGAACAGTTCCATTTTAATCGTGAAGAAGTCATGAACCTATCCAAAATAGGCTCAAAATCCACCTATCACAGATGCGTAAAGGAACTAAATCACTATAAAAATTTAATTTACCACCCATCTCATAACCCGTTTAAAGGCTCAAAAATTAACATGCTCATATTTGGTACAACCTCTGGACAAGCAGTGGACTTAATCGTCCCAAATCAAGGACAAGCACTGGTACCTTTATATAAACATAATAAACAAATAGAAAATAATAATAAACTTTATAAACTAGCACAGCCAAAAAATCAAAATGTAGTTATAGAATTTTTTAAATCAAAAAAATGGCCCACTACTGAAGCTCAAAAATTTTATAATCACTACCAGAGCATCGGTTGGAAATTAGGTGGAAAAACTAAAATTGTCGACTGGAAGGCCGCAGCTCAAAATTGGATGCTAAAATCAGAGGAAATTAAAAACGAGAAAGCTGTCACCTTGAGCGCAGTCGAAAGGTCCCAAAACAAGGACAACCTAAAGACAACAAAAAACAAAAATTACAATCAGCCACTTTAAAAAACCGCAACATGAAAAACCTAAAACCAAACATCATCACAGAAGGCGGCATCGATTACCAACTAGGCGAAATAGACAAAAACTGCATCCATTACGATTTTCAAAAAATTCTAATCTACTTGGAAGCTAAAGGAAAATTGCTTTTTGGCCAAGCCTTCAAAATTCACGATGAAGATCATGCTATTCTTTTCAAACTGTGCATCTACACCATTCAAGATTTAGACTACTGCGTCAAACTAGATATCGACCCAAACAAAGGTGTTTTATTAACTGGCCCGGTAGGTTGTGGGAAAACAAGTTTAATGAAACTCTTGCGACACCTAACACCACACAGACGTTTTTATAAAATCATCCCTTGTTGTAACGCGGTTTTTAGCTTTAACCATTTGGGCTTTAAAACCATCGAAGATTATGGCAATGATGATTTCTATTGTTTCGACGACCTGGGCGTGGAACCAACCGGCAGGCACTATGGAAAAGACTGCAACGTTATGGGGGAAATACTATTATCTCGATATGACCTATCGCTGCAAAAAAAAGAAGCCAATAATCCAAAATTATATTATAAAACCCACGCCACAACAAACCTAAACGCCCTAGAAATAGAAGAACGCTAAGGAAACCGAGTCCGTTCCAGAATGCGTACCATGTTTAACCTTTTGGCTTTTGATAAATCTTCAAAGGACAAACGATAAAACCAAAAAAATTCTAAAATATAAGATTCACTAACTCATTAATTTAAAATAAATACCTATGAGTAAAATTCACAAGACAAACGATAACTTAAAATCCCACTATCATGAAAAATCCAAACACTTTCTGGAACTGGTTAAAAGAAAACCACCAACCTCATCCCTGCTTACGAAATGGCGTTTTATTTTAAAAATTTTAATATTAATGATTAAATGATGCCATTATAAAAACACCAATTTAAATCACTCCAAATCAAAATCTATTTATATCCCGGCAATTATCGCCCAAAACTACTATATTAGTGCTCATATAACACGTTGGGCACAAGGCGGAAAAAAACCACAGAACTCATAACAAAGTGAAGGAAATAATTCAAAAATACGATTTCAAAGAAGGACTTCCACAGGAATTTGAAATCATTGATTTTGACTTTCTTTTTAACGAATTTCCAGACGAAATCACAAAACCACATAGAGCGGAATTTTACCAAATTTTGTGGTTCCAAAAAGGTTCACCAACACATATAGTTGATTTCAATCCAATTAAAATTAAACCCAATTCTTTACTTTTTGTAAATAAAAATAGCGTTCAACTTTTTGACAATGAAACGAACTTCAGCGGAAAAATGATTTTATTTACCGACAGTTTTTTCTGCAAAACTGAAATGGACACTAAATTTTTAAGAAGTAGCATTTTGTTCAACGACTTACTTTCAATTACTCAAATTAATGTTTCAAAATCAAATTCAACTTTTGCCAGTATTTTTCAGCAATTGGAAACCGAATTAGAGAATCTTAAAGACAATTATCAATCAGACATACTTCGTAATGATTTACGAAACCTTTTGTTGAATTCCGAAAGGGAGAGACGAAATCAAAATTTTATAGAAATAAAAAAAGATGATGATTTTGATTACGCTCTGATTTTAAAAGACCTTTTGGATATAAATTTTATAAACCATAAAAAAGTGAGCTTTTATTCTCAAAAAATGCACTTGACATCTAAAAGACTGAACCAAGCCACGACAAAAATATTCGGAAAAACACCAAAAGAAATTATTGATGAAAGAGTCTTACTTGAATCAAAAAGAATTTTGGCACACACAAATGAAAGTATCAAAGAAATTGCTTTTTCGTTAGGTTTTGAAGAACCTACCAACTTTATCAAATACTTCAAAAAACACACAGATAAAACACCTGTTGAATTCAGAACAGAATTTACTTCAGCTTAAAAGTATCATTCAAAGGACTGTTTTTATCGTTTCTTTTCTTCTATTTCATTGCAACTTTGCAGTATCAATTTAAAACAATAAATAATGAAAAAGATACTATTAAGTGCAACGGTAATTTTGGCAATAGGTTTTACAGCCTGTAATAGTCAAAAAACAAATTCAAACCTTAAAAAAGAGGAAAAAATGGAAATTTCAAACAAAGAAAAAGTAATTGCTCTTTTAAAAAGCATAGAAACTGGTGCTCAAGAGCCAGCAGGTTATATTAATCCAGAAAAATATATTCAACATAATCTTGGAGTTGAAGACGGACTTGCTGGATTTGGAGCATTATTGCAACAACTTCCACCGAACTCCGCGAAAGTAAACACAATTAGAGCTTTTGAAGATGGCGATTTTGTTTTTACGCAAACTGATTACAACTTTTTCGGACCAAAAATCGGTTTCGATATTTTCAGATTTGAAAATGGAAAAATAGTTGAACATTGGGACAATTTACAAGAAACACCAGCAAATCCAAATCCGAGTGGTAACACAATGATTAATGGAACAACTAAAATAGAGAACATCAATAAGACAGAAGAAAATAAAACTTTGGTTAGCAATTTTGTGAATGACATTTTAGTAAACGGTAAAATGGAAAAATTGACTGGATACTTTGATGGCGACAATTATATTCAACACAATCCACAAATGGCTAACGGACTTTCAGGACTTGGAAACGCTTTGGAATATATGGCTTCGCAAGGAATTACAATGAAATACGACAAAGTGCATAAAGTTTTGGGCGAAGGTAATTTTGTATTGACTGTTAGCGAAGGTTCGTTTGCAGGTAAAGCAACTTCGTTTTACGACTTGTTCCGTGTTGAGAATGGAAAAATAGCTGAACATTGGGATGTTATGGAAACTATAGCAACGAAAGCTGAATGGAAAAATAATAACGGAAAATTTAATTTTTAATTAATGAAAAGCAACCCAATAACTATGGAATCCATATTAGAATTTTTAAATAGTGAAAGAACTTTGATTCTTTTTACAGGAATAATAGGTAGTGTTTCTTTAGTTGCTGGTTTACTTTTTTTAATATTCTCAAATCACAAAAGTTTTGCGATTACAATGCTTATTCTTGGCATCATAGAAATGGCAGTAATATTTCCAACTTATATTAAATATCAACAAAAAATAGACGCTAAAATTTCTACCTATGAAAGTGGAAATCCTGCATTCACAAAAGCGGAAACTATAAGTACTGAAAAAGCCTTAAAATCATTCTTTAGATTAAAATTAATCTACGGTATTTTAATAGTCTTACTTATTTTAATAATGTCTTTTTTAAGCTCAAAATCATTACTTTTTGGTGTTTTTACGGCATTAATTTTACACTTATCGTTTGCAATTACTATAGATAATTTTGGAGAAAAATACACTAATAAATATCTTACCGAACTACTTAAAGATTGAAATATCAATAAAATTTATTAAAATATGGATGTAATTAAAGCATTAAACTGGAGATATTCCACAAAGGATTTTGACCCTAATAAAAAAATATCTGAAGCAGATTTTGCTAAAGTAAAAGCGATTTTAAGAATGAGTCCTTCAAGTACAAATTTACAACCTTGGCATTTTGTTATTGCAAATTCAGAAGAAGGAAAAAAAAGAATGGCAAAAGGAACCGAAGGCTTTTTTCATTTTAACAGATCAAAGGTTTTAAATGCTTCACATACAGTTTTGTTTTGTTCTAAAATAACTGCAAATGAAGAATATATGCAACACGTATTAGACATTGAAGACAAAGATGGAAGATTCCCCAATGAAGAAATTAAACAAAATGTAAATGGAGGAAGGAATATTTTTGCCGATATTCATAAATACGATTTAAAAGACTTACAACATTGGATGGAAAAACAAGTTTATCTAAATATTGGTAATTTCTTATTAGGTGTTGCAACTCTTGGTATTGATGCGTGCCCTATGGAAGGACTTGATATGAAAGCACTTGATGAAGAATTTGGTTTGCGTGAAAAAGGATTTACAGCAATAACAGCCGTTTCTATTGGCTATAGAACTGAAAGTGATTTTAATACTACAGATAAAACACCAAAATCAAGACTTTCAGAACAAGAAACTATGACAGTTCTATAGCGGCAAAAGCCCGGTGCCAACACCGGTAACCGTTGCACAACGCTCTAAAAATTTATGCCCAAAACACATTTAAGCCCTTTTTAGGGCTTTTTTAATTTTCTTAAAATGCCATTTAATTAAATTTTGGTTGGTGGAAATTGAAGATTATTAGGTTTTGGAGTCCATTTATTTTAGAAACTATAAGACCAAGTGCTTTTGCCTTGGTTTTTGACAGTTTCTGTGTAAACTTCAAGTACTTTTTAAGGTTGTATGCCATGGCTGCTAAATGCATGACCTTATTTGCCTGGTTTATTCCTATGGTATTTATTTTCCTTAAACCCATAAATTGGGTGAGTGTTCCAAAAACGGGTTCTACCGTACTTTGCCGTTTGCCTTTCATATAGCTGCCTTGCGGACTATTTACACGTTTTATATTACGTTCATATTCTGCTTTGTAATACGTTACAGAAAATTTTTTCTCTTTGGCAGTTTTACCCAAACAG
Source organism: Bizionia myxarmorum (assembly GCF_008086205.1). Taxonomy (GTDB): domain Bacteria; phylum Bacteroidota; class Bacteroidia; order Flavobacteriales; family Flavobacteriaceae; genus Algorimicrobium; species Algorimicrobium myxarmorum. Next base: position 61,029 of record NZ_VSKK01000006.1, on the reverse strand, counting down.
CGCAACTTTATTGGGCAGTCCTTACATTGATGTGTTGTGCCGCGATATTCCTTTTTTAAGGTTCCTGTACGATAATCATTAAACACTTTTTTAAAGGGAATAATCTCGCCTTGAGAATAAACATAATGGTCTTGATCTTTACTGTGATGAAAATTATCTGGACCGCCTTTATAGGTGCCCTGAGGTGGAATAAAACTCTGTAAGTTAATCTGCTCTAAAAACGCATAGTTCTCACCACTACTGTAGCCTGTATCAGCCACGCAATTATGCCAAAGTAATCCGAAGCGGTTTAATCTCGGCTTTAAACGTCCGACTATATCTTGTAAATACTGATTGTCTCTTTTATCGGCGTGGTAAGCCCAAATATCCGTTATAACATGGTGTCCCGTATCTACACTTAATTGGCTCATGTAATTAAGCTTTCTTGCCTTTCCTGGTTTAACACTAATGCGTGCATCTGGGTCAGTGGGACTGTAATGGGTTTTATTGCTCGTGTATTTACTGCCTTTATTTCCTGCTCCTTGCCGTTGGTCTTGGTCTTTTGCCCACTTTTTATTCCTACTCTTTATGGCTCCAAGTTCCTGCTGATTGGCACTTATTGTTTGCTGTTCTTTACTAGCCTTATTTTCTTTACTTTTTCGTAATGGAACTTCTTTATCCATGGCACTAATGTGCCGTATTTTCTGTAAATGTGAAGCTAAATCTTCTTCAGCCACTTTAAGTTCTAAACTATCCATGGAAGCATTGGCTTTTATTGGCGCTGAATCTATAGTTTGAGTATGACCACTAACCATACCTTTTTCAATACACATGTGCAGCACATTGGTGAAAACTTATTCAAATATATCCTCTGGAAAGAGTTGGCGTGTTCGGCTAATGGTAGAATGCCAAGGAAATTCATCATCCAAATCATAATTGATAAAAAATAAAATATCCAAACGCATACTGCTATGTTGGATTAATTTCCTATCGCTGATAATGTTTTCCAAATAACCAACCAAACACAGTTTAAAAAAAACCACAGGATCAATACTCTTTTGACCTGTAACACCGTAAAACGGTTCGGTTAATTTGTATAAGTACTTTAAATCTAATACACTTTTAAGCTGTCGATAAAAGTTGTGCTCTGGTACACGTTCACTCAATAAAAAATCGGTAAACAGCTTCTCCTGATATGTCTTTTTGCCTTACATATCAGTAAGTTAATGATTTTTATTGCAGGTTTATAACCATTGTGGTAACTTTATCAACAGAGTTGTGCAACAGGCACATGGTGTATAAAAAATGCTTACTTTGGTGCTTAACTTAATGGTAGTTGCGTGTTTACTACCTTCCGATTTTCCTGCGGAAAATCCTCGGACGCAAACCCGCACTTATCATACACAGACCGTTGTAGGTAATGCAAGAATCACGAAAATCTAAAATAATAATATCATAAAAATAATGACAAAATTTATAAATAGATTAATTTCAATTTTAGCAGGCAGTCAATCACAATTTATTAATTTGACGAGAATGTCAATTTTTATAGTAATGGCTTGGATAGGCGGACTTAAAGCCTATCAATACGAAGCTGACGGAATTGTACCCTTTGTTGCCAATAGCCCGTTAATGTCTTTTTTTTATAACAAAGAAGCAACTGAATATAAAGTACATAAAAATCCAGAAGGTAAAACGTTTCAAAACAACATTGATTGGCATAAAGAAAACAGAACTTATATTTTTGCTTATGGATTAGGCACTGTGATTGTAATTATTGGCATATTGACTTTATTAGGAATATGGTTTGCTAAAATTGGACTAATTGGCGGAATTTTAACTTTTGGTATGTCAATAGTAACCTTGACATTTTTGATAACCACACCTGAAGTTTACGTTCCAAATTTGGGCGGAGATTTTCCGACACCTCAATTTGGTTTCCCATATTTATCTGGTGCAGGACGTTTAGTATTGAAAGATGTAATAATGATGGCTGCGGGATTAATTTGTGCATCCGACTGTGCCAAACAAATATTAATAAAAGAATAAAGCACAACCTACAACGATGTATATTAAAAATAGACGACACAGTAATAAATTCAAGGCCTTTGGCTCGTATCAAACTTTGTGTTTAAACGAAAGTTTCGTATTTCGTAATCATCTGATTTTCCTATACTAACGGTTGTGTGTAATGCAGAAAAACTTCGAACTAAAAAAAAGAAAAAGACGAAAACAATTTAGTTTTCGTCTTTTTCTTCAGGTTTAATGAATTCGGACTGATATTTTTCTAAAAACTTCTTTTGCCTTGCAATCATTTCTTGCCTTAATTTATCAATGTCCATAAAATCATTACCAAAATTACTTCCAAAGAAATCATCATTAAAGAAACGGTTACTAAATAGTGAGTCTTGAGAAAAAATAGCTGAAAACCCTTCGTTTTCAAATCCTGAATAATTTTTAAAGAATTTTGATTTAAACGATTGCATCAAACTATCCTTATCGGACATTGAAAGATTATCAAATTTGCCATTGGATGACCAAGAATAAATACTATCATATCTTATTAAATTCCCGTTTTCATCAAATTCCTTATCGACTTTCCAAGTGGCTTTAGGCTGTTCAACTAACTTGTCATCATTTTCTTTTATTTCCGTCTTTTGGTCCTTTTTTTGTCCATTGCAACTAATGCTTAACAAGCCAACCATAAATAATAAAAAATACTTTTTCATCACTTTAGATTTTAGGTTAAACTTAATTTAGGCGTTGGCAAAAATGTTGTAAACAGTCCACCACTTTCTATGGTTTTTATCAACTTATTTTGGTGGAACACTTCACATTTCCGTTCACCATTTTTATACCAAACACATTCCAAATACGTGTCATAATTAACCAAACCAATTAAGGAATCTTTTTTTGGAACATATTTGAGAACTTGCATTTTTGGAGCGGTACGTTTTCCTTTAACTTTTACCCAATCCCCAGATTTAAACTTTCTTGGCATAACGATATAGTTTTAAAGAATTAAACTGATTATTAAGAGGATGCTGAATAAATCAGCATCCTTCTTAATTTTTTACTCTAAAGTTTGGTGAAACAATTATGAAATCTTAATACTTCTGGCAGGCTTTTGTTTAGCCTCTTCTTTTTTCGGTAAAAGAATACTCAAAATACCATTTTCATAGTTGGCATGAATCTTTTCATCGTTTACACTTTCTGGCAGATTAAAGGTTCTTTTGAACGAAGAATAACCAAACTCTCTACGCGTATAATTTTCTTCCTTGTGTTCACTTTCTTCCTTCGTTTCTGTGGAAATAGATAATACTTCATTATCGAGGTCAATATGGAAATCTGATTTCTTCAGACCCGGAACCGCCATTTCTACCATAAAGGCATCAGCAGTTTCCTTAATATTTACTTTTGGTAACGTAATGCCCGTATTAAAATTTGCGGTAAATACTGATTGTAGGTCTCTGTTAAAGATATCTTCTAACCAGTTTGATACAGTTGGGAAGTTTTGATTTGAATTTCTGTTCGCTAAACTTCCACTTTTAGGAACAGTTGCTAAATTGCTCATAATTAAAAAATTTAAATTAAACATTATTTCAAGTCTTGAAATCTATCTCGATTTCATTTCAACTTAAACAAATTAAATACCAAAATCGCATAAAGGACTTTTGCTGGGGATTTTGTCTTTTATTCTATGAAATTTTGTCATAATTCTGAATAATTGTCATATTTACTCACAATAAAATGACATATTTACATTTGAACATATATTAAAAAATGGAAATTAGATGTGAAAAATAAAGCCTACCGAATCACAGCTTGGGATATACACTACACACGACAATATTTATATAAAATTGCTACAAAAGGCCTAATTCATTGGTTTCTTTATATATTTATGGTGTGTGCTACTCCGAAAGGTTCGAGGTTGCTTACACGCTACTTTTCAAAACCGTCGCTACCGTCAATAACAAAAAATGTACTATTCCAGAAATAAATTAACTAAAAACTAAACAGTTAGTTATAGACCATTTACGCGTAGCAAATTACCGATTATCCCGTTAGTTTAAAACATTATTGGTTCTGAAATTACAGAACTAAACAATTTTTAGTAGGTTTGCATTATGAATGATCAAGCACAGGTAAAAGCACTGAAGGAAAAGGTAGAAAAGTTAGGTGTATCCATAGAAAAGTATGGTAGAACACCCATTGAAGGGCGGGTATTTGCCTATTTGTTATTATCAGACCCACCCTATCGCAGCTTTGATGACATCGTAGGATTTTTAAGTGCTGGTAAAAGCTCGATTAGTAATGCCGTGAATATGTATTTGAAAGAAGGAACACTTACTTACCGAACCTTCAGTGGTGATAGGAAACGCTATTTTATGATAGATGTTGATGGTTGGAAAAAAGGATTTGAAAAAAGCATGGGCTCCTTCAATCTGCTTCTGGAAGATGTATTAGAATTTAGAGGGAAGTCCAATAGTAAAGAATTCAACGATGACTTAAGACAACTGCATGAATTTCAAACACATTTATCTAATGAAATTAGGAAAACAATAGATACATGGAATAAATCTTAATTTTTTTTTCCAAAGTTAGTTCTAAAAGTTCGAAACTAAATAATACTCATGATGTGCTATAAGTGGAATAATCGTCATTAGATATACTTTATATTTAATAATAAATAAATACAAAACATGAAAAAAGCAATTATTTTAATTACAGCGGTCTTTATACTATTCTCTCTGGTTTCCTGCAATGAGTCAAAGTCAGATTCGAATACCTTAAAGACTTATGATATTTCCGAATTTACAAATTTGAATTTAGAACTAATCGGAGACGTTATTTATGAACAATCCGATAGTGCCTATTTAAATGTTTCGGGTAGCTCCATTTTAATTGAAGCCTTAAAAGTATCAGATGACAAAGGAGAACTTTCTATTGAATTGAGAAATAAACGAAAGTTCACTGGTAAAAAGAAACTTGTTATAAAAGTAGGTTCTCCTCACCTAACTAAAGTAAACTTTGAAAGTATAGGTACCCTTCACATTAAGAATAATTTTATTGGTGACGAAGTAAACATTACTAACAAAGGGGTTGGAGAAATTATAATAGACAATTTCCAGGTAGAAAAATTTAACTTAATCTCTAAATCTATTGGCTCTATTAAAATAAAAGGAAGCTCAAATTGGACCTCTATTAATTCGGTAGGATTAGGAGAAATAAATGCTTCAGAATTTAAGTCTAAAAGGGTAAAAGTAGTTAGCGAAGGCATGGAGAATATGTCTGTTTATGCTGAAGATAGCATCGATATTACAATGAAAGGGTTAGGCAACATAAATTACTACGGCAACCCCACAGACGTAAAAACTGATATATCTACATTAGGGAAAGTCAATAGAATCAAATAACCCAATTCGACATTTCAATGATTATATAAAAGTCAGCGTATTACTTGACTTTTATGATTAATACAAAATACATAAAAAATCATGATGAAAATATTAGAACCGATCACCATTGGTGGCGTTACGTTCAAGAATCGGCTATTGCTTCCTCCGCTCACCACCGGCTATGAAGCTAAAGACGGAAGTATAAGCGCACAGAGTCGTGCTTTTTATACCCGACTTGCTCAGGGAGGTGTGGGTTATATCGTTCTAGGCGATGTAGCGCCTATCCGAAGTTTTGCCCCCACTCCAAAGCTGTTTGACGATAGCCAGATCGAGAGCTTTCGATTACTCGCAGATAGTGTGCATGCGTATGGCGCAAAGCTCGGTGTACAAATTTTTCATCCAGAATATGACGTCGATGCCCTCAACTTAATGTTTGCCAATGGTGAACAGGACAAAGTACGTGCGCGGTTACACCATGATATGGATAATTTCGTTAACGAAGTGACGGAGGAAGCTTTGATGGAAATTCTTAAAAAGATGTGCGCCTGTGCTGTACGCGCTCAAAAAGCGGGGATTGATGCCATTCAGGTGCATGGCGACAGACTTGTGGGCGCACTATGCAGCACGAAAATGAATTATCGAACTGACAAGTTTGGAGGCAGCCTAGAAAACAGAACCCGATTTGCATTAATGTTGGTAAAAGCGCTAAGAGAAGCTGTGCCAGAAATGATCATCGAATATAAATTACCTGTAGTAACTCCAACACTTGGAAAAGGCGGTATAGATGAGACTGATGCTCCGCAATTCGCCAGGTTGCTTGAAGAAGCTGGTGTACATATGCTGCATGTTGCTCAGGCGAATCATACCGGAAACTTGGCAGACACCATTCCTCCGATGGGTGTACAGCCCTACTGTTTCTTTGCGGACATTGCAGGTACAGTTAAGCAAGCAGTCACTATTCCTGTCAGCACCTCAGGACGAATCATCGATCCTGAGATGGCGGAAGAATTACTTGAAGCTGGCAGAGTTGACATGGTAGGCATTGGGCGTGCACTCTTGGCAGATCCTGACTGGATAAATAAGGCTGCCGCCGGAAAGGCAAAAAGTATTATTCGCTGTATTGGCTGCAACGAAGGATGCGTAGATGCGGTAATGAGCGGAGGGTTCATTGCTTGTGTTGTTAATGCCGAAAACGGCTTTGAAGAATCGCGTATCATCATTCAGACAAACGTAAAGAAAAAGGTGGTGGTTATCGGAGGCGGTCCCGCTGGGCTTGAAGCCGCACGGGTTGCTGCAATTAAAGGCCATCATGTAACGCTAATTGAAAAAGATACCAAGCTTGGTGGGCAATTGAACATCGCAGACAAACCTCCAAGGAAGAGTGAAATACGTCGTACAGTGGAAGATCTTGAGCACGCTATACTTTCCAATGGCGTAGTACTACGGTTGGGTGAAAAGGCAACCACCGAGCGTATTCTGGCAATGGCACCCGAAGCTGTGATTGTAGCGGTAGGCGCAACAAATTTTATTCCCCCAATCTCAGGCGTGAATGGTCCTAATGTGTGTGATGCCTGGAAGGTGCTCGCAGACGAGCAAAACGTGTCTGGCCGTGTGGCAGTTATAGGAGGCGGTATGGTAGGCTGTGAGACGGCTGAATACCTTGCCGAGCAAGGCTGTAAAGTATCTATAGTGGAAATGCGCGACAAGATTGCAGGCGAGATCGGCCCCACCGTTTTACCTACAATGCTCGAACTATTTAACAAGCATGGGGTGGCGCAGTTTACAGAACACAAAGTGACTAACATTACGGTGGGTGAATTAATCTGCGAAGAACCGAATGGTAAGGTTGTAAAAATTCCGTGCGACTATGTTGTGATGGCGAGTGGCTCGCATCCCGAGAAATTCGATACGACAGCTTTGAGCGACCACGGCATTTCGGTTGTTAAAGTAGGTGACTGTTCAAAGGTTTCCAATATTTCGCATGCTATCAAAACTGGATATGATGCAGCCAATGCACTTTAAAATAGTGATGATACTCGTAAGCCGATTGATGGAACTGATGTAATTGTAGCGGTATAAATAAGAATGGAGATCTTCCAACAACAAATACCGAATTAAAGAAATTAGAAAAGAAATGAAAATACTGGTGGTAATAAAGGTAACCGTTTCACAACGCTCTAAAAATTTATGACCAAAACACAATTAAGCCCTTTTTTAGGGCTTTTTTAATTTTCTTCAACTGCCATTTAATTAAATTTTGGTTGGTGGAAATTGAAGATTATTCCGTTTTGGAGTCCATTTATTTTAGAAAATATCAGGACAAGTGCTTTTGCCTTGGTTTTAGATAGTTTCTGTGTGAATTTCAAGTGTTTTTTAAGATTGTATGCTATGGCTGCTAAATACATGACCTTGTTTGTCTGGTTTATTCCTATGGTATTTATTTTCCTTAAACCCATAAATTGGGTTAAGGTTCCAAAAACGGGTTCTACCATACTTTGCCGTTTGCCTTTCTTATAGCTGCCTTGCGTACTATTTACACGTTTTATATTACGTTCATATTCTGCTTTGTAATAGGTGACAGAAAACTTTTTCTCTTTGGCAGTTTTACCCAAACAGCGCAACTTTATTGAGCAGTCCTTACATTGATGCGCTGTGCCGCGATATTCCTTTTTTAAGGTTCCAGAACCATAACCAAGGTAAAATGGCCTGATTCATTTATCAGACCTGAACACCGAGTAAATAAAAACGAATCGCATGTACTATTCTGTCTTTAGATTATTGCAGAAGTCCGTTACTATATAATAAATAATAAGCATGACTTCATAAAAGGCTTGTTATTGCTTGCGCACTTAAAATATTCTAATTAGCAATCAGATTTGGATGTTCGCTGTATCAATGAGTCGTTTGAGCAGTATAAGATTATAAAAGGCGTACATTAAAAATCAAAAATCCAATTAATACTCATGAAACAGTTCGAATCCAAGTCAAAATAAAATTTATTAAACCAAAAAACTAGATCACAATTATATCGACTTTTTATATCTATCATAGTATCTTCGCAACATAAAATCTAAACGTAAATAGAGTGAATTTAACCATTGAAAATATACTACTAGTCGGTTCTTTATTACTTCTTGTTAGTGTTTTTGCAGGTAAAACCTCATACAAATTTGGTGTTCCAACCTTATTATTATTCTTGGGAATTGGAATGCTGGCAGGTTCTGATGGTATCGGAGGAATCCGTTTTGATGATCCTCAACTTGCGCAATTCATTGGCATTGTTTCTTTAAATTTTATTTTATTTTCAGGTGGACTTGACACCAATTGGAAAGCCGTTAAACCCATTCTTCGCGAAGGCATTGCTTTATCAACATTAGGCGTTTTATTGACAGCGGTTTCTCTTGGAACCTTTGTATGGTTTATTACTGATTTTACTATTTATGAAAGTTTGTTACTGGGTTCTATTGTATCCTCCACAGATGCGGCTGCTGTATTTTCAATTTTACGCTCAAAAAGTCTGGCTTTAAAAACCAATTTAAGACCCACTTTAGAGATGGAAAGCGGAAGTAACGACCCAATGGCGTATGTGCTGACCATTGCCTTTTTAACTCTGGTAATCAATCAAGATCAAAGTTTTATTTCTATAATCCCCTTGTTTTTTCAACAAATGGTTTTGGGTGGTATTTTGGGAATTGGCTTTGGAGTATTGAGCAAATATATCATCAACAAAATTAAACTGGACTTTGAAGGACTTTATCCTGTTTTAGTGATAGCCTTAATGTTTATAACGTTTTCTGCCACCGATTTTGTAGGTGGTAATGGATTTCTTTCCATTTACATTTGTGCGGTATATTTAGGAAACCAAGAACTCATACATAAAAAGACCATTATGAAAATGTTTGATGGTTTGGCATGGCTCATGCAAATTGTACTTTTCCTAACGTTAGGCTTGCTTGTTTTTCCTTCACAAATCGTTCCTTACATGGGCATTGGCCTGCTAATTTCAGTATTCCTTATATTGGTGGCACGACCCATTGGAGTATTTATAAGTCTTATGTTTTTCAAAATGAAACTAAAAAGACGGTTTTACATCTCTTGGGTTGGATTGCGTGGTGCTGTTCCAATTGTGTTTGCTACATATCCGCTTTTAGCAGGAATTGAAAAAGCAAATATGATTTTTAACATTGTGTTTTTTATTTCGGTAACTTCAATTTTGATACAAGGAACGACACTCTCCATTGTTGCAAAATGGTTAAAAGTCGGATTGCCTGAAACACAAAAGAAATTGAATGCAACCGATTTGCTACTGGCTGAACATCCAAAAGCCAAAATGAAAGAACTCCTGATAACATCAAATTGCTATGCGGTGGATAAGAAAATCGTAGAATTAAGCTTTCCAAAAAACGCCATTATAGCAATGATTAAAAGGGATAATAGCTATATTATTCCAAACGGCTTAACAAAAATTGAAGCAAATGATACGCTAATTGTCCTTGCCGATCAATCTAAAATTTTTGATGCAGTTTATAAAACGCTAAAAAACAAGAAGATATAACGATTTAGGATTGTTTCTCTTAAGAATAACAATCGCAGCACTGATGCTATTTAAAGGTGTCGCTAAATTAAGTAATCTAGAAAGAATCAAAAATATGCCAACTTAATCGGGATTACCGGAAATGATAGCGTACGGTGTTTATATGACCGAATTAAATGCAGCATTACTTATTTTAATAGGTTTGAGAATACGCTTGGCTTCTGAAGTTTTTTTCTTTGAAATGATAACCACAATGTTTTTGGCACATTCAGAGAACATTTTCGCATTATAAAAATCCGAAGGTCTTGACATTGAATTAATTCTATTATTTGTGTTTGGTGCTTTCGTGCTCTTTTTCACTGGTGCAGGGCAATATGCATTTTCTACAACGAATAAATGGGATTAATTCAAAATAACAAAAAACTTTTATTTTCATTTGATATTTTATATGTCACTACCTTTATAATACCTAAACAATTACTCTTCCGAAATTGAGTCGCTGTTATTCCTATATTACGTTAAAAAAACTGAAAAAAATTAGCAATTTCATTAAAACCTAAAGAATAAGAGACTTCTCCTATAGATTTATCCAATTGATGTAACAATCTGTTTGCATATAAAATTTATAATTTATAATTAATTTTTTTGTGCACCCTTCCCTATTGCTTTTTTAACACATTTCGTTAAATATATTGAACTTATGTGCAATTTTGAAGTATATTCTTTTACCGATAAAAAATGATTATAATTCGAAAGTATGACTTGCTTAAATTTAGAGATAGTCGATTCATCGATACAATGCCGTGATTGTTTTGAGAAAATCTTTTTACCTTATATAGTAACATCAAAAGTTTGGATCTTTCAATTTTAAAATTATTTATTTTATAACTTCTTGTTCATCAGGTAATACTTCAACAGCACTTAAAATTTCTTTAAAATAAGTATCCGATAGTTGATAAGTAGGCATGGTATGAATTTAAATAAAGGAAATTCATTTTGAAGTCCATTAGACTGATTTAAATTCGTGAAAATGGTAGGATTAAAGCAAATATCATTTAAGCGTGTTTTCTCAAAATTAGCATACTAATCAAATTTAACTTTCCAGAACTTTCTCTCTACCTTTCTTAGAAGCTATAATGCTGATTATTAATATTTGTGTGGCATGAAATAACATAATTGGCAATAATATAATCCCAATAGACGCCATATTTCCAAATAGTATTTTGGAAAAAACGGTTCCGTGAACTAATGATTTTTTAGTTCCACAAAATTGCGCAGTTATCTGATCTTCATTATTAAGCTTTAATTTTCTAGAAATAAAACCTGTTAGCAAAAAAGCAATGCCAAACAATACGATGACTCCTATAAAAATGGCACCTAAATCTAAAAGAGAAACGGCAGTAAAAATATGTTCATTAAAAGATTCTGCGAAGCTCTTATAGATAATTAATAAGATAATAGACTTATCAAACAGTGTTAATTTACTACTATGTTTGTGAGCAAACTTCCCTAAAAAACGTTGTAATAAGAGGCCTAAAACTACAGGTAAAATAATTTGAACAATCAATTTTAGGTAGATATCTGTAAAATCAAAATCGGTCTGCGCATCATTTACAAACAAGCCCATCCAAAGTGGTGTAATTGCAATTCCTATAATTCCAGAAATACTTGCATTAAAAATAGCTGCAGGTATATTTCCTTTTGCCATAGATACCATAACAACAGACGATGATACTGTAGAGGGTAATGCTGCCAAGAAAAAGAAAGCCAACCAAATGGTTTCTTGTTCTTCATTCTGAATTAATGGTCTAAACAATAAAACCAATAACGGAAACATTAAAAAAGTAGCACTTTGTACTAAAAGATGTAATTTCCAATTTTTAAGTCCTGCTTTTAACTGTGTCGGATTTAATTTTAATCCGTAGAAAAAGAAGATAAGCGAAATTCCTATCGCACTAATCGTGTCGATAGGAATTTTACTTTCTTGTGCTCCCCATTGCGGGAAAAAATAAGCTATTAAAATAGTCCCAATAATACATAGGACAAATTTATCAATCTTTAACTTCATGTTTACTTTCTTTGTTTTTATATGCTAAATAAAACAGTTGAGGTAGCACAGTAAAAGATAATATCATACAAAATATTAATCCCCCTACAATCATAATGGCCAATGGTTTCTGAATTTCAGATTCCATTCCCGAAGACATAGCCGCAGGTAATAATCCCATAGAGCCCATTAAAGCAATCATAACAATAGGTCTAATTCTGCTTTTTACACCTTGAGAGATAGCATTTTTTATATGCATAATCCTCATATTCTCTTTCATAACGGCAATTAATATAATACTATTAATCGTGTTAACTCCAAACAGAATAATAAAGCCAATTCCTGCTGAAATTCCAAAGACTGTTTGCGTAATCACTAAAGATAAAAAACCACCTACAAAAGCAAAAGGAATAGCAGCAGCAGCAATCAACGTATCTTTTTTATTTCCAAAATTAAAATATAATAATAACAGGATAAGTAAAAGTACGGTAGGGACAATGGTTGCTAATTGCTTACCAGCTCTTTCTTTACTTTCAAATTCTCCAGCCCATGTCATTTTATTGGCTTTAGGTAATTTTACATCGCGTTATACATTTGCTTTCGCTTCTGCAATGGTACTTCCTAAATCGCGTCCTTCAATGCTAAATCCATCTGCAATATAACGACTGCTATTTTCTCTATAAATAAAGGTAGGCCCCGTTAAAAAGTCGATATCTGCAATTTCTCGTAAAGGTATTTTTTTACCGGCCATAGTTGGTATTAAAATTTCACCAATTTTATTCTGGTCGTCTCTATAGTCTTTTTCAAAACGGATACGCACATCAAACAGACGTTCTTCTTCATAAAAAGTAGTTGCTGCTCTACCACCAATGGCCATTTCTACAACAGCTTGAGCATCTGCCATAGCAACACCGTATTTACCCATTTTTTTCTCGTCGAGTTTAATACGTAATTCAGGTAAACCAATGTTTCTATAGACGTTTAAATTTTGAATGCCTTCTACATCTCTAATACTATTGGCTACTTGGTCTGCATATTTTTCTAGTTCAAATAAATCATAACCAAAAATCTTAACAACTAGCGAACTCTTTACACCCGCAACATATTCTTCTACATTATCTTGGATGGGCTGACTAAAACCAAACACCACGCCGGGATAAGAATTTAATTCGGCACGCATTTCTTCTATCAACCCTTCTTTATCAATATCTCTGTCCCATTCGCCATCTGGAAACAATTGAATATGAAATTCTATATTAAAAAATCCTGTTGGATCTGTACCATCATTTGGTCTACCTACTTGATTTAGCACAAACTTCACCTCTTTAAATTTTCGAAGTTTCGCTTTCATCTCTTTAGCTAATTTTGTCGATTCATCTAAATTAACACTATTAGGTAAAGTAGCTCTAACATATAAGGCACCTTCATTTAATTTAGGTATAAACTCGGATCCATAAAACATAAAAGAAACGCTACAACCAATAATTAAAGCTATAAAAGTGATAATGGTTGCCTTACGTCTGCGGTTACTCCATTGAAATAAGTTAAATAAATTTTCAGTAAAGAAGCGTGATATTTTATTCTCGCGTTCAACAATATTCTTTTTCAATAACACTTTACAAATAGCAGGAACAAAAGTGATACTTAAAATTAATGATCCTACCAGGGCATAACCCAATGTAAATGCTAAAGGTGTAAACATTTTACCTTCTACTTTCTGGAATGAAAAAATAGGAAATAGCGCCACAATTAAAATAATTTGAGCAAAAACGATATACGTTGCTACACTACCAGCACTCTTTTTTTTAATACCAAGTTTACTCATTTTATTAAACTTCTCCATGCCAACTTTTTGGGCTTTATGGTGCATGGCGACAAAGACGGTTTCCACAATAACGAGGGTTCATTCGAGGACTCACTACATCGGCAACACCAGGCACAGAAACAAGTTCACGCTGTATAACCCAATGTTGTATAGAAGCTATCTCTTTTATAGGTCGTTTACTTTTTATCATACCTAAATATCTCACGAGTGGCGCCATACGGCGGATCTATACTTGCTTCGGCACCCTCTGGAGAATCGATTCCTTGTAATCTATTAGACGGATATTGCTGCGCATAAAAATCGTCTACATCATCTTCAAAAATGACCGTTACTGCCGATAAGCCGAATAAAGAAATAGAACGTACTTCCGCTTTTTTGGGGATGGTATTCATCTGCTTCATTAACGGAAGTGTCACGAATTTCTCAACTTCTTCGGCACTTCTACTGGGCCATTGGGTAATAATACGGGCCCGTGTGTTTGTTACATCTGGAAAAGCTTCAATGGGTGTGTGTATATAACTTATAATTCCTGCAATAAATAATAATGCGGTCAGGAAAAATACAATAATGCTATTCTTGAGCGAAAAGCCTACAATACCTTGAACAAATTTTTCCTCTAAATTAGTTTTGAAAGTTTTTAAGTTGCTCATAGATAAGAAGCTGATTTTTTGAAATAATCTTGTCGTTTTCTTCTAATCCGCTAATTAAAAATGTTTCTTTTTTATTAAAATTAAGGATTTCTACTTTTTTTATTGCCATATCACAATCAGTCTTGTAAACCACTACAAAATTTTGATTTTGGTCAAAAACCAAAGCTTCTGTTGAAATACTTAAACCTACGCTATCAAATTCTTTTTCTGCTACAACATCTACCAACATACCTGGTTTTAGTTTTAAATCTTTATTATCTAAAACCACACGTGCCTTTAATACTTTAGCTTCATTATCTAAAACTTGAGAAATAGTTTTAATAGTACCTTTAAATAACTCATCAGGATAGGATAATGAAGAAATATTCACTTCAATTCCTGCTCTAATATTTTGGATATTAGTAGCGTAAACATTTACCAATACCCAAACTTCACTTAAATCTGAAATGTTAAATAATGGCTCTCCTTCTGCAGGTATTTGTGTACCCTTAGAAATAGAAGTATCTGTTATAATACCTGCTGCCGGTGCTTTTATAAGGAAAACACCTCGTTCTGGACTTGCGCTAAAAATATTTAAATTCGATTTTATTTTTTGACCTTCAGATTTTAAAATATCTAAATCGGTTTGTGCTTCTATCAATTCTTTTTGAGACGATATTTCATCTTTAAACATCGATTCTACCGAAAGTAATTTTATCTCGTCAACCTTTATTTGTGAATTTAAAGATTGAAATTCAGCATCCAAAGTACTTAATTCGGTACTGCTAATTTCTGCTAAAACTTGTTCCTTTTTTACGGTATCGCCTAAAGAGAAATAGGTGTTAGAAATTATTCCTCCAACTAAACTCACGAAGTGAATCACTTTATCGGGGTTGGTTTCTACAGAACCCGTTAATGAAATATTTTCTGTAAATTTCTTCATTATGGGTTGCTCAATGGCTACAGTCTTTTTAAAGGTTTCGTCTATACAATATTTAGTGTTTTCTGATGCATTTTCTGCAATATCTTTACTGGTATTTCCGCAACTATAAAAAGCGCTAAAAACCATAAATAAAACTATTTTGTGTGATGTATTCATGTATTATTTCTGATTATATATTAGTTAATTAAATCCCTACCAACGGTGTAATTATGGACTTCTGTTTTTTCATTCACTTCTTTACTTGCTTCTAGAATAATGGCTTTGTTGGTGAGGTAAGCTTCCATGAAATCTAAAAATTCTAAAATGCTTATATTCTTCTCTTTGAAATTTTGAGTATAGCTATGTAGCATTTTATCTAGAGTGCTCTCGTAGTTTGACTCTATATTTTCAGAGAATGCAATAGCATTTTGTAGGTCTTTATAGGCGACTGCGATTTCATTTTCTAAAGTCAGTTCTAGTTGTTGGGAAAGAAGTTTAGATTGTTCTAATTCAAACTCGGCATGTTTTATGTTTCCTTTGTTTCTATCAAATACAGGTAAATCGAATGATAATCCAAAACCTATAATATTGTACATAAAATTCCCGCCTCGATCATAATTTACTTTAAAAGTAAGATCAGGAACACGCTGTGCCTTCTCGTATTTTAACTGTATTAAAGCAGAAGCCTCATGAAGTGAGGCTATTTTATAATCTGGACGATTTGCTTTAGCTTCCGTAGTTAAACCAGGAATTGAAAGCATCATAAAAGCATCCGAATCCTTAATAAAACCATCATCTGTTACCACTAAATTTGTGTTAGCAGATAATCGCATTAATACATTTAATTCTTTTTGAACTGCGTTAATTTCAGGTTTAATAACATTCGTTTTTTCGCCATTTCAAGCTCCAAAGCTTTTAATCTTATATATTCACTATTAGAAATATGCCCTAATTCTACTTGGCGTTGATAAGCAGTAGTTAGCTGTTTTAATGACACTAATTCTTCCTCGTACATGGTTTTACTAAACAGAAGATATTGTAGTTCTGTAAGTTGATTTCTGAATTCAACTTTAAGACTTCTTAAGATATCCTGGAAATACTCTTTAGATTGTTCTAGAGTTATGTCTTCTAACGCAATACGTTTTTTACGTTTCCCAGCTGTTCTAATAAGTTGTTCTAATGAAACTCCTATTTGCTGTTTTGTACCAAATGTGTTACCGCTTTTAAATGGCGGCAATCCTTCGGTGTCAAAAGCATCTAACTGTCCTTGGGTAGCCCAAAGGTTTACTTGATCTATAGTTAAACTGGGATTGGGCCAAAGCTTGGCTTGAAGTACCATAGCTTCTGCTTGCGAGATTTCTAATTGTTCAGCTAGAAGTTGTAAATTTTCTTTTAGGAATATGGTCTGACAATCGGCTCGACTTAAAACTAATTGTTCCTGTGCTTTTGCAGATAAGGATAACCCAACAGGACTAAAAAGGTCATCTTGCATGTTTTGAATCTCATAAAATGCTCTTTTATTTATGGGAGCTAAATTGATGCGATTGACCTTAAAATAACCTTAATGCAAATAAAGTTTAGCTTAAAGGGAACTTGACTTCAAAACTGTTGAGATTGTTTTTCGAACTTCTATAGCTAATAGTAGCATGGTTTACTTTAAGTATTTTTTTAGTTAAAACAAGCCCTAAACCAAAGCCCATTTTCGCTTTACTATTGATGCCTCTAAAAAAATAATTGAAGAGATATTTTTCTTCTAATTTGGAGATGATATTTCCTGTATTTGTTATTCTAATGGATAAATTATTGCCATCTACAATATCAGAAATAACAGTAGATTGATTCGTACTACCGTAGCTATCGCATTAGATAATAAGTTTTGAAAAGCCTGTTTTACAAGCATTTCATTAGCGTTAATCATTAAAACCTGTTCATCTATAAGTGCTGAATTGTAATTAATATCGAATATGAAATCCGGATGAATCGTATTGAGTTCGGAAATAATATCAAAGATTAAATCGTCTATTCGGAGTGATTCTTTTTTTATGGTTTGACCAGATTCAAATTTGGAAAGCTCTAAAAGGATATTAGTAATATCTCCCAAAGATTTTGCTGATTGAATTTGGATATTTAAAACAGGTTTTAAGCTGTCCAAATCTGTATATGTGAGTAAGGTTTCAAGCTGGGAAACTAAAATGGTTATTGGTGTTTTTAACTCGTGAGAGATATGATTTATAGTATGTTTTTGAAACAAAAAAGCTTCATTTGTTTTTTTAAACAATTGATTAAAACGTTCGGTAAGGTGTTTTAGCTCGTAAGAAGATTCGTTAATTGGTAATTCTTCTGTATTGGTATTACTTAAATCAAACTTGTTTAATCTTTCGGAAAGTTCAGTAATAGGTTTGGCAATTTTTTTTGCAAAGATATAAGGAGATTATGATAACAATTAGCGAAATCAAGATAAAAATTCCAATAAGAATATTTCCAAGAAAGTAAATTTTCGAATAACCAGATTCATCAAATGCTTTACTAATAGCGTAGTAACCAATAGTATCATGTTCAATATAAACACCAACAATATCATAGTTACCAACTTTGGTTTCTATCCATCTATTAGCAGGTGAGAGTTCATTTAAAATGATACCGTAATTTGAGATGGAAAGATCGTCTATACTACTAAAAATTAAATCTTTTTGTGTGTCGAAAATCAGCATTTTCTCGTCATAGAAATCATGAATGGTTAACTCGTCCATAATACCCGCTAACTCCTTGCTATAATCTTCAAATTGCGTGAGTTGAGAAAGTGTTTGTAAAATTTTAGTGTTTTGTTTTTGCTGAAATTCTTCTTCTCTATATTCTGAAAATATAATAAAAATAGCACCCAACGATAGGCCGAGAAGCACAATTATAGTGGTGGAAAAATAAATAAGTATTTTATTTCTAATTTTCACAAAACCTGATTTTAATTGAAATCGATATAATAGCCGTAGCCTACTTTTGTTTTTATGGTGTTTTTCCCAAAAGGTTTATCCAGCTTATTTCTTATAAAACTAATGTAGACTTCAATCGTATTCGTGTTAAAATCGAAAGAACCACCCCAGATTTCTGTAACTAAAACTTGTTTAGATACAAATTCTCCTTTTTGCTCTAGTAATTTTACTAATATTTGATACGCTCTAAGTGTTAGATTAATTTCTTACTTCTGCCCGAATACTTTTTTTCTTTTCGTATCTGCAGAAATATCTGCAGCGGTGAGTATGGTTGTCTCTTGGTCTGCATTAATATCTGCAGTAGTTCTTTTAATAAGTGAGTTTACTCTTAAAATAAGTTCTCGCATAAAAAAGGGTTTTGTTAGGTAATCATCGGCACCACAATCGTAGCCTTTAATTTTGTCTTCAAGTTCACTAAATGCTGTTAGCATAATCACAGGAGTTTGAGTATTGTAAATTCTGAAATCTTTACAAAGATCAAAACCTGTTTTTCCAGATAAGTTAATGTCCATGATCACACAACTTAAATCCTGCGTTTTTAGAATTCGTTCTGCTAAAGTGCCATCAAAAACACGTTCTAAAAGAAAACCTTCTGAAGTCATGGCATCCGCAATATTTTTATTTAAAATGGGGTCATCTTCAATAATCTATATTTTCATTTATAGTTTTTTTTAAGTGCTTGCTGTGTTTAAAACTTGATTACCGTTGAAAGTATGCCTTGTAGTTTTTTAGACTTTAATAGCGCCAAATTAATATATTTTGATTTGACTTTTCAGTTTTTAAAACTAGATTAAAAATTTCGGTGTTTCTGTTAATACAATACTATTCTTAAGGAAATCGATTTAATAACTATTTTTTGATCTATCACCAGCAATGTCTTATACCTATAAAACTTATTTTTTAAAGATTTAATTCATAAATACTAATTTCATGAAAGAACTCATCTACAACATTTTCAATAACTTAAAAACGAGATCTCAAGTCTCAAAGAACTGTAAAAAATAAGAGTAGAAAAGAGAGGGGATTCTCAAGAAATACGAGATCAAGTCTCTATACACAAAATAACCTTAATCCTCTTTTTTTGTTCTTTCTGTTTATATACTTAAATTTATAACTTCAACACTAAAAGCTAACTTAAGATATACATAAACTTTAGCTTTCATCAAAAAAACACGACATATTACAATGAATAATTACGTAAAGCATCTTGTTAAATCATTGGGAATGCTTATAGAAGATGCAGAACTATTTATTTCTGGCTTTGAGAAGGTTGAATATCTAAAAAACGATTTCCTATATAAAAATGGAGATAAATCTAATATTGTTAAGATAATTCTAGAAGGTTGTGCAAGGGGTTTCTATATTAAAGATGGAAAAGAATGTACAACCAATTTTTACTTTGAAAATGACCATAGTTATGATTATGTAAATTATTTACAAAACAAACCTTCTCAAATAACTATTAAAGCGCTAAGTCCAATCAAAACAATAGAGATGACCATTGAAGCGCTAGAATTTTTGAATTCAGAAATTATTGGTTTTCACCGAATGAGTTTTCAATTGTTCAAAATTAATTTTATCAAAGTAGAAGAACAACGGCAATCTTTTATTATAAAAACGCCAAAAGAACGGTATTTAGACCTTCTAAAAAATAATAAACAAATTATTTCGAGAGTTCCACAACATCAAATTGCATCTTTTATAGGTGTTTCAGCGGAACATTTAAGTCGTATTCGAAAAGAAATATGTGATACAGCATGAAAGAAATACTTTCCCCAATTGAAGCACAAAAGCTCGTATTGCTTTCTCAACGCGTTTTTCCGGATATAGTAAACGGAAGGGCGATCGATAATACACTGGCAAGTATTGAACATCTTGGTTATGTACAAATAGATACAATTTCGGCTATTCAACGTGCCCATCACCATACGTTATGGAATAGAAATCCTGAATACGAACTTTCTCATATAAATACCTTAATTGAATCTAAACAACTATTCGAATATTGGTCGCATGCTGCAGCATATCTGGCCATGCGCGATTATAAGTATTCGCTTCCCCGTAAAGAGGCTATTTTAAAAAACGAACAAAGCCATTGGTTTCAGAAAGATGTCAAACTTATGGATACAATACTAAAACGCATAGAAAACGAATGTCCTCTAATGGCAAAAGACTTTGAACATAAGGCTAAACTAGGAGAATGGCAAAGCAAACCCGCAAAACAAGCATTAGAGAATTTGTTTATGCAAGGGGATTTGATGATTTCGAGTCGGAAGAATTTTCATAAAGTGTATAACCTAACGGAACGTGTTCTGCCAGACAACATTGATACAAACTGCCCTACTCCGCAGGAACATATTCGATTTTTAATTACAAGCTATCTAAGAGCGAATGGTATTGGCCAAGCAAGTGAAATGGCCTATTTACTTAAAAACACCAAAAACCGTATTACCTCAGAATTAAAGGAGATGCATTCAAACAATGAATTGGTTCAAGTAAGCGTAAACTGACAACTATATTACGCCTTTCCTGATACTTTGAATTTATTGAATACCCCTATTCATAGTCAACTAAAAATTCTTTCTCCTTTTGATAATTTATTGATTCAGCGTAAACGCATGGAGCACTTATTTGATTTTGAATACAAAATTGAATGTTATACTCCAGCAGCGAAACGTAAATACGGCTATTTTTCATTACCCATTCTTTGGGATGGTAAATTACTGGCCAGAATGGATTGTAAAGCGGATAAAAAGAGTTCTACACTTCATATCAATCATATATTTTTTGAAGAAGACTTTTCTTTTAATGATGATTTTGAAGCTGCTTTCACAAAAGAGATAGCAGCATTCAAATCCTTTAATGATTGCTCAGATGTGAAAATTCACAAAACGACACCAAGCTCATTATTAAAGACAATTAAATCCATTTCTTAGCAAATATCAACGGTTATTTTCTACCATTTGATCCATCTTTGTAGCAAATTTAAATACAGCATCACCATGGAAAATAAAGTTTTTAATTTGAAACAATTTATTATTATCACCTTAATAACAAGCGTTTGGATACATATTGCAGAAGTAGCAAGAGCTTTGTTTGTTGCCTTCCCGTTGATGGAAAAATTCTTTGCAGGCAGAATCCCAATTGGTGCTATGGAATTGAGTAATGCCTTGATATGGGGATTATGGGATACCTTGCTGTCTGCAGTTTTAGTATTTATATTTTGGCTTTGTTCCGTTGCATTTGGGAATAACTTAAAGTCAATTATCATTTCTGGCACTACTACGGCTTTAGCAACCATTGGAGTTTTCTGGATTGCTAGTGTAAATACAGGTTTGGGAGCGTGGAGTTCGGCTGCTATTATATTTCCTATCGCGTGGGCTGAGATGATTATTGGAGCTTGGATAGCGGCAAAACTTTATTCAAAAAACAAATAGAAATGGCTGTTTCAAACGATTTTACACAGTTTGTTCTCGACCAACTATCGGGTTGGGGTAATGTGTCTATCAAAAAAATGTTTGGTTGTGTTGCATTGTATCAGGATCATTTAGCTTTTGGAATGATTGCAAACGATGTGGTTTATCTGAAAGTAGATGATAGCAATAAGGCTAAATTTATTGAATCAGGTTCGGTTCCATTAAAACCCTTTAAAAGTAATGCAACCGTGCTTTCATTTTACAATATCCCTGCTGATATATTAGAAGATTCTGATACGTTTATTAGATGGGCAAAAGAATCATTGGAAATTCAAAAAAAAAACGAAACAAATAAAGTCGAAAAATATGGAGAGATTTTATATAATATAGACAAGTAAGGATAAAGATACCTCTATGTTTATGGTAGCGATGTATGCCAGTAATTCAATTAAAAGTTCTGCGTGGGACGAAGTGAATATTATTATTTAGGGAGGTTCTAACCTTCTTACAGGAGAAGATAAAGAAGCGCAAAACGAATTAAAAGTTAATAAAAATGGTGTTACTGTTAAAGCGTACCTATGCTAAAAAACGAACTTTAAAATTTAAACTTGATAAAATAATGAATAAAAACAAAACATAAAAATTCGGCTTGTGTATAATCCGAAAGGACTGGATCTATTTGCACGTTACGTTTTATATACGAGCCGTTGTAAACCATTTAATGACTGTAGTTTCCTGAAATAATCGGAATCGCTCTAATCATTGCAGGTATCTTAATTATGAATTACTTTTCTAAATCGGCGGTACATTAATATACCCCCCTTTAATTTAATCAAGTATGTAAAGCGGTATTCCACTCCAAATACTCTCACAATGAAATATTCAAGAAATATTAATAAATATTTTCCTGTTTCAATCATTCATCGTAATATTACAATGAAGTAATTAATAGCTTATAATTATGTACACAGAACAACAAAACGACATCGCTTTATTCGCTAAGGTCTTCGGGCATCCGGCGAGAGTGGCTATTCTTCAAAGGTTGTTTGAAATAGACGCTTGCTATTGCGGGGATTTATCTGAAGAAATTGGACTTGCCCAACCTACCATTTCCCAGCATTTGAAAGAATTGAAATCAGTAGGACTGATTAAAGGAACCGTGGAGGGCGTTAAAGTTTGCTACTGCATAGACCCTAAAAACTGGGCTAAAATGAAAAAACTGATGCACCAATTTTTAAATCAAGACCTTCCTAAAGCAGACTGCTGCTAAAAAAATTTAACACAATCAATCGTATAATCGCAATAAACAAATATAGATATGAAGCTATCAGAAGTTAAAAACAAATTAAATCAATTGGATAACATCCCTTTTCAATTACCTAATGGCGAACTGGTTCCTAACCACTTTCACGTCACAGAAGTTGGCAAAATCACCAAACATTTTATCGATTGTGGCGGCACAGTTCGTAATGAAGAAGTCGTGAATTTCCAACTATGGAATGCCGATGATTATGACCACCGCTTACATCCAGAAAAATTACTGCATATTATTGAACTTTCAGAAAAAACCTTGGGCATTGGCGATTTAGATATTGAAGTGGAATACCAAGGAAATACCATTGGGAAATTCGGATTGGACTTTGACGGGAAAAACTTTCTTTTAACCAATAAAGAGACCGATTGTTTGGCAAAAGATAAATGCGGAATTCCGGAAGAAAAATTAAAACCACAATTAACTGCAGTTGGAACACAAGAGGAATCTGCTTGTACCCCAGGCGGTAGCTGTTGCTAAATAACACCTTCAGAAAAATGAAATCAAAACAAGCAAAGATGTTTTCAGAAATTGACATGAGTATTAAAGCCTTAAAACCAGAAACGATTTCGGAGGAACGTAAAGCGGTTTTACAGCCCTTAACGGATTTTATTCAGCTAAAAGTTTCAAAGAATCAAGCGGTTAATATCAATTTTATCTGCACACACAATTCGCGAAGAAGTCATTTGTCGCAAGTTTGGGCGCAAACAATGGCTTACCATTTCCATCTTAAAAATGTGTTTTGTTATTCTGGTGGCACGGAAAGCACTGCCCTTTTTCCGGTGGTTACAGAAACTTTGCGAAATTCAGGTTTTCAGATAAAAATGATTTCAAAAAACGAGAATCCCATTTACAGTATTAAATTTTCTGAAAATGACCATCCAATAATCGGATTTTCAAAAAAGTTGGACGACGACTTCAACCCAAAATCTGAATTTGCAGCCGTGATGACTTGCGATTCAGCAAATGAAGCCTGTCCGTTTGTCCCAGGTGCCGAAAAACGTATTGCAATCACTTTTGAAGACCCAAAAATATTCGACAATACGCCACAACAAGCAGCAAAATATCAGGAAAGAAGTCTGCAAATTGCAACCGAATTACTTTACGTTTTCTCTCAAATAAAATGACCACAATATGGCTTCAAAAAAATTAAGTTTTCTCAATTCTTACCTAACCCTTTGGATATTCATCGCTATGCTTTTAGGCGTAGGCATTGGATATTTTTTCCCATCCTTCCCCAGTATTATCGATTCGTTTAGTAGCGGAACTACAAACATTCCGATAGCCATAGGATTGATTTTAATGATGTATCCGCCACTGGCCAAGGTGAACTACGCACTCTTGCCTAAAGTGTTTAAAAACACCAAAATCCTCTCTGTTTCATTAATTTTGAATTGGATTATTGGCCCCGTTCTTATGTTCTTTTTGGCTATTACATTTTTACGCGATTATCCAGAATATATGGTCGGGGTGATTTTGATTGGTTTGGCGCGCTGTATCGCAATGGTGTTGGTTTGGAACGACCTGGCCGAAGGTGATAGCGAATATGGAGCAGGTTTGGTGGCATTAAACGTGTTTTTCAGGTGTTTGCCTATAGTTTCTACGCGTGGATTTTTATAACTATTCTTCCCCCTTATTTTGGTTTTGAAGGAGCTATTATCGACATTTCTATTGCAACGGTTGCTGAAAGTGTAGCTATTTATTTAGGCATTCCGTTTTTATTGGGAATTTTAAGTCGGGTTATCTTGGTCAGGCTAAAAGGAGAAAAGTGGTACACGGAAAAATTTATTCCCACCATATCACCAATGACCCTAATCGCCTTATTGTTTACCATCGTCATTATGTTCTCGCTTAAAGGGGAATTGATTGTTGAAATCCCGATGGATGTTTTAATCATAGCAGTTCCATTGATTATTTACTTTAGTGCAATGTTCATTATCAGCTTCTTCTTTAGCAAAGCCATAGGCGCTTCGTATAAAGAAAATGCAGCCGTTTCATTTACAGCGGCGGGTAATAATTTTGAATTGGCGATTGCCGTGGCTATAGCCGTTTTCGGACTCAATTCCGGACAGGCTTTTGCAGGCGTAATCGGGCCATTAGTAGAAGTGCCGGTGCTCATCTTTTTAGTTCGCGTTTCCTTTTGGTTGAAGAAGAAATATTACAGCAATGAAAGTATATGACGTTATTATAATCGGTGGTGGACAAGCAGGATTGTCTGTCGCCTATTTTTTAAGAAGAAGTGCTTTGGAATATCTGATTTTGGACGATCATAAAGAAGCTGGAGGAGCTTGGTTGGAAACTTGGGATGATTTAAAATTATTCTCTCCTAGCGAATATAGTTCCTTATCGGGTTGGGCGATGCCTAAAAGCAATGAAGAATATCCTACCAAAGCGGAATTCATAAAATACTTATCGGCTTATGAAAACCGTTATGACTTTCCTATTCAAAGACCAGTTAAGGTTTTTCAAGTGGAGAAAGAAAATGGACTTTTCATAACCAAAACAGATAAGGGTGATTTTTATTCGAAAACCTTAGTAAGTGCAACAGGCACCGCAAACAAACCTTTTATTCCGAAATATCCGAACGCTACTCACTTTTCTGGAACGCAAATTCATTCCGTCAATTACAGCAATTCCGACAAGTTTAAAGACAAAAATGTTCTTATTGTTGGCGGAGGGAATTCTGGCGCACAAATATTAGCAGAAGTGTCCAAAGTAGCCCATACCAAATGGGTGACTTCAAATGAACCTACTTTTCTTCCTGATGATATCGACGGGCGTTACCTATTCAACGAAGCCACTCAAAAATATTTAGGAAAAACGATTAAGCATTCCAAAGACCATAGTGTTTCCTTGGCTAATATTGTTATGGTGAAAAGTGTAAAAGAAGCCCGAAGCAGAGATGTGTTAAACGCCGTTCGTCCTTTCAAAGAGTTTTATGAACACGGAGTAATTTGGAACGACGGTACGAAGGAGCAATTTGACGCTGTGATTTGGTGCACGGGTTTTCGAGCTAACCTAAATCATTTGGAATCCTTAAACCTTACTGAAAACAACAAAATAAATACGGAAGGTACACGTTCAATAAAAGAATCCAATTTATGGCTTGTTGGCTATGGCAATTGGACAGGGTTTGCGTCTGCCACAATTTACGGTGTGGGTAAAACGGCTCGGGAAACCGTTAAGGAGATTACCGCTCTATTAAAAAGGTAGTATTTTTTTTTATGTATATTCGACCCTTATCACTATTAAAAAAACATAAATAAATATGAGAATTAAAGTATTAACTGCCATTTTTGCTAGTTGTCTGATCGTATCTTGCCATAATGGAAAACAAACACAACAAGAAGAGAATAACGATAAAGCACAGGATATGAAAAAAGAAAAGTCTACTTCACTGAAATCAAAACTGGAAGATAAAAAAACGAACTTTACACTAAAAGCAGACGATACTAAAAAAAGAGCGTACCGAGAAGGTATTGAATCTGTAGAAAAAAGCGGCATCGTAAAATCTGCGAAACAAATTGGAGATAAAGCCCCAGATTTCACTCTAAACAATGCTTTGGGCGAACCTGTTAGTTTATCTGAGTATTTAAAAGAAGGAAAAGTTGTTTTAACGTGGTATCGCGGCGGATGGTGTCCTTATTGCAATTTGACTCTGAATGCATTACAAGAAGAATTATCAAATTTTAAAGCACAAGGCGCTAATTTAATCGCTTTAACCCCTGAATTGCCCGATGAATCCATTAGCACTTCAGAAAAAAACGACTTAGCTTTTGAAGTTTTAAGTGATGTTGGGAATAAAATTGCCAAGGAATATGGAATCGTATTTGAGCTGACTGATGAAGTCGCGGGAATGTACAACCAATCTTTTGAGTTAAATGCTCATAATGGCGATGCATCTAATCAACTGCCCTTGGCAGCAACGTATATCATTGACGAAAATGGCGAAATAATTTATGCTTTTTTAGATGCAGACTATCGCAACAGAGCAGAGCCTTCAGAATTAACAAGCGTCTTAAAAAACCACTAGAAACTTAAGTAGATACTAGACTTCACTACGAATCTTACCATGTAGTGAAGCTTGTATCAATTTCCGCAATACTTCTTCAAATTAAAAAGAAAAGTTAAATAGTTGCATATTACTAACCATTCGTTTAGTTTTGTGCTGTAGTTAGAAATAATGGCAAGAAAAAAAGAATATATAGAAGAGGAAGTTGTTGAAAAAGCAATGCATTTGTTTTGGCAAAAGGGTTATGAAGGGACTTCTATGCAAATGCTTGAAAAGGAAATGGGCATTAATAAGTTTTCTATATACTCAAGTTTTGGCAGCAAACACGGTTTGTTTCTGGAAAGCTTAAAGCAATACAAACGTAAAGTGAATGGTCTTTTAGAAACATTCAGAAAAGGCACAAATGGTGTTGCTGATATTAAACAGTTTTTTTATGATTCTGTAAGTTCAAATTTTAAAGACGATAATTTAAAAGGATGTTTTTTAACAAATACCTATAACGAGTTTTCTGAAAAAGAAGATGAATTAATTCAAGAACATATGAATGCTTTTATGCATAATTTAAAATCCATCATCATAGAAAAATTACAAATAGATACATCTAAAGATGAACAAACCATAATTAAACAAGCCAATTATTTGTTATTAGCAAAACACGGTTTAGCTGCCGCAGCACGCGTTAACACCAAACAAGAAATTGAAGATTATATTGAAATGACCTTCAAAAATTTATAAACCTTTTTTTTACACAATAACTAAACAAACGTTTAGCTTAATATTAACTTTAATAATAAAAAGAAAAACTATGACAACATTAAAAATTCACAACATCGAAACAGCGCCGGAAGGAAGCAAAACTTTATTAGAGCAATCTCAAAAAGCGTATGGGATGATTCCAGGATTACACGGGGTATTAGCAGGAGCGCCAAAAATTTTAGAGGCGTACCAAACCTTACACCAATTGTTTACAGAGTCATCACTTAACGATGAAGAATTAACCGTTGTGTGGCAAACCATCAACGTAGAACACGAATGCCATTACTGTGTCCCTGCACATACAGGAATTGCAAAAATGATGAAAGTAAACGATAACATCACAGAAGCATTGCGCAACAAAACACCATTGGAAAACGCAAAATTAGAAGCCTTAAGAACAATGACATTAAGCATCGTTCGTAATCGCGGAAACGTTTCACAAGAAGATTTAGACGCTTTTTATGCAGCGGGTTATGGCGAAGCACAAGTGTTGGAAATCATCTTGGGATTGTCTCAAAAAACAATTAGTAATTATGTAAACCATATTGCAAACACCCCTGTAGATAAGGGTTTCGAAAAATTTGCTTGGAAAAAATAAAAATGTAATTCATAAACTACTGGTTAATAGTTGTAAACCTTCTGTTAATTTTGCAGAAGGTTTACTAATTTAATAAAAAAAAGTATGATAAAAGTATCCGTAATGTATCCAAACGCGAAAGATGTACAGTTTGATGCCGAATATTACAAAAATACGCACTTGCCAATGGTTTCGAAATTAGTTGGTAGTGCTTTAAAAGATTTAGAATTAGATTTAGGTATCGCTAGCCGAGTTCCTGGCGAACCTGCACCTTATGTAGCCATAGCTCATTTAAAATTTGATAGTATAGCCTCGTTTCAGGAGTCTTTCGGGCCTCATCAAGAAACCCTCGCCGGAGATTTGAAAAACTATAGTAACGTAAAAGCTGAACTGCAAATTAGCGAACTCATAACATTTTAAAACAGAAAATTGAAAGGTAATTTAGGATGATGGAAGTTAAAAACGAAACAATAAAACAACTAGCAGAAAAGAGCTTCAATACAGTTTTTAGAACGACCACGGAAGCGCCTGGTTTTATGCTTCTTGTTTTTAGTGAAGAACTTACACCGTATCAATTTAGGTCCATATTGACAGATCTAAAGAAAGAATTATCGGCTCTTACGGTTTCAAAGTTCAATAAAAAGCTAGACTATCATTGGTTAGTTCGTTTTGATCAGCAGGAAAACACCCCTTTTCACGTCGATAATGCAGCAGATCAATCTATATTGATGTTAGGGTACGAACCTAGTGAGATTAAAAGTGAATTGCAGATTGCAGATTACCACGCTTACGCCGAAACCTATAAAACACCTGAAGATTATTACAGTACATTTTCACCTGTTTTTAAAGCGGAAGACGATTTATTAAAACCTTTCACTTCTAAAATAAGTACTGCTAACAAGAATAAATATTCCATTGTTATACTGAATAATAGCAGCCCAAAACCGAATGTAGCTACTTTAGGTGTTTTTCATAAAGCACGTATTCTAAATAAAGATTTAAGCAAAAGCAGAATAGTTAATTCTATGGTTTTAAATGTTGTTGCAGCAGATAAAATTACTGAAGATCAAAAAAAAGAAAACCACTTTCTAAACAATAATCTAATTAGTAAATAACACGATTAGTGTTGTAGAAAAAATAAAATTATAAAAAATAAAATTATGACTGATAAATTAAAAATTGATATAGTTTCAGATGTTGTATGTCCTTGGTGTACCATTGGCTACAAACGCTTGGAAAAAGCCATTTCAGAATTGGGAATTGAAGACCAAGTAGAAATAGAATGGCAACCCTTTGAGCTCAATCCAAATATGCCAGCCGAAGGTCAAAACGTCATCGAGCATATTTCAGAAAAATATGGTTCGACTTTAGACCAACAAAAACAATCGCAACAGCAAATGACGGAAGCTGGTGCAGAATTAGGTTTTAAATTCGATTATTTTGACGAAATGCGTATGGCAAACACCTTTGACGCCCACATTTTATTGGAATATGCTAAAGATTTCAACAAGCAAACCGAATTAAAAATGGCATTGACTAAAGCCTTTTTTAGCGACAGAAAAGATGTGTCTAAAAGAAACATTTTAAAAGAAGCACTTTTAAGCGTTGGCTTAAATGCCGAAGAAGGAGTAGCCAGATTAGACAATGACGAGGCCCAAGCCGAAGTACGCACAAAACAAGAGTATTGGAAAAATTTAGGTGTCAACTCGGTGCCGACCATTGTGTTTAACAGAAAAAGTGCCGTAACAGGCGCACAACCCGTAGATACTTTTAAGCAAGTATTAACGGAGTTATTAAACGAACAACAACCAACTTGATTTCCCTTTAATTTTTTTGCTGAATACTTCAATTACAATTCAAACAGTAGTTGCGCGGATTCGTTAAGTTTAATCAACTCTTTTCAGTTAAAAAATTTTAGAAAAACCAAACAATAATGAAAAGTAACAGAAGAAAATTTATAAAAAACCTAGGTTTAATGGGAACAACAGGGCTACTCGTGCCAAATCTAGTATTAGGAAATTCACCAGAAAAAACAGCGATTATGACAAATAAAACAAGACCGAAAGTAATATTTTTTGATGTGAATGAAACCTTGCTGGATCTTACCGATATGAAACAAGTAGTAAGTGAGGCTTTAAATGGCAGAGACGATTTACTGTCCTTATGGTTTACAACGATGTTACAATATTCTTTGGTAACCACAGCAAGTGGACAATACGAGCATTTTGGAAATATTGGCGCAGCAGCTTTACAAATGGTAGCCGCAAACAATGGTATAGAAATGTCTGAAGACGATGCCCGCAAAACAGTGGTGAATTCGTTACGTGGCTTACCAGCGCATCCAGAAGTAAAAGAAGCTTTAGCGCAATTAAAAAGTGATGGATACACCTTAGTTTCCTTCACAAATTCATCAAACGAAGGCGTAAAAAAGCAATTTGAAAGCGCAGGTTTAACCGAGTATTTTGATGAACGTTTAAGCGTTGAAGACGTTGGAAAATTCAAGCCCTTTAGAGAAACCTATGAATGGGCAGCACGTAAAATGGGAATACAACCTAATGAAGCAATGCTAGTTGCGGCTCACGGATGGGATGTAGCTGGTGCACTTTGGGCAGGCTGGAGAGCGGCATTTATAAACAGACCGGGACAACAAATATTCCCATTAGCACCGCAGACAGAAATTAATGAAATAGATTTGAAAAAAATCGCTAATATATTGGTTAAGTATTGATATTTAACTGTATATGTGTTTTATATTATTAGAGACAGCAGGGTTTGTATAGCGTTAAACCAGTTTTTTAGACAAGAATTGTACTGTCATACCAAACACGTTAAAATCAAACCTTTTTGGAACCCTAATAAGTAAAGACTTGAATTGAACCGTGTGAGCCTCAAATGGTATAAATTAGTGCCCGTTGCCAATAAAGATGATATAAAAAATAGGCGATTTAGTGCTGTGTTTAACCCGTGTGACTAGCATCAAACTTTTTCTAAGATCGAAAGTTTCGTGATTCGTAATCGTCTACTTGCGACAAACGACAGAACAATAAATAAAAGCAGAACTCGAAATAAAAGATCAAACTGAATTCAGTGAACATTTGAATTCTGACCATTTCAAAGCGTTTATGGTAAAGGAAATGTTTGATTTTGTTAATGGATATCAATGTGAAAAATATAAAGCCAGTTGCCAGCAAAATACTGCGGTAAAAACCTATATCACTACGAATGGACAAGTCAAAACAACTAAATTTAAGGCTCATTTTTTCACTTTTCCACTTCTTTCAATCCCCTTAGCTGTAGGGACAGTTTTAGCTGGCAACTATATTTCAGGACAAAGCATTCAAAATAATCGTTTTTAAAAACATTCCCGACATAGAATTTAAAAGCGCTCAAAAAGATAAAGAAATTGAGTTTCTAAACTTATCGGAACTCTTTGTAAGAAATAAAAAAGAACCCACTCATAACCCGCGAAAACTTCATCGATTAAATTCCTATACCCTATTGGTTGTCACTAATGCGTGCATCTGGGTCTGTAGGACTGTAATGGGTTTTATTGCTTGTGTATTTACTGCCTTTATTTTCTTTGCTTTTTCGTAATGGGTTTTCTTTATCCATCGCACTAATATGCCGTATTTTATGTAAATGTGTGGCAAGATCTTTCTCTGGCACTTTAAGTTCCAGTCTGTACATCGAGACGTTGGCTTTTATAGGCGCAGAGTCTATGGCTTGCGTATGCCCGCTCACCATACCTTTTTCAATACACATGTGCAGTACATTGGCGAAAAATTCTTCAAATATATTCTCTGGAAAGAGTTGGCGTGTTCGACTAATGGTAGAATATCAAGGTAATTCTCTTGATATATAAATTCTTATTGATTATTAACAAGTTAATGATTTCTATTGCAGACTTATAACTATTGCTGAGTCTGTGCTCAACTGGAAAATCCATACGGAATTTTCACGTAGAATTATACTTGGAATGGTTCATTCTTTAATACGCTACCGTCCATACACACAAACGTTAAGTGCAAGGCTAAAAAAAGCAACTCACGAAAGGCAGAATTGTTTTTTTTCAAAACGCGCCACCAACTTCTTAAAAAAACAAAAGAGCTTTTTGCCAACGTATCATCGAAATTGAATATTTTGACTCACTAACTAACTTTTTTAATCAATAATAATAATAATCACGCTCGGGAACAATATATAAACTTATGGGATAAAGATATAATATGATGTTTCTCAAAAAACCAAATCTTTGTAGTGTTCAAAAGAACATAACAAACAAATTATTTGAAAATAAAAATAAATTTTTATGAAAGCAATTACAACAGTCCTATTAATGAGCCTTTTTGTCCTTAGTTCTTGTGGTCAAGACAAAAATGAAGGCAAAGAAAACGGTGTACAAACCATTTCTTTAGAACAAACAGATGGTGAGTTTAAACAAAAAACATTAACCCTAAAAGAAGGTACTTATGTTTTTGAAATCGCAAATAAAGATGTAGCCCACGAAGTAGGTTTCGTGCTTGCTCCAAAGGGAAATACTGATGAAGCAAACCACATAAAAGCAGCTTATGTAACTGAACCTGTGAAAACCGGAAGCACTTCAAAAACAAAGGAAGTGACTTTAAAAAAAGGCGAATATGTTTACTTCTGCCCATTAAACCCAACACCAGAATATACACTTTTAGTTAATTAAGTTTATAAAACTTTTCTTTGTTAAACCGTCTAAAAATAATTTAGACGGTTTTTCTTTTCTCTGGATTGCTCTCTCTAAATTCTACAGGTGGCAAATCACAATGTGATTTAAAGAATTTTGAGAAATGCCCCCCTTCTTTATATCCTAATTCGTAAGAAATCTGCTCTGCTGTTTTATCTGAAAATAACAACAACCGTTTTGCCTCTAATATTATACGTTCATTAATTACGGTCAACGGCGAAGGATAACCAGCTTTATTAAAAACATTTGAAATAGTCTTGGGCGACTTGAACAATAGTTCAGCATAATCTGTTACTTTATGCTTTTCCCTAAAATGTTGCTCTACGAGAATATGGAATTTTCGCAACAATTCCATTTGAGAGCTTGGTAAATCTTGTATGCCTTGGATATCTCTAACCAATCGGGTTGATTTAATAAGTAAGCGCTTCAACATTACACGTAGCATTTCCCCTTGGATATGATCACACGTTTCAAATTCTTCTTGAAAAACTGAAAAAATTGTTTCAAAACTTTTTACCTCTTTTTCAGAAAGCGTAATTACAGGTGGTTGTGAAGAACCAAAGAACAACATTCCATTACAAGAAACCTCGTGGTCGTGATCTCTAATGCAGTAAAATTCTCGGTTAAAAGCGATGGCTATAATTCCAGATTTCTTTGGGATATCAAGAATATTTAAAGTAGTGCTAAAAAGGATTTGGTGCTTTTTTAAAAGAAAACTGTAACCATCCACTGTAATGGAACAGTCATTTTCTCTAGCCCAAATTATTTTATACAATCCTTTGTTTTCCAGTAATTGTTGCGCTGGCGCACAATTAAAGTTGGTCAAAATAAATGAGCTATCTTCGATGACACCTTGATATTCTAATTTCATATTGTAAATTAACGAAATTTTAAACAAAATATCGGTGTTATATACAATACGCTGGGAATTATCTATAGAGACTAAACTACAGACCAATACTATCTTTGTATGGTAACATTTAAACTACATAAATATGAAAACAGGAATAGGAAATTTAATTATCCGAATAGGGTTTGCACTACTTTTTATTTGGGGTGGATTGGAAAAATTTATTGAAGGCTTTTTGGGTGGCGTTGGTTTGCAGAATATGGCAGACTTCTTAAAAGAAAGCGGACTTACCTTTCTAGGCGATACAGGAACTTATGCACTTGGAGCATTATTGGCATTACTTGAGCTTATTGCGGGTATTTTATTGCTAATTAACAAACAAACTTTTTTTGCATATACTTTTCTGGCATTCGTAATGCTTATGGCTTTAGTATTAGTTCATATTCCATCTGGAAATTGGATGAATATTATGATACACGTCGCATTAACTACAACACTTGCTGGTCTTGCCATGCAAGAAAAACAAAGCGTTACAATTTAAATTATATCAGTAATTATAAAAAGAATAAATTATGAATAATACAAAACAGAAAAAACTTAAAATACATTCATAGTATTTTAGAAAATGAGGCTTTATTGAAGCAAATGTAAAAGCCTAAAATAGGAAAAGATGCTTGCTTGACTGCCGAACACGATTTAATTAATAATCATTTAGAAGAATTTATTCGCAATGAAATTTGAGATTATGCGATTCAAGGCAATCATAGTTTTTATAATGCAATAATGTCACTTAAAATGAAGGATAGAAATACAATGGTTTCTGAACAATTGGTAGCAACCGAATGGAAATATTTATGACGGCCAAAAAAATAAAAACGGTCACAGTTCGGTACTATCACTAACATATGACCACTATGATGGCGACCAAGTAATGCAATTATTGACCCAAGATTATCAAAAAGATGACAGACGATTTGTGAGCAGTAGCTTATCGTTTAATGACCGTCCAAGTAAAGAATCTCAAATGAAAACATCTGAAATAATGAAGGAATTGGATGAGCTTGGTAAGAAAGACCCAAAAGCTATGCATAATAAACAAAAGGAATATGAAGAACAAGGGTTAATAGGTGGTGTACCAAGTGTAATGCTGGGAAAAACAAGAAGTCAAAATAACGGTTTGTTTCTTTTTGATGATAAAGGAAGCCCAAAGGCTATGTTTTATGTAGATAAAGACAACAACGCTAAACTCGACTTCTTTGACGAGAAAGGAAATACCATTGCATCTTTCCCAGAAAAAGTTAAATAATATATTTACAAAAATAGCACTGTAGTAATATAGTGCTATTTCTACATTTTGTAACAAATGAAAAAACTGCTAAATACTGTATATTCTCATCGACACTTTTTGGTGTTCATTTTAATGTTTGCCTATTTACAATCCGTTTATACGCGTATTGTAGTAAGACGCGTAATTAATGCATACATATTTACCCCAGAATCAGCTTTTGCTACTCTTATTTCAGTATGTATTCTTTTTTTAATCCTACTCCTATTTATCAGAATCTAGCAAAAGTCTGGTGTTTTTGGAATAAATGAGTTGTTGAAAATATTTGGTGCTTCACTTTTTATTTTTCTAATTACCATGTAAACAATTGGATTTATAATTGCTTTTGCATTTGGTAATATTGAACGAAACTTCAATCAGCAAACCCTTATTTTGTCTGTGTTTTCAAATCTATTAGATGACTTTATATATGGTAGTTTTTTTTTGGTATATTATTATTATCAGCAAAATATTAAAAAACAGAAGCTTCTAAATATTTATAACCAAGCACTTTCAGAAAGTAAAATCAATCAAATTAAAACCCAACTTAACCCTCATTTTCTCTTTAATAATCTGAATGTTTTGGATCTACTGATATATGAAGATAAAAACAAAGCATCTTATTTTTTGAATGAATTTGCAGATATTTACAGATATGTTTTGCAAGCAACAGATAAGAAATTTATTACTATTGAAGAAGAGTCCATTTTTGCTGAACACTATTTCAAATTGATTCAGCATAAATATGGAAACGCCTATCAATTAGTTATTGAAAACCATAATAGCGATGGCTTTATCATACCGCTTACCCTCCAATTATTAATTGAAAATGCCGTTCAACATAATATAGGAACTTCAAAAAAACCCGTTTATATTCGCATTTACATAGACAAAAACATCAAGATAACAAACAATTGTATTGCCAAACGAAATGTAAAACAAACTTCAGGCAGAGCCTTAAATAACTTACATGAGCAATATAAATTTTTAACCAAGAATGTTATTGAAATTCAAAACACTGATAGCACATTTTCTGTAACCATTCCTAAAATTAATATATTAAGCCCGTGATACAAATACTCATTATTGAAGACGAAATCCCTGCAAGAAAGAAGTTAAATAGATTTCTAGAAGCATTAGACAGCAAAACCGAAGTTGTTGCAGAGATTGATACTGTAGTAGGAGCGATTGAATTTCTTAATCATACCCATGTAGATGTGATTTTTTCAGATATTGAATTGTTAGACGGTAATGCTTTTGAAATTTATAGGAGGGTTCAAGTGTCTTGCCCTATTATTTTCACAACTGCGTATGATCAGTTTTTAATGAATGCCTTTGAAAGCAACGGTATTGCCTATTTATTAAAACCATTTTCTCAAGAACGTTTTCAAGCAGCTTGGGATAAGTTTCTGCTATTTCGAAATTCCTCTTATAAAGAACATGAACAACTGAACAATCTTACAAAACTTATTCAACAGAACTTCAAAAAAAAAGTTTTTAAAAAACGCTTTTCTATTAACACGCATCAAGGAATTTACTTTATTGACGCCGAAAACATTACTTTTTTTGAAGCCTGTGAGAGTGTTATTTTTGCGTTTGATATAACAGGCAAGAAACATTTACTTAATTAACTCACTTAAAAACAGATAGAACAACAGGTAAATCCTGTGTATTTTTTCAGAATAAACCGCAGTACAATCATAAATAAACAACACGTAGAAAAAATAGAGCGTTACACAAAAAACAGTTTAGCTATAAAAATAAAAGCTGGTAAAAACTACCTTAAAACCAGTCAAAGTCATACGAGCTCTTTTCGCGAATGGATCGAAAAGTAAGAGTTATTGTATAATATTAGGTATCAGAAATTGCTTGCTGTTGTCTACTATTTTAAAGACTTGCCGTTTTCCAGTTCGGTTTAGGCTAGCAAAATTAACATTCCTATGGTATTAATTTTTAAAATAGTCAGCATTCATTTTACCGCGAAGGGTGTTGGCAATATTCCAGAGTAGGGTTTGTAGATGTTGGGTTTGTAGTTGTTGGGTTAGTTCGGTCATGTAGTTTTTACATTGAAAGCTTAAAAACAGGATTATTATTGATTTTACGCTAATTAGAACGGCATTTTGTCGGCATTTGTAATAACCAGCAATTTATAAACAAATACTACCCTTAATTTTAGTTGTAAAATAAAATTATAAAGTTTTATTCGCGATCTATCAATTTTAAAAATTTCAGAATCTCTTTTCTTAATGAATCCCGTAAAACCACAAGCAAAAAACCTTAAATTATAAATCTAAAATCGTGTTCACTCTATCCAGCACTTTTAAATGGTTACAAATTATCAAAACAATGTAATAGCTAAAGTCAGCATTCACTTAAGTACATAAACATTTTAAAACATCATCCCCACTCCTATTCAGTCTCTGAATAATTTTATGTAATTTTATATATTGGCGTAATTCATCATTTGCATTAGGACTCATAATGAACGTTCCCAACATTTTTAAAACGCCATTTTTAGATACAGTTACCGTTTTTAAAGTTAAATTAATGGCAAAGGCTCAAACCATAGGTCCAAAATATCTATCCGTGTAAGCGCTTATTTAGATCATCATAAAAGGACGGGCTATTTTAAAAATACAAGGTGAAGACATTGCTCTAATAGTTAGCCATACCAGCATGATACCGGTCGGCCTAGAACATTTTTTAGAAATTATAAAAGATACTGAAGCGATACACATTATGTCCGTTTCTAATTTAATAACTTTGCTGGCTGAATAACATAAAAATTCTACCCAAATAATTACTTTATAAAATTTCAATTATGCGTACTCAATTTTATATCATTTCTACTATTTCATTATTAGTATCTCTCGCGCTAGGCATGTTTTTAAATTCCAGTTGGTATGTGCTTTTTGCTCTTGTGCTAGGCTTTACTATTTTGGGCTATTACGATGTGTTTCAAACGAAACATACCATCATGAGAAATTATCCTGTATTAGGTAGACTGCGCTTTGTTTTAGAAGATCTGCGACCAAAAATGTACCAGTATTTCATTGAATCGGATATTGATGGGCGTCCATTTAACCGTGTAGATCGTTCTACGGTGTACCAAAGAGCAAAAGGTGTGCGTGATACCATTCCTTTTGGAACACAATTAGATGTGTATGCCGAAGGTTATGAATGGATTTGCCACTCTATTGCACCCAAGGAATTTGATACTTTAGATAGTGATCCGCGGATACTGATTGGTAATAAGGATTGTAAGCAGCCATATTCTGCTAGTATATTGAATATTTCAGCTATGAGTTTTGGATCTCTAAGTTCGGCTGCTGTTGAAGCTTTAAATGCCGGTGCTAAAATTGGAAACTTTGCACATAACACCGGAGAAGGTGGTTTGAGTGATTATCATTTAATGCATGGGGGCGATATCATTTGGCAAATTGGAACGGGTTATTTTGGCTGTCGCACGGAAGACGGGAAGTTCAATCCGGAGCTCTTTGCCGAAAAGTCCAAACATCCGCATGTAAAAATGATTGAACTTAAAATTTCACAAGGTGCCAAACCTGGACACGGTGGTATATTACCAGCAGAAAAAAATTCGGAAGAAATTGCTAGAATTCGTCACATTCAACCACACACTAAGGTTATATCTCCTCCCTATCATTCTGCTTTTGATACGCCAATGGCCATGGTAAAATTCATTCAAGAATTACGGGTTTTATCTGGAGGAAAACCTGTTGGATTTAAATTATGTATTGGTTATAAAAGTGAATTTATTTCCATTTGTCAGGCTATGGTAGAACTGGACATTTATCCAGACTATATTGCCGTAGATGGTGGTGAAGGTGGAACTGGAGCGGCACCACCTGAATTTAGTAATTATGTGGGTGCCCCTTTAATTGACGGTTTAGATTTTGTTCATAATATTCTGGTTGGCATGGGAATTAGACAACATATTAAAATTATTGCTTCAGGTAAAATTTCATCTGCTTTTCATATTGCACGCGCCGTTGCTTTGGGTGCGGATGCATGTTATCAGGCCCGCGCCATGATGTTATCATTAGGATGTATTCAAGCGCTACTTTGTAACACCAACAAATGCCCTACCGGTATTACCACGCAAGATCCAAAATTAACGAAAGGTTTGGTTCCTGAAGATAAAAAAGTCCGCGTTGCTAAATATCACGAATTAACTATTAAAAACTTTGTGGAGCTTTTAGGCGCTACTGGTTTAGATGAAACGAAAAACTTAACTCGTATGCACATTTATCGTCGTATTTCCTTTAATGATATGATTACGTATGAAGAGCTTTTCCCCTCTATAAAACCTGGATCTATGGTTAATGGCGAAATCCCAGAGAAATATAAACTGGATTTCCTATTTGCTGATAAAACACGTTGGGGCATTCATCCATAAAGGGCTTTTGATGTCGTTTAATTTTGGTTTATAATAAGAAATTACCTGTTTGAACTTAAATTTGAATACGCTGAAATTTCAAAAAATATGAAATATCAAATCTTAAAAGAAGACATACTATTTGATGATTTCTTCCAAATAAAAAAGGCGAAAATTACTCACGACTTATTTAACGGTGATACGGTAGACGTGGAACGGTTTTGTTTTGAAAGAGGGGATTCTGTAGCTATTCTACTTTATGAAAAAGACACGGATTCTTTACTGTTTACCAAGCAATTCAGATATCCAACCATTAAAGAAACCGATGGTTGGATATTGGAATTAACCGCAGGTTCTATAGAACCTAACGAAGAACCCGAACATAGAGTACTTAAGGAAGTTGAAGAAGAAATTGGTTATCAGGTAAACAACATTGAATTTATAAGTTCCTTTTTTGTTTCCCCTGGTGGAACTTCTGAACGTATTTTTCTTTATTATTCCGAAGTTACTGCTTCTAACAAGGTTTTTGAAGGTAGCGGCATGATAAACGAAAAAGAAGATATTCAGTTAGTTAAAATAAAAACGCAAGAAGTGTTTGATTTGACTAAAAAGAATCACTTTCAAGATGCTAAAACCCTAATTGGTATTCAGTGGTTTATGGCGAATAAAATTTCATAAAAAATAAATTTATTCATAAGAAAAACTAACAAAAAAGCTTCACCCAAAAGGTAGAGCTTTCAATTAGTACCTATTCAAAATATTATTTAATTACCAATTTCTTAATAGTTCTAGCATTTCGGCCATTCAATTCTAAAATATAAATACCAGAATTCAGATCCAAGAACATGTCTGATCCACCTAATTGAAGTGTTTTTTGCATAATAAGTTTTCCGTCTATGCTGTAAACATTCATTTGATTAAATACCGTATTATTAGATAGATTAAATTGACCATCTGTTGGATTCGGATAAATCATTATAGTAGCTAATTGTTGTTCATCTACACTTAAAAAACTACAATTTACAGGATCAAAAGTTACCAATCCTAAATTAGCATCATCGGTTTGATGAAAAATAACGGCTTCCGCATCCGCAAGCGTGTTGGGTAAATTACTTTCATCCCAACAGTTATTCATAGCCATCACGGGATTAGGCGTGTTATTGTAAAGCGCATAGGTAAGACCTCCGTTTCCATTTTCAGAAAAAACATTCTGCCCTGGATTCGCGGCTCCATCTCCTAAATTGATGGAGGCCTGGCCGATTAACGTAATTCCCCAAAGATTGCCACTAATTGTGTTTCCGCTAGCAATAACTTCCATTCCTGCAGCAGACGTATTTAATGAAATGCCACTTCCACCCACGTTTGGACTACCTTGAGTATCATTGTTTTCAATGACATTATTTCTAATATAAGCAAATGAGTTATTCCCCACGATGGTTAATCCGTAGCGGTGGTCTATTATAATATTGTCATCAATTATGGCGTTAATGGTTCCGCCCACAAAATTTGATATGGCAATACCGCCTACTTTGTCCAAAGTACGATCGCCTTTAATCGTGTTTTGTATAATTTGAATCGGGTTTGCAGCCATAGTCGTTCCCATATTTATTTGCGGTCGGTTGGAATTTGCAATGTTATTACCCTCTATATAATTATTAAATATATAAGGTGAAACCGCACTATTAGCACCCGAACTAATGGCGGGCGTTTGATTAAATGTGATGGTATTATTGGTAATTTGAGCCATGCCTCGGGACAAAGTAATAACACCACTAGATGCCACACCAGAACCATTATTGGTAATTATACAGTTATTGATAGTAAACGTTTCTGTAAGCACGCGCAAACCACCACCATATTCTATGGTCGCATTTTGAATGTTGATATCTGAAAATTCTTCAAATCGAAAGCCATCAAAGGGAGCCGCTGGATCAATAGCGGTAAAAACAACGTTTGTGGCATTTACAATAAAAGTTCCAAATACGGTAATGCGTATGTCTTCTCCTATTTCTAAAGTGACATCTGAATCTATCAAAAACGTATCTGATGCCGAAATAGTCAGCGCATCCGTAAGCGTATAGGTAGTTCCGGAAACTGAAATTGTAGCCGGACTCGCTGTCACCAAATCATTTAAAGTAAATACCGTTCCTGTATTGGGTGTGGTATAGCCTTGTGCCGATACCATGCTTATAATACCGATGGTGGCAATAAAATTTAGAAGTAGTTGTTTCATAATGGGTTGGTTTTAATTTTCTTAAATTTAGAAAATATTGCTGGGAATTACTATTAAAACTGTTTATTGTATCCTGATAGTATTTTTTATAAAGGCCATAACTGACATGGAAACAGCTTGTTTTAAATTTTAGGAATTAGTAAATTATAGTTTTAAACGTATTAGGATACCATGAGCCGTTATTGAATTTTATGTACCTTTATCATGAGAATCATTTTAAATTATTAGGATAAAATATCATGTGGTTTTATGAAAATGTCAATCCTAAATGCTTACTAAAAATCTATTATCATGCAAGCTCCAAATCGCCCTATTAAAATACAGCAAGAACTCGTAAATAGCATTATACATGGCTTCGGAATAATTTTCGGAATTGTAGGCATTCCTATCCTGATAGCATTTGCCATAAAAAGCGATAACACGCCTGGGGTTATTGGTGCCGCCATTTACGGATTTTGCTTTTTGCAACTTTTCACCTCTTCCACACTCTACCACGGTTTTCAGCATGCCGAGGCTAAACGGGTTTTTGAAATCCTGGATCACATTAGTATTTATTTCCTGATAGCTGGCACCTATACCCCGTTTCTATTGATTTATATGAACAATAGTTTTGGTATTTCACTACTGACGGTGCTTTGGAGTATGACCGCTATTGGCATTATTTTTAAAATATTCTTTACGGGTAAATGGAATATTATTTCTACCCTAGCTTATATAGCCATGGGAGGCATTATGCTTGTTGGCGGACGTACGTTCTTTTCCGCCATTCCCTTTGGCGTTATGGTCATGATTCTTATTGGCAGTGTTCTTTACCTTTTAGGTGTTATTTTTTACCTTTGGGAAAAATATCCCTACAACCATGCTGTATGGCATTTCTTTGTTTTGGCAGCGGCAGTTTGCCATTATGTGGCCATATTAATGGCGGTGTAAAGGCATTTTTTCTGAATATAATTTACGGGTTTTCTACTTTTATTATTTATACTCCTAATAATTATGGTTTCCAAAATATGTGAAATCAAAAAACCCAATTAGATTTACTAGTTGGGTTTTTGTTTAATTTGATTCAATTAATTATTCTCTTTTGAAATATTATAACTCAAAATCTAATCCACTCGTGGTATTACCAAAAATGGAATTATAGCATGAAATCCCATTTTCTTTATAATGGGTTCTTTAATGATATTTTCCACAAAACTATGCTTATAGTTAATCATAGTAAGGATATTCATTTTATTTTCGGTAATAAAACTGGTTATTGCTTGTTCTTTTTTACCTGAATTTGGCATCCAGTTAAAATGATGGTCATAATTCTTAAAATAGGTTTTTAGCATCAGAAAATTAGCATTCTGATTGTCGTTTAACGTTTCCTTTTTCTTAATATGCAGTATTTCAATTTTCGATTTGTGCAGATCTGCTAGATGCTTAATTGCTTTTAATTCTTCACCAAAGAATCTATTAAAATCCGTAGGAAAAACAATGTTGCTTGGTGTTTCAAATTCAAAATTACTTGGCACTAATAAAATAGGCCGAAGTCTCATTTTATTAATAACCGTAACGGTATTACTTCCAAAAAGAAATTCTTGCGTTCCTGTGACACCTTTTGTGCCCATAACTACGAGGTTTATGTCGTGTTTAGCAATAGCAAATTCTATGGAGTCCATTAAAGAACCCATACCGAAAATAGTTTCAAATGTATGATCTCTATCTTTGCTCTCTAATTCAGCACGCTCTTGGAGTTCTACGAGTTTTTCTTTTGCTTGAATTTTAAGCGGCTCTATATAACTCTCCGAAATGTGTGTTCTGGCACCCGAATTTAAAAAGGTCCAGGCATGTGAAAAATAAAACGTGCAAGACTCTTGAGCATATAAATTTAAAGCGTAAACAGCGGCACTCCATGCATTAGCTGAAAAATCAGTAGGTAATAAAATGTGATGTCTCATAATATTTTAAATTTGGTATTCTCTGACAAAATTAAAGATTCAATTTCAAGTATAAGATGACTTTAATCAGTTTAAACATGGAATAACCAAAAATGGAAGCGTTGGCTGAAACCCTAATTTTTTAATTACAGGTTCATTCATAATACTTTCTATAAAACTATGCTGATAATTTATCATAACCAGCATATCCATATCAAACTGATCAATAAAATCTTTGATACCCTGTTCTATTTTTCCGTGATTTGGCATCCAATGAAATGTATGTGGGTATTTTTCTAAAGAAATTTTAAGTTGATCTAAATTATAATCTTGCGCTTCTGTAATGTCATCTTCCTTATTTACATGAACCACCGTAATTGTTGAATTGTAAAGTTTCGATACGTCCTTTAATGGCTTTAATTCATCACCATAATTACGGTTGAAATCGGTTGGAAACGCAATTTGTTTGGGTTCTCTAAATTCATAATCATCTGGAATGGCTAAAACAGGACAGGTTTTTAAGCTTTTCATGGTGTTAATGGTATTACTTCCAAAAACAATTCCCTTGGCTTTGGTAGTACCTTTTGTACCCATAATAACCATATTAATTTCTTGCTGTTCTGCAACGCCTTCCATAGCATCTTTTAAATCGAAAGTGCTTAAAATAATTTCGAACCTGTGATTTTCAAGTTTATTAATGCTTTCTGCTTTTTGCTTTAAGCTAGTAAGATCATTCAAGGCATTTTCAGATATAACACGGGACAATTTACTAGACATGTTAGTCATAGAAGACGCTTTTAATTTAGATGAATGCAAAAAGTAAAACGTGCAAGGTTCTGATTCATATAATTTTAATGCATATAAGGCCGCAGTCCAAGCATTGTCTGAAAAATCGGTGGGTAAAAGAATGTTTTTTCTCATGTAGTATATCTTAAATTAATAGGGTAAGTTAAAGATCATAATTTTCTATTTCTATGATAAAAATCATTTGTTGCATGTATTGAACAAAATAAGGGATTTCAATAAAAAAGACAAATTATAATGTAAAGCACCTAATATATTGAATATATTTTAAATTTATCTATATCTTCTGTTAAGACCTGTTTTATGACTGATGATATGTTATTGAAAATTTTTAAATACGC
This sequence comes from Bizionia myxarmorum, assembly GCF_008086205.1. GTDB lineage: Bacteria > Bacteroidota > Bacteroidia > Flavobacteriales > Flavobacteriaceae > Algorimicrobium > Algorimicrobium myxarmorum. The sequence goes on along the minus strand of NZ_VSKK01000006.1, from coordinate 16,050 downwards.
TAAAAAACTATCCAAAAAACTTGGCCTTAATATAACGTGCATTCATTTCGGCAATACTGCTAATGGAAATTTCTGCTGGACATTCCATCTCGCAAGCTGCCGTAAACGTGCAACTACCAAAATTTTCCAGTTCCATTTGTGTGGTCATTTCCAATAAGCGTTTATGCCCTTCTGGTTGACCTTGTGGTAATTTGTTCAGGTGATTTATCTTTGCTGAAACAAATAAGGCCGCCGAGGCATTTTTGCATGTTGCTACACAAGCGCCGCAGCCTATACAAGCCGCAACATCCATGGAGGAATCCGCTACTTCCTTGGGAATTAAAATAGCATTGGCTTCTGCTGCCGTTCCCGTTTTTGCGGTAATATAGGCGCCTTGTTCTATAATTCTATCAAATGCAGACCGATCTACCACCAAATCTTTTACAATAGGAAATGCGCCTGCTCGCCACGGTTCTACCACAATGGTATCGCCATCTTTAAAGCTGCGCATGTGCACTTGGCAAGTGGCCATATTATCATGCGGGCCATGTGCGCGGCCATTTATAAAAACGCCGCAAGAACCACAAATACCTTCCCGACAATCGGATTCAAAAGCAATCACTTTTTCGTTTTTTAAAACCAGTGATTCATTCAGAAAATCCAAAGCTTCTAAAAAGGACATGTCTTCTGAAAGTCCATCTATTTCATATGATTTGAGTGCTCCTTTTGCATCGGATTGTTCTTGTCTCCAAATTTTAAATGTTACTTTCATGATTTTGTGTTATTTATAACTTCTAACGGTTGGCTTCACATATTCAAATTCCAACATTTCTTTGTGTAATTTAAAATCACCTGCATGGTATTCCCAAACAGAAACAAAGTTGAAATCGGCATCATTACGAACAGCTTCCCCATCTTCCGTTTGATATTCTTCTCTGAAATGGGCACCACAAGATTCGTCGCGTTGCAAAGCATCTGTGCACATCAGAATCGCTAATTCTATAAAATCCGCCAAACGCAGCGCTTTTTCTAATTCAGGATTCATTTCGGTATCAGTTCCCGTGACTTTTATATCGTTCCAAAATTGTTCTTTAATTTCCTTTATTTGAAGAATGGCAAGTTCAAGACCTTGCTTATTTCGGCTCATGGCACATTCTTGCCACATGACTTTACCTAATTCCCGATGAAAATCGTCGGTTGTTCTATTGCCGTTAATGTGTAATATTTTTTTGATGTGCGCTTTGACTTCATTCTCCACATGCGCAAATTCGGGATGTTCAACTCCTGGATGCTTCTCGCCTATTTCGCCTTCCAAATAATTATTAATGGTATTTGGTAAAATAAAATAACCATCAATACTAGTTTGTAGTAAGGAATTAGCGCCTAAACGATTAGCCCCATGATCCGAATAATTGCATTCGCCTATAGCATATAAGCCTAGAATAGTGGTCATTAGTTCATAATCCACCCACAATCCGCCCATAGAGAAATGCGCTGCTGGCGAAATTTTCATGGGTTCTTGATAAGCATTTATGCCTGTTATTTTTTCATACATGGTAAACAGATTCCCATATTTATCTTCAATAGCCGCTTTCCCTAATTTAGTGATGGCATGTTTAAAATCGAGATACACGGCATTTTTTAGTTGCCCCACACCATGACCTGCATCAATGCGTTCTTTTGCCGCTCGGGATGCAATATCTCGAGGTGCCAAATTTCCAAAACTTGGATAGCGCCTTTCTAAATAATAATCGCGTTCATCTTCTGGAATGTCTATAGGTTTTCTTTTATCATCTTTTTTCTTCGGTACCCATATTCGCCCGTCATTACGCAAAGATTCCGACATTAAGGTCAGTTTTGATTGGGCATCACTGGTTTGTGGCAAAGCCGTTGGATGAATTTGCGTAAAACTAGGTGCGGCAAAAAAAGCACCGCGTTTATGCGCCTTCCAAATAGCGCTTCCATTACAATTAATGGCCAAAGTGGACAATCTGAATACGCGAGAATAACCACCTGTTGCTAAAACAACCGCGTCAGCAGCAAAGCGTTTGATTTGGCCCGTTGAAAGTTCACGGACAATGACGCCTTTAGCTTTCCCGTTAATCACCACAATATCCAAAACTTCATGTCTGGGTAACATGGCCACTTTTTTAGCCCGAATCATTTTGGATAATTGCGAATAGGCTGCCAATAACAACTGTTGACCCGTTTGACCACGAGCATAAAAAGTACGCTGCACTTGTACGCCGCCAAAACTTCGGTTTGCCAAAACACCTCCATATTCCCGAGCAAAAGGAACTCCTTGTTGCACGAAATGGTCAATTAATGGCGCTGATAATTCTGCTAATCGGTAGGTATTGGCTTCACGGCTTCTAAAATCGCCACCTTTTAAAGTATCATAAAACATGCGCCAAACGCTATCACCATCATGCTGATAATTCTTTGCCGCATTTATGCCACCTTGAGCCGCCACGGAATGTGCACGTCGTGCTGAATCTTGATAGCAAAAACATTGAACTTGGTAGCCGAGTTCTGCCAAAGTCGCCGCCGCTCCAGCACCCGCTAATCCAGAACCAACCACAATAATATTGAGGTTCTTTTTATTGGCCGGATTGATTAATCGGGATTCTGATTGATAATTACGCCACTTATCTTCTAATTTCCCTTCTGGTATTTTTGAATTTAATGTCATGTTTTTCTATTTGAAGTAAACGATTATAGGAATAATCCCGAAGCCGACGCTTAAAATAAGAGCATAAATTAGAGAGATTTTAGCCAAAACGCTCAATCCCTTTTTATGATAAAAACCCAATGTTTTAAAAGCCGATTTGAGACCATGGTGCAAATGAAATCCGAGTGGCAACATTAAAATGGAATAAAAAAGCACGTAATATGGATTGTGAAATAATGTAAACGTGACTTCATAAACATCGATGTTTCCGGCCATATCTGTACCAACAGTTTCACCAATTCCTAATTTCACTCTAGCCCAAAAATTGACCAGATGAATAATTATAAAAATCAAAATAAGCATGCCTAAAACACCCATATTTTGAGACGCCCAAGAACTGTTTTCTTTATTATGATTTATTGTATTTTGAACACCTTTAGAATTGCGGTTTTTATAGGTGATAATTCCCGCATAAACCACATGAAAAATAATAGAAAGATAAAGCAAATAGGCAACTATAGAAATCAGCATACTTTCTCTTAAAGTAGTGGAATAGGCATTATATAAACTTCTGGCTGTGGCTTCTGGAAATACTAAAATGATATTGGCAGATACATGAACCATCAGAAAAATACACAGGAATAATCCCGTAGCGGCGACGATACTTTTTCTAAAAAACAGATTCATAATTCGGCATTTTATTCATGTTAGAAACTTTGATATTCACTTTAAAATAGTAGCGACAAATTAAAAAATAATTTACTATAATTCTCTTGAAATTATGTTGAAACCCTTTAAAGATTAACGAATATAAAGCTTTTCTAAACGAAATTGGTTTTGCTGAAATTTATAACATACTTCCATGGTATTTAAAACTTGCCTAGATAATTCTCAAAAGCACTAATTCCGTATTCATATAATTGTGATTTCGCTTCATGATAATTTCAGTATCTTGTAGCTTTGTTGAAAACACCATATTTTAAACACTTTAAACACCTATAAATGATAAACAAAACCATTAAAGCAACTGTTTTATGCAGTATTGTTCTATTTGCAAGTTGTAAAGATGACACTAAAAAACCTGATAAAATAATGAGTGAAAATATACTTACTCAAGAATGGACGGGCCCTTATGAAGGCGTTCCAGCTTTTGATAAAATGTCTGTAGATTCCATTAAAACGGCGGTATTAGAAGGCATGAAATTGCATCTTGCTGAAATTGATAGCATTGCTAATAACACCGAAGCTCCTACTTTTGAAAACACGATTGTAGCTATGGAAAGCGCTGGTAAAACGCTTGATCGTGTGTTTGCCTATTACGGCATTATGGGTAGCAATGTATCGTCTCCTGAATTTAGAGATGTACAAGCCGAATTGGCACCAAAGCTATCAGAATATAGCTCTAAAATTTCGCAAAACGAAAAATTATTCCAACGCATCAAATCGGTTTATGATGCCTCTCAAACAGCACCTTTAGAGCCACAAGCGCAACGTGTAGTTGATTTAACGTATAAGCAATTTGAAATGAATGGCGCCAATTTGGATGCTGATCAGAAAAAGCGTTATGCCGCAATTAATAAAGAATTGTCTACGCTTTATAACGATTTCGCCAATAACGTGCTGCATGATGAAGAAAACTATATCACCTATTTAAATGAAGATCAAATTGGTGGTTTGGCTGACGGCTTTGTGAAATCGGCCGCCAAAATAGCCACAGATAAAAAAGAAGACGGAAAATATGCTATTACCAATACCCGATCCTCTATTGATCCATTCCTTACCTACTCGACTGAACGCGAGCTGCGCAAGCAAGTTTGGGAAAATTATTATTCCAGAGGTGATAATGGTGATAAATTTGATAACAATAAAATTATTGCCGAAATTTTAAAACTTCGTAAAGAGCGCGTCGGTTTAATGGGTTATGACAATTATGCGGAATGGCGTTTGCAAGATCGTATGGCGAAAACACCCGAAAACGCTATGGATTTAATGCTTAAAGTTTGGCCAGCAGCTATAGCACGTGTTAAAGAAGAAGTTGCCGATATGCAAACGGTAGCAAATGAATTGGGCGATAACATTACCATTGAACCGTGGGATTACCGCTATTATGCTGAAAAGGTTAGAAAGAAAAAATATGATTTGGATAGTGATGAAGTGAAGCAATATTTACAATTAGACAAACTAACGGAAGCCATGTTTTTTACCGCTGGCGAATTGTTTAATTTCAAATTCACACCCGTTGCAGAAGGTTCTGTTCCGGTATTTCATGAAGATGTCAAGGTTTGGGAAGTAACGGACAAAGATTCTGGTAAACATATTGGTTTATGGTATTTAGATCCTTATGCGCGTGAAGGCAAACGTTCTGGAGCTTGGGCTACAACTTATAGAAGTGCAACTTCTTTTGAAGGTGAAACGAATGTATTGGCATCTAACAATTCCAACTTTGTAAAACCGGCACCAGGAGAAGCTGTTCTCGTTTCTTGGGATGATGCAACGACGTTTTTTCATGAATTTGGACATGCGCTGCACTTCTTTTCTGCAGATGTGAAATATCCGACTTTAAATGGTGGTGTTAGAGATTACACGGAGTTTCAATCGCAATTATTAGAACGTTGGTTATCCACGGATAAAGTTATTAATCAGTTTTTAGTGCATTATAAAACGGGAGAACCCATTCCTGCAGAGTTGGTTAAAAAAATCAAGAAAGCATCGACCTTTAATCAAGGATTTGGAACCACTGAATATTTAGCATCTGCTTTAATTGATATGAAATTACATTTAGCAGATCCTACAGATATAGACATTGATACATTTGAACGTGAAACGCTTGACGAATTAGGTATGCCTAAAGAATTGCCAATGCGTCATAGAACGCCTCAATTTGGACATGTGTTTTCTGGTGAAGGTTACGCCACCGCTTACTATGGTTATATGTGGGCAGATGTTTTAACAGCTGATGCTTCTGAAGCTTTCAGAGATGCACCCGATGGTTTTTATGATAAAGCCATGGCCGATAAATTAGTAAAATATTTATTTGCACCACGTAATGCTATGGATCCAGCTGAAGCCTATAGAAAATTTAGAGGACGCGATGCGAAGATTGAAGCCTTGATGCGCGATCGTGGTTTTCCGGTACCGAAGGGATAAATTGATTTATCTTCAAATTACATGAATTTAATTACAACGAGGGACAAGTCGCAACTTGTCCCTCGTTTTTTATTATAGAAAATAATCCAAGTTTGGAATGTTAATGTTATTCCAATTTCTAATACAGTTTAATTTTTTTTTATTATACTGTATCAACTATGAAACGAATCATACTATTAATTTTATTGATAAGCTCTATGAACGATTACGCACAGGTACAATTTCCAAATGCTCTTGAAAAGGAAGTAAAAACCGCATTAGATTTTTATCCGGCACTGCGTGATGTTGCTATTGAAATTAAGTTTAAGAAAAACATTAAGAAATCCACCATGCAGGCCCAACCTAAATTTGGGAGTTTCTTTAAACCCAAAGAATATCGGGAATATGTCATTTTAATTAGTGAGAAATTTAAGATTTCAGATAAAGAGTTTTCTACTAAAGATATTCCGTCAGATATTTTAATTGGATGGATTGGTCATGAATTAGGCCACATTATGGATTATCAAAATCGCAGTAATTTGAATTTGATATGGTTTGGACTTAAATATGTCTTGTCAGATAAGCATATTGTAGAAGCCGAACGCGCTGCCGATACTTTTGCGGTATCTCATGGTATGGAATCCTATATCTTGAAAACTAAAGATTTTATTCTGAACAATGCTGAAATAACCCCTTCTTATAAAATGCGTATTGTAAAATACTATTTATCACCAGAAGAAATAATGGATATTGTTAACAAACGGGATGGTGAAGTGCCCGAATCGGCTACTTCTGTGAATTAACAAAATCTTCCCAAACTTGAAATTTTTCTTCATTCATAACCCGTTCCATTTTAACTTGTCCACCTTTTTTCTTGCTGGCCGCACTCCATTCGTGAAATACTGCGGGTGGAATTAATTGAACGCGAACACCTTTTAAGGCTTTGCTCCTAGCGACTTCATAATTGTGATTGGCTTCCTTTAAAAATCCATCAAGTGCTTGAGCAATGTCTTCAGAATCTAAATTGTCTTCATTTCCAATATACCAGCAATGGTAAAATTCACCATCCTCGCAACGCTTGGCGCAAATAGTATATTCTGGTATTTTAGTTGAAAATTTTTCTTCTAACTTCTGCATGGCATCGTCCATTTTATTTACAGACAATTGCGATCCTACCGTATTTAGAAAAAACTTGGTGCGACCTGTTATTTTAATTTCAGCACGCTCCACATCTGTAAAAGCTACGGTATCGCCAATTTCATAGCGCCACGCGCCACTTACCGTACTAATTAACAACACATAATCTTGATTTAATTGCACATCTTTTAAAGATACCGAAGGCGCATCAGTAACCAATGAACCATCTTCTCTTATATACTCCGGTTTAAACGGTACAAATTCAAAATAAATACCATTATCCGTAACCAATTGCATGGCATCCGTTTCTGGTCTGGCTTGAAATGCCATAAAACCTTCAGAGGCCAAATAGGTATCAATAATCGTAATTGGGTGACCTAATAGGGCATTAAAACTCTTTTCATACGGACTAAAAGCAACGCCTCCAGAGGTGAAAACTTGAAGATTTGGCCAAATTTCATGAATGTGATTTAAGTCATGATGGGCAATTACTTTTTGTAACATTAATTCAATCCAAGATGGAATACCACTTAAAGCGCCAATATCCCAATTGCGGGCATTTTCGGCAATATGTTGAACGCGCTCATCCCAATCATCAATTTTCGCAATTTCTTCACCTGGCTTATAATAACTACGAAACCAAAACGGGATATTACTAGCTGTAATTCCGCTAATTTCTCCTTCTAAATGCTCATTATTTTTTTGTAAATTGGTAGAACTGCCAAGCATCATGATTTCTTTTTCAAAAAAATCAGCTTCAAAATTAAAATGCGTCAAAGCCAAAACCTGATTAATTCCCGCTTGTTTTATAGCTTCAATCATTTCATCAGTCACCGGAATACGTTTACTACTCGTTCCTGTTGTTCCAGAACTTAAGGCGAAATATTTTGGATGTCCCGGCCAAGTCAGATTTTCGGCACCATCTTGAAGGCGATGCCACCACTCTTTATTTATTTTATTATAATCGAAATAAGGTACTTCCTCTGAAAAGGCTTTTGCTACGTTATCTGCTTCTAAAATATTTTCAAAATTGTAATGTAGTCCGAATTCAGTGTCTTTGGCTTTATCTAACAATTTTTTCAAAACTTCCTGTTGTGCTTCAACTGGATTTAGTTCAGATGAGAAAGAATCCGTAATATCAATAACGCCTTTAATAATATTTCCGAGTATAGCCATAATATGAAATCAGAGGTTTTTTAAATAATATTTCCACCGCAAATTAGAATAAAGTTCATAAAGTGAAAACCAAATTAACATAATAATTTTAAAATCTCAAAATTCCATTATTCTTTCTTTCCTTATAAATTACGTACCTTATGCTATCATTTTAAACCTGTAATTATGAAAACTTTATTTTTAGTATCAGCCATCATTTGTATGTCTTCGGCTATGGGTCAGTCCAAAATTCCATCTGCTGAAAGTCAAATTAATACAAGCCTTTTAGCTTGTCCAGAAATGTATCAAGAACATGCCAAGGTTTTAGGTTATAACCAGAAAGGCGAACTTATTACCTTACGTGAAGGAACAAACGAAATCATCTGTTTGTCAGATAATCCCAATAAAGACGGCATAAGCGTATCGTGTTATAGCGATAAGTTAGAAGCGTATATGGCCAGAGGTCGGGAACTGCTTGCTGAAGGAAAAACGGAATTAGAAAAACGTGAGATTCGTAAACAAGAAATTGATGCCGGAACCTTGTCAATGACTAAAGTACCAGCCGCCGTTTATGTATTGACTGCTGCACAAGACGATCTTGATTTTGAAACGGGCGCGCTTAAAAACAGTAATATTCGTTATGTGTTATACAAACCTTATATGACGGCTGCAGAAACCGGATTGCCAACCCAACCAGGATTGCCAGGCATGCCTTGGTTAATGGATGCTGATACACACCGATCTCATGTTATGATTAGTCCGCCAAAAGCAAAATAATAATTACTGAAAACTTTTAGAAAGCGGATTTTAAAAAATGTTTCTTTTATTGACACTTCTTAATTTTATGAATATGTCATTTCATGTATTGAAAGGATTCTTACATTAGCGAAACTTAAATACCTGTTTTAATAGTAATTTTTATACACTTATTTTTCGCTTCCTATCTTGTGCAATGAATAAATTTTACAGTTTTTTTTACGTCTTTCTGGCTTTAGTATTTTCTTGTAATTCCAGTTTTAATCAGGCTAATCTATTTAACGAAAAATCTGATGTAAAGAATGAGATAGCTATTGTTGAAATGCCCCAAATGAATGGGGATTTAAAAGCAAATAGTTCCGAAAACTTAAAACTGATTTCTTGGAATAACCGCCATTTAGGACGAACCAAATCAGCTGAAACGCTTTATGACATTGCATCTATTTTAAGAGATTATGACATCGTTGCTATTCAAGAAGTTGTGGCTAAAGATCCCGCTGGCGCACAGGCCGTAGCTAAAATTGCGGATGAATTAAATAGAATGGGTTCAAAATGGGATTACCAAATTAGTAATCCCACTAAAAGCCCATCCGTTTACATGAGCGAACGCTATGCTTTTCTTTGGAAAACGGCCAAAGTCAATATAGTTGGGCGCGCTTATTTGGACGCCCATTTGGAAGAACTTTGCTATCGTGAACCTTTTGTTGCCACTTTTAAATTGAAGGGTAAATCAGATCCATTCTATGTCGTAAATTACCATTCCCGAAAGTTTAATGATAATCCGCATGAAGAAATTATACATTTTATTGATTTTCCCGAACGTTTAAATTCTAATCGGATTTTAATTGCGGGCGATTTCAATTTGAATGAAAAACATGCCGTTTGGAAACCATTTTATAAAAAAGGCTTTAAAAGCGCTTTGGAAAATGAGCGCACCACATTAAAAACGATTTGCAAACATGGTGATTACCGGAGCCATGCCATCGATAATATTTATTTTACGTCTGACATTGAGAAATTACAAGCAAAACCAATCGATTTTGTTGGTAACTGTGAAAATCTAGAAGTAGCCCGAAAAATTTCAGACCATTTGCCCGTTTTACTAGAATTCAAACTTAAATAATAATAATAATAATAATAATAGATTCTTTTGAACAAAAAAACTGAACGCACCATAGGGTTGTTCAGTTTTTTTGATTTAAGATTATTTATTCTATTCTTAATTTTTCAGAATACGCATAGTATGTTCAATTCCTTCAGAAACTAATTTAATAATATAAGCTCCAGAAGCTAATTCCGATACATCAAGTTGCAAATTATTAGAATGGCTGTTTTTTGCAAGCACTTCTTGACCTAATACATTGTAGATTTTTACAGAAGATATTGATGATTTATAATTTATATGCAACACATCATGTGCTGGAACTGGATAAACAGATAAGGCATTCAACTGAAAAGTATCCACGCTTAAAGGTGCTATACTTAATGTAAAATCTAAAGCTTGTCCATAACTAGCATAACTACCTTGTCCAAAAGCATCAAATGTAATTCCGCAAGCATTTACATCCGCAGGAGAATCTTCATCCGTATAGGTTTTCGTAATTCTAATGCGCGTTGTTCCTAAAACCGCATCTGTAGGTACGGTGATATCTAATGTTACAGATACGCCATCGGTTCCGTCTGTATCGCTAAGAGGTCCAAGTTCGTAAATTTCACCCGCATCATCTAAAGTATCGTTCTGATTCCAATCAATAAAAGCTACAATATTAGTATCAAAAGGTCCAGCTGTATTTCCTTCTACAACTAAAGCGTAGGTTTCACCTGCCGCTACATTAACAACTGTAGTAGTTTCATCAATTAAAACAGTAGCTATGTCCGTATTGGTAATACTTGTTCCTGCAAATGTAACGGCAGTAATTTCTTCAACAGACACATCTGCTGCATCTGCAATATCACAATAAGGTTCTGGGAAATTTACAATAGGCATTGGCTCTATATCTAAAGTAAAATCTAGAGCTTGACCAAATCCTGGATAAAATCCTTGTCCAAAAGCATCAAATGTAATTCCGCAGGCATCTATTTCTGCCGGAGAATCTTCATCTGTATAGGTTTTTGTAATTCTGATACGTGTTAATCCTATAACAGCATCAGCAGGCACCGTAATATCTAGTGTAACCGATACGCCGTCGGTTCCATCGGAATTGGTAAGTGTACCAACTTCGTAAATTTCACCGGCATCATCTAAGGTATTGTTATTATTCCAATCTATAAACGCTACAATATTGGTATCAAATGGTCCATAAGTATTGCCTTCTACAACTAAAGCGTAGGTTTCACCTGCCGCTACATTAGCAACAGTAGCCGTTTCATTGATTAAAACAGTATCTATATCTGTATTGGTAATACTTGTTCCCCCAAAAGTAACTACAGTAATTTCTTCAACAGATACATCGGCAACATCTGTAATATTGCAATAGGGATTTGGAAAAGTTTGGGCTTGCATACCAAAAGTAAGCAATACTAAAGCTAAAGTAATTTTTTTCATATTTATATGGGTTTGTTTAACTACCAAGTTATAAAATTTAATTGGAAAGCTATCATAAAATATGGAGTCCTGTGAAAATAAGAGTATTGCCAAAGTTTTTTTAATATTTGAGACGTGTTAAAGATTTTTCGTTTTATGACTTGGAATCACTATTGATTTAATGCTGTGGAAATCCTTTCAAATAGTGTTAAAATAAAAAAAGCGCACAGAATTCTGTACGCTTTAAAAAACTCACCCGTTTTTATCTCAATAAATAGCTATACAAACATAAGATGCCTTTATCATACTTCCTTACTGTTTCCCGTAAAGGCATGAAATAAATTTAAATTAGCCCTAAATCTTTTACTATGGCCACCAAATGAATGGCATTTTTAGCTTTAAATTGAATACGGAGTTTATTGAGTCGCTTTTCAATAGAACTTAAACTATTAGGCGACATATTTTTATCTTTACACAACTGACTGATTTGATCTTGGGACATGCCTAAAGACACATGCTTCAATAATAAAATATCATAATCATCTATCTCTAAATTCGCCTTTTTGTGAAGTGCTTGTGCCACGCCATCAGACACATAAATTTCATCATTATGAACTGCTAATATACCTTTATGTAAATCAATGAGTCCACGCCGTCCTTTACAAACATAGCCTTTAATGCCAAATTCATTTAACAATCGCTTTACAGCTTGAATACGATCTTCAATGGAATAAACCATTATTTTCAAGTCTGGGTACTTAAGGTGCAGCTCCTGAATAAGATCTTCGCCACCTTGATATTTTTGCTCGCGATGGTCCTTTTTAAAAGACAAATCCGTTATAAACAACTCAAAAGGTTCGCCATCTTGAGCTGCCTTTTGAATTCTTAAATGAGCATCGTCACAGTATTGAACTGAGGTGACGTTCGAAATCTGCAAACCGTCCAATACGGTTAGCATACCTAGATTAATACTGGTTAAATCGTCTGAAACTATTACTTTCTTAAACATCTTAAATTTGCATTAAGGCACTAAAGCCTTCGTTAATTTCCGATTTAAAAGTAATTGAACCATTTATAGTTTTTATACGGTTTTCCGCATTTTGCAAACCATTCTGTTTTTTAATCTCGCAACCTGAACCATTATCTTTATATTGAATGGCTAATTTTTGACCATTCTGAATAAAATCTAAAACGACCAAAGTTGCCGAACTGTGTTTTTTCATATTCGTCATTAATTCCTGAAGAACCCTATAAATAGCGACTTTATTAATTTTAGAAAAACTATCCCAATTGATTTTAGACAGGCCTTTTATAATAATATTGGTATCTTCACTTTGATAATTAGATATGAAATCGGCTAAGGTTTCACTGTAATTTGTATCCACATCAATATCATTATATTCACGAGAAATATTTCGTGTTTTTTCATAAACATCCTCCAAATCATCTAAAATAGCATTTCTATCAATGGTTTTTTGCTGTAATTTATTCATTAAATTATAAACATCATTCGCTACTTCATCATGTACTTTTTTTGAAATCCGCAATTCGGTATTATAAACTTCCAACTGCTTCTGCTTTTTATGGCGATGCCGAATAATAAAATACCATACCACGCCGATAAACAGAATTAAAATAGCCGTGTATCCATAAATTAATTTAAGGTTTTTTTCCTTTTCGGCTTGCAATAAATTATCATTTGCTATTTTTTCTTGTCCATCTAAATCATACTTTTTGGCAGCATATTTCCCTTCTTCCAAAAGATTTCCTCTTTTAATACTGTCCTGAAGATGCTTGTAAGCTAAAACATCCGCATCTTCCTTTAAACCTACTACATGACCCAAGGCTTCCGCAATAATGTGAGGGCTTTTATTAACGACAGCCAAACTATAGGCCTTTTGCGCATACATTTCAGCATTTTCCGTTTGGCCTTTAAATTTATAATAGTCAGACATGTCTAGATAACTGCCAATTATATCTATGGTTCTATTAAGTTCCTTTCGGATTTTCAAGGCTTGATTAAAATAATCTTCAGCATCTGGCCGGCCCAGTTTCCCTTTAACCATGCCGAAATTATGAAGAATGCGTGCTACTTCTTTTTGATCTAAAATGTTAGGGATTTCTTGATATAAGGATTCATAAACGGTAAGTGCCTGATCCAATTTGCCAGCTTTAATAAGCGCAAAACCAATATTATTTTTTAAAATAATTTGATGAGAGACATCTGTTACCAAAGCCAATGCTTTTTCATAATAATCTAGCGCTTTTTCAAAATCTAATAAATTGCGATAGATTATTCCTAAATGGTTATAGATACCAATTCGGCATTCCCGAGAAAAGTCTGTTTCCGGTAAGTTATCTACTAGTTTTAAAGCTTCGATAGCAGATTCTTCACTATCGTAATAAAAACCTAATTTATTTTGTATGATAGCAATTTGTCTCAGGTTGTAAATGGCTTGTTGGAAATTAGATGCTTTGAGATTCTCATCTTTAATTTTTCTAAAAAAGGCAAAAGCGGAAATATAATCATCCTTAGTCTGAGCTTCACTGAGCTTTAAGGTATAATATTTAGTACTATCATTAAGTTTCTCCTTTTTTTGAATAGGGTAGAAATTGGCAGCTTGCACAGAAAAACAAGTTATAAATAGTAGGAAAAGTAGCGGGTTTTTAAAAGTCATACAGGTTATAAACTAGAAATTCGCTTTAAAAAACATAGGATGTCTTTAGTCATGTTAGAAATAACATATATCATGAAATAATACTATTTATTTTAAGAGTTGCAAGTAAAATTGTTGTTAAATAAATCAATCAAAGCATGTTAATGCAATTATTGAAAGCCATGTTATACCTTTAAAAAACATGATTTGGCAATAATATTATGCGCCATTTTAACTTTTAATTCTAGGGCTTGCATTATGTTAATTTTTTCTAAATATATGAAAATAATAAAAGGTAGATTCCTTATAAATTCTATTTTTTAAATATTTAATTTATGGTCTTTTTTATTCATTTTTGATATAAAATAAGCATGACTGAAAATTAATTAATCTTTTAATTTTTAAGTCTTTCATTTTTATATTGGTCTTTCACTTGTACCATGAGCACATTCTCTAATAATTAGCTTTTTAACTGACAAAGACATAAGATTTTTAAAATCCGTTAACGCAAAAACCTTTGTCTGCACGGACTAAATTAAAGCGCTCCTAATAAAGGTGTATTGGAAATAGCATTTTTCAACATTATAAATACATACAAAGCACCTAATATGCATTTCATCGGACTTTTCATAACGTTGTTCGTTTAGTATCATAGAATTGGTAACAGCAAAAAGCAACACACTAGACGGAAATACACAAAACACTGATTAAATGATGGTTACCAAGATTTTAAGCCTCTAATTACATCAAAAATTAAATACAAAGAGTAATTTAACCGTTTACCGAATAAATTTCTTGACTGCATTTTCAAAGACTATTTTTGACCATCCCTCAATTTACATTCTTAATTAATAGCAAATTAAAGTTTACAGAGGTCATTTTTTTCTCAAGGAATGATTTAGGCACGCTTGATAATTAATTGTTGAAATTAACCATCATTATGAAAAAAATTACTTTCTATTCGCTATTACTAATTGTTCTTTCAGTAAGTATTATTGGTTTTGCAAAAACCTTGAGTACCGAAGCTTTTTCCACCAACTACAACAGCGATGCTTTTTCGAGTAATCCATTGCGGGACTATGTGTCTTTGAGACCGGGTTTTGAGGAGAGTCGGATAGCAACATGTAACAATATAACGGTCTATTTAGATGCCCTAGGAAACGCAAGCATCACACCTGTCGACATTGATGCTGCGAATACGGGTACAAATTTCGCATTGGATATTGATATTTTTGATTGCTCAAATATTGGTACACCAGTTATGGTTACTGTTACAGATAGTAGCGATCCTACCAACCCATGTATATCTACAGTAACAGTTGAGGATAATTTAGATCCTATTATAACACTTATTGGTGCTAACCCCCTAACTATTGAAGCTTGTGGTACGTACACTGAATTAAATGCAGTTGCAAAAGATAACTGCTCTGGCGATATTTCTACAAGTATCCTAATCGATGCATCAGCCGTTAATATGAATGTAGTTGGCTCTTATGTTGTAACATATAATGTAACAGATGCTCATACCAATGCGGCAGTTGAAGTTCAGCGTACAATAATTGTTGAAGATAATACGACTCCAACTATTACTTTAAATGGTGCTGCAACTATAACGGTTGAAGCTTGTGGTACATATACGGAATTAGGTGCAACGGCTAATGATGGTTGTTTAGCCCTTGGTGCTGTTATTATTGGTGGTGATACAGTCGATACCAATACCGTTGGTGTGTACACAATTACTTATAACATAAACGATGCGGAAGGAAATTCAGCTGCTCAAGTTATTAGAACAGTTACCGTTCAAGATACAACGGATCCAACTATTACTTTAAATGGTGCTGCAACTATAACGGTTGAAGCTTGTGGTACATATACGGAATTAGGTGCAACGGCTAATGATGGTTGTTTAGCCCTTGGCGCTGTTATTATTGGTGGTGATACAGTCGATACCAATACCGTTGGTGTCTACACAATTACTTATAACATAAACGATGCGGAAGGAAATTCAGCTGCTCAAGTTATTAGAACAGTTACCGTTCAGGATA
>NZ_VSKK01000005.1 GCF_008086205.1 Bizionia myxarmorum | reverse complement strand
GAAATATTGATAATCCTATCGGAATTATCAACATTTCAACACCACACCATCATCAATATGAGATAATTAAAAAATAAATATTAACTTTGGAGAACTAGGCTAGTGCTTTTCATAGGATACGATGTTGCCCACAGTTTTTTATTCAATATCGTGAATTTTAAACTGTGAAACTATATTCAGATTTTTATTTTCTCCGTGTTCTTTTCCGTGACAACTTTTACAAACCGACATTAAATCTTCAGGTTTTTCATATCCAACTCTTTCGTAAGTTAAATGATGTACAAATTCCGCTTGTGCACCACAACGTTCACATTTATAATTGTTTCTTTTGAAAACATATTCTCTTTTTTTCCTCCACATATTACTTTCCAAATAACCATAATACCATTTTTGGATTGTCCATTCATTAGTATCTTTTTTTCGATCAAACTTTAATTCTTCTACTTTGTCATTAAACACTCTGTAACATTCTCGAAGCTTTTGGTTATAATCTAATTTATCAGAAGATTTTTTAAATGGAAGATTATCAAAATCCACATCTCTTTTCTTATAAGACTTTAAGAATCTATCACATTTTATACATTTTGAAATTACGTGAATTACTCCGCTTTCATATTGGTATTTTGCAATTTCAAATTCGTGTTCGCATTCAATAAATTCATATTTTGGTAATCCGCATTTTCTGCAAAACCAAAGTTTTCCAAATCCATTTTCATATTCGTAGGCGACGCACATTTCCTTTTTACATCTATCACAAGATTTCATTCACATGTCTTGGTTTTAAATTGTGGGCAACGTTTATGTATATGAGCTGTGGCGTGTTTCAGTAAGAACCTATTCAGATAAAAACTGGCTTTGGGAAATCCGCAGGATTTTCCAAGTAGGCACATACCAAGCCATAGCTTATATACTTTGTTGACAGCAGTTTTTCTCTCATATCTGGTTTAGTAGAAACTTCGCTTTTTCCTTAACCTTGTTCGGATAACGATTAGTTTCAATTATATCTCTTAATAAGTTTACAACTAAATCATCCTCTAAATATCTGAATAATCCTGTATTCCAAGCAATTCGTTCTGGATTGTTAGCATTGCTGTAATATTTCCAATATTTTGGACGGTTTGTGTTGAAAATCAACGCAGTCTTTTTGTCGCAATGGAATAACTCGTAGTCATTATTTCCATCATTAACAGGCTCAAAATAATTCATTTGCCCAATTGCGAAAATAAATCTTTCATTTTCGGGTTCTCCAATTTCTCTTGATGTGAATACCCCAATCTTTCCAACTTTAGCACCTAAACATTGTATAGGTTCATTATCGTGTTTTTCTCCGTGATAATGTCCTGCGTAAAAAACAAGTTCTTTTTGCGCAATGCAATCGTGACAAGGCATAAAATCGGTTGATAGTTCGTTTGAATTTGAATACTCAATATCTTGACAGTTTATATCAAAATCAGCCTGAATACCACACCAAGTTCTATGTCGAAAATTGTAGGAAGCGACATTTGGTGAACATACTCCGCTCCAGTTTGAATCTGTATAAGTTACTTTAAATGCAATATTTCCATCTTTTTTTGATTTTGAGGAAAGTGGCTCTTTTATGACATTTTGAGGTAGTTTAAATTCTTTAGCTATCGTTATATTTTGTTCTCTTGTTTTATCTTTAATTTGTTCATATAATTTTTGAATTTCGCTTAAATCAAATTCCAAATATTCAATACCATAATGGTCAAATGCGTTCTTTATACTCGTTGCAATAATTGGCGCTGCTAAAATCACACGACTATTTTTAATCAGACCAGCATATTGCATTGCTTGTCCAACATCTTCTCTTGAAATCGCATCTTTTTTGAGTTCTACCGCAACATTTTTTCCATTTTTGTCTTTAAAAAGCAAATCAATTCTTAATCTATTTTCTAAAATATGTTGACGGGAAATTAGTTCTAAACCTCCTTCAAGTAATTGCTCGTGAAAAATTTCAAAAACATCTTCGATTTGTCTTTCAGATAAATTCAATATCATTTGGTTCGGTTTTTTTTTAATTGCTGGTAACGGTTTTGTGTATGATTAGTGGCGTGTTTAAGCACCTAATTTAGCAAAAAAAACCGAATAGAAAATCCGCGAGGATTTTCGTAAGTAGGCGAGAACCAGCCATTAATTATTCACGGTGTTGCCCATTGGCTTTTCTATTCAGCTCGTTTTTCTTTTATATTTGTCAATTAAGAATATACCTTGATTTTCAAGTTCGGGAAATAATGTTCTATTACTAATTCCAAAAGTTGCTAATTCTTTGAGAATTGCACGTTTTCGATTCGCAGCAATTTCTAGTTTTACTTTTGTTGTCCTGTTTAAAATCCAATCAGTTGGAACTCTGGCAGGTCTAATTTTATTAGCGTCAATTCCAAAAATTAAAAAAGCTCCTTCTTGTTTTAAAATTCGTTCATTATCAA
Source organism: Bizionia myxarmorum (assembly GCF_008086205.1). GTDB lineage: Bacteria > Bacteroidota > Bacteroidia > Flavobacteriales > Flavobacteriaceae > Algorimicrobium > Algorimicrobium myxarmorum. Next base: position 140,956 of record NZ_VSKK01000005.1, on the reverse strand, counting down.
GTTTAACCTTAACAGCAAATACTTGCTCCATATGTTTAGGATTAATCAAATTTTGAAAGTATGGTTTTTCTTCTTTGATTTCGTGCAACAAATATTCAATTGGTGTTGTTTGATTAAATTCTGAAATTTTAGAAGTACTTGTGTCAATTTCAAAATTTTCAGGTCTTTTTGCTATATTAGATAATACGCTTACTACATCACTATCATAATATTTTATATGATTTTTAGGTATTCGCAAATACACAACTTCTCCATCTTTACTGAAATCTTTATTACAAGCAAAATATAAAGCAACTAAAGGGTTTGCAGTAATATCTAAAAGGCGAGTTGGAATGCCATAATGTTGCATTTTGACCAATTTCTCAACTGTAGATTTTGCATTTATAAACTCAAGAGGAACTCGTGAAATTGATTCTTTAAAGATATTATCTTCATTGTAAATAAGTCCATCTCTATAAATACTTGGTTTAAGTTCGAAGTTAATATCAGAATGTCCACGATAATAATTCTCGTATTGGTCAACTATTCCTAGTCTTTTTATTTCATTTATGAAGTTTGTAATATTTTTAACCATTAGTTAGTAGTAGAGTTTTGATTTACAGAAAATTTTCTTTTATAAAACTGAACTTCTCTTTCCCCGAATCTTCCTCTTCCATATCCAGTAATCATCGCAAAAGTAAAATAGATTACAAAAATACTACTTAACCAAACTTGATAATCAATTTGGCTAAAGTCCTTTGTAAAAATAATTATATGTTCAGAAAAATACTTTACGCCTAATATAAACCAAATTGATAAGATAAATCTGCTCACAATTTCATTTATTTTTGAAACCGAAAATGTTTTTGGTGATGTTACTGATTTATATAATGGACCAGTTATTTTATCCTCCAGCATATCTACGTGTATTTCCCAATGACGTTGCCAAACTTTACTTCCCTTATTTGTGAAAGACCAAGCTAGTCCAGTTATAAAACCAATACAAACTATGAAGTAAAGGACTTGTGGATTATTTGTATAAGCATCTGAACCAATTATCGTAAAATATCCTGCGAATGATGCAATTTGGAATGCCCAAAAATAATTTGCTCTTTTCCAATACAATTCGATTTCAAAATTTTTAGCATTCCAAGCCTTATCATATGTTACTTTTATTTGGTCGTAAGTTTTATCCTTTATAAAAGCATTATTATATTCAGCTTCTGTCATTTTTTCCATTTCCGCACCTTCTTTTGTAAATGCAAATGACCAAATGGATTTCAAAAATTCTATAATTATCATTCTAGTTGGGATGTTTTTTAGCTTGTGGGCAACGTATATGTATGGGTAATGGTGTGTTTATATCCGTAATATATACACCACAAATACCATCACATTTCAATCTACAATATAGAAATATAAATTCCTTTGAAAATACGTGTAAATAGATAATTTTAAAGTCATGCTTTATTTTTCATAAATATAATGAAGCTGATTTTAAGAAAACTACGGTTATCCGTAAAATGGCATAAACGAATATTTAACTTCGCCAGTTTCTATGTCAAAATAGGGGAGAGCACCTTGGGTATTAGGTGGTAAATTTTTAACCTTGTGGTAGCGTTTTATTAGCGCTTTTAAATTGGCAATATCACCTTTGGTTGATGGTCTGTTTTGTGGTGCAGTTAAAATATGTTTTAAGGTGTCAGCAGTTAAAGTTCCAATGGCGGAATTTCCAACACCAGAAGCACTCATTTTGTCTATTTTGCCAATGCTTGGCTTATCAATTTTTGCTGATTCAATTGGAACTATTTCAAGACTTTCAACTTTCGTTATTTTAGAAGTGGTTTTTCTAGCATGATGTGCTTTTGATCTACACGTATTACTACAGTATTTTTGGACACGACGTCTTTTTGGCTCAAATTCCTTATAACAATATTCACAAGTGTAAAATTCTGTTTCCATTATTTATGCGTTAAATAAACGTTTGTTTGACGCTTAATTCTTATTTCAACTTTAATTTAGGTTACAACTGTCACCTATTTGACAACAGTTGTAGTCACCTCAAATCTTATGCAATTCTTTATTCCAGATATTCTGCATCAATACCAAACACGGTTTCCAACAAAAAGTTTCTTGCCTTGGCATCTGTCATCAGTGGTTCTTTTTCTTCTTTTTCAATAACTATTTCAGGTTCTTTTGGCTCAATTTTGGGTGGCTCTTCTGCAATTTGTTCAGGTGCTATATCTGACGTTTCTATTTGCTTTATTGGAACATCTTCAATCACATCAGAAACCATATCAATGTACTGATAGGGATCACTTAATTCTTGCGAAATTTGCTCACCAAAATAGCTGTCTAATTCATCCAAATGTTTGTCGAAAGCTTGATGTTGCAAATCAAAAATACTTTGGAGGACAGTAGTTGTTTCTGGTAAATCAATACCCACGTTTTTAGACATCCATAAACTAAAAACCCAATACATGCCTACATGCTCTAAATATTGATCTAAAAAGCGATTGAAAGCTTTTTTAGAAAGTGATTCTTGTTGTTCTAATAACCAATCTAAATTCTCATTTAATAAGTTGCCCTTACCCAACATTCCAAATCCATCCATTTGTGATGGTATTGTGGTAATTTCTCTATCTAAATTGGAATAGGCTATTATATTAACCATTTCGGGCTTTATAATATTGGCTAAAAACGTAGGTTCTATATAATGATAAAACTGTTTAGGAACATAAAAAATATAGCTCCTAAACAGATTATCACGAATGGTATTAAAAACCTGATTCTTTTTATCCATATTATCTCAATAAATCAGAATAATCAGTTGGTAAATGAGCATCAATATCACGCAAGTATTGTTCCAATGCGGTCATAGTTGTATGTCCTGTAATATTCATTAAATTACTCTTGGCTTCAAAAGGCGAACTTGTTTCAGCCAATTTTCGGTATAATTTGGTAATAAACGTATGTCTGAAACTATACAGACCATAATTAGTATTAAGTCCAAATTTCGTTTTGACTATCTTTTTGAATCGTTTTGAGAAAAAATCACGTCTGTTATCGATTTTGGTAGTCCAAGGCTTGCCAATTCCATCAGGCGTAAATAATACACTGTCACCATCCATTAAAGACAAATCGGGTAAGGCTTCCGAAATAATCTCGGGAATAATTTTGGTTTTCAACGGACTATTTTTTGCCTTAAATGACAACGTCTTCGTATCCATGTTTAAATCCTTAACAAGTAAACGGTTAACTTCAATTGGTCGCATGAAATTATAGGAGATAAACTTGATATACAATAGGAGGACAGGGTCTTCTTTTTCCAGATACATAAAAATAGCATCCAACATTTTTGGATCATAACGCTTATGACGTTCTGGTTTGGCTTTTAAAACAGGCGTTTTCCGTATGACGTTTACAGGAATAATTTCGTTATCCTCTAAAACTTGCATCATACTCCCTAAATCCACACGGCTATTGTTTCGACTTCGTGGTGAATTTTTAATTAGATGTTGATTTAAGAAGCCCATCGCTATTTTTCGCGTAATCTGATTGGCATGTTCTACATGTGGATATTCTTCATTTAACCATTTTATAAAAACTTTAGATCTATTTCTATAATCTACAAGTGTTCGTGGCTTGACCAATTTCTCTTTCATGCTTAAAGCAAAATCAAAAGCCTCACGCAAACTCATTTTGGTATCATCCTTTTCTCCAGGTTCTAATTCTGGAGTAGGAGGCGTTTCATAAATTGGTTGTTCTACTTTTGGTGGATAGATTTCTCTTGGTTGTTGATAAACAGGAATTGGCTCTGGTTGTTGATAAACAGGAATTGGCTCTGGTTGTTGATAAACAGGAATCGGTTCTGGTTGTTGATAAACAGGAATCGGTTCTGGTTGTCTTCTTTCAGGAATTGGCGCTTGTAAATTTGACCTTTGTAAAAATGGATGAGGAATCACTTTTGGTTCTATAACAACTGGTTTTGGAGCTAAAAAACCAGGGGACATAGGTGCACACGTTTTGGGTTTTTCAGCCAAAAAACGCTCTAAATTATTTTGGTATGGATTGTAGCCTTCATTTAAAAGTTCAAGAAGTTTTTTCTTGTAAAACGTTAGAGTAATTAAACGCTCCTTTTTGGTTTTCAGCTTGTTAGCTTCGCCGTAGATGTTCTTTTGACGTTCTAATTTACCAGTAATGGGATTACGAAATGCAAAATAAACATACCACCTGCTAGTAAGCTTACCATTGGCAATGTAGATTTTGGGGGTAGAAAAAACTTTTTTGTCTGACAAATCGTGTTCAAAATTGCACTCGCGTTCGTGTTCAAATGTAAGAAATTCATTTAAGTTAAGCATAAAAAAAACGGTTTAGAGTGAACTAAACCGTTATTTGTGCTGTCACACGTCTGTAGCGAGAACGGGGCACGATCCCGTGACCTCTGGGTTATGAATCCAACGCTCTAACCAACTGAGCTACCTCGCCTTTTTCAAGGGTGCAAATATAACAACAAATTTATTCCGTGCAAATTAATTTCAATTAAAAATATTTATTAAAATAGTTTCAATTGTCTTGATATAATGTATATATTGACCAAATAAATTAATTAACTATGGACGAGAAAGTAAAATTTGAAATGGAGTTCCCTATTCAGGCTTCACCTCAATTATTATATCAATATATATCAACACCTTCTGGACTTTCAGAGTGGTTTGCAGAAAATGTAAATTCACGTGGTGAGTTTTTCAAATTTATTTGGGACGGATCCGAAGAGGAAGCCAGTTTGGTAAGTAAAAAAAGTGGGGAGCGTATCAAATTCCGTTGGGATGCTGATGAAGGACAACCCTACTATTTTGAAATCCGTATTCAGGTTGATGAAATTACTAAAGACGTTTCCATTATGATTGTCGATTTTGCTGAAGAAGATGAAGTAGATGAAGCCAAAATGCTTTGGGAAAATCAGATTTCCGATTTAAAACAAGTATTAGGTTCGGCTTAAGGTCTTTTCTATTATAAAACTTATCTTTGTCCCAAATTTATTTGGGACTTTTTTTATGATCAATTTCAACGGAAATATTACAGACAATTTAAATTCTATATCTATTAATAATCGCGGTCTAGCCTATGGTGACGCGGTTTTTGAAACTTTGAAATATTCTCATGGGAATCTGTTATTTTGGGAGGATCATTATTTCCGACTCATGGCTTCTATGCGAATCATGCGCATGGAAATCCCTATGAATTTTACTATGGAATTCCTAGAGAGTGAAATTCAGAAAATACTTGTTGAAAATGAGCTTTCTAATAAAACATCGCGCATAAAACTAACCGTTTTTCGTGGTGAAGGCGGACTTTATAAGCCAACCTCTAAAGAAGTGGGTTATGTAATTGCCGTTAGTCCATTGGAAGTCGATTTCTACCTGATGAATGATGCTCCTTATGAAGTGGATTTATTTAAAGACTTCTATGTAGCGCCTAGTTTATTATCTACCTTAAAAACGAACAATAAAGCTATCAATGTAGTTGGAAGTGTGTATGCCGAAGAAAACAACTTACAAAATGCTTTATTACTAAATACTGATAAAAAAGTAATTGAGGCTTTAAATGGAAATATATTCTTGGTAAAAGGCACAACTATTAAAACGCCGCCACTTGCTGATGGTTGCTTAAAAGGTGTCATGCGTAAACAAATTATAGAACTTATTGCGCAATTGCCAGATTATACCTTTGAAGAAGAATCTATTTCTCCTTTTGAATTGCAAAAAGCAGACGAATTGTTTATTACCAATGTCATAACGGGAATTCAACCCATCAGTAAATACCGTAAAAAAGAATTTACTAATTCAGTCTCAAAAATACTTCTGCAGAAATTACAAGTAAAAATTAGATTGTCTAGTTAAAGCTAGGATCTTCTGGAGCGTTGGACCAAATAGTATAATTACCACCAAATTCCATCATTTTTTCTTTCCAGAAAAACTCATAGTCTTTTTCAATAATTTCGTGTTTGTAGATGTTTTCTGTTACTACCCAAGAGTTAGTTTTTAACTCATCCATAAGTTGATCGGTTTCCCAACCAGAATAGCCCAGGAAAAAGCGGATGTTTTTTTCGCTTATCTGATTATTTGCAATAAGTTCGGCTACTTTATTAAAATCGCCGCCCCAATAAATGCCTAATGATATTTCTACACTATCTGGAATTAAATCCGGAATCTTGTGTATAAAATATAAATTATCTTGCTCCACAGGTCCGCCGTTATAAACCTTAAATTTAGCATTCAATTCTGGTATTAAATCGCTGATAGTGTACTCCAAAGGTTTATTTAAAATAAAACCAATAGAGCCTTCTTCCGTGTGATCTGCTAATAAAATAATGGAACGGTTAAATGAGGTATCGCCAATAATTGAAGGTTCGGCAATGAGCAAATTTCCTTTTTTAGGTATTGTTGAAATCATATAGTTATAGATTTTCTATTATAAATCTAATATTTTTTTTGTTAAAATCAAACAATTCTTTCAATTAATAACAAAAAAAGGCCTTCTAATAGAAGACCTTTTTGTAAAATAAATCGAGATATATTTTAGCTATTTACAGCTCTAGATAAATCTGAACCAGCCTTAAACTTAACTACGTTTTTAGCTTCAATTTTAATAGTTTTTCCAGTTTGTGGGTTTCTTCCATCTCTTGCAGCTCTCTTAGAAACTGACCAAGATCCAAATCCAACTAAAGAAACTCTGTTACCTTTTTGTAAAGCTCCTTCAATTTCAACTAACGCACCTTCTAAAGCCTTCTTTGCAGCCGCTTTAGTAATTCCTGCGTGTTCTGCCATTGCATCGATTAAATCTGTTTTGTTCATAATTTAAAGTTTAATTATTAATGAATTATTGGTTAAACATTTTTGTTAAATCCTTTACAAAATTATACGGATTATTATACCATGCAAGTAATAGCAAGGGAAATACGTGAATTTGTTAATAACTTAACCAATTTGTTAATAAAGGTGGCTTGTTTTGTCTATATTTTGCCAATATCAGCATTCATAAGGGTTTAGAGCATTTTAGCATCCGTATGAAATTCAAAGCCATTTAAAAGGTCCATAATGGGCATTTTTCGCTTTCCTGGAAGTTTTAAATTTTCCACAAAAATATAACCATCTGGGACAGCAACTTTTAGTATTTTTTTAGTAGCGGTAATCTGACCTATTTCTTCTGAATGCGAAATAAGTTCTTTCCGCGTTTCATAAATTTTAATCTCTAATGTTTCGTCATTATTTTTTAAATAACACCAAGCTGAAGGATAGGGGTTTAAACCGCGTACTAAATTATGTACGCGGTTTGCAGATTGGTTCCAATCTATTTTACAATTGTCGCGGTTTAATTTGTTCGCATCTTTTAAATCGCCATGTTCCTGCTGTGGCGTTGTTTTCACAACACCTTTTTCAATTAGCTTTAAAGTATCCACCACTAAACGACTGCCAATTTCCATAAGCGTGTCATGTAAAGTGCCTACATTATCTTCGTCAGTTATGGCCACAGACTCTTGTAAAATCATATCGCCTGTATCAATTTTATCATCTATAAAGAATGTGGAAACGCCTGTTTTAGTTTCCCCATTTATAATGGCCCAGTTAATAGGTGCCGCGCCACGATAGTTTGGTAATAGCGATGCGTGCAAATTAAAGGTTCCTAATGCCGGCATTTGCCAGACGGCTTGAGGTAGCATCCTAAAAGCCACAACCACTTGCACATTGGCTTGAAGTGCTTTTAAACACTCTAAAAAACCTGGATCTTTTAAATTGGTAGGTTGTAAAATGGTTAATCCCTGCTTTAACGCAAATTGTTTCACAGCAGACTCGTTTAATTTTCTACCGCGTCCTGCTGGTTTGTCTGGCGCCGTTATTACACCAACAACTTGATAATTGGCGGCAAGAATAGCGTCTAAAGTGGCTACTGCAAAATCGGGTGTTCCCATAAATACAATGCGTAAATCGGTTTTCATAAATGAGATAATTTGTAAGTGTTAGTTGCTGTTAAGGCAATAATTTGATGTTCTAGCAATAATTGTATAGCGTTGTGAATCTCTTCATCTGAATAGCCTAAAGTTTCTGCCAAAGTTCTGGATGAACAATCCGTTTCTTCCAATTTCATAATAATGGCGTTTTTAATGCTTTTGAAATCGGCCGACGCTTTCTTTTTGGTCTTTTGTGCAATGCAAACAGAGCAAATTCCACAATCGGTCGCATCTTTTTCACCGAAATAGGTGAGGAGTTGCACACTTTTGCAGACATCATTATTGGAAATGTATTTTAAAACATCAGAAACTTGCTTATGTTTTAAATCGTTTTGCTGATTGATAATATGGGTAATGCGGTTGATGGTTTTTTCATCTTCCCGAGGATCTAAAAAGGTAACTTGTGCATCCGTTTTAGAAATTTGTAAACTTATAATTTCATCTTTTTCCAATGTCTTTAAAGCTTCAATTAATTTAGGCTCGCTTACCGAAGCTTTATCGGCCATTTTACTGGTATTTATTTTGGTTTCATGTTCAAAAATACCACCGTAACTTCTTAAAATAGATTTGACAATAATATTCAAACTTTCATGTGTCCGTAAATACTGAAATAATTGGGTGTCTGAAATAATAAACTGGACACTAGTTTGCTTATTGAATTGGGTGCTTAAAGCAATGATGCTGGTTCTATCTAAAGTTTGCAAAGCATTATATGCAATTAGCGGATTGAAATTATAGGTTTTACAGAAATGATTAAAATTGAAATCTTCAACCAAACCAACACCTTCACCATAAGAAATTTGAAAATAATTACAGAGTTTACGGTAAACTTGTTTCATAAAATCTACACTGGGCAACACGTTTAAAAACTGCTCTTCTAATTTACTTTTGTCCGTATTATTTTTCAAAATGACAGCGAATGCTTTTTCGCCATTTCTGCCACCACGTCCTGCTTCCTGGAAATAACTCTCTAAACTTTCTGGTAAATTTAAATGAATAACGGTTTTAACGTTGGGCTTGTCAATACCCATTCCAAAAGCATTAGTAGCCACCATGATCAGTTTTTTCTCTTGTAACCAATCCTGTAATTTGGTGTCTTTTTCGGCATTGGATAAACCACCATGAAAATAAGTAGCTGAAAAACCTTTGGTTTCTAAAAACTGACTGATTTCAATAGTCGCCAAACGATTTCGAACATAAATAATGGAAGGTGCGTCGTTTTTCTTTAAAATACGTTCCAAATGGTAATGCTTATCCGTGGCATCAAAAGTCATATAGGCCAAATTATCCCGTTTAAAAGATTGTTTTAAAACCTGGGGACTAATAAAATCCAATTCTTTAATAATATCTTCAACAACTTCAGGCGTTGCCGATGCTGTTAACGCAATGCAATTAACCATGGGTTGCAACTCCCGCAACAACTTAATATTTTTATAGGCTGGACGGAAATCATTTCCCCATTGCGAAATACAATGGGCTTCATCAATAGCTATTAAATTTACAGGCATTTGCCGAATCCGGTCTTGTACTAATTCCTGTTGTAAACGTTCTGGCGATAAATAAAGAAATTTATAATTTCCATAAATACAGTTATCCAACATGGTATCCACTTCGTTGTAATGAATACCACTAGTCAAAGCCATGGCTTTAATACCTCGTTGTTGTAAGGCTTGCACTTGATCCTTCATCAGCGCTACCAATGGTGAAATAACAATGCAAATACCATCTTTAGCCAAGGCAGGCACTTGAAAGCATAAGGATTTTCCACCGCCAGTTGGCATAAGGGCAAAGGTATCCTCCCCATCTAAAACGGCATTAATAACACGTTCTTGAAGCGGCTTAAAACTGGTGTAGTTCCAATAGCGCTCCAGTATATCTATAGGCTGTTGCATTATAAATTTTTAACAACATTCAATATATAATCACTTCTATTTTCAATGGTATCAAACGGAACATCTAGTAAATTGTAACCGTATTTCTCATAGGTTTTTAGTAAATTATCATGAATTTCAACGGCTTGATTGAAATTTTCATAGCGTTCACTATCGCTTATAAATATATCTTGCCATGGTTTTAAGATAAAAGCTAAGTCATAAAAGTGATTTTTACAGCTTTCTTCGAAATTTCCGGGTATCGAATCGCCAATAAAATCCATATATGCCAAAACGTCGGGAATACCACGATCTAGAAAAACAACGCTTTCATGTTGGGTATTGGCTTGATTAAATTGTGCTTCACGGCCTTCCAGAAGCATTTCACTAAAGAGCAAAGGCTGGGTTAAAAAAAGCTGTTCTACGCCGTCTTCTCTAGCTTTTAAGGTTACTTGACGTGATATTTCGTCCAGACAAACATAGCCTCGATCCTTTAATTCGTTAATGATGGATGTTTTTCCAGTGCCTGGACCTCCAGTGATAACTATTTTCTTTATATTCAAATTGGCAAGATTTTGGATGTAAAAATCGGAATTAAATTGGAAACTAAAAAATGACAAGGAAATACTATCTTTGTTTTAATAAAAAAAAATAATGGACGAGAATCAAAAAACAGATGCTTTTTACGAAAAACTAAAAAGTCAATTATACGATACGTCTTCGTGGCCATCTGAATATTTGTATAAATTTATTGTAGAAACCAAAGGAAGCTCGGTTCAGGATATTGAAAATTTTTTCAATAATATGGGTGCCGTAATTGAGACCAAAGAATCTAAAAAAGGAAAATATACTAGCGTTTCAATTAACGTGAAAATGGAAACTCCAGAAGACGTTGTTGGAAAATATAAAGAAGTTGCAGAAAACGTTAAAGGCGTTATTAGTCTTTAGTTTTTTTTTGTACTTTGCGCACGCACAAAACTACGTGCCTTAAGTAAACTCTACACATACACATATTTTGATAGATCATTTAGAATACAATTCAGAACGTGAGCATTTAATTATTCCCGAATACGGACGTCATCTTCAAAAGATGATTAATTATGCTAAATCACGCGAAACGAAAGAAGAACGCAATAAATTAGCCAATGCTATTATTTCCGTAATGGGTAATATTCAGCCACATTTGCGCGATGTTCCAGACTTTCAGCATAAGTTGTGGGATCAGTTATTCATTATGTCGAAATTTGAGTTGGATGCAGATTCGCCTTATGAAAAGCCGTTACCAGAGAAATTTAACGAGCCACCAGCGCATTTACCTTATCCACAAAATTTTCCAAAATATCGTTTCTACGGAAATAATATAAAAACCATGATTGATGTGGCAAACACTTGGGAAGATGGCGAACTTAAAGAAGCGCTTATTTATACCATTGCAAACCACATGAAAAAGTGTTTTTTAAATTGGAATAAAGACACGGTTGAAGATGATGTGATTTTTGAACACTTAAGAGAATTATCTGACGGTAAAATTAATTTGCTTAATGCTGAAGAAGATTTAACCGATGCTACAAGTTTAATGCGCAGTAAAAAGCAGTTTAGCACAAACAGTAGTAGCAGCAGTAATAATAAAAAGAGTTACCAGAAAAAAAGTAACACAAATAAAACTAGAAAAAGGTACTAATTTAACAGTATGGGTATATTTAAAATTGAGGGCGGACAGCAATTAAAAGGAAAAATTCAGCCTCAAGGTGCTAAAAATGAAGCGTTACAAATTTTATGTGCTGTTTTATTGACCCCTGAAAAGGTGACTATTCATAACATTCCAGATATTGTGGATGTTAATAAATTAATAGAATTACTAAAAAATCTAGGTGTTAAAATTGAACACATTGAGCAAGGAACCTATGCGTTTCAAGCGGATGACGTTAATTTAGAATATTTAGAATCTGAAGCATTCAAAAAAGATGGTCGCGGTTTACGTGGATCTATTATGATTGTTGGACCTTTATTAGCGCGTTTTGGCAAAGGCTATATTCCAAAACCAGGAGGAGATAAAATTGGTCGTCGCCGTTTAGACACGCATTTTGAAGGCTTTATTAATTTAGGGGCTACATTCCGATACAATAGAGAAGAATATTTTTACGGTGTAGAAGCTAAAAAACTGAAAGGTGCTTACATGCTTTTAGATGAAGCTTCCGTAACTGGAACGGCTAACATTGTAATGGCTGCTGTTTTAGCAGAAGGAAAATCTACCATTTATAATGCGGCTTGTGAACCTTATTTACAGCAGTTATGCAACATGCTTAACCGCATGGGTGCTAAAATTAGTGGCATTGGCTCTAATATGTTGATAATTGAAGGCGTGGAGACTCTTGGAGGCACCTCTCACACCATGTTACCTGATATGATTGAAATTGGTAGCTGGATTGGTTTAGCTGCTATGACAAAGAGTGAATTGACCATTACTAACGTAAGTTGGGACGATTTAGGTCAAATTCCTGATGTTTTTAGAAAATTAGGTATTACAGTTGAAAGACGTGGTGATGATATTTTTATCCCAGCACATACCGATGGTTACGAAATTCAAAATTATATTGATGGCTCTATTTTAACCATCTCTGATGCGCCTTGGCCCGGTTTTACACCCGACTTATTAAGTATTATTTTAGTGGTGGCTACCCAAGCTAGAGGTAGTGTTTTGGTACATCAAAAAATGTTTGAAAGCCGCTTATTTTTCGTAGATAAATTAATTGATATGGGCGCCAAAATTATTTTGTGTGATCCGCATCGTGCGGTTGTTATTGGTCACGATTTTAAATCGCAGCTAAAAGCAACCACTATGACATCTCCAGATATTCGCGCGGGTGTTTCCTTATTAATTGCAGCCTTATCAGCTAAAGGAACATCAACTATTCATAATATTGAGCAAATAGATCGCGGTTATGAAAATATTGATACACGTTTGCGTGCTATTGGTGCTAAAATTGAAAGACTTAAAGAAAACGAATAAAATTAGAATAAAATCAGATTGAATTATATAAAAAATGCTTCCTTATTAAAAGAAGCATTTTTTTATTGAATATATTTTCAAATTGTAAGTAATAGCAGTATTAACTGACGGCTTCTTTATAAACTTTTAAGCAACGTTCTCTTGCTGCTTTATGTTCTACAATTGGAGTAGTGTAGGTGAGTTCTTGAAATTCAGGAACCCATTTTTTAATATATTTTAAATCTTTATCAAATTTCTGAATTTGGGTTGTAGGATTAAAGATTCTAAAATAAGGCGATGCATCCACGCCAGAACCTGCAATCCATTGCCAGTTACCAATATTACTAGACATTTCATAATCGTGTAATTTTTCAGCAAAATAGGCTTCTCCCCAGCGCCAATCAATTAGTAAATGCTTGCATAAAAAACTTCCAACCAACATCCGCACACGGTTGTGCATAAAACCGGTTTCATTTAGTTCACGCATACCGGCATCAACCAACGGATAACCCGTTTTACCTTGGCACCAGGCTTTAAATTCGGTTTCGTTATTTCGCCATTTTATAAGGTCGTATTTTGGTTTAAAACTTTCTGTAAGTGTGTGCGGAAAATGCCAAAGAATCTGCATAAAAAATTCGCGCCAAATAAGTTCTTGCCAGAATATTTCATTCTTTTCGGCAATGGCTTTTTTCATCATTTTACGAATGCTAACGGTTCCAAACCGCAAATGGGGTCCCAAACGTGACGTCGCATCTTGAGCTGGAAAGTTGCGTCTGTCTTCGTATTCTTGAATTAAAGTGGGTGTAACATCATATGCAGCTATAGTTTGCTCGGATTTTTTAAATCCAATATCCGCTAAAGTCACATTTGGTAATTCCGTGTTTTTAACTAAATTATCTAAAAATGAATTGGTATAGTACATTTCTAAATCAATAGCTTTAAAAGCTTCCTTCCAAGTACGCATATAAGGAGTGTAAACGCGATATGGATCACCGTCATTTTTTACAACTTCATCCTTTTCAAAAATAACTTGATCTTTAAAGGTTTTAAAATCGTTATTATTTTCCTTTAAAATTGTAGATATTTCTTCATCACGTTTCATGGCATAAGGCTCATAATCATGATTGGTAAAAACCGTGTTGATAGTATAGGTTTTACAAAGTTCTTTAAAAATTTGTTCTGGTGTCCCGTGATAAATTGCTAAACTACTGCCATGCTTTTCTTCAAGTATGTTGCGCATATCTTGAAGCGTGTTGTAAATAAACGTAACGCGCGCATCATCTTCCGGTAAGGAATCTAAAATTTCAGAATCGAAAATAAATATAGGCAACACAGGATGTTCAGCTTTTAAGGCTTCATAAAATCCCCGATTATCATCCAATCGTAAATCCCGACGAAACCAAAATATATTTAAAGTTTCCTTCATATTTATAAGTTTCCGAATAACTCAATTAATTTTTTCTGTCTGTAGGCAAATATTTCTTCTAGTTTAGGTTTTACTAAAATAGGATGAACAAGTTGGCCTAAAAATCCTAGAGGCACTTTATAATCTATAATGTCTTCCATTTCCACACCGCCCTCAATAGCGTGAATAAAGTGCTTGTGGTGCCATAAAGCATAAGGTCCATAGCGTTGCTCATCTACAAAATATTTGTGATCTTCCGTATGGGTAATTTCAGTAACCCATTTCGTTTTAATTCCTAAAATAGGCGTTACAATGTATTGAATAAGTTGCCCAGCGTACATAGGTCTATCCGCTCCAGAAATGATGTTGAAGCCCATATAGTCGGGTGTAATCTCCTTTAAATTTTTAGGATCGGATAGAAACTCCCAAGCTTTTTCTACAGAAATGGGAAGTCTTTGTTTCTTATGAAGCGTATATATTTTCATTAATTTTTAAGTAAAACGTAAAGATTTAATGAGGTTGCAATGCAGAGCCAAATCATATAAGGTATTAATAAATAGCGCCATGAATTTATAGCATCCATGCGGTATGTGAAGAAGAAATAAAATATGACGGCTGTTAATAATGCAATCACTATTAATGCTAGTAATACTAAATGTTGATTGAAAAATAGAAAATTCCAAGCAATATTTAAAACCACCTGAAGTGCGAAAACACCAATTAACACGCTGGATTTATAATCTTTAAACAAATACGTTAAATACACGGAAAAACAGATCATGATTAAAGTCCAAGCAGCACCAAAAACCCAGCCTGGAGGTGTCCAAGGCGCTTTGTTTAGATTCGTGTACCATGATGATGAAGCGCCGTTTCCCATAAGCCAACTACCAACTGCAAGGCTGCCAAAATTAATGACTAAAAACAAGATCAGTAGCGGGATAAATTTCATAATTACATATTTTGTAAAGTCTCTATTTTGTCAGCAATTTTTTGAGCTTCAGCATATTTTAAATCACTCGCTTTTCTATCAGTTGAAGATAGTCGATGCCAGTCTTTCATGATCACTTCATATTGTTTTTGAAGTTTTTCAATCTCTGATTTAGATTTAAATAATCCGAACATAATTAGATGCTTAAGTGTTTCGTTATTTTTCCGCTTAATGGGCTGGTTACTGAAAAATAATAATTTACTAATTGACCATTACCATCCACCAAATATTTTTGGAAATTCCATTTAACGGTGGAACTAGAAGACCCATTTAAAGACTGGTTAGTTAACCATTTGTACAGTGGATGTTGGTTGTCTCCTTTCACATCAACTTTCTCCGTCATTAAAAAAGTCACGCCGTAATTTGCTTGACAAAACGATTGAATATCAGATGCCGTTCCAGGTTCTTGCGACCCAAATTGATTGCACGGCACACCAATAATCATTAAATTATCTTTATACGTATCGTAAAGCTTTTGCAGATCTTCATATTGACCCGTAAAACCACATTTAGATGCGACATTAACAAACAAGATGTGTTTGCCTTTAAATTCAGACAATTGAATAGGGTCGCCATTCAAACCTGTTAGTGCAATGTCATAAATAGACTGGGTTGCTGAAGTTTGGGATTGCGCTTTATTAAATAAACTGAACATAATGATAAGGGTTAAAATAGGTTTCATAACTTATATTTTAAAAGAAACAATACCACAATCCATTTCAAAAACTTGTCCAGAAATAGATGCTGCCTGATCTGATAAAAGGAAAGCAGCCATTTGAGCAACTTCCGTTGGATTTAAAAACTTTTTAAGAGGATGACGATCGGTAATATTCTCAATCATTTTTTCATTCCGCAATAAATTAGATGCTAATTCAGTATCGGTAACCGTTGGGGCAATGGCATTGACTCTAACAGTTGGCGCTAATTCAGCACCAACAGATTTAACCAAACCTTCTACAGCAGATTTCGCCGCAGCTACACTTGTGTGAAAAGGCATGCCGAGTTTTGCCGCTACGGTACTAAAAAATAACATAGCGGGTTTATCTCCTTTTTTAATAATGGCCTGATATTTTTGAATGGCTTTTACGGCACCAATAACATTAATTTCAAAATCCGCTCGGAAATCCTCCAATTTCAATCTGCCAATAGGTTTTAAGTTGATGCTTCCCGGACAGTAAATCAAGCCATCAGCTTGTTCAAGATCTGGTAGTTCATCCGTTAAAATATCAACAGAATAGTGAGTTAAATTTGCATGTTCTAAATCTGGTTTTGAACGACTTAAATTTACAATTTTATGGTTTTCCAATAAGTTTTGGGTAATAGCACGGCCAATGCCTTTGCTACCGCCAACAATAATATAGGTTTTCATGCTTTGTAATTATGCAGTTAAAGGCTTGCCTTTTAAACGCTTTTCTACTTTTTGTTTAATGGCTGTTAAGCGTTTCATGATGTCCATGATGCTCTCGTCCTTCTTCTTTTTATAAATCTGGTTTAAATCTAAAATAAGCTGTTTAGCTTCTCTCGAAATTTCAATACGATCGCTAGTTGATAAAGATCTAAGTTTGGTTTGCTCAAATTCTAGAGCACGTTCTATTGTATCCATAATTTAATGTTTTAAATAGTTTTGTAATTCGGCTATTTTTTCAGGTGTATTAAAAGCACCACCATAATATGCTGTAACGGTTTCAGACGTATCGTCTTTGATTCCTCGCGAAGATACGCATAAATGTTTGGCATCTATAATTACTGCAATATCTTCCGTTTCTAACGTCATTTTCAATTCGTTAGCAATTTGGTTTGTTAAGCGTTCTTGAACTTGCGGACGTTTGGCATAATATTGAACAATTCGGTTTAATTTTGACAAACCAATAACTTTTCCAGATGAAATATAAGCCAAATGCGCTTTTCCAATTATCGGCACAAAATGATGTTCACAATTAGAGTAAAAGGTTATGTTTTTTTCTAAAACCATCTGATTATAACGATACTTGTTTTCAAACAAAGCTATTTTCGGTTTATTAGCAGGATTTAAACCTGAAAATATTTCATCAATATACATTTTAGCAACACGATCTGGTGTTCCTTTTAATGAATCATCTGTTAAATCTAATCCCATTACGTCCATTATTTCTTCAAATAATAGGGCTATGCGTTGTTTTTTTTCTGAATCTGATAACTTGAAAGCATCTGCTTTCATTGGGGTTTCTAATCCAGTATATAGGTGGTCGTCTCCAATTGTTTCAGTTGGAAATCCGTATAAAACGTTTGTGTTTTGGTTTTCGGTTGTCAATACTTCTGCTTTCATTGTGTCTTTTTATTTGTGCTGTCCATAGTATTAAAATATGTCAAAGCACTATTATCGTTTACTAATTTTATTATGAGAAATTTGTTTTTGCCTATTACATTTAAATCGGCCTTCTTCAAAAACACGTAATTTTTCATGTTTAGTCTTCCGACCTTGAACGCGTTTTCGCCACATTTTGAAACTGCTAGGTTTCATTTCGCGACGCATTAAATTAATTACGTCTTGTTCTTGCAATCCAAATTGAAATGAAATGGCTTCAAAAGTTGTCCGGTCTTCCCAGGCCATTTCTATAATTCGGTCTATTTCTAATATGGATAATTCGCTCATACGTCTATAAAATTGAAACGTTCATCATAAGCCACTTTCATATCCATTAAACGTTTAAAAAATCCTTTGTTTTCTCTAAAAGTTACATTGTTTTTAAAATTTATAAACTTCCCTTGAGCGTGAATACTAGCACCATTTGTTTTGTAAAGTACCAAATGGTAAAAAGGGATTACCCAAGTAAAATTTTTAAGTCCTTTATTAATGTAAATAAGAATACCGCCAGAGCGTAATTCAATATTGGCATAATTAAAATCGTCTACATAATTTAAATAACTCTGTAAATTAGGACTAACATCATTAATCATCATGCGTTTTGAACCTATTCCGCCTAACCGAATGGCTTCAAAAAAGCTATAAGGCTTACCAATTAAATCGGTAATCATTTCCTTATGGTCTTTGTCGTTATAAGTGCTGTTTAATATCAAAATTTTCTTATTTGATATCAAATATACAAAATGTTTAACGATTACAGTGATAAGTTAAACAAAAATTAACACTTGTTTAGGGAAATTTTTAGTCTTCGTCGTTTTTCAATAAGTTGGAACGGTTATTTAGTGTATGTTTTTGTAGAATACGCAGGCTTTCAGACCTTACCGTGCTATTTTTTTTCATATTCCATAGCACATCACTGGCCCGTTTTCTTTTCAGTTTTAAATCTACTATGGGAATGGGATAATGAACGCCTAATTCGAAATTATTGAATTGCTGATCTAATGTGGTCATTAAATAGGGTTCATGCACAAACGGTAAATCTAATGCACGAAGTTCTGGGACCCAAAATTTAATAAAAACGCCATCTGGGTCATGCTCTAAACTGTTTTTAATGGGATTATAAATGCGTAAATTATTGATGCCAGTTTCACCAGCTTGCATTTGTAATTGTGGGAAGTGAATGCCTGGTTCAAAATCCAAAAACTGTTGAGATAAATGTTTGGACGCATCTTGCCAAGGTTGCCAAAGTATGTGTGTGAAAAATGAAACTAACATAGCGCGCATTCTGAAATTGACGTAACCTGTTTCATTTAAGCAGCGCATACTGGCGTCCACCAAAGGAAAACCGGTTTGTCCTTCACGCCACGCTTTTTGATATTCATCAGAAATATTTTTTTTAAGCTTATGATAGCCTTTATTAACACTAGAACTTTCCATAATATGTTCCATTTCAAACTTTTGAATGAAATGAGCCTGCCATCTTAATCGGGAACGAAATGCAGATAATTGCTTTTTGTGGCTCGTTGACGTTTGCGCATTTTTAGTGCTTTGATACACTTGGCGAACCGAAATATTGCCCCAAGCAATATAAGGCGAAAGACGACTGCAGCTTTTTCGTGATTTATCGGGTTTTGAAATGTGAAACATATAATTTTTATGGCGGTCTTTCAAGAACGAATTTAAATATTTTAAACCTATAGAAGTGCCGCCAGGCTGAAATGGCTTTTCTTTTTTAGTTTCCAAATTAGTCACTTTACATTGGGTTTCTAACGTTTTTATAGTCTCTAAATCTAGAAAATCTGAAGATGCGGCCGAAAAGGTGATAAGAGGTTCCGCCATGATGGTATTCCAATTTTCAAACCAAGTTTCTCTATTAATTAAACCACGAACAACACCGTTATGAATACTTTCTTTCCAGGTAATCAAGTTGTTTTTACAGTAGCGTTTAAAACTTTTATCTCTATCAAAGGTTACTAGAATGCCCGTTTCTTGATGTGAGTAAACGGTTTTAATTTGAAACGTATTGGAAATTAAATTGCAAGCCGAAATTATATCGGAATTTATAGTCAGTACTTTAGTATTATAAACTTCAAGCTGCTGATTTAAATCGCGAATAGATTCTTTGATAAAATCCCAGTGACGTTGGCTGTAATGTGGATCTTCTAATAGTAATTGCTCAAAAATAAATACGCATAAAACGCGCTCTTTTTGCTGAAGGGCTAATTGCAAAGGTTCATGATCTTCCAAGCGCAAATCGCGTTTAAACCAAACTATATGTATAGGTTCACGATTAGTAAGCATCTTGATTGTTTATAATATGGTTGGCTCGTTCTTTTATGGCAGAAAGTTGCTTGGCATCCATTTTATTTAAATGATGATACATCATTTTCCTACGGAAATTGGATTTTAATTGTTCGCGTTTATCATCTAAAAAATTCCAATACAAACTGTTAAACGGGCAAGCATCTTCTTCGGTCTTTTTCTTGTAATTATAATGACAGCCATCACAATAATTACTCATTTTCTGAATATAAGAACCCGAAGATACATAGGGTTTTGTAGCTATATTTCCACCATCGGCAAACTGACTCATGCCACGCGTATTTGGCAATTGCACCCATTCCACAGCATCCGCATAAATCCCTAAATACCAAGCGTCCACGGCATCTGGATGGGTTTGCGTAAGTAAAGCGTAATTCCCCGTTATCATTAAACGCTGAATATGATGCGCATAAGCGTTATCCAAAGAATTGGTAATAGCATGTTTTAAACAAGCCATTTTAGTGTTTCCTGTCCAATAGAAATCGGCTAACTTATTCGTGTTATTTAAGTGGTTTTTCGATTTAAAATCGGGCATTAAAGCCCAATACATGCCACGCATATATTCCCGCCAGCCTATGACTTGACGAATAAAACCTTCAACTTGTGAAATATCTATACTATCATCATGCTTTCTGTAATAATTCAATACAGTATCAACAACATTTTTCGCTGAAATTAATTTAATATTCAAAGCGAAAGATAGACGCGAATGAAATAAATAGACAGCATCCGTATGCAGGGCGTCTTGAAAATCGCCAAAATGTTTTAAAAGGTTTTCACAAAAATATTTAAGTTGGGATAAGGCTTCCTCACGCGAAATAGGATAGCTAAATGTTTCCTGATCCCATTTCCCCATGGTTTTTATTTTTGCTGAATTGATATCGGCAATAACTTCTGAAACATCATTATTGAAATTTTTAAAAGCAGGAATTTTAGGATCGTTTTTCCATTTTTTTCTGTTTGTCGCGTCATAGTTCCATTTGCCACCTTCTGGATTGCCATAAACCATTAAAATATCATGCTTTTTGCGCATGTCACGATAAAAAGATTCCATAACAAATTGCTTTTTACCAGTATAGAAGGTTTTTAAATCTGCTCTTTTGGTATAAAAATGGGCCGTGTCAGCAACCTTTGTTTCTATGGTAAGTGTTTTTGCAAAATCCTGTAATTGTTTATCCAAGCGGTATTCATCTGGATAGAGGTGTTCAAAGCAGGAGCAATTTTTCTCTTTTAAAATCTGTTGAAGATTTTTTGCAAGATCTTGGGTATTATTTTTATCAGTGATTTTATAATAGATAACCTGATGTCCAGCCGCTTTTAAATGGGAAGCGAATTGGCGCATAGCAGCAAAAAACCCGATAACTTTTTGAATATGATGCGTGACATAATCCGTTTCTTGGCGCATTTCAAAAAGGACATACAAAACGGTGTCATCTACAGTTTTAAACCATGGATGTTTGCTATTTAATTGATCACCTAATATGAGTCGGAGTGTTTTCATTCAAACAAGGTATTTTGTAACCAACGTTTTTGAAATTTGCCGTGACCGTCGTAACGTTCTGCTTGCAATTTCACATTGAAGGTTCTATTTCTAGGGTCATTTCCAACGCCAGCCACGTACAGCCAATTGCCGTAATTGCTGTGCACATCATAATCAATAAGTAAAGATTCAAAATAAGCAGCACCAATACGCCAATCTAATTCCAGTGTTTTTGAAAAATATGAGGCTACATTTTGACGCCCACGATTACTCATCCAACCCGTTTTATTAAGTTCTATCATATTGGCGTTTACAAAAGGTTCGGCCGTTGTTCCAGAACACCATTTTTGGATTAATTCTGGATCGGATTTCCATTCATAGGTGTTTTTGTTAATGCCATCAATTTGAAATAGGGCATTGCCATGTTGCCAAGCTATATATTTAAAGAAGTCACGCCAAATTAATTCAAAAATTAACCAATAGGTCGATTCGTTTTTGAAATGTTCGGTTTCAAAATCTTTGATAGCCCAATAAATTTGCCGCGCAGAGATGCAGCCATTTGCCAACCAAGTAGAAAATTTAGAACTATAATCTACACCTAATAATCCGTTTCGTGTTTTCTTATAAAACCCTATTTTTTTAGTTTCAAAAACATAGGTATTTAATCTATTTTGAGCAGCTGTTTCACCACCAGAAAATGGAAATGCGGAATGCACAGTCGTTTCAAAATCAGAAAACCCTAAAGTTTCTAAAGAGGGAATCCTGGTATAATTTTCTATTGGAAATGCCGTTTGCTTTTTAGAAAAAATCAAAGGCCGCACGTGAGATTGTTTTTCCAGTACTTTTCTAAAATTGGTAAAAACTTTTGGAATCTGCTCAAATTTTGTCAGAACATCATCTGGATGAAATAAAAATTGATCTAAAATTTCATGCCATTTCATGTTTTCAGATACATGAGATTTCAGATGCATGCAGACGTCCAATTCTTCTTGAGTAAATTCTTTTTGAAAGCAGATATCTGTTATTTCATAAATAGAGCAAAGGTTAGGAATCGCTATTTCAGGTTGCTCATTAAAGACGAATAAGGGAATATTTAAAGTAGCTAATTGCTGTTTTAAATCCTGAACACTTTCAATAGTAAACCTAGCGCGATATTTCTCGGTTTTTTTAAAACCATATTTTATTTCACTATAACGTCTAGGATCAAAACAATAAATGGCAATAACGGGTTGATTTAATTGTAATGCATGGTTTAAAACAGCATTATCTTGAATGCGTAAATTTGTGGAAAACCAAACTAAAGTGTAAGGGTTTTGTGTCGTCTGCATCGTTCACTACAATAAGTTACATGCTCCCAATTGTTGCGCCATTTTTTCCGCCATGTAAACGGTAATTGACAAATAGGACACGTTTTTGTGGGTAAATCTGATTTTTTCAATTTAGGTTGCAATTTTACGAATCATGCCTCTAAAAATTAAACCATGAAAAGGCAAAACGCTATACCAATAAAGTCTTCCAGCAATTCCGCGAGGTCTGAAAGTGGCCGTTTGCTTTAGCATATTATCTTCAATCTTAAACTCCAACCACGCTTCGCCTGGTAATTTCATTTCAGCATAGAGTAGGAGCTTCTGTTTTTCTTTATCGGCGAATATAACGCGCCAAAAATCTAAAGAATCGCCTACATTAAGATTAATAGGACTAGTTCGTCCGCGGCGTAAACCAATACCGCCAACCATTTTATCCATATAACCGCGAATACGCCATAAATACGTACCATAATACCAACCGGTGCTACCACCAATGGCCCATATTTTACGAATTGTTTCTTCAGGATCTGTTATAGGTAATTCTTTATAATCCTTAAAACAGCCATATTTGGGAACATTAACATACTTGTGGAAGCTGTTTTTAAGTCGGCCACTACTAACCATAGAGTCTTTCCAACTGGAAATAATACTATTTTGTTCAATTTTCTCAAAAGCTAGCGAAACGGCTTGTTTATAGGACATGGGTTTTACACCTAGCAGCTCATTAATATTACTGGGTTTTCCAATAATTTGAACGCCCATACTGTCCACTAGAGTCGAAGCCAATTTATAAGATGTAGAGGTTACGAAGTACAACCAGTAGGATGATAATTTCGGTGTCATTACAGGTACCGTTAAAATATACCGCTTGAGTTTGCGAACTTCAGCGAACTTATAAAGCATGGTTTTATAAGATAGGATTTCAGGTCCGAAAATATCGTAAGACTGATTATATAAACGCTCGTCGCCCGCACTTTTAGATAAATAGGTTAAAACATCCCGAACCGCTAAAGGTTGCGTTTTGGTGTTAAGCCATTTTGGAGCAATCATAAACGGTAATTTTTCTACGATGTCTCTTATAATTTCAAAAGAAGAACTCCCCGAACCTACAATAATGCCGGCTTTAAAAATAGTAGTCGCATAGCTGTCGGTTTTTAAAATTTCTTCAACCTGTTTACGTGATCTTAAATGCTTGGAAAGATTATTGTCGTTCGTGATGCCACTTAAATAAACAACTTGCTTAACATCCGTTTTTTTAATAGCATTTTTGAAATTTTCAGCACATTTGGCTTCCAATTCTTCAAAATCTTTGGAGGAATTAGACATGGAATGTATTAAGTAATAAGCTACATCAATATCTTTTGGGATGTTAGTAAGCGTTTCTGAATTTAGAAAATCACCTTCAATAAAATCAATATGCGGTTCTTCTACATAAGTGGCATCTGCTCTTAAAATATCGCGAACCACACAAACCACATGATGCCCATCTTGCACAAGGAGTGGAATCAGGCGTTTGCCTATATAACCTGTTGCACCTGTTACAAGAATT
This sequence comes from Bizionia myxarmorum, assembly GCF_008086205.1. Taxonomy (GTDB): domain Bacteria; phylum Bacteroidota; class Bacteroidia; order Flavobacteriales; family Flavobacteriaceae; genus Algorimicrobium; species Algorimicrobium myxarmorum. The sequence continues at coordinate 116,711 of NZ_VSKK01000005.1, read as the reverse complement.
TTCATATTTATGGCGTTTTTATTTGTGTTTTTGGTCTTTGATAATCCAAGCGTGTTTTTAATTCAGGAATGGCGTACCCATCTAACCCGTTAATGGTGGCCACGCGACCTTTTGATAAATTTACAAAACCATCTCCTTCTAATAAATCGGCATTTATAAATAAATCATTTATTTTGCCAATTAGTAAAATAGTATCATTTGCTTTAATATAATATTCTTCAACAAATTCCATGTGCATTTGCACAGGAGCTGAACTTACAAATGGTACGTTTATATCGTTTTTGTATTCAGATTGTAACATCGTCATATCAAATTCGGAAATATGTTTATCATACTTGGCTGATGTATGATGTGCTTCTGAAATGATAGCTTCATGCACATGATTCAATGTGTAAAAACCCGTTTCTTTAATATTATCATAGGTGTCGCGCGTTACTGTAGTTGGCCTCATAAAAACGCCTAATAACGGCGGATTAGATCCAAAATGTGTCACCGAACTAAATATGGCAACGTTTTCCAGTCCATCAGCAGATTTGGTACCGATTAAATTAGCTGATTTAAAACCAGAACAACTATTAATAAGGTTAATTTTATAAAGATATGCCATTTCTGAAATATCCTGATGACTAAACCGCGTCATCATAAGGTATGAAAATTATTGATTTTAACACCTTGCGCTTTTAAATCGAACATTAAATTATACAAACCAAAAAATGTTCGGTTGATGTAAATGAAATGCTCCGAACCGCGATTCCCGTTCATTTTTCTTAAATCTGTATTTTTAGAATATTTCTCACCTAATTCCGCAATTCTTCCAAAAAAAGAGAGGTCTGAAAAATCGAAAATTTCAGAATGAAACGGTTGGGTGAAAATACTTAACATTTCATGGAACATATTGGAGAAAAACTCTAATTCTTCCGGTGAATCATCCTTGCGTAAAATTTCTAATTCAAACATTTTCTCGCGAAAAATAGCCGGATTATTGATGCTTTCTTCTTCTGCTAATTCAAAATAGGGCACATAGAAATCCTCGGGAATGGTTTTCATACAACCAAAATCCAAAGCAATTAAATTTCCTTCTTTTGAAATAAGAAAGTTTCCAGGATGCGGATCCGCATGCACTTTTTTCAATTTATGAATTTGAAACATATAGAAATCCCAAAGTGACTGACCAATTTGGTTTGCCATTTCTTGATCCGTATTTTTAGCTGTAAATTCAGATAAATGATCGCCCGTCATATAATCCATCGTAATAATACGTTCAGATGATAATTCTGGGTAATATTCTGGGAATTTTAAATGCGGAATATGAGCACAAGCCGCCGCAATTTCTTGGCTTTGTTCCAATTCTAAAATGTAATTGGTTTCTTCGACCAATTTATTTTCAACTTCTTTAAAATATTTATCAGAATCTTTTCCTTTAATATTGAACATTTTAATGGCAATGGGCTTAACCATAGCTAAATCTGATTGGATACTTTCAGCAATTCCTGGATATTGGATTTTAACCGCTAGTTTTTTACCATTTTTTTCGGCAACATGCACTTGACCAATACTGGCAGCGTTAACTGACGATGAATTGAAGGTATCAAAAATGGCTTCAGGTGCTTTCCCGAAGTATTTTTTAAAGGTTTTTATAACCAATGGTGGCGATAAAGGTGGAACCGAAAATTGGGCTAAAGAGAATTTTTCCACATACGCTTGTGGTAAAATACTCTTTTCCATGCTCAACATTTGTGCAACTTTTAGAGCGCTTCCTTTTAATTGCTTTAAGCCATCATAAATATCTTCAGCATTGTTTTTATTTAAATTTTCTTTGGCTTCCAACTCTGTTTTAGTCAGTTTTTCACCATAATATTTCAAGTAATTAACACCCACTTTAGCACCTGTTTTTACCAGTTTGCTAGCACGTTGTATTTTACTTGTCGGAATATTATCAATTGTTTTCATACGTTTCTATTGCATCTTTTCTTTAAAGATAAATTTGCCCAAATCGATAACACTTTTTAAAGGTTTAATATCCATTAAATCGAAACCCGCATGCACAGATTTCTCAATAAATATATCTGTTTTTTCAAAGGAAGGCGATGTATCATCCAACCAAAATTTCATAATCATCATGAACTGAATCCAAAACGATTCTTGCTTGGAAAAATCCTGAATTTTAACAATTCGTGGTTCCTTAATATCTAAAGTTTCAATATCCAGCATATCAATATACTTTTTGAAAGCGTGACGCAGTTCTGAAAGTGAACTCAAAGATTTCATACCTTTATCTTTAAGCGCATAAACCACATAACTTCTGTTTGCCGTTAAGTTTTCAAAAAATGTGAAATAGAAACTTAATAATTTATTTCTAGCGTCAAAATGTTGATATTCCTCACTTTTTTCTAATATTTCAATTGAATTATAGAAGAACACTTTGAAAATAGATTTCTCTAGAGCGTCAAAAGAGGCGTAGTTTTTATAAAAATCAGCTTCATCAAAATTATTGTCTTTTGCAAAGGCATACACTGTTTTTGGTGCATGATTGTGCGTTAAAACGTAATCCATATAAAAGGAAATGAGCTTGGTGTCTGTAATGTTTTTCTTTTTTGCCATAATGCTTGAATTGTAGTACAAAGATACGAAATGTTTAATGATTTCAGTTATTAGTTAAACAATATTTTTGGGAATAGTGTATAATTGCATGAGCAATAGGAAAATTGATTATATTCGTATTCAAAATTTAAATAAATGAAACTAAAGAATACTTTTCACATTGGCCTTCTTTTAATGGTGGCTCATGTCAGTTTCGCGCAAAATAAAACGCTAAAAGAAACTGAATTACAAGAATCTAAAGTGGATACACTTTATACTATGGAAGAACGTGCTAATATGCAACGTTGGTTTTACGATCGGGTTAATGACATGAAATTAAATGAGGATTTACGGGATGATTATGATCGTATTGTAAACAAATATGTATTTGATATGAGCCGATTAAATGATGCTGATAAAAAGTACACGCGCGATGAGATTCATGAAAGATTCAACCTTTTAGTGGGTAAAATGAATGGCGAATTGAAGACTATTTTAACAACAGATCAATATGTGAATCATTTAGAAAATTTTGGTCAGATTCAACGCAGTGTGTATAGCAAATGGGATTTTGAATACATCAAAAACTAACTATAATTTAATTTAGGCTTTTATTAACAAGCCTTGACGCCGATTCGGCTTAATTTTGAAATCTTAGAAAACAACTTAATAAATCGTATTACTATGAAAAAATCACTTTTAACGCTTGCGGCTTTTGTATTGGCTTTTAGCATACAAGCACAAGTTACAACGCCAGAGCCAAGTCCATTAAGCAAAGTGGAGCAAATGGTAGGTTTAACAACTATAAATATTGAATATGCACGTCCGGGAGTAAAAGGAAGAAAAATATTTGGAGGCCTTGAAGCTTACGATACCATGTGGAGAACTGGTGCTAACAAAAACACAATAATTACTTTTAGTGATCCTGTAACCATTAATAATTACACATTAAAGCCAGGTTCTTATGCTATTTTTTCCAAGCCAGGAGAATCTATGTGGGAAATATATTTCTATACAGACACTGAAAACTGGGGAACTCCAGAAAAATGGGATGATAGTAAAGTAGCTGCTATTGCTAAAGTAAAAGCAGAGACTATTCCTTTTACGGTAGAAACGTTTACTATTGATATTAATAATATTCAAACTGGTGGTGCGACTTTAGAAATGATGTGGGAGAATACTTATGTTGGTGTTCCTTTTACAGTTCCTACGGATGATAAAGTTTTAGTTTCAATCAATGAAGCTTTAAACAACAATCCAAAAGCAAGTGATTATTATGCATCTGCAGCTTATTATTATAGTGAAGGTAAAGATATTAAGCAAGCTAAAGAGTGGATTGATAAAGCTATGAGTATGATGGATAAACCTGCTTTTTATCAATTAAGACAACAGTCCTTAATTTATGCAAAAGCTGGCGATACTAAAGGAGCTATTGAATTAGCTAAAAAATCGTTAGAAGCATCAAAAGAAGCTGGTAACATGCAGTATGTAAAATTTAATGAGGCATCATTAAAAGAATGGGGAGCTAACTAGTAACTAGTTTGTTTATGAATAGTAAAAGCGACTTGGTACAACCGAGTCGCTTTTTTTTTTATTTTTAATCTCCAGCTTCTAATTGGAATAGTTCTTCCACTGGTTTTTTAAAAAGTCTGGAAAGTTTTAATGCTAAAACTGTTGATGGTACATATTTGTTTTTTTCCATGGCATTTATGGATTGTCGGGAAACGCCAATCGCTTCTGCTAAATCTGCTTGCGTCATATTATGTCTTGCACGTTCTACTTTAAGATTATTCGTCATGGGTAGAGGATTTTAGTTTTAAGAAATTGAAACGTATAATAAAGATGAAAAGCGGAGTAAACATATTAAATATCATCATATTAAAAAATAGCATATCATAAACGAAAATAATAGCCAATGCAAGAACAGTATAATTTACAATAATGGCCCAAACAAGGGATTCTGTTCGGAGTTTGTAAATAAATTCATCTTCTACCTTTTCTTTGGTAAAACCTACTAGTAAACCTCCTAAAATAATAGCTAAAGCTGAAAGTTCATCAATAATCCCATTTTCAATAATCTTAAACCAGCCTTCGTCACGTCCAGTGAAAAGACTATCACCATTATAAACACTTAAAACGTTAGTTGTAAAAATGTTTGGTTCGAAATCTGTAGCGTACAATAATATGCCTAAAATTAAACCAAGAATAAGAAGTACCCAACCAAACACCTTGAATTTATGAGGTAGTAAAAAATTTGTTTTCATAACTGTCGACTTTAAATTAATTTATCAAATGTAAAATAAACTTTACATTTAGACAAGTAAATATTACAAAAAGTTATGTAAACTAGATATTTAAGATTTTTGAAAATTTAAAAATTATAAATGAAAAGACCTTTATTCTGGCTTCCTACTAGTAAACTGAATCAAGATGGCAATACCCATAACAATAGCACAACCCACAAAATTCAACCATAAAAACGGTAGATTAATATATTCGTACTGATCTAAAAGAAACAGGCTAATTACTAGCATTTGCGTGATGATAGCTGCAATAAAAACAGCACGACCTTTAACAGCTTTCACGAAAAATGCCAACAAGAAAATACCAAGCACATTTCCGTAGAAAATGGATCCAATAATATTTACTAATTGAATTAAGTTTTCCGCTAAATTGGCTACACAAGCGACTAAAATAGCCATAACGCCCCAGCCTAAAGTAAACCATTGAGATACTTTTACCATCTCGGCATCTGTTTTTTCTGCGGTGTTCCGTTTGTATAAATCGATGGTAGTAGTGGATGCCAGTGCATTTAATTCACTAGAGGTGCTAGACATGGCTGCACTTAAAATAACGGCTAATAAAAGCCCAATTAAGCCTCGAGGTAAGTTGTTTAAAATAAAGTTGATAAACACGTAATCCTTATCATTACTTTCCACCTTAACGCCTTTAACCTCACCAGCTTTATCAATTAAATAGCGGGCTCTAGCGCGAATACTATCATTTTTGGCATTTGCCGAAGCGACGCCTGCAATTGACGCTTCACTTTTATTGGCAATAAAATCGGCAATTAACAATTGTTTGGTATCAAAAATAAGATCTTGTTCTGCTTCCAGTCCTTCAAATTCATCCGCATATTCTGTATTTAAAACCATTTCCGAAGCAACAGGATTAAAGTTTATCGGTGCTTTATTAAATTGATAAAACACGAAAACCATGACACCCACCAACAGAATAAAAAACTGCATGGGCACTTTAAAAAGTCCGTTAAAAATTAGACCCAAACGCATTTCTCTAACAGATTTCCCAGATAAATAACGTTGTACTTGACTTTGATCGGTTCCGAAGTAAGACAACATTAAAAAGGTTCCACCAATAATACCACTCCAAAAGGTGTAGCGATTATTCAAATCAAAAGAGAAATCTAATATCTCCATTTTGCCGCTCGCGCCAGCAATATCTAATGCATTACTAAAGGTGATGTTTTCAGGAAGTTTATTCACAATTAAAATAAAAGCAATAATCATTCCCGTGAATATCACCACCATTTGATGCTTTTGTGTGACATTTACTGCCTTTGTTCCGCCGGAAACCGTGTATATAATTACGAGTATTCCGATAATTATATTCAGTAATAAGAGATTCCAACCCAGTACAACGGATAAAATAATCGCCGGCGCAAAAATGGTGATTCCGGCAGCTAATCCGCGTTGAATTAAGAATAGAATGGCTGTTAAAGAGCGCGTTTTTAAGTCGAAACGATCTTCAAGAAATTCGTAGGCCGTATATACATTAAGTCGGTGATAGAGTGGAATAAACACCATACAAATCACCACCATAGCAATTGGTAATCCGAAATAAAATTGTACAAAACCCATCCCATCATTAAAGGCTTGGCCAGGTGTAGATAAAAAAGTAATAGCACTAGCTTGAGTTGCCATGACGGATAAACCAATGGTATACCATTTAGAGGTATTGCCTCCTTTTAAATAATCTTGCACATTTTTGCTACCACGCGTTTGCCAGGTACCATAAGCGACAATTGTGAATAAGGTAAGGGATAATACAATCCAATCGAGAGTTTGCATAGTTAAAAGGCTTGCATGATGAAATAAAATACAATAAAATAGATGGCATTAGCCACCAGCACGAATGTGTACATTCTTTCCCATTTGTATTTTTCTGGTTTCATGGCGTTGTAGGTTTTTAGTGTTATTTTCCTAAAGATAGGATATTTGCAAATAAGCGATATGCGCCGGAAACACCAGCTGGAAATTCTCTAAAGAAACTTAAACCCGTATAGATGTAATAGCCTTCGCCATATTTAGCGACTAATAAACTTCCCTTTTTAGCAGATTCGCCTTTATCATGCATAGATAAAATAGGGGTGAAGTCTTTACTCCAAGAATCGGGAAAATATAATCCACGCTCTTGGGTCCAATTTTCAAAATCGGATGCCGTAATTTTATTTGGAATATTTAAAACAGGATGATTTGGCGCTAGAAATTTGACATCCGCAAATTCATCGGTAACACGATCGCTAGATAATTCTAACTGGTAAGGTGCTAATTCATCTGTCACTAGTCCGCGACTTGTATTATACTGAACCACCATATTTCCACCTTTTTTTACGAAGTCGAAAAGCACTTTTTGTTTGAATTTTAAAGTTTCAACTGTATTATATGCTCGAATGCCAATAACTACGGCATCAAAACGGCTTAAATTTTCGGGTGTAATGGCATCCGGACTCAAAGTGGTTACTTTGTAGCCAATTTGCTGCAAACTTTCAGGAACAACGTCGCCAGCACCAGCAATATAAGCGATATTTTCACCTTTCTTTTTAATGTCTAATCGCACCACTTTACTTTCACTAGGTAATAATACCGTTTGATACGGAATATGATCGTAATCTATTTCTATAAGTTCGTTGGAGTAGGTGTTGCCATTAACTGAAATGATGGGTTTAATAGAGCCTTCGCTTTGATTATTTGGAGGTGTCACAGTAAATAAAACAGTTTGTTGGGCACCTTTATTAACAATGTTAATGTTATGATTTTCAGGTGAAACAATCCAACCTGTAGGAACTGATAATTTCATAGTTCCCTCTAAACCATTTCTGCCAGCTTTAACACTCACCGGAATTGATTTCGAATTATCCGTTTCAAAAATGATGACTTTTTCGGCAATTCTGGCTGAAGCTTCTGGTATAATTTCAAACGGTTTATAAACTTCACCTTTAACAGGATCATTGGTTTTATAAATAACGGGTTTGGTAAACGGAATTGAAATGCCAGCTATTTTTATGTTAAAGGTAACCTCAAAATATTCTGGTGTTTCAGGCTTTCCTATTAAAGATGCATCAGATACTTTGTACATACCCAAAGTTCCGGTTTCAGTAAGCCAATAAGGTGTTGTAATATGCGCTTTATCCAGACTAGGAATATGAAAAGTCTCTTTTATATTTATAGATAGATTATTAATTAGCTCCATGTTTTTTTCAATCATTAATCCATTCGGATTGATGAAAGACTCCAAAATTATGGCGGAAGTACTTCTGTTTATGATTTCCAAATTCAGATTTATAGTTTCATTGGCTGTGGCTTGATTGGTTTGCGCGGCAGCTTCTACATATAATCCAGAACAGGCTTCAATAATGGCTTTAATTTCTTGAGTTTTAATCCTTTTCCAATGGCCATTTTCTAGATTTTGAATGGCAGCATACGCTTCTACTAATTTGGGAAGGGAAGCTGACGGATTTTTAAAATCGTAGTTTGCTTCAACCTCTTTTAATATAATGCCAATGGTAGCACCATTTTTAACGCGATTCCAAGTGGTATCAATCCCTTCAAATAAATTGGATTGAACTTTGGGCATGGTGCCTTTTATTAATTCAATATATTCTATTTCACTACCGCGCGTTCCTGTATTTCCAAAACCTTGAGATTTGTGCTGGCTTCGGCTTAAAGCTGCAATTTCAGGATTACTTAAACCGCTAGAAGGAAAATAAATCCCAGTATCTAAACCAATTAAACTGCTTTTATCCGCTTTATCAAATTTTTCTTGACTACCGTAAAACCACCAAGACGTGTTGAAAAATATACGTTGTGCTTGCCAAGTTTCTGTAGATTGTAATTGTTTTGGATAAACGCTTGAATCGCCCGCCAAATCAAAAGCTTCCAAACTCAACATGGCAGAACTGGTATGGTGACCGTGCGTTTTCCCTGGACTTCTATGATCAAAACGGTTGATAATAATATCCGGTTGAAATTGACGAATAGCCAAAACTACATCCGATAAAACGGCTTCTTTATTCCAAATCTCTAAAGTTTCATCTGGATGTTTCGAATAACCAAAATCGTTAGCACGTGTAAAAAACTGTTCGCCACCGTCAATAGCGCGGGCCGTTAAAAGTTCTTGAGTTCTAATAACGCCTAAAAGTTCACGAATTTCTGAACCAATTAAATTTTGTCCACCATCGCCTCGTGTTAAGGATAAATAGGCGGTTCGGGCTTTCACACCGTTAGCCACATATGAAATCATTCGGGTATTTTCATCGTCAGGATGTGCCGCAACATATAAAACAGATCCTAAAAATTTCAATTTTTTTATAGACTCGTAAATTTCGGAAGTATTAGGTTTTTTGGGTTGTTGTGCGTAGGTAAGTGTGGTACTTATTGCAATAAAAAAGAGGTATCGTAATTGTTTAATCATAGTGCATTTTGCTAAAAGACCAAATATAATAAACAGTTTTCAAGATGATTGGATTTAAGTGTTTTTTAACTTTTGGCAGGGAAATTGATAGTAAAATATTTCATAAAAGTAATTTTACGCCTCATTATTAAACTATTAATCATTTTTAAACATGAAAATAACTAACCAGCTTATCCTTTCGAGTATTTTATTGATGTTTTTTCAATTTGTTTCTTCTCAAAACTTAAAAACATTCAGTCAAAATGATTTGGACGCTCACAAAATGAAACCAGATACCTATGATTTTTGGTGGGATATGGATGATTATATGCTGTTTAAAAACGGTGATTCTATACCGTATTTTGTAGATATAAAAGACTATAAAGGTATTTTAAACTATGAGGTTGAGTTTCATTTACATGATGGGAGAAATACAACATTTATTGAAGATTTCACGATGAATAATATTCATGTTGAAATTGAGTCTTGTAGTTTTGATGAAAATGATAATAAAATAAGAATTTCGGGAAAGGTGAAATCTAATAGGCAATGGCAGGGAGTGGATAATCAAATTCAGGTAGCAATTGGCGAGGTAAAAGACACATTAGCTTATGTTCATGTTGAACATACAATTTTTAAAGAAAAAAATTACATAACCTATCATGGTGAGCGTGTTGAAGGTGATCTTGTACTTGACTCACTTAAAGCTTTTTATTTAAAAAATACGGTTCGTTTTGAAACAAGCGAACCATATATTGAAAAATTCTCTATAGAGGCAACCATTAATGAAAATTCTGTATTAGCGTTTGGTTTAGGAAGTAGTTTTGCTGAAATTTTTAATATTGGAGACATGGTTTTCTTGAATGATAAACCAAAAATAAAAAATTTAGAAACAATAGCATTCAAAGATAAACAGCCAACACCTATTATTAGAAAAAATGTGGCTGTTTTATGGCAAACACCTAAAGTGATTATTGTACCAGAATATTACCAGGTTATTGATAAAGCAGAGCAGTTTATTTTAAGAAAGCAATATGGTGCTGCTGCAAAGGAATATAATAATTTTTTAACGAGTAATCACTATGTGTATGCTCGAGATATTCATAATGCTGTTCGTTCTGCTATCCTTTCCAGAGATTATAAAACAGCTATTATTTGGAGTGAAAAATTAGTAGCGAAAGGTGTCGGTTTAGCCTATTTTGAAGCGCCTATTTTTAATAGAATTGAAAAACAAATAGAATGGCAGGATTTTCTTAATAATTTTGATGATTTTCATGAGGTTTTTCTTAAAACCCAAGACACTGTTTTAATTAAAAAATTAAAAGCAATTGTAGATTTAGACCAAAAATACTATGTTGGTCGAGCAAAAGGTGAATATAGTCATGCAGATGCTGTTGCCATCACTGAAATAAATGACATAAGCTTAATAGAACTAATAGGCGAACATGGTTTTCCAACCGAAGAGAAAATAGGGGTTACATTAAATAATGAACATATTATTGGTGGATATCCACGATATTATGTTTTGATTTACCATAGTAAACAAAGTAATAGTCCTAGCTGGGCCAATTTAAATGAGATCAGGAAAACAGCTTATTCAAAATTTGAGTATGATGCATATAGAGATGGTTTAGAAACCATTTTAAAAAATGGTGAAACTTGCTTCTCTGTTTATAAAGGAAACTTATATCTGGAAAAAGGATGTAATTTAGATAACCTGCAAAAGCCCTTAAAACAAATTCGTTTTGGCTTTAACAACCAAAATGATTTTATAATAAGTTTTAGCGAATTTTCAGTATTTCCCTATGAAGCAGATAACGATGCAGCAAACGACAGTTTTATGAAAGAACGCTATGATTTTGTTGAAAAACTAACGGATGATTGGTTTTGGTATGAGAAGTAATGGGGTTAAAATCACAACCACTTCTTCCGTTTAAAGTAATAAAGCATAGCAATAAAAATCAAAAACATAACGCCCCAAAGAATGAAATAACTGTTTTTATAATGCAGTTCGGGTATGTTGTCAAAATTCATTCCATAAACACCAGCAATAAAAGTTAATGGAATAAAAATGGTAGCAATAATGGTTAGTACTTTCATGACTTCATTCATTTTGTTGCTAATGGTTGTCATGTACATATCCATTAAACTCCAAATCATTTCACGGAAAATATCAATGCTATCGGAAAGTTGAATAATATGATCGTAAACATCATTATAAAACTGGAGATTTTTTTTAAGAATCAAATCACTATCACTTTTTTGTATGCGACTTATTATTTCGCGTAAAGGAAAAATGGAGCGTCGGACTTTTAAAAGCTCTTTTTTAAGGCTTAATACTTGCTGGCTTAAATCGTCTTTAACATTGCCACTAAACAATATGTCTTCTAAATCTTCCACTTTATTCCCCATGGTTTCACTCACAATATAATAATGATCTACCACAGCGTCCATTAAAGCATAAAGTAAGTAATCTGAACCCAACGTACGAATTCGGCCTTTTCCACCGCGCAGTCGCTCTCGAACTGTGTCAAAAACATCGCCTTCGGATTCCTGAAAGGTGAGCACGTAGTTTTTTCCTAAAACAAAACTGACTTGTTCAATGGTAATATTTTCATCCGCATCATAATACAGCATTTTTAAGGACACAAATATATAATCTTCATACTCATCAATTTTTGGACGTTGCGAGATGTTGACAATGTCTTCTAAAACGAGCGGATGCAAATTGTAATGCGTACCTATTTTTTCAATTTCATTAATGTGATTTAGTCCATTAATATTAATCCACGTAACGGAATCAGTAGATTTATACTGAAAAGCATCTTCAATATTTTGAAGTTCTTGCTCGTTTATAAAATCCGAACTGTAGTCAAACGATTCAATGAAGAGTTTTTGTGAATCTTTATAACCCGTATAGGTTAATGTTCCTGGCGATTTGCCAACGTGCTTCTTATATTTTGATGTTCTTTTTTTTGCCATAATGTTGAAATTTACAACAAATAATTCAAAGAACTATAGCGCATCGGTGGCATCGTCTTGTGGGAAAATCATGGCATCCTTTTTAAGTAAGGTTACCGGCTTTTGAAGAATTAGGTTATTTGGATAAGTAACTAAATCGCCATTATCTAAGCGTAAATGCAATTGGAACGCAGCAATATCCTCTATAATGGCTTCAATGGGAAAGTCTTTATCGTGAATCAAGATTTTATCGCCCACCTTGTATGGGAAATTAAAAAACATAATAATTCCTGAAGTAATATTGCTCAAAATAGACCATATAGCGAAAAGCGCAATCCCTATCACGGCGAATACAGATGAAAAAACTAATGCTAAATCTTTAAACTGTGCGCCAAAAATGATGGTTTCAATTAATAAAAAAATTAAGAATAGCGTTACGGTAGCATAACGCGAAATTAAATGAATTCGGGCGTCATTAATACCCGCTTTATGACCAATTTTTTTGATAAGTGTTTTGGCCAAAAAACGAATTATTAATAAAATTAAAAGCAATATAAAACTTGCAAATAATTCCGATTTATATGTTTCAAAATAAAGCATAACCTGTCATTATATTAAGACTGCGAAGATAGAGTAGAAAGGTTGAAAACAGGTTTCATTTATATATTATTTAAGAAGAAATAAAGGTTAGCAACGTTTGGTAAACCAAATGCGTTGGAAGCCCAACTACATTAAAATAAGAGCCTTCAATTTGCGTAATACCTATTTGTCCAATCCATTCTTGAATGCCATAAGCACCTGCTTTATCAAAAGGTTTACAGGTGCTTATATAGTGCGTAATTTCTTCGTCGGTTAATTCTTTGAAAGTCACTTTAGTCACTGCATTAACAGTTATTTGTTTTTTTGTTGTCGTGAAGCTTACAGAGGTAATAACCTCATGGGTGGAGTTGCTTAAGGATTTAATCATATTAAAAGCATCATCAGCATCTTTTGGTTTTCCTAAAGCCCTATTATTATGCCAAACAATGGTATCACTTGTAATAAGAATATCATTCCATTTCAAATCATCTTTAAAAGGTAAGGCTTTAAGTTCAGCCAAATAATCGCTAATTTCAAAATGGGTTAAATGCTCGGGGAAAACTTCATCAATCGGTTTTAAAATCACTTCAAAATCTAATCCTAATTCTTTAAAAAATTGCTGTCTTCGTGGTGAACCGGAAGCCAGAATAAGTCGGAAGTTTTTTAGCTTTTCATTCAGCATGGAGTCGTGTTTTAAATATATTGATATAGAACCATGGACAGCATGCCAAACAACATGATAACTTTAAGTAATGTACTAATAGCGTGATAATCTTTTTTTAATTTGGCCTGAAAAATCCAGATTAGTGCTAAAATTAGAGGTGCAATAACTAAAAGTAAAAAGTAGCCCACGATAAATAAGTTTTTATACATATTAGTGGTTACGTAAAATATGATGGCAAATAATGGGATAAAGGTTAAAAAGAAGACTATGAAGTTTGTGCGTTCTCTTCCTAAAACAATTGGCAACGTTTTTATTCCCGCTTTATAATCGCCATCAATATCTTCCAAGTCCTTAATGAGTTCTCGTATAAAATTGATTAGAAAAGCAAAAAGTGCGTAAGCCAATATAATTTCAAAATAAAATAATTGAAGTTCTTGATTTCTACTGGTGATGGCTGGTAATAATTCAAAAAGTCCAACAATAATAAGACTCAAAGCCACCAAAAAGGAAATGATTACAGTTCCAACTATTGGTATTTGCTTTAAATAGGTAGCGTAAATATATAGTAAACCAGAAGTTAGCACAAATAGGGCAAAGAATCCGCTGCGACCAACCATATTGGAAATATAAAACCCAAGTAAAACACCGATTACATTAAAACCAATGAAGTAGTTATAGGCTGTTTTTTCGGAAATGCTTTTGCCGATAATTTGCTGCTTTGGTTTATTGATAGCATCTGTTTCTTGATCATAAATATCGTTTATAATATAACCAGATGCAGCTATACAAACAGTTGCCAAAACTAGTAAGGAAAATCCGAATCCGTTTAGCGTAATTATGGCGCCAAAAGGTTCCAATAAGGCATACTTAATAAGCAATTGCACCAAGGCAATCATGAGTAGGTTTTTCCAACGTATTAGCGATAATATACTTTGCATGTTTGGGTACTAAAGTTTTTGGTAGTTAGTGTGTTTTGATTATTTCGAATTAATCATATTTCGCATCAAAATTGCCACTCCATTTGTCTTGAACTTTTAAGACCTGCTCAATAACATCTCGAACGGCGCCATGACCGCCATCTTTATGTGAAATATATTTTGAAATGGCTTTAATTTCGGGTACAGCATCTTGTGGGCAACATGGTAATCCGACTAATTTCATAACAGGATAATCAGGAATATCATCACCCATATATAGAACGTTTTCAAGTTTAAGCTTATTTTGAGCCAAGTAAACATGGAGTTGTTCAATTTTGTTATGAGATTTTAAAAAGACATCCTTAATACCTAATCCATCCAGACGCGCACGAATGCCTTCATTGGATCCACCAGATATGATACAAACATTATAACCTTTATCTATCGCAGTTTTTAAGGCATAACCATCTTTAATATTCATGCGTCGGAGCATTTCACCAGAAGTTAAAATGGTGACATTTCCATCGGTTAAAACGCCATCTACATCAAAAATAAAGGTGGTAATATGTTCCAAATATTCTTTATAGCTTTTAGTTTCCATAATATATTGTATTATTTTTTTGAATTTTTTACAGGTCTCATATCTACTCCTTGTGTTTTTTTAATGGCAGAAGTCATTAATTTATAAATGGCTTGATGCTGCTCATTTTCTAGAAGCTTTAAATGCTTTTTAATGGTTTTCTTATCGTTGCGTTTAGCCGGTCCTGTTTGAGCCAAATAGGGCGAAATTAGCTGAACTTTGTTGGCTGTTTCCAAAATAAGTGGTTTTAAAATATCAAATTCTACACCTTCAGCTTCAGTTATTTCATGTGCTACTCGGTACAATTGATTGCTAAAGTTATTTACAAAAACAGCAGCTAAATGTAAAGCGCGACGTTGGTCACTATTTACTTTATGCGTTTTGCAGCCTATACTTTTTCCTAAAGCTTTTAATAAAGGGGTATCTTTTTTACCAATAGTTTCAATACAAATGGGAACGGTTTCTATAGCTAAAGGCACATCTTTTGAAAAGGTTTGCAGGGGATAAAATACGCCGCGTCTATTTTTTTTATCTAAATCATAAACACTAACGCTACCGGAAGTGTGCGCCACAAAGCGATCTTCAAAAGGAAGCTGCTCTGATAATTCTGAAATAGCATCATCACTAACCGCAATAATGTAAATGTCCGCGGGTTTTAATTGCGATAAATCGTCAGTAGTTTCTACATCATTTTGAAACATAGCCAATTTCCTAATATCCCTGTTATACCATTGTACAACTTTCACGGTTTTAGCCGCGCTAAACGCTTTATATAAATGAGTGGCAACATTTCCAGCGCCAAGTATAGTAACTGTAATCATAGGGCTAAAATACGTATAATTATAAAAATACTTTATGGCGTTTCAAGATTAATTTATGGTCTTTTTCTAATTGTTTGATGGTTCTAATAACCGTTTCAACACGTAAACCCGTCATATCTGAAATTTGTTGGCGGGTAAGTTGCACCTCATAAAGATCGGTGCTATTTGCCGTTTCTTTAAAATGATTTAAGAGGGTTAAAATGCGGTGTTCTGGCGGATGTATCGAAAGCTCTTGAATGATTTTTGATTTATAAATCATGCGTTTGCTCAATGTTTTGGTAATCTTCAAATGCTCTTTCGGATGATTTTTCAACAAACTAAAAAACCGTTCTTTTGGTAAAATATAAATGCTGCAATCTGTAATGCATTGAGCACATGCCGGATAATTGGAGTCTTGAAATAGAGGCGGTTCGCCAAAGGATTTTCCTGATTCAAAAAAACCTTGGATAAATGCTTTCCCATCTTCCGAATGGTTGAACATTTTTAATTTCCCCGTTTTAATCTGGTAATAAAATTGAGCCTGTTCATGTTCTCTAAAAACCACTTGGTCTTTAGTATATGATTTTAAAGAGGCTTCATATTCTTCTAAAATGGCTATTGGAATCATCGCGTATGATTTGAATCATAAAGAAACAAAGATAGTTTTTAGAATTTTGTTACAACACAAAATACACCATTATGAATTCCTTATATAAACAAGCCATCACAGACTTTAACGCTAATTATATTTTATACATTCCGCTAACTATAATTTTACAAAGTTGCGTTGGTTCTATTGCAGCCATGTATATTTTAATGAATAGTCCAACAGGATCCTTTAAGTTTTTTGAACTAACTTTGTGTGTTATAATGGCCATGGGTTATAATGGGCTTATTTTTGCACAAATTAAAACGCGCATCATATTCCCAATTCTTTTGGCAAGCATCATTATAAACGTTTTATTAATTATTATTAATGTTTACCAATTATCTTAATACATAATATGAAAAAACAAATAGAAAACCGAGACGATGTTTATCTTCTGGTATCTACATTTTATGATAAAGTGCGCGCCGACGATTTTTTAGGGACTTTTTTTAACCGCGTTATCACGGATTGGGAAGCCCATATTGAACGTTTAACTACTTTTTGGGAAACGAGCCTATTCATGACCCGTAAATTAGAGAAAAAATACTACGGAAATCCGCTAGCTGTTCATGTGGAAGTAGATAAAGAAAATGACCATGCTATTACCGAACACCATTTTGGCGCTTGGTTAAATTTGTGGTTTCAAACATTAGATGAACATTTTGAAGGTGAGGTTGCTGAAAACGCAAAAAATCGCGCTCGAAAAATGGGAAGCTTTATGTATTTAAATATCTTTCAAGCCAGACCATCAAAGTCTTAAAGGTGGTCAAAACCTCTTCTTCAAATGTTTTAACAGTAATCTAAAAAAGTCTTGTTTTATTTACTGCTTTAAATAAAACAAAAGCCTTAAATTTGCACAATTCAATTTTTGAGTCTCATATTATGCTAAATAAACTCTCCAAAATCCTCTTTTCAACGCGATTAACGTCTGTATTATTTATTGTTTTTGCCGCCGCTATGGCTATTGGAACATTTATGGATGCAGGTCAAGAAACATCGCCAACGCCTTACACTCGAAATTTAATCTACAATACTTGGTGGTTTGAAGCCATAATGGTGATTTTTGCTATCAATTTTATTGGTAATATTAAAAAATACCGTCTATTACGTTGGAATCAGTGGGCTACTTTAACACTACACTTATCCTTTATATTAATTATTATAGGAGCGGGAATTACCAGATATGTTGGTTTTGAAGGCATGATGGCCATTCGTGAAGGTGATACTGAAAATTCATTCTTAACGCAAAAAACCTATATCACCGCTTATATAGATGGTGATTTTATGGTTGATGGCATGGCGCAACGCAAAATTATTGAAGAAGAAGTTGATTTTTCTCCGCGTTTAGAAAATGATTTTTCATATTCTACGGATTATAATGGTCAAGAAGTAAAACTAGAATTAGAACGATTTGTTGGTGGTGCGGAATTAGATGTCGTTCCAAATGAAACAGGTGAAGAGTACTTAAAAATAGTAGAATCTGGCGGAGGCGCACCTCATAATCACTTTTTAAAAGTGGGTGAAGTTCAAAGTTTACACAACGTTCTTTTTTCCTTGAACAAACCTGAAAAAGGTGCGGTAAATATTACCTATAAAGACGGTAACCTAACTATTGAGTCGCCATTTGAAGGTGAATACATGACCATGGCAACTGGGAAAACAGGGCTATTGGTTAAAGATAGTTTACAACCGCTTATTTTACGCTCACGTTACGTTATTGGAAATATGCAAATGGTATTTCCAAAACCTGTAGTTAAAGGTGATTTTGATATTGTGAAAAAATCGCAAATGCTTCGTGGTGATGAAGATGGTGTGGTTTTAAAAATTACTTCAGGAGGCGAAACGCAGCGTGTAAAACTTTTAGGTGGTCAAGGTTATAGTAAACCTTTTGAACAAGTTAATATTGCTGGTTTAGATATAGCCGTAAAATATGGTTCTAAAGTTTTAGAACTTCCTTTTAGCGTGAAGTTAAACGATTTTATTGCTGATAAGTATCCAGGAACAGATAAAAGTTATTCTGCCTTTGCGAGTGAAGTAACTATAATAGACAAAGAAAATGGCGATTTTGATTACCGTATTTTTATGAATAATATATTAGATCATCGTGGTTACCGCTTTTTCCAAGCTGGTTTTGATCCTGATGAATTAGGAACAAAACTTTCTGTAAACCATGATATGCTTGGAACTTGGGTAACTTACATTGGTTACATGTTATTATATTTAGGATTAATGGCTATATTATTTGATAAAAACACCCGTTTTGGCGATTTAGAAAAACGACTTACTGCCATAAAAAATAAGAAGAAAAATAGATTGAAAACTAAAGTTGCTAGTATTTTAGTCTTAGCCTTTACTTTAACTGGTTTTGCGCAACAGCATTCACCAAATGACGGACATGGTCACAATGATGGAAGACCAACAAAAACTCAAATTGATTCGGTTTTAAGAGCAAACATTACGCCCAAAGAACATGCCGATAAATTTGGACATTTAGTTATTCAGGATATTGGAGGTCGAATGATGCCTGTAAATACTTTCGCATCAGAAATGCTTCGTAAATTAAGTAAACATGATACTTATGAAGATTTTGATGCAAATCAAGTATTTCTTTCTATTCAGGAAAGTCCATTATTATGGTATAATGTACCAATCATATATTTAAAGTCTCAAAAAGGTGATTCCATAAGAACCTTAATTGGCGTTCCTAAAGATCAAAATTATATTCCTTTAGTAGATTTTTTCACACCAGAAGGCGATTATAAATTAGCGCCTTATTTGGAAGAAGCATACAAAGCGCAAATTCCGAATGGTTTTCAAAAAGAATTTAAAGAAACAGATCAGCGTGTAAATTTATTATACAACACGATAGATGGTTATGCTTTGCGTATTTTCCCAATTCCAGATGATTATAATAACAAGTGGATTTCTTCTGTAGAATTCAGACGCGATAATCACCGCGAAAACATCAAGGATACGCTTTACGGAAACTTTATTAACAACGGATTTAGTGCCTATTTAATGACCTTAAATATGGCGAAGAAGTCAGGAAATTTTAAGCAGGCAGATGAAATATTAGAATCATTTACTAAAACACAACAAAAATACGGAAGTGATGTTATGCTTTCTGAACAGAAGGTTAAAACAGAAATCTTATACAACCATTACGATATTTTTAAAAACCTGTACAGCTGGTATATGTATGCGGCTGCGTTGATGTTCATTATTTTAATTATTCAAATTTTTAAGGAGAATAATAAGTACATCAATGTATCAGTAAATGTATTCAAAGTTATCATGGTACTGCTTTTTGTGCTGCATACTTTAGGTTTAGCGGTACGTTGGTATATTTCGGGTCACGCGCCTTGGAGTGATGCTTATGAATCTATGATTTATGTAGCTTGGGCTACGATGTTCTTTGGATTGGCTTTTGGAAAACGTAGTGATTTAACCATTGCAGCAACTGCTTTTGTAACTGCCATGATTTTAATGGTGGCGCACTGGAACTGGATGGATCCTGCTATTGCCAACCTACAACCTGTATTGGATAGTTATTGGTTAATGATTCACGTAGCCGTAATTGTTGCTAGTTATGGACCCTTCACATTAGGTATGATATTAGGTGTAGTTGTGCTATTATTAATGATTTTTACAACAAAAGATAATAAGGATAAATTACTAATCAACATTAAAGAATTAACCATTATTAATGAAATGGCTTTAACCGTTGGATTGGTATTACTAACGATTGGAAACTTTTTAGGAGGTATGTGGGCCAATGAAAGTTGGGGACGTTACTGGGGTTGGGACCCAAAAGAAACTTGGGCCTTAATCAGTATTATGATTTACGCTTTTGTAATTCACATGCGTTTAGTTCCTGGATTACGTAGTCGCTTTGGCTTTAATTTCGCTTCTATAATCGCGTTTTCTAGTATCATGATGACTTATTTTGGTGTTAACTTTTACTTGGCTGGACTGCACTCTTATGCTAGTGGAGATCAAATTGTGAGTGTTAAATTTATAGCCATTGCTTTTGCTATTGTTGGTGTTTTAGGAATTCTTGCGTATAGAAAATATGCCAAGTTCTATAAAAAATAAAAGGCTATAGCTGTGAAGTTTTTAAGAGAATTCAAAGAGTTTGCCGTAAAAGGTAATATGATGGATATGGCTATCGGTATAATTATCGGTGCCGCTTTTAACAAGCTAGTAGATGTGCTTGTTAAACAGGTGTTTTTACCGCCTTTGTCATTATTAGTAGAAGGCGTTAATTTATCCAACAAACGAATTATTCTGCGTCAAGAGGTTTTAAATAGTAGTGGTGAAAAGATTGGTGATGAAGTGGCTATAGGATATGGCGCCTTCAGTGAAGCGCTTTTAGACTTTTTAATTGTAGGATTTACTATTTTTATAATAGTGAAATTTCTCAATAGATTACGTACCAAATCTCAAGACCCAAAGAACAAAACTGTTTCTACGCCTAAAGATATAGAGCTCCTCACCAAATTAACTGATTTGGTGGAAGAGCAGAATACGTTATTAAAATCTAAAAGTAAGGGCTTATAATTTAATAGGATCTTTGTCCATATTTAAATCATCAAGCATGTCTTGTGTGAATTTATAATGACCACGACGGGTTATAATTCTAAAACGGTGATCTTTCATACGTGTTAAAACGTCTAAAAAGCGCCATTTTGATTTAAGAAGAATAGGTTCATCAGATTTTAAACTGATTTCAAAATAATGTTTTCTACCTGCTTTTTCAGCAACGATATTAGGTGTAATGGTAATATCAGAACCTTTTTTGTGATAAGATTTTGGCGATTCATAGCCTTCAACATCCGCTTTGATGTTGTCATAACCTAAATTCTCGAGATAGTTTAAGGATTCCTTTAAAAAGGTCGCGCTTTCTGTTTTTTCCGTTGTCGTCATAATTGTAAAGATAGTTATAATTTTACAATTATTTTTTAATAATATGTTAAATGACTGATAGTCAATATTATATTTAATTTACGTTAAAATTAATTCCTACAATATTTCAATCTTTTTTGAAAATGCACTGATTAATGCGTTGTTGAAGTAGTAGATTATTCGTAATTTAGTAACTCAAAAAATTGAAGTTTATGAAGCATTCCAAATTCGGTATTAACACTATTTGCACCCATGTTGGTGAAGTTACCGATGAACAGTTTAAAGGCGCTGTATCACCCATTTACCTGTCTACTTCTTATGAGTTTGAGGGTGTAGATGTCAAGCGTTATCCACGCTATTTTAATACACCAAACCAAGAACATTTGGTTAAAAAAATTGCCGCTTTGGAACATACAGAAGGCGCTTTAATTTTTGGATCTGGTATGGCTGCTTTAAGTGCCATGTTTTTGACCTTTTTAAAATCTGGCGACCATTTAGTAGTGCAGAATACGTTATATGGTGGTGCAAGTCACTTTATACGGGAGGAATTTCCTAAATATGGTATTGAATTTACCTTTACAGATGGTTATGACGTTTCAGATTTTGAAGCTGCAATTCAGCCAAACACCAAGTTAATTCATATTGAAACACCGTCAAATCCCTTATTAACGATAACAGATATTGAAGGTGTTGCTAAATTGGCCAAAGCTCATAATCTTTTAAGCAGTATTGATAATACCTTTGCTAGCCCAATTAACCAAACGCCTATAGATTTCGGCATCGATATTGTGATGCATTCGGCTACTAAGTATTTAGGTGGACATAGTGATATTTTAGCTGGTGCGTTAGCAGCTTCTGATGAATTAATAGGTGAAATTTGGCACGTAGCTAAAAACTTTGGAGGTAATTTAAGTGACTTTACTGTATGGATGTTGGAACGCAGTATGAAAACATTAGCATTGCGTGTAAAGGTACAAACAAAGAATGCTAGAAAATTAGCCAAATACTTGGATAAACATCCCGATGTGAAACAGGTTTATTATCCAGGCTTAAAAGCGCATCCACAGCACAAATTAGCTAAAAAACAGATGCACGGTTTTGGCGCTATGATGTCTTTTGTATTGCGCGACGGACTTGAATCTTTAAAATTTCAAAAGCAATTACAGCTAATTAAATCTTCTATGAGTTTAGCTGGTGTAGAAAGCACGGTTTTATCGCCTTATTTGACGTCTCATGCACTTTTAACGCAGGAAGAACGTGATGCCATAGGTATCAGCAATCAACTTATACGCTTTTCAGTAGGAATAGAATCTATAAAGGATTTAAAGGCTGATATTGAACAAGCTCTTAAAAATATTACATAATATATTAATATATGAAACTAGATATTTTAGCAATTGGCGCCCATCCTGATGATGTAGAATTGGGTTGTGGTGGTACTATAGCGAAAGAAATTGCCCAAGGTAAAACAGTAGGCATTATTGATTTAACCCGTGGTGAATTAGGAACCCGTGGAACTGCAGAAACGCGGGACGCGGAATCCACAGAAGCAGCGCGCATTTTAGGCGTTTCTGTACGGGAAAATTTAGGCTTCGCCGATGGTTTTTTTAGTAACGATAAAGCCCATCAACTTGAAATTATTAAAGTCATTCGTAAATACCAACCCGAAATAATTTTGTGTAACGCTATTACTGATCGACATATTGATCATGGAAAGGGGAGTAGTGCCGTAAGTGATGCGTGCTTTTTAAGTGGTTTGATTAAAGTGAAAACCACTTTAGACGGTTCTGATACGCCGCAAAAACCATGGCGACCGAAGCAAGTTTATCATTATATTCAATGGAAATACCTGGAACCGGACTTTGTAGTAGATATTTCTGGTTTTATGGAAAAGAAAATAGCGGCTGTTTATGCTTATAAAACCCAATTTTATGACGCTAAAAGTACCGAGCCAGAAACCCCTATTTCTAGTAAGAATTTCACTGATAGTGTGGACTATAGGGCTCGAGATTTAGGGCGGATAGTTGGTGTTAATTACGCTGAAGGGTTTACCGTGGAGCGGTATCCGGCTGTAAATAGTTTATTTGATTTAAAATAATTTTTCAAAAATAGTTTGTAACAAATAGGAAAAGAATTACATTTGCAGACCTATTTAAAATGGTGGTTGTAGCTCAGTTGGTTAGAGCATTGGTTTGTGGTACCAAGGGTCGCGGGTTCGAATCCCGTCTTCCACCCAAAATTGAAAAGCCTTTCAGAATTCTGGAAGGCTTTTTTTGTGCAGTTCGGTCATGGTTCGACCTGCAAATACTTCAGCAAAAAAAAAGCCTAATGCAGAGATGGCTCTCCGTATTAGGCTTTATAAATTATTGAGTGGTAAATTATTTTACTGCCTTATCCACTTTGATTCTATTTTCACGGTTGGCTAATTCCCAAGCCGTATAAAATACTAAACGTGTTCTGTTTTCTAATAAATCATAACGAATTTTGTCTGGTGTATCACTTGGCTGGTGATAATCATCATGTGTTCCGTTGAAGTAGAAAATAACAGGAATATTGTTTTTAGCAAAGTTATAATGATCAGAACGGTAGTAAAAACGGTTAGGATCATTATCATCATTAAACGTATAATCTAATTCAATATTCATGTACGTTTCATTCATTTCTTCTGAAATGTTATGCAACTCTGTACTTAATTTATCACTTCCAATTAAATAAATATAATTATCTGCACCCGTACGTTTTGGATCCGTACGACCAATCATATCAATATTTAAGTTTGCAACGGTATTTGCCAATGGGAAAAGTGGTTCCATATCGGTATAATATTGAGAACCTAAAAGTCCTTTTTCTTCACCAGTAACGTGCAAGAATAAAATTGAACGCTTAGGTCTATGTCCATTTTTAACGGCTGTTTTAAAAGCTTCAGCAATTTCAACTATAGCTACGGTACCAGAACCATCATCATCAGCGCCATTGTAAATTTCGCCATCTTTAATACCTTCATGATCTAAATGCGCAGAGATAACTATAATTTCATCTGGCTTTTCGGATCCTTTAATAAATGCCGCTACGTTTTCAGACATAAATTCATTTGCAGAATTTACATACTCCATATTCATAGGAACTGAAATAGTTTTAGATTTAGTAGCTGTTTCAATACTTGGCATAATAGCTTTGGCTAAATCTGTATTGATTAAGAAATAATACATACTCTCACCTTCGCCTTTTAATGACATACGACCATTTGAACCTCCAAAACGTTTAGAAGCCATTTCGTATACTTCTGGGTAATAAAATAAAACGGCTGCTGCACCGCGCTTTTCAGCTGCGTCACGTTTTGCAGAATATTCTTGTCTGAAATTAGACCAGCTTGAGCTTTCATCTGTACCACTAATTACATAGTTTCCATCAGCGCTTTTTGGCTCACCAGATCTAATTAAAACCACTTTACCTTTTACGTCTAAACTAGCGTAACTATCATATTTTTCATCGTCAATACCATAATCGGCAAAGACAATTTCATTAACAGAAACAGAACCATTTTTAGAAGATGAAGCCGAAACGTAATCATCTACCATTGTAAAAGTTTTTCCATTAACCGTAAAGTTTACTTTTGGAGCTTCCATTATTTCTAATGGTACATCTTGGAAGTAATTACCGTCCGCTTTGGCAGCTTTTACATCCATATTAATATACTGTTGCTTTAAATATTCTACAGCCATTTTTTGACCTTTTGCACCTGTAAGTCTGCCTTCAAACTCATCTGAAGCATAGATGTATAGCATTTCCTTTAATTCGGCTGATGTAATGGTGTTTCCATACTCAATAGGATTTGCAGGTTCTGGAGTTTTTGCTGTAGTTTGTTTTTCCTGTGTGGAACCACAACTAAATGCTAGTAGGGTAGCACTTAATAGAATGACAGATTTTTTCATAATTATTTGTAAGTAATGTTAATATATAAATAACTTTAGTGTAATATGCGATATTACGAAAAAACCTAGCATTTCAATGGATACCGCATTTACATTTAACAAACTTTAACAAGTGATTAGATGTTCTCGTTGCGGATTAAGGGATTTTCTTGATTGGCCAAATGCCAAGCGGTAGCAAATATAAGTTGGGTTCTTCTGGTTAATAAATCATAATCAATTTTGTCTGGCGTATCTGAAACCTTATGGTAATCTTCGTGTTCACCATTGAAATAAAAAATAACAGGAATATCTTTTAATGCGAATTTATAATGATCCGATCTAAAGTAAAATTTATTAGGATCTTCTTCATTATTATAAGTATAATCTAAATTTATGTTGAAATAGGCCTCGTTAACTTTTTCAGAGATAAAATGCAATTCCTTACTAATTCTATCCGCACCAATAACATAGAGATAATCTGGATTGTTTTTATGTTTGTTATCCACACGACCAATCATATCAATATTTAAATTAGCGATGGTTTTTTTAAGGTCGAAAATAGGATTTGCTATATAATATTCGCATCCATACAAGCCAATTTCTTCACCCGTTAGGTGTAAAAAAAGGATACTTCTTTTTGGAGAAAAACCATCTTTTTCAGCCATTTTAAAGGCTTGTGCCATTTCCATTAAAGCCGTTGTTCCAGAGCCATTATCATCTGCTCCTTTAAATATCTCATCATTTTCAAGACCTAAATGATCTAAATGTGCCGAAATAATAAGGACTTCTTCTGGATTTTCAGATCCTTTTATGAATGCCAAAACATTTTCAGAAGCATTTATATTATTTGGTAAGAAATTTTTTGGAATGGTTTGAAAATATAAACTATCGTTTATAGGTGAAGTAATTCCTTGTGAAATGTAAAAGTTTTTTATAAAATCGGATGCCTTTTTTTGCCCAAGTTCACCTGTTTTTCGACCTTGAAAATCTTCCGAGGCAAAGGCGTAAAGATGCGTTTTTAATTCACTGGACGTAATAGTTTGGGCATACCGCATAACGGTTGTACTATCCGAAAGTTGGATATTGTTTTTTATATTTTCAATTTTTGTTGAATAGCGCGTATTGGCACAAGATCCAACCAATGCCAATGCCGAAGCAATAAAAAGTCCTTTCATTAATAGCAATTTTACATTCAAATTAAACAAAAAAAAGATATTACCAACGTATTATCTTTTTTAAATGATTGAAACCTATGATCTTTATATTTCTATATCAATATCTTCCAAGTCTATATCTTGTATATCTATTTCTTCTATCTCAATTTCTTCAATGTCTATTTCTTCTATCTCAAGTTCCTCCAAATCGAAATCTTCTAAATCCAAATCTTCCAATTCTTCAATAGCTTCAGCTTCCGATTTTTTCTGGGTTTCTTCAAGCTTTTCAATATTTCCAACTTCAGAGGTATTAAAAATAGCTTTATAAGTAGAAAAAGAAATTGCAATTAGTGTTAATAAGAAAGCCAATTTAATGGTGTGCTTCGGTTTTTCCTGTTTATTGGATAAATAGAATGCCAAAACGCCAAAAATGAGTGCTAATAAAGCCGGAATAAAAGCCAAATTAGATAGTGGTAAAACAGCTAGAATAACCGCTAATACCGCTGAAATAACACTTAAAATTATAAAAAGAATTCTCATAAAATAATTAGTTTTTTAAACCAGAAGCCGATTTGATTTTTAATTCTCCATTACCAACTGCAATTTTAAATTTGGCATGAACAGGTATTTTGTTAGCATCGGCCGTTAACCACAATAAATTGTCATTAGAACCTTTTAAAACAGTACTATTATTAACAGAAATAGCTAATTTATGACATAATTTTTTACCAATTCCTGTACTTATGGTTTCAGTTCCTAAATAAACAACTGACGCTTTAAATTCTTTATTATCAAAAATAATAGTCATAGGAAAGGTTTTTCCTTTAACAGCTTCATCTAAATTTAAGTTTCTAATTTTATAAATGCTGGTAACAATATCATTGGTAGAACTTCCAACAGAAAGACTTTTATTTTCCTCCCAAATAGTGCCATCTCCACGACGTTTTTTCTTGGTACTAGCAATGGTTTTAGATTTATGTTGAAATTTATATTGCATAAATTTATAATAGCCACCTTCATTAATATCACGTTTATGCAAATATGGCGTTAGGGTAGTTGGGCTTACATAACTTTCATATAAATCGCGTATTTTAAAAAAGCTATCCCATTTACTGTAAGTTGTCGCCGTTAATCTCAATCGTAATAAGGTGGCTTTGGAGGTTTTTACCAAACCAGTTTCCATAGAAACTTCAGCCAAATCCGTCATAATACCAGACATGTTATAAGCTGCCGTGAATTTTAAAGTTTCATTAGTTGAAACGGCTGTATTTTGAGCAAAGCCCATTTGGCAAAACACCAAACTTAAAATAATTAATAAATAGCGCATAGTTAAAAATTAGGTTATATAACGGCTGATGTTGCATTTATTGTGCCGTAAATATTTTGGACTGTAAAATTATACTAATAATATGATTAGTGGATAAAAAAAAGCCATAAAGCATAACTTTATGGCTAGAAAACAAAGATTTCCAAATACCTATAAGGTACAACGACAGTTACTGACGCCTTGGAAAATATCAAGACCAATGGTAACCATGTGCGTGCCACTGTTATTATTAATTAACTCATTGGTAATAATTTGGTAGGAGTAAGCAAAGTAAAAATTAGATACTTTAACGCCCGCCATAGGACCAATATTTAAAGGTTCCATTATCTGATCATTTAAAAAACGATAGCTTAGTCCCGCCCAAAAATAGTTGTCATTTTTTAATAATCTTCTATACTTTAGGTTTAAATCGGTAGTTGATCTTCCATCACCTTCAAAATACTGAATGTAAAGTGAAGGTTCTATTTCATAATCGCTATTTCGACTTCTATTAAAAACATAACCGGTGTATAATTGGTAATTTCGAAGTTTACCTGGCTCATTAATCCCGAATTTATCTAAATCTTTATCCAAGATGTTACTAGCAGTGAAACTAGCATAAAAAGATTCCAAACGATATAAAGCGGCAACATCAAAGTTATGATTTATCATTTTTCGATCATTTTCTATTGAAATATCCGAAACATTATATTTAGAAATATCCAATTGAAAGATATTCATGTTATAGGACATTCCGAAGGAAACAAATTGATCACGACCTTTATCCAACGTTAAATGATGTGCAAATGAGGCTCTAAATCCGCGTTGTTCTGTAAAACCATTTTTATCATTATATAGAAATAAGCCCACACCAGAGCGTTCGCCTAAACGCATATCGGCAGCTAGAGATTGCATATCTGGTGCGTCCTTGATGCCAACCCATTGGGTAAGACCATTGGCTCTAATTTTCACATAATCGCCAATACCAGCATAAGCAGGTGAAATAATAAACGGGTTATCAGCCAAGTATTGCGTATAAGTAGGTATTGTTAATTCCTGACTGTATCCAAAAATGGAGCAAAGGAGCAAGGCAGTAAGTAGGTATAAGTTTTTCATAGGTATCGTTTTAAAAACTTTGTTTTATTATGCCACAACCGTTTGGGGGTAGTTGTGGCATGATTTAGTGTTTATCTATATAATGTAAAGTGTCCAACAAATTCACGGTTATCTTTAGCGCTTCCTAAATTGATAACATACCAGTAATCACCTGTTGGTAATGGATTTCCGTTATACTCACCATTCCAAGTTTGTCCTTGTCTTAAGGTGCCTACAACACGACCATGTCTGTCATAAATAAGTGTGCGGATATCTGGATAATTTTCAGTTTTTCCAGGACCCCATTCATCATTCTGACCATTTCCATCTGGTGTAAATACATTAGGAATTTCAATATCTACAAATACAACTTGTAGGGTTTGTGTAATTTCACAACCGTTCTGGTCTACCACGCGAACTACAATAGTTCCAGATTCGTAGTAGGTGAAAACATTGTTACTTCCATTATCATAACCGTTAAAGAAGTAGGTATATCCACCAGATCCACCTGAAGCTGTTGCCGTAACTTGATTAATTCCTGTTTCAACCACTGTTAAACCTAAAGGAATAACGGTGTTTATAAAGAACGGAACAGTTTCTGAACAACCTGATGCTGCATGTATAATTTCTACACTGTGATTTCCTGCAGACAGGCCGTTATAAACATTACTAGCTTGTCCGATTCCACCATCTAAAAAGTACATCACATCATTAGCGACACTTGGATCTACATTGATAGTAACCACATTGTCATCACAGGTATAGATAACCTCTGGAGAAGCATCAATAAAAGTTGGTGCTTGTAATGTTACATCTAGAGTAGTTGTACAATCATTCCCATCCTTAATGTAAATAGTATAGGTTTGACCACCATCTAGACCATCAAAAATATACTGGTCTTGAACATAGTTGTTTTCATTATTTAAACTCGTAAAATAAGGAGCTGTTCCAGCACCTGCAGGAATGCTTATCTCAATTTCACCATTATCATCTTCAACACATATTTCTTCATAAGTAGAAATTAAAGTTGCTAGAAGTGCATTTGGTTGAGAAATAGTAGTACTGTCTTCTATATAGCACCCTGTTTCATCATACACACGAATTGTATAGTTTCCAGCTACTAAATCATTGAAAACGTTACTTGCTGTTTGTACATAGTTTGGAGAAAGCGCGTAGGTTAAATTATTTGTTCCGCCACTTGCACTAACTAAAATACTTCCAGAGTCTTCACCATTACATAAAACGTTGGTAGGAGTTAAGTTCATGGTTATGGCTGCTAAACTTGTAACGGTAAATGCTGCCGTGTCTATACAACCATTGATGTGCTGAACATAAGCCGTGTAATTTCCATCAGCTAAACCTGTAAAGACATTAGAGTTTCCGTATGAAATACCATCTAAACTATACTGCACATTGCCAACTACTGTTGAACTGACATTTATAGTAATTTCGTTACTGTTAACATTGTTTACACATGTATCTACAATAGAAACGCTTGCTTGAATATCAAAACCAGCTTCAATTGTATAGGTTAGTGGTAGAATTTCACAATCATTAGCATCTTTTACGTGAATGGTATAGGTTTGTCCGCCGGCAAGACCAGTGAAATCAAATACATCTTGCGTAAAGTTAATACCATCCGTACTTGTAAAGTATGGAGGTGTTCCGCCAGATACCACTAAATTTATGGTTCCATCGGCTGCATTCAAGCAGGTTTCTGCTGTTCCAGAAATGATAGCTGAAAGTTCAGCAGCAGGCTGCGAAATAATAACACTACTGATAGTTACTTCACAAGTAATGGTATCTCTAACAATTATGTCATAGGTTCCGGCAGGTAAATCATCAAACGTATTACTAGCTTGGTAATCATAGTCAGGAGAAATAGCATACTCTAAAGTACCTGTTCCGCCTGTGGCAGTAACTGTAATACTTCCAGTTGCTTCACCAAAACACAACACATCTACTGTAGACCCTACAGAAGCGGTTATGGGAAGCAAGTTATCAATGTTAAAATCGATTTCCTGAATACAACCATTGGTGTGTTGCACATAAATAGTATGGTTTCCTGGAGCAAAATCTGTAAAAACATTGCCTGCACCATAGGTTACACCGTCTGTGCTAAATTGTAAATCGCCAGCTAAAGCAGCGTTAAAGGTAACAGTTACTTCATTACCAACCACGTTAGCCGTACAATTATCAACAATAACTACAGCACCTTGAATATCCACACCATTAACAATGGTGTAGGTAAGTGGTACTATTTCACAATCACTATCATCTTTTACATAAATGGTATAGGTTTGTCCACCATTAAGACCCGTAAAAGTTAGTAAATCTTGTGTAAAGTTTATACCATCTAAACTTGTGTAATACGGTGCTGTTCCACCAGACACTGTAATGGT
The DNA here is from genome assembly GCF_008086205.1 of Bizionia myxarmorum. Lineage (GTDB taxonomy): Bacteria > Bacteroidota > Bacteroidia > Flavobacteriales > Flavobacteriaceae > Algorimicrobium > Algorimicrobium myxarmorum. The sequence goes on along the minus strand of NZ_VSKK01000005.1, from coordinate 85,518 downwards.
TATTTCACCATCGGCTGCATTAATACACGTTTCTGGCACAGTTGCCTGAATTGTTGCGGTAATTGCGGTTGCAGGTTCTGCAATAACTATTGAAGATAGTGTTACTTCACAAGTAATGGTATCTCTAACAATTATGTCATAGGTTCCTGCTGGTAAAATATCAAATGTATTACTAGTTTGGTAATCATAGTCAGGAGAAATAGCATACTCTAAAGTCCCTGTTCCGCCTGTTGCCGAAACTGTAATACTTCCAGTTGCTTCACCAAAACATAAAACATCTACTGTAGATCCTACAGAAGCTGTAATTGGAACCAGGTTATCAATTGTAAAATCAATTTCTTGAATACAACCATTTGTGTGTTGTACATAAATGGTATGGTTACCAGAAGCAAAGTCTGTAAATACATTTCCTGTTACATAGTTTACACCGTCTGTACTAAATTGTAAGTCGCCAGCCAAAGTTGCGTTAAACGTAACGGTTACGTCGTTGCCAACAACATTATTTGTACAATTATCAACAATAACCACAGCACCTTGAATATCCACACCTTCATCAATGAAGTAAGTTAGTGGTAGGATTTCACAATCATTAGCGTCTTTTACATAAATGGTATAGGTTTGATTACCGGCAAGACCCGTAAAATCAAACACATCTTGCGTAAAGTTAATACCATCCGTACTGGTAAAGTATGGCGGTGTTCCGCCCGATACCACAACGTTTATAGTTCCATCGGCTGCGTTTAAACAAGTTTCAACTGTTCCAGAAATGGTAGCTGAAAGTTCAGCAACGGGTTGCGAAATAATTAGATTAGAGATAGTTAATTCACAAGTAATGGTGTCTCTCACAATTACGTCATATGATCCAGCTTCTAAACCTGTAAAGATATTATCAGTTTGGAATGTGAAACTAGGTGAAATAGCATACTCTAAAGTCCCTGTTCCGCCTGTTGCAGTAACTGTAATACTTCCAGTTGCTTCACCAAAACATAATACATCTGCGCTAACATCTGCGCTTGCTGTGATTGGATCCAAGTCCTGAATTGTAAATTCAATTTCTTTAGTACATCCATTAGTATGCTGCACATAATAGGTATAAATACCTGGCGCTAAATCTGTAAAGACATTAGTTGCGCTGAATGTTATATAATCCGTACTATATTGAACGTCACCATCTACTTCTGGATTAACACTTAAAGTAACTATATTTCCTGGTGTGTTGCTGATACATGTTACATCAATTACAACACTAGGAATAACCTCAACAGCAGGTGGCATATAATATTCTAAAGGCGGATTCACATAACAATTGTTAGAATCTACGATGAATATTTGATAAAACGTATCTCCACTTAAATCGGTAAAAGTATATTCACTTCCAACAACCGGTGTGAAGTTGGTATTATCCAAACTCACTAAATAACTTCCTGAACCACCTGTAATATTGATGGTAATGGTTCCATTTCCATCATTTAAGCATAACTCGTTACCAATGGTTCCGAATGTTGCTTGCAATGGATCTGGCTCGATAATTTCTATTTCGAAACTTTCAAAACAACCATTTGCATCTTGTGCAACAACGGTATAGATACCCGCTGGTAAATTGTCGAATACATTTGAATTATGAAATTGATCTAAATTTGGAGATATAGCATATTGGAAAGTTCCAGTTCCTCCAGAAGCGTCAATAGTAATGCTACCATCTGTTAATCCGAAACAGCTAATATCAGTTTTAGGCGTTGAAACGATAAGCGGATCTGGATCTGTAATAATTATAGGTTCTGATACTCCAGTACAATCTATTCCACTTGAAACATTCACTTGGTAGTTTCCAGCGCCAATACCTATAAAAGTTCCGCTAGCTTGTGGACCTTGAACAGTAGTGTTAGTAACTGTATCAATTAATTCATAAGAATAGTTACCTAAACCATCGGTAGCCGTTGCAAAAATTGTCCCGTTTGTACCACCGCTACAGTTTATAGTTGAACCTGATAAATCAAGATTAACAAATACAGGTATTACTGGGTTTACCGTAATTGAATTCGTTAATGTTATATCACAACCATTGGAATCTTGAATGTAATATTGATAGGTTCCAGCTGTTACAAAAAATGAGTTTGTAGGACTTAAAATCGTAAAGTTTACGCCATCTGTACTGTACGTGTATGGCGGTGTTCCACCTGATACTTCAATGTGAATTTCAGCATCATTATTACACGTAGCGGTATTTACATAGGAAACAATCCCCGTTGCAATATCTAAAGGTTGTGTAATGATTACGATATTTGTTGGATTGCTACAAGTCCATGCATCGCTAATATCAACATGATAGGTCCCAGCAGGAATTCCTGTGAAAATAGGACTTGTTTGTGGTCCTGAAGTAGCACCAGTCACTTCATTAATTAAGGTGTATAAATATCCTGAACCGGCGCCGCCTGAAATAGCACTTACTGTTAATGTTGCATTGGCATCATTGAAACAGGCAAGATCTGTAGGATTTGCAGTTAAAGTTCCACTGATTGATGTTGGAACTACTAGAGTTTCATTAGCTGAAACCACACAACCATTAGCATCACGAACACTTACTAAATAAGTTCCAGCAGATAAACCATTAAATATATTGGTTGCGGACCACGGTGAAATAACTGTAGCGCCTAATTCTAATTGGTACTCATAAGGAGCGCCCCAACCCAAACTAGCCGATGCTGAAATACTTCCATCATTGGCAGAAAGAACACAAGTAACAGGAGCACTGTTTATTTGTAGCATTAAAGCTGCCGATGGCCCTGTAATGGTGAAATTAATACTTGCAGGACAGAACGGGTTGTTTGTTAAAGTGGCTTCAAAAGTATAAATGCCACTTGCTAAACTAGTAATAGTTAATGGGCCTGCAGTTGGACTTGATCCAGTTTGAACAGATGTTCCTGTATTATCAAGAATTACATAGTAAAAAGGGCCAGCGTCATCTGTTGGCGTTGTATTTTGATCTATAAATGTAATTTGCACAATTCCATTTGCAACTCCAAAACAGGTAACATTTGAAACTACTGTCGCTAGCACATCAAATGTATTCGGGTCAGAAACATAATGAACTGTTTCAACTTGACAACCCGTAACTGGATTTTCAACAATTATACTATAGTTTCCTACAGTCAAATCTGTGAAGGTTGGCGTTGTTTGTGTTAGGTTATAAGGGTTTCCATTTAATCCAATTACTGTATAATTTAATATGGCAGGTATTCCACCGTTAAAATTAGCTGTAATTGTTATGGTTTCACCAGTATTACAGTCAATTGGGCTATCAATATTAATTGTAGACGTTAATAATTCAGTGTACGGATTAATTGTGGCTGTTGTTGTTCCAACGCAACCATTATTATCATATACATTTATGGTATAGGTTCCACCTAAAGGATTGGTTTCGTTATAAACATTGTTAGTTCCAAATTGTAGGGTAGTGGCACCTTGAATAAACTCATAGTTTATATAAGTTCCAGAACCGCCCGTAACACCGCTAATTGTAATAGTTGCATTGTTAACAGTGTTTGTATCTACTATACACGCAAAGTCTACAACTGTTGTAGTGGCTATTGCAATAACAGCTGGTTCATTAATAGTAATAGTTTCAGAAGTCACACATCCACGACCAGAAGTTACTGCTACGGTATAAACACCAGCAGCTAAACCTGTAAACGTATTAGTGCTTTGAGGACCTACGATAATAGGAGATGTGATTTCATAAGAATATACAGGATCTGCATTCGTTCCTGTTAGGTTAACTGTAATAGTACCATTGGTTCCTCCATTACAAGTAACATCTGTTGCAACTGGTGCTATACTTGGTGCAACCGGCACTTGTATAGAAGCAGGAACATCAATAGAACATGAAGTTCCAGAATCCGTAATTGTAATAGTGTAATCTCCAGCAGGCACATTTTCAAAAATATTTCCTGTTAAAGTGATGCTAGGATCGTTAGGTAAAATAGTATAGGCATAGACTCCAGAACCACCATCAACAGTCATAGTAATAATACCGTCTGAAGCTCCACAATCAGGAGAAGCAGAAATACTAGTTGCTGATAAACCAGAAATAGGGGTTAAAATGATTATATTTTGGATGTCTGTACAACCATTTGCATCTTGAACAGTTACCGTATGTGCACCCGAGTTTAATCCAGTAATAGTGAAAGAGTTTGAAGCATCTTCGGTATACGTATTAAACGCAGAGCCATCAACACTGTAGGTGAAAGGTGCGACACCAACTGTATTATCTCGTGTTATTACCATACTGAAGTTTCCTTCAACATTACAAGTTGTAGTGGCATCAATAGCTAAAGTAATAGCCGGTGGTGTATCCGTTGGCACGAAAACTGAAGCCATTTGAATACAACCATAGGCATCTTGCACATACACATCCCAGTTCCCACCTTCCACATTAAAAATGTTTGTTGAAGCTCCTGTCCATGTTGCTGTATCTGGAGCTGGATCACCTGCTACATTTAATTGAAATTCATAAGGCGGTGTTCCAAATTGTCCAGTTGCTGTAATAACACCTGCATCAACATTACAGTTATCACTAGCTGTAAGATTTGCTGAAATTGCTAATAAATTGGATGATTCCGTAATATTAAAATCAGAAGTAGCAGCGGAACAATCATTATAAGCGCCACCAATTTCTGATAGTAAAATATAATACTGTCCAGATGCTAAAGGCCCAACGTTGGATACCGTTTCTGCACCGCCTGATAGGGGAGAAATTGTACCTGTAATTCCCGTTGATACATTTGATTGAAAATTAAATATTTCATAAGCAACACCTGTGGCTCCTGTATCATAATTATCAATAGTAAAGGACACACTTCCATCGCCATTACCTGTACAGGTTACATTGTTTACATCATAAGAGACCACTGATAAATTGGATAATGAATCAATTGGTCCTGTTGCAGTTTCAAAATAATAACAATCGTTTGACATATCATGCACTACAAAAGTGTAGGTAACACCTGGCGTTAAACCTGTGAAAGTTGATGTTTCTGGTGTTCCTGAATCAGCATTTTGATAATTGTTTGAGTATGGAATTGTATTATATTCCAGAACAGCAAATTCATAGTTTCCGCTACTAACTACAGGCGTCACCGTAATAACAGCAGTTCCCCCTGTACTACAATCGGAGGTAAGTGTCGTAATATCAATAACTAAACTACCTGGAGGAGATGCTATTGTAATGTTTTGTGTTACAAGCGAGCAACCATTAGCATCTACGACATCTACGGTATAAATACCATAATCTATTATGGTAAATGTATGGTCTTCCCCGCCAGAGGTTGTTGGGTAACTAGCCGAATAACCAAAGTTATTAGACACATAATATGTGTATTCTGGAGTTCCTCCTGAAACATTTTCTACTGTAATAGTTCCAGTAGAAGTTCCTCCTGATACATCACAGGTTATATCTACTTTAACAACATCATACGCAATGGCATCAGGTTGTGTAATAGTTGCTGTTTCAGTTATAGAACAGGTATTGGCATCCGTTACTGTAATAGTGTAAACACCAGCTTCCAAACCTGTAGTTTGAGAACCATAATTAGTTCCTGTAGTCGTGTTTTCAACTAAAATAGTATAAGGTGATAATCCACCAGAAGGTACAACCGTTATAGCTCCCGAGTTATCCCCAAAACATAAATTATTTTGCGTAACGGTAACCGTTGGTGCATCTAATAATGGTAAAGGAATAATATTGATAACCGAAGTTTGAGTGGTACAACCTAATGAATCTGTAATTAGAAACGTGTAAGTGCCATCGGTTCCTGTTGAATAAACAAAGGCATTTCCAACAACGGTTGTATTTCCGGCAAATGGTCCACCGTTATACGATACATCATATGTATAAGGTGCAATACCGCCTGCAATAGTTGTAAGGATAGACGCATTTGGATTCGTGCGACAATCTAAATTTTTGGTTAATATGGCAGTTCCAATTAATGCCCCACCAATGGTTTGCGAAATAGCGTCTGACTCACAACCGTAAGCATCCCGAACAATTACGGAATAAGTTCCTGGCGTTAAGTTGGTAAATGTATTATTGGATTGGAATGTACCGCCATTTATACTATAGGTATAAGGTGCAGTTCCATCTGATACCCCTACAACAATAGTTGCTAGGTTTCCAGCATCATAACAAATATCTGATGATGCATCAATACTTGCAATTGGAGTAGTAGGTGCTGCAATAGTTAATGCAGTATCTATTGGGTCTTGACAGCCATTAGCGTCTTGAACCACCACTATATAATCACCTGGAATAACGTTACTAAACGTATTTCCCGATTGGAATGGTACAATTACGGTCCCAACTGAATTTTCTAATTGAAATGTGTAATTAGGGGTTCCATTTGAAGCGGAAGCTTCAATAGTGGCACCGCTTAAACAGGTTGCAGGACTTGCTATAACAGCACCTGCAATTAAAGCATTAGGTTCTAATACGGGTTGGGTAAATGAAAAACTACAGGTTGCAGCTGTATCGTCGTAACGAATTTGAACATCGTATGTAGCGCCCGCTAATCCTGTAATTATCACTGGCGATGTAGCAGAATTTATCCAAGTAGTTCCACCATCAGTGGAGTAATCAAAACCATATGGTAATTGAAAGTTATTAGCTGCAATAGTTATTTGCCCATCAGCAGCTCCAGAACAGCTTACATCAAATGCATTTAAAACTTGCGCTGAAAATGCTTGATTGGAGTCAATAACAATTGGGAATTCTACTTCCGTGATACAAACTCTTGGAATTTGGTACACATTAATATCATCAATAACCGCATCATTTCCGTTGTATACAACACTTCCAGATCGAATATTAAAGATTAATTCGGTATTTGCTCCTGGGTTTAATTGAACTGATTTTAATTGCCATGCATTTACAGTATTCAAGATAGGGCCAGTTGCTTCCGAAGCAATTACGTTTCCAGAACCATCTACTAATTCCAAAATAAAATCTGGTGCACCACCGGCACTACCAACACTTAATAAGTTGGCTAAATATAAGTCTACAATAACATCTTGACCTGGTAAAACATTATTAATAGGTTTACTATATAAAATGCCATAAGGACCGGCTGCCGAACCAATATTTACAGCAAGAAAACGACCTTGAGGGTCTGAACCTCCTGATGTGTGATCGCGGTAGTCAAACCACGTTCCGTAAATAGGGAAAATTCTATTTGTTACAGCATATTGGTTGTCCTGTAACAAATCACTTGGTCCACAAGGTGATGGTGATATAGTTTGATCATGGAAGCAATAAGCAGCTGCAATTCCTGGAGTTGTAGTGTTTCCACCACGACCAAAATCTTCAAACAACAAATTACTATAGGTAGGAATGTTTAAGTTTTCATATTGAACGGTAATTGTATGGTTTCCGCTTGGAACATTTACGAATACATTGTCCGGTACGTTGGTATTTTCAACACCATCCATAACGTAAGTATATGCAAAGTTTCCACCATTGTTATTTACGGTAACTGTCGAGTTTCCTGAACCATCACAATTAAAATCTGTATCACTAATATCAATAGTTGGGGCAGTTGGAGCTGGGCTAATAGTTACTTCCATTGGGAAAATACAACCATTGACATCACGAATATATAAGGTGTAAGTTCCAGGTGCTACATAAGCTGAATTTGCAGAACCGTAAGTAACACCATTATCAAAACTGTATTGATATGGTGCAATACCTCCTTGTGGGTTTGTAATACGCACTTCACCTTCGCCATTAGGACCACAACCTGCTAAAGCCGAAACGCCTCCAGAAGCAGATAATGCCGTATCTGGTTGCGTTATAACAACCGTTTCAGCAGTGGTTAAACAATCTTCACCATTTATAGAATACTGAACTAAAGTTTCATAAGTTCCAGCTGGTAAATTGGATATAATAGGATTACTACTATATGTATTGCCACCGTCAATACTAAAAGCTAACGTATAACCATTAGAACCGGTAACATTAAAATTAATTTCGGCAGATTCATCTCCATAACATAAAACATCCGTGTGTGTTACGTTAAAAGTTGGCGGCTCTAAAGCTTCCACTATTATTTGCGTTGTTTGCGTACAGTTATTAAAATCTATAACGGTAATATCATAAGTTCCTGCCGTAAGTACTTCATATTCTGGAACGGTTTGGAATTCTGTTGTACTGTTAATATAGTAGAAGTAAGGAGGTGTGCCACCATTAGCAACAATAGTAATTTCACCATCTGTACACGTTAACGGTTGGGTTAAATTGGCAGTTAAAGTTATAGGATCTGGTTCTACAAGCGTTATCGTTTCAGTGTAAGTGCAACCGGCGTCATTTGATGCGTTAACAGTATAAGTCCCTGGGTTTAAATCGGGGAAGGTATAGTCGCTTTCGGCAATTGGTCCAGCTGCACTAATAATGGTACCACCTTGTAAAATTTCATAGTAATATTGAGCAGTAACATCATTCATTTGAACTGTTATGCCGCCTTTATCACCAGAACATAAGGGTTGATTTGGTATAACATCTACCGTGAAATTTCTTGCACGAATTGGAATATTTATTATTGTGAAGATACATGGATTAGTAATACCAATTGGTCTGATATGAACAGTATAATCACCTGCAACTGTTATAGGAAAAACATTGCTAATTTGGTATGGACCGCCCACACCGTTAATGCTGTATTCATAACTTGCAGGAACGCCATTAATGGTAATTTCACCATCAGTTGAACACACAATATCGCGGTGAACTTCTGTAGGTGTGAATAAATTCTGATATACATTGAAATAGAATTTTCTAAAGCAACCATTTTGATAAGTAATCGTTAATTGGTATTGTCCTGCAGCAATAAGATTATAAGTAGGTCCTGTTGCAACTTGGTTCCAAGTACATGATGCACTTGTATTAGGACAATTAGCTGGCGCTTCGCCACAACTTCCTTCATCTAAAAGTGCCCAAGAAATACTAATGGCATCCGTGATATTGGTTTCTAATAGTTGCGCATCACCAGCTCCACAAAGGAAAATTTCTGGTAATTCTTTTTCATTTATAGGGCAAATAACCACTTGGTTTGCGTAAGGTGTTATTGGATTTGGCAAATCTGCACCAAACAAAATGACATTAACAGTTTCAACGATAGAAACGCAAGGTTGTGCTGCCGTATTTACACTGGTATAAACACCAGGTGTTGTAATTGTTATAGTTTGAGTTGCTCCAATTGGAGTTCCTGTCATTTCATCACCTTGGTACCATTGGTATGCTGTATAGCCACTTCCAGCGGTAAGCTGAATACTGCTTCCACAAAGCACTTCATCTCTAATAAAAGTACAACCATCAACATTTACTAAAAAGTTGGTGGATCCTGGTGTTGGAAAACCACAAACATCAATATCAGAAACACTCGGTACTTGATTAGCAACTACATTTCCAGAGTTAAAACTACTATAGGTTTGATAGGCTTGATTTTGAATTATATTAGAACAAGCATCTCGTAATTGGTTGCAGTCTTCAATTACTTTTACTCGAATTCTGATGGTATAAGTTGGATCACCTTCGTTTATTAAATTATTAGGAATTGTAAAAGTTAATGCATGCGTCACGGCATCATAGGTGTATGTTACACCTGGCGCACCGGTTAAATTAACAGACATTAAATCTACATTAATTGGTAAAACATCTGTAATGGTGTAGTTTATAGCGTCATCATTCCCTATATTTTCAAAAGATAGGATATAATCTAATTCTTGCCCCAGCGTCACATCGCCGTCATTGATATTAACTCCTGCGGTATTTTCAACGTTTTTTGTTAAGGTTATATTTGGTTGAATAATATCAACAGCAAAGGCATTGAAATAATAAAAATAGACATCTCCTGTACTCGCTAATCGTATGGTTGCTGCAGTGTCACCATTGTTTATAACGCTATTTCCACCATTTGGTACATTCAAGATACCTGCATCGAAGCCTAATGTATTTAAACTATTTGGCTCTCTATTCGTAAATTCCCCAGCTAAATTTGTAATCTTACTATTGAAAAAGTTATTAGCTGGTCTTTCTGGTGTATTCATGGAAATTCCATTAATACGCAAGCGATCTCCAGTAATTTTAAAATCACCTTCTAAAGCTGAAAAAGCAAACTTAGCACGAACCGGTCCCACAGGAATTGTTCTAAATCCTGAAACTGGCACATCTAGAGTTGTCGTACCACCAATAGCACTAAATCCGTCAAAGGACACAATAGCTTTTCCTGGTAATGCTGGATCTTCATAAACCACAAATAGTGACCATCCACCACATAAACCTGTTCCACCGTGATAACCTAAACTAGAGGTCATGTTTCCTACAGTATAAGTTCCTGCAGGATCTGCTAAACTTTGTAACAAGCCCGTTACATCCGCATAACACGCATATGGTTTAGAGTTATCACCACCTATAGGGGTTGTAGCGGCATCGTAAATTATTTCCCCCGTAATATCACTATAAGTACCTCCCGGCATTTTAAATTTAAGTTGATTAATAGGACTTCTATCCGATTCTTGGTAAATGGCCCCCCAATATAAACCAGCATATAAAATGCTGTAGCAACTTCCAGGCGCTTCCAAATTGGCACTACTTGAACTGAAGGTGGTAGGATCACCATCAATATCAATATACTGCATACTATAATCGGAATTGTAATTATTGGTTCCGTTATAAGGAACATTTGGGCCATAAGAGTTTGTACTCCTATTAACGATGTTGTTTCCAATTAATAGAATATCACCTTTAGTATCCGCATCAAAACGTGGCGTAAAAGGTTCGTAATTTTGTGCTATACTGGTAAAGTAGAACATAGCAAATAACACACTTAATGTTATTTTGAGGTACATAGGGTTTTTCATAACTGTAGGCTTTGTAGCATTTGGGGCATGCTTATTTAGTCATAATTAATTAATCAATATTGATACTCATTATCCAAATTTTACCGGCGTAAGATTTATTTAATTTAGAGTGAAAAGACTTTGATGCTTCTCGCCATTCATTAAAATGTTTTAAATAAACGTAGGTATATTTGTTTCTTGGGTTTTTGAAATAGGATGGATCTAGTCCTTGAGACTTTAAATCCTCTAAAAAGTTTTCAGCATTACTAAATTGCGAAAACACATTGGCTACTATATAATAACCAGGTTCCACACCTAATAATGTTAGGTTAATTGTATTTCGGCGTGTTTCCAAATCATAATCATCATCGTACTGCTTGATAACCTTTTTAGGTTTAGGTGGGCTTTTAGGTTCTTCATTTTTAATGGTGTTAGAGAGTTTTTTAATCGTATTCTCCTTTGTAGTTTCAGGGTTTTCTTTTATTGTAGGTTTTTCGGTAACCGCAATTGGATCTTGCGATACTTCAGGTAGTTGATTCAAATTATCTTGATTAATCGGTAAAGTGGTTATTAAACGTGTACCCAAAACTTTATCTCTTGAAATAGCATCTTCTTGGCGGGGCGAATTTCCATCGGTACCTGCATTGCTTTTTGTTGCACGAGGTGTTAATTCACCTAAACCACTAAAGGTTACATTGTCAGAGTGAGGATTAGCAGATGCATTGCCCGCTAAAGCATTTGAAACTTGTTGGTCTCTAAAATTAGTTGGTGCATTTGTAAACTCCGGATTGTCCACGTGGATAATATATAAATCCTCATTTTTAGCTTCAGCATATTTTATATTATAAGCTAAAACAGCATCTGGCAATTGGCTGAAACCATTAATGATTTTAAAATCTTTATTCGATGTGCTATTTTTTGGTTTTGAAACCAAGTAGTACCCGTTTCTAGCAGATTTTAAATCGTCCATAGTTCTTGGGTCAATTTTTATAGTAACCGGATTGGCGGAGCGTAATACTATAGTCTGAATGTCTTCAACAGGAATTAAAATAGATTGTTGCTGACGTTGTACATACATTTCTAAATTACGAATACGTGTTTCTAAATCAGCCTTTTTTAATTTATTAAGTTCATTTTCTTGTAATAGAATATCCAATAAATACTGATTTTCATCCTTTAATTGGGCTTGTAATTGAGCAATTCGCTCTTGCTGCGTTTTACGAAGAGATTCTAATCCGTTATCATGACCATTTGTTTCAGATTGGCTGGAACTTGTTTGTGTTTTGGTTTGCGTGGTTTGTGTTGTAGTGGTAACTGTAGTTGTTTCATCCATTCCAGTTGTTACAGTTTCAGAAACTACAGGTGTTATTCTTTTAGTTGCTTTAGTTTTCGTTACAGATTTTGCAGGTTTTTGAGATGTTCTAGCATCTTGAATAGCAAAAACAATATTTACTTCATGCGTAGGACCTAAATTTACCAAACCTTCTTTGATAGTGCGCTCATAAGTGTAACCTATGGATAAACGTTTGCTAATATGAACGCCAGCACCAGCGCCAATTCCGTAATAATTATCAACTCCTAACTGAATCCAACCCATTCTTGGAAAGTTGGTTAAAATGGAGCCTCCAAAACCGGTTCCGAAGGTTTCCGTCATTTCAGCTTTTATAGCTAAACGCATATCGGTGCCTTCAAACAAACCAGTAGCTGCATTAAAATCGTGCGTATACATTAATTGAGAAGAGTAGGTACGATCTATATATTCCGAAGCCATTTGGCTGGTTTTAAAATCGTAATCCACTAAATTTTCGGCATAAACACCTAAATCAAATTGTTTATATGAAATATTAAGTCCCGGTTTTATAGTTACTAAAGAGGTATTTCGGAAGGATAATAATAACGGATCATCTTCAGCCGTAATTGTGCGGTTGTTGTCCACACCACTGCTATAATACGCTAAATTGAAACCGAGTGTTAAATTCATATTGTCATTTAATCGGATATTTTGAGCAAAGTTTCCAATAGCACCAAAACTAGTGATGACACCAGTGTTTTGTTGATAGATACCAATACCTAAACCCGTTTTTTCATTAAAACGGCCGGTATAACTTAACATATAAGCTTTTGGTGAATCGTTAAATTCTATCCATTGGTTCCTGTGGTACATGGAAATATAAGTATTGTCTTCTCCTACAAATGAGTAGGTTGGGTTTTGTATAAAGCGGTTAAACTTAATTTGGTTTTGTGTTGGTATGCTAAAACTTAACACAGGCATTTCTTGCGCTTTTAAGGTTGAAAAAGCGACTAATAAAAAAATAGGAAGTAAAAAAAAGTAGTTTTTTACCATATTATTTAATTAGTGTTATAGCACCTTTTTCAGTGATAATATTATCTTCTAAAATGGTGTAATAGTAAACAGGTTGCTTATTAGAGAATTCAAAATCAGCTGCTGGCCAGTTGTTCATATAATTGCGTTGTCTGAAAACGATTTCTCCTTTAGGACCGTAAATAATTACATCCACATTTTCTTTAGCTACATACTTGTTAGGTAATCCCCAAGTGTCATTTATTCCATCATTGTTTAAGGTTACCACATTCGGGATGGCAACAGCATTATTTTCAACTTCAGTTACTACAATTGTTTTTGTTACTTCACAATTACCAATTTGTGCAACTAGCGTATACGTTCCTGCTTGAGAAATTACTAGTGAATTAGTTATGCCAACAGAAATACCATTTAAAAACCATTCAAAATTATCAGCACCTTCAGCAGTAACTATAATAGTTGTGTTTTCTATAAGGTTAATGGCATCTGGATGGCTTAAAGTTATATCGTCACCATTTAAAACGGAGATGCCAATAGTATTGGACCTTACTAAACATTCTCCAAAATAAATTTCTAAGTAATAACTGCCGGCATCTGTAACCACTTGTTCGGTTGCAGTACCTAAAGTAGAATTGTCTTCCGCATTAAACCATTGGTAGGTAAATTGTGGATCGGTAACATCGGAATAGATAGTTGCTACGGAATTGGTTTCACATAAAATATCAGATGAACTAATAGTAACAGCATCTAAAAATCCTAAATTAATGCTGATGGTATTGGATTGAACAGCTCCCATATTTGGCACATCAATTTCTAAATAATAATCGCCATTAGCATTATAGTCCGCTAATGAAATAGTTGATGCTGTTTCACCAGACATTAGCAAACCATTTTTAAACCATTGGAATGCGTAATTGTAAGGATTGTTAGTTAAATCAATTAAGCCGTTAGCAGCATCCGCTGTAAAATCAGAAAGGCGTAAGGTTGTATTTAAACTAACACAATCTTGGAAAACATCTGCAGAAATAAGCGATTGGAAATTAGTTGGGTGACTAACTGTAAAGGTAACATCAGCCTCCATAATGCAACCTATAGTTTGGGTTACAATTACTTGGTAGCTTCCTGAAATATCTACAGTATATGTTGCCATATTAGCACCAGGAAGTATGGTACCGTTTCTATACCACTGAAAGTTAGGTTGAAGCGCGTTGGTCGTTACCGTTAAATCGGTTGTGCTTCCTGGAACAACTGTTACGTTTAATGCCGTTACTGGCGTTACGGTGATAAAGGATTCTTCAATTACCAGATTATTAGATTCTTTTATACAGCTTCCTGTATCCAATATCAATTTGTAGCTTCCTATTTCAGTAATCGTTAATGTGGCGTTATTATTAGTAGTTAATAAAACTCCATTATGGTACCAAGAATAGGTGTAAAGGCTATTGTTTATATTACTATTAATGTCTAATTGTGGACTTCCAGTACAAAATAAGCCGCTAGATGTAATAATTAATGGTTGGTTAGTATTCAGGTTTGCTGCAATAGTATTGGAATTAACAGTTCCGAAGGCTGCAATTGTTAATTGTAAGTAATAGTTACCATTATCTGTGTTATCCGATAAATTAATGCTAGTGTTGGTCTCTCCAGAAACACTCGTGCTATTTTTAAACCACTGCGCCGTAAAAGTGATGTCTGGATTGTTTATAATATCTATAGTTCCCGTATTAGTAATTGCTTCAAAAACGGTTAGTTGAATAGGCATACTATTGCTTGTGCAAGAATCATAAGTCGGATCTATGGCAATTACAATATTATAATTAATAGGATCTTCTAATAAGAAGTTTTTTTCAGCATATAGCGTACAATCTACAGTTTGGCTAGCAACTACTTTATAATCACCAGATTCTACAGCAGTGAATGTTGCCGAAGTTTCTCCGGTAATAAGTACATTATTATGGAACCACTCGTAAGCTGGGTTTGAAGCATCTGTAGTAACAGTAATTATTTTGCTTTCGCCAGGTAGAATAACATCAGCAACTGGATTGGAGCTAAAAATATTAATTTGACCAAAAACAAGTGATAAGCTATTAGATGTTGAATTACAACTTCCGTTTTGAACCTCTAGGTGATAAGTTCCTTCTAAATTTGTAACATATATAGGAGAAGTAGCTCCTGAAATTACGGTGCCATCAACAAACCATTGGTATGCAAAACTTGCACTTGAAACGTTAGCCGAAAGTGTTGTGGACTGCCCTGGACAAAGTGAACCGCTATTTTCAATTGTAATAGGAGCCAATGCTAAATTAACAATTACTGTGTTTGTAGAAATTATTCCAAAATCTGGAATAGTAACTTCTAATTTATAAATACCATTATCGCTGGCATTATTAACAGTTAAACTCGTTGCCGTTGCACCTGAAACAGCGATGCCATTTTTAAACCATTTGTAGCCGTAACTATACGTGTTATTAAGAATATTTATTGGTGCACCATTGGTTTGTGCTAAAAATTGGTTAATAGTTAGTAGGGCAGAAGTGCTAGAACAATCAGTATAAGAAGCATCGGCAGTTATTTGAATATCAAAACCTGTAGGATAATCCAATTGAAATGTAACTTCTTCCTGTAAAGAACAGGCACCTGATTGACTCACAACTACTTTATAACTTCCATCTAAAGTTGCATTATAGTTAGCGTTTGTTGCACCAGAAATTAATACACTATTTCTAAACCAAGTATAAGTAGGTGTAGCTGCTGAAGTTAAAACACTTAAAGTTCTGGTTTGACCCGGAATAATTAGGTCTATTAAAGCGGCAGTTGGCGTAACGGTAATGCTAGAACTAGAAATGCTAATGTAATTAGATGTGTTTTGACACGTACCATTTATAACTTCTAAATAATATATTCCAGAATCCGAGGTAGCATAAGTTGTTTGGGTAGCACCAGAAATAGCAATTCCATCTTTATACCATTGATACG
This sequence comes from Bizionia myxarmorum, assembly GCF_008086205.1. Taxonomy (GTDB): domain Bacteria; phylum Bacteroidota; class Bacteroidia; order Flavobacteriales; family Flavobacteriaceae; genus Algorimicrobium; species Algorimicrobium myxarmorum. The sequence continues at coordinate 69,335 of NZ_VSKK01000005.1, read as the reverse complement.
TATGTTCTGGCGCGTTTATATTACTTGAAAAAGTTACGGTTTGTCCATTGCATAAATCTTGATCATTACCAATGGTTATAGCATCTATTCCTAAATTCACATTAATATTATTTGAATAAATAACACCAAAACCAGGAATGGTAACTTCTAAAAAGTAAGGACCATTTTCTTCAGGACCTGAAACATTATAATTTGTAGATTCTGCTCCCGAAATTGGTGAACCATAATAATACCACTGATAAATATAACCTAAACTGTTATTTAAAATGTTCAGCGTTTCTAAAACCGAAATCGCTTCAAAAACAGTTGCCGATAAATTGGTCGCAGTACTTGAACAAGCTACATAAGAGGCATCAGGATTGATAACAATATTCATGGTGTCTGGAAAAATAACAATTACGCTCGCTTCTTTTTGAATAACGCAAGGAACTATTTGAGATACCACAATTTTATAAGCACCTGGCTGGATTATAGTATAGTTTAAATTAGTAGCTCCAGAAATGGCTATATTATCTTTATACCATTGCATGGTAGGTGTTTGTGCATCTGTAGTTGCGGTTACAGTAAGAGATTCGCCTGGAACCAACATCATGTTTGAAATAACATCTAAATATAAATCGACATCCGTTACTTCTAGAAAAATAGCATTAGATGTAAATACGCAGCCACCATTTTCTATTTCTAAATGATAAATACCTTCCAAAGAAGCTATATAAGTTGGTGCATTACTACCTGTAATAGCGATGTTATCTTTAAACCAGGTATAGGTGTAATTTGGATTTTGCAAAACACTAATTAAAGTTTTTGTACTTCCAGGACATATCGTAGAAAAACCATCTGCAGTTTGGATGGTTGGGGTAATTTCTGGTGCTACATTAACAGTTACAATGTTGGAATAAGAATCCATAACACAGGAGCCATAATCTACTATACTATAATAGGAACCGGATTGGGTGACTGAAAGAGAAGAACTTGTTTCTCCGGAAATTTCAACAAAATTTTTATACCAAATATAATTTAAGTCTGGATAAAAAACGGGCGAACTTGATGTTCCGGTATCATCCACTTCAATTAAAAAGGATTCTCCTTCGCATAAATTAACAGAACTGTTATAATTGTTTATGGCATAAGGTTGATTGTGAATAGCGTAGTATGCGGAAAACACGTTACTAGGCGGACTTGTTTGAACGGGATTTGTACTACGAACGCGTATTTTATAGTTTTCGCCAGAAGTATCTGTGGGAATTGCAAAGCTTCCTGAAATAGGCGATGTATTGTTTGTTAAGGTTTGAACGGTTGTAGCACTGCTGAAACTTCCTGAAGCATCAGACATTTCAATTATAAATTGATTGCCAGAACCTAAATTTTGAGTAGGATAAAACGAAAAGGTAAAATTGTAAGTATTAAAACTCTGGGATGCACAAGCTTGTGGAAAACCAATATTGGGTTTTAAAATAGTAATTTGAGCGTTAGAAACCCACGACACCATTATGAATGCCAACATTAGGCATATAACATAATTACTATTTTTATGTAGTAGGTTAAGTGGTTTCATTTTTTTAATAGGTAAATAGCTAGTTTAAGGCTATGATATTTTCAGATTTCAGAAAAAACGTGATTTGGGATTTGTTTTTTCATTCAGCTTCAAATAGTTGATAATTTAAAGTTGTTTCATGTGTTAATTTTAACATTTCGATTAAACAAACGTATACGAAAAATAGCAATTCATCAAAGAAAAATGACTTTAATCGATGAAATGCAATAAAAAAAATTTTATTCTGTAAGAAAATAATTACTTTTGTTAAAATATTTTTAAGAAAATAAAATGATAATTGTCATTTTAAATATGACTCTCAAATGCTATCTTGTAATTTTTTAAATAAAAGCAGAAAATGAGACATATATTATTGACCACCGACTTTTCAGAAAATTCTATTCATGCTATCAATTATGCATTAGAATTATTTACTTATACCGAATGCGAGTTTCATTTGCTGCACGTCGTTAAATCCTCCACATTTATCTCTGACAATCTCATGCAAAGCAAGCCCGGAGAATCCTTGTATTCAGAGTTAATTGCATCGTCAAACACGGAAGTGGAAAAACTAATCAGCACTTTAGAAAATAAACATCACAACCTTCTTCATAGTTTTAAACCAGTTGTAGATTATGATAATTTGGTTGCAGCTATCAATCAAACGGTGGAATTAAATAAAATAGACCTTATTATTATGGGTACTAAAGGTGCCACCAATTTGGAGAAAATAATTTTTGGGAGTAATACGCTACGCGTTTTTCAGCGCTGTCATGTTTCTGTTTTGGCTATTCCTGCTGATTGTGGCGTTAAACGCATTAAAAATGTGCTTTTTACTACTAAATATCAATCGACTTACAAATTAGAAGATTTAGGGATTTTAATTGACCTAGCCGAACATTACGATTATAAGCTAGATGTGCTTCATGTTACCGAAAAAGAACAAATGGATGCCAAACAGAAAGTTGTTCAAGAAGAATTGGAGACTTTTTTTAGAAATATAAATCACCAATTTGTTTTTAAAACGGGTGCTAACTATTTGAAAACGGTAACAAGTTATATTGAAGAAAATGATATTGAATTATTTAGCATGATGCGCAAACAGCATAGCTTTTTAGAACATTTATTTCTAAATCATAAAACAGAGCAAATTGCTTATAACATTAAAGTGCCATTTTTAATGTTGGCCTTTAAAGATTAAGGCATATTTTATATTTTAATCATTTCGAATTTTTAAAGGGGCTGGAAAACTTATTTCTGTGATTTTTATTAATTCGAAATTTCACGAATTAGTAATTAATTTAGAATAATCACTATTTACTAACTAAAAATCTATTTCCTGATTTTTTGAAATTTTGTTTGCTAATTATACATTTTAAAAGAATAGTTTCTCATTTAATTTAGACAAATGAACATTAAAGTTTAAATAATCTTGAAGGTAAAATAACGTTCAGCTCCACAAAACTGAATACCTTTGTCCGATAAATCCTTATAATTTTAGAAATAAGATGAAAAAAGTAGTTTTCGGACTCTGTATTGCGCTATGTTTAAGTGGCTATTTAAGCAGTCCGTTTGCTCTCATTTTAGGTTTTATTTTTACATTAGTTTTTGGTAACGTTTTTGAAAAATTAAAACAATTAGGCATTCAGTATTTACTCAAAATTTCTGTTGTTGGCCTTGGTTTCGGCATGTTTTTCATGGAAACCTTAAAAACAGGACGAGAAGGTTTAATATTAACTGTATTATCTATTATTGCTACATTAGGATTGGGATGGATTTTAACCCGTCTACTAAAAATTGATTTAAAATTGGGTCATTTAATTTCCACCGGGACTTCCATTTGCGGCGGAAGTGCCATTGCTGCCGTGGCTCCTGTAATCCAGGCTAAACCAAAAATTATTTCGGTAGCGTTGGGCGTGGTTTTTTTATTAAATTCTGTAGCCTTATTTATTTTCCCAAGTATTGGTCATTTTTTTGAATTAACTCAAAATCAATTTGGCTTATGGGCTGCCATCGCTATTCATGATACGAGTTCCGTGGTTGGAGCTGCTTTATCATATGGAGATGAAGCTTTACGTATTGCCACTACTGTAAAATTAGCACGAACATTATGGATTATTCCAGTTTCTATTTTATCCATGTTTATGTTTAAATCCAAGGATGGGAAAATAAAAATTCCATGGTTTATTCTATTTTTTATTACAGCCATTTTATTAAACAGTTATTTACCATTGCCAGAGTTTTTAACTACCAGGATTACTATGCTTTCAAAACGATTATTAATAGTGACTTTGTTTTTGGTTGGAACAACGTTATCCATTTCAGAAATAAAGCAAACAGGATTTAAACCATTTGCTTTGGGTATAATTCTGTGGATTTTCATTTCAATCAGTTCCCTAACATTTATAATGAACAACTAAAACTCAAAATTATTAATCTAGATTAATAATAAAGATCCTTTAGGATATCATAAACATTACTGTAGCTCAAATTCATAAAATTAATACATATAATCAATTAATTACTAGTATATTAAATGAAGTCATCTCTATCAAATTCTGTTTTATATTTAATGAGTATTTCGGCAGGACTTGTCGTTGCAAATCTATATTATAATCAGCCGTTATTGCATTTGATTTCGGTTACTTTCAACGTCACCGAATCGGCGGTTAGCAATGTGGCGTTGACCACGCAATTGGGCTATGCTTTTGGTTTATTATTTATAATTCCTTTGGGTGATAAAATTTCCAATCACAAAATTCTGCAAATAGATTTTTTAATTTTGGTTGTTTCTTTGTTTGCCGCAGCACTTTCAAATGCGTTGTGGTTGCTAATTATAAGTAGTTTTGCTATTGGATTTACATCTTCAATTCCGCAGCTTTTTGTGCCTTTAGCTGCACAATTATCTGATAAAGAGGGGAGAGGTCGCGCTATTGGAATTGTTATGAGCGGTCTTTTAATTGGTATTTTAGGAAGTCGGGTTTTAAGTGGCTTTATTGGTGAGCAATTTGGCTGGCGTGTTGTATACTATGGAGCCGCTGTTATGATGATTATCCTATTCGTGATTTTAAAATGGAAACTACCTAAAATTAAACCTACATATAAAGATAGTTATAGCACTTTAATGAAATCCTTATGGTTTTATTTTAAAACAGAACCCGCATTGCGTTTGGCTTCTTTGCGGGGTGCTTTAGCATTTGGCGCTTTAAGTGTATTCTGGACAACCTTGGTTTTTTTAATGGAGGATTCCTTTGGATACGGAAGCAGCATTACCGGGCTTTTCGGTCTTTTTGGTATTGTGGGCGCTTTAGGAGCAACTGTTATTGGTAAATTGAACAATAAAGTCAGTAAGAATAAACTAATCCTCTTTGGTATCGTTTTAATGATTATTTCTTGGGGTATCTTTTTGGTTTCGCCACATTCTATTATTGGATTAGTTATTGGCGTTATTTTAATTGATTTAGGAATGCAAGGCTTGCATATTACAAATCAAAATATCATTTTCTCCAAGAACGAAGAGGCTAGAAATCGTGTAAATACTATATACATGGTTAGTTTCTTTATTGGCGGCTCTGCTGGTACTAGTTTGGGTGCTGTAGCTTGGCAGTATTATGGTTGGACAGGCGTTTCTATTTTAGGAATTGCATTAAGTGTTGCCATTGCTGTTGTGCATTTATTATTTCACAAGAAAACGATCTTATAATTTATACCTTATTCTTTCCAAAAAGTTGTCAAATGATTGTGTTTTTGCAAAAATCGTTTCATTTTAGCGTTTAATAATCTAAAACTCTTTATGTATAAAAGCTTTTCGAGATTTATTTCTTAAATATATATTAAAATAGACGCATTTTTTCTTTTAAGAAAATTCAATACTTTATCTTTGAAATCAATAAATATTCACCAAAACCCAACGTATGCTTAAAAAAGTACTGCTAACCCCACTTCAAAAGTTTATTAAAATAGAAAGTTTTAGTGGTATTTTACTTCTAATGTCTACAGTAGTGGCTCTTATTTGGGCAAATTCCGGTTTCAGTTCAAGTTATCAGCAACTTTGGCAATATGATTTAGGAATTGTTACGGAAAGCTTTGAATTCAAAAAACCGCTGATTCTATGGATCAATGATGGTTTAATGGCCATATTCTTCTTTCTAATTGGTCTTGAAATTAAACGTGAATTACTTATTGGTGAATTAAACTCCATGAAGAAAATAGCATTTCCGCTATTTGGTGCTTTGGGTGGTATGATTGTACCGGTATTATTTTTCGTTTTAATGAATGAAAACCCAGAGACTTTAAAAGGTTGGGGAATACCAATGGCTACAGATATTGCGTTTTCATTAGCCGTTTTAAATGTACTTGGAAACCGCGTACCATTAAGTCTTAAAATATTTTTAACAGCCTTTGCAATTGTCGATGATATAGGAGCTGTTTTAGTAATTGCTATTTTTTATAGTGGCACCATTAACTTAACACTGCTGCTAATTGCGGCGGCTTTATTAGCACTTGTATATTTTATTTCTTATAAAGGTTATTATTCACCAGTCTTCCTTATTATAGTAGGAATAGCGGTATGGTTCTTATTTTTAAAAGCGGGAATTCATCCTACCGTCGCTGGAATTCTATTAGCGTTTTCAGTGCCTGTTAGGCAAAAAATTCATACAGAAACATTTTTAAAGAATCTGGAAGATGTATACCGCAATATAAAGGACGCGAATGTGTTATCTAAACCAATTCTATCCAAACAGCAACTTAGGCAAGTTCATACCTTGGATGATTGGTCTAGTAAATTCAAATCTCCATTGCAGAAGTTAGAGCATAGTTTACATGGTTGGGTGGCCTATTTTATTATTCCTGTTTTCGCGTTAGCTAATGCAGGCGTTATGATTAGTAGTGATGTAGAATTAGATGTCGCCTTAACTGTTCATATTATCATTGCTTTAGTGCTTGGTAAAGGAATAGGTATTCCATTGATTGTGTTTTTAGCGAAGAAATTTAAACTAATAACCATACCTGAAAGTATTACGAAAATGCAAATTATAGGTGTTTCGTTTTTAGCGGGGATTGGTTTTACCATGGCCATTTTTATTACAAGTTTGGCTTTTGCTAGTTCTCCAGAATATATTGATTCGGCGAAAATTGGGATTTTGATTGCTTCGCTGATTGCCGCTATTTTAGGATACGTCATGCTTCGATTGAGTCCACTGAAAGAAGGTTATGAAAATGAGCCGATTATCGAAGATTAAAGTTTAATACAAATATTAATATATCACATAAAAAAAACCCTAATAACTTAATTTTATTAGGGTTTTTTTTTATGTGATATATTATTTTAAACTATGCTTTACGTTTTATTGGGGCTGAACAACTAATGTCTTCTCCTTTTTTAAGGCCTAGTTTCATCAAGATAGTTTCTAATAAACACCATCTGGTAAAGGCTGATTGTATTAAATTAACGCCTATAAATATGGTAAACCACATCCAATTAGGATCTACATATTGCGTTAATAATACACTTATTAGCACCATTGTGCCAACGATAATTCTGAAATATGTGTTTAACATAGCTAGTAAATTTTAAGGTTATATAAATTTTTCAATAGGAACGACAACCGCTTTTATAGGATTGTTTGTTTCTAAATTGGTATTAAACTCTTTTATTAAATCGAATAGTGAATGAATATTTTCATCTTCTGTAAAGGAGAAAAATAAGCACGATTCATTCCCGAATTTCTGATTGGCAAACCAACTAGATGCCATTAAAACGGATGCACTATTTTTATGACCATCTATGTCGGAAGTGCTTAAGTTTTCAATATTTGCTAGTTTAAAGAGCTGCAAAACATCCTTCTGAAATTCTTCTACGGAAGTTACAATTACTAATTTCATTTTATATTTTTTTATTTCCTGCAGAGCTCGCAGATTTATGTCTAAATTCTACATTAATCTGCGCTATCTGTGTTATAGTTTTTATTTATAATTTTTCTTTTCTATCATATAATAAACCAACGGCACTACCAATAAAGTTAGGACTGTGGATACAATGGTTCCACCCATTAACGAAATGGCTAATCCTTGGAAAATGGGATCGAATAGAATAACAAAGGCTCCAATTACAACCGTTCCGGCTGTTAATAGAATAGGTGTAAGTCTTACAGCTCCAGCTTCAATAGCTGCTTCTTTTAACGGAATACCTTCGGCAGTTCTTATATTTATAAAGTCTATTAATAAAACCGAGTTTCGCACCATAATTCCTGCTAAAGCAATCATTCCGATAAAGGACGTAGCTGTAAAGAAAGCGCCCATAATCCAGTGGCCTAAAATAATTCCGATTAAGGATAGCGGTATAGCTACCATCATTACAATGGGAGCTTTAAAGTTTTGGAACCAACCTACAATTAGGATGTATATTAAAATGATGGCACCTAAAAAGGCAATTCCTAAATCTCTAAATACTTCTAATGTAATTTGCCATTCACCATCCCATTTTACGGTGTAATTATCTTCAAAATCGGGTTGACCTAAATACATTTCATTAAGCTCATAACCAGGTGGTAATGGAATTTCTTTTAATTTCTTTTCCATTCCTAAAATAGCATACGCCGGACTTTCTAATTCACCAGCCATATCCGCTAAAACATAAACCACACGCTTTTGGTTTTTACGATAAATGCTTTTTGCACTAGTAGTTTCATTTATAGTAACTAAATCCGCAATCGGCACCATGTTTCCTTGTTTGGATGTCACTTTAAGTTGGGAAATATCAGAAATGGTAGATTTTTCTTTTTCATCTAAAGTTAATATCAATCCCACTTGATTACTTGCATCTTCATCATATAAAGAGGTTATGGCTCTATTTGATAAAGCCATATTCATGGTATAAGCAATTTGCTGTGGCGCAACGCCGTACAACATGGCTTTTTCTTTATTAATTTCAAACTGATATTCGGTTTGGTCGGCTTCAACCATCCAATCCACATCTACCACATCATCTGTGTTTCTCAAGATATCTTGAACGCTGTTGGCAATTTTCATTTGCTCATTATAATCTGGTCCATAAATTTCAGCCACAATAGTTGATAATACAGGAGGTCCAGGAGGAACTTCAACTAATTTAACGTTAGCATTATATTTAGACGCAATTTTTTGAATGTCTGGTCTTAATAATTTAGCAATGTCGTGACTTTGCGCTTTACGACTATTTTTATCAATTAAATTGACTTGAATGTCGGCCGTGTTACTCCCACCACGTAAATCGTAATGACGCACCAAACCGTTAAATGTAATAGGAGCAGAGGTTCCAATATAATTTTGGTAATTCACCACTTCCGGACGCGTTGATAAATACTGCGCAATTTCTTGAGTAACCACACCTGTACGTTCTAAAGTGGTGCCTTCTGGCATATCAATAACCACTTGAAATTCATTCTTATTATCAAAAGGAAGCATTTTTACGGCTACGGAATTGGTAAAGAATAAAACCATAGTTCCTAATAATACGGCGAAAGTACCACCTAAAAATATCCAGCGTTTAGCTTTGCTTTCCATTAATGGACGCTCAAACTTGTTATATATTTTATAGATGCGCGTCTCCTCTAAAGGTTTTTCAACTTTTATTGGTTGTCCTTTTTTCTCTTTTTCTCTTAAGAAAATATACCCTAAATAAGGTGTTATTGTTAAGGCAACAAACAGTGAAACGATCATGGCAATAGACGCGCCTATTGGCATTGGAGCCATATAAGGTCCCATTAGTCCAGAAACAAAAGCCATTGGTAAAACAGATGCAATGACTGTAAAGGTTGCCAGAATGGTTGGGTTTCCTACTTCGTTAATCGCATATAAGGCCGCCTGTTTAAAGGGCAGTCGTTTCATTTTAAAATGCCTATGCATGTTTTCGGCAATGATAATAGAGTCATCAACCACAATTCCGGTTACGAAAACCAAAGCAAAAAGGGTAATTCGGTTAAGTGTGTAATCTAGCATGTAATAGCTTAACAAAGTCAATGCGAATGTAATTGGAACGGATAAAAACACCACTAATCCGCCACGCCATCCCATAGCCAGCATCACAACAAGTGTTACAGCAAAAATAGATCCTATTAAATGCCATAGTAACTCCGATACTTTTTCGGACGCTGTTTCACCGTAGTTTCTTGTAATTTCTACGTGTACATCATCTGGAATTAAAGAGGTACGCAAATGTTCCACTTTATCTAAAATTACTTCTGCAATTTTCATAGCATCGGCACCTTTTCGTTTCGCAACAGAAATGGTTACAGCTGGATAATCTGATTTATAATCGCTTGATTTTACGCTCCCTTGACCAAAACCTAAACTCACATAGTTTTGGGGTACTTCAGGACCATCAATAATACTTGCAACTTGTTTTAAGTAAATTGGTTGATTTTGTTGTACACCAACTACCAAGTTTTCAACATCGGTAACAGATTTTAAAAATTCACCTGTAGTAACGAGGAATTCAGTGTCATTTTTATCAAAACTTCCAGAACTTAATTGGCTATTATTGGCCTTAATCATTTCAGAAACCGATAGGAAATCCAAACCGCTTGCAGCCAATTTATCTTTATCTAAAACCACCCGCAATTGACGATCTCTACCACCAATTTTATGTGTAATAGCCACATCATTTACCTTCTTGATTTCGTCTTCCAATTCTTGGGCCATTTGGCTTAATTGGAAATCGTCATAATTTTCACTCCATAAGGTTAAACCTAGCATGGGAACATCATCAATAGCACGGGTTTTTACCAGCGGAAACGTTACGCCTTCCGGCATTTGATCCATATGCTTATTAATTTCGTTGTACAATTTCACAAATGAACGCTCAATATCTTCGCCCACATAAAACTGTACGATCACCATACCTTGTTCCTTCATGGAGGTAGAGTACACATATTCCACACCTTTAATATTGGAAATTAACTGCTCCAAAGGTTTGATAACACGTGATTCCACTTCCGTAGGACTTGCACCTGGATACCCCACAAAAATGTCGGCCATGGGCACATCAATTTGTGGTTCTTCTTCACGTGGAATTAAAAACGAACTATAGACACCAACAACCATAAACACAATCATTAACAATACTGTTAATTTGGACTGCATAAAGACTTTGGCAATTTTTCCTGCGATACCTTCTTTCATATTCCTATCCCTAACCCTTTCCAAAGGAAAGAGAAATTTTATGGGCTATTTTTAGTTAATATTTTTTTAAAATTGCGACTGCGACTGCGACTGTTTACTGAATACTAATTTTCGCGCCGTTATAAAGTTTTCCTTCTGATGAAACGATATAAGCTTCGTCAGCTGATAATCCGGATAATACTTCAACTTGATCGCCATACGTTCTTCCTAAACGCAACCAACGTAGCATAGCGGTTTCAGATTGGGTTACCGTATAAACACCGGATAATTGCCCGTTTGTAACTATGGCTTCCGTTGGAATTAATACCAATTCTGTTGTTCCTTGTTTTTCAACTGGAAATTGAACACTAACAAACATGCCAGAAAGAATATTGACATCCGTTTTATCTAAAGCAATTTTTACTAAATATTGTCCACCTGTATTTTTGGCAGAACTACTTACTTCGGTCACTTTTCCTTTTAAGTTTTTATTAATGGATTTAACCAAAATAGCAACTTCTGAATCTTTCTTGATTTGTGAAATTTCTGTTTCCGGAACCATAGCCATCACTTCAAAATTACCTGGCGTTTCAATACTAATTAATGGAACGCCTGGATTGGCCATATCGCCCGTTTCAATGCTTTTACTGGTTACCGTTCCACTGAAAGGTGCTGTAATATTACTATAAGCGAATTGTGCATTAATTTCATTTTTCATTTGTTTTGCAGCTTCCAAACGTGCTTTAGACATTTCGAAATTAGCTGTCATATCATCCATTTCTTTTTGTGATGCACTGGCACTTGAAAATAAACTTTGGTAGCGGTTATAATCTTTTTGAGCATTATTAAAAGCAGCTGTTGCTTCTGTAATACCGGCATTAACTTGGGCTTGTTTAGCCTGCAAATCAGCATTATTAATAGATACTAATAATTGACCTTTGTTTACTTTATCACCAACGTTTACATGTACTTTATTCACGTAACCCATCATTCTGGTGCTTAAATCAGCACTATTAGATGCTTGAATTTTACCGCTGACAGATAAAAACGGACTGTTACCATTTGAGGTTATTTGACTCACCGTTACAGGAATTGCCGGAGAATTATTCGCGACCGCTTTTTTGTCATCGCTACCACAACTTGCCATAAAAAGTGATGCTGTAGTTAGGCTTAATAAGTATATGTATTTTTTCATTGTTATTGAATTAGTGTTTTAATAATGTAAGCACTTGTAGAGCGCTAAATATGATTGGTTTTTATTTAGTTAAAAATTGTAAGTACGCTTGTGCGTAATTGTATTCAAAAATGGTTTGATAGTATTCTAACTTTTTTTGAGAAAACTGCGTTTCAGCTGTCAGTAAGTCTGACGTTTTTTCTAGACCTTCTTGAAATCTGTTGGTTCTGATTCGTAAAGATTCTTCAGATTGCTCTAAAGCCAAAGTGGTTAATGTCAACTTATTTTCAGCATCTAAAAACGCACGTTTCGCTTTGCGCAATTCTAAATTGCTTTGGGAAACATACTGTGTGTATTCTAATTTAGATTTTTCCAATTCTGCTTTACTCTTTTGGGCTTTCCCAAAACGTTTAGAACCTTGAAATACATCCCAGCTTAATTGGGCACCAAATAAATACCCGCTAGCATCGCCTTGAAATACCTGATCATCATATAATTCATAGCTTCCAAAAGCATTTAGTCTGGGTAAAAACGCCATTTTATCGGCCTTATTCATGGCTTCATAGGCGTTAGTAGCTAATCCCATAGCTTTAATATCTGAACGGCTTTCAGAAATTGTTTTGTCAGCAATGGATAAAGTTGAAACCGTTAAACTATCACTTGGTATATAAATAACATAAGATTCATCATTCATTAAAAATGACAAATAGTTTGATGCATTTTGCACATTACTTTTAGCCATTTGCAACTGGTTTTGAACTTCCGTTACGCGAACCTCCACATTTAAAACATCGGCGCGTTGCAAGTAACCTTGCTTGAAACTATTGTCTGCTAATTGTTTATTGGCATTGGAAGCCTCTAAAGCTTGATCTAAAACATCAACGCCTTTATAAGCTAATTGTAATTGCATATAGGCTTTTTCAACTTCGAAATCTAAATAATCCATGGTGCGCTCCGTTTGCAATGCCATAGCTTCCATTTTCGATTTTGCAGCTTTTCGTTGATAAATTCCATCTACATTAATTATAGGTTGTTGAATTTCGAATTTGGTAGCAAAACTTTGAATCTGCGACGGATCATTAAGCATCGCAGGATTAAAATCATTTTGCGTTAATATTTCCTGATTTAATTTAGAACCAAATGCCATTAAAGGATTGGTTGTAGCAATTCCTGTATGACTAGCTGTAATGTTTGGTAAAAACACCGCGTTCGTCTGATTAAAATCTGCTTTAGCCATGTTAAAAGCTTTTTCCGAAATTTTAATAGAAGTGTTATTTTCAGAAACCTTCTGTAAAACTTCCGTTTTTGAAATTTCAACCAGCTCTTGAGCTTGCAGATTGTAATTCCAAAACAGACTAAAAAATATGGCTGTGTAAATTATTCTTTTCATTATTATTTTATTTCTGAAACAAATGTAGACTGTTAATTCATGTTGGTCAGTAACCAATGTTACCAAGCCGAAAACAAGGGAAATAATTTTTAATTTTTAGGAAATCGCTCCTGTTTTATATTTTATTTTCAACTAATAAATAGGAGTAAAGCCATACTAACTGTTGAAATATGAAAGATTTGTAATTTATATTAGATTAAATCGTACTTTTGCGCCCTCAAATAAAATTTGATATGAAACGCATAAGTGAATACAAGAAACTCTTTGGAGTTGAAAATGAATTGGAATTAAAGACTTTAAAAAAGAGTTACCGTGATTTAGTGAAGGAATGGCATCCTGATAAATTTCAGAACGGAGATGCTTTACAAGAAGAAGCGGAAATTCAAAGTCGTAAAATTATTGATGGATACCATTTTTTAGTGAGCATAGCTCCTGAAACGCTGGAATCCAATTTAGATAATTATAATGAAACCATTACTAATTCTGGTATTTCTGACTTTCAACATAAAGGTTTATTACTTGAAATCACCTTTTTGGATGGTTCTACTTATGAGTATTTTGGTGTAACCAAGCCGGTTTATATTAAAATGATTAATAGCGATAAATTGAATCGTTTTGCCAAGCGTAGTATTTATCCTAATTATCTTTACAGAAAATCTAAAAGAGATTTAGAGCAGGTTTAAAATTTTTCATTTCATATTTATTCGAAAATGCTTTGATGAAATTTCGAATGGATTAAGGCTGATACGTTTATATAATTTTTAAAGGGAACACATTTAATTTAAATGTGTTCCCTTTTTTTTTTGATATTCTTAACAAGGAATTAGCCGATTTTTGGATATCTTGAAGCTTTAAAAATCGACATTTATGAATTTTACTGCTGCATATACCGACCTCTATCAATTAACCATGGCACAAGTTTATTTTGCTACAAAACCAGTTGGACACGCGGTTTTTGATTATTACTTTAGAAACAATCCGTTTAAAGGTGGTTACGCCATTTTTGCTGGTTTGGAAGATGTGTTGAATGTTCTTGAAACGCTTAAATTCTCATCGTCGGACATTTCATATTTGGAACAACATGGATTTGAAAAAGATTTTCTAGAATATTTAAAAGATTTTCAATTTAAAGGAACCATATATTCCAGCCAAGAAGGCGATGTTGTTTTTCCAAATCGTCCCATTCTACAGGTTGAAGCAAATATTATTGAAGCACAAATTATTGAAACATTTTTGCTGAATATGCTTAATTTCCAAACGTTAATTGCCACGAAAGCAAGTCGCATTCGTCATAGTGCAAAAAATGAAATTTTATTGGATATGGGATTGCGTCGTGCCCATGCCACTGGCGGATATTATGCTTCTAGAGCTGCAGCTATAGGTGGTTTTGATAGCACAAGTAATGTGAAGGCTGCGGAAGATTATAACATTTCTTCATCTGGAACCATGGCTCATTCTTTTATTCAAAGTTACGAAGACGAATTGCAAGCCTTTCGCGATTTTGCGCAATACAGACCAAAAAACTGCGTGCTTTTAGTGGATACATACAATACACTTAAAAGTGGATTGCCAAATGCCATTACAGTGGCCAAGGAAATGGAAAGTCAAGGCGAAAAATTACTCGGCGTTCGTTTGGATAGTGGTGATTTGGCCTATTTATCCAAGAAAACACGAAAAATGTTGGATGATGCAGACTTGGGCTATGTGAAAATTGTAGCATCCAATCAATTGGATGAATTTGTAATAAAAAGTTTGAAGGAACAAGGTGCACCTATAGATATTTTTGGAGTAGGAACAAATTTAGTAACCGGAAAACCAGACGCCGCATTAGATGGCGTCTATAAATTATCGGAATATAATGGCGAACCGCGTATTAAATTGTCTGAAAATATAATTAAGGTTTCATTACCACATAAAAAGCAAGTTTACCGAATGCTGGATCAAAACGGCATGTTTTACGGTGCGGATGCTATTGCACTTTTCAAAGAAGATAAAATAACTGAAATGACGCATGCTTATGATACTTCCAAAAGTTTAACGCTGAATGATTTCAATCAAGAACCTTTATTGCAAAAGGTGATGGAAAAAGGAAAGAAAACACAGCCACAGCGTTCTGTTGCTGAAATTGCTGCCTATTCCAAATCGCGTTTAGAAAAACTTCCTGAAGAATATAAACGATTTCAAAACCCGCACATATATAAAATTGGATTGAGTAAGGAACTTAAACAAGAACGTGATACCTTGGTTGCGAAGCACAAGTTCTAGAGAAAGTTTATAAATTCAAATTGTAATTCACCTAATATTCGATAGGTTACATTAATATAAAAGAATTGTTATTCGCGATCATTAGTGAAATTCGTGTCAAAAAAACATTTTAAATTAGAATCAACATAACCATGAAAACCCTTCTTATAATTGATGTTCAAAACGATTTTATGCCTGGTGGCTCACTGGCCATTCCAAACGGAGATAAAATTGTTTCTGTTATTAATACCATGCAATATAAATTTGATCTGGTAGTCGCTTCACAAGATTGGCATCCTAAAGATCACGTGAGTTTTGCTTCTAATCATTCGGGTAAAAAGACTTTTGATGAAATTGAAATTCAAGGTAAACCCCAAACTCTTTGGCCAGATCACTGCGTTCAAGGAACAGAAGGTGCGGAGTTTCATTCTGATTTAGACACGAAACCTTGGGAGGCTATTTTTAGAAAAGGAACGGACAAAACCATAGATAGTTACAGTGCTTTTTATGATAATGGCCATTTAAAATCTACAGGGTTGGCGGGCTATTTAAAAGAAAAAGGAACTTCTCAATTATTTCTATGCGGCCTAGCCGCCGATATTTGCGTATACTTTTCAATTTATGATGCTTTTAAGGAAGGCTTTGCATGTTTTTATGTTGAAGATGCTTCTCAACCTCTAGATGTTGAAAATTTTAAAGATCTTAAACAGGAAATGATAAAACTGGGTATTCAAATTATTTCTTCTGAAGAAATTTAGATCTTTGATTACTCCCTTAATACAAAAAAAGCACCCATTTTTACATGAGTGCTTTCCACTAATCACCAATAAATACTGACCATCACATCAGTTTGCTTTTCGAGTGCCACCATGACCTCCAGCTACAATTATCATTATTTTTAGACTTAAATAAATGTATTTGAAAAACTGAAGAATGGGATTCATCATCTTAAACCTTTGATATTTTGAAATTCGTTGTGTCATAATCGTATGCTTTTGTAACTGAATTAAACCTCTTATTTTATTTTATTAAATTCTACTTTTCACAATTTTATTACTATTCATGAATCATCCTTTTTAAGTGTGATTCCTATTCAGGAATCAACTCGTTTAGATGTGATTCCTATTCAGGAATCAACTCTTTTAAGTTTAATTCCTACTCGGGAATCAACTCTTTTAAGTTTGATTCCTATTCGGGAATCAACTCTTTTAAGTTTGATTCCTATTCGGGAATCAACCACCAAAATGGTTTCATTTTTGCTTTGTAAATAAAGGCGTAATGTAAGGTTAGCTTGAGCCAATGTCCGGCTAAACCGATTTCACCAAAGGTTTTACTTAACTGTCTACCTTGTGTTTTTGGATATTTTTCATAATCCGGAACAATCGGGAATGTCGTAATACTGACACCACTTCCTGACGTCATCCCAAATCCAGCCGATGCAATACAAGCTGCGCCCATATTTCCCAAAGAACCTTTATGTTCACGAGATTCTTTACCGTTTTTAATAGAATCAATAATATTATCGGCCACTATTTTTGCGGTAATCCCTGAAGGCATTCCTGTTCTTGGTGGCGCTGGAAATATTTCCGTTCCATTTTTATTGGTTCGCGGTTTGGAAATACTGTGCGGCGGAGCAAAAGCAATTCCTGGCGCAAAAATATTCTGGTAACTCGGGTTTTGATAGGTTTCAGGCCAATCTTTAACCGACCATTCTTCATAAGGTTTTGGCGTATAATCAGCATCAACAATCATAAATCCTTTAAAAAGTTTATGGGTGATATCCATGTCGTTTTTATCAAAGGCTTTGAAACCATGACCTGAAAAAGCAGGAATTAGCATGGCAAAATCATAGGTTTCAGATTTTGTTTCGCCATCTAGGTTTTCGTAATGGGCAATGCCATCTTCAATTTTGTTAACGCCAGCGCCTAAAATCCATTTAATGTCGCGATCTTCAAAAATCATTTCAATCATTTCATGGGATTTCATTGTCATGCTCCCATAACTTAAAAGCATACCGTCCATACCAAAATCTCCTAGTTTATATTCGTTGGAAATCCAAGTAACTTCAGCCATATCGCGAACGCCATGTTTAACTAACTCTTGTTCTACATTTAAAATATACTCAAAAGCAGCACCTTGACAGGTTGATTTGGCATGACCCGTTCCAATTAGTATTTTGGCTTTTTTGCCTTGTTTCATTTCTTGGATAAGGGCATTTAAACCTTCCCAAGCATGATCAGCATGTGTATAGGTACAAACAGAATAAGCTTTATTTTCTCCAGGAATTAAGCCTTCGGTGCCTTCAAAATTTAGTTTAGGACCTGTGGCATTAATTAAATAATCATACGTAACCTTTTCTTGTTGGCCCTTTTTATCAGCCGTTACATATTCTACAAAAATATAAGGTTTTGTTTCTATAGCATCGCCTTCCGGATGAAAAGTAACCGCCTTGGCTTGTATAAAACCAATGTTTTTCTTTTTATAAAGTGGCGCGAGTGGAAATAAAATTTCTTTAGATTTCATTCTACCAATTCCAACCCAAATATTGGACGGAATCCATTGATAATTACTGTTAGGCGATACCACGATAACCTCGTGATCTTTATTTAATTTCCGGCGTAAATGCGCTGCCGCAACATGACCCGAAATACCTGCACCTAGAATTACAATTTTAGCCATTGCTTTGAATTTTTATGAAAGATAGGACGCTTTTTAATGGTGCTCGGTAACTTTAGTTACATAGCCAAACGATTATTGAATTGAATCTTTATTCATCTTATAAATTAGTGATTTAAATACTAAAACACCTATTATTCCACCTAAAAATGAGACGATTAGGTTCAAAATAAATAAGTTGCTATTAAAAGAATCATTGTACATTATAGACCAAGGATCAAAACCCAATCTACCAAACGATTTAATAAATAAAATACTTCCAAAAACACCAATTATAGTATTTCCTGTGAAGCCGAAGGAATATTTTTTTCTGAAATAACCGAATACGTTAGCGCCCAGAATTCCTGTAAAAATACTAATAAGCGAAATTAAAGTTCCAGTCATAATATTATTTTAAATGATTAATGTTCGCCGTATCCAACATCGTCCATTTTTCCTTTAAAAACTTTATATTGAATCACCATGTAAACGGCAACTAAAACTATAGCAATAGCAAACCAATAAATTCCCACGGACAAGCCGTAATTTTCCGCGGCAGTATTATATATAGTTAAATCGGGATTTACAGAATTGGTTGAGGGAAGCACTTTAGGGAAAATAGATGCTACCGTTGAAGCGAATCCACCAAAAAGAAACAGCGATGAAAATAAGAAACCTAATCCATGTTTTTTATAAGATTTAACCTTAAAAATTCCAAATAATCCTGTAAAAGTAATGGCTGGAAATATCCATAACCACGGATTTTGCATGAAATTATGAAATGGCTTGGGTTCAATAATGTGCCAAATTAAAAGAGATGTAATAACTAATGCAAGAAGTACAAAATTAAGATTAAAAACCACTTTTTTAAGTTTAGGGTTTAAATCGGAATTCGTTTTAAAGATAATCCAGTTAGCACCATGTATGGTTAGAGCAACAACTCCTATTATTCCTAATAGTAAGGTGAACCAGTCTATAACGCCTAATTGTTCAGCTTGCGGACTAAAAGTTTGATTCCATAGAGGTAAAAAGAAGTAGTGGCCTTCATAGGCCGACACGCCATTTACTACATTACCTAAATTAACACCTCTAACAATATTTCCGAGAGCAATGCCAAAAAAAAGTGCTAAAAGTAAACTGGATACGCCAAAAGCTTTGTCCCAAATGGCTTCCCACATACTATTTTTAATTTGGCTACGTAATTCCAAGCCAATGGCTCGAAAAATTAATAGCCATAAAATCATAATTAATGGTAAGTAAAATCCACTAAAAGCCGAAGCGTATAAAGTTGGGAAAGCAAAAAACAAAATACCACCGGCAGCAATAAGCCAAACTTCATTAGCATCCCAAAAAGGTCCAATGGCGTGAGTGATTGCTTTTTTATCCTTTTCCGTTTTTGCAAAAAATAAGTGAATAATTCCAGCCCCAAAATCATAACCATCCAAAATTACATAACCGGCTAGCATGCCCATTAAAACGATATACCAAAATAATTCCATAGTTAGTGTTGATTTAGTTCAGGTCCTTTATTAATTATTTTTCCTGCTAACATTAAAAACAATAATCCTAAAAGCAAATACAAGCCCATAAAACCAAGTAATGTAAATAAGGTGTTTCCAGATGAAACGGTTGGTGATGCGCCGTCTGCAGTACGAAGTAAGTTATAAACCAACCAAGGTTGACGGCCTAATTCAGCAGTATACCAACCAGTAGTGTTAGCTATGTATGGAAAAGGGAGCATAAACATAAGCGACCATAAAATCCATTTTGTTTTGTAAAGTTTTTTCCTAAATAATTGTACGGTTGCCAGAAGCATTAACCCAATAAAAATGGTACCTAAACCAACCATTATATGGTAGGCATAATACAATCCTGGGACATTGGTTGGATAATCTTTTTCATCAAACTCATTTAAACCTTTAATTTCAGCATTCCATTCTTGATAGGTTAGAAAGCTTAAAATATTAGGAACGGCAATTTTATTATCTAACTTTTTCTCCAGCATATTGGGTTGGCCAATTAGTATAATTTCAGATCCACCTTCTTCGGTTTCAAAAACACCTTCCATAGCGGCAAAGGTTACAGGTTGATATTTTGCCACATTTTTAGCAATTAAATCACCAGTTGGAAAAGCAACTAATAAACTTGAAATCAATCCGAAAACAACACCTGTTTTAACAAATAGCTTTCCAAATTCATTATGTTTATTACTTAGCAAGTAAAATGCACCCACAGCAGCTACCACAAATGCGGACGTTACCATAGAACCAGCTTGGTTATGCAAATAAGAGGGCAATAGCCAAGGATTGGAAAATAAAGCACTAAAATTATTTAGAACAAACTTGCCATTCTCTAAAATTTCATAACCTACCGGATATTGCATCCAAGAATGTGTAGCAATAATTAGGTACCCACTAGCCCAAGAACCCAGAAAAACTAAAAATCCTGTAACAAAATGCAGTTTATGCCCTAACAATTTTTCTCCAAATAAAAAGAGACCTAAAAAAGAAGACTCTAAAAAAAAGGAAAACATGCCTTCCATGGCGAGTGTTTGCCCGATTATGCTACCTGTAAGTTCGGAGAATTTCGCCCAATTGGTTCCAAACTGAAACTCCATTGGGATTCCGGTAACGACACCCATTGCAAAATTAAGCGCAAAAATTTTCATCCAAAATTTGGCAGCATCATTGTATTTGTAAATTTTGGTTCTTAAAAATTTCCATTTAAAATAAACAATCATTAAGGATAGTCCCATGGTTAACTGGGGAAATAGATAATGAAATGTGATAGTAAATGCAAATTGCATTCTATCATAAAAGAGCATGTCTTCCATAATGAAGCTTTCTTAAATTGAAATTATATGCAAAGGTGAAACAACTTGACATTAATTTGTGTAACATAAGTAGCACGCACCATTTAAATAATAGGTTTTCTTATAAGAAAGTTAATTCCCATTAAACTTATAGTACTATTTCAAATCACAAAAAAAGCTCAATAATTTCACGAATATTTAACGTTTCCAAACAATTTGATTACCCATAATAGCCAAACTATTACTTATTTTTGATTGAAATGAAACTGGAATCATTTACTATACTTTATTATTAAAATCTAGCTTTAAAAGACTATACCATTAAGTAGATACCCATTATTTTTCATTTAAATATTAGTTTAATTTTTTAGCTCTATTCAAAATTATGAATACTATAATGAATCAACTTATGGAAGATTTTCACATGCCGCTTGAAAATCCTGTTTTAATATTTTCCTTAATTCTTTTTATTATTCTGCTAGCGCCTGTTTTATTAAATCGAATTCGAATTCCAAGTATTATAGGTCTTATTGTGGCGGGAATTATAATTGGTCCTGCCGGATTAAATATTTTAGAAAAAAGTCTGTTTGTAGATGTTTTCTCAACCATAGGCCTACTTTATATTATGTTTATTGCGGGCTTGGAACTAGATTTAAATGAGTTTAAAGCAACGCGCAATAAAAGTCTTGTATTTGGTTTGCTAACGTTTTCTATTCCTTTAACCCTTGGCTTTCCAATATGTCATTATATTTTGGGTTTTGACTTTAATGCCAGCCTTCTTACGTCCAGTATGTTTGCTACACATACCTTGGTAACCTATCCTATAGTGAGTAAGTTAGGTGTTTCAAAAAATGCCGCTGTAGCCATAACCGTTGGAGGCACCATTCTTACTGATACGGCGGTTCTTATCATGTTAGCGGTAATTTTAGGGGCTCATGATGGCGGATTAACATCGGAATTCTGGATTCGTTTGGGCATTTCATTGGTTTTATTTTCTGCCTTTATGTTTGTGGTAATTCCGAAAATTGCCAAATGGTTTTTCCGAAAATTAGAAAGTGAAAGGCATTCACACTATATTTTTGTATTATCAGTAGTTTTCTTTTCAGCGTTTTTAGCCGAGTTAGCCGGCTTGGAATCTATTATTGGTGCCTTCGTTGCTGGTTTAGCGCTTAACAAGCTTATTCCACATTCATCGGCGCTTATGAACAGGATTGAGTTTATTGGAAATTCCTTATTCATTCCTTTTTTTCTTATCAGTGTCGGAATGCTTGTGGATATTAGTGTTATTTTTAGTGGTCCCATGGCGCTAATTATTGCGGGAACGTTAACGGTTGTAGCTATTACGGGGAAATGGCTGGCTGCATTTTTTACGCAAATAATCTTTAAATTTTCAAAAGGGCAGCGTAAACTAATTTTCGGTTTAAGTAGTGCTCACGCTGCGGCTACTTTAGCGGTTATTTTAGTTGGTTATAAAGCGGGGATTTTAAACGACAATATTTTAAACGGAACCGTTGTGCTTATCCTTGTGACTTGCATCATTGCCTCTTTTGCAACGGAAAGTGCAGCTAAAGAAATAATACGAAATTCAGGTGATGATGATCTTCCACAATTAAAGGCTTTATCTCAAAGAGAAACCATACTTATTCCCATAGCTAATTTAATAAACATTGATAAAGTTCTCGATTTTGCTGTTTTAATAAAAGAGAAGAAATCCAAAAACCCGCTGTATATATTAACGGTTGTTCCCAATACCAATGAAGCCGAAATCACCATGGTTAAAGCAAAGCAAGGTCTAGAAAGTTATATTATGGAAACAACTGCTTCTGATACCAATGCGAAAATTATGGCGACTATAGATCATAATGCGGCGAGTGGGATTTCACGAACGGCCAAAGAGGTTATGGCCGATATTATTTTATTGGGCTGGCCTCAAAAAACAGGCTTTTTGGATAAAATTATAGGCGACAAAATGGAAAGTATTTTAGAAAACACAGAGAAAACACTTTTTATAGGCGGTTTTGAAATGCCGTTAGTCAATCATAAAAGATTGTTTATGATAGTTCCACCAAATGCTGAATTTGAAGAAGGTTTCCCTATTTGGGTTCATAAAATCGCCAAATTATCTTTGGAATTGTCCATTCCAATTCACGTGCATTGTAATGATGAAACTCACAAAGCCCTATTGAAATTTGCCAAAGAGAGTAAGTTGACTTTAACACTTAACTATCACGAATTTATAGATTGGGAAGATTTCTTGATTCTTTCAAAAGATATTTCGGATTCTGATTTCATCATTTTAGTTTCAGCCAGAAGAGGTTATATTTCCCATTTCGGACAATTGGATAGAATACCCGCAAAACTTGAAAAGCATTTTCCTAATTTAAGTAAAATGGTAATTTATCCGCAATAGATTTGTCAAAAAAGATTGAAATTATAATGTTAATGTTGGATTCGCAAAATGATATTTCCGTGTTTTAATAATACTTTAACATCCATAAGTAACAAAAGTTACACAAAGTTCCGAGCCATTCTTTATGTTTGTCCTAACATTGAAAACAAAAAATTACATAGCGTTCCTCATGATATTTATTTTTACGGCAAAACTTTTTGCTGTAGATGCTAATGGCTTTAAAATGTTTTTTAATGACGGTGAAATTACGTTGTTGAATCCGTATTGTAAGAAAGATAATCCTTCAAAAAAAGCGAAGGAAAACACTAATTTCTCACAACAAGATAAGGGTGCTGTTCAATTAATGAGTATTAGCACTAATTGTAATACCGCATTTCATTTTGATCTTTTTTCTTGGGAAACCCATTCTTCAACATCCATTGCTGTTTTCGATGATTATTTTCCATCCCTTTTAAATTATCGCTTTTTAGAAAGCGTATCGCCACCACCTAGGTTGGCTTAATTCTCTATTCCCACACAATTCAAATCGTTGTTTTGCGCTAATTCAATTTCTGTAATTATACAGTTTGGTGAATTAGAATGCTAGAGCTTCGTATAATTCTAACCTTTCTTTTACATTTTTATAATGACGACCAATATATTAATCAATCGCCGTTCCATACAGATACTGCGGATACTAGTCAGCGGAATTTTCCTTGTTGCAGGTTTAAATCACTTGCTAAACGTGGAAAAAACAGCGCAACGAATAGAACAAGCTAACTTTAAGGGTATTGCCTATTTTTTCGGTGAACCGCAGTGGCTCATTATTCTATCGGGTATCGTAATGCTCTCGGCAGGTTTTTTATTCCTTATAGGCTATAAAACCAAATGGGCGGCTATTATTTTGATGGCAGTTTTAATTCCCATCACCTTAACAGTTCAAGTCGGACAAATCACATCGCTTGGACCACTATTTAAAAACATAGCCATTTTAGGTGGACTTCTATTTTTTATTCTGAATGATACCGAAAAAAAACTAATATAAAACAAAATAAACATCATGAAAACATACATTTTTAGTTCCATTTTATTCATAATTACATTCTTTGCGCAAACGGATATTCAGGCGCAACAAATAGATCCTAGCAAAAATAACTATGTGATTTTAACCAAAAAAGTTCCGCAGTTACAACCCATTATTTTAACTGCCCAAGCTTTAAAAGCAGAAGAAGGTGATGATTTTGGTGATTTCAAAGTTATTATTTGTGGTCAGAATATTGGGGATATTACTAACCCTGAAAAAATGAAAAACTTTATTGAAGAAGCAGAACAAGCAGGTGTAGAGATCATAGCCTGTGGTTTTTCTATGAATAAATTTAAAGTGGATAAAACAAAAATTCCCAATAAAGTGACTTCCGTAGAAAATGGGATATTATACAATTTACAATTACAAAAAAAAGGATATAAAAGCTTAAGCATATAAATTATGAAAAATAAGAAACAAACTATTTTAGCAACCGTTGGACTTATGGGAATGTTAGCACTTTCCGTTTCCTGCAAATCTGAAAAAGAAAATACAGTGGTAGAAAATATGACTAAGACTTCAGATACTATGAGTATCACTATTCTTCAAACGGCGGATATTCATGGACAATTGGATTCGCATCCCGAGTTGTTTTGGGAAAATAATGAAATCGTTTTTAAAGAACGCGGTGGCCTTGCGAATATTAAAACCATTTTTAATCTGGAGCGACAAAAAAATCCGGGTCGCACGTTAATAGTAGATGGTGGTGATTTAATTCAAGGTAGCGGTTACGCAGCCTTGTCTGAAGGTCGCGTGATGTCCAATATTATAAAAAACATGGGCTATGATGTTATTATTCCAGGAAACTGGGAAGTGGTTTATGGTAAAGATATTATGATGGAAGTCATGACTGATTTTGACACAGATGTAATTGTTCAAAATATGTATCATGAAGACGGCAAAGAACCTTTATTTCCTTCCTATGCTATTAAGGAAATTGAAGGCATTCGATTGGCATTTATAGGTGTTAATGATCCTGATATTCCTGTAAGACAAAACCCAATTTTTAGTGAAGGTATTGCTTTTAGCGGATTAGATAGTAGCGTAAAACAATTGGTTGATGATATTAAATTTAAGGAAAGAGCAGATGTTATTTTCTTGGTGACACATATCGGAATTTTTAAGCAAGTGGAACTGTCTAATAGTCCAATTGCTGAAAATGCGGATTATATTTTAGGAAATGATACCCATGAGCGCGTTCGCGAAATGATTCAAGGAAAATACGCCAAAGTTACAGAACCAGGAGCCTTTGGATCCTTTGTTGGAAAATTAACCTTGAATTTTGTGGATGGTAAATTGGTAAGTGATGATTATGATTTAATTGATGTAGATCCTAAAATTTATCCAGCCGATAAAGAGATGCAAGCTTTGGTTAATAAAGAAAAAGAACCTTACCGCGAAAATTTAGAAACTATTATTGGTTATACAAACGCACCTTTGTTCCGTTATTTAACGGTAGAAAACCCAATGGATAACTTGTTTACAGATGCCGCACGTTGGAAAACAGGAGCAGACATCTCTATTTCAAATGGATTCCGTTTTGGTAACCCAGTGGTTCCTGTAAATGGCGAACCTGCTGCAATAACGCGTGCTAACCTATGGAATTTACTACCAGTTAACGAAAATGTTAAAACAGGAAAAGCTACTGGAAAACAAATTAAAGATTGGTTAGAAAAAGAAATGCATAATGCCTTTGCTCAAAACCCAACGGAACGTTTTGGCGGTTGGTTGGTCCGGTTCTCTGGAATGGATGTCGATTTTAAAAGTCAGAATCCAAGAGGTGAGCGCATAACGAGTATCAAAGTGAAGGGTGAAGAAATGAAAGACGACCAATATTATACCATTTCGGCTTGTGTGCGTCCTGGAGATCCTATTGATAATTTATGCCGCATGTCCAATGTTAAAGATGTGAAGGAAATGGATTACACCATTCATGATGTTATTGAAGAATACTTGAAAGTACATTCGCCAGTGTCTCCAAAATTAGATGGTCGCGCTTATTGTGATTATTTGGGAGAATATTCCTTTTCTACAGTTCCCGGAACGGATTATAAGTTTCACTAAATTTTTCAAGTCATAACAAGAAAAAACCGCATCAGATTTTAAATCTCATGCGGTTTCTTTTATAGTTTCATCTTCAATAGTAATACCTTCAAGTATAAATCTTAAAAGCTGAAAACGTCTTTATTCTTGAAATTCTTTTACGGCATCACTCAAGTCGTAAACCGTTGCATTTTCAAGTTTATTTTGAATGATGCTACTGCCTGCAGCACTTCTATAGCCACCAGCACAATGCACCATAATTGGTTTGTTGGCAGGAATGGTTTCATCAGAATCTCTCAATTCGTTAAGCGGAATATTAATGGCGTTTTCAAAAATTTTACCTTCAGCCACTTCACTTTTATTTCGAATATCAACAATAGTATAAGCATCCTTATTTTTTTTGAAATGTGCTATATCAAAACTTTCTGATTTTTCTAAATCACTATCTGCCAATGTTACGATGGCTTCAATTTGACTTTCATAACCTATTTTAGCTATACGCGAGATGATGTCATCTTTATCATCAACGGATTTAAGCACCAAATAGAATTTCTCTTTAGGTTTCACAATAGATCCCAACCAGGTTTCAATTTTATCATCTTCATTTCGCGCCATAATATTGATACTTCCCGAAAGATGATTCTTTTTGAAATCGGCCTCATCTCTAATGTCTATGATTAAAGTAGATCCCTGCAGACTTTTAACGTCTTTTTTGATAGGAATATCAGCTATTTCTTTAACGAAATTATCAGCCCCCGTTTTATTGATATCTACATTATATCCAAAATAGGCAGGAATAAAGGGTTGATCTTTTAAAATAGTTTTTACAAACTCATCTTCCGTTTGTTTTTTAAACGCCCAGTTGCCAGCGCGTTCTTCGCCTAAAGTACTGGATGGATCTGTACTCATATTTTTTCCACACAAAGAACCAGCGCCATGAGCTGGATAAACTAATGTGTCATCTGGTAAATGATTGAATTTATTTTGAATGGTATCATACATGCTTTTAGCCAGTTTTTCTCTGGTTGCTCTCATATTTCCTGCTTTTTCACGCAAATCGGGTCTTCCAACATCGCCAATAAATAAGGTGTCTCCAGAAAACATGGCATGTTTATCTTTTTCGTCTTTGGCTATAATTGTAATACCGTCTGGTGAATGGCCGGGCGAATTAATGGCGGAAAATGTTACGTTCCCCATTTTTAAAGTATCACCATCATCAAAAGCTTGATGTGGATAATTGGCTGCAACCAATTTACTGACATAAATGGTGGCGCCTTTTTCTTCGTGTATTTGTAAATGACTACTAACAAAATCGGCATGCGGATGGGTTTCAAAAACCGCTACAATTTTGGCGTTATTTTCTTCAGCATATGTATAATAGGGCATAGGGTTCCTAGCCGGATCTACCAACGCCATTTTACCGTCGCTAATAATAGCATAGGAATAATGAGCTAAAGGCTTATCTTGAAATTGCTTTATTATCATAATTAGTGGTATTAAATTCTACTGTAAATAAAAAAAATATCAGTCCTGATTTTTTATTAAATCAAGACTGACATAAGGTATTAAAGATTTTTTGTAGCCAGGTACCAATCTACTTTTTCAACGGAATCATCTGCTAATCGCGCATTCAATTCATCTAAAGTTTTTGGAGGACCAACAATAACGCGATCGCCTTTTTTCCAATCTAATGGCATGGCGACTTTATGTTTATCTGAAATTTGAAGCGCTTCTAAAGCACGTAAGATTTCATTCATATTTCTACCTACATTTAATGGGTAATACATGATTAATCGAATCTTTTTACTTGGATCTATAAAGAAAACGGCGCGTACAGCAGCAGTTTCACTTTCATTAGGCTGCAACATTCCGTAAAGTTTGGCAACTTTCATGTCAATATCCGCTATAATAGGGAAATCAAAATAAACGCCTGTATTTTCTCTAACGTTTTGAACCCATCCTAAATGCGAATGAATACTATCAATACTTAAACCTAAAAGTTGGGTATTCAGGGCATCAAACTCACCTTTGCGTTTAGCAAAACCAGATAACTCGGTTGTACAAACGGGTGTGAAATCGGCTGGATGCGAAAACATAATGACCCATTTATCTTTAGCGAAATCAGAAAATTTTATTTTACCTGTCGTTGTTACCGCTTCAAAATCTGGTGCTTGATCACCGATTCTAGGCATTGAATTTACCTCCTGCATGTTTACATTTGTTTCCATAATGACTGTTTTAAATATTGTTTTTAAGTTTCCTATAAAGATACGCTGCAATCCTATTTTGGACAGTAACATAAGTTACTGAACGAGTATTTATAAGGTAAAAGACGTTTAATGGTCTTGACTATTTGCTATCTCTATTTGACATTAAATATACGCCATTTAAAAAACAAAAGCTAGTCCTACTCATTTGCTAATAGAGTTAGGAATAACATGCTATTAGTTTATGAGAAGTAATGCAGCGTATAGTGGAAGATCTATAATTGCTTAATGTAACAGTAGGTTATCAAAGGAGCACTTAAACCTCGTAAAGGAAGAGAAGAAACGTATTGAAAATGAATATAAAAGATATCTAACGATCTTGTTTGTCAGTTTTTAAATACCAAAAACAACAATTTTTATGTAAATTATTATATTAAGCTGAATGCAATCCTACATGTCAATTATTATCGGGTTGTGATGTAAGCATCAATATATTTGCTTAAACTTTAAAACAAAAAACTCCAGCATAATTACTGGAGTTTTTAAGCTTTAAATAGTGCTTACTCTTTAATCATTTTTTTCCTTATTATTGAATCACCATTTTTAATTGAAACTACATAAATTCCTTTTTTCAAATCTTGAACGTTAATAGTATTCTTAGACTTACTCGTTACGTTTTTAAAACTAGCTCTTTTCACACTAATACCAGAGAAATCATAAATTTCAACTTCATAGTTAGTATTAGTATCTGAATTTAAAAATAAATCTAATTCTTCTTTAACAGGATTTGTTAAGACTACAGGTGACTCTTCTAATGGGGCTGCATTTTTGAAATGCATTAATACGGGTTCCGCTATTACTAAATTCCTGCATGTTTTACTCCACTTATTAAAAGAGTAATCTGTCCAACCAAATTGGCCACTATTAATTTTTTCCATTACACCGTTTCCACTTGGAGACGGACTTTTATAAAATAATTCAACTTTATAGATTCCATTTGAACTACAATTATAGAACCCTGAATTTGAAACAGTATTATTTGGAGCATTACTATTACCTAAATGCACCATTTTATAAAGTGGACTATAGTTACAACCACTTGCAGGAGTAGTAATCTTGAGATATAGTTTACTGGCATTGGTGTAAGAACCTTCCGCAGTTAAATTTATGTAACCAGTATATTTGCCATTTTTATCTTTAGCACATTTGGCACCTAAAGTTAAATTTATTACAGGGTCAGCTTCTTTGACTACAACTACTTTTATTAGATGTCTTGAGTTGGCAACTTCTACCTCATTTGGACCACAAAGCGTTTTTACCAGGTAAGTTGTAGTACCCACTGATAAATTTGAGATTTTAAACCATTTATGCAAAGAAGTGTCTTGATATCCGGAATAGGTTGAATTGATACCATCCACATTTATCATCACGTCACCATTACAGCCATAGGGCCAATTTGATTTAATATTTATCTCATTTAGCGTTGAGCTATAAAAAGGAATTGTAAATGTAAAAGTCTTATATGTATTAATTCCATTAGATGATCCAGAAATCGCCTTGTCTACGGCATTACTATTGGATGCTACTTCTACATCAATATAATTATTTGCAAATGCTGAAAATGATAAATTTAAGAAAAGCAATAACATGACATTTCTTAACGTTTTTAAATTAAATGAATTTTGTTTCATAATATTTTAAGTTTTAAGGTTCCCTACTCTTTAAGCTTTTCGGGTTGCGCTTTATTTAAATGAATTCCAAAGTGTACTTACATCATATATTAATTTTTTAGGGTTTATACCTCTATATCAATCCACCTTTGAAATTGTTACCATATAATGCTAATTTATATGTGTAGAATAGAAATAAATCCTTTTAAATAACTTTGACAATTGCGTTTCTATAAAGAGAATACAATTGATATTAGTTGGGTAAATCTTTTACACGTGTAAAATTAATTGGAACGGTTGTTTTGGGGTAAGCAGAACTAATTAGGAAAAAAAAATTGTTTTATGCTCAATCTTTTCTCTTTTTTGAAGATATGCTTATGTGCCTTTAAATGATGTAATTGCTCACTGATATACCTATAAATGATGTTTTTCCTTAGCAGAATAACGATCGTTTTGCGAAAAGAGAGCGTTTGAATAACTAAACACTTCAAAATCGTGTTTTAAGTTTTTTCTGAGTTAGACATTTAAAAACTGTAGAAAGGAGATCCTGCTCAATGTCAATCAGTATGGAATGTGATGTGTGATGGATTGCTCTGGCTAGAAAATAACTTTCTTCATTCTTGAAGTGAGAAATAGAAATTCGTTTGTTTTACAAAAATTTAAGGATAATAAAAACATTGTTTTCAAGAAAAAGCTATTGTAACAATGATATTTTAATCAAATAGGAACTCCTTTGTCTTTATAATTCTAGACTTATCTTTTAATCTTTCAACTACAATTATAGAATTTCCTTAAACTTATATATTAATTTGACCTTTATAATAAGGCTTTAACGGCGTAAAATTTTAATATGGGTATTCTTGAATGTATTTAAATCAGCCAGTTTTCATGTATACCTGTCGCATCAAATTTTTAGATTAGTTGTTCTTGAAAAAAAAGGAATCAATTGGTCCTAAAACAGGCGGTAAGCATTTTGTATAATTCAGGATGCTTTTTTTTCATCAGTTTAGGTTGCTCAAAAAAGTACTCGGAAGCAACTGCTAAAAATTCCGCTTCATTGGTGCCACCATAATGTCTGATATCCGATTTGTTATCATTAATAGCTTCCATTTCGCGGTGAATTAGTTTTAACCAAGGAATTACATAGGGTTGCGAAATTAAACGCTCTGGAACACCATCCGTTATTCCATCCATTTTGTCAATTAAATGCACAAATTCATGCACAGCGGTATTGGTTTTATGGGAGCTCGATTGAAACCCGAAATGCAGTGCTTTCCGAGAAAGAATCATCTGTTTCTCAAACCGACCATTGCCAACTACACCCGCAATATGACGTTTTTCATCGGTATCTTTAAAACCTAAATCTTCATTAAAATTTTCGGGATACACCAAAACCGTGCTTAAATTATGATAATGCCATTCAGAAAAACTAAAAACAGGAATAACGGCACTGGAAGCAATCAAGATTTTATCTAAATCCTCAAGTTCAAAACCGACGCTGTCTAAATATACTTCACTTAAAAAGACCATCATGCGCTTTTGAAAACGCTTTTGATCCACTTTAGAAAGTTCACTATAAAAATTGACATGTTCTAGAAGTAAGGCCTTCCAAGCTTCAGGAAAAGGTTTAACTGATTTTTTCCTGGTTGCAATTAATGCGAAAATTCCAAAACCAGCAAAAGCAATAAGCGCAACTATTGTAAAGGTCATAAATAAAGTACTTGAAATGTAAACGTAGTATATTTTTAAGAATTATAGATTCTATTTTATTTTAACCTTGATAATCGATATAGTATGAAAATGGTTCTATTTACTATTCCTCATTATTGGAAAGATCATCAAATTTGGCTTTCATGGTGGGATTTCCGTGAGTTAGTTTTTTAATAGTTAATTCATCTGCTTTATTATTTGCCAAACGCAAGTTGTTTTCTGAAGATAATAAAGCTTCTTTGGTTTTGTTTAAATGATTGATAGTTTTATCAATTTCCTCAATAGCTGTGGTGAATTTCCGGCTAGCCAAATCATAATTGTAAGCAAAACCTTTTCTAAACGTATCTATCTTTTCTTCAAAATTGGTAATGTCAATATTCTGATTTCTCATTAAATTCAACTCTGCTTTATATTTCAGAGAATTCATAGCAGCATTACGAAGTAGGGTAATAATGGGTATAAAAAATTGAGGTCGTATAACATACATTTTCTCGTACTTATGAGACACATCCACTATTCCCGTATTGTAAAACTCGTTATCAGATTCCAAGAGCGACACTAAAACGGCATATTCACAATTCTTTTCTTTACGGTCTTTGTCCAGTTTTGCAAAGAAATCTTCGTTTCTCTTTTTGGTAGCCGTTTCATCATTTTCATTTTTCATTTCAAACATGATAGAAATGATTTCATTTCCAGCATGATCAGATTCTTTATAAATGAAATCGCCTTTATTGCCACCTCTAGCATCATTATCTTTCTCAAAATAGGCATTCTGAAAAGCGGTAGCGCGCAACTTATTAAATTCGTTTTCACAGTGTTGCTCTAAAGTTTCACCAACCATTTTTGTGGATAGTTTCTGTTTGTAATCTTTTAAACGCGCAATTTCATCATCTTTCATTCTGATGGTTTCATCTTTGATTCCTAGTTTACTGTTAAACTGTTCCTTAATAGATTTTTCTAGTAATTGCGTTTCTGTTTCCTTAATTCTTAAATCGCTTGCCAGATTATCGCGTTGTTTCTCAACGATTTTTATAGCTTCTGAAACATCTAATTTTTTCTGAATTTCAGCACTTTGAATCTTGGATCTCATGTCAGCAATTTCCATTTCTTTCTTTGCTAATTTTTCAGCAAGCTCCGAATCGGTTTTGGCTTTTAAGGCATATAATTCTTGATCCTTTCTGGTTAGTTGTTCCTGCAAAGCGTTCTTTATGTTGGCTTTAGCAAGTTCCACAGCGCTGTTCTTTTCCTTTTCGGCAAGCGCCAAGCGGTTGTTCAGTTCTTCCTCAAATTGATGATCGCGAACTTGTTTTAATATATCAGCAAATCCAGCTTCATCCACTTTAAAAGCTTTTTTACAATTAGGACAAATTATTTCGTTCATGGTTTTTGATATTTATTATAGGAAGTTAATTAAAATGTAGCAACTCTTGTTTTTAAAATAGAATGCTACGTTTAGGTAGCGAATTTATAAATAAAAACTGGCTTTGGAATATGCGGAAGGATTTTTAAAGTGAGGACAGACCAAGCCATAGCTTTTATAGGTTGTTACCACACGCATTTTTTATGAAATTCAAGTTCCCTCAATTTTATCTATTATCCAATTACCACTTTTATTTTTTTTGATAAAAATTCTAGATCCACTTCCGTTTAAAACTCCCATTGTATAACCTCCATTCAGCACGCCATTATTTTTAGTTTTGTCAAATATTATTCCGCCAAATTGAATGTTTCCCGCAATAAAATAGTCATAATCAGTTATCCAAAATTCACGACCATTTGGGAATTCTGAACGATATTTGAATCTAATCTTTTCATTGTTCGATTTCAATTTATTTAGTTCAATTTTATAGTTTTCAATTCCACTAATAGAATCAGAAACGACCAAATATATTAAAGTCTTATCCCTTTGCAGAGAGTCTTTTTTTCTTTCCAATTTTTTAATATCTTTCTTGTACTTGTCAGTTTGGTTATAGTACTGAATTCCTTTATCGAGCTTGTTTTGGTATTCCTATTTTTGGAAAAATTTAGGTGGTGATGGAGGCGGTGGTAGTAGTCTTTTCTCGTAGTAGATTGAATCTAAAATTGCAGGAAATATTTCGTAGAAAGCGGTTTGATCAAATTCACTTTCACTAATGGTTTTTTCTTCTTTACAATTCTAGAAAAACAAGGTGAAAACCGAAAGCATGAATATTGATGTTAACGTTTTTCTCATATTTGTGGTAACGTTTGGTGTGTGAAAAGTGGGTGCTTGTGTGCGAGGATTTTAGGAACGAAAATCGGATGAAAGCAAGTACGCATTTTCCCTTTGCTTTAGAACTAAACTACATATTTTTTTTATACAGCTTAAGTTAGCATTTTAATAAAAACACTAAATTAAGACCTATAAATAAGAAAGCACAAAAGAGAGGGGTAAGGTTTTTATATACGCAGAGACATTGATCTCGTCAACATTGAAAATCCTCTATCTTTTTGTTCATTATTTTTTGTATTTTTTTTGTTTTCAAGAACCTCATTCTTCGGTTTCTACAAAGATTTCGTGCTCCCGATAGCTATCGGGACTATGAGGCTTTTAGACCTCGATTTTAAGTCGTTGAAACTCGCGTAGATTGTCCTTTAAAAAATAGTTTCTTATGTGTGAAATACAAATTATTTTTAACTGCGAAGCAAATCATGAATACATATATTAAAATATGAGTGAATGAATAAATTGACATTAGCCATTTGGTTTTCGATGTAACGGATTCTAATGGCAATTATTACCAATTTAAAAACAGTGCTTCTGGCTTCAAAAAGTATGTAAAACTCTTGGATATTAATAGCCATTGCGTAATGGAAGCAACCGGCTATTATCACTATCAGTTGGCTTATTTTTTGCTTGAATCTGGGATAAAATTGTTTGTAGAAAATCCGTTATTAGTCAAACGCTTTATCCAGATGAAGCTCTCCAATATCAAGACGGATAAAAGTGATTCTAAACTTATTTGTGAGTATGCAAAACAGGTTGAATTAAAACTTTGGAAAGGCAACTTTAAACATCAAACAGAATGCCTGCAAATGACCAGACTCCTTTCTGTATATAAAAAACAGAGCACAATGTTAAAAAACAAATTACATGGCGAAGTTGTTTTAGGAAATCCATTTAAAGCAGTTGTGCAATGTTTGAAACGTAGTTTAAAACATGTCCAAAAAGAAATGAAAAACTTGGAAGACAAGCTAATGGTTTTAGTAAAAGAATCACATCAAGATGTTTTAATAAGACTAAAAACGATACCAGGCACTGGAAATAAAACAGCTGTCATGTTGGTGGTTCTAACCGATGGATTTGATCGTTTTACAAGTGGAAGTGAATTGTGTAGTTATGCTAGCTTAACGTCAATAATTAGACAAAGTGGAAGCAGTTTAAAAGGCCGACCTCGCATTAGTAAAATGGATAATCAAAAACTTCGTAATTTATTAGTTATGTGCAGTTTCAATGTCTGTAAACCTGCTTGCCGGCTGGCAGATATAATAAGGTGTGTGGGGATATTTATGAGCGACTTGTGGCCAAAGGAATGAGCAAAAAACTAGCGTTAATAGCCGAGTGTAATAAACTGTTAAAACAGGCTTTTGCAATAGCTAAAACAGGGTTAATGTATGAGAATACTTGCAGAAGTACTTTAGTAAAAAGTTAATGTATTTTCACTTGTTTTTTACCACAGTACCTTGTTAGTTTTGAGTGCCTTTTATATTATAATCAAATTCTTTGTATTTGATTTCCGTAATCTTGATCAAAATTTCGATGGAGTCATTTTCCTTTTTCTATTTGTCCTTTGTTATTCGCTTTTAAAAACTCGCCTGTTTCGACGTTCAAACAAGTTAACCACATGCCTCCGTGTGCGAAAGTATCAATACAAATTGTGTGACCAAAATCTGCTATTTTTCCATTTACTCGAGCAGTATGTCCGCAAATCACAGTTTTTACCGGATCATAAATTAGAGGTTCTTCAAACTTCTTGAAAAATAAATAATGCTCATTCTGTTCCTCTAAACTCTTGTTTTCTTCAAGTCCTGCATGAACAAATATAAAGGCTCCAATTTCTAAATAGGGTAAGCAAGAATCAATAAAGTTCCAATGCGTTTTATCTATCTGATTCATCCAATTTTGGTTATCACCAATTTTATAGGAGTTTAATGTAAGTGATCCTCCATACTCTTCTAGCCAATACTCAAATATTTCAGTTGAGGATTTGGCACGTCTCATCATTATCTCATGATTACCAAGAATAAATTCGAAGTCGAATGTTTTACTTTTTTCAATTAACCAATCAATAACGCCTTTGCTATCAGGTCCTTTGTCGATGTAATCTCCAAGAAAAACTACTTTATCATCTTCCTTTATCCAACCCTGCTGAAAAATAGTTTTTAATGCGTTAATACTACCATGTATATCTCCAATTGCGTAAATTGCCATAATTACTTTTGTTTTTATAACGTGTAACCCAAAGCTTATATTAAGTTTGTTTAACTATTGATAAGCATTAAAATTCTAGTAATTTACTTTTGACTTATTTTTCAATTTATTTTCTATGATAGGATATAGATTGTAAGTGGGATAAATTTCTGTTGTAAAAGCCTTCCATGCGGTTCTTTCAATTGCCAAATTTACAGCAGATAATTTTGAAGCAGGGAGTTCCAATACAACCATTTGACCAAGTCCCATAACTACAAACCAATTAACTACAGAAGTACCTTCTGGAGGGAGATTTTCATAAAACCCTTGATTGGTTCTTATCTCTTCAATCTCATTTAAATTCATGCTTTGATCATGTTTAAGAAAGATGGTTAATAACAGCTTATCATTCGCTTTTTCAGAACTGGGTTTGGAATCAAGCACTACTTTTGACTTATTTTTCAACTTATGTTTTATGATAGGATACAAATTGTAAGTAGCATACATTTCTGTTGTAAAAGCCTTCCATGCGGTTCTTTCAATTGCCAAATTTACAGCAGATAATTTTGAAGCAGGGAGTTCCAATACAACCATTTGACCAAGTCCCATAACTACAAACCAATTAACTACAGAAGTACCTTCTGGAGGGAGATTTTCATAAAACCCTTGATTGGTTCTTATCTCTTCAATCTCATTCAAAGTCATGCTTTGATCATGTTTAAGGAAGATTGTTAGTAACATCTTGTCATTAGCGTTTTCAGAATTGGACTTTTTATCAAGCGATTGTGAATAACCCGTGAATTGCAGTACGAATAATGCGAGTAACAATGCGTATTTCATATTTTATAAATTTTATTGTAAGACTTTCGATTTTATTCTACTTAATGTTTCTTGGGATATATTTATATAAGAAGCTACTATTTTGTTTGGTAAGCGTTTAACAATATTTGGGTTTATTTTAAATAACTGATTATATCTTTCTGAAGCATTTAAAATAGTAAAAGACATGAGTCTTTTTGAATTATTTACATATGCTTTTTCTAAATAAATACTATAAAAATCCTTCCATTTGGGAATAATTTTCATAAGATGCCTAAAGTCATCGTGTGTGATGTATAGGAGCTCACTATCTTCAATAACTTGAATTGTTTCTTGGGCAGGTTCATTTGTTATAAAACTAACAAGTGCTGTAGCAAATTGATTTTCAAATGCAATATAACGGGTAACGTCTTTTCCATTATCATCTATGAAAAATAACCTTAGACACCCTTTTTTTACAAAATAACTAACCTGACTAATTTTTCCAGTAGCAAGTAAAATGTCGTTTTTACTTTTTTTTATGGTTTTAAAATAAGACAAAATCATTTTTAAATCTTCATCTTCAATAGTAATATTCTTTTTTATGAAATTAGTGAGTTCGATATTATTTGTCATTTAGTTGTAGTCTCTAACAAATTTACGATAATGGATAATATCTTGTATCGATAGCACTATCAAATTATTCTCTTTACCAAATGCTGTAATTGTATCCGAATTTGCCATTGTTCCGTCATCATTCATTAATTCGCACAATACTGCTTCTGGTTGTAAGCCTGCTAGTTTCATTAAATCAATACTGCCTTCGGTATGGCCTTTTCTTCCTAACACGCCTTTGTCATTACCTCTCAATGGAAATATATGACCAGGTTTCGCTAAGTCATTGCTTTTAGCATTTTCATTGCAAGCAACTTGTATAGTTGTCAATCTATCTTTGGAAGAAACCCCTGTTGTCACACCTTCTTTTGCTTCTATAGTGATTGTAAAAGGGGTTTGAAAACTACTTGTATTCTCCTTTACCATATAGGGTAAATTAAGTGAATCGGCTTTTTCATTTGTCAAACAAAGGCAAACAATACCACTACATTTTCTAATCATAAGTGCCATGTGATTATTGGTCATGTTGTGCGCCGAAAATATCAAGTCTCCTTCATTTTCTCTATTTTTGTCGTCAGTTAAAATAACGCCATTTCCATTTCGAAGATGTATTAATGCTTTTTCTAATCGTTCTATACTTTCGGTAGTAGTGGTTTGTATGGTATCTAATTCGGCTAATTCCATTTTTAAATTATATTTATTTTTCGATTAGCAAAACTAATATTGTTTTAAGCCAAACTATTTGACTTAAGTCAATAAATTAATCTATTTAATAAATACTCAAGTAGATTTTTACGCATAAGGTGTATTTAATAAAAAGAGCAATATTTTAATGGTCAGAGGATTGAGTATAAAGAGAATGAAGTTTAATTAATAACAGTTCTTTAAATACTGGTGTTTTTTTCGGCCTTAAAGCTAACTTTTTATATGTCCACTAATATAATAGTTTTAGGTTCTAATTACCGGGGTATCGCTAATTTTTTGTACTTTTAATTATTGGTTTTAATAAAAATTGGTTAGCAGCGAAGGGAGGTATTCTTTAGATGTAAAAGCATCATAGTAAAATGCCATTTTGTAAGCAGGGGTGAGGTTTATGTTATTTGGGGATTGCTTTATGAGAGGCGATTAATGCTGATGTAGGGATTTGTCATAACGAGCTAATAAAATCTCGCTCATTATATTGCATCTTGACCATAGTGTCAGCCCGTAGGTTCTAGGCCTAAATGGTCTAAACAATAAAAGTTATTATTGCCATAATTTTCTATGGTTTTATATGCCAAATGATTGAAGCTGTACATAGCGTTTCTACTTATTTTAAAGTAAGCATAAATTAGTCAGAGTTTTACGACTTTTGGGTAGAAAGTCATTTACGCAAGAATATAATTTTATTAGACATGCTTGATAAATTGAGATTATAACATCATGGCTATTAAATTTCCAGAAGCTTATAAAATAAGCGGCTTTTAATAATAAGGTAATTAGAAAATAGTAGAACTTAATTATTGAAATGATGATTCAATTTATTATAATAAGATTATTTGTGTACTTAACAGGAGTGGAAATATATAGTTTAATCAAAGTTGTCAACAAAAAAGTATATTAGGGAGTTAACTTGCAGCACTGTCAACTGGACTATCAACTAAAAAAATAAACCCCTGTAAATCAAGTGTTTACATGGGTTTCAGCGTATAAAGAGGAAATATCCAGTTCCTCTTTATACGCTGTGTGTCAACTAATTAAACATCTAATAAAATAAGAGTGAACCGAATAGTGAACCGAATCATTTGATTCTAAATGTATTTATTTACTATATACTCCTCAATACCAGAGTATTCAGAGAATTCTTTAAATGTAATAAATTGATGCTCTTCCTTATCAAAATGGACCTTTATTTTCTTAATTAAAAGACGTCCATAGCGTTCGCTTCTGCCTGTAATACGCCCAATATCTTTTCGGTAAATAACTAGTCTTTTGATGTTGCTCATACTTTATCCATGCTTTATCTATACATGATCCTACCATCATCCATAGGTTTAAATTGGCAAAAAAGACACTTTTCGGCATAGGAGTGAAGTGCTTTTGGGATTGCTTCTTAAAGATACGGAGTTTTGATAAAACTAAAAAACTTTGAATTATGGCTAGGCAAACTGGTATTATCAAATTAAAGGGAACTCTGGATGATATTTCCTTTTACAAATCAAGTGATGGGCATTTAGCACGTACTAAAGGCGGTATAGACGGCAAACGTATAGCTAATGACCCTGCGTTTCAGCGAACGCGTGAAAATGGCTCTGAATTTGGGCGTGCTGGCAAAGCCGGCAAGCTGATTCGGAATGCGATTCGGGTGTTGCTGCAAAACGCCCAAGACAAACGTGTGGTTAGTAGATTGACCAAAGATTTGGTGGCCATTATTAAAACGGACCTCGTGAATTTAAGAGGTGAGCGTACCGTTCAAGATGGGGATTTGAGTCGTTTTTTAGGCTTTGAATTCAACCTCAACGGCAAACTGGGCTCCACTTTATTTGCTCCTTTTGTGGTGGCTTTTGATCGGGTGACGGGAAGTGCTGATGTTACGTTGGCGGCTTTTAGTCCGATGGTGAGAATTGCGGCTCCTTCAGGAACCACTCACTTCAATGTTGTTATGGGTGCAGCAGAAGTGGATTTCATTACGGAAACCTTTGTTTTTGAAATGGCAAGTTCTGGCATTTTGCCTTATACAGCACCCGATACGCTGCCTATTGCATTAAACGCAGCACTTACGCCTAACTCGGTATTACCGGTTATTGAGGTGGTTGGTGTTGAGTTTTACCAAGAAGTGAATGGTGACATGTACCCATTGAAAAATGGTGCTTTCAACGCGCTTTCTGCAGCTCTTGTTGACACGCTATAAGATGGATTTAATACTCCAAAGACACTATTTTGAAGAGGGTACCAATGGTGCCCTCTTTATAAATGGTCGGTTTATCTGTTTTATGATTGAATTGCCTTGGCTGAATAATAAACGTCAAGTTTCCTGTATTCCGGAAGGGATTTATGAATTAGTACCACGATTTTCTAGTCGTTTAGGGAATCATATTCATGTTATGGCTGTGGATGGTCGGCAATTGATATTGATTCATAAAGCAAATGATGCCGCTAAAGAATTAGAGGGCTGTTTGGCACCAGTGAGTCAACTTTCGGGTATAGGAACTGGTTGGTCCTCCCAATTGGCAATGCAAAAAATCCTTTCACTTTGTCATCAAGCTTTTGATCGCAAAGAACAAATTTTATTAACCATAAAAAGCCCCTCCCTAATCCTCCCCAAAGGGGCGGGAATGTAGAGCGGTTTCATAAAACACTTTTCATTATGAATTTAGTTGAACGATATAAAGAACCAACTCCTAGGTTTTTCAGAATTTTGAGAAATATTGGCATCGCATTGGCGGCGGCTGGTGGCGCCATTATTACCGCTCCTATTAGTTTACCCGCGATTGTTATTACCATTGCCACTTATATGGCCGTTGCGGGAACTGTTGCTACAGCTGTCAGTCAGGCGGCGGTTATTGATGATAGATCGAGTAAAAAAGAGTAGAATGGATTTTACTGATTTAAATACTAAAATCGGATTTTTGGGTGGTACGCTTTTTTCTATCGCCTTAAATATTAGTTTGGATGCTATTTTATTTACAGTTGTTATGGCTAGTATTGGTGCTTCCGTTAGTTATGTAGTGGCTAAACTTCTTAATTATCTTTTCAGTTTCTTCAAAAAATAGTCAAAGGCTCTTTCTTCAAGGATCTTTTTTTATGGTTCTTTCTTAAAAATAACTTGCCGTATTGTTTCATAAGGATTGCATTCAGTATTCTTTCATTATAAAGTTCCTTTTAAAAACTAACTATTCCCTTCAATATTTTTTCGGAAGAAAAAGAAAAAAGAAAGCCAAACCATTGTAGCAGTGGATAACCTGTCAAGTTTTTTGAGTAAAAGTTTTTTGTTTTAAAAAGTTTTATTCAAAACCCGCAGGGCTTGAACCTTATAGTATTGCAGTGGGGCCGGAGGGAGGCTACTATGTTTGTTATCTTTTTTATTTTAATCTTCTAGTTTGCTTTTCTACAATTTCTAAAATGGCCTGTTTTTTATAATAAACGCGATTACCAATATAAGTCGCGTTTAAAATACCATTTTTAGTCCAGTGATGTATTGTGACTAAACTTACTTTAAAGTATTCGGCTGTTTCTTTTCTTGTTAATAATACTTCATTTTTTGTGGAGCCAATTTTATTTAAATAGGCTTCAATTTTTAGCAAAAGCTTATCTGCTACTTGATTTGCTAATTCATCGACTGATAATTCTGTAATTTGAATTGTTTTTGTTATCATGTTTGATTTTTTTGTAAGCTAAAGATATGATTTCAGCAGGTAATCCTTAAGGCTCGATCCGGCTGCGAGTTTAGCAAGGGTGGTGTGGTAATAGCACGTTGCCTTTTCGGCAAAAGTGCATACCACAGCAACGGTTTACCGCAAGGGTGGCGCATTTTTTGATGATTTGTGTGGATGCTAACTGACTGTTTAAGTTTTGGCAAGTGCAACGAATAAAAGAGGCAATGGAAGGGTTTGGAAATAGTTTTCATTTCAGGCTTGGCGTTTGTTGGAGCACATGCGTAATGATGGTTTTAAGGATATATGCTTAAACCATTTGAAGTATTACTTATAGCCAATCCGAAATGTAAAAATTATTAAGCCAGGATGGAATGGCCGACTTAAGGAGATGCTCTTGCATTTCTTGCGAAATAGGATAACCCATAATTATATAATAATTGGCTTTTAATAAAAATTTTGATTAATAATGAAGAGGTCCCCGCGTTCGCGAGGACGGGGTTATCTTATTTGCAAGCTGGAGTTGTTCAAAAAAGGTGACACCCGCAGACCCACATGCCTAATCAGATTAGATGTTATATAATTTAGTTATTTTAATTAAATCTCTAAATAAACTTTTGACGCTAATTTTTATGTGGGTTTTGCCCGAAGCGACCCGCAGGCTCGCATTGTATGAAGTAGCGGTTTTACCCCAAACATTATATCTGCGCGATAGCGCAAACCTATTGGGGTTTGGGGTAAAAAAGTAGCTACGGGTGAGGAAGGCGAGAATGTGTGCAATAAAACAAATAAATAGGGCCAACGAGGACGTGTCGCCGCAGTGGTGCTATTTATGGTATATGCAAGAGCTTTATTATATAATTATAGTTATACCAGATGAGATTGCCACGACTTTTTATCAAAATCTCGAAATGGCATTCTTAAGCTCTTGCAGATATGTTTTATGGAACAAAATGGAACGACTGACGAACACCTTATAAACACCCAAAGCCTATGGTCTTTTTAGTATATCTGAAGATTTCCATAAAAATTATTTTTTTGTGCAAAACAAAAATGAGGGATTCCCAGACTTCTTTAATTTTCTACTTTCAGCTAGTTGTGATAATAAACTATCCACTTTTCAAATTCCTTTCTCTTTTGGAAATGGTACAACAAAGTTTTCAATTTGTCATCTCCACTATCTCTTTTACGGAGTATCAAAAAACTGTTTGGTTTGTCCAGTAGCGAAACAAGATAGGATTTCTGTGATTCGTCGCTCCAATTGATGAGATTTTTTTTCCAATGTTCATTCGGTTGAAATTGGATGTCGCGTTCGGTGGTATTATGACCAGCATTTATAGTCACTATGTCTCCTTTAAGATAGAACGGGGCGGAATCCAATAGATAATTGTAAACCAGCACGAATTTTTTGGAAGAAGGGTTCACTTTTTCAACAAAACTTGAGATCCTTTTAATACTGTTGATTTCGCCAGGATTATCTCCCATAATAAACATACCAAATATTAAAAGGATGGTGCTGAACCCAGCCGCCAGGATTCCAGTGGTTAGTGGTTTTGTGTTTTTTATCTTGAAATAAATGAAGAACCACAGTGATACCAGCCCAAGCGTTAACAGAACTTCCCACAGCGAAATATTGAGGTATGACATATTAAATAAATAAAACAACAGACTGGCCACTACTAGCAACAAGGACATTATGGCATATGTGATGTTTAAAATCTTTAGTTTTTTTGGTTCCATGGTTACTAGCATTTTGGCAATTACTATTGCTACCATCCAAAATAGGGGAAGAATATATAGAATAAGTTTGGTCTTAAAGATGGAGAAGAGCAAAATAAGAATGACTACTGAAATGACCAAAATAGAGATCCCATCCTTTCTTCTAAAAAAACTTTTCCCTTTCCCAAAGATGTTTTTGAGGAGCACCAACACCCAAGGAAATAATAAAGCTGGCAAAATAATAATATAGAAATAAAAAGGCTTCGTTCTACTAAATGAATTTGAAAATATTCTATCCGCTACCTGCCGGTGCAGGAAATAATCCAGAAAAGAGGGGTCTTTCAACCAAAGGAATACATACCAGCTAGTGGAAATACCAAAAAATAAAAGTAAACCTACAATTCCATGAAAGGAAGTTCTGATTCTCTTTTTAAGCATCCAGTGGTGCACAATAATAAAAGTAATCACAAATAGTAGTGCTACCGGTCCTTTTGTAAGTATTGCCAAACCCAAACAAATATAGAAAGCGTAAAGCGCCCACAACCCAAGTGCATTCTTGATCCGGGCAAGCCAAAAATAAATGGTAGCCATTATAAAAGTGGTTAGATAAGCATCGGTGGTAAGGTTTCTGCTGGATATTAATACAATGGGAAATGAAAAATAAACAACAGTGGCAAGGAGCGAAACTTTTTTTTGATTAAAAAGCAACTGGGCTATGTTATAAACCAGAAGAAGTTGGATTATGATGGCTATTTGTAAGAAGAAGCGTGCCCCGAACTCATTTACACCAAAAATTTT
Source organism: Bizionia myxarmorum (assembly GCF_008086205.1). Lineage (GTDB taxonomy): Bacteria > Bacteroidota > Bacteroidia > Flavobacteriales > Flavobacteriaceae > Algorimicrobium > Algorimicrobium myxarmorum. The sequence continues at coordinate 24,571 of NZ_VSKK01000005.1, read as the reverse complement.
ATAACCCAAGGTAGTTATCCAGTACGTAATGGGAGGTTTGTGGTAGTGGTAAACACCCAATAGGGAGGGGTTTATATAATCTTTACTTAAGAGCATTTCACGGCTAATCTCTGCATACCGTGCCTCGCTGGATTCAGTAAGACCCCAACTACCCAAGCCTATATTGAGAATTATAAATACCAAAAGTAAAAATAGGAAAAGTCTTTTTGACATGGTGATTAAATTAAGATATGAAAATAGAGTACAAGTCTAAATTTTATTAAAAGTCTTGGTCTTATCTTAAGATGGTAGAGGATCTTTTCATCTTATTCGAATTAATTGTTTTAGTTTGTTTAAATTTTCTTGTTTCCCCTTTTCCAAGACCTCTTTGCCATAATCGGTCTTGAAGCGGTGCGCTTCCAAAAATTTTATATTGAGCATTTGCCATTCGCTATCGACCATAACAATGCCATCAAATAGCTCCCATTCCTTTCGCAAGAGCAAATTCTTATACCAGAAATCTGTTGTGCCCAAATGAAACAAGATGGCATTACAGAGAACTTTGGCGTAAATGTCTTGGGGATCTTGAGGCATTTTTGTAGCTTCTATATAGGAGCAAACCTTATCGATCTCTTCGTTGTTATACTTTGCTTTCGCCAGATACTGAGCGGCAATTCTTTTGCTTGTTGCTTCGTAATTTTTATAGGTTTTCGAGAATCCGGTATCATGGAAGCAAGCTGCAATAACTATATAATCTATTTCCTTTGGCCATATTCTTATAGCATTGGAAATCAAGAAAACATTATCAATAACCTCTTGGTTATGGACAAAGTTGTGTAAAGGCAGATTCTTGCATTTATTATTATGAAGTATATCTGAACAATACCTCGTAATGCTTTTAATCGTCAAGGCTGTCGTGGTTCGAATCTAATTGAATGACATTGGCATCGTTTCTAATTTCAATATGGGTTATTTCGCCTCCAGTTGTACCCACATATTTAGAAATAATTATACAGCTTATAGATAGTAGCAGAACCAACCCAAAGGCATGTTTAACGAACGGGAATTTTTTGAATTGTAAAAATAGGGTTAGTAGCGAAGCACCGCCAAGAACCAACATCATCGTAAAAAAGAGTTCCGCTAATTCTTCGTGATTATGTATAAGGGTTTCACTGATTCCAGGTAAATTCTCTACGATTTGTTCAGCTCCTTCACCAGTATAAAAAGCGGCAATAGCTGTTAAGGCACTAAAAATAAAAATACCGAGTGCCGTTGTCTTTACTTGAGGGCTTTTTATGATATAACCTGACAGCAATACCAGAAAACCAACTAACACACCCACGATGGGAAGATGGGTCACTACTAAATGAAAATGTGCGTCGTTCATCATATTGTTGTTATAATTAATATTTTAATTTTAGGGTTTACTCTGTTATCAAATTAAATGCTCCATTTGTTAAAAATTCGGTTTCTGGTTTGAAATCACTTGCATTAAGGATTTGAGTAAATCCATTGTTTTTAGCACCTATTTTGACCAATACTCTTTTGAAATTTGTACTATCTTTTTTTACAAGTACAAAAAAATCATTATCAATGTTTGCAACCGCTTCCGATGGCAATGCAGGATGTTCTGCAGAAGTGGTTAGAATTTCAGCTTCAATGTACATTCCAGGAGCAAATAATTTTACTTCTTCCTCATTTACTAAATCCCCGTGAACATCTACCGTTCTATTTTGAGCGTTTATAGACTTGTTGACTAAATGTACCATACCCTTATATACATTGTCCAAATTGTTTTGCAATCTCACATTGATTTGCTGCCCTGTTTTGACCATGGGAAGGTCTTTTTCAAAAATCTTCAATTCTATGTGAAGGTCGTCTGTATTTGTTACAGTTACGGCAATATCCGATGGGTTAAGGTACATACCTTTACTTGCGTTTACAGTAGTTGCATAACCCGATAATGGTGAGGTTACACTAATTACCGACCTAATGTTTTCGCCAGTAAGGGTATTTGGATTAATATTCATAAGGCTCAACCTCTTTTTAAGGGATTGATATTGTGCCAAAGTCACGGTATATTCAGATTCTGCCTTTAAAAAAACCTTTTTTGAAGTCACATTGTCAGCCATCAGCTCTTGCTGGCGTTCATAATCGGATTTCAAATAGCTTAAACGTCCTTTTGCTTCTAAGAAGTTTTGTTGTGCCTGAACATATTCTGGATTTTCAATAGTGAACAGCACTTGGCCTTTTTTGACTGCATGCCCTGGTAATAGTTCGATATCTTTTACGTAGCCTGCAAAGTAGGCACTAACATCTGCTTGGTTTTGTGGAGGCACTGCAAACATACCGTTAGCTTTAACAACCGTATTAAATTCTTGCATCGATATTTTGCCCAATTCCATTCCACCAGATTTGAATTGATTTTCGGTTATGTTAATGGCCTCTTGGTCTACATTTTCTATACTTCCATCTCTATTTCCTGTTTCTGATTTTTCTTTTGAATTACAGGAAGCCAGTGTTAGCATAAGTAGTAAAAGAATGCTTGTTAAACTTATAACATTGGTAAAATTGTTGACTGTATTTTTCATCATTAATTAGTTAAATAATTTAATTCTAAAACTGTAGCGTTATACTCGTTAAGGTTTTGTAAATAGGTAATTTGAATATTTTTGGCACTTTCTAAAAGCTGTACGTATTGCAAAAAATCTATCTCGCCGTTTTGAAATGATTTCGATGCACTTGTAGTTAATTCTTTTGCAAGTTTGCCACCTGTCATTTCATAATAATCAACGGCTTCTTGAAATTTCTTTAAATCGGATAGCAAGCCCTGATACCTTGATTCGAGTTGTATCTTATAATTTTCAGATTCATCGGCCATTATCATCGTCTCTGTTTTTGCCGCATTGATTTTCGCTTTGTTTGCCCCAAACCATAATGGAATGGATATGCCTGCTTGAAAACCATTATATCGCTTTGCATTTACACCATTATTAGTACCTCGAAAGACTGAAATATGTAAATCGGGAAGCAATCTTTGCCTTTCCAGAGAGAGAGAAAATTTACTCAATTTTTGAGCTGAATCGTAGAATAGTATTCCAGGATGGTTACTAAAATTAGGTTGTTTTAATTCCAGTCTGGGCAAACTTTTCTCTTCTACGATAACCAAAGAATCTGTCTGCATCCATTGATGTAGCATCGTAAATGCTTTTTTTACGCCTTCTTTTGTTTGTGCAAGCGAAATGGATATTTCTTTTTGCTTGGTCTCTGCCATAAGTTTCTCCAACAAATTAGTTTCGCCCACATCATAGCGCTTGTTGGCAGCCCTAGAAAATTGACCATAAAGACTGTCCAGAAAAGTGTATTGTTGTACAAGGCTGTTATAATACACCACATTGTAATAGGCTTTGTAAACTTCTTTGGTCAAGGCTCTTTCATTTAATCGGTATTGTTGGGTGGATAATTCAACTTTTTGTTTTTCCACCTTTTGTTGAGCACCATAAATCGTCGGGAATTGCAGGGACTGGCTAATTCCAAAAACTTCTAATGGAAGCCCGTTTTCCGCAATATTATTTTCATCAGAACTATAATACACCTGGGTTTTATCCAAGTTGAAAGCACTTCCTACTAACTGTTTTGATTGGTCTATCCTTTTGGCAGAAGCCTTAAGTCCGTTATTGTTTTCAATGGCAATCTGTACAGCTTTTTCCGCATTGATAGGGTTTTGTTGTGCATTTCCTAAAATAGGCAAGAACACTATGGCAATAATGCCGAGTGCCTTGAAATTCACTTTGGTCTTAACTTTTGGATGATGCCCTTTTCTATCAAAAATGGCATATAAGATTGGCAATACCACTAGGGTCAAAATTGTTGCGGTAATTAAACCACCCACAACAACTGTTGCCAAAGGTCTTTGTACTTCTGCTCCAGCAGAAGTTGAAATAGCCATAGGCAAAAAGCCTAGAGCTGCTGCAGCTGCTGTTAGCAACACAGGACGTAATCTGTTTTTTGTTCCCATTAAAATTCGTCTATTAATATCATTTACACCGTGTGCTTTAAGTTCTTTAAATTCTTCAATCAGTACAATACCATTTAGTACAGCAATTCCAAAAAGAGCGATAAAGCCAACGCCTGCTGAAATACTAAAGGGTAATCCTCTTAGGTAAAGCAACAATACGCCACCTATGGCGGCTAAAGGAATTGCACTATAAATCATCAAGGCTTCCTTTACGGAATCGAATGCAAAGTAGAGTAACACAAAAATTAGAACAAGTGCGATAGGGACAGCAACTTTCAATCTTGCCGTTGCTGTACGAAGATTTTCAAATTGCCCACCATAGCTTATAGAATAGCCTGTAGGTAGCTTAACATCTCTTTCAATAATGGTTTGAACATCTTTAACTACCGATTCCAAATCTCGATTACGAACGTTCACGCCCACGACTATACGTCGCTTAGTATCGTCACGCGAAATTTTTGCAGGTCCTTTGGTATAGCTTATTTTGGCGAATTCGCTTAATGGTAATTTTGTTCCATTGGGAAGAGAGACCGAAGCTGTTTCTATATTTTGAATATCTCTTCTATGGGCATCATCATAACGAAGTACCAGATCAAATTGCTTTTCTCCTTCGAAAACTGTTCCTGCGGTCATTCCTGCAAAACCCATTGTGACGACTTTATTTAAGTCCTCAATATTTAAATCGTATTTTGCAATTTTTCTACGGTCATATTTTACTGTCATCTGTGGCAGTCCAGCCGTTTTCTCTACAGAAATATCTGCAGCTCCTTCCACATTTTGGATAGCTTTTTCTATTTCTAAAGCCTTAGAAGATAGTATGTCTAAATCTTCACCAAAAACCTTAATAGCTAAATCTGCACGTACTCCTGTAATCAACTCATTGAATCGCATTTCGATAGGCTGGGTAAACTCAAAATCAACACCTGCTATTTCCGATAAAGCCTCTTTAAATTTATCTGCCAATTCGTCTTTTGTCTTTGCAGATACCCATTCACTTTTTGGTCTTAATTTGATTATAACATCACTTTCTTCCATGGACATTGGATCCGTAGGTACTTCAGCAGCACCGATCCGGCTAACCACTTGTTCCACTTCGGGAAACTTTTTTAATATTTTCTCCATTCGGGTAGTAGCTTCAACAGTTTTGCTCAACGATGTTCCCGTCTTTAAAACTGGTTGAATAACGAAATCGCCCTCGTCTAATGTAGGTACGAATTCACCTCCCATTTTAGTGAATAAAAACCCGGTAAATATTAATAGGGCTATTGCAATACCTAAAACCAATTTCTTTTGACGTAAAGCCCATAAAATAGTAGGTTGATATTTTCTTTCAAGAAAGGCAATTAGCCTAGATGAAATAGTTCTTTTTTCTGTATTGGTAGGCTTAATAAACATAGAAGCCATAACAGGAATGTATGTAAAACAAAGTATCATCGCACCAATAAGTGCAAAAGTGAATACCAAAGCCATTGGACGGAACATTTTACCCTCCACGTTTACTAAAGAAAGTATAGGGATAAAAACGATAATAATAATTAACTGTCCAAATACTGCGGAGTTCATCATTTTGGATGCTCCTTGATATGTAATTTTATCTATTAATCCTTGTCTTTCGTTTTTAGGAAGTGCCAATAATTTTGCACGCTGACTTGTGATTTTAAAAGCAATATATTCAACAATAATTACTGCACCATCGATGATAATCCCAAAATCTATTGCGCCTAAGCTCATTAAATTGGCATCTACTCCGAAGATATACATTAAAGAAAGTGCAAATAGGAGAGACAATGGAATAACGGAGGCAACGACCAAACCAGATCTTAAGTTACCTAAAAGTAATACCACAACGAATATCACAATTAAACTCCCCAATATTAAGTTTTCTGCAATTGTAAATGTAGTTTTAGAGATAAGTTCACTTCTCTCTAGAAAAGGGTTGATTGAAATGCCTGGAGGTAATGATGATTCTATTTCAGCCACACGTTTTTTTACAGCTTCAATAACAGCATTGGAGTTGGCATCTTTAAGCATCATTACCTGTCCCAATACTTTTTCGCCTGCACCATTTCCAGTGATTGCACCAAAACGGTTGGCATGACCAAAACCTACTGTAGCAATATCTCTTACATAGACTGGCACATCACCTTTTCTTGTTACAACAATATCTTCAATGTCTTGTATAGAGCCCACAAGGCCTTCTCCTCTTATAAAGTAACTTTCATTTGCTTTTTCTATATAACCGCCTCCAGCAACACTATTGTTTTTTTCCAATGCACTGAACACTTCAAAGATAGAAACGTCCATTGAACGAAGTCGTTCAGGATTAACTGCGACTTCATAAGTTTTGAGGTATCCTCCCCAAGTATTTACTTCTACCACTCCAGGAATTCCAGAAAGTTGACGCTTTACTACCCAATCTTGGATGGTACGGACATCGGATAATGAATACTGATCTTTGTATTCTGCATCGACATCGATTACATATTGATAAATTTCGCCCAAACCTGTGGAAACAGGTCCCATGAAAGGTTTGCCAAAGCCTGCTGGAATTTTTTCTTCAGCACTTTTTATTTTCTCGGCGATAAGTTGGCGTGGTAGGTATGTACCCATGTCATCATCGAAAACAACGGTAACCACCGATAGGCCAAACTTGGAAACAGAACGAATTTCTTTAACACCTGGTAAGTTTGCCATTTCCAGTTCTACTGGATATGTTAAAAACTTTTCTACATCTTCCGTTGCTAAATTTCTAGAGGTTGTAATCACCTGTACTTGATTGTTGGTTACGTCAGGGACAGCTCCAATAGGGATATTGGATAAAGAATATAGGCCAAACCCTACAATACCCGCTGTAAATAAGAGTATAATAAGTTTGTGATGGATACTGTATTGGATAATACGTTCTAACATTATATGCTGGTTTATTATTTTAAAACAAAAGTATTTGGAGTATCTAAAAGCCATCTAAATGGTTTCTTAAAATTTGCTTAAAAAATATTTCACTTTATACCAAAAACAAAAGCCCTGAGAGTACTCAGAGCTTTTGTTGCAATTAACCAATAAACACTAACCAAAACATTCAAAAGTTCAGGGAGTAATTATTTTCTTTTTTAAGAGAGATGTAACTAATTCTTATATAAATGTAAGCTTGAATTTTAAGAATTGTTTAAGGGTAACCTTAACATTGGATTAAATATTTTAAAGTAAAATCAAGGTTGTAGATATATCAAATTTTTATAATTATTTAAGTCTTAAATACCACTTGTTTTAATCTAATACAAATTTTAGCCCAAAAGAAACAATGTTGGCTTCGAAGCCAGTATTCCGTTTATAATTAGCATATTTTAAATCAATACTTTTAAGTCCAAATTTTGAGATATGCAATTTTGTAAAAATATCGGTATAGCTTATTCCAAAACCATATTGGTTAGCACTAAATTTTGATAAATCATAATCAGAGGTATAGTAAGTACTTGTAGATAAATGCTGTTCATATGGTGCAAAATAATCTGCTTGTGTCTGATTATAATACCTAAAGGAGGGGTAGAGTGTAAATTTATCTGATATTTTAATAGACACTTCCATACTAGCGGTATGAGCTGAAACACCCCAATCATCAAAATAATATCTATAATAAGTTCTTAACGCAAAGGTTTCATTAATAAAATAGTTTAAACGTACTCCAATAGGAATTTTAAATCTGCTATCTGGAAGTCTTTCAATATCATCGGCTAATTGAAACACATCGGTATTATTTGGCGATGTATAAATAGGTATACTTGCCGAGTTACCAATATAATAATTGGGAACATTGCCAAAATAAACCCTTTGCAATGGGTTACCTAACCAACCTTGTTGTTTTACCACATCTATAAATAATGAAATTTGAGCATTCTTACTCAAAATTTGTGAAAAACTGAAAGAGGCCGAATATGAATTTCGAGCTTTATCTTGGATCGGCGTAAATCCGTTTGCAGGACGCCAATTGCCGCTTGCATTTCCATTTTGATCCAAAATAGTGACGCCCTGAAAAAAGCCATCGGTCAAATTTCCGTTATTTTCAGCATAGGCTTCCAATTCCGTGGGATAAACGGGGCTCCAAGCATCAAGATACACTTTTGCGCTCACTCCAACCGTTGTGTTTTTTTCATTAAACAACTTGGTTACACCGCCACCAAAGCCTATGGAATAATAGTCATATTCGGTAGCAAAGGACGCGTCAGCATTCCACACTGTATTTCTACTATCAGAACTATGTGAATAGTCGACACTCGCACTGCCCCAAGTATCTTGTCTTGAAGCACCAGAAGACGCTACCCATGGACTTCCTGTAACCCAATCAGCTGACTTTGCCCCATCAAAAGGGTTCGCATTACTGGATGATGCCGAGGTATAGGTTGAAATTCCTGCATCTACAGTAATGATATCATCCGCATTCAAAGGAATACTCACGACGATGGTAGGCGTGAAATCGGTTAGATGTTCGTTTCCGATACCTCCAGTTACAGACGCATTAGTTCCATCTTGCACATAATAACTTGTTAGAAAATCTACTTCAGTAGTTTCTAATACCCGTTTTTTATAAACTTTTGTAGAATCTTGTTGCGCCGTTATTTTTCCAACCACCAGAAAAATAGCAATAATGATTATTTTTTTCAATTTCTTTTATATTAATTAATTACACCCGCATCCACCACCAGATTTTCCACCGTTGGCGCCGGCCGCAGCTTCCCTATAGACTTGAAAATTGGTTTCAAACCTGTCTATATTTCTTTGTGACAATGCCATATCAGGATCATTGATATTTACTTTCTCGTATTCTTTAACGGCAACACAAGACGTCAGTGTTGTTGTAATACCTATTAGCAAGACTATTTTTCTAATCATTTTTAATTGGATTTAATTCTATGTGTTTTGAGGTCATAATGTTATTATCCTTATCAACGATGATGCATTCCACCCCATTCAATTGGTTGATAAAATCCAAGCCAGTATCAACACCCATTACAAAAATGGATGTTGCCAAAGCATCAGCAAGTTCAGCCGTCTTTGTGAAAATGGTAACGCTTAAAATTCCTGTGGCTGGATATCCGGTTCTTGGGTCAATAATATGCGTGTATAACATATTATTGAACCGCACATATTTTTCGTAATTCCCAGAAGTAACAACGGCGCTATTATATACTGGCATCCAGGAAAAGACTTTTTCTTTATTTAAAGGATTAGTAATGGCCACCATCCAATCTTTTCCATTGGGCTGTTTGCCCCAAGTGTTCAAGTCACCGGATGCATTTATAATCCCAGCGGTTACGCCTTTACTTTGCAGTAGTTCTTTGGCTTTATCTGCGGCATAACCTTTGCCAATAGCTCCAAACCCTATTTTCATTCCTTCTAATTTTAGAAATACGGAATGGGTTGTTTCGTTAAGGATTATATTTTGATAGCCTACTTTTTCTACCGATTTCTTGATGTCTTCTTCAGATGGCATTTTTGTCATACTGCCATCAAAAAACCAAACTTTATCCATAGAGGCATAACTGATATCAAAGGCGCCGTTGGTCAACTTTGAGATTTTTATGGCGCGTTCTATAAGCCGAAACAACTCATCATCAACGACTACAGGTTTTATTCCTGCATTTCTATTGATTTCGGAGGTCTGCGAATTTTTGTCCCAAGAGGAAATCAATTTTTCAATCCTTGAAATTTCGTTGATGGCGAGATCAATATATGCATAACATTGGGTAGAATCTTTAGCCACAACCGTGAGGTCAAAACGACTGCCCATAAGTTTAACAGTCTTGACAACGACATCTTGCGCAGTAGCCAAAGAAGTTATGATGAATGCGATTATAAAAAGACTATTTTTCAAGTGCTTTGAGTTTTTTGAAATACAATTCTGGGCTTGTTTTTTCATACCCTAAACTTCCCAAAACCTTGCCTTTTGGATTTAAAACAACCACGTACGGAAAGTATCCATTCTGGTTATATTTTTCAGCCAGACTATTATTATGGTCCTGCTGTTCTTTCGTTAATGCATTTTTGCCTCTGCGAGGAAAATCTGCTCTCAACATTACAAAGGAGTCTTTTGAAAGTTCTTGAAATTTAGGCGTGCTCCAAATTTCTTTATCCAATTTAATACAAGGTGCACACCAGTCTGATCCTGAAAACACCAACACTATGTTTTGATTGTTTTTTTCTGCTTTTGCCGATGCATCTTTCCAATTAGTCTCCCAATTTTGGGCAAAGGCAATTGAAGAAATCATTAAAGTGCAGACAATGAATATAATTTTCATAGTATTTTAGGTTAATTTAGAGCTGTTAACCTGACAAAAATAGTTCCAAAATTTAAAGAATATCTAAAGTGATTCTTAAGATTGGCTTAAAATTGAATTGTAAAAGTGGTACCAATGCCAAATTCACTTTCTATCAGAATTTCAGCTTGTATGGCATCAGCAGCTTTCTTGGCTATGGAAAGTCCTAAACCGTTTCCTGAAATACTTTTATGGTTTAGCGCATCAGATCTAAAAAAGTGCCTGAACAAATTATTCAAATCTGCTTTTTTGATGCCTATGCCTTCATCTCGAATTTCACAAACAACTTTTGAATCTAGAAGCGCAATGTCTATGTGTATCGTGGTAGCGTCATTAGAATATTTTATGGCATTGCCAATGATGTTCTCCAAGATTAAGTTTGAATAATATTGCGGAACAAGCGCTTCTAAAGTAGCCCCATTATGAAAGTCTATGGCGAGGTTTCTTTCTAATATAAATTTCTTATGCCTTGAAAGAATGTCGTCAATGATGGTTGGTAAAGCAACTAGCTTTCTATCCACCTTTATTGAGTTGGTATCTAATCTTGCCAACACCAACAGTTGTTCTATAATGGCCGTCATTCGGTCTATTTCAGTAAGACTGAATTTGATTTTATCTTCATATTCTGATCGTTCCCTAGGTTTTCGAATTAGTACTTCCAAAGTTCCTTTTAAGGTTGATAGCGGCGTCCGCAATTCGTGTGACGCGTCCGACGTAAATTGGCGCTCTCGTTCAATAGCGCTTTCAATACGCTGTAATAATTGGTTAATCCCAGAAGATAATTCGTAAAGTTCGTCTTTGTTTTGGGGTAAAACGACCCTTTCATTCAGATTGCTCTTTGTGATTCTTTTTGTGGTAGCGGTGATGATTTTTACTGGGATGATGCCACGTCCTGCCAAATATCTAGAGATAAAATAGAGTCCCGATAATAGAAACAAATACGAAATAATCAACACATTGCGCAGATTTAGCAGTACCATTTTGGAGGCTTCCAATGACATGGCTGCCAAAATAAACCCTTTGATTTTACCGTTTTCTTCTATAGGCATCTGTACCTGTCTAATCGCTCTATTATTCAATAGTTCATTAAAATGACCGCCGTAATTCTGTTCTGGGTTAAAGACAAGAACGTCTTCTTTAAGGTTTGGCGATTTGTCCATAAATTCGCCTTTTTTATTTAGGATTTGAATAAACACAGGGTTCACTTGAACCTCTCCATGCTCCCTTTCTTCCCACTCTCGTTTATTTCTTATTTTTACACTATCGCCAACAACTATAATTTCTGTAGTATGCTTTTCAGCTTCAAAAGAAAGGTCGTTATCTAGGTTTTGATATACCGTACCCTGAACTACAAAATAAACAACGGCAAAAGCCACTGCCATAATCACGGCAGTGGCTATCATATAATGTATTGCAATTCTATTTCTAAAACTTAAGTTGTTCATATTTCTTTTGCTACATAGCCTATCCCACGAACGGTTTGTATATAGTTTTCATCATCTCCTAGTTTTAATTTTTTACGAAGCGCATTAATATATACGTCAATAACCCCAGTATTGTACTCAAAATGGATATCCCAAACACTTTCAATTATGCGGGTTCTTCGGCAGACTATACCTTTATTGCGTATTAGATATTCCAACAACGCAAATTCTTTTTGAGTAAGGCTAATTTCTTCCTCTAATTTAAAGACTTGATGTGTTGCAGTGTTTAGTGTAATATTGCCGAGTTTAAACACAGAATGCTCCCCAGATTTTGGGCGCAGTTGTACCTTGATGCGCTCTAAAAGTTCTTCAAAATTAAAAGGCTTCTTGATGTAATCATTAGCACCCGCTTGGAGTCCAAAGATGGTTTCATCAACCGTGTCTTTTGCTGTTAAAAAAATGACAGGGGTCTCTTTAAATTCTGTTCTGAATTGCCGACAGATTTCAATACCGCTCAAACCTGGTACCATCCAATCTAAAAGCAACAAATCATAATCTCCAGTTAGTGCTAATTGCAGGCCTCTTTTCCCTTCCTCGGCAATATCTACTGCATAAGACTCCTCTTCCAATCCTTGTTTGAGGAAGTTAAAGATACCTGGCTCATCTTCTACGATTAAAATTCTCATGGGGTAAAAGTTACAATTTTTAATTAAGTTAAGATTTGATTTTTCTTAAGATTGGCTTAAAACTTATCAATTCATATTAGCGACCAGCATCTATAAATATCACTTTTCCTTAATGCTCCATTATATGAATTAATATTATTTTTTAAATTCAATACATCAATAATTCACTATGAATTATGCGTAACTATCTATCAAATAGATACAAAGTATTTTAGGAATTCTAAGAACAGCACAAAACAGATTAATATGATAGTAACGATTAGAACAATAATCCAAACTATTTTATTCTTTTTGGTAATATTACTTTTATCAGGTTTTACCTTGCTTTTTCTTTTAATACGCCTTTTTTTACCCATTTTTTAATCTATCTATATCTTCCCTTCCATTGGTTGCAATCTTACCATATTCAGTATTACCTAAATTGCTATAACAACACCTGGAAACATGCAACGACTTACTAAGTCAGTAAAAGTCACAATTATAAATTAAGTTAAGATTTGGTTTTTCTTAAGATTGGCTTAAAAACTACCATTTATGAATTAAGTGATTTGTTTATTGTTAGACAATGTTTAACCTTTCCAATAGGAAAAAAACAATTAACTAGACCTATAAAGCTGATGATTATAGAAAGATATTTTAGAATCTATTTAGAGCCATAAATATAAAATTTAAGGGTTTCTGCTATATGTTGTCCTTTGTTAAAACTTAAGATATTAAAAACCAATCAATCTGCTTTATTTTGTAACCAATCAAGGATTATCGACCGTATTTATTGTGCCTGAAATGGAACAAGACAATTTCATAGTATTATATATAGTGCCAAACTTTTCTATGTTCTTTTTAAGTAAATCTGTATTCAATTTTTTATCGCTGCTGTAAATTGTCAAATTGTAAGCAATATTTTCCATCCTTGGTGGATTTTCAAGACGTATTGCATTGACTTCAACTGTAGCTTTAGAATAGGAAAAATGCATCAAAACTGAAAAACGTTCAACATTCTTTAACATACAGGCAGTAAAAGAACCTAAGAATAATTCGGCAGGATTTGGCAAGGTTTCAGCTGTCTTTGAAGTCGTACCAAAATATATGTTTGATTGTTTTATATGTATAACAGCATCCTCATTGGGTTTGGATGAAGCTTTAATTTGATAATTCATTAGTCTTTTTTCAATTAATATAAAATTATCAATACTTTATTTTGTTTTAATATCTATGGATGTTGATAGAGTATAGATGAAGCCAAAGGCAATAGATCTAACAGATTACACGTAAAACAACACGACTTATTTTTAATATATTTTAAAATGACCTGGCGAGTTGGATGACTAAAGCTTTAGTGAAATTTGTCAAAGCATCCGTGACTTCCTTGTATTATTTTCTTTCTAAACTTCTTTTTTTATATTTTTTTGTCGTGATTTCGTGTTTTTAATTTTCCTTTTTTGAGCCACTCACTATCCTTGAAATAATTCCTTTTTGATCTGTAAATTCTGCTTTAAATATACCGGCCAAATGGAGTACGATAAATCCAATCAAATAATAAATTCCTAATACATGAATTTCTTCCATTGAATTTTTCCATTCTTTTGGCCCAAATACTATGATAAGTCCAGTAACCAAAGAAAAAACAACACAGAAATAAAAAATGAGATATATCCATTTTTGAAATTTCTCCTTTATGGACAGACTTTTAGCAAAAGGGGATTGAAACTTCATATGTCCAAAAACAGGAAGCATAAAACGAATGCTAAATAATCCGGTCAATACATATCCAATGTAAATATGCCAATTCCACATAGGTTGTCTTATCTTTTTTGCTAAAGTAATGAGTTGTTCTTGAGATAAAACCTGGTCGGTACCACTCAAATAATCTTGTATGATAGTTGCCACATTATACTTATTCATCCATGTTAATCGTAAGAAAATTGTAATTAACAATAGCAGGAATGAAACAGCTATTGCCCAATGAATTATTCGATATATTTTAGAATATTCTGTCTTTTCCATAATGTTTGCTTTTAAAATGTTTATTTTTTTTATCCGACATTCACATTAAACAAATAACCGACCAGTGCTGTCAGGCCCATAGCTACTGTTCCCCAAAAAGTAATTCTAATTATTGCTCTCCCAATACTAGAACCCCCTGTTTTAGCAGCTAAACCTCCTAAAATAATCAGGAATAAAATGGCAGAACCATAGAGATAATATTCTATGTTTTTTAAAGGTAGAAATAGTGCTACCAATAGAGGAAGTATACCTCCAACAGTAAAGGCCGCTCCAGAAGCAAAGGCGGCTTGTGTTGGTTTGGCTTGACTAATATCATTAATACCTAACTCATCTCTAATGTGAGCAGCCAATGCGTCTTTTTCCGTTAATTCTTTAGCTACAGCTAAGGCAGTCTCTTTTTTTAGGCCTCTTTTCTCATAAATTTCAGCTAAGCGTTGCAATTCAATTTCTGGCATTTCTTCCAGTTCTTGCTTTTCTCTTTCAATGTCGGCGTTTTCTACATCTGTTTGAGAGCTTACAGAAACATATTCTCCTGCTGCCATTGATAAAGCACCAGCAACTAATCCAGCTACCGTTGCCAGTATAACGGGTTCTCTAAAATCACTTGCTGCAGCAATACCTATGGCAATACTTGCTGTAGATAAAATACCGTCATTTGCACCTAGAACAGCTGCTCTTAACCAATTACTTCGGTGGATAAAATGATTGTCTAAATAATTGTTTTCAAGTTCTGACATTTTTCAATTTTTATTTCCTATTGTGAATGTACGATAGTTTTTGAGCTATAATGTGATTTTAATCAGATTTGCCTAATTTTTTCGTGAGCGTGAAGAAAAAGTTCTTTTATTGTTTTGCAATGGATTTGAGCAATTATAAGAAATAAATGCTAATTTCCTATTGGCATTCTAGCTTTTGGTAACTCATTCTTTCTGTACTATTATATTAGTTTTTGGTTGAAATTGATGGGAAGTATGTTGAAGTTGAAAATAGGTTTTTTCAAAGTCATAAAAAATGAAAGCCACGAACGTACCTTTTCAGTACGATGAGGTATTTATTTTTAAGTTCACTAGATTAAAGTATTTGGTAAAACTGAAAAGTTGTAATTATTGAACAAGGTTGCATCTTTCTTGATACAATTCCATGACGTAGACATGAAAGAGTTTGCTCATGTTTTTTTGCATTGTTTTATTGAGAGTCAGTTAATTTGGAATGGGCTAGATGTTCTCCCAGGAGGTATTGAAACATGATAGAGGTGGCTTGATATAAGCCTTGGTGTAGGTATTTCCAAAGGTCATTGATGTATTTATTGCAATAACAAAAGTTTTAGATTTAGGACAGTAATTAGTAGGGAGGAACACGAGATCGCTAATTTTGATTTAGAGGTCGTCGGAATGAATAAGGGATGATTTTGTTGAGGTTGTATATTGATTTTCTTTGAACCAATTCCAAAAGGTATTTGGATTTTTCATAATAATGAGATTTAAAGTTATCGTTTGTCTTGTGAATTTTACTCATAGGTTTCCATTGTAAATTTTGGAATTCGTGAATCTTCAATTTAAAGCTACGAACGCTTTTAACGCTTGTCCTTTGAATATTTACTCATAGGTTTTTATTTTAAAGTAATGAATTCGTGAATCTTATATTTTAGAATATGTTTGGTGTTATCGTTTGTCTTTAGAAGATTTGTCAAAAGCCAGTAGATTAAACATGGTTCGCATTCTGGAACGGACACGGTTTCCATAGCGTTCTTCTATTTCTAGCGCGTTTAGGTTTGTTGTGGCGTGGGTTTTAATCTTTAGACTGCGCTCGGGGTGATAGTTTTTTGCGTTTGGATTAGGAGATCCCCACTTTCGTGAGGATTGGTGCTTTCGCAGGGATATTTCATATCGAGATAATAGTATTTCACCCATCATATTGCAGTCTTTGCCATAATGTCTGCCGGTTGGTTCCACGCCCAGGTCGTCAAAACAATAGAAATCATCGTTGCCATAATCTTCGATGGTTTTAAACCCTAGATGATTGAAGCTGAATACGGCGTTACGACAGGGGATTATTTTATAAAATCTTCGATGCGGTGTTAGGTGACGCAAGAGCTTCATTAAACTTGTTTTACCACAACCTACCGGGCCTGTTAATAAAATACCTTTGTTTGGGTCGATACCTAGTTTGGCACAATAGTCTAAGTCTTGGATGGTATAGATGCAAAGTTTGAAAAGAATGGCGTGATCTTCATCATGAATTTTGAAGTCTTGACCAAACAACAATTTACCTTTGGCTTCAAGATAGATTAGGATTTTCTGAAAGTCGTAATGGATGCAGTTTTTTTCTATTTTGCCTAGTTTGTAATCGATTCCGCCTTCTGTGATGATATTTGGTTTTAGGTTTTTCATCTTGCTGTTTTTTTAAAGTGGCTGATTGTAATTTTTGTTTTTGGTTGTCTTTAGGTTGTCCTTGTTTTGGGACTGTTGGTGTGCGTTTTTAATTTCCTCGGATTTTAGTATCCAATTTTGAGCTGTGGCTTTCCAGTCGACAATTTTAGTTTTCCCACCTAATTTCCAACCGATGCTCTGGTAGTGATTATAAAATTTTTGCGCTTCAGTAGTGGGCTATTTTTTGGATTTAAAAAATCCAATTACTACATTTTGTTTTTTTGGCTGCGCTAGTTTAGAAAGTTTATTAATGTTTTCTATTTGTTTATTATGTTTATATAAAGGTACCAGTG
Organism: Bizionia myxarmorum; assembly: GCF_008086205.1. Lineage (GTDB taxonomy): Bacteria > Bacteroidota > Bacteroidia > Flavobacteriales > Flavobacteriaceae > Algorimicrobium > Algorimicrobium myxarmorum. The sequence goes on along the minus strand of NZ_VSKK01000005.1, from coordinate 7,427 downwards.
CTTGTCCTTGATTTGGGACAGTTAAGTCCACTGCTTGTCCTTGATTTGGGACGGTTAAGTCCACTGCTTGTCCAGAGGTTGTACCAAAAATGAGCATGTTAATTTTTGACCCTTTAAATGGGTTATGAGATGGGTGATAAATTAGATACTTGTAGTGATTTAATTCTTTGACACACCGATGATAAGTTGATTTAGAGCCTATTTTGGATAGATTCATAACTTCTTCGCGATTAACATGGAACTGGACTGGGAACCGGCTGTGATTCGATAATTGGAAAAAAGCCATATACAAACTGATATGCGTTGGGTTTAACCTGTTGTCTTTAGAGAACTGTTGAAATACCGCATTTAGGTGCTTTATGTAATTAATTGATGGCATGTTTATTTAATCTTAAATTTTATGCATTCTACTATTCGGCTTAAAGCCAGATGAATGGTTGTTGTTATGAATAAACTAAATAGATCCCGCGGCAAGCACGGGATTTGTGGCTAAACGTGATGCATGCGGTTATCTTGTAGGACGTTGTTAATGTCTTCTTGGTCATAATAAATAATTCCCCCTAGTTTGGTGTAGGGGATGGTGCCATTAACACGGAGGTTTTGAAGCGTTCCTGGGCTTAGTTGTAAAAGCTTCATGACTTCTGTTGACCTTAAGTATTTCTTGGAAGGCTGGGTGCTGGAAAGGAGTGATTTAATCTCGTGAAATAATTCCATTTTGAATTGATAGAGGTCGTCGGTGGTAAGGATTGTTGTTGGCATAATGATGTGATTTAATTAATACGTGCTTTTATGTTAACTAGATGTTTTTTAATAAAGCCATCATCATGAGCTTTCGCTTTAGATGATGGCTGCTATTAATCTGGCCATCATACAGCAAATTTGAGGTAGTTTGTTGAGAATTCTTCGGTAGTACCGAACAACTACCGAAAGAATTTAACATAATTAGAACAAACTAGAAAAAGGGAATAGGGCAGAAGTGTACTTAAAGTTTGACAAGAACCATGGATAAATTATCTGTAGTCATTATCCATTTTTTTGATTAATGAAGTGCGCATTTTATCTAAAAACTTGGTTCGGCTACCTTCGCGTGCTTTTATTTCACCATAAGTTTTATAGAAATTTCCGAGTTCTATATTAAACACGGTTTCACAAATTTTGGCCAGACTTTTTAAATCCATATTGCTATTTGTAAATGCACCGGTGGCAAATGTTGCATACATTAACTTGACAAGGTCAGTTTTAGATGCTGTCCATGAAACTCCGGGAGGAATGCAAATTGGTTGCTGTGTATGTAATGAATTTTTATTTCCTTTTAATAATTTCAATTCATGTTTGTAATATACCATCAAAAGATCATATGTAATAATTTTAGCTACGAGGTCATCGTGACTTGTTGAGAATTCCGGGTCTGTGAAATGACAAATAGCATTTGTAATTGCCAAGTTATTTGTACCACGAAGAAAATATATATGATCGAGCCTGGTTTCTTTATGCCTATAATATTTCACAAAATCAAATTCTCTAATTTTTTGAATTTCGAACTTCTTTAAAATAAGATATATGTATTTTCTTTGCCGAGGAAGGCTTAATTTGGGACGATTCAGCAAATAATAATGAACGTGAGAGAAGTACTTTAAATGCCCATTGATTAGGGGTTTTACCTCTTTAAAAAAGTAAATTTCATCAGATTGTGATGAAAAATCTTTTTCTCGAATATATAGTCTTAATAAGTGTAAATATTCACTGCTTAAGCTTACGTAGTTTTTTAAATAGGTAATTTCATTTAGTCTATCTTGAGGGAGACTATTGATTTTTAGTTTAAAATCATCAATCAAGGCGTTAATCTTATTCATAAATGATGAGATTTAGGATGGGGTATTAAATATAATAAAAAATATGAAAGGATTAAATGTGAGTGAATTAACTATTTGTTTGCTTCTTTGGCTTGTAATTCTTGGTTGCTTAAGATAGATTTTAGAGCATTCATATCGGCGCTTACCTTTCTATCTAAAATTTTGGCGTAGTGCTGTGTCGTTTTGAGTGATTTATGACCGAGCATTTTACTAACGGACTCTATAGGAACTCCGTTGGTTAATGTTACGGTGGTAGCAAAGGTATGCCGAGCCAAATGATCGGTTAGGTTTTTGTTTATTTCGCAACTGTCTGCAATCGTTTTTAAATAAGAGTTCATTTTCTGATTGCTTAAAATAGGTAAGAGCTTTTCAGTGTTTATTACCTGCGGATGTTCTTTATAGGTTTCAATAATATCTGACGGAATGGGAAGTACCGGTATATTACTTCGCGTGTGTGTTTTGGCTCTCTTTGTTTTAATCCAAAATTCGCCATCAATACCAATTACTATGTCATTTTTGGATAACTGTTTGACATCAATGTAAGCAAGGCCGGTAAAGCAGCTGAAGATAAAAATATCTTTGACTAATTGTAGTCGTTGGATTTTGAATTCCTTATCTATAATAGTTTGAAGTTCCTCTTTGGAAAGAAATTCTCGATCTATTGTTTTGAGTTTCGCTTTCCAATGGAAGAACGGATCTTTAGTTATCCAATCGTTTGCATAGGCAATGCGTATAATTTTCTTGAAATTGGTAATGTATTTAATGGCCGTATTGTGACTGGTTTTTCGAGTGGTTTTTAAGTAGTATTCTAAACCGGTAATAAATTTATGGTCTACATGCTTTACAGGTATGTCTTCTACTTTGTATTCTTTCTGGATGTATTCTTGCACGTGCTTTTTAGTGGTGCGATAACGTTCTGCAGTGCCAGGGGCAAAGTCTTTGCCTATTAAGCTGTCTACCTCATCATTATGAGCTTGAAATATTACCAGGAGCATTTTAGTAATGTTGTCTTTTCCCGTATAGCGGTTTTTAATAGCTATTGCCGTGAATGGTTTATTGGCATCTAAAAAGCGTTCTTGAATTTTATTTAGTTTGTATCTAACATCGTCTATGTACTTATTTATTGCTTTAGATTCAGGGGAACTGCCTAGAACTATTCCTTTGGAGCTGTCCCATTTTTCTACTAATACCTTACGTTTGATTGTGGTTTGGGCTCTTTTTCCATTTACGGTGATACGTACGTAAATAGGAGCTTTACCATCCGGGGTAACCCTATTTTTTTGGAGAAAGAATAATATAGAAAAAGTATTGTACATCGGTTCACTCTATAAATGCCTTATAAAAATACGTAAAATTTCATATAACTCCTACTGTAAGTCATTGTATTTGTGGGTGTTTGCTGAAATTCGGTTCACTGTAGGAGGTTTTTTAATAGTGAACCGAATAGTGCACCTATAGAATGTAATTAGATGGTTTATTTTGATATTTGCAGAAAAGTAAAAACCCCATAAACATAGTGTTTATAGGGTTTTGGTGGAATTTATGCTATTCCTAGCGGAGAAAGAGGTAATTGAACCTTATGTACCTCAATATAGCTAAATGTACTCGTAATGCTTGTTTCCAAAGGATTGTTAATAAATATTATATTTAGATTTTAGGTCAAAACACTATTAAAACATACCTTTACTGTCAACGATACTGTCAACTGGAAATCTATGAGAAGTACATTTAATATTAAGGAACCGAAAGGAAATAAGGAGACGTTAATACTATTTTCTGCATATATTAAAACCGAGGGAAGGAAATTTATTTACTCAACTGGAGAGGTAATTCATCCTGATGAATGGGATTTTGAAAATAGGCAACCAAAAGGCTTAAATGGACGTTCTGTAAAGGCGGAAAAGCACAGAGTTATAAAAAGACAATTAGATAGGTATCATAATTTTTATTCTGATACGATTCAGAATTATAAGCTATCTAATAGAGAGATTTTATTAGCAAGCCTAAAAGAGGAATTTAATAAAGAATTTAAACGAACAGAATCCATTTCAACCCAGTTTTTTGAGGTTTACGACCTATTCTTAAATGAAAAGAAAAATGACCAAACAGAAGAAGCCAATTCCCCAACTACAATAAAACGGTACGAGTATAACAGGAAATTGCTAGAGGATTATCAAGAAGGTATAAAAAAGAAAATCTACTTTAATCAAATTGATAAGTCATTTTATAATTCCCTTGTTAGCTTTTGCATTAAAACTAAAAAGCATTCTTCTAATACCTTAAGAAGAAATATAGGATTGTTTAAAACCTTTATGTATTGGGCAGTTGAGAATAACCATACTTATAAATTAGACTTCCAAAAATTTAAGGCACCTAAAGCTCAAGAAACCGAAGAGGTAGCGTTAACATTGGTTCAAGTTCAAGAAGTATTTGATTTTGATTTCACAGGAAACGAAAGGCTAGAAAAGGTAAGGGATTTATTTGTTTTTGGATGCGCTACAGGTATGCGTTATAGTAATTACTCTAAAGTACAGAAGAAGGATATTCAAGATGGCGCAATTGTAGTAAGGGATCAAAAGAATAATGATAAAACCCTGAAAGTGCCCTTAAATGATTTTTCAACTTACATACTTGAGAAGTATAATTATAACTTACCAAAAATATCTAATCAGAAATTTAATGAATATGTGAAAGAGGCATTTTCTAAAATGGGATTTGATGAAAATATCAAAAAGACTACCAAAATAGGGAAGGAGATTATTGAGCAAATAGACCACCTATATGACCGTATATCCTCTCATACAGCACGCAGAAGCTTCATCACCATTATGAAGAATAAAAAGATACCAGACAAGGTTATTATGAGTTATACAGGGCATAGGAGTCTAGAAGTCTTTAATAAATATTATAAACCAAACAATGAAGAGAGAAATGATTTTATGCAGGATGTTTGGAAGTTAGAAGATACCTCTGAAAGTAAAAACAAGGATAATTAATTGTTAAATAGAGGGACAAAAAGTTTGATGTTTTTTATTTCTTTTAGAGCTGAATTGAAAAGCATGTTGATTATGTTTACGGCATAATTCGATGGCTTAATAAACAGTAAGTCACTAAATTTTGGTGCTTATTTGTAATTTGGATCATTGTTGCTTAACTAATAAAAAAATAATATAAATGATACTAAATGATTCTAATGAAGAGTTAGTCCCCAAATTTTTTGGGATATTAGAAGAGGTTAGCTTTGATACGGTTGACGAAACCTTGATTGGTGTTTTATTGAAAAAAGAGATTATTTTTATAAGTAACCTTAATTCAGGCTTTAGTTTTAATTCTGAAGAATTTGAGGTACCTCTATATTTTAATGGTGTTATATATAGTTTTAATGATGAGTTTCTAGAAGAGGTTTATCTGTGTTTAAGTTTTTGTATTAATTATGATGCATTGGGTATTCAAGTGGATAGAGAAAAACTTATATATAGATTAGATGGCTTTATAGGAAAAGACGAAAAACTTAAATATCTAAAACAAGAACATCAAAAACAATTTCCAGAAAGTGATTTGTACTCTCTATATGATGATAACCTTGTTTCGCGAAATCAAGAATTTACAAATTGGAAAGATTTAGTTTATGATGTTATAGGTTCATATCCTTTATTCGCCCAAATGTATTTAAACGAGAATGCACCAAAAATTGGATTTTTTGGATGGATCCGAAGTACACTCAGTGATAATAAAAATTTAGAAAATGATTTCTTGTTTTCAGATTTAATAGATTTATGGAGAGAATTCATGGAAAGTAGTTATATGCTTTTCCATATTAAATTAGAAATTGAAAAAATAGAGAATCCAATATGTTTAAATAAAAACAAAAAAAATGGGAGTATTATTACTACTCAATCACTATTCATAAATAATTCGCAATATTTCACTATTATAAGTGATTTAATTCTCAAAGGGGTTATTACAGAAAAAATGGAGTTTATAATTCCAGTAAAATATGAAAAACGCGGGGCTCAATTCTTTATTTGTGCTCTTATGTTTCAATTAGATAATAAGGGATATTTAAAGTTTTGCAATGATGTTGACAAAGTACAGGCTTTAAATAACACTTTTAATGTAAATATATCAAAGCAAAATTACAACGCATTCCTCAATTCCACCAATCAAGATGTTTATTTGTCATACACATCTTTTATTGACAAGGCGACCAATATGGTGGATTTCCCTTTTTAATTATTTTGACTCTTTGACTCTTTGACTCTTTGACAGGTAAAATTAAGTCAAACTAATTCATCTTCATTCAATATAGTTTAGCGGTATTATTAATCGTAAAACTATATAAATGAAAACAATTTTTCAAGTTGAAGAACTTACTAAACAAGAATTACTAGGTCATATAGATGCCCTATTTGAAAAGAGACTCTCTCCTTTATTCTCTACAAAAGAAAACACAAAACTCTCCATTAAGGAAGCTGCCGAAGAATTAGGAGTAGCAAAATTAACAATCCATAATTATATTAAGAAAGGTATTCTACCCGCCTTTAAAATAGGAAGACGTGTCTTTATAAAACGTCAAGACTTTGACGTGGCATTATCTGAAGTTAAATCTTTAAAATATAGAAGATAATGATGATGACTAAAACAAATATATCAGATATGCAAAAAGAACTTCTAAAAGCTATCAGAATTGAGAAAAAGCGCTGTGAACAATTATTAGCGCAAAGTAGCTCAAGCGTTCAACTTAAAAAAATCACAGAATTAATATTAAAATATCTTGATTCCTTAAGTGGAGAAGTATGTGCTATGGGTAACATTAAAAAACTCAATTCAATACGCCCTCAAAGGTCTAATTTTTCAAAGAATATCCAAGAAAATAGTTCAGCTTTCAATAAAAAAACATCAAAATTAACATCTTCAAAAATATTACAAAACAATATGAGTAATTTAAGTAAAAGAACCTTGAAATTAAATGCTATTGCTTCTGAAATTAATGAAATGAGCATTAAAGACCCTGAAATGACACAAATAATTTTGGAGTTAGATATTAAACCGTCTCAAATTATTAGAGCTGGAAGATTAAAAGTTCAATTGTTTTAATAATGGACAGCATATATTTAAGAATAGGCACCGAATACTATAAGAAAGCTTTGGTGCCTTTACATAGCGGAGACAAATGGAGTACGCTATTAAAATGGAAAAAAGGTGAAATAATTACAGATGAAGGAAAGGATTATTTAGATGAAATTGAAAAATATAATGGATTTTGCTTAATACCATCACATGTAAGTTACAAGCAAGATATTGATGGATTCTATAATGAATATGAAAAGTTACAACATGAATTTTTAAGTGGTGATTTTAAAAAAACTAAAGCCTTCTTAAAACACATTTTTGATGAGCATTATGAAATAGGTTTAGATTATCTCACAATTCTTTGGAAGCATCCAACGCAAATACTACCAATTTTATGTTTGGTAAGTGAAGAGCGCAAAACGGGTAAAACGACGTTTTTAAATTGGCTAAAACTAATTTTTCAAGGTAACATGACTATTAATAAGAATGAGGACTTTAGAA
>NZ_VSKK01000015.1 GCF_008086205.1 Bizionia myxarmorum | reverse complement strand
CTTAAGTTAGCGTTTTAATAAAAACACTAAATTAAGGTCTATAAATAAGAAAGCACAAAAGAGAGGAGTAAGGTTATTATATACGCAGAGACTTTGATCTCGTCAACATTGAAAATCCCCTCTCTTTTCTACACAGATTTCGTACAGTTCTATGAGGCTTTAAGACCTCGATTTTAAGTCGTTGAAACTCGCGTAGATTGTCCTTTCAAAAAACATTTTCTTATGATTAAAGATATAAAATATTTCGGAATAGATATTAGCCACTTGGTTTTTGATGTTACGGATTCAGATGGCAATTATTATCAGTTTAAAAATAATGCTTCTGGCTTCAAAAAGTATGTAAAACTCTTGGATATTGATAGCCATTGTGTGATGGAAGCAACAGGCTATTATCATTATCAGTTAGCTTATTTTTTGCTTGAATCTGGTATTAAAGTGTCTGTGGAAAACCCATTAGCGGTAAAACGTTTTATACAGATGAAACTAACCAAGAACAAGACTGATAAGAGCGATTCTAAACTTATTTGTGAGTACGCAAAACAGGTTGAATTAAAACTTTGGAAAGGCAATTCTAAACACCAAACAGAATGCCTGCAAATGACCAGACTCCTTTCTGTCTATACAAAACAAAGCACAATGCTCAAAAACAAACTACACGGAGAAGTTGTTTTAGGAAATCCATGCAAAGCAGTTGTGCAATCTTTGAAGCGTAGTTTAAAACACGTTCAAAAAGAAATGAAAAACTTGGAAGACAAGCTAATAGTTTTAGTAAAAGAAGCACATCAAGATGTTTTAACACGACTAAAAACGATACCAGGCATTGGAAATAAAACAGCTGTCATGTTGGTGGTTCTAACCGATGGATTTGATCGTTTTAAAAGCGGAAGTGAACTATGTAGTTATGCAGGTCTTACTCCTATAATTAGGCAAAGTGGAAGCAGTGTAAAAGGTCGGCCTCGCATTAGTAAAATGGGTAATCAAAAACTTCGTAATTTATTGTTTATGTGCAGTTTTAATGCCTGTAAATACAATAAGGCTTGTAGAGATATTTATGAGCGATTAGTTGCCAAGGGAAAGAGTAAGAAGTTAGCGTTAATAGCGGTATGTAATAAGCTCTTAAAACAGGCCTTTGCAATTGCTAAATCAGGATTAATATATGAAGATACTTACAGAAGTACTTTGGTGAAAAATTAAATCAATTTCACTTGGTTTTTACCACAGTACTTTGTT
>NZ_VSKK01000004.1 GCF_008086205.1 Bizionia myxarmorum | reverse complement strand
CAGTTTCTATACGATTTGTAATTCAGTCAGATTTGAGTCATTCGCATATTTTTCGATTTCCGATTCAATGTCTTTTAAATTACTCATAATTGTCATTTTTAACGGTTCTGCTCAATGAATTCCAACGGTCTGTGTATGATAAGTGCGGGTTTGCGTCCGAGGATTTTCCGCAGGAAAATCGGAAGGTAGTAAACACGCAACTACCATTAAGTTAAGCACCAAAGTAAGCATTTTTTATACACCATGTTACCTACAGTAGTTTTTCAATTTTTCTAATTTAAAAATCAAAAAAAACGAGAACATAAACTGGGCGAAAAACGGCTATGTAAACGAATCGTAAACGTGCTCAAATCGGCGTAATATTCCGTTAGAGTGGCAGGTCGAAAGTCGTAATAAATAGCGCAACAGTGATAAATCAGAAGGGAATTAATTTTGCTAAATCAAAAGTTTTTTTCGTTTGAGTGAGATCAGATTTGCCGTTTAATTTTGCGTAAGAGTGGTGGGTTTTTATTGCGTTACGCTATTGTAGGTAACGTTAAATGTATAGAATGTGCGGTTTTAACAGCGAGGATTTTCCGAAGGAAAATCAGAAACTGGTAAACAATCACTTACATTGGTAAAGCACTAAAATAAGCATTTTTTATACATGCTGTTAGCGAACGTTACATTTTTTATTTTTCTAGACATTTTTATCTCAAATAAAGATTACTTGCTATTGCAATTTTATGATATTTAGTGAATCCGATTTGTAATATTATTTAGCTAGAAAGTAAATCCGCTACAATAATTTTATGTGTTTAGTAAATCCGATTTTGTATTATTATTTACGAGCGAGGTAAATCCGATATATTTATAATTATTTACTAACGCGTTCAATCCGATATGCAGTTTTTAAACACTTATTAAATGTGTTATTTAAAATTTTTACCTCTAACTTTTAATATAATTACGAGCAGTTTTATCTTTTTGAGTATCGCGAATAATGTTCGCTAACGGAATGGGTATAAGAGCCGTTATTTTCAATGGCTTTTATACCGTGTTAGCACCAGTTTTATTATTAACAATTAAATATAAATATCGTGAAATACGATAGCAAAGCAGATACTCTACTGCACATTAAAAGAGTAAACCAATTGTTGACAGAATCAGCAAGTGAATTGATAAGACGTGCCAATGTCCACGATAGTTCAAAACTTGAAAGCCCTGAAAAGGAATTGTTTGACGAGTTTACACCTAAATTAAAAGACTGCACTTATGGAAGTGATGAATACAAAGAATATTTAAAAGAGTTAAAAGTGGCTCTTGACCATCATTATGAAAACAATAGCCACCATCCAGAACATTACGAAAATGGTGTTAATGGATTTGATTTGTTCGATTTGATAGAAATGTTTATGGACTGGAAAGCAGCAGGAGAAAGACACGCTGATGGCAATATTTATAAGTCGATCGAAATAAATAAAGAACGTTTCAAATTATCGGGACAGACGGTTGACATTTTCAAAAATACCGCTAAACGTCTCGGATATTAATTGGTGCTAACAATTGGATATAGACAATTGTTTATATCCACGTTATAACGCTAAGATAGTAAATCTTTAATTTGCATAAATGATCTATTTGCTACATGCGTATAAATTTCTGTTGTTTTTGTTGAACTATGGCCCAAGAGAAGTTGAATGTGCCTGATGTCAGTTCCATTTTCCAATAAATGAGTGGCAAAGCTATGTCTTAACATATGAGGTGTTATTTTTTTTGCGATTCCTGCTCTTTTACCAGCATTAGTAACAATGTTTACGACACTTGTAGCGCTGTATTTTGTGCCTTTTTGTCCTTCAAATAGATATGTTTTTGGTCTGTATTCGCGGTAATAATCTTGAAGGTCTTTTAATAGACTTGGACTTAATATAGAAATGCGGTCTTTTTTCCCTTTAGCATTGTTAATTTTTACAACCATTCTTTTGCTATCTATATCAGTCACGGCGAGATTCAATAACTCACTTCTTCTAAGGCCAGAAGAATAGAGCAAACCTACAATACATTTGTGCTTAATATTGTTGGTGTTTTTTATAATCTTTATGATGTCTTCTTTTGAAAGCACTTCTGGTAATTGCTTTTCTTTTCTCGGCCTTTCAATTGAATAAAACCTATTAGGCATACCATGTACAATTTCGTAAAAGAATTTTATACTGTTAACCGCCAAGTTTATATAAGAATTGGATTTTCCTTCCTGAATCAGCTTTTGAAGATATTTCCTTACATCCATTTCATTTAAATTAATAGGATCTTGGGTGTCGTAATAATTAATGAATGCTTCAAAACTGGATACATAATTACGGACAGTATTATTGGAATATCGCTTAAGTTCAAGTTTTAATAAATATTCTTCAGGACAAGGTTTATAGCCATCCTTTGGTTTTCTGTTTCTATAGCGTTCCAGATTTAATTCTGGATTATCGGGATTTATAACTTTTTCAGCAAAAAAATAATTGCCATTAACCCATGCAACACCATGAAACGTTTTAAATATTAATTCTAAATTACTTTTGTTGTTTAAAACGTAAAACATGTCAAATTCTTTGCTCCATGATGCATTTGGGAGTGTATCAACTAAAGCTTGAGTAACTTTATTAGTGTTGAATTGAAGTCCAATGCATTTTTTATGGTCAATTAATAAATGCTTTAATGTTATACTTTTATGAAGTACCATGATTTTTATTTTAAAAATAACAAGAATAAATGTTTTAATCGTATCTTATTCGAATAGGATGCGTATAAAATACGGTTAAATGAAAGGACATGAGGTTTCACAAAGAATGTTTGAACTGTAAAAAGCTATTGGTGGGTAGAACGGATAAGAAATTTTGCGACCCACAATGTAAAAGTGCTTACCAATATCAAATAGCAAAGGAGCAACCAGAACGATTTTATGATAAAGTGGGAAATCAATTGAAACTTAATCGCAAAATATTAAAGGAATATAATAAAGGGGGAAAGGTGACTGTAAGAGCAGAGGTCTTAAATGAAATAGGTTTTAATCCAAGTTTTTTTACACATTACTGGAAGAACAAAAAAGGAGATGTTTACTTGTTTGTATATGAGTATGGATTTCTTAAAAAAGTAGAGCATGGTAGTGATAAATTTATTCTCATAAAATGGCAAGATTATATGAAAAAATAATATAAATTTACCCTTCAAATATTACTAATCAGAAAGTCAAAAAGTGCATACGTTTTTGCATACGATTTCAAAATAAAACAGCTCGCAAGCCTAGTGTTTGTGTTGCTGATGTAGCTTAAAACGGGCTCATAACCCGAAGGTCACTGGTTCGATTCCAGTTCCCGCTACAAAGCTTAAAGCTAATTAAATCAAAGGGTTGTGTATTCACAACCCTTTTTTTTATGACTTTAATTTTAAGCTTTATATTGCAGGTACATGATACAGTACATGATTTGCCTATTAAACCCAACTAAAACCAACCTGAAATTTATACTGGCGGAGTGGATGTAAACCGTTGGTCAAAACTTACGCTAAAGCAGTAGGCAGCAGGACTTAAAAAAGACGGGAATATCTATTTTTATTTTTGCGATCCAGAGACGGGTTACTTAAAACAGCAGAAAAGAATGAAGGCTTCCGCTAACAGTTTTACTACTAAAAAAGAACGTCTTAATGTTTTGCAGCGACTATTATTTCAACTTCAAAATGTTTTGTAGACGGGTTATAATCCTTATAAAGAAGATAATTCTCAAGTAAAAGCAATTTTGACAGGTAAACCAATCGTTGAAGAAGCGGAAAAACCTGAACCAATATTCTCCAAAGTTGAAAAGATAAAAAATCAAAACACTTCTACAATCTCGCAAAAAGAAGGAGAAGGTAGCATTACGCTCGAAGATGCAAAAAAAACAGCTTTAGATACGAAAGCGAGAGTCTTAAATGAAAACTCCTATCCAAAATTTCGAAGTCGTATTAATCAGTTTTATAAATGGCTTTATGAGAATGATTTCGAAGAGAGTCACTCTAGAACAAATTAATAAAAATACCGTAATACAGTATCTAAATAGTGTGTTACAAAACAGGAGTGCACGTAATCGAAACAATGCAAGGAATAATTTAAGCTCATTTATTGAGATACTTATTGATAATGATTTATTACAAACAAATTATGTTTCGCAATTAAAGAAGCTAAAGTCGACTTCAAAACGTAATAAATCCTATAATTCTGAATTATTGAAGGAATTGAAAGTGTCTCGTCCTGAAATATGATTACAGGTTAAAATTGATTTTACGCTGTTAATTTACAGACCATATATGGTGTTTTGAAGTCTAAAGTTAAAGGTAAACTTATTTGATTGTATAAATTAATTGCATTTTTCGTAGCATTCTTTGCGTGCACTACGTTAGCAAAGGTCTGATCGATATAGAACTCTTCTTTTAGTATGCCATTTACACGTTCTGCCATAGCATTTTCATAACATTGATTTTCTTCAGGAATACTTATTCCTATCTTTTTTCTATTTAGTAATTGTGTGTCTATATTACTGCAATACAGTACTCCTCTATCGGAGTGGTGTATGAGTCCATTAATGTTTTTGGCTTGATAAATAGCCTTATTAAGTGCTTTGACAAAGCCAGCCAGTTCCAAGATCACTTAAATCATATCCAACTATTTTCCAGGAATACATATCTGTAATAAGTGCCAGATAACAAAACCTTTTTACCGCTCTGATATAGGTTATGTCTGATGCTCAAACCTGATTAGGTCTTGTAATTTTCAAATCTTTTATAAAGTTATTATACTTATAAAATCGATGATGCGAATTGGTTGTTCTGGAGTTGGAATTCTTTCTTAACGTGAGCATTTGATGTTCACGAAGCACATTAAACAATGTACCTCGACCAACTTTTACGTGACTATTAACAAAGTCCTGTTTTAAAGATGTCATAAGCTTGCGTACATCTTCTATTGGAAGTGATTTGCGTCGTTTCTTAACAATATTTATAATCTGTTTCTGGACTAATTTACGCTTGTCCGAACTGTATACATACTTGTAATAAGCTTCAAGTTTCAAGTCAAAACAGTTACATATAGTAGAAAGAGAAGCAAATCCATTAAATTTATCTTTAGCCTTTATTAAGGCTAGATATTTAGTTTTTATTTAAGTTGCTAAACATTTTTATATCCTAGTTTTTCGGCAGCTACCTTTAGATAAAATTCTTCCTCTATAGCATCGAGATCTTTTTTTAATAGCAGTTTTTTAAGCTGTTCAATCTCTTTTTGAAGTGATTTAATTCTAGATATTTCGTTTTTGGTTTCTACCTTTACTCGGGTGTTCAATAAGTTTTTGCGATTGTACTTTTTAATTCATTTATTATTGTAGGAGCAATGGAATATAGTTTGCAAAGTTCACTTTTTGTGTGCTTTCCAGTTCTAAGTGCGGCTAAAATTTTTAATTTTAGAGGTTCACTGTAACGTCTAATTACTTTGTCATTTCTGTACATAATTATTAAAATTATGTAGCCATTATTCAGGATGGGTCATAATGCACTAAAACGTTGTTGTGTAGGTGCTTAATTTAGCAAATAAAATTCGAATAGTCAACAGCAAAGCGAACCCAGTTTGATCTTTTCCAATTTTGTATTTTGTTGTGCCACGTATAAAAGTTCGTTCAATAATTTGGTGATATTCCGTTTTTACATTTTGGTCAGAATAAAAATAATTTGTTAGTTTAAAAATGGAGCAAGCAATAAATCCAAATCCCATAAGCATGGCAACAAAGAAAAAAATAAAGTTCAATTCCATATTTATCATAAGTTTTTCTGTAAATTTTATAATCAAGTATAAATGTTAGAATTCTAATTAACTAAAAAAGCAAGAGGCTGCATATAACAGCACTCTTGCTTCGACATAATTATAAAATTAAACAAACTCGATTAATATTTAAATATTGACCTTGTTTTGGCCATCGCTATATTGGATCGTTATCCCAGTCTCCAATTTCTCTTGGTGTTTCGGTATATGTAAGATTAGATTGCGTGAAAGTTGATGCTCTCAAATTGATGGCAAAATCAAAACATCTTATAAACGCAACGTCGTTGATGGTTAAATAAGAAGAATCAATCAGCAGTGCTCCGTTAGGGTCTAGAGTTGGATTGGTAACTGTTTTTCCGCCATTTCTGATTTCTAGAAATGACATCTTGTTTAAGGGATTGGTCGAAGCATAAGTAATATTTGTCCAATACCCCGCAACATTTTGTTCGCCTCTGATTAAAATTTTGTCAGTAGATTCTCCATTCATTGCAAGTGATCCCGTACTTCTCACCCGCATCGAGCTGTTGGCTGTCATTATGATTTCTACGCCTGCTTCTACAACAACGTCTTCACTTATATAAAACCCACCACCCGCAGTAAAGTCTGCTTTTAACTTATAAGGAACGTTAATTTTATGCCAGGTAAGATCCCTGTTAATTCCCGTAGCATAACCATTTACAAATATAAAGTCGTTTGAATTGCCAGTATAACTGTTCGTAGCATCTAATGCTCCCAAATGGTTGGGATGTGTCTTTACTGGAATATCATTATTGGTAACGGTATTGTTACTGAAGGCTAATTCTAGATTTTCCTCATCTATGTTTATTCCGAAATTTTTGCAATTGGAAATAGTTGAGTTTGTGATTTTTAATTTAGGACTCCATGCCTCTACTATAACACCACCAGAATTATCTACACCCCACCATGGATGTCCGGCATCTTTTAAAACAACGTGTTTCAATTCATTTTTAACACTAGCAGCAGCTCTGAAGCGAATTCCTGTCCAAAATCCTTTTTCATTGCTTTTACCTCTGAAGACAATAGGATTATTTAAGGTTCCCACTGCCGAAAAGGAAACATTAGCAACTGCACCGTCCTGAAAAACATTTATTCCTGCTTCTTGTTCAAACTCAATAACCACACCTGGTTCCACTTTGATATTTCCTTTAACCAGCATAATACATGTAATAACATAATCCACTGCTGCATTTGGGTTATTGGTTAAAATCCTGTCTTCATTAAAATAATCACAATCCAATACAATAGGCGGATCTAGTTGAAGAACTGGATCATCATTTATTTCATCGTCTGTACTACACGACGAGATTGCAAACATTCCTATCAAAGAAGCGATAAAAAATACGCTTCTGTTTACTTTTACTACATTTTTTAAATTCATCATTTTTTTTAGTTTTAAAGTTTTTAATTTTTTTTAGCCATGGATTTCTAAAAATTTAAATCCTTTGATTATCTAAATTCCGGGGCTAAAACTCGGAATATGCCTTATTATTACTTCACTTATAGACATTATTTTAAATTAAACTTTAGTTTCTATAAACAGAAACTCCTCATTTATACGCAACTTTGCCTTCTAATTTCCGAGTCCTCTGCAAAATTTTTTTAATAGATTCCTATTAATTTTTTGTTAGAATTTTGTAAGATGTTTTTTACGTATTACCTTGGTTGGTGTCGTGCAATTTGAAAAGTAAACACTATATTTTATTTTTTTTAGTACAAAGGCTTACTTAGGCCCTAAAAGATCACTAATGAATGAAGAGTCGCATATAATTGAGTTGTTAAAAAAAGGAGATGAAAAGACAATTCATTTTATTTATAATGAATACAAACCTGGTTTCTTAATGTTTGCAGGCAGATACACCTTAAGTAAGGACGATTTGCTAGATGTTTATCAAGATGCCATTGTTGCTTTATGTGAAAATGCACGAAAGGGGAACCTAGACGAGCTAAAAAGCTCTATAAAAACCTATTTTTTTAGTATAGGAAAATATATGATTTATGCCCAACTGAAAAAGAGAAATCAAACTACTACATATGAAAATATTGATAACTTTCATTTTGAATGGGACGATTATGACGAAAATATAACCAATGTTCAGCTTGTTAGAATGCGAGAAGTATTTAGGGATTTGGGTGAACAATGCAAAAAAGTATTGTCTCTTTTTTACTATGAAGAAAAAAAGCTTGAAGAAATAACACAGCTTATGAATTATGAAAATAAAAATGTAGCTAAAAGTCAGAAATCAAGATGTATTAAAAAGTTAAGGGATCTTACAATCAAAAAAAAATAGAATGGATAAAGAAAAGCTTTTGAACCATTATTTTGAGAACAGCCTCAGCGCAGAAGAAACCCTAGCATTTGATAATCTTAGGCTTACAGATTCTGCATTTGCTGAAGAAGTCGTTTTTCAAAGAAAACTAAAAATGGCTATCACCCTTGAAGAACGGGCTCTTTTGAAAGAAAGACTTCAAAAATATGAAAGTAAAAAACAGCCAAATCTTAAATGGTTGTATGTTGCCGCTAGTTTTTTATTACTCATAGGCTTATCATTTTGGTATACTAACCAGGGTCCCAATTACGACAAGCTTTATGCTTCTTATTTTGAGGTTTATCCAAACCTTGTAGATCCGGTTGTTAGAAACGGAAATGACGAAAAAACCGTAACAACAGAAGCTTTTATAGCTTATGAGAATGGCGATTTTGCAAAGGCATCACAGTTATTTGAAACCATATCAAAAAATAATCCAGAAGAATATGCATTATTTTACAAGGCTATTTCATTAATGAAATTGAATCAATTGGAACAGGCTGCTGTTATTTTTGCGAACATCCCTTGGTCTTCAAGTTATAAGGATCATGCTACATGGTATTTGGCACTTGTAAAGGTAAAACAAAAAGATGTTTCAGAAAGTAAAAAACTTTTGGAATCACTTTCAGTTAATAGCCTTTACACTAAAGAAGCAAAAGAATTATTACAAAAATTAGATTGATTTTTTTCTCCAAAATAAAAGAAACACCAAAGCCAAAACAATCGTCGAAGCTGCTAAATACCACCATAAATTACTGGTATTTTGTATAGGTGTAATATCACCATTTAATACAAAACCTGCCCAATAATATGGATGCTTTAACTCGGGATGCCTGACGCTCTCAAGATAGTTGAGTTTGGCATTTTGTAAAGCTTCATTTTTTTGTTGCCCTTTTTTCAGGTTTTCATAAAACAAAACCATTATCATAGTTGTTTGAGTATCTGGAACCTTCCACAAGCTCATTATGGTACTTGGCACACCAGCGTAGGCAAAAGCTCGGGACATACTCATTATGCCATCATTTTCAAAGGTGCCTCTTCCGGTTTCACAGGCACTCAAGACAGCTAAATTTGCGCGTAAGCTTAATCCATATATTTCTGCGGAAGTAAGCTCATAAGAATTATTTCCATTGTCATAAAAAATCATTTTATTCAACATAGGATTCTCTTTATTCAAGGTGGCATGAGTCGCAAGATGTAATATGGAGGCGTTATTGCTCGTCTTTAAAAAACTCTGTTTTGTTGCATTCACGCCAACGCTGTACGTTCCATTGGTCAATTTTGCAATGGTTTTTACTTCCTGCTTATTTGTTGCAAGTAATTTTTCTTTATAATCTGGAGCAAATCCCATCCAGTTTAAAGGTGTTTCCTGCTTTTTATGAATGGCAACCTGCTCTTGGTATAATTGTAAAGAACCGGCATAGCTTACTTGATAATTTTGTAGTAAATATGCCTGCTTATAGTCTAAAATTTCAAAAGGAATTTTTCCCAAAGAGCCATCTGTAATAAATATAAGTTCTTTTATTTCTGAAGAAAACTCTGGTAATAGAACCTGTCCTAATTGTTGGGATAATTTTGAAATATCCGTTCTACTTTGTACGGCGTTATATAATTGTTCTATTTGTGCTATGATGGTTTTAGATTTTGGTAATTCATCAAATAGCACTTCGTCTTTACTGATAACTAATCGGTATAGTTTGTCATCATTTAAGTAATATTCTATAATACATTGTCCTTTTTTTATCACTTCCTTTTGATAGAACTTTAGGGATTTTGCTTCTGTTAGATTTTTTACTTTATAATATTCAGGAAAGTTGTTTTTTAAAAGTTCTTGAATACTATCTAATTTCGAATTGAGCACCAGTTGATTGTCTATAAGCAGACCTATATCTTTAGGTAATGCATTGCTGTCTTTTTTATGCTTGTAAACTTTTTCATTAATCTCCATCAGATTGGCCCTTGTAATGGCTTCTTCATCCATAATTTCCTGAGGAACTCCTTTTTCTATCTTGATTCTAAAATCAGTTATTCCATCCAATAATATAGACGATTTATTAATTTCCATTAATTTGAAAATAGTATTTAACACGTTTGGATCTTGATTCTTTGCATATTTTAGTTGGCATATTTCTAAAGAAGTGTTTATGTACGGCATGATACTTTTACTGTAGAATATTTTTGAGTTCTGATATTTATAATCACTTTTTCCGAAAATTAATTTTTTTATCAAAGGTTCTATATTTTGATAAGCTCCATCGAGTGTTTTATTTTGAAGGTTTTTTTTGTATTTTTCTAATAACAGCTCATTTTCCAAAGCAATAATTTGAGTTTCTAATTCCTTTTTATTGTCATAGGTTTTTAAACTCTCTTTAATCTCTTGCAGTACCATTTTGGCAGAATCTAACTCCTTAAGGCCTATATATGCTCGGGTAAGGCAGGTGTTATTTATTGTTTTAATTTTATAATCTGTCTTTAAATGCAGGTTGATTAGTTCTTTGTGTTTTTTGGCGTATAGTAAAGCTCTGTCAAATTGGTTTATTTCGGAAAACATTTCATTCAGCATGGCATAAGCTGCCATTTTTGAATAAACCCTATTAATGTTTTCAGATGCTTTTACAGAACGTAAAAGATATTTTTCTGCCTCTATATAGCTGTTAGCATTCATTTCCACAAAAGCTTTATCATTAAAAACTTGCGATGTAAACTTGTCGTCTTCACCAAAAAATTCGACACTTTCCACAAGTACTTTATCTATAAGCTCTCTGGCTTTTGCAAAATTGTTTTTAGAGACATATACTTTTGTTAGTGACATGGCAGCTAAAGAACGCAAGTAAATACTCTCGGTTTTTAATACATCATTTGCTAAAAAATAGGCTTTACTGGCGTAATATTCCGCTTGGTCTATGTCTTTAAGGATGTAAAAATTATCTGCAAGTACGGCATAATGCGTAATTAAAGTAGGGCTATCTTCGCTATTTGCTTTAATTTCATAATCAATAGCTTCTTTAAAAAAATCTTCGGCTTCAATATATTCTCCTGTTTTTCCTTGATTGATTATGCCAATACTAAATGCTAATTGGGATATTCGCTCATTATCGGGAGTCCTCTTTTTTTTGATTTCAACATAGGCCTTTTTCATAAAATAAAGAGAGCTGTCTATTTTATCATTATAGTAATATGTTGCACCTGTGGCTTGCAAAGAAGCAATATATCTATGTTTAAAAGGAGTTTTTCTAAAATAGATAGAAGATTTCCTGCAAAAATCTGCGCTTTTATCAAATTTTTTCTGATTGTGATATTCCCTACCTAAAAAGTCATAAGCAGCTGCCAAAATATAATTATTGGGAGTAGAAGAATTTAGTTGTTTTTTTATAATTTTTAATAGTTCATCTTCAGCTCCTGGTTCCTTTAATTGAAATTGCATTTGGTGTTTAAAATAATTCAGCTTATCTATTAATTCTGAGTTATTTAAATTATTTGAGTGGTATTTTGCAATAAGATCATTGAGAATAGTTACATGTTTTTCGGGGGTTTTTCCCAGGTGAATTTGGATACTATATAAATTAGATAAAATCTGTTTTTCTACAGAACTAAAATTATTTTTTACTGTCAAGGCATTGAAAATAGAATCTGCTTTTTTCCACCCAGAATAATCTCCATCTATATATCCCTTATTAAGAAAAGTTTCAGCTTCTTTGAACTGTAAATCTGTCGGGTTTTGGGCAAGTAAAAACTGAAAAACATATAGAAAAAATATGGTAAAATAAAATCTTTTCATGGGGAAATAATTTTTTCAAATATAGGCAAACCAACTATTTAATCATTACTTTTAAAATTATAGAAGGTTCAGAATTCTTTCTTTTACCCCGAAGGATGTTTCTATAGATTTTGATTAGCAGCCTCCTTCTTTTTTGAAGAATCTGAAAATATAATTAAATAATTTGGCCACTAAATAATTATCAAAATAAACCAGATTTAAATTTTAAAAAGTAAAGCTCAAAAAAATAAATTCTTTTGAACTCCATATAATAATGTATAAATTAATGAAGAAATATGCAATTTTTTAACACAGTACTTTGTTGGCAGTAATTTTAAAAACAATCGTATGCTCATTACAGTTTTAGCAAAAAATTTAAATACTGCCACTACAAATCAGCCGGAAAACGAGGTTGTGTTTTCGAATCTAACTTCTGACATTTTAAAGAAGCTTACATGAAAATAAATCAGAGCAACTATATCTTATATTATGCCCACTTAAAAAAGAAATCTCACAACTGCCATTAGAATTCTTGCAACTGCCCATATAAATATCTCTACTGCCAAAAGAAATCTCACTACTGCCAAAAGAAATATTGTTCCTGCGTATAAAAATATCATAACTGCAAAAAGAAATATTGCTGTTGAGAAAGAAAAAATAGAACCGAAAATAAAAAACAACTGCCAACAACGTATAAAAATATGCGTAGTTCAGTTCCTAATTAAAAGTAAAAGCGCGTTTGCATCCTTCCGATTTTCCTTCGGAAAACCCTCGAACATAAATCCACACTTTCCTTATATAACCACGTAATTTCAAGTAATAAGACAACTCAATTATTTAAAAGTATTTTATAATTCATTAGCTAATAGCGTCTAGTATAAAATTTTAAAAATATGATTACAATGGCTAACTGGTGGTGGATGATTTGTTTGGCAGTTATTGGTCATTCTTTAGCTAGGGTTTTTGTTCAAATAGGATCTTTGAATTTAGACCCGACCATTGTAGCAGGATTATTGCTTTTAAGCCCGATTATAACTGTACTTGTCGCGCCATTTACAAGCGGCGAAACAATTTCTATACTTCAAGCTATTGGTATTGTATTAGAAGCTGTAGCTTATCAAAACGACTTGCATATTGCATTATTGGAGCGTATTCGAGGAGTGAAACCAGAAATAAAAAGTAATGGATAAAGTTTAAATCAACAATATTTCAGGACATGTGAAATTGTTCTTCTTTCAATTTTTAAACGTGCCAATTGGTTTATTACAGTTCTGTGGCAGTTAAATAAATATAGTAATACACAATAAACCTTATGCTATTTCATTTTTTATTTAGATATCTTTAAAGAATATAATCATTTTAAAAGAAAAGCATTACGAGTGCAAAAACTTTAAAATAAGAAATTAACGAGACATTGTAACCTTTAAAACTATTAAAATAAAGTTATGAAATTAACCTCAAGAGAAACCGAAAAACTGATGCTTTTTTTAGCAGGAGAACTCGCTGAAAAACGATTAGCCAGAGGCGTAAAATTAAATCACCCAGAATCCATAGCATTAATAAGTTCTAGATTACACGAATTAGCAAGAGATGGCAAAAAAGTGGCAGAATGTATGCAAATAGGAGCTACATTTCTTACAAGGGAAGACGTTATGGAAGGTGTGCCAGAAATGATTCAAGATGTACAAATTGAAGCTACTTTTCCAGACGGAACCAAACTGGTAACTGTACACAACCCTATTCGTTAATAAAAAATATAAAATTATGATACCAGGAGAATATATTTTAAAAGAAGAAGAAATAATTTGTAACGCCAACCACGAAAGTATCAATTTAAAAGTGATAAATACTGGTGACCGTCCTGTACAGATTGGTTCTCATTATCATTTTTTTGAAGTAAATAAAGAAATGTCTTTCGATCGAGAAAAAGCGTTTGGAAAACGGTTGGATATTTTAGCAGGAACTGCTATGCGTTTTGAACCTGGTGAATCTTTCCAAGTACAGTTAATAGATTTAGGTGGAAGTAGAAAATCTTATGGTGCTAGCAATCTAACACAAGGCGACACAACATCAAAAGAAAGCTTATCGAAAGCGATGAAGAAAATGGAATCTGCAAATTTTAAAAACACAAAATCATGAGCTTTAAAGTAGATAGATTAAAATACGCGAATATTTACGGTCCTACAGAAGGCGATAAAATTCGTTTAGGAGATACAGAACTGTTTATTCAAATTGAAAAAGATTATAATAAAGACCACTACGGAGAATAGAGGACCTTTGGTGGTGGTAAAACCGTAAGAGATGGTATGGCACAGTCCTCGACCAAAACAAGAGATCAAGGTGTTCTGGATTTTGTAATTATTAATGTCGTAGTCATTGACCATTGGGGAATCGTGAAAGGCGATGTTGGTATTAAAGATGGAAAAATTGTAGGCATTGGTAAAGCAGGAAATCCTGATACGATGGATGGTGTTACTGAAAATATGATTATTGGCGCATCTACAGAAGTTCATTCTGGTGCAGGCCATATTCTTACTGCTGGTGGTATAGACACGCATGTTCATTTTATTAGTCCGCAACAGGTAGATCACGCTTTATTTAGTGGCATTACCACAATGATAGGCGGTGGTTCTGGACCTGCGGATGGTACAAGTGCCACTCTAGTAACTTCTGGTGCGTGGCACATTGAGAAAATGATTCAGGCTACAGAGGACTTCCCCATGAACGTTGGTTTTTTTGGAAAAGGAAACTGTAGCACAACAGCACCCTTAAAAGAACAAATTGAAGCTGGAGCTCTTGGTCTAAAAGTACACGAAGATTGGGGTGCTACACCTGCTGCAATAGATGCGTCTCTTACAGTTGCTGAAGAATATGACATACAAGTTGCTCTACACGCAGATAGTCTGAATGAGGCAGGTTTTTTAGAAGATACAGTTAATGCCATAAATGGTAGGACAATACATACGTTTCATACCGAAGGTGCTGGTGGTGGTCATGCGCCAGATATTATGAAAATAGCATCACACCCAAATGTGCTTCCAAGTTCAACAAACCCAACAAGACCATTTACGGTTAACACAGTTGATGAGCATTTAGATATGTTGATGGTTGCACACCATTTAAAAAAATCCATTCCAGAAGATGTTGCTTTTGCAGATTCAAGAATTAGAAAAGAAACAATGGCTGCCGAGGATATTCTTCACGATATGGGCTCAATTAGTATGATGAGTTCAGATTCTCAAGCAATGGGAAGAGTTGCCGAGGTAATTACAAGAACTTGGCAAACAGCGCATAAAAACAAAGTACAACGTGGTTATTTAAAGGATGATGACAAAATTGAAGCAGATAACTTTAGAGTAAAACGATACATTGCTAAATACACCATTAACCCTGCAATTGCGCACGGAATATCAAATCACGTAGGCTCTATTGAAGCAGGTAAAATGGCAGATTTAGTATTATGGAAACCAGCTTTTTTTGGTGCAAAACCAGAAATGATTATCAAAGGTGGAATGATTGCAGCAAGCAAAATGGGAGATCCTAACGGAGCAATACCTACGCCGCAACCTGTTTTAATGCGAAGAATGTTTGGAGCATTCGGTTCAGCAGTTAATAAAACAGCGGTTACTTTTGTTTCACAGGTGGCAATAGATAATAATATTGCAGAAAAATATGAAGTTAATAGAAAATTAATAGCAGTAAAAGGTTGCAGAACTGCAGGTAAAAAAGATATGATTCATAACGATGATTTACCAAACATAGAAATCAATCCAGAAAATTATGAAGTAACTGTAGATGGAAAGGTGATTACTAATCAACCTTTAGAGGTTGTTCCGTTAGCACAGCGATATTTCTTATTTTAAGTCGAGCGTTTATGATTTGTAAAGAAGTAATTGGTAATGCTGAAGTATATCCCATTGATAACAAGAAACGAGATATCCTAAATTTAGAATGGTTTGAGACTACAAAACGGATTATGCGGAAGAAAACGGAAGCTAATGATGAAATAGTTATCAAATTTTTAAAAGAAGGCACACGACTTAAAGAAGGCGATATTCTTTATGAAGATGAAGAGAAAGTTGTGCTCGTAAATATCTTGCCTTGTGATGCAATACAAGTCACACCAAGGTCTATTTACGAAATGGGAACCGTTTGTTATGAAATAGGAAACAAACATTTACCCCTTTTTATTCAAGGCGATAATGTGCTTATTCCTTATGAAAAACCATTGGAGCGTTTATTACTTGCTTCTGGCTATGAGGTAAAAAAAACGCATTGCAAATTGCTAAATATGTTAAAGGCAAACGTCGAGCCTCATCAACACGGAAAATCGGGAAGTTCACTCTTTTCAAAAATTCTTGAGTTAACCACTAAAGAGTAAGTTAAAAAGTAATTACTGATGTCCGAATTTAATTTTCGGACATCAGTATATATAAAAGAAATATAAATGACAGAGAACTCAAGTGAAATAACAAAGTTAAGCTCGCTTATAGAAATACTACACATTGCAGACCCAACACTTCCTATAGGTGGGTTTTCGCACTCTAATGGTTTGGAAACTTATGTGCAACAAAATTTAGTTAAAGACGTAACTACTACGCAAGAGTTTGTAGAGAGTATGATTAGAAATAATTACACTTACAACGATGGTTTAGCGGTTAGGTTAGCTTATGAATTTACTTTAGATAATAACATAGAGGCACTACTAAAATTAGATATAGAAACGCAAGCATTAAAAGCACCTTTTGAAATACGTCATGGTAGCCAGAAATTAGGAACGCGACTTTTAAAAATTTATGGGAAGTTGCTAAATAATCCCTTTTTAAATAACATCAATAAATACATTTCAGAAAAGAAAATGGTGGGTCACTATGCGATTATTTATGGTATCGTTACTGCGCTATTAAAAATAGATAAGGAAAAAGCCATTTGCGCATTTTTATATAATGCTACAGTTGCTATGGTTACTAATGCTGTAAAATTGGTTCCGCTAGGTCAAACTGATGGTCAACAAATCATTTATGATGTACAACAGCTCATTGAAGACCAAACATTAGAAATAATGAAATTAGAAAGGGATATGTATGGTGTTTGTAATACCGCATTAGATATTAAGTGCATGCAACACGAACATCTATACTCTAGATTGTATATGTCTTAAATTAGTAAACTGCCTTTGGTCAAGTCCCGAGGCAATAGTAGGAGAAGAAACCTTATAATTTCGAGACAAGCCTAGGAGCATTTTAATCTCGATTATCGAGTAGAATCAACACATTAAAAACAAAAATGGAAGAAAGAAAATATATAAAAATAGGCGTTGCAGGACCCGTAGGGACTGGAAAAACAGCCTTAATAGAAAAGTTAACTAAAAAAATAGCCAAGGACTATAAAATTGGTGTGGTTACTAATGATATCTATACAAAAGAAGATGCAAAATATCTGGAAAAGAACTCAACGTTAGCGGCAGATAGGATTATTGGTGTAGAAACTGGTGGATGTCCTCATACTGCTATACGCGAAGACGCAAGTATGAATCTTGAAGCAGTAGATGAACTGGTAAAAAGACACAAAGACATAGAACTTATTTTTATAGAAAGTGGTGGCGATAACCTATCTGCCACATTTAGTCCAGACCTTGCAGATGTAACCATTTTTGTAATCTCTGTTGCTGGTGGCGCAGATATTCCTCGCAAAGGTGGTCCTGGTATTACACGTTCAGATTTATTAGTTATAAATAAAATGGATTTGGCACTTTATGTAAACGCCAGTTTAGACGCAATGGAAGAGGATGCTCGCAGAATGCGCAACGGACAACCTTTTGTTTTCACAAATCTTATGACAGATGAAGGTTTAGATGGTGTTATAAATTGGATAAAACGTTACGCTTTAGTAGAAGAAAATACGGAAGAACCTCAATTACTCAGATAATGGAAAGATACAGTCTTAAAACTGGGTTACGTGAGCAAACGATATTGAAAGATGTCTATTTTACATCACCATTTAATTTAGTTGAAGTAAGGGAGAATAAAAAAAACCATCTTTTAGAAATGATGCTAATGTCCTCATCACCTGGACTTTTAAATAACGATTTTTATGATATTACCATTGAAGTGATTGATGGGTCTGCCTTAAATTTACAAACCCAATCCTACCAACGTATTTATGTGTCTGAAAATGGAACACAACAAAATATGACTATTTCCGTGGGTGAGAATGCCTATTTTAGTCACGCGCCTCATCCTACTGTGCCTCACAAAGGCGCAAATTACAAAGCGAGAAACACCTTTCATATTAAAGGCAGTAGCACATTACTTTGGGGAGAAATATTAACCTGCGGACGTAAATATGTGGCAGAAGGCGAAGAATTTCAATTTAAAAAACATCATACCATTACAGAAATTTTTCAAGACGACGTGATGATTTTTAAGGACAATTTATACCTCGTTCCAGAAGAAATAAACCTGAAACAATTTGGTTTATATGAAGAATACACACATCAAGGAAGTTTATTTTTCATAGCACCAGAAAGAGATATTACAGAACGAATGGAACGTATTTCCGAAATGTTCTCAAAAGAAGAAGACATCAGTTTTGGAATATCTAAAATAATGGATAATGCGTATGCACTTAGAGTTTTAGGAAATGAAGGACAACAGCTTTTTAAACTGTTTTCTGAAATTAGAATACAAGAAGATAATTTAATTAATCAAAAGATAAACGTAAATTAATTTGATGGAAACAGAATTAAGCATCTTATTAATTACGGCCATTTCAGTCAGTGTACTGCACACCGTTTCGGGTCCAGACCATTATATTCCTTTTATAGCGATTGGAAAATCTAAAGGATGGAGATTGCCCCAAATTGTAATGTGGACAGCCATCTGTGGTTCTGCACACGTATTGGCTTCTGTTTTATTAGCTTTAGGTGGTGCAGCAATTGGATTTTCATTAAGTAAAATTGATGGTCTAAACGAAGTGAGAGGTGGTCTTGCAAGTTGGGCTATATTCATCTTTGGAGTTTTGTATTTTATATATGGTATGTATGGCGTTTATAAAGAAAAAAGACACAAACATTTTGATGTGTACGATGATGGTTCAGTGTATGTATTTGAGCACGACCATAAACAAATGACCTACGTTTCCAAACGAAGAAAAGTAACACCTTGGATTCTATTTTTAATCTTTCTTTTAGGGCCTTGCGAGGTTCTATTCCCATTACTAACCTATCCAGCAGTTGAACAATCTACGTTTAATATGTTAGTTTTGATAGGTGTTTTTTTATTGACAACAGTTTCAACTATGATAATTGTAGTATCACTCTTATACCATGGTTTTAACTTTATAAAAACCGAATGGTTGGAAAAATACGTTGTGCCTATTTCAGGACTATCCATTGCAATATGTGGTATAGGTATGGTTTTTTTAGGATGGTAAATGATAGCGTTTATATAGTACGCTTCGGAATTTTAAAAATTTAATTCATCTTAAATTTTAGTGTCAATTTCAGCATTTTTTCACTTAAAGAAAACAACCAATATAGCTGTTCCCAAATTAAATGAGCTTCCTTATGACTGCGTAAGTTTTCTGTATTTAAAATCGCTTCGTCTGTAAACGGTCTATCGAAACTTAAATGCGTTCAGATTCTTTTTTATAGCTAAAGGATTCCGATATATTTTTTTAGATTCAAAATCTATAGTTTTTAATTGAGAACAGACGGCATCTAAATTGTCTTGAATTTTTTCTGAAATCATTTTAAATTCCTTTCAAGCTTCTGTCGTTTTATGTCTTAAAATTTAAGAGAACCACAAAATTAAAAACAGAAATGGAAGAAAGAAAGTACATAAAAATAGGGGTTTTAATCACATTATGACCAAAAACTCCAAGCAACGTGCCAGCGCAGACGTTGGATTAATCTTTATTGTATATAATCTTAAAAGAATATGGAATACACTAAAAGCCAATAACAAGTTATTCCAACCATTATATAGCATCATTTTAGCCCTTATAACAATACTTATGAGTCTATTAGTACCATTTTTAAAGTCAAACATAAAAAATAAAATCCTAACACCAATTTAAAACTAATTATGTAGTTTAGTTGACCAAACAAAAATCATGGTAGAGTTATTAGACAGACTGTAGTTGTGTGTAATACAAAATAGAACTGATAAAGAAAGAAAGCAACGAAAACAGATACAAAGTCGTTAGACTTTTAAAACAATCACCCGAACAGACAAATGAAGACAAGTAGATTAGAAGCATTTAGTGATGGCGTTTTAGCAATTATTATAACCATAATGGTTTTACAACTATCAGCACCAACAGAAACAGATATATATATATATATATATATATATATTCTCTACTTGCTAAAACACCTATATTTTTAAGCTATATTTTCAGTTTTATTTATGTAGGAATTTATTGGAATAACCATCATCACTTATTTCAGATTACCCAAAAAGTGAACGGTAAAATACTTTGGGCAAATTTACACTTGCTTTTTTGGTTATCTTTATTTCCATTTACCACAGCTTGGATTGGCGAGAATTATAAGGCCAAATTACCTGTAATTGCTTACGGAGTTGTATTATTGTTTTGTGCAATAGCTTATTTTATTTTGCAATCAGTAATTATAAAATCCCACGATAATAACTTCCCATTAAGAAAAGTAGTGGGTCCAGACAGAAAAGGAAAAATATCAATTGCTTGTTATATGCTTGGCATTAGTTTTTCATTTTTAAATACGTGGTTAGGAATCGCATTTTATGTTATTGTAGCTATTATGTGGCTAATCCCAGATAAGCGAATAGAAGAAAATTTATAATCTAATATTGGAATTAAAAAAACAATGGCTATAGTTAAAACATATCAAAATGTAAACAATGAAATAGATTCTATCAGTTTTGGCATATCAAAAATGGAAGATATATACACAAAACGAAATGGAAAAGTTGACGAGCCACACAGACACAACTATTATACTGTTTTAATTGTCAATAAAGCAAAAGGACAACATAAAATTGACTTCAACTCTTATGAGTTATCAAACAAGCAAATTTACTTTGTTGCACCAGGACAAGTACATCAGGTAATAGAAAAAGAAAAATCGTTTGGTTTTGCAATGACATTTTCCAATCATTTTTTAATTGAAAATTCTATCCAATTATCATTTATAGAAAGTTTAAATCTATTTCAGAATTACGGACAAAATCCACCGCTTACACCATCTGATAAACAATTCGAGAAGATAGAACAGTTTTCAATTCAAATTTTTAACATTTTCAATAGTGAAACAAATATGAAGTTTTTGTCTATTGGAGCATATTTAAAGTTACTACTTATCGAATGCAATAATATTTGCGTCATTAATCCAATAGAATCTGACGCAGATAATACGGGCGAAAATTTAATACGAGCTTTTAAAAAAGAGGTAGAAAACAATTATAAAAAAGAACATTCTTCAACTTTTTATGCAAATCAACTTCATATTACACCAGACCATTTAAACAGAACAGTTAAATCAAAAATTGGTAAAACTGCCAAAGATTACATACAAGCAAGAATAATTACCGAAGCGAAAAGACTACTCTATTTTACAGAATTTTCTAATAAAGAAATTGGTTACGAACTAGGCTTTAATGAGCCTGCCAATTTTAGTGCATTTTTCAAAAAACACACCCAATTGTCGCCTTCAAACTTCAAAAAAGCCGAGATAACTTCTTAAATATCGGATTTTCATAAGTTTATACCTTTTTTTCATATTCTATGGTTTATTAAACTGCCATATCTTTGTACTATAATTAAAAGTAAAGAAATATTTATACCTCAAATTTTAAAAGTATCAAATAACGATTTTACAAAATCTACTTACGATACATTAATGGAACAAGTAGGATTTACCGCCGAAGGCAGCAACGCAGTTAATCATTTAACAAATAAAAACTTGAAAACTATGAATACAGTAATTCACAAAGCAGAAACAAGAGGAAAAGCAAATCACGGTTGGTTAAACTCACACCACACATTTAGTTTTGCAAATTATCACAATCCAGAAAGAATGAATTTTGGTGTACTACGTGTTTTAAATGACGACATAGTGCAAGCAGGTATGGGATTTGGAACACATCCTCACGACAATATGGAAATTATCTCAATTCCATTAGAAGGCGATTTAGAACATAAAGATAGTATCGGAAATGTGACGGTAATTAAGGAAGGCGATGTGCAAATTATGAGTGCAGGAACTGGAGTTACACATTCAGAAAAAAATAAAAATAATGATAAGGAAGTGAAATTTCTTCAAATTTGGGTATTTCCAAAAGAGAAAAATGTAACACCTCGATACGACCAAATATCTATTAGAGAAATTGCCAAAGAAAATAAATTCTATCAAGTTGTTTCACCAAATAAAGATGACCAAGGTGTTTGGATTAATCAAGATGCTTGGTTTCATATAGGAAATTTCACCAAAGGAAATTCAGATGAATACAAAATACAAAAAGAAGGAAATGGCGTATATGCCTTTATCTTGGAGGGAGAAGTTGAAATAGATGGCGAAAAACTTTCTAAAAGAGACGGTATGGGTATTTGGAATACAAAAAGCATTAATGTAAAAGCATCAGAAAATGCTCGAGTACTTTTAATGGAAGTACCAATGTCAAGATAATTTTAAACAAGCGTAAAATGGAAATCACAATAAAAGAAATAGATAACAAGGGCTTTGCAATGGCTACAGAAGATAATAAAAGAGCTGGTACAATGACCTACTCTAGAGCAGGAGAAAATCATATTATTATAGACCACACAGAAGTTAATCCTGATTTTAAAGACAAAAGTGTTGGGAAACAATTGCTTTATAAAATTGTAGAAATGGCAAGAGAAAAAAACATAAAAATCACACCATTATGTCCATTTGCAAATGCAATGTTTAAGAAATTAGCTGAAATACAAGACGTATTAAAACAATCATAAATTAACAATTAAAAATTAAAAAAATGGAAAATAACACAAATTGGTCAATAGACAACGCACATTCAGAAATTGCTTTTAAAGTAAAACACATGATGATTTCAACAGTAACAGGTCATTTTGAAGATTTTGAAGCTACTGCAAAAACAAATGGCGACAATTTCAACAATGCTGTAATCGAATTTAGTGCAAAAACAGCATCAATAAACACCAAAAACAAAGACAGAGATGCACATTTAAAATCAGATGATTTCTTCAATTCAGAAAAGTTTCCTGAAATGAAGTTTGTATCAAAATCATTTGATGGAGAACATTTAGTTGGGGATTTAACAATTAGAGATATAACCAAAGAAATTACTTTAAATGCTGATTTTAATGGTGTCGCAGTGGATCCTTACGGTCAAACTAAAGCAGGTTTTGAAATTACTGGAGAATTGAATAGAAAAGACTTCAATTTAACTTGGAGTGCAATTACAGAAGCGGGAAGCATTGTAGTTTCAGACAAAGTTAAACTAGTAGTTGATGTACAATTTATTAAACAGTCGTAAAACTAAATAAGCAATTCATAAAAATCTGAAATGGCATTATGCCAGAAAGAAGTTTGACGCTTCAAAAAAAGTGTCCGAAAAACACAAAGATTTTATAAAAGAGGCAGAACAATTAGCTGCCTCTTCTTATGTTTTGCAACCTTTTAATAATTAAAAAACGTTTATGTAGTTTGGTACACTCTTTGAAAATTACCTTGAGATAATTAATACAAAGCCAAAAAAACAAAAATTTTAAAAATTATAGAAATGAAAAAAAATATTTTAGTCATTACACTATTTGCAGCTTTAGTTTTAAATGCATGTAAGGAAGCACCAAAAAAAGAAAATTTAGAATCTACAAAAACCGAAACTGATGATAGTAGTAATGATGATATTGAAATAATGACATCAACAAGCAAAGATGGAGAAAAGTTAGATATGTCATTTAATAACACAAAAGGAACGGCAACTCTTAATTTTAAAGGAGAAATTATTGAATTGGCACAAGAAAGAGCAGCTTCAGGCATTTGGTATAAAAATGATATGTACGAATTAAGAGGTAAAGGAAACGATATCGAATTAAAAAAAGACGGGAAAGTGATTTTTAACCACGAAGACGATATTGTAAACACTGTGCTACAAGATAAAGAAGGACAAACATTGAATATGACTTTTAACAACACGAATGGTACTGTTAAAGTTTACTTAAATGGTGGCCAACAAATTGATTTAGTAGCGGAAAAAGCAGCATCTGGAATTTGGTATAAAAATGACCTATATGAATTGAGAGGAAAAGGAGAACACCTTGAATTGATCAAAGAAGGAAAAACAATATTTAAAAACTAATTCCACCAAGAACAGATTACATGACTTTAAATAAACTAAAAACAAATAACTATTGAAGTTTTCCGAAGTAATTTATATATATTATAAAACGAATCTTATGAAAAATTTAAAAGATAGAGTAATAATAATAACAGGAGGTGCAGCAGGCATTGGAGGGGCAATGACCACAGAGTTAACACAAAGAGGAGCTTGTGTTGTTGCTGTTGACCTAAACCAAGAAGCAGGTAAGCAAAAAGCAGCATCGAATCCGGAGCAAATTGTATTTTTAAAAGGAGATATTTCAAAAGAGTCGGTTGCAGTAGAAGCGGTTGCTTTAGCAATTTCCAAATTTGGAAAATTAACAAGTCTGGTTAATAATGCACACGCGTCTCGTCAAAAACCACTACTAGAATTGACCGATGAAGATTGGAATTTATCCATGAACACAGGTCTAAAAGGGACTTTAAACTTTATGAAGGCTGCCTATCCAGAATTAAAAAAAACAAAAGGGTCTATCGTAAATTTTGGTTCGGGTGCAGGATTATTAGGTCAAAAAAATCAAGGAAGTTATGCAGCAGCCAAAGAAGCGATTCGAGGTTTATCTCGTGTCGCAGCAAATGAATGGGCCATTGACGGTATTAGAGTAAACATCGTTTGTCCGCTGGCTTTTACAGAAGGTGTAAAACAATGGAAAGAAAATTTCCCAGAACAATACGAAGATATTATCAGTAAAAACCCAATGCATCGTTTTGGAGACCCACAAAAAGACGTTGCACCTATAGTAGCTTTTTTATTGAGTGAAGACAGTCAGTATATGACGGGTCAAACACTTATGGCAGATGGTGGAGATATAAAATTGAGATAGTAAATACGAAACAATCTGAATATAGCAGGTTTTTCAACTTTAAAAAAATCCCCTATATTTATATATAAATCACATTAATACAACTAAAAATGGAAGACAATAAACCAAAACTCACAAGACAAACTGGAGCACCCGTTGGAGATAACCAAAACGTACAAACTGCAGGACCAAGAGGGCCAATGTTAATGCAAGACGCTTGGTTTTTAGAGAAAATGGCAAACTTTGATCGCGAAGTCATTCCAGAAAGAAGAATGCACGCCAAAGGTTCTGGAGCTTTCGGTACATTTACTGTAACGCACGACATTTCAAAATATACTAAGGCGAAGATTTTTAGCGAAATTGGTAAAAAAACAGGAATGTTCAGCCGCTTTTCTACAGTAGCTGGAGAAAGAGGAGCTGCAGATGCCGAAAGAGATATTAGAGGTTTCGCATTAAAATTTTATACCGAAGAAGGTATTTGGGATTTAGTAGGAAATAATACACCAGTATTTTTCTTTCGCGACCCGATGAAGTTTCCAGACTTAAATCGTGCTGTAAAGCGAGATCCTAAAACCAATTTAAGAAGTGCTAATAACAACTGGGATTTTTGGACTTTACTGCCTGAATCTTTACACCAAGTTACCATAACAATGAGTGACCGTGGTTTACCAACAGGTTACAGACATATGCACGGTTTTGGAAGTCATACCTTTAGTTTTATCAATAAAGAGAATGTAAGACATTGGGTGAAGTTTCATTTTGTGACGCAACAAGGTATTAAAAACCTGTCGGACGAAGAAGCAGCTAAAATAGTTGGAATGGACAGGGAATCATCACAAAGAGACCTTTTTGATGCTATTGATAAAAAAGATTTCCCAAAATGGAAAATGTTTGTTCAAATTATGACAGAAGCGGAAGCAAAGACATACCGTTTTCATCCTTTCGATTTAACAAAAGTATGGTCTAAAAAAGATTTCCCGCTTATTCCTGTTGGAGAATTCGAATTAAATAGAAATCCAGAAAACTATTTTCAAGATGTGGAGCAAGCGGCTTTTAACCCATTGAATGTGGTTCCTGGAATTGGTTTTTCGCCAGACAAAATGCTACAAGGACGATTGTTTTCTTATGGAGATGCACAACGATATAGATTGGGCGTTAACCATTATCAAATTCCAGTGAACAAACCCACGTGCCCATATCATTCCAATCATAGAGACGGCACTATGCGTGTAGATGGCAATCACGGAGGCACATTGCATTACAATCCAAATAGTTATGGAGAATGGCAAGAACAACCAGAATTTAAAGATCAACCTTTAGAATTAAATGGAGACGCTTATGCGCACAATTTTAGAGATGATGATGAAGATTACTTCACACAACCAGGCGATTTATTCCGCATTATAAAAGCAGATGGAAAAGCTGATTTATTATTTAATAATACAGCAGCTCAAGTAGGTGGTGCAGAAAAATTCATTCAAATTCGTCATATAAGAAACTGTTTTAAAGCTGATCCAGAATATGGACAGGGTGTGGCAAAAGCATTAGGTTTATCTATGGATGAGGTAAATAACTTCGATATGTCACCTTATAATAAATGGGCACCGAAACCAGATAATAATCCAATTTCTAAATGTCCAATGCATTAATTTATTAACGTTTTCAAACAAATAAAATGTCAGAAAAAAATAAAAAAATGAAACTTGCAGAGGCACTTTTGCTACGATCAGATTTGATGAAGAAAATTGAACATATTCAGAATAGAATAAGACCTGTTCTTATAGTATCAGATGACAAAAAACCACAAGAAGATCCAGCAAAGCTCTTGGCGCAATTGAGAACCGCTATTCAAGATTTAGAAACCTTGGTTATTAGAATCAATAAAACCAATAATGAAACTCAAATCAAAGGAGAAGGTTCACTAATGGAGGCACTTGCTAAAAGAGATTCATTAAAAATGCTTTCTGAAAAATTAAGAAATATTAGGTATGCTGCTCAAGTAAATAACAGCGGTGATGCCAATCTTAAAACAACCATTGATATTAAGAAGTTGCAATCTGAAATGGATCAAATAGGAAGAGCTTTTAGAGAGATTGATAGTAAAATTCAAGAACTCAATTGGCTTACAGAGTTAAAAGATTAAGCCGAAAGGTGGAATGATTGGGGCGAGTGCCAGCCCTTTTTTGTGGTAGGTTTTCTGGGCAAATTGAAAACACTACCAACTACAAGCTACTTGGGTTGTGGCAAAAATGTATTGTTTAAGACCCATTACCGCTTACAAATTACAAGTGTATTGTGTAAAATTTACTACCAGGTACTGACCAATCATTCTTTTTATTTGAAGATATACATTAACAAATTAAAACGGAATTACATGAAATAAATTCAATATTCATAAAATTCATAGCGTTACATTTATATTGTAAACACGTTAAATTAGTAAACTCTTATAATAAGATTTTCATGACTAAAAATATATTCTATTTGGTATTTGGAACACTTTTTTTAATAAGTACGCCATTACATGCCCAAAGTTTTATAGAAGACATTTTAAAAGAACCTATTCGAAAAGCGATTACTGAAAGTGCAGATATACGCATTCAAGAAATGACCAGTAGTAATACGGGATTAGATATGGAAATCGCCATAGGAAAAAGACTACCGTCACTTTCATTTATGGGTGGCTATGGTTTTTTATACTCACAATTAAACTTGCAATTTCCAACTCAATATCTACCCATTAGCGGAACACCGTTTTTGGAAGACCCTTTAGCCTCCAGTTATCAAACTCATGTTTTAATGGGAGGGTTATCTACCCGACAAATTATTTTTGCAGGAAATCAAATTAACAGCGGCATTAAAGCATTAAAGGAAAAACAAAAAGCCGAACGTTTTTTAGCTGAAGCTGGAAAGGAAGAAATTGCAAAAGAGGTTATCCAGACTTTTGATCAATTAATGCTATTAAATGCTGTAGATAAACTCATTGAAGATTCCGAAAAACGACTCGACACAGAGCATAAAAAAGTATTAAAAGCCATTGAAAACGGTTTAGCAATTCCTTATGATCGTGATAAAATAAAATTAGCAGTTTTAGAATTAGAAGAAAAGAAGCTAGAAGCTTTAAGCAATAGAAATGTTTTACTTGCCAAACTAGCATATCTCACGCGGATACCTTCAAATGAATTAGAGGCTATTACCTACAACTTACAGGCTTTCTTATTGGATGAAGGTGCGTTAAATGTCGAGAATCGCGTAGAATTAAAAGCTTTGGAAGCGGGAAAAAAGGCTAAAGAATTTGCATATAAAAAAGAGAAGGGTACTTATTTCCCCACGATATTTGCTTTTGGAAACGCAATATATTTGAATGCTTTCGACACACGAATAAAACTTAAAGACGTTCCCATTGCAGGCGATGTAACCTTAAACACTGAAAACATAAGGCTGAAACCAGCAGCAGCAGTTGGTGTTGGAATGAAATGGGATTTATTTAAAGGCGGAGAAAATAGTAAAAGCGCAAAGAAGGCTGAAATTGAAGTTGAAATCATTGAAACCAAATTAAAAGATACGCGAGAGAAATTTGAATTGCTATTGTTTAAAAATAAATCTGATTTTAAAACAGCGGAACAAAAAGTTGAAGTGGCAAAACAACGTGTTCAAATAGCTGAAAACAATTTACAATTGGCAACCAAGCAATACAATTCTGGTCTAGTGGATTTAACTGAACGTTTAGCTTCAGAAAATGATTTTTATAAAGTAAACTTGAATTATTACAACCAAATTCTAAATCAGCGACACGCGACATTAGAACTCTTAATAGCGACAGGTGAGTTATTAGGCAAAATTTATAACGGCTATGGAAATTAAAAATGTTTTACTCTTACTTGTTTTAGTAGTTTCAGTTTCTTGTTCAGATAACAAAATGGATCCTGCTTTTATGGGGAAAATTGAAAGGGAACAAATTTCAGTAGTTA
Source organism: Bizionia myxarmorum (assembly GCF_008086205.1). GTDB lineage: Bacteria > Bacteroidota > Bacteroidia > Flavobacteriales > Flavobacteriaceae > Algorimicrobium > Algorimicrobium myxarmorum. The sequence goes on along the minus strand of NZ_VSKK01000004.1, from coordinate 193,040 downwards.
CTAAAATACCAGGAACGGTGGAAGAACTATTGGTGTCAAAGGGTGATTTCGTTAAAAAAGGTGACACCTTGGCTATACTAGATATTCCAGAAGTAGATGCCAAAAAGCAGCAAGCTGAAGGTGTTTTAAAATCAGCTGAAGCGCAATATCAAATGGCAATTAAGGGCGCCACCGATGGGCAGTTAAAACAATTGCAGAACAAAGTTAACGGATTAAAGGAGCAATTTGAATTTGCCAAAAAATCCAAGGATAGACTTAATAAAATGTTACAAGACAGTCTAATACCGCAACAACAGTTTGATGAAGTTTACGCGAAATATCAAGGTGCTAAAAATCAATATGACGCGGCAAAAACAGAATTAGAGGAAGCAAAAAATGGTGGTCGGGCAGAACAGCAAAGTATGGCCCTGGGCCAGAAATTACAAGCCTCTGGAGCCGTTTTAGAAGTTGGTGCTGCTGAACGTGAAAAATATGTGATAGCACCTCAAGATATGTCCGTTGAAACAATCAATTTAAAAAATGGCGAACTTGCTTTGCCAGGATACCCTATTATAAGTGGCTATATTAATGACTCCGTATACTTTCGTTTTACCATTGCAGAAAGCAAATTAGGCGAAATTAAACGGGGAACAAAAGTTAAAATAGAAGTCCTATATAAGGATTCAGAAATTATTAATGGCGAGGTAACTCTAGTTAAAGCTTTAAGTTCTTATGCCAATATAGCAACAGCTTATCCCGACTTTGACATGCAACAAACCTTATTTGAGGTAGAAGTAAAACCTACGGATCCAGAAAAGGTGAAAGATCTAATAACAAAAGCTTCAGTTTCTTTAAAGTTTAATAAATAATATGTTTTGAAGAAATTTACACACTTAATTAAACGAGAATTCAGGCTTTTTTTTAGCAACAACGTATTACGACTGCTATTTATTGGGGCTCCTATTTTGTATGGAATATTAATTGGTGCGGTTTATGAAAAAGGTAAAATAACAGATTTGCCAATAATCGTAGTCGATCAGGATCAAAGTCTCATGAGTGAGAAATTTATTGACATGCTTGAAGAAACTGAAAGCATTCATGTTGTTGGCATTTTTCCGGATCTTACTGATGTAAAAAACAAGGCAATTGATGAAGACGCCTCCGTAATAGTGAATATTCCCAGAGGATTTACCTCTGGAATTCAACAAAATAAGTTACCCGAAATCACCATTTTTGTAGATGCTTCGAACACCTTGACTTCTAACACGGCTTTAATGGCTGTAAATGGTGTAGCAATGACCATAAAAGCTGGTATCCAAATCGAGTCTCAAAAGAAAAAGGGCGTTCCAGAATATGTGGCAACGCAAAATTACGAACCCTTTAAAACAACTATAATTAAGCAAAGCATACGCAGCGGGAATTATTTATACTTTATGTTACCCGGTGTGCTTTTAACGGTTTTCCAGCAAATTTTGCTATTGGGTTTAGCACTTACATTTGCATCAGAATATGAAAACGGAACATTTGGGGAATTAGTCAGAAAAATGCCCAACCCTCTAGGCATGCTAGCTGTAAAGATCATTCCTTATATGATTATGTCTGTTGGGATACTCCTACTGTATTGGGGCTTTTCTAAATATTACAATATGGTAATAGGTGGTGCTTTTTGGGCATTTTCTTTGAGCACCTTCGTTTTTATTCTCGCCGTATGTGGCATAGGTGTTTTGGTGAGTATTATTTTACCCAACCAATTAAAAGCTACTGAAGTGTTGATGGTAGTAGCCACGCCTAGTTTTATTCTTAGTGGATTTACTTGGCCTCTAAGCCAAATGCCAAATTGGGTACAATTTATAGCCGAATTAATTCCTTTGACGCATTATTTAAAAACGTTTCGTATACTTTATCTTAACCACGCTAGTGTTTCACATATTTATGCGCCAGTTATAGCCTTGAGTATTATTGCGGTAATTTGTTTGTCGTTGTCAGCAATCATTCTGCATTACAAAATTAAAAAGGTAAAAAATCAATCCATTGAGGACGTTAATTAGCACAAAAATTGCTCTGATAGAAGTTTTAAACAACCAATAATGTTAATTGGCTTCATAGAGTCTTTGCCATAAAATTCATTCCATTTTATTAAAAAAAACTACACTTTTCTAGTCTAGAAAAAAATATTAGAATTTGCAGCCTGTAAAGTGTTAAATGTTCGGTAAAACCACCTATTAATCCTTCCTAAATTGGCGTCTTTTAGCAACAGAAAACATCCAATTATGAATAAACACAAAATTGCAGTAATCGTAGTAAGTCTTCGTAAAGAATCCTTTAATTTAAAAACGGCTAAAGCTATGATGGCAATGGCACCGGAATCATTTTATATGGACCTATTGGATATTTCAGGGCTTCCAATGTTCAATGAAGATTTAGAAGCCAATCCACCTGAAGCTTAGATGGCCTTAAGTAAAGAAACTCAAAATGCAGATGGTCTGTTATTTTTAACGCCTGAATATAACCGCTCGGTGCCTGGTGCTTTAAAAAATGCTATTGACGTAGGCTCCCGACCTTATGGGGAAAATTCTTGGGACGGAAAACCTGCCGCAATTGTAAGTGTTTCCATTGGGGCAATAAGTGGTTTTGGGGCAAACCACCATTTAAGACTATCACTAACTTTTATTAACGTTCCTACTATGGCGCAGCCTGAAGCATATATTGGAGGTGGCGCAGATCTATTTGATGAGAATGGTAAACTAATAAATGATTCTACTAAAGATTTCTTAAAGAGCTTTATGGAGTCATTTGAAAAATGGGTTCATACTATCGCGTCGGAATAGCCTTTTACAGTTGATTTTTTTTTACAATTAAAACCACCTAACATGAAGAAATTTATCACATTAGTTGGTTTGGTCTTGTTTTCAATCAGCACCTTCGCACAAACACAATGGAAGGTAGATCCTTACCATTCCTCATTAAATTTCTATATTTCTCATTCTGGAATTAGTATTGTGAATGGAAATTTTTTGGATTATACAGGAAGTTTATCCACAGATGGAGAAGCGCTCAAAAATGCAAGTTTCAATTATACAGTTGAAATAAAAAGTATAAATACTAATGTAGCCGATAGAGATAATCACTTAAGAAGTGTCGATTTCTTTGAAGTTGAAAAGTATCCCAATATGTCTTTCAAAAGCACCAAAATGACCGCCACAGATAAGCCTAATGAATATTTATTATACGGAGCGCATACAATAAAGGATGTTACAAAAGATGTGGTTTTTAATGTGTATTATGGTGGAACAGCCAAAAGAGAAAAAGGCGAAAAATTAGGTATGAAAGCAGAAACGACTATTAATAGATTTGATTATAATATTGATCACGACCCAGCCGCTTCTGGTGTTGGAAAAGATGTAATTATAGTGGTTCACTTACAATTTGCAAAACAATAAAAACCAATAGAAAATGAAAAATCCTGCAAAAGAAGTAGTAAAAAATATGTTCGCTGCTTTTAGTAGTGGAGATGCAGATAAATTTGTAGCTACCGTTTCAGACGACACCGTTTGGATTTATCATGGAACGCAAATAATCCCAAAAAGACGCTTTGAAAAAAAAGTAGGTGTTACAGCTTTTTATACCATTATAATAGAAATAATCAACTTTGAACCACTACAGTGTATTGTTGAAGGAATTATGGTAGTTGTAATAGGTCAAGAACATCAGAAAATAAAACGATCAGGTAGAGAGTTGAAACAAAATTAGGTTCAGATATACACAGTTGAAAATGGTTTGAGTGTAAAAATGGAAAAATTTGCAACTTCCGAAGAGGCAAAATAGCAGGTATCGATTGGTGCGTTAAGCTAAAATATAAACTATTCAAGACCTAACAGGTGTTAAAAACGTGTTGAGTCTAGAGCAAAATGTTTAACTAAAGCCGGTAACTGTCATAATAACAGTTGAACGCCATTTTGGACTTTCGTCAAAATCAGTACGTATCTTATTTTGAACCATGAAGTGATTTTCTATAGGCTATTCCCCATTTGGCCAGCTCATTAATTATGGGCGAAAGCGTTACTCCATATTTAGTAATAGCATAATTTACAGTTATAGGTTTTGTATCCATCACTGTGCGACTAACTAAATGGTTCGACTCTAAATCTTGAAGTTCCTTGGAAAGCATTTTACTGCCTATCCCGTCTATTTCCCGGAGCAAATCCATGAATCCCAATTTTTCACCTTCAATAAGCGTACCTAAAATATGAAACTTCCATTTTCCAGAAAGGATACTCATGGTATCACTGATAGCTTGCATTCTTACTTGACAAACGGGGGTATTGTTGATGACTGCTTTCTTTTTCATTAGTTCATTATTTAGTAAATATCCATTCAATTACAAAATCAAATAGGGGTAGTTTCCTTTTGGAAAGTACTTTCAAAAAGGAAATACATGTCAAATATACACTTATTTTCCGTATATTTGTAACGATCAGCAAATAAACGTTTTGAAATGATTTAACTCTAAAATAATTGACGCTGACAAGGAATAATATAAATATATTAAAACATACAAGATGAACAACGAAACACTAAAAACCAATCCGCTTTTATGCGATATAGAAACCGGAATGTGTGAAACAACGGAAGAAAGTACAAATAATACAACTTCTAGTAAAGTTGAAGCCACTAAAAAATCTGTGAAGCTTATTTATTACACAGATCCCATTTGCTCGTCCTGTTGGGGTATTGAACCGCAACTGCGTAAACTGAAATTAGAATACGGCAGCGCTATTGAAATAGATTACAGAATGGGCGGCTTATTGCCAGATTGGAATTACAACAGCGGTGGCATTGGCAAACCTTCAGACGTCGCCTCACATTGGGATGAAGTGAGTATCCATTACGACATGCCTATTGATGGCGATTTATGGCTGGAAGACCCTATGGACTCATCATACCCCTCCTCGATAGCATTTAAAGCTGCGCAACTTCAGGATAACGATAAGGCTATTTTGTATATGCGTGAAATGCGTGAAATGATGTTTTTGAAAAAGAAAAATATGGCTAAATGGGAAAACTTGGCTATTGCAGCTGAAAAAGTAGATTTAGATGTAGCGCAATTAAAAATAGACTTTGATGGTAAAGCAAAAACCTTATTTGAAGACGATTTAAAATTAGGAAGAGAATTAGGAGTTAGAGGGTTTCCAACCATCTTCTTTGTAGATGATGCAGGCAATAAAGAAGTTGTTTATGGCACCAGACCTTATGCTTTTTACGAAATGGCTATTCTAAAATTAAATCCGAATGCTCTTAAAAGTGAATATAGTAAAAATTGGGATACGCTCTTTGCAATATACCCCACACTCACAGCTAAAGAATTTTCTGAACTTTCAGGAACGCCTAGAAACGAAAGTGAAGATATTTTAAATGCGCTTGTATCCAAGAATATTTTAGAGAAATTGAGCACGAAAAACGGTTCTATTTGGTCAATTAAAGAATAATAAAATAATGATTAAAAACATATTCAATCCATGTAGTTACACGAAAAACATAAACCTCTCCCTATTGATTCTCCGCATGGCTGGAGGCGCTTTAATGTTAACACACGGTGTCGGTAAAATGGCACCATTGTTCGGAAGCGAACCTATACAGTTTCCGGACCCGATAGGGCTAGGAGTTACCACAACACTAGTTCTTACAGTTTTTTCTGAAGTCTTTTGTTCCATACTTTTAATTTTGGGACTTGGTACACGTTTGGCAGCAATTCCTTTATTGATCACCATGTTGGTAGCAGCTTTAGTATTTCATGCAAACGATCCGTTTGCAAATAAGGAATTACCTCTGCTCTACTCTGCAATTTATTTAGTAATTTTAATAGCAGGAGCTGGTAAAATTTCAATTGATAATTTGATATATAAAAACAGACTAAAAAACGTTTAAATAACTGTATTACTCGCAACAGTGTTTTTAAATTCCTCAAAGGAAAATACCAAAACAAAAAACGGGACACTTTTGATTTATCAAAAAGAGAAAAAATCATCGTTAAAATTAAAAACCATGGAAAAAGTAACGAAACCAAACGTTAAATCAATTGCTTCAGGTAAAGACTTAATAATCAAACAGATGCAAGCCAATGCTGGTGATTTGTTACCAAAACATAGTGCAGATTTAGAATCCATACTTTTCATACATGAAGGCGAATGCGTTCTAACAATTAATGACGAAGATATCATATTAAAACAGGGAGATGGTTTTGTAATTCCACCAAAAACCACGCATCAAATTAAGGTAGTTTCAGATTTTAAAGGTATACATATGATGCCAATCGCAATAAAATTTGAATTCTTTTAATACCTATTGAAACTAGGCATATCTAAATAGGAATCAACAGCATTTTAAAAACAAATATTTATGACCATGATGAAAGCAGCACGCTGGTACGCAGCAAAGGATATAAGAGTGGAAGAGACGGAAGTGCCTTCTCCAAAAGAAAATCAAGTAAAGATAGCGGTAAAATTTACCGGAATTTGTGGATCAGATTTACATGAATATACTAATGGACCACAATTAATACCTGTTGATAAACCTTATGCATTAAACGGCCACCAAGGGACAACAACGCTTGGTCACGAATTTTCGGGTGTTGTTGAAGAAGTGGGTAATCAGGTGAAAAACATAAAAAAAGGAGACCGCGTAACAGTAGAACCCATTTTTAGAAACCCAGAAAGTTCATTTATTTCTACAGGTGAATACAACCTGTCTGAACCACTAGGTTTTGTAGGTTTAACCTCCAATGGTGGTTTTGCGAAATATGTGGTAGTTGAGGATTATATGGTACATAAAATGCCAGATAAAATGACTTTTGAACAAGGTGCTATTGTGGAACCAGCTGCTGTTGCTGCATACGCCATCCAACGAAGTGGCATGAAAATGGGCGATACCGTTATGGTATCTGGCGCAGGTCCTATTGGTTTGTTAACGGTTCAAGTTGCTATAGCTTCAGGTGCTTCACAAATATTTGTATCGGACCTTTCTGAAAACAGATTAAAAAAAGCTAAAGAAGTTGGTGCCACACATACATTTGACGCCAGAGATAAAGATATTTCTAAAAAAATAAGAGAAATTACAGGTCATGGCGCCGATATTTTTATTGATGCGGCAGGTGTTCAAGCTTCATTTGATACGGGAATTAACAGCCTTCGAAATGGTGGAACGGCCGTATTAGTTGCCCTATTTGGAAAGAAAATAACGCATGACGCTCTAAATCAAACCTTAAGAGAGTTAACCATAATTGGAACAGCAGCTTACCGTAATATTTTCCCAGAAGTTATAGCCTTAATTGGAAGCGGAAGATTACCTGTAGAAAAACTGGTAACCAGCGTGATCCCCTTGGAAGATATTGTTGAGAAAGGTTTTGAGTCGCTCGTAAATGATCCTTCTGAAGTAAAAATACTTGTCGATTTAGAGAAATAAAAATATTTTTTTAAGCCATTCCATAAAACTTAATACTGGAAGTGCTAATTCTGGAAAAAATTCGTGAGCATACACTATTTTATGCTGACGAATTTTTCATTATCAGAAATCGCATAAATTAAACAATACAAAAACTTTTGGAATGTTGGCGACATTCGTACATTGAACTATTAAATTTAAATATATATGGAATCTCTTACAGTTATTGATATTGTTGGAACGGCAGCTTTTAGTGTTGCGGGTACCTTTGCTGCAATGAAAAAAAAACTAGACATTTTCGGCATTTTTATTATTGCTTTTATAACCGCTTTGGGGGGTGGTACGTTACGCGATATTTTAATTGGAGAAGTACCCGTAAAATGGTTAATGGACTTAAGTTCCGGCATAATAGTTTTATTGAGTACTATAGCTGCATTATTATTTAAAACAGTGATTAAAAATTATCATAATGTCCTACTGTTTTTTGATTCTATTGGGCTTGGTTTTTTTACAGTGGTTGGTATTCAAACAGGACTTTCATTAGGTTTTCATCCTGTTTCATGTATTGCATTAGGAACTATTACAGCATGTTTTGGAGGTGTCATACGCGATATTTCCTTAAGCAATATTCCGCTCATCTTCGCACAGGAAATCTACGCAACAAGTTGTATTTTTGGAGGAATTATATTTTTTCTATTAATGAAGTTAGATATGACCAAAATGCCCATTGAAATTATTTGTCTTGCTTCTGTTGTCCTTTTACGATTATTATCGGTTAGGTTTAATTGGCATTTACCAAAAATTTGGAAAACGACGAAATCGCCTATATAAACACTAAATTTAAATTAATTAAGAAACCAATTATGTCAAACATTCAACTAATTATTGAAGAAAGAGCTGCCAATATTGGGAAGTTTATGGTAGGCCGCTTATTACCATTTCGTCAAAAACGAATGGTAGGTCCTTTTATTTACATAGACCACATGGGGCCTGTTAAATTAAACGAAAGACAAAATTTTGATGTCATGCCACATCCACATATAGGACTTTCGACACTTACATTTTTATTTGAAGGCAGTATTATGCATCGCGATACGCTTGGTAACGAAGTAGAAATAAAACCAGGAGCAGTAAATTGGATGACAGCTGGAAAAGGTATTGTACATTCTGAACGTACACCAGAGTATTTGCGAGATTCGCCATTATTTATGCATGGTTTACAAATCTGGGTGGCCTTGCCAAAACATTTAGAGCAAATGGAGCCGCAATTTTTTCATATTGAAGAAAACCAAATTCCAAGTTGGACAGAAGGCGATTTACAATTTAAATTAGTTGCTGGTGAAGCCTTTGGAAAGAAGTCAGAAGTCCCAGTTTTCAGTAAATTATTTATGCTAGAAATAAAAAGCACATCAAAACAAGTGGTAAATATTGGTAATGAACTTTATGGTGAATCTGGTTTGTATATTCTTAAAGGCGCGATAGAAAGCGAAGGGAATATTTATGAACCTAAACAATTATTAGTAGCAAAAGACAGCTCGCTTTGCGAATTTACAATTCAAGAAAATAGTACCATTTATATTTTTGGAGGCGAACCGTTTCCCGAAGAACGATTTATTGATTGGAATTTTGTGTCTTCAGATAAAGAATTAATAAGCGAAGCCAAGCAAAAATGGATATCACAATCATTTGATAAAATAGAAGGTGACGATGAATACATTCCTTATCCAACATTCAAAAGAAAGTAAAACTAGTTATTTTATACGACCATAAAAGTATTACATGAATTGGGTTTTAATAGCTGAAGCATTTTACGTCCTCATTATCATTCTAGTTATTTCTAGAGTGTTGTATGATACACGAAGTAGCACCAAAGCTTTGGCATATATTCTTTTCATTGTTTTTCTGCCTATTATTGGAACTATATTTTATTTTTCGGTTGGAGTAAATTATCGAAAACGAAAACTATATTCAAAAAAAATAGCGGAAGACGAACAACTTCGAGATCGCATTACAACCAGAATGAATTTGTATTCTGAAGCAGTAAGCAATTCAGGTTTAATTCCGCAAAAAAGTAAAACGTTAATAGAATTTATTCGTCGTGCTGGTTATAGTCCATTAACAGGTAGCAATGCGGTAAAACTCTTAATAAATGGAGACGAAAAATTTCCAATAGTATTAAAAGAACTTGAAAATGCAACATCTCATATTCATATTGAATATTATATTTATGAAGATGACATAACTGGAAATCAAGTGGCTGATATTCTCATTAAAAAAGCAAAAGGAGGTGTTGAAGTTCGTTTTATGTATGATGATTTTGGAAGTCATGGTTTAGGAAATTCCTTCATTAAAAAACTGCAAGACGCAGGTGTTCAAACCGCACCTTTTTATAAAATAAAATGGTATGCCTTTGCCAACAGACTAAATTATAGAAACCATAGAAAAATTATAGTTATTGACGGCATAGTAGGTTTTGTAGGTGGTATTAATATGAGCGATAAATACCGAAACGATTTAAATAGAGAAAACCATTTGTATTGGCGAGACACACATTTAATGATTAAAGGCCAAGCCACAGCTTATTTACAATACCTATTTATGGGAGATTGGAATTTTTGTAGCAGAACACCTTTTCAATATTCCGACATCTATTTTATAGACAAAACTAAACATGAAGTTATTTCAGATGAAATTGTACAGATTGCAGCTTCAGGACCAGATAGCAAGCAGCCAGTTATTTTCTACTCACTTTTAGAAGCCATAAATTCAGCCAAAGAAAGCATCTACATTACGAGTCCGTATTTTATTCCAGATGAAAGCTTAATGGACGCTTTAATTATTGCCATTAAAGGCGGATTAGATGTTAAGATTTTAATTCCAGGTATATCAGATTCTAAAATGGTTAACGCTGCGGCAAATGCTTATTATACAGAATTGCTTGATGTTGGCGCCAAAATTTACAGATATAATAAAGGATTTGTACATGCCAAAACAATGGTAATTGATGATGATGTTGCCATCGTTGGTTCTGCAAACATGGATTACAGAAGTTTTGACCTCAATTTTGAAGTGAATGCCATTGTATATAGCAAAAATATTGCAGCACAACTTACTGAAGCTTTTAATAACGATTTAGAAGTATCTCAATTAATTGATGCCCAAGTTTGGTTAAATAGACCAAAATATATTCATTTATGGGAAAGGATGGTTCGATTATTATCGCCATTTTTATAACATTGATTAAAATCATGGATTAATGGAAGATTTTTAAATGTTTTGGAGGTGTGCAAGGGCGTAAAAAATAATTGGAGAAGCAGGTGTCAGCATTATTATTATTATTAGGTTAATCGGATTGATTTTACCTGCTTTTCCTGTTGCAAATATTATTTCAGGAATCAAAACGTGCCTTTTATTAAGATATATAACTAACATTTAGTATAAAGTTAAAAACAACCAAGAGCTATGATAGAATTTTTAAACACTTACAAATTTGATATCATCTTTGGCGTAATCGTCATTGCAATAATCATCACCTTACGGTTTTTGACAAACAAACTACATCGCTGGCTTAAAAAAGAGCAACAGGAGCGATTTCCTGGAGAAAGATCAAAGCCTTTAAGTCTTTTAAAACGCATTCTTAATACATTATGGTTGGTACTAGGTTTAATAGCATTAACCTATTTAGTTGTTGACGAGAGCAAACAGACTGTCTTGGTCGATAATTTTAAATTAGCGTTGTATCTAGGTGTCGTGTTATCACTTACCATTATTGCTGCCACTACAACAAATATGTGGTTTCAAAATGATATAAAAAAAAGGATAGCAACCCAACAAGACCCAACCAGTTTTAAATTTTTAAGGTATCTAGCTTTAGTCGGTATTTATTTTATCGGTATTATGATGTGTCTGTTAGCGTTTCCTTCACTTAAAGGCGTTGCGCAAACCGCTTTAGGTGGCGCAGGTGTTGCTGCGCTTGTTGTAGGTCTTGCTTCTCAAGAAGCCTTGTCTAACGTAATAGGTGGCTTGTTTATTATTGCTTTTAAACCTTTTAAAGTTGGTGATATAGTTGCTATAGGAGATTCAGTAACAGGCAGCGTTACAGATATTACTTTGCGCCATACTGTAATCCGTACCTGGAAAAACCGAAGAATCATTATACCTAATGCGGTAATTAACAAGGCCAATATAGAAAATTTTGATTTAGATGAACAAAAGTGCTGTGAGTATATAGTCATCGGTATTTCGTATGATAGTGATGTTGACCTTGCAAAACAGATTCTAAGAGAAGAATGTGAGAAGCATCCATTTATTTTGGATAATCGAACCGAAGAGCAAAAACAAGAAGGAGAACCAATGATTAGAACAGCACTTATAGAATTCGGTGACTCTGCCGTTGTATTACGAGCCTGGGCTTGGGCTGAGAACTATTCAAAATCTATTGCCATAAAAAGAGATGTTTTTGAAACAGTAAAAAAACGTTTTCATAATGAGGGAATTGAAATTCCATTTCCACACAGAACTGTAGTTGTGAAGCAATAAATGAGTTTTTTTTATCCAAATAATCAACAAAAATTAACCTTCAACTGCCCAAGTTCATTGCCAATACGTAACAATTATCATATCTTTGAAATAATAATTTAAAAACACAAATGATATGAAAAACTTAGTAGGATTAGATAGTAAAAAAGCTGAAGTATTAGTTGTTGAATTAAACATCTTATTGGCAGATTATGAAATCTTTTATCAAAACTTAAGAGGTTTACATTGGAACATTAAAGGTAGAAAGTTTTTTGAATTACACGATAAGTTTGAAGAGCTTTATAAAGATGCTTTCATAAAAATTGATGAAATTGCAGAGCGTATTCTTACATTAGAAGGCGAGCCTTTACATACTTATACAGATTATCTTGCAACAACACAAATTAAAGAAGAAAAAAATGTATCAGATGGTACAAAAGGCGTAGAGGTTGTAGTTAATAATTTTAGAACTTTAGTTGAAAAAGAGCGACATATTCTAACTATTGCTGCCGATACAAATGATGAAGGTACAGTAAGCTTAATGAGCAACTACATTACAGAAACGGAAAAAACCCTTTGGATGTTAAATTCGTATTTGAAATAAACTTCGAATTTCACTAATTTTAATAAAATAGATAATTGATTTAAAAATCAATTATCTATTTTATTTACGCTTTTTAAGAACATTTTTTTTTTTGTAATTTATTGTTCAACTTACCTGTGTCATTTCAAAACACAAGCTTTAAAAGTATCTTTAAACTTAAATAATAACATAAAATAAACGGACAATGAAAAAAAAGTTTTTTAATGCGAAAATTTATCACAACGACAACGCAACAGAACTAATTGTTGAGAATGGTAAAATTACCCACATCGGTACAAATTTACCAAAATGTGACGAAGAAATAGACCTTAACGGAAAACTCGTTTTGCCACCTTATGTAGATCCACATTTACATTTAGATTATGTATATACTTTATCTGAACTAGGACAAGAAGGTGCTGGTTCTGGTACCTTATTTGAAGCCATTGAATTATGGCCACAATTCAAAAAAACGCTAACGGTAGAAAGTGTAAAAAGATTGGCTATGAAGGGAATTCAAGATGAGGTTTCGCAAGGTGTACAGCACATTAGAACTCATATAGATGTTACCGACCCAAACTTTACAGCATTAAAAGCGATGTTGGAAATGAAAGAAGATCTAAAGGATAAAGTTGATATACAAATTGTGGCTTTTCCACAAGAAGGCATGTATATGTATAAAGGAGGTGTTGAGTTGGTTGAAGAAGCACTTAAAATGGGAGCCGATGTTGTAGGAGGCATTCCACATTACGAACCTGCAAGAGAATTTGGAGAAAAATCTATTCATGATATCGTTAAACTGGCGCTAAAATATGACAAGATGATTGATGTTCATTGTGACGAAACCGATGATCCGCATTCCCGATTTGTAGAGTTATTAAATGGACTTGTCTATATGGAAGATTATGGTAGCAGAACTACGGCAAGTCATACCTGTTCGTTTGGTTCGGCAGACGATTCCTATGCGTTTAGGATGCTCGACATATTTCAAAAGACTAAGATGAATTTTATTGCTTGTCCAACAGAAAATGCTTATTTACAGGGTCGTCAAGATACCTATCCTAAGCGTCGAGGATTAACCCGCGTAAAAGAGTTTATCGAGTACGGAATTAACGTTGCTTTTGCACAAGATTCCATTAATGACCCTTGGTATCCAATGGGTAATGGTAATATGATGAATATTTTAGATAACGGAATTCATTTAGCTCAAATAATGTCTTCGGAAGATGTAAAGACAAATTTCGATTTAATTACCTATAATGGCGCACGTTGTTTAAATATTCAAGATAGTTACGGTTTAGACGTTGGTAAAGCAGCAAACTTCATTGTTTTAAACGAAAGTACAGTTTATGAAGCCATGCGTAAAAGAGTAGATGTTTTAGCTTCAGTACGTAATGGTGAATTTTTATTCCGAAGAAAAGAAATGGCGTATGATGTTCCGTTGAGTCTTTAATCTAAACAAAATATTAATGAGTGCTTTATATAGAATAAATCGTGAGAAATAAAGCGCTTATGTTATTTAAAGAAAAGATTATTCTTATAAAGCGCTGATTTTATTTTCAACAACTATAAAACTAAAATTATGAGTAAACAGACTATTTCGGAACAAGCTAACAAAGCTTTTCCGTGGCTGATAATGATTTTAATGTCGTCCGTAACCTTTGTCGGAATACTGTCTGAGTTAATGCCTTCGGGTGTACTTCCATTAATGATGGCCGATTTGAATATTAGCGAAGCGCAAACAGGTAATTTGGTAGGTTATTATGCGATTGCTTCTGCGATATTTGCCATCCCGCTTATTTCACTAACCATGCAATTCAATCGAAAATATTTATTGTTGATTTTGCTAGGTGGATTTGCTATTTCCAATATTATGGCAGGACTTGTTCATGATTATACAGTAATTATAGTTCTTAGAGTTATCGGTGGAATTTGTGCTGGTGTCATGTGGCCAATGATTGCAGCTTATGGAATGCGATTGGTAGATAAAAAGGATCACGGAAAAGCCATTGCAGTAATTATGGCTGGAACCACATTGGGAATTAGTATCGGAATGCCTATAATGACTTCCATAGCTAATAATTATGGCTGGAGAACTGAATTTATTGGTTTAGGTGCTTTTATTTTTGCTATCGCCTTAGTTAGTATCTTTGCTTTGCCTTCTGCACCAGGAGAAAAATTAACTAAAAGTTCATCACCTTTTGCACTATTAAAAATACCTGCGGTTTTACTTATTTTATTGCTTACACTACTTGGCGTGGTTGCTCATTATGGCGTTTATGTATATATCACAAGCCTTGTTGATGAAATTCAGCTTACAGGAGGTGTAGAAAGTGCCTTATTGTTTTTTGGAATAGGATCTTTAATTTCGGTATTGTTAGCCATAAAATTTACTGATAAATATTTGAGATTATTAACCATATCAATGTTTGCCTTACTAATTATTTCTATGATTATTTTTCTAATGTACGGTGGAACAAAAGGTATGGGACACTTTGCCTTCTTTTTATGGGGACTTTCATTTGGGCCATTAGTAACCCTATTGCAGGCTGGCGTGAGTCGCCAAGTAGAAACTGCAAAAGATGTGGCTACTTCGGTTCAGTCTTCAGTATTTAATTTATCCATAATGATTGCATCTTCAGTAGCGGGATGGTTACTCGGAATATATTCGCCAATGAGTCTTGTGTACTTTGCAATAGCTTTATCAATTCCAGGAATGTTCATTGCCTTTTTCTCGAAAAAGACATTGAGTTAACACTTGGAATGAAGGCGCGCAAATAACGCTATCAGATTCTGAAGGAGTTGTTTACAAACAACTAACAACAGATTCTAAAGGGTTTTATACCACTGAAACTCATATATTCAATACCTATTTCGTAAAAGCGAGTATGGAGCGTTAGGGTACCGATGAAAAGAGATCTGAAGCTAATCTGGAGCGTCAGGAAATTAGCTTCCAATTGCAACAAAACGAAGTTATTTTAGTTCCAGGAATAGATTTGGCAAAAGTGCTAAACATTCCAATTATTTACTTCGGTTTTGATAAGTCTAATATTCGTAAAGACGCTCAAGTAGAACTAGAAAAAGTTTTAACAGCCTTGAACCAATATCCAAAATTAAAATTAGAAATAAGAGCGCATACAGATAGCCGTGGAAATGATGCTTATAACAAAGCATTATTACAACGTCGTGCTACTTCTACTTTGAATTATTTGGTTGAAGAAGGAATTGTCAGTTCAAGACTAAAAGCTCAAGGCTTTGGTGAAACTAAACTTGTAAATAGCTGTAGTAACGGCGTAGATTGCTCGGAAGCAGAACATCAGAAAAATAGACGTTCAGAATTTATTATCCTCGATTAATACTTGTTATGCACTTTTCATGTTTGCGTAATAAATTTAATAGCAGAAGACCGGAGAGAAATCTCCAGTTTTCATTTTTATAATTAGAACAGGATTACATTAGATTTATTTCTGTGCAAATAGTTTTAGTGTGTAATTAAAGAGTGCAATTCCAGATGGTTTGTGCTATTTTCTAGAATGGCAATTTTAGTGTAAGGATATTTTAGTTTAACCGTTTATACGTGGCTAACTACGGTTATGTAAATGAGCTGTGGCGCGTTTTAGCACCGACCTCTCCAAATAATCTAACTTTAGAAAATCCGCAGGATTTTCTAAGTGAGGACTGACCTAGCCATAGCGTATATGCGGTGTTTTATAACGTTTTTATTCCATTTCTTGAATCGGTGTACTTGCCTTTGAGTTTGAAATCAGAACTGCATAATCCAAGAAATCAGATGTTGATTTTCCTTTTACTTTGTCGCCATTAGATTTTTCGTCGGTCATTACTATTTCTATCAAATCTGGTTTTCCATCGCTAAATGGCGTATTTTTTTTATTAATTCGGAAAAGCGTAATATCCGAGATTTTAGTTTTTTTTAGGTTATCTATTCCAAGAAAATATTCTTTTTCATAATCGCCAATTCCAAAACCTCCTTCGGTGGTAAAGGATTTGTAATTTCCATCATCGTCAAAAATAACATCCCATAATACTCTGCTTTCGGTCAAATAGCCAATGATGGAAATAATTTCGGTACGTTTATAAATCTTATTTTCTATTAGCATAGTAAAGAATGGTACATCATTGCCTTCTCTTTCTTTTTCTAAATGGAAAAATCCAAAACGAAGAAATTGAGGATTTTTATTAAATTTATATAAACTGGATAAATGGTTGTAATTTTTGAAGATTACCGTTTCTCTATTTTCAGAATCATCAAAGGATAATTTAAGATTTGTAATTATATATTCAAATTCGAATTTATTATTAATGTCATTATTAAATTTCGATGGATTTTTTTCATAGTCTAAAACAAAGTTTTTCAATACACCTTTTGAAAAACTTTCATAATAAGGCGAGAAATCTGTGGTGTCGGTTTTAACCATTTTTAAAATTTTGTTGAGCGATTCTTCTTGATTTGATTTGAAGTTAATAATTTCTAGAAGGTGTTTAGAAGTGTATTTATAACTCACAATTTTGTCAATACCAACAACAGTCAATTTTTTATCATTTGTAAGGCTATTATTCAAACTTTTAATTTCTTTCCATTTATTATAAGTCTGAACACTTTTTTCTTGTGGTACTCTTATCCCATAATGTTGTACCAAATCTTTTAGCAATAAGGTGTCGCCCGTTTTTAGATACTTATTAAAATAATGTGCAATGCTAAAATCTGTTTCAGGTAAATAAAATTTTACTGTTCCATTCTTTGTTAGCGACTTAAGAAGTACGTGTTCTGTCTGTTCCGTTTTTGAACTTCCGTGATAAGCGCCAAATCCAATTATTTTAAAATCTTTTTGTGGAAAATCGAATTTAGAAGAAGTTAAATCAAATCGGTTATTTTCCAAATACTTCAATTTGTTTTGAGAATAACTATGCACCGATAAAAAGGTCAAAAGTATTATAAATATGTTTTTCATATTTCGGATTTCTTTTATAGACAATTCTTTTTTTTAAATGTTACAGGTAAGTTGCGAATTTTCTTTAAATGCCCTATAATTATTTAATATCACCGTCTATTAATCTCTTTTAAATTAAGATCAATCACCAAGTTTTTTTAGAAACGTGGTTGCGCTTAATTAAATTTATCCGCTATCATTTCCTCCCGAAGTTTTTGGCCTAACCTGGTTTCTTTTTCTTGATCCCTTACAAAAACATCAATTTCAAAATATTTATAATGATCCTCAATTATAAGATTATATAAATCTTCACTTTCTTTAGTTTTAGTCAGGATTTTTTCTAGAATTTTACCTTTAATTTTCTGCTTGCCGCTTTTATAAATGGTTACACCAAAAAATGGTTTTAAAGTGCCATTTCCAAAAGTGTCTCTTTTTATTTCGTTATCAGAATTTTCATTATCTATTATTACAGATAAAAGATTGGCTTCTCTATTGTTGAAATTAGTGACATAGTTTTTAATTCTTGCTGCATTTTTTCCAATACGCAGCGTATCTGAAATTTCAATTTCAAAGAATGTACTGGGTTCTAATTTAATGTTTCCATTTTTGTTGAAATAATAAGATTGGTTTTTATACAAGCTATCTTTAATAGTTAAAAATTGGCTCTTCTCTTTTAATTTGCCATCGGCATCATAATAAAACCACCAGCCATTTAAAAAGTTATTTTTCTCAAGACCTTTTTCTTTAACTTTTCCGTTTTTGTGAAATCTATAAAAAGTATCTGAAATTTTTCCGTTTGAATATGTAGTTTTCGATTTTAATTCACCCGATGCATAGAAGTCCTCATAGCTCCCGATTTGTAAACTATCTTTATCAATTTCTACTTTTAATTTAAGTTTACCATTTGGATAATATTCGGTGACATATTTTTTGTTATCACAAGAATATAATGTGATAATTACCAAAATCAGACCTAATTTTTTAAGCATTAAGGATATTTATTTTATTTCGTTTGTATTTTTATCCACTTGGTGATTTCTTCTAATACAAGTGGTGAAAAGGTCTGTTCAATAGTTGCGTATTCATCTGGCGATCCCGTTTCACACTCTTGAAACAAATGATTTAGATTGGGAAACTCCATTGTCTTTACATTTTTATTTCCTCCTTTTGTAAGCGCATTTTTTATAGTGGATAAATTTTCCTTTGGTGGCACTTGTAAATCTTTTTCGCCATTTACAGCCAAAACAGGACATTTTACGTTTTCTAATGCGGTAGCAGGATCAAATTTCATGAAGTACACCATCCAAGGCGTTGCTATTTGATTTACTTGCATGGAAACAAATTCCTCTTTGCTCATGCCATTAGGAAGTTCAAAATCGGGCTGGTTCGTAAGTATGTCATTTATCTTATTTGATAAGTCCGTTTTTAATTTTCTACTATGGTCAGACTGAACAATTATTTCAAATAACTCCGAATTCAAATCTTTTGTCTCTTTAATTTCAGCTTCTGAAACGCCGCTAACTTTTGCTATAAGTTCTTGTTGAAGCAATAACAATTTATCGCCTTGTATTCCGGTGCCTGCCAATAATACTATGAAACTAACATCTTTTGATTTTGAAGCAATCATTGGTGCGATTAAGCCACCTTCACTGTGACCAATTAAACCAATTTCCTTTTTATTGATTTCTTTTCTTGTTTTCAAATAAGCAATCGCACTTTCTACATCCGTTGCAAAGTCAGCTGAAGTTGCCAATCCAAAATCTCCTTCAGATTCTGCTACTCCTCTGTCGTCATAGCGTAAAACTGCAATACCATTTCTGGTTAAATAGTCTGAAATTACTAAAAAAGGTTTATGTCCTAATAGTTCTTCATCTCTGTTTTGTGGACCACTTCCAGAAATTAAAACGACGACTGGAAAAATCCCTTCTTTTTTTGGTAAAGTTAAAGTTCCAGATAATGAAATATTAGCTTTTAAATTTTGAAATTTAACATCTTCGGAATAATATGGGAAAGGTTTTATTGGTTCTTGAGGTCGATTTACAACTTCTTTCTCAATGGCTTTTCTTGATAAATTCATAGGAAACTCATAACCACCTTGTTTAAAAGTTCCAATAATTTCATGTTCTTTTAATTCCCCATTATATTCAATTTGAGCATTTGCTACTTCAAATTTGATACTTGGGTTCTCAAAAGTTGTATTGGTTACAGGAATGCCATTTGCGCCTTGGTCAGGACTATCCATGGTTGCACTAAACCCAGTATCCGTTTTAACCACATTAAAAACAACTCTTAATTGGGTTCCTTGTACTTTGAGAACGCCATTCCATTGTCCCGTAATATCTTGTGCTGATAAGGAAAACGCAGTAAATATGGTAATTAGTAAAATAAAAATATGTTTCATATTCTTTTCTATATTTAATAGTGAGATTTTAGTGTGAATTTTTAATAACGGTTTTATTTAATTTACGTGGAATTATTTAGCAACTAATTTAGCAAATACAAACCAAATAGAAAATCAATGTCTGCCGAAAGGTAAACAGGCGGATTTTAATAAATAGTCAAAAAATCAAAAAATTAATTATAAAAAATATTTTATTGAGTCTTTAATCCTTTTTAGTAATTATTAGGTTGATACATTTTTCTAGCTTTCTGGCTATTTATCGTAATACCATAAAAAATGCTTGAATGAAACAGACTCTTGAGAAGTCGTTATCGTTAAAATGTTTAATTTTCTCGAGTTCTCATTTACGTAATCCAAAAGCTTTTGTTTCTTATCAAATTCTATAACGTTTAATTTACTTTCCATCTTTCTATTATTAAGGTATTTATATTTGTTTAATCGTTAATCACATGAAATTCCGTGCTGGCAATTTCTTATTCTTTTTCTAAAGTTTTCATTAATTCAAAACAAAGCTTATCAATATTTCCCATATCTGGATTGAATGCTGATACATTTGAAAGTATAATTATTCCATTTTTTGACGCTTCATCAAATACCATCGAAGACGAATAACCACCTGTTCCTCCATTATGCCAGTACCAAATATTTTGAGATTGAGATTTTAGCAAATGCCATCCTAAACCAATATCCATACGGTTATTTATTTCGAAGGTTTTCTGCCTAGTTAATACTAATACTTTATCTGAAGTGTTTAATTGTGCTATAACGAATTTAGACAAGTCTTCTGTGGTTGATAATATACCGCCAGCACCAGCCAAAATCGAAAACTCCCAGTTAGGAACTTCCTTTCCTTCAGTATTTAATCCTTTCACTAAACTTCCTTTTATTTTACTAATATCCGCTGTTGAATTCTGCATATTATATTTAGAAAATATTTTGCTTTGTAACAGGTTTTCGTAAGTAGTATTTGAAATTTCACTCAAAGTGTAACCGATTATTCCTGCTCCTAAATTAGAATATTGATAGTTTCCTTTATTTGCTAATTCAAGATATTTGCTCAAATATTCTTCTAATTCTTTTGCCTTATAATCTTTATAGGGATTTTCAGGATTTACTTTATTTAAATCTAAATTTGAAGGTAAACGCGGAACTCCAGAAGTATGATTAGCTAAATTGATAAATGATATTTTTGTGTCATTGTTCAAAGACGTTTTTAAATAGGTATTTATATTATCATTCAGTTTAATTTCTCCGTCTATAACAAAATCTGCAAGTAGCGTAGAGCTGAAAACTTTGGATATTGAACCTATTTCAAAAACGCTTTTGTTGTTATTAATAGTAAAAACTGTATTATCTTCCTTGTTTATTCCATAGTAAGTCGCCTTTCCGTCTTTTATTATTGCAATTGAAATTAGTGTGTGATTTGGAAAAGTTTTTACGTTTTCAAATACTAATTCAGATTGTTCTTTTGTTATTAAACCGTCTATAACTGATAAATTATTTATAACGTTTTGCGAATTATTCTCTTCAACAAAAGGTTCAATAAACAATCCGTTTATTTTCGAATTACCATCAATTGAAATATTTAAAACAAAAACAGCACGTTCAAAAGTTGTTTTATAAGAAGCATAGGTCTCATTTTCATATGCAATAAATTCTCGGTGCGTAACAATTCCTGCTTGAGTCTTTAAATCCGTAAGAAATTCAACTATTTCATTCTTCGGCAATGCTTCCCTCATTTCGGCTGAAAACATGGAGAAAATGGCATTATAATCACCTGAATTATAATTTTTTACAAAATTATCTGTAACAGTTTTGTTTGCTGCTTTTTCTATTTGTCCGAATGACATATTCACTATTAAAATTAACGCTATAAGTATGCTGTTTTTCACGTAATAGTCTGATTTTATTTTTATTTATAAATGCTAAAGATATTTATAGAATGCGTAATTTTCCACAAGGATTTTTCAAAGACAAATTACCAATTTGCATGCATTCCATTTGCTTGGATAAAGTATAAAACTACAAAATTTTAATACATGTTTTGATAGTGATTTTTCTCTATAATTTTTCAGAGATTACTACTCTAAACTTGTTTTTATAGATAACGCGTCCATTTTTTTGAATGTGCGGTTTTATAGCATTACTGGATTCTTTATAAACGGTTGCAAATCCGCTATACTGAATTGCTTTTGTTGCTGTGCCAGCGGATAACAAACCTTTTAGAGCGGTATCAGCGTTTGGATAATCCCAGATGGAACTTACATCTGTATTATTAATAATCTTTAATCCACAATCTTTAATAGTAGTTTCTAATAGTTCATTTTCTGAAAGCGCAAACGGACCTCCAGCTCCCTTTGGTTGTGGTGGGAGTAAACTTCCAACAACTTTGAGGAAAGAAGCGACTTCACAGTCTTCTTTGTTGCCCCATATCATTATAATTAACTTACCTCTTTCTTTTAAAACGCGCTTACATTCCAGAATGGCATTTTTAGAACATTCGGCGTATTGTATGGAATTGAATGCACAAACTACATCGAAGGTCTTATCAGCAAAAGGAAGTTCTTCCATTTCTCCAATTAAAAAATTAACTGCTGCATTTCTCTTTTTCGCTTGATTTATTAATAAAGGACTTGCATCAATTCCAGTTACATGCATTCCTTTTAGAAAGGCCAGATTGCTAAATAATCCCGAACCACAACCTACCTCTAATAATTTATCAGTAGAAGAGGTTTTCAAAAATTTTAAAACGTGTTCATAACCTGAATAGCCAGTAGCCTCTTGAATCAATGCCCAATCTTCGGCATTTTCGCCCCAAAGTTCACCTTGAATTTTATTTGATCCCATTTTTTTTAGTTTCGATTATTATAATTTATTCTTCCTCCAGATCGTCTAAATCCAAAGCTTTTTCGCTTCTTCAGTTCTTTTTTTATATGCTTTAGAAGTTACATTAATTGAAAGTTTCGTGTGTGTCTATGTGGGTTTTCTGATAGAAAATGGGAGGTTTGTAAACAGCGCAATTAAAAAAAGCTTAAGCTAAAAATAACGTTTTTTTAATCGCTATTTAAACAATTTTATATAAAATATGAATGGTAGAATCATCACTCAAAATCATATCGGTTCTTTTTTTATGCGTCAGGATTAAATTGATTTTCTACTTTTTTTTAAATTTACGTACATAGAAAAAATAAAATTATGACACTTCAAGCAAGCATTTGGCTGATATTATCAGTTTTAGGAATTTTTTCAATCATCATTATCATTACTCGCATTTTTGGGTTAAGAACATTTGCTAAAATGTCTAGTTTTGATTTTGCTTCCACTATTGCTGTAGGTTCTGTTTTAGCGTCTATTATTCTCAACACTGATTATTCTTTATTAAAAGGCGCCATCACTTTAATAACAATAATCGGTTTCCAAACGCTGTTTTCCTATTTAGTTAGAAAGCATGATTTCTTCAAAAAAATAGTTACAAATAAACCCCAAATAGTAATGTGGAATGGGGAAATTCTGCATGATAAGTTAAAATTCTGCAATGTTGGTGTGGATGATTTGCTTGCCAAATTAAGAGAAGCTAATGTTCACGATTTTAGTGAAGTTAAAGCTGTAATTTTTGAAAGCACAGGTGATGTTTCTGTTATTCATAATAACGACGGCAGACCGGTAGCTAAAGAATTACTTAAAGATGTCAATATTGAAAATATAAACTTTTAATTGTTTTCAAAATCACAAGAATCATATTTTTATGATTTACTTTTCTCGATATTTTACAAGTGAACCTTTACTATTTTTCCTAAATATTTCAGAACATTAAGCTTAGATTAAGAAAATATTAGAGATATAAATAATACGTTTTGAGATAATTGTTAGCCTTTATTTATTATAATTTTATAATGCAAACTGCAACGTAATTAAAGGAATAACACCTAAAAACTTACTGTTATGATTGACGGAAACGAGTACAGCTTTTATTTTTACAATATGCTGTTTGGCAACTTTAATATATTAATTTACTATGAAATTTTAATTCATGTAATTATTATAATGAGTTACACTATTCTTATAATTCGTTGGATTGGCAAGCGCGCCGTTGGGAGTTTAGGTAGTGCAGATATTTTAATAATAATTGCCATGGGAAGCGCAGTCGGTGATGCTATGCTCTATCCCAAAATACCGGTAGCTTTGCCACTTTGCGTGATAACTTTGATAGCCGCATACCAAAAGTTGTATGTTTATATTGGAGTAAGAAATCAACGCGTTCGAAAAATAACACATCCAGCAGTGTTGAAATTAGGGAACTTGGAAAGCTAATTACCAATAATTTTGAAATTGATGAAATTGAATTATTAATCCTATTGAGACAAGCTGGTATTAAATATCTTTCAGAAGTTGAGCACGCTTATTATGAACAATCTGGTGCTTTAAGCGTTTTTAAATATGATAATCCCAATTTAGAGAACTCAATCCTACCCGTGCATGTTGATCATTTAAATTTGAAAGATATTTATTAAATGTTCAAATTAGTGTCTTCAAAAGCATTCTCTCTATTTCAATAAATCTAAAATTCTCAAAACCCTTATAATTAAAGTGAAAAATGTATTAATAAGTTTTAATTTATTTGAATATTAACAAAGAGTATTCTTTTTACTTCAAATATATTTTAAGTCCGTTTTCGTTTGGAAAAGTATTTACAAGTGCTAGCTGTTTTCGCTTCTTTTAATTAAGGTGCTGTTTAACTTTTCTATTTAAACTTTGTGTTCCATCAGCTGTTTGAAATCAGTTTCGAATGTTATGGTGTTATTTAATTTTGGAAATGAGAGTTTATTTTTAGCTATAGAATTTGAGATTAGAATATTGAAGTAATTGTAAATCAGAATGAACCTTTTTAAAAAGTCCGTTTTAATTACTTTAAAGCCCAATTTTTCAGCTGTTCTTTGGTTTATAATATAGCTCGTGCCACAAATTTTCAGGTCACTTGTATTTTCGTGCATTTCTATTAAGCATAGTAATCCTTGCATATACTGTTGGATTATAAAGTCTGTGCGTTGTTTGCCATTCATTTTTTTATCGATCACAAAGGAATAATCGAACAGCGTACCACCGTGAATTTTAATGGTGCCGTTTTTTGGCTTTTCAGTGACAAATAGCGGTGAATAATATATCATTTTTCCACTTTTTTTTAGTGAAGGCATATCAAAGAAAGGTGCGATAATGGATAAGGTGCTGGCAAATGTTAAAATGGCGATTAAATGAAAGTTGAATTTAAAGGATATAAAAACAGCTAGCAGAAAAACAATGATAGCCCCAATAGCGATAATTGCAAAAATTCGATTTTGTTCCTTTTTAGTCTTTTGGTAAAATGTGTGCTTCAATGTATTGGATTTATTTTTATTAATAATACAGGATTATTTTTATAATTTAATGAGTTTTTAATTAAGTCATATCTACTCACCATATTAAAGCGCTCTTCTAACTTCTAATATTTTTAAAACGAATACAATAGACTTTCAGCTTAATTCTAAAAAAATAGGGCACTTGAGTCCAAAGTGAAATAGTTCGCTAGATTTTTGTATTATCTGAAAACGATGTAAAAAAACAAAGTTAACACTATTGAAAATATAAAGTTCAGACCTAATCCTGCTTTCATCATTTCGCGCTGCGGTACAAAACCTGTTGAATAAACCATAGCATTGGGCGGTGTTCCTACAGGCATCATAAATCCAAACGAAGCGGCTATGGTTGCTGGAAGTACTAAAATCATAGGGTTAATTTCCGCTTCTTGAGCCAATGTGTAAAGAAGTGGTAAAATAAGAGCAGCACTCGCGGTATTGCTCATGAATTCTGTTAATACTATGGAACCGAAAACAATAAGCCAAATAAATACCACTAGTGGAACTTGCTTACTCATGTCCATTACACCACTTACTAATATGGTTCCTAAACCGGTGTTTTCTACTAAAAGTCCAAGAGTTAAGCCACCGCCAAAAAGCAGTAAAATATCCCACCGAATGGCTTCTAGAATTTGCTTCCACGTTAAAACCTTAAAAGTAAAAAGCATTAAAATGGCAACAATAGCTACTAATGAACTAAAACCTGAAGATATATTTAGTAAAGGAGAAAGCAAGCCTTCAAAAACCCAGAGTAATATAGTAATCGCAAAAATGCCCAATAAAACAGTTCTTTTTGTACTGCGCTCTCCAGGCAAGGCAACCGTAGCGATTAACATATGTCTATTAGGTTTGAAATATATAGTAAGAACAACCACCATTATTGGAAAGGTTATTAGAAAAATGGGAACGCCATACATAAGCCATTCTGAAAAAGTAAGGTTTAATAACGTAGCTCCAATGGCGTTTGGCGGACTGGCAATCATGGTTACAATTCCGCCAATATTTGCGGCATAAGCAATACCTAATAATAAAAATTTTGCTTCGGCAGTCGCATTTTTACTATCAGTAATAGCCAACATTCCTAAAGCTAACGGAATCATCATGGCAGCAGTGGATGTGTTGCTCACCCAACATGCGGTTAAGGAGGTTGCCAGCATTAATAAAATGGCCGATTTATAGAAATTCCCTTTGGATAAGCGCATCAGTTTATGAGCCAATAACCGGTCTAAAGCATGAGTAGATAAAGCGCCAGCCAATACAAAACCGCCCATAAACAAATAAATTACAGGGTTTGAAAATTCACTAAAAGCCAATTTTGGCGTCGCAATATTGAGGACTACTGCCATTACAGGAATTAGCAAAGCCGTCAGAGCTAAGGGAATCGCTTCTGAAATCCATAAACTAGCTGCGAAAATTAAAATGGCTAAAGCGGAATTAACATCTGCGTCTTCAAACAAAGGAAAAACTAAAATTCCTATGAGCAGTAAGATAGAAATTGTTAATGCTTTCCAGTTTTGTTTTTCTTTCATTTGGTTAAGGAAGGTTCCGGTGGAAGGATTTGAGGTGCTTAATTGTTGATATTGTCCGTAATTTTATCCAGACAATAACCTGTGATAAATGTACAATTAAAAACCGAAAAGAAAAGTCGAGAGACTTTCATAGATTAGTAAGGAAGTTGAAATGAATAATATAACTTGCTATTGCTTATTATTCAATTTTTTCAAGAAATTTTTTAACCTCTGTAAAATAGTCCTCTCCATAATACTTATAAAAGGCACCATTGGGCTTAATGATTAAAAATCCAGCGCAATTTTGGTGTTCCGGAAAAACTTCATTGTAAAAAAATCCAGAATCTAATGTAAAGGCAGGATTTACTTGGTAAGCTTCATTAAGATAAGCGTCTTTGGTATAAACAAAGAAATCGACTGCATTGTTATCCGAACTCATGCGTTCAGAAATTCTTAATCTATTAATAATTACTTGGTGGTTTGTACCTTCACTCAATCCTACCGCTATACAATTAGGCGCTTTTTGGTTGAAATTGACAAGAATAGATGTGTTTTCAGGAATGGCTGTTTTTAATTCTATCTCTAGTTTTTTTATCAATTCCTTATATTCTGAAATGCTTAATGTGCCAGAATAGGCTTTTATAGTGTTTTTGTATTTTGAATTCGGCGCTGTATTCACCTTGGTGTTTTCAGTTGAAATTTTATTAGTTCCACAGGAAATAATGGAAATAATTGATAATAATAAAATTCCTTTTTGTGCGATTTTGATCATAAATTATGGGGTTGACTTTAAATAAAACATGAGCTAATTTAATCAATAAGCCGATTTTCAGACTCCCTTTACAAATTTTGCTCCAATATCCATTATTTAGCTGGCTTAACCCAAGCATCTAATGGTTTATATATAAATCCCTGACCTAAATTGGTTTTCAATTCTAATTGTTCAAATTTCGTGGTGAAATTTTCATTGTTTTCCCAGTGATCATAATTTTTACCTGCAATACTATCCGTCAATTCATAAATAGCTAAAACCTGTCCGTGAAATTTCCAGTTATTGTTTAATTCTAGGAAGTCATTATTGCCAGCAAGAAAAACATAATTAATAGGGTTGAGGTTTAAATATGAAATATGAGAAGCAATAATAGCACCTTTTGATGCGCCTATAACAGTTATATAAGTTGTTTTAATACCTAAATGAATTAGGCTATCTATTTGCTTTGATATTTTTTTGGCATAGGTTCTTGGATCCACATTTACATGTCTGATTTCAGAATGAACAACAGCATTTTCAACCTTAAGTGCTGAAAGAATACGGTCAAATTCATAGGCTCCAAAAGCTTCACTGTATGCGTTTTTTCCTTGTTCTTCTATGATACGTCCGTGAATATAGAAGATATGTTTCGTGTTTTTAGTTTCGTCGATTTTCGACTTGCAACTAAATGGAGCCGCTATCATTAGCAGAAATAGGAAATATCTTTTCATTTTACCTCTTTTAGGTACTAGGGCCAGGAAATTTCGTGTTTATGTATCCTTGCCAAATTATCATATTTTAAGCAACTATATGCTGATTCATGAAATTATGGCGTAGCCGTTATAAATTTTATAGCTTCTTGAATGTTTCTATCTGATAATAAATCGTCAAAATTATCTTGTTTTACAACCGCTATGTCTGGAGTTATATGCTCATAATATACGCCATTTCTATCGCAATCAAATCCCGCAGATACCGTCATATAGGCTCCGAAAGCCACCATTTTAATATAATTTGTGGTTGTTTTTCCATTGGATTTTTCACCAATAAAAATGGTGTTGTCTCGTCCTTTAAATGCCATGGCTGTAATTTCTCCAGAACTAGCCGTTGCTATGTTGGTTATAACGGCAACTTTTGCTTTATCAAGTAATGCGCCTTTAGGGTTTATATAGGCAACTGTGTTTGATTTGTTAATGTATTTTCCTTTTTTTAGTTTTACCGTACCTACGCGCTTACCATTTAGGTTCATTTCGCTCCAAACATCGGTGTCACCTAAAAAATCATACAAAGCTGAAATCATAGGCATATCATCTCCACCCGAATTAAAGCGCAAATCAATAATCCAACCTGTAATGTTATTTGAAGCTTTTATGGTATTAATAGCATCATACATAACTTGAGCTTGTTGGTGCAGATTTTCTGTGCTCCTATCCTTAAAACTCATAGCGGGCATTAAAATATAACCATATTGATTGTCTAATACTTTTACTTCAAATTCTGGATTTGTAACAAATTTTTTCAGCCATTGTTCACTAAAATCTTTCTCTGTAGGACCACTATAAGTGCCTGAAAATTCATCATCATTGTAATAAACTTTGCAATGGTCAGCTTTTGCAACATCAAAAATAGTGGTGATTTCTTTAAGCGAACTCTTAAAATCCGGATATTGTTTTAGATTTTGCTCCACTTTAGATTCTAACTCTGTCCAGTTTACGCTGTCTTTATAGATGTAATTTTTTTTCATGACTTTAAAAAGTTGGTCATGAAAAACCTGCATGCTGTCTTGTGACGTTATAAGTTTCTGGGCGTTGAGGTTCTGAAATGATACTATTAAAATTAGTAATAATGGTAAGTTCTTCTTCATATATAAATTATTTGAAAGTTTTAATTGCTATCGAAATATAACTGGATTCAAACCTTTGTACTATACAGACGCTTCTTTTTTGAAAATGGTTGCCTGAATAAAGATAGTTTTTTCAACAAGCATACATTCCCATTGTTACAAGAAGTTTTAATTTACAGCTTTTTTTTTTACGCTATTTTTCCTTGATATTATTTTATCAAAGCCCTGTTTGTTTTAGTGATATTGATTTTAGGGTTTTAATAATTTTACAGAAAAGAACATAATATCTTGGGAGCCCTTCTGTTTATCACTAAATTGTGACTTTCCCCTAATAATTTACGAATTCTTACTTTAATTGATGATAAAATCTAAATATTTTGCGCTTTTAGCGCTGTTGCTCATTTCGTTTACAAATTCAGTTGCACAAGGTAAAGCTTCGGAAAAGATGACTGTAAGTTTAGAGTTACTTAACCCTTCGTCTGAAATAAATGATGGTGTTGCCAAGTTAACGGTTCAAGGCGGTCAAGCACCTTATCAGTATAAATGGAGTAATGTAAACACCGCTTTATTTTCATTGGAATCCGTTGGCATAATTGAAGGCATGCCTTATACCGTAACAATTACGGATGCAAATGGAAAAACGGTTAAGAAGACATTTAAAATTCCTGCCAAGTCCATTACAGAAGTTTTTAATAGTAAAGTGCAACCGGCGGTAGATGTGCTGGGAGCGATTTTGTTTTGGGATGCTTTTGCTACTCTTGGAATATATGATCCCGTAGTTTATGTGGACCATAAAAATATAGCCTTACCAAAAAGTGATGGAACTCGGGATGATGAATACCTCGTGAAAGAATGGGTTGTTGCAGAGGGAAGCTTGGTGGAGCAAGGCGATAAGATTGCCATTTTGGAAAAAACTTCTGGAAATATGGAAGTAGCTATTTACGCTTCTGCAGAAGGTGTTTTAGAGTATGTAACCAAACAAAACGCATTAATTTCTAGGTTGCCAGAAACAGGTGAATTTAGCGCGCCATTATTGGGGAAAATTAATTTTCAAAACCCAAAGCCACTTCTTCATCCTAATGGTGATATTAAAACGAACACCATCCCTTTTATTGTTGTTTGGCTTATTTTAGGGAGTATTTTCTTTACGCTACGTTTGAAATTTGTAAATATTCGAGGTTTCAAGCATTCTATTGATTTGGCTCGCGGAAAATATGACGATCCCAATGCACCAGGATTAATTACGCATTTTCAAGCTATGGCTACAGCAGTGTCGGCTACAGTTGGTTTAGGAAACATTGCAGGTGTTGCTGTGGCTATTTCTTTAGGTGGCGCGGGTGCAACATTCTGGATGTTTCTTGCTGGGTTTTTTGGCATGTCTTTAAAATTTGCCGAATGTACTTTAGGTGTGAAATATAGATTTATAGATGATGAAGGTCGCATATTTGGTGGTCCGATGAATTATTTACGTTACGGTTTAGAGAAAAAGAATTTGAAAAAATTGGGTAAATTTTTGGCTATTCTTTTTGCTGTTCTTGGTGTAGGCGCATCTTTTGGTGGCGGTAATATGTTGCAGTCCAATCAGGCATTTAAAATAGTATCAGAGCAAATTCCTATTTTACAAGGACAAGGATTTTGGTTTGGAATTGGTTTTGCAGTTTTAGTAGGAGCGGTTATTATTGGCGGAATTAAAAGTATTGCTAAAGTAACTGCAAAAGTAGTTCCAGTAATGGCTATACTTTATGTGATGGGTTGTTTGGTAGTTATAATATATCATATTGAATTTATAGGCGGCGCTTTTGCTGCTATTTTTAATGGGGCTTTTTCTGCTGAAGCTTTAAAAGGTGGCTTTATTGGTGTGCTAATTATTGGTTTACAACGTGCTGCATTTTCTAGTGAAGCCGGAGTTGGGTCGGCAGCAATTGCTCATAGTGCGGCGAAAACTAATCATCCTATTGCCGACGGTTTTACATCATTAGTGGAACCTTTTATTGACACTATGTTGGTTTGTACTATGACTGCCTTGGTCTTAATATTTACAGGTATGCATGAAACAAGTACTGGAATAGGTGGTGTAGAACTTACTGCTGATGCTTTTGGAAGCGTAGTTTCTTGGTTTCCTTCTGTTTTAGCCGTGGCCGTATTCTTATTTGCATTTTCAACTATGGTTTCTTGGTCCTACTACGGCATGCGCTCTTGGAGTTATCTTTTTGGAAGAAGTAAGAAAATAGAATTTGTTTATAAAATTATGTATTTAGGCTTTGTGGTTTTGGGAGCTTCTGTAAGTTTGGGTGCCGTTTTAAGTTTCGCCGATATGATGATTTTGGCTATGTCTTTTCCTAATATAATAGGTTTATATATTTTGGCGCCTGAAATAAATGCGGATATGAAAGTTTACTGGGAAAAACTAAAAACCGGGAAATTGTATATCAATCCAAAATTTATTACAGATAAAGAGTGATTTTTCGGCTTGTTTCAATTATTGAAACCTAGAAATTTGCACTAATATAAATTGATGTTTAGTTACTTTAACTTACAAAATAAGGCGATGAATCTTTCAGAAGCCATGCCAAGTCTTTGCTAATTCCTTACTGTGTGATTCTTCAAAATTATGATTTAAATTGAAATAGCCGTTAAAAGGATTGTTTTAAAGGTTAAAAGGAATATCTTTGTAGTTAGCTTTTTTAATAAACTAATGGTCAGGTGTCAGAGCAGCCTTAAAGCTGAAAGATTATAAAATAGATGTTCCGGATATGAAAAACGGGACATTGGTTTTAAGTCCCAAATTCTAATATATTCCGCAGCTATGAAAAATCTATTATAATTATTTACCCTATTCTCATGTAGTTTTGTTTTTGCCCAGGTGGGTATAGGGAATTTACATCCTCATGAATCATCTATGTTAGATGTTGTTTCCAGCGATAGAGGTATTTTGATTCCTAGAGTAAAGTTGGAGGCCACTAATTTAGCAAGCCCAATAACCAGTCCTGAAAACTCTTTATTGGTTTATAACACGGAAACTATAAGTGATGTTACGCCAGGATATTATTATTGGTCCATAGATTCTTGGAATAGATTAATTACGGAAAAGCAGGCAAGTAAGCCTAAATATTTCTATATGCCTTCAATTGCTATGCCTACAAATCCTACACATGTAGTTTCAGGTGATGGTACGGGGTTTACTTTAGTTTCTGGTGTTTATAGGGTAGATCTTTATGAACGATATAAATTGCAGTTTGAGGCGCCTCAAATTAAGAATACAGGTGCGCCGGTAATGATTAGCAATGAGTCCGTTTTGCCAGCAAATAAATTAAATTATTATATAACATATTATGATGCTGCAGTATTCAAAAGTGTTACTGTAACTGATGCGGGCATTCTTTCTTATGAGATTGTTACCTCTCCAAAACCATCGCAAAGGACTTTTATGAACATCGTATTCGCTGTTAAGCCTTAAACCTTATTTTTCAAAATTAGATTTAAAATGAAACATTATATAAAAATAGCGGCTTTGCTTGTTTTCCTTTTTGGAATATTTCAAGAAGGGATGGCACAATCACCGTGTTTCTCAACTCAACCTGTAACCGGTACTTATGCTAACAAACCAAATAGTACCAGTACGAGCTTAAATAAGAATAGAGTGTTTTGGCTGACTTGGGGTTCAACTTTTGCTGAAAGTACAACAACACATCCCTATGGACATCGCGATAGAGCACTAGCTGTTGGATCAAAGTCATATGGAAGTATAGACCTTGGAGGAGGAAGATTTATGTGCATTGAAGCAGAGATTATGACTTTAACTGGCGGAACAATAAGCTCCTATATGCCTGGAACCTACAATCCTAACGCGACCGGTGGAGATTTTCTAGATATATTGTATAACATAGGAGGATCAGGAGGTACCAATGGAAATCCAGAAAACAAAATGGCTTCAGGTATTATTAACAATAATGATGGTGGAACAGTTAATCTTACTGTAAGAATTAAAGCGACCACTGGTGGTGATCCTGTAAGGTTAAGAGGGATTGTGGTTGCGGACGCTGAGACCTTGGGTTCTAGTACAGGTAATCAAAGCGAGTATATACGAGCGACAGGATTTGGGAATTGGTCTGTGGCGGAGGTGCTAAAAAGAAGTGGAGCAGGGACGTACCTAATGAGAAAAGAAGACAATACCGGAGCTCCCTCATACCCTGGCACACAAAGTATCATATTTGATCAAGGAAATGACACAAGAACAGGAGCAGTCGCTTTTCTTACCTATAATAACATAGCCTATGATCCACTCCAAGGTAATGCCGTAACCTTACCCATTGAATTAAAGGGAGCTGGGAAACAAGCTTTTGCTATTGGTTTGTTAACTTCAGGATACGATTTTGGAGATGCGCCTGAATCCTACGGGAAACCAATTCATTTGATTGACGATATAAAATTGACATCAGATGGTATTAATCCCGTGATTTGGAATGCTTCAGCTCAAACAAAGACTAACTCACAAGTTAATGTAAATGCACCATTATATAATGCAGGAAACTTAACTTACTCAGTACGGCGTTATCTTGGAAGCACCCCACCAGATCCTGATACTCTTGATATGTTTTCTGAAGATGCTAAAGGCGATGATAATTCAGGGACGGCAGGAGCAAATGAAGAAGATGCTTGGCCTTTATTATATAGACGCTTTGCAGATAAGGAATACTACAAACCAGGCGATAAGATTATTGCTATTATTCCTTACAAAAAAGCGTTAGCAAATGATATAATTTCCGGATGGATAGATTTTGATTTAAATGGCACTTTTGATGAGATTGAGCGTAAAACTGCAATAATACCTTCAGATGGGGATGGTAATGTAACTTTAACATGGACAATTCCTTCTACTCGTTTTGCTTATAGCACCTATGTGCGCTTGCGGTATTTTGGTAGAAACCAAGATGCGACTTCCCCAATAGGCAATACCTTAAATGGCGAAGTAGAAGATCACCGCATTTATATTTTAACGCCTGCTGTTTCGAATCCGACAATTAACTCCAAAGGGAAAGGGAATAATTAGAGTGGTTCCTTAAATATCATTTTTTAAGCGTTTTAATTGCGAGGTTTTTAAGAATAATTAGATTCATTTTTAAGTCTATTTTGTCTCGCAATTTCCCGTTTTTAAATTTCAATCTAATAAGTTTTCTTACAAAAAACTGCTTCTAGCCTTTGGCATGAGTTGTTTGGTCTGCATTATCATGAACAGCGGGAATTTTTACAATTTCAAAAGTCGCCGAAGCCAAGATCACTTTTCCATTAGTTGCTAAAAATCGTTTGCCAATTTCCTCATTAAGACCATGTTTGGTATGTCGTCTTTTTTTATAGTCAACGATATATCTTAAATTAAATTGAATCCAATTATCGGTCATTGTAATGGCAAGTGTTGATTCAACTTGGGCATCTTCTATGTAATATTTATTAACAACGTTTTTCCACTCTAAAATAGAATTATTAACATAATCTGAAAGGTTTTCTTGAGCAACTGCAATCACGATGGCTTTAGCTAACTCTAAATCGGAGCCATAGCGGATTGGTAAATTGAATTCATCCCAAACAAAAGGGAAATCTCGCGAATAGTTATAAACAGGACCTTTAAAAACAAAGGCGTTACTTAATTTTACAATTCTACCGCTATAATTATCGCTTGTTACCCAGGCGCCAATTTCCATCATGGTTGTGCAAACGCTATCAATGTCTATGACATCACCTTTAATACCATTAATTTCAATTCGGTCTCCAGGTTTATACACTTTAAAAAGAAAAATATAGAAAAAGCCGGCAATACTTAATATCACTTCTTGCAAGGTTATTGCGATTCCGGCAGTAAGTAACCCGATGGTTAACCCGAAATCTTCAATACTTCCCGAGAAAAAGGAAATAGTGATGAGTATGATTATGAAATAGCCAATTATTTCAATGGCTTTTTGAGATTTATACTTTAATTGGTTGTTGGAAAATCGTTTTTTTACCAATTTCCGCAATCCGAAAATTAATAAAAAAATCAAAAACATCCAACCCAAATAGCTGATGATATCTGACGAAATGTGGGTGGAAAACCAATTGCTTAATTCTTCTATCATGCTGTTCAGGCTAGTTAATTCCTATTACATTTTACGCTTAAAATGTTATGATTGTTAGTAGATTTACCAAGGAAAACATAAAGGAAATCTGACTTGCACTTTCTGTTACTTGAAAACTAAATTACGCATTTATTATAAACCTTGATAACGAAACTATTTTTTAAATAGTTATATCAATAATTTATGTGGTGGATTATGACTTGTTGTTAATAGAACTCTAATTCCAAATTTTATAATTAATAACCAATTTTTTGGTTTGAATCAGTCTTCTCCAGTTAATGAAAAAAAGACAAAACAGAAGAAAAAGACTCAATAATATACTAGCAATAGATTGCCAAGAATAAATATTATCAAGAATGCTTTCAATGTTTTCTGAAGCGTATTTACCCAAATGTATAGCAACAGTATCACTTGTGAATTTGCCAATAATAAAGGCTGGTATCACATAAATAGGTTTCAATTTAGAAATTCCTGCACCTAAAAAAAGCGGTGTTGTAGGAAGCGGTAACAGGGAATAGGCGAGTACAATAGCTTGACCTTTCCATTTATTCTCCTTCATTTTTTCGCCTAGAAATTGAATGTCGTTATTTTTCTCTTCGTTTAAATATTTTGATGCAATTAAAGGCGAATATAAAAGCAGAATATATCTGCCCAAAACTGAACCAATTACGCCAATAATAATCACGATCCACATATCCAGTTCAAAAATAATTTGAAAGAACATCATAATTGTAAAGGCTGGTGGAAACGGAAAAGGAACGATGTCAAATACTAAAGCACCTAGAAAAACTAAAAAATAATGCCACCACATAAATTATGATATTTATAAAACTATTAATTGCCGAACAAAGGTCTCTATTTTACAACTTGACACGAGGTTGATAACAGTCGAAATATAGGGAAACACTTTGGATTGATAGTGGATGATGATATTATAATCTGATTATTTTATGGGTGGTATAATTTCGATTGTAAACCATCTAAAAGACAGTTTTCAGCTTTTTTTTTAAGATGGAGATATGTTCTTGTCTTTTAATAATTCAACTGTACAATCCCTAAATTTTGAAGTCAAAACATTTTAATTAGGTTTCATCATTTAACCTATGCTTAATGCGTATTTTTGTACTTTATACTATTTATGAAGACCTATGCAGCATTTAAAAGAAACAGTTAAGAATAAAGACAAATCACAACCAAAAGTAACCATGGTTCAGGCTTTCAAAACCATTATTTGGCCGAGGCGGAATCTGGTTTTTATTGGTTTAATTTTAATAGTTATTAGAAGTTTATCGGGTTTGGTGCTTCCATGGCAATCTAAAGTATTATTAGATGATGTGGTGCCAAATAAAGATTACTCCCAACTTTATACCTTAATCGCCATTGTAATTGGTGCTATTACCGTACAAGCTGCTACATCGTTTTTATTGACTAGAATATTAAGTGTACAAGCCCAATATTTAATTAGTGAATTACGATCTCAAGTACAGAAAAAAGTACTGTCCTTACCAATCAGCTTTTTCGATAACACCAAATCGGGCGCTTTAGTTTCCAGAATCATGACCGATGTTGAAGGTGTCAGGAACCTTATCGGAACGGGATTAGTACAGTTAGTAGGCGGTTCTTTTACAGCCGTAGTTTCTTTAATTATTTTAATAAAATTAAATGCCTGGATGACACTTTTTGTGTTTGTTCCTTTATCCATTTTTGGATTTATAGCCTTAAAGGCTTTTAAATATATTAGACCCATTTTTAGATCCCGTGGAAAGATTAACGCCGAAGTTACTGGGAGATTAACAGAAACTTTAGCAGGTGTTCGGGTTATTAAAGCCTTTAATGCCGAAGAACAGGAAAATAGTGTTTTTGAAAAAGGCGTTGACAAATTATATCAAAACGTTAAAAAGAGTTTAACAGCAACCGCTTTAATGACGAGTTCTTCAGCCTTTTTAATAGGTGTAGCCACCACCGGAATTATGGGAATGGGTGGTTATTATATGATGATTGGCGAAATGACCACAGGAGACTTCCTGTTTTTCACGTTAATCCTTGGTTTTATGATTGCGCCAATTGTACAAATGAGTAACATTGGTAGCCAATTAACGGAAGCCTTGGCTGGTTTAGACAGAACGGAAGAATTGATGAACATGACAGCCGAAGAGGATAACCAAGCGCGAACGATTGAATTGGAAAGTCTAAATGGTGATATTGAATTTAATGATGTGTCCTTTTCTTACGACGAAGGAAAAGAAGTGTTACATAACATCAGTTTTAAAGCGCCAGCCGGTTCTGTCACAGCTTTAGTGGGAAGTTCTGGTTCGGGAAAATCTACCATTGCAGGATTGTCAGCTACATTTTTAACGCCTAAATCAGGTCAAGTTACGATTGATAATCAAGATTTATCCCATATAAAATTAAGTAGTTACCGTCAATATTTAGGTGTGGTGCTACAAGATGAATTTTTATTTGAAGGAACTATTCGTGAAAACATCATGTTTCCAAGACCAAATGCTACTGAAGTGGAAGTTCAAAACGCGGTAAATGCCGCTTATGTTAACGAATTTACCGACAGATTTGATGAAGGTTTAGAAACTTTAATTGGCGAAAGAGGGGTGAAGCTTTCTGGAGGTCAACGCCAACGATTAGCCATTGCACGTGCTATTTTGGCCAACCCTAAAATTATTATTTTAGATGAAGCCACTTCAAGTTTAGATACCGAAAGTGAAGCCTTAATTCAGAAAAGTTTAGCGGAATTAATCAAAGATAGAACCACCATTGTTATTGCCCACCGTTTAAGCACCATTCGTAAAGCCGATCAGATTTTAGTGGTAGAAGCTGGCCATATTGTAGAACGTGGCACACATGATCAATTGATTGCTAAAGAAGGTAGATATTATGAACTATATACCTATCAATCAAAAATTTAAGTGATTTGGATTTTTGGTTTTCTTTAGGAAACTTTACAGCTAAATAACGAGTCTTATAAAACAGTACTAATTTTATCAACTTATTTCAAAGAACTATATCTTTGCATGATGCAATCTAAAATCCTTTTTATTACGCCGCCGTTTACACAGTTAAACACCGCTTATCCGGCAACGGCTTATTTAAAAGGTTTTTTGGAAGAACACAACATTGATGTTCAGCATTGCGATTTAAGTATCGAGCTTTTTACCGCTATTTTTACAGGTGAATTTTTGCGAGCCATGTTCCAAGAAGCTGACCTTTTAAAGAATAATCAGTATCCTGAAGTTCGGAAAATGAAAGCTTTGTACATTTCTCGTGTGGATGTGGTTATAGCATTTCTTCAGAAACAAGATATCAAAACGGCACATAAGATTTTAGAACCTAATTTTTTGCCTTTAGGACACCGGTTGTCTAAAGTAAATACTGAAATTACTTGGGAAGAAGGCGAATTGGGTATCATTGATAAAGCCAAGCATTTTGGAACTCTTTTTATTGAAGAAATAGGCGATTTCATTCAAGCCAATGTAGACGAGTTTTTTGCCTTCACTAAATATGCGGAGCAAATTGCTACATCTGCAAGCAGTTTTAATCAATTAGATGAATTTTTAAGCTTTCAGCCAACGCTTATTGAAGAGAAAATGCTGGATATTTTAATTGATAAAATTGAAATAGAACAGCCCATTTTAGTGTGTTTTACCATTCCTTTTCCTGGAAATTTGTTTGCAGCCTTACGCTGTGCTCAATTTACCAAACAACTTTTCCCTGATATTCATGTGGCTTTTGGCGGTGGCTATTGCAACACGGAATTGCGATCTCTGGAAGATCCACGGATTTTTGAATTTGTAGATTTTATTTCATTAGATGACGGAGAAGCGCCTTTATTAAAAATAGTTCATTTTTTAGAAGGGAAGGTAGAAATAGATGAGTTGGAACGCACCTATGTGCTAGAAAATAATCAGGTTGTTTATAAAAACAAGCTTCCAAATACTATTTTTCATCATAAAAATTTACCAGCACCCAATTATTCTGGATTACCTTTTGATAAATATGTGTCGTTTTTAGATGTGGTAAACCCCATGCACAGAATGTGGACCGATGCCCGGTGGAATAAAATGACCATTTCACATGGCTGTTATTGGAAACAATGCACCTTTTGTGATGTGAGCTTGGATTATATTGGTATTTACCAAAACACAACAGCGTCTGATTTAGTAGATAAAATTGAAAAAATAGTAAAAGATACAGGCATTACAGGTTTTCATTTTGTGGATGAAGCGGCGCCACCCAAAATGTTGCGCGCCTTGTCCAATGCATTAATTGAACGTCATGTTAGTATTACATGGTGGACCAATATTCGCTTTGAAAAAACCTTTAGCTATGAACTTTGTGAGTTAATGGCCAAATCTGGTTGCATTGCCGTAACGGGTGGATTGGAAGTTGCTTCAGATAGATTGTTAGCCAAAATGAAAAAAGGTGTGGATATTGCGCAGGTAACGCGGGTGGCTCATAATTTTTCTGAAAATAATATCATGGTTCATGCCTATTTGATGTATGGATTTCCGACTCAAACGGAGCAAGAAACTATTGATTCTTTAGATGTGGTTAAGCAATTGTTTGAAAGAAATTGCATTCAATCAGCATATTGGCATCAATTTACAACTACTATTCACAGTCCAATTGGTCAGAATCCACAAGATTTTGGAATATATATTACCGGACCTGTTTTTGAAGGTTTTGCGCAGAATGATTTATACCATGAAGATCCGCAAGGGGCAGACCATCCTAAATATACCAAAGGTTTAAACTTGGCTTTGCATAATTACTTAAACCGCACAGGTTTTAAAGAGGATATCAGGTCATGGTTTGATTTT
Organism: Bizionia myxarmorum; assembly: GCF_008086205.1. GTDB lineage: Bacteria > Bacteroidota > Bacteroidia > Flavobacteriales > Flavobacteriaceae > Algorimicrobium > Algorimicrobium myxarmorum. The sequence continues at coordinate 152,739 of NZ_VSKK01000004.1, read as the reverse complement.
CCAGTTCCTAATACCACACAACCCGCTGGACTTATTGACAGTTTTTTGGCTGAAGTAGAAACCAAAAAGGCCGTTTAACTTTATAAAGTTTTGGTTTGCAGGTTTTGCTTTTAAATAAATCTACTATTTAAAATAGGTGTTATAAAGCCATACAACAAGCCGGATTACTACTATTGAGGCAATAATAAAGCCTGGAATATAAATATAATTATAACATTTAATTTTTTCTTTAACTTTTGGGTTTTCAATCTCTTTCATATTATTTAGTATGAATGCATACGGAAACACCTTTTTTTGTATGGTATCTTATCAATTTTAAATACCACTCTATATCAAATTGAAAACGGGGCCTAGTAGAACATAAAGAATAATAAAAACGACAATGGTGCCAATACAGCCACACTTACCACCACCTATTTTTTTTGCTCCCCAACCTGCAAGAAGCGCTCTGAATAAATTTTTCATTGTATAAAAGTTTAGGCCTAAATATAGTATTAAATCAAATCTGGTTTGTGCGCATTAGCGAAAAATTATAGCACAAATACTGATTTTTTGAAACGTTATAATTTTACTTGCTTAACGATTGAATTTATAAGTTTTTATGCGGTTTAGATATATTAGTGCGCTGTAACGCTAATTCTTTATGCGGGAAGCATATTTCTTAATGCGGGCGGTATATTTCTTAATGCGGGAGGCATATTTCTTAATGCGGGAGGCATATTTCTTAATGCGGGAGGCATATTTCTTAATGCGGGCGGCATATTTCTTAATGCGGGCGGCCTATTTCTTAATGCGGGAGGTCTATTTCTTAATGCGGGAGGCTTATTTCTTATTGCGGGTGGCATATTTCTTTTGGTGGGAAGTTTATTTTATTAGGCGTTTGAAGCTTGTTTGTGTTGGTGTTTTAGGTTTTTAAGCCTTGTTTGTTCTTGCTTTTTTCTGGTTAAAATTCGCTTCGCTCTTGGGAGTTGGTATAAAATTGAGGCTGATTAGTTTGTGGAATTTAGTCTAATTTGATTCAGTTAGAAGTTGGTTGCAATGGAATTATAGGTTTAGATTTTTTGTGGTACCATTATAAATAGTGATGCTAAATTTCTTTTTATCATTTAGCTTTTAATTTATAAATTGGTATCATCTGTTTTTGTTTTTAATATGGTTTTGGTGATTATCCTATATATTACAAACATACCAACCGTTGTGAAAAAGACAAATAATATGTTCAGAATAATTTCGGATTTTACATACGCACCCATGTGTGGTTTTATTAAAATTGTAAAACCAAGACTCATGATAAAAGAAATAATGCTGACTACTATTTTTAAAATCATTTTTTATGTTTTTGACAGCCGTCAGCTATGTAACGGATACTAACTTTAGTTTAGCTAAAATTAGCGACTTTTTTGTTAGAAGTTTCTTTTATTCTATATGATTATTTGCCTTAATCGTACAATCTGGCAAATCAACTTCATAAGTTCCCCGAACGTTTTTTAACTTAAATTAAGTTTTCGTCCTATAAACAAGTATAGAATAGATCCGATAATGGGAATTAATATAACCACCAAAATCCAAATAATTTTATCGTTCTTATCAAAACTGTTTTTTAAAATGTCAATTAGGGAATAGAGCCACAAGGCAATAATTAAAGTTAAAGTGATTTGCCAGATTATGAAACTATAAGAAGTGTCATTTAGTATTACGTCCATATTTTTAATTTTTAATTTTGGTAAATATTACTTTATTATAAATTTAAACATTTGGTGTAAGAATAGTTGCCTGTTTGTGAGCGCGGATTGTTGTGCGTAAACTACGACAAGCCATTAGTTTTAACTGGTGTTAGCTTTAGTTTTTTATTTTTTGTCTATCAATTTCGTCTAACTTTTCGAATGATTTTTTCAGTCTTGAAGTCATTTTATCTAAATCAGCTTTCTTTCCGGTTAATTTCATTTCAAAGTTGTCAACTCGAACTTTCGATTTATCAATTTCAGATTTGTTTACGTACGCAAATGCAAGAGTGATTTCTTGTTCAGAATCGTTTTCTTCAAACATTTCCTTAACCATATTCCAGTCAAAGTTTTTTAATTCGTCAAGATTTTCCGTTTCAACTTTTAATTCCGTTACAGCAGTTTTTGATTCTACCTTTTGACTCTTTTCAGTTTGTGCGTAAGTAGCAAAAGTAATTAAAGATAAAATTCCTAGTAAAATATTCTTTGTTTTCATAATTTTCCGTTTTTGTGTTAAATTAAAGCTAACGTTGTTGGCTATGGTTTGCTGCGTTGGTCAAGCAATAAATTTAGTAAATAAAAACTGACCATTCACGCTTGCGTGGTTTTTCCGAAGGAAAAACTACCTAGCAGTGAACTATAGCCGGTGTTGGCAACAGTATTTTTATTCAGTTATTATTTTATAATATTTCATATTGTGTGTAATCGAATCCCCAATTTCAACTAGATTTCCGTTATAAGTTGCCTTGTCTTTTTCACAAAGATTGTCAGTTACTTTTATAATCAAATTGTAACCACTTTTTTTCTTATTTTTCTCAATGACCATTCCAGAAATAAGACAACCAAAGTCAGTTCCATCTGTGTAAGCTGACCAAGTTTGAGTTGGAACTTTTATAGAATCTCCAATTTTTAGTTCTTTAAATTTTGTTTTAATGTGTTTCTTGGTCAATTTTTGTTGTCGACGAATTTCGTCAAGTTCCGTAAAGTAAGGTTCAAACTTTCGCCTAACACAAGGTTTTTCGGTTTTAAAAAGTCCTTTTTGGTATGCTTGAGAGTGTAACTCGGTTAATTTTTCAAATTCTTTCATTCGAAGTCTGTCAACTTTTTTAGGTGACATAAAATCATAAGTAGAATCCAAAAACAGAATTATCTCTAGGTTTTCACATTCTTTTGAAATTGTAATAGTTGCCCATTCATAGCCAACTCCAGCAAAAATTAATTTATCCGTTTTTTTGGGTAATTTAATTTGGAAATACCCATTCAAGTCAGACTGCCCGATTTTGGTTGTGTCTTGGTCGAATATTGTAATTCCTATTGCACTGTCGAAAAATTGGTCGATAGTTTTTCCGCTTAAAGACTGTTGTCCAAATGTGGAAAAAATGCAAAAAAATATTGATATGAAAAATATTGTTTTAAATCTCAATGTTTTCGGTTTTCATATTGTTGCCAACAATTATATATAGACAATTGTTTATATCCATGTTATAACGCCAAGATAGTAAATCTAAATTTTATAAAAACGATGAATTGTTGAATGGTCTTATTGCTCGAAACATCATATAACTATTTATATTGCAATGATTTACGAGTGTTTTAATCTTCTGAAAAATCGGTTTTTATAATTTCTTCCATGCAATATTCCGCAAGGGCTGTTATAGTTAGAAACGGATTTACCCCAATACTTGCCGGAACTAAAGCACCATCTGTTATGTACAGATTTTTATAGCCTTTAACACGCCCAAAAAGATCCGTTGTTTTTCCTATAACGGCGCCGCCAAGTGGATGGTAACAAATATCTGGTCCGTAACCACCTTTCCATAATAATCCGGAGGGTGTGCCGCCATTGGCTTTATTCATTTTTTTAATAAAATATTTGGCGTTTTTAACAGTATGTTTAAAGTTTTTTTCTTCCCAATGGACGCGAATATCGTCTAGAGAAGGATCATAAGAAATTCGGCCAGGAACTGGTACTTTATTAATTATTAAATATAAGGCGGTATAAACTTCCAGACCCATTGGTAATGGCGAAATTTCCGCAAAGAATGCATGCTTTTTATCTTCCCAATTGTCTACTCCTGAAACAGGAATAGTGGATTGTTTTGAACCTGTACCGGTACTAAAATTAGCATCGGTGGCGTCATTTTCAACGCGGTTAAAAAGCGTATTTACCATATTTCTGCCTGTCATAACGTTTCCGTTATTTCCCCAATTACTTCCTACGCTAGCATCAAAATTGGTCATTTTTCCTTTATGCATAGAAGTCAGTAAAAGTTTGGTAGTACCCATACTTCCTGCATTTAGAAAAAGTTTTTTGCAGTTAATGGTTTTCTTGGCAATAACTAATCCTGCGGTATCAATAATATCTACATAAACGGCATAACCATTTTTTGTTTCTTCTACATAATCAACACGGTGCAGGTCTTGTATGATTAAGAGTCCTGTTTTAAGCGCTTTTTTTAAATAGGTTTTTTCCAGGCTTTGCTTGCCGTGGTTATTACCGTAAATAACTTCTTTTCCTAAAGCGGATTTTGGCACTTCGCCCGCTTCTTCTTTCTTCATATACTCAAACGAATACACGTTCGGTACGCGTACCGTTTCAAAGCCGGCTTTATGTGCTTCGCTTTCTCCAACGCGTGCAAACTTATAATAGGGTGATTGCTCGTAATAGTCGTCTGGAATTTCATTTACGTCCAGCTCTTTTTGAGCTAAAGGAAAATAGGTATTCCAAAATTTATCGACGTTTAAATCTGGAAATATTTCCTGAAAGTAGGCTTTTTTAGGTTGTACCGCCATGCCGCCATTCACTAGCGAACCGCCACCAACGCCACGTCCAGCATACACTTTTATGTTTTCAAAATCCAAGCGGTCTAGAACACCTGTAAATTTTCTATTAAAATGGGCAATGTTCATCATGGGTGCTTGAGATGATTTTTTCAACCAGGTGGAATTATTTTTTGGTGTAATTAAATCCGAGAATGGTTTGTGTTTGCCATCATCTTTTTCCCAGTCTAAACCCATTTCTAGCATCACCACTTTTTTGCCAGCTTGGGTAAGGCGCAAAGCTGCAACAGCGCCACCATATCCGGAACCAATGACTAAATTTTCAATATTTTCTTCCATATGATCGAGTTGTAAATTAATGCCAAAAGCACTTGATGCCAGAATTGCAGCACTTGATGCTGATGTGATTTTTATAAAAGTTCGTCTTTCCAATTGGTTTTTATTTTAAAATGCTCATGTAATGAGCGTTCATTTTCGGGATAAATGTTACCAACCGAAAGTGTTCTAATATACAAATTTATCCTATAACCGAAGTTGGATTTATTCAAGCCTGCATTGCTTTACTAGATATATTATCAAGTATTTGAGGTTGTTTCATTTAACCCATTTTACTTTTAAAAATGATAAAGTTGTGAAAACCTAAAGCTTGTAGAAGGATAATATAACTATGAATCTTTTCTTTTTAAACAACGTCCTCGCGGTTCATCACCTTCATGAAGTACAATTTCGGTATGTAAAAATTGAGCTGCTTCGGCAGAATCATTAACTTTAGAAGCGCTGCGTTCTAACATTTCAGATTCAAATGTTTTTAGAACACGTTCACGAATTCCGACATCTCGCCATCCAGACGACGGTTTGCAGCCACTAAAAATTTCTCTGGCCAAAGACAAAGCATCTAATAACGCCTGATTTGCACCTTGGCCTTTAAACGGACTCATAGGGTGCGCGGCATCACCAATAAGCGTTATTGGGCCTAATGTATTTAATGATTCGGGCTTTAATAATTCACGATCATAAACGGGATAGCCCGAAATTTGGGATTCTTGAGTTGCTGCTAAAATTTGAGGAATGGGATCATGCCATTGCGTTCTACGAATGGCTTCTTTTTTTAAAGCTTCAGTACCTTTAGTGCTTAATGCTTTGGCTTTTTTTTCTGAAATAGGGAAACTTAATTGCCACATCACAGAATCGGCGTTATAAGGCATGATGTATATCCGATCGTGTCCATTTGCTGTTTGAAATACCGTTTCTGAATCTAATAACGTACAATCTAAATTCTCTAAAGCGGCTAAAGAACAAATGCCTAATATAACCATGCATTCTAAATACCGTAAAGGCGAAACCGCATCACCCAGCATCAGGTTTCTTACGGCGCTTCGAATACCATCCGCTCCAACAACAAGATCGGCTTTGGCATACTTGATTTCTCCAGCAACCTGAAATTTTAATGTTACAGGTTCATTTTTATTCTTATTAATATCTATTAATTGATGTCCCCATTCAACCGCATTATAGCCCCCAAGTTGCTCCAACAACTCTAAACGTAAAGCTTGTCTGGCAATATGCACATTGGTTCGTTTTGGAGATGTTTTTATATTAGAATCTAGCCATTTTCTCATGCCCCATTCGCCAATAATTTTCCCATCGGTGGTATGCACGACATGTCTGGTAGAAATAATGCCTTCTTTTAAGGAAAAAATACCCAAGCCTTCAATAGCTTTATGAGCCTGCTGCAAGGTGAGGCCGTAACCTTGGGAGCGCGCGTTGAAATCCGCGTCACGTTCATATAATGTAAACGGAATTCCGCGGTGTAAACAAGCGACTGCTAAAGCAACGCCGCCAATACCGCCGCCGATAATCGCAATATGTGGGAAGTCTTCTGTATTAGGAATAGAATTTTTACTAGCCTGAATGAGTCCACATCCATAGCAGTTTGAGCAAGCATCTAAATGGCCTTTCGGACGAATAGGAGCGATGCCTTGACCATTGGATTTTTCAAATAAATCGAGATCCATTTGGTAACGGAGTCGCACTTTCTTGCGCAGTCTTCGCCTTTTTTTGCCGCGTCCATGGCATTCTGGACAAATAGTCCAACAAACAGCATCTTCTTCTTCTGTATTCACTTCTTTAGTTTTTACCTAATATTGATTTCTATTCATAAAATAGTTGCGAAGCTAATTTATGTGGGCATTTAGGATTTTCAAAAATAGGGTAGAACGCGTAATAAATTATAAACATTTGGATATTTTGTTTTAAAATTACACGAGATTACTTGGTTGAAATGGTGTTTTATCTGAAGGTAAATTAAGTTTTTCTAATACGCTATTTAAATCTTGAAGTGATTTTTCATCAAGGATTTCGGTGTTTATTTTCAATTGTTTGGTTGCTGATATAAGCGTATATTCTCCTGCGTATTTTTTAATCCAATTAATGTCATTTAGCTTAATTTTTTTTCCAAATCCGTGTAGTCCATTTTTTCGGATGGTTCCGTTTTCAATGGTTAAATATTGATAGGTTAAATCAAAAGAGTAAATTCCAAGATATGCGATTCCAAGAACTAAATAGCCGTAATCAAACCATTTTGAAGCGTCATCTTCTAATATTAAAAAAACGCCCAGTCCAGTCCAAATGATACCGAGCATTAATTTGACATAAAGTGTCTTTTTCTTAAATCTGATTTTCATTAGGGCTGGTATTTATGATTTAATTTCCGCCTGTATTATTTGGTCCACCGCTTGTTTATATTTCACTGGATTACCAGCCTTTTTTATGGCTTTGTATGCTTTCTGCGGATTGGAGGTGGATTGGGCAAAGAACTCCCAAAACCCAAGCATTTTCATTTTTATGGGTGTTGGTCCCGTTAAATATTCATCGTATTGCTGGTAAATAGTATTATGAAATTCTGAAAAAATAGACCAGCGATTTTCAGGATATTCTGTGGTGTTATTCTTAATCATGCTTGGCAAAAATGGATCGGCAATTAAACCACGACCAATCATAAAATGATCAATTTGTGGAAAGCGTTCTTGAATCGCTTTAAACGCAGAAACGCTAATAATATCACCGTTATAATACAATTTGTGCTTGGTGCTGATAATGCATTTTTCAAAAGCATCTAAATCTACAGGGCCTTTATACAGTTGCTTTCCAATTCGGGCGTGTATGGCGATATTTTTAAGTGGATATGTATCTAAAATAGGGAAAGCGTTTAAAATTTCTTCTGCATTTTCATAACCCATGCGCATTTTCATGGAAACTATAATATCCGTTTCGTTATGTGCTTTGTGTAAAACCTCATCAATTCTGCTGGGATTGCAAATTAAACCAGAGCCCATTCCCGATTTAGTAACCATCGGATAGGGGCAACCTAAATTCCAGTTTAATTCTTTGTAGCCTAAACTTTGAACATATTTGGCTACAAATAAAAACTCGTCAGGGTCGTTGGCAATAACTTGCGGAATAACCTCTAAAGTCGCGTTGTTTTCCGGTGCTAAATCATTTTGATATGATTGCTTGATTTTCAACTTTCCATTTAATCTAATGTAAGGCGCGTAAAAGGTGTCAATTCCTCCGAAATAGTGGTGAAAAGCATTACGGAACCTGAAATCTGTAAAACCTTGTAAAGGTGATGAGAGTAGTGTAAAAGCCATCTTGTTATTTAGTTGGGCAAAGATAGCATAAATGCGGAATGGTTTTTATTTAGGTTAATAATATAGTTATAACCTTTGAAATAATAAAAGATTTCATTTTAGAACAAACAGAAAAAAATTTGGGAGGCTTTTACACCTCCCAAAACTTATATGCTTTCTACAAAATCTAAAAATACTTTTTTATGACGCTCCAAATCTAAATTTGGTGAAAGTGAGGCGCGAACTATATAATCTTTATCACCTTCCTTGGTTGTTCCTTGCGTAGAGGTTGCAGGAATGGTCCAGTAACAACCTTTTAATTGACCATAACTGACACAAAATTTACTCTCTTCTGGAATTTCAGTGATCATTAAATTAATGAGCTTTAAATTTAAGGCTCTTTTATACGTCTCTTTTTCCGCTTCTGTATTTCCTTTTGTAGGAAGATCTAAAGAGAAAACAGATGGTGTAAATCCGTGTTCAGCCAATTCATCTGAAACAAAATTGATTCTTGCCGTTGGCAAAACCTCATGTATAAAGTTCACAAATTCGCGCGTATTCTTATAAGCATTCGCAATTCGCTGATTCATGGATGGTAATTGTTTGGCTAAAATATCATATTGAAGGGCCGTAGCTTCATTATCGCAAAGGTTTAAATGCAACTCAATTTTTTTCATTAAATCCTTCGTTTTTTCATTTCCAACTACATAGCCAGCTGTACATTTTCCGCCACTTGGAAATTTTGATCCACTAGCATAAGAAAGTGTTCTTACCGCGGATAAAATTTCGCCTTCACCAAGAAAGTGCACATTTGGACAAAAGGTTTGATCTAATATAAAAACAGGATCAATTGCTATGTCACCTGTGGAAGTTTTACGCTCTTTACTTAAAACAGCCTTCAATTGTTGAAGATTTGGAACTTCAACTCTTGGGTTTGTTGGAATTTCGGCTATTATATAAGGAATGGCATTTTCCTGTGCAATTTTGTTTAAAACGCTGTCAATACTCGGAACCATATCATTATCGCCATCCACTAATAAATCAACAATTTCAACAGTATCTAGGCAATCAGCAACGCGTCTGGCCTGATCATTTGTTCCACCGTAACAGTTTGGCGGCACAATAAATTTAATGGCTTTACCTTTATGGTTTTCTAAAGCATCATCAATTAAACCCATCATAATAGCGTATTGCGTAGATAATCCGCTAGAGGCTACTAATGCTTTTGTGTTAGATCCCGTGATATCCTGAATAGAATTTTCAACACTTTTTTTGTTGGCTTCTTTATTCTTATCAGATTCAGAAGGCTTTTGCTCTGTAAGCAGTTTTAAAGCTATCAGGCAATCGGCAGGCGTCATGGCAATGGTTTCACGTCGTCTTACATGCTGAATATCGGAAATATAATGTGCGTTCTGCTCACCATTCACCATTAAAATGCTTCCCAAAGAATCGTGTAAACTTAAGAAAAAGTCAATATTTGGATTGAGATTAAAAAAGCCCAATTCTGCATGGTTGGGTGAATCAGAATTATCATTGGAAATGAAAATAGTACTGCCATCAAATTTTGAAATTTCTGAACTGTTCTCAATTTTCTGGAGTTCAATATTATAGCCATAAACACGTTCTAATATGTCGGCATCAAAGTTTTCAGGTAAGCTTCCAGTATAAAGAATTTGCGTTTGTTTTTTCTCTAATAAATTAGTCCTTAAAACGGCCAAAACAGGAATTATTTTTGATGAAAAACTAATAACGTTTTCTGATTTTAGACTGTTTAAATTGGCAATTCCCCATTCTAAAATGCTGGATAATGGATGCCCTAAACGGATATAATCATAAGCAGTTGGTAATTTTTTTAATGCCGATGTTCCATAATTATTATCATCAAATAAAGATTCAAACTGATCTAAGAATTGTGTTTTAGCCAATTTTTCATCGTAAATATCCAGTCTGTGGGTAGTTAGATTTAACCAATCCGTAGGCATGTTTTTTAATACCTCTTTTATATAATCTAGCGTTTTGCGGTCTTTCATAATGTCAATTTATAATAGACCGCAAGGTACGTTAATTAGAATTTTCTTGAAAGGGTTAAGGTCTAGATTACGCTTGGGTTGAACTGTTATATAGTTATTTTTTTGTTAAAACGAGTTCTTGATTTTTTCCTTGTTGTGAAATGATCATGTTCAATGTATCTTCTTTTATAAATTCAGGCCAAGACATAATCCAAAATTCAAATAAGTCATTTTTTGAAAAATTGGAAACTTGGATGCCATTAACTTCTAAAAGCCATTTGCACTTATCCATTATATGATCCTATTGACACAGTATTGGCTGAAAAGTTATAATCGGTAGCTTTTTTTTAAGTTATACTCTCGAGTGGCGTTTTTGTTTTTCTTGACCATTTTTTAAAAGCATTCCTATTGCAAACTATTTTATTGCAGGCAATATTGGGTTTTATTGATTTATAAATCCCGTTATTTTTTGGTAAAAAGCTGTGTGGATTTTTTTTTATGGCTTTAGAAAGAAGATGCTTAACAGCGGTTTTCAAATTAATTTTGATTTTTCGGTGGTGGATATTTTGTAATTCTATCCTTTCCAGATTCTAATTCGCTGCAATTGGGACATACATGAACTACATCATCTTTAATATGATAACCGTCCACATGTTCCTTAATGAAATTTTGAATCAGCATATAGGAATCTTTATGATTATTTACATCCACTTGCTTGTCCTTAAATAGCTTTCTTATTTTCCCGTTATACTCTTGATATCCCCAGCATAAGGAGCAAACACCTTCGGGAGCCTGATTCACGGTTTCTGCTTCTGGTTTTTTAAAAAAAAAGCGACAATGGTTTTTACAATATCCATACTATTTCAGTTTTTTGATGTTTTTGTTATTTAAGAATTTATCTGGAAAATTGCACAAGGCCATCTGATTTATAGTCGCCTAAATTCTAAATTCATCTTAATTTAAAACTTATCCATTTCTTCCATGGCTAAAGTAGCATGAGCATAAGCGGCGCCAGCACGCATTTCAGAAGCAACCCAAATAGCTTCCATAATTTCCTCTTTGCTTGCACCTTTGCGCAATGCTTGTGGCGTATGGGCTTTTATGCAATATGGACATTGCGTCACGTGGGCAACAGCCACAGCAATAAGTTGTTTTGTTTTTTCGTCTAAAACACCTTCTTTGAAAACGGCATTACTAAAGTTTCGCCAAGCTTCTATTTGTTTTGGCGCTAAAGCGGCTTTCTTTTCAGCACTTTCTCGTGTGGCTTCCGGATACATGTTTTTTTGATCTTTCATTTTTTCTGTAATTTATGAGTTTATTAAAGTGGCATCAAGATTTATTTTTATGCTTAAAGCTTTACTAACTGGGCAGCCACTTTTTGCTGCTTGGGCACATTCCATGAATTTTTCTTGACTAATATTGGGGATTTTTGCCTTTAAAACGAGGTTAGAACTTGTAATTTCAAGCTTATCCACATCCATGCTTATAGTGCTCGTCACATCTAAAGAATCTGCGGTAAAGCCTTCTTTACCTAAAATCATACTCAATGCCATAGCAAAACATCCTGAATGCGCTGCTGCTAAAAGTTCATCGGGGTTTGTGCTTTCCCCTTTGCCAAATCGGCTATTAAAACAATATTGAGCATCTTTTAATACACCACTTTGTGTGGTTATGTTTCCTTCGCCTTCTTTTAAATTTCCGCTCCAAACGGCATTTGCTGTACGTTTCATAATAGGTAAATTTTAAGTTTTGAAAATTTCTTAAAGTGCATATCGACTTAATAATATTTCATGCTAACTATGCACTTTTAAAGATGTTTGCTTCTAACCAAATTTAATCATTTATTTAATTAGGATAAAACGATCCGAATTAAAATTTTGTTAAAACAGTTGGTATAGTAAACCAAACAACCTCTTCTGGAACTAGAAGAGGTTGTTTATAAGAAGAATTGCTTCTGCAGTTTGAAAACTGAAATATTTAGTCAATTATATTCAGTCTCAAGTATTAATCTTAATTTGCTGTTATTAAATAAAATTATGCTTTCAAGAACTGGCGTAATACATATTGTAAAATACCGCCATTGCGGTAATATTCAATTTCTATGGCTGAATCTAAACGCGCAATGGCATTAAACTGAATCTGTTTACCTTCTTTATTGGTTGCTGTAACTACTACTTCTTTCAAGGGTTTCAAATTTTCCGAAATACCAGAAATAGTAAAACTTTCAGTGCCCACAATTCCTAAACTATCGGCCGTTTCTCCATTTTTGTATTCTAATGGAAGAACACCTAATCCCACTAAATTGCTTCGGTGAATACGTTCATAACTTTCAGCTAAAACTGCTTTAACGCCCAATAAAAATGTGCCTTTGGCAGCCCAATCTCGTGAGGAGCCACTTCCATATTCCTTCCCTACTAAAACGACTAAAGGCGTATTGCTTTCTCTGTATTTTTCGGAAGCTTCAAAAACCGTCATTTCTTCGCCCGTTGGAAGGTATTTGGTGAAGCCACCTTCCTGTTCCGCTAATTTATTCTTAATTCTTACATTGGCAAATGTGCCACGCACCATAACTTCATCATTCCCTCTTCTAGATCCGTAAGAGTTGAAATCGGCTTTAGCTACACCTTTAGAAAGCAAGTATTTTCCAGCTGCCGATTTTTCATTAAAAGCGCCTGCAGGCGAAATATGATCCGTCGTTATACTGTCGCCCAAAACCAATAATGCTTTCGCGTTTTCTATATTTTGAAGTGGTTCTGGTTCATCAGAAATTCCTTTAAAAAATGGAATCTCTTTAATATAGGTTGAGCTTTTATCCCAATCATAAAGTTTGCCTTTCGGAATTTCTAAATGTCTCCAAATTTCATTGCCTTCAAATATTTCATCATAATTTTTCTTAAAGTCTAAAGGTGATAAAACTTGGCTTAAAACAGCATTAATTTCATCGTCTGAAGGCCAAATATCTTTAAGGTACACGGGTTCTTGATTGATGTCATAACTAATAGGTTCGTTAATTAAATCAATATCCACACGACCAGCAATAGCATAAGCAACGACTAACATAGGCGACATTAAAAAGTTCATTTTAACCTGTGGATGGATACGCGCTTCAAAATTCCGGTTACCCGAAAGCACAGAAGTTACCACCAAGTTATGTTCATCTATAGCTTTAGAAATTTGCTGCGGAAGCGGACCGGAATTACCAATGCAAGACGTACAGCCGTAACCTGCCAAATGGAATCGGAGTGCCTCAAAATCCTTCATTAAATCAGCTTTTTCTAAATAATCTGTCACTACTTTGGATCCTGGCGCCAAGGAGGTTTTAACCCAAGGTTTTACATCAAGGCCGTGCTCTCTGGCTTTTTTGGCCACTAAACCAGCGCCAACCATAACAAATGGATTAGAAGTATTGGTGCAAGATGTAATGGCAGCAATGGCTACAGCGCCGTCAGACAACATAAATTTTTCTTGTCCACGGGTAATCCAGACCGTTTTTAAACCATCTTTTTCTTTAGTTTCAGTTTCTGGTTTTTGTGGTTTTGATTTGGGTTCCGGAACTGGTAAATCGCCACCTTCATTGTCAAAACGCGTAATGGATTTTTCAATTTCCCGATCTTTTTGTGAAATGTATTTTCTATCGAAAGAATCATCTAAAAGATCAATAAATTTATTTTTAAAATCCTTTAATAATATTTTGTCTTGCGGACGTTTTGGTCCGGCAACAGTTGGTACAATGCTAGAAACATCCAGTTCCACAACGTCAGTATAGGTTATTTCGCTTTCATTTTCGCGCCACAACATATTGGCTTTACAATAGGTTTCTACCAAATTAATTTGCGCTTCCGAACGATTACTCAAGCGCATGTATTCTAGAGTTTTATCGTCAATTGGGAAGTAGGTAATGGTGCTTCCAAATTCTGGCGACATATTGCCAATAGTCGCACGGTCTGGTACGGAAAGATAATCTAAACCAGGACCAAACACTTCAACAAATTTACCAACTACACCGCGTTTTCGCAGCAAATTAGCAATCGTTAAAACTAAATCGGTAGCCGTAGAACCTAATGGCAGTTTTCCTGTAAGCTTTAGTCCTATAACTTCAGGCATAATAAAATAAAGCGGCTGACCTAAAATGGCAGCTTCAGCTTCTATTCCACCAACGCCCCAAGCTACCACACCAATTCCGTTAACCATAGGCGTGTGACTATCTGTGCCGACTAATGAATCTGGGAAAATTTCGCCATTACGTTCAATAACACCTTTTGATAGATACTCTAAATTTATTTGATGACAAATTCCCATTCCTGGTGGTACAACCGTAAAATTATCAAAAGAATTTTGTGCCCATTTTAAAAATTGATAGCGCTCTTGATTCCGTTTGTATTCTTCGTCTATATTACGCTGGTAAGCGTAATCTGTTCCGAAATAATCCACTTGTACCGAGTGGTCAATTACCAAATCTACAGGAATAAGCGGATTAATACTATCTGGGTTTTTACCTTTTCGTGCCACTTCAGCACGCAGCGCAGCAATATCCACAACAGCGGGAACACCTGTGAAATCTTGCATTAAAACACGGGCTGGTTTAAAGGGAATATCCTTATCTGATCCTTCGGGTTTCCAATGTAATAAGGTTTCTATGTTTTCTTTAGTAACGGCGAAATCGTCATAATTTCGAAGGGCATTTTCTAATAAAATTCTAATAGAAAAAGGCATCTTGGAAATATGATGACCTTGCTTTTGAAGTTCTACTAAACTAAAATAATGGCTTTCTTTTCCGTTTATGTTAAGCGATTTTTTTATGTGGTATATATCTTTGTCCATGATAATTAAAGTTTTGAAACTCTAATTTCGGACTATTTAACCTCATTAACAATTATTTGTCTTGCAATTTTAAAATTTTTAAACATGGTTTAATTTTAAGAAATTGGATAGGATGTTTAGAAGGTTAATTAGCAGGGAAATTTTACTTTTGAAGTACTTCAAAATAAATATTTGGTGTATTTATGGCTCTCTTTTATTGATAAATACACTTAAGGCTTCAGCTTCTTTTTCGGAAATTTTCATAACAGGATGTGCCTTGCCATCAGTCAAAAGTTTAAACAATTGATTTTTATTTAAGCTTTTAGTAAAGGCATTTAAAGCTTTTCCTACGGGCTGTTTTTCCACTAAATGACACATGCCGCAATTTTCATGGAATAAGGATTCACCAATATTAAATAAAGACGATGTATAACCTTTTGAATTATTCACTGTAGTGACTTCTTCACTTTTTTCTTGAATACATGATACGTTAATAAAGGAGACTACCAATGTCACTAAACTAAATGCTAATATGTTTTTTAAATGCGTCACAAGTTGCTTCAATATATTGGAATATGAGTATTTCTGTAATTTAGCGATTTATATCTTCTTAATGCATCAATAATCTTTGAAGAAATAGTTCTTAAAAATTTCAGAAGCTTTTATATCGTGAATAAAAATTGATGCTTATTCAATTTCATAACTTTATTTTCCCAACACATTAAATATTACATTTTTTAAATCTGAAAAGTAATTAGGTTTTTATATTAACACTGGCGCCGAGGTCAAATGTATCTTTAATGTACTTTTCTGAAGATGGGGTAGAATAAATAATAATTGGAATATTTTTAAATTTTCCAAAACTTCTTCAAATAATTTATTAATATAAAATCCTTCAAACTAACAACTAATTATCAGGTTTGTAATTTTTTATTATTTTTAGAAATTCCTGTTCTGTTGACGAAAGAAAATCCGTATTCTCCGTATTTTCTTTTATCTTTTTAAAAGATTTGGTTAAGCTCCCTTTTTTATAAGAATCTACTAGATGTGGATGCACATAATAATCTCGGCAAACACTTCTTGTGTTTCCCAAAGCTTTTGCCGTTGTATCCAATGCGTTTACTATATTTTTATCTAATTCTTTTTCAGTTTCAACAATATCCAATTCAGTCAACATTTCTAAAAAGACGATGGATGCACCCCAAGTTCTAAAATCTTTGGCTGTGAATATCTCATCGGAAATGGCTTGGACATATTTGTTAATCATATCACTTTCAATACTATGCTTTTCACCAGAATCATCTTGGTATTTAAAAAGATCCCAGCCTGGAATTTCTTCACATTTACTAATTAATTTAATAAGTTTTTTATTCTTTAAAGTAATGGCATGTTTAACACCTTTTTTGCCCGTAAATTCAAATTTAAGCACCTTATCATGCATCTTAACATGTCTTTTTTTGAAGGTAGAAAGCCCGTAAGATTGATTCCGTTTGGCATATTGTTCATTGCCAATTCTAATATGAGTTTCTTCCATCAGCCGTATAACCAAAGCAATAATTTTAGATTTCGGCCAACCTTTCTGATCTAAATCCTTGTCCACTTGCTCACGGATTTTTGGTAATTGCGCACCAAAAGCTGTCATTTTGTAAAATTTGGTCTGATTTCTAATTTTTAACCAATTCGCATGGTAAATATATTGTTTCCTGTTTTTATCATCAATACCAACCGCTTGAATATGGCCATTGCTTAACAGACATATTTCAACGTTTTTCCATGCTGGCGGAATGACTAAACTTTTAATTCTCGTTAAATGTTTGGCTTTATCTATAGGTTTACTTTTTAGACGATAGGTAAATCCTTTACCACATTTTTGTCTTTGAATGCTTAAATGATCTTGGTTAACATACACGAGGTCGTATTGAGAAATTACTTCTTCAGGATGTTGTATTAGTAACTTTAAATTTTGTTTGGCGCTATTCATTATTTTTCCTTTTAATTTAGACATCAAAAGTACGGTACGGACCAAGTTAGTTCCGATTCTAGTTGAGTTCTATAAATTTCATGAAATTTTTAGAGATTCTAAATTATGAAATGTAACGCGTGACAACTTTGTTTTATAATTAAATTTTTAACTCAATAAAATTTAATTTTAACGGGTGTTTTTAATATAAATAGCCATCCATTAATACTGGGTGTTCAATAAGGTTTCAAATCTAAACAGCTGTCATTTAAAAAGCTTGAGTTCTATTTGCAAAGCCGGGATAAATATCATTGAATTCAACCCTTTCACCTAAATCATTGGTTCCTTGTAATTCATATTTGAAAACCACTTTTGTTCCTAAAGGCGCATAATAATATACAATCCACGCATCCGATTCTCGTAAACCCACACAGCCATTAGAGGATGCTTTTTCCAAAGTTGCTAAATTAGTGGTTGGATGAATGAGTTGACCAAGACTACGGCCGTTTATAGAAGGTTCTATCCAAGGAATTGCTGGTAGAGCGGTGTTTTTGCCATCGTCACGATTTGTTCTAAAATATCTTTTATTGTTTTGAGGATTCTTGTAAACAGGATTTTTATTAACGCGAATAATTTCGCCTATCCCAGGTTTGGTTCTCATATCAACATCAGCTTTAGCCATTGCTAAATAGCGCTTTCCAACTTTACCTACACGCACAGGAAATTTATACAATTCCATTTCATTTTGAATAATGCGCAGTCGAAATTCTGGAATGTTTAGTTCTATACTTGTGTTTTCAAGTTCCGTTTTTAATTGCTGGGTTTCTAAAGAATCAGGAATTACAAGAATCTGATCTTTTTTTAGTGCGATTAAGGCTTGTGAATCTTCGTTAAAAATTCCTTTATCCATCAAATAATAATAGTCCGTATGTGCCAAGGTGTCAATAATCCATTTATTATTATGAACAATTAGATACTCGTCAATTAGATAATTTTTATGTGCATTATGGTCCGCAACGATGCTATCCATCCATTTAAAGTAGTTTTTTATAGGAACGTCTTTGTCCATAACTATTTCTATCGGTCTTTTTAAAACCGTTTCATTTATATTAGTTTCTGTTTCATCGATTTGGATTTCAGAATCCTCATTATTTTTTTTAGTGTTATTTTGACAACTTAACATTAGTAAAGAAAGGAGCAGAAGGACAATGTATTTCATAGTAATGAATGTGATTTTTTATAATTAGAATTTAATTGGAACTAATAAGGAAGTGAAAGTGTGATTAAATACTATCAAAATCAATTTTATTTCCTGTTAAAGGAATAGATTATATGTAACATTTTATATGATATAAATCATTCTCCAATTTATTAATTTCCAATAACTTTGAAATATGGTGATTTAATTCCCTGTAACCAATTTTGATTTAATAAAATCTCTGATTCTGTTAAAATATTAATAGATTTTAAATGAATTTATTAGGTTTTAAGTGACTTATTACACCCTTTTAAGGTATGCATAATCAATAGTGTGAGGAATATTTCAAGAATATGATTTTGGGTTCTTATGCTAATTTTTATTAAGTTGAAAAAGTAAGAAGAATCCACTTTTAATAGTGTACCTTAATTTTTAATAAGAATTTAATTATCTGAATTAAAATGGACCATTTAGAACAGTCTCATGGCCATAACGCAACTGCATATTATGATTTTTATACTTTTAAATGACTAAAGAAAACGGCATCTTAACCAAAACCAAATCATTCTTTGCTGAAATAGGCGACATGACTTTATTTGCTGGCCGGTTTTTTCGTGAAGTTTTCAGTCCGCCTTTTGAGTTTAAGGAATTGATCCGCCAATGTTACAATATGGGTAACCGTTCTTTATTATTGGTGAGTGTTACTGGATTTATTTTAGGCCTTGTGTTCACGTTACAGTCAAGGCCCACTTTAATGGAGTTTGGTGCGCAGTCTTGGATGGCTTCCATGGTGAGTTTATCTATTGTTCGGGAAATTGGCCCTGTTATAATAGCGCTTATCTGTGCTGGACGCATAGGTTCTGGAATCGGTGCGGAACTAGGTTCTATGCGCGTTACAGAACAAATTGATGCCATGGAAGTTTCTGGTACCAATCCTTTTAAATTTTTGGTGGTGACGCGTGTGGTCGCCACAACTTTAATGTTGCCTTTATTGATTATTATGGGTGATGCTATTGCGCTGTTAGGTTCGGCTATTATTGAGAATCTTAAAGGCGATGTTTCTTTTTTATTGTATTTCAATCAGGTTTTTGATGCTTTAAGTTTTAGTGATATCCTTCCCGCAACCGTGAAATCGGTTTTCTTTGGCTTCGCTATTGGCATTGTTGGTTGTTATAAAGGGTATAATTGCTCTAAAGGAACGGTAGGCGTAGGAGAGGCATCTAATTCCGCAGTAGTTTATATCTCGATGCTCTTGTTTATAATTGACTTTATCGCCGTTTTTGTAACTGATATATTTTTTGACATATAAATGGAATCTAAAAAAAACATAAAACCTGTACTGGAGATAAAAAACCTTAAAAAGAGTTTTGGAGATAATGACGTGCTCAAAGGTTTCAATCTGAAACTTTATGAAGGCGAAAACTTGGTCATCATGGGTAAATCAGGTTCTGGAAAATCGGTGATGGTTAAATGTCTTGTGGGCTTAATCCAGCCAGATAGCGGAAGTATCACTATAAAAAACCAGGATATCACGACTATGGGTCAAACAGAGCTGGACTTATTGCGGACGGAAATTGGTTTTCTATTTCAAGGAAGCGCGCTTTATGATTCTATGACAGTTCGGGAAAATTTAGAATTTCCGTTAAGACGACATAAAGATAAAGTTGAAGATTTTCAAGGCACGGAATTTTCAGTTAAAGAAGCTTTAGAAAATGTAGGATTATTAGATACAATAGATTTAATGCCTTCTGAACTTTCTGGTGGAATGCAACGTCGGGTAGCTATGGCAAGAGCCTTAATTTTGAAACCTAAAATAATTATGTATGATGAGCCAACAACGGGTTTGGATCCTATTACAGCTAAAGAGATTATACAATTAATGCGTACTATTCAAGAAACTTATAATACCTCTTCTATCATTATTACGCACGATGTGGATTGTGCTCGGGTAATTTCAAACCGCATGATTTTATTGGTGGACGGAATTAATTATGCCGAAGGTACTTTTGAAGAACTATCAAATTCGAAAGATGAGCAAGTACAAGCCTTCTTTAAAAATTAAAATTATGGGAAAATCAAATTCACAAAAAGTAAAAGTCGGCGTTTTTGTAGTCGTTGGCACAATTATACTAATCGTAGCCCTTTATTTTATAGGAAGCAAGCAACAAATGTTTAGTAAAAACATTGAAATTTATGCCACGTTTTCAAATGTAAATGGTTTGACGCTGGGTAATAATGTGCGGTATTCTGGCGTCAACATTGGTACGGTAAGTATGATAGAAATGGTAAATGAAGGTAATATTACCGTCCAAATGATTGTGGAGGAGAAAATTTCGCAATTTATCAAAAAAGATGCTATTGCTTCTATTAGTTCAGACGGATTGGTAGGCAGCATGGTTGTCAATATTGTCCCAGGAAAAGATGTGACTTCGCGACAAGTTGTTACAGGTGATACGATTCAAATTTCAAAGAAAGCAAGTACGGAGGAAATGTTGGAAACACTGAATAAAACCAATGAAAACGCAGCCTTATTATCTGCCGATTTGTTAAAAATAACGAATCAAATAGTAGAGGGAAAAGGCACATTGGGTGCTTTGGTTAGTGATAGTATCATGGCGAAAGATATCAAACAATCTGCTGAAGAATTACGAAAAATGACTTCCGGTGCCACCGCAGCCATAAATGAAATAAACACTATTATTTCTAAAATAGATTATGATGAAAGTGCAGCAGCTCTTCTTTTAAGTGATACGGTTTCAAAAAATCAAATAGAGAAAGTGTTTGGGAATCTTGAAAAATCCAGTGATCATATTAATGCTGTAACTAAAAACCTTGATGACTATATTTTGGAAATGAAATCTGGGAAAGGTGCTTTAAATCATATTACCCAAGATGAAGGTTTAGTGAAGAATATCGATTCTACGATGATTAATATTAAAGAAGCGGCAGAGAAATTAAATGAAAACATGGAGGCTTTAAAGCATAATTTCTTCTTCCGTGGGTATTTCAGAAAACAGGAGAAACAAAAAAAGAAAGAAGCTGAAAATAATGGATAACATGAAATTTATTACGGTTAATATCGAATGAATTTTCTCAGTTTCGAATAAAATAAAAAGGCAAGCCACAATTTCTAGGCTTGCCTTTTTTTGCATTTTTCACTTTTTTATTAACTCAATTCCTTTGCGAATTCCAACCTAAAATTAAGCCGGCACTTGCGCCGCAATTTGCATTCTGTCCCAATTTCTATGTTGGGCAATAGATTTAATCAGCGTGGCAGGTTTCTCATTTATTAAAATAGCTTTATCATCATTATAGTTTGCAACAAAAGTTTTGTCTAATAACTCTTCGCCTTCATGATCGGCTGCAATGGTTTTACAATGTTTAAAAGCTTCATTTATAAATTTCTTAAATTTGGATTCTTTCATAAGCCCTTGCATGGATTTTTTACCACCCGGAATATAAACAGCATCAAACAAGACGCTTTCCGTTGTCATAATGGCGGCATCAACTTCGTGCTCTGTATTATCATCACTAACGACCATTCCGCCATGAGGCGCAATAAGTTTCAACATAGCCCCTTCTTTTTCCAAAGCTTTTTTCTTTGCACTAAAATCGCTCATAGAAAAGCCATCTGCTACTAAAACGGCAATTTGGCGTGTTTCAATACTATCAAATTTTGTGTTAGCTTGACTTAATGCCGGATCGCTGTCTAAATAATTTTTCTTTTTTGGTGGTTGGTGATTCTTAACATCCGCATCAGCACCAATAGCTTGATTGATGGGTTGATCAATTTCTTTAGGAATCTTTAAACCCAAACCTTTGGATACATTTTTAGCTAAATCCGTGTCAATTTGTGCAATGAGCCAAAGCATGCGTTCTTTAATACGTTTTTGAGTGCATTTGCCAAGTTCAAAAATATAAGCTTCCGTCACATGCTGCTTTTCCCAACTAGCCAGACTTCTATAAAATAAAGCTGGTTGCGAAAAATGATCACTAAAACTTTCACTTCGCGTTCTTATTTTTTTGGCATCAATACGCTCTTCATACGAATGAAAAGCGCCTTCCGCCATTTTAGCTAAATGCGGACAACCGCCACCAAGTGTATTTGGAAAATAAGCTGTTTGGCCTTTTGGGATATCCATTTGCATATGTCCGTCGCGTTGATTGTTATGGACTTCGCCAATAGGTCTGTTTATAGGAATTTGATGAAAATTTGGACTTCCCAAACGTGATAATTGCGTATCTCTATAAGAAAATAAGCGACCTTGAAGCAGGGGATCATTGGTGAAATCAATACCAGGAACTATATGACCAGGAAGGAAAGCTACTTGTTCCGTTTCAGCAAAAAAGTTTTCCGGATTTCTATTTAATTGCATTTTCCCAATAATTTGAACGGGCACCATTTCTTCGGGAATCAGTTTGGTAGGATCTAATAAATCAAATTCGAATTTATGCTCATCTTCTTGGGCAACTACTTGAATGCCTAATTCCCATTCTGGAAAATGTCCAGAATCGATGGCATCCCATAAATCACGTCTATGAAAATCCGAATCTGCGCCATTAATTTTAACGGCTTCATCCCAAGTAACGGAATGCACCCCTAATTTTGGTTTCCAATGAAATTTTACAAAATGCGATTCGTTTTTGTCATTAATTAAACGAAATGTATGAATTCCAAAACCTTCCATCATACGTAAACTACGCGGAATGGCGCGATCACTCATGGCCCAAATTTGATTGTGAAGTGTTTCCGTGGCATGGGAAACAAAATCATAAAAAGTATCATGGGCAGAAGCCGCTTGGGGAATTTCTCTATGTGGTTCTGGTTTTACAGAATGTACTAAATCTGGAAATTTCATAGCATCTTGAATAAAGAAAATAGGCATGTTGTTGCCAACTAAATCCCAAGTTCCTTCTTCTGTATACATTTTTACAGCAAATCCGCGAACATCTCGTGCCAAATCTGGTGAACCTTTAGATCCTGCCACCGTAGAAAACCTTACAAATACAGGTGTTTTACGTTCGGTATCATTAAAAATTCCTGCTTTACTGTATTCTGGAATGCTTTTATATAATTCAAAATGGCCATGAGCACCACTTCCTCTAGCATGAACAATGCGTTCTGGAATACGTTCATGATCAAAATGCGTTATCTTTTCGCGAAGTAAAAAATCCTCTAATAAAGTAGACCCTCTTTCGCCAGACTTTAGGGAATTATTGGTGTCATTCACCTTTAATCCTTGGTTGGTGGTCATTACTTTTCCCGAAGCATCTGTTTCAAATTGCTTTAAATCTTTAGTTTTCTGATTCTCTATTTTGTTCTTTTTGGCCATGGTATTACTATTTTAAAATTAAAATCCCATTTTTAAATGGAGTTCTAAAATATTAATATTCAGGTATTTCAATTAACTCAAATGAAATTATTTGTGGCTTAAATAAGAAGATTGTAGAAATTTTCAGAAAGTATTTTTGAAAATATTTGAGTTTTACAAATCGCTATCTTGAGCATATATTTTGGAAACCACATCAATAGATTTTGGTTTTTTAGAATCATTTTTCAAATTCAACCAAGAATTAACCATAATAGCACTTGTAGCGTGACATGCTTGCAATCCGTAAGAGTAAGGACGGCAACCATGTGTATGTGTAAAAGCTAAATCGTGAATATGTGGCGAAATAGTATTTTTTTCTCCAATAATATGATAGGCGCTATCCACATCTATTCCGCCAATATCTAAAAATAAGTGATTCTCATTTTGCCAAACATCAGAGGTGTCGAATGTATTATTTAATTCAGAAAGGTTTTTTCCAGCTTCAAATTTAGCGCGCGCTTTCCTAACCAATCCCGATTTTACAAGCGATTGAAATGGGTAATTATCCACATTAATTTGATCGTTACCAGAACAGTTTATAAATAATGTGTAGTTTTTTTTGGTGGTTGTTCCGTCCGGATCTGAAATTTCAATTTGTGTTTGATTTGTTACATTGGCATCCTTCATAACTTCAACTTTCCCATCAATTAAATCTATGACTTCAGCATCATAAAGTGCCAGAAGAATTTTTGCAGAACTTAAGGGCAACGCTGCAATAACACTCATTAAAAATGACTTTACTTCTTTTTTAAAAAACAGATGATCTTCGGCAGGCATCATTTCCGCATGGAAATTTAGGCAGTACATTAAATCGTCCAAAGTTTCCATCCAATGAATGGGATTATCATTTTCCACGGAATCTGTAGCTTGAACCATTTCTTTTTTCATGCCTTCAAAAGAATCTACATACTCATGATTTTCGGCCATGATATCTATGAAATTTTTAAAGGTAAATGCAGATTTCGCTAGCAATTTGGCCATTTTACTATTCGCGTCTTTTTTAAAAGCGGTTTTTAAAGCCGGTTTACAGATGGCATTAAAAAAATCGTCAATTCTTAAAAATCCATTTTTATCTACAAGTAAAAATAGTTCCTCACGCGTTGTATGTCGGTATATTTCACGAAAGGGTTCCTCTTGTTCATATTGTAAATGTGGCAGCCAACCTTCAGCAGAATGCAAGGTGATTTTAAAGTTTTTGGCTTTTTCATGCAGTTTAAATTCTAATCCATTTTCGCTTTCACTGAATGCTCCATGACGATGAGATAATGATGAAACTACATCAAAAGCACTTAAAGAGGCTCCTAAAAGGCCGATTTCGAAATTATAAAATGCATCCTTTTTAGGAATTATTTTTTCAATGGGCCAAGGCGTTGAATAATAGCCTGACTTTGGTTTGTCTTGATGCGTGAAATTATGTCCCGTGGCAATTACAACTCTGGAAAAATGATAAGTTTCATTCTTAAGAATAAGCTGTATTTTATTTTTCTCTTTAACTTCAATATCCAAAACTTCATGATTTGAGAAAGCTTCTATACTAAAACCAGCAGTTTTAAGCTGTTCCAATAAAAGACAAAATTGTTCATGAAAATAAGCGCCTAAAGCAATACGACTATATACTTCAGAATCGTCTATAGGGAACTTCGTAATATGCCATTTTTTTAAATCTTTTTTGCTTTGGTCGCGAAGCCAATCAGCGAAGGACTGATTTAAAAGCGGTATTTCTTCCGAAGAGATATTTGCTAAATTATAATAGTCGGTTGTAGCGGGGTTGTAAGGCATGCCGTATCCTATATTTTTGCTTTTTTCAAAAATAGAAATATGCTGAAACTGATTCAGTAATGTGGCTGAATTATCTAAAATATGTTTTAAACAATAAATGGCTGTTGCACCAGATCCGATGATGGCTAAACCTTCATTTTTCATAATTAAACGGTTTAATTGAACGCAGAATTTCTGTTTATTTTAATAAAAGAAATAATGTGACGCTTTATGAAGTGAAGTTCTTTAAAGTTTCATTTACAAATGAATGCTATTAATTTTATTTTTAGCGTAAATGATTTTCGGTTCTAGAAATGAAAACTCAAAAGTTTTAAAGCTACACTAATATTCATTATGATTTAAAAATGGGTTTTACGTGTGAAGTCGTAAAATTTTCTGAATATCGATATTATCTTCTTGAGGAATTAAAAAATTATCCAACTCGTCTATGGAATTTACTTGTTCTTCATGCTGAATAAAACCATAACCCGCATATTTGCCTTCTTTAATTAATACAAAGCCATCTTCATCTTGCGTGCGCCCTTTTTTACTAATAACTTTGGATTCTTGATTGGTTGTGATTTCTTTAATAGCCAATAAAACACGTGCATTGTAGTCTGAAACAGCTTCCTCATTAATGCAAATACCTTTACAGGTTTTAATATTGTAATGGCTGCATTGACTTACGCCTTCTTGTAAATGACAGTATTTTGGACATAAAGTATATTTCATGCAGAGTTGTTCCAAAAACGATCTGCATTCTTGAATACTATGAAAAATAATGATGGGATTAGGACTGGATTTAATGGGATTGTAAGCTAAATGCATAATGCCACTTCGGTCCTGGTAACTAAAAACACCGAAACTTTTAGGCTTTCGTTTGGCCTGTTGGTTAAATTTGGGATAGTGATTTTTAATAGCAATATCCTCCATTAATAAGGCTATCAATTCGCTTCCTGATAGTTCAAAATCGATATCTCTGGTTTCCCGACACATATCCAAAGATTTTTGAGCTTTACTGTAAAAGTGACTTAACACCCGTTTTTTTAAATCGATGGCTTTACCAACGTAAATAATTTTACCCAATTTGTCCTTAAAATAATAAATTCCTGCAGCATTCGGAATGTTATTAAAAACAGCTGTGGGTAAATGAGATGGAAGGGTTGATTCTCGCGAAGATTTATTTAAAAATTCGGCAAATACCTGTGGGGCATTTTCACTTTCTAGAAGCATTTCAAACAAAATAACCGTTGCTTCAGCATCACCTCTTGCGCGGTGTCTGGCGGAAATATTAATATCTAACGTTTTACAAAGCTTCCCTAAACTGTAGGAGGGATGACCCGGAATAAGTTTTCTAGAAAGTCTAACCGTGCAAAGTTTTTTTCGGTTGAAATCTAAATCTAATGTTTTGAACTCATTTCTAATTACGTTATAATCGAAATTCACATTATGTGCTACAAAAACGGTGTTTTCCGTAATTTTCAGGATGTCTTGAGCCACTTCTTCAAATGTTGGCGCGTTGGCAACCATTAAATTATCGATACCCGTTAAAGCTGTTATATAATCTGGGATCAAGGCTTGCGGATTTACTAAAGATGTAAATTCATCAACCACTTGAGTTCCATCATATTTGAAGATTGAAATTTCAGTAATTTTGTTGCCGCTACCCGATGTTTCAACGTCAATAATAGTAAATATCATATAAATAATTTATGGGTAATAAGAAAAAAGGATTCCGATTTTAAGCACTACAAAAATACGACTAAAATCATAAATACTAATTAATTTAAGAATGCTTATTTTCATTTTGGCGGGTATTAAGTCCTGTTGTATTTCCAAAAGAAAGGCATATATTTGCCGACTAAAAACAATGAAGTTTTTCAAATATTTAAGGTCGCTTCTTGATTTTAGACTCCGAAAAAACCCTTAATATCTAGCTTCAAAATCACCAGGAATGAAAAAGTTTTTGAACATAAATAAAATTTTCGTCATTCTATTTTTTAGCTTTTTCAACTTTAGTTTTTCGCAAGTTCGGGAACAAAAAAACGATTCAACACCTGAAGTTTACAAAAAGATTGAGGATTTTTCGGGAAAATCAAAATCCACCAAATTCTTGCATCGTTTAATTTTTAAGAAGAAAAAGAAAACTGTTAACCGAACGAATCCGACTTTAAAACAAAATTACAGTCAGGTTGAAGGAAAAATTATTAGACAAATACATATAGATAGTCATGATCCTTTTGGCTATTCGCTTACAGATACGACGGAAGTTGCTAATAACTGGTTTGAGAAAGCCGGAAATAAAGCACATTTAAAGTCGAAGGATTTTGCCATTAAAAACTTTTTAATTTTCAAAAAGAATAAACCTTTAGACAGTCTTTTAGTTATAGAATCTGAACGATTAATTCGGGATCAGAAATTTATTCGGGATGTGAAAATTGAAACAAAAGCCGTGGCTGGAAGTCCGGATTCTGTGGATGTTTACATTACTACCTTGGATTCTTGGAGTTTGGTTCCAACGGGTTCCCTCTCTAAATCAAAAATGAAATTAAAACTTCGGGATTATAATTATTTAGGACTAGGGCATCAAGTTAAAGTAAGTTTTGAGAATCGGTTTGACGACGGTAAAACAGCTTATGATGTACTGTATTCCATGCCTAACTTTCAAAACACTTATATAAGTACAGCTGTTGGATATACAACAGATTTGGACGGCTATAAGCGTAAATATTTGGATTTAGAAAGACCTTTTTATTCGGCTTATGCCAAGTGGGCTGGGGGGTTTTATGTAGATGAACAAATTATGCAGAAATGGCTACCAGACTCTAATGATGATTTATTTGCCCAAGATTTTAAATATCAGTCGCAAGATGTTTGGGCTGGTTTTTCTTTGCAACTCTTCAAAGGAGAATCTGAACGCGAACGAACGACCAATATCATTACTGCTGGGCGCTTATTAAATATAAATTATAGGGAAAAACCTGCCGTTGAATTTGATAGTATTGGCTATTTTTCAAATGAAACTTTTTATTTAGGAAGTATTGGAATTTCATCTAGACAGTTTATTGAAGACACCTATATTTTTAGAGATGGTGTAACTGAAAACGTGCCTATTGGTAATATTTTTGCCGTTACTGCTGGTAATCAATATAAAAATAAGCGAAACAGATTGTATTTAGGAGCAAAAATGGCCCACGGAAATTATTATAAATGGGGTTATTTTAGTGCGAGTATGGAGTATGGTACGTTTTTAAATGAATCTAAACTGGAACAAACAACCTATTCCTTTACGGCCAATTATTTCACGAATTTAATTCCCTTGGGCAGTAAATGGAAAATGCGTCAGTTTATAAAACCGCAAATTTTAATTGGAACGAATAGACTAAATTCTGTTGGCGACCGATTGACCATTGATGAAACGAATGATTTTCAGGATTTTTATGATTCAAATAATTCGCTAAACACGAGTACGGGAATTCCAGATTTTGACAGTAATTTATTAGGAACATCAAAATTTATGTTATCTCTTCAAACACAATTATATCCACCTTGGGAATTTATAGGCTTTAGGTTTAATCCGTATTTTAACATGAATATGGCTCTATTGGGTGATGAGAACACACGCATTATTTCCAGCAAAATATATTCGTCATTTAGCGTTGGTGTGATTTTGAAAAACGACTATTTGGTTTTCAATTCCATTCAATTATCACTTACCTATTATCCAAGTATTCCAAATGAAGGAACAAACATATTTTCCGCAAACGCCTTGAGTATGGACGATTTTGGACTTCAAGGTTTTGAATTAGGAAAGCCTGCGCCTGTTTGGTATAATTAAAAAGACGCAGTCATTTTTAGTTTGAAGTGCTTCAGAAATAATAATAATTAAATTCCACGGTCGTCATTTCTATTCGCCCATTTTCGGTATGCTTTGTATTGAGAATCATCTAAAATGTCTTTTAAAATTTCATCCTCTTTTTTGATGCGTTCGTTAGCCGATAATTTATCATAGGGATTTTCAGTGTCCATGTTCCAATCTTTTAAAGCCTTTTCATAACGGTCCATCTGATTTTGGGTCATTTTAAAGGTTGTAAATAAATCTTGTTTTCTTTCAGGATCATCTAAATTCCAGTTAACAACTAAACTGTCTTCCGTAGAACTTAACCTGTATTCCTCTTCTTTAAAATTACCACTTTCTTTGTAGTTGGTGGTTTTTGTTAACTCCTCATTCATCGGATTGGGTTCAACATCTGCACTTTTGGTAGCTGTTTCATTTTTACAAGAAACTACAAACGTAAATAATAGGATAGCCAAAATATTAAATTGCATTTTCATAATGATCTAGTTTTAAAGATTTTAATAAAAATACCGTTATAAATTGAATTGTCTTTACTTAAATGACATAATTGTTGACGCTATATTTTTTCAAATGATTTCAACAGAGGATTTTTTCATTTAAAATTGTAAACAAAAAAAAGCCAGAAAATTGATTTCTGACTTTTTTAATTATTTAAAAAACTAAATATTTTAAAATAGAAAAAATAGTTCAGACTATTATTCTACCGTTAAAACTAAATCATCCTGCATGACCATAGTACCTTCTTGTAAAACTACCGTTTTTACTTTTCCAGCTTTAAAAGCGGTAACCGTTGTTTCCATTTTCATGGCTTCAATAATAAATAACGGATCATTTTCTTTTATTTCCTGACCGCGTTTTACTAAAACTTTAGAAAGTGAACCTTGTAATGGCGCTCCTATATGTTTCGCATTTTCAGGATCAATTTTCATGTTTTGTTCTGTTGTAATGTTTAAAGATCTATCTAAAACTTCAACAAATCTATTTTCACCATTTACACTAAAAAACACAATTCGGATGCCCTCTTCATTGGGGATTCCTACAGAAAGTAATCTAACAATGATTGTTTTTCCAGGTTCTAGTTCAATAAAAATTTCTTCACGCTGCTTCATGCCGAAAAAGAAATTCTTGGTTGGTAATAAAGCTAAATTGCCGTAAAGCTTGTAGTTTTCATGCGCTTGTTCAAATACTTTAGGATATAAAGTATAAGACAAGAAATCTTCTATTTCAAGCGATCTTGTAAAGCCTTTTTGAAATTTATTTTTGAAATCTTCAAATTCTAAATCAAAATCTATAGGTTCTAAATGGGCATTCGGTCTGTCTGTATACGGTATTTGATTTTTAAGAATAATTTTCTGTAATTTTTCTGGAAAACCGCCTTCAGGTTGTCCTAAATCACCTTTAAAGAAACTGATAACCGATTCTGGAAAGGATAATTCGCCACCACGTTCCATAACGTCTTGTGGTTTTAAGTTGTTGGTCACCATAAAAATGGCCATATCACCAACCACTTTACTACTTGGCGTTACTTTAACAAGATTTCCAAACATTTTATTAACCTCGGCATACATTTTTTTAACCTCTTCAAAACGATCACCCAATCCTAAAGCAATGGCCTGTGGACGTAAGTTTGAGTATTGTCCGCCCGGGATTTCGTGTTGGTAAACTTCAGCTGTTCCAGCTTTTAATCCGGATTCAAAAGGGTAATACATTTCTCGTGTATCTTCCCAGAAATTAGAAAATTGATTGAGCGTTTCCATGTTAAAATCTTGGGCGCGTTTTTCATATTTCATCATTTCCACAATGGAATTGAAGTTGGGTTGCGATGTTAGGCCGGATAAACCACCTAAAGCCACATCAACAACATCAACGCCAGCCTCAATAGCTTTTAAATAGG
This sequence comes from Bizionia myxarmorum, assembly GCF_008086205.1. Classification (GTDB taxonomy): domain Bacteria; phylum Bacteroidota; class Bacteroidia; order Flavobacteriales; family Flavobacteriaceae; genus Algorimicrobium; species Algorimicrobium myxarmorum. The sequence goes on along the minus strand of NZ_VSKK01000004.1, from coordinate 121,758 downwards.
TTGCGGTTTGTAAAGATGAGGTATCATGTGTATGTAAGTGAATAGGAAGTTTTATCGTGTCTTTTAATGCTGCAACCAATTCCGTAGCTGCGTACGGCTTTAATAAACCGGCCATATCTTTAATGGCAATCATATGTGCACCCGCATTTTCAAGATCTTTAGCTAATTGCGTATAGTATTTCAGATTATATTTGGTTTGATTCACATCTAAAATATCACCGGTATAACTAATGGCTGCTTGTGCAATTCCACCTGTTCTATTGCGAACATAATTGATGGAAGGTTCCATGGCTTTTACCCAGTTTAGGGAATCGAAAATCCTGAAAATATCCACACCATTTTCCCATGATTTCTCTACAAATTTTTCAATAAGATTATCGGGATAAGCTTTATATCCAACGCCATTACTACCACGAAGTAGCATTTGAAATAGAATATTTGGAACCGCTTTTCGCAATTCACGTAAACGTGTCCAAGGACTTTCATGTAAAAAACGCAAACAAACATCAAAAGTAGCACCGCCCCAAACTTCCATACTAAAGGTGTTTGGATGATTTTTGGCATAACTTTCTGCGACTTTCATCATATCAAAAGTTCGCATACGGGTTGCTAATAAAGATTGATGCGCATCCCGCATCGTGGTATCCGTATAATGGATTTTTGGATCATTTTTAAGCCATTCACAGAATTTTTCTGGGCCTAACTCCGTTAGTAAGTTCTTGGTGCCTTTTGGATACGGATCATTGATGTTGAATTTCGGAACTTTAGGATTTCGAAAGACTTTTTTATCATCTTTATTTTTAACATCCGAATTTCCATTAACAATAACTTCACCTAAAAATTGGGTTATTTTTGATGTTCGATCCTGTGGTATTTTAATATTGAAAAGTGCTGGTGTATTTTGAATGAAATTAACAGTGACAGCACCCGCTTTAAATGTGTCATGTTGAATAACATTTTGTAAAAAGTGAATATTTGTTTTAACGCCACGAACACGAAATTCCTTTAAAGCACGAACCATTTTTCGGGTAGCGCCATCTAAAGTTCTACCATGAGCAGACACTTTTACTAGCATAGAATCGAAAAAAGGACTCACGCTATACCCTTGATAAATACTTCCGGCATCCAGTCTGATTCCCATTCCAGCCGCACTTCTGTAGGTGGTAATGGTTCCATAATCTGGCGTGAAATTATTAGTCGGGTCTTCAGTTGTTAAACGACATTGTAAAGCAAAACCATAGGTTCTTAAACTGTCTTGTTCGTAAATCTTAATTTGTTGATCTGATAACTTGTAGCCACCTGCAATAAATATTTGTGTTTTCACCAAGTCAATGCCCGTAATCATTTCGGTTACGGTATGTTCTACCTGAATTCTTGGATTCACTTCAATAAAGTAAACATTATCATTTGGATCCACTAAAAATTCAACGGTACCAATATTGTTGTAATTAACCTCTTCAGCAATACTGACAGCGTACTTATATAAAGATTGCTTAACTTTTTCTGAAACATTAAAAGATGGTGCAATTTCAACTACTTTTTGATGACGACGCTGTACCGAGCAATCGCGTTCAAATAAATGACGAATATTACCATGGTTATCAGCAACAATTTGAACTTCTATATGTTTCGGGTCTTCTACATATTTCTCCAAAAACATCGTATCATCTCCAAAGGAATTTAAGGCTTCATTTTTGGCTGATTCAAAATTTTGTTCTAAATCTTGATATTTTCTAATAATTCGCATACCGCGACCACCACCACCAGAAGCGGCTTTTAACATCAATGGGTAACCAATTTTCTCGGCTTCAGAAATAGCGATTTTTAAAGAACTTAATGGGATTTCATTGCTTTCAATAATAGGAACGTTACATTTTACAGCGATTTTTTTAGCACTAATTTTATCGCCCAAAGCATCCATAACTTTAGGGTCTGGACCTATAAATATAATGCCATTGGCGGCACATTTTCTGGCAAACTCTGAATTTTCCGATAAAAAACCATAACCTGGATGAATAGCATCCACATTTTTAGATTTGGCAAGTGCAATAATTTCGTCACTATTTAAATACGGTTTTAAAGGTTGGTTGTCTTCACCTATTTGGTAGGATTCATCTGCTTTATTTCGGTGCTGGGAATACCGGTCTTCAAAAGTATAAATTGCAACGGTATCTAAATTTAACTCGGTACAAGCACGTAAAATACGAATAGCAATTTCTCCTCGGTTGGCAATTAATACCTTTTTGATTTTCATTTTTTATCAGTTTATTTGATGATATATGGGTTTTCATTTTTGTAATTTCTAACAATAAAATCGATTGCATTTTCTAGCAATTCGCCCATATTTTTAGATTTTTTAAAATTAACATCGCCAACAAGATCGAACAATCCTGTTTTAAGTTGTTTTATTTTTGCAGGTGTTGATATTTTATCTGCTTTCATACAACTTAAAAGGTGTTCCAGACGCTCATGCTCAACAGTAGCACGTTTGGCGAGTAAGGAACGCTCTTCTTTTTCATATTGATCAATAGATTCGGGTGCTAAAACTTCCAAACTTAATTTTACAAGTGCGTTATTTTCTTTTAAAAATTGCGGTTTATAAACTTTAGGATTGCCTTCATAACTTTGCTGGTCAAAATCCACAGCACGAATTCGGTATTGAATACGATCAAAATCTTGAGTAATTACAACCACATAATTATAAGAACGCATATCTGCCAAAAGTCGTACAAAACAACGTTCATTAAATTTTACAAATTCTTTGGCTAGCGCGCGTTTATCTTGGTCAGATAATTTATCTAAATGGTCACTAATAAAGGTGTCTCCAGCAATTCCCGATATATGTTCTTCCACCAAAGTGTCTTGATGTACCAAAAAAGTAATATGATTTGGCGATAGTAAATGCTCCAATTCTAACCCATAAATTCGGGAAGCATCTGCTTTTTTAACATACAGATATAAATAGTTGTCGTTTAATACATTTCTAACCTTAATACGAAACGGTTTGGTGTTTCCAAAGGTGCAAAAATCAATGCTATCAATATTTAAGTAGGGAATAATGCTGTCACTTCCGTCAGAGTGAAGGATGGAATACATTTGTTTTAAACTGTATTCTATTTCGTTACGTTCATGTTCAGCAAAATAGGTGCTGATCCAAAGGGTATCGTTATCATTTTCATCTAGAATTTCTACAGCGCCTTGAAAGCGGAGTAAATCATCATAAAAAATGGGGATTTTAATATTTCGGCCCTGCGCAGTCAGATATTCCGACAATGAAGGCGTGATGGGATAAGCTGGTTTTTTTTTTGAAATGAGTTTTTTATCCACGATGCTTTAGCTTATCGTTCGAAGATAATTTTTAAATCATTTAAAAGCAACAATCCACACTCAAAATAAATAAAGGGATTCTATTTATTCAATTTCAACGCCATTAGTTGTAAATGAAAATGATTTATTACCCAAACCACCAATCATAACCGCTTGGAAAATAGGGTTTAATTTGCTACTACCATACCATTCAATAACAAAATTAGCGCCAGATCCGCCGGTTTTATCTTCTTCATCTACCACATATTCTATGGTTTCAAAAGTGTTTAAAAAGATAGATTTTTCAATGTAATTTCGAACTAATTTTCCTTGAGTATTGTAATAATCAATGCGACTAATAAATAAGGTGTCTGTTTCACTCGTGTTATGAATACTTAATGTGGACGTTAATAAAGTGCGGTCGTTTCGGGTACGTTGGTAAATATCAGAGTATACAGGAACATATACTTTTTTTGTTTGATAGGCGCTATCGGCTGTTGCCGACTTATTTTCCAATTCATGCTCTGTAGAAACACTATCTCTTTCTTCTTTCAAATTGGCATTATTACAGCTAAATACGACAAGAAATAAAATGGAAAAAATAACAAGGTTATGTTTCATGTTAATAGTTGTTTTTGAAATATGAATGAGATAAATACTTACGTAAATATAGATAAATCTTAAAAAGCACAACCGTGATTAGCTTGTTTTTTTAAGGTTGAAATCACAATTTACAAACTCTTTTTAAGCGTTTGTAACTCCACACCAAGACTATTAAACATAGTTGTAATACTGCTTATTTTTAACTCTTCTTGATCGTATTCTTGGGTATTAATGCTGCAGGTAAACTCCCAAAGTTCCAACACTTCATCAATGGGAATTTCGTAGGGTTGGTAAAGTGGATTGTCGGAAACCAAAAGTAAGTTGTTCGATTCTTTAATCTGGTTAAAAACCCGTTTGTAAACCATGCCATCATTCAACGTTAACAACACATAAGTTTTGTTGTTTGAAATATCATTTCGGTCTTCAACAAATTTCCCGACAATATAAGAGCCTTCTTTTAGTGGCAACATGGAATCTCCTTTAATAGGAAATGCCCGATGTTTTCCAGATGGTAAAAACGGTAGTTTAATTTTCTGTAATTGCTCAATATATTCCGGATCATCATAACCTGATAAATAACCAGCAGAGGCTTTTATGGGAACCACTTCAATTAAATTTTCGTTATCCGCATCCACCGTTATAGGAAATAAAACACGGGTGCTGCCAATTTCAATAAAAGAGGTGTCTTTAGACTTGGTTAAATCATTTTTAATCAGAATATCCACCGGAATTTTAAAGTAATCTGATAACTGAATTAGCATCTCGATAGTAGGCGTAGAGCGGCCTTCTTCATAAGAACTAATTCTAGAGCGCGCAACTCTTAAGTCTTCTGCAAATACTTCTTGGGTTAAACCTTTGAGGTGCCGAAGGTGGCGAATGTTTTTAGTTATATTTTTCATAATGCTACAAATGTAAGCAATAATTGCTTAATAATGTAGCTAACTTTGCCATATCAAAATGTGCCTGATAAAAAATAGTTTCACGTGAAGAAATTATTAATTCCGAACACCATCTAGCAGTTAAAAAAGCCAATAGAAATAACCCCATGAAAAAGCAAATGTTACATCTGGATTTAGATACCTTTTTTGTGTCTTGCGAACGCTTAATTGATAGTCGCCTACAAAAACGACCTTTATTAGTCGGTGGAACTGGCGATAGAGGTGTGGTGGCAGCTTGCAGTTACGAAACCAGACGTTTTGGTGTGCATTCTGGAATGTCTATGAAAGTCGCCAAACGTTTGTGTCCAGAAGCAGTGGTTATTCGTGGCGATTCGTCTATTTACACCAAATATTCGCATATGGTTACCGAAATTATTAAGGAGCGTGTGCCAGTATTTGAAAAAGCGAGTATTGACGAATTTTATGCCGATTTAAGTGGCATGGATAAATTTTTTGGCAGCTATAAATATGCTTCAGAATTGCGTCAGAAAATTATAAGCGAAACAGGATTACCTATTTCCTTTGGTTTATCGGCCAACAAAATTGTGTCGAAAGTTGCTACAGGTGAAGCGAAACCCAATAACCAATTGCGGATTGATAGTGGATTTGAAAAATCATTTTTAGCGCCTTTGTCTATTCGGAAAATTCCATCGGTTGGCGAAAAAACCTATCAGATTTTAAGAAATTTAGGTGTCGATCGCGTGAGCGTGGTTCAACAAATGCCATTAGAAATGATGATTAGCGTTTTAGGTGTAAACGGGAAAACCATCTGGAAACGTGCCAATGGTATTGATAATCCGCCATTAATCCCGTTTCATGAGCGTAAATCTATTTCTACGGAACGCACGTTTACTAAAGATACGATTGATGTGGTAAAACTCCGAACCACCATTTTTGCTATGGCAGAAAATTTGGCATTTCAACTGCGTCGAGCTGATAAATTAACAGCCTGTATTGCCGTAAAAATCCGCTATTCAGATTTTAATACCTATACCAAACAAATCAAAATTCCCTATACGAGTGCAGATCATATTTTAGTTCCTGCAGTTTTGGAATTGTTTGATAAACTGTACCAACGTCGTTTACTCATCCGTTTGGTAGGTGTTAAATTCACCCATATTGTAACAGGAAATTATCAGATTAATTTGTTTGATGATACCGAAGAGATGTTGAGCCTTTACAATGCCATGGATACCATTCGGAATAAATATGGCGAATTAAGTATTCAACGCGCAGCCTCTATGGGAGCAAAAACTATTGGACGTTTCAAGAATCCATTTAATGGCGAACCACCAGTAATTTTAGCACACCGAAAACACTAATGTATCTTAATTGTCACTCATATTATTCTCTACGTTATGGCACATTTTCAGAAGTTGAACTTTTGAAAATGGCTCAAGAATATGGCGTGCAACATATTGCTTTAACAGATATTAATAATACATCGGCTTGTTTAAACTTTATTAGAAAAGCGAAGGATTATAACATCAAACCCGTTGTAGGAATCGATTTTAGACATGGAGCCAAACAGCAATTTGTTGGCATCGCAAAAAACAACGCAGGTTTTCAGGAGCTTAATGATTTTTTATCGGAATATGCACATCAGAAGAAAACACTTCCAGAAATGGCACCACATTTTAAAAATGCTTTTGTGGTCTATCCATTAGAACAAGTCATGCTTTTAGAAAAAACGAAATTTGAGGATTTTGAATTTATAGGCATCAGTATCAGCGATCTTAAAAAACTACCGTTTACGTTATATAAAGACTATATCGATAAGTTGGTGGTTCAGCAGCAAGTGACTATTCGGAATAAAAAAGATTTCAATGCGCATCGCTTATTACGCGCTATTGATAATAATACGCTGTTGAGTAAATTATCGAAAACCGAGGAATGTAGCGAAACGGACAACATGTATTCACTGGATAGATTATCAGACTATTTTCAACTGTTTCCTTTCATTTTAACCAATACGAAGCAATTGTTAGATGCGTGTTCTATTGCATTTAATTTTGGTTCCGATAGAATTTCGCAAAATCAAAGTATCTATTTGGAGTCTGAAATAGCGGATTCCGAATTATTAAGAAATCTCTGCGAACAGAAAATCTACAGACGTTATTCCAATCCTTCAAAGAAAGTAAGAGAGCGACTAGAAACTGAACTCAAAACGATTGAAGAGATGAATTTTGTGTCCTATTTTCTCATTAATTATGATATTGTAAGTTACTCCAAAAGTCAAGGTTATATTCATGTAGGACGCGGTAGTGGAGCGAATAGTATTGTGGCGTATATTATAGGAATTACAGATGTAGATCCTATAGAATTAGATTTGTATTTTGAACGTTTTATCAATCCGTTCCGTAAATCGCCTCCCGATTTTGATATTGATTTCTCTTGGAAAGAGCGTAACGATATTACCGAATATATTTTCAAACGTTTTAAACATGTCGCTTTATTAGCCGTTTACAACACCTTTAAATATCGTGCTGTGGTGCGCGAATTGGGGAAAGTTTTCGGGATGCCCAAGGAAGACATCGATAAAATAAGTACAGGTAGATATCAAACACCAGAAATTGATGAAATTGGTGCTTTGGTGATTAAATATGGCGAATTGATTCAGGGTTTCCCAAATTATGTAAGTGTCCATTCCTGTGGGATTTTGATTTTAGATAAACCCATTCATTACTATTCCGCAACTGATATGCCTCCAAAAGGATTTCAAACCGTTCAGTTTGATATGATTATAGCCGAAGATGCTGGAATCTTCAAATTTGATATTCTAGGGCAACGTGGATTGGCAAAAATAAAAGATACGCTGGAAATTATAAAATACAACCAACCAGAAGCACCAGAAATTGATATCACAGATGTTGAAAAATTTAAAATTGATCCCAAGGTCAATGCCTTATTAAAAAACGGTAAAGCAACAGGTGCGTATTATGTGGAATCGCCTGCCATGAGAGGCTTGATGTGCAAACTTCAAACCCAAGATTATTTAGGTTTGGTAGCTGCGAGTTCTATTATTAGACCAGGCGTTTCGGGTTCAGGCATGAAACAGGAATTTATAAAACGCCATAGGAATCCAGAACGCAGAAAAGATGCCAATCCTATGTTGTTGAAAATTATGCCTGAAACCTATGGCATTATGGTCTATCAAGAAGATGTGCTGAAAGTGGCCAATCAATTCGCAGGATTAACATTGGGTGAAGCTGATGTATTACGTCGTGGAATGAGTGGAAAATTCCGTTCCAGAGCCGAATTTCAAGCCGTTGAAGATAAATTTCTAGCCAATTGTAAAGCCAAAGGCTATCCTGATACGCTGACTTTTGAAGTGTGGGAACAAATAAAAAGTTTTGCTGGTTATGCGTTTGCAAAAGGGCATTCGGCTTCCTATGCTGTGGAAAGTTACCAGAGTTTATATTTAAAATGTTATTATCCGTTGGAGTTTATGGTAGCTGTTTTAAATAATGGTGGCGGATTTTACAGTACCGAACATTATATCCATGAAACCAAAATGTGCCAAGGAATTGTAAAAGCGCCTTGCATTAATAAAAGTGATCATCCGAATAGGATAGAAGGCAACACGATTTATCTAGGTTTTGGTTATTTAAAAAATTTAGAAAGCTATACGGTAAAACGTATTCTTACTGAACGCCAATTGTATGGGCAATTTAAATCCTTGGATAATTTTATTGATCGCGTGGTGATTAGTATTGAGCAATTAACCATTTTAATCCGAATCGGATCTTTTGATTTTACAGGAATTACCAAATCTGAATTACTTTGGAATGCTATTTTTAAGGTGAATAGCAGCAAAGCCAAAACTTCTCAAAAGCAATTATTTAAACCCAATCATAGGACGTTTAATTTACCAAAACTCAACTCCAGTTGGTTGGAAGATGCCTATGACCAAATGGAATTATTAGGTTTCCCATTATGTGATTATTTTGATTTAATTAATGAACCTATCAAATCGCATATAAAAGCAAAAAACATGTTGACCCATAGTGGGGAAAATGTGTTGCTATACGGCAAATTGGTAAATACCCGATTTCATAAAGGTGCAACGGGAAAATTGATGCGCTTTTGCACGTTTGTAGATGATGAAGGTTGTTATTTTGATACGGCCCATTTTCAGGATACGGTAGAAAAATATCCTGTTAACGGGATTGGAATTTACGCTTGTTATGGTAAAATAACGAAAGAATATGGTTTTTGTAGCGTGTCTATTATTTGGACACAAAAAATGGCTTTAAAAACGGATCCACGGTTGAATTAGTTTTTTTAAATTGGGTAATCAATCGCTAAAACTTCAAATATGCGGTCTTCCTTGGCGAGTTTTAAAATGGCTTGTTCGCCTACTTTTTTATCCGTTAATAAACGTGCGATAGGTGAAATAAAAGAAATCTTTCCTTTGGCAATATCGGCTTCATCCACACCAACAATTTGATATTGCTGTGATTTTTTAGCAGATTCAATTTTTAGAGTAATCAAAGCGCCAAATCGGACTTCATCTTGTGGCTGTTTGGTTAAATCGACAATTTTAGCTGTAGATATCCGGTTGTTCAGTAACTGTAATTTAGCATTTATATGATTCACGGCAATGCGTCGTTCCTTTTCATTTGTGGGATCTAAATTTTCTTTTTCATGAGCAAACTCTTGTCTTTCGGCTAACAATTCATCCATGCCATTTTGCGTTACGTAGTTGGTTACACCATCTGGCAAATCTGCTCGTGGCGCTACAAAAGGTACTTCTTCTTGATCATCTTCTTTAACAAAACCTCTACTCATAATTTATATGCTGTCTTTTTTATTCTCGATTAATTAATGGTTAGACTATAAGATATAAATAATTTTACAATTGCATAAATTTTATGAGGATTAAAGCGGACTTCATCATAAAAAACAGGTATACTCTCTGAAATTTAAAAAGGCTGTAAATAGTAATTTACAGCCTTTTTTTGAATAATAATCAAAGATTATTTCTTCTAAATAAGTTACGCCCTAGATTTGCGTTTCTTCATTTTTTTATCCTCTTCCTTTTTAAGGATTTTTTCCTGTTTCTTCGCGTTTAATTCTGCTTTTGTAAGTTTTGTTCTTAATACAGCCATGATATAATTATTTTTAGTTTTTATAAAATGAACATTGCTTGAACTCTAAATTCCTATCATATTTTAAATACGAGTAGCCGTATTCAATATGTTTTAATTTGAATAACTGCCGTTAGAAATATGATAAAAGAGTTGATCAGGCACACTCGTTGCACCTGATTAATGGAGGAAGATTATTTTGCGTTTTCGAGACATAGCAAAATATAAAGAAGAACAAAACAAACTGTTAATTAGCGTCTCGTAGAAACTATCCAAGTATGTTCTTTTTATGTAATACATATTACTATTGTAAATAGATTTTAATAGTGGTAAAAAGTAAACATAGCCCTTAAATACCATCTTACCTAATTTAAAGCTAGACTTTAACTATTGAAGTAACTTAAGAAATTTGTTTAAAAAGAAAGCGGGGTAATTCATGAAAATTATCCCGCTTTATACTGTATCATATTTTATAATTAGATGCTTTTTGCTCCAGCTTCTGCTAATGTAATATTTATAGTGTTTTATTATTTTTTAGGTCAGATATAAAGATACAAAGAGAAGTGATTCAAACGCTTATTAAAATCGTTCAAAGACTTATGAAAACAGCCCAAATTTTCATTTTCATTAAATATAAGCGCTACTTCACTCGGATTAAATCCAAATTTATTTTTAAAAGCAATACTAAAATTGGATAAGTTGCTATAGCCAAAATCCAAGTAAATATCCGAGGGTTTTAATAAACCAATTTCCAGCGTTTCTTTCGCTTTTTGAAGTCGTTTGTCTAACAGCCATTTTCCAGGTGAAACTTTATATTCATCTATAAAATGACGTTCGAAAGTGGATAAACTCATGTGACATAAAAAGGCGATTTCTTCCAAATTTAAGTTAGAATGTATTTTGCTTTCTACAATTTTTTCAAATGCAGATTTTTCATTTACAACCAAGGATTGTAAAAAAAGTTCAAACTTTTTGCCATATTTCTGAATTAAATAAAGCATCAATTCTTCAAATTTTACGGCTAATAAATTCTCCATAAATAGTGCAGGTGCCTCACTTATTGTTGCTAATGAATTTAAATATGAAGTGATATATGCGTCATTCCTAATAATAAAGTATGGAATTTCATCTTTAATCAATTGTTTGTTTCCCGTGTGTTTTTCTAAAAACTCTTTTAGTTTTTTTCAGAAAAGAAGAATAGTTTGCAGTAGTAAATTGTTTCTGTATCTAATAACTCCGTCCAAAGCCAATTTCCTTTTTTTAGTAATAAGGATTGGTCTTTATTAACAGCAACAGATGTTCCAGCAAAAATGAACGTGCTTTTTTCCAACTTGAAGAAAACTAAACATATTCATACCTAAATTCACCTTACTTTTTACAACGTCATGTGTCATTTTGAAATCGTAAACGAATAAATCAGGTTGTTTGTTTTTATTCGAAATATAAATTTCCGGTATGTTTTCTATAGGCATAAACTTCTGTTTTTACTCTGAATTTTAAAATTATTGGATTTTCTAAATTACTAAAAATGACGGTCTTTCATTAAAAATAATTCTTGAAATGAAATTGGATGTTTTCCAATAAAGCACTAGCGTTGAAGATTATGAATACTAGCAATTAAAAAACAATAGGTGCAAGGCTTTCGTTTCTGACATTGGCTGTATATTAGCGGACTTAAAAAGAAGCCATAAAAGTATTTCCAGTCTGTAATAATTAAAATAGCCTATGAAACGTTTATTTTCAAACTTATTATTCAAAGTTTTTTTAGCCATAGTTTTAGGTATTCTTTTCGGTTTGTATTTGCCAGAATCGTTTAATAGAATTTTCACAACCTTTAATGCCTTTTTTGGTCAATTTTTAAATTTTGCCATTCCCTTAATTATTATGGGATTAATTATGCCAGCCATTTCCGACTTGGGTAAAGGTGCGGGTAAATTACTGTTGGTAACGGCTGTTATTGCCTATGGATCAACCCTTTTTTCAGGCTTTATGACGTATTTTGCAACTTCCAATATATTTCCCCAGCTTTTACAGTCTCATGTAAAAGATGCGGCGCAAATTGCCGATTCTGGACGGGAATTATTACCCTATTTTAGTATTACCATTCCGCCTGTATTGGATGTTATGTCGGCTTTAGTTTTGGCTTTTGTTATTGGATTAGGCCTATCCTATCAAGAAAAATCGAGTTTAAAGTTTGTGGTTAAAGATTTTCAGAAAATCATCATGCAATTAATTGAAAATGTAATTGTGCCACTATTACCATTGTTTATTTTGGGTATTTTTGCTAGTATGGCTTTTAGTGGAAAAGTGTTCTCTATTTTATCTGTTTTTATAAGTATTATTGGTGTTATTTTTGCTTTACATATTTTATTGTTATTGCTTCAATATACCATTGCAGGAGTACTCGTTAAAAAGAATCCTTTAAAATTATTAGGAACCATGATGCCGGCCTATTTTACTGCTTTAGGCACGCAATCGTCTGCAGCTACTATTCCTGTTACATTAGAGCAGGCTATGAAAAATGGTGTTTCAGAAAAAATTGCTGGATTTGTTATTCCTTTGTGTGCAACTATTCACTTATCTGGAAGTATCATGAAAATAACGGCTTGCGCGATGGCCTTAATGATTTTAGAAGGAATGCCCTTTAGTTTTGCACTTTTTGCTGGTTTTATTTTTATGTTGGGAATTGCCATGGTTGCCGCGCCCGGCGTACCTGGAGGGGCGATAATGGCTGCTGTAGGTATTTTGCAATCTATGCTAGGCTTTAACGAAGAAATGTTAGGGTTAATGATTGCTTTATATATTGCTATGGATAGTTTTGGTACAGCCTGTAACGTTACTGGAGATGGTGCCATATCTATTGTTGTAGATAAAATAACGAAAGAAAAACTGGTTGCTTAAAAAGAAACGATTATCAGCCATTTTGGAGACATAATTATATATTGCAGTTAACGTTTAATCGGTAAACTAAAAGCAAAGAAGTAGTAGGTTTTTCAATCTTAAAAAAAAATGTTTTTTAGTAAAATTAAAAATTAGTGGTCGTAAACAATCGATTAACGTTTTAAAGTAATAATTAGCATATCACATTATAATTAAAAAGCAGTTAAGATTTCTTCCGAAATTTTAACTGCTTTTTTGAATGTCTTTTCTAATTTTATCTCGTCTATATGCTAGCGAACTTAATGATGAAAACGTGCTATTTTATGTCGTGATAATCCATCCAAGATTTTATGCGTCCAACTAACATATTCAAATAGTTTTCTGATAAAAATATATTAGACCAATCAAAGCGCTGGGCTTGCACGCCCAGATAAAATAAAAATATAGAAGCACCTGCTTCTGGTAATAATGCGATTTCGCTTTCTAATAGTTTTCTTTCCGATTGGTAGCCATTTAAAAAATGAGACTTTTTTAATTCATAGTTATTTTTATCCGATTCAATAAAGAATAACTGTTTACAGAAATAGCCAATATCTAAAATGAACGGTCCATTTCCACAATTATCAAAGTCGAAAAGAGTAATTTCCCTATCACTTGCAACACTCAAATTATCATACCAAATGTCCAAATGAACAATCCCTTTTTGACGTTCATTCAATGAATAGTTGTCAAATTTTCCAGAAATAATTTCACTCATACTTTTAAATAATTTCATAGATTCTAAATCTTCATTGAAAAACGATTTTAAATAGTTGTAAGATTTTTCTAGAAGAACTCCGTTGGTATATTGAACTCTATCAATTTTTTTATGGGTTGTAATTTTGTGCATGTTAGCCATTATCTTACCAATTTCAAAACAGGTTTCATTATCCATAAACCGAATTTTATCGCCAACTGCAAACGAAAAAAGCACGACATAACGCTTGCCTTCAGGTGCATTAATTTCTTGAATAAAATCACCGTTTTTATCCGCAATAGGAAATGAAACGGACAGATTTTCATTTTTAAGAAGAACTAATAGTTTAAGCTCTTCTTCAATTTCTCTGAGCGTTCGCCAGTTGTAACAATAAACGCGAACGACATGTTTAGCTTCGGTATTCGTAATAAAGTAAGTATGATTAATGCCTGTTCGGAATAATTTGCAATGAGAAGTTTCAGGCAGACTATATCTATCCATTATAAAGATGCCCAAATCTATTTCGGATAGGGTGGAAGCTGTTACTGGAAAGGAGTTCATTAAACAAAATGTTTTTTTGAATGCTTTTGGATATAAAAACGCGGATTCTTACTAAAGAATTTTCTTCAGAAAAAACCCGCGCTTTACTTTATGAGTTAATAGAAATTAGCTTTTTTTTTACGGATTTGTAGACCATAAAGCGGCGCTTTTAAGCATAGCGCGTCTTGGTAATTTTAAGCCTGCAATAATTAATTCGGCAAAATCTTCAGGTTGTAAAACGCTGTCTTCAGAATCTTTAGTAGCAATGCCCAATTCAATAGACATATCGGAGGCAATGGTGCTTGGCGTTAATGTGCAAACGCGAATATTATGTTTTCGTACTTCTTTCATTAAAGCTTCAGACATACCAATAACCGCAAATTTAGATGCCGAGTAGGCAGATGTGTTGGCATTTCCATTAAGTCCGGCTGTAGAGGATACATTTATAATATCACCTTCGTTTTGATCAATTAAATGAGGTAAAACTTCTTTGGTTACAAAGTACATGCCCATTAAATTGGTCTGAATAATTTGACTCCATTCTTTCACATCCATGTCGTTAAATGATCCAAAAGCGGCTATTCCAGCATTGTTTACCAAAATATCTACGGTGCCAAACCTATCAATAATGGATGCAATACCTGTTTTTACATCTTCATAATTACCCACATCAAATACCGCGTAAATAGCTTTGACGCCTAATGCTTCTAATTCTTTAACGGTTTCTTTTAAAACGTCTTCACTTCGGCCAGTAATAGCTATATCAATGCCTTCTTGTGCAAATGCAACTGCTGTAGCTTTACCCAAACCACGGCTTCCGCCTGTAATTATGGCTTTCTTATTTTTTAAACTTTTCATGTCTTGTTTTTTCATGTTTCATTTTTGAAACCTTTTTAATTGCATTTCAAAAACGTACTGTTTTTCTTAAAGTATCAAATTTAAGCAATACTGCGTAGAAATATCCTGCTCTAATAATTTTTTATAATGTAAACTATAAGAATGTTTGCAATGCGGATAATTTATTTCACTAGAAGCGCTCTTTTTCAGTGTAAAATGCGTTAATAGTTTAATAGAAGTATTATTTTCACATTTTATGGAAGAAATGGAACTTTATGAAAATTCAAAACAATAAACGTTGGATGATTATTTATGGTGTTACAGCAGCCTTATTAATTATCGTTAATTATTTATTAAACCTGGAGATCTTCGATTCTTGGGCGGAGTACATTCCATTTATGAAAAAGTTTACGTTAAGCTTATTCCTAATTTGCTTAATCTTCCTGATCAGTAAAATTATTGCTAAAATTATAACCAAACAAGATTATTTGGAAGGTGATAGTTATAATCTACTGCGCATAGTTAGGTTTTTAGCTATCTTTTTAAGCCTTATTGTTGGCGCAGCCTTTTTATTCCAAAACTTGGTAGCAGCCGCGGTAAGTTTCGGTTTAATTTCTTTGGTTTTAGGTTTTGCCCTGCAAGCTCCAATATCCTCATTTATTGCTTGGATTTATTTAATTTTTCGCCGCTCGTATTTGGTGGGAGACCGGATTCAAATAAAAGGGTTCCGCGGTGATGTTATAGAGATAGGTTATTTGGATACGTCCATACAAGAATGTAGTGGCGATTATTTGGTAAATGACCGCATTAGTGGCCGAATAATAAGATTTCCTAATAGTTTAATTTTACGAGAAGAAATTATTAACTACTCTGGGTTTGAAGCACCTTTTATTTGGAATGAGACCCCACTTCAGGTTGCTTATACCAGTGATTTACAGTTTATAGAAAATTGCTTGTTAGAAGCTTCTAGAAGGGATTTTAAAGAACGTTATCCAAATTTGGCGGATAAAAAGCACCTGCAATGGGATCCAGCCGTATACTTTAGAATCAACTCTTTTGCTTGGATGGAAGCGGTGATTTCTTATCCCGTAGAACCCAAAGATACCACAGACAGACGAAATCGTATTTTAAGATATGCCTTACCTTTGTTGAATGCAGCACCAGAAAAAGTGAAGTTTCCAGAAGGTTCATTAAGATAATACGCTGCTAAAACTGAAATCAATTATAAAAAAAGTAAAATCCATAACTGAATAAATCACCTTATTATAAATGAAAGCCCACCTATGAATACGGATTTAAAAGTGAATAAGCCAGTGCCATTGGCGTTTAATGAAAATCAATTAGTTTTTAATTTAGATTCAGATGCTAGACCAATAATAAAAGAATTAACAAAAGGGCAAACTGTGCTTATTGATGGTGCTTTTGGTGATGGCATGTTGCTTTTACAGGAAATCCATAATTATTTAAAATCAAAGTTTCCAAACAAATCCTTTAAGGAGCAGCAAGCATATCGAGCTGAATATAGAAAGCTTTCAAATTTAGTTTTGTTAGAAGTGGTTAATCAGAAGCTAGCCGCAAAAAAATCGCCTAAAATTGGTTGGCTTGAGAAATTTTATCCAGAAAACAATCATTTCTTTTTAACTTTTCCGCAGGTACAAGGATTAAATAGCGCTTGGCAATGGTATAAAAATGGCATTTCTATTCCTGTTTTACGGAATAAAATTCATCCTTATTACGGAACCTATTTCCCAACACGTTTTGAACATTTAGAACTTTTTGATAATTGGTTGAAACGTTACGATGGACCAAAAAAAACAGCCATAGATGTTGGCGTAGGCTGTGGCGTATTATCGCTTCAGATGCTTCAGCATGGTTTTCAAAAAGTATTTGCTACCGATATCAACCCCAATGCTATTATTGGATTGCGTGAGTTTATGGGAACAACAAAGCTATCTAGAAAACTGGAATTAGATTTCGGATCTTTATTTGGGAAATGGGAAAAACCAACTGAATTGATTGTTTTTAATCCGCCTTGGTTGCCAAGTTCGCGCAGTTTGGATAGGTTGGATGAGGCTATTTATTACAGTAAAAACTTATTTCCAGATTTCTTTGCTGAAGCAAAAAAGCGCCTTCTACCTGATGGGAGAATAGTGGTTATTTTCTCAAATTTAGCACAGATAACACAAGTAACAAAAGAGCATCCTATAGAATTGGAATTAGCCGACGGTAATAGATTTCAACTAGAAAAATGTTTTAAGAAATCTGTTAAAACCGCTTCAAGTAATACCAAAAGAGATCAGCATTGGCGCGCTTCAGAAGAAGTGGAACTTTGGATTTTAAAGCATATTTAAATTTCCTTTTTTCGTAAATTGCAGCCATGATAAATAATTTTGAAAATGAATTTTTTGGCATTGGAATTCAAAATGGTAAAACACCTGAAAATCTAGGTGTGCTTTGGCGTTCAGCTCAAAATTTAGGTGCTAGTTTTATCTTTACTATTGGAAATCGTTATGCCAAACAAGCTTGTGATACGCATAATGCGGTAAAATCTATGCCTTATTTTCATTATGAAAACTTTGATGATTTTTTTCAGAATCTTCCAAAAGGCGCCCGAATTGTTGGTGTAGAATTAACAGACGAAGCCGAAAATTTAGAAACATTTCACCACCCCAGACGTTGTGTTTATTTGCTGGGTGCGGAAGATCATGGTTTATCTAAACAAGCCATTGAGAAAAGCCATTTTTTAGTCAAATTTAAATCGGAATTAAGCCTCAACGTCTCCGTAGCAGGAAGTATTGTTATGTATGATAGGGGAATAAATAAACCAAGGTTGTAACTTTGCCTTGATAAAATGTTACGTGTATGAACCATAAAGCCGGATTTGTAAATATTATAGGGAACCCAAATGTGGGGAAGTCAACCTTGATGAACGCTTTTGTGGGTGAAAAATTATCGATTATTACATCCAAAGCACAAACTACACGTCACCGTATTTTAGGGATTGTAAATGGAGACGATTTTCAGATGGTTTTATCGGATACGCCTGGAATTATCAAGCCAGCTTATGAGCTTCAGGAATCTATGATGGATTTCGTGAAATCTGCTTTTGATGATGCGGACGTGCTTATTTATATGGTGGAAATAGGTGAAAAGGAACTTAAAGATGAAGCCTTTTTTAATAGAATAACCGGTTCCAAAATTCCCGTTTTATTACTTCTAAATAAAATTGATAAATCTGATCAAACACAACTAGAAGAACAAGTTCAAGCTTGGGCCTTAAAAGTGCCAAATGCTGAAATATTTGCTATTTCTGCTTTGGAAGGTTTTCAAGTAAAAGAAGTGTTTGGTAGAATTATAGAATTATTGCCAGAATCTCCAGCATTTTATCCTAAAGATCAATTAACAGATAAGCCTGAACGGTTTTTTGTAAATGAAACTATTCGGGAGAAAATCTTGATACATTATAAAAAGGAAATTCCGTATGCTGTTGAAATTGATACGGAAGAATTTTTTGAGGAAGAAGAAATTATCCGCATGCGTTCCGTAATTATGGTCGAGCGCGAAACTCAAAAAGGTATTATAATTGGCCATAAAGGTTCCGCTTTAAAACGTGTTGGAATTGAAGCTAGAAAGGATTTAGAGAAATTTTTCGGCAAGCA
Organism: Bizionia myxarmorum; assembly: GCF_008086205.1. Taxonomy (GTDB): domain Bacteria; phylum Bacteroidota; class Bacteroidia; order Flavobacteriales; family Flavobacteriaceae; genus Algorimicrobium; species Algorimicrobium myxarmorum. The sequence goes on along the minus strand of NZ_VSKK01000004.1, from coordinate 103,169 downwards.
AGTTCATCTAGAACTTTATGTAAAGGTTAATAAAAACTGGCGTAGTGATCAACGCCAATTGAAGCGTTTTGGATACAATCAATAAAGCTATTCCTTTATAATTTTATTCATAAAGTCATGCAATTCATGCATTTGGTCTTTACTGGAATCACGACCTATGCGTCCAGCAAAATAGAGTCCAACCCAAATAATGACCATTAAAAGCATAATGCCAACTTGAATAGCATATTCGTTTTTCAGAGTCCAATTGCTGTAGGCCCAAATTCCAAAGCCTATAAATAATCCTGCTACAATAAAGTGAAAAAACATAAACATGGTCCAAACTGTTGGGTTTGGTCCAAATAGTCCATGTAATATGGCAGTTTCATGATTAACTTCATTTATTTCCAAATGCAATTGCGGTGACCAAAAATGCTGTTTGGCTGTTGGTAACTTCAGAAATATATGATCGTCAATGATAGCAATAACATAATCTTTTTGTGTTTTTTTGGCGTCAGCAAACAATTGAATAACCGCCGTATTAGGTTGGTCTAATTCCTTCTTAAAACGCGGGCGTAAAACGATATCTTCTCTTTGTAAACTCATTATTATCTGACTGTTAGGTAGTATTTGGAATTGAAACGTTAAGTTTTTTTTCTGCAATGCTATTTTAAAGATGCACTAAATATAACGAAATCATTAGCTTATCATTATATTTGCACAAAATTTTGTAATAAGATGAGTAATATCGTAGCTATAGTTGGTCGCCCAAATGTAGGAAAATCAACCCTCTTTAACCGTTTAATACAACGTAGAGAGGCCATAGTTGATGCCGTAAGTGGTGTAACTAGAGACCGCCATTATGGTAAAAGTGACTGGAATGGCAAAGAATTTACCTTAATTGACACGGGAGGCTACATAAAAGGAAGCGACGATGTTTTTGAAGCTGAAATTGACAAACAAGTAGAAATAGCTATTGATGAAGCTGATGCCATTCTTTTTATGGTAGATGTAGAATCTGGTGTTACAGGAATGGATGAAGACGTTGCCAGATTATTGCGCAAAGTGTCGAAACCTGTTTTTTTAGTCGTAAATAAAGTAGATAATGGTAAACGCCATGAAAATGCGGTAGAATTCTACTCATTAGGTCTAGGTGAATATTTCACCATTGCTAGTATAAATGGTAGTGGAACTGGCGATTTGCTAGACGCTCTAGTAAAAGCCTTACCTGAAACAGTAGAGGAAGAAGAACACGAATTACCGCGTTTTGCAGTGGTTGGTCGTCCAAATGCTGGAAAATCATCATTTATAAATGCCTTAATTGGTGAAGATCGTTATATAGTAACGGATATTGCTGGTACAACGCGTGATTCTATTGATACGAAATACAACCGTTTTGGTTTCGAATTTAATTTAATTGATACCGCAGGTATTCGTAAAAAATCGAAAGTTAAAGAAGATTTAGAATTTTACTCGGTTATGCGAAGTGTGCGCGCTATTGAACATGCAGATGTATGTTTAATTGTTCTAGATGCTACCCGTGGTTTTGATGGTCAAGTTCAAAATATCTTTTGGTTAGCAGAACGCAACCGTAAGGGAATTGTAATTCTTGTAAATAAGTGGGATTTGGTAGAAAAAGATACTAAAACTACTAAAGAATTCGAAACATATATTAGAAAAGAATGTGAGCCATTTACAGATGTGCCCATCGTATTTATTTCCGTTTTAAACAAACAACGTATTTATAAAGCTATTGAAACCGCTGTTGAAGTTTATAATAACCGAACTAAAAAGATTAAAACAAGTAAGCTAAACGAGATAATGCTCCCAATTATAGAGAATTATCCACCACCAGCTTATAAAGGTAAATTTGTTAAAATTAAATATATCATGCAGTTGCCTACACCGCAACCACAATTTGCATTTTTCTGTAATTTACCTCAATATGTACGTGATCCGTATAAACGCTTTTTGGAAAATAAACTTCGGGAACATTTTGATTTCCGAGGCGTTCCTGTAAGTGTTTATTTACGTAAAAAATAAAATAACACCCAAAAGCATTTTTTTAAGGTTAAACCCATTTTTAGTTTTAAATGGGTTTTTTTATAGAATACCTACTCATAAGCAGCCATATTATAACAAAAGTTTATGCTTTTTTTAAGAAAATTCATACGATAATGAGTTTATATTCGTTTGCTAAAATACCAACCAAAATCATCAATTCTATCATGAAGATTTTCTTCTTTTTAATCACTTTTTTTGCTATTTCTATAGCCTTTTCCCAATCTAGACCCATTCAAATTTCAGGTAAAATTTTATCAGCAGATGAACAACTTCCTTTAGAATCTGCAACTGTTCACTTGGAGCGTTTATCAGATAGTACAGTAATTACCTATACCATTACAGATAAGGAAGGTAAGTTTAATTTAGAGGATCGGATTTCAGATAAATCACTGAAAATTTATGTATCTTATGTAGGTTACAGAACCTATTCTCAAACCATTTCTTTGGCTAATCCTGTACTGAATTTAGAAGCTATAAGTTTGGATGTTAGTAATGCCTTGGATGAGGTTTTAATTAAATCAACGGCACCAATCACCATTAAAAAAGATACTTTAGAATTTAATGTGAGTTCTTTTAAAACAAAAAAAGATGCGTCTGTTGAAGATCTTCTTAAAGAATTGCCTGGTGTAGAAGTGGATGAAGATGGCAAAATAAAAATTAACGGGAAGGAAGTCAATAAAATCCTTGTTAACGGGAAGCCGTTTTTTGGCGACGATCCAACTATCACCACCAAGAATTTAAGTAAAGAACTTATTGAAAAAATACAAGTTGTAGATACCAAAACGAAAGCGGAAGCTTTTTCAGGTGAAACGGTTGATGGTGAAAGCAAAACCATAAATTTAACTATTAAAGAAGAAAATAATAAAGGTGTATTTGGTCGTGTTGCCGCTGGCGCTGGAACCAATGAACGTTATGAAGGTGCCGGAATGCTGAATTATTTTGACAATGATCGTCGAATTAGTGTTTTAGCGGGTACAAATAACATTAATTCGCCAGGGTTTAGTTTTGGTGAAATTCGAAAAATGTTTGGTGGCGGTTATTCTAGTTCTATGTCGGGTAACGGTTCCTTTACTATTGATGGTCGCTCATTTGGTGGAGGCGAAGGGATTACCAAATCTAGAAATGCTGGTTTAAATTTTGCGGATAAGATTGGTAAAAAAACCGAGGTGTCTGCCGATTATTTCTATTCCGGAAGTACCTCGGAAAACGAGACAGCAACCCAACGTGAAAATATTTTACCTAATTCTAGATATTACACCAATTCCAATTCTAGTACTTATAATGACAGCAACAGTCATTCGGCAAACATGGGTTTTGATATTGAAATAGATTCAACTTTTTTAATTAACATTGATCCTTCATTCCGTTATTTTAAAAGTACAAACACCTATAATTCTGACGAAGAATCTTTAAACGATGCTTACGTTTTAACGAACAATTCCAATACGAATTCTTATGTAGAAAATACTGGAAAAAACTTCAGAAATAATATAAACTTGACCAAAAAGTTTGGTGATCGTGGTGCTTTTGTAAGAGTGGATTTAACCAATGAAATTAATAAACGTGATTCTGAAGATTTTTTAACGTCTTTAACCAATGTATATGGTGAAGATGTAAACAATCCTAATAATCCGGATTATGTGCTGATAGATCAAACGGAGCGTGACCAGTTTACCAATGGTATTGGTGACGAAAATAATTTTCGTTCTAGTGTAAATTACCGATTACCAATAATTGCTAAAGAATTGTTTTTAAATTTTCAATATCAGTATAATCGCGATAAAAGTACGGACACGAAAAGTACCTACGATTTAGATGGTCAAGGGAACTATTCTATATTCAATGAAGATTTAAGTACGGATTTTGAATATTTAGATGAAAGTACAACGCCAGGTGTAAGCTTAAGCTATCGTAATAAAACGTGGTCTGGTAGTCTTAGCTTCAATTATGTTTTTAGAACCTTGGGTAATATGGACTTGTTACGTCCAGAATTGACCATTGAAAAACGCTTTGAAGCCCCAGAATTACGCGGATATTTAAGATATAAATTTAGCCCGAAGGCTTCTTTCTGGTCTAGTTATAATATGACTAATGAACCACCAAGATTATCGCAGCTGCAGGCTTTTCAGAATGTATCTGATCCTTTAAACACCATAGTAGGTAACCCAAATTTAGCACCATCTACAAACCACCGACTTAATTTAGGTTATAATGCGTTTGATTGGCAAAAACGAACTGGGTTTTATAGTTATTTAGGTGGAAATTTCACGGAAAATCAAGTGGTAGCTAAAACCACAGTCGATGATAATTTTGTAAGAACTACAACTTTTGCGAACGTAGATGGAAATTATAATGTCTATGCTAATTTCAACTATAGTAAAGATATTAAATTAGATAGTTTGAGAACTTTGAAAGCAGGGATTGGATTGAATGGAAATTTGAGCAGAAACATAAATTTCAATAACGATGTTCAATATGCTAGTAAAGTTCGTGGTTTATCGCCAACAGCAGAACTTCGTTTTACGTGGAAAGATGTTATGGAATTTAGACCACGTTATTCTGTTACATTCACTAACAACAGTTATGATTTAGCGGAATTTGACGATCGTAAGTTTTTATATCACGATTTAAATATTGCAACTGCTTTATTTCTTCCAAAGAAATTTGAATGGCGTAACGATATTAATTTCAACTACAACCCTAATATTGGGGAAGGCTTTCAAAAAAGTGCGTGGTTTTGGAATTCTACTTTAGCCTATTCGGTTTTAAAAGATGCCGGAACAGTTACCTTAAAAGTATATGATTTACTAAATCAGAATACCAATGCCAGACGTACGGCTACTCAAAACTATATTCAGGATTCTCAAAGTACCGTTTTAGAACAATACTTTATGTTAAGCTTTAGCTGGAAGTTTAATAGTTTGGGTAAGAAAGGTGAAAGCAATGACGACAACGGTTTCTATTTTGATTAGTGATCTTTTAGAATTTAGATTGCATTGAATAAAAAAAGCCATTTTAGTTTTCGCTAAAATGGCTTTTTTAATTTTCATCTAACATCTAACATCTAACATCTAACATCTAACCCTTAAGCATAGCTACCAGCCACCTGAAGCACCGCCGCCACCAAATCCGCCGCCGCCGAAACCGCCACCAAATCCGCCGCCGCCAAAGCCTCCTCCCGAAGAACCCCCAAAGCCACCCGAGGATCCGCCACGGCCCAAACTGCTTAAAATAATAGCATCTAAAATATTAAAGCCACCTGATTTTCCTCCTGAATTTCCACCACCACGACGATTTTTAGACATGGCAATAATTATGAAAATTAAAATAATAAACAAGAAGAAAAACCGTCCTATTGGAGCTTCTTGAGATCCACTTTTACGGGTACCCTGATATTCACCTGTCATGACCTCAAAAATAGCGTCTGCACCACGGTTTAGGCCACCTGGGTAATCGTTTGCTTTGAAGTAAGGAATGATATCGTTTTCAATAATCCGCTTACTCATGGCATCCGTTAAAAGATGTTCCGTGCCGTAGCCGGTATTTATAGCGATTTTCTTATCATCTCGAGCCAATATAATGAGTATTCCATTATCTTCTTTACTTTGACCAATTCCCCATTTTTCGCCCCATTGAGCACCTAAATAATTAATGTTTTCACCATTAGTAGATGAAATGATAGCAACAACAATTTGCGTGGATGTGGTATCAGAATATTTAACGAGTTTCGTTTCTAAATTGGTTTTTTCAGAAGGCGATAATAAATTAATATAATCATAAACACTCGTCTGCTCTTTAGGTATTTCAGGAATGTTGAATTGGGCCAAAACAGGTTGTACACCTAAAAATAGTATGGCACAAATGAGTGCAAACCGTCTAAAAGTGGAACATGTGAAAATTGGACGTATTAAATTGGGCATAATTGTTTTTATCCTTTTGAAATGGTGTTGGGCAATTCATTAGTATCATGCTTGTCCCAAGGGAAAAATGTCTGTAAAGCCTTGCCAGCTATTAAAATGCCATCTACCAAACCTTGCTTAAAATTTCCTTGTTTAAATTGCAATTGAATGGCATTTCGCGTGGTGTCCCAGAAATCATCTGAAACCACATCATTTATGCCTTTATCGCCAAAAATAACAAAGGTTTTATCTTCTACTGCCACGTAAATTAATACGCCATTTTGAAGTTTAGTATTATCCATTTTTAAATGGTGGAAAACTTCCATTGCACGATCAAAAACATCTATTTTTGCCGTTTTTTCCATGTGTACGCGAATTTCACCAGAGGTGTTTTTTTCGGCATCACGAATAGCGTCAATAATAGCTTGTTCTTCTTCGGCTGTTAAAAATTCTTCTATTTTAGACATAGTTCTTAAAAATCAAAATCAACATCTGGTGCATTTTCACTTCCTGCATCCGCTTTATATCTAGGCATGGCTTCAAAACCAAAAATACCAGCTAAAATAGTTCCTGGGAATTTTCTAATGTGCTTATCATAGATGTTTACACTTTGGTTATAACGATCTCTAGCAACATTGATGCGGTTTTCAGTACCTTCTAGTTGAGATTGTAATTCCAAGAAATTCTGATTGGCTTTAAGGTCAGGATAGCGTTCCACAGTTACTAATAAACGGGATAACGCGCTGCTTAAGCCACTTTGAGCTTGTTGAAATTGTGCCATGTTTTCCTCTGTTAAGTTACCGGCATCAATAGTGGTTGAAGTTGCTTTAGAGCGCGCTTCAATAACTTCTGTTAAAGTGGTGCGTTCAAAATCAGCTGCACCTTGAACTGTTTTTACCAAGTTTCCGATTAAATCATTTCGGCGTTGGTATGAGCTTTCTACATCAGCCCAAGCTGTTTTTGCATCTGCTTCATGTTCTACTGCAGTATTATTAAATCCTACAGCCCAAGAATAAAGTCCTATTGCAATTACAGCAATAATTATAACGGGAATTAACCATTTTTTCATAATAAGTTGTTTTTAGTGTATAGTTTCTATTATTAGTTGTGCGTTTTGTAAAATTGTTACAACTGTTCTTTTATTTTTGTTAGTTGTGCTTTTACAAGTTCTAATTTAGTGATTATTTCAAAATTATTAAGAATTTGCTGCTTGCCTTCTTTTAAATGTGTTTTTGCACCATCTAAGGTGAAACCGCGCACTTTAACTAAATGGTAAATTAGTTTTAGATTTTGAATGTCTTCAGGTGTAAACTTCCTGTTGCCTTTAGCATTCTTTTTAGGTTGTAAGACATCGAATTCCTTTTCCCAAAAGCGAATCAAGGATGTATTAACATCAAAAGCCTTGGCGACTTCACCAATTCCGTAATAACGTTTTTCAGGTAGGTTGATATGCATTAATCTAAAGATTGGTTTTCAAGTGAAGCATGTTTTAAAAGCTCGTCAAATTCTTCGGCAGAAAGGTTACCGTAGTAGAAGTTTAATGGATTAATACGTTCTTCATCTTTAAAAATTTCATAATGTAAATGTGGTCCAGAAGATCGGCCAGAGTTTCCAACAAAACCGATTAAATCACCACGTTTAACTTTTTGATTTTTTTTCACATTATACTTATAAAGATGACCATATAAACTCACGTATCCAAAACCATGATCTATACGAATATGGTTTCCATAACCTGATGATTGGTTGTCTGCACGAACTACAACACCGTCTCCAGAGGCATAAACAGGTGTTCCTCTTGGTGCTGTAAAATCCATGCCATGATGAAATTTACGCGCCTTTGTAAACGGATCCGAACGGTATCCAAAACCAGACGCCATTCGCGTTAAATCCTCATTTTTTACAGGCTGAATTGCTGGGATTGCTGTTAATAATTGTTCTTTTTCACTAGCTAATTTAGCAATTTCATCCAGAGATTTGGATTGCACAACAATTTGTTTTTGTAGTATATCTATACGTTTATTACTTTCTATAATAAGTTTTGAATTATCAAATCCTTCTAAATTTTTATAACGGTTTACACCACCAAAACCAGCACGACGTTGTTCTTCAGGAATTGGGTTGGCTTCAAAATATAATCGGTAAATGTGGTTGTCACGAGTTGCAACATCTTCAAGCACCAATTGGGCTTGATCCATTTTTTTGTTCAACAATTGATATTGTAATTGCAAGTTAGACATTTCACGTTTTAGCGCTTTTTCTTTAGGCGATTCAATATATTGGCTGGTAATAAACATGGTCAAAAAACCGAATAATCCGGCCGCCAAAATAAAGAGACCAATGAATTTAAAGGTCCGCCTTTTTCTACGCTCAATTTTTCTATATGCAAGCGTTTCAGAATCGTAATAATATTTTACCTTACTCATTGGCTAAATTTACTATTTTTGCAGTCAATTAAAATATAAATATTAATTATTCTGCTTGGCAAGCTAACAAACCTACATAATTATTGCAATATTAAGTTTGTTGTTAATTTATAGTAGGCTTACTAAATTTTAAATCTCATAGATTTTAGAATAGTAAAGATATAAATTGTTTAGCACTTTGTGGAATTTTAACATAAGCTTATAACCCATTTTCATTTATGAAATCTCAAGAAATACGCGCAAAATTTTTAGAATTTTTTAAAGATAAGAAACACAGTGTCGTTCCATCGGCATCTATGGTTTTAAAGGACGATCCGACATTAATGTTTGTCAATTCAGGTATGGCGCCGTTTAAAGAGTATTTTTTAGGAAATGCTGAACCTAAAAATAACCGAATTACCGATTCGCAAAAATGTTTGAGAGTTTCTGGTAAACATAACGATTTAGAAGAAGTTGGTTATGATACCTATCATCATACGCTTTTTGAAATGTTAGGGAACTGGAGTTTCGGCGATTATTTTAAAAAAGAAGCTATTGCTTGGGCTTGGGAATTGTTAGTTGATGTTTACGGAATTGATAAAGACATCCTATATGTTACCGTTTTTGAAGGTGATGAAGGCGATGGAATTCCAATGGATCAGGAAGCTTATGATTTTTGGAAAGAATTAATTTCCGAAGATAGAATCCTGATGGGAAATAAAAAGGATAACTTTTGGGAAATGGGCGATCAAGGTCCTTGTGGACCATGTAGTGAAATTCATGTTGATATTCGTTCAGCTGAAGAAAAAGCGAAAGTTTCCGGAAAAGATTTAGTGAATATGGACCATCCACATGTGGTGGAAATTTGGAATTTGGTATTCATGCAATACAACCGTAAAGCCAACGGATCTTTGGAAGCTTTACCAAATAAACATATTGATACCGGTATGGGATTTGAGCGTTTATGTATGGTTTTGCAAAATGTAAAATCCAATTATGATACCGATGTTTTTACGCCAATTATTCGCGAAATTGAAACCATTACCAATAAAGATTATGGTAAAGATGATAAGATTGATGTTGCCATTCGTGTAATATCAGATCATGTTCGTGCGGTTGCATTTTCAATTGCAGATGGCCAATTGCCAAGTAATACAGGAGCCGGTTATGTAATACGCCGAATTTTACGTCGAGCTATTCGATATAGTTTTACATTTTTGGATCAAAAAGAACCATTTATCTACAGATTGGTGGATGTTTTAAGTAAAAAAATGGGAGATGCTTTCCCAGAATTAAAATCGCAAAAACAGCTTATTGAAAATGTTATAAAAGAAGAAGAAGCGTCGTTTTTAAGAACGTTGGATCAAGGCTTGGTACTTTTAGATGGTATTGTTAAAAATACAGCGAGTGATACCGTTTCAGGCGGAAAAGCTTTTGAATTATATGATACCTATGGTTTCCCAATAGATTTAACAGCTTTAATTTTATCCGAGCAAGGCCTAAAATTAGATGAAATAGGTTTTAAAGAACATTTAGAAAAACAGAAAAAAAGATCACGCGCCGCTAGTGAAATGTCTACAGACGATTGGACCATTCTAATTGAAGACGCCGTTCAAGAGTTTATAGGGTATGATGCTTTGGAAGCGAAAGTGAAAATTACACGGTACCGAAAAGTCACTTCTAAAAAAGATGGCGATATGTATCAGCTTGTTTTCAATTTAACCCCTTTTTATGCAGAAGGCGGCGGACAAGTGGGTGATAAAGGCTATTTAGAAGATGCCAATGGCGATATCACTTATATTCTAGATACCAAGAAAGAGAACAATGTGGTTATGCATTTTGCTAAAGAATTACCAGGGAATGTTGAAGATGTTTTCCAAGCAACCGTGGATGCTAAACAACGTTTAAGAACGGAATGTAATCATACAGCTACCCATTTATTGCACCAAGCATTACGTGAAATTTTAGGACCTCATGTCGAGCAGAAGGGAAGTTCAGTACATTCCAAATACTTGCGTTTTGATTTTTCGCATTTTTCTAAATTAACAGCTGAAGAATTACGCGATGTAGAACTTTTCGTGAATGCGCGTATTGCAGGGAAGTTACCTTTACAAGAGCAACGAAATATGCCCATGGAAAAAGCAATAGAAGCAGGAGCCATGGCATTATTTGGTGAAAAATATGGAGATACGGTTCGTATGGTGCGCTTTGGGCAATCTATAGAATTATGTGGTGGTACGCATGTGAAAAACACAGGTGATATTTGGTTCTTCAAAATCACTTCAGAAGGTGCTGTAGCGTCCGGAATCAGACGTATTGAAGCTATTACTAACGATGCTTTAAAAGATTATTTCGTAGATATAAATAGAACGTTTATTGATATGAAAGCGCTGCTAAATAATAATGAACCGGTTAAAGCGCTTCAAAATTTACAAGACGAGAATTCCAGTCTTAAAAAGCAAGTGGAAGCTTTGTTAAAGGAAAAAGCTAAAAATTTAAAAGGAGAACTTAAGGATGAATTAATCGAAATAAACGGTATTCAATTTTTAGCCAAGAAGATAGATTTAGATGCTGGCGGTATAAAAGATTTAAGTTTTGAATTAGGAAGTCAATTTAACAATCTGTTCTTGTTATTTGGTTCTGAAAACGATGGCAAAGCCTTGCTGTCCTGTTATGTTTCAAAAGAATTAGTAGAAAGCAAAGGTTTAAATGCTGGCCAAATAGTTAGAGAACTTGGAAAGTTTATTAATGGCGGCGGCGGCGGACAACCATTTTTTGCAACGGCTGGTGGTAAAAATCCTGCTGGAATTGCAGATGCTTTAGAAGCTGCAAAGAAATATTTGGACTAATAATATGAGGTTTAGCTTTTTATTTATTCTGATTTTGTTTTCATGTGCTCAAAAAGATGTGCGCGTTTTGGATAAGCCTATGGCTTTGAAAGCTGAAGACTCTATTAAAATGGATAGCTATAAAAATCGTGCTTTTGAATATGATGTGTATTCTCAAGAACGCCAAAAATATTTGGATTCTGCTTTGTTAATCATGCCAGATGACGCTTTTTTATGGCAACAAAAAGCCATGCCTTTATATAAAGCACGGAAGTATAGTTTAGGTAAACCATTTCTTGAAAAAGCGGTTCTGCACAATCAAAAGCGCTATTTGGATTATAGTGCATTTATGAAATGTATATTTTCCAAAGAGTATGAAGAATCGATCGCTGAATTTATGTTGATGAAAGAATTATATGGCGATTCCTATGTTATGGACCATACCTATAATTTCTATATAGCGCTAAATTATCTTCAATTGAACAAATTTAAAGACGCAAAAGCTTTTCTTTTGAAAAGTAAAGCCCAACAATTTGCAGATTTCCCTGAAAATCCGCCTGAAGAAAGTTGCCATTTTCTAGATTGGTTTTATTTAGGCATAGTTGACTACGAGCTTGGCAATTATGAGGAAGCCATAAAAAGTTTTGACATGTCATTAGTCGTGTACACTAATTTTGGAGATGCTATGAATTATAAAGCCCGATGCTATTATAAAATTGGGAAGAATGAAAAGGCTCTAGAATGGATGAATTTGGCTTATGAAAATAGATTTAATACTATAAATGAGGACAATGTTTACTACGAAATTTATCCTTATCAAGTATATCACAGGTTATTAATTAGAGACTAATGAATCTTCAAACAAAAATCCCGCTAAAACCGCAAGAGCAAAATCAAATAGATTATAGTTCTGATGTACTTTTATTGGGCTCCTGTTTTGTTGAAAACGTAGGTAAGAAATTCGATTATTTTAAATTCCAAACCACTCAAAATCCCTTCGGAATTTTATTTCACCCATTAGCTATAGAAAATCTTGTTTCAAAAGCGATTCATGGATACGTATATTCAGAAACTGATATTTTTTTTCAAGATGAACAATGGCATTCTTTTGAAGCCCATTCCAAATTAAGTAATCCAAATAAAGAAGAACTTTTAGATACTTTAAATACCCTAATTAATCTTACATTAGAGAAACTCAAAAGCGCATCACATATAATTATTACAGTTGGCACTGCTTGGGTTTATAAAAGTAATGAAACCGATGCTGTGGTTGCTAACTGTCATAAAGTGCCACAGAAAAATTTCATAAAAGAATTGCTTTCTGTTGATGCTATTTTAAAATCATTACAGGCTACCATTGCTTTAATTGAGAGCGTCAATAAGGATGTGAAGATTATTTTTACGGTCTCGCCAGTTCGACATCTTAAAGACGGTTTTATAGAGAATACACAAAGCAAAGCACATTTAATAACTGCTATTCATTCCTTTTTGTCATCTCGAGCGCAGTCGAGAGATCTTCATTATTTTCCATCGTATGAAATTATGATGGATGAACTTCGTGATTATCGCTTTTACGCTGAAGATATGATTCATCCAAACGCAACTGCTATTCAATATATTTGGAATGCTTTTAAAACCGTTTGGATTTCAGAAAGCGCTTCAATAACCATGGAGGAAGTGGCGTATATTCAAAAAGGACTTCAGCATAAGCCATTTAATCCCAATTCAGAAGCACATCTAAAATTTCTTAAAAACCTGAATGATAAAAAGGAAAAGCTTCAAATAGATTTCCCTGAAATTTCATTCTAATCACAAGTGCATTTTTAAAATATACGTAATTCGTCGTATTGATTCCCTTTACCTATTGTTGCAATTTTGGATTATTATTAACTATAAACCTATTCAACAATGACAACTTTAAAACTATTAACGGTATTTATGATGGTAACAGCCATTGCGTCATTAAGCTCATGTAAAAGTGATGATGATGGTGGCGATCCGACAACTTCTGGAGGCGCTGGAATTATCTCTGCAAAAATTGATGGCATAGCTTTCAGTTCTTTAGAAATTACGTCTATGGCTTCGGAAATTACTGCTGGTCCAAGCACAACGCTTACGTTTCAAGGAAATACATCCAACAAAGCTATTTCTGTAATTTTAAGTGGATTTGATGGTGTTGGAACCTATCAATTAAGTGACAGCAATATATTTTCAAGTGCAACGTATTCAGAACCTAATGTTTCAGATCCTACTAATATGCCAACATGGAATGCGCCATACCAAGACTCTGGTCTTATTGGAGAAGTTAAAGTTTCAGAAAACTCGGCAGATAGAATTAAAGGTACTTTCACCTTTAAAGCGAAAAATGTAATTGATGACACAATGAAAAATGTTACTGAAGGAACTTTTGACCTTAAAAAGCAAATTTTCTAAAAAGCACTAAAAATCTTGACAAATTAAATCTTGTTGTTGAGGTTTGCTGATTGGGCGCAATGATGAAAATTTGTTGCGCTTAATCTTTTTTAAAATGTTGTTTATCGAAAAATTACGTGATGCTTGATATTTAATTGTAAATTTATCATGCTATTAATAAATAAATAGACAAACATCAATTTAATGAACAGGTATAAAAACCGTTCCAAATTGGTGTTTTTTTATATCTAAATTTTATAAAAAATGATTGTTCTTACAATTATATATAGCCTCATTTTCGGACTAATTGTTAGCGCAATTAGCGTTATTTCCCATACGCGTTCTTTTCAAAAAAATGCTGACTTAAATTGTGTAAATCTTCAAAATCAGTTTGAGAACGAAATAATAATTCAAAGCCAAATTGAAGAGAAAAACAACTACTTGAAATCGTATAACGAATTGTTACTCACGAAATTATTTGAAATAACCAAAGCGTTATTTTTAGTAAAAAAGATTATATTCGAAGAACGCTATTAATTATTTGTATGAAGAAACTTCTACTAATCACTCTTGGATTATTTATAAATCTATTTGCTTTTTCTCAAACACCTATAAAAATTATTGATAGTTTAAAGCAAGTCATTTCCCAAAACCCTCCAGATTCCTTAAAAATTAAAGCTTACAGCGATTTGTGCTGGTATTATGGGAAGGTTGAAACGGATTCCGCTTTTGCCTATGGAAACTTGGCTTTAAAACTATCCAAATCAACAGATAATTTAGCTGGCGAAGCGCAAGCCCTTAATGATATTGGTATTCTACATTATGGTTTAGCCGACTATAACCAAGCTATGAAAGCTTATAATGAATCGCTTAAAATCCGTTCAGAGTTAAAGGATACGTTGGGTTTGGCTAGTTTGTATAATAAAATTGGACTTTGTTATCAAAACACCTTTCAATTGGATTCTGCTATTATTTATAACACCAAAGCTCTTGAAATTTATGAGCAGAAAAACAACTTAAAATATGCTAGTGCTTTAAAAGGAAACATTGCCAATATTTATCGCGGTTTAAAACAATATGATAAAGCATTAAAAATGCATTTGGAAATTGCAGAAACAGCTAATGAAATTAAAGATTTTGCGCTTCTAACGCGTTCTTATAATAATATTGCCAATGCTTATTTGCACATTCAGGATACCTTAAACAGCGTTAAATATTTTAAAGAAGGCATTTCTGAAGCAAAAAAATATGATTTAAATGCCGAGTTGGGCGCGTTGTATAATAATTATGGATCCTTTTTATCATCCACTGGACAAACCCAAGAAGCTATAGATAATATGTATCAATCCTTAATTATAAGAAGAGCCATAAATGATAATCAAGGCATAGCAAGTTCTTCCTTAAATCTGGGAGGTTTATATATGAGAACAGGTCAGTATAACAAAGCAAAAAGTTATTTGAAGGAAGGTTTACAGCTGGCGGAAGCTTATAAAGCAAATGAATTACGCGTCAATGGTTATTATAATATGTCCTATTATTATGCATACATGAAGAATAGCGATAGTGTAATTTACTTTCAGAATAAATATAAAATTATTGAGGATTCTATTTTTAACGATCGCATTACAAAAGAGGTAGCGGACGTTCATGAAAAATATAACGCTAACGAAAGAGAGAAAGAAATCCTCATGCAACGTGCAGATCTAGCTGAAAAGGAGCGGGATATTAGTCAGAAAAATAGTTTTATTTTAGGATTAGTTGGTTTGGCTGCGGTAATTTCCTTGTTGGGTTTTCTAGTTTATAATCAACAGAAACTAAAAAACAGACAACTTAAAAAGGAAGGTGAATTAAAACAAGCCTTAACTAAAATTGAAACTCAAAATAGACTTCAAGAGCAGCGATTGCATATTAGCCGAGACTTACATGACAACATCGGTGCGCAACTTACTTTTATAATTTCATCTTTAGATAATTTAAAATACGGTTTTCAACTTCCAGACAATCTTAATTCAAAATTAGATACTATAGGGCAATTCACAACGGATACCATTTATGAGCTGCGCGATACCATTTGGGCCATGAATAAAAATGAAATTACTTATGAAGATTTACAATCTCGAATTTCAAACTTTATTGAAAAAGCCAATAAGAGTTCTGATGCTGTAACTTTTAATTTTCAAGTTAATCCAGGTTTAGAAACCAATAAATTATTTACCTCCATTCAAGGTATGAATTTGTACCGAATAATTCAGGAAGCTTTAAATAATGCCTTAAAATATGCGAATGCTACCAAAATTAATGTGGATTTCTCGGTAATAGATTCCGTTTATGAAATGCGAATAACTGATAATGGCGCGGGTTTTAACAGCCAAGACGTTACATATGGAAACGGCCTTAACAATATTAAAAAACGAGCTCATGACTTGGATGCGGAGTTGGAAATAATCAGTTCTAAAGAAAGTGGGACTATTATCCGTGTCTATAAAACCGTGCAATCTTGACGTAATATGTAGTTATGCTTTTAAAATGATCACTTTTAATAAAACAAAAAATGTATGGGTTTTAAAATTGCAATCGTAGACGATAATTCCTTTTTAATACATGCCGTCAAGGAGAAATTATCTTTTTTTCCTGATTTAGATGTGAAATTTACAGCCTGTGAAGGTTCTGATTTGTTGGATAAATTGGAAGATAATCACAATTTGGATCTCATATTAATGGATATAGAAATGCCCATTAAAAATGGTATTGAAGCTACAGAAATAGTTAAACAAAAATACCCGCATATTAAAATTATCATGCTAACAGTTTTTGATAATGACGAAAATATTTTCAAAGCTATTAAAGCTGGAGCAGACGGTTATTTATTAAAAGAGATAAATGCGAAAGATTTATATAGTGGTATTTTGGAAACCATAAATGGTGGTGCCGCTATGAATCCGTCTATCGCCATGAAAACGCTCAAGCTTCTCCGAAACCCTATAGATATTGAAAGTAAAAATGATCAAGAAATTATTAAGTTAACCCAACGCGAAGTGGAAGTTTTAGAGCAATTAAGCAAAGGTTTAAGTTATATTCTCATTGCTGAAAATTTAATACTTTCCAGCGGAACTGTTAGGAAACATATTGAAAATATATACAAAAAATTGCAAGTTCATAATAAGTTAGAAGCGGTTAGTAAGGCTAAAAAAAATAACCTTATTTAAAAGCGGTCTTCTTATTTTTGAGAAAGGATAATTTGTGTGATATTTTGTACATTCGTGTATGAAAAAAATGTTATTAGGAGTTGTTCTTACTATAATCGTGCTATTCACGTTTAAATATTGTGGTGATAAAAATGAACAAAAAGTGACGCTTCAAGAAAATTCAGCACTTATTCAAGAACAAATTAAAAATGTAGGGAAGTTAATTGTTACGGAAGGACATTTCAGTCAGGTTTTTACTTATAATAAATCAAAAGACATTTTTGGGAAATATCTCTCTTTTAAGAAAAAGGCACTTGTCGTAGTGAATGCAGATGTATTTATCTCTTACGATTTAAGTTTAATTGAATATAAAATTGATGAAACCACAAAAACGCTTACCATTTTAAGCATTCCTAAAGAAGAAATAAAAATAAGTCCAGATTTGGAATATTATGATATTGAAGCCGATTTTTTAAATCCGTTTGAAGCCAAAGATTATAACAATATCAAAGATTTAGTAAAAAAGTCCTTGCTTAAAAAATTGGAGAAATCGGATATGGTAGCGAATGCGCAAAACCGCTTGATAAGTGAGTTGGCTAAATTTTATATTCTTACCAATTCTATGGGATGGACTTTGGAGTATAATAATATGCCCATAAATAATCAGGAAGATTTAAACGTCTTTAAATTATAATTTTTTTTGCAATCCAAGCCAGCCGCCACCATTAGTAGCATCAATATTTTCTAGATTTAAGTGTTTAGCCGCTTTGGCAGAACGCACGCCGCTTTCACAACATACCACAATAGGACTTTTTAAAAGTTTAACTTCTTCAATTCTATTTCTTAAATCTTTCAAGGGAATATGAATGGATTGGGCAATATGTCCTTTATTCCATTCGCTTTGCGTACGTACATCTAGAATAGTGGCGCCATTATCCAAATACATTTGAACTTGGCGCTTTTTTGCCCCAAATATAAAGTCTAAAATCCCCATAGTCTATCTTTTTATATACATTTACAACATTTAAGATAAGTAATTATTATTATTTAATCAAATGCAAAAGCACTTTGAAACCAGAAACTAGGAAAGAAGAAATAATAAAAACAGCAGCCAAATTATTCAAGGAAAAGGGCTACAGTGCTGTTACTATGCGTGATATCGCCACAGCTATGGGCATTAAAGCGGCCAGTTTATATAATCATATTAGTTCCAAACAAGAAATACTAAAAGACATAATTATTTCATTAGCGGAGGCATTTACGCAAGGAATGCAGCAAATTAAAACAGCGGAAAGTTCCACCATTCAAAAAGTGGAAGCCGTTGTAAAACTTCATGTGGAAATTACCGCTCAAAACACCTACGGAATGGCTTCTTTGAATAATGATTGGATGCATTTAGAGGAAAAGCGCGACTATTATTTATCATTAAGAAGTGGCTATGAATCTGATTTTAGAAGTATTTTATTAGAAGGTATAAAGCGCAAAGAAATAACGAATTCTAATGTGGAGGTCATGCTCTTTTCTATACTTTCTACATTGCGATCTCTCTACTTATGGATTCCTAAAAAAGAAGATGTTACGCCAGATACGCTTTCTAAAAGTTTAAGCACTGTGTTAATCAACGGAATTAACAAATAGTTAGCATTTTATTTTGTAAATTTGTATCCCAAACTAACAGTTGTTAGTTGATTATATTTAAAACAATATGGCGGATTTTTACAACTTAAAAGTTGCAGATATATACAAGGAAACAAAGGATACAGTCGTTATTTCTTTTGATGTTCCCGAAAATTTAAAACACAAATTTCAATTTAAGCAAGGGCAGCATCTTACGCTTCGTAAGGAAATTAATGGCGAAGATATCCGTCGTAATTATTCGCTTTGCTCAAGTCCGTTGGATAATGAGTGGAAAGTTGCAGTAAAAACTATTCGTGATGGTGTTTTTTCAAACTATGCTTTCAATAGCTTAAAAAAAGGGGATGAGTTGCAAGTTATGTCACCTCATGGCGAGTTTTATATAGATTGCGAACCTGAAAATTCTAAAAACTACATCGCATTTGCAGCGGGTAGTGGTATAACTCCGATGTTGTCCATTATAAAAACGCATTTAAGGACAGAGCCTAATAGTACATTCAAATTGTTTTATTTGAATAGAACCGTCAAATCCATTATCTTTAAAGAAGAAATTGAACAACTTAAGAATGAGTTTTTTGGTCGTTTTCAAGTATTTTATTTCTTAACAAAAGAACAACGCGATATTCCATTTTTAAATGGCCGATTTGATAAAGAGAAATTAGCCGTTTTAACCAGTCGCTTTATTGATATTCCAGATACCAATCACGCTTTTATTTGCGGACCACAAGATATGATTTTCTTAATCCGCGATGAATTGCAAGCTGCAGGAATGCCGAAAGAGAATATTCATTATGAATTATTCTTTTCAGGAAGTTCTGAAGAAGAAAATAGACATATTGCAGAAGTACTTGACGAAAAAGTAGATGGAACTCAAGTAACCATTATTGATGGAGGAAAAGAATTTCACTTCATCATGGATGATGATTTTGATACAATCCTAGATGGTGCTTTGGCTGCAGGTGCTGATTTGCCTTTTGCCTGTAAAGGTGGCGTTTGTAGTACATGCAAGTGCCGAGTAATTGAAGGAGCTGTGAAAATGAAAGTCAATTATGCGCTGGAAGAAAAAGAAGTGGCACAAAATTATGTATTGAGCTGTCAAGCCGTGCCAACAACTGATAAAGTGGTTGTGGATTTTGATGTTTAATAATAAAAAGAAAAAGCTATGAGTGAGGAACAAGTTAAAAATCTAGAAAAACAATTTGAAGAACGTATTGCACGTGACGAAAAAATTGAACCAAAAGATTGGATGCCAGAAAAATATAGACAAACCCATATTAGGCAAATGTCTCAGCATGCACATTCTGAAATAGTTGGTATGTTACCGGAAGGAAATTGGATAACACGAGCACCTTCTTTACGAAGAAAAGTAGCTTTATTGGCGAAAGTTCAGGATGAAGCGGGACACGGATTGTATTTATATTCAGCTTGTGAAACTTTGGGAATTTCTCGTGATGAACTTTATGAGCAATTACATTCAGGAAAAGCAAAATACTCATCTATATTCAATTACCCAACAGTAACTTGGGCAGATATGGGCGCTATTGGCTGGTTGGTAGATGGTGCCGCCATCATAAATCAAGTGCCATTGTGTAACACCTCTTTTGGACCTTATGCACGCGCTATGGTTCGTGTTTGTAAAGAAGAAAGTTTTCATCAACGTCAAGGCTATGAAATAATGATTAAATTAATGAATGGCACACAAGAGCAGAAAGACATGGCGCAAGATGCCTTGAATCGTTGGTGGTGGCCATCTTTAATGATGTTAGGACCAACAGATGCTGAATCCGTTCATACCGAACAATCTATGAAGTGGAAATTGAAACGTAAATCCAATGATGATTTACGCCAACAATTTATTGATCAAACGGTTCCTCAAGCCGACCTAATTGGGTTGGTTATTCCTGATCCGGATTTAAAATGGAATGAAGAACGCGGAAGCCATGATTTTGGTGAAATTAATTGGGATGAATTTTGGCAAGTTGTCAAAGGTCACGGACCCATGAACAAAGAGCGCATGAAAGCGCGAGTTGGTGCTTGGGAAGGCGGCGAATGGGTGCGTGATGCAGCCATGGCGTATTCCGAAAAGCAACAGGAGCGTAAAGAAAAAGAAGCAATTTAATAATTTATGATTGAAGATTAACGAGTGGTGATTTTAGAATCAACAATCAACAATCAACAATCAACAATCAACAATAATCATGTCAACAAAAAAAAACTGGCCTCTTTGGGAAGTCTTCGTAAGAAGTAAAAACGGATTAGAACATCGTCATTTTGGAAGTCTTCATGCTGCAGATGCTGAAATGGCACTGGAAAATGCGCGTGATGTTTATACAAGAAGAAATGAAGGTGTAAGTATTTGGGTTGTAGAATCAAAAAATATTACAGCTTCAAATCCAGAACATAATGGCGAAATGTTTGAGCCAGCTCAAGATAAAGTCTATCGTCATCCCACTTTTTACGAATTACCGGACGAAGTGAAATATATGTAGAATTCCTGTGAAGACAGGAAATCGAAGATTCAGCGAAGCTAATCTCATTAAGTTTTTATGAATTGTTTTCTTAAGCTCTTCAAGCATAAAAGTTTATTAAGGAAAAATAAAAAGATACCCACTTTCGTGGGAAGTAAACATGAAAGAAAATCTATATAAATACATTCTAGGTATAGCCGACAATTCACTAATTCTTGGACAAAGAATGGGTGCATTAACAGGTCATGGGCCAAGTCTAGAAACCGATATCGCTTGCACCAATATCTCTTTGGATTTATTCGGACAAGTGCGAAGCTATTACCAATATGCAGCTAAAATTGCTGGAGATAAACGCACAGAAGATGATATCGCCATGTTGCGTCAAGAACGTGAATACCTAAATGTACTTTTGGTTGAGCAACCTGATACGGATTTTGCTTACACTATGGCACGACAGTTTTTATTTGATGTGTATCATTTTCTGTTTTTAACAGAACTCCAAAAAAGCACGGATTTAACGTTGTCAGCAATTGCTAATAAGTCGATTAAGGAAGTGAGTTACCATCAGCGTTTTTCATCCGATTGGATAAAACGTCTTGGTGATGGAACCGAGGAAAGTCATAAACGTATGCAAACGGCAATAAATGATTTATGGACTTACACTGATGAATTATTTCATCAAACGGATGCTGATAAAGCAATGATTTCAGAAGGAATTGGCGTAGATGTTAGCAAATTGAAAGAAGCTTATTATAAAAAAGTATCTGATATATTAGAAGAATCGACATTAGAAGTTCCAGAATCCAAATATTTTCAAAAAGGCGGAAAGCAAGGTATTCATACCGAACATATGGGCTATATTTTAGCTGAATTGCAATACATGCAACGTGCTTATCCAAATATGGAATGGTAACTAATTTCTTTGAAAATGAAATCTCATATAATTTGCAGAATGTCATTCAGAGCAAAGCGAAGAATCTCATTTTATTAAATCATGATTGAAGCAGAGCAAAATATAGACGTAAAACTGATAGCGATACTTGAAAAAGTATCCGATCCAGAAATCCCTGTATTATCTATTATGGATATGGGTGTTGTACGTTCCGCTTTTATTGAAAACGGTGTTGTAAAGGTTCAAATAACGCCAACCTACAGTGGTTGCCCAGCAATGGATGTGATTGGTGATGATATCAAAGCGGCTTTAAAATTAGCTGGATTCGAATCAGAAGTTGAATTAATTCTGGCTCCAGCTTGGACAACCGATTGGATAACACCAAGAGGTAGAAAAGCCTTGGAAGATTATGGTATAGCAGCGCCTTTGGGTGAAGAAGCCGATAAAGACGTTTTATTACATGGAAAACGCCTTGTGAAATGTCCGCAATGTGGATCAACAAATACAAAAATGATTAGTCAGTTTGGATCAACAGCTTGCAAAGCGCAATTTCAGTGTAACGATTGCCAAGAACCATTTGATTACTTCAAGTGTCTCAAATAGACGTCATTGCGAGGACGAAGGACCTGGCAATCTCATTAAATGAAAAAAACATGAACAAAAGTATACAACTCAAAATAGAAAATCAAGTAGCAACCATCACGCTAAACAGACCAGAAGTCTTCAATAGTTTTAATCGTGAAATGGCATTGCAACTTCAAGACACTTTAGATGCCTGTGAAAAGAATGATAGCGTTCGTGCCATTGTTTTAACTGGAAATGGGAAAGCATTTTGCGCAGGACAAGATTTGAAGGAAGTGACTTCGCCAGAATTAAACCCTGGATTTAAAAAAATTCTAGAAGAACATTACAATCCCATCATCACACGAATCCGACATATTGAAAAACCTGTAATTGGTGCTATCAATGGTGTTGCTGCTGGAGCAGGTGCAAATATTGCATTGGCTTGCGACGTTGTTGTGGCCCATGAAAAAGTAAGTTTTATTCAAGCGTTTAGTTTAATCGGCCTTATTCCTGACAGTGCTGGAACCTTCTTTTTGCCAAGACTTATCGGATTCCAAAAAGCATCCGCATTAGCTATGTTGGGCGATAAAGTATCTGCCGAAGAAGCGGAACGAATAGGAATGATTTATAAGGTATTGCCTTTTGACAATTTTGAAGAAGAAGTCAATAAATTAGCTTTGAAAATGGCTAATATGCCAACCAAGGCATTGGGATTAATCAAGAAAAGTTTGAATCAATCGCTTACTAACAATTTAGAACAGCAATTAGCTTTAGAATCTAAATATCAGATTGAAGCAGCAAGTACCGAAGATTATGCCGAAGGTGTTTCCGCGTTTATGGAAAAAAGAAAACCAGAATTTAAAGGACGATAATTGTCATTCAGACCAAAACGAAGAATCTCATCAATACGGAAATATTTAATATGAATATAGGAGTAATAGGAAGTGGAACAATGGGAAGCGGTATTGCGCAAGTAGCTGCTACTTCAGGTTGTCAAGTTAAATTATACGATACCAATCAAGCAGCTTTAGATAAAGCAAAAGCATCTTTAGAAAAAATTCTATTACGACTCATAGAAAAGGGTCGAATAGACGAAGCCGAAAAATATCGTATCGAAAATAATATCACATACGTTGATAAACTAAAAGATTTATCAGATTCAAACCTCACAATTGAAGCGATTATTGAAAATCTAGATATCAAGAAAAAAGTATTTTCAGAATTGGAAAGTTATGTATCTGACGATTGTATTATCGCCTCAAACACATCCAGCTTATCAATAGCATCCATTGCCGCATCGTTAAAAAACCCAAAACGTTGTGTTGGAATTCATTTTTTCAATCCAGCACCTTTAATGAAGTTGGTTGAAGTTATTCCAGCCATTCAAACATCTTATGAAACGTTAGAAAAATCAATCGATATTATTGCCAGTTGGAAAAAAATTGTAGCAGTAGCTAAAGATACGCCCGGATTTATCGTGAATCGTGTAGCGCGTCCTTTTTATGGTGAAGCGTTGCGTATTTATGAAGAAGGCGTTGCCGATTTTGAAACTATCGATTCCGCCATGAAAGATTTGGGAGGTTTCAGAATGGGGCCTTTTGAACTGATGGATTTTATAGGTAATGATGTTAATTATACCGTTACTGAAACCGTTTTTACAGCTTTCTATTTCGATCCCAGATACAAGCCGTCATTTACGCAAAAACGATTTGCTGAAGCAGGTTATTTAGGTCGAAAATCAGGTATTGGATACTATGAATATGATGAAAATGGAAAGAAAATAGAGAATGAAGATGTCACGTTGAGCGCAGTCGAAAGGTCCATTAAAGAACAAATCTTCGATAGAATCCTAATCATGCTCATCAATGAAGCAGCCGATGCCTTATTCCTAAATATTGCATCAGCAGAAGATTTAGATAATGCCATGACCAAAGGTGTTAATTATCCAAAAGGATTATTAGCTTGGGCAAACGAAAAAGGAATTGATTGGTGCGTAGAACAAATGGAGGCATTGTATGATGAATATCGTGAAGATCGCTACCGTTGCAGTCCTTTACTTCGTAAACTAAAAGTAGAAAATAAAACATTTTTTAGCTAGGTAATCAATTGGAGTGGAATTGCATTTGTACAATGTTAATTCTGGAATAAATTGTAAATATACGTTCACCTTGAGTGCAGTCGAAAGGTTTGAAGTAATAAAGATTGAAAAATTGAAAGGAGAGCAAATTTCACATAGAATGTTAAGTCAAGACGCCTACAGCACCTGGCTAGGAATAGAAATCATTGAAAGTGAAGTTGGGCGCTGTAAAGTTGGCATGACCATTAGAAAAGATATGCTGAATTGTATGAATAAAGCACATGGCGGAATCAGTTATGCATTGGTGGATACAGCTTGTGGTTTTGCTGCCAATTCACATGGGAAATATGCCGTTTCTATTGAAACAAGCATCAATCATATTGAAGCTTTAAATGAAGGTGATTATATTGTGGCCGAATCGGTTATAGAGAGCGTAAAGAATAAATTAGGATTTAATATAATAGAAGTCAAACGCGGTGATGAACTAGTTGCACTTTTCAAAGGTGTCGTATATCGAACGCATAAAGAGTGGAAAGAATAATAAACATAATCTAATAAAAACGAATAACTGTATTATGAAATGGAAAGGTAATAGACAAAGCAGCAACTTGGAGGATCGTCGTGGAATGAGTTCCAAAGGGAAATTAGCCGCAGGTGGTGGAATCGTTGCTGTAATTGTAGTTTTGCTGCAGCTTTTTGGCGGTGATACAGGGCAAACATTAGCACCAATCTTGGAGCAAGTCACCCAATCGCAATCTGCTTCGCAACCCAGAGAGCAACGAGAATTAACCGCTCAAGAAAAAGAAATGGGTGCATTTGCATCTACACTTTTAGCCTATACCGAAGATACATGGAGTCAGATTTTCCAAGAAAATAATTTGGGTAATTATGAAGAACCTGGAATGGTTTTATTTACCGATGCAGTAAGTACAGGTTGTGGAAATGCTACTGCGGCATCTGGCCCGTTTTATTGTCCAGCCGACCATAAATTGTATATGGATATGGTGTTTTTTGATGAGTTAAAGACGCGTTTTGGAGCTGAAGGAGGCGATTTTGCTATAGCATACGTAATGGCTCATGAAATTGGCCATCACATTCAAACATTGCTAGGAACCTCCAATAAAGTAAGGCAATTACAGCAGCAATCTAATAAAACTGAAGGTAATAAATTATCAGTAGCACAAGAACTTCAAGCCGATTTTTACGCAGGTGTTTGGGCACATTATAACCAAAAATATTTAGAAGAAGGTGACATTCAAGAGGCTTTAAGTGCCGCTAATGCAGTTGGAGATGATGCTATTCAGCGAAAAATTCAAGGAAATGTAACGCCCGATTCATTTACCCATGGAACATCAGAACAACGTATGTTTTGGTTTATGAAAGGTTTTAAAACAGGTGATATTAAACAAGGCGATACGTTCTCGGCATTGTTAAATTAACCAAATTCCTGCCTGCCGTTAAGAAGACGAACGTAGGAAACTCATCATTAAAAAACAAGAATAATAATTTGAAATAGGAGTTTCAATTTTCGACTTCAATTTCAATTTCAATTTCAAAAAATGGAAGCATATATAATAGACGGAATCAGAACACCAATAGGAAGTTACCAAGGTACTTTATCAGCTGTCAGAACAGACGATTTAGCTGCTATGGTTATTGAAGAACTCGTAAAACGAAATCCAAACATTCCAAAAGAAGCTTATGACGATGTTATTTTGGGCTGTGCCAATCAAGCAGGCGAAGACAATCGTAATGTAGCTAGAATGGCATCACTTTTAGCAGGATTGCCATTTACTGTTCCTGGAGAAACCGTTAATAGATTATGTAGTTCTGGATTATCAGCCATTATTCATGCAAACCGAGCGATTAAAGCTGGCGATGGTGATTTGTTTATTTCAGGAGGAGTAGAAAACATGACACGTGGACCATATGTAATAGCAAAACCTTCTAAAGGATTTGGAACCGATGCGAAAATGTATGATTC
Organism: Bizionia myxarmorum; assembly: GCF_008086205.1. GTDB lineage: Bacteria > Bacteroidota > Bacteroidia > Flavobacteriales > Flavobacteriaceae > Algorimicrobium > Algorimicrobium myxarmorum. Next base: position 76,777 of record NZ_VSKK01000004.1, on the reverse strand, counting down.
TAGTTTTGGCTGGCGTTTTATCAATCCGAAAATGCAAAAAATGTTCGGAACGGATGGGATGGGACAAACTGCTGAAAATCTTGTCGAAAAATATAATATCTCTCGCGAAGATCAAGACACCTTTGCCTATTGGAGTCAGATGAAGGCTACCAAAGCTCAAGAAAACGGTCGTTTGGCTAAAGAAATTATGACTGTCGAAATTCCACAGCGCAAAAAAGATCCAATACAATTCATTAAAGATGAATTTGTAAAACCAAATACCTCATTAGAAGTTTTAGGAAAATTAAGAGGCGCTTTTAAAGCAGAAGGAGGCAGTGTTACAGCAGGTAATTCATCTGGATTAAATGATGGCGCAGCTGCAACTATTATAGCTTCGGAAGATGCGGTAAAAAAATATAATTTAAAACCATTAGCGCGCATAGTTAGTTCGGCAGTAGTGGGTGTAGAACCTAGAATAATGGGTATAGGACCCGTTGAAGCTTCCAATAAAGCTTTGAAAAAAGCGGGTTTAACCATGGCTGATATGGATATAATAGAACTCAACGAAGCCTTTGCAGCGCAAGCCTTAGCATGCACGCGCGCTTGGGGAATTGCCGATAACGATCCACGACTGAATCCAAATGGCGGTTCCATTGCCATTGGTCATCCACTGGGTGTTACAGGAACCAGATTAGCCTATTCTGCGGCTTTAGAGTTAAAAGAGCAGAATAAAAAATATGCATTAATTACCATGTGTATTGGCGTTGGACAAGGTTATGCAGCAATAATTGAAAGAGTTTAATTCCTGCGAAGGCAGGAATCTATTTGTAAATAGTGGAAAAATTATTGGATTAGTGAATAAAGTCAGCAAACAAGTGCGTTAAGGATTGAAGCGGCATCCTTTTGCTTTTTCGCAAAAGATATAGCGGAAAGCCTGACCTTTAGGTAACGCCAAAAAAAATAAAAGTTTAACGTTGTTTCTAAAGAATCTAATTTTGTAGGAGTTTTATAGAAATGAACATAATAGTTTTCCGTTTTTCACGGAAACGATAAATAAAATTATCGATGAAAAAAACACAAAATTACGTCACTGGACAATGGCTAGAAGGTAAAGGCGAAGGCGTTCCTATGTTTGACGCTATTACAGGAGAAATTGTAGCTTTATCAGATACCCAAGGGTTAGATTTTGGCGAAATCCTTCAATACGGAAGAACCAAAGGTGGCGAGAAACTTCGTAAAATGACGTTTCAAGAACGTGGAAATATGCTGAAAAGTCTAGCGCTTTATCTCATGAAAAAGAAAGCATCTTTCTACGAATTAAGTTACCGTACAGGAGCAACCAAAATTGATAGTTGGATAGATATTGAAGGTGGATTCGGAAACTTATTCGCTAATGCGTCTTTACGAAAACTATTTCCAAATCAATCCTATCATGTAGAAGGTGATGCTATTGATTTATCACGTGGTGGTCGTTTTATGGCACATCATATTATGGTGCCAAAACGTGGTGTAGCGGTTCATATTAACGCCTTTAACTTTCCAGTTTGGGGTATGTTAGAAAAATGTGCAAGTAATTGGATGGCTGGTGTTCCAGCTGTTGTTAAGCCAGCAACAAATACGTCTTTTTTAACGGAAGCAGTTGTTCGTGAAATTATCGCATCTAAAATATTGCCGGAAGGTGCTTTACAGTTAATTGCAGGTTCGGCAAGAACTATTTTGGATACGGTAGAATCTCAAGATGTTGTAACTTTTACAGGTTCAGCAACAACGGGAAGACTTCTAAAATCTCATAAACGGATTCTTGAAGAATCTGTGCCATTTAATATGGAAGCCGATTCTTTAAATGCATCAGTATTAGGGGAAGATGCTATTCCAGGAACACCAGAATTCGACTTATTTATTAAAGAAGTCAGAAATGAAATGACGGTAAAATGTGGACAGAAATGTACGGCTATTCGTAGAATTATTGTGCCACAAAATTTAGTTGAAGACGTTCAAATGGCCCTAGGAAAAGCTTTAGATAAAATTACAATCGGTGACCCAAGACTAAAAGAAGTACGAATGGGTGCTTTGGTGAGTAAAGATCAAGTCAACGAAGTTAGAGAGCGTGTTCAGCAATTGTCTAAAACAGCAAGTATTGTTTATGGCGATTTAGATAAAATTGAAACCATTGGAGCCGATTCGAAAAAAGGGGCTTTTTTAGCACCAATTGTACTTCGTGAAGACCATCCATTTGAGAATTTAGCCGTTCATGAAACAGAAGCTTTTGGGCCTGTAAGTACTATTGTGCCCTATAAAAATTTAGATGAAGCGATTATGTTAGCTCAAATGGGTAAAGGCTCGTTAGTGTCATCAATTGCGACTTATGATAATAAAATTGCCAAAGATTATGTCGTAAATGCAGCCAGTCATCATGGTCGTATTTTGGTTATTAATCGCGATATGGCTAAAGAAAGTACAGGTCACGGTTCGCCATTGCCAAATTTAGTGCATGGTGGTCCAGGACGTGCTGGAGGAGGCGAAGAAATGGGAGGCATGCGTGGAATTAAGCACTATTTACAACGTACAGCTATTCAAGGTTCACCAACGACTTTGACAGAAATTACAGGAATCTATCAGCAAAATGCGGAATATAAGGAAGCAGAACAGCATCCATTTAAATACCACTGGGAAGATATTCAACCAGGAATGTCGCTTAAAACCCACAACCGTACTTTTACAGATACCGATATTATCAATTTTGCGAATCTAACATGGGATCATTTTTATGCCCATACTGATATTACATCTCTAGATGGTAGTATTTTTGAAAAACGAACCGCTCATGGATATTTCATCATTTCGGCAGCAGCTGGACTATTCGTCTATCCAAATAAAGGGCCTGTTGCTGCAAATTATGGCTTGGAGGAATGTCGTTTCCTTCGTCCGTTATATCATAACGACACTGTTTATGTACGATTAACCTGTCAGCAAAAAACAGATCGTGATGTAGTTACAGCGGAGCATCCTAGTGGAATTGTAAAATGGTATGTTGAGGTTTTTGATGCATTAACAGATGAAAAAGTTGCTTTTGCTACCGTTTTAACTATGGTTGAAAAGAAGCAAGAATTTTTTGTAGAAATGACTGAAGATAAAATTGCAGAATGCCTTTCAAAATTAAAAGAAAATACCAAACCAAAATGGGGTGTTATGACACCACAACACATGTTGGAACATTTAGAGTATACTTATAAAATAGCAGCTGGAGAAATTCAGGATTTTGAAGTAGCAACCCCAGAAAAGATTTTAGAAAAAGTACATCATAGTCTTTATAATTATGAGAAATTCCCAATGGGAACCAATTTCCCTTTATTAGAAAAAGATAAATTAGCGCCTTTAAAGCATCCGGATTTAGAGACAGCTATTGAAAAATTCAAAGTACAACGCGAAAAGTATTTGGTGTATTTTAAAGAAAACCCAGATGCTAAATTGAAGAACTTGATCTTTGGAGAATTGAATAAATATGAGTCTTATTTATTAGAGAGAAAACATTTAGGCCATCACTTTGAACAGTTTGGATTAATTTAATAACGAAAAAACCTGTCAAGATTCATTAAAGTAAAATTTAAATATTAAAACGAATGCGTATCAAGTTCGCATTGACAATTTAAAAACATGAAACCATACGTAAAACAAAACATAGAAAACGCGGTAGCATACATCGAGTTTTTTCATCCAGCACATAATTCCTTACCTGGTGATGTGTTGGCGGAATTAGCACAAACCATTACTGCTGCTGGTAAAAACAAGGATATAAAAGTCATCGTACTTAAAAGTGGAGGCGATAGAACCTTCTGTGCAGGTGCTAGTTTTGAGGAACTTATAAATATCAATGATGCTGCAACTGGAAAAGTATTCTTTTCAGGTTTCGCAAATGTGATTAATGCCATGCGCAAATGTCCAAAATTTATAATCGGTCGTATTCAAGGTAAAACTGTTGGAGGAGGAGTTGGTTTAGCCGCTTCAACTGATTACTGCATGGCAACCAAATTCGCAGCTATCAAATTAAGTGAATTAAACATTGGCATTGGACCATTTGTTGTCGGACCAGCTATTGAGCGTAAAATGGGTTTAAGCGCTATGTCGCAAATTGCGATTGATGCCAATACATTTTATTCAGCAGATTGGGCAAAACAAAAGGGTTTATTCACGCAAGTTTATGATGACACTGAAGCATTAGATGAAGCCGTTAAAGCAACAGCTGAACATTTATGCACCTACAATCCAGAAGCTATGATAGAAATGAAAAAAGTATTCTGGAGCGGAACTGAAGATTGGGATGCCTTGCTAGCAGAACGCGCTGCTACTAGTGGACGTTTAGTATTGTCTGATTTTACGAAGGAGAAATTAAAAACTTATAAATAAATGGTCATTCAGGGCAAAGGGAAGAATCTCACAAAAAAATGGGCTCGTCCTTTATCCTCGCAATGACATAATAAAAAAGTATGATTTATTCATTCAAAGGCTACACACCAGTTGTTCATGAATCCAGTTTTGTTCATCCACTAGCTGCAGTAACAGGAAATGTTATCATTGGAAAAAACTGCTACATTGGTCCAGGAGCTGCTATTCGTGGTGATTGGGGACAAATTATCTTGGAAGATGGCGTGAATGTTCAAGAAAACTGTACAGTTCATATGTTTCCTGGTAAATCCATAACCTTAAAAGAAAGTGCTCATGTTGGTCATGGTGCTATAATTCATGGTGCCAATTTAGGAAGAAATTGTTTGATTGGTATGAACTCCGTTATCATGGATGATGCTGAAATTGGCGATGAAAGCATTGTTGGTGCTATGGCATTCATTAAAGCCGAAACTAAAATCCCGAATCGGAGTTTGGTAGTCGGCAATCCAGCAAAAGTGATTAAGGAAGTTTCTGATGATATGATTGCTTGGAAGACCAAAGGCACTAAATTATATCAACAATTACCAGCTGATTGCCATGAGAGTTTAAAAGAAGTGGAGCCTTTACGAGAAGTGCCAAAAAATTTACCAACTCAAGAAGAAGCATACAAAACATTAAGGGAAACCTTTAAAAATAAATAAGAGTTGTCATTCAGAGCAAAGCGATGAATCTCATAAAGAGATTGCCACGTCCTTCGTCCTCGCAATGGTAGAAAATATAAAAAAATGTCAAAATTCGATTTAAAAATGCCCAAAATGGGCGAAAGTATCACAGAAGGAACCATCATCAATTGGCTAATTTCTGAAGGCGACACGTTTGAAGAAGGTGATATTATTCTAGAAGTCGCCACCGATAAAGTAGATAATGAAGTGCCTGCGCCAGCTTCAGGAACTTTAGTTAAAACAATGTTTCAAGCTAAAGATGTGGTTCCAGTAGGACAAGTAATTGCTGTTTTAGAAGTTTCGGAAGAAGCTCACACGACATCAAAAAGCGAGCCTGTCATTCAGAGCGCTAGCGAAGAATCTCAAAAGCAGAAAAAAGTTAGTAAACCAAAACTAGTTCAGGTAGCTTCATCTTCGAATTCATTTTCAACATCAAATTCAAACACGTTCTTTTCTCCACTAATCATCAAAATTGCTAGGGAACAACATATTAGTTTCGAAGAGTTAGCACGAATTCCAGCTACTGGACATGAGGGTCGACTTCGTAAAAGTGATGTCTTTAGTTATATAGAAGAGGGCAGACCTTATCAATATTCACAAACGGTCACCCAAGATCCAACTGCATATAGAATTCCGCAATTGACTTTTAATAAAGGTAAGGGGAAAATTATAGAGATGGATAGAATGCGTCAAATGATTGCAGATCATATGGTGTTTTCCAAACATACGTCTCCTCACGTAACCGCTTATGTGGAAGCGGATATGACCAATATGGTTAACTGGCGAAACGCTCATAAAAAAGCCTTTCAGGAAAAATATGGTGAGCGCCTAACATTTACACCTTTGTTTGTGGAAGCGGTAGCAAAAGCAGTAAAAGATTTTCCAAATATTAACGCATCTGTTGATGGTAATAATATTATAGTAAAAGAGGATATAAATATTGGAATGGCAACCGCTTTACCTAGCGGAAATCTAATTGTTCCAGTTGTTAAAAATGCCGATACTAAAGATTTAAAAATTTTGGCTGAAACCGTCAATGATTTAGCAAATAAGGCTAGAGAAAACAATTTAGGAGGTGACGATATTAAAGGAGGCACTTTTACAATATCCAACGTTGGAACCTTTGGAAGTGTTATGGGAACACCAATTATTAATCAGCCTGAAGTAGCCATTCTAGCATTAGGAATTATTAAAAAACGCCCTGAAGTAATTGAAACTGAAAAAGGCGATGAAATTGCAATAAGAAGTATGATGTATTTGTCTTTATCGTTCGACCATCGAGTAGTGGATGGGTTTTTAGGAGGTAGTTTTGTACGTCGTGTTGCTGATTATTTTGAGCAATTTGATGTGAATCGGAAAATTTAGTAATCCTCAAGATCTTAAACGTTTTTAAAACTGTTGAGGCCATTAAAAATATTTCGCGTTAGGGATTGAAGCGACTTCCTTTTTTGTTTTTTACAAAAAAGATATAGCGAAAAGCCCGACCCTTTTAGGGTAACGCCAAAAAAAAATAAAATATGAGTTCTTTAAATAAAGACATACTAAAAAAAGCATTTTTAAACATGTGTACTGCCAAGTCTATGGCAGAATTGTACGAAGCGAATTTCAAGCAAGTTTCTAAATATGTGCACGCTACATCTAGAGGGCATGAAGCTATTCAAATTGCTTTAGGCATGCAGTTATTACCGCAGGATTACGCATTTCCATATTATAGAGATGATGCCATGTTATTATCATTTGGTTTAAAGCCTTACGATTTAATGCTGCAGTTATTGGCAAAAAAAGACGATCCATTTTCTGGAGGAAGAACTTATTATGCGCATCCAAGTTTAAGAGATGCTGATAAACCTAAAATCCCGCATCAATCGTCTGCAACAGGAATGCAGGCAATTCCGGCTACTGGGGTTGCAATGGGGTTCCATTATCGCGAAAGCGGTAATCTCTTTGCGGAAGAGAACAAAGCAAAGGGTAATGAGCAAAACCCGGTAGAAAATTTCACAAACAATTATGATGCTTCTGTTCATTCAGAAGATTCCCGCCTTCGCGGAAATGCACCCATCAGTGTTTGTTCTTTAGGTGATGCCTCCGTAACGGAAGGTGAAGTTGCCGAAGCTTTTCAAATGGCTGCTTTAAAACAATTACCTATTCTGTTTTTAATTCAGGACAATGGCTGGGATATTTCGGCTAATGCTGCGGAAACGCGCGCCCAAAATGCTTTTGAATATGCTCAAGGTTTTAATGGCCTAGAAGCGATTACTATAGATGGTGCCAATTTCACAGAAAGTTATGAGGCCTTGGAAAAAGTGATTAAAACAATCCGTGAAGAACGCCGCCCATTTTTGGTTCATGCCAAAGTTCCTCTATTAAATCACCATACTTCGGGTGTTAGAATGGAATGGTATCGTGATGATTTAGAAGAAGCGCGATCACGTGATCCTTATCCAGTTTTAAAAAAGCAATTGCTAGATAATGGATTTTCACAAAAAGATATTGATGAAATTGAAGCTGCTGCTAAAGCAAATGTTCAAGCCGATTTCGAAAAAGCATTAGAAGCTGAAGATCCAAAACCTGAAGATTTATTTACCAACGATTTTGCACCAACTCCAATTACAGAGGAAAAAGGCGAGCGTTCTCCAAAAGGTGCCGAAAAAGTGGTGATGGTGGATTGTGCTTTGTTTGCCGTTGAAGAATTGATGAGAAAACACAAGGAATGCTTATTATATGGTCAAGATGTTGGTGGCAGATTAGGCGGCGTTTTTCGTGAAGCGGCAACATTAGCCCAGAAATTTGGCGATGCTCGTGTATTTAATACCCCCATTCAAGAGGCGTTTATTGTGGGTTCTACGGTTGGAATGAGTGCCGTTGGATTAAAACCAATTGTTGAGGTTCAATTTGCCGATTATATCTGGCCAGGTTTAAATCAATTATTTACGGAAGTCAGTAGAAGCTGTTATTTAAGTAATGGCAAATGGCCGGTTAGTATGATTTTACGAGTGCCTATTGGTGCCTATGGAAGTGGTGGTCCCTATCATTCATCATCTGTTGAAAGTGTTATAACCAATATTCGAGGGATAAAAATTGCTTATCCTAGTAATGGAGCCGATTTAAAAGGCTTAATGAAAGCGGCTTATTATGACCCAAATCCGGTAGTTATTTTAGAACACAAAGGATTATATTGGTCTAAAGTTCCCGGTACAAAAGGTGCTACATCCGTTGAGCCATCTGAAGATTATGTGTTACCCTTTGGAAAAGCATGGGTTTTACAAGAAATTTGGAAGCAGGAAAACGTTGAAACGCTCACCATCGTGTCCTACGGAATGGGTGTGCATTGGGCCATGAATGCATCGGAGGAAATGGGTATGAAAGATCAAATTGAAATAATTGATTTAAGAACCTTATTTCCTTTGGATGAAGAAACGATAATGAAATCGGTTAAAAAAACAGGGAAATGCCTTGTAGTTACTGAGGAACCTAGTAATAATAGTTTTGCCAGAGCATTATCTGGAAAAATTCAAGAGGAATGTTTTAAATATTTAGATGCACCAGTCATGACCATTGGTAGTGAAAATATGCCAGCTATTCCGTTGAATTCAACCTTGGAAGAAACCATGATTCCTTCAACCAGCAAAGTGAAGGATAAGATAAATGAGTTATTAAATTATTGATTCGAGTTAAATTAGTTGCCTGTTAATGATTAGTTTTACACAACACTAATAAACTAAAATTTAATATTATGAAAAATTTAATGTACAAGGCAACCTTCTTATTAGTTTTTATGATTGCTTTTTCATCTTGTAGAGAAGAGGACAAAACGCAAAAAGAAGAATTAATTGAGGAAATGCAAAATGAGGGTGCTGACATCGAAGTGAAAGAACGCGCTAATGATACTAAAATCAAGATGGAAACCGACGATAAGAAGGTCAAAATTAAAGAAAGCGACGACGGCGAAACCAAAATAAAAATCAAAGAAGATAACTAATACGTAATCTTTACAAATAGAAAAAGCCAGATTTTTAAATCTGGTTTTTTTGTTTTAAATATGTAAATAAAAGATAAAAAAAAGAGCCTATCGTTATGATAGGCTCTTTTAGACGTTTTAAAAGTATATAATTAGATAACTTTTACGTTAATCGCGTTTAATCCTTTTTTACCTTCTGTTAAATCAAATTCAACTTGATCGCCTTCTCTTACTTCGTCGATTAAGCCAGAAATGTGCACAAAATGCTCTTTATTGTTTCCTTCTTCCGTGATGAATCCAAAACCTTTAGAGTCATTAAAAAATTTTACTGTACCAGTACTCATAATAATAATAATTTATTTAATTAAGCTGCAAATATAGCTTAATAAATTGGATGTCAAAGACTTTTTATAGATTAATTTCAATATTTATGAAAAATAAATGATTTACGGTTTAAATTTGGGTATTCTTGTTTCTGTTTCCTTGAATAAATAAACACACTATTAAAATATTTAGATATATTTTGTATATTGAACCCTTATTAATCACACACATTAATTTAATCTTATTATGAAAAAATACATTTCACTTTTTAGTTTTATGGCATTGTTTTTTGTGGGCATGCAATTTTCAGCAGCTCAATCATCAGACAGACAGCAAAGCGCAGAATCTATAGCGAAACAAAAAACTTTAGAATTGCACAATCTTGTTACCTTAACAGGGGAACAGCAAAGCGGTATCTTTAAAGTTTTAGTTGATGCTGAACAGAATATGGGTGAATTAATGAAAAGAGATGCTACAGATAATTTAAGACAAGAAGGTATTAAAACTGTAAACTCTAGAATTACTGAAGGTTATAAAAAGATTTTAACACCAAGTCAATACGAAATTTATGAAGCTTCTTTGAAAGCAAAGAAGTAACTAGAATTTTTGAATAAAAAAAAGGACTCAATTTTGAGTCCTTTTTTTTATGTTTTATTTTTTAGGAGTTGGGGGATAGACCGCCATAATTTCCTTTACAAATTGTTTTATACGTTCTTCTTTCTGTTCCATGTTAGAATTTAAATAGCCAACGCCTTGACCTTGCCAAACCAATTCCTTTTTTTTGGCATCAATTAAATCAATGTATAAGGCACCTTCTGTTGTAGAGGAAACGTTATTGTTGTAGTTTCCGTAGTAATACGGATTCCAACCCCATCCAGCTCCATAACCACCATAGTAATTATTATAAACATCAATCTTTTCACGAGAAGATGCAATAATACTTACCAATAGATCTGGATTTTCAGATTTTATAAAACCTTTGGATGTAAGTTCATTTTCTATAGCGCGCAAAATTCGACGTTTATCTAAATCATTAATTTCGGCCTTATCAATACCAGGTTTGTAAAATGCAAATGTTTTGAAATTGTCAAAATTTACTGCTTTGTCATAATCGGCAACAACTTGCACAGAACCACAAGAAGTTAGTGTAACCATAATAATTAGGGCTAACAAGGATGTTAAAAGTGTCTTTTTCATAGTGTGAATTTTAAATTAGGTTATAACGAGTCTATCAATTTATCGTCAACCAAATTCGGAAGGGTTACTTTTAAATTTGGCTCAGCTTTCATAGCGCGCTTAATAGCACAAATGGCCTCGTCATTTCGAGCCCAACTTCTCCTAGAAATACCATTGGTAACATCCCAGAAAAGCATTGATTTTAAGCGTCTTTCGGCATCTTTAGTACCATCAAGAACCATACCAAAACCACCATTTATAACTTCACCCCAGCCTACACCGCCGCCATTATGAATACTTACCCAAGTAGCACCTCTAAAACTATCACCTATTACATTTTGTATGGCCATATCTGCTGTGTAGCGCGATCCATCATATATATTACTGGTTTCACGATATGGTGAGTCTGTTCCAGAAACATCATGATGATCACGTCCTAAAATTATTTGACCAATTTCTCCTGCTTCAATGGCATCATTAAAAGCTTGGGCTATTTTCATCCGGCCTTCTGCATCTGCATATAATATTCTAGCCTGCGAGCCCACAACCAATTTATTATCTTGAGCGCCTTGAATCCATTGGATGTTATCCGTCATTTGTTGCTGAATTTCTTCAGGTGAATGCTTCTTAATTTCTTCTAAAACCTGACATGCAATAGCATCCGTTTTAGCTAAATCTTCTGGTTTTCCGGAAGCACAAACCCAACGGAATGGCCCAAAACCATAATCAAAACACATAGGTCCCATAATATCTTGTACATAACTAGGGAATTTAAACTCACGTCCAATAGTAGGATTTTTAGCCATAACATCAGCGCCCGCACGTGAAGCTTCCAATAGAAATGCATTTCCATAATCAAAGAAATATGTGCCTTTATCTGTATGTTTATTGATAGCTCTGGCGTGACGACGAAGCGTTTCCTGAACTTTTTCTTTAAATAATTTAGGATTATTAGCCATCATGTCGTTAGCTTCTTCAAAACTCATTCCTACAGGATAATAACCACCAGCCCAAGGATTGTGTAAGGACGTTTGATCACTTCCCAAATCGATTTTAACTTGGGCTTCATCAAATTTTTCCCAAACATCCACTATATTTCCTAAATACGCAATGGAGATGGTTTCATGATTCTTTTTCGCTTTTTCAACACGAGACACTAATACATCTAAATCGGTTATTTTTTCGTCAATCCAACCTTGATCCAGTCGTACTTGAGTTATTTTAGGATTTACTTCTGCGCAAACGGTAATACAGCCCGCAATATTTCCTGCTTTTGGTTGCGCGCCACTCATGCCACCTAATCCAGAAGTAACAAAAAGATTTCCTTTTGGTGATTTATTAATTTTTCTAAAGCCATTCAAAACGGTAATCGTTGTGCCATGAACAATGCCTTGAGGACCAATATACATAAAACTACCAGCCGTCATTTGGCCATATTGCGTAACCCCAAGCGCGTTAAATTTTTCATAATCATCCGGTTTGGAATAATTAGGAATCATCATGCCATTGGTTACAACCACGCGTGGTGCCTCTTTATGAGATGGAAATAAACCCATAGGATGCCCAGAATACATGGCAAGCGTTTGCTCCTCGGTCATTTCTGCCAAATATTTCATGGTTAATAAATACTGTGCCCAATTGGAAAAAACACCACCGTTTCCACCATAAGTAATAAGTTCATGTGGATGTTGCGCCACAGCATAATCCAAATTATTTTGAATCATAAGCATAATGGCAGCAGCTTGTTTTGTTTGCGAAGGATAGTCATCTATTGACCGCGCATACATTTTATAATCAGGACGGAATCGATACATATATATTCTGCCATAGCTTTCCAATTCATTTTTAAACTCGGCAAGCAAGGTTTCATGATGTTTGGAATCAAAATAGCGTAAGGCATTTCTTAAGGCGAGTTTTTTCTCCTCGTCCGTTAGAATAGATTTTCGTTTTGGCGCGTGATTTATATCAGGGTTGTATGCTTTTGGTTCTGGTAAATTATCTGGAATCCCTTGTAGTATGTGTTCTTGAAATGTCATATGTTCAGTATTCAGTATTCAGTATTCAGTGTTCAGTGTTCAGTGTTCAGTGTTCGGTAATCGGTTTTCAGTACTCAGCATTTATTTTCTTATATTCTCTATTCTCTACTCTCTACACTAAACTCTGTATTTTTTTTAAATGGCTAATGCTTTTTTGAATTAAACCCATACGGGCAATGGCGGCAACCACTTTCACAGCAATAACCACGTTTTAGGTGGTATTGTTCTGTAAAACAGCGATAGCCTTCTGGAGTCCAGTAAAAATCGCCTTCTTCAATGGGTATAATCTTCTTCATTTTACAAATATAACGTAAATTGGACTAATTTTTGAATGCAGTTAGTTATGATTATCGTTTCGAAATATCTGATGCCTAAACGGTATTTGGGTTTAACCATTTGGCCTTTTATATTTTTAAAGTATGCATTTTTAAAAGATGATGTCGTCTTGATAAATCATGAGCGCATTCATATTAGACAGCAAATAGAACTGCTGATTCTCCCTTTTTTTATTTTGTATTTATTTGAATTCTTATTTCGTTTCATTCAATATAGATCTTGGAAACTGGCTTACTGTAATATATCTTTTGAGCGCGAAGCTTATTTACATGAAAACGATTTTAATTATTTAAAAACCCGATCGTTTTGGAGTTTTGCGAGATACCTAAAACGTTAAATTGAGGTTGTTTTTAATATTAAAACTTGCTGCTTTAAAGTTCTGGTTTATTTTTTGATGACATTTTTAGTGTTTCTTTTTATGTCACTTTATTTCCTTATTTTCTGTTTGAAGTCGGAAAATTCCACTTTTGTTTGAATTAGTTACATATGTTCCTGTTTTAGGTTGTTTTGTATCCATTCTGTTTTTCATAGGGTATCCATAGGGTATCCATAGGGTATCTATAGGGTATCTATAGGTGAGGTATTAGTTTTAGATTGTTTTTTTTTGGTTGTTACACAGAGATTTACGGAGTCACGCAAAGTTTCGCGGAGGGATTGCATATTTAGACACGAATTACAGGGAGGATGTGATTGACACTAATTACATTAATGATTGAAATCGTTGGGTGGTGGGTTTGTGATGTCGTATTTCAGTTTATGCCATAAAAAAACGACCTTAATTATTTAAAACCAAGGTCGTTTTGGAATTTTAAGAATTATATTAAAAGATTAATGTTTTAAAACCACTTTTTCAATGCGCGTTATATTATTAGTCGTGATGGCTTTAACGATATAAGTGCCTTCAGAAAAACTCATGTTATCTATAACTATTTCTTGTGAATTAATGTTTAGTTTCTGAATTAATTGGCGCCCTAACATATCATAAACATAAACTGATTTAATAGCACTGTTTTTAGATGACACCTTAATATAATTGCTATTTGGCGCGCTGATTGTTATGCCAGAGTTGGCATTAAAATCATCAAGGGACAATGCGTTATCTGTATATCTTAAAATGAATCTGTCATTGAATATTCCGGTTTCCGAATGGAAACTATAAGGCGACATACGGATGTTGTGAATGGTATTCGTGTATATATCTTCAATATATATAGTTTGATCGGTTTCTGAAAATAATCCGTCAAGCGTATTTAATGCTATTTTGTAATTACCATTAGTAGCAATTTTAACGCCTAATGGTACCAAATCGGAATCAACAAACGGCAATGCTCTTCCTTGTATAGCCATTTCTTCCGAGCTAACTAGCGAGTAGAAACGGTTACTTGTTTCGCTTAATTCATGACCATCAAAAAGTATATCAACATAATTGGTTGCGTTTTCTATATAGCCGACTAGAATGGAATTGGCTTTATTGTTTGAAGCCACAAGATCTATCCAAATGCGGTGTTTTTCTAAAGGACTCCGATTGGTGTTTTCGCCATCTCTAAAAAACTCATTATTATCGTAAGGTGCTAGTGCAGAGTCAAAGCGCATGGAATTATTAAACTCAACGTTAGAAGGTGTGGATGCACCATCATTCATGAGGACAAAAAATGCTTGACCAGCTCCAATATTTCCATTAAAATTAGGAGGATTGGAGCCCGTGCCATTATATGCTATATAATCATTAGCGTTATAATTATAAACATAATTACCGTAAAAAGGATCCGTTGCCGAAATTGGTGCAGAAACGTGAGTCCATAAATAAACGGTACCCGCAATAATTGGTGAGCTCATATTACCTGCGTTTTGTGCAATAAAGGCATCGGCTGAAATAGCAGAGGGATAGGGGTTGCCTATAAGGTTCCAGTTGTCGTCCAATGCGGTTGCTTGCGTATTTCCCGCTCCAGTATAAGGCCCTCCAGTGTAAGTTCCACGAGAAACTGGAATTTGAGTGGCGCCATTTCTAGGAGTTCCTCTAAATTCAACTGTATTTGCAGGTGTTGTAGGAAATGTTAAAGCTCCTGAAACTCCACGAACAATGTAGCCTTTTCCTGATTGCATGATTTCAGAAGTGGCTTCCCAATTACCGTAATTACCAGCGCCATTTCCTGAAATAGTAGGTATCCATTTATATCTTAAGTTAGAGTTTGGTGAAACTTGCGTAATATTAAAGCCATCTACGGGCGAAGACCAATACACATAATCTTGTGGTAGAAGATTGTTAACGGTTCTTTGCATGTTTATTGTACCCGAATTGGTAATGCCTGTATTGGTAACTTGAATAAGATTAGAACCGCTTCTTAAAACAATTCTCCCATTGTTAGCCACGTCAATGCCATCTGCAATTATTAAGTTGGCATATTGGAGCAGTTCCAAGTGGCCATTATTATCTACACGCAAGGATTTTCCTAATCCAGGAAGTGGCGGGATTGGTGGGGTTAAACCTAAAACTATTGGAGATAAATTGTTTGAATTAGTAATGTTAGGAATAACTACGCAATCTGCAGATGTAGGAATTCCTAATGGAGTCCAGTTGTTTGCGTTATACCAATCTGTGCTTTGAGAGCCGTTCCACATTTTCCCTATAATGTAATCTGCTTGAAATCTAACTCCAGGCGTACTTGGACATGCGCCCCAAAATGAATATAATCCAGCCGTATTAGTATCTGCCAAAGGTGATCCAGCTACGCCAACAGGGTCAAAAGTTGAGCCAGAACCAATAGGTGTGCCTCCAGTAGGAGTTGTATACCAGTCTATACCCCTTGGTGGACCAGTAACATTCCATGTGAATGCACCTGTATGTGTCGTGCTACCAAATGCAAATTTAGTAGTTACTAAAGTATAGGTCACACCAACAGTCAGATTTGCTGTTATTAATGGATCTAGATTAGGGCCATCATCATCATCACCTGCAATATATCCTGGGGAACATGTTCCAGGTGTAAACCCAGAGGCTGTTTCATAGATATAACCCATAGAATCAAAATAAGGAATAGGGGTTTCTGCTGCAAATACATATGTTCCTGTGGCATCAACAGTGAAATTAACTGAGGTATAATTTGAGGTATCTGTAGCGTCAAACTGGCAAGGGTCTGCACTTGAAATAAAGATTAATGGTTGCAAAGCGACATTGTTAGTTGCGGCATTAAGATTACCATTAATGGTGTTACCAATACTTAAAGCTCCCTGACATTCAATGGTGGATGTTAATGGCTCGCTTGGCTCGCCAGGACAAGGCAAATACACTCCATATACATCTGGAGGAATAGGAGATGTAGCACATATGCCGAAAGTACCTTGATTATCATTTCCATATTCCCAAAAACGAATATATATGGTCTCGCCGGGTGTACGACCTGTTAGAATGATTTGAGACATGGCGCCATTGGCACTATCGTCATCATCACATTCTATCAAAGTTAATGCGCCGCAGGTTCCTGAATAAGCAGCCATCCCACTATCTGTTATGGCTGCTGTTTCTGTGTCAATTGTCATTTCGCCAGTCGAATCTACTAAAACTGAAAACCAGACATCACCACCAGAGTAACTACCACAACCTGGAGCAGTAACTCCAGTACTGGCTGTAGCAGATGCATTCGTATAAAAAGAATAATTACATATTGAATTTGGTGTTAATGAAATTGCTTCGCAAGGTTCATCATTACTTGGAGGAGGAGGAGGGGTTCCTATGCAAATATCAAAAGTTGTAGTTTGACCAGGAGTAGAGGTCCAAGAATATGCTTGCACAAAATAGGTTCTACCAGCTATTAATCCAGTTAGTGTACTAGAGTTCGGGTCTGAACAACTAATATTTGAACCAGCAACCGCAGCATTCGTACAGTTTGGTGGATTAGCATTGGTAAATGGACCATATAAAGCATGGTATAAATCGGTTGTACTTCCTGCAATATTTATTAAATCAACGGTATGACTTGGGCCAGTAGCAACAAAATGATACCATACATCATCATCTTCAGTTCCACCACAGACATTAACACCAGAATTTGTAGCGCTAGCAATAGTTCCAGGGGTTGTGCTTGCACACGAATAATTTGGATTAACTGTTAAAGCTATAGAACCACAAGGGTCATCGTTAGCTGGAGGTGGAGGAGGGGTTCCGATGCATATATCAAAAGTAGCGGTTGAAGCCCCATTAGAATAGGTGTATACTTGAACAAAATAAGTTTGACCTACAGTTAAACCGCCAATAGAACTACTATTAGCATCAGAACAACCAATGTTATCTGAAGCATCAACAGAGCAATCTGGTGTAATAAAGCCACCATAAACTGCATGATACATATCTGTAAAACCAGAGACATTTAATATATCTACTGTATGACTAGTATTAGTAGCAACGAAACTATACCAAACGTCATTATTAGCTGTTCCATAACATGGGTTTAGTCCAGAATTTGTTGCACTAGCAACGGTTCCTGATGTAGTATTTGCACACGAATAATCTGGATTAACTGTTAAACTTACGGCTCCACATGGATCATCATTTGCGGGTCCTGGAGGAGGTGTACCAATACATATATCAAAAGTTGTAGTTGCAGATCCAGTGTAATAGGTATATACTTGGACAAAATAAGTTTGACCAACAGTTAATCCACCAATAGCGCTACTATTAGGATCAGAACAACTAATATTATCACCAACAGCTACACTGCAATCAGGATCAATAAATCCCCCATAAACAGCATGAACCATATCTGTAGTACTTCCAGTAATATTTAATAGGTTTATTGAATGGTTTGTATTAGTAGCTACAAAACTAAACCAAACATCATTGTTTTCAGTACCTAAACAAGCATTGATGCCAGAGTTAGTAGCTCCTACTACTGTACTAGAAGTTGTGTTTGTACAAGATAAGTCGGAGTTTACTGTTAAACTAACTGCACCACAAGGATCATCGTTTCCTTGAGGTGGAGGAGGAGTTCCAATACAAATATTAAAATTGTTATTTTGAATGGAAGAATACCAACCATAAACTCTTACATAATATAATGTGCCAATTGTCAATCCACCAATATCATATGTTTCTGGATCACTAGAACCTTCAAGAATTAATGAGCTACAACCAGAAGTACCATCATAAACACCAATTCCCATGTCAGTACTTGTTGATGTTCCTCCACCCTGATTTATAATATTACGAAGTTGAACTCTATGTTGAGTACTAGTTGCAACGAAAGAGTACCATACATCATTATTAGGTGCTCCTGAAACATCATCTGGATGTGCAGAAGCTGTTGCGTTAATAGTAGTTCCTGCTGTAATTACGCCACAATTAAAATCTGAATTTACAGTTAAACCTACAGCATTACAAGGATTATCATTTATTGGTGCTTGAGCAAAAATATCTGTAAAAACTGAAAAGCATAGGATGCTTGTCAGTAGGAGTAATTTTCTAATCATACGTCGCTATTAGAGGTTGTTAAATACATGTTGTATTTTCACCATTGCAAATAGGCTATGTAGGGTAGGTATTGGGGTTTAAATAACGGAATTAGTCGTTTAAATGTTAAATTGTCGATAATTCCATATATTATTGGGAAATATAGTAAAAATTATAGTCTACCAAAATTAATATCATAAATATTTATTAAATATTATTCATGTTCGTTATAGCAGAAAAATTAAATATTCAGATTGATAATCAGTTGTCTATAAAACCTGATTATTTGATAGATCCTTTCATTTCTGGAAACAAATACCGAAAATTAAAATACAACATATTTGAAGCTAAAAAGCAAGGTTGTAAATTGCTTTTAACCTTTGGTGGCGCGTATTCCAATCATATAGCCGCTGTTGCAGCTGCGGGAAATCGGTTCGGTTTTCAAACTATTGGCATTATTCGTGGTGAAGAATTAGCTGATAAAATAACCGAAAATCCTACCTTGTTATATGCCCAAAATCAAGGCATGCAATTTCATTTTGTTTCCCGCGAAACGTATCGCTTAAAAGAGTCAGTTACATTCATAGAAAATTTAAAAAACCAATTTGGTGATTTTTATCTCATTCCCGAAGGTGGAACGAATGATTTAGCCATTAAAGGCTGCGAAGAGATTTTAACCGAGCAGGATGCCGAATTCGATTTTATAACCTGTCCCGTAGGAACCGGCGGAACTATTTCAGGATTAATAAACGCTTCTAAAAGTCACCAAAAGATTCTTGGTTTTCCCGCACTGAAAGGTGATTTTTTATGGAAAGATATTAGTAAATTTGCACGAAATGACAACTGGGATTTAATTACGGATTATCATTTTGGTGGCTATGCTAAAATAAATACGGAGTTAATCAGTTTTATTAATGAGTTTAAACGACAATTTCAAATGCCATTAGATCCCGTTTACACAGGGAAAATGGTGTTTGGAGTTTTCGATTTATTAAAAAATGGGTATTTTCCAAAAGACGCAAAAATATTGATGATTCACACCGGAGGTTTACAAGGTATTGCCGGGATGAATCAGTTTTTGGAAAAGAAAAATAGGGCAAAAATTCAGTAATCATGAAGCGAGTAGTAGTATTAATTTGTATGGTATTAATAGTGGTTAGTTGCGGTTCTAAAAAACGAGCGGCTTCTAAAGCTAAAAAACGCGATAAAACGGAACGTGTTGTAAAAAGACCAGAGGTAAAAGCACCTATATTGGAAACAAAAACGGATAAACCCGTTAAGGAACCCGTTGTAGTTCATAGCAATCCCATAGATGCTTACATTGCTACTTACAGCGGTATTGCTCAAGAAGAAATGCGTTTGTATCATATTCCGGCTAGTATTACATTGGCACAAGGGATTTTGGAATCTAGTTCTGGAAAGGGACGATTGTCTGTAGAGGCTAATAATCATTTTGGGATAAAATGTCATGAATGGACGGGTGCTAAAATTTATCATGACGACGATGCAGATCAAGAATGTTTCCGAAAGTATAATGATGCCAAATATTCATATCGCGATCACTCTTTGTTTTTAAAAGAACGTAAACGTTATTCGGGTTTATTCGAATTAAAAATTGACGATTATAAAGGTTGGGCTATAGGCCTTAAAGATGCGGGTTATGCTACGGATAGAAAGTATCCCGACAAATTAATCAGTCTTATTGAACGCTTTGAACTTTATAAATATGACGAAGTTGTTACCGGAAGGAAATTAGTGGTTAATTCTAATAATAACGCTGGTTTATCTCATCGCGTTATAAAAGGTGATACTTTATATTCTCTTTCTAAACGCTATAATACCTCTGTTGATAATTTAAAAAAACTTAATAATTTAGCGTCTAATGATTTAAATATTGGCGATTTATTAGTCGTGAAATCAAATTAATTAAAATACTATTTTTATGCAGTATACACGAAGTAGTGCGCTTTTTGCACATGCTGAAAAAGTAATTCCAGGTGGTGTGAATTCGCCAGTAAGAGCTTTTGGAGCCGTTGGAGGAACACCTATTTTTATAAAAAAAGCATACGGTCCATATTTAATTGACGAAGATGATAATCAGTACATTGATTATATTAATTCTTGGGGACCTATGATTTTAGGGCATGCATATCAACCCGTTGTTGATGCCGTTATTGAAAAAACGAAATTAGGAACGTCCTTTGGTACACCTACAGAAGTTGAAACCCAGATTGCGGAATTAGCTGTTTCTATGGTACCTAATATTGATAAAATTCGCTTTGTAAATTCAGGGACGGAAGCGTGTATGAGTGCCGTTCGTTTGGCACGTGGTTTTACAGGAAAAGATAAAATTATAAAATTTGCCGGTTGCTATCATGGCCATAGTGATAGTTTTTTAATTCAAGCGGGAAGTGGTGCGGTAACGTTTGGTTCGCCTAATAGTCCTGGCGTTACTGCTGGTACTGCAAAAGATACCTTGTTAGCACGTTTTAACGATTTAAATAATGTACGTGAATTAATTGAAGCAAACCCTAATGAAATTGCGTGTATTATTATGGAACCGGTTGCTGGTAATATGGGTTGTATTCCTCCAAAACCTAATTTTTTACAAGGCTTAAGAGATTTATGTACTAAACATAATATTCTTCTAATTTTTGATGAGGTTATGACGGGATTCCGTTTGGCTAAAGGTGGCGTTCAACAATTATATGGTATTAAAGCAGATTTGGTTTGCTTCGGAAAAGTTATCGGCGGCGGATTGCCAGTTGGCGCTTTTGCTGCTCGTGAAGAAATTATGAATCACCTAGCGCCAATTGGGCCTGTATATCAAGCTGGAACCTTAAGTGGAAACCCTTTGGCTATGGCTGCTGGTTTGGCCATGTTGCAAGCCTTAAATCAAGATGATGAGGTTTACAGGCGTTTAGAAGAGAAAACGGCTTATTTGCATGTGGGTATGGCGCGCGTTTTAGACGCTAATAAAGTCGTTCACACTATTAATCGTGTGGGATCTATGATATCGGTTCATTTTTCTGAAACAGCGGTTGTTGATTTCCAATCAGCGGCTTCTGGAAATAATGATACGTTTAAGAAATTCTTCCACGGTATGTTAAATCACGGAATTTATATTGCTCCAAGTGCTTTTGAAACGTGGTTTATTACAGATGCCTTAAGCTACGACGATTTAGATAAAACGATTGCAGCTGTTGAAGCCGTTGCAAAAACCTTATAACAAAAAAAGCGACTTGAATTTCAAGTCGCTTTTTTTATGCTTTATTATTAAGAGAACCTAAACTCTAGGAATCATCTTATTTAAAATTTGTTCTTGATTTTCATCTAGAATCTCCGTAAACTCTTTGTCAAAAATTGGTTCATCCAAAAGCGCTCGGTTTATAAGCTCCATTATCTTGCTATCCGATTCTAATGAAGCAGATTTAGATTTGGAAGTACCTATAAGTTTTTGAGTTTTTTCTGTTTTTAAATGCTCTAAAATTAGGCTTGTTGCCAATTCTTGTTGCTTTTCATTTAAATTTAGCTTTTTATGGAATAAGGCAACTTGCTCGCTGGCTATTTTTTCAAGTTTAGAATTCGAATCCGTTGTTTGCTGTGCAGAAACTTGCATGCCAACAAATGTCAATACAATTATTAATAGTAGTTTTTTCATGATGGGGCTTTTTATATTTAGAATTTAAAGAAACAACAAAATATGCAATTAATGAAAAAAGGCTCCGATTTTTACCATCGGATCCTTTTTAAAAGTGACTAAAATCAAATTCATATTATTTACGTTGTTTTCTATGCTTCATGGGTTCGCGTCTTTCTTCCAAACGTTTTTCCTGAAAGTTTTCCCATTTGCTATATTGTTCGTCGTTTAAAATAGTCTTCATCTTACTTTTTTGGGCTATTTGCTTGTCTAGCCTAGCATTTTTCATTTGAAGCTTTTCATCACTTGAAAATGATCTTGCTTCTTGTGCTGTTTTTGCACTTTTCCGCTTTTCCATTCTTAAGTTGCGTTCCTCCGCATTCTCTAACTGCAAGGCCAAGACCTGTTGCTGTTGTGCTTCGTTTAAATCTAGAGCCAATGTTAATTTCTTGGTTTGTAATTGCGCTCTTTCTTCCGGCGTGTAAGTTTGCATTTTTTCATTGCCATTTCCTTTTTTATGCATTTGTTTTCTGTCCTGAGCAGATAGTTGCATGCTGCATAATACTATTGCTATGATTAAAAGTTTTTTCATGATCTAAAAATTTAAGTTGTTCAAATAAGACCTCGAATTTTTAAAAAGGTTTAAAGTTACTTTTGTTTCCTAGTGTATTTACATTTTCTTTTAGTTGAAAATTAGCAACTTAATACCTTCGGAAATATTGTAACTATTCTTATAAATAAATACTCATACTAAATGCTATTGTCCAACGTTTTTATGCTTAACCAAAATAATATATATGAAATTAAAAGCCATTTTACCATTAGTCATCATTTTAGTTTTAGCCATTTCGTGCACAACTACGGTATGCAAAAACACGAGTTCTATTTTAAATTCAAATGAACCAGAAACGGGCATTTATCAACAAGAACTTGTGAAAGAAATAGACAGAATAGGTGCCAGAAACCTAACGTATCTATTAAATAGTTTTAATAAGCAAAATGGCGAAGAATCTCTTACTATTGATGTGCAAGGTGATGGATTATGCGCTGAAGCCACACTAATTGTAAAGGATTGGAGCGGTTTGGAGGAAATTAAAAGAACTAAAGGCGTTTCATATTTGGGCGCCGAATTAAGAGGCTTGACTTTTGACATTATAAATAATACGGATTCTGTAGATTTTATTTATAAAAATGTGGAAGCCGTAGTAGATTAAAAAATTTATAACAATTGAAAAACGGTATAATTTCTTAAATACTCTTAAAATCAGTGTTTTATTGTTAAATGTTTCTAAAAAAATGAAACGAAACAGCTTTTAGATAGTCTTACTATTTGAATGACTTAATCATAACAGAAAAATGAAACATTTATTAATTTTAAGTAGTTTTTTATTAACCATCAGTTCAGCTGTGGCAAGTAACTTTATTTCAGATAAAAATAATACCAATCCGCTTTCGGATTCAACCGAACCTGATAATGGTAACAGGGTTTTACATGTTGAAGATATTTATGTGTATAAGGTCGCCG
Organism: Bizionia myxarmorum; assembly: GCF_008086205.1. Classification (GTDB taxonomy): domain Bacteria; phylum Bacteroidota; class Bacteroidia; order Flavobacteriales; family Flavobacteriaceae; genus Algorimicrobium; species Algorimicrobium myxarmorum. The sequence continues at coordinate 53,255 of NZ_VSKK01000004.1, read as the reverse complement.
AGCAAATGATTTTCGATTTTGATATTCATAATTATTTGCCAGAAAACTTTAATCCGTTAAAGGGTAAAAATAATTTAAATTGGGGTAAAATTTGTCTGATTGAAAAGCCAGAAGAAACGGTCTTGGATTTTAATACAAGTGCGTATTTACCAAAGGAATTTAATGCATTAAAAGGAAAAAATGCGATTGACTGGAGCCAAATTGACATCGTTGAAATAGATGAAGAAATTTATTTTAATTTTAACGTAAACGATTATTTACCAGAAAATTTCAATCCAAACAAATAGAAAATAAGTTAGTTTTTCAAATTAGTTTTTTAGTTAATTAGTTTAAAACCCAATGATAGGAGTATCATTGGGTTTTTTAATAGGTGAATTTTAAAGTGTACTTAAATACTGTCTTATTAAGCTATAACCTTCACTATGTATCATGCTTGTTCCTGTTAACGGCATACTAAAACCGGCACTGTAGCGGCCCATGCGACTATCAATACTTGCTTTTAATTCCGCAATCATGGAATCAGCTAAGGGAGTTTCAAAATTTAAACGTAAATCTGATTGGTACTCACAGAAACCACCTTCCGTGTGGCAATGCGCACAATTTACATCAAAATAAGCACGAGCGCGTTCTTCCAGCGTGTTGTTTGTGTCTTCCCAGTTTGGTAAAGAAGTCACACTAGAAGGACTCGATAAATTGGTTAAATAACCTGCATTAATAAAATCTTGAAGTTGGTTGTTGAAATTCATAGTACGTAATTTTGGGCCGATTGGCGTAATGACGCTACTTTTTATATGGCAATCTATACAATCTTGCATATTAGGAATACCATAATTTATATTTTGACTTGTCCCATTCATATCGACATAATTTACAGGAACGGTATGCGCCAAATCATCTAAAACAGCATCTGTTTGATTGGCGTTCCATTTATAGTTGCCCAATTCCCAAATACCATTTATTTTTATTAAAATACGGGTTTCAATAATAGTTTTGCCCGATGACTCGTTACGTTCATCATTAAAATAATAGAAGGTTTTTGAAATCAAGGTGTTATCAGGGAAATCTGGAAAGCCATTGTCAACATAATCCATACTAGTTCCTGGTGGCAAAGCAATTAAGCGTTGCTTATGGGAATAATCTGTAAATAATGGTGTGTTTAAATTGTATTCAAAAGCACGAGAGCTTGGCGTTAGATTATTTAAGTTTCCAACAAATAAATTTAAATCGGATAGATTTGGAAGTAATTGCGGAATTACTAATGGTACGGCCGTTGTAAAGGTTAATACTTCAGAATACATACTGGAATTTTCTATACTGCAAGCTGTTTTAATATATACATCATAACTGGTGTTTGCTGACAAATTAGTTAGCATAACAGATGCTTCCGTTCTGTTTTTAGTTGTTCCAGAGCCTAAAGTAAAACCGGTTGTGCCATATTCAACAGTAAACGTATTGGCGTTGTTGGTGTCAGACCAAGTAATTGTCGCGCTTTCAAATGTGATCAAGCTAGCTACCAAACTAGTTGGTTTGACGCATTGCTGAACCGTTACCGCGTCATCATCGCTGGAGCAAGAAACTAGGAATAGGCAGGTGAAAAGGAATAGTAGATTATTTTTCATTATTGATATTTTTAGCGGTTGTTAAAATAGGATTTTTAAGCTTTAAATTGATTAAAAATTCTAAAAATTATAACAATTGTTATTTATCTAATAACAAAACCGTATTAATTTAAAAGAATTCGCGGTATTGCAGCACCCGAAAATCAAAGGTGTTGAAATTGGGATTCCGCGCTTTTAGTTGCTTATAAAGTGGTAATCTGCTAATAGAAATATTGGCAGCACCTGAACCAGATGTTAAGGAAACGGTTTTAATTAAGCGTTTTGCTGTGTTTTTATCATTAGAATCTAAATAAAATTGATGAATGCGAGGTACTTTATTGGAAACGACTTCCAATTTCAAATTATTAGCTTTTAAATGTTTTCTGAAGAAATATTCGGGCCCATTTTTACTATTGCCTCCCGTAAATAACAAGGTGTCAATTTTAGGATATTGCTTTATATACCCAATAATATTTCGAAGTTTAATATTATTCATGCCCAAATCTGACGCATCAATTTTTTCACGTTCCGCACTATCTACAATATCACAAACACCAATTTTATGTTGAATTAAAAACTGCTTACGCTGTAATACGGCGGCTTCTGAATTATCATAAAGCAGATTTAAATTGTGAATTTTGTCTATAAACAACCACAAACTATTAAAATAACTTCCATAGCAGAAATCCACATCTTTTTCATGCAATTGGCGGGTAGAAAAACGCGGCGGCGGTAAGGTGCCAACAATTAATTTGGTGGTATCTTTTTGAATAAATGGTTGGTAGGGATGTTTATGAAAGAAAGTCATTTATACTTTTAAAGGCCATTAAATTATTGTAAATTATCACTTCACATTATAATATAAAAATTTATGGGAAAAGGGGATAAAAAAACAAGACGCGGTAAAATTAATCGTGGTTCATACGGCGTAAGAAGACCACGAATTAAAAAACAAGTGCGTATAGAAGAAAAAATAAGCATTGATAAAAAAGCTAAAGCTTAAAATATGTACTATTTTAAATTATCTGGTAAAAACGAGATTGTTTTTAGTGGATAATTCATCACTTAAACCATAACCGTCCAAATTGAATGCTTTAATGTCATCCAAGGTTTGGGCGTTTTTGTCTATTATAAAACGCGTCATTAAACCACGGGCCGCTTTGGCATAAATACCGATGGTTTTATATTTGTCATCTTTGTACTCCTTAAAATCCACATCAATAATCGGCACCTTTAAGGTCTTTTTATCAATAGCTTTAAAATATTCGTTACTGGCCAAATTCAGAAATAACTCATCATCTTTCAACTCATCATTTAAGGCTTTGGTCACTTTTTTCTGCCAAAATTCATATAGATTTTTATGCTTGTCCACAGGCATTTTAGTGCCCATTTCTAAACGGTAAGGCATGATTAAATCTAAAGGTTTTAAAACACCATATAAGCCGGAAAGTATCCGAACGGTATCTTGAAGTTTTTCTATTTTATCTTTAGGAATAGTGTAAGCATCCAAACCGCGATATACGTCGCCGTTAAAAGCGTAAATAGCTTGTCTGGCCGTTTCTTTTGTAAACGGCAATTTCCAGTCTTGATTCCGCTCATAATTCAAATGACTTAAGTTATCTGAAATCTTCATTAACTTGGATAAATCCTTTTCTGATTTCTTTTTAAGTGCAGAATTTAATCGTTCAGATTCCTTTAAAAATATAGAATCTGTGCCTATAGTAGTTGGTAATTTACTATCGTAGTCTAATGATTTGGCTGGAGATAAAACGAGTTTCATATGTAAAAAATCCTAAAATTAGGAATCGATTTAAAGGTTCGTAACTATTTTGCTTTTACCAAAGTTACAATTCACTTCTGAAAAAATCAATTTCTAATTTTATTCTTTCTTATAAAACTATAAAGGAAATTTATTCTGAATCTTGATGATTGGAATAACTACGCCATTTTTCAATACATGCTTGCATATCCTGTGGAATTTCAGAATCAAAACGCATCATTTCGCCTGTTTTAGGATGAATAAATCCTAAAGATTTGGCATGAAGTGCTTGTCTTGGTAAAATTTTAAAGCAATTATCTACAAATTGACGGTATTTGGTAAACGTGGTTCCTTTTAAAATACGCTCGCCACCATAGCGTTCGTCATTAAAAAGTGTGTGACCAATATATTTCATGTGCACACGAATTTGATGCGTTCGGCCGGTTTCTAATTTACAAGAAACGAGCGTTACATAGCCTAATCGTTCAATAACTTTATAATGCGTAACGGCTGGTTTCCCTTTATCGGCGTCATCTCCGGTGTAAACGGTGTTTTGTAAACGGTTTTTTGGGTGTCTGCCAATGCTGCCTTCAATAGTGCCTTCATCTTCCTCCATATTCCCCCAAGCAATTGCCACATATTCACGTTCACTAGTTTTATCAAAAAACTGCTTGGCTAAATGCGTCATAGACTCTTCATTCTTGGCAATTACCAACAAACCACTCGTGTCTTTGTCAATTCTATGTACCAATCCTGGACGGTTACTAGAATTATTAGGTAAGTTTTCAAAATGATAAATAAGCGCATTAATTAAAGTCCCGGAATAGTTACCATGACCAGGATGAACTACCATACCGGGTTCTTTATTAACGACTAATAAATCGTTGTCCTCGTAAACTATGTTTAATGGAATATTTTCTGGCGTGAGTAGGTATTCATAAGGTGGATGCTCGAACATCACCCGAATTTTATCATGAGGTTTTACCTTATAATTGGATTTTACCACCACATCATTCACATAAATATTGCCTTCTTTCGCGGCAGCTTGAATTTTATTACGCGTGGCGTTTTCAATAAAATTCATTAAATATTTATCTATCCGAAGTGGGGTTTGACCTTTGTCGGCAGTAAAAGCAAAATGTTCAAATAATTCGTCGTTTTCGCTTTGATTTTCTGGAGTATAATCTTCTACCATAATTAATTTGAACCTGGTCTGTTACCATTTCCTAAAACCAAATCGATTTTAGATGTTTTAGGCAACTCGTCACCCTCTTTTATTTCTGCACCTTTGTGCTTTAGTTTTACTACTTCGTTTTCACCTAAATAATCGGTGTATGTTATTTCGCCAATTACAAAGCCTAAAGCTTCTAAAGTTGGCTTGGCTTGTCTGAACGTTTTTTCTTTTAAATTCGGAATTTTCACTTTTCGGAATCCGGACGGATTTAAAGTGACATAAATTTTACGACCATCTTTTACTTTTTCGCCTGCAATAGGATCTTGCTCAATAACCGAAAATTTAGGATAATCTGGGTTGTAGTTTGAAGAGTCTAAAATTTCTAATTTTAAATTATTTTCCGTCAACTCAATATTAGCAACGCCAATAGATTTTCCTTTCAGTTCCGGTACGGTTTCAAATTCTCCGTGGTTGGTGGTAATATTCAACCATTTCAATAATATAAAACACAAAACAACAACGCCAACAACGGCTAGGACAATTTGTATTAGGAATGTTTTACTAGTCAAGAATTTTATAAGACTCATGGAAACGTATTTGTTGGGCAAATATATAAAAACAGAACTGTTTTTAGTTTTGATTTATTAGTGATATTTTAGCTTTATTAATAATAGATACGTTTTATTGCTAGTTTTGGACTAAAAATGATTTTTAATTTGCACTCTGAAACCTAGAATCAAGGAAATACAGCTAATGAAAAAAAATATTGCTATAATAATGGGAGGTTACTCTAGTGAGTACGAAATTTCCCTTCGAAGCGGGAACGTGGTATACAATGCGTTAAATACTATAGAAAATTACATACCATACCGAATTCATATTTTTGAAAATAAGTGGGTTTATGTTGCCGATGATTCTGAAGAATTTCCCGTTGATAAAAACGATTTCTCCGTAAATATTAACGGCGAAAAGATAACCTTTGCTTGTGTTTTTAATGCCATTCATGGATCGCCAGGAGAAGATGGTTATATGCAATCTTATCTCGAGCTTTTAAAAATTCCGCATACCAGTTGTGGGATGTATCAAGCCGCTTTAACGTTTAATAAACGCGATTGTTTAAGCGTTTTAAAGCCTTATGGAATTAAAACAGCGGAAAGTTATTATATTAATTTAGGTGATGAAATTGACGAAGACGCTATTATTAAAAAAGTAGGTTTGCCGTGTTTTGTTAAAGCGAATCGTGCAGGAAGTAGCTTTGGTATTTCAAAAGTGTATAAAAAAGAAGAATTTAATGCAGCTTTAGAGGTCGCTTACAAAGAGGATGATGAAGTTATTATCGAATCTTTTTTGGATGGAACTGAAGTGTCTGTGGGCGTCATATCCTACAAAGGTCAAACTACCGTGCTACCCATTACCGAGATTGTGAGCGATAACGATTTTTTCGATTATCAAGCGAAGTACCTCGGCCAATCTCAAGAAATTACACCAGCACGAATTTCAGAAGCCGATGCGGAAAAAGTAAGCGTTTTAGCGAAAAAAGTTTACGAAATTCTAAAAATGACCGGTTTCTCTAGAAGCGAATATATTTTTAAAGATGGTGAACCCCATTTGTTGGAAGTTAACACGGTTCCTGGATTAACTAAAGCCAGTATTTTGCCACAACAAGCCGAAGCTGCTGGTATTAGTTTGGAAGAATTGTTTGGAAATGCTATTGAATCCTCCCTTAATCCCTCCAAAGGAGGGAGATTAAAGTAGGATTTAATTATTGAATTGTATCTTTGATTAACCCAATATTCGTCTAAATAAGTTTTTATGAAAAAACATTTCTCAGTTGTGTTAATTATTTTTTTATCTTTTCAAGTCTGTTTCTCCCAAGATTCTATTCCTAAATTAGAATTTAGCACCAAGTATTATGACGCCGTAAATGAATGGGTAGCTTTTCCGAAATCTCCGGAATCGGATTCATATATTTATGGCTATATCTATATTGATGAAAGCGCAGGATTTACGTTTCGTAAAGAGGATACTTTTAAAGTAGTAGATAATACCATAATTACCAATGAAGTTGTAGAGCCTAAAACAAGTTTGGTTATTGCACGATTAAGCAAAAACACGAGCCAAGTTTCAGTGCTTAATGAAACTCAAAAAAAGGCGCTAAAACTTCCAGAAGAACCGGATTGGCTTGCTATTTATAAGGTTGAAGATGACGTGGCATATTTAAAACAAATAGGCTATCATTACAATCATGTTTCTGCCAGTCACAATGCTTTAAAGCCACTTTTGAAAGCTTACGATATAGAACCAAATCACGATGGTTTAGAATTTGAATTAGGCTTTGCTTACAATGCCTTACAACAGTTTGATAAGGCCATTCCAGTTTTAGAAAAAGCCTTTGCACATGACGCTAAAAATCAACTTTTATATAAAGAATTAGGATATGCCTATTTAAATTCAGAGCAGTTGGAAAAGGCTGAAATAGCTTTTACGAAAGGCATTGAAGTTTCTAATGATGATGCTATGAAATGTGAAATGGCTTTAAACATGTCCAATGGTTATTTCGTTTCGAAAAACATAGAAAAGTTTAAAGAATGGGCTGCATTAACTAGAAAATATGCGAGTAAAACGCCTCAATATGTACAATATATTGAGTATTTTGAAAAAGAATTAGAAAAACTCTAAATTGTGAAAAAAGCTTTATTTCCAGGGTCCTTTGATCCATTAACTCTAGGTCATTTCGATATTATTAGTCGGGGAGTGCATCTTTTTGATGAAGTTGTAATTGCTATTGGCATCAACGCCGAGAAAAAATACATGTTCACGCTTGAAGAACGCAAAAAATTTATTGAAGATGCTTTTAAAGATGAACCGAAAGTAAAAGTGGTTACATATAAAGGTATGACTATCGATTTTTGCAAGGAAATTAATGCGGAATTTATTTTACGCGGTTTAAGAAATCCAGCCGATTTCGAATTTGAAAAAGCTATAGCTCATACGAACAGGAAATTATCCAAGATAGAAACAGTATTTTTATTAACAGCTGCAAGAACGTCTTATATAAGTTCCAGTATTGTTCGCGATGTTATTAGAAACAAAGGCGATTATAAGGTTTTGGTTCCTGATAGTGTTCGGGTTAAGTAAAGTGCAGTCCTATTTATTTATAAAGTATTTTAATTTCCAATTAAAAAACAACCTTCTACAGTTTGATGTCAATTAAAATCCTCTTTGTATGAATGCGCAGACTTTTATTCAATGGTTTTAATGGAAATTGACTATTGTGAAAGCAATATCTAATCTAACTCAAAAAAACAAAATCGAACACTTTTATTCAACATTCAGCAATTATGTTGTTTTCAAATTAAATGTTGAGCATAAAAAAAGCTGCCATATGGCAGCTTTTTTTTCTATTGATATTGTAGTTTAATTAGCGAGAAACAACAATTTTTATTGTTTTAGTCACATTGTTATTTGTTATTTTACCAATATAAATTCCGTTAGGTAAGTTATTTGTTTTAAATTCAACTTTATAGTCTTCTCCTGCAAATACGTCTCCTTTAAAAAGTGTAGTGATAGCTCTACCGTAAGAATCATAAACTTCTATTCCTGCTTTACCATTTTCTGAAGCAGTAAATCTAACTGTAGCCGAATCAACAACAGGGTTTGGATAAACTTTAACATCCATACTTGGTTTAGAAGCGAAAACTTGATCATCTACTGATAAAGATTCATCGCAAGTTCCAATAATAATAACACCATCTAAATCATAACCGTCAGGAGTAGTAGATAAAGTATCATTATTTACAACTTTTACAAAATTAATGTACTCAAAGTTACCAGCATCTGAAATATCAATAGAATTGTTTTCTTTACAAACAGTACCAGCCATATGCCAGCTAAAACCGTCAAAAGAAACATAAATATCAGCAAATTCTGGGTAAGCTCCACATCCATTACTTTGGTTAAATGATGTTTCTATAAATCTTAAATCATCTCCATCAACATTTTCTACAGCACCTTCAAAAGATAAAACGATATTTCCACCGTAACCTAGAGTTGTAAATACGCCATATTCGTCTGTTCCTTCAGGGTAACCAAGAACGTTATTAGGGTTTTGAGTTCTGATTGGGTTAACAGTTCCTCCAGAACGCGTAGTACCTTCGTTATATTCAAGTACTTCATATGCTGAACAACGTGCAAACACAACGTTTTCAGGTTCACTACAACCATTGATTGCTATAATTCCATCAAGATCAAAACCATCATCAGAAATAGAATTTGTTGGAGTTGTATCAATAAGCTTAACTTGTGTAATATACGTTAATGGCGTTGGCGTTAATGCATTATCAATATCAAAGGTTGCAAATTCGCTAGTAAGTACAGAGCCTAACAAGTAAAAATCAACACCATTTTGAGAAATATAGACATCAGCCGACTCTGGATAATTAGAGAAGTTTTTGTTTCCAAAAGTTGTTTCAAAAATAATTAAATCATTACCAACTTCATTCTTAACAACACCATCAAATCCAATAACAACTTCACCACCAAATCCAAGTGATACAAAGTTTTCAGTTTGATTACCTTGAGGCTGTCCTAATGCTTTCGCTGGGTTAATTCTACTAGGGTTTGTCATTGCAACACCTGTATTAGTCAAGCCCGCAGTATAAGAAATTACTTCCGCTCCATAACATTCCTGAATAAGTTCTTGACAGCCATTAATAGCAATCACACCATCTAAATCATATCCATCAGGGGTATTAGCTGTATTCGTAACTTTAATTTGAGATACATAGTTTAGACCTAAACCTGAAAAGTCTATTGCTTCATCTAAGCAAATTTCACCATATGTTACCCAAGTAATTCCGTCTTGCGACAATTCAATTAAAGCCGTTTCTGAAGTAGAATTGCAATTATCTCCTGCAAATGACGTTTCATAAATCATAAAATCATTTCCTGCTTGGTCATAGATTACACCGTCAAAACCAAGAATTATATATCCACTGACTCCCAAAGAAACAAAGCCGCCGGCAGCATTGGAAGCATCAGGCTGATATAAAGCTTTACTAGGATCTGAACGATCTGCTCCAATTATACCACCATTTTTTAGTGTTCCCTGTTGAAAATCAACAACTGTAGAAGCATAACACTCTTCAGTAGTAAAAGAACTATCAGGATTAGTATTAGGTAAGTTAACATCATCCAAATTGTTTGATGCGGTTGCAGAGAAAGTTGCGATTATAGCGAACAAACTCGAAAATATAAATTTTGTAATTTTTTTCATTAGGGTTTAGATTAATTAATGTTTGCAAATATTCAAAAGTTGATTTGTCTTACAAAAATTAATCGGGTAAACCATTCTTATACTCGCTGTGACGAAAATAGATGTATAATTAATCGACGAAAGTACCTCATGCAAATTAAATGGATGAAAAAATTTACTAGGCTAGATTTATTTTACAGCTTAAAACTTATATTCTGAAAGTGGTTTTGGAAATTCTTCTGGGTTTGCAGCCAAATGATAACGCGGGTCATCCACATTTTCGATAATAACTTCTTTAAATTTCGGACTGGCTTTATAAAGTAAAAGTTTACAGTCTTCGCTTAAATGTTTTAGTTTGATGGTTTTTCCTTCAGCTTCGTATTTTTCAACTAAATTAAAAATGGCTTCTAGAGCAGAGTGATCGCTAATGCGAGATTCTACAAAATCTATTTCCACCATTTGAGGATCATTTTTCGCATCAAATTTTTCATTAAAAGCCGTAATACTTCCAAAGAACAAAGGGCCCCAGATTTCATATACTTTCGTGCCATCTTCGCGCATGCGTTTTCGGGCTCTAATACGTTTGGCGTTTTCCCAAGCAAACGATAAAGCTGAAATAATGACACCAACAAATACGGCAATCGCTAAATCATATATCACCGTAACAGATGAAACTATGACTAGAACAAATGCATCAGATAATGGGATTTTTTTAATAATTCTAAAACTAGACCAAGCAAAGGTTTCAATAACCATCATAAACATAACGCCTATTAGCGCGGCTATTGGTACTTGTTCAATTAATTTGTCAGTAAAAAGTATAAAGGTTAGTAGCGTTAACGCCATTACGATACCAGATAAACGGCCACGACCACCAGCGTTAATATTAATTACCGTTTGACCAATCATTCCACAACCTCCAGTTCCGCCAAAAAGACCCGACACAATATTCCCCGTTCCTTGGGCAATACATTCTTTGTCGCCATTTCCACGCGTATCTGTTAATTCGTCCACCAAATTCATAGTCATCAACGATTCGATCAAGCCCACAGAAGCTGCTAGAAAGGCATATGGTAAAATGAAGTTTAAAGTATCTAAATTAATAGGAAGATTTTGCCACAACTCTAAATTTGGAGTGGGAAACTCACCTTTTAAACCGGTTCCGCCACCTTCAATAATATAAGATCCAACAGTTGATACATCTAAGTTAAATCCGATTGTGATGAAAGTTGTAGCTAAAATAGCCGTTAAAGCTGCTGGAATTTTTTTAGTGATTCTTGGTAAACCCGTCATAATTGCCATGGTTAAAAACACCAAGCCCAGCATCATGTAAAGTTCCGAACCCTGCATATAGGTACTTACGTATGTTTTAACACCATCTGTGGAAACTTCTAAAGATTTATGCGTAAACATTTTTACCTGCGCCCAAAAAATAACAATAGCCAAACCGTTAACAAAACCCAACATAACAGGATGCGGAATTAAGCGCACAAAACGTCCTAATTTAAATACACCTGCTAAAATTTGAATGATGCCCATTAAAATAACACAGGCCATTAAATAGAAAAAACCCATGTTTTCTATGGGCTGATCGAAAAGCATGCCTTTAGTATGGCCTTCGGCAATCATAGCCACAAAAATTACAGCAACGGCACCAGCAGCACCAGAAATTAATCCAGGTCTTCCTCCAAAAATAGCAGCTATCAATCCCACGATAAATGCACCCGAAAGCGCCATCAACGGATCAATTTGCGCCACAAAAGCAAATGCTACTACTTCTGGTATCATGGCTAATGACACGGTAACACCGCTTAAAATATCATTTTTAGGATTAGTTGTAAATTTTTTAAAAAATTGGGTCATTTTACTTTTTTTAAGGCTGCAAAAGTACAGTTATTATGAGCGGCAACAAGCTTAAATTCTGATAAATTGATTAGTTTTACCCTATAAATATCTAATTATGATTCGATTTGGTCTCCTGCTAACTATTTGTTTAGCCTTCAATTTTTTACAAGCTCAAAACAAGAAAACTGATTTTATAACTGTTTTTGAAACCAGTAAGGGGATAGAAACAGCAACTTATTCAGAAACCATTCAGTTTTATACAGGTTTAGCGAAGGTATATCCGCAAATTCAGATTAAGGCCATTGGCAAAACGGATTCTGGTGAGCCTTTGCATATGGTAACATTTAATTCAGAATCCGAATTTAATTTTGAAACTATACGGAAAAAAAAGCGTATTTTATTAATTATAAATGGCATTCATCCTGGGGAAAGTGATGGTATTGATGCTTCCATGATGTTATACCGCGATATGGCCCAAGGGAAAATTGCAACACCAAAAAATACCGTATTAGTAACGATACCCATTTATAATGTAGGTGGTAGTTTAAATAGGAATACAAGTTCACGTGCCAATCAAGATGGTCCAAAAGCTTATGGATTTAGAGGTAATGCCCAGAATTATGATTTGAACCGCGATTTTATAAAAAACGATACCGAAAATGCCAAAACCTTTGCACAGATATTTCATTTAGTAAAACCCGATATTTTTATTGATAATCATGTTAGTAATGGCGCAGATTACCAATATACGTTGACGCATTTATTTACCCAGCACAATAAATTAGGTGGCGCATTAGGTAATTTTTTGCAAAACAAAATGATGCCCGCTTTAGAAGCCGATTTACAACAAAAAGACTGGGATATTACACCTTATGTCAATGTTTTCAATGAAGTTCCTGAAATTGGTTTTAGCCAATTTATGGATTATCCACGATATTCAACAGGTTATACCGCGCTCTGGAATGTGTTTGGAATGATGGTGGAAACACACATGCTAAAACCTTATAAGCCCAGAGTGAAAGGAACTTATGAATTAATGCGAAGTATGCTTGCTATTATTGAAAAAGAAGGAAAACAGATTTCTGAACTACGAAAAGCAGCGTTTGAAAAATTTAAAAATCAAAAAACCTATGTTTTAGATTGGGAAGTAGATACCACAAAATTTACGACTTTAAACTTCAAAGGTTTTGAAGGGGAAATGATAACTAGTGCTGTAACAGGAAAACAGCGCTTAAAATATAATAGAAATAAACCTTTTGAGAAACCTGTTACATATCAAAATTACTTTAAACCGACTGTAGAGGTTTCTGTTCCAAAAGCCTATGTAATTCCCCAAGGTTGGCACAAAATTATTGATTTATTAAAGCGAAACGGGATTGAAATGTCGCGATTCAAAAATGACACTATTATCTCCGTAGAATCCTATAAAATTGCGGATTTTGAGACCCGTAAAAGTCCGTATGAAGGTCATTATCAGCATTATCAAACTACCGTTTTAACGTCACAAGAATCGGTTGCTTTTAGAAAAGGCGACTATCTCATTGCTACAAAGCAAAATGGTATGCGTTATATTTTAGAAACCTTGGAGCCGCAAGGCCCAGATTCTTTTTTTAACTGGAATTTTTTCGATACTATTTTACAAAGAAAAGAAGGGTTTTCACCTTATGTTTTTGAAGATACCTCTAAAGATTTATTGGATAATAATGCAGAATTAAAATTGGAATTTCAATCCAAAAAACAATCTGAACTTGAATTTGCCAATAATTGGTATATGCAATTAAATTGGCTCTACGAAAGGTCTCCGAATTCAGAGGCGGCTTATAAACAATATCCCGTTTATCGCGTGAAATAATTAAATTTTATAAAGGTATGGCGGTTTGAAATGTAGATTGTTAGCGATGTTTTAGTCTATCAAAAATTATTTTTTATATCATGTAAAATGTGTTTAAAAATAACCTAATTTTGAATCAAATCTATATCGCGTTTTACGCCTTTAATGAACAAGTATATTGTTGTTAATCAACCTGAAAAATGGAATTTCTCTATTGAGAACATAACTGTTATTTCATCACAAGATTACCTAACCAATCCAAAATTTTCTCTTTTAAAAAAAGCTAGAATCTTTAATTTATGTAAAGATTATTCATACCAATCTAAAGGGTATTATGTGTCACTTTTAGCTGAAGCAAGAGGCCATTTAGCCATTCCAACGGTTAAGAATATTGTAGATTTAAAAGCGCTGAAATTGGTGCGGATTGTGTCCGACGAGTTTGATGACGTGATTCAGACAAGTTTAAAAAACATCAAGTCACAAGACTTTACGTTAAGTATCTATTTTGGTCAAAATGTGGCGCATAAGTATAAGGAATTAAGTTCCATGTTTTATAAACATTTCCAAGTGCCATTTCTACGTGTAAAATTTAATCATAGTAATAAATGGCATGTTCAGAGTATTCGAGCTATTTCGGAGTCGGAAATTCCGGAAGAACATATGCCGAGTGTTCATGAGTTTGCCAATCAATATTTTGCTAAAAAACGCTATGATACGCCGAAATTAACCAAATCGGATTTCGATTTAGCCATTTTGGTCAATCCTAATGATCCCGCGCCGCCAAGTAACCCAAAAGCATTAAAGCGTTTTATAGATGTGGCCGAAAAAATGAATATTTATGCGGAAATTATCGAGCCAAAAGACTTATCGCGTTTGTCCTCTTTTGATGCGCTGTTAATCCGTCAAAGCACGGAAGTTAATAATGAAGCCTATGCATTTGCTAGAAAAGCACAGCAAGATGGGATTGCCATTGTGGATTATCCAGATGCCATTTTAAAATGCTGTAATAAGGTTTATATGGCAGAAGCCTTGAATAATGCCAACATTGCTACCCCAAAAACCATTATTGTACATAAGGATAATCGAAACGATGTAATTAGTCAAGTAGGGTTGCCCTGCGTGTTAAAAGCGCCTGATTCCACTTTTTCTTTTGGTGTGAAAAAAGCAAAAACAGAAGAAGAGTATCATGCTTTAGTAACCAGTATGCTTAAAGAATCTGATTTGATTATTGCTCAAGAATTTTGCCCGTCAGATTATGATTGGCGCATTGGAATTATTGACGATAAGGTGTTTTTTGCCTGTAAATATTATATGGCGCCAGACCATTGGCAAATTTATAATTGGAGTGCGGATACTAAAGATGATCAATTAGGTAATGCCGATTGTTTACCAATTGAAGATGTGCCACAAAAAATAATAGATATGGCTTTGAAATCGGCTAAACTAATGGGAAAAGGTCTTTATGGCATTGATATTAAAGTGGTGGATGGAAAACCCATGGTAATAGAAATTAATGATAACCCTAATATTGATTTTGGCGTAGAAGATGCCTTTTATGGTGATGGTGTTTATATAGATATTTTAACGGCTCTTAAAAACAGATTGGATTAATTATGAGTTCAAAAAGATATCATTTGTTTGAAGTTTATGGCATTGAATTGGAGTATATGCTCGTTTTTAATAGCTTTAAACCAGCCGCTATTGTTGATAAATTACTAACCAAAAAAGCAGGTGAGTTGACTTCTGATCTTGAAAATGGCGACATTGCTTGGAGTAATGAATTAGTGGCTCATGTTTTAGAATTAAAAACCAATGGCCCTACAACCAATTTAAATGGATTGTCCGAGTTATTTCATAAAAACGTTTTAGAAATTAATAAGCTTTTAAAAGGAATGGACGCGCATTTATTACCAACAGCAGCGCATCCTTTATTAAATCCGCTAACAGATACCGAACTATGGAAACATAGTTATAGTGAAGTTTATGAACTTTATAATCGTATTTTTAATTGTAAAGGTCACGGCTGGAGTAATGTGCAAAGTACCCATATTAATTTGCCGTTTTTTGATGATAAAGAGTTTGAAAAGCTACACGCTGCCATTCGAATCATTTTACCGCTCATTCCGGGATTATGCGCAAGTTCCCCTATTTTAGAAGGTGAAAACACCGGAATTAAGGACTCGCGATTAGAATATTACAAAACCAATCAAAAGGAAATTCCAGAATTAACAGGATTGGTAATTCCAGAACGTGTTTTCTCTAAAGTGGATTATTATGCAACGGTTTTCGAGCCCATTAATCTTGCCATAAAACCACATGATACCAATAATATTTTAGATCATCATTTCTTAAATTCACGTGGCGCAATTGCACGTTTTGATAGAAATGCAATTGAAATTCGATTGGTGGATATTCAGGAATGTCCAAAAGCAGATATGGCTGTTTGTGTACTTATTATTGAAGTTTTAAAACTTTTGGTGAATAAGAAATTAGCACTTTTACACGACCAAAAACAATGGACGAAAGAAGATTTATTTGCCATTTTAAATCCTATTATTAAAGAAGGTGAAAATTATACGATTTCTAATTTAGAGTATTTAAAACTTTTTCAAGTCGAAGAAAGCGTGACCGTTCAAGTCTTGTGGCACCATCTTTTTAATTTGGTAAAAGAGCATATAGATTCGTCTCATCATGCAGCTATTTCTATTATTTTAAATGAAGGCACCTTGTCAACCCGTATTTTGAAAGCGGTTGCAAATGATTATTCAGAACAAAATATTAGAAAAGTATATTTGGAATTAGCGGATTGCCTTAATAAAAACGAACTTTTTCAACCTTGAAACTTGTTTTAACCTGCGAACATGGAGGAAATGATATTCCGAAAGAATTTCAATCCCTATTTGAAAATAAGAATGCCATTTTAAATTCCCATCGCGGTTATGATTTAGGTGCTTTGGATTTGTTTCAGGCTTTAAAACCGCTCGCCGATTTTTCTAAATTTAGCACGGTAAGTCGGTTGTTAGTGGAATTGAATCGGTCATTACATCATAAAAATCTATTTTCTGAATTTACAAAAAGCTTTACAAAAGCGGAAAAGGATAACGTTCTTCAACAATTTTATAAACCGTATCGGGAGGCCGTAGAATGTGAAATTTCTAATCTTATTAAACAAGGAGAAACCGTGTTGCATCTATCCATTCATAGTTTCACGCCAATCTGGAATCAAGAGGAACGTTCAGTAGATATCGGTTTACTCTTTGATCCTCGCGTTCTTCAGGAAAAACAATTTTGTAAGAGTTTAAAATCTGAAATTTTAAGCAGTGAGATCTATAAAATTCGGTTTAATCAGCCGTATCTAGGTAAAGCCGATGGTTTTACAAGCTATTTGCGAAAACAGTTTCCTGCCAATTATTTGGGTATTGAAATTGAAATAAATCAGAAGTTTTCTAAAAATAATGCTATGCCAAATTATCTAAAAACAGCTTTTTTAACCGTTTTGAAGACTATGATTTAAAATAGTAACTTAATATTAGCGTAACTATTTTCTAAAGCTTTTTCAGCCTCCTGTGGGTTTAGCCAAGCAACTTTGGTAATGCCTTCATCTTCTTGGGGCTCTAGAGGACCGGAGTAAGAGGATGTCATTTCAAACCAATAGGTTATTTTTATTTTATATTTTCCGTTGCGCTTGAAAATGTGGTATGTGGTTTCTAATGGTTTCACAATTTTTAAGCCTGAAATCCCCGTTTCTTCTTCTACTTCACGAATGGCTGTAGTTTCAATGCTTTCTTTTTTTTCGGTTTTCCCTTTGGGTAAATCCCATTTATCATTTCTGTAAATAAATAATATTTCGCCTTTATCATTAAAAACCTTGCCACCACCTGCAACCACATTGGGTAGTTTCTTTAGGAATTTTTTCAGAAGTTTTTCTTCTTTGGCATGTATAAGGTGAACTTCCTTAACAGATTTTTTGTTAAGTTCTTTAATGACTTTCGCTATGGAAACAGATTTTAATAAGTAGTTTTTAAAAGATGCTTCTTTTTCAACCTCTGTTGTTAAGATAATTGGTTTATCATTAACAAATACTTTATACATACGGTCTGTTATTGCAATTAGGTTTGGTAAAAATATTAAAAAAAAGATCATAGCCATACAATTAAAAAATTAATTTTAAAACCATTTTTAAAAATGTAGATTAGGTAAAAATTTGTAATTTTGAAGCTATGATTTTTAACGAACACACAGCCAGAAAAACTGCCGAAGTTTTACTTCAGGTAAACGCCATAAAATTACAGCCAAATGATCCCTTTACTTGGGCCTCGGGATGGAAGTCGCCAATTTATTGCGACAATAGAATTGTACTTTCTTACCCACCGATTAGAAATTACATTCGCGAAACTATGGCCAAACAAATTGAAAAAGAATATGGTAAGCCAGACGTCATTGCAGGTGTTGCAACGGGAGCCATTGGTATAGGTATGTTGGTAGCCGAGTATCTTGGTTTGCCTTTTGTTTATGTAAGACCAGAAGCAAAAAGTCACGGTCGCCAAAATCAAATTGAAGGTCATTTGGAACCAGGACAAAATGTGGTGGTAGTTGAAGATTTAATTAGCACGGGTCAAAGTAGCTTAAATGCGGTGCGCGCTTTAAGAGAAAATCATGCTAATGTTAAAGGAATGATTGCTATTTTTACCTATGGATTTGATGTTTCAAAAGCCAATTTTGAAAAAGAAAATGTTCATTTAATAACCTTAAGTGATTATAATGCACTTTTAGAAGAAGCGTACCACTCCAATTATATTTCAACAAAAGAACAAGATATTTTAGCAACTTGGAATGCAAATCCTTCTGAATGGAATGCTAATTAATATTATTTATTAAATTTTATACCCATTATTATGAATTTAGAATCACCGAAAACTACTATAAATAAATCGTCAGAAGCTGTATTTAATTTCTTGTCGGATATTAAAAACTTCGAAAAATTAATGCCTGAAAATATCAGTAAATTTGAAGTGTTAGGCGAGGATAAATTCCTTTTCGCTTTAAAAGGGATGCCTGAAATAGTTTTGAAGAAAAAAGAAATGACACCAAATAGTCAAATTGTATTAGGTGCAGCTGGTGGAAAGTTGGATTTTTCTTTAATCGGAAATATTATAGAAATAGATGCCAACACCAGTGAAGTACAACTGCAATTTAGTGGCGATTTTAATCCAATGATGGCTATGATGATTAAAGGTCCTATTTCAAAATTTATCGAAACCTTGGCAACCAACATGCCTAAAGCGGTTTAATACAGCAACGCAATTTCTTTTAATTCGTATTCGGCAATAATTTCGTCCTCTAATAAAACACGTAAATTGCCTGAATTGCTTATGCCTTTAATATATCCGGTAAATAATGAATTTTCCTGATCTCTAAAAGTAGAAGGTTTGTCTTTTCTGAAAAGATAACTTTCGTAAAGTTCCTTTAAAGCAATATGCTGATTGTTTTTTAATTCATTAAAATAGAATTCTAAATTAGTAACAACGCTTTGTAAAACTTCATCTGTATTAAAAGGCATGCCTGCAATTAGTCTTAAAGACGATGCATTTGGAAGA
The DNA here is from genome assembly GCF_008086205.1 of Bizionia myxarmorum. Taxonomy (GTDB): domain Bacteria; phylum Bacteroidota; class Bacteroidia; order Flavobacteriales; family Flavobacteriaceae; genus Algorimicrobium; species Algorimicrobium myxarmorum. Next base: position 34,197 of record NZ_VSKK01000004.1, on the reverse strand, counting down.
TTTTGAAATTGCATTTGGTTCACATTTAACCCAATACCTATAATAGTACCACCAAATGTGTTTTGTTTAATAATATTTTCAATAAGAATCCCGCATATTTTCTTGTCCTCTGACAAAATGTCGTTAGGCCATTTAATGCGTAATTTGGGAATTAAAAAATATTGTAATGTTTTGATGATAGCAAGAGAGGTTACCAAACTAATATAGAAGTTATCGCGAAATTTAATAAACGAAACGTCTTTGAATACACTAAACATCAGGTTCTTGCCACTGTCAGATTCCCATGTTGTACCACGTTGTCCACGGCCGCTAGTTTGCTGTTTCGCAGTGACGACGGTGTAATCTTCCAAGGGTGCCTTTATGCTTAATGCTCTTAAATAAGAGTTGGTAGAATCGGTGGCATCAAGTTTGATTATATGCATTCTGTAAATTATTGAATAGAGACGAAAAATCTTATGATTTTTTTACGGTATAAAGAACTAAAAAAATAATAACTTTGCACAAATTAAATTAATTGAATGGCAAAAAAACAAATCAATGCAGACCAATTGATAGCTACTATTTTAAGCGGAATTGAGGACGTAAAAGGAAAAGAGATAAATATTTTAGATTTACGCGAAATTGAAAACACGGTTTGCGATTACTTTATTATATGCGAAGGTACTTCAAATACGCAAGTTAACGCCATTGTAAACTCCATCCAGAAAAAAGTAAGTAAAGAACTTAAAGATAAGCCTTGGCATATTGAAGGTTCTGAAAATGCCGAATGGGTATTAATGGATTACGTGAACGTTGTTGTTCATGTTTTTCAAAAACATATTCGTGAGTATTATGATATTGAAAGCCTTTGGGGTGACGCAAAAATAACGGTAATTGAAACAAACTATTAAGGAATATTAATGACAAAGGATACTAAAAACACCAAAAACAAAAAACCTAAATTCAATCCATATTGGATTTATGGTGGAATCATAGTTATATTTTTAGGAATGCAAATTTTGGGCGGCAGTGGATTTGATGAAACAAATCCAACTACACCTTCTCAATTTATGTCCTACTTAAAAGATGGCGATGTTGATAAAGTAGAAATTGTAAATAGGCGGGAAGCTAAAGTTTTTTTAACAAAGGAAGCAGAAGCAAAAGAAGTTCATAAAAAATCGAAACCAAATTCAATTTTACCGTCATCAGGAAAAGCGCCAAACTATCGTTTTGAGTTTGGAGATCTTCAAAACTTTGAAGATGATATTGCTACGGCAATAAAAACAGAAAATTTAGATCCTAGACCTAAAGTAGAATACAAAACTGAACAAAATTTATGGGGTGATTTCTTAATTGGATTGCTACCGTTTATTTTATTAATTGGTGTTTGGATTTTCATCATGAAGCGTATGTCAGGCGGTTCTGGTGGTGGTGCTGGTGGTCAGTTATTTAATATAGGTAAATCACGTGCTAAATTATTTGATGAAAATACGGATGTTAAAACGTCTTTTAAAGATGTAGCTGGTTTAGAAGGTGCTAAAGAAGAAGTACAAGAAATTGTAGATTTTTTAAAGAATCCAGATAAGTACACAAATTTAGGAGGTAAAATTCCTAAAGGTGCATTATTAGTAGGGCCTCCAGGAACAGGTAAAACATTATTAGCCAAAGCCGTTGCAGGTGAAGCCAAGGTGCCATTTTTCTCATTATCAGGTTCAGATTTTGTGGAAATGTTTGTAGGTGTAGGAGCTTCTCGTGTGCGTGATTTATTTAAACAAGCCAAAGAGAAATCTCCAGCAATTATTTTCATTGATGAAATTGATGCTATTGGTCGTGCTCGTGGTAAAAATAATATGTCAGGTTCTAATGATGAACGTGAAAATACTTTAAACCAATTATTAACGGAAATGGATGGTTTTGGTACTAACTCTAACGTTATAGTGATTGCAGCAACTAACCGAGCTGACGTATTGGATAAAGCTTTAATGCGTGCCGGACGTTTTGATAGACAAATTTTTGTAGATCTTCCGGATGTTCGTGAGCGTAAGGAAATTTTTGAAGTGCATTTAAGGCCTTTGAAAAAATCAGACGATTTAGATATCGATTTTTTATCCAAGCAAACACCAGGTTTCTCTGGAGCAGATATTGCTAACGTTTGTAACGAAGCCGCATTAATTGCCGCTAGAAATAATAAGAAAGCTGTTGATAGACAGGACTTTTTAGATGCCGTTGATAGAATTGTTGGTGGTCTTGAAAAGAAAAATAAAATTATTACGCCAGGCGAGAAGCGGGCTGTTGCTTTCCATGAAGCTGGTCATGCTACTATAAGTTGGATGCTTGAACATGCTGCGCCATTAGTAAAAGTTACTATAGTTCCTCGTGGACGTTCTTTAGGAGCGGCTTGGTATTTGCCAGAAGAACGCTTAATTGTGCATCCAGAACAAATGCTAGATGAAATGTGCGCCGCTTTAGGTGGTCGTGCTGCAGAAAAAGTGATGTTTGATAGAATTTCCACTGGTGCGTTAAGCGATTTGGAAAAAGTAACCAAACAAGCGCGTGCCATGGTAACTATTTATGGTTTAAGCGAAAAAGTTGGAAACTTAACCTATTATGATTCTTCAGGTCAAAACGAGTATGGTTTTACCAAACCTTACAGTGAAAAAACTGCGGAATTAATTGATAACGAAATCTCTCGGATCATAGAAGAACAGTACCATCGTGCAATAAAAATTCTAGAAGAAAATAAAGATAAGTTAACCGAATTAGCTGATGTTTTATTAGAGAAAGAAGTTATTTTTAAAGACAATCTAGAAAAAATATTTGGTAAACGTGCTTTTGGACCACAAGTTTTACTTGCTGAAGAAGAAGAATAATCATATTTTTACTGTTAACATTTATTTAAAATCTTAAATTAGCCTTACGGTTCGTTTAAGATTTTTTATATTTGAAGAACACCTTAAAATACTCAGATTAATAGCGAAAACATAAATGAGTCTATTCAGAAAAATTTTTGGTTCAAAAACGGATAGTTCGGAGAATGAATTAAAATCTAATGAGCGTGGTAAATACATGCCAGAAATTAAATTGCCTATAGATGAGCGGTTTACTATAAACTTCAAAAAAAATGGTGGCAAATTTCTGTATTGTGAAAATTTAGATGAGGTTTTTGATAGTTTAAATAATATTATTCTTGAGAATGATTGGGAAGATACCAATGTCTTAATTTATGATGAGCAACTGCGTTTACGCTTTGAAAACTCTGGTTTAAATGTTACGCGTGTTAGTCCTGAAGCCACATATTTTTTAACCACTTGCGAAAATTTAATTGCTGATGATGGTTCCTTACTTATTTCATCCAATCAAATAGCCGAAAAAAGACTCGTAGAATTTCCAGAGCATGTTATTGTTTTTGCTACTACAAGTCAAATTACCGGAAGTATTGGTGAAGGTTTACGTGGCATCAAAAATAATAATACTACAAAAATACCTACCAATATTACCACCATAAAGCATTTTAAAACTTTAGATACTAAAGAAAAAGAAGAGGACTTTATGAATTATGGTAGTAATTCCAAAAATTTATATCTACTTCTTTTAGAAGACCTTTAGCATGAAAGAAATCCTTATTAGATCCTTTACAGGGCTGTTGTATATTTCCTTGTTAATGCTGTCTCTATTAAACGAACATGCCTTAATTATTCTGTTTTTTGTGTTTGGCTTGATTTGTATGGGCGAATTTAAAAAGCTCATTAACTACAAATCAAATTGGCCATATTTTATATTCGTTTCCATGTATCTCGTTTTTGGATATTGGCAATTTTTAATGAAGTCGGATACGGGTTTAATTCCAGCAACACGTATACTTCAGGTAATAACAATTTTTGTGCAACTCATATTAATTAAAGACTTGTTTTCTGAAAAGAAAATACCGCTGTTTATTTCTAAACGCTTTCTAATCTCCACCTTTTATTTGTCTAGTGCATTTGTGTTTTTGGTGCTTATAGCTAATTATCAAGGTACTTACAATCCTTTAATTTTATTAGGATCTTTTATATTAGTTTGGGTGAACGATACCTTTGCTTTTTTAGTCGGAAAAAACTTTGGTAAACAAAAACTATTTGAAAAAATTTCACCAAAAAAAACGGTTGAAGGTTTTATTGGTGGCTTGTTTTTTTCGTCTGTAGCTAGTTATTTTATTGCTATCTTTACCGAAACATTGAATTTCAATAATTGGCTTATTATAGCCATTATAATTAGTGTTTTTGGTACATTAGGAGATTTAATAGAATCCAAATTTAAACGTCAAGCAGGTGTTAAAGATAGTGGTGTAATTATGCCCGGTCATGGCGGTTTGCTAGACAGACTAGACAGTATTATTTTTGCTGCACCATTTGTTCATCTGTTTTTAGATATTATTTAATATGTTTCACAAAGAAGGTCATAAAATTATTGTAGGTACGCTTGTTATTGTGGTAGCCTTATTTTTAATTACTGATACGTATATCATTCTGCCATGGTTAAACATGATGGTTATGATTATTTTGTTGGTCTTTTTATTGCTGATTTTACAATTTTTTAGAAACCCAAAACGCCAAACATCTTATAATGATAATTACGTGGTATCTCCAGTTGATGGAAAGGTTGTGGTGATTGAGGAAGTTTTTGAAAAGGAGTTTTTCAAAGAAAAACGTTTGCAAGTAAGTATTTTTATGTCTCCTATAAATGTTCATGTTACCCGTTATCCAATAGGAGGAAAGGTAATTTATAGCAAATATCATCCTGGAAAATATTTGGTAGCATGGCATCCAAAAGCTAGTGAGGAAAACGAACGTACAACAGTAGTTGTAGAGAATGAGGTTTACGGACCTGTTTTATACAGACAAATAGCTGGAGCATTGGCTAAACGTATTGTTAACTATGCTAAAGAAGGACAAGAAATTAATCAAGGCATGGATTCTGGATTTATAAAATTCGGTTCAAGAGTAGATTTGTTTTTGCCTTTAGGTACCAATATTAAAGTGAGGTTGAATCAAAAAGTGCGCGGCGCTGAAAGTATCATAGCTGAAAAGGAATGACCTCGGAAGAATTAGATATCGCCTTTAAGGAAGCTGTTGATAGAATTAACGATTATCATGAGCCGTTTCCTGCTGACTTTCTATTGCGTCTTTATGCCTATTATAAAAAGGCTACTAACGATTATAGTCGGCCTAGCAGCAGTAAACCTTTAATTACTGCTTTTAAAACGAACGCTTTATTTCAAATAAAAAATATTACAGAAGACGAAGCCAAAGAAACTTACATAGGCTTGGTAAATAATTACTTCTTATACCGAAAATAAAGCAACAGAAAAGCTTTTAAACTTTCCTGTTGATTATTTATATCTACTTTTTTTCTAATACAAACTCTAATGGTTTACCAGTTGATCCACTTGGGAAACTGATTCCTAACATGGCAGACATGGTAGTTGCTATATCTGGAATAACTGTTTTTTCTAATGTACTACCGTGAGTAATACCCTTTCCGAAGAACAATAGAGGAACATGGGTATCGTAATTATAACCACTTCCATGACTAGAGCCCGTGTTGCTGTAGGAAAGATGCCCAGCATTTGGAACTATTAAAACATCGCCAGATCGTTTTTGATTAAAGCCATTTTGTAATAAAGATTCTATACCAACAGTAAAAGAGGCATTATTCATTGTTGTTGCAGAATATACTTTATCTACATCCGTAAAACTAATTAGAGCGTTTACAATCGTTTCTTGAACGTCGGATAAATTCAATTTTAAAGCTAAAATTTTCTCTCTATTCAAGAAAATTTGACTGTTACTAACATTTTCAATTAAATCATCACTACCAAACGTTTCTTTCATGAAGGTATTAAATTGCTGTTTCGTTTCCTTATTGTTTAAATATCCTGATGGAATTTTTACAGATTTTAAATAGGAAGGCACTTCCACAGCGCCATGATCCGAGGTTAAAAAAACCGTATATTCACCAACACCAACTGTTTTATCTAAATACGTGAAAAGGCGCTCTAAATCCAAATCTAGTCTTAAATAGGTATCTTGAACTTCCTTGGAACTTACACCAAAATTATGACCTACATAATCCGTTGCAGAATAGCTTAAAGTTAATACATCCGTATAATTATCTAGTCCTAATTGCTCTCCAGCAATGGCGGCTAAAGCGAAATCGGTTGTTAAACTATTTCCGTAAGCCACTGCTTTCAAAATATCATAACCTTTATTCGTGTCTTTTAACATCGCTAAATCATAAGGGAAAGTAGGCGTTTCTTTTCCTTTAAAACCACCTTCAAATGCGCTTAAGTCAGGGCCACTTTCTGTATAAGTTTCTATTGGATAAAGCGTATTCCATTCTCTTAAATACGATTCTGCAATGTCGGCGCTGTTAAAATTTTTCACCCATTTTGGTAAATCGGCCATATAAAAAGTACTGCTAATCCATTTTCCTTCATCTTTTCCATGGAACCAATAGGCAGCATTAGCAGTATGTCCAGCTGGTAAAATGGCGCCTCTATCTTTTAATGCTACACCAATAGTTTTTCCTTGCATTTGTGTAAATAGTCGATTTTCATCAGCAAAAGAAGTTGTCTGCATACGGTGTGGTGACATTTGGCCAGCGTCATCCGTTGTGCCTAAAGATTGCATGGTATCATCGCCTGCGCAATAAACCGATTTTTTTAATTCTTTATCGTACCAATCATTAGCAATTATTCCATGATATTTAGGCGTAGTTCCAGTAAAAACGGAAGCGTGACCAGGACCTGTATAAGTCGGAATATAATTAAAATGGTTGTTTTTGCAGTTAAAGCCTTCATTCATCATGCGTTTGAAACCGCCTTCGGAATATTTATTATAAAATCGGGTTAAATAATCATAGCGCATTTGGTCAACAACAATACCAACAACCAATTTAGGATTGCTGTTTTGCATGTTTTTTTCTGATGAAACTACTGTTTCTACAGTTGGCTTTTGGGCTTGGCACGACGTTATAAAATAGGCAATCGCCGTAAAAAGAAGAAGATTTTTCATTTTGAATGTTAAATTAAATTCAAAAGTAATGATTTTTAAATTTCCCTAATTAAAATTACCGTTAAATACATTTTTGTTCTTTATTTTAGCCGGAAGAAAACGCAGAATGAATTACCTACATAATATTGGTGCTTATTTTTTGATGATTAAGGAAATTTTTCGCAAACCCACGAAGTGGTCTGTGATGAAACGCTTAATTTTTAATGATATTGACGATTTAATTATTGGCTCATTAGGTATTGTAGCCTTTATTTCTTTCTTCGTTGGTGGTGTTGTTACCATTCAAACGGCATTGAATATGACTAGTCCAATTATTCCGAAAACGCTTGTTGGTTTTGCCACAAGGCAATCTGTAATTTTGGAATTTGCGCCTACTTTTATCTCTATTATTATGGCAGGAAAAGTGGGATCTTTCATTACATCCAGTATTGGTACCATGCGCGTTACAGAGCAAATTGATGCATTGGAAGTAATGGGAATAAACGCGGTGAATTATTTGGTTTTCCCAAAATTTGTGGCATTAATGTTATATCCTTTTGTTATATCTATTGCTATGTTTTTAGGTATTGTAGGCGGTTTAGCGGCCTGTTATTTTGGTGGTTTTGCAACAGTTGAAGATTATGTAACCGGTGTCCAAATGGATTTTATTCCTTTTCACATTACCTACGCATTTATAAAAACTACTGTGTTTGCTTTCCTTTTAGCTACCATCCCTTCTTATTATGGTTTTTATATGAGAGGTGGTGCCTTGGAAGTTGGTAAAGCAAGTACCACATCGTTTGTGTGGACCAGTGTTATGATTATTCTTTGTAACTATATATTAACTCAAATGATGTTGACTGTATGATAGAAGTTAAAGGTATCCACAAATCGTTTGGTGATTCTCATATTTTAAAAGGTATTTCTACCAGTTTTGAAAAGGGGAAAACAAGTTTAGTGATTGGTCAAAGTGGATCAGGAAAAACGGTTTTTTTGAAATGTTTATTAGGATTATTTACGCCGGATGAAGGAACTATTTCTTATGATGGTAAAATTTATTCAGAATTATCAGACGATCAAAGAAGTGAACTACGTGCTGAAATGGGCATGGTTTTTCAAGGTAGCGCACTTTTCGATTCTATGACTATTTTAGAAAACGTTATGTTTCCTTTGCGCATGTTTACCAAGCAAAGTAAAAGCGAAATGCAAGACCGCGCTGATTTTGTTTTAAAACGGGTTAAATTAGAAGACGCCCACAATAAACTGCCTAGTGAAGCATCTGGAGGCATGCAAAAGCGTGTTGCTATTGCACGCGCTATTGTAAACAAACCTAATTATTTGTTTTGTGATGAACCAAACTCAGGTTTAGATCCTAAAACAGCTATGATTATTGATAACTTGATTCAAGAAATTACAGAAGAATATAATATTACCACCGTAATTAACTCTCATGACATGAACTCCGTAATGGAAATCGGTCAGAAAATTGTCTTCTTAAAAGATGGATTAAAAGAATGGGAAGGTTCTAAAGAAAACATTTTTAGAACTGATAATGAAGCTGTAACTAATTTTGTATATTCTTCAGAGCTTTTTAAAAAAGTGCGTCAAATGTACCAAGAAGAACGTAGTTAATTAATCTATTTGTCTAACTATAAGCGTATCTAACTTTAATTTCACCTTTAACCAACGTTCTAGTTTATCTTGTTCTTTCTCAACAGCAGTAGCATTCATTTTAGATTTATTCCATTTAACTGAAAACACAGAAATTGTATCCGTATTTTTAAAATCTGAAACAATTTCAGTAGCATAATTAAAACGTTGTAAATTTTCGTAATTAATTTGAGCCTCTTTTAAGACATCATGAAAAGGAATGGTGTTTTTCTCATATGCAGATAATGCCTTCACACGATTTTCCAACGACACGATTTTTTGAGTCTGCGTTACTAAATCAACCGAATCACGAAACCTAATTTGTTCCATGTATTTCATATTGTCATACTGCTCCATCCGACTTTGATTGAAAATGATTCGCGTTTTTGTTAAGGCCGGATAACTGGCCGTTTTGCTTCGAATAAGACCAATGGTGGATTCAGGAATTTCGCCTAAACCATAGGTGTTAAATTCAATATAGGAATCTCCATTATTATAGCTTGGTATGGTATTCTTCTTAATATATTCATATTGTGGCAACCCTTTTAATTCGGTATCCACGAATTTTCTAGCTTCCACATCAAAATTACTTTTTTGCAAAACACGCACAAAGGTGTATGCAGCAGGAATCATAACTACAATAGCCAATAAGGAGGCAATTCTGGCAATGCGCTTTCTTTTTTTAGAATTCACGTATTTTAACATGGGGAAGCGTAAAGCTTTCAATACTATAAATGTTGCTAAGGCAATAAAAATGGTGTTTATAATAAATAAATACATGGCACCAAAAAAATAAGGCCAATTTCCTTTTGCTAAACCATAACCAGCAGTACATAAAGGCGGCATTAAGGCTGTAGCAATGGCAACACCAAAAATAGCGGAGGCAATTGTACCACGTTTTGTTTTGGCTATTATTAAGGCGGCCCCGCCAAAAAAGGCAATTAATACATCACGAATGTCCGGTTGAACACGACCTAAAAGTTCGGAGGTATCTTCACTTAATGGAAATAACCAAAAGAAAAGGAATGCCGTAAATAAACTTAACACAATCATGGTGGCTAAATTAATTAGCGACTTTTTCATGGTGTCAATGTCATTGACAGCCACAGAAAAACCCACACCTAAAATTGGACCCATTAAAGGGGAAATTAACATGGCACCAATAACAACTGCTGTAGAGTTGGCATTTAATCCAATAGAGGCCACAAAAATAGAACAAACTAAAATCCAAGCGGTAGCGCCTTTAAAGGATATATCTTTTTTAATGGCTTCTATAGTTTCATCACGATCGGTATCTTCACGAAAATCCAACAGCTCCACTAAAAACTTTTTGATATTTTGAAAAAGACCTTTAGCATCTTTAGTTACAGCCTTTTTTGATTCGGCTACAGCCGCATCTTTTTTAGCTTCATCAGCTGCTTGATCTTTCTTTTCTTCCTCATCCGAGAAATTGAATTTATTTTCTTCCATTCGTATTAAATGAATTGATCACCAAATTTGTCCTTTACACGAAGTAAAGTTTCTTTTATTTCTTGTTCTTTAGATTTTGGGAAGATAAGTAAAACTTCCTTTTTCTCGACAACTATATAATCGTTTAAACCGTCTATTACAACCAGTTTTTTGCTTTCTGTTCTAATCATGTTTCCAGAAGCATTTTCGGTTAGGGTTTGCGCATTTACAATAGCATTTTGATTGCTGTCTTTTTCAAGTTTATCATATAAACTACCCCAAGTTCCCAGGTCATTCCAATCAAAAGTAGCTGGAAGCACATATACATTTTTTGAAGATTCCATAATGGCATAATCCACTGAAATGTTTTCTGATTTAGCATAATTTTCTGCAATAAACGCCGCTTCATTTTCGGTGTTATAGGCATCCATTCCCTTTTGAAAAAGTGCAAATAATTCAGATTGATTCGTTTTAAAAGCATCAATTACACTTGAAACGCTCCACATGAAAATGCCAGCATTCCATAGAAAATTCCCTTTGTTTATAAAGGATTTCGCTGTTTCATAATTTGGCTTCTCACGAAATTGGGAAACCGATTTAATTGGCGCTTCTGAAGATTTATCATATTCTATATAACCATATCCGGTATTTGGAAAGGTCGGTTTTACTCCCAAAGTCATTAAAGCATCCTGTTTTGAACAAAACTCAAAAGCCTGTTTCACATTACTAGTAAAGGCTGCTTCATCTTCAATCCAATGATCACTTGGTGCCACAATCATTAAAGCATCAGGATTTTCTTTCTGAATTTTTAAGGATGCATACAAAATACAAGGCGCTGTATTTCGCATAGCTGGTTCTAAAACAACTTGACGCTCGGTAACTTCAGGAAGTTGTTCCAGCACTAAATCATTATAGATTTCATTGGTAAGTATAAATATATTTTCTTTTGGAATGATGGTGCTTAAACGGCTAAATGTTTTTTGAATTAACGTATGGCCCGTTCCGAGCATATCGTGAAATTGTTTGGGGAAATCTTGTGTGCTAACAGGCCAAAATCGAGAGCCGACTCCACCTGCCATTAATATGGCGTAATAATTTTTATTCATTTAGTTTCATTTAATCTATACTAGAATTGTAATTTGAAATCATAATCCTAGTAAGATATTCATTAATCATTTAAAACTTCTACTTCTACATTTGGGTTGAAAAGATACAATTTTCCCGTTCTAATTTCAATACATTCAATTCGTTTAACACGTTTATTTCCTTTTTTAAAAACTTTGCCATTATAGAGTTTAAAAGTGGTGCCCATTGGAATTTGAAAAACATAGGTTTTATCATTTGGTGGATCAAATTGTTTCAAGGCGAAAGCCAACTTGACGTCTGTATCACTACTGGCTTTAGGGTTTTTAAAATGATTGGCCAAAAGCGGTAATAAATCCATAGGAAAAATATCAGGATTTAAAAACGGTAACATGAGTTTTTGGAAGGTGTGTTTCCACGCTTTACCATGTGGTTTAATGCCTTTCCCAAATGTTTTGTAAGCTTCAAAATGAGCTACTTCATGAATAAGCGTTATTAAAAATCTATAGGTATTTAAATTTGAATTGATGGTTATTTCATGTTTGCCATTTAGCAGCCGTCTATAGTCGCCATGACGCGTTTTGCGTTCGGGTTTAATTTTTATAGATAAATCATCATGATCTAGCAATTCACGGATTTGTGCAATAGCCGCTTCAGGAATATAAGATTTTAGGGTGTTTTCCATATTGCAAAATAAAGCAATTCTGCAATCATTTGTAAGTATAGTTTGGAGATAATTTTGGCTACTTTATTCGGTGGAAAGTTTTCATAAAAAAAGCCTATTTCAATTGCTGAAATAGGCTTTTTCCACTTAAATGGAGCAATCACTTTTTACTCCTTTGCTCCTTAATGGTATCTTTATCAATATCAAAATCATTAGTTTTAATATTGGTATTCCCTGTTGGATTTGTAGGGTTAGTTTGTTCCTTTGATGTTTTAAATTTTCTTTTTTCTTCTATAGTTCCCATAATATATCTGTTTTTAATGTTAACATAATTTACGAAATTTATGTTGTAATTACATTAAAACTATCTTAAAATCAATGTATTATATGTTAATTATTCCGCTTGAAGTACCGTGTATAAAATCGTTTTTATTGCAGATTTTGGAATTAAATAAGCTTACCTTTGCCACTAACTTTAGAAGTGGCATCTGTTTTATTAGATTATCACTTCACAAATAATATATATGTCATTTAGCTCATTAGGTTTGTCTGACGCCCTTTTAAAAGCGGTCAGTAATCAAGGTTATGAAACACCTTCACCCATTCAACAAAAAGCAATACCACCAATTTTAGAAGGTCGCGATGTTTTAGCATCGGCTCAAACTGGAACTGGAAAAACAGCTGGCTTTACTTTGCCGTTGTTACATATTTTATCTCAAAAAGAAACCTCTAGACAAAGACCAATTCGTGCTTTAATATTAACGCCAACACGAGAATTAGCGGCTCAAGTTCATGAAAACGTGAGGTCGTACAGTGAGTTTACAGATTTACGCTCTTTGGTCATTTTTGGCGGTGTAAATCAAAAACCGCAAGTTGCAGCGCTTAATCGCGGTGTGGATGTTTTGGTAGCAACACCAGGACGTCTTTTAGATTTGCAAAATCAAGGTGTTATTTCCTTAAAACAAATAGAAATTCTTGTTTTAGATGAAGCCGATAGAATGCTAGATATGGGATTCTTGCGTGATATTGAACGTATCATGGCTTTAATGCCTGTTAAAAGACAGAATTTGATGTTTTCTGCAACTTTTTCAAAAGATATTAAAAAATTAGCCAACGGTATTTTACGAAAACCGGTTATGGTGGAAGCAACACCTGAAAATACAACGGTGGATGCTATTTCCCAAAAAGTATATCGGGTTGCAAAAGACAAAAAAACAGAATTAATAATTAAGCTTATTTCCGAAGGTAATTGGAATCAGGTGCTTGTATTTACACGTACTAAACATGGTGCTAATAAATTGACCAAGAAAATGGTGAGTAGTGATATTACTGCTGCAGCCATTCATGGAAATAAAAGTCAAGGTGCTAGAACCAAAGCGTTGGCTGGTTTTAAATCTGGCAAAATAAGTGTATTAGTGGCTACGGATATCGCTGCTCGTGGTTTGGATATTCCATTATTACCACATGTAATTAACTTTGAGTTGCCTAATATATCGGAAGATTATGTGCACCGAATTGGACGTACGGGTAGAGCAGGAGCAAGTGGCGAAGCCATTTCTTTGGTAAGTGCTGATGAAACGACTTTTTTACGTGATATTGAAAAATTAGTAGGCGAACGCATTCCAGTGACTATTTTGGAGGGTTTTGAACCAGATCCAAATGCCTCAACGCAGCCTATTAAACAAGGTCAAGGTAGAAGTCAATCTTCAGGGCCTAAAAAATCCAAGTCTAACACGCCGCGAAATTCACAAGAAAATTCGTCTAGAAAATCATCTAGAGGAAGTGAGAGTCGTTCAACAAGCAGACGACCAAAAAGTAGAAGAGATTAAATATGACGGCAGAATTAAAAGCTAAAATCATACACGTTTGTAATACTAAAATAGCACAGAAAGGCGAGAACGTTGGCTTGTCTTTCTATGCCTTTTTTGCGAATAAAAATGATAATCCAAAAGTATTGATGGAAGCGGCCACTTGGTGGATTCAAACACATCAATTGGATCATTTTGAAAAGGCCGTAAAAATTAGAGATTTAGTACGTTAAATAATGGAACAGCAGCCAAATAACCCGTTACATGGTATAACGCTTGAAAAAATCCTTACAGATCTGGAAGCGCACTATGGATGGGAATATATGGGTCATACCATAAAAATTAGATGTTTTACAGATAAGCCATCTGTTAAATCCAGTTTAAAATTTTTAAGAAAAACCCCTTGGGCACGACAGAAAGTAGAATATATGTATCTGAAAATGCTAAAGAATAAAAAACGTTCTAGTTAAATTCCCAGCCAAAAGTAGATTGAAAGACATAATCTGACACGGAAGCGCCTTCTACAGGATTGCTGTCGTAGTTGTAGGTTAGTCCTAATTTGATGAAGAAATCTAGCGGTAAATCATATTTTAAATTCAGATTGTAATCGGCTCGGTACCGACCGGTTTCCGTTAAACTAGGATAAAAAGTTAAACCTGTTTTCATGCTAAAATCATTAAAGTCGAACATGTTTAAAGATATATTGGCATAAGCTTCCATGGAGTTTCGTTGAGTATTCAATTCATCTGAAAACTGCTCGTTATTATAACCTACACCGATGCCACCGCCAAAGTATAATTTATTAGTATGAATAAAATACTTTCCGAAACCGGTTTTTAGAGTAGATCTTAAACTTAATTTTTGTTCATCATTTGATAAGAAATTGGCTTCGGCAGAATAAAACCAATCATTTTTCATGAAATAGTTAAAACCTACACTGGCATCGGTTCGTTGTGTTTCATCCACGTCATCTTGATTACTTCGTACGGAATTATAACTGCCATTTAAAACCCATTTATAAGCGGTATAGCTTAAATTACTACTAACGGAGAACTGTTTTAAATTATTGCTTTTAGTAATGTTTAAACCTAAAGAAATGGATGCGGTTATTCGGGATAAGAAATCGTCTTTTATAGGTTTAATAAATACAATATTTTCAAGGGGTATGGTGATTTCCGTTTCATTTTCAATCAACGTAACTTGATTTTCTTCACCAGCTTTTGTATTCAATGAACTATTAACACGATTACCATTTGATAGGTTTAACAAAAAAGTTTGCTCACTGCGAATACTTCTAATGTCAACCCAAGTAATTTTAAAATTAGAATCACTATAACTCGTTTTTACGGTTAAGACTCCACGATCCATGGATTTGATTTCTCCAATAATTTTATCGTTATTTTTTAAAACAAGCGTGTCATTTTGGGACCATGACATTTGAGAAATAAAGCAAAAAAGAACGGCTACAAAATAGTTAAAAAGTGCTTTATTGTTCATGTTGGACTTTGAAATCATATAAAATAATTTATAAAATGCGAAGATAACAAATATGATGTTTTCGCTTTATTTTATAGGAGTTTGAACTTTTTTCAATAGAAATTTCACCACTAAAAAGCGTGCTAATAGTATGTACGGAAAGCCGTGTAAAACCACGTCAAACCAATCCATAAATCCCATGCCTTCAGCACCACCAATAATCCATTTTAATTTCCCCCAGATGTGAGGTTCTGGATAAAATGGAGCCAATCCCAGTGTTAAACATAGTAAAATTAATAGCTTCCAGTCGTTAAGGATTTTGAACATATTATATATTTTATGAAAGAATATGATTTACAAAGTTAGGAATTCCCTGAATACCTTCCTTCTTAATATGTGTTATAAACGCACTTCCAATTATGGCGCCTTTAGCATGTTTTGTGGCTTGTTTAAAGGTTTCGCTAGAAGAAATGCCGAAGCCAATTATTTGTGGATTTTTCAGATTCATGGCTTCAATCCGTTTAAAATAAGCCATTTGCTCATCTCCAAACCCAGATTGCCCACCGGTAACACTAGCGCTACTTACCATATAAATGAAACCGCTTGAAATAGAATCGATAAATTGAATGCGTTTTTCCGAAGTTTGTGGCGTTATTAAAAACACATTAATAAGTCCGTAGTTTTCGAAAATAGCTTTATACTTCTCATTATAAACATCTACCGGTAAATCTGGAATAATGAGACCGTCCATGCCGATTTCCTGACATTTTTCGCAAAAAGCTTCAACGCCAAACTGTAGAATGGGATTAAAATAACCCATTATTATTAAGGGAATGGAGACGGTTTGTCGAATATCTTTAAGTTGTTTAAATAGGATATCCGTAGTCATGCCATTTTTTAAAGCTTGAGTAGAGCTAGCCTGAATAGTGGGGCCGTCAGCTAATGGGTCGCTAAAGGGTAAACCAATTTCAATCATATCCACACCATTTTTCTCTAAATCTTGAATAATGCTTGCTGTGTCATTCAAGCTTGGAAATCCAGCTGTAAAATAGATAGATAGTAATTTTTTATCTGCTTGTAATTTTTTATTTATTCTGTTCATGAGGGCCTGTGTTACAAATTAAAATAATCACTGTAGGTACTTAAATCTTTATCACCACGACCGGATAAACTGACAACTACAATATCATCTGGTTTAAAGGTCTTTTCTTTAAATATGGCTAAAGCGTGGGCTGTTTCTATGGCGGGAATAATGCCTTCTAATTGAGATAATTCTAATCCAGCTTCCATGGCATCATCATCGGTGATGGCAATAAATTCCGCACGACCCGATTTAAATAAATGGGCGTGCATAGGACCAACTCCAGGGTAATCTAAACCTGCAGAAATAGAGTAGGGCTCTGTAATTTGCCCATCCGTTGTTTGCATTAATAAGGTTTTGCTTCCATGAATAATGCCTATTTTTCCCAAAGCAGATGTCGCGGCACTTTCGCCTGAATTAACACCTTTTCCAGCAGCTTCTACAGCAATAAGTTTCACTTTAGTATCTTCTAAAAAATGATAATAAGCACCTGCAGCATTACTGCCACCACCAACACAGGCTATCACATAATCGGGATTTTCTCGTCCTTCCTGTTCGTGCAACTGCCATTTTATTTCTTCAGAAACAATAGACTGAAAACGTGCTACCATATCGGGATAGGGATGTGGACCAACTACGCTTCCAATAATATAATGTGTATCCACCGGATTATTTATCCAATCACGAATGGCTTCATTTGTAGCATCTTTAAGTGTTTTACTGCCTGAAACAGCAGGAATAACTGTGGCTCCTAACATTTTCATTCTAGCAACGTTTGGTGCTTGGCGTGCCATATCGATTTCGCCCATATAAACAATGCATTCCAAACCCATTAAAGCACAAACGGTAGCCGTTGCAACACCATGTTGTCCAGCACCTGTTTCGGCAATAATCCGTTTTTTACCTAAACGCTGTGCCATTAAAATTTGGCCGATAGTGTTATTGATTTTATGGGCGCCCGTATGATTTAAATCTTCCCGTTTTAAATAGATTTTGGTTTGATATTTTTCTGAAAGTCGCTTGGCGAAATATAAAGGTGATGGTCTACCCACATAATCTTTTAGTAGCGCTTTGAATTCTTTTTGAAATTCTGGTTCCGCCATGACTTTTAAATACTTTTGGCGTAAATCTTCCACGTTTGGATAAAGCATTTCGGGAATGTAGGCGCCGCCAAATTCGCCATAGTAGCCTTTTTTGTTAATGTTGTATCTCATAATATTTAGTTGTTGTGCAATGGATTGACATTTTAAGATATGTTAATTTTGATGTACTAGTATCTGTTCTTAATAACATGTCCATTGCTCTAATTTATTTTTAAATTCTTCTAATTTCACACTGCTTTTTAATCCGGGTTCTATCTCAAATTTGCTGTTTACATCTATGGCATAGCAGTATTTGGAGACATCCAATTTTGAAAATTTTTCTATGTTTTTAAGTTCATCCAAACCAATGCCACCGCTTAAAATAAATGGTTTTGTAGATGGGTATTCATTTAATGCATTCCAATCAAAGGTGAAACCGTTACCGCCTGGTTGTTTTCCTTTAGTGTCAAACAAGAATTTACTCACCCTATTTTCAAAGGGTTTTAGCTGGTGGAAATTGAAAGTATCATCGACACTAAATACCTTCCATATCTCAAAATGTTTTTCGGCATTCAATGTTGCTGACTTATGGAGTTCTAAAATGAATTTTTCAGATTCATTTCCGTGCAGCTGAACCACATCCAAATTGTAATTATTAGCTATCATTATTATTTCTGATGGCGATGAATCCACAAATACACCAACTTTTTTAATGTTTGAAGGTAATTTT
This sequence comes from Bizionia myxarmorum, assembly GCF_008086205.1. GTDB lineage: Bacteria > Bacteroidota > Bacteroidia > Flavobacteriales > Flavobacteriaceae > Algorimicrobium > Algorimicrobium myxarmorum. The sequence goes on along the minus strand of NZ_VSKK01000004.1, from coordinate 16,164 downwards.
GGAATAATGCCATCAAAAAACCGTGCAGATTTTTTATAAAAAATAAAACCCAAATAATCTGGTTTTAACTTTGCTATTGCTTCTATATTCTCGAGGAATTTCATTCCGCAAATTTTGAGTTTCATTCCGCTAACGCTTTAATGAAATGAGCAGCACTATCTCCGGGGTTTTCACTTCGCATAAAATTTTCTCCTATTAAAAAACCTTTGAAGCCATAAGGCTTTAATACTTGAATAGCACCGGTAGAACTGATTCCGCTTTCAGATACTTTTATGAATTCGTTTGGAATTAAGAAACTTAATGTCATGCTTGTTTCTAAAGAAACTTCAAAGGTTTTTAAATTCCGATTGTTTACACCGAGCAAATCAAGACTTGGCATGATGGATTTTTGTAATTCTTCTTCATTATGAACTTCTAGTAGAACCTCCAAATTCAGGCTTTGTGCTAATTCTGAAAACGTCTTAATTTCGGCTTGTGTAAGAATGGCAGCAATGAGTAAAATAACGTCCGCGCCATAGGCTTTGGCTTCAATAATTTGGTAGCTGTCTATGATGAATTCTTTACGTAGTAAGGGGAGATTGCAGCTGGCTCTGGCTAGCAACAAATCATCTAATGATCCGCCAAAATATTTAGCATCCGTTAAAACAGACATGCCACAAACTCCCGCTTTTTCATAACCTTTAGCGACATCAAAAACATTTAAACTATCGTTAATCATGTGCTTGGATGGTGAGCGTCGTTTGTGTTCTGCAATTATTCCTGTTGTACTATTTTTTAAGTTTTTAACTAGTGAAAATGTTTCACGTTGAAATAAAACTGATTGCTCTAATTGTGAAACAGGAATGAGTTGTTTTTTAAAAGCAACTTCCCGATATTTATCTGCTACTATTTGTTGTAATATATCCATGTGTTTTCTTTTATTGAACGGCCATTTTATTTCTTGCTCAAGGCAATTAAGGTCTCAAAACGTTTTTTGGCGGCACCGCTTTTTAAAGAATTTTGTGCCAAAACAAAACTTTCAGAAATAGGCGTATTATTTACAGTTGAAATGGCAATAGCGGCATTGGCACATACCACATTGTTTTGAGCAATGGTGCCTTGACCATCCAATATATGCGTGAATATTTGCGCTGATGCGGCTACCGAATGGCCGCCATGAATGGCACCTTCCGTTAAAGTTTCAACCCCAAAATTAGAGGGGTTTATCATGTATTCTGCATTGTTATTTATGACTTTTGCTGAACCTGTAAGTGAAATTTCATCATAACCATCTAAAGCATGAACAATGCTGTAATTTTTAGCTGTATTTTGATAGAGGTAACTATACAAACGCAATAATTCCAGACTAAAAACACCAACCATTTGGTTTTCAGGAAATGCAGGGTTTACCATAGGACCTAACATATTAAAAAATGTTTTTACGGCTAAATCCTGTCTTATAGGCGCCACATGTTTCATTGCCGGATGAAATAAAGGTGCATGCATGATGCAAATACCGGCATCATCCAAACAGGTTTTTAAAAAGCCCACATCTTTACTGAATTTCACACCTAAATGTTCCAGTACATTGGAGGATCCGCAGGCAGATGATACGCCGTAGTTTCCATGTTTAGCGACATTTACACCCGCACCAGATGTTACAAAAGAGGCTAAAGTTGAAATATTAAAAGTATCTTTTCCGTCGCCACCTGTACCACATAAATCAATGGCATTATAGCCTTTTAAGTCTACAGGGATGCATAATTCTAATAAGGCATCACGGAAACCTTGTAGTTCGTCGATGGTAATGGTGCGCATCATGTATACGGTTAAAAATGATGCAATTTGACTTTGATTATAATCGCCATGAGACATATTTACCAAAACATCTTTAGCTTCCTCGCTGGAAATATGCTCTTGGTTTATAAGTCTGTTAAGTATGTTTTTCATCTTCTCGATACTATTTTTTCGTTTCTCAAAAATCACTCGAAGTGACGTTCTTCTCGATACTATTTTAATTTTTTTATAACTTTTTTAATTAAGCGATTAAGTCTTCAGCCAATTAGCAAGCATCTGTTTGCCATTTGGGGTTAAAACCGATTCTGGATGAAATTGTACACCACGAACATCATAAATTTTATGACGTAGGGACATCACTTGGCCGTTTTCATCATAAGAAGTGGCTTCCAAAACATCGGGTAAGTTTTCATGAACCACCCAAGAATGATAACGACCTACTTCCATCGTTTTTCCTAATCCTTTGAACAACGCTTCATCGGTTACCGAAACTGTTATGTGAGTTGCTACGCCGTGATAAACGGTTTCTAAATTGGTTAAGGTTCCGCCAAAAACTTCGCCAATGGCTTGTTGACCTAAACAAACACCTAAAATACTTTTATTGGGCGCATATTTTTGGATAATGGCTTTAAGCAATCCGGCTTCATCGGGAATCCCTGGACCTGGAGATAATACTATTTTATCAAAAGCTTCAACCTCTTCCAATGTTAATTGATCATTTCGTTTTACAGTGACTTCACAGTCTAAATCCTCTAAATAATGTACCAAATTATAGGTAAAACTATCGTAATTATCAATGACTAATATATGTGTGTTCTTTTTCATGTTTAAATTTCATTTGCCAATTCAATAGCTTTAGTTAGCGCGCCTAATTTATTATAAACTTCTTGTAATTCATTTTCGGGAACCGATTTGGATACCAAGCCTGCTCCAGCTTGCCAATGAAGCTGGTGGTTTTTACTTAAAAAAGTTCGAATCATAATGGCGTGATTAAAGTTGCCATCAAAATCCATAAAACCTATGGCGCCGCCATAGAAATCGCGACTGGTGGTTTCATATTTTTCAATAAGTTGCATGGCTTTATGTTTTGGTGCGCCACTTAATGTACCGGCAGGAAACGTATCTGCTACCATTTGCATAGTAGTGGTTTCAGGATGTTTTTTACCCGAAACTTTACTGACTAAATGAATAACATGTGAAAAAAATTGAACTTCACGGTAGGTTTCAACTTCCACCTGACTTCCGTGACGACTTAAATCATTACGGGCTAAATCTACCAACATAACGTGTTCGGCATTTTCTTTGGCATCTTCTGAAAGTTGCTTGGCTAAAACAGCATCTTTTTCATCGTTACCTGTTCGTTTAAACGTTCCTGCAATAGGATGAATTTCGGCCTTGTCACCTTTAACGATGAGTTGCGCTTCTGGCGAGCTGCCGAAGATTTTAAAATCGCCATAATCGAAATAAAATAAATAGGGCGACGGATTGATGCTTCGTAAGGCGCGATACACGTTAAATTCATCACCTTTAAATTTTTGTGAAAACTTTTTGGAAAGCACTAATTGAAACACATCACCTCGGGCACAATGTTGTTTGGCCAGTTCCACTTGTTCTTTATAGGCAGCATCTGTTAAGTTAGACGTGCTTTCTCCAGAGGTCGTGAATTTGAAAGCCGCAAAATTCTTGGAAGTAATGAGTTGTAAAATTTCATCAATATTATTCTCCGTATTAAAGCAATGTGCAAAAATATAGGCTTCGTTTTTATGATGATTAATAGCAATTATATTCTGATAAACAGCGTAATAAATATCAGGAATATCTTGATGGCCTTCTTTTTTAGCTATGGAAATATCTTCAAAATACCGAACGGCATCATAAGCCATATATCCAAAAATACCGTTGTTTATAAATTTGAAGTCTGTATCAGCATGAATTTTAAAGCGCTTGGTGAACTTGTGGATTTTATTAATCACAGCGCCTTTTTCAGAAATGTAATTGGATAATTGACTTCCATCAGGAAATGTTTGGATTATCTGTTCATTTTTAACCGAAATAGACGCTATAGGATTGCAGCATATATAGGAAAACGTATTATCATTGGCATGATAATCACTACTTTCTAATAGAATGCTATTTGGGAATTTATCACGAATTTTAAGATAAACGCTCACAGGTGTAATGGTATCTGCAAGAATTTTTTTGTAATGTGTGTAAAGACTGAATTTTTTCATAAAGTTTAGGCAATAAAAAAAGGCTTGTCGTGAATGACAAGCCTTTTTAAGTATGTTTAATTTAAATATACGTATAGGGTTAGATCACGAATTTTGAGTTTCGATTGTTCCACCACCAAGTATGATTTAAAATTGTGTTCATTTTTGTTTTCTGAATGTCAAATATAAAAATGAAAATGTAACTATCCAAAACTAATTGCATAAAAATGGTTTAAAAGTCAATGAAATAGTTGAAATGTAAGATATGACTGTAGTGTTACAAAACAAATTCGTATTTTTATACTTATGAAATATATGTGGTGCCTCTTTGTTTTACTGTTGTGGAATTGTAACAATTTTCCGGATAATCAACAGCTTATTGAAATTGACGAAACCGTTCAGACCTTTAAAGATAGCTTGCAAATACTGGATTTTGAGGGTTTAAAACCTTTACTAAATAAAACCGATAATACCATTTATGTTGTTAATTTTTGGGCCACGTGGTGTGCACCTTGTATAAAAGAATTACCAGCTTTCGAAAAAATAGGTCGAGATTTTGCATCTGAAAACGTAAAGGTACTTTTGGTTAGTTTAGATTTTCCGCATCAATATAACAGCAAGTTGAAACCTTTTATAGCTAAACATAACTTGCAATCGGAGATATTAGTTTTAAATGATACCGACGGTAATACATGGATTCCACAGGTAAATGCCGATTGGAGTGGCGCAATTCCTGCCACATTAATTTATAGTAATGATAAACGACAGTTTTATGAGCAAACGTTTACTTATGAAACGTTACAAACTGAAGTAGAACAATTTTTAAATAAATAGAACATGAAAATATTTAAAATAACGACATTATTTTTTGGGTTATTAGCTTTCTTCATACTAACAAATACGGTGGAAGCACAGGGCTATAAAGTTGGTGATATGGCAACCGATTTTAGTTTAAAGAATATAGATGGCAATATGGTTTCTTTAAAAAATTATCCCGATGCGAAGGGTTTTATAGTAGTTTTTACGTGTAATACATGCCCATATTCAGTGGCTTATGAAGATCGCATTATCGCATTGGATAAAAAATATGCTGCAAAAGGCTATCCTGTTATTGCTATTATGCCCAATAATCCAGATTTACAAAAAGGAGATAGTATGGATGCCATGAAAGCGCGTTCAAAATCGAAAGGGTTTACATTTCCTTACCTAATGGATGCTGGACAAAAAATATTTCCGCAATATGGCGCTAGAAAAACGCCTCATGTCTATGTCCTGCAAAAGGTAGATGCGGGGAGCCAAGTAAAATATATAGGAGCCATTGATGATAATTATCAAGATGTGAATGCCGTAAATCAAAAATATGCCGAAAATGCTGTGGATGCTTTATTAGAAGGTCGTGATATTAAAGAAAAACAAACGCGTGCTATTGGCTGTACCATCAAGAGATAAGGGGTTTTAGCAATAAAGATGTTGGAATGAATTCATAACGCGTGTGGTTTTTTTTCGTGTATTCCTTAATATGTAGTAATTTTGAGCAAAATATAATGACAATGGCAGATTTAACACAAAAAGCATGGCGTGAGCAATTGGAACAGGATAGTCAAGCGATTATTTTAGATGTCCGTACAGATGAAGAGGTTTCAGAAGGGATGATTCCTAACGCTATTCAAATGGATATCTATGATGCGCCGGCTTTTATGAGTAGTATTCAAGAGTTGGATAAAACAAAAGCGTATTATGTATATTGCCGTTCTGGTGCGCGAAGTGCCCAGGCTTGCTCCATTATGAATCAGTTAGGAATTGCCAACACCTATAATTTAGAAGGTGGTTTTACAGATTGGACCGGCGACGTTGTACAATCTTAAATATAAAATGTTATGAAAAAAATACTTTATTTTAGTTTACTAGTGTGCACTATGGTTTTGGTTGGTTGTAAAAACGAGCCTAAAAATGATGCTATACAAGTGGTTACAAGCGAAGAAATGCAAGCCCTTTTAGAAATGGATAATGTACAGTTGTTAGACGTGCGAACTCCAGAAGAATATGCAGAGGGGTATATTCCAGATTTTCAGAATATCGATTTTTTATCGCCAACTTTTGATCAAGATATTTTAAAGCTGGATAAGGATAAACCAGTTATTTTATATTGCAGATCTGGTGGTCGTAGTGCTAAATGTGCACAGAAAATGGTGGATGCTGGGTTTACCAAGGTTTATGATTTGCAAGGTGGCATTTCTAAATGGGAACATGATGGATTTGAAATTGTTCAGCCCTAATTAGCCATTGTTTCTTCTAGTTGCATTATAGCGCAAAGTCTCAAAGTCACAAAAACTCAAAGACACCACATCACAAATAGATGAAGTTAATAGTTTTTGTGTATTATTTAAAAGTAGTTATTGAAAAGTAAACCACACCATTTATGGTTTTTAGCTAGACGTTTTTATTAGCTAGTGGCTACTTTTGGTCTATCACCTTGTTCTTTGATTCCATCTTCAATCATTTCTTCCACTTCCTCTTTTTCTCCCTCATTTAGTGTTTCCACTTCCGATTCTTGAACATCTTCCTTTTCATTTATAAAGAATTCACAGAACAGTGGCAAATGATCACTACCAATAGTTGATAAGGTTTTAAAGTCTTGAACAAAAATATCTGATGTATGGAAAAATAGATCAATAGGAAATCTAAGCAGTCTATATTTAGCATGATAAGTAGCTATAAAACCACGACCTATTCTGGGATCTATCAATTTTGAGGTGTTTTTAAAAAGAATTGACGATTTAGCCCAAGCAACATTATTAAAGTCGCCAACAACAATTACAGGACCTTTGGTTTCTAAAACTTTCTTACCTATACAAAGCAATTCGCCATCTCGTTCCTTGGAATTGTCCTCTTCAGTAGGACTTGGCGGTGGTGGATGCACACCGAAAAAAGTAAATGATGTGCCGTTTTTGGTAACTACAGACGCTTCAATACTAGGCAAATCATCTGCTACAAAATAGTTCACTTTTATAGTTTTCACGTCTAGTTTGGTGTAAAAATGAATACCATACGTGTTTTCTAAAGCTACTTTTTTAAAGTTTGGATAATCCTTTTCAATTTTGGAAAGCCCATTTTCCCAAGCTTGATTCGATTCCATAGTGAGCAGAATATCTGGCTGCACTTTTTCAACTAATTTTATTAAATCGTCATACCGTTCATTGAATTGATACACATTAACCGATATAATAGAAATTGATTCAGAATTATTGTCGATATTTTCAGTTTTATTTCGCTTATAGGCCGTGGTATAAGGAAATAAGATGATTATATTATTAATTATGAGCCCTACCTGTATAAAAACGCTTGCCCAAAATAGAGGCGTTTTATCTTCTACAAAAAGAAGGCCTATTGCCAATGTTATGAGCAGAAGGAACATGACTTGTATCCTCCCAAATTCCCAAACCCGAAACATCCAGTGCTGATGCGGTATAAGGGGTAACAGACTAACGGTAATAAATAAGGCGGATAATATGTAATAGGTTAGTAACATATGAATTAGATAAACGAAAGCTTTTAATCTAAGTTAGATAAAAATTTTTAATTTGAAATGTACTCTTTAAACTCAAATTATCAACCCTGATTTGCACAGGGTTCCATTAATGATTATAGGTTATAAATTATTTTCAAAGGTTTTTAATTGGATGCTTGTTTCTATTCAATTTTAAAGGAAGTGCCGTAAATTTTACTTAAACCATTTTCGCCATTTTTAATATAATTTTTGAAATCTAAAATATTTTTAAATGTTTTAGGTGTAACCTGCTGTCGCTTACTTGTGAAATATAGAATTCCATTAGTTTCATCATAAAAAGGGCAATATTCCATATATTTTGAATTAATAGGAAGTCCTAAATTCGTGGATTTTTGCCAATTTCCATCGACATCTTTTTTGGAAATATATAAATCGCCACTGCCATGACCGTCTTCAGCATTGTATTTTGTAAATAGTATAAAATCTTCTTTCTTGGAAATAAACGCATTAAATTCATAACCGCTACTGTTGATGTTTTCGCTTAATAAAACCGGTTTTTGATAGGTGCTTTGCGCCCATTTAGACAAATAGATATCATCTTTCCCTAAACCTTCAGGAGAGTCCATGGTAAAATAAAGATTGTTATTGTCGCTAACGGAAGGGTAAAATTCATCTAAATTCGAATTAATTGGCAATCCCAAATTTTTAGGTTCTGATCATTTTTGATCTCTGGAATTTCGATCCACATACCAGATGTCAAAGTCTTTTTTTTCGGTTTGCTTAATATAAAGAGGTCTATCAGAGACAAAAAATAAGCGATTGCCGTTGCTAGATAAAAACGGTTCTAGATACATATAAGCACCGCAGAAAGGTAATAGTTCGGGTTCTAACCATACGTTATCTTCTTTCTTCATGGTGGCTATTTGTGAAATTTCGCCATTAGGACTTTGAAGTGTAAAAAACGCCTCCTTTCCACTTTCAGAAACACATAAGTCTCGAACATTATGAAATTGATTGAGGTTTTTATCAAATTGAAAAATCGCGTTGTCATTTTGTCCTAACAGGACATTTGCAAATAAAATGAAAGTCGTTATGATGATAGCTTTAATCATAATTTAGATATTAGCGGGAGTTGTTACGTGATTTTAATCCGTTAATTACGTTTATAAGTTGATTGTAATATAACTGTACTTATAGAATTTTTACGGGTGCTTTGTTTTCATCAATGGCCACAAAGGTAAATTCGCCTGAAACGGCTTTTTCTCTAAAATCCGTATACATTTCTTCAACATAAATATCTACTCGCACTTTTAAACTGGTATTCCCTACATGCGTAACATAGCCGCTTAATTCTATTATGGTTCCAGCGGGAATGGGTTTTTTGAAATCTATTTTATCACTACTGACGGTTACCATTTTTTGCCGACTAAATCGTGTGGCCGTAATAAAAGCAGTTTCGTCCATTAATTGCATAGCCGTTCCTCCAAATAAGGTGTGGTAATGATTAGTTGTATTCGGGAATACCGCTTTGAAAATGGTGGTTGATGAATTTTTTATGCGCTCTTCTATGTTCATACTACTTGTCTTTCTAGGGCTAAAAAGTGTGTTACATTTTCAGCATACAGAGGAATGATTTTAACTTCACATGTATAAGGCGAGTTGTCTTTTCTGTAATTGGTTATAATTTCTGTAAAAGGTTCTAATCGGTTTAATTTAGCTCGAAATTGCTGTTTGCTATCTGCAGAAGTATTTAGTCCTTGCAGAAATTTAGGGGTTTTATTAACGGCATACGTTTTAGAATATCCGGTCATTTTTGTGAAACCATCATTTACCCAAAGTATTTTTTGTTCAATATCCGTAATAATCAAGGCTTCAAAATCTTGATTTTCAAAAATAGAATCTATTTCGTTTTGCCATTTTTCTTTTTCTGCAAACAACTTAACCATTTTAATATCGTTTTCTGTTTTCAGGTCATCAAGCGTTTGTGAATATTGCTGACTAAAGATATCCCAACTTAATAATGGCATGTTTTTGGACTTGGAAGGTTTTATTTGATCCTTAACTTCCTTATATTCTTTGAAAGGCAAGGCAGATAAATACATATCTAAACACATCATTCTAGAGAGATTATATTTCATACTTTGTTGTTTTCTGGGTACAATTAGCGAAATTCAAATATAAGGCATTTATAGGCGCATTTATAGCTTTGAACTTATTCAAAAACACGATTTTTAAATTCTTTTCGCAATTGGTGATAATTTACTTTAGGCTCTTTACATATATAAATAGTTTGCCATACATGTTTTTCATCATCTGCATATGGATTGTAAATGCGCTTTACAGCCACAACAGAATTAAAAAAGGTTTGAAAAAAATCTATTCTAGCGTCACCATTGCTAAAAGCTATAATTGTTTTTGGTAAATCGCCTTCTTCTGCTGTCCAGAGATAAAAACTTCCATGATATGAAAAGGCTTTTGGAACCTGATATTTTTTCCTAAAAAGATTAACGCCGCCCGCTTGACTGTAATGTTTACCCCAAATTAAAGCGTATGTTTGTTCGTCAGCTGGCAGACTATCATAAACAGATTTTAAACTCAGCATAGTTTTTTCCCATTTCGATTCTGAATAATATTCGGTATATGTTACTTCATAACGATTATCTTTTTTTTCTATTCCTGCAAATTTTATAAAGGTTTTCAATGGTAACACGGCTAGTCCGAATGGTATTAAAATAATACCAGACAAAGCAAGTAATGTTGTTGCTGGATATATAATCCATTTACGTTTTGTTAGAACTTTTTGTTCAAACCATATGCTCCCGAAAATCAGCAGCGTTATCATAGCAGGATAAAAATAATAGGCCTTGCTTTTATTACCTGCCAAAAGTATTATGGATATTAATATAGTGAAGGCTATAGGGCGGTATTTGTAATTGTTCTTTGCGGTTAACATATAAAAAAAACCTGCCAACCAAAAGACGGCCGTTACAGGATTTAAGGATATGATTATATTTTTAAGAACACCCAAGATAGTTAGTTTGTCTAATTGGGTTTCATAAAGTCGCGCAAACATGTCCAGAACCGGAAAATCGTGAGTGTATTGCCACAACACATTAGGCGTTATTATAACTATAAATAGTAACATGTATTTCCATATATCCTTTTGTAAGATGGCTAATCTTATCCGTTTAAAAAACAGCAAACCGGTTAGTCCTGCAATAAAGAAAAGAATGTCATATTTGGTAAGAAACCCTAAACCAAGACCGACGGTTAGGTATAATAAATGTTTTTTTTCAAAAGTTCGAATATAGTTAACCATTTGATAAAACGAAAAAAGCCAAAAGAAATGTGTAAAAACTACAGGTTGAAATAATTGATGACCTCGGCCAAAAGCGGGTGCCGTTAAAACACAAAGTAATACTATAAATACAGCTTTAGATTTGCCGCCTAACTTAACGGTTATGAGTGCAATAAGTATTAAAATGAAAAAAGAAGCTAGGTGCGAAAAGATGTGGTGTACAAAAACGGATGACGAATGAAATTGATTTTGAATAAACGCCAGCCAGCCAATAACGGGTGGGAACTCCATATAACCAAAACTGGGATGGTTTCCAGTTTCAATGTGTAATAATTCATCACCTTGAAATCCGGAGTTGGAATCAGCAATAAGATGAAGTGATAGTTTTACCAGGCAGAAAAAAGCTAAAATCAGAACAATTTTTCTTGAAAGCATATAAGTTGATTATCTGATAATTATATTTCTACCTGTATTCAAATATAAGCGATTTACACTTTTTCCCGGCGATTTAATTTTTTAGTTTTTTCAAATATGGGAATAATATACATTTGGATTTAAACAGATTTAAATTTCCAAAAATTATTTTTAGGCAAAGGCGCCTGAAAGGTTTGGATGTCTTCAGAACCAGCAATTTTATAGCTTAATTTCCAAGCATGAAGACATATGGCAAGTGGCAAGTAGTCTTGATCTGAACCATATTTTTCATCCCCTATAATAGGAAGTCCTATATGAGATAATTGCGCTCTAATTTGATGAAATCGGCCAGTAGTTGGTTTTACTTCCAATAAATAACCATGCTCGTTTTGGTCTATAACTTCGTAAGATAGTCGACATTCCAAAGTGTCTTTGGATTCGCTTTTAACAATGTCTGCTCTTTTTTCTAAATTATTTTTCACCAAAAAATGATTTAAATGCTCTTTGTTTTTAGAAGGCTTTTTAGAAACAATTGCCAGATATGTTTTTTGAACTTTGCGGTTGCTAAATAAATTATTAAAGTGAACCAGAATATTCTTTTTCTTGGCGAAAATAAGCACGCCACTCGTAACCCGATCTAATCTATGAATAACGCCAATATAAGGTTTTGGGTTATTTAGTAAAAGGTAGTCTAAAACTTGATCCTCCACCGTGTTATTTTCAAACGGGTTTTTCTCACTTATAAGTCCAGCCTCTTTGTTTACAACTAAATATTTGCTGTTTTCATATAATACTTCAAGATTCATAATACGGTTTTCTAACATATCTAAGCATTAAAGATACTATAGCTATGGGTGTTTTTACTAATTAAGATGCACATTTTTTTTGCAAATGGGCGTCTTCGAAAATAAAAAATAAAACAAATTCAATTAATGAATTTTTAAATACTGTTTATCGAAATGTTTAAGAAGAAAAAATCTATCAGCAAACTGATAACCGAGAGAAATATAAAATTGTAATTATTATTAATTCAAAAATATCAACTAAATTGTCAACTAAAAAAATAAAACCCTGTAAATCAATGATTTACAGGGTTAAAAGTGGAGTCGGAGAGAATTATCCGTTTTATTATTTATTTTTACTGTTTATAACAATACTACGGGATTTTTAGGTTTTTGTAAGAATATCTTTATGTTTGTTTTCAATTGAAATGATATCGAAATATATCCTAATTGTCACCTAATTTGTCACCTCTTTATTCCTAGCAAAATGACTTATACCTTTTATCTTAAAGAAGCAAACACCAAAAAAGAATCCTTAATATATTTCTCATGCTATTTCAAAGAAGAAAGAAAAAAGTTTGTCTATTCTACTGGTGAAAAAATCAAACCTAAAAGTTGGGATAAGGAAAATAATAGACCGTTTCTAAAAGGTGCTAATAAGGATATTAATTCATCAACCATTAATCTTCAGCTGGGGAGGTATGCTGAAGCTTTTATGGTTGATGAATCTGATTGCAAAAGGATGGAGCAAGAGTTCACTTCAAAATATATAAAAGACTGTTTTAATGTTCGTTTTAAAAAAAGTGCTCAAAAAAGTAACAGATTTTTTGAAGTCTATAAGGATTTTACAACAGAGAAAAACCTACATAAGGAATGGAAACCATCTACTATTAAGCGTTATAAAAATATAAAGAACCTTCTCGAAGATTTTGAGAAAGAAAAGTCCTATAAACTAACTTTCAGTAATATTAATGAATCATTTTATAGCCAATTTGTAGATTTTTGTTATACCAATAGAAATCACTATACTAATACACTTGCAAGAAATGTTGGTTTGATAAAAACGTTTATGTATTGGGCTTTAAAAAACAATTATACATATAATGATGTATTTATTAATTTTAAAAAACCGAATCGTGTTGTCACTAAAGAAGAAGCGCTAACGCTTGACCAAGTTGAAGAATTATTCAACTATGAATGCAAATCTAGAAGTTTGGAGAAAGTTAGAGATGTCTTTGTCTTTCAATGCTTAACAGGTTTACGATTTGGCGAGCTGAAGAAGGTTAATAAGAGAGTAGTTTTTGATAACTGTATCTTTTTGAAAGAGGAAAAGGATTCGAGTAAAGAAGAGCGACAAATTCCTCTATTTGAAATCACTAATTATATACTTTCTAAATATGATTATAATCTACCTTTATTATCAAACCAAAAACAAAACGAATATATTAAAGCAATTCTAAAAGAAGCCAAATTTGATTATGATGTTGAATTTACACGCATTAAAGGTGTAAATCAAACAACTATTGTTAAGCCTTTTTATAAAAGAGTTTCAACTCATACAGCACGAAGAACATTTGTTACTATTATGAGAAATAAAGGCGTGGCCGACAAAACTATAATGAGTATTACAGGTCATAAAGATCAGAAAACTTTTAACATGTATCACAAAGTAGATAATAATGCTAGGTTAGATGCTGTTAGATCAGTTTTCGGAAGAATAGAGTTACCTAAAATAAAAGCGATATAATTATAATATGCACGAAAAAGAACTAGAAGGTTATTCAACAGATATTTACGGTTACCAATTTATAGGATTATTAAATGGAACGGACATTGATATTGATATTTTCGATAAAAAAACGATAGAAGCACTAATTGAGAGAAAAGTTTTTACACCATTTAAAGAATTTTTAGATTTTTTTGACCCTGATGATTCTACTGAATTTGACGTTATGATTTTTTATGATAGTAAATGCTTTGAGTTAAATCCTGTTCTTGTTGCCGAATTATATAATATCATGGAAAATATTGCAGGCACAAGGGGATTGTTTTTAGAACATTACGTGGATGAATTAATGTTAGAAACTCACGCTATCGTCGGAAAGAAAGCAAAGAAAAAATTTCTCAAAAAGCGTTATAAAAAAGAGTTTCCAAAAAACATCGATTTCCGTGCATACTCGACACTTGTCGAATGTGAGGCTGTTCTATTCGATGTCAATATATCTTGGTATGAAAATTTTCAACAATTCTTCCTTCCTCAAGAAATAGGGGTTTTTTTAATAAAGTCTTATTTAACCCATAAAAATAATGAATTCTCTTTCAATGATGATGTACAGGATTTTTCTAATTTAATTCTTCAAAAGCATGAAGATAAGGATGATATAGAATTAGATGATTTGATTAATGACTGGCGTGATTTTAGTGTAAAGGAATTAATTCTAAAAGAAATTTTATGGTTAATAGATGAGATAGATAATAAGAACAAACCTCCTACGATGGAAGACCTTGATTTTGATAAAGATTATTTGGATGATAATATAGTGGATAACTTATCGGAAATGTCTCTTACCGCATCTGAAGTAGCTTATTATATTTTTTATAGGGAATATGTAAGTGAGAAGATAATAGAATCTAAAGACCTAAAAAGAGTTGATTATTGGAATTTAATAGGTAAGAAATTTAAATGTAGTGGACCTAATATTAGAAAAGTACATGGGAAGCTATTGAATGATAAAGAATACAGATTAAAAGCAACGTTAAACCGAAAAAAGATGCTGGTGAAAATCTTACCATTTTTATCAGAAAATGCTAGAAAACAATGCGAAAATGATTTAAAAGTAATTGAATTAAATTTATAGTACCTACTACATAGTTACTTCACCAGGTTTTCAAGGTTAATCCAATATAGTTTAGCGGTATTATTAATCGTAAAACTATATAAATGAAAACAATTTTTCAAGTTGAAGAACTTACTAAACAAGAATTACTAGGTCATATAGATGCCCTATTTGAAAAGAGACTCTCTCCTTTATTCTCTACAAAAGAAAACACCAAACTCTCCATTAGAGAAGCTGCTGAAGAATTAGGTGTGGTGGAATTAACTATCCATAATTACATTAAGAAAGGTATTCTACCCGCCTTTAAAATAGGAAGACGTGTGTTTATAAAACGTCGAGACTTTGACGTGGCTTTATCTGAAGTTAAATCTTTAAAATATAGAAGATAATGGTGAGGACTAAAACAAATATATCAGCTATGCAAAAAGAACTTTTAAAAGCTATCAGAATTGAGAAAAAGCGCTGTGAACAATTATTAGCGCAAAGTAGCTCAAGCGTTCAACTTAAAAAAATCACAGAATTAATATTAAAATATCTTGATTCCTTAAGTGGGGAAGTAATTGCTATGGGTAACATTAAAAAATTCAACTCAATACGACCCCAAAGGTCTAATCTTTTAAAGAATATCCAAGAAAATAGTTCAGCTTCCAATAAAAAAACATCAAAATTAACATCGTCAAAAATATTACAAAACAATATGAGTAATTTAAGTAAAAGAACCTTGAAATTAAATGCTATTGCCTCTGAAATTAATGAAATGATCATTAGAGATCCTGAAATCACGCAAATATTTTTGGTATTAGATATTAAACCGTCTCAAATTACTCGACCTGGAGCATTAAGAGGTAAATTGTTTTAATAATGACAGAATCTACATATTTAAGAATAGGCACCGAATACTTTAAGAAAGCTTTGGTGCCTTTGCATAGCGGGGACAAATGGAGTACGCTATTAAAATGGAAAAAAGGGGAAATAATTACAGATGAAGGAAAGGATTATTTAGATGAAATTGAAAAATATAATGGATTTTGCTTAATACCATCACATATAAGTTACAAGCAAGATATTGATGGATTCTATAATGAATATGAAAAGTTACATCATGAATTTTTAAGTGGTGATTTTAACAAAACTAAAGCCTTCTTAAAACACATTTTTGATGAGCATTATGAAATAGGTTTAGATTATCTCACAATTCTATGGAAGCATCCCACGCAAATACTACCAATTTTATGTTTGGTAAGTGAAGAGCGCAAAACGGGTAAAACGACGTTTTTAAATTGGCTAAAACTAATTTTTCAAGGTAACATGACTATTAATAAGAATGAGGACTTTAGAA
>NZ_VSKK01000014.1 GCF_008086205.1 Bizionia myxarmorum | reverse complement strand
CGTTACCAAACAGTTGAAGAAAACTATGAAAATACTTGAAGCTAACGATTTGTTAGAAAAATTAAAACGATTAGAAAACCAATCGAATACGAAAAATGGATTTCCGATTCATCGCTTTTTTATATTACCAATTAAATATTTTCGAGAAAATAATCTTGAAATTGATTGGTACAAACTATGGGAAAATGATAATCTTTTCAAAGACTTGACAGAAGATACAGATATAGATTTTCAAATAGTTGCAGTTCATAGAAGCAGTTACGGAACTTTTTGGACTTCAACAGATATTGAGCATTTTAAAACACTATTACAAGAACAATAAAAAATGAAAAAAAACTTACTTCTTTTATTTGCTTTCCTATTAAGTTTAAATATAAGCTCTCAAGTAACTATTAAATTAGATAAAGTTAATGGAGTTTATAAAGTTCCTTGTAAAGTCAATGGAATTCCAATGGAATTTATATTTGACACAGGAGCAACTAACGTAACAATATCAATCACAGAGGCTTTATTTCTTTCAAAACAAGGACTTCTTAAACAAGGCGACATAAAAGAATCTGTAAATTATCAAATCGCCAACGGAGAAATTAAAGAAGGAACAGAAATCATTTTGAGAAAGATAGAAATCGAAGGACTTGAAATACGGAATGTTACAGCAACAGTTGTTCACGAGCAAAACGCACCATTACTATTAGGAATGACAGCTTTAAGCAAACTAGGAAAGATTTCGATTGAAAATAATTACTTAATTATCAACGACATCGGAATTAAAAAAGTGAACGAAACTGTTGACCGAGAAACTGAAACGCAAGAAACTATCGAATGGATAAATAGTAAATTCGTTGAGCATCAATTTGAATCTGACGGAACAAAACAAGTTCAATATTTTGACGGTGTTAAAGAGATTAAGGGTAATTATTATTTAGTAGGAACTCACATTCAAGAAACAACAAAACCTTGGGGTTTTACTCGTGCTTTTTTTATTCCTCTTAATAAAATCAACAATATAGAATTTATCGAAAAGCAAAGTAATTATTGGCTAGAAGTTAAAATCAAAAATAGTGAAGAAGCAATTCTAATTACTAAAGGAGATGATAATTGGTCTAAAAAAGAAAATATTGCATTCATGTTAGATAAATCAATCGATGAAGAAAATTTAAGACCTCGATTAACAAAAGCATTTGAATATTTAATGGAACTGTACGGAAACACAAAAACCGAAAAGTTCTGAATAAAAAACCGTTTGGTAACA
>NZ_VSKK01000009.1 GCF_008086205.1 Bizionia myxarmorum | reverse complement strand
ACAACACTGTATATAAAAAATGCGTAGTTTAGTGCTTAATGAAAGGTAAGTGCGTACTTGCTTTCCTCCGATTTTCCTTCGGAAAATCCTCTGACACAAGTATGCACTTTTCATATACAAAACCGTTAGCAAATATTTAAAAAAATGAAATGGAATAACATCACGGAACTTAACTCGAAAGATTACAAATGTGGACATTGCGGCAAAGATATTGCTTCGAAAGAAGGATATAAGGCTACAACTGAAAATTATGGCAGAATGAGTAGTCAAAGTTATTCTATTGACGGTCAAATATATATTTGTCATTTTTGTGAAAAACCTACATTTTTTGATTATAATGATGAACAGTTTCCGGGAGCAATTTTTGGTAATTCAGTAAATTACATTTCTGATGACTTGGTTTCAAATTTATTCGAAGAGGCTCGAAGGTGTCATTCTGTGAATGCTTTTACATCATCTGTTATGTGTTGTAGAAAACTTTTAATGAATATATCTGTTTCGGAAGGAGCAAAAGAAGGATTGAGTTTTCAAGGTTATATAGATTATTTGGATAATAATGGATATGTTCCACCAAATGGAAAAACTTGGGTTGATAATATTAGAAAGCTTGGAAATACAGCTAATCATAAAATAGAAACTCAAAACGAAAATAATTCAAAACTGATACTTAATTTTACAAGTATGTTATTGAAATTTATTTATGAAATGCCAGGTTTATTAGAGAATTCAGCGGAATAAACATTTGCTAACAACGCATATAAAAAATAGCGAAAGTCCGAGCAAAAAACAAAGGCTCGAGAACTTTTTCGAAGTCGCCAAATTTTTAAATTTGGCTTTTTGAGAGAAAAAATAACAAGAAAAAAGTAAAAATTCGGCTTTTGTCTATCAGAATGGTAGTCGCCTATTTTCAACGCTACTTTTCATATGCAAACCGTTGGCAGCCATTTGAACAAAGACTCAGAACTTTTTAATGACCATCCGATTTACGGAATATTATTTAAATTATAAAATTGTTCTAAAGTAAAAAGTTCTCTTTAAAGCCACTTTTAAAGGTCTAAATCTAATCGCTCAAGACCTCAATGGAGCATTAAAATCAAACAATATGAAAATTTTTATTAAATGTTTACTGTTATTTTCTATCGCATTTGCCTACACTTCTTGCGATGTAGATGAAGAGATATGTTACAGCTGTAATCAGTCAGTCAACAATTGGGCTCAGGAAAATAAATCTGAAATTCTTAAAATGAATCGTGAAGATATCATTAAACTTTCAGGTGAAAAACAAAGAGCTGCATTCAGAGTACTTACTCCTTCAAAAAGAAAATCTGTTTGGAGAGATAAACTAAATCATTTAAAGCAAAAGCACAAAAAAAAAGAAGAACTTGAATTAATAGCGTATGTAGAAAGCCTAGTAAATGAATTATCATTTAAAAGGGAACTAACTGACAAAGAATATTATGTTATTGAAGAAAACCTCTTACCTTTAGTTGAAAGAGCTGGTTGGAGCAAGTCTGAAATGGTATATGCCTTTGGTACTTTACAAAACACCAAATCGAAAGAAGATAATGACTTTTTTAACAAAACTGATGGTGGCTCAATTGGAGGAGGTGGTTCTGGCCCTGGAGATGAACCAGATTGCAATTGCAAATGGGGTTGGTGCGGAAGTGGAGATGATTGCGAAAAGGATTCCTGCGATGAGACTAATTTAGGCTGTGGAGCATTGGGACTTGGCAGCTGTACAAAAATATGTGGAGGAAATCCTAACTAACAATTTCTTATAATGAAAACCATTTTAAAAAATATTTTTAACGCTTCTATAATCTTAATTATATACCTAATTTTATTAGCATTTATTACAAGTGACCATAAATGGCTCATGCTTATAATGCAGATATTTATAGTTGTATTATTTATAATATATAAGAAAAGTAAAAGTGAGAAAAAGTTTTTTATAAGCATTTTAACATTTATTGTAATTATTGCTTTCGGTATGGTTTTTGAAAAAGACATATCAAGAGGAGGTTTGTACCTCCTCTTTCTTCCCATAATATACATTTTAACTAAAAAGTCCTATGATAAAAAATGGTTAATCCCAATAATCCCAATAATTATTTTATTTAATAGTTTTGTAGTATTTCCTAATTATTTCGAATGGATAAAAAGCTTCAATTCCCCAGATAGTATCGGTACTGATATATCAAAACTTGATTTAGTTGATGAAAATGGAAGAAAAATAGTACTTCCTAGCGAAGGATATTTAGTTTTAGATTTTTGGACAACAAGCTGTAGTCAATGTTTTAAAAAATTCCCAATACTTGATGCGCTTTCAAATAAATATCAAGATGACATAAACTTTTACGCCATTAATGTTCCAACAAAAAAAGACAAAAATCTTGAACAGATTGTAGAACGAATTGAACGTGAAGGTTATAAATTCAACAAACTATATGCTACGAATCAAAAAGAAACTCAAAAATTACTTAATTTTAATCTTTACCCACAAATATTTTTTATTCAAGATGGAAAAGTTATAAATACCGAACTTCGTTTAAACAACTCGCTAGTGTATATAAGCAATCTGGAATATGAAATTCAAAGATTAATAAAATAAAAACGGCTGCCAACATCGTATCCTATGAAAAGCACTAGCCTAGTTCTCCAAAGTTAATATTTATTTTTTAATTATCTCATATTGATGATGGTGTGGTGTTGAAATGTTGATAATTCCGATAGGATTATCAATATTTC
>NZ_VSKK01000013.1 GCF_008086205.1 Bizionia myxarmorum | reverse complement strand
AAAGAGAGGGGATTTTCAATGTTGACGAGATCAAAGTCTCTGCGTATATAATAACCTTACTCCTCTCTTTTGTGCTTTCTTATTTATAGACCTTAATTTAGTGTTTTTATTAAAACGCTAACTTAAGCCGTATATAATTTATTGCTAGTTCTAGCCTACTTACGAAAATCCTCGCGGATTTTCTATTCGGTTTTTATTTGCTAAATTACGTGCTTAACCACGCAACAAACCATATACAAACACGTTGTGAGCAATGCGAAAAAAAACGTTCAGGCAACTATTAACCAATTTTATACGTCTATATAAAAAAAACCTATACAAGATCATATATGAAAAATTTAAAACGACTATTATTGATTTCCTTATTCTTTATTTCATTAAGTTGTTCCGTAACAAAACATCAAAAAAAAGGGACAGTGCTTCCTGAAAAATTCAATTATGAAACGGAGTTTACTACAATCCAAACAGTAATGATAATTCCGTCTAAAATTAATGGAATCTCTAAAAATTTTATTTTTGACACGGGAGCACAATTTTCCGCTATACATCGAGATTCCACAATCGGTTCTTTAATCAATGTTGGTGGAGTATCTGAACGCAGTATAAAAGCAGGAAGTGAAATAGTAGAATCATTTAAGATCGGAAGTGTAGAATTTCTTGGTACTATCGCAGTTAATTTTGATATGACTGGATTAAAGGAACAAATCCCTAATTTTGGAGGAATAATAGGGCAACCTATTATCGAGAAAGCGAATTGGCTAATTGATTATCCGAATAAAAAACTTTGTATTACAAACAAAAAATTGACCGACAACACCTTTAAAAAAATAAAATTGAAAAGTAAGGATGGAACACCTTACACAAATATTTCAATAAGCGGAACTGAATATAATGTTGTGATAGATTTTGGTTCAGGATTTGAATTGACTATACCATCTGGCTCTAAACTTGCGGAAAAGCTTTTGAATGAATATGATTTTGAGGACGATGAACAAGAAATTTATAGCATTGGAGGACTTCAAATGATTACGCAAAAAGTTGGAGTTGTGCCATTGGTAAAACTGGGAGATATGGAATTTGAAAATGTCAGCACAAAAATCAGCGTTCAAGATGAACTTTCCATAGGAATTGGATTTTTTAAAAACTGTATAATTTACATTGATAATCAGGAAAATAGTTATAAAATCAAACAGTAGTTCTAAAAAGCACTACTCACAACAAAGTACTGTGGTAAAAACCAAGTGAAATTGATTTAATTTTTCACCAAAGTACTTCTGTAAGTATCTTCATATATTAATCCTGATTTAGCAATTGCAAAGGCCTGTTTTAAGAGCTTATTACAT
>NZ_VSKK01000003.1 GCF_008086205.1 Bizionia myxarmorum | reverse complement strand
TAGGTGATTTATTAGAAAAATTGACCAAAAATAATATCAGAGCAACTACCTCTAAAGTTTCTGAAACTCTTAAAAGTCAATTTGACTTAAAAAGCACGAATGGTGCCTATACTAAATATTATTTAGCTTTACAGCCAAGCTCAAATACGTATAAAGTTGAAGAGCTAAAATTGAAAGGGAGGTATTATACATTCATGCAACTGGATTTTATGAGTGAAGATTAGCGTTGATTTGTTGTGAGCCTTAAAAAAGGCTTTATAGTCAATTAGTTAGATGGTAACAAAAGGTCAACACGACGTCAACAATTGGGATTGCATGATTATGTACATTTTAATTTGTTGATGCAATGTTGACCTTTACTTGTTTAGTTATCAATTGATAACGGAGCTGTCAACAAATCAACAGCGTTTTATTGAAAATTTATTTACTCATATCTTTTCCTATCAACAACAAAATTTCAATTGCTAAAAAATATTAGGTAGTAATTATGGAAGAATATAAATTACATAATCAGTACAATTTCATGAATGTCAATTTAAATTGTGTAACACACAAAAGCTCAAAATAGTTCTTGACAGTTTGGTGTTTTCAACAAAAAAAGTCGAAATGACCACATTTGAAGTCTAAATCAACGGTGAGATTTTCAAACATCAACGGTGAGATGCTAAATTATCAACGGTGAGTTATTATTAATCAACGGTGAGAATATTTTCATCAACGGTGAGATTGCTAGCATCAACGGTAAGAAAATAGTGATATTGGTTACAGATGTAGTCAAAAAGAGTACAACCGTAACCATTATCAACGTTGAGATTCCAATTCATCAACGTTGAGTTTCTAATTCATCAACGTTGAGATTCTCAAAATCAACGTTGAGTTTTTAAGACAAATGTTGTTAACTTTTTAAAGTTTCCTCATTTTAAGTGTTTCCTGTTTCAGCATTTAAACCTAACTTCCAGTTTTTAAAAACAACATAGTTGCATGGCATTATTCCAATCTTCCGTACTTAAATCTCACCTTGCTTTACTTGATGAAACCACAGTTGAAAAAGCCAATGTCATTAAGCAGAAATAAGTAAAGCAGAACAAGAAATAGATTCTATGGTATATCAGCTTTATAGTTTAACTGAAGATAAAATTAATATTGTTGAGAATAATGAATTAAAGAAGTAAGAAGTTATATGAAAGCGAACGAATTACCCATCACCAATTTTTTACAAGCCCAAAATGTACAATTTGTGATACCTGTATACCAACGAAATTATGATTGGACAAATAACGAATGTAAAGAATTGATAAATGATATTATCGCTGTAGAAAAGTATAATAGGGGAACTCATTTTATTGGTAGTATTGTATTTATTCATGAAGGTCTATATAGCACAAGTGAGGTAAAAGAGTTGGTGATTATTGATGGTCAACAACGCTTAACCACTATAAACATTATATATGTCGCTTTATATCGTTTTGCTAAAGAAAGCGGTATGCAAAATGATGCCGATATGCTGCTAAACATGTTCTTAACTAATCAATATGTTCAGAATGAATCCAGCAAGTTAAAACTTAAGCAAACAGATAATAATTCGTTAGCATTTAAAGCTATAATGAATGGTACTGAAAATGAGTTTAATCAATATTCCAACGTGATTGAAAACTTCAATTATTTCAAAAGTGTGATAACCAATGAGAATTTTCAAACTGTCTTAAATGGTCTAAAAAGGTTGATTTTTGTTGAAATTTCATTAGAAAGAGGGAAAGACGACCCACAAAGAATCTTTGAGAGTTTAAATTCAACAGGTTTAGACTTGTCGCAATCCGACTTAATTAGGAATTATATCCTGATGGATTTAGACCCTAAAAACCAAAACAAAGTATTTGAACAAGTTTGGAACCCTATTGAGGAAAACGCCAAAGACTTAATTAAGCAAAAGTCTATGGTTTCAGATTATATTAGAGATTACTTAACGCTTCGGAATAAGAAGATTCCAAATAAAAACAAAGTTTACCTTGAATTCAAAAAGCTATATATCGATAAGGACGAATCTTACACGCAGGAGCTGGATAATATAAAATCATTATCGGTTCATTATAAGAAGTTTATAAACCCTTCTACTGTTCAAAACGCTAATATTCGTCGAGAATTAGAATACATTTCCCGACTTGAAATTAATGTAGCTTTCCCATTTTTACTTCAGGTTTTTGAGGATGCTGAAAATGGACTTATAACGAGTGAAGAATTGGTTAGGGTATTAAAACTTATTCAATCCTATACTTGGAGAAGATTTGTGATTGGCTTGCCTACGAATGCTTTAAATAAAATATTTATGTCGCTTTATTCCGAAGTGGATATAGAGGATTATTATGACTCCATTGCTTTGGCGTTAATAAAGAAACGGGGTGTTTCCAAATTTCCGACAGATGAGGATTTAAAAACGGCATTAAGGGATAAAGATTTATATAATATTCAATCAAAAAACAGAAACTATATGTTTGAGTTATTGGAAAATTATAATAATAGAGAATATGTAAATACTGCAAATGAGAATATAACAATAGAACATATATTTCCTCAAAATCCTAATGAAGATTGGGGTAAAGCCATCACAACTGACGATTATTTCATGTTTAAAGAAAAATATGTAAACACAATAGGTAATTTAACATTATCAGGTAATAATGGGGCGTTAAGCAATAAGTCATTTATAGAGAAAAAATCTATGAACAGACAAGGGCAGGAGCAAGGTTATGTTTTTAGCCGTCTATGGTTAAATGATTATCTAAAAACTATTGATAATTGGAATTTAGATAATTATAATGAGCGTTTTAGTTTGATAAATAATCGTTTTCTAAAAATTTGGGAATACCCTAAAGTTGAAATTCCATCTTCTGAAAACTCCAATGAACAAAATCTGTTTGATGCTGAATCTCCCAGACATAAAAAATTAGAGTACTTTATATTTGAAAACACAAAAATTGATGAAGAAGTTATTTCAAGAATGTATTTTTATGTCATTGAAAAATTATATGAAAAGAATCCACAACTTTTATTAGAAGCAAAAGACATTTTTAAGATAACCAGAAAAGAGTCCGATTTTAGAGCACCACAGGAGGTTTCAAGTGGTTATTTTGTTGAATCTAATATAGACAGTAACTCTAAATTTAATACCCTTAAAAGGCTATTAACATTATATGAGCTTGAAGATGAATTAATAATAAAATATGCTGATAATGAAAGTGAAAATACGTCAAGCCGTTTTAGTATTAGGAAAGAGTATTGGAAACAGCTTTTGCCTTTAATAGATATCACGAATTTGTTTTCAAATGTAAATGCATCCAAAGATCATTGGTTAAGCGCTGGAGCAGGCATATCAGGTATGAATTTTACACTTGTGATTACTGGTAGCTATGTAAGAATTGAATTAGGTATTTCTACCTCAAGTAAGGAAACGAACAAAAAATACTTCACTAAAATACAACACCAAAAGAAATCAATTGAAGAAACCTTTGGAAATCAACTTGAATGGCAAGAATTACCCGAACATAAGATGAGCCGCATAAAATATGAATTACAAGATGTCAATTTATTTGACAAAAGTGATTGGGGTAAAATGAACGAATTTTTATTAAGCCATCTAACTAAATTTGAAGAGGCCCTAAAACCAGTTATTAATAGCATTAAATAAAAAAAATAGTAAATCCTCAATAGGTAATTTAATTTATTATAGAGTTGTAAAATCAGATTTCATGTCTTTAGAAGAGAAGCAATATGACATAGAAGCCAACAATGATTGGGCGAAAAATGTAAAAGGAGAACACCTTTATATTGACAGTGCTAAAAGTGGTCGGCAGGGTTATTTCTGCATTGGTTGTGATAAGCAAATGGATGCTGTAATTAGGAAAAAGAACCCCAAACATAGATCATATTTTAGACACGTACCTGTAGATATTTCTAAAGATGAAACACCCTGTACCTTCAGTAATCGTGAATACAGGGAAACTTTAGCCACAGATATTCTTCAGAGACTAAAAAGAATTAAAGTACCTGCTGTATATAAATATGCTCCTATAGGAAAAGAAGGCGATCCAATGTTATTGGAAAAGGCCAAGTTTATTGATGCTCATAGTGTAAAGTCGCAATTAACATTTTATGAAGATATTGATGGTACTGTAAAATTTGGCAAGAACCCTGATATAGAAGCCAGATTTTTACTTATTAGACCTGATGTTATTTTCTTTGATTCACAAGGTAAGCCCATATTATTTATAGAACTGGTCATTACTCATAAGGTAAATGAAGAAAAGAAAATAAAGTTACGTCGATTAGGTATTGATACTGTGAGTATAATTGTTCCTAAATCATCAGAACAAGAGATAGAAGACAATTTTAAAACAACGCAACGCGTAAAATGGGAATATAATGGAATCGAAGCAATCACCAAATATGTACGAGTTTCCTCTGGAACTTCAGAAGGAGTATTGGAATTTGATACAGACCAAAGAAGAATTTTTGAAGAATCTATCTCCTGTCGCAAAGCAAGACTTAACAACACGTTACGAACAATTAATAAATGCTTACGAACAGAATCTTACAGAGGAGCTGAACAGCACTTTGAATCGGAAATATCACGAATTGAGGGAGCTACAAGAGCAGAGACAGAGGGATTGGACGATATGGAAGGCAGATGTCATGCAGAAGTATACGCATCAATTGCAGGAGGATACGAAGCGCTTAAACTCGAAAAAGAACGATTTAAAGACGAAGAAAATAAGTTTAGTTCAAAAGGTAAAGATCTGGAAACAAGATATCATAGCAAAAGAAGAGAACTTGAACAAGAAGAGGGAGACTTATCAAGGCTTATCAGCGAATACTCTGAACTTGGAGAGTCTACGGAAAGAATTAGAGGAGAGTTTAGAACGCAGCTTGCACTTGGAAAGATTGATATTGAGCGAGACACAAGAACAATTGAAGGAAATATTGTTATCGATACAAAAAGAAGAGAAGGTTTATCAAGAAAGTTTGGACTGCTTGAACAGCAGTCAAAAGAAAGATTTACTAGAGATAAGTCAAGCCTTGAAAAGCAATCAAAAGAAATTGAATCAGAACTTAACGACTTTGCAGAGTTCACTCAAAGAGAAGAAAGAAACCTCCAAAGAGAATTTGAGGATGTTGGAAAACAATCAGTTGAAAGAATTATCAAAAGAGATAGCATTGGAGAATCCGAATTGTCCAGAAGAATTGAATCAGTACTTGAAACTGGGCGACTATCAAACAGTTTTAATGAAAGACTCGAAACTTACGAGAGATTCAAAAGATATCTTAAACTTGTTAGAAGCGGAACTTGGAAAAAAGGGTGAAACATTGGAAGGTTTTATGAGTGAGGTTGAAAGAAGAGATGAGTTTTAATAAAAATGAATATTATTAATTTATA
The DNA here is from genome assembly GCF_008086205.1 of Bizionia myxarmorum. Classification (GTDB taxonomy): domain Bacteria; phylum Bacteroidota; class Bacteroidia; order Flavobacteriales; family Flavobacteriaceae; genus Algorimicrobium; species Algorimicrobium myxarmorum. The sequence goes on along the minus strand of NZ_VSKK01000003.1, from coordinate 372,032 downwards.
ACTTAAATGGCTGAAGCCAAACAAGTAAAAAACATGTGTTTTCATACCAGCACCACATTTAAAACTAAAAAGTTAGAAGCCTTTTATAAGGTTAAATTAGGCGATGAGAGTAACCGAGATAATTTTGACAAGCCAAATTATCATCTCAATGGATTCTCGCATCCTAATATGCTTATTATTCCTCAACAGAAGTCTAATGTGTTAACTCCAGCAGTTTGGGGCATAGTTCCAAGCGGAAAATCTAAAAGTGATATAAAGCCCTATTTTAAAGAATCAGTTAGATTTGGTAGTGGTTTAAATGCAAGGTCTGAAAAGGTATTTCAGCATTTTATGTATAGAGAATCTATAATGACTAAACGTTGTATCATTCCAGTTTCAGGTTTCTTTGAACCACATGACCAGAAAGGGAAGAAATATCCCTTTTATATTACTTCTAAAAACGAAGAACCAATTTCTTTGGCTGGGTTATATACCATTATTGATACGGTTGTTACGTTCACCATATTAACGAAAGATGCATCACCACTTTTTGAGAAAATACACAATAAGAAAAAAAGACAACCAATAATTCTAGATTCTGAACATACTCATAATTGGTTGTCTGTAGATTTGAATGAAACAGACATTGAAGAGTTACTAAATGCTGACTATCCTGAAGGCAAATTGAATGCTTATTCTGTTAGTAAGGATTTATTCAGTCCTAAATTTGAGAGTAATGTTGAGAATATTTTGAATCCAGTTAATTACGAGGATTTAGAGCTGAAGGTTTAAGGTTTTTTTTCTACCACAGTACTTTGTTAGCAAAAGTTTATTATTTTTTTAAAAATTTAATTATTTTACCTTTATCAAACTGTAAAAAATATAGTCCTTTAGTTAAGTTACTAATATCAATTTTTTGATTATTGGATATTTGTCCTTCAGTTATTTCAGAACCATTAATACTATAAATTGTGTAAATTACTGTATTAGTTAAATTAGACAGCTGAATATAATCAGTTGAAGGGTTTGGGTATAATTGTATAGTCGAATTTGAGATGTTGTCATCTATAGAAAGTCCAGATATATTAATTTTTGAGATTTTAGAAGCACCACTTTCAGCAATATATAGGTCATCTCCTATAATTATTGTATCATTAGGAAGATTTAATCCAGTTACTACATCTGTTAAAGTAGGTGAAGTGTCTGTAATATTTATTTTAGAAATCTTACCACCTCCAAATTCAGTAATATATAAGTCGTTCCCGTTTAGAGTTAAACCAGATGGGTTATTTAATCCAATTACTACATCTATTGCCGTAGGTGTTGGATTAGTAATATCTATTTTAGATATTTTATTTTCAGTAAAATTGGAAATATATAAATCGTTGCCATTAAACACTAAACCAGTTGTATTTATGCCAGTGATAATATCTGTTACAGTAGGTGTGGCATCATTAATGTCTATTTTAGAGATTTTATATTGTTCAGGGCTGGGACTGTTAGCAAAATATAAATCGTTGCCTTTTAATGTGCCCTTCGTAACTTTGTTAATTAAAACAACATCTGTCAAAGTAGGTGGTATATCTGTGATGTCTATTTTTAAGATTTTATCATCATTATTGTCCAAAATATATAAATCGTTTCCATTTATAGCTATACCAACAGGATAGGAAATATTCGTTATTACATCTATTGCCGTAGGTGTGGGATCAGTGATATCTATTTTAGAGATTTTACCTCCAGTATTTTCAGAAATATATAAATCGTTACCATTTAATACCATATCAATAGGCCAACTTAATCCAGTTACTACATCAGTGGTTTGTGCATTTAAATTAATACAAATAAAAAGCAAAACTGGTGCTAATAGGTGAACTTGTTTCATAATTAAGTTTTTAATTTATAAATGATAATTTCTTTGTTTAGTAAAACACCGAAAAGTAGTTGTTTATCAATTTTTGCTAACGTTTAGTATATGAAAAGTAGGCGATTTAGAAGCACGAAACTTTCGGTTAAGCATAAAGTCTGATACTAGCAATAAAGCTCGAATTTATCAATAATTCGCCTATTTTTTATATACATTGTTGTGTTTTCGTGCTTTATTTTCTTTTCGTTTTTCAGCGTTGGGGCAGACATACTCTTTGACAATTTGGTTTGTGCGGTTGGCTTTAAGCGACTTGGCAATGAGTATGACTGCTAGGTGTTGGCTTTTTCAAGAATAATATCTTGCTTCAAGTTCTGCCTTCGCCATAATTGACTCGTTTATAAATCCCTCCAAAGCTGGTTTTCTTAAGAAAGCCAAGCCTAGTTCTTCTTCTCGTTTTAAACTCTTTAGATAGTACTTTTTCCTACGTTTCTTAGTGAGAAAGAATATATCTCGGTCATGCATATGCTCCCAATATCTTCGATACCACTTATCTATACGAGCTTTCACGTGACCAGAATAGCGACTGTCGATTTTATAGATTGCTTTCCAAGATTCAATTTCATCCCTTTTGCCATCAGGATTAACAAAGTCAATCCTCCAATCTACTTTTTCAGGTTCTATATTATCTATAGCAATGTGAAATTCGACAGAAATACCTTTGTGTGAATTATCAAAAGGGTAAAACAGCTTTCCTGATGAAACAGCAATAGTATCTGCTTCTCCTTTGGCATCAAATGAATTACATTCTTTGCAGGAAGGGACGAGATTTTCAAAATTCACAGCTGACAAAGGGTATAATGCTTTAGGTAAGAAATGATCATATTGATCTCTTGTCTTATCTTCTTTTTTCTTCAATTCTCCAATACCGCATATAGGACATAGAGTTACTGCTTTGTTTTTATCGCTGAAAACATTAAAATGATCTCTAAGTGTTGTTGTGTATTTTGTTGTAAATCCTGCACCATCTAACACTTGAGTATATAAGTCAATGAAAAAATCACGAAGTAATTTGTTAATTCCTGTAGAGTTTTTATCCATTGTAGGCGGAACAAAATTACCCTTACAAATGTTTTCTATATCGTTACTATCCCTGATTAATTGGCACAAATCACTTCTATCTTGTTGTGGCCAAGTTTTAAGGACGTCATAAATTGCTTTACTTCTTTTTTTTAATACCGATGGATGTCTTTTTACAATATACAGAAAATCAGGGTCGAAAAATGAAAGGTCGAAAGGACCTGTTTCAAACTCAATCCTATCAAAAAATTGAAGTACATGCTGATGAAGCATGCTGTGACAAGAAAGATGATATTTATACGTTTTTATCATCTTTCCTTAATTCGTTTTCTCTCATTATCAATTCACGGAAAAGAAGCACTTTTTCAACAGATTCTCCAAGTACACGCGAAGCCTCTTTTGCTGCTTGAATTTTTTCTAGCGTGTCTAATCCAGCAGACTTTATTTCTTCTATTTTCTTTAAAGACAAATCCGATATTGATTCTGTCTTTCCAAAAACTTCTTCTGTTATAATATTTACTGATGTTCCGAAAGTTTTAATTTTTGGATTCTCCGCTTTCCCTTTTTCAAAGACAAACACCCGTTCTCGTCTGCAGTCAGAAACAATAAAAGGCGAATGAGATGTTACAATTATCTCCTGCTTTCTAAAATTATCTTCCTTCTTCTCTTTAGTTGCTTCATTAATCAAACTGATAAGCTTTGCTCTCCATTCAGGATTAAAATGTGTTTCAGGCTCATCAAAAAGCAAAAGGGAACCTGATAAGTTCAATAGCATTATGCTTCCTAGCGTATGCATAAGTTGATGCTCACCATCACTTAGGTTTTTGTATTTGATTGGTTCTTCTTCTCCCGATTTTCTGAATTTCAATTTTTCTATTTGAAACACCAATCTATCTCTAGCAGGAACTGGTACTAAATAGGAAAGATTATCTTCTAAACTCCCAGTGTTCTTAATCTTGTTTCTTGTGTCAACTCCTTGACAATGGATGTTCATGAGATTGAGAAAGAATAGATCTCTGTATAGTAAAATAGAGGAACCAAATTTCCTTTGAAATGCACGCTTCATTTCACTTTTTCCATCCACATCTTCATCAATTATGAAGGACAATTTCAATTCATGGAAATTTGCAGCTCCTGTAGTCTCTTCTACTGCAGAAGCACAATCTTTTAAGTTATCAATTGCTTGCTGTAATGTTTGTGCAAATTCAATGGGATTATTTCGGTAATTCCTATATCGGATAATAATATTGAAGCTATCTAATTCATCAACTTCTATAGCTTTTTTGATTAGCCCAACATTATTGTCTTCCGAGAAAAGGAAATTACATAGGGTAACGAATTGACTGTTTTCGTAATCCAAATGGAAGAGTCTACTCAAAGCAAGTTCTTCATTTATGTCTTTACTTTCTTTAGAAGTTAACTGGTCGAAATAATGATAAGATGACTTTATAAATGGGTTGCTAATTAGCTCATTGTGTCCAGAACTATACGATATAACTTGAACAGGTAAAATAAAAATATCAGGGTCTGAGATTTCATTAACCTGAATTTCATTGTCTGATTTTATGGTGATTTTAGGAAGCTCATTTGGCTGCTTTGTAATAGTCACCTCCGAATCTCTAGTGCCTTCCCATGATAATTTTTCAAGTTTACTTAATTTAGCTCTTGCTGCTGCTTGCCAAGTAATATCCATTGAATAAGAAACTTCAAAGCCAAAAGGAGATTTGAATCTTTTGGCTGGTTTTGCTTCTTGATGAACATACACATCCAAGTAATAGAAAATCTCAGCAATGACTTCCAGTAAGTTTGATTTTCCCGAACCATTCAACCCAACAAAACAGATTGGTTCAATGCGACCTTTTAATAATTCTACATTATCAAAGCGGTATTCGCTGTTTGCAACAAGGCCTCTAAACGGAGTTAATATTTTGACGCTTTTTAACCTCATTTAAAGGATCCTTTTAAAATAGATTTGCTCCGATAAATCTGTTATTTCATTGAAGGCAGCATCTGACTTACTAAAACCAGATTTGTAAGAAGCATCAGCAAAAACTTGCTTGAGCTGTTTTTTTCTCACCAAACTGAACACTAGATTTTTTAACTCTTCAAAATCATATTTCCAGTCCAAACCTTTTACCGCTTCTTTAATTTCTTCGAAATTGAAATGTGAGCCTGAACAATTTCTTGAAATATGACTTAATAAATCTTCTTCTGTCTTAAGAAATGGAATATGAGTTATCGAAGCTGTTACTTCTTCTTTTTTCTTAACTGGTTCAGGAATGGTTGTGATTTCTTGCTTTTGCTCTATGACTTCAACGGTAGCAGAAATCTTGGGCTGTACTTTTATAGTTCCTTCGAGATAAATCTTTTCAATAATTGTGAGGTCGCCATTAAAAGCTTTATGACTCAATGATTTGTATAGCTCATTTAATTCTAGAAGACTCTCATTGTATTTTGATTTTAATTTTTCACCTTGAATCGCAATTCTTGAGAAGCTTAATTGTGCTTCTATTGTTGGCTTAGGTAAAGGAATTTTTTTAAATTCTCCTTTGCTTAGCATCTTTTTCATTCCTTTAGATGCAAAACCCAGAATGTAATTTCTAGAAATTTTAAATAGCCAATAGAGATAGAGCGGTTCTACATCACTATTTGGTTGTATAGCATTAATTTGTTGATTAAAACAAACCTTTCTATCTGTTAAAGCGGCTCTTCCAATTGATTTCTCACTACCTGCTATACACGTCACTAATAGGGCTCCCTGGTTTACTGCTCTTCCTGAATCCATGCCTTGGTTTGATAAAAATTCCTGAGCAGGTGTAATGTATAGTTCGTTTGATTTTATGTTATCAGTTTTTATCCATTCAATATGTTTTGAAGAATAAAAGGATTTGTTTCCTCTCGAAGGAGTATTTCCAGTAACAATTTGACCAAAATCACTAATCGGTTTTAAACTCCATTCTTTTACATTATTAAAAGGTTCCCCAAACATTGTCAAAAAAGTATGCTTTAAAAACTCATCTGCTAATATGATACTCTCTTCACGGGCAGATATAAGTTTATTTGTTCTTTTTAAAACAGTGGCAATACGTTTCTGAACATCAATTGAGTCGGGAACAGGTATTTTTATTTCTTTTAGGTATTTAAAGTGACGACTATAACCAGCGTTATACAAGTTGATGTTACGTAAGTATTCGTAAATGAACTCTACATTCGCAAGACTTGAATCAACTTCCAAAACTTTAACTCCATCCGCACCAATGGCAAAAGGGAAGTCAATAAACTTGAAAACACGTGTGTGATCACCGAAAATGATTACTGGTGTATCTTTTTCAGTAACTTTTTGAATATCGTTTGTGTAGCCACAAATAAAATCCTTTCCTTGATCAATTATAGGATAAATACCCTCTTTGAGATAATCCGTTTTTGGAATTTTGGTGTAATTCCTTGTCACGTCTTTTACGACCTTTCCAAAAGGTAGATTTTTAAATTCAGCCATTACCCAATCATTTCTTTTAAGGTTTTTAATTCCTTTTGAATGTTCTCTTCCATTGATTCGAGATTTTCAAAAAGTTTGACTGGATCTTTAACAATTACTTCCTCATGAAAGTCTTTATTATATTTCTGAAAGGTTAAATCATAATCCATACTTTTTATTTCCTCAAATGGCACAGAGAAATGTTTTAGCGTACGATCAGTGTTATCTTCAGAGTTTCTATTCTTGTATCGGTGTACTATATCTTGCAAGTCACCATAATCACGTAACCGTCCTTCTTTCATTAAAGGAGCTCGTTTATCGTTTAACTCATAACCATCCTTTTCCATGTCATAAAACCATGTTTTTTGAGTAGCTGGTTCTGTTAATGAATCGTCAGGATTATAAACCTTGGTGAAAATTAGTATTGCTGTACTTACCCCAGCATATGGTTTAAATACACCACTTGGTAGTGCTATAACTCCTTCTAGCTGACATCTCTCAATCAGTATTTTTCGAGTTTCAACAAAGGCTTTTGCTGTGCCAGATAAAACCCCTTGTGGTATAATAACGGCTGCTCTTTTCCCTTTTCGAAGCATATTATAAATGCGTTCTAAAAACAGTAATTCAGTTCTCGTTGTAGGTAGCTTCAAACTGGTGTTTATATCACCTTTGTCAATATTGCCACTAAAAGGCGGATTAGCCATGATGACATCATATTCCGCATCTTGATTATACTTTTTACTTAGTGTATCTGTGTAATCAATATTGGGATTATCAATACCATGCATCATGAGATTCATTAATCCCAAACGAACCATAGATGAATCAATATCAAAACCAATCAAGTCGTTTTCTAACTGTTTTTTTACATCTTCAGTAAGCACCGAAGAAATTGTTCCTCTTTCAAAACCATCCTCATCTGTAATTAATTTTTCTGGTGCTTTTTTCCTTACTAAATCTGATAGTATGTATTGGTAAGCTCCAAGTAGAAATCCAGCAGTTCCACAAGCAGGGTCGCAGATTTTCTCGCCTAATTTAGGTTCAATCAGTTCAGCCATCAATTTAATTATGTGTCTTGGTGTTCTAAACTGTCCGTTTTTTCCAGCGGTTGCAATTTCACTAAGAAGCATTTCATAAACATCCCCTTGTATATCTTGAAAAGCTTGTCCTCCTTCTTCTGCATCACGCTGAATCTCAATAAAAATCTGTTCAATTTTCTTGACAGCTTCCACCAATAATGAAGGCTTTTCAATAACAAACACGGCATTTGCCATATGCTTAGTAAAAGGAGAAGTTCCGCCATTCAATTGCTTCAAAAATGGAAATACGTTGAATCGAACATGATTGAGCATTTTATCTGCTGGGAAATTTGAAAAGTAACTCCATCTCAATTCTTCAGCAGGTCTTGGTTTTCTGGCTTCTTCCAAAGCCTTATCAAGTTGTTCTTGTTCTTCAAACCAAAATGTTCCCCCTTCACCTTTTCCAAGTTTATAGTTGCTTTCATCCACATATGGATTGTAAGTGCCTGAAAAGCGAGATTTGAATTCTTCATTGTTCCATTCAGCATCACGTTCACGTTTTGCTTCCAAATCATCCAAACGCTTCATAAAAATCATGTAGGTAATTTGTTGAATTGCAGTCAATGGATTGCTAATGCCACCACTCCAGAATTGATTCCAGAGTTCGTCTATTAGACTTTTCAGTTTTGCGTTGCTTTGTAACATTATGCTGCGAGTAATTTTTCTGTTAGTATCAATATTTCGTTAATCTCCTTTGGGCTAAACACACCTCTGATTCCTTCAGGATGTATCATTGTAAATGGAGATTCAATGAGGTTTCTTTTTTCTATTTCGCCTTTTTCAAGTATGAAGTTTCTAAGCAAGTCTAGAAATTGTAGCTGTCTGCTTGCCAAATAACTGTGGTCAGCAATGAATTGGTCAAAAGACTTTGAAACTGTTTCAGGGAAACTCTCCAAAATTCGAATACCTAAAATATGCTTTATAAACTCTACAAATTGAGCTTTACGGTGATTGTAGACTCTTCTTAATAAATCAATGGTTATATGCGGGTTTGCATCATGCAGTTCTTCAGCCAATCTATTGGTCTCATCTTCTGATATTGGTTCACCGTTTTGTATCTTTTGTAAGATTGGATTGGTTGAAGTAAGTTCTTTCACTTTCTCTTCGACCATTTTACGATAGCGCTCAATACTTACTGCTTCATTTTGAGGACCAAATTCTACAAATTCCTTTGTTGAAGTAAGGTCTGTGAAATCAAATTTTGCTGGTCCAAGTGGTGCCACTCTTGAATCAATAAACTTCATCAAAGGAGATAGCTTTTCAATAAGTTCAATATATTTTTCTTGAGATATTGAATCCCAAAATTTATTGCTTTGAGACTTTGAAATGAGCCCCTTTTCTCTAGCTACAATGTTGACTGAAATAGGTAGCTCTGATATTTTTTCGACTAAACCATCCTTCAGCGTTCCGAATTTTTCTTTATCCTCAAATAAACCAGCAAGCGAGACTTCAACCACATCTCTTTCAAATCTCATGGCTTTGAAATCCTCACCAGAAATAGTTCTCAGTAAGGGTTTAACCGTAGTTCGAAGGAACTCGATTTTGTCTTCTGTAAGTTTTGTCCAGAAATTTTCGTCATCCAATCGTTGAAGCTCATTTTTAGCTTCCATAATGACAATGGAATTCTGAGGCAGTGAATCTATTTGTTTGCGTAATCGTGAAAGCTCGGAATCGATTATTTCTTCTTCATTTAACTCTGTTGCTTTTTCAATTTTATCTAGTCGTAAACCGAAAAGCCTAACGGGTAATGGAATTTGAGCTTTTAATTCTTTCCCTTTTGGATTGAGTTTGAAGTATTCAAAATTGTCCCAACAATCAAGTATTAAAAAAGCCTTTTTTTCTGCACACCAAGGCTTCATTTTGGTTGGTTCAAGTAATCTTGTACCTCTACCAATCATTTGCCAGAATTTAGTGTAAGAATAGACTGGTTTGGCAAAAACTAGATTTACCAACTCTCTAACATCAATTCCAGTGTCAAGCATATCTACGCTTATAGCCACTCTCGGCATATCATTATGTGTAAACTGGTCAAGCAGACCGCCTTTTCCATAAACTCTAGGGTCTTCTGAAACTAGTACTTTGGCTAATTCTCCGTTGTATTCTGGATAAAGTGAGTCGAATATTTGTTCTATTCTTCTAGCATGAGCTATAGTTGCACAAAAGAAAATGGTTTTGCCTGGAAGAACACCATTTGGATCTTTAATGCTCTCTTCCATAAATTCTTTTACAATAAGAGCATTTGTGCCTTTATTGATTACATTTTTTTCGAGCTCTGTTCCTTCGTAATTAATTTCTTCAATTTCCTTTCCTTCGAGGATTAGCCGTTTCTGGTCTTCTAATGAAATAGTTCTCTTACTAATTCCTTCTTCTTGAAACTTGGTTTTAATCTTCATTACCTGAAACGTGCTCAAGTATGGAGGAATGTGGTTCACTGCTTCTTCGTATGAATAAGCGAAAGTTGGTACTCCATCATCACAATTGAATATTTTAAATGTATTGTGATCGATAACATCAGTTGGAGTTGCAGTTAAGCCAAGTGTTATTGTGTTAAAATAATCTAGAACTTCTCGGTAGGTATTATATATACTTCTGTGACTCTCATCAATAACGATTAAGTCAAAGAAATGAGGAGATAAAGTATTTTCTTCATCTCTTACAATGTTCAGCATTGTTGGGTAAGTAGAAACATAAATTCTACGGTCTTGTGCTATGTTTTTTTCTCCGACTTTTGGCCACCTAGGTTCATATGGAAGGTGTTCCTTGAATGCTTCCATGGCTTGATCTCTCAATGCAATCCTGTCAACAAGAAATAACACTTTTTCCACCCATCCAGCACGCATCAAAGCTTCAACCATTGCGATGCAAGTTCTGGTCTTACCTGTGCCTGTTGCCATTACCAAAAGAAACGTTCTACGTTTCCTTTCTAAATCTTCCATCACCGCACGAATAGCTCTTATTTGATAATCACGACCTGCAATCTTGGTGTTTATTAGTTCCCCAGAAAGTGGTTTCCTTGCTTTTCTTACATAGTTATATCTTTCTAAATCTTCTTTTGTTGGAAATCCATGTACTTTTCTAGGAGGGTAATTTTCTAAATCCCAAAAGAAGATTTCATGACCGTTTGTGTAGAAACAGAAAGGTAATTCACCGCCTTGTTTTTTTTGAATGTTATAACAGTATTGCTTGGCTTGTTCTCTTCCAATTGAAGCATCCACGGAAGATTTTTTTGCTTCAACGACAGCTATAGGTTTTCCATTTTTCCCGAGTAAAACGTAATCACTAAATTGCCTACCAGAATATGGTGTCGAGGCCTCTTCGACTAAATTATCATCTACTATTATATGAAGTTCCTTAATGACTTGAGAGCGGTCATTAATGTTCCAACCAGCTAGTTTTAGCCGTTTGTCAATTATATCTTTTCTTGTTTCTGCCTCATTCATATTAGCTCTTATTAGAGACAATTAAATCCTTAATATCTACATCTAAGATGTTCGCAATTTCATTTAATATTTCAAGTCTTGGTTGTTGTCTATTCTGAACATAACCGTTAACCATGTTGTAACTCTTTCCCAGTTTTTCAGCCAGCCAAGTTTGCTTAATTCCTTTCTCTTCGAGTACTTCCTTTATTCGGTTCATTTCCGTCCAAAATTATCCGTCCAAGATACTATTTAGTTTCTAACTATCTCGTTTTTCAATATGAAAACCGTTCGAATTATTATCGTCCTGCGAGCGTGAGGAAATTTTAGCTCTTTTGGTTTTTTCAGCATTGGCTTATGTGTCAGTAAAAACCAAATGTGCTAAAATGAGCGGCTGACTTTCTTTGCATGAAACACAACGTATTTGTGTATGATTAGTGGCGTGTTTAAGAACCTAATTTAATAAACAAAGAATGAATAGAAAATCTGCGAGGATTTTCGTAAGTAGGCCAAAACTAAGCCATTAATTATGCACGGTGTTCTACGCAGTTTTTTCTTCTTTTTCCTCCGTTATTTGCTCTAATAAACCAGTTATTTTTTTAGTCAAGATTTGTTTATTTCCATTGTCAAGTGAATATTTTTCCATTTTTAAATTTCCTTTCAGGTCAATTGTAAAATGATATTTTAATTCCGCTTTTCCAGCTGGTTTTTTTGGTAATCCGTCTAATCGCATTTTGGCAAATTTTGGATTCAAACTTGCTTTCGGATTTTCTCCGTAATGAATTGTTGCTTCAGAACTCGTTTGATTATCTGCGGAAGTTCTAACTATAGCTGTCGATGAAACCGGTATCATTGAGCCTTTTTCCACAACAATTTTATATCCATCGTTTAATAAACTTGAACCAATAGAATGCTTTAATCTATATTTCTTTGTCAGGTCTAATGCAAAAGCGGTTTTTTGAACTTCAATATTATCTGGTGCAATTTCAAATGCAGATTCAACAATTTCTGGTCGATTTGTCACTTTTGCTTGAAATACAATATCATTTGCTAAATAATCTCTTGCTCTTAAAACATTATTTTCATCAACTTCAAAACGAGTTAATTGTCTAATTTCAGTAACTTTTTCTGTTAAAGACTTCAATCTCTCAAATTCACTTATAAATGACTCAATTGTATCTTTTTCTTCCTCTATTATTAAGACATTTTCTCTGTTTTTACTTTCCGCATAATAAGTCCAATTATAAGAGCCATTTATTAATATTTGATTATCGATAACACAAAATTTGTTGTGCATTGGATTATAACCGTCCGAAAAGTAAAAATCTCCGCCTTTATCTACGAATTGCTGAAAATTCAGTCCAGTATTTCTGTTATTTATAAAATCATTGTGAATTATCAATTCAACTTTCCGACCTTTTTCAATTTGTTCTATTAGTTTGTCAAATAGTTCCTCGTTTGTAAACCAATAAACTGCAACAATTATTCTTTCAGATGCTTTATCGAGAGCATTTATTATTTGTTGTCTGATATTGTCGAAATGTACACTTACCATTTTTTAAAATTCGATGTTATTTCTTTTATGTTCGGATGTTTGTTCAAATTGTGTAGAAGGTATATGTATGTCTATTGGTGTGTATATATCTATTATATCTACTACGAAATTAACATTTTTTGTACTCTTTTTAACGTTAATTTTAAACTGATTTATTGATTCCAGACTAAAAGTATAATAATAATTCGAAGTAGTTTTACGGCTAACCATAATCTAAATTTTTATTAGTCAAGCTGCAGATTTTTATAGATGAAGGGTTTAATGATAAAAAATATATTGCTCTTACATCTAAATATTTGTTCCTGAAATTATACTATGGGGATTAGTTTTGTTGTAAAGTTTATAAATTAAGGACTTATCCGTTAGGATTTACACCACTAAAGATTATAATTTATTATTGGGTTGATGCTAGTATTTAAGAAATCATCTTAATTTAATTATTTAAACAGCATTGAAAGCAGTTAGTTTAATCAAAGATGTCTACAAAAAAATAGGAGGGAGTTAACTTGCAGAACTGTCAACTGGACTGTCAACTAAAAAAATAAACCCCTGTAAATCAAGTGTTTACAGGGGTTTTAGCGGAGAAAGAGGGATTCGAACCCCCGGAGGTGTGACCCTCAACAGTTTTCAAGACTGCCGCATTCGACCGCTCTGCCATTTCTCCCGGAGCGCTTTATCAGGTTTACCCTGAATGCGGCTGCAAATATAGAACCCTTTTTTCATTCTTTCAAATAAAAAAACTGAAAAGTTTAAAACATTTTTCAGATTGTAGCTAATAAATTTATTTTCTGTTAGTTGATGCCAATCACTTGTCTTATTTTTGCAGAAACCTCGGAACATCTATGAGAATTATTGAACATTTGCAATGGCGCTATGCGACAAAAACGTTTGATACGACTAAAAAAGTATCACCTGAAAAATTAGATATTGTTAAACACGCCTTTAATTTAACAGCTACATCCTACGGTTTACAACCTATAAAATTAGTAATTGTTGCCAATCAAGAATTAAAAGAGCAGTTGGTTTCCGTTGCCTTTAATCAAAAACAATTGGAGCAAGCGTCTCATGTGTTGGTGCTTTGTATTCAAACCGGAATTGATAAAGCTTTTGTTTCTGAATATTTTCATCGGGTTCATAGCATTCGGGAAACACCAAAAGATATCTTGCAACCTTTTCAGGATTTTTTAATTTCCGATTTTGAAAAGAAACCACAAGAAGGTCGCGAGGCTTGGGCTATAAATCAAGCTTATCTAGCCTTGGGTAATTTGCTTACGGTTTGTGCTTTGGAAGGTATAGATTCCTGCCCCATGGAAGGTTTTAAACCGGCAGCATGTGATGACTTATTAAATTTAGAAGAGCAGGGTTTAAAATCGGTTTTGTTATTACCTATTGGGTATCGCGCCGAAGATGATATGTTTTCAGAATTTAAAAAAGTTAGAAAACCCATTGCAGAGAGTATTATAGAGTTGTAGTTTTATAGAATATTAAATAAAATCAATATGCCAGGATTCGAATTATTTGGAAGTGCAGAACGAAAGGAAGTTCAAGATGTTTTGGACAGCGGCGTTTTAATGCGTTATGGTTTTGATGGTATGCGAAATGGACATTGGAAAGCCAAAGCACTCGAAGCGGAACTTCAAGAAAAATTGCAAGTAAAACATGCGCAATTGGTTTCTAGCGGAACAGCTGCAGTTTCAGTAGCACTTGCTGTTGCTGGTGTTGGCGTTGGTGACGAAGTTATTATGCCCACATTTACATTTGTTGCTAGTTTTGAAGCTATTATGATGATGGGCGCCATTCCGGTTTTAGTAGATATTGATGATACTTTAACGCTAGATCCTATAGCAGTTGAAGCCGCAATTACTTCTAAAACGAAAGCTATTATGCCGGTTCATATGTGTGGCAGCATGGCAGATTTGAACGCCTTACAAGCTATTTGCAAAAAGCACAATTTACTGTTGATAGAAGATGCGTGCCAAGCTATTGGCGGTTCTTACAACGGAAAACCATTAGGAAGTATTGGTGATGTAGGTTGTTTTTCATTCGATTTTGTAAAAACAATTACTTGTGGCGAAGGTGGCGCTGTTATCACCAATAACGAAACCTATTTTAAAAATGCGGATCACTTTACAGATCACGGTCATGATCATGAAGGCATGGATCGCGGTGCTGAAACACATCCTTTTTTAGGTTATAACTTTAGAATTTCTGAATTGCAGGCAGCCGTTGGTTTGGCGCAAGCTCGTCGTTTATATGATTTTGTGGCCATTCAAAAGAAACATTATGGCATTTTACGAGACGTTTTGTCCACGATTCCAGAAGTGGTTTTTAGAACCGTTCCAGAAGGCGGTGAAGAAAGTTATGGCTTTTTAAATTTCTTTTTACCCGATTTAGAAATAGCTAGAACCGTTTCAAAAACATTTAAAGAAACCGGTGTTGACGCCTGTTTTCATTATTTTGATAATAATTGGCACTATATCCGAAAATGGGATCATTTAAAGGATGTAAAAACCTTGTATCCAATTTCTTCGGAAGTAAAAAAAGGCTTGGAATATCTTCAAACAAAAACATTCGAGCAATCTGATCAATATATAGCCCGAAATATTTCCTGTTTAATCAAATTATCTTGGACAGAAGAAGCTGTGAAGGCACGTGCTGAAAAAATGAAAAATGCTATTTTGGATGCTTTAAAATAAATTTAAACACATACATAATCTAGCAACTTTAGAGAATTTAAAAATTCTTTAAAGTTGCTTTTTTTTTGCATTCAACGCTTCTGAATTTAAAGGTTCAATGGAATCAATTAGTTGGAAAACCTTCGCCACGGCTAAAATGAAACATATTTTATAGGCTTTGAAACATATCTGATATACCTGGGTGGAAAGATGCGATACTTTTATCCTAAATTTTTAAATACCCGATTTTTAAATCCTTTTAAAAAGTAATTATCAGGTTTCAGTTTTAATTTATGGAACATGTTAACCTTTTAAAAAATGGCTTATTAATAAGTAACATAAAACCTTAAAAACTTTTATTATGAAATCAATTCTCTCCATATTACTTCTCGTTTGCTTTGCATATTCTGGACAAGCACAAATTTTTGATAGACTAGCTGATAAAGCCGCAAAATCGGCTGAACGTACTTTAGAACGGAAAGTGGAACAAAAAGCTCAAAAGGAAACTGAAAAGGCTTTCGATTCTAGTTTCAACAATAAACAATCTTCCAAAAAATCTAAAAATAAATCTGTTTCTAGTGTAGATAAAACGCCCGATGCTGTTTACACGTTTACACATAAATACGTGATGCAAATGGAAAACGATAAATACAATACCAATCTAACCTACTATTTAGCGAAAGACAAAAATTACTTGGGAAGTACTATGGAAGCAGCGGCAACTATGTTTACGGTGATGGATATGGATAAACAGTCGCTTTTTATGTTTACAGAGTCCGGCGGAACAAAAATGTTGATGGCTACTAGTATGGATTTCGGTAAAATGTTAGAAGACAACCAAGAGGAAAAGGATGTCAAGTTTGAAAAAACAGGCAGAACCAAATCCATTTTGGGCTATAACTGTTCAGAATACAATGTAACATCTAGCGATATGAAAGGAAAATTTTGGATTACGCAGGATGCTGGTGTTTCGTTCCCAAAAGGGTTTCAAGACATTGCTGATAAAAGTAAGAATTCCAATCAAGCTTGGATGGGAAATATTGAAGGTATTATGATGGAAATGTATATTACGGACACGTCCAAACGTAAAGAAGAAACTATGAGCATGCGCTGTGTAGCTCTAGAAAAATCTGATTTCAAAATCAATACCACGGATTATAAGAAGTTTATGTAAATCATATTAACCAATAACATCTAATAAAATCGATCATGAAAATAACGCAAATAACTAGTAAAGTTTTATTCATTCTAGCATTATTAATTACAATTTCCTGTTCAAATGATAAGCCCGTAAATGATAATCCTACAAATAATATTCCTACAGTAACAGAAGGCGAAAGTCATACCTATAATTTAAGCTTTAGCGGAGGCGAAATAAATGGTAAAACATTTTCCGGAAATTTGCCTAATAAGGATATGGGTAATGGCGCCTATGCCATCAGACAACAATATACTAATTCTGAAAATGTTTGGGTAGATGAAATTGCTTTAGTTCTGAATAATGGTAACAGCGATGATGAAATGGGAGTTTCAATGATCTTACAAATGAACAATGACCAAGCAAAAAATTTTGGACCCACTTCCATTGATGACAGCTCCTCATTGACTATCATGTATGGTAATTATTTAATGAGTCCACTATCAGGAACTTCAAACATCACCAACTATGGGGAGATCACCAATTTTTTAAATGTCGTTTATGCGTATTTTACCATAACATTTAATGCAGAAATGCAAGTTCTAGATAT
The DNA here is from genome assembly GCF_008086205.1 of Bizionia myxarmorum. Taxonomy (GTDB): domain Bacteria; phylum Bacteroidota; class Bacteroidia; order Flavobacteriales; family Flavobacteriaceae; genus Algorimicrobium; species Algorimicrobium myxarmorum. The sequence goes on along the minus strand of NZ_VSKK01000003.1, from coordinate 355,161 downwards.
AACGAATGGGGCTCAATTTACAACCCAACTATCTGGATCAATTTCTATTAATCGCTATTTTACGCCCTAATATTATATTTTGTTTTTCTATTAGTTCCATATTCATGCGTCAATTCAACATTTGACGCATGAATATTTTTGTTTAAAGTATCTAATAAACACATCAAATATCCTTCTGAAGCCAGTATTAATACCATGATTGTTTAGCATCTTTTTGCGTCTTTAAACTAGTATTAAATCCGAATCTTAAATTAAATCCCCAAAACCATTGATGCGTTTATTAAATAATTACCTTTTAAAATTAACTATTAAAAACATTTTAGTACTTTAATTGCTAATTCCATATACATGAGGAACTTAACGCTACTTTTTATTTGGTTTGTTCCTTGTTTTGTGTTTTCTCAAAGCAATAAGCAAATTGCGTTTAGAGAATTAACAGTGGAAGATGGACTTTCGCAAAACAGCGTGGTAAGCATTGCTCAAGATAGTATTGGATACTTATGGTTTGCCACTCAAGACGGTCTTAATAAATATGATGGTAAAAAATTCAAATCTTATAACATCCAATTTGAAGATGTAACCCGAACGACTTACAGCAAACTCGGTAAAATTTATTCAGATAAATTAGGAGGCATTTGGATAGTTTCAAATTCAGGTATATTAGAAAAGTATCAACAGGAATTGGATCAATTTAAACCTGTTTTAAATACTAATCAGGTTAGTACGCTTATTCAAGACGGCGCCAAAAATTTCTATATCGGCACCTATGATAATGGTTTGATTAAAATTAATCATAAAACTAAAGACACACTTCAATTTTTAAAACCAGCCGATGCTAAAAGAACTATTTATGATTTTTTAGAAACGCCTAATAAAGCAATATTAGCAGCTACTAATAATGGGCTTATTAAAATTACTAATGATAGGTATCAATTTATAAAAATCGTCGATGATACAAACTTTAGCTCATTGGCTTCATCAAATCAAGAAACCATTTATGCCGGAAGTTTTGGACGTGGTTTATTTTTGAAAAAAGATGAAGAAGAACTGTTTAAATCTTTTAGTGGTTTTGACCAAGATATTCTTCCCAATAATTTAAATATTCAAGATTTACTAGTCGATAAAAATGACAGACTTTGGATAGCTACTTATGGCCAAGGTGTATATTTAGTTGATTTCAAATACGAAACCGTCAAACATTTTTTAGCGAATAAGAACAATCCGTTTGCCTTACATTATAATGATGTATTATGCTTATTCCAAGATTTTACCGGTACTATTTGGTTAGGAACGGATGGCGCTGGATTGAGTTATTTTGATGAATATCTCACCAAATTCAATGTCCTTACCAACAATCAAATGCCTAAAGATATCCACGTGGATGTTATTAGAGCTATTTCTGTAAAAAACAATGACATTTGGGGAGGAACCTCTGGTAAAGGTTTGACGAAAATTAATGTAAAAAATGAGGACTTTGAGACTTTAACCAGTGAAAACTCCAATTTGCTCACCAACCGTGTTATGAGCTTATTTCACTATAAAGATGAACTTTGGATTGGGCATCAAAATCAAGGATTGCAGAAACGCACTGCAGCTGGCCAGTTTATAAACTTTCAAGAAACCAGTGCTTTTACAATTTGGAATATTAGTGAAGCATCCAACAACAAATTATGGTTATGCACTAGAAATCACGGATTAATTCTGTTTGATATTGAAAAGGGCATTCAACAGCATTATTCTATTGAAAATTCCAACCTCACGTCCGATAATATTCGCGTTATAAAAAAGCAAAACGATCATACATTTTGGATTGGAACCGAAGATGAAGGCATCTTTAAATTAGATATAGAACAGAATGCTATTGAAGAAATTCTCCAGCTACACTACCCGGTGAAATCATTATTTCTTGATAAAAATATGCTTTGGATTGGGACCAATGGTGATGGTTTAATTTCCTATAATACATTAACCAATAAAAGGAATATTTATACAACTGCTGAAGGCATTCCTAACAATGTTATCTACGGAATTTTACCCGATGAAAATGGAAGTCTATGGATTAGTTCCAATAAAGGCATATCGCGTTTTTATTCGAAAAATGATTCCTTAAGTATAGAAAATTATACGAATTATGACGGTTTACAAGCTTCAGAATTTAATACTGGTGCTTACTTTAAGGATGATAATAACACATTATATTTTGGTGGTTTAGAAGGATTAAATTGGTTTAATCCGAATCAATTATATGCCAATCCGACCAAACCTAAGACCATTATTTCAGGTTTGGAAGTCTTTAATACAGAACGTTCTTTACAACCAAACCAAGAATTAAAACATTCGGAAAATACTGTAACGTTTACATTTTCTGCCTTGCATTTTTCACAACCTGAGCGAAATCAGTATAAATACAGGCTTATAAATAACGATAGAGATTGGATTTCTTCTGGACATAATAACAAAGCACATTATACCAATTTACCACCCAATTCTTATCAGTTTCAGGTTATTTCAAGTAACTATGATGGCGTATGGAATTTGGAGCCAGCCACACATTCCTTTACTATTTTACAACCTTGGTACGCCACCAATATAGCAAGGTTGGTCTATTTTATTTTAGGACTCATTTTCTTATTTATACTATATAAATATTTAAAATGGCGTTGGCACGTAAAAAATCAATTGCGTTTGGAGCATTTGGAAACAGAACGCCTTAAAAAGTTGGATGAATTAAAAACCAAGTTATACACGAATATTTCACATGAATTTAGAACGCCTTTAACATTAATTTCTGGACCTATAGAAACTCAATTAAGTAAAAAAAATCTCTCTAAACAAGATAAAAAGGAATTGGGTTTAGTGAAACAAAATGCCAATAGACTTTTAAAATTAGTCAATCAAATGTTGGAATTGTCCATGTTAGATTCTGGACAAACAAAATTGAAAGTTTCGAAAGGTAATTTGAGCATTTTATTAAAACAATTGGTGTTTGCATTTCAGTATAAAGCAACTAAAAAAGATATTCGAATAGAATCGCGAATTGAAAAGTTACAGGATGTTTGGTTTGATAGCGATATAATAGAAAAGGTCGTCTCCAATATATTTTCCAATGCGGTTAAATATGCGCCAAAAGAAAGTGTTATTCAATTTGAGGCAAGTCAGCAGGAATACAATTTAGTAATTTCCATCACTAATAAAATTGAACAAGGTAGTTTAACGGATTTAGGTAAATTATTTCAAAGGTTTTATCAAAACAATGAATTTTCAGAGGGTGTTGGTGTTGGTTTAGCTTTAGTTAGAGAATTGGTAGCACTTGCCAAAGGCACAATTGTGGCGAATAACATGGCAGATAATTATATTCAATTTACAGTGTCACTTCCTTTAACCGAGGATGCATTTACTTTAGATGAAATAGATACCCCGGTTTACATAGAACCTATTATTACCGAAAAAAATACCTACCTGGAAATTATAAATGATGACACACCCTTGCTCTTAGTAGTTGAAGATGAGCCCGATATTCGCGAATTTATAATATCCATTTTTTTTAATCATTATAATATTATCCAAGCTAAAAATGGAAAAGAAGGTGTTGAAATGGCATTAAAAGAATTGCCGGATTTAATAATTAGCGATATTATGATGCCTCTTTTAGATGGCATTAACTTATGTGATACCTTAAAAACAAATGAGCTAACCAGTCATATCCCCATTATATTATTAACAGCCAAAGTGGGTAATAAAAATGAAATAGAAGGTCTTAAAACGGGAGCAGATGCTCACGTAACCAAGCCATTTTCTAGTGAGAAATTAAAATTACGTGTTGAAAAGCTAATCGAAAATAGACAAAAACTTAAAAAGCATTTTAGTAAAAACTTTCAACTTAATCCAGAATTAGCAATAACCTCCACCGAAACTGAATTTTTAAAAAGGCTTCAAGTTACTTTAGACGAATATATAACCAATCCTGACTTTAACAGCGACGCTTTGGGTAAGCAGATGCAAATTAGTAGAACGCAACTTCACAGAAAACTGAAAGCCATAACTGGCATGACAACGAGCGAGTTTTTACGTTCACAGCGTTTAAAATTATCTTTAGAGTTGTTAAAGAAATCAGACGCTACCATGGCAGAAATTGCTTATCAAATTGGATTTAATTCCCCTTCATATTTTAATAAATGCTTTAAAGACGTTTACGGCTGCACGCCTAACGAATATTTTCTAAAAAACTAGAAAGTAGCGCATTCTAAGCACTTTTACACCCTTTGAAACATAATTTATAGTCTTTGACACATATCTGTTATTCAAAGGTGAAACTTCCACATACTTTTATCAAACTTTTAAATAGTTAATAAATGAAAAGCTATAGCAATAGCCCCAGAAAGAATGATAAAATATATTTAAGTATTAACCATCTAAAGAAAGGTCATTATGAACTTGAAATATTATTGAATAATAAGGTCGTGATGTCAGTCAAGATTATTAAGGAATCAAATTAAGTCTGTTCAGTTAACCTTTTAAAAGAATATATCATAAAGTATAAATACATAAAATTTAGCTGCATTTAATTATCAAATAGTGCAGCAACTGGAAGCAATAAACAATCAATAATTTAGATATTATGAAAGTACTTAAACACATTATTTTAGGATTAATTTTATTAATAAGCTATACAGCAATTGCTCAAAATGGCATCAACTACAAAGCAATTATAAAAGATGCTAATGGCAATATTATAGCCAACGATTTAATATCGGTACAATTCACCATCCTTCAAGGTGTCGCACAAACTAATGTGTACCAAGAAATACGCACACCAACCACAGATGCTAACGGTATTATTATAATAAATATTGGGGAAGGCACGCCTGTCAGCGGCACTTTTAATGCCATTGATTGGGCAAGCGACACCACCTTTTTAAACACAAAAATAAATACAGGAGCTGGATTAGTTGATATGGGAACCACGGAGTTTAAAACAGTACCATATGCTTTACATGCTGAAACAGCAGCTGTTGCAAATAATGTTTCAGGTCTGGAAATTATAAATGAAGGTAATGGTAATGGTTGGAGATTAAAAGGTAGAGACCCAAGTAATTATGCTAATATAGGATTATATGCAGTAGATATAAGTACTAGTCTTGTACCAAGCACCACTGCAGGGGCTACAGGTAATTATGCAACAGCAATTGGGTATGCTACCAAAGCATCTAATCTCTATACTACAGCTATGGGTGTTTTTAGTGAAGCATCTGCAAATTCTTCTACAGCCATGGGTCGCTCTACAGTGGCATCTGGAAGTAATTCCACTGCCATGGGTTATGGAACAGAAGCATTTGGTTCCAATTCTAGTACTTTGGGTAGTGGGACATTTGCTTCAGGAACCAATTCTGTTGCCACAGGGGATGATACAGAAGCAACAGGAGATAATTCAATATCAATGGGGCTATCTACAAAGGCTTCTGGACTTAACTCTACTGCTTTGGGTTATAATACAAAAGCGTCTAGTTATAATTCTTTAGCCATTGGAAAGTACAACGTTGGAGGCGGTAGTGCTACAACATGGGTTGAAACAGACCCTATATTCGAAATCGGTTATGGCAGCTATATTGGCTTTCCAGTAAATGGTATATTAAGATTAAACTCATTTACAATTTTAAAAAATGGTCATGTGGGAATCGGTACTTCAACACCGTCTTCAAGGTTTCAAATAGCTGTGGGAGATGATGCTAGTTACAACAGTGATTCTGGCTATTTGGTTTTGGGCGCTACAAATGGGTCTAATCTCGTTTTTGATGAAAATGAAATTATGGCAAGAAATAATGGTGCTGCTTCAACCCTTTTTTTACAACAAGATGGTGGTGATGTTAGAGTAGGGGGCGTGGTGGTACACAGCAGCGACAGACGTCTCAAAAAAGACATCACTCCTTTATCCTACGGATTAGAAACCATATTGCAATTAAACCCTGTTGCATACCATTGGAATAATAGAACCCAAGACCATAAATCTATTGGTTTAATAGCACAAGAGGTGCAACCTATTATAAAAGAAATTGTCCACACAGCCGATAATGAAGATAGAACCCTAAGCTTAAGTTATACTGAATTGATACCAGTTTTAATTAATGCGGTTAAAGAACTAAAATCTGAAAATAATAGTTTGAAAGCGCGTATAGAAGCATTAGAAAATAATTAATAACAGAAATCATGATGACTATAGTATATATTTTTTCTGGGCTAGTATTATTAACCATTATCAATTTACTGTTGCTGGTGTTTAGTTGTAATACCTATCATGAAGACGAAAAGCATCGTAAGGTTTGAGTCGCTTTTTTAAAGTATTTAAAATTATTTCTTATTCAGTGTTTTAGGCTATAACAAGGAGCATGAAACATATTTTATAGAGTTTGAAACAATAGTGTTACATGAATAATGCAATGTATTTTACATTTGAAATCAAGCCAAATTTTTATTTGCACGTTGTTAACCTTTTTAAAATTAAGCTATTAAAGCTTTAAACAACATATCATGAAAACCAAACTAACACTTCTATTTATCATGTTTATAACCATGATATCATTTGCACAAAACGGCATCAATTATAAGGCACTTATAAAGGATGATCTAGGTAATGTGGTTGCAAATGATCTTATTCAAATTCAATTTAAAATTTTAGAAGGTGCAGCACAAACTATCGTCTATTCAGAAAGCCATTCACCAACTACAGATGCTAATGGAACCGTAATTGTAAATATTGGAGAAGGGGCGTTGGTATCAGGAAGTGCTGCTTTTAACACTATTGATTGGTCAAGCAATACGCATTTTCTTCAAGTATGGATTAATATAGGTTCCGGTTTAATAAATATGGGAACTACGGAATTTAAAACAGTTCCTTATGCCTTAAGCGCTGGTAATAAAACTTGGAGTAAAAATAGTAATGCTGTCTTTTTACAAACAGAAAATGTAGGAATAGGAACAAATGCACCCACAGATCGGTTAGAAATTCAAGACAATTTTAATGCCGGAATAAAATTAGTGGTTCCAACTGTCAATAATTCTACAAAAGTGGAATTAAGAAATGGAGAAGAAACAGGCTCACATAGTTTTTACAAAATTGAAAATAAGTCCGATAATTTGAAATTTTATTTAGATTCAGATTTAACCACAGAAGTTGGATATGATCCTATAATGAGCTTAAATAGCGCGGGTTTGGCCTTGAAAACAGGACAACGCGTAAACGCATTTTCTGCTGATGGCACTTTGTCTGGAAACAGCAATTACGTAATACCTACTGAAAAAGCAGTAAAAACATATGTGGATAGTAAGGCAGCTGTCTTATTTAAAGTAAGAGGTAATGGTTTTGCAGTCAAAGATATTAATGCAGGTACTGAAGTGGAAACTGATATATGGGATACCGTGGATTATGATACGAACAGTGCTTTTAACACGGTAACCAGACGATTTGTAGCGCCTACAGCAGGCTACTATTTTTTACATGCTTGCGTTTCCCAATCAAATACTATTAGTACCGCGAGTTTTAGAATACATTTTAATATAGATGTTAATGTCCGCTATTCAACCTCTACAACTGGACATCAAAATAAAACAGAAGTCAGCGGCATTTATTATTTAACCGCTGGAAAAGTGGTGTATGTTCTATTAAGAAACTATTCCACTACAGAAAATGAAAAAATGAATGGCTATGGAAGTTGGTTTGAAGGTTACAAAATTAATTAATCAGTTGTAGGATTTAAATATAAATAGATAAAAACATAAAAAATGAATGCACTTTTAACCATATTAATTTCCTTGATTTTCGCGCTATATACCCAAGCTCAAACCATAGAAAAGTTTAGCATCGATAGTGGTGGTGCATCGGCAACTGTTGGAAATATCTCACTTTTATACACTATAGGTGAAGTAAATATTCAAGAATTGAGTACGACAACTATTCGCGTTTCTGAAGGCTTTATTAACGCAAATATGAAAATAAAAATCAATCCAAAATTGTTTTTACAAGGACCGCTTTTAAGCCCAGGAACGTCTGGATTAATGAATGATAATTTAAGACAAAACATACTTCTTCCAACTACCAGTCCTTATGCTGATGCCGCTACCTGCAATGCATCCGTATTTTCTATAACCGGAAATAATGCCATCGTGGATTGGGTTTGGGTGGAATTACGTTCAGCAAATGATAATACTAAACGCATTAATGGTAAGTCTGCCTTATTACAACGTGATGGCGATGTTGTTGGTGTAGATGGTTTGTCTAATCTTATAATGGAAGCCGCACCCACCAATTATTATGTAGTGGTAAACCATAGAAATCATTTAGGAGCCATGAGCGCAGCAACTATTGGGTTGAATGAAACAACAACCAGTATTGTAGATTTTACAAATAGCAGTTTTTCAACATATGGAACAACGGCACAAGTTGTATTAGATTCTGGAAGTAAAGCACTTTGGGCGGGTGATGTAAATGGAAACAATCAAGTGCGTTATTTAGGTCCAAGTAATGATTCGGCCAGCTTAAAAACCATTGTTTTAGGTGCTCCTGGAAATACATCTGGAGGTAACTATTTTCCATATGCAGCTTACAATCTTGGTGATATTAATCTAAATGGTGTAGTTCGTTATTTAGGCCCAGGAAATGATAAGGGCATTTTAAAAAATATCATATTAAATCATCCCAGCAATTCGAATTCAAATTATTATCCAATAACAGAGCAAATTCCTAATTAATTTAAATTTATAACATTATGAAACATATTTACACAGCGGTCATTTTATTGTTAATGACTTTCACATTACAAGCGCAAGTTCATACCTATGAGTTCAGTATTTCTTTTGTAGGCATAAACGCGAATACAGGAAATTATCAAATGGCTTTACTTGCAACACCAAGCTTGCCTGTAACAGACGACAGTACGGACGACATGGGCGCCGGTTTTTACGTGCCAACAGGCATGACACTTGGTAATTTTGTCATGGGAAATTCTAATCTTCCTGCTTCCGAATGGGTTTCCATTTCCATGGGTGCTGGAACTTATGGCGATGCCTATTTTTTAGGTCGTGATGAAGCAGGGCAATTCACTGTTATGTTAAACGGTGCAGGTCCTTTTGAATTGGTTTTATTTGATGTTATTACAGATCCAAATCCTACTACAGGCGAAATTCGCTTTGTTGAAAATGGTGATCCTGTATTCGATACTATTTATATAGAAAACTATATTAATATCTGGGCTCAAAACCTGTATTCTCAAAATAATCCTATGGCTAGTTCAGTCAATTTCCAAACTTTAAATACGGAAACGTTTGTTATAGATGAATCTATTGCCATTTACCCAAATCCAGCATCCAACGTATTGCATATTGAATCAAGTTATGCCGTAAATTCAATTGAGCTGTATTCCGTTCTCGGAACTCAAGTTTTTAAAACATCGAAATCGGTTAATCAAATTGATGTGAGCACGTATCAGTCTGGAATTTATTTACTTAAAGCTGTTACCAACAAAGGGGAAATCACTAAAAAAATAGTGATTAAATAATGCAATAAAAGCTATTAATCTATTAAAACGAATCATCATGAAACAACTAGAAAATTTAAAAAGGAGCTTGGTTTTTTTGCTATTTATTTTGCTAATTACCTCGCCAGAATTAGCACAAGGGCAGGAAAAATCACTGATAGATTCCAACTTAAAAACGACATCATTTGAAGATGAAAATTCAGATAGAAAAAATGCGTTACAGTATTATAAAACTTTTGAAATACCGGATCATGATAATTTCGCGCCTAGTAATTCTGTAGGTTATGAAATAGCATATAGAACTTCACAAGAGTATTCTTCTACTTTTTTAGAAAAAGGACAGGTTCGTGATTTTAATCTTGAAAATGAATTAGTAAATAGAGGAGCAGGTGATTTTATAGTCAATACAACGGATGATACAGTAGATGCGAATATAGCAGATACTGCTTGCGCCGATTCCAATGGGAATTGTTCCTTACGAGCGGCCATTCAAAACGCCAATAAATCCAGTGATAAAAACACAATTTATTTTGATATTTCTGGAACAGCTCCATTTACCATTGTAATTGGAACGAGTGAGTTGCCAACCGTTATTTATCCAATTGTCATTGATGGTCGCACACAAACAGAATATTTGGTTTCAAATTCACCTGTCATAGAAATAGACGGTTCAAGTTTGCCTATAAATAATTCAGGGCTTAAAATATATGGGTTAGCAAATAATTCTGAAATTTACGGATTATCTATTGGTGGTTTCCAAATGCTTGATGTTTCACCATTTACAGGAGGTTTTGGAATTGATGTGTATACTAATAACAATATTATTCAAGGTAATTATATCGGCTTAAAACCAGACGGTAACACTTTCAATCGTAATTATTGGGGCATATTCTTTCTAAATAGTAGTAATAATTCGGTGGGAGGTACAGGAGCATATCAAGGAAATGTTATTTCTAGTAATCTTTCTGGAGGCATAACATTTCAAGGTTTGGAATGTACTAATAACACCGTTCAAGGAAATTTAGTAGGAACAGATGCTACAGGATTACTACCACGAGGAAACCGTTTCAATCTTCAATTAATAGATGCACCAAATAATATAATTGGTGGAAATACTCCAGCAGCCCGTAACATTTTTTCGGCAGGCGAGAATAATCAGAATGCAATTGTGGATGGCACAGGAATATCTATGAAAGGTGCAAGCGCCATAAATAACACCATTACAGGTAACTATTTTGGAACCGATATAACCGGAAATTTAGCCTTCCCAAATGTGAGAGCTGGAATATTATTAGTATTTGGCCCGAATAATAACACCATTGGTGGTACGGGTCCAGGTGAAGGAAATGTAATTTCTGGAAATAATCAAGGTATTTATTTTCAAGGCTCTGAATCAGGTAATCCGGTTTCCAATAATACTATTTTAGGGAATTATATTGGTACAAATGCAGCAGGCAATATGGCATTGCCTAATACCGTGGGAATTTTAATGGGAACAGGAGAGAATAATTTAAATACCATTGGAGGTCCAACTAGCGCATCTAGAAATATAATTTCTGGGAATACATTTGATGGTATTTCCATATCTAATGGTGAAGCAAATACCATAAAAAATAATTATATGGGTTTAGACGCTTTGGGAACCGGTCTTTTAGGAAATGGACAAGCGGGCATATACATTAATTCGGCCAATAATGTTATTGATACAAATGTACTTTCTGGAAATTCCGTATCTGGTATTTATCTAGGAAGTTCTTCTACAACTAACCAGATTACAGCAAATTTCATAGGTACAGATAGTGGCGGCCTATTTTCAATACCTAACGGAAAAGGAATTGAAAATCGTGGGGCTAATAATACTATTGGCGGTACTACTGCATTACAACGAAATATTATTTCAGGCAATGCAGCTTATGGCATAAATATATTTGGTGACGCAGCAACCGGGAATAGTGTTACAGGAAATTATATAGGAACCGATATAACAGGTACTTTGCCAATACCCAATAACATAGGATTGCGGATATTAGAATCGAGCTCGAATATTGTTGGTGGTAGTTTGGTTTCTGAACGCAATATTATTTCAGGAAATTCATCAGATGGTGTTTTAATCGCCAGTGAATTATCTATCAATAATCAAGTTTTAGGAAATTACATTGGCACGGATGTAACAGGTACAAGTTCTGTATCAAATTTTAGAGGCTTAAGAATGACCAATACATTACAAAATACAATTGGAGGTCCTGGCCTCAATGATGGTAACGTTATTTCTGGAAATTTGTCTGATGGTGTATTGCTTTTAGTTGCAACCAATAACACCCTTTTTGGTAATAAAATTGGCGTTCAAGCTGATGGTTCTTCCGCTTTAGGAAATGGTCAAACTGGAGTACAAATTCTTAATGGAAGTTCAAATAATACTTTTGGCGGACTTAATAGTGGAGAAGGTAATATAGTTGCTTTCAACGTTAACAAAGGAATTGGTGTTTTTAAAGTATCTCTTGGCGGTTATCCGGATATTGAACCCATTGGGAATATAATTTCAGGAAATAGTATGTTTAGTAATCTTTCCAATGTTTCACCAAATGGTATTTCAAGTGCAGGTATTGATTTAAATAGTGATGGTATTTCCATAAATGATGCAGGTGATGCCGATTTAGGAGCCAATAATACCCAGAATTATCCTGTTATCGGCGCCAATAGTGCTACTGTAGACGAAGCCGTAATTACCTTATCATATTTGATTCCTTCCGCTGCTGCTAATTCGGCATATCCAATTCAAGTCGAATTTTTTATAGATGATAATAACCGTCAAGCCAAAGAATTTTTGTTTGTAGATACTTATTCCGAAGCGGATTATAATTTAGGTATTAATAAAACAATTTCTAAAGCTGTTCCATCTGGAAGTTCTTTTGCAGCAGATCAAAAAATAGTGGCCATTGCCATTGATGCTAATGGTAATACGTCTGAATGTAGCCAATCTGAAATTGTAATAGAAGAAAGTTTGTCTATTGATTATCAGGTTTTAGAAACCGTATCCATATATCCCAATCCTGTTTCTGGTATTTTGAATATTAGAACATCACAGGATATTAGATCTGTTGCTTTATACGATATGCTAGGTAAAACTATCATCCAAGAGACGAATGCAAAACAGCTGGATTTAAGTAATTATCAATCTGGCATATACCTATTGAAAATAGTTACAGATAAAGGCGAAATAACTAAAAAAATAGTCATCAAGTAATTCAACAGATTCTGTTTATCTGTTTAATGAAGAATCATTTTTGAAATTTAATTTGTGATGGAATCTTATAATTTTAAGATTTATTTCAAGCAATATGTTAACCTTTTAAGAAGTCCGTCATTAAACAGTAAGTACAAATAAAAATAGTAATTAAAAACAAACTCACAAAAACACATAATAAAATGGAAGCAACCGAAACAACAGAAACAACAGGATCAAGAACTATGGCTAGCGCAACAAATACAGATGTAGCCGAAGGAAAATCAATAGCTACAATAGCCTATTTAACCGTGATAGGTTTAATCATTGCTTTTGTGATGAATGGTGAAAGGAAAAATCAATTTGCAAGGTATCACATTCAGCAATCGCTTGGATTAGCTTTAACTGGTTTAGCTTTAGGAATTATTGGTATGATCCCAATTTTAGGCTGGCTAATAAGCATCATTGGTTTTTTTGTAATGCTTTATATGTGGATTATGGGTTTAATGAATGCAATTAATGAAAAACAACAGCCAATACCTTTTTTAGGAAAAAAATATGAAGTGTGGTTTCAGAATTTATAATCTAAACGCGCTTTAAGTAAAATGTAGAACCGTTTCGTAGAGGTTGAAATATTATGAAAAATTGATATTTCAAAAAGTATTTAAAATGCTATTAATTGAAGTGAGAAGGGGAGTAGCAATGGGTAAAACCAGCGTTAGTTCCCTTTTTTTAATATCCAACATATTCTACAATCTCTAATCCGTAACCAATCATACCAACACGTTTGGTTTGTTCGCTATTAGAAATTAATTTCAATTTATGAATATTTAAATCATGTAAAATTTGTGCACCAATGCCAAAATCCTTGGTGTCCATATCAATGCGAGTAGCTTTAACAACTTCACCTGGAACTTGAGCATCTTTTAAAACATTCAAGCGGTTTAATAAATTCATGGTTGCCGATTGCTGATTAATGAAAATAACGGCTCCTTTTTCAGCTTGGTTAATAACCTTAAACATATCATCCAATTTCTGGTCGGCATTGTTCGTTAAGGTTCCCAATATATCATGATTTACCAAAGTGGCGTTAACACGGGTTAAAACCGGTTCATTGGCGCTCCAAGAACCTTTGGTTAAAGCAATATGAATTTGATTGTTGGTGGTTTGGTTATAAGCACGTAATCTGAAATTTCCAAAACGGGTTTCCAATTGAAAATCTTCAACTTTTTCAATTAAAGAATCATGTTGCATTCTGTAAGCCACTAAATCTTCAATAGAAACAATTTTCAAATCGAATTTTTTAGCCACTTTTATAAGTTGAGGTAAGCGTGCCATGGTACCATCTTCATTCATGATTTCCACAATAACACCAGCAGGTTTTAAACCCGCTAAACGTGCAAAATCTATAGCAGCTTCTGTATGTCCGGTGCGTCTTAAAACGCCACCTTCTTTAGCTACTAGAGGGAAAATATGACCTGGACGTGCCAGTTCAAATGGTTTCATATTATCATCCACCAATGCCTGAACAGTTTTAGCACGATCGGCGGCGGAAATTCCTGTTGTTACGCCATTTCCACGTAAATCTACAGAAATAGTAAAAGCTGTTTCCAAAGGATCCGTATTATTACGAACCATCATATTCAACTCTAAAGCTTTACAGCGTTTTTCGGTAAGTGGCGTGCAAATTAAACCTCGACCATGAGTAGCCATGAAATTAATCATTTCGGGCGTAGCCATTTCGGCGGCAGCTAGAAAATCGCCTTCATTTTCACGGTTTTCATCGTCCACAACAATAATAACTTTTCCATTCCTAATGTCGTTTATAGCATCTTCAATACTATCTAATTGAATGGTTTTATTATTTTGAGTTTGTATCGTGGACATAACAGTATTTTGATTAAAGTGCAAAGGTATTGCTTATTTTGTATTCAACGAAAAGACTTTCTTTATTTTAACTTTTAGTAAAACATGGCGTAACGGATAAATTACAAACCCAATTAAAATAAACAACGGATTTTTAGAAGTTTCATAAGTATCTGTCAGTTTTGATAATTTCAAACTACTCATAAACGACATTAAAAAATAGACGGTATAAACAACTGCTGAAATAGTAGATATTTGAATAACTATAGCAGCCAACTCTTCCAATTTATTATTTCTAAAAACAAAATGAAGTATAAATAATAGTAACGAAATCCAATAAAAGATAAAACTGAATTTGGCATGCATTTTATAATCGTAAAGTAGATTTTCTGCCGCTAACTCCTGTCCTGGGTCCAAAATGGTTGTTGCGGAATTATCTTCTTTTTCAACTTCCGATTTGTCCTTAATATTTAATAATTTCTTTATGGGTTCAATAATGTGGTCAAATTCAAACAATCCACGATCGGCTGTCGCACGCTTGGTTAAATAATAACCTAAAGGCAGCATAATAAGCGTAGAAAACCAAGCGGCTAAAATAGGATTTAAACTCCCGTCTTTAGCGCCGTTTTTAGCGAAAATACCAATAAAGTGATAGGTTAGAAATAGAAAAATAGCAATTACCATAGGCAATCCTAAACCACCTTTTCTAATTAAAGCTCCTAAAGGCGCACCAACGAAAAATAGGATTACACAGGCAAAACCTAATGCTAACTTTTCATGAAGCGCAATTATATGTTTGTTTAAATAAATATTGCGTTCTTTAAAATACTTGCTTTTAACACTAATAATTTGGTTGGTGCTTTTTAGTGAATTAAGCGCCTGATCCAACATTTGTACTTTTTTGGTGTCTGGATATAAGTCTAAAATTTGACCATTAAAAGTAGAATCCAGTTGACGTTTCGGATTAATTCCAGAATTCAGAACTGGTAAATTAGATCGGTTGTACAAGCTAATAGCAAAATCCTCATGGTCTTTTTTAAGCGCGACATCTAATGAATCAATAGTATAATTTAAATCGGAAATATTAAGCATATTATACTTATCCGATACATTTTTATCATCTAAATCATTAGAGTTTAGTTGAGACAAATCTATATTAATAGTATACTTTTCAAAGTAACTTTTAACTAAAGGATTTCTATTTCTATCATTTCGATCCTTTGGAGGCGTATCATCATAAAAATAACCATCATAAAGAATAAACTGTAAAACGTCTGATTTCTCCTCACCAATTAATTCGCCATCTTTAGCAACTATAGTCGTATTATTGGCATTGTTGTCATTGCTTTTTTTGTGCATGACGATACCTTCAAGATACCTACCATTTTTCCCCGTCTTTTTCTCAACCTTAATATTGTACTCCATGACATCATTAAACTGACCCTCGGCAATAACCATGGCAGGTTTTAATGTGGCAATATTTTTTCGAAGATTATGGGAATTATATTCCGCCCAAGGAATAACATTGTTTGCAAAGAAAAAGGTAATAATTCCTAATCCAACAATAAAAATACTCAAGCCTGCCATAGCCCGCTGTAAAGAAATACCAGTGGATTTCATGGCAGCAAACTCGTAATTTTCAGCAAAATTACCGAAAACCATAATAGACGCCAAGAGGATTGTAAGCGGTAAAACAAGTGGTATTAACTTGGGTGTAAAATAAAATAGGAATTTAAGAATGACAATCATGTCTAAATCCTTACCCGCTAATTCTTTAATATAAAGCCAAATAGTTTGTAATACAAAAATCAGCATGAGTATAATAAACACGCTGAAAAAGGTTTTTAAATAAGTGGTAAGTATGTAACGGTCTAATATTTTCACACGTTTAAATTTTCCGAATCAATTGGCAACTTTGTTAATAGTAATTACGAATGTAAATAACTCCGTCTATCTTAAAATAAAACTAATCATTAATAGTTTAAATGAACTAATCTAATTTATTGATGTAGTGATCTTTATATTTTTCTGAATCAAAAGTAAATAAGGTTTTTGATAAGGGCTCATTCGTTTTAAAAGAATTAACAGTTAACGTGGTTTTTGTACCATTTTTTCCTGTTTCTATTAAATTGTAGATATGATTTGTTTGTGCATCAATACCTAAAAGTATGTGTTTAATTTCCGACTTGGAATCACTTGGCGTTAACTTCACATACTGAATTTTTCGACCTTGAACATTTTGAAGAATATCCATTTTATAGGTATATCCAGTTTCGTAAAACGATAACATTTTACTTGGCGTAATGCTGTTTTCATCTTCCGTGTTATTCGATGAAATAGTGACTTCTTCATCATCTGGGCTAATACTATAAAGGGTTTTACCATCAAATATACGGGTAATACCTAAAATATTTAAACGGTATTTTTCACCTTGAATAACAACATCACCACGCGTTTCTTGTTTAATATTTTCAGCATCATTATTCAAAGCGTATTTGAAATCGATTGAAATATTATTATAACTTTTTACTTTTTTAGAAACTTTATTCAATAAAACTTTGGCATCATTATCTTGAGCAAAACTCAAGGAAGTAGCCAATACCAATACTAAAACAATTAATTTTTTCATTACTTTATGTTTATTCTTTGCCTCTTAATGAGGTGATTTATTTTTAATTAAGATGTTTCGTTATCTAACAGCTGATTTAAAGCCGTTAAATCTGGCATTAAAACCTGTCGGGCTTTGCTACCTTCAAATCCACCAACAATTCCAGCAGCTTCTAACTGATCTATTAAACGACCAGCACGATTGTATCCTAATTTTAATTTACGTTGTAATAATGACGCGGAACCTTGTTGTGCTGTAACGATGATTTCGGCAGCATCTCGAAACAAAACATCCCTGTCGCTTATGTCTACATCAAGACTTGTGCCACTTTCTTCCCCTACATACTCCGGAAGTAAATAGGCGTCTGGATATGCTTTTTGTGAACCGATAAAATCGGTAATTCTTTCTACTTCCGGCGTGTCTACAAAAGCACATTGAATCCGAATCATTTCGTTACCTTGAGTGAAAAGCATATCTCCACGACCAATTAACTGATCAGCACCTGAACCATCTAAAATAGTCCGTGAATCAATTTTACTTGTTACACGAAAGGCTATACGTGCCGGGAAATTCGCTTTAATAATACCTGTAATAACGTTTACAGAAGGTCTTTGTGTGGCAATAATTAAGTGAATACCAATGGCTCGTGCTAATTGTGCTAAACGGGCAATAGGTGTCTCCACTTCTTTACCAGCCGTCATAATTAAATCGGCAAACTCATCAACTACTAATACAATATAAGGTAAAAACTGATGCCCATCATTAGGGTTTAGTTTTCGTGCTTTGAATTTCACGTTATATTCGGCAATATTTCTACATAAAGCGTTTTTTAATAACTCATAACGGTTATCCATTTCTATACAAAGAGAATTCAATGTATTAATAACCTTTTTGTTATCTGTAATTATCGCTTCTTCACTATCTGGTAATTTAGCGAGATAATGACGTTCAATTTTATTAAATAGCGTTAATTCAACTTTCTTCGGATCTACTAATACAAACTTAACTTCCGCTGGATGTTTCTTATAAAGTAAGGATGTTAAAACAGCATTTAGTCCTACAGATTTTCCTTGACCAGTTGCACCAGCCATTAATAAGTGTGGCATTTTAGCTAAATCTACCACATAGGTTTCATTACTAATAGTTTTACCTAAAGCAATAGGCAAAAACATCTCTGATTTTTGAAATTTTTGAGAAGCAATAACGGAGCGCATCGAAACGATAGTCGAATTTTTATTCGGCACTTCAATACCAATAGTTCCTTTTCCTGGAATAGGCGCTATAATTCGAATCCCTAAAGCAGAAAGTGATAAAGCAATATCATCTTCCAAGTTTTTAATTTTTGAAATACGCACACCAGCTTCTGGTATAATTTCATACAAGGTTACCGTTGGACCAATGGTTGCTTTAATACTAGAAATTCCGATTTTGTAGTTATTTAAAGTATCAACAATACGGTTTTTGTTTTCTTCTAATTCTTCTTGGTTGATAGTGATGCCCTCTGATTCGTATTTTTTAAGTAAATCTAAAGACGGAAATTGGTACTTTTTTAATTCCAAAGTAGGATCAAACTGGCCAAAATCTTCCACCAATTTATTAGCTAAATTATCAGTTTCTGATAATTCTTCGGCTACAGTTTCAACTTCCATTTGCATATCCTGTTCCTCATCCTGTTCCACTATTTTAGGAGTAGGTTTAAGTTCTTCTTTCTTTTGAACTGGAATAATGGTCTCTTCTGGTTTGCTTTCTTCAATGGTTAAGCTAAACGCGGATTTTATATCTTCGGCCTCTGCAGATAAGTCGTTATCCAAAGGAACTATAAGATCATCATTTGTTTTACTGTCTTTTAGATTATCGCTAATATCTTTTTTAACAGCCGAAAACATATTTTTAAACGTATCAAATGTCATTCTAAAACGAATGGCCAAATAAATGATCAATCCGAAAAAGAGTAGGAGCGCGGTTCCAATTTTACCTAAATAAACTTGTAGGTAAGCATTCATTTCAAAACCGATTGTTCCACCTAAAACATTCCATTTTTCAGAAAAGAATCCGAATAAAATTGAAATCCATATAATAATTAAAACACTCCAAAACCAATGTTTAAAGAGTTTAGACTTGTTTCCGTTAATAAGAACAAATACACCAGACAGTAAAATTAGTCCAGCAAAAATAAAAGATGCCACACCAAATCCGCGATAAATGAAGAAATCACTTACCCAAGCGCCCAACTTATTTAACCAATTATCTGATTCTACAGCTTTATTGGTAAATTCCGAAAGCGTGCTTTGATCGTTATTTCCTGTAAAAAAGTAAGAAACAAAGGCAATAAAAAGAAGTACGCCGGCAATCATTAAAAAGCTACCTAAAACCAGTTTTTGCTGATTTGATAGTTTAAAACGAGGCGCCTTTACTTTAGGTTTAGTAGTTTTTGTTGTGTTTGTTTTCTTCTTGGCCATATAGGTTTTCTGTGCTAACAGAAAAGATTATTTCATCACTAATTATTGAATCTGAAATAGTATGTTTTTAACATATCAGATTACCACAAAAATACAAATAGTTAGGGTTTATCCTAAAGCTAAATGGATTTAAAAAACCTTGGGAATATAAATGATGCAACCCATGATAATAGCCGTAATGGCGAAGATAAAAACGGCTCCTGCAGAAATATCTTTTATCAGTCCAATTTTCACATGATAATTTGGGTGCACAAAATCTGCTATTTCTTCAATAGCAGTGTTTACGCCTTCTAATGCCATTATTAATCCAATGGCCGCAATTTGGAGCAACCATTCTGTGGGTGAAATATTAAAACAGAAACCAGCAACCGTCATCAGGATGCCAATAAAAAATTGCACTTTTATACTAGCCTCGGTTGAGACTAGTATAAAAGCGCCTTTAAAAGCATATGTAATACTTTTTAATCGATTTATTAAAAACGATTCTTTCTTATGCATCCATTAAAGCCTTCAAAGCTGCTTTATAATTTGGTTCATCTCCCGTTTCTGCAACTTGTTCCGTATAAACTACATCACCTTTTTGGTTTACCACAACTACACTTCTAGAAAGTAGTGATTGTAAAGGGCCATTAGTGAAATCTACACCATAGGTTTTTCCGAAATTTCCATCTTTAAAATCTGAAAGTGACACCACATTTTCCAAACCTTCTGCAGCGCAAAAGCGATTTAAAGCAAAAGGTAAGTCGCGAGAAATACATAAAACAGTCGTATTCTCTAACTTATTAGCTTCTTCATTAAATTTTCTAACGGAAGCAGCACAAACACCTGTATCAATACTTGGAAATATATTTAAGACCACTTTTTTATCTGAATAATCACTTAATGATTTAGAGCCTAGTTTGGTATCTGTTAATTTAAAATCTGGAGCCTTTGTTCCTGTTTTCGGGAGTGTTCCCGAGGTTTGTATGTTGTCTCCATGAAAAGTTACTGTTGCCATAATATTATTTTTTTGTGAACTTAAAAATACTAAATATAGACCAAAATAGTAAGATGTCCCCAGATTTAATTACGTTAAAGTTTTGGTAAAAGGAATTTACTTTGTTTAACTTAATTGTATATTTGTTAAACAAAATCACAAAAATAGAAATGTTATGAAAAAGAAAAATGTAATTAAGTCCGTAGTAGTAAGTTTAATGATGCTTTTATCTTGGAACGTTAAAGCTCAAGATAAAAGCATAGTTGAAACAGCTATGTCATCTGAAGATTTTACTACGCTAGTGGCTGCTGTTAAAGCTGCCGATTTGGTAGATGTATTATCTAGTAAAGGACCTTTCACGGTTTTTGCACCAACTAATAGTGCCTTTGCAAAATTACCAGAAGGTACAGTTGAAGGTTTATTGAAGCCAGAAAGTAAAGAAACTTTACAAACAGTTTTAAAATATCACGTTGTTGCAGGGTCTGTTATGGCAAGTGATGTTGTAGCCATGATTAAAAAATCTAATGGTAAAGCAATGATTGAAACTGTAAGCGGAAACAAATTAACTGCACAAATGAAAGATGGTGCGGTATATTTAGTAGACGAAAACAAGAATTGGTCTAAAATTGAAGCAACAGATATGAAAACATCAAACGGTGTTATTCATGTTATTGATTCTGTTTTATTACCAAAATAAGAATTCCCCCTAATTGATAGCATTAAAAGTCACTTTGTAAATAAAGTGACTTTTTTATGTCCGCTTTTTCCTAATAAATAGAGGGACTATTAATATTTCTTTTGAAAAATAAAAACCGACTTTCAAATAATTACGTTAGTAGGGTATAAACAAATTAATAACATAAAAATTAATAAAATGAAAAATTTGAAATTAGTAACCGTTGCAACATTTGTATTTACTATGGTTTTATCCATGTCTATGTCTGCACAAAGTAAAATGATGAAGCAAGAAACTAAAATGGTTGGTGGTGCTGAAATGTATTCTACAAAAAACATTATTGAAAATGCTGTCAACTCTAAAGATCATACCACATTAGTAGCGGCAGTTAAAGCTGCTGATTTAGTAGATGCTTTATCTAGTGAAGGTCCTTTTACCGTTTTTGCTCCAACAAATAGCGCTTTTAGTAAATTACCTGCAGGAACTGTTGATACTTTATTAATGCCTGAAAATAAAATGATGTTACAATCTATTTTAAAATATCATGTGGCTTCTGGAAACTGGAGTGCTGAAGATATTATGAAAGCTATTAAAAAAGGAAATGGTACAGCAGAAATTAAAACTTTAAGTGGTGGCACTTTAACCGCTTGGATGAAAGGAAAACATGTGTATGTTAAAGATGAAAATGGCAATTCAGCTCAAGTAACTATTGCTGATGTGAACCAGTCTAACGGTGTTATTCATGTCATTGATGCGGTATTATTACCAAAATCATAAAGATATATTAGTCTATACTTTTATTTGAATTGTAAAAAGCCTCTAAAAATTAATTTTAGAGGCTTTTTATATTTTATACATCAATAAGATTACTTGTCAATAGATCCAAGAACACGTTTCATAAAACTATTTAAAGCTTCTTTTTGCGGCGTGCCTTCTTTCATCATTTTTGTTACTTCAATAGCACCATACATATTAGAGATAAGTTCGCCAATGACATCTAGCTCTTCATCTTTTAAAGACGATACTTCCGTTAATGATTCTAAAGTTTCAATGGTTTCTAATACAAAATCTTCGTCATTGTCTTCAATAAATTGCGTCAAATGTTTAATTACAGGTAGTTTCATAAGTTCTAGATTACGGTATCAACAAGTTCTTTTAAAACATCAAATTTATTGGTTTGCTCTTGTCCAACAAATTCACCATTTTTGAAAGTCGCAAAAGTTGGTAAATTATCAACTGTTGCTAATTTTCTACTTTCTGGAAATTTCTCGGCATCCGCAATCACAAAAGTTACACCTTCGTGCTCTGTTGCCAATTTTTTGAATTTCGGCTTCATAATGCGACAATTACCACACCAAGTTGCTGAATATTGTACCACTACTGTATCATTATTGTTAATGATATCTTGTAAATTATCTTGTTCTAATTCCTGTACCATGTTTATAAATTTTAGTCTAAAGAAAGCCCTTCCTAAAAAGGAAGGACTTCTACTAGATCATTATTTTTGTATTGAAAATATTTTCTTTTAAGTGGAAGAATTGTGATTAGTGAGATGCTAAATATGCAGCAGTTCCTTTCGCGTTAGCTTGCATAGCGTCTTTTCCTTCTTCCCAGTTTGCTGGACAAACTTCACCATTTTTTTGAACGTGAGTATACGCATCAATTAAACGTAAAAATTCATTTACGTTTCTACCAACTGGCATATGGTTAATACCTTCATGGAAAACCGTTCCTTCTTCATCAATTAAATAAGTAGCTCTGTATGTTACGTTATCACCTTCTACAGTTACAACGCCAGTTTCTTCATTATACTGCTCATTAATAATATCTAAAATTCCTAATGTAGAAGATAAATTTCTGTTTGTATCTGCTAATATTGGATAGGTAACGCCTTCAATTCCGCCATTGTCTTTTGGTGTATTTAACCAAGCAAAGTGTACTTCAGGCGTATCACAAGAAGCTCCGATAACGATGGTATTACGTTTTTCGAATTCTTTCATTGCTGCTTGAAATGCATGCAATTCAGTTGGACACACAAAAGTAAAATCTTTTGGGTACCAAAATAATACTACTTTTTTCTTATTATTAATCGCTTCTTCAAGAACGTTCACTTTAAAAGTGTCGCCCATGTCATTCATTGCGTCTACGTTTAAATTTGGGAATTTCTTTCCTACTATGGCCATGTTTTTATATTTTAAGTATTAGTAATTTTCTTAATACAAAGGTAGGCACAAGATGTAGGTAAAACTTATAAATGAAATTTTAAATCTTTATTGAAGTATAGTTTAAACTTATAGTAAACTTATATTACGATAGTTTATATCGATTTAACTGCTAATTGCTTGATTTTTATGTTTAAAGCAGCGAACAATAATGTCATAAATGGACTTAACCAGTTGAATATTGCAAACACAAAATAATCTGCTACCGAAACACCTAGAACACTACTTTGGTAGGCACCACAGGTATTCCAAGGAATTAAAACTGAAGTTACTGTACCCGAATCTTCAAGCGTTCTACTCAAGTTTTCAGGTGCTAATCCTTTATCTTGATAGGCTTTCTTAAACATTTTACCTGGAATTACAATGGCTAAATATTGATCGCTTGCAATGGTATTTAATCCTAAACAGCTAATAACCGTACTGGCAAATAGTCCGAAAACAGTGGTTGCAAAAGATAATAATACTTTCGTTATTCTAGCTAAAGCGCCAATGGCATCCATGATGCCACCAAAAAACATAGCACAACATATAAGTAATATCGTCCAGATCATCCCTTTCATACCGCCAGCAGCAAACAAGTCGTTAAGCTTTTCATTATCCGTTATAATTTGCGTATCTGTTAAAATAGCATGGAAAGTAGCGCCCAACTTGGTGTCACCCAAACTATCTAAAATGGCTGGTTGAAATATAAAAGCAAAAACAGCAGCTAATAAAACACCAACACCTAAGGCTATAAGTGGTTTTGTTTTTAATAAAATGAGTACAATAACTACTAAAGGCACTATAAATAGCAATGGTGTAATTTGGAAGGTTTTATCAATACTCACTAAAAGGCTTGTTAAATCAGCGTTACCGGTTGTATCAATGGACATACTCATGATTGTAAAAGCAATAAGTGTAATTATAATGGTTGGCACAGTTGTTAACGCCATATAACGAATGTGTGTAAATAAATCCGTCCCTGCCATAGCAGGCGCTAAATTTGTAGTATCACTTAAAGGCGACATTTTATCTCCAAAATAGGCTCCAGAAATGGCAGCACCAGCAATCATACCTGTAGGAATCCCTAAAGCAGTTCCAATACCTATTAAAGCAATACCAACGGTAGCAGAAGTTGTCCATGAACTACCAGTTGCAATGGAAATAACAGCACAAATTACAACAGATGCTGGCAAAAATATTCCAGGACTTAAAACTTGAAGACCGTAATAAACCATAGCCGGAATTACGCCGCTAATAAGCCAAGTTCCTGCTAAAGCACCAACTAAAAACAAAATCATAATAGGCACAAAAACACTGCGTAAATTTTCCCAAACTTCTTTAAGCATGGCCTTGAAGCCTACTTTATTGAAAAATCCTACCACTGCGGCAACACCACCGCCTAATAATAATATAAACTGATTGGAATATTCTCCTAAAGCTTCACCATCCGCAAGAAAGATATTGTAAGCTAGCATAAGCATTAATAAAACCACGGGAATTAAAGCTTCCCAAATACTTAACTCTTTATTGTCAATGATCGTTTGGTCTTCAATTTCAATGTTAGATAGATTATTATCGTCCTGCTTCATGGGTGTTTATTTAATTCGGATTGTAATGTTACGATTTTCGGATAAAGTATGCAAATACTAAAGTCAAGTCGCAAATAAAAATATGATAATACCTCAAATAAAAAAGGAGCTCATAATAATGAACTCCTTTTAGTCTATAATTTAAAATATCCTATTTATAGAATATCTAAAGATTCCATGCACGCACGCATAGTTTTATAAGTGCGTTCAATATCAGCATCTAAACCAATAGAAAAACGAATTAAGCCATTACTTAATCCCATTTCTTTTTGTTCATCTTCTGGTATTTCAGAGGAGGTTGAGCTTCCTGGAGCTGAAAATAGGGTTTTATAGAATCCTAAACTTACGGCTAAGTAACCTAAATTTTTCTCTTGCATTAATTCCATAAGCGCGTTGGCGTTTTCTAATGAGCCTACATCAATAGTTAACATGCCACCAAAACCATATTTTTCATTCATCATAGATTTAAATAAATCGTGTGATGGATGCGAGGCCAAACCAGGATACACAGTTTTTAAACCATCAGCTTCAAATTTTTCGGCTAAATACGTGGCGTTTAAACTGTGTTGCTGCATTCTAATATGTAAGGTGCGTAGGTTTTTTAAAATGGAAGCCGCTCTTAAACTGTCCATTGTAGAACCTAATAACATGCAAGCACCATCATTTACATTACGCAAACTATCAATAAATTCTTGAGATCCACAAACCACGCCACCAACTGTATCACTAGACCCGTTAATGAATTTGGTTAAACTGTGAATAACAATATCAGCACCTAATTGAACTGGCGAAACTGATAATGGAGAAAAAGTATTATCAACAACTAATTGTAAATTATGCTTTTTGGCTAATTTTGAAAGTTCAGAAATATCAGCAACTTCTAAAAGCGGATTACTAACAGACTCACAATACAAAATTTTAGTATTAGGCGTTATGGCAGCTTCAACAACGTCTAGTTTTGTAATATCTACAAATGTTGTTTTAACATTAAAGCGTGGCGCAAAATTCTTTAAAAAGGCATAAGTTCCTCCATAAATTGTTCTACTTGAAACCACATGATCTCCAGCACCACAAAGCTGCATAATAACAGGGGTAATGGCGCCCATTCCTGATGCCGTTACGCTTGCCGTTTCTGTACCTTCCATAGCGGCTAGAGCTTCACCTAAATATAAGTTAGAAGGTGTGGAGTGTCTGGAATACAAATAACAACCGTCCGCATTACCTTCAAAGGTATCAAACATGGTTTTAGCTGATAGAAATGTGTAAGTTGATGAGTCCGAGATAGATGGGTTAACACCGCCAAATTCACCGAAATATTGTAAATCCTGTATATTGTTTGCTGGTTTAAATGCCATGATAATTGAATATTTAAAATTATTATTACGTAAAAATCCGAAATATTAGATTATATATCAATAGATACTCTTTAATTTAGATTATAAAACTATAAATTCATTAATTGATAGATTTTATTACATTCAAAATTGCTATTTTTGTTTTTTTAATGAAAATTTTTCAAAAATCATGAATTTTGATGTCACCGATTTAAAGCTTTTACAGTTTCTTCAGGAGGATGCTAAGCAGACCAACAAAGAATTATCTAACAAATTAAATTTATCTGTTACGGCCGTTTACGAACGCATTCGGAAATTAGAACGTGAAGGCGTAATTTCTCAATATGTTGCTTTGGTAAATAAAGATAAAGTTGATAGAAGTTTCGTCGCTTTTTGTCATATAAAACTTGTTCAACATACGCAAGATAATATCGTGAAATTTGAACGGGAAGTTACCAATTTAGAAGAAGTTTCAGAATGTTACCATATAAGTGGCGATTATGATTATTTATTGAAAGTAATAGTTCAGGACATGGAAGATTTTAGAGAGTTTATGGTGAAAAAATTAACCTCTATAAGTCATATTGGAAGTACGCATAGTATGTTTGTTATTAACGAAGTAAAACATACCACAGCTATTATGATTTAAGTTATTTTATAATTTTTTATGATATTCAATTTTTATTATTTAAAAAATACTGCGTATTTCGCGCTTCTAATAAAAGCGAAATTATTCCATGAAACACCATTATTTTTGGTCAATATCAATCCTATTCCTATTTCTTTCCTGCGGAAGCGTTAAAAAACACAATGAAATTGTTACCAGTTTACATAGTATTGTTGAACTTCAAGATGATGTAGATGCTGTTTACAACCAACTTCAAAAATACCATCCACGCTTATATCAATATATTTCAAAAACGGATTTAGACTTTAAATTTGACAGCTTAAAGGCAAGTATTAAACAGCCTTTAACGAGTCATGATTTTTATGAAAAATTAGCGCCAGTACTCGCAGAAGTCCGACAAGGTCATATCTCCGTTACGCCGCCACAAATACAATTCACCAAAAAAGAACGCAAAGTTTTAAGAAAGGAGAAATTCGAATTTTACGATTTAGCTTTCAAATATATTGACAAGAAATTGTGGGTTACAGAATCCAAAACGGATTCTTTATTAATAGGAAGTGAAGTTGTCCAAATTGAAAATGAACCCGTCATGGAATTAATTAAAAAATACCAAAAGCTATATGCATCTGATGGTTTTAATACCACCCTTTATGACAGGTATTTAGGGCGTGCTTTTCAGAAACTATATGCTCGTGATAAAGGGTTTTTAGATAGTCTGTCTGTTACTTTTAAAGAACAAGATTTACTTTACACCAAAATGTTTAGACGGATCCCAAAGGATTCTACGCTTAGTAAATCGGACTCCTTAAAAAAGCTAAATGATCCCATTAAAGCGCCTAAACTGTCAAAAGCTGAAAAATTAATTAAAAAACAAGAAGCTAAACACAAGCGTTTAAAAAATAAAATCTTTGGTTTTGAAGGCTCTGAAGGAAAATATACGCGGAATTTTAATTTTGTGGATCCCGATAGTTTGGTGGCTATAATAAAAATTCGGGGCTTTGGAAATGGTAATTATAAGAAATTCTACAAGCAAAGCTTTGAACAATTAGATTCTTTAAAAACGCCTAATTTAATTATTGACCTTCGTGATAATGGCGGCGGACGAATTGATGAAATTTTTTATCTATACCGTTATTTGGCTCAAGAGGATTTTCAATTAATAAATGAAAGCGAAATAAAAACGAGAATACCGTTTATGGTTTATACGATGAGTAATGGCAGCCCTTTAGGCTTAAAAATTGTAGCGGGACTTCTTTCTCCCATTATTATAACCCACAATTTAATAAAAACTAAAAAGGTAGACGATGAACTGTTTTACAAATTTAGATACTCCAAATTAAAATCGCCTTTTGAAAACAATTATAAAGGAAAATTATATGTATTAATTAACGGAAATTCATTTTCTGCGTCTTCCATTTTGTCTACAAATATTCAAGCCAATAATTTAGCAACATTTGTAGGCGAAGAAGCTGGAGGCGCTTATAATGGAACGGTTGCAGGACTCTACAAGATCTATGATTTAGAGAACTCTTTAGTGTCGGTACGATTTGGTTTAATGCAAATTGATGCACCCTATAAAGTCGAGCCAAATGGCTTTGGAGTTAAGCCAGATATAAAAATTGTGCCGACTCGTAACGATATTTTTAATGATCATGATCCAGAAGTAGAATGGATTTTAGAAGATATAAAAGATTAATTGTATGAGATTTTATGTATTTTTAGTGCAAGTTGTTCTAACTAAACACGATAAAAAATTCTATGAATTACCAAAACATCGAAAAAATTTATCAAGATATTTTCAGTTCTTATGCCCATCCGGAACTTGATACACATATTAAAAAAATAATGGAACTGGACGAGTATTTGCCTTACAGTTCAACCTTTTTCTGTATTACAAATACGCAAAATTTAACCTTCGAATTTGTCAGTAAAAATATGAAAGCATGTTTAGGCTTGGATAAAAATGTACTGCTTAATGAAGGCATGCGAAATTTTTGGAGCCGAATTCATCCGGAAGATATCGAATTATGGCTTAAGGGTTTAAATGATTTAATGGTTTATACATTGGAAGATATTCCTTTAAATAAACGTTACCGGATGAGTTATACTTGGAATTATCGTTTTAAAAATGAGCAAGATGATTATGTAAATATCATTCAAAACACAACGCCTTTAGAATTTGATGCGGAAATGAAACCCATTATGGGTTTAGCCCATTATACGGTTATGGATGCACAAGTAAAAATGCCTATCACCGTTTCGGCTAAATTATTAAATGACCAAAATGAGTATGAAACTAAATTCTTCAATAATTATTCGCAAAGCTTATTAACGGATGGGTTAAGTAATCGGGAACGCGACGTAATTCGGTTATTAACCCTTAATAAATCTAGTAAAGAAATTGCGGATAGTTTATATATTAGTCCCAATACCGTAGATACGCATCGTAGAAATATTTTAAAAAAATTAAACATATCATCTACCGGTGAATTGGTTGGAATGCTGAAGATTAACATCGGTTTTATATAGATTTACTCAATTTGAGTATTGTAAGACTTTAAATAAAATGACATATTTGTAATGCTATTATTTGAGGGAGTACCTTAAATTAAGGGCAGCCTGACAGTTTGTTAGCGTTGCCCTTTTTTATGCTCCTATTTTAAAAGGTATTTATTATGAAGTCACTTTTTTATTGCCTACCCATAAAACATTTGTATTTTTGTATGAATTAAAATTTAAAGCATGATAACCATGCTAAAAACATCTTTGTAACTTAAAGAAATCAATTATATGAATTCATATGATGTGGCCATTATCGGCTCTGGACCTGGAGGCTATGTAGCAGCTATTCGTTGCGCGCAACTAGGATTAAAAACAGCTATTATAGAAAAATATACAACGCTTGGTGGAACCTGCTTAAACGTAGGTTGTATTCCAAGTAAAGCACTTTTAGATTCAAGTCACCATTATGAAGATGCGATTAAGCATTTTGAAGAACATGGCATTGATATTCCAGGTGAAATTAAAGTGAATCTAAAACAAATGATTGCACGTAAGCAATCGGTTGTTGATACCACAACAGGTGGTATTGATTTTTTAATGAAGAAGAATAACATTGATGTGTATCAAGGTTTAGGAAGTTTCAAAGATGCCACTCATATTATAATCAAAGGTGATAAGGATACTGAAATTGAAGCAAAAAATATCATTATCGCTACTGGAAGTAAACCTTCAAATTTACCTTTTATAACACTTGATAAAGAACGTGTTATCACTTCTACAGAAGCATTAAAGCTTAAAGAAATTCCAAAACATATGATTGTTATTGGCGGCGGTGTAATTGGCCTGGAATTAGGTCAAGTTTATAAACGTTTAGGTGCCGAAGTGACTGTAATTGAATATATGGATCGGATTATTCCAACTATGGATGCTGGTCTTTCAAAAGAGTTAAATAAAGTGTTGAAGAAACAAAAATTCAAAATCAACACATCTCATAAAGTGAAATCGGTGGAACGTATCGGTGACGAAGTCATAGTAAAAGCTGATAATAAAAAAGGTGAAGAAATTGAGTTTAAAGGCGATTATTGTTTAGTATCTGTTGGTCGTCGTCCTTATACAGACGGTTTAAATGCGGAAGCTGCCGGTGTTAAATTAAACGAACGTGGTCAAATAGACGTTAACGAACATTTACAAACATCTGCTAAAAATATCTACGCTATCGGTGATGTTATTAAAGGCGCTATGTTAGCCCATAAAGCAGAAGAAGAAGGTGTATTTGTTGCAGAAACTATTGCTGGACAAAAACCGCATATTAATTATAACTTAATTCCAGGCGTGGTTTATACATGGCCGGAAGTGGCCTCTGTTGGACAAACGGAAGAGCAGCTAACGGAAGCTGGCGTAGAATATAAAGTAGGACAATTTCCAATGCGCGCATTAGGACGTAGTCGTGCGAGCATGGATTTAGACGGATTTGTAAAAATTCTAGCCGATAAAACAACCGATGAAATTTTAGGATTTCACATGGTAGGCGCTCGTGCAGCAGATTTAATTGCCGAAGCGGTTGTAGCTATGGAGTTTAGAGCTTCAGCAGAAGATATCTCTAGAATGTCTCACGCGCATCCAACGTTTGCAGAAGCCATTAAAGAAGCAGCATTAGCCGCAACTGAAAATCGTGCTTTACACGTTTAAATTTAGCCTAAAAGCAAACTTTTTAAAAACAATAAACCACTTCTTATTCGGAGTGGTTTTTTATTTTGAATTATTTCAATTGAATTAATTATTTTGAAAAATCCATAACTGAATCACTTTGGATAAAGGTTAAATACGTTTATGAATCAAATTGAAAGTCTGTTAATTTCGTGAAAATTCGTGAAATTCGTGTCAAAAATTTTTAGAAGCTAAAGCAAGTTACACGAAACTACTAAGATTTAATTTAATTTGAGACCAACATAGACATCTCAAAAAATAGTGTATAAAGTCGTTACAATAATCTCCTTCCCGTCATTAACGATTACTGAAACCAATAGTTTTTGCTCCAAAACCTTAAAATTAAAAGGTGCTACCAAAACATCTAAACCACTTTGCTTTTTTAAACGGATGCCTTGTCCAGAAATAATATCCTTATTAGGTGTGAATGTTTCCGCTGAAATATGTTCCGTTATAATAACGTATTTAAAAGCTTTTAATTTATTAAGGATCTCCTGGACTTCTGAATTTGATAAATGTTGAAGTACTTGTCTTACCAATGCACAATCGGCTTTCGGTAAATCATCTACTGCAATATCCAAACATTGAAATTCTAAATTATCAGCTTTAAATGTTTCTTTATTATGAATAATAAGATCTGGAACAATATCAACAGCTATGTATTGTTTAGTGAATTTTACTAATTTTTCGCCTACATTAAAATCACCACAACCAAGATCACAAACCGTAATGGGGTTGTTAAAAGACGATAAAAACCCAGTTACTGCCTGAATATAAGGATCAACTAATTCAGATTCATGTGAACCAGCACCCGAATAGAATGCAGATTTATTATCTCCCCAAAGTTTCAACTCATAAACCTGCTTCATAGTGTCTTTTGTGGGCCAAGGCATTTTTGGTTTTTTAGGGTTGTTTTTATTTTCGTTCATAATTTAGATCTGCAAAAGCTACTCGGACCAAATTACTCATAAATGAATTATGCAAACGAGAATTTATCCTTAATTTTGCCAAATGGTTATAATTGTAGGCGCAGGATTATCAGGTTTATTAACGGCATACCGTTTAAAAAAGGAATGTATTCCATTTAAAATTCTAGAATCCAGAAGTCGGGTAGGAGGGCGAATTCACACGTTATTTAGTGCAAATGATACACTAGTTGAATTGGGTGCCACTTGGTTTCAAAGCCCACATCGAAATCTCCTAGCGCTTTTACACGAATTAAAATTAGATTATTTTGAACAATATATGGATGGTTCTGCATTTTATCAACCATCCGCTGAGGCGCCAACACAATTGATTCAGCTTCCCAATCAAGCTCCTAGTTATAGAATTTTAGGAGGAACAGCCAAGCTCATCAAAACATTATATAATGGATTGGATGAAAATAATGTATTGCTCAATAAAACCGTTAAAGAAATTCGTTTTCATGAAAATGGTGTTCAAGTAATAGCGGATAGTGTTTATGAAGCCGAAAAAGTAGTGTTAGCAATTCCTCCTAAATTGTGGGCAAGAAAGATTTTATTTCAGCCTCAATTACCATCAAATTTAATAGATATAGCCAAGAAAACGCATACGTGGATGGAAGATTCTATTAAAGTAGCCCTAACATATGCCAAACCTTTTTGGCGCGATGCCATTCAATCTGGTGCTTTATTTAGTAATACCGGACCGATAACCGAATTTTACGATCATTGTAATTTTGAACAATCCAAATACGCGCTTTGTGGTTTTATGAGTTCAACTTTGAAAAATCTTTCTAATGAAGAAAGACGCGAACGTGTTTTAAACCAACTAAAATCTTCCTTCGGTAAAAATGCAATGGATTTTATAGATTATAATGAATGTATTTGGAGTCAAGAAGACTATACCTTTGAAGAGTCAGAAACCTTTCTATTTCCACATCAAAACAATGGAAACGCTGTATTTCGTGAATCTTATTACGAAGAAAACTTATTGATTTCAAGTTCAGAAGCATCTCAAGATTTCTCAGGTTATATGGATGGTGCGGTCTATATAGGGAATCAAATTGCGGAAAAAATTATAAAAGCACATAGAAGTAACCTGAAATAGTGTTTTTATTTGCTAAATTAGTTTTGAAACCTAGAAGTGAAACTTTAAGAGACTTACTATGAAAATCAATTTGAAATTAAAAACACTTATTATTTCTTTAATTTTGTTTTCATTTTCGGTTTCTGCCCAAGAAACTGAAAAAAATCAGATTACAACAGAAGTAAATTCCAGTGAAATTGAAAAGAACGTTTTTCCTAAATCCATTGGAATAGTCAATGATTATGGGGAAATTCTAACGGAATCTCAAAGTGCCGAATTATAAAAAATTCTTTACGATTATGAAATTAAAACCAAACTACAAATCGCTTTAGTAACCATTAACTCTTTAGAACCTTATACGGATATTCAAAGATTTGCAATGGATTTAGGCAATTATTGGGGTGTTGGAATGGCAGGAATACACAATGGACTTACTATAGTGATTTGCCGTGTAGACAAATTGGTATAGCTACTGGAACCAATACAAGTTTTGAATTGACTGATGAAATTTGCAAATAGGTTATTGAAAACACGATAATTCCTAAATTTAAAAATCAGGAATTTTATGAAGGTATAAAAAATGGTGTCTTGGAATTAATGGCGAAATGGAATTAAATTGATAACCATTATTATTTCTATTTAGCTTATGTTTTCAAAGTGAATTATAGTAAAATCGATATATGTATACAGAAGAAATAAAAGCTAAATTCGTGTATTCATCTTGATTTTAGGTCATAAATTTGGCAGTTTTGCCATTAAACATTTATCTTATAAGCTTTGACATATTTTAAAAACCTCCAATAAAATTTCATGAAATTCACATTACTCTCAAAATCATTTTTATTAGTAACGCTTACTTTTTTTGTAAATACGGTTTGGTCGCAATCAGATACGTCTCAAGTGGATTCGAAAACGCTGCGAGTTGGTGTGACAGGTAGTGAACCTTTTGTATTTAGTGGTTCCGATTCTGGCATTGCTGTTGAAATTTGGGATAAAATTGCTAAAGATCAAGGATGGCGTTACGACTACGTTTTTTTTAATCAAGTTGATGAAGCCTTACGGGCATTGGATAGAGGTAATGTAGATTTAGTAGTTGGTTCCATTAGTATTACGGCTAAAAGATTAGAAACTATGCGGTTTTCGCAACCTTTTTATAATTCAAGTATTTCCATAATTTCCAGAATTGATAACAATAGCTTATGGCAGAAAATCAAACCACTTTTCAGTATTAAATTACTATTAGCAGTTGGCGTTTTCCTGATTATTTTAGCTATTGTAGGTTCATTATTTTGGTTGGCAGAACGTAAAAAATCACCAGATCAATTTCCGCATGATGCCTTGCACGGTATAGGCACTGGTATGTGGTTGGCTGTTGTAACGATGAGTACAACCGGTTATGGTGACAAGGCGCCTATAACATTGGTAGGCCGAATAATTGCGGGTTCATGGATGATTATTTCTATTATTTTCGCAACGTCAATGGTTGCTGGAATAGCAAGTACGCTAACACTTTCCTATCTAGGAGCAACCACCTTTTCAAATATTGAGCAACTTTCTGATCGGAAAACGGCTACAGTTTCCGGTTCTACGTCTGAAGATTTTCTTAAAAAAGCGAAAGCCAAGGTTGTTAGCGTATCGAATTTAGATGACGCCATCGCTAAGCTTGAAAATAAAGAAGTGGATGCTGTTGTTTTTGATAGGCCCCAACTGTTATATTTCATAAAACAAAATGAAAAAGATAAATTATATCTCAGTAAAGCAGAATATTATAAACAGGGCTATGGTTTTGCATTTTCTTTAAATTCAGAACTTATTTCTGATGTAAATAGAAGTTTGCTGGAGTTGGCTGAAAATCAAGATACGGAGCGAATAATTTACTCTTACATACAAAAGGATGAGTAATAAATATTTAAAACATTAAAATTCTCCTAAACTAGTTTATGATGTTTTAGGGACAATCAAATATATGTTTACTGGCAATCCTTTGACAGAATTGGCTTAGGATATTTTTTTTAAGAAATAAAAATGCTATTCGTATATTGCTTCCTCTTTAAAACAGATTTTATGGCAAGAATAGTTATTTGTGTACTTATAAGTTTTGCTTGTTTAACGTCTTGTAACGAGTTGCCTTCTCATGAGGAATATCACGCCGAAAATTGGAGTAAAAGGCGCATGGATGTTAACCCAAAAGACTCTCTAGAAACTGGCAAAACCTATTTATCAATTTATTCTCAAATTTATAGTATGTCTCAGCATAAAACGCATAATTTAACTGCTATGGCTAGCATGCGCAATACAAGTGATACTGACACCATTTTTGTAACGAGCGCTAAATATTATGATGCGCAAGGTAAACTAATTCGCACCTATTTTGATAAATCTATTTATTTAGCACCTATGGAAACAACCGAGGTTATAATTGAGGAACTGGATATAGAAGGTGGAACAGGTTCCAATTTTATTTTTGAATGGAAAAAAGCTGAAAATACATCAGAACCTTTATTTGAGGGCATTATGAATTCTACTTTAGGGCAACAGGGTTTATCCTTTTCTACAACAGGCAAACGCATTAAATAAGTTCCAGTTTGCGCTGGAATTTATAAATCATGCATGAAACTTTAATAAATACGCCAAGAAGATGGACTATTTTTTATTTCGCTTATTATAATTCTTATCACCTCTAGTTTTAGGCTTCTTATATTTAGCAGCAATTTTAAATTTGTAAGAACCGCCTAAGTTTTCTTTACTATTCTTTTCGTTCTTTTCATGGAAAGCTGGACCAGGTGCATCCTCATCACGCAATTTAAGTGGATTATTACGTTCTTGTATTTGTGGACGTTCTTCCTCTAGAAGATCTGTAGCTATTTTTACGTTTTCAGGAAAATCTAATTCCGGAATCGTTATTTGCATTAAATTTTCTATACGTTCCAAAGCGTCTTTCTCTTTCTCCGTGTAAAATAATAGGGAATGACCTTCACGTTCTGCACGACCCGTTCTACCAATTCGGTGCATATAGTTTTCAGGGAAGTTTGGCGTATCAAAATTAATAACATGTGATACATTATCAATATCCAAACCACGAGCCATAACATCGGTTGCCACTAAAATTCGGTTTTCACCAGCACGAAATTGCTCAATACTTCGTAAACGGTAGTTTTGTGTTTTGTTGGAGTGAATTACGCATAATTCATCATGAAAACGTTCATCTAAAGCATCAAATAAGCGATCGGCCATTTTCTTAAAAGCCACAAAAATTAATACTTTATTAAAGTTTTCTTTATCTTTCAAAATATGCTTTAATAAATTTAATTTGGTGTAAAAGTTAGCAACGGCATATTTTTCTTGTGTAATATTATCTAACGGCGTTCCCGAAACAGCAATGGAAACAACCTCTGGAACTGTAAAGAAATTATTAATAAGTTCACTTACATCTTCAGTCATAGTTGCCGAAAACATAATGTTTTGGCGACGCTCGGGCATGATATCAAAAATATTAATTAATTGATGTCTAAATCCTAAATCTAACATCACATCAACTTCATCAATCACCAATTTCTGAATAGATTTTAGTTGTAAAACGCGACTTACAGCCAAATCATATAGACGTCCCGGCGTTGCTACAATAATGTCCAAACCTTCGGCAACCGCACGTTTTTGAGCATTAATATTTACTCCACCATAAACGCCTAAAACACGAATATTGGTGTATTTTGTTAACTTTCCTATTTCATCAACCACCTGAACAACCAATTCACGCGTTGGAACTAAAACCATAATACGTGGATTTTCCTGCTCGGAATATTTGAGACCTCTTAAAATAGGTAACATATAAGCAAACGTTTTCCCCGTACCGGTTTGTGCAATTCCCACCACATCTTTCCCAGAGGCAACTACATTAAAGGCTTCCGCTTGAATAGGCGTAGGATTTGTAAAACCTAAATCGTCTAATGCGTTGTATAAAGGTGTATTTAATTTTAAATCTTGAAAAGTAATAGCGTCCAAAAGTTTCTGTTTTAGCCCACAAAGATAAATCTTTTATAACTCTTATGCTTTATGGCATACCAACTTTATGAAATCAGTTTATAAGAAGCATTCTAGCACTTTTTTATCCAATGAAATTTTCGGTAATTTGTAAATAACTTTTATTTGAGAAAAGCACATACATATCAGCCTCAAGACATGCCGGTCTTTAAAAATCAATTACTGATGTGGAGTCAGCAATTCCGAGAAGTTTTATGGTTAGATTCTAATAATTTCACCCAAACAAATAGTAGTTACGATGCGGTTTTAGCCGTTGATGCTTTTACCAGTATTCAAACAGATTTTACGGATGCTTTTCAGAAACTTAAAGAATACCAAACACTAACAAACGATTGGCTTTTTGGATACTTAAGCTATGATCTTAAAAACGCCACAGAACACCTAAAATCGGAGAATTTCGATGCTTTAGAATTTCCGGATTTATGGTTTTTTCAACCTAAAAAAATATTTCTTTTTAAAGGGAATCAAGTTGAAATGCGCTATTTGAATATGGTGGACGATGAGATGGAAAGCGATTTGGAAACCATAGAAAAAACTTCTCGGGTTCACAGTTCAGAACTTCCTGATAATCCCATAAAAATCCAGCCAAGAATTCAAAAGGAAGCTTATTTAGAAAAAGTGAATCAGATGTTAACACATATTCATCGTGGTGATATTTACGAAGCTAATTTTTGTCAAGAATTTTATGCTGAAAACGTTACAATTGAGGCTTTAGAAATTTATAACAATCTAAATGCCATTTCCAAACCGCCTTTTGCTACTTTCTTAAAATTGGATGATAAATTCGCCATGTCGGCATCTCCCGAGCGTTATTTAAGGAAAATAGGAAATACCGTTATTTCACAACCCATAAAAGGAACAGCCAAAAGATCTAAAAATGGCGCAGAAGATAGCTTTCTGAAAAATCAATTGGTTTCAGATAGTAAAGAACGCAGTGAGAATATTATGATTGTGGATTTGGTGCGAAATGATTTATCAAAAACGGCTATAAAAGGAAGTGTTCATGTGCCAGAATTATGCCAAATCTATAGCTTTGAACAAGTGCATCAAATGATTTCTACCGTTCAAAGTACGGTTTCAGAAACTACAAATCCGATTGATATTATTGAAACCACCTTCCCTATGGGAAGCATGACGGGCGCTCCTAAAATTTCGGCAATGACCATTATTGAAAATTTAGAAGAAACCAAACGCGGTTTATATTCGGGAGCTGTCGGTTATTTTTCGCCTGAAGGTGATTTCGACTTTAACGTGGTTATCCGAAGTATTTTATATAACCAAACCAATAAATATGCTTCTTATTCTGTAGGAAGTGCCATTACGGCTAAAAGTAAACCGGAAAGTGAGTATGAAGAATGTCTTACAAAAGCAAAAGCTATGCGTGATGTTTTAGAGGGTTCTAAAGATGGCAATTGTTGATTTAAAAAATGTAAATTTGTGAATAAGCGAGTAAAAAAAAAACGTGTAATACATAAAAAATGACGTTGATAGATTTTCAAAATCACATCCAACTAAAGTTGCCATTTTTAGAAAAAAGTAGGCTGCTTATTGCTATTTCTGGAGGCATGGACAGCGTTGTATTAACACATATATGCCATAAATTGAATTTAAATTTTGCTTTAGCGCATTGTAATTTTAATTTACGAGGTATTGAAAGTGATGCCGATGAAGATTTTGTATTGGAATTAGCAGAAGATCTTGATGTTGAAGTTTTTATTGAAAGTTTTGAAACTGAAACCTACGCCGAAGAGAATAATTTGTCCATTCAAATGGCAGCACGAGAACTTCGTTATAATTGGTTTCATGAATTGGCGGAGCAGTTAAAATTTGATTATATTTTAACAGCCCATCATGCCGATGATAATTTGGAAACGTTTTTTATAAACTTAATGCGCGGCACGGGCTTGGACGGATTAACTGGAATTCCAGAAACAAACGGTATTTTAGTTCGTCCATTATTACCCTTTTCTCATAGCCAGTTGCAAGAATTTGCAAAAAGTAAAAAAATATCCTGGCGTGATGATAGTAGCAATGCATCCACTAAATACTTGCGAAACAAATTACGTCATGATGTCATTCCTATTTTAAAAGACATAAATCCACAATTGATTCAAAGCTTCCAGAAAACACAAGAACATTTGCAAGAAACGGCTGAAATTGTTGATGACGCCCTAGTTCGCATTCAGAAGAAAATTGTGCATGCTTCTGGAGATATAATTCAATTAGATGTAAAAAAACTACAGCAATTATCAAACCCTAAAGTCTATTTATACCAATTGCTAAAAGCTTTCCAATTCACGGAATGGGATGATGTGTATCAATTGCTATTTGCGCAATCTGGCAAATTTGTGACTTCTAAAACACACAGATTGGTTAAAGATAGAACCACGTTAATTTTAACAGAACTACCAATTGAAGCAGAAATTTCAGAATTTATTTGGATCGAAAATGAATCTGAAATAAGTACGCCTTTTGGTCGATTAAGCATTGAAAATGTTACAGAGATTGATGAAACATCTGTCACAAGTATATATGTTAATAAAGATTTGTTAAAATATCCACTAACGGTCCGAAAATGTGAAAAAGGAGCCTATTTTTACCCTTTTGGTTTGTCTGGCAAAAAGAAAGTCAGTAAATTTTTCAAAGACGAGAAATTAAGCATGCCAGAAAAGGAAGAAACTTGGTTGTTATATTCCGATACTGACATTGTTTGGGTTATAGGTTTACGCGCCGATAACCGATTTAAAGTAACTAACGAAACGAACCCCATATTAAAAATTAGTCTTCATAATGAAACGTAATTTAGTCCTATTAATTACTCTATTTGCTGCAATTTTTTCCATGCAGTCACAAATTTTAAATCCCGTAAAATGGACTGGTAAAACAGAAAAGTTATCGGAAACCGAATATAATTTAATATTTGAAGCTACCATTGAAGAAAAGTGGCATTTATACTCCCAAGATCTTCCTGATGAAGGTCCGCAACCCACCTTATTCATTTTCGATTCGATAAAACAAGCGGATAATTATAAGTTAATTGGAAAAGTTGTAGAAAGCAAATATATCACAGCTTATGATCCAGTTTTTGAAATGGATTTAAATTTTTTCGATTTTTCAGCGAAATTCAAGCAGAAAATTGAACTTCTCAATCCCAATTTAAAAAATATAACGGCTGATATTGAATTTCAAGCTTGTGATGATGCTCGTTGTATTTATGAACAGAAATCAGTTACATTCAATCTAGACGGCTCCAATGATGCAGGTTCCCTATTATCTGGTCAGAGTTCGTCACTTTCTGATATTATCCAATTAGACAATAATACGGCCGAAATAAAACAGGATTTTAGTGTAATAGACGCCGAGGCTGCAGCCGAAAACGAATCTAAAGGACTTTGGGTTATATTTTTCACGGCTTTCTTTTTAGGATTTTTAGTATTGCTAACACCTTGTGTGTTTCCTATGATTCCCATGACGGTGAGTTTCTTTACCAAACAAAGTAAAACAAGAGGTCAAGGTATTAGAAACGCCTTGCTTTACGGCTTTTTTATCATTGTAATCTACACACTTTTAGGAACGGCTATTTCAGCTATTTTTGGAAGTAATACCATGTATGAATTTTCTACAGGTGTTACCTTCAATACCATTATGTTTATTGCTTTATTAATATTTGCCTTTTCATTTTTAGGTGCTTTTGAAATTATGTTGCCAAATTCATGGGTAAACAAAGTAGATAGTGGCGCTAATAAAGGCGGTATTGTTGGTATCTTTTTTATGGCACTTGCATTAGCGGTGGTTTCTTTTTCATGTACGTTTCCAATTGCTGGAACGGCATTATTGGATGCTGCAACAAAAGGTGGCATTGCACCCATTGTTAGTATGTTGGGTTTTTCATCAGCGATCGCATTACCATTTGCTTTATTCGCATTTTTTCCAAGTTGGTTAAATTCTATGCCAAAATCGGGTGGATGGTTGAATACAGTAAAAGTGACTTTAGGATTTTTAGAATTAGCGTTTGCATTTAAATTCTTATCTATGGTAGACTTGGTATTAGAATGGCATATTTTATCGCGTGAGGTATTTTTAGCTATATGGATTGCCATTTTTGGAACATTAGGTTTGTATTTATTAGGAAAAATTAAATTACCGCATGATTCACCTTTACCACATATTTCTGTAGGTCGTTTATGTATGGCGTTAATAGCTTTATCCTTTACCGTGTACATGATTCCAGGACTTTGGGGTGCTCCAGTAGAACTTATTAGTGGTTTTCCACCACCAATGAGTTCGAATAGTGAATCGCCTTACGGAGTTGGTTATTCCAAACCTGGCGTCTATTCAGGTTCCACAGTAGAACTACCAGAACATGCACATTATGGTCCAAATAATATAATAGCTTTCAGAGATTATGATCAAGGTTTAGCTTATGCCAAAAAGGTTAACAAACCAGTTATGTTAGACTTCACGGGGTTAACTTGTGTTAATTGCCGTAAAATGGAAGAGCAAGTTTGGGTGAAAGAACGCATACTACAGGTTTTAAATAAAGATGTTGTTTTAATTTCGCTTTATGTAGATGATAGAACCAAACTTCCCGAAAGTGAACAATACGCATCAGAGTTAACAGGAAATAATGTAAAGACTTTCGGTCATAAATGGTTAGAATTTCAGCAAGTGCGTTATAACACCAATGCGCAACCTTTATATGTTATTCAGGATGTAGACGGTAATGATATTAGTAAACCCGTTGGTTATACGCCAGATGAAGAAGAATATCACACTTGGTTGACCAAAGGCGTTGAGCGTTTTAAAAATAAAGAATAAGTTTATAAAAATCAAGCGAGATCAGTTCTCGCTTTTTTTGTCTAAAATAAGTAGCTTTACCAAAACTAGTTTATGAAAATTCAAGGACAGATTGTAGATATTCCTAACAAGCGTATTTTTTCGGGTGAAATCACAGTTGAAAATGGAAAAATTACTGTTATTGAAGAAGTTGCACATACTATCAAAACATTCATAATGCCAGGTTTTGTAGATTCTCATATTCATATTGAAAGTTCCATGTTGGTGCCTAGTGAATTTGCTAGAATAGCCGTTACTCATGGTACGGTTACCACGGTTTCTGATCCGCACGAAATTGCCAACGTTTTAGGTATTGAAGGAGTAGAATTCATGATAAAAAATGGCAAGCAAACGCCTTTTAAATTCAATTTTGGCGCACCGTCTTGTGTTCCGGCTACTACTTTTGAATCGGCCGGCGCTGTGATTGATTCGGAAGGCATACGAAAATTAATGGCAAACCCTGATATTACCTATTTAGCCGAAATGATGAATTATCCTGGCGTTTTATTTGATGATGAAGAGGTTCTGAAAAAAATTTCTTGGGCCAAACATAATAATAAACCGGTTGATGGTCATGCGCCCGGTTTGCGTGGCGATGATATTTCAAAATATATAAATGCCGGAATAACTACTGATCATGAGTGTTTCACCTATGAAGAAGGTTTGGAGAAACTTCAAAAAGGTATGAAAGTCTTAATCCGAGAGGGTAGTGCGGCCAAAAATTTTGAAGCTTTAATAGATTTACTTCCGAAATATTATGAAAATATGATGTTTTGCAGTGATGATAAACATCCAGACGACCTATTACTAGGTCATATTAACCAGTTGTGCGCGCGAGCAGTTACCAAAGGTTATGATGTGTTCCAAATTTTACAAATGGCTTGTATAAACCCTGTAAAGCATTACAAACTTAAGGTAGGCTTACTGAAAGTAAATGATCCTGCCGATTTTATTGTGGTGGAAGATTTAATAAATTTTAAAACCCTTCAAACCTATATAGATGGTCACGTGGTTTTTAAAAATGGAAAATCTTTAATTCCGCATACGTCCTTTGAAATTCTTAATAATTTTCAAACTTCAAAAAAACAGCCTTCAGACTTCAGAATTGAATCTTCAGCTGAAAAAATTCGCGTTATAGAAGCTCTAGAAGGACAATTGGTAACTAATGAATTAATTAAAGACGCTTTACTTGAAAATGGCAATATCATTTCAAATATAGAAAAAGACATTTTAAAAATGACGGTGGTAAATCGGTATAACGATGACAAACCTTCCATGGCATTTATAAAAAACTTCGGCTTAAAATCTGGCGCCATAGCCAGTTCTGTTGGTCACGATTCTCATAATATTATTGCTGTGGGCGTAAGTGATGACGCCATTTGTAAAGCAGTGAATCTTATCATAGAAAATAAAGGCGGTATTTGTGCTGTTTCAGAAACGGACAGTCATATTGTTTCTTTACCCGTGGCTGGTATTATGAGCGATCAGGATGCTAGAACCATTGGTGATGCTTATGGGGAATTAGATAAAATGGCCAAAAAATTAGGAAGCACACTTAATGCGCCCTATATGACCTTAAGTTTCATGGCTTTGTTAGTTATTCCTGCATTAAAATTGAGCGATAAAGGTTTATTTGATGGGAATACCTTTAAATTTACATCTTTAGAAGTTTAATATGCCCATAGTAGAGTCCACTTATAAACCACCGTTTTTATTTAGAAAAGGCTTTGTTGCAACCGTTTATTCGGGATTAATTAGAAATGTTAATCTTCCGCAAAAGCGAGAACGCATCACGTTATCTGACGGCGATTTTTTAGATTTAGATTGGAGTTACGCTCAAGAAAAAACTGAAAAACTCATTATTATTTTACACGGAATGGAAGGCAGCGCGCAGCGTGCTTACGTTACAGGAACCGCTAAATTATGTAATGAAAATAATATTGATGCGCTATCCGTAAATTTTCGTGGTTGTTCAGGTGAAGATAATTTGTTATTTCAATCGTATCATTCTGGCGCTACAAACGATTTAAATGATGTGATTGCTCATGTTTTAGGAACTAAATCCTATTCGGAAATCTATATTAAAGGTGTTAGTCTAGGTGGAAATGTTACTTTGAAATATTTAGGTGAAGAATCTAATATTCCCAAAGAAGTAAAAGGAGGTATTGCCGTTTCAGTACCTTGTTATTTATCAGGTTCTGCCAAGGAATTACATAAACTTAAAAATGTAGCTTTTCATGAAAAATTCAAGCGCGATTTAATTAGTAAGTTACGTGCCAAAATTGATAGTCACCCTGATAAAATAGATCCTAAAGACTTAAAGGCCATAAAAACGTTGTACGATTTTGATAATTATTACACAGCCAAAGCACACGGATTTATTGATGGATCTGATTATTACGAAAAAAGCAGTTCCTTGCAGTTTCTTCCGAATATTACAGTTCCAACATTAATAATTAATGCCTTAAACGATTCGTTTTTATCATCAGAATGTTATCCGGTGAAAGAAGCGAAAAATAACCCCAATTTGTTTCTAGAAATGCCTAAATATGGCGGACATATGGGCTTTATTCAA
The DNA here is from genome assembly GCF_008086205.1 of Bizionia myxarmorum. Lineage (GTDB taxonomy): Bacteria > Bacteroidota > Bacteroidia > Flavobacteriales > Flavobacteriaceae > Algorimicrobium > Algorimicrobium myxarmorum. The sequence goes on along the minus strand of NZ_VSKK01000003.1, from coordinate 310,361 downwards.
AAAGGCGGTTATTATTATAATGAGATTCGGACTTTGGAGTTTATTTTGGAGAATTAAAAGAGGTTTGTTCATTACTTATTTGACGTTCAGTCAGGACTGTTGCTTTTAATATCTAGTTTATTCGTGTTCATTCGTGAAATTCGTGTCTATAATTTACTTATAAATCTCCAAATATTTAGTCTGTTCTTTAATAGCTTCAATAAACTCCTTCTTTAAATCTGAAACCAATTCGGCAACATGCGGCGCATCATGAATGTTTGTTACGCCTTGTCCCGCTGACCAAATAGTTGCCCAAGCTTTGGCATCATCTTTATGTACTGTTAATTCCTCTCCAAAATCGACTTTCTTTTCACGAGTCAACATCTCTTCGGTAATTCCCATGGCTGTAATACTGGGTCCCAAAAAGTTTGCAGCCACGCCAGAAATGGCAGCAGTATAAACAATATCATCTGCTCCGGCTTCAATTATCATATCACGATATTCTTTGGGTGCTTTACTTTCTTGCACATTTATAAAACGAGTTCCCATATAGGCTAAATCGGCACCCATTTGTAAGGCAGAAGCAATATCACGTCCTGTACTTATAGTTCCAGCTAATAAAATAATTTTCTTAAAAAACCGTTTGATTTCCGCAACCAATGGCATCGGATTAATGGTTCCTGCATGACCACCAGCACCAGCAGAAACTAAAATAAGTCCGTCCACACCAGCTTCGGCTGCTTTTTCAGCATGGCGCTTTTTAATAACATCATGAAAAACGAGTCCGCCATAACTATGAACAGAATCCACCAATTCTGAAACAGCTCCTAATGAGGTAATTATTAACGGCACTTTATGCTTTATGCATAATTCTAAATCGGCTTGAACACGCGGATTTGTATTATGAACTATCAAATTGACGCCAAAAGGTGCTGCTTTTTTTCCAGTTTCCTTTTCAAATTCAGAAAGGGCTGTTTTAATTTCTATTAGCCAATCTTCAAAACCTTCACTTGTTCGTTGATTCAAAGCCGGAAACGTTCCAACAATCCCATTTTTACAACATTCAATAACCAATTGTGGTCCGGAAATTAAAAACATTGGTGCTGCAACAACAGGTAATTTTAAATCTTTTATAAAGGAAGCTTTGCTCATTTTTGGTGTATTTTGTTTGGTTACCAAATATAATTAAAATTCATTCATTAGACTTTAATTGAAGTCTTAAGAGTTTCTTAATACTAGAAAAAGCACATAAGCTTTGCCATTTTTTATTCGCGCATTTTTACTACATTTAAGGAAATCAATCAATTATGCTCAAAAAAGTGTTTGGAAGTGCGGTATTTGGAGTAGAAGCAACCACCATAATGGTCGAGGTCAATGTAGACAAAGGCGTCGGATATCATTTAGTGGGTTTACCGGATAATGCCATTAAAGAAAGTAATTTCAGAATTGCAGCTGCACTTCAAAATAATGGTTTTAAAATTCCTGGTAAAAAAATTATTATTAATATGTCGCCAGCCGATTTACGAAAGGAGGGAAGTGCTTACGATTTAACACTTGCCATGGGTATTTTAGCTGCTACCAACCAGATTAAAGCAGATAATTTAGAGGATTATGTTATTATGGGTGAATTGTCCTTGGATGGCACTTTGCAACCCATAAAAGGGGCTTTGCCAATTGCTATAAAAGCGCATGAAGAAGGCTTTAAAGGATTTATTCTCCCAAAACAAAATGCCAAAGAAGCTGCCATCGTTTCCGGCCTAAATGTTTATGGTGTGGATACGATTTCGCAGGTTATCGATTATTTTGATAAAGGCGAAGCGTTAGAGCAAACCATTATTGATGTGAAGGAAGAATTTAATAGAAATCTGAATTTTCCAGAGTTTGATTTTGCTGACGTGAAAGGTCAGGAAGGAATCAAGCGTTGTATGGAAATTGCTGCAGCTGGAGGTCATAATATTATATTAATTGGTCCTCCTGGCGCAGGAAAAACTATGCTTGCCAAACGTTTACCGAGTATCCTTCCTCCAATGACATTGAGTGAGGCTTTGGAAACTACCAAAATTCATTCGGTTGTTGGTCGCGTAAAAGAAAACACCGGATTAATGGCGCAACGGCCTTTTAGAAGTCCGCATCATACCATTTCGAATGTCGCTTTAGTTGGAGGCGGAAGCTATCCACAACCTGGCGAAATTTCTATGTCGCACAACGGTGTTTTATTTTTAGATGAATTACCCGAATTTAAAAGAGACGTTTTAGAAGTTATGCGTCAACCTTTAGAAGATCGGGAAGTCACCATTTCCAGAGCTAAGTTTACGGTAACTTATCCATGTTCATTTATGTTGGTGGCTAGTATGAATCCGAGTCCAAGTGGTTATTTTAACGATCCAAATGCACCTTTAACTTCATCACCAGCGGAAATGCAACGCTATTTGAGTAAAGTGTCTGGCCCTTTATTGGACAGAATTGATATTCATATTGAAGTGACACCAGTCCCTTTTGAAAAATTATCTGATGAACGCAAAGGCGAATCTTCAGTAGACATTAGAAAACGCGTTACAGCAGCAAGAGTAAAACAAACGGAACGTTTCTCAGATTCCGACAGTGTGCATTATAATGCCCAAATGAATGTGAAGCAAATCCGAAAGCATTGCAAACTGGATGATGCTTCCAAAGAATTATTAAAAACAGCTATGGAACGCTTGAATCTCTCTGCTCGTGCTTACGACCGGATTTTAAAAGTGTCCAGAACGATTGCCGATTTGGAAGCCAGTTTAGATATAAACGGTTCACATATAAGTGAAGCCATTCAATATAGAAGTTTAGATCGGGAAGGCTGGTTGGGTTAAGTGAAAATTTTCTGACAATTTCTATCTTATCACCAATAAAAATGGCGGCATAAAAATATATTAAAACGTATTTTAATTCAATAAAAACAAAGCCTATTTCATTCTTTTTTATATTTTTAGAGTCTATTAATCAAACCAACCAAAATATGAAAAGTGTATCCTTATTAATTATTGGTATCATCATTGGTGCTTTAGCCACCTATTATTTTTGTCCTAATTGCACTGGTCATGATGATGAAGTGGAAGGTATTGTTAAACCAGCAGGTGTTATTTCACCTAAAGAAGCCATGATTTTAGATGAAGCTTTTAATTCCAGACATCAATTAATTAGTGATTCCATTGTTATGCGTCCAGATAACCGATCATCTTGGTGGTCTTTGGAAGATGTTAGAAATTATTTAAAATACGCGGAAAATCAATCTCATGAACTAGGTTATCAAATGGATGGCGTGCGTTTATATTTGGGTGCACATCCAGATTCACCTGAAGTAGGCATTGGTTATACCACTATGTTTTTTGTACCAACAGGTACTCAAGCTTTATCAGAAGGATCTAGTTTGCCATTTAATTTTAAACGGCAAGGTGGTGACATACCTGGAGGAGATGGTTTGAATATGTCTGGTGATGGAAATCCACCAAGTGCCAATTATCCACAATAAATTATTTCATGGAAGAGTTTTTAAGAAGTAATTATACTATTTTATCTCTTTCAATTGAAGGTTTAGCCGCTGTAATTGCTTTATTTTGTTTTAAGAAATACAGGTATACAACGGCTAAATTTTTTCTTTTTTTTTTAATATATGTATTTATTTGTGAGCTTTTAAGTAGATATACGTATCAAATATTTGAAGGGCCATTGTACTTTTTAGAAGATACTGTTTTTGAAAAAAATAGTTGGTGGTCAACTTTGTATTGGAATATTGGATCTGTATTATTTTTTAGCTTTTTCTATCACAGTTTAGTTGAAAAGGATAAGTTTAAGAAACTTATAAGATGGATGTGTATCGGGTTTCTAGTTTTAGCTGCTTTTATAATTTCAACAAATTTCAAGAGATATTTTCATACCATGTTTCCGTCACTACTTATTACAGGAGGATTAGTTGTATTAACTTGTGTTTGTCTTTATTTTTATGAATTATTGCAATCAGATAAAATTCTGAATTTCTATAAATCTATTTATTTTTATATCAGTACTACTATTTTTGTTTGGTGGCTTATTACGACACCTTTGATATTTTACAATGTATATTTTACCACTGCCGATTGGAATTTTATAATCTTAAAATGGCAAATTTTCCTATTTGCCAATATGTTTATGTATTTAACCTTTAGCTTTGCTTTATTATGGTGCAAACCGGAGACCCATTAGTCAGCACAGCTGCTGAAAGATATTTGTTAGTGTACATGATTGGTGTATTGCTGCTTATTTGTACTCTTATTATATTAATTTTTATATTTTTTAATAAACGTAAAAATAAATTATTATTAGATAAAATTGAGCGAGAACAGGCGTTTCAAGAAGAAATTTCTAAAACCCAAATTGAGATTCAAGAGCAAACATTAAAAAATATCGGTCAGGAGTTACATGATAATATTGGACAGTTATTATCTGTTGCCAATATGCAAATGAGCATTATGAATATGCAAATTCAAGAACCCTTAAAAGAACAATTCACCGAAACCAAAAATGTGGTTAAGGAGAGTTTAAGCGAATTGCGTGCGCTTTCTAAATCCTTAAATAGTGATGTGATTGTAAATCGTGGTTTTCAGAAGTCGGTTGAAAATGAAATTACGCGCTTAAATAAATTACAAATATTATCAGCTGAATTAGAAATTGTAGGAGATGAAACGCTGTTTACCAATTCAGAAGATAGTATCATCCTATTTCGAATAGTTCAGGAATTTATTTCCAATACGGTAAAATATGCTTCAGCCGCTAGTTTATTAGTATCATTAATTTACAAAAATGAACATTTGATAATCGAAATTTCAGATGATGGAAAAGGATTTGAAGTCAATTCAGTTGAAAAAGGTGCCGGTTTAATTAATATGAAAAATCGTGCAGATTTAATTAATGCTGATTTCAATTTGCACTCGGTTAGTAAAGAAGGCACTAAATTGCAGTTGAAATATCCGTATCGAGAAGAAACGAAATTGAAATTTTAAGCTAGACAAACATCCCAAACGGGATCCTTTGGAAGTGGTGCGGTTACATGAATTACTTCATTAGAAACAGGATGTAAAAACTTTAAATTTCTAGCGTGCAAACTGATGCTGCCATCCGGATTACTTCGGTTAAAACCATATTTCAAATCGCCTTTTATGGGACTTCCAATACTGGCTAATTGTACACGAATTTGATGATGTCTGCCAGTTTCTAAAGATACTTCAATTAAAACGTAGTTGTCCAATTGTTTTAAAATCTGATAGTGTAAAATAGCTTTTTTGCTGTCTTCAGATTTCTTTGGAAAGGCTGTCGATTTATTATTCTTTGGATTCTTCCGCAACCAATGCGTCAAAGTATCGGCTTGCTTTTCTGGTGCATTTTTAACCAAAGCCCAATAGGTTTTATCGGCTTTTCTATCTACAAATAACTTATTTAATCGTGGTAAGGCTTTACTAGTTTTGGCAAACATAACCACACCAGTTGTTGGCCTGTCCAAACGGTGAACCACTCCTAAATAGACATTACCTGGTTTATTGTATTTGTCTTTAATATAATCCTTAACTACGTCGCTTAAAGGTGTGTCGCCAGTTTTATCACCTTGAACAATATCACCAGCACGTTTGTTGATGATGATTAGATGATTATCTTCATATAAGACTTGGAGATTGTTTTTGTTGGAGAGAACTTTTGACACGAATTACACGAATTTACACTAATTAATAAATTTAAAAGACACAGATTACACGAATTGTTTCGCAGAGTTACACGGAGAAAAACACAGAGTTTCTCAGAGAATGATATTCAAACTAAAACTTGATGTCATGGCGGTTTTGTGAGAAAAACAGACGCTGATTACACTGATTTACACGGATGCTTTACTTTGCGCCTTTGCGACTTGGCTAGAAAATGAGGCACAGATTTCAAAAGCATTCCGGTCTAAACTTTGAATCATAAACCTTAACCCTTAAATTATTAATACTGCTCCTCGTCATTCGGAAAGTCAACCGACTTCACATCTTTAGCATATTGCGAAATAGCGTTGGTCATATCTTCATACAAATTCATATATCTGCGTAAAAAACGCGGATTGAATTCGTGGGTCATACCTATCATATCATGTAAAACCAGTACTTGACCATCTACACCTTTTCCAGCCCCAATTCCTATTACTGGAATGCTGACACTTTCAGCAACTTCTTGAGCTAATTTAGCAGGAATTTTTTCTAAAACAATGGCAAAACAGCCAGCTCTTTCAAGCATGAGTGCATCTTCTTTTAGTTTTTCAGCTTCTTCTTCTTCTTTTGCACGAACGGTATACGTTCCGAATTTATAAATGGATTGAGGTGTTAGACCTAAATGTCCCATCACAGGAATTCCTGCATTCAAAATGCGTTTTATAGAATCTTTTACTTCTTTACCACCTTCCAATTTTACAGCATGACCACCACTTTCTTTCATGATTCTGATAGCAGAACGCAAGGCTTCTTTAGGATCACTTTGATAACTTCCAAAAGGTAAATCTACAACCACTAAAGCACGTTCAACCGCACGAACTACGGACGATGCATGATAAATCATTTGATCTAATGTAATAGGCAATGTCGTTTCATGACCGGCCATCACATTACTGGCAGAATCGCCAACCAAAATAACATCTATGCCTGCACCATCAACAATTTTTGCCATGGTATAATCGTAAGCAGTTAACATGGATATTTTTTCGCCTTTGGCTTTCATATCCACCAACGTTTTAACTGTGATGCGTTTGTATTGTTTTTTTGCGACTGACATATATTTGGTTTAAAATGCGTGTAAAATTAATAAAATAAGACTAGTTAGAGATACATTTTTAATTATTTCAATAGATGGATTCAACTACAGAAAAATTTCAAAATAATATCTAAATAATATAAGAGAACAATTATTTTGAAGTTAGTTGAATAAATAGATTAACAATCCGTTAAATTAACGCTAACCGCTAATCCACCTTCACTGGTTTCTTTGTATTTAGAATTCATATCTTTTGCTGTTTCCCACATGGTTTGTACCACTTTGTCTAAAGGTACTTTGACGTTTTTAGGATCTGTTTCAAGTGCTAATTCCGCAGCATTAATCGCTTTTATTGCGCCCATAGAATTCCGCTCAATACAGGGTATTTGTACTAATCCGCCTATAGGATCACAGGTGAGACCTAAATGATGTTCCATAGCAATTTCAGCAGCAATTAAAACTTGATCTGGCGTTCCGCCCATCAATTCGCATAATGCAGCAGCTGCCATGGCAGATGATACGCCAATTTCAGCTTGACAACCACCCATAGCTGCAGAAATAGTCGCACCTTTTTTAAAGATCGAGCCAATTTCACCGGATACTAATAGGAATTTTTTAATGTGCTCAAAATCGGCTTCATGATTTTCAATCACCAAATAATACATTAAAACCGCAGGAATAACGCCAGCACTACCATTTGTAGGAGCAGTAACCACACGGCCTAAAGCCGCGTTTACTTCATTAACTGCTAATGCAAAACAGCTGACCCATTTTAAAATTTGTCGAAATTTAACTTCGGTTTGTCGAATACTTTGTAGCCATGTTTCTGGAGAATCATATGGTACGCCATTGCTTAATTTAGAATGCATATCAAAAGCACGGCGACGCACATTTAAGCCTCCAGGTAAATTTCCTTCTGTATGACAACCAACATACATACATTCCAACATGGTGTTCCAAATACGTTTTAATTCTAAATCAATAGTTTCCTCGTTTCGAATAGATTTTTCGTTTTCTAAAACAACGCCTGAAACCGGCAAGTTTAATTGCTGACAAAACTCTAAAAGCTTAGCGCCATTTTCAACGGGATATGGAAACGTGCAATAAAAAGTAATTTTATTGGCTTTGGAATTTTGACGTTCTTCCTGAACCACAAAACCACCACCAATAGAGTAGTAGTAGGCATGGTTTTTTCGACCATTTATAACGGCCGTAAAACGCATACCGTTGGCATGATACGGTAGAAATTTTCGATTGAAAATAATATCGGTCTTCGGATCGAAATCTATAGAACGTTCATTATTAAAAAACAATTTATTGGTGTTTTTAACCGAAGCAATGATAACTTCAATGGTATCTACTGGAATATATTCTGGATCGGCTCCACTTAAACCAAGCATAACGGCATAATCCGTAGCATGTCCTTTTCCGGTTAAAGAAAGTGAACCATATAAATCGACCGTGATTTTTTCGACCTTATCAAATCTGTTTTTAGCTTTTAAGTCGGCTATCCAACGTTCAGCAGCACGCCAAGGACCCAAAGTATGAGAACTAGACGGACCAACACCAATTTTTAGCATATCAAAGACAGAAATACACTCCATGTAAAAATCATTTTAGATTAAAGGCAAAGATACATTTAGTTTAGCATGTTTCTAAAGAAACCAAAAGGATATTAAACCAGAAAACCCTTAGCGTTTTTCAAATTCTGTAATATTGTAGGCTTCCATTACCGTATTCAAATCAGAGAAGTCTTGTTTACCAGCATTAAATGCAGGAATAACTACAACGCGAAATACTTGATTGCGAGTCCATGAAACATCCAGACTATTAAAATCTACGGTTCCATCTAAAAAGAAGCGCACATTGGTTTGGGTGAAATCGAAATTATAAACTAAAGTGCCTTCACTAAATTCAACTGTTTGTGGCAATAAGCGCCAAACATCTTGATTGTTATTAACTTCCCACAACATATATACTAACGTAACATCAGATGCATACGTTGTAAACCCATAAGGCTCGAAAAATTCAAAATTATTTGAAGCAACAAAATCGAGTTCAATTTCAAAAGAAGGTGCTACTTCAATCTGACCATCAGTCCCTGGCGTACCTTGAGGCCCTGGAGCTCCTGGAAGACCTTGAGGACCTTCACAAGAAGTCAAAATTAAGGCAGAAACGAATAATATAGTTAAAAGCTTTTTCATAATATTTTTATTTTTTAGAACATAAAAGTAGTAATAATAAGGTTCATGTTAGCCTATTTTATACATATTAACATAGTAATATGACATCGTGTCATATTTTTTGGAGTGGCACAATCCTTGTCTATTACTATTCGAAATTAAACAAGAACACAACGTTTCCAAGTAGCCTTGGGAATTATAAATTAAAAGAAATATACATATTATGAGTAAAATTATTGGAATCGATTTAGGTACAACTAACTCTTGCGTTTCTGTAATGGAAGGTAATGAACCTGTTGTAATACCAAATGCAGAAGGTAAAAGAACAACTCCATCTGTAATCGCTTTCGTTGAAGGCGGTGAAATTAAAGTTGGAGATCCAGCAAAACGTCAAGCCGTTACCAATCCAACAAAAACGGTTTATTCTATTAAACGTTTTATGGGTAATAAGTTTTCTGATTCTTCAAAAGAAGCAGGACGCGTACCATATAAGGTAGTAAAAGGTGACAACGATACGCCACGTGTGGATATTGATGGTCGTTTATATACACCACAAGAATTATCAGCTATGATTCTTCAAAAAATGAAGAAAACTGCTGAAGATTATTTAGGTCAAACAGTAACACGTGCTGTAATTACAGTACCTGCTTACTTTAATGACTCACAACGTCAAGCAACTAAAGAAGCTGGAGAAATTGCAGGTTTAAAAGTAGAACGTATTATTAACGAACCTACTGCTGCTGCTTTAGCTTACGGAATGGACAAAAAGGGAACTGACCAAAAAATCGTAGTATTCGATTTTGGTGGTGGAACTCATGATGTATCTATTTTAGAATTAGGTGATGGTGTTTTTGAAGTATTATCTACTGAAGGCGATACGCATTTGGGTGGTGATGATGTGGATGAAAAAATCATTGATTGGTTAGCTGACGAATTCAAATCTGAAGAAGATATTGATTTACGTAAAGACCCAATGGCTTTACAACGTTTAAAAGAAGCTGCTGAAAAAGCGAAGATTGAATTGTCATCTGCTGCTCAAACAGAAATTAACTTACCATACGTTACGGCTACTGCAAGTGGACCAAAACACTTGGTACGTACACTTACACGTTCAAAATTTGAACAATTAATTGACGATTTAGTAAAACGTACTATTGCACCTTGTGCATCTGCAATGAAATCTGCAGGCTTATCAAAATCGGATATTGATCAAGTAATTTTAGTAGGTGGATCAACACGTATTCCTGCTGTTCAGGAAGCTGTTGAGAAATTCTTCGGCAAAAAACCAAGTAAAGGTGTAAATCCAGATGAAGTTGTATCATTAGGTGCGGCTATTCAAGGTGGTGTTTTATCAGGTGATGTTAAGGATGTGCTTTTATTAGACGTTACACCATTGTCATTAGGTATTGAAACAATGGGTAACGTTATGACGAAGCTTATTGAAGCTAACACAACTATTCCTACTAAAAAATCGCAAGTATTCTCTACAGCGGCTGACAATCAGCCATCTGTTGAAATCCATGTATTACAAGGAGAGCGTGCTATGGCAGCGGATAATAACACAATTGGACGTTTCCATTTAGATGGTATTCCACCATCAAAACGTGGTACACCTCAAATAGAAGTGACGTTTGATATTGATGCCAACGGTATTATTCATGTAACGGCAGGCGATAAAGCGACAGGTAAAACACAGGATATTCGCATTGAAGCATCTTCTGGATTATCTGAAGATGAAATCAAGAAAATGAAAGCGGATGCTGAAGCTAACGCAGAATCTGATGCAAAAGCAAAAGAAACAGCTGAAAAATTGAACAGTGCTGATGCTATGATTTTCCAAACAGAAAGTCAATTGCAAGAATTTGGTGATAAATTATCTGATGATAAGAAAAAACCAATTGAAGAAGCGCTTGAAGAATTGAAGAAAGCTTACGAAACAAAAGATATTGCGGTTATTGACCCAGCTTTAGAGAAAATCAACGAAGCATGGAAAGTAGCAAGCGAAGAAATGTATAAAGCGCAAGCTGATGGCCAACAAGGTGGTGGTGCAGAACCAGGACCTGATGCCAATGCAGGCGGAGATTCTAACGAAGGAAGCGACGTAGAAGACGTGGATTTCGAAGAAGTAAAATAAGTAAAGAGCAAATTCTGGTTTTTTATCAGAATTGTGCGAATCGCTTATCCCAAATTTATTTGGGAACTAATAAAATTAACGCAATCAGAAATGGTTGCGTTTTTTTATTTATAATAATAGGTGTTAAAAAAGTATCTTCGCAAATACCAAGATTTACAACCCCATGTATCAAAACCTTAAAAAAACGCTTAAAAGCTTCTTACCAAAAAAAACCCTTGAAAGAAATGAAACGCTTTTTAGAAGTATTATCTCCATGTTTTATATAGGTAATAAGTATCAATGTAATATATGTGGTTTTAAGTTATCCAAATTTGTTAAAACAGAGAACTGTGATAAGCTATGCCCGAAGTGTGGTAGTGTTTCCAGAAATAGACATTTATATACCTTACTTCAAAATACGTTGGAGAATAAAAGTATATTGCACTTTTCACCTTCAAAAAGCTTAAAAAGCGAAATTCAAAAAATGGATACCCAAACATATATAACTTCAGATTATTTGGGAGAGTTTCAAGCCTTGAAAAATCTTAATATTGAGGCTATTGATGAACCAGATAATACTTATGACGTGATAATTTGTTACCATGTTTTAGAGCATGTTAAACAGGATAAAAAGGCTATGCAGGAGCTTTTTAGAATTCTAAAACCTAATGGTATATGCTATATTCAAACACCTTTTAAAGAGGGTGACATCTATGAAGATAATTCAATTATAACAGAAAAGGGAAGATTAGAACATTTTGGACAAGAAGATCATTTAAGATTCTATTCAGTTTCTGGATTACAATCCAGACTTGAAGAAGCTGGTTTCAAAACACAAAATTTATGTTTTAACGAAAAAGCAGATAACTACTTCGGGTTTTTAGAAAATGAAACTATTATTATCGCTAAAAAAGACTTAAAGTTCTAATTAAAAGCTATGCACGCATAATAAATTCTATTATATTTGTATAAATCCTTTGAGGTCTTTAAAATTATACAAAGCATGCAAACCAAACTCACCGAACTTCTCAAAATTAAGCATCCAATCATTATGGCACCCATGTTTTTGGTTTCCAATACAGCTATGGTTATTGAAGGTATGAAAAGTGGTATTGCGGGTTGTATTCCTGCCTTAAATTACCGAACTTTAAATGAGTTAAGAGATGCCATTGTTGAATTGAAAGCTGCAAAAGGGGCATCCTTACTGCTGGATGGAACGGGTGGCTCTTTCGGTTTTAATTTAATTGTAAATAAATCCAATGTCAAATATCTGGAGCAATTACGCGTAATTTGCGAAGAAGGTTGCGATTTTATAATAACCTCTTTAGGTAGTCCTGAAGAAACCATAAAAGAAGCGCACGCCGTTGGAATCAAAGTTTTGTGTGATGTTACCGATTTACATTTCGCCAAAAAGATAGAGACATTAGGTGCAGACGCTGCTATTGCTGTTAATAGCGAAGCTGGTGGACATCGTGGTAATTTATCACCACAGGAATTAACTAGTTTGCTTAAAAAAGAATTAAAAATTCCAGTTATATCTGCTGGCGGCGTAGGTTGCAAAGCTGATATAGATAGAATGATTAGTTATGGCGCCGATGGTGTTTCTGTAGGAAGTCCATTTATTGCTTCTGTAGAGGCTAGCGTAACACAAGAATATAAGCAAGCCTGTGTAGATTATAATGCTAAAGATATTGTTATGACGGAGCGTATTTCAGGAACACCATGCACAGTTATTAATACGCCTTATGTTCAGAAAATTGGCACGAAATCTACTGGTTTAGAAAAGTTTTTAAATAAAAGTAAAACCCTGAAAAAGTGGGTAAAAATGATTCGTTTTTATATGGGTATGAAAGCCACAGAAAAAGCTGCTATGCAAGCCACTTATAAAACAGTTTGGGTGGCAGGACCGAGTATTGAATACACCAAAGCTATTTTACCAATTAGAGAAATTATAACGAATCTTACTGCAGAATTTTAATAAAAACACATATAATAGTTTCCTAATTGTGCTAGAAGTTTATTAGAAAATATGACACGTTTACTTTGAAACGGAATCATCGTGATATTGGATTAAATCACCAGTTTTTTTAAAAATTATCATTTTTGTTGTAACATAATGGAACATGACGTCGTCCTATAGCTATTATCAATCAATCAAAAATATTTATCATGAAAAAACAATCAGTTCATTTTTTTAACAACTATGCTTATTTACTTATTGCATTGTTATTATGTAGCAGCCTTTCTTTTGGTCAGAACAAAAAAGCGCAATTAGATAAACTTATAGATTCCTATACAGAATACCATAAATTTAATGGTTCGGTTTTAGTTGCAGAAAACGGTAAGGTTATTTATAAGAAAGGTTTTGGTATGGCAAACATGGAATGGGATATTCCAAATAAACCAGACACAAAACATAGATTAGGATCCATAACAAAGCAATTTACAGCTATGCTAATTCTTCAATTGGTAGAAGCTGGCAAAATAGATTTACAAACGCCAATAGCAAAGTATCTTCCAAATTATCCTAAAGCTAATGCCTCTAAAATTACTACACATCACTTATTAACACACTCATCTGGTATTCCAAATTACACATCGTTTCCTGGTTTTATGGAAAAAAACAGCAGAATTCCTTACACACCAACTGAACTTATAAATGTGTTTTCTGAAACACCATTAGACTTTGAGCCTGGAGAACGCTTTAGTTATAGTAATTCTGGATATGTTCTTTTGGGAGATTTAATTGAAAAAGTTTCAGGAAAATCCTATGAGCAGATGCTTCAAGAAAACATATTTACACCTTTAAATATGAAAGATTCGGGCTTTGATCATTATGAAACGATTTTAAAAAATAGAGCATCAGGTTATAGTAAATCGGCTAATGGGTTTATTAATTCAAGCTATATAGACATGTCTGTTCCCTATGCTGCGGGTTCATTATATTCCACAGTTGAGGATTTACACCTATGGGATCAAGCGCTTTACACGAATAAACTAATCACTAAAGAATCAATGGATTTATTCTTTGGCGAACATATATCTGCCAGAGGTGCACATTATGGATACGGATGGTCCATTGGAAATGAAGGCATTGGAAGTACAGACGAAACTATCGAAACTATCAGTCATGGTGGCGGAATAAATGGATTTAACACGTTAATTAGCAGAGCAACATCTGATAAATCTTTAATCGTGTTACTTAACAATACGGGCGGCGCACCACTTGAGGATATAGCGCAAGCTATTCGGGGCATACTGTATAATAAACCGTATGAGTTGTCAAAAAAATCTGTAGCCAATATCCTTTACAAGGATATATTAGAAAAAGGAATGGATGAAGCTTTAAAAAATTATAATATTAATAAAGCATCTAAAAATTATGGTTTAGTTGAAGATGAAATGAACTCAATTGGCTACCAATTACTACGTTCCGAAAAAATGAATGAAGCCCTTACAGTATTAAAATTGAATGTGGACGCATTCCCAAAATCATATAACACCTATGATAGTTATGCTGAAGCGCTCATGACTCAAGGAAACAAGGAGTTAGCCATAAAAAATTATAAAACGTCTTTAGAAATGAATCCCAATAATCAAAATGGGATTGAAATGTTAAAGAAACTTGGAGTAGATGTTTCAGATTTTGAAAAAGAAATTGTAGTGTCAGAGGCTATTTTACAAAGCTATGTAGGTAAATATGAACTTGCTCCAGGTTTTGTACTTTCGGTAACTAAAGAAGGTAATCAGTTAAAAACCCAAGCTACAGGACAAGCTATAGTTGATGTTTTTCCAAAGTCAGAAAACGTGTTTTATTTGAAGGTGGCAACCGCTCAATTGACGTTTAATAAAAATGATGCAGGGGACGTTGAAAGCGTAACCTTATTGCAAGGTGGACAAGAAATAACAGGTAAAAAATTGTAAAACCTAAATGTCATTAAAACAAACCCTTGAAGTTATTTCAGGGGTTTTTGCTTATTTAAAACCAGCAAAAATAGTATTTTTAAGGTGTAGCCATTCTTCTTTTAAAATTCCAAAACAGCAGGTGCTTCGTTTAAAACCATCTAACATCAGCGTGTCTTTTCTTAAAATACCTTCTAACGTTGCTCCAATTTTTTCTACAGCCTTTCTAGATTTCATGTTTCGTTCATCTATGCGGAATTCCACTTTATCAAACGCTAATGTTTCAAAAGCATATTGAAGCATTAAAAATTTGATGTTTTTATTTAATCCAGTTCCTTGAAAGTCTTTACCAATCCAAGTCCAACCAATATGTAAAACTTTGTTTTTATAGTTAATTAGGCCAAAACGAGTGCTTCCAGCATAGGCTTGCTTTCTTTTGTCATAAATAATAAAAGGTATAGCTGTTTTATTAATATAATCTTCAATTGCATTTTGCACATATTCTCTTAATTCTCCCGGCGGAGAAATGGCATTTGGCGCGTAAAAAATTAAATCTTTTTCTTCAGCAATTTCAGTTAAATACTTGTAATTACTCAAATCTAAAAGCGTGAGTTTTACATAATTGTTTTCAAAATAAGCGTTATTCATTTATACGAGTTTATTAATCACATCTACGTTTACATCGTGTTTACCTTCAAAGGGTATTATTTGTAATCGCTTTCCAAATAATTCTTTAGCCCTATTTTCTTCATAAATCATGCGCTCTTTATTTAAATATTCATCTTCGGAACCATAAATAAGGGAGACTTTAGCGTTCTCGTTTAAATATTCAAAATCAGATGCTGTTAATTCTTTAGGAATGCCTCCAGAATGAATTACTAATTGATCACATTTTAACTGCCGTTTGGCTAAATAGCGCGTTGCCACACTGACGCCTTGCGAATAACCTAGAAAAATTAAATTAACGTTTTCAGGAATGGATTCGGCTATTAAAACGGAATCAAAATACCGCATAATATTTTCGGTTTCTTTAACCGTATTTTCTTTGGTTAACCAACTCGCGCCAACATGTTTAAATTTTGGTGGAATGTAGTATTTACTTTGAGCTTGAGGTGCAATAATGTAATTGTCATCAGCATTCAAACCTTGAAAATAACGCAGAAAATACCGACTTAAAAAACCCATACCATGACATACAACCCATACATTTTTTGTAGCATCCGTTAACGTGTTTAAAGTTGCATAACTATTCGTGGTTGTATAAGATATTTCCTTTTCAGTTAGATTCATTTGTAGCAGGTGTTTTGTACTTTTACATTTCGATTTAAAAATACAGAATTTTATGCCAACATCTAAAGAAACCAAACTTAAAGAAATCAATGCGGTTTGCAAAAATACCTTGATGGAAACGCTAGAGATCACCATTTCAGATTTTGGGGTTGATTATTTAATAGCCAAAATGCCTGTAAATTCGCGCGTTTATCAACCTGATGGCGTTTTACACGGGGGCGCAACGGCTGCTTTAGCAGAAAGTGTTGGCAGTTTCGCTTCGCATTTATTTTCAAATTTAGATGAAGTTTTTGTGCGTGGTATTGAAATTACCGCCAACCATATTAAAAGTGTTACAGAAGGCCATGTGTATGCGAAAGCTACTTTTTTACATAAAGGTAGAACAACGCAACTTTTAGATATTCGCGTTACAGATGATGCGGATAATTTAATTTCTATTTGCAGACTTTCAACTATTTCATTACCACGAAAAAAATAAACCATGATATTCTCTGATTTTTTAGAGCGAATTCAAGAGCAATTAACCCAGGAATTACCCTTTGTTGCTTATAGAAAACCGAAAGAATCTAATGTGCAATCTTTTTTGCAAGTTGATTCTATTCTTCATAAAACGACGGAATTTTTAGAAAGCGGATTTGTTTTGGCGCCTTTTAATTTAGAAGAAATGAGTGTGTTAATTCCTTCGGAATCCTCTGAACTTATTATAAGTGATGAAGATACTTTAGAAGAAATTGAATCCAGAGATTATTCAAACAAAAGTTCAGAAATAATCAATGAAGTTTCAGTCAAAAAAAACCATATTTCATTAGTTGAAAAAGGTATCGAAGCTATTCAGGAAAACGTTTTTTCAAAAGTGGTTCTATCCCGTGAAGAACCGGTTTTACTAACCGAAAAAAATCCTATTCAAATTTTTAAAAAACTATTGGCATCTTACCCAACAGCATTTGTTTATGTATGGTATCATCCAAAAGTAGGTTTATGGTTAGGTGCTACGCCTGAAACCTTACTTCAAATAGAAAACAGGGAATTTAAAACGATGGCCTTAGCAGGGACGAAGGTTTATAAAGGCACAACGGATGTTGTTTGGGAAGCAAAAGAATTGGAGGAACAGCAAATTGTGACCAATTTTATAGTTTCAAATTTAGAAAATCAGTTGCAAGCATTAAAAGTTTCTAAAGTTGAAACGGCAAAAGCTGGAACTTTACTGCATTTAAAAACGCATATTTCAGGTCGTATTAATATGGAGGCATCTAGCTTAACACGTATTATTAAAAGTTTACATCCTACACCAGCTGTTTGCGGCATGCCAAAGGAAGCTGCTAAATCGTTTATTATGGAAAATGAACATTATAAACGCGATTTTTACACGGGATTTTTAGGTGAATTAAATCTTAAAAAAGAAGTTTCAAGAAACGCCAACAGACGCAATGTAGAAAACCATGCCTATTTCAGTATAAAAACGGCTTCCAATTTGTTTGTAAATCTTCGTTGTATGCAAATTAAAAACAACGAAGCGCTTTTGTATATCGGTGGTGGTATTACCGATGGTTCCAATCCAATCAAGGAATGGGAGGAAACGGTTTCCAAATCAGAAACCATGAAAAAGGTATTACAATAATTTTTTATCAGTCAGCTATTTGTTATTTTTACAGATAGATTCAATCTTACATGCAATACCCAAAAATCCCGCTTGCTCAAACCATTATTCAGCTTTGTAAAGCTAAAAATGTACAACATATTGTTATTTCTCCAGGAAGCCGCAATGCCCCTGTAACAATTGGTTTTTCCAATGACGATTTCTTTACATGTTACAGCATAGTGGATGAACGTTGTGCGGCTTTTTTCGCTTTAGGAATTGCCCAACAAATTAATAAACCAGTTGCAGTTCTTTGCAGTTCAGGAAGTGCCCTTTTAAATTATTATCCTGCTGTTGCTGAAGCCTATTATAGCCATATTCCGCTAGTTGTATTATCTGCGGATAGGCCAAAACATTTAATAGGAATAGGGGATGGGCAAACAATAAACCAACGCGATGTTTTTAAAAATCACGTTATTTATACAGCTAATTTGAGTTCTCAAATGGATGCTGAATTCAAAAATCGGGATGAAGAGGAATCAGCTATTATTAAAAGTATTGAAAACAAATTAGAACGTTTTTTAGGCCGTAAACAAGAATTACAGCAAGAAAACGAGACTGAAATTAATAAGGCTCTGAACAAAGCATTATCCAAACGCGGTCCTGTCCATATTAATATGCCGTTTCACGAGCCTTTATATGAATTAACCGATACTTTAAGCGTAAACCCAAAAATTATTGATTTTGAAAAACGCGCCAGTAAAGTGGACGATTTCATATATAATGATTGCTTAAGTACCTGGAATAGTTCTGCTAAAAAGATGGTTTTGGTGGGTGTTAATCCGCCAAATGCTATTGAGCAAAAATGGTTGGATGAATTAGCAAAAGATAATAGCGTTATTGTTTTCACGGAAACGACTTCTAATATTCATAATCCCGGATTTTTCAATAGTATTGATACCATGATTATGCCTTTGGAGGAAGCTGATTTCAAAGATTTGCAGCCTGATATTCTTTTAACTTTTGGCGGATTGATTGTTTCAAAAAAAATAAAATCCTTTTTAAGAGCGTATCGTCCCAAAGAACATTGGCATATTGACAGAGATTACGCAAATGATACTTTTTTCAGTTTAGAAAAACATATTGAAACAACGCCCAATAATTTCTTTGAAACCTTTTTAACACAAATCACTCATTTTGTAAAAAGTGATTATAAAGCCAATTGGGAAAAAGTTAGAAATCATAGAAAAGAAAAGCATGCTGAATATTTAGAGGAAATTCCTTTTAGCGATTTTCAAGCTTTTGACGTGTTATTTAAAACATTGCCTAATAACATCGCCTTGCAATTAGGAAATAGTTCTACTATTAGATATGCACAACTTTTTGACATTCATAAAAGTATAGATATCTTTTGTAACCGCGGTACTAGTGGAATTGATGGAAGTACGTCAACGGCCATTGGTTGTGCTGTTGCTCAAAGTAAACAAACCGTTTTTATAACGGGCGATTTGAGTTTCTTTTATGATAGTAACGCTCTTTGGAATAATTACATTCCTGCCAATTTCAGGATTATTATTGTTAACAATCAAGGTGGTGGTATTTTCAGGATTTTACCAGGGAATACGCATTCCGAAAATTTTGAAAACTTTTTTGAAACCAAACATGACATGACTGCCAAGCATTTGGCAAATATGTATAAATTCCAATATGGAACAGCTTCAAATGAGGTCCAATTGAAGAATAAATTGAAAGATTTTTACAAAGAATCCGAGCAACCAAAAATTCTGGAAATTTTCACACCCAGAACCTTAAATGATGAGGTATTACGGAATTACTTTAATTTTGTTAAGTAAATTTAATTGAATTATTATATTTTTTAATTTATTGAAAATTGCTTATATTATGGGTGTAATATTAACCACATTTAAAATTTAAAAGACATGAGTAAAAGAGACGAATTAATAGCCAAGTATGCAGCCGATTTAAAAGATAAAATGGGCATGAGTGCAGATATGGATTTATTAACCAAAGTAACCATTGGTTGTGGACCATCTATTTATAATGCTGATGCAGCTACCGTTTCAGGTTCTGATCCTAAAGAATTGGCTACTGTAAAAAATAATTTTTTAATTAAAAAATTAGGCTTAAAAGACAGTCCAGAATTGGATAAAGGTTTAGAAGCTGTTATGGAGCAATACGGAAAGTCAAACCGTAACAAATACAGAGCCGTTGTTTATTATATGTTAACAAAACATTTTAAAAAAGAAGGAATTTACTAAACTGTAAATTTTCAAAAAAACTATAAATTAGAAAACGCCATTTACTACAAGTGGCGTTTTTTTTATGACAATAAATGATTTTTAATGATGTCGTCTAAATCCAAAGAACAGATGCTTATAATATCTTATAAAATATTACCTTTGTAGCATGATAAAAATTGGAGAATACAATACATTAGAAATTTTACGGGAAACAGAACCTGGATTATTTTTAGAAGACAGTGATGGTAATGAAGTTTTATTGCCTAACCGCTACGTGCCAAAGGAATTTAAAATTTGGGATAAGCTGGATGTATTTGTGTATCTCGATAATGAGGAGCGTCTAGTAGCCGTTACGGATAAACCTTATATAACACGAGGTGATTTTGCTTTACTGCGTTGTAACGCGATTACAGAGCACGGCGCTTTTCTGGATTGGGGAATGGTAAAGGAATTATTCTGTCCTTTTAGAGAGCAAGCCTTTAAAATGAAAAAAGGCGGTTGGTATTTGGTGTATTGCTTTTTAGATGATGAATCTAATCGATTAGTTGCCTCTAGTAAAACCAATCATTTTTTAGATAATAAAGAATTAACCGTTTTACCTTATCAGGAAGTGGATTTAATTGTTTCGCATCCTTCAGATATGGGTATGAACGTTATTGTGAATAAAAAACATCTTGGTTTAATTTTCAATGATGATATCTTCCAAGATTTATCCGTGGGTGACCGATTAAAAGGTTACGTTAAAAAAATCCGTGAAGACAATAAGCTAGATATTGTACTTGGTAAAATTGGTTATAGAAGTATTGAACCAAATGCGGATTTAATCATGAAAGAACTCCAAGATCATGGTGGATATCTAAACTTAACTGACAAATCAGATCCAGAAGCTATTAAAAATCTTTTACAGATGAGTAAAAAGAGTTTTAAAAAGGCTGTTGGTACACTTTACAAGCAAAAATTGATTGAAATTAAAGACGACGGCATCTATTTAGCAGAATAAATTTATGCTGTATTAATTTTCTCAACAATCCAATGTTCAGCCGATTTCATATTAGGGAATAGGCGTCTTTTCATGGTTTTAAAGAAGTGATTTTCTAGATCGAAATTTATAGCTAAAGCATCATCTCGGGTTACTACAGCTGTGGCAATTAGGTTTGGCAATTCGAGCTCTAATTTTTTGGCATCACTAGGGACTTTTGTATACCTATAGAATTTATTTACAATAAGTCCGAAGGGTTTATTCTTGTTCTTGGCATAATAAAGTTTACTTCTAGAAATTATTTCCTGTAAAACATTTTAACAAACATGCACATCTTCGGCGAATTCAACATCTACGGAATCTTTGAAAAAATAGAAGTCGGCAATTTGTAAACTTAAATATTTTCTGATATGCCGTTTTAATTAGGAATTGAGGACTTTAGTAGGCGTTTTATAGGTTTAATTTTTTCTTCAAATCTTTTGTAAGGGCATCTTTATGTACCATTACTGAAATTGTTTTTAAACGCATAAAAGCTTCGCTCATATAGATATATCCAGCGTTAGCAACACGATTTTCATCATTTCCCCAAGAATTTTTCACTTTATAATAAATGGTTCCGTTCTGATCTTTTAACATCCCAGTAATGTGCATTAAATGATCATCAGTGGTGGCGTAATTTTCAAATTCTTGCTGTCTATATTCTGGTGTAATCTTCTTTTCTGGTCTTACACTAATAATAGCTTCAGCCGCAGTGTCATCATTTTCAGGAATAACAGCGATACCATGTTTAGCAGAAAATGTTTTTTCACTAACATCACAATCTAATTCAACCGTGAAACCATTTTCTAAAGCATTATTAATAGTGCCCATAAGCTCATCCAATTTTACATTATGAAAACTACCATTTGAAAAATTATCAGGAAGATTTAAAATGAAATTCGAGTAAAACGGTTGATGCGTAAAAGAGGTAATGCTGACGTAATTATCTGGATTGATTTTAGTCATAGCCTGAAACGACTTGGGCGTATATTCTACACCTTCATAAGAAAATTTTGAAATAGCTTTACCTAAATACGTATCTAAAGTTCCATTAACAACAGCTTGCCATTTAGGCGATAAGCTTCTTCCTGGATTATCAATATAAACATCTAACATACCTTTTAAAACGGCAACCATTTCAGCATGGTTATGTCCGTTAGCATCCATATCCAAACCGCTATAAACGGATTGTGGTACCAAACCATAATCTTTGATGCTGTTCATCACATCATGGGCTAAACCGCCTTCACTAAATTGTGCTTTACCTTGACGCATAACATAATTCCATGCTTTTTTAGGATAGGTGTGACGCACTTGAAACATTTCTGAAATATCAATATTTTTACCAGTCATACGCATAATTTCACTTTCCAAAAACGATGACGTTGAAAAACTCCAGCATGTTCCAGTATTTCCTTGACTGATAACATCGGTAGTTTCTAAATCAATAACAGTTTTAAATGTATAACTTTGTGAAAAGCTAGTTGAAAAGGTAAATAGCAGGATTAATAAAAATAGAATATTTCTCATGGAACTAAATTGTTAGATAAATAATAATTAATTTTGATAAAAATAAAGAAAATGAGTGTAATAAACTGGAAAACGGTTAAAGAATATGAAGATATCACCTATCAAAAGTGTGATGGGGTAGCGCGTATTGCTTTTAATAGACCAGATGTCAGAAATGCTTTTCGTCCAAAAACGACCAAGGAATTATATGAAGCTTTTTATGATGCCGGGGAAGATGTGAATATTGGTGTTGTATTATTATCTGCTGAAGGACCTTCAAGTAAGGATGGTGTTTATAGTTTTTGCTCTGGCGGCGACCAAAAAGCTCGTGGTCATCAAGGTTATGTAGGTGAAGATGGCTACCACCGTTTAAATATTTTGGAAGTGCAACGCTTAATTCGTTTTATGCCAAAAGCGGTTATTGCCGTAGTTCCAGGTTGGGCTGTTGGTGGCGGACATAGTTTACATGTGGTTTGCGATTTAACACTTGCCAGTAAAGAACACGCTATTTTTAAGCAAACGGATGCCGATGTGACTAGCTTTGATGGTGGTTACGGATCGGCATACTTGGCCAAAATGGTGGGACAGAAAAGAGCACGTGAAATTTTCTTTTTAGGTCGAAATTACTCGGCTCAAGAAGCTTATGAAATGGGCATGGTTAACGCCGTAATTCCCCATGATGAGCTAGAAACAACTGCTTTTGAATGGGCACAAGAAATTTTAGGAAAATCGCCAACTTCCATTAGAATGTTGAAATTCGCTATGAATTTAACTGATGATGGCATGGTAGGACAACAAGTTTTTGCAGGTGAAGCAACCCGATTAGCTTATATGACGGATGAAGCTAAAGAAGGTCGCGATGCCTTCTTAGAAAAGCGAAAACCTAATTTCCCTAAAAAGTGGATTCCTTAAATAAAAACTATGCCATCATTTAAACATTGGGTTTCAGCAGCGCGCCTTCGTACGTTGCCATTATCTATTTCTGGAATTATAATTGCCACTTGTTTTGCAGCCTATAATGGGTATATGAATTGGTATATTTTCATTTTAGCCATTTTAACAACCTTGGCTTTACAAGTGCTTTCTAATTTTGCTAATGATTATGGCGATGGTGTAAAAGGTACTGATAATCACGAACGTGTTGGTCCACTTCGCGCTTTACAAAGTGGAGAGGTGTCTCCAGAGCAAATGTTTACTGCTATTAAAATCAATATTCTGATTATTATAGTTTTGGTTGTATCTTTACTTTTTAGCGCTTTTGGCATGCGCCATTTTTTATATACCATGTTGTTTTTAAGTATGGGAGGTTTATCCGTTTATTCGGCAATTACTTATACAGTGGGCGAGTCTGCCTACGGTTATAAAGGATTGGGCGATATTTTTGTTTTTGTTTTCTTCGGATTAGTTAGCGGATTGGGAACCTATTTTTTATATGCCTTAAAAATTGATCATGTTATTATTCTGCCGGCTTGTGCTATTGGTCTTTTGAGTGTCGCCGTTTTAAATTTGAATAATATGCGCGATATCAATTCGGATAGAAATTCGAATAAAATTACCTTGGCCGTAAAATTAGGATTAAACAAAGCCAAACGCTATCACTATTTTTTAATAGTTGGTGCTATCATTATTTCTATTGTTTTCGCTATTTTATATTATGTATCTCCTTTCAATTTTATGTTTATGATTATGTTTATCCCCTTGATAAAACATATTATTTACGTTAAGAAAGTTACAGTGCCTTCCATGTTGGATACGGAATTAAAAAAAGTAGCTATTTCGACATTCTTACTCGCTATTTTAATGGGCGTTGGTTATCTTATCTAATATTTTTTATGCTTTTGTAGTGTTGAAATTGTTGAAGATTTTGTATTTTTCAATACATAAATTTAAAATCCTTTTTAATGAAAATTACATTTTACGGACATGCCAGTTTAGGAATAGAAGCAGAGGGTGTTCATATTTTAGTAGATCCTTTTATCACGGGTAACGAAAAAGCATCACATATAGATATTAATACCTTAAAAGCAGATTATATTCTGCTTACGCATGCACATCAAGATCATATTTTGGACGTAGAAGCAATTGCCAAGCGCACGGATGCTGTTATAGTTTCTAACTTTGAAATTGTAACGTATTTTCAAAATAAAGGATTGGAAGGGCACCCTATGAATCATGGTGGTTCTTGGGATTTTGAATTTGGTGAAGTGAAATACGTAAATGCCATTCACACGTCATCTTTTCCAGATGGCAGTTACGGTGGGCAACCTGGCGGATTTGTTATTGAAGGCGAACATAAAAATATTTATATAGCGGGTGATACGGCTTTAACAATGGATATGAAGCTGATTCCATTGCGCACCAAATTGGACTTGGCCATTTTGCCAATAGGCGATAATTTCACCATGGGAATCGACGATGCTATTTTAGCAAGCGATTTTGTGCAATGTGATAAAATACTCGGCTATCATTATGACACGTTTGGCTATATAGAAATTGATCATGAAGTGGCCAAACGCAAGTTTTTTGAGAAAGATAAAGATTTGATGTTATTGGGAATTGGGGAGAGTTTGGAGTTGTAAATTTTACCGCACTATGCTCCTCAAAGTATACCAATGCAAAAACTTCGGAAAATAGCGTTTCAAGTAAATTCCTAAAACTTCTTTTTTCCCGAAATAAGCTTCAAATTTCTTTTTATGCACGGCTTTTAGCATGCGTTCTGCAAAATCATTAACGTCAAGGCCGTTTTCTGTAGCGGAATCTTGAATATTTTGTTGGCTGCCATCACCGGTTTGCGCATTTTTAGCAACAGCCGTATTTACGAATCCGGGGCAGATTAAAGTAACGGAAATGCCATCTTTTTCATGCTCTAATCGTAGTGTATCAAAAAAACCATGAAGCGCATGTTTTGCGCCGCAATACCCTGAACGGTATGGCGAAGAAAATTTCCCCATTAAACTCGTTACGGTTACAAACTGACCTGATTGTTGCTTAATAAAATAGGGTAGAAGTGCTTTAGAAAGTGCTACGGTTCCGAGATAATCAATTTCCATCAATTTTTTATCGACAGCAATATCCGTTTCTATAATTAGTGAACGTTGACTAATGCCGCCATTGTTTATTAAAATATCAATGTTGCCAAAAAAGGATTGTGCCGTTTCAACAACAAAAGCCATTTCTTGATAATCCGCTAAATCAAAAGGTAAACAAGCAATATTTTGAGGATTTAAGCATGAATTTTTAACGGCTTCTAAATCTTCTAATCGGCGTGAAGAAATAATCAGTTGACAGTTTTGATTATCTAAAGCCATCACTAAAGCTTTGCCAATTCCACTTGAAGCACCCGTAATCCAAATAGTCTGATTGTTAAAATTCATATGTGTTCTAAAAAGTAAGATTTCTCTATTACAAATTTATGTTTTCATTAAACTGCGACTGCGACTGCGACTGCGACTGCGACTGCGCGCTACTCTGCAACCATTCGTCTCGCAAATCACCACTCAATTTTCCAGTTCCATCATGTCTCCAGCCAGGTGGCTTAATTAGATATTGCAAACGCTGTTTAAACGATTTTTTACCGGAGAAAGCATCTATAAATAAATCGCGCCATTCTAAAAAAGCAATTTTAAACGGATTGTACGTCTCAATATTTACCACCAATCCATAAATAACTTTTTCTTCTTTAAGTTCCGGCTGAAACGTGCCAAATAATTTATCCCAAATAATGAGAATACCCGCATGATTTCTATCTAAATACAGCGGATTACTACCATGATGAACGCGGTGATGCGATGGCGTATTCATTACCGCTTCAAACCATTTAGGCATTTTATTGATGGTTTCGGTATGAATCCAGAACTGATAAAGCAGACTAATAGACATTTGTAATAAAATCATGGCGGGATGAAAACCCACTAAAGGCATCCATAACCAAAATACAAAAGTGTAAAATCCGCCAGACCACGTTTGGCGTAATGCCGTACTTAAATTATAATGTTTTGAAGAGTGATGCACGACATGAGATGCCCAAAACAGGCGACTTTCATGTGATATGCGATGAAAAAAATAATAAGATAAATCGTCCGCAAAGAATATCAGAATAAAACTCCACCAAGATATTGGAATAGTAAAAATTCGTAGATTTTCATAAATCCAAAAAAAAGAAAATAACACAACGGCCTTACTCAAAAATTCAATAAAAACATTCCCTATACCCATGGCAATGGACGATAAGGAATCTATTAATTCATAGCTTTTAATCTGCTGTTTTGTAATGACATACATTTCTAACAACATAGCCAGTATAAAAACGGGGATAGCAAATAAAATGAGGTTTGGAAATTCAGGCATTTGGATTGATTTATGATGTCTAAAATACAAAATATTTTGAGTACTTTTGAATCCTTATATGAAAGCAACCTATTATCCATATATTCTCAATTTTAAGCAGCCTAGCGGGACGTCTCGTGGTGTTTTAAAAACGAAAGAAACGTGGTTTATTCGTATTACTGAAAACGGTAAACAAGGAATTGGAGAATGCGGTATTTTGCGCGGTTTAAGTGCGGATGATGTACCCACTTACGTAGATCAACTAAAATGGACCTGTGCTAATATGCATTTAGGTTTACCTGTTTTATATGAAAAATTGCAAGAATTTCCAAGCATTCAATTTGGTTTAGAAATGGCTTTTAAATCTTTGTATTCAGAAAATCCTTTTCTTTTATTTCCTTCAGAATTTACTCAAAACACCAAATCAATTCCAATAAATGGTTTAATTTGGATGGGAACTGAAGCTTTTATGAAGCAGCAAATTCAAGAAAAAATTGAATCGGGCTTCAGTTGTATTAAAATGAAAATTGGAGCCATAGATTTTGAAACTGAATTGGCTTTACTGAAAGCTATTCGAAAAGAATTTTCTGCAGCAGACATAGAGTTGCGTGTGGATGCCAACGGTGCTTTTTCTCCCAATGAAGCTTTAGAAAAATTAAAACGCTTATCGGAATTAAATTTACATTCTATAGAACAGCCTATAAAAGCTGGCCAAATAGAAGAAATGTCTAATTTATGCGCAGAAACGCCAATAGCCATTGCATTAGATGAAGAGTTGATAGGTGTTTTTGAAAGTTCAGAAAAAAAAGTATTATTACAAAAAATAAATCCACAGTATATAATTTTAAAACCTAGTTTTGTTGGTGGTTGGCAAGGTAGTTCGGAATGGATTCAATATGCCGAAAATCAGCGAATAGGATGGTGGGTTACTAGTGCTTTAGAAAGTAATGTGGGCTTAAACGCTATTGCACAATGGACTTACAATCTTAATAACAATTTGCCACAAGGTTTAGGAACTGGCAGTTTATATACTAATAATTTTGACAGTCCATTAACCGTAAAACAAGGTTGCTTATTTTACAATCAGGATAAATCATGGGAATTTAATTTATAACTAACTTTATGCAATACTTTACTTAATATGTACATTTCACAAGCTTTTAAAGGTCTTCACGAGTGGTGGCGTTATATAATTGGAACACTTGCTATTGTTATTGCCGTTGTAGTTGGTCAAATTCCATTTACAGCAGCCGTTTTTATAAAAGCAGTATCAAATGGGGATAGTATTATAGGGATGAATGAAACGGATTTATTGAGTTTATTAGAATCCAATTTAAATCTATTCTTGATGCTTTTATCTTTTGCCGCCGGATTATTAGGAGTCTTTTTAGTAGTAAAGTATTTACACGAACAATCCATTACGTCTTTAACCACTGCTAGAGCCAGAATAGACTGGAAACGGTTTTGGTTTGCTTTTATTTTATGGGGTTTAGTATCTACAAGTTTTATCTTTCTAGATTACTATTCTTCACCAGAAAATTACGTTTTAAACTTTAAACCCGTTCCATTTGTAATTTTATGCTTCATTGCAATTGTTTTGATTCCTATTCAAACTAGTTTTGAGGAATACTTATTTCGGGGCTATCTAATGCAGGGATTAGGCGTGATTACTAAAACAAAATGGATTCCATTACTTACAACGTCTTTAGTTTTTGGATTATTGCACATTGCGAACCCTGAAGTCAAGCAATTGGGCTATGTGGTTATGGTTTACTATATTGGAACAGGCTTGTTTTTAGGAATTATAACTTTAATGGATGACGGGCTTGAGCTAGCGTTAGGTTTTCATGCGGCTAATAATTTATTTACGGCTTTATTAGTAACGGCAGACTGGACTGCTTTTCAAACTCATTCCGTTTTAAAAGATACGTCATTACCGGAAGCAGCTGGATTTATGGATGTATTTATGCCGGTTTTTATTGTATTTCCAATTTTACTTTTCATTTTTTCGAAAAAATATAAATGGAACAATTGGCAACATAGACTCCTAGGAACCGTTATTGAACCATCAAACGACCTCACTAATAGTATAAAAGAATAATTGAAATGACACCAACATTTGATAAAGTACATAACCATTTTCAACTAAATGGCTTTCATTATGATCGCGAAGCTTTAAAGGAAGTCGCATATAGTTACATCAAAGAAGGTGAAGATTTTGAAATCGGTATTGGCGAGTTTTTGGCTGACTGGTTAGATTCTAATGAAACAATTTCAGCCCAAACATCTGGTTCTACAGGATTACCTAAAAAAATTAGTGTTAGTAAGCAGGCCATGGTTCATTCCGCTTTAACGACTGGTAATTTTTTTCAATTAGAACCTAAAGACCGTGCCCTTTTATGTTTACCCGCTGAAACTATTGCGGGTAAAATGATGTTGATTCGTGCTATGATGTTAGGTTGGCATTTGGATATTATTGCACCCAAAAAGATCTTGGATATTAATACGCGAAAAGATTACAAGTTTGCCGCTATGATTCCTATGCAGTTGCAAAGAAACCTTGCTAAAGTTGATAAAATACAAACTATAATTGTTGGTGGTGCGCCAGTTTCCAAAGATTTAATTAAGATAATTCAAGGTATCAAACCTACGATTTTTGAAACCTACGGAATGACAGAAACGGTGAGCCATATTGCGGTAAAGCAACTCAATAACTTTTCCGAAAATGCTACAAACCGGTATTTTCAAGTGCTTCCGGGAATTGTAATTTCTCAAGATGATCGTGATTGTTTGATAATTGATGCCAAGAATATTTCCGAAGCGATAATTATAACGAATGATGTGGTTAAAATTCATGACAAATTATCTTTTGAATGGTTAGGGCGCTTGGACAACGTTATTAATTCTGGCGGTATAAAAATTCATCCTGAAATGGTTGAAAATACCTTAGCATCACACATTGATTCCCGATTTTTCATCACCGCTTTACCCGATAACGAATTGGGCGAACGTGTTGTTCTTATTGTTGAAGGTGAAGAGAAACCTCTAAAAACCGACGTGTTTTCAGGTTTAACAAAGTATGAAATTCCTAAAGAAATTTTCTTTGTAAAATATTTTCAAGAAACACATTCTGGCAAAATTCAACGAAAAAAGACGGTTGCCTCAATCAAATAGAGCTTTCTCTAATTTCCGATTTTATATATAGGATTTGTGTTTTAGGTTTACATAGAATTTAAAACACAAAACCATGAAAAATCTCCTACTATTCGTATTTGTAGCTTTTATAAGTTTACAAGTAAACGCCCAATTACAAACCATTTCTGGAACTATTTCTGATGAAAACGGCTTGCCTTTACCTGGCGTAAATGTTATGATAAAAGACACTTTAGGTGGCATCCAAACTAATTTTGACGGTTTTTATAGTATTCAAGCAAAAGAAGGCGCTGTTATAGTATTTGCATTTATTGGATATAAGACAGAAAATCGTAAAGTTGAAAAGAAATCTACTAGTTTCAGTTTTTCTATGCAAGTTGATTCTGAAGCTTTAGAAGAAGTGATTGTTTCGGCATTAGGAATCAAAAGGAGAGACGTAGCAGATAGAAGCGCTTCTTCTAAAGTATATAATGCGGAGGAGCTAACTCACTATTCTAATCCAAGTTTAGATGGAGGTTCATCTGAAAAAGAAGCGCCAAATTATGAGCCACAATCAGGACAACTTACAGCTGGTGAAATAAATGATATTGAAAAGTGGGATGCTTGGTTGAAAGCACTAAAGAGTAATGACTTTAAGAAAATTCAAGAAAACTGGAAATTTAGTTTGGAGAATAAGGTTGATGTCTCTGTGAGCAACTCAAAAAAACAGCCTCTAAATAACGTTTCTGTGTCATTATATGATGAAAACAATTCTTTAATTATGAAAGGACGCACAGATATTTATGGTAAAATAGTTCTTTTTAAAGATTTAGAAGTTAATTGCCAAAGTGCTTATTATATTGTTCAAACTATTCAAAATGATAACGTTATTGGTAAGAAAATTACCAGTAAAATGAATGCTGTTTCATTTATTCTAAATAATGAATCGTCAACAACCAACAATGTGGATATCATGTTTACTATAGACGCCACAGGATCTATGGGCGATGAAATTGATTATTTGAAATCAGAATTAAAAAATATTATTTCACGATTAGATAAAAGCATCCAACAAAAACGCGTAGCCTTAACGTTTTACAGAGATCGTGGCGATGAATATGTAGTACGTAATTTTGATTTTACTACTGATATTAATGCCGTTCAAACATTTCTGGCCAACCAAAACGCTAATGGTGGCGGCGATTATGAAGAAGCCGTAGAAGAAGCGTTAAAAGTTTCTTTAGCACAAGCGTGGGAAACGGATTCAAAGGCTAAAATTATGTTTTTACTTTTAGATGCACCACCTCATTTTACAGAAGCTATTGTAAAAACAATCAAAGAACAAATTAAAATCGCACAAGAAAAAGGCATTAAAATTATTCCTATCGTAGCAAGTGATGCCAACAAAAATGTCGAATTTTTAATGCGATTCTTTAGTGTCTCTACGAATGGAACTTATGTGTTTTTAACAGATGATAGCGGTATTGGAAATTCACATATGAAACCAACAACCGATGATTTTAAAGTCGAAAAACTCAATGATTTAATTGTTCGCTTAATTGAAAAATATTCAGGAGTAACTAGTTAATAGCCTGAAGGATGCGTGTGAATTTTGCAAAAACAAAAAAGTAACTTGAAAATCGCTATTGATTTTCAAGTTACTTTTCAACTTTAATGAATTTCAAACTATTTAATCTAAATGGAAAAAATTAATCAAAACATTATGTTCTTTTAAAACGCTTTTGGCTTTTTCGTGCTGGACTTCAAAATCTTGTAAAGTGGTGCCTTTGCAAATACCATATGAATAATGATATTTTAAAATTTCCAAATCTAAACTAGTTAACTGCTTATTTTCAGAATAACAATTTGCAAAGTAACTTTCACAGCCCAAATCATTTATTGCATAAAAATGGCCCAATGTACTCACAAATAATTCCTTCAGTTTGTTTGAAATTAAAGCTTGATTATAGAAGATTTTTGTATCAATTTTTACACCGCATCGGTATATTTGGTTTCTAGTATTCCAATGCAAATAATAATCTGAATTGGTATAATTTTTCATCAAGGAATCATATTCATAGTCATCAAACAGGTAAACGACATAATTAGATTCTTCAACTTTTTTAACTTCCGAAATTTGCAAAGAATCTACTTGACTGCTAATCTCTTTTGCCAAAGTCATAATATCCTTTCTTGTTTTCCGAGAAATACTTTCAGAAAAGAAAATCTTTATAGGATCTTTCCAATAACGCATTACTTGCCTCTGATCTGTGGAATCAACACCCGAACTTCTAAATGCAGACTTTTTATAATATTTTAAGAAGCTTTTGTCTTTATATTCATAAGGTACGCTCTTGCCATTCCTGGACATTTTTGGCGTTATTAGAACTAAAGTATCATGTTCTCGCACCACAAAATTCAAAGTATCTTGCTTGGTAAGAGGTGTTTTATATGTTAATTTATAGGCTTTTAATGAGGTATAAATCTTTCTAGAACTTTCTGTGGTGTGTTCTTGCGCTTGACTTATGGAAATGAAGCCAAAAAGAATAAATAGGGTAAAAAGGTTTTTCATTATTTTTGTCTTTGAGCCCATGTTAGCAGGTTTCTGAAATCAGCCAAATAAATTCTTTGATCGTATATTAGAGAATAATGAATTTTCAAAATATTCAAATCAAAATCTAAAATTTCTGCTGAATTATCATAGTCATTATGTAAAAGACTGTTGGTTTCTATGTAATTATCGGCCACAAAATTTCCTAAACTTTTATAAAATAATTGCTTGAGTCTTTTGGTAACATCATCATTGGTCTGGAAACTTTTCAGATGAATTTGTAAAACGCCACCATAAAATTTATTGTTACCATCCGTAACTAATTTATAAGTTGAACCCGTTAAAAGGTCATTCAAGCGGTCTTCTTCTGAATCAAACTCATAGTTTTTATCATAACCATTTACGGCTGTTTCAGTGGATTTAATATGATAATTTGAATTTTTAAATCTCTTTGTAAAGCTAATATCTAGATGCTTTATGTTATCCATTTGTAATTTAGAAATAAAGTTTTTAAAGTCATCTTGAACATCTTTAGGAATATCTTTATCCATATAAATTACAATTGGAACCGACCATTGCATAAGTTGGTAAACAATAGGCGGGTTATCTGTTAAGTAGCAATAAACAACACGTTGATAGTATCCTAACATCCTATTATAATCGTAATTATCGGGAAGTAGAAAATTTAAATCGGCAGAATTATTGCTGTATGGATATAAAATGTCATTTTCTAAAACAAGAAAACGGCCGCTAATATCGGCCGTTTTATCATTTTTAATAACCTGAATTCTTGGTTCTCCAATGCTATCATACTTATTTTGAGCAAAGGATGAAAATACCACGATAAAAAAGCAAAACAAAACTATTAATTTTCTCATATAATTTTAAACCTGTAAAACACCCATATTAAATTGCTTCTCAATAGGAGCGTGGTTAGCCGCTTCAATTCCCAAACTAATCCATTTTCTGGTGTCTAATGGATCAATAATTCCGTCTGTCCAAATTCGCGCTGCCGCATAATAAGGAGAAACTTGATTATCATAACGGTCTTTAATTTCTTTAAAAAGTGCATCTTCTTTTTCTTGTGAAATTTCTTCACCTTTCTTTTTCAACGATGCTTTTTCAATTTGCAACAAAACTTTAGCCGCGCTGTTACCGCTCATAACTGCTAATTCAGCACTTGGCCAAGCAACAATTAATCTTGGATCGTAAGCTTTTCCGCACATGGCATAATTTCCAGCACCGTAACTATTACCTAGAATAATAGTGAATTTTGGTACCACACTATTACTTACAGCATTTACCATTTTAGCACCGTCTTTTATAATACCGCCGTGTTCACTTTTACTTCCTACCATAAATCCGGTAACGTCTTGTAGAAAGACTAAAGGTATTTTCTTCTGGTTACAATTCGCAATAAATCGGGTGGACTTATCAGCTGAATCGTTATAAATAACACCACCAAATTGCATTTCACCTTTTGCGGTTTTTACTAATTTTCGTTGGTTAGCAACAATGCCAACAGCCCAACCGTCGATTCGTGCATAACAGGTGATAATGGTTTTCCCGTAATCGGCTTTGTATTCTTCAAATTCGCTGTTATCTACCAAACGCTTAATGACTTCATACATATCATATTGATCTGCACGCGATTTAGGTATAATACCGTAAATATCTTCAGGATTTTCTTTCGGTTTTTGTGAATCAGCACGGTTGAATCCCGCTTTATCATAATCACCAATTTTATCAATAATATTTTTAATTTTATCTAAAGCATCTTTATCATCTTTAGCTTTATAATCGGTAACTCCAGAAATTTCGCAATGCGTTGTTGCACCACCTAAAGTTTCATTATCTATGGTTTCGCCAATAGCAGCTTTTACCAAATAGCTTCCCGCTAAAAAGATACTTCCCGTTTTATCAACAATTAAGGCTTCATCGCTCATAATAGGTAAATAGGCACCACCAGCAACACAACTACCCATAACAGCAGCAATTTGGGTAATTCCCATGCTACTCATTATGGCGTTATTTCTAAAAATACGACCGAAATGTTCTTTATCTGGAAAAATTTCATCCTGCATTGGTAAATAAACGCCTGCAGAATCCACTAAATATATAATAGGTAATCTATTTTCTATTGAGATTTCTTGAGCACGTAAATTCTTTTTGGCAGTTATTGGAAACCAAGCGCCTGCTTTTACGGTGGCATCATTGGCAACAACTAAACATTGCTTACCTTTTACATAACCCATTTTCACTACCACACCGCCTGAAGGACAACCACCTTGTTCCTCATACATATCTTCGCCTGCAAAAGCGCCAATTTCAATGGATGGTTTTTTAGAATCTAATAAATAATCAACACGTTCACGAGCCGTTAATTTGCCTTTTTCATGTTGATTTTCAATGCTTTTTTTACCGCCGCCAAGTTTTACGTGTGCCAAACGTTTTTTTAATTCTGAAACGAGCAGTTTATTATGATCTTCGTTTTTATTGAAGTTGATGTCCATAGATTTTTTCTTTGCCACGAATTTACGAAAGAAGATGTTGGTTTGAAAGTGAATATTTTGTTAAATAATATTACATGGGAATAGTTTCCATGGAATATATTTATATTTGTACAGATAACACGCATTTAATTACATGAAACATATAATTGCCTTCGCGGGAAGTAATAGTCAAAATTCCATTAATAAAAAGTTAGTTGAATATACGGCTAAATTGGTGTCCACATCTGAAATAGAAGTACAGATATTAGATCTAAACGATTTTGAAATGCCACTTTACGGAATAGATTTAGAAAGTCGTGATGGCCATCCCGATTCAGCTACAAATTTATTCAATCACATTCAAAATGCCGATGGTATAATTTTATCTTTAGCAGAACACAATGGTGCCTACACGGCTGTTTTTAAAAATGCATTCGATTGGATGTCCAGAATAAGTCATAAAACATTCGGACATAAGCCTTTGTTACTTATGTCAGCCTCTACAGGCGGTAGAGGAGGCGCATCGGTTTTAGCTATGGCGAAAGAGCGATTTCCAAGACATGAAACGAACATTTTAGCTGATTTCTCTTTACCCTTGTTTGAAACGCATTTTAAAGACGGCGAAATTAGTGACGAAACCCTTAAAACAGAATTATTAACTAAAGTTGAACTATTTAAAAACGAAATTATATATGGAAGTTAAACACAAAAAAGAAAATAAAAGCGGAACATTTTATATTGAAATAGATGGAAAGCAAGAGGCAGAAATGACCTATGAATTTGTTGATGATGCTATCATAGATATTAATCATACGGAAGTGAATGAATCCTTAAAAGGACAAGGTGTTGGCTATAAGTTGGTAGATGCAGCTGTAGCTTTTATGCGTGAAAACAATTTAAAAGCTGTTGCTAGTTGTCCTTATGTAGAACATGTTTTTTCGAAAAAACAGGATGATTATAAAGATGTCATTGCTAATTAAATAAATTAAGATGAAAGCAAAAAATATTTTATTCGTATTCATGCTTGCGGTTGCAAGTTTAAGTTTTGCACAAGACGTTACATACCTATTATCTAGTCATATTTTGGATATTACTCAAGGCCAACCAGCACCGAATGTAAAAATAAGTCTTTCCGAACAAGATAATAGCGGAAATTGGAAAACTATAGATGAAAAATTCACTGATGAAAATGGTAGAATT
This sequence comes from Bizionia myxarmorum, assembly GCF_008086205.1. Taxonomy (GTDB): domain Bacteria; phylum Bacteroidota; class Bacteroidia; order Flavobacteriales; family Flavobacteriaceae; genus Algorimicrobium; species Algorimicrobium myxarmorum. The sequence continues at coordinate 274,045 of NZ_VSKK01000003.1, read as the reverse complement.
TCCGACTTTTTAAAACAGGAAAATGGTTCAAAAAAGAATGGGATTTATAAATTAACTTATTTTGTCGAGCCCTATTTCAAAAAAATGAATCAAAGCTCATTTTATCCTTTTATAGAAGTTGTTTTTGAAATTAAGAATGACAATCATTATCATGTTCCAATAACGCTATCTCCTTTTGGTTATTCAACATATAGAGGTAATTAAGGAAAATACATTCAAACATGGGAAATCTTTCTAAAGATATTAACTCAAAATTCGTAAATATTAAGGACAAAGCTTTAATTAATATTTTATACACGGCTAACTGGATTACCAGCTTTCAAAATGAGTTTTTCAATCCTTTTGGAATCTCTCCGCAACAGTACAATATATTAAGAATATTAAAAGGTTCCAAAGATGCTTTAAAAGTGCAAACTATTAAAGAGCGTATGATTGAAAGATCGCCAAATGCTACCAGATTAATGGATAAGTTAATTGCAAAACAATTAATTGAACGCTTTCCTTGTGAAAATGATAGGCGTGTGGTATTTGTCCAAATCACTCATGAAGGTAAAGAGCTTTTAGAATCTATTTCAACCGATTTTAATCACGAAATAACTAAAAACCTAACCGAAGATGACGCCTCACTTTTAAGTGAATTATTAGATAAAATGAGATAAATTTTCATAAAGCCGATGTTAAATCCAATTAATTTTAATGCTTTAAAAAGCGTCTTAAAATTATTATGAAAACACTTGTACATAAAGCAGAAGATAGAGGCTTTGAAAATCATGGCTGGCTGCAAGCTAATCACTCTTTTAGTTTCGCCAATAATTATGATAAACACAAAATGAATTTTGGTGCGTTACACGTTTTAAACGATGATATAATTGCACCAAAAATGGGATTTGGTACGCACCCTCATCAAAACATGGAAATTATTACCATTCCATTAGCAGGTGTTTTAAAGCATCGCGATAACATGAATCAGGATTGGCAAGCAGTTTTACCAAATGAAGTTCAAGTAATGAATGCTGGCACAGGTATTGAGCATTCAGAAATTAATGGTTCTGAAAATGATTACTTAAGCTTGTTTCAAATTTGGACAACTCCAAATATTCAGAACGTCAAGCCTCGGTATGAACAGAAAATTTTTCAAAAAAAGACAGCCTTAATAGGTTACAAGTTTTAGTAAGTTCTATAGATGAAAAGCATGAGGGCAGCTTAAAAATTCATCAGGATACCATTATTTCTAGAATTGTTTTAGATGCTGATAAAATTTGGGATTATAAATTGAAAAACTCAAATCATGGTGTATATGTTATGGTCATTTTAGGAAATATTTCTTTTGAAAACCAAATATTAGGTACCAGAGATGCTATAGGCGTATCAGAAACTGAACATTTCTCAATAAAGGCAAATCACGATTCAAGTTTATTATTCATTGAAGTTCCTATGAATTAGAGCACATTTAAAACACCTATTAAAAAGCATCCTTTTGGGTGCTTTTTCTGTTAAAAATCCCGATATTTGCTTTTGCTAACTATTAAACTAAAATTAAATTATGTCAATGAATAAAAATACCGTTTTAGCTTGGGCTACATGGATTATGATTTTTGTAGGTCTAGCCTTAATTGCTTTGGGTGCGTTTCGATATGATGACGTTGCTGGATGGGGATTTGCTGCTGTAGGTGTCGGTTTTTTTTCAATAGCATGGGTATTTAATGCATTGAAAGGGCGCGTTTAAAATCATTCAGCTTTCTTATATTATATATAGTCTTTTAGGAATTTAATAGTTCCAAGTTTACATAACACAACTTCACAACATTTCAATTTTACAATATTATGAGCGACGATAAAAAAGTAATTTTTTCCATGTCTGGTTTAACCAAGACATTTCCAGGTGCCAATGCGCCGGTTTTAAAGAATATTTATTTAAGTTTTTTCTACGGTGCTAAAATTGGGATTTTAGGTCTTAATGGTTCTGGAAAATCAACTTTGCTAAAAATTATTGCAGGTCAAGATAAAAACTATCAAGGTGATGTAACATTTTTACAAGATTATTCGGTTGGGTTTTTAGAACAAGATCCGCAAATGGATAATGACAAAACGGTTATGGAAATAGTTCGTGAAGGAGCAGCTGAAACCGTTGCTATTCTTGATGAATACAATAAAATAAACGACATGTTCGGTTTGGAAGAAGTGTATTCTGATCCAGACAAAATGGAGAAATTGATGAATCGTCAAGCATTGCTTCAAGATGAAATTGATGCATCAGATGCTTGGGAATTAGATACCAAATTGGAAATTGCCATGGATGCTTTAAGAACTCCAGATGGCGATAAAAAAATAGGCGTACTTTCCGGTGGAGAGCGTCGTCGAGTGGCTTTATGTCGCTTATTATTACAAGAACCGGATGTTTTGTTGTTAGATGAGCCCACTAACCACTTGGATGCGGAATCCGTACATTGGTTGGAGCATCATTTAGCACAGTATAAAGGAACGGTGATTGCCGTAACGCACGATAGATATTTCTTGGATAATGTAGCCGGCTGGATTTTAGAATTAGATAGAGGTGAAGGTATTCCTTGGAAAGGAAACTATTCGTCTTGGTTGGATCAAAAATCAAAACGTATGGCTCAAGAAAGCAAAACAGCTTCTAAACGTCAGAAAACATTGGAGCGTGAGTTGGAATGGGTACGTCAAGGAGCAAAAGGTCGTCAGACCAAGCAAAAAGCACGTTTGAATAACTATGACAAGTTAATGAGTCAAGATCAAAAACAATTGGATGAGAAATTAGAAATCTACATTCCAAATGGTCCGCGTTTGGGAACCAATGTTATTGAAGCTAAAGGCGTGAGCAAAGGTTATGATGATAAATTATTATATGAAGATTTAAACTTCAACTTGCCACAAGCTGGAATTGTTGGTGTTATTGGTCCAAACGGTGCCGGTAAAACCACTATTTTTAGAATGATTATGGGTGAAGAAACGCCAGATAAGGGTGAATTTATAGTAGGTGATACTGCTAAAATTTCATACGTAGATCAAAGTCATTCCAATATTGACCAAGAAAAATCTATTTGGCAAAACTTTAGTGACGAGCAAGAACTTGTTATGATGGGTGGAAAACAAGTAAATTCTCGAGCTTATTTAAGTCGCTTTAACTTTAGTGGAAGTGAACAGAATAAAAAAGTGAAATTATTGTCTGGTGGTGAACGAAACCGATTGCATTTAGCCATGACCTTAAAAGAAGAAGGCAACGTGTTGCTATTAGACGAGCCAACAAACGACTTGGATGTTAACACGTTAAGAGCTTTAGAGGAAGGATTAGAAAACTTTGCAGGCTGTGCTGTAGTTATTAGTCACGACCGTTGGTTTTTAGATAGAGTTTGTACGCATATTTTAGCTTTTGAAGGCAATAGTGAAGTCTACTTCTTTGAAGGTGGCTTTAGTGAATATGAAGAAAATAAGAAAAAACGTTTGGGTGGCGATTTAATGCCGAAACGAATTAAATATAAAAAATTAGTTCGCTAATTAAAAATGAAAAAGCTTCGATATAGTCGAGGCTTTTTTATTGAATTTATTTCTTCTATTTAGGTTGGTATAGATATCCGGAACTTAATTTATAGTTATCCACTTCAATACTGTTTAGGTCTGTTATGTTCTTTTCTAATGCATCCATTTCTTTTTTCCACTGCTTTTCCGGAGTAATAGTGTTTAAAAACAATTTGGTTTTAAATGCAATTACTAGAACTATAAAATTAATACTGCTAAAAAGATTACGGTTTCCATAAATTATTTATTGTTGTACATATGGCCTTCCGTAAAATCTCTATAAGGTTTATTTGAACTCTCATTTTCCATAGGAGATGTTTGACTCAAGCGATCATTTTCTTTTTTGAGGATATAGGATTTCCGAACCCCTAAAATTAGCAGCACCAAAAAGATAAGCACAGTAATGGCAAGCATGGTTACAATGCTTAACTGCTCAATCAAAATAATAGTTTGATAGAGCCGGAAGTTCCAGATAAATAACATAATAAAATGATAATTGACTTAATAGCTCTTCAAATATAAAATATTTTTCGCAGTAAAGAATTATAAATGAAAATATTATGATTAATTGTACCAGTCTAACTGTATTACTTCAATTGTTTTATTTTTGGAATTTACTACATTCTTAAAAGATTCAACATCACTAAAGCCATCTGTTCCACGGTAATGATAGGGCAATATTTTTTTAGGCATAAACTCTAAAACGGCATCTGCAGCACTTTCTATAGTCATTGTATAAGGTAAATTCATACAAACTAATGCCACATCAATATTTTTTAAATTTCGCATTTCTAGTATATCTTCCGTATCACCAGAAATATAAATTCGTTGGTTATTTAAAGTTAATACATAACCGTTTCCACGTCCTTTTGTGTGATAGGCTAAAGCATCTTCCCGCAAATTATACATAGGTATAGCTTCAATATTCAATGTGTCATTAGAAATTGAAAAATTTTCATTGAATCCATTTGAAAGTACTTTGTAATTAGAAATTAAAGCTTTTGATAGTTTCTCTTTTACCGCTTCAGGCCCTATAATTATGGTATTTGGCGCCATAACAGCTTCAAGAGTAGAATTGTCTAAATGATCTCCGTGAATATCTGTGATCAAAATAAAATCTGGTTTTTGAAAACTCTTATAAAGTGAATCATTTCCTACAGGATCAATATAAATACTTATATTTTGATAGGTAATTACTAAACTAGCATGATTTACAGGCGTAATTTTTATATCAGCGAAGGTAAAATCATCGGTGTTGTTAATTTGTGAAGTTTCCGTATTTGTAGAATCTGAAACATTATTAATTACTTCTTGATCTGATGTATTTTTATCGGATTTACAGTTGAAAAAGAATAAGGCAATGACTAAAATTAGAATATATTTAGTTTTCATATAAAGTTGTTAGACTGTTAAGATACGGTTTTAATAAAAAAATTTATCGCAGTTCCAATACCATTTTAATATTTCCGCGTTTATAAGGGGAATTTTCTTCCACAGGAATTTCTATAAAGCCATATTTTCTATATAAATAAATGGCATTAGCTAATTTCGTATTTGAATAGAGTAGTAGACTTTTAAAATTTTTATCTCGCGCAAAATTGATGCAATATTGTAATAATTGTTGACCAATTTTTTGTCCACGTAAATCAGGATTTACAGCCATTTTTGTAAGTTCCAAAACGGTTTTATCTGCTGTGGGCATCAAAGCAACCGTTCCAACGATTTCCAAATCTGATTGAACGAAAAATATAAAGCCACCTTTATCAATTATGTATATTTCAGGCTTGCTTAAAACCTCTTCATCAAAAGGCTCTACATAAAAATACGTTTTCAACCATTCTATGTTTAAATCATAAAAGGATTGGACAAATTGTTTTTCAAAAGGGATTATTTTAAGCATTGGCATGAGCTCTAATAAAGTCAGTTAATAAATATGTTAATAGTTTTCCAACTTGCGTTTCTGTTTCAGGAGTTGGTGCAGCCTCACATAAATGAAGATATTTAACCTGTTTGCTTGCCGCCGCACTGCTTAACAAGTAACGCGTTTTGGTTACGCTAAATCCGCTAGGTGTCATGGCACTGCTGGGCACATTTTCTATAGCATCACAATCCAATTCAATACCATAGGGTTTAGATTGCACGAATTCTAACGCCCGATTTACCTCCGATTTAAATGCTAATTCCTTTCTAATTTCCATAGACTCAAAGGTATTGAAGTCCAAATGTGGATTAACTTGGAGCTGTTTAAAAATAACATCGGAAGTATAATTCTCATGCAATCCAAAAATAAAATAATTTTTTAAAAAGCCTTCAGAATAAGCATAACTAAAGCCATTACCACTATGACGACCTTCTTCATTTCTAAAATCGCTATGTGCATCAAAATTGATAACGTTTATAGGTTTTTTAAGCGCCAATGAGGTGCCTTTAATATTTCCGTAGGCATTATTATGACCGCCACCAATAACAATGGGTGTTTTGCCCGCTTTTATAATATGGGTCATTAAATCTGTAACGTGTTTATCAATTTTTGAAACCATTTTTCTTGCAATTTGGAGGTCATCTAGAGTAGTCTGATTCAGATCTTTCATTTTCTCCATTTCTTTAGAAAAATCTAAATGTCCCAGAATTAGAACCCTACTGGCATGGGTAAACGCATTACTTTGAATATTTAATAATACTTTAAGGCAGGCATGCCAAGCTCCAGATGTACCTGTTTTTCCTAGGTTAGCAAATACGCCAACATCTTCAGGTATTCCAAAAATAACATACTGAACGTCTAAAGTATTAAGTTGTTCGTATATATGGGAGGTTTCGGTGAGCACAGAAATATGTTCACCAAACTTGGATTCGCCTGGGCGCTTATTTAATAAGGATTTAAGATTAGATTCTTTAAATAATACCAGTCTATCCATTTTAAATGTTAATTTAGATGTAAAGTATAAAAGTACTTTATATTTGAAACTTTAAAAACAATTGCGTAAAAAAGCACAAAAATAATAGTAACTTTATTTTTTTAACGAAATCAATTTATGGAAAACAACAAAAACAGTACAGGTTTAAAAGTCGCATTGGGTATTGCCTTGGTTTTATTTGTAGCAACAGGTATTTATACCTCAAAACTTTACAAAGAGAAAAAGAGCACAGAAGCACAATTATTACAAGAAAAGGAGATGGTCATGACCGATTTGACCAATATGGCGAAACAATATGATGTTGTTATTGGCGAAAATGAAATTTCAAATGAAAAATTAGTAGAAGCAAAAGCGCGTATTCAGGGCTTAATAGATTCATTAAAAGTTTCAGAAACCAACATTCAGAGTTTATACCGTTACAAATCTAAATACACGGCTTTACAGAAAGAAATGGACGTTTTATTAAGAGATAATGAACGTTTGAAAAATGAAAACCAATATTTATCAACGTCTTTAGACAGCACAAGAACACGTTTGCAAGAACGAACTATGTTTACGGATTCTTTATTGGTGCAAAACACAGCTTTAGCTGAAGTCGTTAGTAATGCATCTGTATTAGGAGCTGTTGGCTTAAAAGGTAATGGTGTTATTGAACGTACTTCCGGTAAGTTAATTCCAACAGAAAGTGCAAGACGTGCGGATAAAATTAGTGTTTGTTTTACGGTTCCAAGAAACACTTTAGTAAAAGCTGGTGATCATGAATTATACATTCAAGTAATTGATCCAAAGAATAATACGTTGGGTGCAAATGAGCAAATTGAATTTGGAGATAAAGTTTTAAACTACAGTATTGTCAGTAAATTTAATTACGAAAATGCGAGTTTGAATATTTGTGAATTTATTAGCCCAAAAGGTAATAATTTTGAAAAAGGTCGTTACGTGGTAAATGTTTACAATCAGAAAGATTTAGTTTCTACCACAGAATTTACTATAGATTAAATAATATATTTTGAGTGTTCCATAACACTCTTAATGAAAGAACCCGAAAGTTTAGGTTTTCGGGTTTTTTTATGTTTTTAAGAGAGATAAACTAGTAATGCAAGCTTCACGAATGTGCCAAACTGTTTCAAAATTGTAGATAATACCTTCTGAAATTATCCAGTTTTCCATAAAATGGAGATGTATATTTACTATATAATACCCAATTTGATGCGGTTGAATTTCTTCTTCATAAAGTAACGCCTTATAAAATGATGTCTGACTTGTGTTGGCTTCGCACATTTTTTACATACCCAAATATAATTTTACTTCAAAATGTACATTTGCGTGTGCTAGAGCAGCTAAATATGCATGTTTGATAAAACACATACCTTTTTGCTGAAAAATAACTAAAGAATAATCACTTCTGTCCAAATTCCGACGGTACGGTAAATTTTGAACGTGAATCCCGGCATTTATAAAATTGGTAATACCAATTACGGCTAGTTCTAGCGTGGCGCCATCTTGAGAATTTAAATTGAAATTATATGAATTGTCCATTAATCATAACCTTATAAATATGGTTACTTCCAAAAGCGTAGGGTAAAAAAGCATAACTTGGAATGTCTTTAGTGATAATAATATTAGCTTTTTTACCGCGCGTAATACTACCGTACATATTTCCTACGCCCATAGCATAAGCACCGTTGATGGTGGCGGCATTTATAGCTTCTTCAGGGGTTATTCTCATTTTAATACAAGCTGTACTTATAACAAAATTCATGTTGCCGCTAGGTGTAGAACCCGGATTATAATCTGAAGCCAAAGCTAAAGGCAATCCTGCGTCAATCAATTTTCTAGCGGGTGTGTAAGGAATACTTAAGAAATAGGAACAGGAGGGAAGTGCCACGGGCATAGTTTCACTATTTTTAAGGACTTCAATATCGCTGTCATTTAAAACTTCTAAATGATCCACTGAAAGGGCTTGATTGTTTACGCCAATTTCAATGCCTCCAAACGCGTTGAATTGGTTGACATGAATTTTTGGGATTAATCCATGCGCTGTTCCAGCTTTTAAAATGCGCTCGGTGTCTATTAAGTCGAAATACCCTTTTTCACAAAAAACATCAATATATTTTGCTAATTGCTCGTTTGCAACAGTAGGAATCATGTCATTAACAATCAAATCTACAAAACCTTCTTTATTATCTTTAAATTCTTTTGGTACAGCATGTGCCGCCAAAAGTGTGGCTTCAATTTTTAGTGGAAAATTCTGTTTTAAACGTTTTATTACCCGAAGCATTTTTAATTCAGCCTCAATAGTCAGTCCATAACCCGATTTTATTTCTATAGCACCTGTACCTAATTGCATAACTTGCTGTAAGCGGTTAGCAGACTGCTCATATAAATCATCTTCACTCGTTTGCTGCAATTTTTCAGCAGAATTTAGAATACCTCCGCCACGATTAGCAATGTCTTCATAGCTAAAACCATTAATTCTATCTACAAATTCTTGCTCGCGATTTCCCGCATAAACAATGTGCGTGTGAGAGTCACACCATGTTGGTAAAACTACTTTTCCAGTAGCGTCAATAATGGTGTCAGCTTCTATTTTTTTACAATCGGCCATAGTTCCAAAACCAACTATCGTATCGTCATCAATTAAAAGATAAGCATCTTTAATAATTGGAAGCTGCTTCATATCCCTTCCAGAGATTTTTGGGATATGATTTTCTCTTACTTGAAGTAATTCTTTTATGTTGATTATGAGTGTCGTCACGATGTTGGTTTTTTCAAAGTTCTTCAATTTTTGGGAAATAAAAAAACGCTAACAAAAAATTGTTAGCGTTTATAAAAAATTATAAGAATAAACTTATTTGTTTCTTTTGCCAACCATTTCTTCTGGTTTTACCCAAGCGTCATAATCTTCAGCAGTAACGTAACCTAAATTAACGGCTTCCTCTTTTAAAGTTGTTCCGTTTTTATGAGCCGTATTCGCAATTTCTGCAGCTTTATAATAGCCTATTTTGGTATTTAAGGCGGTTACAAGCATTAAAGAATTATTTAATAATTGTTTAATAACATCGTGGTTTGGCTCGATACCTTGAGCACAATGTTCATCAAAACTCATACAAGCATCACCCAATAATTGAGCAGATTGTAAAACATTTGCAGCCATCATAGGTTTAAAAACATTAAGTTCATAATGACCTTGCGTGCCACCAACGGTTACTGCAACATCATTTCCCATAACTTGGGCGCAAACCATAGTTAAAGCTTCACATTGTGTAGGATTTACTTTTCCTGGCATAATAGAACTTCCAGGCTCATTAGCTGGAATATTAATTTCACCAATTCCAGAACGTGGGCCAGAAGCCATCATTCTAATATCATTGGCGATTTTATTCAAAGATACAGCCAATTGCTTTAAAGCGCCATGTGTTCCTACCAAAGCGTCATGTGCTGCTAAAGCTTCAAATTTATTGGGTGCGGTTATAAATGGTAGGTTGGTGAAATCAGCTATATATTTAGCTACTAATTCAGAATAACCATCCGGTGTATTCAATCCAGTTCCAACAGCTGTTCCGCCTAAAGCTAATTCAGATAAATGCGGCATTGTGTTTTCAAGGGCTTTTAATCCATGATCTAATTGGGATACATAACCAGAAAATTCTTGACCTAAAGTAATTGGCGTAGCATCCATTAAATGAGTTCTACCAATTTTAACCACATCTTGAAAGGCTTGCGATTTTTTATGAAGCGTATTTCGCAGTTGAATAACGCCATGAATAGTAGTTTCAACTATTTTTTTATAAGCAGCAATGTGCATGCCTGTCGGAAATGTATCATTTGAAGATTGAGATTTGTTAACATCATCATTTGGCTGAATTGTTTTTTCGCCTTCACCAATTGTTTTTCCTGCAATTTGATGTGCCCTATTGGCAATAACCTCATTAACGTTCATATTACTTTGCGTTCCTGAACCGGTTTGCCAAATAACCAATGGAAATTGATCGTCGTGCTGGCCAGCTAAAATCTCTTCACAAACTCTTGCAATAAGATCCCGCTTTTCTTCTGAAAGTACACCTAATTCACAGTTAGTAAAAGCAGCAGCCTTCTTTAAATAGGCAAAACCATAAATTATTTCCAAAGGCATGGAAGCCGGTGGACCAATTTTAAAATTATTTCTTGAACGTTCTGTTTGTGCTCCCCATAATTTGTCTGCAGGCACTTGGACTTCGCCCATGGTATCTTTTTCTATTCTAAAATTCATGATTATTATAAATTGAAATAAAATTAGTTCTTTCGCGAATTTACGATTTTATGATTAATACTGTTGACAGTTCAAACAATATTTGTTAGAAAACAATCCCTAATGTTTTAGTTATAATAATAAAAACTTACTTTTAAATTTCATGGCATGATCAATATAACTAATATGACGAATTCCAAACTATCCAAAGAAAAAATTAGTCTACGAGAGGCTATATCTATTGGAATCGGCGGAATGGTGGGTGGTGGTATTTTTGCTGTACTTGGATTGGCGGTTTCTTTAGCGCAAGGCGGAACGCCTATTGCTTTTCTATTCGCAGGCGTAATAGCCAGTTTAACGGCCTATAGTTATTCTAAACTGTCTTTAGCCTATCCTGATAGAGGTGGAACGGTTAAATTCATTAATCAAGCGTTTGGTAAAACCGTATTTAGTGGTGGTATTAATAATTTATTATGGATAAGTTATGTCATCATGCTTTCTTTATATGCTTCTGCCTTCGGATCATACGCACCTAATTTATTTGAAATTACGGGAAACACGACTTACGATTTCCATCTGTATTTAACTGCCATTATAGTGGTGGCTACAGCTATTAATTATTACAGTATTGCTGTAGTGAGTAAAATAGAAGCCTATGCTGTAATTATTAAGCTTATTATTTTACTGGCATTTGTAGGCTTGGGATTATACGGCTTGCTAGATAATCCAAATGTGGAACAGTTGGCAGTTTCTAATTGGAAGAGCCCCTTGCTTTTATTAACCGGCGGGATGGTTATTTTTGTAGCTTATGAAGGTTTTGAACTTATTGCGAATGCAGCGCCAGACATTACTAATCCGAAAAAGAACATACCAAAAGCCTATAATTATTCTGTATGGTTTGTTGTTTTTTTATATATAATAATTGCCATTGTTACTGTGGGATCCTTGCCATTTAATGAAATTGCTAAATCTGAAGATTATGTTTTAGCTGAAGCCGCCAAACCTATGTTGGGGAAATTAGGTTTTGCAATTATAACTATAGCCGCTCTTATATCTACGTTTTCTGCTATTAATGCGTCTCTTTATGGCGGTAGTCGCGTGAGTTTTGAGTTGGCGGAAGATGATGAACTTCCACATCATTTAACGAGCATGCTATGGAACAAACCCATTGGTTTATTAATTACAGCCGGTTTAACCTTATTATTAGCGAATAGTTTAGAATTAGAAAGTATTTCAACAGCGGGTAGTGCTGGATTTTTGCTCATTTTCGCTATAGTAAATTTTATCGCTTTTCGACAGTCTAAAACTATTAATGCTAAAAAAACAGTACCCTTTTTAGGTTGTTTAGGCTGTTCTATAGCATTTGTTACTTTAATAATTCAACAATACAACTCAAATATTGTTGGTGTAATGGTCATTACCTCAGTTATTTTAGTATGTTTTGCTTTAGAATATATTTTTAAGAAAACACAACGCAAATAAATTTTGAGTCTCCTATTGTAAAACATAAGTCTTTATTATATCTTTGCCTTAATTAATTGAAAAAAGAACCATCATGTTTACTTTTGAACAGTATTTAGGATTTTTAGCATTTGCAACTATTTTAACCATTGGATTCTGGTTAATGATTTTTTTGATAACGTTTGTTGTTCCTTATTGGATTGGCGGCGCGTTGATGGAGCGTTTGAAAGAAATGCGTGATGAGAAGAAAGCAAAAAGACAAGCATTAAACTAATTAGCAATTAGTATATCATAAAGTAAAACGTCTGAAAGAAATTTTCAGACGTTTTTTTTATGTCTAATATTCAGATATTTCTTCTTATAAATTACTTCGAAATTTTAAAAAACAGGTATGCTGTAAAACAAAAAAAACTGCCCATTCAGGCAGTTTTTAATTAGTATTCTATCTTAATATTTTATCCTTCGTAATCAAAATCACCACCACCATTAGTGCTTCCGCCACGTTCTTGACGTTTTTTCTGTTGATTAAATCGGTAGGTTAATGATAATGTAAAACTGCGCTCGCGCCATTGAAATTCAGAATCACTCATAAAGGTATTCGTGAAAGTTTCAGATTGACGTTTACGACTATTTAATAAATCACTAACGTTTAAAGCAATTGAAGCCTTGTCCTTAAGAAAGTCTTTACTAAATGCCATATTTGTTGAAAACACGCCATCACGTCTGTTTTGGGCATCTTCTGAAGGACCACTGTAATTTAAACTTGTCTGCCATTCAATTTTTCCAGGTAATGTATATTTATTATTTAAACGTGCAAACCAGCTGTTACTTGTGTTATCTAAAGATAAACCATTTGGTGTCTCACCAGTAACACTTTGCTGAAAGTAATTAAAGTTAGCATTAATATTCCATTTTTTCATTGGATTATAAGTAACAGTAAATTCAAACCCTAAACGGTCTTCTTCAGCTAAATTTATCGGTGTACGCTCTATAACAGTGAACTCTTGTCCATTAACAGTTACTGGAACCCCTGTGTCGAAACTAACAAAACTAAATACGTCTGTAGCATGTTGATAATAGGCTGAACCGTTTAAAGAAACTTTACCAAATTTTCTATAATAACCTAAATCATATTGACCTGAATAACTTGGCGCCAATTGCGGATTTCCTCTAAAAACAGACGTTACGCTTGAACGTGAAGGAAATGGATTGATAAAATAAGAACGTGGTCGTTGAATACGTCTACTATATCCTAAAGTTACGTTTTCATCTTCGCTTATTTCATAATTTAAGTTTACGGTTGGGAATAAACCTGTATAGTCATTTTTAGAGAAATCACCACTTGTTGGTTGATCAACAGTAATACGTGTGTTTTCTAAACGAAGTCCAGCTAAAAATGAAAACTTACCAAATTTACTCCCAAATTGTGTATATGCTGCATTCACATATTCACGGTAATTTAAAAAGTTTGAAAGGTTTGTATTCACTTCAAATTCGTTAGTATCTGTATTTAATAAAGATAATTTATAATCAGTGTCTTGGTTTTCAAAGTTACCTCGATATCCTAATTCAAATTGGCTATTTTCACCAATTGGTAATACATAATCAACTTGAAGCAGTATTTCTTCTTGATCCTCTAAAGTTGATACTCTTTCAGTATTTTCTCCTTCTACTAAAACTCTAGAAAATTCATCTTCAGAATTATTTTCATATTGAAAATCCATAGTTAGCTTATGACCATTATCGTTAAAATCTTTCATGAAATTTAAGGAATATTGCATAACTTTGTCGTCTTCAAATTCTGGGTCAAAACGATTAGTTTGGGAAAGAAAGTTCTTGTTTTCATCAAGTATGATTAAGGTATTCTCTGTGTTACTTTCGTTGTCACCATTTCTATATGAAACTGCACCTGTTAATGAGGCTGAATCAGTTATATACCATTCCACTCCAAAATTAGTACTTATTCCCTTTCTAACGCGCTCATAATTGTTCTGTTCATCGGCAAAGGTATCAGGATTATCCATTATAATATTACCAAACTCATCATAAACTCTATTAAAGTATTGCGTGTAGGAATTGGAATTCCCTGGAACTTCACGATAATCATAACTTGTGGTATTAAAAATATTAACATCACCTGTTCGGTAATTTACATTTCCAGAAATACCAGCAGATTTTGGATATCCAAAATTTGTGGTAACCGCACCATTAAATCCTTGTAACTTACTTCTTCTAAGAATAATATTTAAAATACCTGCGGTTCCTTGTGCTTCATATCGTGCAGATGGAGACGTGATGACTTCTACACGTTCTATAGATTCTGCTGGTAACTGACGTAAGGCTTCAGTAGAATTTAAACCTACCAAACCAGACGGTTTACCATTAATTAAAATGGTAACATTACCATTTCCACGTAATGCTACATTACCTTCCACATCTACCGATACCGAAGGAACATTATCCAAAACGTCACTTACAGTTCCACCGCTAACGGTTAAATCTTGACCAACATTGTATATTTTTTTATCTAGACGAATATCTACGGTTGTTACTTCAGCAATTATTGAAACTTCTTCAAGCGCTTGAGCATTTTCTGCCAATCCAATCGTTCCTATATTTTTATCGGAAGTCAATTCTTGATTCGGGATGGTTAATTTATCAAATCCCATAAATTCGACAGTTATATCATAAGTTCCACTTGGAACTGGAATACTAAAATCACCTGTTTCTGTAGTTATTCCTCCAGTAACTATACGGTTTTCGGCTTTATTAACAAAAGCTACCGTTGCATATTCTAATGGTACGTTTGTTGTTTTTTCAAATACTTTACCAGTTACGGTAACTTCTTTATCGCTTTGTGCAGATACCTTTAGAACTGCTAAAACGACTAGAGAAAAGGTTAAAATTAGTTTATTCATGAATATATTTTTTCTTTATGACTGCAAAAATAACCTTTGGTTTAAAGGGTTTTGGTTAAAAATTTGTTAAATAAAAAAGCTTCAATTTTTACGATTGAAGCTTCAGTTTTTATAAAATTTCGAGTATTTTTTCAGGTGGTCTGCCAATAATTGCTTTCTTACCATTTATAACAATTGGTCGTTCAATGAGTTTCGGGTTTTTAACCATGGCTGAAATAATTTCTGAATCGGACATTTCTTTATCCTTATACTGTTCCTTCCAAATGGCTTCGTTTTTTCGAACTAATTCAATAGGTTTAATACCTAATAAAGAAATGATATTTTTCAGTTCTTTTTCTGAAGGCACATCATCCAAATACTTTTTAATCTCAAAGGCTTTGCCAGATTTTTCTAATAGTTCTAATCCACAGCGTGATTTACTGCAGCGGTTATTGTGATAAATTGTTATCATAATTCGAAATTTTAAAAGTTTAAAGCTGATTAGTATCTTCCGTTTTTTGTCCCATCATCATTAAATAGGCTTTTAAAAACGGTTCAATATTGCCATCCAAAACAGAATCTACGTTACCAGTTTCATGAGCTGTTCGGACGTCTTTTATCAATTTATAAGGATGTAAAACATAATTACGAATTTGACTTCCCCATTCTATTTTCATCTTATCAGCCTCAATATCTTGACGTTGTGCAAGCTGTTTTTGCAATTCAATTTCATATAATTGCGATTTCAACATTTGCATGGCGCGCGAGCGGTTATCATGTTGAGAACGCGTTTCGCTACAAGAAATATGAATTCCTGTGGGCTTATGAACAAGCTGCACTTTGGTTTCAACTTTATTCACGTTTTGTCCACCAGCACCACTAGATCTGGCTGTTGTTATTTCAATATCAGCAGGATTTATCTCAATTTCAATCGTATCATCTACCAAAGGATATACATAAACTGAAGCAAAACTGGTATGGCGCTTGGCATTAGAATCAAAAGGCGAGATTCTTACTAGTCTATGCACACCATTTTCACCTTTTAGCCAACCGAAAGCAAAATCACCTTCAATTTCCAAAGTCACCGTTTTTATGCCGGCTACATCTCCTTCTTGGTAATTGAGTTCTTTAACTTTAAAGCCGCTTTTTTCGGCATACATTAAATACATGCGCATAAGCATGCTAGCCCAATCGCAACTTTCTGTTCCACCAGCACCAGCGGTGATTTGCAAAATAGCGCTTAAACTATCGCCTTCTTCTGAAAGCATATTTTTAAATTCTAAATCCTCAACGAGTGTTTCTGCCTTTTCAAACCGTTCTTCAACATCTTCATAAGTAGCTTCATCTTCTTTATAAAACTCGTAAATAACCTCTAAATCTTCATGAAGTGTCATGCCAACTTCATAATCAGAAACCCATTTTTTTTTGGTACGAAGGGATTGCATAACTATTTCGGCCGCTTTGGAATCATTCCAAAAATCTGGAGAGAAGGTTTGTTCCTCTTCGTTTTGAATTTCAATTAATTTGGCATCTATGTCAAAGATAGTGCCTAAGTTTATCGAGGCGGGATTTTAGATCTTTAATTTGATCTGAAGTAATCATAGGTTATAAATTTTAACAAAAATATAATTAAAACTATCAACAGAAAACTTAAAATGGATTAATTTTAAAGCATCTTAATACCTGTTTTTATGAAAATTGACTTACGAAGCGATACCGTTACAAAACCTACAAAAGGCATGCTTGATGCAATGATGTCTGCCCAAGTTGGAGATGATGTTTATAAAGAAGATGAAACTGTAAATGCTTTGGAAATGCGACTTGCCAAGCTTTTTGGTAAACCTCAAGCTTTGTTTTTTCCTTCGGGAACCATGACGAATCAGACAGCTATAAAATTACATACCAATCCAGGAGATCAAGTTATTTGCGATAAAGATGCGCATATTTATCATTATGAAGGTGGCGGCGTTTCTTTTAATTCTGGCGTTTCTTGTAAATTATTAGCTGGAGAACGCGGCATGTTTACAGCAAACCAAGTTGTAGAAGCAATTAATCCACCCGATTTTTATCACAGCCCGTTAACCAAATTGGTGGAAGTTGAAAATACGGCCAATAGAGGAGGAGGTTCCTGTTGGGATTTTGAGGAACTTCAGAAAATTAGAACCGTTTGCGATACCAATCAGTTAGGTTTCCATCTAGATGGCGCGCGTTTATGGAATGCCCTGGTAGCGAAAAAAGAAACAGCTAAAGATTATGGTACCGTTTTTAATACGATTTCAGTATGTTTAAGCAAAGGTTTAGGCTGCCCAATTGGATCCGTTTTAATTGGTGATGAAGCCCTTATGAAAAATGCCATCCGCATCCGTAAAATATTAGGCGGCGGCATGAGACAAGCCGGTTATTTAGCTGCTGCGGGATTATATGCCTTAGATAACCATGTGGAACGACTAGCAGAAGATCATCAAAAAGCGAAGGAAATTGGATCTGTTTTACTAGGATTGCCTTTTATAAAGAAAGTAGAGCCTGTTGAAACCAATATCATAATTTTTGAATTGGCCGAACGGAAAAATGAAATAGCCTTTTTAAATTATTTTGCAGAAAAAGACATTATTTTAAGCGGAATGGGCAGCGGAAAACTGCGTATTGTCACGCATTTGGATTATACAGATTCCATGCATGATCATTTTTTAACGGTTTTGAAAGGCGTGAAATTGTAAGAATTTTAATAATTAGTATAAAGTCAGATAGATTTAAGATGAATTTTTGAAACAATAAAAAATTGAGATTAATCTAAAAACCCGACTCTCTTTCTATTCTTTTATTCTCTTTTTCATTTTGCATATTTACTTTTAACTCTTCTAATATTTTGATTTTTATATGCTCTATTTTTGATTGATTTTGGAAGCTGCTAAATAAATCCTTTAAAATTAAAGATATTAAAACAGTTTGAACGTATAAGTTTTCTCCCACGAATTCTAGCAAATAGTTGTTTCCAAAATAATTTATTATGAAGTAACTTATTAAAACTAGGATTAAAAAAAATGAAATAAATTGTTTTATTAAATTCTTTTTAGAATTTTTGGGCTTGAAATATCTTCTTGACATTTTATAGTTATTAATGGGTTATACATTATGAACTATAAATTTTAGATTCTATTATTTTTCACCTAACACCTAACACCTAACACCTAACACCTAACACCTAACCTCTATTAAAACATATCCATCCCTGGAATATTTGGCATGCCATCTTTAGCAACTGCGCTAATTTCCGTTTCATGAATTTGTGATGCGCGTTCAATGGCTTTATTCAAGGTAAGTACTAAATAATCTTCAAGCGCTTCTTTATCATCTAAAAGCGATTCGTCAATATTAATATCTTTGATGGTTCTATTTGCTGTTATAGTAATTTTTAACTTATTATCAGCACTTGTTTCATCAATAAGCACGGAATTTAAGCGCACTTTAGTTTCTTCAACTTTTTTTTGGGTTTCTTTAATTTTACCCATCATTCCCATTAAATCACCAAACATAATATTATCAATTTATATTAATTACAAAGCTATTTAAATTTTCTATTTTTGCACTCTGAATAAATGCACTTTTTTTTGAAAAATATAATGACACCTCCCGTAGCAAAAAAAATACCAAAATCCCTTATTACTCATGGTGATGAGCGTATTGATGATTATTTCTGGCTTAACGACCGTGAAAACCCTGAAGTAATAGATTATTTAAATGCTGAAAACGCGTTTACAGAAGCGGTAATGAAACCTACGGAAGCATTTCAGGAATCCCTATTTGAAGAAATGAAAGCGCGTATTAAAGAAGATGATGAGTCTGTGCCGTATTTTTATAATGACTATTGGTACATTACTCGTTATGAAACCGGCAAAGATTATCCAATATACACGCGTAAAAAGGGATCTCTTGATGCTGAAGAAGATGTTATGTTTGACTGTAATGTTATGGCAGAAAAGCATAAATACTTCAAATTAGGGGGGATTTCAATTAGTCCAGATAATACAATGGCGGCTTTTTCTGTGGACACGGTAAGTAGACGTCAATATACCATTCAGATTAAAAATCTTAAAACAGGTAAACTTCATTCTAATAAAATTAAAAACACGACTGGAGGTTGCACGTGGGCCAATGATAATGAAACGGTATTTTATTCTATTAAAGAACCCGTTACCTTGCGTGCTTACAAAATTTTAAAGCATAATATAAACGAGAATTCATCCAAAGACATTGAAGTGTATCACGAAACCGATGAAACCTTTAACGCCTTTGTTTATAAAACGAAATCCAGAAAATATATAGTTATTGGTTCATCAAGTACTTTAACTTCCGAATATCGAATTTTATCGGCAGATCATACAGATGGGGAATTTAAAATATTTCATGAGCGGGAACGCGGCTTGGAATATGCCATTGCACATTATAATGACAACTTTTATATCATAACTAATAATGATGGCGCTATAAATTTCAAACTTCAAAAAACATCAGAAACGGCAACCGAAAAATCTCATTGGAAAGACGTTATTCCTCACAGAGCGCATATTTTATTAGAAGATATTGAAATATTCCATGATTATTATGTGTTAAACGAACGCGAACAAGGCCTAAATAAATTACGAATTATTAGTTGGAACGGCGAAGAGGATTATTATTTGCCTTTTGAAAGCGAAACTTACACGGCGTATTTGGGAAACAACCCGGAATTTAATTCCGATGTTTTACGCTATGGTTATAATGGGATGAAAACGCCTAGCTCAGTAATTGCTTACCATTTTAAAACTAAAACGAGTGTTGTTTTAAAAGAACAAGAGGTTTTAGGCGATTTTAATAAAGACGATTACGAAGCCGAGCGTATTTGGGCCAAAGCTAGAGATGGAGAAAAAATTCCGATGTCTCTGGTATATAAAAAAGGACTTAAAAAAGATGGAAATAATCCTCTTTTACTACATGCTTATGGTTCTTATGGAATGACAATTGATCCTTATTTTTCAACTATCCGTTTAAGTTTATTGGATCGTGGATTTGTGTTTGCCATTGCCCACATTCGTGGTGGCGAATATTTAGGACGGGATTGGTATGAAAATGGGAAGTTGCTTAAAAAAAACAATACCTTTTTTGATTATATAGATTGTTCGAAACATTTAATAGACGAGAAATACACATCCAGCAAGCATTTATATGCTAATGGCGGATCTGCCGGCGGTTTGTTAATGGGCGCTATCATTAATTTAAATCCAGAACTCTATAATGGCGTTGTTGCAGCTGTGCCTTTTGTAGATGTTGTAACCACGATGCTGGATGATTCTATTCCTTTAACAACTGGAGAGTATGATGAATGGGGAAATCCGAATGATGAAACCTATTATCAATACATCAAATCTTATTCACCATATGATAATGTAAAAGCCCAAGCATATCCAAATATGTTAGTGACTACAGGAATTCATGATTCGCAAGTACAATATTGGGAACCCGCAAAATGGGTTGCTAAACTGCGTGATTTAAAAACGGATACTAATAAATTATTATTGAAAGTAGACATGGATACAGGTCATGGCGGTGCATCTGGCCGATTTGAAAGTATTAAAGAAGTGGCTTTAGAATATGCGTTTTTACTGGATTTAGAGGGAATCACCCAATAGTCCAAAAAAAAATTGTATTTTTGCGAGGTTTTAAGCACCATTTCACCTAAAAAATGGAGTTACTCAAAAAGTAAATATGGGACAAAAAAATCAAGTTTACAACAGTGTGTTAGACCTTGTAGGAAACACGCCCTTAATTAAACTGAATACTATTACAGCACCTTTTATTGGTAATTACTTTGCAAAAGTAGAAGCCTTTAATCCGGGACATTCCTCAAAAGATAGAATTGCATTATATATTATTGAGCAAGCTGAAAAGCAGGGTATTTTAAAACCTGGCGATACAATCATAGAAACAACTTCTGGTAATACCGGTTTTAGTTTGGCTATGGTTAGCATTGTAAAAGGCTATAAATGTATTTTGGCAGTGAGCTCAAAATCATCGCCTGATAAAATTGACATGCTAAAAACCATGGGTGCTAAAGTATATGTTTGTCCAGCAAACGTTGCCGCAGACGATCCAAGATCTTATTACGAAGTAGCAAAACGTTTGCATGAAGAAACAGAAGGATCGGTTTATATTAACCAATACTTTAACCAATTAAATGTAGATGCACATTACTATTCTACGGGTCCAGAAATATGGAAACAAACTGAAGGTAAAATAACACATTTAGTAGCATGTAGTGGAACAGGAGGTACTATCTCGGGAACGGCTAAATATTTAAAAGAACAAAATCCAGACATCAAAATATTAGGAGTTGATGCCTTTGGTTCAGTATTAAAAAAATACCATGAAACGCGCGAGTTTGATGAAAAGGAAATTTATCCCTACCGTATTGAAGGTTTAGGTAAAAACTTGATTCCTACTGCAACCGAATTTGATATTATTGATGAATTCATTAAAGTTACCGATGAAGAAAGTGCTTTAATGGCGCGTGAAATAGCAAAAACTGAAGGTTTATTTGTTGGTTACACATCTGGAGCAGCAATGCAAGCTATCAAGCAATTTAATGACGAAAACACATTTGGAGAAGATGATGTTATAGTTGTTATATTTCCGGATCACGGATCTCGATATATGAGTAAAATATATAGTGATAAATGGATGGATGAGCAAGGTTTTTTAGACACAGACAAAATAGAAGAAAAAGAAGACATCGAATTTATATAAGAATGTCAACATATTGCAGCGCATGATAGTTAACTTTAATTTTTGTAGTTAACTATCATGTTCTGTTAATAATAGAACGGAAAATTATTATGTTGTGAAATTTTAAATATCTAATTTTGCAACATCTAACTAGATTAATAGCTTTATGAGAGATTTATTTGATAAAATTTATAGAGACAAGGGGCCTCTAGGAAAATGGGCGGCCCACGCTGAAGGTTATTTCGTATTCCCAAAATTAGAAGGTGAAATTTCTAATCGTATGAAATTTCAAGGAAAAGAAGTAGTTACATGGAGTATCAACGATTATTTAGGATTAGCCAACCATCCTGAAGTTCGTAAAGTTGATGCTGAAGCTGGTGCAGCTTACGGCTCTGCTTATCCAATGGGAGCTAGAATGATGTCT
Source organism: Bizionia myxarmorum (assembly GCF_008086205.1). Taxonomy (GTDB): domain Bacteria; phylum Bacteroidota; class Bacteroidia; order Flavobacteriales; family Flavobacteriaceae; genus Algorimicrobium; species Algorimicrobium myxarmorum. The sequence continues at coordinate 251,821 of NZ_VSKK01000003.1, read as the reverse complement.
GGACATACGGATCTTCACGAAACATTACAAAATGAATTAGCAGCTTTTGTTAAAAAAGAAGCGGCTTATTTATTAAACTTTGGTTACCAAGGTATGGTATCAACTATTGACGCTTTAGTGTCTAAAGATGATATTATTGTTTATGATGTGGATGCTCACGCTTGTATTATTGATGGTGTGCGCTTGCATATGGGTAAACGTTTTACCTACAAACATAATGACGTTGAAAGTTTAGAGAAAAACTTGGAACGTGCAACTAAAATGGCCGAACAAACGGGCGGTGGAATTTTAGTAATTTCGGAAGGTGTTTTCGGAATGCGCGGTGAACAAGGTCGTTTAAAAGAAATTGTTGAATTAAAGAAAAAATATAATTTCAGATTCTTTGTTGATGATGCACACGGATTCGGTACACTTGGTGCTACTGGAGCTGGAGCAGGTGAGGAGCAAGGCGTTCAAGATGGTATTGATGTCTATTTTGCAACCTTTGCGAAATCAATGGCTAGTACGGGTGCTTTTATTGCTGCAGACAAAGAAATTATTGATTATTTAAAATACAACTTGCGCTCGCAAATGTTTGCAAAATCTTTGCAAATGCAATTAGTTGTTGGTGCGCTTAAACGTTTAGACATGTTGCGTACGATGCCAGAATTAAAGCAAAACCTTTGGAAAATTGTGGATGCTTTACAAACTGGTTTAAAAGATAGAGGTTTTGATATTGGAACCACTCAAAGTTGTGTAACGCCTGTTTATTTAAAAGGAAGTATTCCAGAAGCAATGGCTTTAGTAAAAGATTTGCGTGAAAACTACGGAATTTTCTGTTCTATAGTTGTGTACCCAGTTATTCCTAAAGGATTAATTTTACTGCGAATGATTCCTACAGCAACACATACTTTGGAAGATGTTAGCGTAACTTTAGATGCTTTTGATGCTATTAGAACCCGTTTAGAAAATGGAACTTACAAGCGTTTATCTGCTGCTGTTACTGCCGCTATGGAAAAATAATATTTAGAATTATAAGTTAATAAAAAAGCCGATTTTAAATTAAAATCGGCTTTTTCTTTTACAATACTTTTTTGAAGGTCTTTCGGCGTTTTATAATATGCGTATCAAAATCTTTCCATATTTGATGGGACGCTAAATTATCTGCTAATTCCGGCAAACGAATGCAAGTTTCGACACCGTATTTTGTAAACGATTTATGAAATTCGTTAAAAATAACGGCTGTTAAACCTTTATTTTGATAATGCGGTTCTATACCAATTAAATAGAATAAGGCCGTTTTACTCGTTTTTTTAGCTTTTAATAGTTTTAGAAATCCAAATGGAAATAGTTTTCCTTTTGTTTCTTGAAGCGCTTCTGAAAAAGAGGGTAAAACAATTGCAAAAGCCACCATTTTCTCATGTTCATCAAAAACGAATTTTATGTACTCAGGATTGATAAAATTGATAAATTTCTTTTTGAAATAATCACGCTGCGCATCGGAAATTGGTACAAACGATGATAATTTGGAATAAGATCTGTTGAACAAGTCAAACATACTGTCCAAATGGGGCTCAACTTCTTTTGTTTTAGTAAAACTGCCTGCTGTTAATTTAAAACGCTTTAAAATGATATCGTTAGCGCGTACAAAACGTTCTATAGGTAAATTTATAAAGGAAAATTTACTTTCTATATATTCTTTTTCGGTTTCAAAACCAAGTTGGTTAAAATGATCAATATAATAGGAATGATTATACCAAGTTGCCATGGTTCCAATGTGGTCAAAACCTTCGGTTAAAGCACCATTTTTATCTAAATTGGAAAAACCTACAGGACCTTCAACATATTCAAGATTGTGTTCTTTTCCTATTTCAGCCACTTGATTTAAAAGTGCTTTTGAAACTTCAATATCATCAATAGTATCAAACCAACCGAAACGCATTTTTTTTACTTTCTGCTCATTAATTTCGGTCCAGTTAACAATGGCTGCCACGCGGCCTACGATTTCATTGTTTTTGTATGCCAGAAAAAATCGTGCATCTGCATGAAGAAATGCTGGGTTTTTATCGGCACTTAAAGTGGCCACTTCATCCGAAATAATAGGCGGTACCCAATATTTTGAATCTTGGTATAACGAAAATGGAAATGTCACGAAACTTTTAAGCTCCTTCTTGTTTTTTACTTCGTGTAATTGTATCATTTATTTTTCAGCGTCTAATTATTCTAACCATTAAAATCTGTATCTTGCTTTTCGCGTTTGTTTTCATCTTTTCCACGTGATTTATTTTCACGACGTTTTAATTCTTCATCCGCCGATGTACCATCATTACCTTGTTTATCCTTATGAAAATCTAAACGGTAAGAAGCCCCAATAGTTACACCGAAAACTGATGGTGTATCTTTTGTATTAAAAGTAAGTGCTGTATCCAATTGGAAATTTTTACTCCATAAATAGGCACCACCAAATCGAATTAAGTTATCGGCGTAAAAATCACTGCTAATATTTTCACTTTCACCAAATACAACCCATTGATCGGTAACTGCTTTGGTAAGTGTTAAAATAAACGAGAAATCGGATTGGTCTGTTCCTATTCTATCCATAATAAAGTTGGTAACAAATACCCAGCCGCTAGCAAAGTTATTTTGAGTTCCTATCATGGCTTTCGGACTAAAACCTTCAATACTTGCGGCAGTAAATGGATTGTCTTTTGTATCAAAATTAGCGCCGGCATAAACAGCAACAGCAGGAATTAATTGTTTCCATTTAAAAGTTCGGTTGGCTTTCCAACTTCTTATATTAGGTTTATCTTCTTCAGCATTTTTGTAGGGATCATATACTAAATATTTAGCACCAACTGTTAAGGTTTTAAAATTACTAAACGTTGCATCATTGGCAACAATCCCCGTGTAGGAGCGATCTGTGGATTGGAAAGTCCCTTCCACATTTAATTCCAATTGCGGAAACAATAAACCGTATCGCAATGCAAAATCAGCACCATAACTTTTATCCTCTCTATTTAAAAGATTGTGTTTTTCATTCAAAATATAAGGTCCAACTTCAAATTGTACGACATTGGTTCCTACTGAAAAAGCACTTCTTGAATCGCCTGGTCGGTTAGAATTTATAACTTCCGTATATTGGGCGTGTGAATAAAGTGTTGTAAACGAAACAAGTAGAAATAAATAAGTTTGGATAGATTTCATAAGTTTGTCTTTGATTTCAAATATAGATATTTTATACTTTTTTTAAGTAATTAAGGGGTAATTTAAATAGATAAGAATTGTATTTTTGTAAAAATTTAGTGATATGCTTCAACACGCATCTTTTTATGGCGTCTTTAGGACAATTTTAATCATATTATTGGTTTGGTATGGTATAAAGATACTTTCCCGATTATTTGCACCTGCTTTAATGCGTTATGTTGCGAAAAAAGCCGAGGCTAAATTTGGTGCCCAATTTGGGCAACAATTCAACCAAAGACAGCCGCAACAGCAACAATCTACAAAAAATGAAGGAGAAACGGTGATAGATAAAGTACCGCAATCAAATACTTCAAATAAAAACGTTGGTGAATATGTAGATTACGAAGAAATTGATTAATTTTCGCCTTCATTGATTAATCCAATTTCATGCAATTTTCAGTAAAAAAAATCCTACCTCACATTCTTGTATTAGTAGGGTTTATTTGTATTTCCCTAGCGTATTTCAGTCCTGTTTTAAAAGGTAAAGAAATTTACCAAAGTGACATCAAGCATTATATTGGTATGTCCAAGCAGCAAAAAGATTATAAAGAGGATACAGGCGAAGAAACCTATTGGACAAACAGTGCATTTGGCGGTATGCCAACCTACCAATTAGGTGCAAATTATCCGCACAACTATATCAAGCAACTTGATTTAACTTTACGCTTCCTGCCAAGGCCTGCAGATTATCTATTCCTCTATTTTATAGGATTTTACATATTATTACTTACATTAAAAGTTGACTTTAAGTTAGCTGCTTTAGGTGCTCTTGCTTTTGGTTTATCAACCTATTTAATAATAATTTTGGGCGTTGGCCATAACAGTAAAGCACACGCCATTGCTTATATGCCTTTGGTATTAAGCGGCATAATTCTTACGTTTAGGAAACACTATATTTCAGGGTTTTTATTGACGGTTGTGGCTATGGCATTGGAGTTAGTAGCCAACCATTTTCAAATGACCTATTACTTAATGTTTTTGGTCCTTGTTTTGGGAGTGGCTTATTTTGTAGACGCTTACAAGAAAAAACTTTTGCAACACTATTTTAAATCGGTTGGAATTATGGTAGCTGCCGTTATTTTAGCCATTGGTTTAAACGCCACAAATATTCTAGCAACTCAAGAATATGCTGCAGAAAGTACCCGTAGCCAAAGCGATTTAAGCATTAACTCAGATGGATCTATAAAAGAAGCCACTTCAGGGTTAGATAAAGCTTACATTACCGAATATAGTTATGGTATTTTAGAAACATTTAATTTATATATTCCGCGCTTTTTAGGTGGTGGAAGCTATGAAGACGTTGGGAAAGATTCTGCTTCATATGATTATTTTATTGGTCTTGGTGCCACGCCGCTTCAAGCTTTAGAGCAGGTGAAACAAATGCCTACATATTGGGGAGATCAAACCATTGTGGAAGCGCCAGCTTATATTGGAGCTGTTGTATTATTCCTATTTGTTTTGGCTTTATTTTTAGTCAGAGGCCGCTTAAAATGGTGGCTCGTTGGCGGAACTGTTTTGTCGCTATTATTATCTTATGGGAAGAATCTCGGCTTTTTAACTGATTTCTTCATCGATTTTGTTCCTATGTATAACAAATTTAGAGCCGTAAGTTCTATTCAAGTTATTTTAGAACTGTGTATTCCAATTCTGGGTATTTTTGGATTGGTGCGCTTGTTTAATCCATTAGAAAAGCGTGAAGAAAAACTAAAAGCTTTAAAATACACGGCCATTATTACCGCCGGTTTGGCTGTGGTTTTCGTATTGTTTAAAACATCATTATTTAATTTCGTGGGTGCCAATGACGGGATTTACCGTCAGAATTATGGTCCGCAATTTATTGATGCAGTAATTAAAGATAGAAAGGCATTTTTCACACAAGATAGCTTGAGAACATTAATTTTAGTATTGCTTTCTGCGGGAACCATATTTATGTTTCTTAAAGAAAAACTCTCTGAAACATTGGTAATTATAATTTTCGCTGGTCTAATTGTCTTCGATTTAGTAGGCGTAGATAGACGTTATGTGAATAACGACAATTTTGTTTCCTCTATTCAAGTTAACAAACCTTATCAAGCTAATGCTGCCGATTTAGAAATACAAAAAGACCCTGGAAATTTCCGAGTTTTAGATTTGACATCAGGTGGCGCAAGAGCTTCCTATTTCCATAATTCGGTTTCAGGATATCATGCTGCAAAATTGAAGCGTTTTAATGAATTATACGACTTTCATATTTCACAAAACAACATCAATGTTCTGAATATGTTGAATACTAAATATATTATCGCTCAAGATGACGATGATACTGTATTCCCATACACTAATACAGATGCCAATGGTAATGCGTGGTTTGTTCAAAAACTAGAGCAAGTTAACGATGCCAATATTGAAATTTTAAAATTGGATAGTTTAAACACGAAACAAGTTGCCTTAACAACTATGAAAGGCTTGGAAAGTCAAACCTTCCCGATAGATTCGTCCGCCACTATTCAGGTTGAAGACTATAAACCCAATTATATTAAGTACCAATCAGAATCTAATTTAGCAGGTTTTGTCGTATTTTCTGAAATATATTATAGTCACGGATGGAACGTTTATATAGACGGAGAATTATCGCCATATACGCGCGTAAATTACGTTTTACGTGCCATGAATGTTCCAGCAGGAAAGCATACTATTGAATTTAAGTTTGAACCAGAGGTTATAAAAACAGGCGGATTAATTGCTTTAGCCAGTTCAGTAATTTTTGGATTACTTTGTTTGGGAGGTTTGTATTACGGATTTAAACGCAAAACTGATTAGTGTGCGCAAAAAGGTTCTTATTGTTACGTATTACTGGCCACCAGCAGGCGGACCAGGGGTTCAACGTTGGTTGAAATTCGTAAAATATTTACCCGAATTGAATGTAGAACCTATTGTTTATATTCCTGAAAATCCAAATTATCCTATTACAGATGAAAGTTTACTTTCTGAAATTCCCGAATCGCTAACCATTATCAAACAACCCATATCAGAACCTTATAAATTGGCCGGTTTGTTTTCAAAAAAGAAAACAGATACCATTAGTAAAGGCATTATTACCAACGATGATAAGCAAACCACTTTAGAAAAATCACTACTTTTTATTCGCGGCAACTTTTTTATCCCAGATGCTAGAAAAAGCTGGGTTAAACCGTCTGTGGCGTTTTTAAAGGACTATCTAAAAAGGGAAGCAATTGATACAATTATTACTACAGGGCCGCCGCATAGTTTGCATTTGATAGGTTTAGAACTTAAAAAGAAATTAGATATTACCTGGTTAGCAGACTTCCGAGATCCTTGGACAACCATTGGCTACCACAAACAGTTAAAGTTGACTAAATCTGCTGAAAACAAGCACAAACTATTGGAGCAGTCCGTTTTAAATACGGCAGACCAGATTATAGTTACGAGCCAAGTTACACAAGAGGAATTTAAAACTAAAACACATAAGCCTATTGCTGTTATTACCAATGGGTTTGATGTGAATCCTGTTTCAAAACAAGATTTAGATGTCAGGTTCTCTATAGCGCATATTGGCTCTTTATTATCGAAGCGAAATCCCGAAATATTGTGGCAAGTTCTTCGAGATTTAATTGCAGAAAACGCAACCTTCGCAAAAGACTTTGAACTAAATTTAGTGGGTTTTGTAAGTGACGATATTCTTAAATCACTAGATACATATAATTTAAGTGATTATTTAAATAACATTGGTTATGTTTCACATGAAGAAGCTATTAAGTTTCAAAAAAAATCACAAGTATTGGTTTTAATTGAAATAGATTCGCCAGATACACGATGTATTATTCCTGGAAAGTTATTTGAGTATATGGTTTCAGAAAGACCTATTATTGCTTTAGGTCCAGAAGGATCTGATGTGGCAACCATTATAAAAGAAACCAACACAGGAAATTATTTTAATTATGCTGATTATGAGTCTTTAAAAGCACAAATTGAATCGTATTATGACGCTTATAAATTGGGTACTTTGCAATCTCATGGCATAGGCTTACAAAAATACAGCAGAAAAGCACTTACTAAAGATTTAGCAAATTTATTATAAATGGGAATCGTCACCAATCAGTCCATTAAAAATACCATTATAACCTATTTAGGTTTTGGATTGGGTGCTATAAATGTCTTGTTTTTATTTACGGAATTTGTAACGGATGAATACTTTGGCTTAATAACTTATATTTTTTCGACTGCCAATGTTATGATGCCCATTCTGGCTTTTGGTGCGCATAATACACTTATAAAGTTTTACTCTACCTATAAAACTCGCCAATCGCAAAACGGTTTTTTATTATTAATGTTGTTTCTACCTTTAGCTATTATAATTCCAGCCTCTATTGCAGGCTATATGGCTTTTGATGTTATTAGTACGTGGCTGGCTGGTAATAATGCCATTGTAAAAGATTATGTCTGGCTTATTTTTATTTCAGCCGTATCATTCTCATATTTCGAAATTTTCTATGCATGGTCTCGCGTGCAAATGAAAAGTGTTTTTGGAAACTTGATGAAAGAAGTTTTTCATAGAGCTGGAACAATGATTTTATTATTTTGCCTCTATTTAGAATTTATTAATGTACAACAACTTATTTATAGTTTAACTGGGGTTTACATAATTCGTGCTATAATTATGAAATTATATGCATTTAGCTTACGTTTTCCTGTCTTTAAAATAGTGAAAATTAATAATCTGAAATCTGTTTTAAAATATACGTCATTAATTATTATTGCAGGATCTGTTGCCAATGTTATCCTTGAAATGGACACCGTAATGCTGAATAGATACGTGGATATCGAGTATGTTGCATATTATGGTGTTGCCATATATATTGCTTCGGTGATTGCGGTTCCCAGCCGCTCTATGCATCAAATAATTAGTCCATTAACGGCTAAGCTGCTTAACGAAAAGAATAAAGTAGAGCTGAAAAGCCTGTACAAAAAAAGTTCCTTGAGCCTATTTATAATAAGCGGATTTATATTTCTATTAATTATTTTAAACATCAATGAACTTTATAATTTTATCAATGAAAATTATGCTGACGCGCTCGTTGTTGTCATCGTTATTAGTCTATCTAAGCTCACAGACAGTTTACTAGGCAATAACAACGCCATTTTATTTAATAGTGATTATTACCGCATGGTTTTAGTACTTGGGGTGTTTTTAGCTATTTTAACCGTTGGTTTAAACATTGTTTTCATACCCTTGTATGGTATTAATGGCGCTGCTTTTGCCACCTTTCTAGCCATATTGTTTTACAATATTGCCAAACTGTGGTTTGTTCAGTCGAAACTGAAAATGCAACCTTTTAGTGTAAATACAGTAAAAGTACTCTTATTAGTTATTGTTAGTTTAGGCATTTTTTATTTTTGGGATTTCTCATGGCATCCACTAATAAACATCGCTCTGAAATCTATTCTCATTACTATATTCTATGGTTATACTGTTTATATCTTGGATTTTTCTGAAGACATTACCCAACTAATCAATAAAATACTGAAACGCTTTAAATGAGAAAATCCCACGATGTAGCTTTGAGGCATACATATCGCAGGACTTTCTAACTAACCAACCAATGTGTTTTTATTGAATTCTTCTAGAATCCGTTTGACGAGATGTATTAGAAGTATTTCTTTCTTTAGCATATGTACGAGAATTAGAGACATTCGGTTTTCTTTGAACCTCATTTCTTGGATTAACTCGTGTTGTTGGCTGTTTAATAGCATGTGATCTCGTATTTCTCTCTGCCGAATTTCTGGCTGATATTTGTCTACTTGAACCCCTAGTTTGCACGGTATTATTATTTCGTGTTCTAGGTTGAGATTTCACCTCACTGCCAGAATGAGAACGCGGCGCTTGGGATGCATTTGAACGTCTTGGCTCCGAACTTCTAGTTTTTACTTCCGATTTACTTCTAACTCTAGGCGCTTGTTCTGCTGCATTAGTTCTTGAACGCGGTGTTTGCTGCGCTACAGAATTATTACGTCTATTAGGTGTCGCTAATTCTTGACGTCTCGTAATTTGATTTCCACGTCTAGTTGCCACAGCAGTTGTGCGTCTATAATTATGAGTATATGGTGTACTATATGTATATCTAACCGGCGTATAATGTTGTCTGTACGGCGTTGTGTAAACTACGCGGTAGTTGTAAGCAGGAACCACATAATAAGTATGCCAAGGTCTGTAAACATATACTCGGTTAAATGGGTTTATAAAACCTGTACAATGGCTAAAATGATTGTATCTGTTATAATGAACATACAATCCACCTACATTTGATAAGTAACCATAATTATTATAACGAATATTCACATCACCAACACGAACGACTCGACCATAATAATCATAAAAAACCGGCACATGCTCTACTTGAACAATGGCACCATATTCATCATATTGAACAAAGGCATTATAATCATAGCCCGTATTAAAACTGATACTCACATTAGGTGAATTTACCGAAACATTCATATTGTTGGTATAATTCCCCATATGAAAATCAAATTGACCATCAGGGAAAATGGAAAACTCAATACCACCTTCAACAAAAATAAAGTTATTTCCATAACCACTATAACTATTAGAGTAGGTTGGAGTAGAAGCTATTTCATCAGTGCTGGCCATAATGGCTGTACTAGATATAAATAGAACGGATAAAATATATGCGAATTTTTTCATGATTACTAGGTATTAATTAAACTCATTTATAGTAAAACAAACAACGTGCCAAAAACTATTAATCATTACAATTACTTTATAATCAAGCTATTGAATATGTTTGAAAAATAAACCCCAGATAATAGGATTTTATTATCTGGGGTTTAACACTAATTAACCAACTAAAAACTTAAACTGTATTAATTATCTTTTTTGGATTTTTGTATATCTTCAAGATTTGATTTTTCAGATTTATAATAATAATTATCATCTGAATTACCGCTGTTGTTATTATAATTATTTTGATGATTTCCAGAACCATGATTTAATGTACAGTTAGGAATATTATGAAATTGACACACATTATTAAAAGGATTTACCATACCAAATTGACTAATAATTTCACCCCAATGGTTGTAATTAATATGTAAACCTCCAACTTGCGTTAATAAGCCATTTCGACTATTATAGCTCATGTATACCGAACCTGCGCGTTTAATTTTACCATTACGGTCATAATTAATAAACACATTTCCAATGCGCCTAACTTGACCATTTGCATCATGTGTTAACAAAACACCTTGATCTCTTGGTGCTGAATAACGAACGTTGCTTCTAGTTCTTGGCGCTCCAAAAGTGCTATTAACAGATCCACGACGGGTTTGGTTTGAATTTCTGTGATAATAATTATCATCAAAATTACTGGTCTGCTGTCTGGTATTAGTATTAAAATCAAAACTACCGTCTGGGAAGACCATAAACTCAATGCCACATTCCATAAAAATAATAGGTTGTGCATAGCCTGCATTAAAAATCTTTAAATCACCAGCTGTAGATACAGACGCGATTTCGTTTGCTTTTACAGTTGTTAATCCTATTAACAAAGCTGTAAATAAAAGTACTTGTTTTTTCATCTTATTAGGATTTAGATTATGCCTACTCATTAGCTTTTCGGCTATCGCTATGTTTTAGTAGATAAACAATTGTCGTGCCAAATTGGTAAGTATTTGATTGTCAGAATCTTCAAATTTTATAAAAACGAATTCTTTTTTATAGATTTATAAAATCAATCAGATCTCATGGCAAATAGTAAGCATTTATGTAAAAATTGTGAAACAACCTACAACGAAGCTTTCGCATTTTGCCCGCATTGTGGCCAAAAACGAAATGACGCGCTTACGCTGAAAGTTTTATTTTACAATACTATAAGTAATTACTTTTCCTTTGATGCGCGTTTTTTTAAGAGTTTTTTACCACTTTTATTAAAACCTGGATATTTGGCCGAACAATTTATTGTAGGAAAACGCTTATTGTTTTTGCATCCAGCTCAAATGTATTTGTTTATAGCCATTATATTTTTCTCTTTAAATTCCTTTTAAGTTTCAATTTGGACCGAAAAATTAGACGCTAATTTGGCCAAAGGTTTTGATAGAAAGGTTATAACAGAAACGTCCACTGGAGATTCTTTTCACGATGCCATCAATACTGAAAAGAACCTTAAAAAATTAAAAATAGATTCTACGGATAGAATGGATGTGCGTAAAGTATTAAAAGATAATCAGCTTTACACCGGAATGACAGATAAGCAAATAGATTCCATTGTTTCAGCCAAAGATTTTAGAGCCGTTGAATTTTCTTTAGGTCCCATTGAAAAAAAATTAGATTCTTTAATAGCAATAGATGCGCCAGAAGAAATTATTTATAGAGAAATGGGGCGTTCAGATGATGCTGGAACCGTTAAAACCAGAATGTATAAACAAGCATTAAAATTCTATAAACTAAAAAGAGCGGGTGGTTTATTTAAAACATTTTTTGATACCATTCCCATTGCTATGTTTTTTGTGTTACCAATTTTCGCTTTACTAATAAGGCTATTTTACAGAATGAGTGGAAGCTATACGCATCATTTGGTTTTTAGCTTTTACTATTTCGCCTTTCTATTTACTGTATTTAGCTTGCTACTAGGTTTTAACTATATTATAGATATTCCAAATTGGTTAGACTTGATACTTATTTTATCCACTTTTGTATATCTCGTTCTAGCCATGAAACGCTTTTATAAACAAAGCGCCATTAAAAGTTTTTAAAAGGCTAGTTTAATAACTGCACTTTTTATTCCCGTTGTTATACTAACAGGCGTAGTTGTATTGGGTTTTGCTTTTATGTTTGCTTAAAGTTTCGCTTTTAAGTATTTACCCGTAATGGATTTTTTATTCTTAACCAATTCCTCTGGTGTGCCTTCAGCAATTAAATAGCCACCGCGTTCCCCACCTTCAGGCCCTAAATCGATGATGTAATCCGCGCATTTAATAAGTTCTAAATTATGTTCAATAACGATAATGGAATGGCCTTTTTCAATTAAGGCATTAAAGGATTTTAATAATTTTTGAATATCATGAAAATGCAAACCGGTTGTTGGTTCATCAAAAATAAATAAGGCCTGATCGCTTTTACTGCCTTTACCTAAAAACGTAGCCAGTTTTATTCGCTGGGCTTCACCACCAGAAAGTGTAGAAGAACTTTGACCCAGAGTAACATATCCTAACCCTACATCTTGCAATGGCTGTAGTTTTGTCTGAATTTTAGTTTGTTCAAATTCAGTGAAGAACGCAATAGCATCATCAATGGTCATGCTCAAAACATCATCAATGGATTTACCTTCAAACGTAACTTCTAAAACTTCCTTTTTAAAACGCTTGCCATTACAGGTTTCACAGGTTAAATGCACATCTGCCATGAATTGCATTTCTATAGTCACTTCACCGTCACCTTTACACGTTTCACAACGACCGCCGTCCACATTAAAACTAAAATGTTTGGGCTGGTAATTTCGAATTTTACTTAATTTCTGACTGGCAAAAAGTGCCCGAATATCATCATAAGCTTTAATATAGGTTACAGGATTGGAGCGTGACGATCTACCAATAGGATTTTGATCTACAAATTCAATATGCTTAACATTTGTGAAATTTCCTTTTAGTTCAGAAAATTGTCCAGGTTTATCACCATAATCAGTAATCTTCTTCTGTAAAGCAGGATACACAATCTTTTTTATCAAGGTGCTTTTTCCACTTCCTGAAACACCGGTTACAACGGTTAACATGCCAAGCGGCAAGGTCACGTCAATATTTTTTAAGTTATTTTCTTTAGCACCAATAATCTCCACTGCATATTTAGAAGTGCGTCTCTTTTTAGGGACTTTAATTTCCAAATCCCCATTTAAATATTGGGCGGTTAACGAGGTCGATTTTAAAATATCCTGAAACGTTCCAGTTGCTACAACGTTACCACCAAAAGTTCCTGCTTCAGGACCAATGTCTATAATTTCATCAGCAGCCATCATGATATCTTCATCGTGTTCCACCACAATTACCGTATTTCCTAAATCGCGAAGTGCTTTTAAGACACCTATCAATCTTTCGGTATCTTTAGGATGCAACCCAATACTAGGTTCGTCTAAAATATACATAGAACCCACTAAGCTACTGCCTAAAGAGGTTGCTAAATTAATGCGCTGACTTTCACCACCAGATAAAGTATTGGATTTTCGGTTAAGCGTTAAATAACTCAATCCTACATTATCTAAAAAAGCTAGGCGATTATTTATTTCTTTCAATAAACGCTTGGCAATTTGTGTATCGTGATCGTTTAATTTAAGATTTTTGAAAAATTCTGCCAAAACATCTAAAGGCATATCTACCAAATCAGTTATGGTAGCGTCAGCAATTTTTACATATTCCGCTTCCACGCGTAAACGTTTGCCTTTACAGGTTTTACACTTTGTTTTTCCACGATATCGGGAAAGCATCACACGATTCTGAATTTTGTATGCTTTAGATTCTAACTCTGCAAAAAAACTATTTAAACCTTCAAAATACGAGTTACCATTCCAAACTAATAGCTTTTGGGCGGCTGTTAATTCATAATATGGTTTATGTATAGGAAAATCGAATTTATGGGAATTGTTAACCAATTGATCACGATACCAACCCATACTATCGCCGCGCCAGGCAAAAACAGCGTTTTCATAAATGGATAATCCGGTGTTAGGTATCACCAAATCTTCATCAATACCAATAACATCGCCGTAACCTTCACAAGTTGGACAGGCGCCATAAGGATTATTAAAACTAAATAAATGCACATTTGGCTCCAGAAAATCAATGTCATCCAGTTCAAATTTATTACTGAAATGTTCTTGTTTATTATTTGAAAGCGATTCGATATAACAATTGCCTTTACCTTCAAAAAAAGCAGTTTCAATAGCATCTGCTAATCGATTATAGAAATCTTCTTCATCTTTTGAAATAACCCGATCCACAACCAAATAGATATTTTCTGGTTTCTCTTTGGTTTCTAAATTTTCCTCTATTCTAACAACAGAATCTTTCACTTTAATTCTGGCGTAACCTTGCTGATATAAAACCTTCAATTTATCTTCTAAAGTTCTGCCTTCCTCTAAATAAATAGGAGCGAGGAGGAGAAGCTTTTCACCTTCCGGAAATGCTTTTACAAATTTTAAAACATCTGCAACCGTATCCTTTTTTACTTCTCTGCCTGACTTTGGCGAGTAAGTTTTTCCTATTCTAGCAAACAACAATTTCAGATAGTCGTAAATCTCGGTAGACGTTCCAACTGTTGAACGTGGGTTGGTAGAATTCACTTTCTGCTCTATAGCAATGGCTGGCGCAATACCTTTTATATAATCTACTTTGGGTTTGTTTAAACGGCCTAAAAATTGTCTGGCATAACTAGATAAGCTTTCCACATAGCGTCTTTGACCTTCTGCGTACAGCGTATCAAATGCTAAACTAGATTTTCCCGAACCTGATAAACCAGTTATAACAACGAGTTTATTCCTAGGAATTACCACATCAATATTTTTCAAATTGTGCAAACGCGCACCTTTAATAATGATGTTTTCTTTGGGGTTGATTTCGGAAATATTAGGAATCATAAGCTCTTAGCGGAATTATTCTTGCAAAGATACCACAAGAAAATTTTATTAAAAAATAGATTGGATTACAAATTATTTTTAGAAAAAATGAAAATAAGTTTGCTATTGTAATAGTATTGTTGTTATATTTGGATTCTATAAACCTAAAAATCACAAGAGTAGCCTATACGTTTAACATTACTTTATAATATCTTTTTAACCCCAACCCAGACTTGTTCTGGTAAAGAAGTAATGATTATGCAGGAAAATCTTATCACGGATGCTACCTTGGTTACCAAATATATTCACGGAAACGAGCAAGCTATTGAAGTTTTAATCAATAGGCATAAGCAGCGTATATTCAGTTTTATCTATTCAAAAGTATATGATCGGGATATTGCCGATGATATTTTTCAAGATACTTTTATCAAAGTTATCCGCACCTTAAAAGCGGGAAAATACAATGAAGAAGGTAAGTTTTTACCTTGGGTGATGCGTATTTCGCATAATTTGGTCATAGATCATTTCCGAAAAAACAACCGCATGCCTAAATTTAGCAACACAGGGGACTTCAATATATTTTCAGTTTTAAGTGATAGCACGTTGGATGTGGAGCGTAGTCTTATTAAAGATCAGGTGGAACATGATGTGCGTCGTGTAATTGAAGAATTGCCAGAAGACCAAAAAGAAGTTTTAATGATGCGCATGTATAATGATATGAGTTTTAAGGAAATATCAGAAAAAACAGGCGTTAGTATAAACACCGCTTTAGGCAGAATGCGCTATGCATTAATTAATATGAGAAAGATAATAGATAAACATAATATTGTTTTAACTAATTGATACAATATATCTTAAGATGAAACGTTTAGTAAAGTATAAACCAAAAACAGCTAATATAAATGGCGAAACTTTACTCTCAAAAAAAACAAATCAATGTACTTGATTTAAACCCCAAAGCGGAAACTGTAAAGTTTCTTCTTGATTATTCCAAGGCTTTAAGTGTTATAAATTGTAATAAGATGAAGTTTGAAGCGCTTCTCAACTAAACTTTGAAAAAGTCCTGATTAGTCTCAGGACTTTTTTTTTATTCCTGCAAAGGCAGGAATCTATTTCACTTTTCATAAATCAAGGAAAATTTCAACTACTATTAGATTTTGCAATACTTTCAATGTGAGGATGTGTACCTATTTCTTAAATTTATAGTCAAAATCTGAAAGATTAACCACTTAAGTCTAACCTCTATATTCTAGCAGTTCTGATAACATCGGAAGGGTCTACATTCATTTTCGCCTACTTCTTCTTTTTAGCATAATAATCGTTTAAAACCGTTTTTCTACCAATAGTTTTAGTAATCACATCTTTTTCCAAATCCCAACCACGCGCTGGTGAATATTGACGTGCATACCAAATTATTTGTAAATGTAAATCGTTCCAAACGGCTTCTGGAAACAAGCGTTTGGCATCTCGTTCCGTTTGAACTACATTTTTACCATTTGTAAATCCCCATCGATACATGAGTCTGTGAATATGCGTATCTACTGGAAAAGCGGGAATTCCAAAGGCTTGAGACATAACAACTGCTGCCGTTTTATGACCAACTGCAGGTAATTCTTCCAAGTGTTCATAAGTTTTTGGAACCTGACCGCCGTGTTTATCAATTAAAATATGTGATAAGCCGTGAATACCTTTACTTTTCATAGGTGATAAACCTACAGGTCTAATTATATCACGAATTTCTTCAACCGTAAGTTTTATCATATCATATGGGTTATCGGCTTTAGCAAACAGTTTCGGCGTAATTTGATTTACCCGAACATCCGTACATTGAGCAGACATTAAAACGGCAATAAGTAAAGTATAAGGGTCTTTATGATCTAGAGGCACTGGAATGGTGGGATAAATATCCTTTAACGTTTTTATAACGAAATCTACCTTTTCTTGCTTGGTCATAAGTTGTATTTTTACAGAAGTTGAAATTAACAAAGATACTATGACAAATTTAAAAGCAGGAGATAAAGCGCCAGATTTTACCGCAAAAGATCAAGATGGAAATACTATTTCTTTAAAGGATTACAATGGAAAAAAATTAGTTTTATTTTTTTATCCGAAAGCGAGTACGCCGGGTTGTACTGCTGAAGCTTGTAATTTAAGTGATAATTATAGCCGATTCCAAAAAGCAGGTTATGATATTTTAGGTGTAAGTGCTGATAGCGAAAAAAGACAAAGTAATTTTAAAAATAAATACAATTTCCCGTATCCGCTTTTAGCAGATGAAGATAAAGTGGTTATTGAAGCTTATGGTATTTGGGGACCGAAAAAATTCATGGGTAAGGAATATGACGGGATTCATAGAACAACCTTTGTAATTGATGAAAATGGCTTAATTGAAGATGTTATATCCAAAGTTAAAACCAAAGCACATACAGATCAGATTTTGGGTTAAAAAACAAAAGCGACCTGATTAGGTCGCTTTTTACTCCAACCAAATAGTTCTATGGCAAATACATAAAATACAATATAACACTTAACAAAATAGCAATTCCTAATACTGCTATTCTTTGAACTGAAATCTTATTTACCTTATTTTTATATAAAAAAAATAAAGAAATAAATGCTATTGCATTGAATAAAATCAATACATATATATCTTGTTCTGACGTAAAGATATCCAGTTGTTTAGTTAAGATATAACCCAAAATCACTAATATAATTGGAATAAATCTTAAAAATTTTATTGAAAATATTTTGTCTTTCATATTTTAAATTTTTACTAATTATTAACAATCTTCTAAATCATATCTACATTGATTATTTGCTGATATCTGTAAAGCTGTAACTGCGGAATGGCATAAAATACCTAATACTACAGTTGTGTCTAAAGCTGCGCAACCAAAATGTTCAAGAATGGCCATTGCCAAAGCTCCTGCTATACAATTGTTATATCGCTCTAAACAAGTTGAGCCGATTGAACCTCCACCGGGTACAGGAACATATGAGTGATGTTTGTTATAAACATCTGTGGTAGCTTGTTCTAATATAGGGATATTATTGGGGTTGGACAAATCGTATTTTTTATCTAATTTATAGATCCGTTCATTCTGCACTTCGTAATATGTTTCCATATCATTAAAGTCAATATAGCCCAATAATTCTGCTAAATCTTTTAAATCTTGTTTTGTTAATGTATTTTGATCTTTCTGTAAAATTAGATTTAGTGAATTCAAGTCTACTTGCTTGTCTGCTTGTGATACAACGTTATCAATATAGTTAATAAATAATGTGTCATTAACTAATGTGTTTTTTTCTAATTTTGAGTGAGTTAAATTTACATTTTGATTTTGTTGTTTATTTTCAATGTCTTCACTTGAATCATCGGAACAATTAAGTTATAACACGGAAATACTTAATAAAATTATAAACTTGCAGTATTTGTTAATTTTCATAATAATGAGATTTTACTTTTTAGCAAATTTTTATTGCTAAAAATGGTTAAACAATAGTAACAGTCTTATTAACAGTCTTTTGAAATCTCTCTAAATAAACAAATACAGTCCTTATCTATTTAGAATTCAATAAAAAAGCAAGCGCTTCCATAAGATTAATCTTTGTGTTAAATACATGATTTTGAAGACTGTAAATAAACAAAATATGTTTTAACACCTCGAAACTAAAAAAAAAAAAAAAAATAAACACACAACTATTTTGGGTTAAATATGTGTAGTTCATCGAAAAGTAAAAATACTGTTACGGTTTTCCCGTAAAACGCCAAATTTTGAGCACTTTAGCTAAAAATGGATTGTTAGTTTTAAGTATTTTGAAGAGGATAAAGAAATTGGATGCGTTCTTAACTTAAAAGTAAAAGCGACCTATTTAGGTCGCTTTTTAAATATATTATGCTGTGTTTATTTTACAAAGTAGAACAGGGAACACATTTCAATTTACAGGGGCCTTCACTTTCTAAACAAAAATCATCTTTATTCGCACAGTTTACCGCAACTAATGCATTCTGCTGCTCACATAATTCTTTATTACTTCCTCTGGAGTCACCCACAACATTGGTTGCTAAAATGGTTAAAACAACCACACAAGAAGCGCATGGTTTTTCAATTAGCTTGTCATGAATAGATTTTCCATCTAATAAAAAATTAGAATCTAAAGATTCGTAAAAGTCAGTCTTGGTTATGTTTTCTGATACCAGAATCTCATTGTCCTGATGAAAGATGTCGTCCTTATATTCCTTATAGGTAATTAGACTATCATTAAACGTTATATTTCGAATATCTAATTTATAATTTTTATCGTAAAAACCATTTAAGCGGTCATGTTTAGAGTCTGGTACAAATGTAATCTCCTTGGTGAATTCAAAAAATATCTTTGTTTTACCGTAGTTGGTTGTTAGAAAAACATCTAAAGTATCGACATTATAACTAAAGTCATATTTCTTATCATCTATTTCAGTATAAATATGATTGAAAACGGTGTCAATCACTTTTTCCTTTTTAGCAGTTTCATTGATCTCTAGATTGGAAGTTGATTCATTCTTTTCCTTGCAATTAAATAATAGCATGGCAGATAAAACTATAAAAGACCTATAGAGAGTTCGTATCATTTCTTCAGAAAATTAAAATTTAAAGTGGACTTTAAGATAATTATTAAAACAAGTAAACGCAATTATTAATCGGCGTAAACATTTTTGTAGTCATTGGTTGTAAGAATAATAGCTAAATCTTCTTCTAAAGTACGGATAGACATTTCAACAATTCTATTCAATTCTACGTCCTTTTTATACACTATAAACGTTGGAACTTGAATGACGCTATAGGTTTCTTCAATTTTCTCTGGTGACATTTTCTCGGCATCTAATGCGTAATATTCAATAGACTTGTCATCAATATTTAAAAAATCTAAAATTTTCACAAAGCGTGGCACATCACGATGACTATCACTGCACCAGGTACCCAAAATAATTTTAAAGCTTAAGTTTTCAGTTGAAACATCGTTCAATGTTTTCATTGCGTCACTATGTAATTCATAATTTTCATAACTTTCTGAAAACCATTCATTAAAAATGGGGTTATCAACTAATTGTGCTCGGGAAATTTCACCAATTAAATCACAAGAAGTGCATTCAGCAACTTGGTTATCAGTAACTTCTTTAATTGATTGGGCATCTGCTGTTTTGCAAGAAAACAAAGCAGAAAAGCATAATAATGCAGAAAAAATAAATTTAAAATTCATAAGTTTTTGATGTTCTAGTGGTTTTTGGATCGAAACATTTCTTCTGCTTCATAGCCAAACAGACTCTTTTCTTTAATGAGTTTTGAAACACCTTCGGGTAACATAGTTTCCCAAGTTTCATCGCCATCTGCAATTTTCTTAAGCACATTTCTTGAAAACACCGTTAAGATGGTGTTGTCATAATCTGTAATATCAACCACCTTGCCATTATATTTAAAGAATTTATAAAGTTCTTTCATACGTGGGTGAACTTTTAAATTTTCACTGGTAGTTACTTCACCATTTTCATCCTGCATAGGGTAGAGGTACACCCTTAAATCTTTGAAAAATAATTTTCCAAAAGCCTCTAAAATACCACCACTTAAATGACGGTAATATTTTTCATCAAAAATATCCACTAAATTATTAACGCCCATGGCGAGACCCATGCGATTTTTGGTGTATTGTGAGAAGTATTCCACCAACCTATAATATTCTTGAAAATTGGAAATTAAAACAGTATGCCCTAAAGAACAGAGCAATTTCGCCCGATCCATAAAATCTTGTTCATCAATTTCACCCTCAGCTCGTAAATTGGATAAGGTAATTTCAAAAACAACTTGGGTTCTATCTTTATCGACCTTATTTTCCTTAATAAACATATCATATGATTTTTCAAACATATCTATATTTACCTTCGTTACTGGTCTAAAACTACCTCTTAAGGCTAAAATATTCTTTTTATAAAGCACTTTAGCTGGAAGCACGTTATTACCATCTGGTGCAAACATAACGGCATCTGTCATGCCATTTTTCACTAATTGTAAACTCATTAGCCGGTTATCTACATCCTTAAAAGCGGGGCCTGAGAAGTTAATGGTATCAATTTCTAATTGATCTTTATCCAAATGGTCGTATAAGTAACGGAGTAATTTTTTAGGCTCATTATATTTATAAAAAGCACCGTAAATTAAGTTAGTACCTAAAACGCCTAAAGTTTCCTGCTGCAAACGGGCATCATTTTCTTTAAAACGTAAGTGTAAAGAAATCTCATTATAAGGCTGATCGGCTTCAATTTGATAGCGAATTCCTACCCAACCATGACCTTTGAATTTTTTAGCAAAATCAATGGTGGCAACGGTATTGGCGTAAGAAAAGAATAATTTATTAGGATGCTTATCTCTAGTTAAACGCTTTTCCATGATATCAATTTCATGGTTTAGCATTTTTAATAAACGTGTTTCTGTAACATAGCGCCCATCTGCTTCTATGCCATAAATGGCATCGCTAAAATCTTTATCGTAAGCAGACATGGCTTTTGCAATCGTGCCAGAAGCACCACCAGCTCTAAAAAAGTTACGAACGGTTTCCTGGCCAGCGCCAATTTCGGAAAAAGTTCCGTAAATATTTTCGTTTAAATTAATACGAAGTGCCTTTGTGTTTAATGACGGAATCTCATTAAACTCTTTATCACCTTTTAAGCTAATTTCCATTCTAAACTTCGATTATTTCTGAGGCACAAAGGTATTAAAACGGGTGGTCAAACAAAAAAATAACCTTATTTTTGTTTTAAAATTAAAACTATTGAAAATAACGTTTTTAGGCACTGGAACATCACAAGGAATTCCTGTTATTGGAAGTAATCATCCCGTCTGTTTAAGCACGGATTCTAGAGATAAACGTTTACGGGTTTCGGTACTTGTGGAATGGGAAAAGTACACGTATGTCATTGATTGTGGTCCAGATTTTAGACAGCAAATGTTACGCGCCAATTGCACCAAATTAGATGGTGTTATTTTTACCCATGAGCATGCCGATCATACAGCTGGATTGGATGATATTAGACCTTATTTTTTTAGGCAAGGTGCTATTCCTATTTTCGCACACAAGCGAGTTATAAGGGAATTAACACGTCGGTTTGATTATATTTTTGAAACAGAAAACAAATATCCGGGTGCACCAAGTGTTGTGATTAATGAAGTAAAAAACAATCCATTTCTTTTAGGTAATATGGAAGTCATGCCTATAGATTTTATGCATTATAATCTCCAGGTTTTCGGTTATCGGTTTGAGAATTTTGCCTATGTAACCGATATGAAAACCATTGAAGCTGCTGAATTAGAGAAATTGAAAGGCTTAAATGTTTTAGTAATAAATGCATTGCGAGAAAAAGAGCATCCTTCACATTTAAATTTAGAAGAAGCTTTAAAAATTATTGCCCAAGTAAAACCCAAACGTGCTTATTTAACGCATATCAGCCATATGTTAGGGTTCCACGATATTGTAGAACAGTCTTTACCAGAAAATGTTTTTTTAGCTTACGATAACTTACAAATTACCATATAATGAAGAATAAAATATTTATGTACCTGTTTATTTTCGCACTACTTTTAGTCGTGTTTCAATATGTAAATTCCAAGCGAATTTTGGATTCTTACGAAGGCATCATTGATAAAAAAGTAGCCCATCATGAAAGAGATGCGGGGAAATTTGCAGATACTATTTCTAATTTGCGCGATCAAGTTATGGATTTATCTGAATTTTCTGTGATGAATACAGAATCCGCTTTAAGTTATTTAGAAGCTGAAGGCTACCGCGTAAATGAGCTTATTCCGTTTATTAAAGATCAATTATACGAATTGAATTTAGTGAAAGGCGATCAGCATCCCTTAATTCCTTATGCGGCATTAAACGGTGGAAAAATGATGATTGATCAAGTTAGGGTTTTAAACCATAAATGGATTATTGCCAATTTTACCGATGGAAAATATTGGGGCGAAATGTTCTTAACTTATAATTTAAGTGAAGATGAGCAATTGACTTTCAAAGTGGTAGAATCTTTTTTATATCCTATCAATTAACCACTTTTTAAGATCGTAAAAGTTTTGTGGTGCTACGCCGTGACCAACTGGAAACTCGGCGTATTGATGCTTAATGTTCAAATTTTCTAAAAATTTAGGTGCTTGTCTTGCCCAATCCACGGGAATAACTTGATCTACACTTCCATGAGAACAGTAAAAATCCAAATTAGAATAATCCTTTTCTGATGGGTTTTCTGGAATAATATTCGGGTTAATATAACCACTCAACGCAATTACATTTTTTATTTTTTCAGGATAGGTTAAAGCTACAGCATAACTTAAAATGGTGCCTTGACTAAACCCAAGTAAATTGACGTTTTCGTTATTAACCGGATATTTTCCACAAGCGTAATCTATAAATTGGGCTATCTGATCGCGGGAATCTTTAGCTTGCTCATCATCACTCCATTTGCCTTTATCTGCATCAAAATTAATGGAATACCAAGCATTGCCATAAGGTTGCATGGCGTGTGGTGCACGAAGTGAAATGATAAATAATTCTTCCGGAAGTTCTTCTGCAAAAGAAAATAAGTCGTTTTCATCGCTACCATAACCATGACATAAAATGAGTAAAGGCGCGTTTTCTTTTAAAGTAGAAGGTCTGGTTATATAATGTAAAGGTTGTGTAGACATATTTAAGCTATTGTTGCGAATAATTTTTGATACAAAGCTCCTAAAAGCGGTACTTGTTTGCAGTTTTCTGTAATTGCTGAATAAATTCCGTACATGAAAAGTACACCTATGGCAATCCAAAATCCAATGGAAATTGCAAAACTGTCAAAAGAGCTAATAAAATAGCCTACAATCATATAGGTTAAATTTAAACCCAGTCCTTGTTTGGCATGAAATGAGGTAAACGGGTTTTTTCTATCACTATTCATGATAATAGCAATAATACTACCAACAATAGTGAAGTAGGCAACTAAAGCCATGGTTTTTCCCTCTTTAATAGTTTCTTCTGTCATCATTATTTCAATATCATTTTATTATTGGCAACAACACCATATACCGTTCCTTTCAATTCTGAACC
The DNA here is from genome assembly GCF_008086205.1 of Bizionia myxarmorum. Lineage (GTDB taxonomy): Bacteria > Bacteroidota > Bacteroidia > Flavobacteriales > Flavobacteriaceae > Algorimicrobium > Algorimicrobium myxarmorum. The sequence goes on along the minus strand of NZ_VSKK01000003.1, from coordinate 227,870 downwards.
TTCAAAAATGGCGTTTTTAGAAGTGGATATGATATGTTTCTTACTAAACGTGTAGGTTTCTTTCGGATTGAACAGACTTAAGTTGGCTTTTTCTCCAATTGAAATAGACGTAGATTCTACACCGAAACGTTCTTTTCCTTTGGTTAAAATTTCAACCGTTTTTTTAACGGAGAATAGCGTTTGTAAAGCTCCAAAAGCCGATTCCAACCCAATCGTGCCATATTTAGCATGATCGAATTCTACTTTTTTGTGTTCTATATCTATGGGATTATGGTCTGATGTTACCATATCTATGGTACCATCTTTTATACCTTCAATTAAATCCTTAATGTCTGAATTCGTTCTAATTGGAGGCAAAACCTTAAAGTTTGAATTGAAAGTTTCTAACGCTTCATCCGTAAAGAATAAATTGTGAATTGCCACACTACACGTTACATCTAGTTTCTTCTTTTTAGCCTCACGTATCAGCTCCACGGATTTCCCAGAAGAAATGGTTGGAATGTGTAATTTTCCTCCCGTATATTCTAAAAGAAATAAATCGCGAGCTATTTGTAATTCTTCGGCTAGAGTGGGATTTCCATTTAAACCCAATCGCGTACTGGAAATATGTTCGTTCATAACACCCGATCTGGAAATGCGAGATTCTTGCGGAAATGATAAAATCAATCCATCAAAATTACTGGCATATTGCAAGGCAATTTTCATCAGGTTTGGATTTTCAATTGGTTTCTGGTAATCGTAGAAAGCAACTGCTCCTGCCTGACTCATGTCATACAATTCGGCCATATTTTCGCCTAAACCATTTTTAGTTAAAGCACCGATAGGGTATAAGGAAACAGCATGATTTTGTGCTTTGGCTTTTACTAGTGAAATATCAGCATAACTAGCAATTACGGGATTGGAGTTGGCGTTGAGTGCAACCGCTGTAAAACCCGAGTGAGCAGCTGTTTTTAGACCATTAAGTATGGTTTCGCGCTCCTCATAACCTGGCTCTCCAAAACTGACGCTACTATCAAACCAACCTTGAGACACATGTAGATTGTCTAAGCTAATTTCTTTATAATCCTTAGTATTTTTAACAATTAATGCTATTTCGGTGATAATTCCTTTTTCAATTAAAATATCGACAGTCTGATTATGAAAATCGCTTTTGGAATCAATTATTGTGGCATATTTTATGAGTACGTTCATTTAAAATATTTTAATATGAGCATTTCAATAATAATAAAAGCTAGTGCAAAAATAGCAAACCATTTCCATAGCGCATTGATTTTTGTATCACTTTTTAAAGTTTCGAATATGGAGATAACCGAATCGCTGACTTCAACATTTTCCAACTGACTTAAATCTTGATAACTTAAATCACTTTCTTCTCGGTTGTAATTATAACTGACGTTGCCAATGGCTGAATTCTTATTTTCAATACGGTAAACACCTGCTATATCTGGATTATCAATGGTTGTTATAGTTACTTTATCATTAAAATATTGTTGCATAGGAATCATGCTCACCGTTTCATTGGCTAATGACACGACACCATCTTGCTCCAAATTTACGGGGATATCAAATTTGTTTTCGGCACCAATGATATAATATAATTGCGGTTTTTGTATACTTTGTCGCGCTAAATTATAAAAGGTTGGTACAATTAAATCGTATTCGCTAAAATTAGAGTTATCTGAATTTAAAGCCGCTGTAAAAACCGCTAGCTGCTTTTGGGTCAGTAAAAAAGGTTTTCCATCTTCAAAGGATAATACTACAGAACTATTTGTAGCCGAAATTGGAAAATAGGTATTCACTTTTGGATATTGAAAATTGGATTCCTGTTTCTCAAACACATTTTTATAAATAGGATGTGCGTAATTAATTCGGGTTACACGTTTTTCAGAGGTGATGGCTGCTTGGCTTTGAATACCATAGAGGCCTAAAAGCTTGTTGTACGTTTCTATTTGAGAATTAGCTGCCGGAATAACTAGCACATATCCGCCTTGCTTCATAAAAGTTGAAAGGGAATTACTTAAAGAACTGGGAATAGCTTCCAATTCGTTTAAAACAATTAATTGCTGCTTTTCAATAGCACTATAATTTAATTGATTTAAGCTTGTGCTTGTTAATTCAAATTCTTCAGAAGCAAATAAACGCTCTAAATAGTTGCTTGCCGTTTTTTCATGAATGGTTAAAACGTTGATTATTGCAGATTCATTGATATTAAAAAACAAATCATTATCAAATTGTAAACCGATATCATCAATTACTATTCGGCCATTACTAATACTTTTTTCCGTAAGTGTAAACGCTACAATAGCTTTTTCCGTAAGGTTGGCAGTTGTTTTTGCTAGTAATTTTTCGCCATCAAATAAGGAAACTGGTACTGACGTATTTGTTTTTCCAGTCGCTTTTAAATAAACTTGTAAAGTAGTGCTACTTGCCGTAGTACTTGATATACTTAAACTGTCTATAGCTATATTCTGCGTATTTACTGGTTTTAATTGAACAGCGTGTATTTTATAAAATGAATCATTGGGCGCTTCAAATGCTTTTTTCTGCTCTTGGAAATCAGAAATAAAAACCAGATTCCGATTCATATTCGGGGATTTGCTAAAAAGTTTGGAGCTTTTCAAAATAGCCGCATCATAGGGTAATTGATTGGCTGAATAATCCAGTTTCAACAAATCATTTTGAATACTTTTTAGTGTGGTATTTTTATAAACGGCCGTGTTGGTAACTAATGAAATTTGATCATCCGGATTTAAATTTTCTACCAATTCTTGAACCGCACGTTTTAATAACTCTCCTTGATCGCCTTTGGCTTGCATGCTAAAACTATTATCCAAATAAATAACGGTTTCTGGTGTGGTATTAAGGCTATTGGTTTTGGAAGTGAAAGGTTGTGCAAAAGCTACGATAACGCATGCCAATAAAAGCATTCGTGTTAATAAGGTTAGCCATTTTTTAATTTGAGAACTTTTGCGTGTTTGAAGGGTTACCTTTTTTAAGAAAGCCACATTGGTAAAAGATTCCTTTTGAAATTTGCGCAATTGAAATAAATGAACAATAATGGGAATAAGGAGCAAAAATAGCGCATAAAGTAATTCAGGATTTTTAAACTGCATTCCTAATAGTGTTTCCTACAAAAATAGTGTTTACAGTGAAATAGAAAACCTTTTAACAACAAATTAAACGATTAACAAAAAAAGAAGTAGTCGATTTCTGATTTCATCTCTAAATCTGATAGCTGTTTTCTAATAAATGTCTGTTCTTTTTTATTGGCAACCGTGATTATACATTGCGGGTTGTTAAACGTTTTTAGATAAGAAGCATCTTGTAACGTAATAGTATAGATAGCTTTGCCAATCTTTTTAGGATTATCGCAAATCCAGTAAAATGGTATATTTTGTTTTTGCAATAATTTCGCGACCGTTTTACCTTTTTTTCCTGCTCCCCAAAGCACTAAAGGTCTAGAAGTCTGATAATCTAATTCTAAAAAATAATGCACTTTCAATTCTAGAAAATTGTTTTCGGCATAATGTTCATGCGTTCTGGACGTACGTGCATTATAATCTCGCCATAAATGCAGGATTTCTGAACAGGGAATACATTTTAAATTGTGCTTATAAAACCGAAATGCTAAATCATAATCTTCAGGATAAGTTTTTGGACTAAAACCATTACAAGCTATAAAATCATCGCGATGTACCATCCAGCAAGGCGAGGGAATCACACATTCTTTATAAATTTCAGAATAATTAGATCCGGTTTCTGTTAAATCATTTAACCAGGTTTCATATTGAGCATAGCCATCACTAATCCCACCTTCCCGAAAATATGTTACTTGACCTATGGCTACATGTCTTTTTCCATGCTGTTCTAAACTCTCCAGCATGACTTCAAGCTTATTTGACAACATAATATCATCACTATCCATTCGCGTTATATAATTTCCAGAACTTTGTAAAAAAGCATATTGCAACGCCTCAATTATTCCTGAACCTGGATTTTTATACAATTTAATGCGTTCATCCAGCTTCGCAAATTCTGAAACTAGCTTATAACTGGCGTCAGTAGAGTGGTCATCAACAATCAAAAGCTCCCAATTGGTATAGCTTTGACCAATAATGGATTTCAAACATTCCGAAAGAAAATTTTCGGTGTTTTTAAAGGGTGTGACAATACTTATCTGCGGATTAGACATAATGCGAATATAGCTAAACTTCATTTTAACAAAAAGTTATAACGAAAATGTGTAACACATTGTACATTTGAGCGTCAAGTAAAAAACTTAATTAATCTATTATAATGAAAAAAACTCTAGCCATTTTTGGTTTATCTGCAATGCTTGTTGCTTGTGGAACCACGACCAAAACAAGTAGTGACGATTTAGCCACTAGCAACCCCATTGAAACGGTAATTGACATCACTAAATTAATTGATGATAAGATACCTGTAAATATTAATCCTGGGCGTTTTACGGTTGAAACGGTCACGTACAGACTTCCTAAAGTTGTTCAAGGAACGTATTCTGTGAGTGATTTTGGAAAATACGTGGATACGTTTGAAGCTTATGATTATAACGGAAATACATTAGCGACAAACAAGATTGATACCAACTCTTGGACTATTGATAATGCTAAACAATTAGATTACATTACGTATTATGTAAATGATACTTTTGATCAAGAAACAACAGGTGGAATTGGCGGCGATGCCCCTTTTTCTCCAGCAGGTACGAACATTGAACCAAATAATTACCTATTAAACTTACATGGTTATGTTGGTTATTTTGATTCTTTAAAAAACAGCCAATATAAAGTAGATGTTATTGCACCAGCAGATATAGTTAGAACATCTTCATTACAATTAGCAGATACAAAAACAAGTGCAGACGGAAGCGTTATGACGTCTTCCTATTTTGCTCCACGTTATTTTGATATTACAGACAACCCAATGATGTACGGGAAATTAGATGTTGAAGAATTTCAAGTAGGCGATATTAAAGTGATGTTGAGTGTGTATTCACCAAACGGCATTCACTCTGCAAAATCTATGAAAGATGCGATGCAAAAAATGATGCAAGCACAAAAAACATATTTAGGTGATATTAATAGTACACCTCGTTATGATATTTATGTGTATTTATCTGATGGTAAAGCAGGATCACCTAAAGGTTTTGGTGCATTAGAGCACCATACGTCTACTACCGTAGTTATGCCAGAATCTATGTCCAGTAAGGCTTTAGACGAAAGTATGATTGATATTGTATCTCATGAATTCTTTCATATTGTAACGCCATTAGGTGTTCATTCAGATGATGTTCATTATTTTGATTATAATGCACCAACATTTTCGAAACATTTATGGATGTATGAAGGTGTTACAGAATACTTCGCAACACTTTTTCAAGTAGATCAAGATTTAATTTCTGAAGATGAGTTTTATGGAAAAATCATGGATAAAATTGGCACCTCTCGTGGTATGAATGATTCTATGAGTTTTACTAAAATGAGTGAAAATGTATTAGATGAGCCATATGCAAGTCAATATTATAATGTGTACCAAAAAGGTGCGTTAATAGGTATGTGTATCGATATTTTAATTCGTGAAGGTAGTAATGGTAATCGTGGCATTTTATCTATGATGAAAGAACTATCGATGAAATATGGTAAAAACAAGCCATTTGATGATGATAAAATCATGGATGAAATGGTAGCTATGACTTACCCAACGTTACGTCCATTTTTTGATAAACATGTTATTGGTGAAATGCCAATTAATTACGAATCCTTTTTTGAAAAAGTAGGACTTGAAATTGGCGAAGGCCAAATTAAGACAAACTATATCCAAGGAAATGGTGCGTTAATTGTAACAGGAAGCCAAGAAAATGGAACGATTTTCTTTACAGAGAATGTATTAGGAAATAGTTTCTGGGAAGAGAACGGCGCTATGCCAAACGATGTTATCAAATCTATAGACGGAACAGCTGTTACCATACAAAATGCAAATAGTATTTTTCAAGACGTTTTTTCTTGGTCTGAAGGGCAAGAAGTGAACATAGTATTAAGCAGAGATGGTAAAGATATTGTTATTAAAAAAGCACTTACTCCAACTTTTACAACTGGAAATAGTTTGCATGCAAAAGCAGATGCTACAGCAGCTCAAATAGAATTGCGGAACGCTTGGCTAAAAGGATAATTTTAACTTTAGAAGTTTAAACATAAAAAACACCTGATGAAATAAATCATCAGGTGTTTTTATTATTAGCAAGAAGAAGTATTTAAGAATTAATATTTAGCCGACTTACCTTTAGATAATGAGTTATTGATAAACTCGCGAATATCATCATTAGCAGTCTTTAAATCTTCTTTTCGTAAATACATCATATGGCCACTTCTGTATGCTTTAAAGCTAACACGATCTTTCATAGTTCCTGCAGGATCCATTTGTGCAACTGTATATTTAGCAGCAAAATAAGTAGTAGCACCATCGTAATAACCCGATTGTACCAAAACCTTTAAATAAGGGTTTTGAGCCATGGCTTGGCGTAATCTATCTCGTGTATTATCATTATCTCTATCCCATGGATGCACATCGCCAAACATATTATATTTCATATCTGTTTTGAAATTTAAATGCTCGCGCAAATAATAATTTATGGCTGGCGTAAAGGAATGTAACCAAGAGGTTAGTTCCGGGTTATAATCAGGTGAATTTCCCGCGGTCATTTTATCAACACCTAAATAACGAGAATCCAATCTGCCCATAGTAAAACCACGATCACGAAGTAATTCTTTCCAAAAAAAGTTAGTTGGAATATTTAAATTATGATCTATAATGTCTTTTTTATTTAAGCCTGAATATAAACTCATTTTTTCGGCTACGGCATTTTTTTCTTCCGAAGAAATAAAGCCACCTTTAGCAATTGCTGGCATCACTTTATCGATGGCGTAAGCTTCAACTTCTGGTAAAATGTCTAATAAATCCTTTTGTTGAAGGGCAGGAGCCAAGGCTTTTTGATGCCAAGCGGCTGCTGTAAAATACGGTAAATTTAAAGCGGAGTAAATTGGCTGGTCGGTAGAATAGATTTTATAATCGGCTGGTGAAACTAAAATCACACCATTTAAATACATCCATTGGTTGCTTTGTAATTCTTCCGCTAAACCCATAACACGTGGTCCACCATAACTTTCTCCGATTAAATATTTCGGAGATTCCCAACGGTTATTTCTAGACATAAAAGTGTTAATCCATTCTGCTAAATAGCGAATGTCCGCGTTAATTCCGAAGAAATTCTTTCTATCGGGCATTTTGCCATCTTTATCTTCAATCATTCGTGAATATCCCGTATTTACAGGATTTACAAAAACAATATCCGCCACATCTAAAATAGAATATGGGTTATTTTTTACGCCATAAGGTTGAACCGGATATCCTTCATCATCAATATTCAAAATTCGCGGTCCTGTATAAGCAATATGCATCCAAACTGATGCAGAACCAGGTCCACCGTTAAAGGAAATAACCAAGGGTCTGTTGGCGACATCTTTTACATTACTACGTTGGTAGTAGGTGTAAAAAAGCGTTGCAATGGGATCGCCATCGCTATTCCAAACGGGTTGGGTACCTGTTGATGCTGAATAATCCATGCTAACACCATTAATAGTAGCGTTGTGTTTGGTAACAACAACCGTATCAACCGGGATTTTTCTATTTTGAGATTGTACAGATACTAGCGATAAAACACTGATAATAAAGAGTAGTTTTTTCATTGAAATAAAATATAGTTAAGTGAATGTTTAAAGATACAGAATTAAGTTAGAAATTTTCAAAAACACCCAATCCAAAAAGCGCGAAATCATATTTCACAGGGTCGTTGGCATCTAACTTCCGAAGATTGGTGTCTAATTCTAAAACTGCTTTGGCATCGTTTTGTTTTCGGGTTAATAAGCCCAATTTTCTAGCTACATTACCAGAATGCACATCTAATGGACACGACAGTTGTTTGGTATGCAATGTTTTCCATATACCAAAATCGACACCTGTATTTTCTGGCCTGACCATCCAACGTAAAAACATGTTAATGCGTTTGGCGGCAGAGTTTTTCAAAGGATCTGAGATATGTTTTTGTGTTCGTGGTAAATGCTCAATTTCAAAAAAGGTCTTTTTAAAATGATGAATAGCTGGTTGAACACTGGTCAATTCTGCATGTTTAGCGAAAACAGCTTCCAGTCCGTTATGATTCTGATAAATATGTTGTAATCCTTTTATAAATGAGATAAAATCAAAACCATTAAAAGTGCGATGTACAAAAGGCTGCAGCGCTTCTAAATCCGATTCTTGATGCTGCATTATAAATTGATACGGTTCTTGATCCAGCATTTGCATCATGCGTTCGGCATTGTTAATAATACTTTTTCTATTTCCCCAAGCAATGGTAGCCGTTAAAAAGGCAGCAATTTCAACGTCTTCTTTTTTTGAAAACATATGGGGAATTTTAATAGGATCTGTATCTAGAAAATCGCGGGTATTGTATTGTAGAACTTTTTCGTCAAGAAATTCTTTAAGTTGCGATTTGGTTAACTTTTTTGACACTTTTAAATTTTTTTGTGAATAGTACAGACTACATTTCGATAAAAAGAAAGAAAGGAGCCTTACAATTAATTCATATTAATTTGAAAATAGTTAAAGACTAAATTACAGTTTTGAAAATATATTATTCGAAATATTAAAGTTTAAAATATAAGAATTCGAAAAAATTTGAAGCATTTCATAGAAGCTTTTTGCAATAATCATTAACTCAACAAATATAATTTCGGTTTGTCGGTTTTTTAGTACAAATCAAGATATCATAACTATCTTTATTCTATCCAAGATAGTGGTGCTAAACACTTTAAACATAGTTTAGTTTTTAGTTAGTTTTAAAAAAAAGGTTTCGAATTGCTCCCGAGGCCTTTTTTTATTGAATATGAGCGGCTCGTCTTCTATTAATACGATGCTTTAAAGCAGGTATATTAAAAATTATAATAGAAATTAATATTAATCCATAACTTAAACCTTGTAAAAAGGTTATAGACTCCTTAAAATAAAATACCGCCAGAAAAAAGTTAATTAAAGGGTTTAAATAAATGAATATACCTACCACAGAAGAATTTAAACCACGCAACGCATAAATATTCAAAAACATTGGAATTATAGTAAAACCTACTGCTATTAAAGCAATCATACTATAGAAATAATTAGTTTTAGGCGTTTCAAATTCATAAGTCAAGAAAAATGGGCTTAAAATAATAACGGCAAACACAATTTGAACCGTTAATATTAAAAAACGATCCATTTCCTGATTCCGTCGTTGTAAAACCAAGTAAATAGCGTAGGTTAAAGCTATTACCATACTAAAAAGTAGATCGGTAAAATTGCCTAGAGACAATAAAATACAAGCTGTAAAACTTAATATTACAGAAAACCATTGAAGCTTAAAAAGCTTTTCTTTCAGAACTATAAAGGCCAGAACCATGGTGAGAATTGGGCATATTAAATAGGCTAATGATGTAGCTTTAACGCTTACATGATTCATGACATATATAAAAATATACCAATTTAACGCCAAAAATAAGCCACTAAAAATATTAATAAAAAGAATCCGAATGCGCTCTTTTTTTTCAAGTGCTTTGAATACAGCAATATTCTTTTTTAAAACTTTAGGCCTTAAAAATAAGGTAACAACCAACATAATAGAAGCTGCAACAATAGACCGATAGCTTAAAATATCAAAAGCTGTAAAATCAGATAAAGGTTTTAAAACCAAACTGAAAAACCCCCAAATTGTAAAGGCTAATGTAGCAGCTAGATAATGTTTTGTGGTATTCATTCGTGAAAAATAATTAATGAGCAAAAGTAGTTTTATTCTGCTACTTACAGTTGTTAAATAACTGTTATAATTATAAGTTTAAAGCCCAAAAAAATCATGAATAAAACAAGACTTTTAAATATAGAAATAAGCAGGCAATTTAATTCAAAAATTTAGCCTTTAATTCTTTAGTAGGAATCATACAGGCGTCTTTTTTACCAAACCATTTATAGCGATTTCTAGCAATAAAATCATAAATACCGTTTCGTATAAAAGTGGGTATAATAAAAAATATAGCCAGCAAATTGTGAGGGAAACCTAATTTTTTAGAAATTTTCAACGCAGCAGTTGATTTATAAGTTAAATCGTTTTCTGAAGCATACAAAAGAATAGAATCAATTTGATTGGTATCTATTTTAAATTTTTCAATAACGTGTTTTCCAGCGTCACTTTGCAAAGGCGCAAACAAAAACACATTATTTTTATCGTGCACAATGATATAATTAATGGCACTGTTGCACAAATTGCAAACACCATCAAAAAGTATTAATTGTTTATTTTCTGGTAAACCGTCTATCATAATACAAAAATAAGGAAGAAATCGGTAGTGTACGCATTAAAATAGATTTGCTTTATAAACCCTATTTTTTAACCGCTTCTACCAATTCCAATTGGTCCATACTAACGTTCGTTGTAAACATGCCGTAATTTACTATAGCTTTATTTTTTTCAATGCTATCAATACTTCCCACGGCACGACCATCTTGCATACGAACCCGATCACCGATTTTTAAAATGGCTTTAGGAGCTGCAGGCTTATCTTTTTCTTTCTGTTTAGCAACTTTTTTCTTTTCACGAATGACAGCAACCGTTTTTTCAGCCTCTTGCTTTACCTGTTGTACTTTGGCTTTTTCTGCTTTTTGTTTCTTTACAGTTGTTTTTTGGCGTTTTGAGTTTTCAATCTGAACTAACTTAAATAACTCATCCATAAGCTCGCGCTTCTGTTTGTTATTAAAGTATTTCACCGATAAATCATCAATTTTCTGTCCTAAATAAATTAACCGCTGGTTACTATCATACAATTCTTGATAGCTTTCTAGTTTCTTTTGGATTTTCGTATTCGTTTCTTCTAACTTATCAGCTTCAGCTTCTTTCTTTCGTTCATTGATTTTTAAAGATTGCTCCGTTTTTTCCAATTTTGAACGTTCTTTCTGCAATTTGGCAATGGTTCTGTCAAAGCGAACTTTTCCTTGCTCAATTTTCTTTTTCGCCCGATTAATTAATCCGTAAGGAATACCATTTTTTTGAGCCACTTCAAACGTAAATGAACTTCCGGCTTGTCCTAATGCCAATTTATAAATAGGTTCTAGCGTTTTTTCGTCGAACATCATATTGGCATTTTGCATATATGGTAATTCGTTTGCTAGAATTTTAAGATTGGAGTAGTGGGTTGTTATAATCCCAAAAGCTTCACGATGGTAAAATTCTTCCAAAAATGTTTCAGCCAAAGCACCACCTAATTCAGGGTCACTTCCTGTTCCAAATTCATCAATAAGAAATAGCGTGTTTTTGTTACATTTCTTAAGAAAATAATTCATCTGTTTTAAGCGGTAACTGTAGGTGCTTAAATGATTTTCAATAGATTGATTATCACCAATGTCGGTTATAATTCTATCGAATAAAAACACTTTACTACGCTCGTGCACAGGAATTAAAAGGCCAGATTGTAGCATAATTTGCAATAATCCGACTGTTTTTAAAGTGATACTTTTTCCACCAGCATTAGGCCCAGAAATAACGATTATCCTATTATCCTGCGTTAAATGAATGGACTGCGGATACGTTTTTTTGTCTTTATTTTTATTACTTATATATAAAAGTGGGTGATAGGCATCTCTTAAAAATAATTCACGATCGTTGCTAATTTCAGGTAAAATAGCATCCATGGATCTGGCGTATTTAGCCTTTGCAGATATAATATCAATTTCCGTTAAAAACTCCTGATATTGGTTTAATAACGGTAAAAAAGGACGAATGAAATCGGTAAGTGATTTTAAAATACGCACAACTTCTTCACTTTCCTCATATTCCAAATTATTAAGTTCTCGCGTGTATTGTAAAGTTGTTTCAGGTTCAATATATACAATGCTTCCTGTTTTGCTGCCGCCCATAATGGAACCTTTCACCTTGCGTCTGTGCATAGCTTTAACAGCTAAAACGCGCTTGTTATCCACTACAGATTCTCGAATATCATCTAAATAATCTAAATTGTGATAGGTATTTAAGGCCGAAGCAAAACTCTGATTTACTTTACCTTTTATTTTATTGATGCCTTGACGCAATTCTATTAAGAGCGACGAAGCGTCATCTTTTACATCGCCAAAACGATCAATAATGGTATCAATTTCTTCAATTAAAACTTTAGTTACTTCAATTTCTGATGCGTAGGCGTATAAATTTATATAATATTCTTGAAATTTTTTAAGAAATAATACGATGTCGTTTGCAGTAAGCGAAATAGACACCACTTTTTTTAAACTTGCAGCTTCTAAATAGGTGTTTTCAATTTTTAAGAGTTTTAATTCTTTAGTAATCGTTTCAAAACCATGATTTGGAATGCGATTATCATTATAATAAGAAGCCAAGTATTCATGGGTTAAAGCTAGTGCGTTTATGGCAGTTTCTTTCGTACTTAAAGGTGCAATTTGTAGCGCAGCTTCTTGACCTAAACCTGTTACGCACAATGCGCTAACTTGCTGTAGAATGGTTGAAAACTCAAGATCTTGAAGGGTTTTTTCGTGAATATGTATCATAAAATTCCTTATCTGCAAAGGATTGCATTTTTTTGGGATTACAAAAATACGTATTATGTTTTAAAACAAATTATGTAGCTTTGAAGTTTTAGAAAATTAATTTATGAAAATTAGAAAAATAATAGGGTTATTAGCGCTTGCAATAGTTATAATTTCTTGTAACAATGAACATTCAAATAAAAAAGACTATTCAAAATATACTGCAAAACCAGATTACGTCCTGAATCCTGACGCCCAATTTAAAACGTACTTTAAAGCTTATGATGCCTCTTTAAAACTTTGGGGCACGCCTTATGAGGAATTATATATCCCAACAAGTGTTGGAACCGCTCATGTTATAGTTAGCGGTCCAAAAAATGGAGAACCTTTGGTATTATTGCATGGTATGAATGCCACGTCTACCATGTGGTACCCGAATGCGAAGGCGTTTTCTCTAGATTATAGAGTATATGCGATTGATTTTATTCTGGAACCTGGAAAGTCATTAAACACAAAGACATTTGATAATGTGGATGAAATTGCACCTTGGTATTATGAAATTTTTGATGCCTTGGAATTGGAAAAATTCAGTTTAATGGGTGCTTCAAAAGGCGGATGGTTATCTGTTAAGATTGCTTTGTATAATCAAGACCGTATTCAAAAAATAGTGTTATTAAGTCCGGCGCAGACCTTTATTTGGATTAGACCGAGTATGGACTTATTAAAGAATATTATTACCATGTTTTCTTCTGACGATACAAAAACGACGCAAACTTTAAAAACCATGTCTAGTAATGTGGATAATATTAATAAAATCTATTTAGAACAATTTTATCAATCACATACTAAAGATTCCATCAGTAAATTTATCATGGCAATGCAACCTTTTTCCAAAAGGGATTTGCAGTCGCTTAAAATGCCTGTCTTGGTTTTAATTGGCGATGATGACGCCATTAACAATAGCAAAACTATTAAAATGGCGAATGAAATTTTACCTTATGGGCAAGGTCAAATTATAAAAAATGCAGGTCACTTTTTAAGTATTGATCAAGCAGATGCCGTGAATCAAAAAACATTAAATTTTCTTAATATTAAAAATAATAAGTAATTACAGATACACTTGTAGCGTAATAACGATCATGGTGAAAACGGTTAATATTAGAAGAAGCGGCCATACAAATTTTAACCATTTGTTATAACCCACTTTTACGATTGCCAATGACGCTAAAATTAATCCGGTTGGATTAATAAAAGCGAATAAACCCAAACCATACTGGTAACAATTTACAATAACTTCACGACCAAATCCAACTGTATCTGCTAGAGGCGACATGATTGGCATTGTTAAAACGGCCATTCCAGATGAACTTGGTATAAAGAATGATAATCCGCTGTAAATAAATAACATCGCGTTTGCAAAAACACCTTTATTCATGCCTTCCGTTACGGTGCTGGCGTGATATAACATAGTGTCGCTAATTAAACCATCATTCATTAAAACTGAAACACCACGCGCAATACCAATAATCAAAGCCACGCCTAATAAATCGGATGCGCCTCTAACAAAGGTTTCTACGAAAGTTGTTTCTTGAATTTTTCCAATAATTCCGATAAGAATAGCACCAACAAGAAAGACCGTAGTCATTTCAACAAACCACCATTCTAATTGCGAAACGCCATAAATCATAACCACAAAACACAAGGTAAAAATGATTAAAATTAAACGCATGCGCATGGTTAACTTTAAAACGGTAGAGCTTTTTACACCGAAATGTGCTTCAATTTCATCCTTTTGGCTATAAATGATCGATTTTGTAGGGTCTTTTTTTACTTTACTAGCATAGCGCAAAATATAAACAATACAGATGGTTAAGCCTATAACTAAAGTTATTATACGGCCCGTTAAACCTGTTGTCCAATTAATACCAGCAGCATCCGATGCTATTATGGTACTAAAAGGATTGGTGGTGGAAACCATAGTTCCAATAGCAGAACCTAAATATATGGACGCTAATGGCACCATAGCATCATATTTAGCTGCCAAAAACATAGGGATTAAAATAGGGTAGAAGGCAATAGTTTCTTCGGCTAGACCAAAGGTTGTTCCTCCCAAAGCAATCAGTGTCGTTACTAAAATTATTAAAATGTATTCATTACCTTTTAGTGCCGTAGCTAACCAAACAATACCAGCATCAAAAGCACCTGTATAATTCATAATACCAATTAATCCACCTATTATCAGAACTAGGAAGATGATATCCGACGCTTCAATAATTCCTTTGACGGGCGATTGGAAAAAAGAAACTAAACCTTGAGGCTTGGCACTTACTACTTCATAGGTATTGGGAATAGAAATAGGTTTAAAAATATCACCGTTGGTGAATTTTTCTATAGGAATATTTATGTTTAAGGTTTGTAAGGTCTCTTGAGTTGCTGGTAGTGTTTCAGTAGTTTCTAAATGCGTACGTGTAAAGTTATTACTAGCTTTATCAAAAGCTAGCGTATCATATTTTCCGGCTGGAATAATCCACGTTAATAAAGCTACTAATCCAGCTATTATTAATAAAATAGTTTGAGCGGTAGGAAATTTTATTTTTTTCAAGAGAAATTATTTTAAGAGGATAAAGATAATATTAATTTAGTGCAGACATAATAAAGATATAAGAAATGGATGTAAAAATTCACGAGAGCTGGAAACCCTTTTTACAAGAAGAGTTTAATAAACCCTATTTTGAAGATTTAATGGTATTTGTAAAAACTGAATATCAGAACGCAACCTGCTATCCACCAACTTCTGAAATTTTCCAATCTTTTAATGCTTGCCATTTTAATGATATAAAAGTAGTTATCATTGGCCAAGATCCTTATCATGGAGTAGGGCAAGCAAACGGTTTATGCTTCAGTGTTCACGATTCTATTCCACATCCGCCATCCTTGAGAAATATATTTAAGGAACTTGAAACAGATGTTAACAAAACGTATCCAGAAAATGGTAATTTATTATTTTGGGCAGAGCAAGGTGTTTTATTATTAAATGCGACTCTAACCGTGAGGGCTCACGAAGCTGGAAGTCACCAAAAAAAAGGTTGGGAAATTTTTACCGATTCTGTAATAAAAACGATTAGCGAAAATCAAGAAGATGTTGTCTTTCTACTTTGGGGCGGATTTGCTAAAAAGAAGTCAAAGTTAATTGATGCTTCAAAACATACTATTTTAACCAGCGGACATCCATCGCCATTAAGTGCTAATCGTGGATATTGGTTTGGAAACAAACATTTTAGTAAGGCAAATCAGATTTTAAAAGCTAAAGGAAAATTGCCTATAAATTGGTAATTAGTTAACCGTAAAAAAGTAATGCCCATTTGAATCGGAATTGATAATATTGGAATAAATAGTAATATAATCCGTGCCAAAACTATTACCACTTATTCTAGCCAATTCTTGACCGGAATTATAATAATCTTTAGATCCTGCCAAATAATAACGTCCTGGCTCTAAAAGTTTAATCCCAAATTTGTTTATGAAAGCTGTATTGTTAAATTCACAGCGCACAAATAAACTTTGAGAATCAATACTTGTATTCCCTTCTAAAACTTCTATAGCTTCTGGACTTATTTCAATTAAGGAGTAGGTGTTATAAGCTGTTTCTTTATATAAATTCAGATAGTAATAATAGAAATTATCAGGCGAATCCATATTTAAATAATTCGTTAAAAGAACGGTGTTATTAGCTGTAGAAATCTGTTCGTTATTTAAAGTTGTCGTAATATAAATAGTGTCATCCACTTGCAGATCGGTAACATTATCTTCAATTTGAATAACCGAATCATTTCTAACGTCGGTATTGGAGTAGTTATAATCATCTTCACCTGTGCAACACATAGATACGCAAAGTGATAAACATGATAAGAAAGCAACAGATAGAAATTTCATATTTAATTTATTGGTAGATGCAAAAATATGAAAAAGGTTGCGTATTAAATTGGATTTTTTCTAGCTTCCCGTTGGGGCTAATTGAACCGTTTCAGTGGCGATTACGGTATGTTTTTGTACTGAATATGTTGCTGTATTTTCAATTTTAGCGACTGGTTTTTTAGTACATTTATTGCAACTAAATATGAGCAATAAAAAATTAATCGCAATCAAAGAAGAAAGTATTATAGTAATGATCAATAGCATAAGCGATAATTTTTTGTTAAACTCAAGAATCAAATATAAGTCAATTTAACTAAAATTTATGGAACTTTTAACATTTATCGTTATTAGGTAGAATTTTAACGTTATGATTACTAGGTGCTTTAAAATTTTAAATTAGAAAACTGTTAAAATAGAAGAGTTAATTTTATTCCCAATAACTATAAACTAACGTAAGTTTTTAGACACAAGTTTATCAATTTTATAAATCTTGCTATTCCCGAACTATATTTTGATTTGTAAATCGATAGGCAGTAAAAAAATCGTCGTTGATCGACACACGCTTCATACCTTTTGCAAAATAATTAATAATCGCTTTTTTTATAGGTGACGTATCTGCTAAACAGTCCTTTTTATTCGCATCAAAAACCCATACAGAAGAATACAAATCAGTAAGGTCCGTAACAACGGTGTAAAGTTCTGTACTATTTTCAAATAGCTTTACATTTTGCCAAACAAAAAACAATTTATAATTTTCTTTTGGTGCTAGTTCTTTATCCCATCTTCCATAATCTTCAAATAAAATCATCATGGTGTAATAAGGATTTTTGTTTAAAATGCGCAACTCTTTAGCATAAGAAGAATCTGCTGCTGCAACTTTAAGTTCTGGATGAATTTCAATACCACTTTTAAAGTACTGAACGTTATGAGTGGCCTTACAACTAATTAAAAAAAAAGAAAATAACACTAAAATAATAAGATACTTCATGTATTGAAAGATTTTTATAACACCTAAATCTTGTAAACTAACTTATCGTAAGCAACCGTTTTAGGAATAATATCAAGTGCTAAAAGTTGTTCTTGTATGGCATTAATACTCTTTTCTGAAATGGTACTTTGAGACCATTCAGTTAAAGAGATCCATTGTTGTACATCTTCCAATTTCTGATCGTAGCGTTTAGCAATCACAGCATCAATATTAGGAATGGATTTAAAACCTTCAGTAGATTTATTAATAATATCTAATATTGATTTTAATTCATCAGATCTATTCGCTATAAAATCATCGCTAGCAGCAATAACAAAACAGGGCCATGGCGTTGGACAATCTTCCAAACGTCTAAAAATACCCTTATCTACCAGTGGTTTGGTCATGAATTTTTCCCACATAAAATAATCGGCAGAACCATCGGTCAAAGCATCTTTAGCGCCATCTAAATTATTAACGACTTCAAATTTCAAATCTTTATTTAAATCCCAATCGTTATTTTGGGCATTTATATATGCCATTAAATGGGATCCAGAACCATAACGACTAATAGCAGCTTTGGTTCCTTTTAAATCATTAAGTGTTTTATATTTCGAATTTGCCCCTACATGAATTCCCCAAATTAAAGGTGTTTTTACAAAGGTTTGGACAATTTTAGATGGATTGCCTTCAATAATATCTTTTATAATACCTTCTGTTAAAATAACAGCCATATCAATGTCGCCATCACGTAAAGCTTTACTCATAGCGCCCGTTCCGTCCGGGAAATCATACCAGCGTAGATTGATATTTTCATTTTTATAATCACCGTTTTTCAGTGTTAAATACCAAGCTAAATTGAAATGTTCTGGAACACCACCTATTTTTACAGTCCTCATAAAGTTGAAATTTTCCCCAAAGTATATTCAATTAATTCTTCCACTATTTTTTTTGGATTTTCACTAAATGTTCCATTGGCGCGGTTGGCAATTATGGCATTTAACGATAAAGCATGATGTCCTAATAATTTGGACAATCCATAAATAGCAGAAGTTTCCATTTCTAGATTGCTAATTCGGTTGTTATTAAATTCAAACGAATCCATTTTATCGTTTAATTCGGCATCTTGAACTGGTAGACGCAAAACGCGGCCTTGAGGCCCGTAAAATCCAACAGCTGTAGCTGTAATTCCAGAAAAGGTTCTTTCTGATGTAAAATGTTTCTCTAAAGTTGAACTATTGGCTATCAAAATAGGTCTTGCCTTATTTGGGTGCCAATTGGTGTGTTTTATAAATGCGTTCTCCATTTCAGGATTTGAAATTGGTTCAATTTGATAAAAGTGAAGTAAACCTGTTAAATCCAAGCCATGCGTTCCTAATACAAAACTGTCTACAGGAATATCACTTTGAAGTGAGCCAGATGTGCCAACTCGGATAATATTTAAAGCTGTAATTTCTTTTTTAGGCTGGCGCGTTTTTAAATTGATATTTACCAAAGCATCCAGTTCATTAACAACAATATCAATGTTATCCGGACCAATTCCTGTGGAAATAACACTTAAACGTTTGCCTTTATATAAACCTGTTTGAGTTTTAAATTCACGTTTTTGAGTGGAAAACTCAATAGAATCAAAATGTTTTGTAATTTTTTCTACTCGATCTTGATCACCAACAAAAATAATAGTGGTTGCAATGTTTTCTGGTTTTAAATTCAAGTGGTAAACACTACCATCGGGATTTAAAATGAGTTCAGATTCTTTTATAGGCATGTTTTAATTTTTTTTTATGAGTTTGTTTTGTTCAGTACTAAAATAAAAGTCTAAACGATTCACACCGCCAAATACGATGCAATTATTAATTTCTGAAGCATAATTATGAGATCCAATAAGGGCTTCATGTCCTTTTCTATTCAATTTAATATAACTTTCGGTTTCCTCAAAAAACATGGATAATGAAGCAATTTTTCTATCTAATTGCATGTCAATATACCCATAATACCCTTGGAAATTCAAAGCATAACCCAATAAGTGATGTCGGGTTTTAATGTTTTTATCTCTAATTAATATTAAAATATTTTCTTCTAATGTGCTTAAGCCATTTTTTAAATCGGGAAACCGCTTTAAATGCGCTTTCAAACAACTATTTAAATATAAAAAAGCAGATTTTTTTACAATATAAGGCTTTAATAAATTATGATCTTTTCCGCAGTATATATGCCAAACGGATCGTGCCAATTCAACATCTTCTTGTTTTAAAAGCACTTTACTTTCATAATGATTTAATAATTGGTCTTGAGTTAATTCCGTTAATCCCTTTAGGTTTGTTTCACCCGAAATACGGCCACTACAGACTAAATACAGCGGTAATTTTATATTTTTTTCTTGAAGTAATTTAATGACGCCTAATAAATTAATATGGCAAAATAAATCATAAGTAAACCAAAGTACAATTTCCGAGAATGCTTCTGGGTTATCTAAAATTCGAATTTCACTTTTTATTTCTTCATCATTAACTTCAATGTCATAAGCCTCTTTTAAAAATTCGCTTCTAGTATCAAAAAACCTTTGAGAATCCACTTGAACTGGAGTAGGACCTTCGCATAACATTTCCTGCCATGTCAAATAAGTTCCAGGAATATCCAAATCCTGCAGAATTTGCGTTAAACTTTGTCCTTGCGTTATATGAAGCGTTTTGCTTTTCATTACCCACCAACACGCTTTACCAAAAAGCCTTTATCTTTTAAAATAGTCATAATTTTATCGCGATAATCGCCTTGAATAATTATTTTATCATCTTTAAAACTACCACCAACACTTAAGGTGGTTTTTAATTCTTTAGCAAGCAATTTAAAATCTTCAGAAGCTCCAGTATAACCATCTATGATAGTAATGGGTTTTCCTTTGCGCTTTTCATATTTACACAACAACGGATCATCCTGAATCCATAAACCTTTTTCAGTATCGCTTGTGTTTTCGGGTTCTTCCGTGATATGTTCTGGAAACAGATTTTTTAACTGATCTTGTAAATCCATGCTTATTTTTTAATTAATCCTAATTCTATCAGACGCTCATTTAAAAATTCGCCAGCTGTAATATCATCAAATTGCTTCGGATTTTTAGTATCTATACAACTATCTAAAACATCCAATTTCATATCGCTTACAGGATGCATAAAAAATGGAATTGAGTAACGTGACGTTCCCCAAAGTTCTCTTGGCGGATTAATAACGCGGTGAATTGTGGATTTTAATTTATTATTCGTGTGACGTGATAACATATCGCCCACATTAATCATTATTTCATCAGGCTCTGCAATAGCATCTAACCATTCACCTTTATTATTTTGTACTTGTAATCCACGACCTTGAGCACCCATTAATAAAGTGATTAGATTGATATCACCATGAGCTGCAGCACGAACGGCGTTTTTGGGCTCATCTAAAATAGGTGGATAGTGAATAGGACGTAAAATACTGTTCCCATTATGAATATAATTATCAAAATATGTTTCTTCTAAATTAAGGTGTAAAGCCAAGGCACGCAACACATATTTAGCCGTTTTCTCTAGCATACGGTAGGTTTCCTTACCAGCTTTATTGAATTCTGGTAATTCTGCAACACCCACATTTCTAGGATATTCAGCCTCTAATTTCGGGTTATCTTCAACAAACTGACCAAAATGCCAAAACTCTTTTAAATCGCCTTCCTTTTTACCTTTTGCACTTTCTTTTCCAAAGGAAATATAACCACGCTGACCACCAATACCTTCAATTTCATATTTCTGCTTGGTTTCAAGAGGTAGTGCAAAGAAATTTTTGACTTCACTATATAAGTTATCAACTAATTTATCATCTAAAAAATGTCCTTTTAAAGCCACAAATCCAATGTCTTCATAGGCTTTTCCTATAGCATCAACGAATTGCTGTTTTCTTTTAGGATCTCCTGATGTGAAATCTTTTAAATTAACACTTGGTATGATATTCATAATGTATTGATTTTAGTAAGTATGTATTACAAATGTACGAAAACATTATAAAGTGTGGAATACTAATTATGATGAGATAATTATTTAAATTCTCAATTTATAGTATATTTGACAAACTATTTTTATGAGTCATACAGCAACATCCGTGAGTAATATAGCATATAATAAATTAGGTCTAGATAGTAGTGAATTATTGGAACTCTATCATCGCATGCTTAAGCCGCGTTTAATAGAAGAGAAAATGCTCATTCTATTGCGTCAAGGTAAAGTGTCCAAGTGGTTTTCAGGAATTGGCCAAGAGGCTATTTCTGTGGGCGTCACCATGGCTTTGAATTCCAATGAATACATCTTGCCTATGCACCGTAATTTAGGCGTTTTCACCACACGTGATATTCCTTTATACCGTTTATTTAGCCAATGGCAAGGAAAAGCGAATGGCTTCACCAAAGGTCGTGATCGTTCTTTCCATTTTGGAACTCAAGAATTCAATATTGTAGGTATGATTTCCCATTTAGGCCCGCAATTGGGCGTTGCAGATGGAATTGCTTTAGCGAGCAAGCTGAAAAACACCAAAGAAGTTACGGCTGTTTTTACAGGAGAAGGCGGAACAAGTGAAGGTGATTTTCACGAAGCTTTAAACGTAGCCTCTGTTTGGGGATTACCGGTTTTATTTTGTGTGGAAAACAATGGCTACGGCTTATCTACACCAACCAATGAACAATATAACTGTGAACATATTGCCGATCGTGCTTTAGGTTACGGTATGGAATCTCATATCATTGATGGGAATAATATTATTGAAGTTTATACAAAAATGCGCGACTTGGCAGAAAGTGTCCGTCAGAATCCACGTCCTATTTTAATAGAATTTAAAACCTTTAGAATGCGTGGTCATGAAGAGGCGAGTGGTACTAAATATGTGCCGCAAGACCTTTTGGATATGTGGGCTAAAAAAGATCCTTTAGAAAATTTTCAAGCATTTTTAAAAGAAGAAGGTATTTTATTAGAAGCTGATGAAGTGGAAAAGAAAGAAGCTATTGTGAATGAAATTAATGAGCATTTACAACTAGCTTTTAATGAAGAGTTAATTATTGCTAGTGAAACGGAAGAATTAAATGATGTTTACAAATCATTTGAATATCAAGAAGTTAAACCAAATTCAAAAACAGAAGAAATTCGTTTGATTGACGCTATTTCCGAAGGTTTAAAACAATCTATGGAACGTCATGATGATTTGGTAATCATGGGTCAAGACGTTGCCGAATACGGTGGGGTTTTTAAAATTACCGATGGTTTTGTAGCACAATTTGGAAAAGACCGTGTCAGAAATACACCTATTTGCGAATCTGCCATTGTAGAAGTTGGCATGGGACTTTCTATTTCAGGAATAAAGTCGGTTGTAGAAATGCAGTTTGCCGATTTTGTAACCTCCGGATTTAACCCCATTGTAAATTATTTAGCCAAATC
Organism: Bizionia myxarmorum; assembly: GCF_008086205.1. Classification (GTDB taxonomy): domain Bacteria; phylum Bacteroidota; class Bacteroidia; order Flavobacteriales; family Flavobacteriaceae; genus Algorimicrobium; species Algorimicrobium myxarmorum. The sequence continues at coordinate 204,905 of NZ_VSKK01000003.1, read as the reverse complement.
GCATTATCGTTGGAATCAACATGCTGATGTAGTGGTTAGAATGCCTTGTGGCGCTGGCGTGGCAGCTGGACCATTTCATTCACAAACTAATGAAGCCTGGTTTACAAAAACACCAGGTTTAAAAGTAGTTTACCCCGCATTTCCGTATGACGCCAAAGGATTATTAGCTACGGCAATAAATGATCCAAATCCAGTATTGTTTTTTGAACATAAGGCTTTATATAGAAGCATTCGTCAAGATGTACCAACGGATTATTTTACCATTCCTTTTGGAAAAGCAGCACGTTTACGTGAAGGAGCAGATGTTACCATCATTTCTTACGGAGCCGCTGTACATTGGGCTTTAGAAACCTTGGATAACAATCCAGACATTCAAGCGGATTTAATTGATTTACGTAGTTTACAACCTTTAGATACGGAAGCTATATATGAATCTGTTAGAAAAACAGGTAGAGCTATTATTTTACAAGAAGATTCTCTATTTGGTGGTATTGCTTCTGATATTTCAGCAATGATTATGGAAAACTGTTTCCAAGATTTAGATGCGCCGGTTAAGCGCGTGGCTAGTATGGAAACACCTATTCCTTTTATAAACCAATTGGAAGCGCAATATTTAGCGAAAGGGAAGTTTGAAACGGCTTTAAAAGATTTATTATCCTATTAAATTTTCAACTTATTTCTGATATAAATCAGATTATAACATAAAAAAAACAGCATGAAGGTTTTAAACTTACATGCTGTTTTTCATTATATATTATTATAATTAACTTTCTGTTTTTTGCATATCAAGAGCAATAGCTTGTACTTTATCTAGAACGCGTAATAAGTTCTCACTCCAAAGCTTGCTAATTTCGGCTTCCGTATAACCACGACGAACTAGTTCTAAAGTTACATTAAATGTTTCAGAAGCATCAGCCCAACCTTCAATTCCGCCGCCTCCATCAAAATCACTACTAATACCAACGTGTTCAATTCCAATTTTACCAACCATATAATCAATATGATCTACAAAATCTGAAACGTTTACAGCAGGAGGAAAGTCTGCAATAGCTTTGGCCTTATCATTTGCTGCACGATTAACGTCTCCGTAATAACCATAAAAAGCTTCTCTTTCGTCCTTACTTAATGCCATAACTTCTTCGCGAGAATTATACCATTTAACACCCATAGAATCGGCAACTTGTTGTTGAATACCTTTTAAAGCTTCTTGTCTAGCTTCTACTTTTTCAGTGTTTAAATACGCATCAAAAGCTACCGCTTGTACAACGCCACCATTATCTTTCATCCATTGTAATTGCTCATCATCTAAATTACGACTATGATCGCAAAGTGCACGAGCAGATGAATGCGATGCTATAATTGGTGCTTTACTTAATTCTATCATTTGGCGCATAGCTTCTTTTGAAGGGTGTGATACATCGACCATCATTCCCAAACGGTTCATTTCAACAATCACTTCTTTTCCTAATGGACTTAAGCCATTGTGAAGCCAGATACTGTCTTTTTCACCTGTATTACTATCACTTAATTGGCTGTGACCATTATGAGAGAGAGACATGTAGCGACCACCTAAATTGTAAAATTTTCCAACATTTTTAACATCCATCCCAATTGGATAGCCATTTTCAATACCGATCATGGCAATTTTTTTTCCAGAAGCATAAATTCGTCTCACATCATCTGAATTTACAGCGAGTTCAATTTCTTCTGGAGCAATGTCCGTCACTAAACGGTGAATGGCATTAAATTTACCCATAGCTGTTTCATGAGCCTTGTTATAACCTTCAGTAGTTAAGGTGTCTTGTCCTGTATAAACAATAAACCAAGCCACATCCAATCCACCTTCTTTCATTTTAGGAAGGGTAACTTGAGATTTTAAATTTTGCGTGTAGTTTATGGAATCCGTGAAATTATTAATATCAAAATCATCATGTGTATCCAAAGTAATAACGCGTTCATGAATGCCTTTAGCGCGTTCAATCATTTCTGGTGTTACCACAACGAGTTCTTTTTCTGGATTGATAATTTCAGTTTTCTTTGTGCCATTTTCACAACTGAATAACATAAGTACTAAAACACTTGTTACGTAAATTGATTTCATCTTTAATTTGATTTTTTAGCTAGGCGTGAAGTTACAAAAAAAGTTAGTTGGATGATAGATTCTTTAGAAAATACTATCTTTATAAAGGTTATAGCTTATGAAGACATCCTTTAAAATTGTACTTATCCTACTTGTTATTGCTGGATGCAAACCAGATAATCCGCCAGAATATACATGGCAACATCTGACTGTCACCGCAACTGCCTATAATTCTGTAACCAACCAAACATCTTCAAACCCACATATTACCGCTTTCGGTGATAGCTTATTTCCGGGGTTAAAATATATTGCCGTTTCAAATGATTTAATTAGAAAAGGGTTAAAACACAATACGCCGGTTTCTATTCAAGGTTTGGAAGGTTTATATCTTGTGAAAGATAAAATGCATAGCCGAAAGAAAAATCATATTGATATTTATATGGGATTAAATATCAAAGCTGCGAAGGAGTGGGGTAGAAAAAAAGTTCAAATTGTATATGGTATTAAGAATGAACCTTTGTTAGAAACCAAACGGGATTAGAGGATTAGAGGATTAGAGGATTAGAGGATTAGAGGATTAGAGGATTAGAGGATTAGAGGATTAGAGGATTAGAAATCTATTCTATTTGTGCAAGCCAGAGCTTTAGCGAATTTTAAACTTTCTAGAATTTTACATAAAAAAACCAGCAACATATGCTGGTTTCTTCCGACTTTAACTAATTCAAATTACTGTATATAACGTTTGATTCCTGTCCACATCGTGCCTTGCTGATGGCGTTTATTATTAAAAAATATTCTCTTTTGAGAACAGTTGGTAAGCTCATTAGAATCTCTTAATATTTTGATTATTGCTTGCATAACACGATTTTTTTGATTGATGAATATAAAAAGATTATCTAAAACGTCTTTTAAGATTCCAATTATGACTTTTAGTTGTGTTGGTTCTGTTGGTTAACTGATTGTTGTTTAAAGTTCTCATGATTTTTAGTTTAAATGATTGTTATAGAAGAAAGACGACAGTAAAACTAATCTGTTACAGTACTATGCAATACATTGTAGTTATTTAACAGAATTTAACATTTTATCGGAATCGAAAGAATAGTTCTTATCATTTAATAATCGATGAAAAGCCACGTTATTATTAATGTTCTCTTAAAATCATATATTCAATTAATTAAATACTCAATTTTACTATATATTTATCCCAGTTAAATATTTTGGGTATAGTTTTTGAAATAACTACCCGAATAAGTTTGATTATTACTTTATGAACATGAAAGTTTATATTTTATTTATAGGAATGATGGTTGTTGTTACATCTGCATTTTCGCAAATTAATGATAACCCAAATATGTCTACATCCATTCCTGCCATAAAACAGGAATCGGGGAGTAGCGGCTTTTCTATTAAACCTATTGAAAATAATGGATTTTCTAAACCTAACTCCGGAAAAGTAAATGGCTTATCAATTCCTACAAATTCAAAATTAAATTTGGATGATAAAGGCTTCACTATGGAAACTGAAAAATTTGGTAATCCAGGTGAATTATATGAAAAGCAGGTGAAAAAGCATTTAAATTTTAATGAAAATGATCCAAAAAGCGCTCAAATGGGAAGTACTACGACTCAATATTTAGGCGATTTCACCACTAATGCAGATCGCGTGAACATTATTTATAGAGATCATATGTATCCAGACGGCGATCGTGTACGTATTTTTGTTAACGATGAAATTGTAAAACACAATGTACTATTAGAATCCAATTTTAAAGGTTTTATTTTGCCTTTAGTTAAAGGTTTTAATAAAATTGATTTCCAAGCTTTAAATCAGGGTGAATCGGGACCCAATACGGCTGAATTGCAGGTGCAGGATGAATCCGGCAAAATTATTGCCTCCAGTCAGTGGAATTTAGCAACTGGTGTAAAAGCCACACTTATTGTTGTAAAGGAATAGTTTTATTGAATTGTTTCCAGCATTTCCACTTCACCCATTTTTAAATCTCCCAACAGTATTGTTCCAACCCGAACGCGCACTAAACGCAACGTAGGAAACCCGACTGCAGATGTCATTTTTCGTACTTGTCTAAATTTTCCTTCGTTAATAGTAATGGAAATCCAAGTGGTTGGACCATGTCTAACATCGCGAATTTTTTTTCCACGCTCTGGAAATTCAGGATTGTTTTCTAATATAAAGGCATTTCCTGGCGCCGTAATATAAGGTTTACTATTTACCGTAATATTAACGCCTAATTGTAAAGTGAGCAAAGCTTCTGTGGTTATTTGGCCGTCCACCTGTACATAATATTCCTTTTCTATTTGACTACTGGTAATCAAAGTACTTGTTTTACCTTCAGTGGTGAGCAACAATAAACCTTCAGATGTTTCGTCTAACCTACCAATTGCCATCGTATTTTCCGGAAAATCATATAATTCACCCAATAAACGCTTGTTTCGTTTTTGCTTACCATTTATAACAAATTGGCTAATAAATCCGTAAGGTTTAAAGAGTTTAAAATGCTGGGGAATCGTTTTAGACATGATCTAATAAAATACAAAATACCTTTGAAGTCGCAAAAATAAGTTTTAAAACTGCATTGTTGAAAAAGTATCTATAATTATTTAGAGAAAATTCTTGATAAACCTTGAAAAGTACGTATTTTTGCACATTGGAAAAATCTATGAGCACGAGTATTTCATTATCAGAGTTAGAGGATAGAAAGGAAGGTAAAAACTTATATAGCTATCAAAAAGGGGCCATTAACAAAATTTTCAAAAGTTTTGAAGAGGCTTCAGAAGATTATCATTTGCTATACCAACTGCCAACCGGTGGTGGTAAAACCGTTATTTTCTCCGAAATTGTAAGACAATATTTAAAACACCACAAAAAGAAGGTGTTGGTTATGACGCACCGAATTGAGTTATGCCGACAAACTTCTGGTATGCTTACCGAGTTTGGTGTAGACAATAAAGTGGTTAACAGTAAAGCCAATTTAGACGATCAAAGCGAGTATAGTTGTTTTGTGGCTATGGTTGAAACGTTGAATAACCGTTTAAATGAAGACAAACTGGATATTTCAGATATCGGTTTGGTTATTATTGATGAAGCGCATTACAACTCATTTACAAAACTCTTTAAATTTTTCGAAAAAGCCTTTATTTTAGGCGTAACAGCAACACCATTAAGTTCCAACATTAAGCTACCAATGAAGGACAATTATGATGAGTTAATTGTTGGTGAAAGTATTGAATCGCTTATTGAAAATGAGTTTTTAGCAAAAGCTGAAGTCTATTCCTATAATGTTGGTTTAACCTCATTAGTGGTTGGTGCCAATGGTGATTATACCGTTAAATCATCAGAAGATTTATATACCAATAACGACATGCTTTCCAAGTTACTTCAAGCTTATGAAGAACGTTCTAAAGGTAAAAAAACACTAATTTTTAATAATGGTATTAACACCTCGCTACATGTATATGATACGTTTAGAATGGCCGGTTATCCTGTAGCACATTTGGATAATACCAATACCAAAAGAGAGCGTAAAAAAATATTAAAATGGTTTAAGGAAACACCTGATGCTATTTTAACCTCCGTTAGTATTTTAACCACAGGTTTTGATGAGCCAACTGTGGAATCTATTATTTTGAACCGAGCCACCAAGTCACTTACCTTATATTACCAAATGATTGGTAGAGGATCGCGTATTCTTAAAAACAAAAGCACTTTTACCGTTTTAGATTTAGGGAATAATTTACACCGTTTTGGTCCTTGGGGAGCAGATTTAGATTGGCATCGTATTTTTAGATCGCCAAACTTCTATTTGGATGGAATTTTAGCGGATGAAGAAATTGAAGAAAATTTCCGTTATGAAATGCCGGACGATTTACGCGAATCTTTCGCTAATTCTGAAGACGTTTATTTCGATATCAAGAAAACCTACATTGCAGCTGTTACGGCAGGAGAATCGTCTAAAGTTGTGTTGGAACGCTCTATTGAGCATCATGCCAAAATTTGTATTGAAAACAGTGAAGATTTATGGGATTCATTAGATTTGGCCAAGCAACTTGGTGATGATATTGATTACCGTATTCACCGTTATACCAAGTGTATTAGCAAAAGTACCTTCAATTTTGTTGAATGGCTAAAAGATGATTATCGTAAAAAATTACGTGCTTATTTGCGTAGTAATTTTGATGAAGTTTTTTTGGAAGTTCACGGCAGAGAAGCTGAATAAGCATTTTACCACCAAACAATAAAGCATTTTTCAAGTTTATTATTTTCATTTTTTATCCAACAGCAAGCGGCGTATTTTTCGCTTTGAATTTGGTTGAAGCTTACTTGTGCTATTTCATAGTTAATCCAATTCACAGAACTATGTGGGTCTTGCAACCAATTTGGTTTGGTAGGAAAATAAAAACTACAGGCTTCAAATTGCTTTAAATCATCTTTTCTTAAATAATACCCACTTATACATTCTGGATTTAAGTCGTTTAGAATAATTTGTTTATCAAAAGGCATAAATAGTTGCGCCTTAAAATATACTTTTTGAAGCATGTTTTCACTTTTTAAATTTAAGTCTTCCAATAAATATTTTGTTGGTACTTTATAGAGTAGTGGAAGCTGCTTGTTTTTTAGCTTATCCAGTTTCTCTACTAAACTATCCTTTCTGTTTGGTCCAATGAAATGATCTAACTCTGAAGTTCCAACCGTTTCATCATAAACGTAAAATTTATATATAATTTCTAAATGAATGGGTTTTCCATGATATGAAATGATGGCATCTAACTCACCAACCGTTTTCTTTTCTTCCTGTATTTGAACATTCTCAACTAAAATAGAAATAGCTTCATCATGCTCCAATTCATTAAAAACAAATTGCTCCACACGTTTTCCTAGTCGGATGTTTGCGGGGATATTTCTTATAAAACTTTCTTGTGAATCACCTATAATATTTAACTGTGAAATACCAAAAATAGAATCACCAACCCACAAATTCGGTGTTCTTTTATAACCTTGATATTGGCGCTGGATATTTTCTGATTCTGAAAGCATAACTACAAAGTAACAAAATAAAAAAGACTGCCAGTAGGCAGTCTTTTTTATATGGGCTAAATAATTAATAAAAGTGAATATATTATTCGCTTGGTGCCATTAAGGCAAAAAACTTATTAATGTTTGGTAAAATGATGATTCGTGTACGTCTGTTCTTTGAACGGTTATCCGCAGAATCATTATCTGCTACCGGCAAATAAAAACTTCTACCAGAAGCAATTAATTTCTCTGGAGCTACTTTGTAATCTTTCTGTAATTTTCTAACTACAGATGTGGCACGTAATACACTTAAATCCCAGTTATCTTTTACTGCACCAGTATTAATACTTCTAGCATCTGTATGACCTTCTACCATAACTTCAATGCTAGGTTCTGAATTAATAACATCTGCTAATTTTTGTAAAATACCGTTTGCTTTATTACTTACTTTATAACTAGCTGTGTTGAAAAGCAATTTGTCTGAAATTGAAATCATTACTACCGTTTCATCAATATTGATAGCAATATCTTCATCTTCATTTAAGCTGCTAGTATCCATAGATTTACGTAAGGTATAACCTACGGCTAAATTCATAGAATCTTTTAAAGTTTCTGCTTTAGCTAAAGCGGCAGGATCTACCAATTTAAGCGTTTCATTCATGCGCTTACGGGTATCGTTTGAAATAAGCATATCATCGCCAACGGCTACAAACTTTGCATCGTTGTCTTCTGTTAACTTACTAATCTTTGTGTTGTAGGAATCAATTCGCGCTTGAATTTCAGCGAATTTATTTTCTAAATCTTCTTTAGCGACACGTGTTTTTTGAAGTTCACTTGTTATTTCGCCATTCTCTTTTTGAAGAGCCACATATTTCTTTTTAGAAACACATGACATGATTACGATACTTGTAAAAACAAGAATTGAAATTTTTTTGATCATAATTATAGTGGAGTTTTTAGTTTATATAATTACGACCAAAAGCACTTTATAGATGTTTAAAATCTAATTTTTAGATAAGTTTAACATAATTTAGTTAATCTAAAGAGCCAATCCCTGTCGATAATTCAAAGAGTTCTAATTCGAAATAGGGAACGGCAGCCAAAGCGTGATCAAAAATATCTGACATGATATATTCGTAGTTAGCCCAGCGTTTATCACTACTAAAAGCATAAATTTCTAAAGGAAGACCTTGGGAAGTTGGTGCTAACTGACGTACCATAATAGACATGTCTTTGTTAATAGCCGAATGGTTTTCAATGTAAGTCTGCATATATTTACGAAAAATACCCAAGTTCGTTAAATTCCGACCGTTTATGAGTGTCGATTTATCAATATTATTAGATGCATTGTAGGTGTTAACATCTTTTTGTCTTTGATTTAAGTACTCGGTAATAAGTTGAATATTCTTCAATTTATCGATATGATCATCCGTTAAATACTTAATACTTTTCGCTTTTAATAAAATGGAACGTTTAATACGTCTTCCACCAGAAGACTGCATACCACGCCAATTTTTAAAGGAATCGGATATTAAAGCGTATGTTGGAATATGCGTTGTAGTCATGTCAAAATTCTGTACCTGAACCGTAGCCAAGTTAATTTCTATTACATCACCATCAGCACCATATTTTTCCATAGTAATCCAATCTCCAATTCGAACGGAATCATTAATGGCCACTTGAATACTAGCTACAAAACCTAGAATAGTATCTTTAAATATCAATAATAAAACGGCCGAAGCCGCGCCTAAAGTCCCGAAGAATTTACCAAAGGAAATATCAACCACAATTCCTAAAATAGATGCGAAGCCAATAACCCAAATAAATAACATTCCCACTTGAATGTAACTATCAATAGGCTTATCTCGTAATCTTGGTAATGTTTTAAAATAAGATTCAAATGTTTTTAGAATACTGCGGATAATCCAAACGGTTAATAATACGCCATAAACCTTAAGAAGTACAATAATATTTTCCTCAAACCCCGGATAATCATAGAAAACAAAAGGGAATAATTTTAAGGTAATTATTAAAGGTACAATGTGCGCTAGATTTTTTGGCGCTTTGTGACTTACTAATAAATCGTCAAAATTAGTCTTGGATTTAGAAGCAACGTTATTAAAAACGTTTACTAGAATTTTACGCGCTACTAAATCAGTTATAAAGATAAGAACCAATAAGCCAAATAATAAGCCAAACATATTGACCAATTTGGCTAAAGTTTCTGATAAACCAGCGTTTATGCTATAATCATAAATTAAACATTGTAAATCATTCATTAAGATTGCGCTTGTTTCAAGTATTTATATTCTACATAAAAAGTTCCGAAGGGAATTATAGATGCCAATAATACCTTGGCTAAAACACCATTAGACCATTGCATTTTTTTACTGATTAGAATCGCTAAAGATACATAGGCAATAAATAAAACGCCATGAGGCATTCCTAGTAGTTTTACATATTGTGGATCACCAGATATATACTTTATAGGTGTAGCAATAAAAAGAAGTAAAATATAAGAAACTCCTTCTAAAAAGGCAATGAGACGAAATAAATTTAACATAAAAATCTTCTTAAATTAATTGCAAAAATACAATTACTAAAAGGATCTTCTCAAGCTTTTAACACTAAATTATCGGTAGCTTTTATCCGTTAAACTGGTTGCAATAAGTAGATTACCGATTTTAATGTTTAACATATCGAATATAATAGATACAACTACATATAAATAATACTTTTATCGGAACAACGCTATAAAAACTCAAATACTTTGTCCTCAACCAACTCTACATTTTCAAATAACCGTTTTTCCCTATTAGCCACATTAATTCTTTTAAGTGGTTTTTCATATGCGCAAACAACCACTGCTATTTCAGATGCCAATTTTGAGCAGGCTTTAATTAATCAAGGAATTGATACCAATGGTTTTAATGGTACTATTTTGAATAGCGATGCGGAGAGTATAATTTCTTTGAATATCTATGATAAAAACATCAACGACCTTACAGGTATTGAGGCTTTCGTAAATTTAAGACATTTATACGGCTACAATAATAATATTTCACAGTTAGATTTATCTCATAATTTAGCGCTAACCATATTAGATGTTGAAAACAATGGTATAGAAAACTTGAATATTTCGCAAAACATTAATCTTGAGGAATTATATGTGAGCAATAATTTATTACAAGCACTTACAGTATCTCACTTACTGGATTTAGCAGTTTTATCAGCAAACCTTAATAATTTAAACTCATTAAATGTTTCTAATAATTCGAAGTTAGAAGCGCTTTGGTGCTATTCTAATAATATTAGTATTTTAGATTTAAGTAATAATTACGAATTAGAATCTTTATTTTGTGGTGATAATAACTTGAATGCTTTAAATATTTCTAATAACTTTGACTTGGAAACCTTATCATGTGCAAGCAATAATTTACATGCTATTTCTTTTAGCGATTGTTCTGATATTTCCTTTATTGATATTAGTAACAACTTATTCACAGAGTTGGATTTAACCCAAAATAGCGGTGTTAAAAGATTAATGTGCGACAATAATTTTATAACAGAGTTGGAATTATTTAATGCGCCTAATTTATTTCTTCTTTACGCTACCAATAACCTTATAGAACATATTGATGTTTCCATGAACGATCAATTACGTCATATTCGTTTGGGCAATAACCAATTGCAAACTATAGATATTCGTAATTCTAGAAACGATAAGATTTCTGCTTTTAATGCTGATAACAATGAAGACTTAAGCTGTATTTTTGTAGACAACACGAATGCGCCATATTTGTCTAATTGGGTTATTGACATCGCATCTCACTTTGTTTCAAGTGAAACGGGCTGTAATGCTTTAAGCGTAGCTGATGAACCTAGTTTAGTTTCTTTTGAAATCTATCCAAATCCAGCTTCTGATTATCTGAACATTAGAAATTTACAACCAAACTCCAATATCAGTATTTTTAATACCAATGGACAAATGGTTAAGCAACACAACGGAACTTCAGGTTTAAACACCTTGGATATTTCTCATTTAAGTTCTGGAATGTACTTGGTAAAAGTGGCTTCTTTAAACCAATCTCTTATAAAGAAAATCATAGTTAATTAAATTCAAAACTTTTCTTGCCGCAAGCGTTAACGGCTTACATTTCTATTTAACGATTAATTTTTGGTAGCAATTATAGAGTTTCAGTATCTTTAAACTCTAAACTAAAAATTATGCAATCAAAACGTTATGCTTTATTCGCATTAATCGGAATATGTATGTCCTGTGCAACCAAACCCCAGACAAATGTGCCAAATTCAGAGAAAGAATTTTCAATAGCATATGAAAAATTCACTTTAGATAACGGTCTAGAAGTTATTCTACATCAAGATAATAGTGATCCTATAATTGCAGTGGCTACCATTATGCATGTGGGTTCCAATCGTGAAAAGCCTGGTAAAACTGGTTTCGCTCATTTCTTTGAACATATGAGTTTCAACGATTCTGAAAACGTACCCGTTGGTGCTAACAGAAAAATGATCCCAGAATGGGGAGGAAGTCGTAATGGTGGAACATCTAATGATTACACCGTATATTACGAAGTGGTTCCAAAAGATGCTTTCGAGAAAATTTTATGGATTGATTCCGACCGTTTTGGATACATGATTAATACCGTAACCACATCCGCTTTGGAACGTGAAAAGCAAGTAGTTAAAAATGAAAAGCGTCAACGTGTAGATAATGCGGCTTACGGTTATACAGATGAAATTTTAAGATCAAATTTATATCCAGAAGGCCATCCTTATAACTGGACTGTTATTGGGTCTTTGCCCGATTTGCAAGCAGCAACCATTGATGATGTTAAAGAGTTTTACAACGAATACTATGGCGCCAAAAATGCGACTTTAGTTATTGCCGGTGATATTGACTTTCAAGAAACTAAAGAATTGGTGCAAAAATGGTTTGGCGAAATACCAAGCGGACCAGATGTGGAAGCATTGAAACCACAACCCGTTACTTTAGCAAAAACCAAATCTTTATATTTTGAAGATAATTTTGCCAAACTTCCAGAATTGCGCATGGTTTTTCCATCCGTGGAGGAATACCATAAAGACTCTTATGCGTTACAAATTTTAGGACAGTTGTTAAGTGGTTCTAAAAATTCACCTTTATATCAAGTGGTTGTAGAAGAGCAAAAATTAGCGCCTAATATTGGTGCCTACCAATCCAACAGTGAATTGGCTGGAGAATTTATATTTCGCGTGCGTGCCAATGCGGAAACAGATTTAAATGCTGTTAAACAAGCTATTGATTCCGGATTATCACGCTTTGAAGAAAATGGCGTTAATGAGCGCGATTTAAAACGTATTAAAGCGGAATTAGAAACCAATTTATATCAAGGAATTAGTACCGTTTTAAACAAAGCCTTCCAATTAGGTCAAGACAATGAATTTACCGGAGATCCAAGTTATATAACCAAGACAGCAAAGTTAACTAATGCCGTTACTGCTGCTGATGTCATGCGCGTTTACAACCAATATATTAAGAACAAAAACTATGTTATGACTAGTGTTGTTCCTAAAGGTGAATTGGCATATGCCATTAAAAACGCCACTAAAGCCGAAGTTTGGATTGAAGAAATTTTACAAGATGTTGCCAGTGAAGAAGTTGGTCAAGGTGAAGAAGCGGATTATGAAAAAACAGTTAGTAAATATGATAGGAGTGAACCTCCTTTTAGTGAATTACCGAAATTTAAAATGCCAATTGTTTGGACTGCCAATTTAGAAAATGGCATGCAGGTTTATGGTATTGAAAACACCGAAATTCCTTTAGTGCAATTTGATATTACTATTCCTGGTGGCCAATTATTAGATCCAGAAAATAAAACGGGTGTCTCCAATATGTTAAGCAATTTAATGTTAGAAGGCACGGCAACTAAAACACCTGCTGAATTAGAAGAAGCCATTGGCTTATTAGGAGCAAGCATTAATATGTATAGCTCTAATGAAGATTTTCATATTACGGGATCCTGTTTAGCTAAAAACTTTGATGAAACCATAGCGCTTATAAAAGAAATTATTTTAGAGCCTCGTTGGGACGAAACGGAATTCACCCGACTCATGCAAGGTCTAGAAACCAGTTTAAAAGATAGAGAAGCCAACCCCAATGCTATTGCTAGTTTGGCATACAACCAGTTATTATATGGGAAAAATCATCCATTTGCCATTCCAGGATCTGGAACTTTAGAAACGGTTAAAAACATTAAAGTGGCTGACTTAAAATCCTATTATTCAAACTTGGTTCCTCAAAATGCCAATTTTCATTTAGCAGGAGCGATGACTAAATCTGAAACTTTAAAGGCTTTGTCCACTTTAAATACTTGGAAAGGTGAAGCACCAAAATTACCAAAATTCAACTTACCAGCAGAAAACAATAAAAATACTATTTACTTTATTGATGTTCCAGAATCTAAACAATCCGTTTTAAATATTGGAAAATTAGCGCTTTCGTCAAAAAATGCGGAAGCTAATAATTTAGATTTTGCCAACGAAATTATAGGCGGCGGTTCCAGTGGATTATTATTTCAAACGCTACGTATTGAAAAAGGATATACTTATGGCGCATATTCTGGTGTTGGAAATAGTTTAGAAATTTCGCCATTTACGGTGCGCTCTAGTGTTCGCGCTAATGCGACTTTAAAATCTTTGGAGATTATTAAAGAAATGGTTTCAAATTATGGGAATAATTTTTCAGAAGAAGATGTTGAACTCACCAAAAACAAGCTTTTAAAAGCCAATACACGCGCTTACGAAAGTTTAGGAGCCAAGTTATCTATTCTTCGAAATATTAGTAAATATGGCTATTCTAATGATTATATAGAACAAAACCAAGACGAATTAATAGCCATGACATTAGCTGATTATAAAAACATTATCAACCGATATTTACAAGAATCAGATATGATTTATGTTATTGTTGGCGATAAAGCGACGCAATGGGAAGAAGTTAAAGAACTAGGAAAACCTGTTGTTGAATTAGATATTTTTGGAAATAAGATGTAATAAGTAAAAGCTTACCAATTAAATTTAAAATGCATAGGAGCTCGTTTGCTGCTATGCATTTTCTATTTTTGCATAAATTAGAAAACCATGTCGCCATTAAATCTTCCCGAGTTTCCAAAACCACAATCACGTTTAGCTGTGAAATTAAACGCAAATGGCGAACGCAGTGTGTTACAAGGGCATCCATGGGTTTTTGAAAATAGTATAGAGAAAATAAACAAGGAAGGCCATTCTGGAGATGTGGCTGTTATTTTCAGAAAACGAGATAATGCCTTGATTGGTGTCGGTTTGTATGATGCATCATCGCCGATTCGAATTAAAATGTTGCATCACGGCGATCCCAAAACTGTGAATTCTGCTTTTTTTAAAGATAAAATTGCGCAAGCTTTTCAAAAACGTGCTTCTTTATTAAAATCGAAAACTACGAGTTATCGCTTATTATTTGGCGAGAATGATGGTTTTCCTGGACTAATAGCGGATGTGTATGATCGGGTTTTAGTCATCAAATTATATTCAGAAATTTGGTTACCATACATTCATGATATTACGGAAATGCTTATTAATATTTCAAAAGTAGAAACCGTTGTCATGCGTTTAAGTCGCAATTTGCAGCAAGCCGATTTCGGATTAACAGATGGTCACGTCATATTCGGCACATTAGAAAACGAAGTCGTTAAATTTATTGAACATGGTGTTCACTTTTCGGCAAATGTGATAAAAGGTCATAAAACAGGCTATTTTCTGGATCACAGACATAACCGAAAGCGGGTTGGAGAATTAAGCCAAGGTAAAACCGTTTTAGATGTTTTTTCCTATGCTGGTGGATTTTCAGTACACGCTTTAGCCAATCAGGCCAAAGAAGTGACCAGCTTGGATATTAGCAAACAAGCTTTAGAAATAGCTTTGGAAAACGGCCGATTAAATGATTATTCGGGAAAACACAATATTATCGTGGGCGATGCTTTTGCTGAAATGGAGCAACTTATTGCCTCTGGAAAAACATTTGATGTGGTGGTCATTGATCCGCCAAGTTTTGCAAAACAGCAATCAGAAATTCAATTGGCTAAAAAGAAATATGCACAATTAGCACAACTAGGAGAAAAGTTAACCGACAAAAGCGGCATGTTAATTTTAGCCTCGTGCTCATCTAGAATTCTGGCGGAATCCTTTTTTGATATTAATAAAGCCAGTTTTGCCCAGTCCAAAAGACGGTATAAATTAATTTTAAAAACCCAGCATGACACGGATCATCCTATAGGTTTTCCAGAAGGCGCGTATTTAAAATGCGGTTATTATCAATTGGATTAATTATGAAAATGCCAAGCTAAAATTCGTGAAATTTTATGGCCTTGACCCATATCTATTATTTTCTGCGTGGCACCAAGTTTGTTTAATTGTTTGGTAAGTTTCGGTAAATTTTCTGCTTTTGAAATTAGCGTTGTAAACCAATCTACTTGAGCACCGAATTTTTTACTTTCCTTAATCATTCTTTTCACAAAAAGAGCTTCGCCACCATTACACCACAATTCATGGGATTGTCCGCCAAAATTCAAGATGTCTTTTGAATCAATTTTCAAATTCTTCAATTTACGTTGGGTACCTTTTAATGCATCTTGCTCTGAAGCATGAAAGGGCGGATTACACATGGTGAAATTATAATATTCATCTGCTTTGATTATACCTTCAAAAATATGCGCAGGATTATCTTGAAAGCGTATTTCTACTAATTCCTTTAAACTAGGATTCTGATTAATTATATTTTCTGCAATTTCCACCGATTTTGCGTTTATATCACAACCAACCATTTTCCAATTATAAATTTTCGTAGCCAAAATAGGGTAAATAGTATTTGCACCAGCGCCAACGTCCAAACCTTTAACGGGTTTGGAATCTGTTTGAATCAAATCCTTCAAATGATGAATATAATCCGCACGACCAGGAATAGGAGGGCACAAATAACCTTTTGGTAATTGATACGTTTTCAAACCATAGTCTGAAATTAAAATGGCTTTATTAAGTTGATAGACCGCTTCTGGTATCGAAAAATCGATGGTTTTTGTTTGATAAGCATTCACAAAAACAAACGGTTCTAAATCAGGATTAACCGCAACTAATTCTTCGAAAAAATAGGGTTTAAGGTGAATATTATTAGGATGCATGGATTTTCGCTTAGCTATTTATAATACAAAGGTAAACTTCTGGCCTTACATAAGAGTTTAGCTGATAAATAATATAATTACGGTCAAATAAATCTACCTTTGCCAATCAATTAAAATACTATGACATCATTTTCAGATTTAGGCATACGCAAAGATTATATTAAAGCCTTAAAAGAACTCAATATTGTGACACCCACTGAAATTCAAGCGCAAGCAATTCCTGTCTTATTGCAAAAAGGTACGGATCTAATAGGTTTAGCACAAACGGGAACTGGTAAAACGGCTGCTTATGGTTTACCTATTTTACACCAAATTGATCCATCAAAATCTGAAATTCAAGCACTTATTTTAGCGCCAACTCGTGAGTTGGTTCAACAAATTCAGAAGCAACTTTTTAAATTCACAAAATATTCAGATTCTAAAATATTTTCAGAGGGCGTTTATGGTGGTGAAAAAATAGAAAAACAAATTAAAGCTTTACAACGTACCACGCATATTGTGGTAGCAACTCCAGGTCGTTTATTGGATTTAATTGAGCGTGGTGATATTGATATTAAAAACATTAGAACGCTGGTTTTAGATGAGGCGGATGAAATGTTAAGTATGGGTTTTAAACAAGATATTAATAGTATTTTGAAAGACACATCGGGGAAACGTTTTACATGGTTATTTTCTGCAACCATGCCGGAAGAAATTCAAAAGATTATAAAAACCTATATGTCGCCAAAAGCGGTGCGTATAGAAGTGAATAAAAATGCTTTGGTAAATGAGAATATTACGCATCAATACATTAGAACTTCCATTAAAAATAAGACTTCCGTATTAACAAATTTGCTAGACGGATTTAAAAAACAACGCGGAATTATTTTCTGTAAAACGAAAGCAGGAACTAAAAGTTTAGCGGAAGCGTTGGTAAACGAAGGCTTTTCAGTGGGTGCACTAGAAGGTGATATGCAACAAAAAGAACGCGATAAAGTGATGCGTGCTTTTAAAAATGAATCGGTTCAAATATTAGTTTCTACGGATGTTTCGGCAAGAGGTATTGACGTTAATGATTTGGCTTTTATTATTCACCACCAACTACCAGAAATGCTAGAATATTATACACATAGAAGCGGAAGAACGGCCAGAGCAGGAAAAACAGGAAGATCTATAGCACTTATTTTAGATGATGAACGCCAACGCATTCAAGATATTGAGAAGGCTTTAGGTATACAATTTGCAGAATTCCATGTGTAGCTTTTTAAAAGTAAATTAAAACCTTATCTTTGTACGCATTGCAGGAGTAACCTAAAATCTGAATTTAGGTTTATAATACGATCATTGTTCTTTTTAAACCATGTTATTATTATTTAATTTCTTCAATTTAACCCTTAAAAATTACTATAAAATAAAAAATGGCAAAATCGCAACAGACATTTAATAAAAGTGAAAAAGAGAAAAAGCGCTTAAAGAAACGTGAAGAAAAGCGCAAGAAAATGGAAGCCCGTAAGGTTGACAAAGAAGAAGGAGGAAGTGATGGCATCCAATTTGCTTATGTTGATTTTAATGGAAACTTAACGGATACACCGCCAGATCCTTCTATGCGTGTAAAAGTAGATGCTGAAAGCATTGAAGTAAGTATTCCAAAACGTGATGATAGCGACATCGAAGAATTTGATCCCGTTAGAAAAGGTAAAGTATCTTTTTATGACAACTCTAAAGGATTCGGATTTATTATTGATTCTGAAACTCAAGAAAAACATTTCTGTCACGTGAGTGGATTAATTGATGAAATTGCTGAAAACGACACCGTTTCTTTTGAATTAGAAAAAGGAATGAAAGGTTTAAATGCTGTAAAAGTAACGGTTATTTAATAAGATTCTTTTATTCTTAAGTTTCTGCAAGGATAATATTATTTAATAGTGGTATGCTGATTAAGTCGCTTAAGTTTTTTGTTGTTTTCATAATTCAGTTTGTAGCTATTACATCACTTATAGCACAAACTGATTCTATTTCTTCTAAAAAAATAAATATTGAATATACTAATAAGGGCTTTCAGTTTAGCACTCCAGACAAAAACTTTGCACTACATATAGAATCTCGTTTTCAATTTCGATTTTCTACACCCTATGACCAGAACCCGGTCATTTTTGACGATTTCAACACCGAAAGGTCTACAGGCTTTAATATAAATAGAGCGCGTTTAAAAATTGGTGGAAATGCGTACAAACCGTGGTTAAAGTATTATATGCAATATGATTTAGCAAACAACAGATTATTAGATTTGCGCGTCATGATTGAGCGTTGGCAATTTTTTAATGTTCAAATTGGTCAATTTAAAACGCATTTTGGTCGTGAACGTTATATATCATCTGGGAAACAGCAAATGATGGATCGTTCCATTATTAACAGACCATTTACCATAGATATGCAACAAGGCGTCGAATTCTACGGACGTGTATTTCCTAAAACTTTAGCAGATTTCACCTATCATATATCTGTTCTTACAGGAACTGGTAGAGGAGCCAAAGCAAATGACGATAACCATTTAATGTATATTGGACGACTACAATGGAATATGTTTGGCCGTGAGTTAAAAATGAGTGGATCCGATGTATCGTTTCATGAAAAACCTACTGGGTTACTTGCCTTTGCGGCATCCACAAATAGAGGTTCTTTTACACGGTTTTCATCTTCCGGAGGCGGACAATTAGAAGGATTTGTTAATACCGAATCAGGCCAATTTCACACAAATCAAGCCCTTTTAGAAACCGCTTTTAAATATCGTGGATTTTCATGGCAACATGAATCGCATATCAAAGAAATCAACGATTATGTTACGCACAGCAGCCAAACCTTAACCGGGTTTTATGTGCAAGCTGGCTACTTTTTATCCAATATAATTGATTTTGTTCCAGAGAATTTAGAAATGGCTGGCGTATTTGCCAATTACAATCCAGATGTGGATATTAAAAATAATCTTCAAAAGGAATATGGTTTAGCCTTTAATTATTTTTTTCAAGAACATCGCAATAAGTTAAGTATGGAAGTTACCCATTTTTCATACGACTATCCCGAAAGTTTCAATCAAAATGAATGGCGTTTTAGACTTCAATGGGACATTTCATTTTAATATCTATAATTTTTAGACCTAGTAATACATGGATTCTTTAACACAAATAGTTTTAGGAGCTGCCGTTGGGGAAGCCGTTTTAGGTAAAAAAGTTGGCAATAAGGCTATGCTTTATGGCGCTATTGCTGGAACAATTCCAGATTTAGATGTTATTGCGTCCTTTTTTACAGATACGGTTACTGCTTTAGAAATTCACCGAGGCTTTACGCATTCCATTGTTTTTTCAGTTGTCTTTGCTTTTGTTTTTGGTTGGCTAGTAAGCCGCTATGAAAGCTATAAAGATTTTAAAGGTTGGTGTTGCCTTTTTTTCTGGGCATTTTTCACGCATCCTATATTAGATGCGCATACCACATGGGGAACCCAATTGTTTTGGCCTTTTGATTTGCGATTAGCTTTTAAAACCATTTTTGTAGTGGATCCGCTTTATACAGTTCCTTTTATTGTGTTTTTGCTTTTGGCAATGTTTCAAAAGCGAACTTCTGAAAAACGCCAATTTTACAACAGGATGGGTTTATTAATTAGTACATCCTATTTGGCGTTAACCTTTATATTAAAGTGGGTAGCCTTTACAGAATTTGAGAAAGCATTAGAAAATCAAAATGTTTCATATACCAAAATAGATACACGTCCTGCTCCTTTAAATACCATTTTATGGAATGCCAATGTAGAAACAGAAGACGCCTATTTATTAGCAAACTACTCGTTTTTTGATACCAAACCAATAACTTTTGAAAGCTACCCCAAAAACCATGAATTGATAGCCAATTATGCTGATAATGAAAAGATGCAACGCATGATTCATATTTCGAAAGGATGGTATACTATTTCTCAAAGTGAAAATCAACTGTATTTTAATGATCTTCGTTTTGGATTGTTGAGTTTAGAGCCACATTCAGAAAGTTTTGTTTTTCAATTTTCAATTAATGAAGATCCTATAACCAAAGACATCTATTTTGTAGAACAACCTAAAGACACCAAGGATGGAAAAAAATTAATGTCTCAACTTTGGAATAGGATTAGAGGTAATTAATTTATTGTATATCTGTTTTTTGGCATACAGGCAAAAAAATCTGCGAGTATTTGCGTAATCACCGGGAAATAAACATAAGTGCTGGGAAGAGTTCTCCCGCGGATTTCCCGGATTTACATGCACAGACTGCAATACAATAACAACATGTAAGTTTTCAAATTCATTTCCTACCTTTTCTACAGGATTTTATTCCGTTCTAATCTTTAATCTTTTTTTTTGAACCACTAATAATTCGTGAAATAATTCCTTTTTCATTAGTAAATTCTGCTATTAATATACCTGCCAAATGGATCACTATAAATGCTATGAGATAGTAAATACCAAGTACGTGGATATTTTCCATGGGTATTTTAAATTCTTTCGGACCTAATTCTATAATTAACCCAGTAACAAGTGAGCTAAGAACGCAGATGTAAAAAATAATATAGATCCATCTCTGAAATTTTATTTTGGTAGAAAGTGTTTTATCAAAAGGACTTTGAAGTCTCATCTTACCAAAAGCCGGGAGTATAAAACGAATACTAAATAAACCAACCAAGACATAGCCTATATAAATATGCCAATCCCACATAGGTTTCCTTATCTTTTTAGCTAAAGTAATAAGTTGGTCTTCAGATAAAGTTTGACCTGTTCCAATTAAATAATCTTGTATAATAGCTGCCACGTTATACTTATTCATCCACGTCAGCCTTAAGAAAATGGTGATTAGTAAAAGCATAAACGAAATAGCTATGGACCAATGGATAATTCGATAGATTTTGGAATAGGATTTATGTTTCATGATATTTAATTTTTTAATTGATTATTAATACTCCTTTTTCATATTAGTTATGCATGCCTTTCACATTAATGTAATCATTAAGCTTGTTATTTCCCGACATAGTATTAATTTGAAATAGTAATGCTATAAAAACGCTATAAATTAAGTTGTTTTTTTATAACTCCAAACCGCCAAAACATTCATAATTGCCGCGTAAATGATTGTTTTGATAAGTTGTGGCAAAATATCCATAAAGCCAGAACCTTTCAACATAATCATCCGCATGACTTCTACAAAATACTTTATAGGATTAAATTCAGTTAGTATTTGAGCCCATCTAGGCATACTTTCTATTGGCGTAAATAAGCCACTCATTAAAATGAAGATTACCGTAAAAAACCAAGCTATAAACATGGCTTGTTGTTGGGTGTCCGTGAAATTTGAAATAAATAATCCAATTCCTAAAATTACCAAAATGTAAATGCTTGTGTAGAAATACATCAATAATAAACTACCAATCATGGGCACATTAAAAATTAAAGATGCTATTATTAATCCTATCGTTAGCAATGCCATGCCAATAATCCAAAACGGAAATAACTTCCCTATTATAAATTGACTTTTTTTAATAGGCGTTACATTAATCTGTTCTAATGTTCCAATTTCTTTTTCTCTTACAATGTTCATCCCCGATAGAAAAAGTGTAATCATCGTCACTAAAAGTACCAAAATACCGGGAACCATGTAGGTTTTATAATTTAAAGTTTTGTTATACCAGAAAAGCGGTATGGTTTCAATAGTAACCGGCTTAATTTGCTGATCAGATAATTCCTTAACATCCATTAGAATGGATTTGTTATAATTCTGAATAATTTGAGAAACATATACGTTTGTAACGCCAGCAGCAGCGCCATCAATAGCATTAATTATAATACCTAAATTACCTTTTTTATCCTTTTGTAAATTGCGTTCAAAGTGCAAAGGAATTTCTAAAACCACATCCACTTCGCCTTTCAACATGGCGGAACTCGCCAAAGCTTGAGAGGGATAGGTATCTAAAACATTAAAATAGGTAGATGCTTCAAATTTTTCAATTAAACCTCTAGAAGTAGCACTGCGATCTTGATCAATATAGGCGAATTTTATATTCTTAATTTCAAATGTAGCCGCGTTTGAAAGAATAATTAATTGGAGTAGTGGTAGCACAAAAATAATAGGGAGCATACCTTTATTTCTAAAGATTTGCTTGAATTCCTTTTGTATAATATAGCCTATTGTTTTCATAGTTTCTTATGCACTAATTTACTCTAGTCTTATTTTGTATTTTTTCACGCTTAATGCCAAGCAAAACACTGTCATTCCCAACAAAATCAAGGTTTCTTTCCATATAAATTGTATTCCAACACCTTTAAGCATAATACCTTTTAAAATAATAATAAACCATTTGGCTGGAATAATATTACTGATTATTTGTAACGGTAAGGGCATGCTTGAAATAGGAAAAATAAAGCCCGAAAGCAGAATCACAGGTAGCATTAATCCCATTAAAGAAATCATCATGGCCGTTTGCTGGGTTGCCGAAACGGTTGATATTAAAATTCCTAAAGACAAAGCAGATAGAATAAACAAGATGCTCTCCAAAGCCAATAGAATTAAACTTCCTTGCATGGGCATTTTGAAGATGAAAATGCTTAATACTACAATTACGATGGCATTAACAATGGAAAGAAAAATATAGGGAAACACTTTGCCTATAATAACCAAAAGCGGTTTGATAGGAGAAACTAACAAAATTTCCATGGTACCTAATTCTTTTTCCCGTGTTATGGAAATAGACGTCATCATAGCAGAAACCAGCATTAAAATAATAGTCATCACGCCAGGAACAAACATATAAACACTTTTTAATTCGGCGTTGTATACCATTCGGGGTTGCGGTCCAATAACATAATTAATTTTGACAGCTTTATTTTGTTCCATTTGGTAATTCTGTAAAATGGAACTCACATAATTGGTAATGGTATTTGCCGTGTTGGGATCCGTTGCATCCGTAATTATTTGTACGGTTGCTTGCCGGTTTTTTATAAGGTTTTTACTGAAATCTTTTTCGAAATTTAAAACAGCTTTTACTTGGCCTTTTTTGAAAACGGCTTCAATATCCGATTCGCGCTCAATAAGTTGATTGATACTAAAATATTTTGAAGCTGAAATTTTATTAATAATTTCTTGCGTATTAGCATCCTTGGAATGATCTAAAATGGCAATATTTACATTATTAATTTCATTAGTTATAGCAAATCCGAATAATAGAATTTGAACAATAGGCATTCCGAAGAGAATAAACAACGAACGTCTATCTCTAAAAATATGGTAAAATTCCTTTGTAACGAATCCTATAAATCTTTTCATCTCTTCATTCCTGCGAAGGCAGGAATCTCATTTTTAAATTAGTACTATTTTTTCTCCAGCAGATTTCAATGGTTATTACGGGTTTATTTATTTTTACGCCGAGTTGCACAGAGAAATCACAGAGATCCATAAAGTTTTAAAACTGTGACTGCGACTGAATACTGACTTTCACCCACGTGCCAATTTTAAAAACACATCATTCATATTATCCGCATGAAACTGTTCTTTGAGTTTTTTCGGCGTATCTAAAGCTTCAATTTTACCGTTCACCATAATAGAAACCCGATCGCAATATTCCGCTTCATCCATATAATGCGTTGTTACAAAAATGGTTGTTCCTTGGCTAGATGCTCTGTAAATCATTTCCCAGAATTGACGTCTGGTTATAGGATCTACGCCACCTGTTGGTTCATCTAGAAACACAATTTTTGGGTCATGAATAAGGGCCACAGAAAACGATAATTTCTGCTTCCAACCCAAAGGCAAGGATCCAACCAATTGGCTAGCGACATCTTCCAGTCCTAAATCTTCCAATAACTCTTTAGTTTTTTCCTTGATTCTGCTTTTTGATAATCCATAAATTCCACCAAAAAAAGTAATGTTTTCTTTAACGGTTAAATCATCATATAAGGCAAATTTTTGGCTCATATAACCAATGTTTTTCTTGATATCTTCGGCCTGTGTAAATACATCATAACCGGCTACTTTAGCAGCTCCCGACGTAGGAATGGAAATACCAATCAACATTTTAATAGCCGTAGTTTTCCCTGCACCGTTGGCGCCCAGAAATCCAAAAATTTCCCCTTTCTTAACTTCAAAAGTTATGGCATTTACTGCTGTAAAATCACCAAACATTTTAGTTAATCCGTTGGCTTCTATAACATTCGTGATTTTCATGATAACTATTTAGCCAATTCCATAAAGCTATCTTCTATAGTAGCTTGCGTTTTTTCAATTGTAATATTTGTTAGGTTTTGCGCTTCCAAATAGTGGTTTAAATCCAAGGTATTAAAATCTTCTCGCGTATCCGTATAATGCACAAATTCACCAAAAGGATACACACTATGTTGGTGTGAATAGGCTTTCAGACTTTTAATTACTTGATACATATTGTTGGCACTAACATTATAAATAGTTTTCGGATATTGATTAACAATAGCTTCCGGTGTATCTATTTGCAATATTTTTCCGTCTTGAATCAGCGCAATCCTGTCGCATAAAGCCGCTTCATCCATATAAGGCGTAGAAACTAAAATGGTAATATTTTTTTCCTGTAAACGTTTTAACATTTCCCAAAATTCTTTTCTAGAAACAGGATCAACACCCGTAGTGGGCTCATCTAGAAATAATACTTTAGGTTTATGAATCAAAGCACAGCATAAAGCCAATTTCTGTTTCATACCACCCGATAATTTTCCAGCACGTCGATCTTTAAAAGGTTCAATTTGAACATAAATTTCCTTTATTAAATCGTAATTTTCTTCAATAGTGGTCCCGAAAATAGTGGCGAAAAACTTCAAATTTTCTTCTACCGTTAAATCTTGGTATAAGGAAAACCGTCCGGGCATATAACCCACGTGTTTTCGTATTTCTTTATAGTCTAATAACACATCCATTCCAGCCACCGAAGCTTTCCCTTCATTGGCTATTAGTAAGGTGGTTAAAATCCTAAAAAGCGTTGTTTTTCCCGCACCATCGGGACCAATAAGTCCAAATAATTCATTCGGTTTCACATCAAACGAAATGTTTTTTAAGGCGTTTACGTCCTTATAAGATTTTGATATGTTCTCGATATGAATGCCCATTTCTTATTCGAAATAGTTGTTGTATGCATTTAAATTCGCTGTAATACTTTCTAATGTTTCCGAACCTTGTGCAGTAGTTTCAGTCTTTAAAAGCATATCTATTTTTTCAATTAATGGATGTAAAAACACATGAAGATTGTCATGAGAAGGCCCTTTCATTGTACATTCTTTAACCAACGTGTTTTTTCTTTCATTCAATTTATTAGCTAGGCTTAAATAATCGTCAACAGTTTCTGTTTTTGCTTCTGAAATCATTTTAAGCATATCGTTAACGCCATCTGTCGTTTCAATATTTGCTGCCCATTTTGCGCCATTATCCATTTGAATTTCTTCCATCCAAGTGTTACCTAATGCTGAACCCGATTGATGCGTTTCTTCATTTTCATGTGAAACAACTTCAATTTGTTCATCCATTTTTACTTCTGTAGCAGCTTCGTCCTTTTTAGTGTTATTACAACTTGAAAGAATTACGGCCATCATTGCCATTGTTACTAGTGTTTTTTTCATGATATTTAATTTATTATTGGTTTTTAATATTTACTCATTTTTTCCTTTAGAAGGGTTTGGGCTTTGAAACCACATTTCAGCTGGCATTCCAATTTTTAGACTGCCATCATTTTTAACGCTCACTTTTAGTGCATAAACTAAAGCCACACGTTCGTCTTTTGTTTGTATAATTTTTGGTGTAAACTCCGCTTGCGAAGCAATCCATGTAATAATTCCAGAATAATCGGTCATAGTATCTTGGTTATCTATTTTCACTTGAACCTCTTGACCAATTTTTAAATTTGCTAGTTGGGTTTCGCTTACAAAAACACGTAATTCCATGGTATTTAAATCGGCTATTTTATAAAGCGGTTTGCCAAAAGCCGTAATTTCGCCAGCTTCACTATACTTCGTTAACACCGTTCCATTGATAGGATTCGTGATTTTACATTTTTCAATTTGGTCGGCTATTTGTTTTATTTGAACATCAATATTTTTTAGTTCATTCACAACGGGTGCATTTTGAATTTCTACACTTCTAATTTGTTGCTTAATAACAGCCATTTCACCTAAAACATCATCTAAATTTTTCTGGGTACCTGCATTATCTTTGATCAAGCTTTCAGTTCTCGTTTTGTTTGTATTGGCTACTTTCAACTTTGCATTTAACACAGCTATTTGAGATAGAACACCTTGAGATTTGCTACCAACAACATCCTTGGAAACCAACAGTTGTTCTCTTTTTAAAGACAGTGGAATAGTATCAATATAACCTATAAATGCATCCTTTTTAAGAACATCGCCTTCCTGAACATTAAAAGCCATGATTTTGCCATTATTCTCTGCCGATATAGTGATCTCCGTGGCTTCAAAATTGCCATAACCATCTGCTTTATCATTGGAATTACCACATGAAACCAAGCTTAAGGTTAGGGTGGCAAGAGCTGTAAAAATTATATGAATATGTTTCATTTTTAGTTTCCTTGAGTACTATTATAATTTGCCTTTGCTAATTCTAGCTGAATATTATGCGTTGAAAATAAATTTTCCGCTTCGTAAAAATTGGTCAATTCCGTAATGTAGGTGGATGTTGTGATAACACCATTTCTTAATTGCGATTCGGTTACTTGTAAAACATCTTTACGGAGCGCGATGATTTCTGAATCTATGGCAAGCGTTTCGGTTATTTTAGCTATTTCCGATTCGTATTTATTTAATTCAATGTTTGTATTCAATTGAAAAATTTCTGCTTCATTATCAACCATATCCTTATTAATTAGTAATGATTCGCGTTTCTTTTTATTAGCATTCCAATCAAAAACCGTCCAATTTAATTTAGCGCCAACAGTATAGAATGGTTGAAATGAATTATCTAACATATTTAATCCTGGATTTCCATAACCGCCAGAAGCAAAACCTATTAGTTTTGGCATCGTATTCTTTTGAATTAGGAGCTTCTGACTTTCAATTTCATCTTTTTTTAACTGAAATAACTCTAATTCTGGACGTTGAAGTGTAGGAGAGAGGTTACTTGTTATTTGTGGTTTTTCAAAAGAAGTTTCATCACTTAGCGTTTTACCAATATAGGATGATAAGGTTTCAATGAATACCTTTTTACTGTTGACGATATCCGAATTTTGCTGCTTAATTTTTAGTATTTCAGCCTCGATAATTTTATCGGAAGCTGGAAGAATGATGCCGTATTCAATACCGGATTTCACTTCTTTAAGTTTCGATTCTAACTGATTTTTTTTAGAATTTAATAAATCAAGAGATTCATTATGAAGTAAAATTGAGAAATATAATTGATTAATACGCTGCTTTAATTGATATAAGCTAACCTCCAATTGTTTTTGCTGCGTTTTTAATTGTGCCAATTTTACTTGGGAATTGGCCTGAATAGCACCGCCATTATAAATAAGCTGATTTACAAAAAGTGTAACGCGATACTGATCGTTGTTAGGTGGTTCCACACCTGTATTTGGAAGGGGTATTTCCGTAACATCTGATAAATAGCTCGCTTGCGCATCCAAACTTATTTGCGGTAGTTTTCCGGTATTTATAATATCTAATTCTAAAGCATTTTGGCTTTCCAATAAGGCATGCTGCTTAACTAATGGATAATTTACCGTCAGTAATTGATAGCAGTTTTCCAAAGTTAAAAGCTCTTGAGACCAACTTTGCAGACTCACAGCAAGAAAAAACAATATGGAAATAGTTCTTTTCATAAACCTATTTTTTTATGGCGTGAATAATAAATTCAGACACTTCCGTTTTCCGATCTTCCATAAGTTTTTTAAATCCTTTATCATTTTCTTTTGTAAAAGCCTTCACTAAAGGTTTAGCAACAAAAGGGAAGATATTTAAGGCCAAAATATTGATGAATAATTGTTCACCTGAAATCGGTTTTAAAAGACCTTGACTAACTTCTAATTCTACCGACTTTTTAAATTTGTCAATATTTAATAGTGTGGAATTTCCTTGAAGCTTTTCAATAAAATCTGGATTTCTATTTAACTCTTGAATTATGAAGTTCGGCAGATAGGGATGTTTAATAATAAATGATATATAATTGGATGTGAAGTTTTTCACCTTATTCTCAATAGAGGAATCATCATTTAAAATTATATTCAATTGCGGTGCTAACAGGGCAAAAGCATTTTTAAATACGGCTTCAAATAGCAATTGTTTACTGCGGTAGTAGTAGTGTAGCATGGCTTTGTTAATGTTGGCCATATCAGCAATTTCTTGCATTCTGGCGCCATCCATACCTTTGGTTTGAAACACTTTTTTAGCGGCATCTAAAATCTGTAATTCCGTATTTTCATCTTTACGCTTTGTCATAACAACTATTCGGTTTAACCACTTGGTTAACAAATGTACAAAAAACAATCCATTACGAGAATGAATTGATTAAAATTTATAAATCAGATGTCGTGTCGTCTTGATCTTGAAGTTCTTCTTTGGGTTTTCCGCTCATCACGAATTTTAATAAAATTGCGACTAAAGCGATACAAACGAATGCGAAAATAGCAATCATTACAACGCCATTATTCCAATTGTAAAGTGCAAGGGTTTGAGTTATCATAAGTGTAAGTTTTGGTTTTCAATATGTAAAAATATATTCTAGAGGTGATTATAAATATGATATTTATCACAATCTATGAAATTAAACGCTATTAAGCATGTTTATGAATGATTTCAAGCACCAATTCCCGCGTCATTTTTTTTCCTTCTGCTTTTTTCCGGAGTGTTTCAAAGGGAAGTAAGAAATCGCATCCTTTATTATATTTGGTACATCCATAAGCCGTTTGTCCTTTTACAATATGCCCCTGTTGGCATTTAGGACATATAATCTTATCCGGTACGGCAGCTTGTTTGCGTTTTTTAGGTTCTAGTACCAAGTTAAAATCGTCATCAAAACGCAACA
This sequence comes from Bizionia myxarmorum, assembly GCF_008086205.1. GTDB lineage: Bacteria > Bacteroidota > Bacteroidia > Flavobacteriales > Flavobacteriaceae > Algorimicrobium > Algorimicrobium myxarmorum. The sequence goes on along the minus strand of NZ_VSKK01000003.1, from coordinate 175,543 downwards.
AACCTTCAACAGTTGCAGATTCTGTTTTAAAACCTTTTAAATTAACCGTGGATCCTTTTTGAAGTAATCGTATAAATTGCTTTTCGGAAATTTTCTTGTCATGAACCTGAAAAGGTAAAACAAACGTACATCCTGATTTATAATCAGAGCATCCATAAGCAGATTTCCCCTTTATGAGTTTGCCTATTTTACATTTCGGACAAGTTTCTGATGACATGCCTTTGGCGGTATTAATACTTTTCGCTTTAGGCTTATCTACTTTTCGTTGGGTAGTTGTAGCGTGTGAAATATTAGCACGATTGGTTTCACTTCTTACTTCATAAACCAATTCATCCACCATGTGCTTCATATTGTTGATAAATGTGCTCGCTTTAAAAGTCCCCTTTTCAATATCTTTTAATTGTTTCTCCCAGGTTCCGGTAAGTTCGGCCGATTTTAAAATATCATTTTGAATGGTATCAATTAATTGAATTCCTGTTGTTGTTGGTAAAACCTGTTTTTTATTTCGAATTATATATTTGCGTTTAAAAAGCGTTTCAATAATATTGGCACGCGTGGATGGTCTGCCAATGCCATTTTCTTTCATGAGTTCACGCAATTCTTCATCATCTATTTGTTTTCCTGCGGTTTCCATGGCGCGTAGGAGGGTAGCTTCCGTAAATTGATTAGGTGGTTTGGTTTGTTTTTCTAAAAAAGAAGGCTCATGAGGCCCTTTTTCGCCCGCAACAAAAGAAGGTAAAATATCTGCTGCTTTTATATCCTTTTCTGGATTCTCGAACACCACGCGCCAACCTTTCTTTAAAATTTCTTTTCCCGTTATTTTGAACTTAACATCAGCCGCTTGACCAATTACCGTAGTGTTGGACACATCACAATCATCATAAAAAACAGCGATAAAACGTTTTACTATACTATTGTAAACTTGTTGTTGGTTGTATTGCAATCTGCTTTCTACGCCTGTGGGTATAATAGCATGGTGATCTGTTACTTTTTTATCATTAAATACTTTGGAAGATTTTTTAATTTTCTTTCCTAAAAGTGGTTGGGTTAAAGCGGCATAATTAGTTAAGTTCTTAAGAATTCCTGCCACTTTAGGATACACATCATTTGGTAAAAATGTGGTATCTACTCTAGGATAGGTCACCACTTTTTGTTCATATAAGGTTTGAACAAGTTTTAAAGTTTCATCTGCTGTAAAGCCGAAACGCTTATTACAATGCACTTGTAACCCAGTTAAATCGAAAAGTTTCGGCGCATATTCCTTACCTTTTTTCTTGGTGGTTGAAAGAATTTCAAAATCAGATTCCTGAACTTTAAGCGCTAAAATTTCTCCATCTTCCATTTTCAAAAAACGGCCGTCTTCGTAACTAAATACCGTATCACGATACAATGTTTGCAGTTCCCAATAGGGTTGAGATATAAAGTTTTCAATTTCTTTAAAACGATTCACAACCATGGCTAAAGTTGGTGTTTGAACACGCCCGACGGATAATACTTGTTTATAACCGCCATGTTTTAAAGTGTACAATCGCGTCGCATTCATGCCTAAAAGCCAGTCGCCAATAGCTCTTGAAAATCCAGCATAATACAAATTATCATAATCAGCAGAAGGTTTTAAGTTTTCAAATCCTTCCTTAATAGCTTCTGTAGTTAAAGATGAGATCCATAAACGCTGAATGGGTCCTTTATAATTGGCTTGGTCCATAACCCAGCGTTGAATAAGTTCTCCTTCTTGCCCAGCATCCCCACAATTTATAACCAAATCGGCTTTATCAAAGAGGCTTTTTACAATTTTGAATTGCTTTTGAATCCCTGAATTCGCTACGACCTTGGTTTTGAATTTTTCAGGTAGCATGGGCAAATTATTCAAATCCCAACTTTTCCAATGCGGTTTATAATCGTTTGGCTCCATCAAGGTGCACAAATGCCCAAAGGTGAAGGTTACATAGTAGCCATTGCCTTCAAAATAGCCATCATGACGGATGTTTGCACCTAATACAGATGCAATTTCACGGGCAACACTGGGCTTTTCGGCAATACAAACTTTCACGATTATTGATTTTATATGAACGCCGCAAAATACAGAATTTTAATAAAACAAGACCGACTTTCTATGCAGTAGAATATAATTTTTTTAACAAAAAAAGACGAACTCACGTTCGCCTTTTTGAAACTATCATTTTTCTAATAATTTTTAAATAACAACCAATTTCTGACCAATTTTTAAAGTGGCGTTTTTATTGATTTTATTTAATTTGCACAAAGCTGCAATACTGATATGATTTCTAGAAGAAATACGCGAAAGTGTATCGCCACTTTTTACTACATATACTTTTTTAGGCTTTTTGGCTGCAGCAATTGCTTGCGATTTTAAGGTAAGTAAATCCAAATCACTCTGTTGCTTACTATTATGTAATTCCGGTCTGGTCCAATCCTTTGTAATCCAAATTTCTTGAGATCGGATTTGATTTTCATCTGTAAAGTCAATTAAATATTCTGGGTTAATATTAATTCCCATATAGCTCATTTCTAAATGTAAATGACTCCCACGCGCATTTCCAGACGTACCGCCTTTACCTAAATAAGCTCCGGCGTTAACAGAATCATTTTCTTTAACACCTAATTTTGATAAATGCGCATAAGCCGTTTCCAAACCATTAAAATGACGCACTACCACAGAACTTCCGTGTCCTGAACTGTAATTTGCAAAACGAACAACGCCATCAAACATAGCAAAAAGACTATCACCTGTTGCTAAATCAATATCAATTCCTTTATGAGCGCGACCTCTTCTCCAGCCATAACGAGACGTTATAACCTTATTTTTTGAGATAGGCGACACATAATTTGTTTCATTAAATTGTAAATGAATCGGAAATTTAATCTCCGTATCATAAATAACTTTGAGTTTACTGGTATCCCAATAATCAGTTGTAATATCTACAGTTTCTTCCGGTTCTACAACCAAAAAAGCCTTTTCAGCTTCAGCCGCGTAGGTTTCTAATAACTCATGACTACTAGCCACAAAATTTAAAAGATTAGGAGATACGCCACTTGGCGAAAGAATTTGCCCATAACTATTGAAAGCTAGGCAAAAAGTAAGGAGTGCAATACATGATTTCATAGGCTGCAACTTGCGGTTTAAAACCAACTAACGTTATTAATTGCAAAATATTATTTTTGCATCGGCCGAAAATAGAATAATTTGCGGATAAAGAATCATAAAATTTTGTTAGAGTTTTAAAAACCCTCCTAATTAATTTTAAATCACTGATTTTAATTAGTTTATGGATTCGTTCTGAACTGGAATTGTATTCATGTTTTTAGTAATAATGGTGCGGTAGGGAAATGGAATTTCAATACCTTCTTTATCAAATCGTTTTTTAATCGACTCTAATAAATCGCATTTCATGTCAAATGCCAGTCCAAATTCACTAGTCCAAACCCAAGCACGAATGGCTACATGAGAATCTTCTAAACTAATGACCCGCACACGAACTTTTGGAACATTATTCAGCTTATCCACTTTAGTTCGGTTATCTATATTACTCGGATGTTTTTCGCAATCTTCCTGAATAATTTTTTTTGCTAAATCCACATCACTATCGTAAGAAATAGAAAGCTCTATATATTGACAGTATTTTTTATCACCTAAATTATAATTCGCTATTTTCTCCTTATTAATGATCGCGTTTGGAACCACAATCATTTTATTATTATAATCTTTAATAATGGTATGACGTAAGGTAATGTCCATAACGGTGCCAACCATTTCATTGGAAATTTTAATAGTATCATAAATTTGGAACGGCTTAAACATAATGATAAAAAAACCACCAATAATATTGGCTAGCGCTTCTTGTGAAGCTAAACCAATAATAGCAGCAATAATTCCGGCACCACCAAGTGCTGTAGAGGCAATACTTTTAAGCGATGGAAATGCCATGGCAGCAAAAGCAATACCAATGACTATAATTATAAAGGCAGCAACATATTTTAAAAACTTTACAGTCGTTGGATTATCCTTCCGTTTAATAATCCTATTAAACAACGTATTTGAAACGGTGTAACCAACACTAGTTATAATAAAAACAAGGGTTAAATAACTGGTTTTCTTAATGTTTATAGCAATAATATTGAATTCACTTTGATCAGCTAGAAGATAAGCCACCATAAAAAGATAAAATAATACAATGCCAATTTTAATGATTTTATTAATTAAGTTGAGATTGGCAAAATCGCTATATCCTTTTTCTATTGCTTTTTTTTCAATGCGCTTAGAAACCTTATTTAACGCTATAAAGAGAAAAACACATATAATAGTAACCCCAATGAGTATATATATATTCTCGGTATGGTTCGTGAAAAATTCATTCATAAGGTAAAATATCAAAAGAATTCTAATAACCACAAATGTAATCATTTTGTTTAGGCAAATTCGTTGATTATACTTTGTATAATGCGCAAAATATTTCTTATTCTGTATATTTCTATAACATTAACTTCTAAATACAAGCAAACAGTCTGTATCTTTGCCGCATAAAAACCAATAACACTATGGCCAATTCCATTAAAGGACAGCAAGACATTTTAGCAAAACTTCAAATTGCATCCTTAAACGATATGCAAGAAGATGCCTTGTTGGCTATAGAAAATGCTGAAAATACGGTTGTTTTATCGCCAACAGGAACAGGTAAAACCCTAGCTTTTCTGCTGCCAACATTAGCCGCATTGGATATTAAGTGTCCTAATGTGCAGTTGCTAATTTTAGTACCATCACGCGAGTTAGCCATTCAAATTGAACAGGTTATTCGTGAAATGGGAACCGGTTTTAAAGCCAATGCGGTTTATGGTGGACGACCGTTTTCAAAAGATAAATTGGAATTGGCACATACTCCAGCTATATTAATTGGAACGCCTGGTCGTGTGGCTGATCATTTACGTCGCGGAACGTTTTCAGTTGCGGACATTAAAACGTTAGTTTTAGATGAGTTTGATAAATCGTTAGAGATTGGTTTTGAAGGCGAAATGCGCGAGATTATAGAAAACCTTCCACAGATTGAGAAACGTGTGTTAACTTCTGCTACACAAGGGTTAGAAATTCCTGAATTCGTAGGGCTTTACAATGAATTAGTTATAGATTATTTAGATACCAAGTTGTCGAATATTCAAATTAAAAAAGTGCTATCGCCTATTAAAGATAAACTTCAAACATTAGCAGATTTACTTTATGACATTGGGAATAAACCAGGTATTATTTTTTGTAATTATAAGGATACCATTCAATATGTAAGCGATTTTCTAAATACGCAAAATATTCCTCACGGTTGTTTTTACGGCGGTATGGAACAGATTGATCGGGAGCGTGCTTTGATTAAATTTCGAAATGGAACCCATCAAATAATCATCGCCACCGATTTGGCAGCGCGCGGTTTAGATATTCCTGAATTGAATTATATTATTCATTATCAGCTACCATTAAAAGCTGAAGAATTCACGCACAGAAACGGTAGAACAGCCCGAATGAATGCCAAAGGAACTGCTTATGTTATGCAATGGGCCGAAGAGTATTTACCGGAATTTATTGACACCAATCAAGTAGTTAAATTGGACGGAAAACCTAAAAAATTGGAATCTGAATGGTGTACTTTATTTATTTCAGGAGGGAGAAAAGATAAAATTTCGAAAGGTGATATTGCAGGTTTACTATTTAAACAAGGGGATTTGGAAAAGCATGAAGTAGGTGTTATTGAATTAAAACAAGATTGTGCTTTTGTGGCTGTCCCTAAAAAGAAGGCCACTGCGCTTGTTGAAAAAACCAATAATTCGCGTTTAAAAAAGAAGAAAGTCCGCATTACTATTTTATAAAACCCATTACAATCTTAAGGAAAATTTAACAGCCATAAGTCGTTTCTTGTTCATCTATTTCTGAATTGCTTCGTATTTTTGTAAAACAATACATATCTAACTTCAAAAGACATATATGACCAAGAAACAAGCCTTATTAGAACCTTATAAACTCAACACTAGTATTACCTTAAAAAACCGCGTGGTTATGGCACCTATGACGCGGAGTCGTGCCGTTAATGCCGGCAAAGTTCCTACGCAAGATTTACAAGCCACTTATTATGCCCAACGTGCTTCGGCTGGATTGATTATTACCGAAGGCTCGCAAGTTTCGGAGCAAGCGGTTGGTTATGTGAATACACCAGGTATCCATACGCAACAGCAAGTAGAAGGGTGGAAGCTCGTAACTAAAGCGGTTCATGATGAAGGTGGTAAGATATTTATACAGTTATGGCATGTAGGCCGGATTTCGCATCCTGATTTTCATGATGGGAATTTACCTGTAGCACCTTCGGCTATCAATCCAAAGGTACAATCCTATACACCAACGGGTTTTAAAGATACGGTTACGCCAAAGGCGATGACACAAGCCAATATTGATCAAACCATTTTAGATTTCAAGAATGCAGCCAAAAACGCCATGGAAGCTGGGTTTGATGGTGTGGAAATACATTCATCTAACGGGTATTTATTTCATCAGTTTTTTAGTAGGTGTTCTAATACCAGAACGGATGATTATGGTGGAAGCCAAGAGAATCGTGCGCGTTTTTTCTTTGAGGTATTGGATGCTATCAAGTCGGTTATGCCTGAAAATAGAATAGGTGTTCGCTTTAATCCGTCTGCTCATGGTATGTTTGGTATAACGGTAGATGAAGAAACGCTTCCGACATTCGACTATATTATTGATAGATTGAATGGTTACGATTTAGCCTATGTGCATTTATCTGAACCGTTTAACGATGTATCGGACGTGCCATTTGCGGAAACTGAAATTGCTAAACGGTACAGACCGATTTATAAAGGGACGTTAATGATTAACACCAATTTTAAGCAGGCGAGTGGCAATGCGGTTTTAGAACGTGGAGATGCTGATTTGGTGGCTTTTGGAAAACCGTTAATTTCTAATCCTGATTTGGTGGAACGCTTTGAGCAAAACCTGGAATTAGCCAAATGGGATACTGACACGTTTTATGTGCCTGGTAAAAAAGGCTACACGGATTATGAAAAAATAACATAAGATTAATAGAAGAAATTATTAAGTCTTTAATTTGAGTGGTATCTTATACATTCACAAAAAAGAAGACACAACAAAACATAAAAAACTATGAAAGAGACCGTAAAAGCTTATGGTGCTAATAGTGCCACGGCCAATTTAGAACCTATGGATATTGAACGTCGCGACTTGAAAGCTGCCGATGTAAAGATTGATATATTATATAGTGGCGTTTGCCATTCGGATATTCACACCGTTAGAAATGATTGGAAAGGTTCCAAATATCCGGTGATTCCTGGTCATGAAATTGTTGGTCGCATAACAGCCGTTGGGAGTGATGTGAGCAATTTTAAAGTAGGGGAATTAGTTGGTGTTGGTTGTATGGTAGATTCTTGCCAGACTTGCCATAGTTGCGAACAGGATTTAGAGCAATTTTGTGAAAAAGGCGCGACATTTACCTACAACAGTCCAGACATACATATGGGTGGACAAACCTATGGTGGTTATTCAACATCTGTGGTTTGCGATCAGGAATTTGTACTGCGCGTTCCAGAAAATATAGATCCAAAAGGTGCAGCACCATTGCTTTGTGCTGGAATTACCACTTGGTCGCCATTGCGTCATTGGAAGGTGAAGAAAGGTGATAAGGTAGGTATTGTTGGTTTGGGAGGACTGGGACATATGGGTGTGAAGTTTGCCAATGCTTTGGGTGCTCACGTGGTGATGATTACAACTTCGCCAGAGAAAGCGGAAGATGCGGAGCGATTAGGTGCTCATGAGGTGTTGATTTCCAAAGATCAAGACGCGATGAAAGCACATGCGAATAGTTTCGACTTTATATTGAATACCATTCCAGTTGGTCATGCTATGGATCCGTATTTGAATTTATTGAAAATAGACTCGACCATGGTATTGGTTGGTGCTATTGAACCGATGAAAGAATTTAATGGTGGTAGTTTGGTTATGGGACGTAAACGTGTTGCTGGATCATTAATTGGTGGTATTAAAGAAACCCAAGAGATGTTAGATTTCTGTGGTGAGCATAATATTGTTTCGGATATAGAAATGATTGATATGCAAGATATCAACGATGCTTTTGAACGTGTAACTAAAAACGATGTGAAGTATCGTTTTGTAATTGATATGGCGAGTTTGAAAGAATAGTTATAAAGAATTAGAATAGAGGGATGTTTTAAACGCATCCCTAATTCTAGAATATTCTATTTTACATAATATAAATTATAGAACATATTATAACAATTAGGGGAATAGCGCTTTTCGCGGTATTTGACATAATCATTGATATAACGTCTTTAGACTTATATCGGAAATGATTATGTACAAGCTAATTGTGATTAGGTATTAACTAACTATAAATAGATTTTGGAATCTAACGTGTTTACGCTACAAACATCTGGTGCTTTGGTAATCATTTACATATCTACTGATTTATGCGTTTATTATTGATTCTTATAATTGCTATATTCTGCATACTTGTGCGTAATTTTATAAATACGCGATTCTCATGCGATGGGTTTTTAGGGTGTTTTGTAGTGGTTTTATATGTTGACCCGAATTGGACCCGAATTAAACCCGAAGGAAACCCGACTTAAACCCGACTTAAACCCGACTTAAACCCGACTTAAACCCGAAGGAAACGTTAGGGAAACTATCGCTTTTTTCTTTAGAGACTTTTGGATTAATAAATATACTTGGTTTATGACTTCGTTGAATTGGAATAAAAAGTATATTTCATTCTTTTGTACTCACCACACTTCTCTATTTTATTGTTTGTGTTCGTGAATCTTCGATTTCGTTGATACAAAAGAACCAAAAGATCAAAACCATTTTTTAGGAATTATTCGTGCGTTAATATTTTTTATTTGAACTCATGATGTGCTTCGCAGTTACTCATGCGTTTTTATTTTCTTTTGGTATTCGTGATGTGCTTCGCAGTTCACTGCGTGACGTTCGCTTTTTTTCTTTACGTTATTTTGGATTGTTAAATTAGTTTCGTTCATAACTCCCTTGTTTTGTCTGGTTTATTAGAGCTTATTAGCCTTTATTACGTTCATTTTATTCGTGCGTTAACATTTTTTATTGGAACTCATGATGTGCTTCGCAGTTCACTGCGTGACGTTCGCTTTTTTTCTTTATGTTACTTTAGATTGTTAAATTAATTTGGTTCCTAATTACTTGCTTTGGAATTTTTATAATATTACGTTCATTTTATTCATACGTTTTTATTTTCTATTGGTATTCATGATGTGCTTCGCAGTTGCCTTGATGCGGATCCTTCGCTTTGCTCTGGACAGGCTACCCAAAAGATCAAAACCCTTTAAAGGAAATTACTGCGTACCGCTCGCTTTTTTCTTTACGATATTTTGTATTGTTAAATGTACTTGGTTCTTAACTCCCTTGAGATGGAAGGTTTACCTTGTTTTGAAGCTCACTATTTCTGAAAATGGTTGGGGAAAGTGCTTGAGGTTTATTGCTGTTAAATTTATTTGAGGACTTACTGTTGTGGTGGATTGTGGTTTACTGCGTGACGTTCGATTTTTCTATACGTTACTTTGGATTGTTTAATTACTTTGGTTAGTAATACACTTGTTTTGGATACTTAACTTTATTCCGTTCATTTTATTCGTGCGTTAACATTTTTTATTGGAACTCATGATGTGCTTCGCAGTTGCCTTGATGCGGATCCTTCGCTTTGCTCTGGACAGGCTACCCAAATCTGCCTGCCGGCAGGCAGGAGATCAAAACCATTTAAAGGAATTATTCGTGCGTTAATATTTTTTAATGGAACTCATGATATGCTTCGCAGTTGAATTGATGCAAAACTTTTATTATGTTCATTTTATTCATACGTTTTTATTTTCTATTGGTATTCATGATGTGCTTCGCAGTTGCCTTGATGCGGATCCTTCGCTTTGCTCTGGACAGGCTACCCAAAAAATCAAAACCCTTTAAAGGAAATTACTCATGCACGTTATTTTATTTTTAGGTATTCGTGAATGCTCCGCATTTTCCTGCGTGACGTTCGCTTTTTTGTTTTTACTACTTTGGAATGTTAAATTACTTTGGTTCTTAACTCCCTTGATTTGGAAGGTTTATTAGAGCTTGGTAGCTCACTATTTCTGAAAATGGTTGGGGAAAGTGCTTGCTGTTTTGTAGTGTAAATTATACTTTGTTCATTTTGCCTTGATGCAAAACGAACCAAAAGATCAAAACCCTTTAAAGGAAATTACTGCGTACCGCTCGCTTTTTTCTTTACGATATTTTGTATTGTTAAATGTACTTGGTTCTTAACTCCCTTGAGATGGAAGGTTTACCTTGTTTTGAAGCTCACTATTTCTGAAAATGGTTGGGGAAAGTGCTTGGTATTTTGGATGGTGGATTTTATTTGGGGACTTATGGTTGTGGTGGTTCACTGCGTGACGTTTGCTTTTTTCTTTACGTTATTTTTGAATGTTAAAAATTCTTGCTTCGTAACTCCCTTGTGGTGGAAGGTTTACTTTGATTTGAAGCTCACTATTTCTGAAAATGGTTGGGGAATGGCTTGAGGTTTTGTAGTATTAATTATACTTTGTTCATTTTGCCTTGATGCAAAACGAACCAAAAGATCAAAACCATTTAAAGGAAATCACTGCGTGACGTTCGCTTTTTTTTTGATGATAATTTGGAATGTTAAATTACTTTCTTTCATAACTCCCTTGTGATGGAAGGTTTACCTTGTTTTGAAGCTCACTATTTCTGAAAATGGTTGGGGAATGGCTTGAGGTTCATTGCTGCTGTTTTAATTTGGGGACTTACTGCTGCTTTGGTTTATGGCTTGCTTTTGACGTTTGCTTTTTTCTTTACGTTATTTTTGAATGTTAAAAATACTTGCTTCGTAACTCCCTTGTGGTGGAAGGTTTACTTTGATTTGAAGCTCACTATTTCTGAAAATGGTTGGGGAATGGCTTGAGGTTTATTGCTGTTCTTTTAATTTGGGGACTTATGGTTGTGGTGGTTTACTGCGTGACGTTCGCTTTTTTCTTTTTGCTACTTTGGAATGTTAAATTACTTTGGTTCTTAACTTCCTTGTTTTGTCTGGTTTACTAAAGCTTGGTAGCTCACTATTTCTGAAAATGGTTGGGGAATGGCTTGAGGTTTATTGCTGTTCTTTTAATTTGGGGACTTATGGTTGCTTTAGATTGGGGACTTACTGTTGTGGTGGTTTATGGTTTACTGCTTGTTTTGGACTTGATATTTCATGGTTGGCTCCTCCTCTATTGTTGGTTTTTGTTTGGTATTTCTGACAGATTTGGGGTTTTTGTAATGTTTTCATTTTTATTGAATATTTATCTTGTATTCGACTGACGATGAGAATATTATAAAATTACGCTTGGGTTTTAGCTGTTTTTTTGACGAATTGTTTGATATTTCTATATTTTACTGATAATCAGATAATTGAAAGTTGTGATGCATTAAAAATATATTTTATATGTTTGATTTCCAGACTGGTAGTTTGTGACGATTCGCGAGGTTGCTTATTACTGTTTTGGGATATCGATATGTTATTATTCTCTCACTTAATTAATTTTTAGCCCTCTTTACTATGTGGGAATTAGATGGTTGTCTGTTCCTTTTTATTAACCAAATTGTGTTGCGCTCTATTGCCTGTGCTCACAGTTCTAAAACTTTTAATTATGGCAAGAAATAAATCATTTATTAGACTGGACGGCACCCTGGATGGGTTGACGTTTTACAGACAGAATGGCGAGAGTTTGGTAAAAACCAAGAGCCAAGTGAGTAAAAACCGTATTATGCGTGATCCTGCGTATAAACGAACGCGGGAAAATATGATGGAATTTGGCGGTTCCGCCCGAGCTGGTAAGGCTTTTAGGGATGGGTTTGCCAATATGGTGAAACTGATGGGCGACTCGTATTTGAGTGCGCGTGTGAGTGGCCTGATGAAACGCATTAATAGCACTGGTGCCGGGAAACGTGGCGAGCGTGATATTGATGTGGTTGCTATGCGAGACATGTTTCGCAACTTTGAATTTAACAAACAGCTTCCTTTTAAAAGTGTGTTTTATGCGCCTTATACGTTGCCGGAAATTGATCCCGCTCGTGATTTGGCGAAATGGAAAGTAGTGGACTTTAATACGGATGCTTTTATTACGGCTCCTGAAGGTGCTACCCACTTTAAATTGGTGCTTGCTGCTGGTTATGTGAGTAATTACAGCTATGAGTCTGCAACTAATACCTATGAACCGGTTGATGAAACTGTTAATGGGCTTGGTGGTACTGATATTAGTGCTGCTATACCACTAGGTGGTATGGTAGGTGGTGATACCTCGCTTACTGTTGATTTGACTGCCTTGGGTGCTATTCCTGCTACTTCTGCACTATTTGTGAGTATTGGAATTGTATTTTACCAGGAAATTAATACGGAACTTTATGAGTTTGCGCAAAGCAATACCATGAAGGTTGCCGTTACTGGTTAAACCCTCTTTTTTTTGTGCCTGCCTTTGGTGGGATGATTATGAGAAACCTGCTCTGGATGTTCTGGAGTGGGTTTTTTGTTTGGTTTTGATTTATAAGTAATGCGTAGCGTTTGGGTTTTTACTTTTTAGAATTTTAGATTGTTAAATAGAATTGATTCATAATTCCTTGCTCCGGATTTTTTATAGTATTACGTTCATTTTATTCGTGCGTTTATATTTTTTATTGGAACTCATGATGTGCTACGCAGTTGCCTTGATGCAAAACGAACCAAAAAATCAAAACCATTTAAAGGAATTATTCGTGCGTTAATATTTTTTATTTGAACTCATGATGTGCTTCGCAGTTACTCATGCGTTTTTATTTTCTTTTGGTATTCGTGATGTGCTTCGCAGTTCACTGCGTGACGCTCGCTTTTTTCTTTAGATTAATTTGGATTGTTAATTATACTTGGTTCGTAACTCCCTTGTGATGGAAAGTTGACTTAAATTTGAAGCTCACTATTTCTGAAAATGGTTGGGGAATGGCTTGAGGTTTATTGTTGTTGTTTTATTTTGGGGACTGATGGTTGTGGTGGTTTTTGTTTAACTAGTAAATTAGCACGGAACTTTATGAGCTTGCGCAAAGCAATACCATGATGGTTGCGGTTACTGGATAAGTTTAAACATCCATTCCTTTATTTAAAAAATGATTTGATAGATTATATGCGTAATCAGTGCTATCTTTCCTTGAATAGGATATAAAATATCATAGCCAAACCCTCATAACTTAATATAGTTTATAAATCTTTTAATTTTTTTAGTGTTTTTTGATTAATTATTATTGATAATTTTTCTTTTTGATCGTTATAAGAAGCTCTTGCAAAAGCTGTATTAGGTAATTTGATAGCCAATTCAAAATATCTTTCCTCTTGTTCTTTGTTTTGTAAACCAAAATGTGCTTCTGCTAAAGTGAGATATATCCATTCTTTATCTCCTCGATCTTCAAATTTATCAGACTCAACTACTCTACTCCACTTTGTTATAATCTCAATCCATACTTTTCTTGCCTGACCATAGTTAGCATAAATATCAAATTTATTTTCACTTAAACTTGCTTTCAATAAATACAAGAAGGCTACATTAATACCATTATAATAATCTTGTTTAACATAGAATCCCCTTTCATAATAATGTCTCGATTTATCTATAAAATTCTCATCATTTGTTTGCTCATATAGTCGTTTATTAATAGCTCCTAATAAACCTAAGGTTTCAGGGTCAGTTGTATCAATTGGATTTAGTTGCTCTAAATACCCTAATGCTTCATTTAAGGCTTCTAATTCTGATGGTTCCTTAGATTTATATGTAATTAAGGCAAGGCGTTGTATTATAAAACTATCATTCGGTTTATTGAGAAGAGCAGCTTTTAATAAATCTTTTGCAACATCATATTTTTTCTCATTTTTCTTCTTTTCAGCTTGTTCAACCAAATCTGATGTTGAATGTGACTTATCAATACTTTCTTTTATATCTTCAATTTCATCTTCAGTAAAACTTGGAGGAATTAAATTTGGAATAAAAGTGTAAATAGGGCTATCAACCTCTGGTTCAGCTATAAATTTTTCGACCTGTTTTTTTAAATGAGCTTTAAACCTTTCAGCTTCTGTAACACCAATATCTTCTTCCAAATGCTTGTATGAATGAATGAACACATGATTTACATCAAATGGAATTTTTAATTTGTCTTCTGCGATTACAATTGTAGTATTTGGTTTTAGTGCGTGTCTAACACCTAATTCATAAATAGCATTTGGATTTAATGTTGAAATATCAGCAACTACAAAATCTGCTTTCAAAATATTCTCATACATTTTTTTATCTATAACTCCGGATTGCTCTAAATCACAAGCTCGATAACATAAAATATCTAAATCATCAAAGACCGGTTTTATTATGTTTTCGAATGTTCTATCTAAATTTAAACTTCTTCCCGTTTCAAAATCTGTTTTAATTCCAAATCCAATAATTACAAAGCATGTCTTTTCCATAATATTATTTAATGTGGACTGGATTAATGTATCTATTTGCTGCTTCTGAGCCTATTTTATAAAGAACTTCTTTATTTTTAGATTCTGACATCTCATGCAATGATTCTATTTCGTTTTTTTTAAATTTAAAGCCTAAATTATTTAACTCATCATTATCCAGCATAACGTTATACCTTAAATAATGTAAAGCTGGTTTTTCAGTGACTAAATCATTTTTTAAGTCTAATATTTCAGAATCAATTATTCTTGGTGTAGGTGAATTGGAGAGATATTGTAAAATAGTTTGATTTAAATAGTTTGCATCTTCCATAAAAAGTTCTGGTATCATTTTTGCCCAACCTAGTAGTCCTTTTTTTGCAACTTTTTTGGCATTATATTTTTTTTTGTGAGTACCTGTTCCAATGGATATAAGTGAAATATTATCTTCACCCGTTTTCCATTTATACGGGAATTCACTTAATGTTGCAACTAAAAATAATTGTAAAGAAGGATTATTCGCTAAACTTATACCACCATCTATGAAAGTTCCAAATTCAGTGTGGTTTTTTACTTTTATTGTTTGAGGAATAAAATAACTAGGTGCAGCTGCACTTGCACGAACAGCTTCTCTTAATAAAATATCTTTGTTAGCTCTACCGATTACGTTATTATTTTTATCTTTAAGTTCATTAAAAAACTTGCCATTAGGATGATTTATTATCGGCCAAGTGCTTAACGTATCTGCTCTTTTGGTAATAATACATAATCCTGTTTTTATTTTATTACTCCCAATAGAAATATCTCCAAATACTTTTTTTAACTCTTCATCTAAAGGTTTATAATCAAACTTAGCCTTATACCTCTTAAATGGATTCAATAACCAACTACGCTTTTTACCAAAAATTTTATCACCAATGTTCAGATAAAGATCTTTAATTTCTGATGCTGACATACCTATAGATAGTCCTGCTGCAATAATTGCTCCTGTACTAGTTCCTCCAATTAAATCAAAATAATCACATAATTTTAGTTTAGGATTATTTTCTTTTTCTCTAACTATTTCCTCTATTTTTTCTAAAAAGCCCAATGTTAATGCTCCTCTTATCCCTCCACCATCTAATGCTAATATTCTTTTAGGTTTGTTTTTATTCATATTATTAAAAATTAACTACAAGTATTACTTTTCATTTGAATTCTAGAATTTAATCTCTTATCAGCTTTAGATGCTCTATTTTTATAAGCCAATTCAATGTACTCCTGAAGTTTTTTTCGATCAGTAGTGTAGTCTCTAATTACAGCATAGTATGTTTTAAGGTTGTCGGTTAGTCTTTGAGGTTGCAACATATAAGAGTATTTACCTGTTCCGAAATCTGGATGGGAAGGCAGTTTCAAACCTAATAAACCACTATAAGTGTCTCCAACTTTATAATTTAAAGCTCCACTAATTTCCCAATCTACATGCTTTCTACATTTTGTTTTTGGACCTAATAAAACAACTAAAACTGTGGTATCACTTAAGTACCCATTATTTATGAGTTGTTTTACATATTCTGGTCCATTTTCAGATTTAATATCACCATCTTCAACTGATTTATTGATAATTAAATCTGAAGTTAAGTTATAAAATTTCTTTTTATAATCTTTATCGTCGTTATGGTAATAGCTAATAAACGATTTTCTTTTAGGAAGTATTAGAGGTAAATTTTCAGACCAGCTTAAACCTCCCTTAACAGTTAAGGTTAAACCACCACCCTTCGACCATTTACCGTCAACATCTAAGTAAATGCAACAGAAAGTTTTTCCTTCTTTTAAGTGTTTTACAATCCAACTTCTATTTTTTTCATAGCCTTTCGAAACCGTATCCCCATTATCGTTATGCACAATAAAACTATCAATCGATTTAGTATTAAAAATCCATTTTTCTTTAGAAACTAAAAAATCAGCCCATTTAATCATGTTATTTCTATCAATTAAGTTATAATTTCATCCATAACATTCTTCAAATCATGATAAGAATAGTTATGTTTTCTAATTGTAAAATTCTCTAAAAGTAAATCCTTTGGAACTCCCTTAATATTACTTATCTCAGTATTTAAATCATAAATATCTCTAATCACTTTTGAGGTTCTGATATATTCGGGTAATGTATTTTTGGGAATTCCCTTTAGGCAAAGTACTGCTATATCCGTCTTATCATAACCATAACCAATTTCAAAAGGAACCCATTTTGATATTATTGTTGTGGGAGAAACAACTACCAACATATGAGTACTATTATTAATTCCTTTACATAATGAATCAGTTACTTTATTTGGTTGACTACTTTGGTTTGTTCTTTTCAAATCACCATCATACTCATCAAAATAGACATTTATGCCTGCAGAAATAAGATAATCAGCTATCTTTTTTGCTTCATTCTTATCATTATTTTGATAAGAGATAAAAACACATTTTACGTTTTGGTTAATAAATGAATCTCTAGATTCATATTTCGTTGGCCAATAGTATCTATTTAATGCATTCATATATTATCTTAAAGCTTCTTTTATTGAATTAATATTATTACTTATAATTTTATTGGAGTTTTTTCTTATAAAAGTAGGAATACCGTTTTGCCCATAAGGTTTAACAGCTATGATTTCTTTTTTTAGTGATTTTGCAATTTTAATTTCTGTCATTACAAAAGTATCATTCTTAATTCCCCTTGTTGCTAAAACAAAAATTTTACTACAATTAATCATTTTCTTCCTAAATATTTTTTCCAACTCCATCTTCCTGTTTTCGTCGAAAGCTCTGTCTACTGGAATTGAATGATTATAAAACGGAATATTTGTATCTAATAATTTATTTATTAACTGATTATAATCATCACTTCCCTTCTTCCATGAATGACTTATAAAAATTCTCCTTTGAGGAATTTCATTATTTTTGTTAAAATGATCAACAACTAATTTTGTTGTAATTCCACCTATTATTAATTTTAATATTCCTTTCATTTAAAGTTATTGTGGTCTTACTTTAGTTTTATCAGCTATTGGATGACTTCTTTTTTGAAAAGCAAATTCGATGTATTCTTCAGGTTTAACTATGAAATCATCCCACTTTACCAAAACACAATATCTTTCGTCTTCATACCAAGAGCATTTATTGTTAGCGGTATTTTGAATATAATGATTAGCACTAAACTCTTTAATAGTTGTTGAATCATTAATTCCTACATAACTATGTGAACCACCACAAACATTGCAATTATATGAATCACCATAAATTGCTCTATACATTTCTGGGAGCACTATTCCTAGTATTCCATTTTTAGTATTTCCTTGACCATTATACAAAGAAGCTTGTAATTCACGTTTTATAAATCTCTGCTCTTGAAGACCTCTATTTTCAGCACTAAAAGAACCTATTAGATGAATTGTTACAGTAGTGTCTGATAAATACTCATTTCGTATTTTATTTAATATATAATCTTCATCATAAGAATCAATAGGTTCATTAAGCGATCTATCAATCATTTCTATATGCATACTATTTTGCATATGATTTTTATAAGCAATATTTTCAGTTTTGAAAGAAATGTAACATTTTCTAGCCATAGCAAATTTTATAAGTTGTATTCTTATTATTTATTTTATCACATTACACATTGGATTAAATAGGTTTATTATTAAAGAATTGTAATTAATTTTAGGGAGATTATAAATGTAATAAATTTTACACGTATTTTTTTATGGTTGAACTAATTAAAAGCAATTATTACTTGAATTCATAAACTCTTTAAAAGCTATTTATCAAAAAGATGCAGATGATCTCTTCTAGCTAACCACATGGTATGCTCACGGGATATAGCTGTTTCTGAGTCATCTACAAAATCACTCAATTTTGATTCAGAGTCAACTAGCTTTGTTTTTGACCTAATAATACTTAACTCATGCGCTGTTAAAGCATAAGAATAACTTAATTCTTGATAATTCTTAATTTGCATCCAAGCTAGTATTGAAGTTATAAAAGTAATTAAGAATGATACCATTTTAATTCTTTCAATCCATTCAAAATCGAATGCTATAGCTGCTAAAATAAAAATTATTAGACATGCATTCAACAGGAATAAATAAGTCTTTTTAGTTCGATTTGTATTAGATTTTTTTTTATACCAATGCAATTGATTTTTTAACCTTTCCGTTGAGTAAATATTTAGTCTTTTATCATAATTTAAGTTCCGGACATTTCTCATTTTAACAGTGATTTGATTGACAGAAGAAAACTTCCCACCAACTAAATCAAAAAAAGATTTTTTTTTACCAATTAGCGAATTTAAATAATCTAAAAAAATTTTATCCGCTTCGCTTTCATTTGAAGTTTCAAAAGGTCTTGAAATCATCATATATTTCCAACTTAAGGTTTTAATTGACTCTGCTACAGCTCTACCTTCGTACCATGTCTTTTCAAATTGAGAGTAATAAATAATTATATTCAGAATTAATGCTACTAGTAATAAAAAAAAAGTAACATTTTTTAAAATTGTTTGATTAAAATTTTCAGAAACAAAAGCTGTAATTATTAGAACAATTAATAATGTAGCATTCATTATTAAGAAAAAATTTTGAGCTTTTTTGGAAGTATAATCTGCACTTATGAAAAGTCCAGGAAAATCATTGTCAGAAATTGTCGTTTTATTATTCATATAAATAACCTAGTTTGTCTATTTAAATTTATGAAATTATTAATTAGATTAACTGCAATTTAAACAAATTGTAAGAATTAAATATTCTAGTTAGTTTTGACTTCCTACTAAATTCCACATCCATCACACCACTCTCCTATCGTAGCTTCGTAAAAATAGTGTTTATTCATTGCTTGCTCATTGTTTTTTTAAAGAATTCATGAACCTTGTAATCTCGGTTTCATTATTATTTTAGAGAAACTTTTGTCAAGAAAAAAATATAAAAAAAGAAGTATTAAACTTAAGCTTTTACTAAAGCTCAAGTTACATAGCGCAGAACATTATAAAACACTTTTAATATGTAATTATCCTGTAAGTGATTACTTTTTAAAACAAATCTATGTCATTAACATTGTATTAAACACCGATTCAGTCATCAAAAATATAGTCTAACAACAGATCCTTATTTTCTAATAGATTTTCTAACGTCATCGGAATCATTTTATTTGGAAGGATACCTTGGTCTAGTGCCAATTTAGGAACATGAACAGATTCCCGTTCTGTGCCTATTTGTAAAGCCAGTTTTGTGTTTTTAGTTGATGGGACCGCTCTACCAGGATGTGTGCTGTAGGTGCCTCCTGTTTCTTCGCCTAGGATAGTGGCTAACTGATTGTATTTTACAACGGCTAACATTTGTGCGGTTGCCGAGGCAGAACGCCCATCTGTGAGCATATATATTTTACGATTACTACTGTTATTGGTGGTTTGGGGTTTTACGGTAATGGGTCTGTTTCGGCTTTTGTTGAGCTGATTATCTTCATAAAAATTAATTTCTTTATCAATTATATAGGAAAGTATATATGTGGTGCATTCTGGGTTTCCTCCTCTATTTCCTCTTAAATCAAAAACCACTTTTGATATGTTTTCATCTTGTATTTGTTTCATATAGGTGTCTATGGTCTCTTTAAAAAAATCAATATTTTCCCTGCCTGTTGGGAAATAATTGAAATTCTTAATCTTGATGATAGCGGTTTTCTTTTCTTTGTTCATCACTATGCCTAATCTTGGGGTATTGATGATGTCTACTTTATAATTAGGAGCCGGCTCGTCAATTAGAAAGGTTGTGGTAATTTCATTTTCAGCATTATATGGCTTGAATTTTATGGTGTATTCTGAAGCAAAACCAAAATAACTGTGGTAGTAGTATAAAAAGTTCACATTTAAATCGGCTCGGTAAAAATTTTGATTGAAGGCATCTGCCGAGATAGTTGTTTTTAGTGTTTGATATATGTTACTGGATGTGATTCCGTTAATTTCTAAAATTTCAGAGCCTGCGTTCATTTCTGTATTTTCGACACAATTGTTTAGGGCATACATTTTTTCATCTTTAAACCACACGATTAGTGGTAACCAATACTTTTGAGGTGTTCTGAAAAAGCGCGTATCAATCATACGCGTATGTAAACAGCCTAAACTTGTAACTATAGGTGCTGTTACTTGATAAAATTCGGTAACCGTCATGGAATCTTTTAATTTACCGCGTTGCGTGTTTACCAGGTTTTCATAGGATGCTTTATCTGTGAATTGAAATTGTGAGGGATGGTCTTTTAAGGTTTCTAAAACTTGATTAAAATCTTCGACTAGCTTTTCTTTTTCAATTTTGGTATTGAACTTGTTCAGAATAGTGTCCGTAACGGTTTTATTGGGTGTGGTATGGTATAGTTCGGTTTTTAAAAGCTGTACTGGATTATCTTGATCGTAGATATATTTTACGCTTGTAACGCCTCTCTTGTTCTGTATTTTGTTATGGATATCATAACTGCTATAGGCGATTAGATTCCCTATACTGTCAAACTTATATTTTGAGTACGCATCATTACTCCTTATATCCACTTTGTAGTTTCCGTCTAAACCAACGGTGGCGTATTTTAGACAATTTCCATTGGTGTCATAGGTAGCGAAACCGCCAGCTGTTCCTAAAAATGAACCAACTGCTGGTTTGTTTTCGGCATTGAAAAACTTAAATCGTACGAGGTTTTTGTTTTTATCATATATGGCTTTATCGATGGCGATTCCTGTTTCATCATTTACGAGCTCCATATTTTCATTGACGTTGTTCATGGATTGTAACATGCCGTTGTCATTGAATTTGTATAGCACGTTATAGAATTTATAATACGGACGCATAGTAACCTGTACACCAGATACATCCTTTCTGGTTTCTAATACCGAATTGGTGTTGATGTGTTTCCAGGTGTATTCAAAAATATTCCAGCTGTTATTTATAGGTTCATCATTTTTGTTGAAATACTTTAAACCTATTCGTTTTCCATTTTTATTATAGGCATATACTTCTTTAAATACACCCATACCATTGGTTGTTGGTTGATTATCGGCATCAAAAAACAAGCGTGTTTCGGTATTTTCGGTATAAAGTATTTGCGTTTTTGGAGCCAATGCTCTTTTACCGTCTAGAATACCGCTTCTGTTTAAGTCGATTAGACTTTGGGCGTATTTATATTCAACGGTTATTAATCTATTAGATGAATCATAGTCTAGTTTAAAATGATTGACTTTTTGGGCTACCGCTTCTGTTAGTGGGATTCTTCCTTCGGTTTTGGAAAATGGTGTTTCACGAAAAATTAGGTGTTTAAAATAGGTTGTGCTTTGGGCTACTGCTGCTAAACCACAGGATAAAAAAATAAGCGGTAAGAGAATATGTTTCATAAAATTAGAAATAAGATACAAACAAATATAACTAATTAATTAGTTTGAACTAATGTTTTAGTTTGTAGTGTATGTTTATTCATTAAGCTAAAAACAGAAAATTTGATTCCCATTTCCCATCTAAAGTATTTATCTTGCAAACATATTCCAGAAATAAAAAACACGACATGATCATACCCAAACTACATTATATATCTCAAGGAAATTCAACACAAGAACATCTGGAAAACATCCAAATGGCCTGTTCATCTGGTGCGGAATTAGTGCAATTACGTTTGAAAAATGTTCCTGAAAAAGAATGGTTGGAATTAGCTGTTGCCGTTAGAGAAATAACATCGCATTTTCAAACGCGATTGATAATAAACGACAACTACAAACTAGCCAAAGAAATTAAAGCGGATGGTGTGCATTTAGGAAAAACGGACGTCTGCCCTACTATAGCTAGAATGCATATATACACTTGGCAAATGATTGGCGGTACCGCAAATACCTTGGAAGATTGTGAAACGTTAATTAGTAAAGATGTTGATTATATTAGTTTAGGACCTTTTCGGTTTACAACAACTAAAGATAATTTAGCACCCGTTTTAGGTTTGGATGGTTATAAAACTATTATGAAAGCTTTAAAAACCGAAACGCCTATTATTGGTGTTGGCGGCATAAAAACGGATGATGTTAAAGCTATTTTAGAAACAGGTATTTCAGGCATTGCGGTTTCTGGAGAAATTACCCGTGATTTTAATAGTATTAAGGTTTTTCATGAGTTGTTGAATGCGTCTTCTGTTGCGGAACAACGACATAAGTTTGAGTAGGTTTTTTTCAATATTGTCCAAGACAAAGTTAATAGTCAGATATTTTTGAAGTTTTCTTTTTTACTCACCACTCCTATCTATTTTATTGGTGGTGTTCGTGAATCTTCGATTTGCATTGCCCAAAAAAGAAACAAAAAAGTCTAGGCTTACGAACCCATATCTAAATTTATCATTTGATGCCTAAATTTTAGGAACTTGCTTGATACATATAGATTACATCAAAATTTTGCGTGCTCAAACCTTTCGACTGCGCTCAAGACAGGCTATCTAAAATTTTACGCCATCTGCATTTCAAATTTTACGATATATCTTCGATAGGCCAGGTTTGGGAGTTTTAAAAATAAACATGTAATGATTCGAATTTTAAGCATTCTTTTGATGAATAGTGAATAGTGAATAGTGAATAGTGAAAATATAGCTAATTACTTTTTCTTATTGGACTTCATGGCTTGAAACAATTCTTTGAACAAACCACGAGCAATGAGTAATTTCATAATTTCGTTGGTTCCTGCGTAAATCCTGGCTACACGGTTGTCTGCGTACATTCTGGCAATTGGATAATCCCACATATAACCGTAACCACCAAATAATTGTAAACATTCATCCACTACTTTGCCATGCATTTCGGTGGCGGAATATTTTGCCATGGAGGCACTTTCGGCTGTTAATTTATGCTCTGATAATAACAGTGTACAACGATCTAAAAAGGCTTGATGGATTTGTAATTGTGTGGCACATTCGGCTAATTTAAATTGGGTATTTTGGAATCCAGCAATGGGTTGCTTGAACGCGGTTCTGGAAGATGTGTAGGCTATGGTTTTTTCAATAGCGCCTTCTGCTCCACCAATGGCGTTGAGTCCGACGGTTAATCGTTCTCTTGCCAATTCGGTCATCATGATTTTGAAACCTTGTCCTTCTTCTCCTAATAAATTCTCTTTGGGAACTTTGACGTTATCAAAAAACAGCTCGCAGGTATCTTGGGCTTTCATGCCGATTTTTTTAAACGGAATGCCTTTTTCAAAGCCGTCCCATTTGCTTTCCATGAGTAATAAGGATACGCCTTCTTGGTCTGTTCCCACATGGGTTTTCACGGCTACGATGGACATATCTGACATGTAGCCATTGGTGATAAAGGTTTTTTGTCCGTTTACGAGATAATGATCGCCTTTATCAACGGCATTTGTTGTGATGGCTTTTAGATCGCTACCACAGTTGGGCTCGGTCATGCCGATGGCTGTAATCATTTTTCCAGTTGCCATTTGCGGGAGATATTTTTGCTTTTGCGCTTCGGTTCCATATTTTAAAAGATAAGGAGCCACGATATCTGAATGTAATGAAAAACCGACACCTGTGATGCCTTCCCTTCCGAGTTCTTCAATGAATAAGGCGCTGAAGCTGAAATCTAATCCGCTGCCACCATATTTTTCTGGCATATCGATACAAAGTAGGCCTAATTCGCCAGCACGTTCCCAGATTTCTCGGGAAACCATGCCGTTTTTTTCCCATTCGTCCAGCTGATCTATAATTTCATTGGTAATGAAATCTTGAATCATTTGTTGCATCATTTTATGTTCTTCTGAAGCATAAATTTCGCGGGGTAATAAAACAGTTTGTAACATAGTGCCTAAATTTTTGATAAAATTATCTTTTAAAATACTATACGCTTTATAAAACTACAAAATTAATGGTGTCCTGGATTCAAAAGTTACCTTTAAGAAAGCATACTAACTAAATTTCAAAATCGGTAGTTTTACTTAATCCAAAAGAACCACTTCACTTTTTAAACGCCACTTTCCGTCAACTTCTACACTGCGTGTTACCGTGATTTTATTGGGTCCTGTTTTTTTAAAAACGTCAATAAGTTTCAGGTTTTTATGAACAGCGGTGTTAATTACAATGGGTTCTGTAAGTAACATGCCATTGGTGGCATTAAAAACATATAGGCTTTTAGAAGTCGGTTTTATATCCCAAAAACCAATCTCGTCAGCACCATCACCGTTTAGATCTTTCAGATTTTCTAATTGCGATTGGTAGGCATCATTAATAGTTATAGGGTTTAGATCGGTATTACTAAACATAATTACGCTGCTGCAACCTCCTATACATTCTACAGCATTTTTAACTTGTTTATCTGCATTTCTAGCTGTTATTATTTCTGGTGAAATTACCGTTGCAAAATCCGATAGTCCATCGCCATTAAAATCGCCATAAAGTTTTCTTTTATTAGAAAGAATGACATTATTTTCTAAAAAACTTGGAAAAATGGGCGCATCTAAATTTTCAATATTTTCATCAACGCCTTCTCGCAATATTTTAAAATCGCCATTCTTATTCATTACAGAAAGAAACGAGGTGTAATCGGCTTCTATTCCATCGTAACTAACATGTTTGGTAAATGATACTAAAAAGTTTCCAGCCTCTTTGGTAATGATCATTTTATCATTTAAAATGGTTTGGGTATAATCTGGAAATTGCTGAAATAGAAAATTTTTATTTTCCTGTACTTGCGTTCTGGTGCGCTCTTTTCCGTAATAGGTTACCACAGCCATATAGTAGTCTTTTAGGTAAGGTGACTTTAGCTGGGTGTGCGCTTCATTCCATTGTTTTACAAACTTAATTACCTGCTTTTCGCCTTTGGGATTTACCTCATTACAGCCAAAAAATAGTATAAAAATCAGGCAGGACATAAGTGAAAAATACTTCATAAATTTATTAGGGGTTTTGCTGAATATGTTAATGCTAAAGATACATGAATTTTGGAGAATCTATCCCATCATTTGAAGGAATACCAAGCATTTTCATCTTGGAATTTTCGTTGTGCATTATTTCAATATAAGGATGCAAAAAGGAATGTTTATGTAACTTTAAAAATTGAATTGATATTTAAATTAATAGAAAAGCAATCATCTTTAAAACTCCTAATCTTTTGATTTCAGGGTTTTAAAACCTCTATTATTCTATAGCCCATATTTAATATTAATACGTTGTTGGCTTTATAAGTTATGGTTTTTTTGTAATCTTGTTTTAAACTTTAATCATAACAATATTCTTTGGACTTACTTACCTTCCTGACTTGGTTTTCTGGTTTGGCTTTCATTTTCTTCGGAATTAATAGCTTTTATTCCAAATTTATTGTCCTAGAGTTCGCTAGATATGGCTTATCAAAGTATAGAAAACTAACTGGATATTTTCAGTTGATAGGAGCAATTGGATTGTTACTAGGGCTTTATTTAAATCCTGTCTTATTAATAATAGCTTCTTTAGGATTAAGTTTGCTTATGCTTGCTGGATTTGCAGTACGAATAAAAATTAACGATAATTTTATTAAATCTTTCCCTTCTTTAACCTTTGCAGTTTTAAATTTATGGATTGCATTAAAAGCCTTTTCGATATATTTCTAAATCGTAAAAAAGATTATTATTAGATTCAATATTATAAACAAGAAGGCCGGAAATGATTTATATAATGGGTCTTTTACTTTGATATGCATAATTATGGAGCCCAAAAGTAAAATAGATAAACCAATGCTTCCAATTAGATTTAGAAAATCAAATAGAATAGACGCTAATAATATTAAGGCTAAACTGACTTTTAAAAAACCAATAACGTAGCAGAAATTCTTTGATAATCCATATACTTTAAATTCTTCCACAATAGTTTGTGCATTTCCACCACGCCATTTTGTAGGTTTAGTTGGCTGAATTAACCAAACATTTAAAATACTTAAGCCAACAATTAATTTTAGTGCAATAATAATGTAGTCTATGTAATCCATATTTTTCTAATTTCTTTATTTAAACGCTTTTTTACAATTTTGATAGAAAGATAAATAAAACCTTTTAGTTATAGCCGGTTTAAAGATTTAAAAAAACACACAATTAAGGAATCTTTTTTTACCATTTTAAAAATGAAATTTAAAAAAAATGCTAGGATTTCTGTTTTGTAAATCGTTTTTTAAAATTGTCTTTTACTCCAAATCTTAATTGTTGAAAATTCCTTGTTGAACAATTAAAAATTAAGAACACTTGAAAGCACATTGATATTTTTTTTAACTTTACCATACAGGTTAAAGCAATAACACGAAAATTATATTTAAAAGAGAAATTTATGAGCAAAGCCAAAATAGAGATTTCAGCGAATTATTTAATCAAGATGTTTCTTATTATTGGCAGTATTGTGGCACTTCTATACTTGGGGTCTAGTCTTTTTTTACCGCTTGTGGTTGCGGCTGTAATAGCGATTTTACTTGATAAACTAACTCAAAAATTTAAACATTGGGGCTTGCCTAACTGGTTATCCATATTGCTTTCTATATTAATAATGGTCGTCACTTTTTTACTGCTCACTTGGCTTATAGGCTCACAAATAAATAATATGTCAGACGACTGGCCATCCATCAAAGAAAAAGGCACTGAAAAATTAAACGTTTTGAGTGAGTGGGCCAATAAAAATTTAAACTGGGACTATAAAAATTATATAGAGAATAATAAAAAGGTAGTTAACAAGCTTGAGAGCTTTGCTGGTGTTTTTCTGGCTTCCCTCCTTAATTTACTATCGCAATCCCTTATAATTTTCGTTTACATTGTCCTTTTACTAATGCAGAAGCGCAGATTCATTACTTTCTTTCAAAAATTAACTTCCAATGCGGAAGCAATGACTTCGCTTTTAAAAGATTCTTCAAATATTATAAGCAGCTATCTTTTTGGGAAAAGTAAAATTATGGTGTTTTTATTCGTTTTCTACTACCTTGGTTTTTTGCTAGGTTCGGTGCCGTATGCGCTATTTTTGGCACTGTTTGGCGCCCTTTTTTCAATTATACCTTATGTTGGAAATATTATTGGCGGTGGTATAGCTGTGGTGCTTTCGTATTTATATGCCGGTTCCACGCCCGCCCTTATAGTAATTGGTGTGATTTCTGTCGCGCAATTAGTTGAAAATTACATTTTAACGCCTTGGATTATTGGTGATGAAACGAACCTGAATCCTTTTGTAACGGTGTTTGGCGTTATTCTATTTTCTATGCTTTGGGGTACTGTAGGAGCTATAATAGCACTTCCTTTATTTGGCGTTATAAAAGTGATTTTTGAGCATACGAAAGGGATGGAAGCATTTGCATACTTAATTAAAAAAGATGATTAATTAGCTCTATTTGGATGTCTTAACCTATGCATTGAAGCATTCAAACACGTTTCAAATTCAATGTGAAGAACGTTAAAAATACGGTTGAAAAATTTAACTCGATATTATTGCTAGTCAAAATTTTTACCCGATTAGTGCGTCCTGATTTTTTATAATGAAGCTTCCTTATTCCTGATCGCGCTTCTTCATGCGTTTCCAAGCAAAATAAAGAATTATAAAAACAATAGGTAGAATAATAAATACAATCAAATCAAACGGTCTTGTTAAATCTATAGTGCCGCTATCTCCAGGTTTTTGAGAATAGGATGGTATTTGAAGTATTATTAAAGATAGTATATTTTGCATTTTTTTTATTAAAGGTGATTTATTCAATTTACGTAATTATTAGCGGAAAAGGCCTTAAAATCAAAGAAAATAATAGCTTTTAATTTATGCTTCACGCCTTAAAACTTCTAATGGCGAACTACGTAAAACCGTTTGAATATTGCTTAAACCAATACCTAAAACCAACAATGTAATTCCTGGTAAAAATACTAGAAAAGGAATGAGTGATGGTGAAAATGGTTCTTTAAAAACAAATACTGCCAAACATAAACTGCTTATTAGTGCCAAAATAATTCCAACTAAACTCCCTAAAAGTCCTAGAAACAGATATTCAAAAGCCGAAATCTTCAAAATCTGTGCGTTTTTGGCGCCGAGCGTTCGTAACAACACACTTTCTTTAATACGTTGGTATTTACTGGTTCTAACGGAACCAATTAAAACAATGATACCTGTAAGAATACTAAAAAATGCCATAAAATTGATAATCCATGAAACTTTGTCCAATATATCTTCTACTAAAGTAAAAATTTGACGCAAGTCAATTATAGATATATTTGGGTATTTGGATACGAGATCCCTTTGTAATGCTGCTGAACTAGCTTCATCTGAAACTGACGTGGTGAAAACATTAAATTGTGGTGCTTGCTCTAAAACGCCAGCTGGAAAAACAATGGTGAAATTAAGCTGCATTTGAGACCAATCCACTTTACGAATGCTACCCACTGTAGTTTCCATCAAAACGCCTTGAACATTAAATACCACAGCATCACCAACCGTTAAATTCGCATCGGCTGCTAGGTTATCAGAAATGGAAATGATTACAGGATCACTAGACTTTAGTCTCGGTATCCACTCCCCTTCTAATATTTCTTCTGAAGCTGTAAGCGAATCGCGATACGTGGTTCTAAATTCATGATTTAAAAGCCAACCTTTCACTTGCCGCGTACTGTCTTGACGAAGTACATTCACCAAATTTCCTTTAATGCTGTGCATGCGCATGGTGACTAATGGAATATTATTAAGAACTGGCAAATTTTTCGAAATAAGATTTTTTGCTAATGCATCCCGTTGATCAGGTTGAACATCCAAGATAATGATATTGGCATTTTGCGCAGTTTTCCCTACTTCTGTTTTAGCTAATAAAATATCTTTAGTAAAATATAAGGTGCTAATTAAAAATGTCCCTAACCCAATAGCCACAACCAAAACAACGGTTTGGTTATTTGGCCTGAAAAGGTTTAATAAACTTTGGCGAGCCGTAAAACTCCAATGTTTGGGAAAAAACCGTTTAATAAGATTTATAAAACCTAAAGCAACAACGGCTAATAAGCTAAAGGTAATGACTGTTGCGCCTACAAAAACTAGGGCATATAAGGCGTTTTTAATCAGCCAAAATGAAAATACAAATAGGAATACTAAAATAGCAGCAAAAACTAAATAGCGTATTTTTCGAGGTTCTTGTGATGCTTTTTCGTCCACACGCAAAACATCTAAAGGTGAAACATACCAAGTACGAAGCAAAGGCAGAAGCGCAAATAATACCGACATAAATAGACCTAGTAATACACCTATTAAAATTGGTTGCGCGGAGATGCTAATTTCTAAAGTAAACGGTAAAAAGTCTTTTAAAAGATAGGGGAATATGGTTTGAAGTCCAATGCCAATTAACGAGCCAATGATCCCTCCAATTATTCCAATACCTGCAATTTGAATCAGAAAAATGAGAAAACTTTGAAGTCTTGATGCGCCCATGCATTTTAAAATAGCGATGGCTTTTAACTTCTCTTTAATATAAATATGTACCGAACTGGCTATACCAATACAACCTAATAACAAGGCTATAAAAGCCGCCAAATTCAGAAACTTTCCAACATTATCAAAGCTTTTGCCCAAACGTTCGGTAGCGCTAGTATGGGTATTTAAGTCTGAATTTTCGAAATCCAATTTCGGACCTATTTCATCTTTAAGTTGTTTTAAATCTAAAGTTGGTGGCGCCTTATAAAAATATTGGTATTCCTTACGACTACCAAATTGAAGTAATTCTGTAGCTTCAATAAAGCGATAGGGAATTATAACTGTTGGAGCCACTGAACTAGAAATAGCCGAACTTCCTGGAATTGATTTTAAAGCGCCGGAAATTGGAAGTGTTAGTTCCCCGATTTTTATAGAATCACCTGGTTTTAAATTGAATTGCAACAATAAAGTCGCATCAACCAATGCTCCAGATGACTCTTGGTAAGCAATTGAAGCATTGGTCGGTTCTGTTTTTATTTTTCCATAAAACGGAAAGTCGCCTTTCAAGCCGCGAACCTTAACTAATTTCGTACCGCCATTTTTTGGAAAGGCCACCATGGACACAAAATTGACTTCGGATGCATCTGGTTTTAAGGAGTCGATTATTGTTTGCGCACGTTTTGTAGGTGCTTGTTTGGAGTCGATTATATAATCAGCACCCATCATAGTTTTGGATTGGCTCTGAATATTATCCTTTAAATTAGAACTGAATAATTGTATGGATACCACAGCGGCAATACCCATGATAATGGATGCCATAAATAACAGCAAACGTACTTTGCTCGCTTTAGCATCGCGCAAAGCCATTTTAAACAACCAGGCTAATTGTAGGTTTTTGTTGGATTTATTCACAGTACAGATGTAGGTTCGTTCGTTACTATTTTTCCACCTTTAAGTTTTAATATTTGCTGCGTCCTGTTGGCTAATTCCAAATCGTGGGTAATAATGACTAAAGTGGTACCATTTTCTGTATTCAAGTCGAGTAATAACTGAATCACTTTTTCTCCAGTTTCTTCGTCCAAATTTCCAGTTGGTTCGTCGGCAAATAATATAGAAGGTGAATTCGCAAAAGCGCGTGCTAAAGCTACCCGTTGTTGCTCGCCTCCAGAAAGTTGGGATGGATAATGATGTAGCCGATCACCTAAACCTACTTTTTCTAATAGAGCCATACTTTTAGTTGTAGCGGCTTTAGAACCTTGCAATTCTAAAGGAACACTCACATTTTCGAGAGCTGTTAATGTTGGTAGCAATTGGAAATTCTGGAAAATAAAACCAACTTCTTTGTTACGCAATTGAGCGCGTTGATCTTCATTTAAAGTATTTAAATCCTGTCCGCATAATTCCACAATTCCTGAATTAGGCTGATCTAATCCAGCGCAAAGCCCCAGTAAGGTGGTTTTTCCACTTCCGGATGGCCCAACAATGGAGAAGGTTTGTCCTTTTTCAACATCAAAGGTAATATCGTGTAAAACTGTTAATTGTTTATTACCGCTGGTATATGTCTTTTCCAACCCAGTAATCTTTAATATCTTTGACATATAAATTTCAATTTAAATACGACTCATGTTCAAGGCTCAAAATAACCAATTCTATTCATATCTGGCAACCTCTAGAGCCGCTAAACTCATAAAGTTTTGTTATTTTATTTTGGCGCTACTACTCTACGCTTGTGGCGATGCTAAAAGTGAAAAAACTACAGAAAACATTCCTTCTGTTGAACAAACTGAAACCACTACTGAAGCAGAAACAAAAACCAAAACGATTCTCTGCTTTGGTGACAGTATCACGGCTGGCTATGGCCTGGACGATAGCAAAGATGGTTATCCTGAAGTTTTGCAACAACAAATAGATTCTCTAAAATTGGATTATACGGTGATCAATTCAGGCGTTAGTGGTGAAACGACTGCTGGTGGAAAAAGCCGCATTGATTGGGTTATTAAACAAACACCAACTATCTTTTTATTGGAACTTGGCGCCAACGATGGTTTACGAGGGGTTCAGTTAACAGAAACACGATCCAATTTGCAAGCTATTATAGATGTGGTTCGTGAAAAAAGCCCAGAAACCATCATTATTCTTGCCGGTATGGAATTACCACCAAATATGGGTCAAGCTTATACTACAGAATTCAGACAGCTTTATGCTGATTTAGCTCAAAAAAATAAGTTAGAATTCATTCCTTTTATTTTGAAGGATGTTGGCGGTATCGCATCACTTAATCAAATTGATGGCATTCATCCGAATGTGAAGGGTCATAAAATAGTAGCAAATAATGTTTGGGAGGTTTTGGAACCTTTATTATTACCTTGAGATTATATTGATGAAATTATTTGTATCACCATTTTTTGTCATACTGGCAAAAAAATCTGCGAGCATCGGTGTAATCAGCGGGAAATAAATATAAGCGCTGGGAAGAGTTCTCCCGCAGATTTCGCGGATTTACGCAGAACAGAATAAACATTTGCTATTTTGAAATGGCCATAAATATGTCATTAAAACAATGATATTTTATGGACAATCAAAAAGTTATTTTTTAAGATTCTTTTTAACCTTCTTATCGCCTGTAACTTTCAAGTTTTCAGAACCCGATTCCGCCAAATAATTCGCTAAAATTTTATCGACTAATTCTTCTTTAGTTAAATGATGGAAAATTGTTTTTATTTTCGCTTTAAAATCTTCAGAAACATCACGATTGGGCTTAATCTTGAATATTTTTTTCGCCCAAATTAAACCATTATTTTCTTCAATACTTTGTGCATCCGCTTTTTTAAATTCAGTAAAACTAATGCCTAATTCTTTTTCGAAATCGGCAATATCCTGAACTTCTTCTTGTTGTAAAATAGTTAAAGAAAGACCTGTTGCTCCTGCCCTCGCCGTTCGGCCACTTCTATGCACATACGCATCATAGGTATCTGGTAAATGGTAATTAACAACATAAGAAATTTCTTTTACATCAATACCTCGTGCCGCTAAATCGGTAGCCACTAAAATATCAATATGGCCTTCTCTAAACTGACCCATTATCCGGTCGCGAATGCCTTGGGTTAAACTTCCGTGAATGGCACCAGAAGAGAATTTATTAATGGCTAAATTTTTAGCTAATTTATTAACCGCTGCTTTAGTTTTACAAAATATTATTCCACGTTCGCCTTCTTTAGAATTTAAAAAGTGAAGTAAAACCTCTAATTTTTCAATGGGCTCTACAACCACATATTGATGATCGATACCTTGATGCCCAACGGTTGCCATATCGGCTTCAATTTGCACCACATGTTTAGACATATAGTTTTGAACTAATTGCTTGATGGTTCCCGGCATAGTAGCCGTAAACAATAAAGTTCTTCTAGTTTTGGGCGTGTCTTTTAATATAGAATCCACTTCGTCCTTTAGAGCGCTAATCATTTCATCGGCCTCATCTAGAACTAAATAGTCTAGGTTTTTGATGGAAATGGCGCCACGTTTTATTAAATCGACCAAACGCCCAGGTGTTGCTACAACAATATGTGTCGGTGTTTTTAAACGTTCAATTTGCGGCTTTATAGGAATACCTCCACAAACAGATGCAATGGATAGTTCCGGGTTATTAACAGCGAAAGATTCTAAATTAGCGAATATTTGCTGTCCCAACTCTCTGGTTGGTGCTAATATTAATGCTTGTACATTGGTGTTCTCAACATCCATTAACTGCAATAAAGGCAAACCGAAAGCAGCTGTTTTTCCAGTTCCTGTTTTTGCCAAAACAACCACATCTTCTTTTTGATTAAGAATTACAGGAATCGATTTCTCTTGAACATCTGTAGGAACCGAAATCCCTAAAGCGATTAAACTTTTCTGTAATGATGCATTAATCCCTAGATCTGAAAACTGTTTTGACATAACTCTATTTTTGCACAAAGATAATCACACTTTTATAAGGATGACCTTCAATTGAATTCTTATTCGTTTAATTCTTTCATAATTTCCGCAAACAATTCATAGGAGCGGATTCGTTCCTTTCCATCATAAATATTGGTCACGGCAATTAATTCATCTGCCTGCGTTTGCTCTATAAAGTCTTTGACTTGTGCTTTTACGCTGGCTTTACTGCCTATAAAAGAATATTTTAGCATTTGATGAATTTGCGGATGTTGCAATACCTCTTCTAAATCGGCAGTCATTTCTGTTGGCGATTGCACAAAATCGCGTTTGCCAGTAAATATTCCTAAAATCATGCGAATTAAGGATGTTGATAAACGCTGTGCTTCTTCATCCGTATCGGCTATAACAATATTTACACCAGCCATAACATAAGGTTTTTCTAGATGTTCGGACGGTTGAAATTCTTCTCTATAAATAGCAATAGCATCCCATAAGTGCGTTGTTGCAAAATGACTAGCAAATGCATAAGGCAATCCTTTTTTTGCAGCTAAATGCGCACTATCCGTACTAGAACCCAAAATATAAAGAGGCACATCCACACCTTCTGCCACTGTGGCACGTACTTTCGATTTTGCATTATCTACAGAAAAGTATTGTTGAATTTTCTCCAATTCATTCGGAAAAGACTGTGCGGCTTGCATAAAATCCGAGCGGATGGCTTGTGCGGTTTCTCTGTCTGTTCCTGGCGCTCTTCCTAAACCTAAATCAATGCGGTTGGGATATAAAGAACCTAATGTTCCAAATTGCTCGGCGACGATTAATGGCGAGTGATTGGGTAGCATAATACCACCAGAGCCTACGCGAATTGTATTTGTACCACTAGCTACATAGCCAATTAATACTGATGTAGCGCTACTTCCAATATTAGGTGCGTTATGATGTTCGGCCAACCAATAACGGGTGTAACCAAAAGTTTCAGCATTCTGCGCTAATTCAAGAGCATTATTATACGTTTGTTTGAGTGAATGACCTTCAGAAACTAAAGCGAGGTCTAATATAGAATAAGCTGTATGTTGAGTTTTCATAGAAATATAATTTTTTCGCAATCTTTAGATAGAAATAATCAAATAACATACCAGCATGGAACCGCGCCTTTATGTCACTATTTATATATGATATTTATTGATTTTGGCTGGTTTCATAAGGAAATGATTCAAATTTCAGAAAAACAACGATTATTTCTTCAAAAGAAACAATGCTTTTTAACTTAAACCTTTCGGTCTTTTCCCACATCAATTCCCATAAAAAGCTTGATAAAAGCAACAATTAGCAATAACACTAAAGCATAATTCCAAACTTGGGTTACATCATAAATCACACCTACAATAAAAGGTCCAGTTGCAGCAATAAAATAACCAATGGATTGTACAATACCAGATAATTCAGCAGCTGTTTCAGCATCATCAGACCTTAAAACGATGAGTAATAATGCTAATCCGAACGTGCCTCCCAATACCATTCCAATCATTCCAACCCAAAGTTCAGTTAAACCCATTCCAGGAATCATTAATCCGATTAATGCTATAACTTCAACAATAACTAAAGAGAGAATTACTAATCGCTGATCTTTTCGAGATCCTGCCCAAATTGGAATAAATATAGCACCAATAATTCCCGTAGCTTGTGATAGTGAAAGCATCCATCCCGCATACGAAGCATCAAAGCCGCGGTCGAATAGAATAGCCGGTAACCAAGCTAAAATAACATAAAAAGCCATAGATTGAAGTCCCATGTACAAGGCCAGTTTCCAGACTAATTTAGAGCCACTCAATTTTTTAATGGCCTCTTTAAAACTTCGTCGTGGCGGCGTGCGATTAATACGTTTGATGTTCGGAATCCATATAATGATAGCTAAAACAGCCAAAACGGCCCAAATTCCTAATGATCCCCGCCAACCTAAATTGAGTTCCATAGCCAAAGGTACACTCAATCCAGCAGCAAACGACGCACCAAGTGACATGATTCCCGAGTATAAACTAGTAACCAATCCAGCTTTATGCGGAAAATTTCTTTTAATTAATGCTGGGATTAATACATTTCCGAAAGCAATAGCAATTCCTAATAAAATAGTTCCTAAATACAATTCGAAAATCCCTCCTGACGATCGAATTAGTATTCCAGAAGCCAGTAAAATCAATGCGCCTAAAAGCGTGTTTCCTATTCCAAAGCGTTTAGTAAACAATGGCGTAATGGTTGAAACGACACCAAATGCTAATAAAGGTAAGGTGGTGAGTAAACCTAATAAAGTGTCGGAAAGGCCAATATCTTGACGAATCATATCTATTAACGGACCAATGCTGGAAAGTGCTGGTCGTAAATTTATCGCAACGAATAAAATTCCCGCGAGCAATAATGTTCGTGATGTTTTATTTAATCCGTTGGCGTCTTTTTGTTCCATATATTATATAAATAATGGCTATTAAAAAACCCATTATTAGTAATCTGCAAAAGTAGTTTTTTGATTCGAGATGGACTGACTTTGAATTCTTAAGGTATGGTTAAAACTCTTAATTATACTCAAAAACTATTGTATTCGGTTAAAGAAAATTTTAAATGAGCAAAATATAATTCTGAAATTATAAGACCTTTAGAAAGCGTCAGAAGTAGTTCATACTCATGGAAAAAAAATAAAAATATTATGGAAAAAGAAACGAAAAAAGACAAATTTGAAACTATTAATCCAACAAATGGAAAAACTATAGCTAGCTATCAGTATATGAGTGAAGGCGATGTAGAATCCACGATTCAAAAATCGCATGAAGCTTTTATGGATTGGCGCTTAAAATCTTTTGAGGAGCGAGGCAAAATAATTCAGTCCATTGGTTCGGAACTTAAAAATCAGAAATCCGAATTAGCGCAGTTAATGACCGATGAAATGGGGAAATTGCTTAAGCAAAGTCACCAAGAAGTAAAATTATGTGCCGCCATCTGTAATTATTGCGCAGAAAATGCACGCGAAATTTTAAAAAATGAAGAACGCGAATTATTAAGCGGCGGAAAAGGCATTATTACCTATAAACCTCTTGGAATTATTTACGGTATTCAACCCTGGAATTATCCGAGTTATCAAGTAATTCGTTATACCATTACCAATTTAATGGCGGGAAATAGTGTGTTATTAAAACATGCTGCCAATGTAACTGGAACGGCCAAACTTTTAGAGTTTATTTTTAAGACTGCTGGTTTGCCAGACGGTTTATTTAGCGTTATGATTATTGATCATGATCAGTCTGAAGCCATTATTAAAAACAAATTAGTTCGCGGTGTTACCTTAACGGGAAGTCCAGAAGCTGGTAAAATTATTGGAAAACAAGCTGGAGAACAATTGAAGAAAACCGTTCTAGAATTGGGTAGTAATGATGCCTATTTGGTGCTTCATGATGCCGATTTAGAAAAAGCAGTTCAGCTTTCTGTTCAAGGAAGGATTTATAATAATGGTGAAACCTGCATTGCCGCAAAACGTTTCATTGCTGTGGAAACGGTTTATGATCAATTTAAAGATGCCTTTGTAAAAGCCATGAGTGAACTTAAATTGGGCGATCCGAATGAAGAAAACACCCATTTAGGCCCCATGGCAAGAAAAGATTTACGAGAGAAACTTCATGATCAAGTAACCGAGAGTGTTGAAAAAGGCGCTGAAATTTTATGCGGGGGCAAACCAAAAGATGGTGACGGCTATTATTACCCAGCGACTGTTTTGGGAAATGTAAAACCGGGCCAACCTGCTTATGATGATGAATTGTTCGGACCTGTAGCATCACTTATTAAAGCGAAAGATGAAGCAGATGCTATTCGCATAGCAAATGATAGTCGCTTTGGTTTGGGTGGCGGCATTTTTTCTGAAGATGTCAAACGTGCCACTAAAATTGCCGAAACGTATTTTGACACCGGTATGGTCTTTATCAATTCTTTCGGGTTAGCAGAACCAAATATGCCCTTTGGTGGTGTAAAAGATTCTGGATACGGACGTGAGCACGGTGGATTTGGTATGAAAGAATTTGTTAACGCGAAATCCATTTTAATAACTGCAGATAAAAAGTAATGAATCTTTATGATATAGAAATTATCTCCTACTCTGTTTTTAGAGCATGTTTGAAATTTTATAAACCCGCTTGAAGCTTGTTAACAAGTTTAAAGTGGGTTTTTTTATACATCGAAATGTTCCCTTTCTTAATCCTTTGTTAAAAAAAGAATGAACGTTCATTTTTATCATATCTTTGCATCCTAATTAAAACTAATATGGCCAAACTTCAAAAAAGTATAGACAAACGCAACGCGCTTATAAAAGCCACTATTGAATTGGTGAATAATAATGGGTTTCACGCAACGCCTATGAGTAAAATAGCAAAAATGGCGAATGTATCGCCAGCAACTATTTACCTATATTTTGAGAATAAACAAGATTTGCTGAACAAAACGTATATAGAAGTGAAAGCCAAATATACCGATTATGCTTTTGCCACTTACAATCAAGACATGACCGTAGAAGCGGGTTTTGAAAACATATGGAAACGCATTGCCGATTTTAAACTCAACGAATCTGAAAATGCACTTTTTTTAGCCCAATGTGATAACACACCTATTTTAGACGAACCGAGTTTAAAACAAGGCATAAAACATCTACAACCCCTACTCGACCTTTGGGAACGCGGGAAACAAGAAAATATTATTAAATCCGTATCAAATTACTTGCTGTATGCTTACGCAATCAATCCGCTGTCATTTTTAATGATGGCACAGAAACGCGGCGCCTTTCATTTAGATAAAACCCTTTTAGAAGATGCCTATCAATCAGCTTGGAATAGTATAAAAAAAATTTGACGCTAGGAACTAGATGTTATTTAAAAAAAAACACCACCGATATAAAATAGATAAATTTACTTTATAAAGCAACATAATTAGAATAACGATAAATAAAATAAAATTACAAAAATATAAATGGAATTATTAGATAAATTGAATTGGAGATACGCAACAAAAGCCATGAATGGCGAGAAAGTAGCTGAAGAAAAAATAGAACGCATTTTAGAAGCAGCTCGTTTAGCACCAACATCCAGCGGCTTACAACCTTTTGAGATTTTTGTAGTTAAAAATCAACAATTAAAAGAAAAAATAAGACCTATAGCTTGGAACCAATCGGTAATTACTGACTGCTCTCACCTACTCGTTTTTGCTGCATGGGATACCTATACAGCCGATCGTATTAATTATATGTTTGATTTAACAAACAACATTCGTGGCTTTAAAAATGATGGTTGGGAAAATTACCGCCAAATGTTATTAAGCTCGTATCCACAAAAAGATGCTGAAGAAAATTTTAATCACGCTGCGAAACAAACTTATATAGCGCTTTCGCAAGCTATTGCTGCTGCTGCTTTTGAAGGTGTAGATACTACGCCAATAGAAGGTTTTGAACCAGATGCTTTAGATGAAATTTTAGGTCTTCGCGAAAAAGGACTACGTAGTGCAGTATTATTACCTTTAGGATATAGACAAATAGATGAAGATTGGTTAGTAAATTTAGTGAAAGTAAGAAAACCGATGTCCGATTTAGTAACTATAATTAATTAAAAAACAATCACATGAACACACAAACCATTTTATTAAAAAATAGACCAGAAGGAAGACCAACACTTTCCGATTTTGAATTTACATCGGAAGATGCTGATTTAACAATCAGTTCAGGTGAACTACTTTTAGAATCTAAATATGTTTCTGTTGATCCGTATTTACGTGGTCGTATGAGCGATGCCAAATCTTATGTAGCGCCTTTTGAGCTCAATAAACCCATTCATTCTGGTGTTATTGCTAAAGTTCTGGAATCGAAAAACGACCAATTTTCGACAGGCGATTATGTTTCGGGCATGTTAGATTGGAAAACAAAGCAAGTTTCTAAAGGGGACGGTTTATTAAAAGTCGACAAAAATAAAGCACCATTAAGTGCCTTTTTAGGCGTATTAGGCATGACGGGATTAACTGCCTATTGTGGTTTAACGCAAATAGGAAAACCAAAAGTTGGTGAAACACTTATTGTGTCCGGAGCTGCAGGTGCTGTTGGCTCTGTGGTTGGACAAATCGGAAAAATTCTTGGTTTGAAGGTTATTGGTATTGCTGGTTCGGATGAAAAAGTAAACATGTTAAAATCTAAATTCGGATTTGATGCCGCTATTAATTACAATACCAGTACCGATATGAAGGCTGATATTGCCAAAGCAGCGCCAAATGGTGTAGATATTTATTTTGATAATGTGGGTGGGCCGATTTCAGATGCTGTATTATTTAGTATTAACAAATTTGCGCGTATTGTAAATTGCGGTGCCATTTCGGTTTATAATGCTACGGAACTTCCAAAAAGCATCAGCGTTCAGCCTTTCCTAGTTAAAAATAGCGCGCTTATGCAAGGCTTTATAGTTTCAAATTATGAAGATAAATTTCCAGAAGCTATGAAAAACCTATCAACTTGGTTATCAGAAGGAAAACTCACTTATACTGAAACGATTGTAGAAGGTTTCGAAAAAATACCAAAAGCTTTTATCGATTTATTTGATGGTAAAAACACCGGTAAAATGGTTGTGAAACTTTAAAAAATATTAAAAGAAAATAAAATGAACAATTTTGAATTTAAAAATCCAACCAAAATTATTTTTGGAAAGGATAGTATTAAAAAATTAGAAAATGAAATTCC
This sequence comes from Bizionia myxarmorum, assembly GCF_008086205.1. Lineage (GTDB taxonomy): Bacteria > Bacteroidota > Bacteroidia > Flavobacteriales > Flavobacteriaceae > Algorimicrobium > Algorimicrobium myxarmorum. The sequence continues at coordinate 134,917 of NZ_VSKK01000003.1, read as the reverse complement.
AGAAAACGCTAAAGTGCTTTTACTTTATGGCGGCGGAAGTATCAAAAAAAACGGTATTTATGATCAAGTTCAGGCAGCTCTAGAAAACTTTTCAGTCATTGAGTTTGGCGGCATTCCTGCAAACCCAGAATATTCCGTCCTTTTAGAAGCTTTAGAGGTTATTAAAACCGAGAATATCACGTATTTATTAGCTGTTGGTGGCGGTTCTGTTATTGACGGAACCAAATTTTTAGCTGCTGCAGCTTTATATGAAGGACACTCGCCTTGGGACATTTTAGTAGATAAAAAAAGAACAGAAGTTGGTTTACCTTTTGGAACCGTTTTAACGTTGCCAGCTACAGGTTCTGAAATGAATTCTGGCGCGGTTATTACTAGAAAAGAAACCAAAGAAAAATTAGGTATGGGCGGTCCAGGCTTATTTCCGCAGTTTTCTATATTAGATCCGCAGGTAATTACCTCAATTCCGGAGCGTCAGATAGCCAACGGCGTAACCGATGCGTTTATGCATGTTTTGGAGCAATATATGACCTATCCAGATGGTGCTTTATTGCAAGATCGTTTTGCTGAAAGTATTTTGCAAACCCTAATTGAAGTTGCACCGCGGATTTTAGAAGATCCAACAGATTATAAAGCAGCTTCCAATTTTATGTGGAGTTGCACAATGGCTTTAAACGGATTAATCCAAAAAGGTGTACCTACAGATTGGGCCATTCATGCTATTGGTCATGAGTTAACGGCTTTATTTGGTATAGATCATGCACGAACTTTAGCCATTATAGCGCCAAGCCACTACAAATATAATTTTGAATCGAAAAAAGAAAAATTAGCGCAGTATGCGGAGCGTGTTTGGAATATAACCGAAGGTAATACTGACGATAAAGCTTATGCCGCCATTGAAAAAACAGTCGATTTTCTACATGGATTAGGTATCAATACCAAACTATCTGAATATACCAATGATTATGAAGGTACTGCCGAAACAATTTCAAAACGTTTTACTGATCGTGGCATGTTAGGATTGGGTGAACATCACGATTTATCGCCAGATAAGGTCGCGAAAATAGTAAAAATGGCATATTAATTAATTCATTATTAAACAACTATAAAAGGTTATCTGAAGAGGATAACCTTTTATTTTTTTAGTTTTTTATAAGAAAAGAGCTTTCAATATTTCAGATTTTTAATTATAATTAAAATGAAACTTGTTGTTATGAATGACCCTCAAAAAAAGGATCGCAACCAGCCAATCTAATAAAAACCCAAAAATCATCGGTCAAATTTCCTATCTTTGGCTGTTGAATATACTCAACCTCAAAACGTGCAACAAATAAAATCCTATTTAGAGCAAATAGCTTCCATTTCAGATGCTGACTGGTCATTTTTTATATCCAAATTACAGCGTCGTGAGATTGCCAAAAAGGAGGTTTTTTTAAAACTTCATGATATTGAAAATCATATTTCCTTTATAGAATCAGGTGTGGTACGTTTATTTATTCCTAAAGAAAATCCTGAAAAGGAAATCACGTTTGGTTTCAGTTTTAAAGATCAGTTTATCAGCGCTTATGATTCGTTTTTAACGCAATCGCCTTCTGCCTATGAACTGCAAGCACTTACGGACACTACATTGTTAAGCATCAGCTATGATGATTTGCAGGCTATTTATAAAATGACCCAAATTGGCAATTTAATTGGTCGCTTAACGGCTGAACGTCTTTTCTTAATTAAATCTAAACGCGAGCAAAATTTATTAAATCTAAATGCTGAAGAACGGTATTTGAAGCTGTTCCAAGAACGACCGGAATTACTAAAAATTATTCCCTTAAAATATATCAGTTCCTATATTGGCGTTACACCGCAAGCTTTAAGCAGAATCCGTAAACGACTATAAAACGGACTAAAATGCTATTTAATTGATTTAGGTTCATTGTTTGATGCCCAAAGACAAATTATCTTTGTAAAAAAAAGAAATGGCTGTCGTAATTTTTGTTTTAGTGCTTTGGTATGGAGGCTTATTCTTTCAATCCTTTTTTCTACACCGCTATGCGGCTCATCAAGTTTTCACCATGTCTAAAACCATGGAACGTATCACCTTTGTTTTAACCTGGATTTTTCAAGGTTCAAGTTATTTAAGTGCCTATGGCTATGGTATAATGCACCGCATGCATCACGCTTACACAGACACAGAACAAGATCCGCATTCCCCTTCCTATGATGATAATATGTTTGCCATGATGTGGAAAACAAAAACTATTTATCAAGATATTAATTCAGAACGTGTTGAAGTAGACCCACGTTTTACTAAAAATGTTCCGCAATGGAAAGCGTTCGACAAATTTGCAGGTTCCCGTTTTTCTAGACTATTGTGGATTAGTTTATATACCTTATTCTTTGTCTTTTTTGCAACCGCTTGGTGGCAATGGCTTCTGCTGCCAGTAACATTTTTAATGGCGCCTATTCACGGTGTTATCATAAACTGGTTTGGTCATATTTATGGATACGTAAATTTCAAAATGAAAAATACCAGTAAGAATTTGTTTCGTTTTGACTTTTTAATGATGGGTGAAGGCTATCATAACAATCATCATAAATATGCCAGTCGTGCTAATTTTGGTGTGAAATGGTATGAGATAGATATGACCTATGTTATTATCAGAGCTTTGGACGCCGTTGGCATTATTGCTTTAAAACCGATAAAAATTAAGAAGTAGCTTTTTCATTATACCTTTTCAAAATAAAAAATATAGGCCAAAGCTTTAATACTTTCAGGCCAACTTTTAACTTACAAGCATAAAAAAAACCATCATAACTGATGGTTTTTTTTATATATACTACTATTTCTATATTATGCTTTGCGCACTTTAATGGCTGTTAAGCCTCTATCTCCTTTTTCAACTTCAAATGTAACTTTATCCGACTCTCTAATCTTATCGATAAGGTTTGATGCGTGAACAAAAACTTCTTCATCTGTATCATTAATAGTAATAAAGCCAAATTTTTTGGATCTATTATAAAATTTTACGGTTCCTTCTTTCATTGTTGGCGTAGAACTACCAAACAATTTATTCATTAATTTTTTTAACATGAGGTCTGTTATTTTACTTTACGTTTTTAATATATTTATGCTGCTTTAATTATAATTTCATCTCTGCCAAGCATGCGAAGCATTTTAGTGTGATCAACAATAGCATGAAAAATACTCTTTTTAACATGATAATGCATACCAAATTCCTTTGCAGTTTGCGCAACAATAGGACTTAAGTTTTTATAATGTACATGGCAAATATCTGGAAGCACATGATGCTCAACTTGATAATTTAAACCACCTATAAGCCAAAATAACACCTTACTTTTTGGTGCGAAATTAGTGGAAGTTGCAAATTGATGGCGATACCATTCATTTGTCATCTTTCCTTCGTTATCTGGTAGTGGGAAATCAGTAGTTGGCATAATGTGCGCTATTTGGAATACCACACTAACCAAGAATCCGGTAACAAGATGCATGCTTAAAAAGCCTAATAAAATCACCCACCAAGACAAAGGTACCATAATCATAGGTAGCACCAAAGCGTATGAATAATAAAAAAGCTTCCAAGCCGTCATTTTCACCAGTTCTTTGCTGTACTCTTGGTCTTCTTTTAAAAGTCCCATATTTTTGTAACGCTTTAAACGAACGAAATCTTTAGCGGTAATCCAGAAAATCGTAGAAATTCCATAGAAAAACCAAATATAAATATGCTGAAATCTTTGCGATTTATGATGTTTTCCATTCGGCGAGAATCGCAAGAAAAAAGGTGTATTAATATCATCATCAGCATCGTCAATATTAGTGTAAGTGTGATGCAATACATTATGTTGAATTCTCCAAATGGTAGCATTGGCGCCAATAAGATTAAACGTGTAACCCAATAATCTATTTATTGTTTTATTTTTTGAATAGGAACCGTGTATAGCATCATGCATAACGCCCATGCCAATTCCAGACATGCCCAAACCACAGATAATATATAGTGTAAAGAGCATGCCAACACTTGTAACGAGGCCAGTTGAAAGTAAAATTAAGGGTATAAAAAACAACGATAGCATCAAGATGGTTTTGACGACCATCGTGCTATTTGCTTTTTTACTTAAATTATTGGTTTTGAAATATAAATTGACTCTCTGACGTAATACTTTTGAAAATTCATTGTCAGCTACTCTTGAAAACTGTGGGTTTCCCATAGATTATTTTATGATTTGGCACTCAATTAACCTCAAAACAGCGAATTTCGCTACGGTGACGTATTATAATTTCTTGAAGAAGGCAGATAATTATTTAAAATTGCATCAATCTCACTTAAATAAGTAAAGCAGTCCAAAAAATTATTTGGTAAAATTAGTCTAACTAAACTGAAGTTAAGACAACTGACTGTTAAAATATTAGAGATACTGAAAACAGTTTTATATAATTTTTTAATATCTAGGTTTCAAAAAACGCTTAATATCGCTAGCCTAATACGCCAAAAATACAAGAAACTTAAGAAATTTAGACGAAACACTTATTTACAGTAAATTGATAAAATCCTAGAATAAAATGGAAATTATGTATATTTCAAATCCTAAAATTCAAAATATAAGCGACCATGATTGTTGATAAAAAGAAATATCGAACACCTACAATACTTTTAATGCTCGGTATTATTTTTTGTTTAATATCCGTTTACTTTTCCATGCATTCTTCAGAAACATGGTTCGCTAGATCAGGCGCTATTTTGACTTTTGTTTCAGTTGTGGTTCAGTTTATTTTAGCCGATTTGAAAAAATCAGAAATCCAGAATTTATTTGATTCAGAATTACGCTTACGTGATAAATTCAAAAAAATTCGTGAAAAGGATTTTTATCATGACGCGCTTTCTACCGCTTCCACTCTTACGGGCTTGATTGGGACTATTATATGGGGCTATGGCGATTTACTGCTGTAAAAAGCAATAAAAGCTATCCACTTACATTCTGTCTTTTACATATTCAATTTTAGTCTTGCCATGTGGTTTGGGTTTACCTTGATCATCTAAATTTACCATAATAATATTTTCTACAGTTAAAATAGTTTCACGTGTCATTTTATTTCTTGCCTCACATTTTAAAGTAATAGAGCTGGTTCCAAATTTTGAAACAGTCATGCCTACTTCAACAATATCGCCTTGTTTAGCCGAACTCATAAAATTAATTTCTGAAATATATTTAGTGACTATTTTTTGATTTTCTAACTGTATAGCCGTGTACAAAGCTGCTTCTTCATCTATCCATGCTAATAAACGGCCTCCAAATAAAGTGCCATTAGGATTTAAGTCTTCGGGTTTAACCCATTTTCGTGAATGAAATCTCATAATTTATCTTTCTTAAATTTGAATACTCAAAGATACATTATAATGGAATTTTGACCTTAAAAAACAGCCTCTAAAGCTGCTATAAGCCTATAGTTTTTTGGTATTTTGTTAATAAAACTGTTGATATTCATTTTTTCAGACGGATTAAAGGGTTGTAAGAATTCATAAATTTATTAAAACTTAAACCATGAACCGATCTGACAATCTTTTAGCCTCTCGTCCTGATATTCCATCAGCAAAATTTAATGATGACATGAGCGTGGACGAACGTTTTCAAAATGCAACATTACGTCCAGTGGTAAAATTTCAAAACGACTTATTAAACGAAGTTTTTAAAAATTACGCCCATAAACATAAACAGGTTTTTTATGATTTAGATGTTGAAAAGCAAATAGATTATATTGAAAACGCCATTCAAAAGGATATGAAATTCAGAAATTCTTTGAAAGGTATTGTTATTGGTCAGTTTACTGTAGAAGAATACAAAATGTATATCGGCAACTCATCTGCTTTAAATAAACGCATGATGAATTTGGTGAAAGAACGATTAATTAGTAATATTCAACTGTTTGAATCACAGTTTGTGTAAAATATGAATGAAAAAGAAGTGCTTTTACAAGCTTGTTTTAGCTATGTAAACAAACGTATTGCCAGTTATAAAGGTGAAATTGATACCATTAAAGAATCTATTGAAGCCAACGATAAAAGCAATGACATGGATGATGATTCCGGAAACGGAAAATTATTTAACGATTTAGAAAAAAATGCTCAACACTTATCTGAAGCCACTAAAACGTTAGATACCTTAAAATTAATTAATCCGAAAAAGAAATCGGAAGGCGTGTCTTTAGGAAGTATTGTAAAAACTAGTAAAAACACGTTTTTTATGGCTATTAGTATTGGTGCTATTGATACAGAAGAAAATAATTATTTTGGTATTTCGCTGCTCTCTCCTATTGGCCAATTATTGAAAGGAAAAATGGTTGGCGACACCATAACTTTTAATGAAAATACCCATGAAATTTTAGAAATCAAATAACTTATATAATGCGTTCACCATTTAAATTGGTGGTGAGCACATCACTCATATAATTAAAGAACGGCTTTACTTCTTTAAAGGCAGAATTCACAATTTCTAAAAAATCCGATTTAAAAACCTGGTCATCGCTAAATTTTTTGGTGAAAACGAATTGCTTCTTTCTTATAAGGTCAATATTTTGGTGCTCTTTATCAAAATTCCGAGGCGCCGAAATAAGCTCATCGCCTTCTAATTCACCCCAAACCGATTTAAAGATTTTGGCTTTCATAATATCGCGCATTTCCGAAGCATCCATTTCAAATTCCTTACGTATACGTAACAAATCCTCCTTATTTGGATCCCAAAAACCCACGGCGATGAAGGATTTGTTGTTCGGTTCCAAATGCATATAATAACCGCCACGCAGTTCGGGTTTACGCCTTTGGAAGGAACCAGAAAAATGGATTTTATAAGGCAATTTATTTTTTGAAAAACGGACATCTCTATAAATTCGAAACATCTTGAATTGATCCACATCGTCATGAGCTTTTAAAGCCTCAAAAACCGATTTGAATGCTTTTTTGATATCAGCTTCAATAGCTTTGAACTCCATTTTATTTTCTGCAAACCAATCGCGGTTATTGTTTTTTTCTAATTTCTTAAGAAATTGGAAGGCTTTGGTATCAATTGAGGTCATAACTTTATTTTAAGCTTAAAAATAATAAAAAAAGACTGCCTTTTCAGACAGTCTTATATTTATTTACTGGTTTATGATTATTTAGGACTAATAAATTCCTTTTGAATTAAAGCGTCTCTCTCTTTATCATAATATTCAATTACGAAATTCCCATCACTGTTAAAATAGCCAGTACCTGAAAATTCATTCATTTTAATAACGTATTCATTTGAGTTGGTAGACTTAATAGCGCTACCATAATTAGCTTTTGATTCTGGCGTTGCGATATCAAAACCTGCAGTTGTTCTTACAAAACGATAATTTTTACCGTCTTGTTGGTAATTCATGGATTCAATTTCAGAATCATAAAACGGATCCACATCGTTATCAATTTCTATTGTTTGCGTAATTTTTTTATCAGAATCACTGATTATGCGCTCTTGATCCACTTTGTTTACATCTTCTTCGGAAAGTCTTACTTCGTTCTCCTCCGTTGTTGTTGTTTTAACTTTCTTCTCTACAACTTTACGACCGTCATCAATTCTTACGGTTTTAGTTTCTGTTTCTTGAGACATATCTCTTGATTTTTCCTGAGCTAATAAGCTACTAGAAATAAGAAATAATCCTACGTATAAGATAGTTTTCATAATACTTTGTTTTAAGATTAATTAATATTTGTTTGATTAAAATTGGTTTACTAATTAAAGTACGATGCAAGTTGTCGATTTAGATCTTTTTTAACATTTTTTAACTAATGTATAAGAGTTTTTAATGAAAAAATGTTAACAAAACATGAGTTCTTGGATTTTTTCAGTAAATCATTAAGAAATCTTAATTTAACTAAAATCTACTTTATTGAGTATTAAACCCGAAGCAGGCGCTATATAATGAACAATAATCTCATTGTCAGAATGTAAGCTATCTGCAATATCTTGAAGGGTTTTTTCACCTTTACCTAATTCAATTAAAACACCCATCATCAACCGGATTTGATTGCGCATGAATCCTTTTCCACGCACGCGAAGTATAAAAGATTGTTCTGGAAAGAAATTGGCTGTAAACACTGTGTTTTCTACAATTTCACAAGTAAGAATTTCACGATTATAAATACCATTATCTGTAGGTTTATAGCAATAGGATTTAAAATAATGGTGGCCCTCAAATAGTTTAGCGCCAGCTTTCATTAATTCCGTATCTAATTCATCCAAAATGGTGGTAATTACCGGCGCACAAAATGGATGAAACTTATCGCCATGGGCGAAAACATATAAATATTCTTTCACCTTTGAATCTTGAATGACGTTAAATTCCGCGTCCACTTGCCTGATTTTCAAAGCCCGAATATCTTGCGGTAAATTCTGATTAAAGAGTTTTAAAAAAACGTCTATATCTTCAATTTCATGATAAATAAACAATTCAAAAGCCGCTTCCGTTGCAGAAACCATAGCATCTGTTCTACCAGAACCCAAGGTTTTAAACCGCTTACCTTCTAAAATAAAGTTTAAGGTTTTATCAATCATTAAGTGCACCGTTTTTAAATTGGGTTGCTTTTGCCAACCATGAAAACGATAGCCTAAATACTGACAAGTAATCAAATAATAATACCGCTTTTCAAACACTATAATGATTTTTTTATGAGTCACGAAAATTACTGCTTTTATAATCGTTGGGCAATTATTCAGGAACTTTTGGAACTATATAGAAAAATAAGATTATTTATTTCGCGCTTTTAAAATTGATTCCACATCTCTCAAAGTAAAGCCTTTGGCTTGCAAGAGAATTAAGTAATGAAATAGTAAATCGGCACTTTCATTTAAAAACAAATCATCATTATTATCTTTAGCTTCTATAACCACTTCCACGGCTTCCTCCCCTACTTTTTGAGCCATTTTATTGATGCCACTTTTAAATAGAGATGCTACATAAGAATCTGACTCTGAAGCGTCATTTTTTCGTTGGGTAATAATGGATTCTAATTCAGTAAGAAATCCGAAATTTGACATATTTGTTTCATTCCAACAGGTATCGGCGCCTGTATGGCAGGTAGGACCAATAGGTTTTGCCGAAATAAGTAAGGTGTCTTGGTCACAATCAACTTTCACATCAATAAGTTGCAGAAAATTCCCACTCTCTTCTCCTTTCGTCCATAGTCGGTTTTTAGAGCGACTGAAAAATGTGACTTGTTTGGTTGAATTTGTAATATCTAGAGCTTCTTGATTCATAAAACCAAGCATTAAAACTGTTTTGGTATTCGCATCCTGAATAATAGCAGGAACTAACCCGTTTTCGTATTTATTAAAATTGATAGTCATTATAAGCGTATTGGTATGTTTTGTTCTTGTAACGTTTTTTTTAATTCTAAAATATCAATGGTTCCAAAATGAAAAACACTGGCTGCTAGAGCGGCATCTGCCTTTCCTATTTGGAATGCGTCCATAAAATGATCAACGGTTCCGGCACCTCCAGAAGCAATAATCGGAATATTGCATGCTGTTGATAAACGCGCCAAGGCTTCATTAGCAAAACCTTGTTTTGTTCCGTCATTATCCATGGATGTAAATAATATTTCGCCAGCACCTAAAGTTTCAACAGTTTTGGCCCATTCAAATAAATCCAAATCGGTTGCCATCGTGCCACCCGCTAAATGGACTTTCCATGATCCATTAATTTGCTTGGCATCAATGGCTACAACCACACACTGACTACCAAATTTATCGGCCAATTCCTTTATGAGTTCAGGTCTTTTAATGGCTGCAGAATTCACTGCCACTTTATCCGCACCAGATTGAAGTAAAAGATCTACATCTTCAACAGAACTCACACCACCGCCTACAGTGAAGGGAATATTAATTTCTTTTGCCACCTGTAAAACCATATCAACAAGCGTTTTACGGCCTTCTAATGTGGCTGAAATGTCAAGAAACACCAATTCATCAGCACCAGTTTGCGCATATTTTTTGGCTAGAATTACAGGATCACCTGCATCTTTTAAATCCACAAAATTAACACCTTTTACGGTTCGTCCATTTTTGATATCTAAACAGGGAATAATTCGTTTTGTAAGCATAATTTTAAATGTAACGGGCTAAATCTTTAAGTTGAATCTTATTTTCATAAAGTGCTTTTCCTATTATAACACCTTCACAACCCAACTCTTTTAGCGCAATGACATCTTCAATACAGGAAACACCACCTGAAGCTATAAGTTTTATAGATTGCCTAGCACTGCTATTGGTGCAAGCTTCCAACATTTTTTTATAAAGCGTTAGTGCGGGACCTTCCAACATGCCGTCTTTCGAAATATCCGTACATACAACATAGCGAATACCCTTTTTTTGATAACTCTGTACAAATGGTATCACCTCTTGATTACTGCGTTCTTGCCAGCCACTAACGGCAATGGTTCCACCAGTTTCTGTAGGATGACAATCGGCCCCTAAAATAATTTTTTCGGAACCGTAAGTGGTTAACCAACCATTAAAGGTAGCGGTATCTTTAACCGCAATGCTACCTCCTGTAATTTGGCGAGCACCTGAATTAAAAGCTACATGCAAATCATCATCCGATTTTAAACCGCCACCAAAATCAATTTTCAAGCTTGTTTTTGAAGCCAAAAGTTCTAAAACGCGGTAGTTTACAACATGACTCGCTTTGGCGCCATCTAAATCTACCAAGTGTAAATATTCGATACCGGAGTCTTCAAACTGTTTGGCAACTTCTAATGGGTTTTCGTTATATATTTTTTTAGTATTATAATCACCTTTGGTGAGTCGGACGCATTTTCCGCCAATAATATCTATTGCTGGTATAATTCTCATATTTTCTTTTCAATAAAGCTTGATAGCCTATTCTATTTTTAATCTGAAATTTTAAAAAAAAGTTATAATTTCATAAAGTTTTTAAGTAGTTGTTCTCCAGCGCGACTGCTCTTTTCAGGATGAAATTGAACACCATAAAAATTGTCTTTTTGTAATGCTGAAGCATATAAAATATCATATTCCGTTAAGGCAATTGCCTGTGCACAATTCTGGGCATAATAGCTATGAACAAGGTACATGTATTCAGGCGCTTTTAACTTAAAAAATAAATCTGTTTTCAAGTTATTTATCGTGTTCCAACCCATTTGAGGCACTTTCACGTCACTAGAAAATCGTTTTACTTCTGTATTGAAAATTTTAAGGCCCGTTGTATTTCCTTCATCAGAATGGTTACACATTAATTGCATCCCCAAGCAAATGCCTAAAACAGGCTGTTTCAGTGTGGGGATTAATGCATCAAGCCCAGTTTCTTTCAATTTTCTCATAGCTGAACTAGCTTCGCCAACTCCAGGTAAAATCACTTTATCCGCTTGTTGTATTATTTCAGGATCCTTACTTAAAACTATTGAAACCCCCAACCTTTCAAAAGCAAATTGAATACTTTTAATATTTCCTACGCCATAATCAATAAGTACCACTTTCATTATAAAACACCTTTTGTTGTTGGTAAAATCATTTTGTTTACATCCCTTTTTACAGCCATTTTAATTGCTTTTGCAAAGGCTTTAAAAATAGCTTCTATTTTATGATGTTCATTGGTGCCATCTGCTTTAATATTTAAATTGCATTTGGCGCCATCTGTGAATGATTTAAAGAAATGCATAAACATTTCAGTAGGCATTTGTCCAATCATTTCACGTTTAAAATCGGCTTCCCAAACCAGCCAATTTCTACCACCAAAATCTATAGCAACTTGGGCTAAACAATCGTCCATTGGTAAACAAAAACCATAACGTTCCATGCCTAATTTAGAACCCAAGACCGTATTAAATAACTCACCCAAGGCAATAGCCGTGTCTTCAATGGTGTGGTGCTCATCAACTTCTAAATCTCCTTTAACCTCTATATTTAAATCCAACTGCCCATGTCTGGCAATTTGTTCCAACATATGATCAAAAAAAGCAATACCTGTTTGAATGAAACTTTTACCTGTTCCATCTAAATTTACAGCTATTTTAATATCGGTTTCATTGGTTTTACGTTCAATAGAACCTGAACGTTCGGCGACTTTTAGAAAATTATAAATAGCTTCCCAATTATCCGTTTCCAAGGCTATAAATTCTTGCAAGGCTTCAGCTTTCAGCGAAATTTCATCTGCACCTAAATTGGCTTCACCGTTAATTAAAATCCCTTTAGATTTTAAATTTTTTGCCAATTCCATATCGGTTAAACGATCACCAATTACAAAGGAATTTGCTAAATCATAATCGTCAGAGAAATATTGAGTTAATAATCCCGTATTTGGTTTTCGGGTTGGCGCATTGTCTTTTGTAAAGGTTCTATCAATAAATTCCTTTTCAAAATTAATACTTTCACTTTTAAAAGTTTCCATAATTAAATTATGCACTGGCCAAAAACTGTTTTCAGGAAAAACCTCGGTACCTAAACCATCTTGATTGGTGATCATTACCAATTCAAAATCTAATTCTTTAGCTATTCGGCCTAAATACTGGAATACGTTTGGATAAAATTCTAGTTTTTCAAAGCTGTCAATTTGCTCATCTTGTGGTTCTTTTATTAAAGTGCCGTCGCGATCTATAAATAATACTTTTTTCATTTTAAGGCTTTTAAAACAGTTACTAATTTGGTGTTTTCATCGGGTGTTCCTATTGTTAATCGCAGGCAATTTTCACATAAAGGTTCTTTACTTCTATTGCGAACAACTATTTCTTTTTCAATTAATTCCTTATAACGCTTGTTGGCATCATCTACTTTAACCAAAATGAAATTAGCATGGCTAGGATATAATTTCTTAATAATTTCAACCGACTCTAATTCTGAAATAACGCGCTGACGTTCGGCATTAATCAATTTGATTTGATCTGAAACCACATCCAGATTTTCCAAGCATTTTAAAGCAGTTTCTTGTGTTAACTGGTTTATATTATATGGTGGTTTAATGCTATTTAAAACGCTAATTACTTCTGCTGAAGCCATACACATTCCTAAACGAATACCAGCTAAACCATAGGCTTTTGATAGGGTTTGAATAACAATTAAATTTGGAAATTCGTTTAAACGACTTATCCAACTTTCACTTTCCGAAAAATCGCTATAAGCTTCATCAATAACAACCATCCCTTTAAATTCCTGTAGCAATTTTTCAATGGACTTGGCTTCAAAATTATTGGCCGTTGGATTGTTAGGTGAACATAAAAATAGCAATTTAGTATTTTGATTGGCTGTTTCTAATATGGTTGAAACTTCCGGTTGAAAATCTACTGATAAATTGACTTTGAGAATTTCCACATTATTAATATTTGCCAAAACTTCATACATTCCATAAGTTGGTGGTAATAATAATACGTTATCCTGGCTAGGTTCGCAAAAGGTTCTAAAAATTAAATCTAAAACTTCATCGCTGCCATTTCCCAATAAAATTTGATTTGTTTTGCACCCTTTTACACTTGCTAAACGCGATTTTAAAGCTGTTTGTTGTGGATCCGGATACCGATTTAAACCATTTTCAAATGGATTTTCATTCGCATCTAAAAAGGTGAGCGCTTCATTAAAATCTTTAAACTCATCACGTGCCGAAGCATACGGCTTCAGTTTTAGAATATTAGGTCTTATTAAATTTTGAATATTCATGATTGTAAGTCTTTTAATCGGATAGTTACCGCATTTTTATGTGCTTGCAAACCTTCTGCTTCGGCCATAATTTCAATGAATTTTCCGATGTTTTTTAAGCCGGTTTCCGATATTTTTTGAAAGGTGATAGCTTTACTAAAGCTATCCAAATTTACACCAGAATACGATTTACTAAATCCATTGGTTGGCAAGGTATGATTGGTTCCAGAGGCATAATCGCCCGCGCTTTCCGGTGTGTAATTTCCAATGAAAACAGAACCCGCATTTTGAATACCGTTAGTGAAAAATTCAGCGTTTTCAGCACATATAATAAAATGTTCTGGAGCGTAAGCATTGATGAATTTTAAAGCTTCTTCATTATTAGGAACCAAAATAGCCTTCGAGTTTAAAATAGCTTTTTGAGCCATATCTTTTCGTGGTAATTGCGCCATTTGTGAATCTACTTCTAAAAGTACCGCATCAATTAATTTTTTTGATGTGGAAACTAAAATCACTTGACTATCCGAACCATGTTCAGCTTGACTCAATAAATCGGCAGCCACATATTTTGGAACAGCTGAATCATCTGCCATAATTAATAATTCACTAGGTCCTGCCGGCATATCAATGGCCACGCCATACTTTGTTGCTAATTGCTTCGCCACGGTTACAAATTGATTTCCAGGTCCAAAAATTTTATATGCTGGTTTTATGGTTTCTGTACCAAAAGTCATCGCTGCAATAGCTTGAATACCTCCTATTTTGTAAATTTTAGTAACGCCACATAAATCGGCGGTGTAAAGAATTTCATCTGCAATTTTACCAAATTTATTAGGTGGCGAACACAAAATAATTTCGGTACATCCGGCAATTTGCGCTGGAACTGCCAACATTAAAACGGTTGAAAATAAAGGTGCCGTGCCGCCAGGAATGTATAGTCCAATTTTTTCAATGGCTCGCTTTTCTTGCCAGCATAAAACACCTATTTCGGTTTCTATTTCGATACGCTCGGTTTTTTGAGCTTCGTGAAACCGTTTAATATTTCGCTTTGCTAATAAAATGGCTTCTTTTAGCTCTGTTTTGACTTTGCTTTTTGCCAATTCAATTTCTTCAGCGGTAACTTTCATTTCCGAAACTTTAACACCATCAAAAATATCGGTGTATTTTAAAACAGCCGTATCACCGTTTAGTTGAATATCTTTAAATATTTCGGTTACGGTTTTTTCAATATCGGCAACAGTAGAGGTTGGACGCTGCAACAGATCAAACCAAGTTTGGTTTTTAGGGTTTTCTATAATTTTCATGATACCATATTTTCAATTGGACAAACTAGGATACCTTCGGCTCCTGCTTTTTTTAGTGCGTCAATAATTTCCCAAAAATCATTTTTATCAATAACCGAATGTAAAGAACTCCAGCCGGGTGCGGCTAAGGGTAAAACCGTTGGACTTTTCATTCCAGGTAAAATTTCAATAATCCGTTCCAGTTTATCATTTGGCGCATTTAATAATACGTAACGCGATTTCCGTGCTTTTAAAACCGATTGTAAGCGAAATTGCAAACTATCTAATATGGCTTTTTCTTCTGTGCCTATTTGAGGTGAAACAGCCAAAACTGCTTCAGATTGAAGAAGAACTTCAACTTCCTGCAAATTGTTTTTAAATAAGGTGCTACCGCTAGAAACAATATCTACAATAGCATCGGCTAATCCAATATTAGGCGTAATTTCAACAGAACCATTAATAATATGAAGCTGGGCTTCAATATTGTTTTTATCCAAAAACGCATTAACCGTATTAGGATAGGATGTGGCAATACGTTTACCATTCAAATCTTGAATGCTAGTATAGCTGTCTGTTTTTGGAATAGCTAATGACACGCGACAAGAAGAAAATCCTAATTTTTCCACTATTGAAATAGAATTCCCTTTTTCAATTAATACATTTTCTCCTATTATAGCGGCATCTATAACGCCATCTAAAAGGTATTGCGGAATATCTCCGTTTCGGAGATAGAACACTTCTAGAGGAAAGTTTTTTGCGGAGGCTTTTAATTGATCGCGACCATTGTCTATGGAAATACCGACTTCATTCAGTATTTTCATGGAATCGTCGTGTAATCGTCCTGATTTTTGAACTGCAATTTTTAATTTACTCATAACATTTTTTACGCTACTGCGATTTTTTAGTTAAACTTTAAAGTAGTTTGAGTAAATCTGAACGAGATGAAATCCGAATGGAAGGAAAACAAAAAACCCGCTTGAGATACTCAAACGGGTTTTTTAATATGTTGAATTTATTCAATACATTTTCAGCCTGCTTGAGTGCACGTATGAAAATGATGATGATGTGATTGAATAAATGTCATGTTTTTTTTTGTCTGAACAAAGATTTGTAAAATAATTCTATAAAACCTAATAATGTGGGTTTTATTTTGAAAAAAATTATTGGTTACCTAAAATAATTGGTAAACCAGAATCTCCAGAACCTATAACAATAACCTTACTGTTAGCTGATTCTGATAATTTTACAGTTGCTTCAATACCTTTATCTCGAAGAATTTGATCATTTAAAGAGGCACTTAAAATACGGTTAGCATCTGCTTTACCTTGTGCATCAATAATACGTTTTTCAGCTTCTTTAGCTGCCGTTACCAATCTAAATTCATATTCTAAAGACTCTTGCTCTTGTCTTAATTTACGTTCAATGGCGTCCTTAATTGTTCCTGGTAAGGTTACGTCACGCACTAAAACTTCGTTTAATTGAATATATTGATCTTTAACGATTTTCTGTGTTTCTTCAAAAATTTCTTGTTGAATAGCATCACGCTTACTAGAATATAATTGTTCGGGCGTATAACGGCCTACAACGCTTCTTGCTGCAGAACGAATAGCTGGCAACAACACGCGCTCTTTATACATTTCACTTTTTTCTTGATGTAATTTTCCTAAACTTTCATAGGCTGGTTGAAACCAAATAGATGCTTCTAATTTAATATCTAGTCCATTAGACGACAGTACATTCATACGTTCCACCAATTCTTGTTGACGTACTTCGTAAACGAAAACCTTGTTCCAAGGTGCTACAACATGGAAACCTTCTCCCAATGGTGGTTCATTTGTAACAACACCTTCATCAAAAGTTCTGTACAATACGCCTGCTTCACCTGATCCAATAGTAACAGCTGATTTAGCAATAACAACTATTAAAATTACAATTGCAATAATAATAGGTAATCCAATTTTAGGAAATTTTTCCATAGTTTAATTATTCTTTTAAGTTTAAATAAGACCTTTATACTTTCTATAAAACCATTCTGCCGAAAGGGCTAGAATTATTAAAATTAACAAGTATTTCCAGTCGATCAAAGATACGGTTTTTTTAGTGGCTCGTTCTATGGTTACGTACCGATTATCAGCTAGTATATTTGTTTTTAAATCTTGGAAATCATTCATGAAATAAGTCTGACCGCCATGTAAAGAAGCCAATTTATTTAATTTAGAGAAATTGGCATTCGTAAACTGTTGCTCTATATTAAAATCTAATATTTTGAAATTACCAGACTTGGATATATTGCTTGTATTTGCCTTAACCGTAAACTCGTAATCTGAAGCAGGAAGATTGCTTAAATCCACTTCAAAATTATTGTTTTTAAGCACTAAAGGAATAATTTTAGTTTCTTTTGAAATAACATCGGTAATAGCAATAGAAACGGTTTCGCGATTATCAAACTCGTAATTTTTATTGAAATATTGGGCTTGTAAAATAACGTTTGTATTCCCATCATAAAATGATTGGTATTCTAAACTTAAGCGTTCGCGTCGTTTTTTGGAAGCCAGATATTGTACCATTTTTCCGAAAAAATCATCGAATGAATTGAAGGAATTTTGATCTAAATAACTTTGAGAACGCCACTTCCATATATTTTCACCTAAAAGAAGCGCCTCTCGCCTATTTTGGTTTTCAAGAGTAATTAATAATGGTTTATCTGTGGTGATGCTTCCTATTTGTTTGTAGAGTAATGTTTGAAAGGGAACAGAGATATTAATATTTCCAAATTGTCCTTCTAAAGGTGGAAACGCATCAAAATCGACATCTGGAATGATAAATTCAGAAAAATTAGTATTCTTTTCAGCTAGATAATTTTCCGTTTGCGAAATTAAATCATGTTGATAATTGCCGCTCACGCCATTTAAAAAATGCCAACTCGTTTGTGTTCCTGCAATAACGAATCGATTGTTATTATCAGCATTTAATTTGGTGTAAACCGCTTTAAAACTAGCATTAGGTTGGTATAAAATAGCGAGTTGAAATTCGTCTATTCTCGCCAAAAAAGCGTTTGGCTTTAAAATGCTAGCCGTGCGCTGTTCGTTACTTTCAATACTTTTTTTAATAGCACCCAAATCAGGATGCAGAATTGCGCTTACTATGGCAATGTTCGTTTGCTCATCTATAACTTCAACAGCAAAGTTTTTACTATTATTTATAACGTTTTTTTCGTTGGAAATGGGCGCAATAACGGCTTGATAGGTAAAAACTCCAACTTGATTGGCTGTTAATGTTGCTTGAACGATTTTGGAGTTATTCGTTTTACTAAAGGATACCTTTTCTGAAAATAAAATGGCATTGCCACTCGTGATTTTAAATTCGGAGGTTATTGTTTCTTCACCATTATAAACCAAAATGACTTCAACAGGAAATTTATTTTTGTAGAAGGCATATTTATTCACATTTAATTGGGTGATTTTTAAATCAACATGCTTGGTTGTATCCCCTAAAACAATCGGGTAAATAGGTTGCTTATAGCTTTTAGCCGTGTATTCATAATCATTTCCATAGGTTTGATTCCCATCCGTAATTAAAATAGTTGGCGCAACCGTATTCTTATAAATAGTTTGTAAACCCTTAATAGCCTTATCTATATTGGTTTGCTTGGTGCTAAATTCTAAACTATCATTCAGCGAAATATCATTGCTAAACTTATAATAATCTATGGTGAATTTTTTATTTAAATCCGCATCATTTTTAAAAGCTTGAATAAGATTCCGAACACTATCCGACTGATTCAAAAACGCCATAGAATTCGAGTCATCTGCCGCAATTATTAGATTGGGCTTTTCATTATAAAAGGTTTCAGAATCTAACTTCGGATTCACCAAAAGTAGTAGAATTGAAAATATAGTAATAAAACGTAAGCCAGCTAGAATGGCATTAGTCCGAGTAGGTTTTGACTTGTATACATACTGAAAAAGCGCTAATAAAAGCGCTATGATTCCAGATAAAATGATATAAATTATGGTTGTACTTGCCATAAATTAAGTCAGCATTCCGCCATCAACATTAATAGTTTGACCTGTAATATACGCCGACATATCGCTTGCTAAAAACACACAAACATTGGCAATATCTTCTGGTGTTCCGCCGCGTCTTAATGGAATGGATTCTCTCCAACCTTTTACAGTAGCTTCATCTAATTTTGCCGTCATTTCAGTTTCAATAAAACCTGGAGCGATGACGTTACTTCTAATATTTCTGGAGCCTAATTCCAAAGCAACAGATTTTGAAAATCCAATAATTCCTGCTTTGGAAGCTGCATAATTGGTTTGTCCAGCATTACCTTTAACACCAACCACAGAACTCATATTAATAATAGAACCTTTACGTTGTTTTAACATGGTTCGTTGCACAGCTTTTGTCATATTAAAAACCGACTTTAAGTTGACTTCAATTACGGTATCGAAATCGGCTTCACTTAAGCGCATCAATAAATTATCTTTTGTAATACCTGCATTATTTACTAAAATGTCAATACTTCCAAACTCCTTAAGCACATCTTCAGCAAGTTGTTGGGCTTCATCAAAACTAGCGGCATTACTTTTATAGCCTTTAGCTTTAACGCCAAGGGCATTTAATTCATTTTCCAATTCATTAGCTGCTTCCACAGAAGAACTATAAGTAAAAGCAACGTTTGCACCATGTTGGGCGAAAACTTCAGCAATACCTCTACCTATTCCACGACTTGCGCCTGTAATTATGGCTGTTTTTCCTTTTAATAATGTCATTTATATAAATTTTTATGTTGGTATTTCAACTACCAAAGATAACTTTTTGGTTATAACTAATCCTAGAATCAACTAAGATATAAAATAAATCATTTTTTTAAACTATGATCTGTTCTATTGTTAAAGACAAAGAATACTTAAGAAATATTAAAACATAAATGTATTAATCAAGTTGTAAAAAGTTTCTTAAAAAATTGGACTATCCTTATTAGCAATTACAATGTTTTTGAGATGCTTTATTCTTTTGAACCCTTAAATATATAAAGCAAAAAAAAAAGGCTATCTCAATAAGACAGCCTTTCATTTTACAATATCATGGGTTTACAAAGATGCCATAACTTCAGCAACTTTTTTACCTATTTCAGCAGGTGATTCCACAACGTGAATACCACATTCTCTCATAATTTTCTTTTTAGCTTGCGCTGTATCATCACTTCCGCCAACAATGGCACCAGCGTGGCCCATAGTACGTCCAGCAGGAGCAGTTTCACCAGCAATAAATCCGATAACTGGTTTCTTACTACCACTTGCTTTATACCAATATGCCGCATCTGCTTCTAATTGACCTCCAATTTCACCAATCATAACAACGGCTTCTGTTTCTGGGTCGTTAATTAGCATTTCAATCGCTTCTTTAGTCGTTGTTCCAATAATTGGATCGCCACCAATACCAATAGCTGTTGTAATACCTAAACCTTGTTTTACAACTTGGTCAGCCGCTTCATATGTTAATGTTCCTGATTTAGAAACAATACCAATCGTTCCTTTTTTGAAAACAAAACCTGGCATAATACCAACTTTAGCTTCACCTGGCGTAATAACACCTGGACAGTTAGGTCCAATTAAACGGCAATCTCTATCTTTAATATAGTGAGCAGCTTTAATCATATCTGCTACAGGAATACCTTCAGTAATTGTAATAATTACTTTAATACCAGCATCTGCAGCTTCCATAATGGCGTCTGCAGCAAATGCAGGCGGTACAAAAATAATGGACGTATCAGCACCCGCTTTATCAACAGCTTCTTGAACTGTATTAAAAACTGGCTTGTCTAAATGTGTTTGTCCACCTTTACCTGGTGTTACACCACCAACTACGTTGGTTCCATATTCAATCATTTGGCCAGCGTGAAATGTTCCTTCACTACCTGTAAATCCTTGAACTATTACCTTTGAATTTTTATTAACTAAAACGCTCATTTAAGTTTGATTTTTTATGTTTTTAAAACGAGACAAAAGTAATGCTTTGCCCGCTATTTGTAAAGTCTTTTTAAAGTTTTATTTCAGAAAAGGCATTGGAATCTATTGTATCCTTATCTGCTGGCTGACTAATCTCGTAAGCACGATGAATTTTATTATCTTTTATATGATAAATGCAGATATAATGGGCAAGTGGTATTTCATCACCTTCAGATTCTATGGTACACGCATACAATGTGTAACGAGCCGTTACCAAATTATCTTCTTCTAATAAATGAGTCGTATCAAACCGTAAATCATTATAAGACTCTCTAACCCCTTTAAAGAAAAGTGAAATTTCATCAAAATTCCGTTCAGATAATCCTTTGCTACTATTCCAGAAAATTATACAGTCTTTATGATAAAACTGGTCTATTACTGTTTCATCATTTGCCAAATCAGATTCGTAAAATGATTTAATTAGTGCTTTTGAAGTCATTTATTTGTTTTTTAATTCTTCAATTATTTTAGGTATCTGTTTTATAGACGCCATTTCTTTCAGTAAAGTTCTAGCTTCCTGAACCGGTGTTCCCCAATAGGTTTTATGTCCCGCAACAGATTTAGTAAGGCCAGTTTGTCCGTGAACAATAGCTTTTGTGCCAATGGTAATACCACTTGCGCAGCCTACTTGTCCCCAAATAGTTACTTCATCTTCAATTATTACGCAGCCAGCAATTCCTACTTGTGAAGCAATAAGGCATTTTTTTCCAACAATAGTATCATGGCCAATTTGAACTAAATTATCAATTTTAGTGCCTTCACCTATAGTAGTATCTCCGGTTACGCCTTTATCAATCGTACAAAGTGCGCCAATATCTACATGATCTTGAATAACAACACGACCTCCAGAAATTAAAGGGTCAAAACCTTCTGGTCTATTTTTATAATAAAATGCACTAGCACCTAAAATAGTACCCGCTTGAATATTTACATTATTACCAATAACGGTATCATCATAAATACTAACATTAGAATGAATGACGCAATTATCACCAATTACCACGTTATGACCAACAAAACAATTGGGTTGTATTACGGTGTTTTTTCCAATTTTAGCCGTTTCCGAAATGGAACTAGATGCCGCATGAAAAGGTTTAAAGTGCTTGGTTAGCTTGTTGAAGTCATTAAATGGATCGTCACTAATTAAAAGTGCTTTTCCTTCTGGACAGTCTACTTCTTTATTAATGAGAACTATTGTAGCGGCAGACGCCAGAGCTTTGTCGTAATATTTAGGATGATCAACGAAAACAATATCGCCGGCTTCTACTACATGAATTTCATTCATGCCCAAAACGGGAAAATCAGCATCGCCAACATAATTAATATGAAGCAATGTCGCTATTTCTTTGAGTGTATGTGCTTTTGGAAATTTCACGCTTATTCTTTAACTCGCTCTTTGTAAGTTCCTTTTTCTGTTTCCACACGAATTTTATCACCTTCGTTAATAAAAAGTGGCACGTTTACTTCAGCACCCGTTTCTACTGTTGCCGGTTTAGTTGCATTTGTTGCCGTATTTCCTTTAACCCCTGGTTCTGTTGCTGTAACTTCTAAAACAACACTAGCAGGCATTTCTACGGAAAGCGGTAAATTATCTTCTGTATTAATTAAAACAGTTACTACTTCACCTTCTTTCATTAAATCCGCTCTGTCTAAAGCGGCTTCTAATAAACGGATTTGGGTATAATCTTCCGTGTTCATGAAATGATAAAACTCACCATCATTATACAAAAATTGAAATTTATGTGTTTCCACACGAACATCATCAATTTTATGACCGGCTGAAAACGTGTTTTCCAAGGTTTTCCCAGTGGTAACACTTTTCATTTTAGTTCTTATAAAAGCGGGACCTTTGCCAGGTTTTACGTGTAAAAATTCGGTTATTTTATAAATATCATGATTAAACCGGATACATAATCCATTTCTAATATCTGAAGTTGATGCCATATTATTTTAGTGTAAAATTGTTTGTTGTAAAGTAATTTAATGATACTTTAATTGGACTTAAAGTAACCTTTCATAATACCACGCTGCGAATCTTTGATAAACTGTAAAATCTCATCACGTTCGGGAGTTGCCTCCATTTCTGCTTCAATTATTTCAGCCGCTTGGGTATTGTTATAGTTTTTTTGATATAGTATTCTATAAATATCTTGAATTTCTCTAATCTTATCGGTTGAAAACCCACGACGTCTTAATCCCACAGAATTGATTCCTACATAAGATAAGGGTTCGCGTGCTGCTTTAACAAATGGCGGAACATCTTTTCTTACTAGAGACCCTCCAGTTACAAATGCATGATTACCTATGGAACAAAATTGATGAACAGCCGTCATTCCCGCTAAAACCACATAGTCACCTATTGTGATGTGGCCTGCCAATGTGCTATTATTTGAAAAAATACAGTTATTACCCACTACACAATCATGTGCAATGTGACAATAGGCCATAATTAAACAATTATCGCCAATAACGGTTTTCATTCTATCTGTGGTGCCACGATTTATGGTCACACACTCCCGAATGGTGACGTTATTACCAATTTCAACAGTGGTATCTTCATCTTTATATTTTAAATCTTGAGGTGTTGCTGAAATTACAGCACCAGGAAAAATATTGCAATTTTTACCAATTCGAGCGCCTTCCATAATGGTCACGTTGCTCCCTATCCATGTGCCTTCACCAATAATAACATTATTATGAATAGTTGTAAAAGGATCAATAACAACATTCTTGGCAATTTTAGCTCCTGGATGCACGTATGCTAGTGGTTGATTCATTTTTTAACGCTTGTTATTATATTGGTACGTATTATTAGCAACTATTTAAAACTGCTAATCGATTATTTTATTATTTTACTTTTGAAATTTGCGCCATTAATTCCGCTTCTGCACAAAGCTTCCCATTGGCATAAGCATAACCTTGCATGTGGCAAATACCACGACGAATGGGCGTAATTAAATCACATTTAAAGATAAGCGTATCTCCTGGAACTACTTTTTGTTTGAATTTTACTTTATCTATTTTCATAAAAAATGTCAGATAGTTTTCAGGATCTGGAACCGTGCTTAAAACCAATATTCCACCTGTTTGCGCCATAGCTTCCACAATTAAAACACCTGGCATAACCGGTGCTCCAGGAAAGTGACCTGCAAAAAATGGCTCGTTCATGGTAACGTTTTTCATTCCAATAACGCCTGAATCGGTCAATTCGAATATTTTATCAATTAATAAAAACGGTTGTCTATGCGGTAACATGTCCATAATTTGATTCACATCCATTAAAGGCTCTTGATTCAAATCGACATTGGGCACATGATTACGACGTTCATTTTTAATCAGTTTGGACATTTTTTTCGCAAACTGAGTATTAATTAAATGACCTGGTTTATTAGCTATAACCTTACCTTTAATGCGGGTTCTAATTAAAGCTAAATCGCCAATAACATCTAAAAGTTTATGTCGTGCAGCCTCATTAGGATGATGCAAGGTTAAATTATCTAGAATACCATTAGGCTTTACAGAAATAGAATCTTTTTTGAAAGCAATCTTTAATTTCGCCATGGTTTCAGGCGATAATTCTTTATCTACATAAACAATAGCATTATTTAAATCGCCACCTTTAATAAGACCGTGCTCTAAAAGTGTTTCAATTTCATGAAGGAAGCTGAAGGTTCTAGAATCGGAAATTTCTTTCTTGAATTCCGACATATTTTTAATAGATGCATTTTGAGTCCCTAAAACTTTGGTTCCAAAATCCACCATAGTAGTGACTTGGTATTCCTTTGCAGGCATAACTAATATTTCACTGCCCGTTTCTTCATCCGTATAAGAAATAACATTTGTTACCTCATACTCTTCTCTAAAGGCATCTTGTTCTACAATACCTGCTTTTTCAATAGCTTCAACAAAAAATTTAGATGAGCCATCCATTATTGGTGGTTCTGCTGCATTTATTTCTAAAATAGCATTATCGATATCCATACCCACTAAAGCAGCCAAAACATGTTCGCAAGTTTGAATAATTACGCCATTTTTTTCTAAACAAGTTCCACGCTGCGTATTGGTAACATACATGGCATCCGCTTCAATAATTGGGCTACCTTCTAGATCAATGCGTCTAAATGCAAAACCAGAATTTTCCAGCCCTGGCTTAAATGTTAAGGTCACATCATTACCAGTATGTAAACCTACGCCCTGGAGAGAAACCGCACTAGCAATAGTTTTCTGCTTGATATCCGTATTAATTATTCCCATCTACTTTTTTTTCTAATTCTATTATGTTCTTTACAATTTTTGGTAAATTCTTGAAGTGAATATAAGACTTATTCCAATCGCTATAGTTAAACGATGGCGACCCTTGCAATACTTCATTATCCTTTATGTTTTTTCCAATACCTGATTGAGCTTGAATTTTAACATTATCACCAATTATTAAATGGCCGGCAATTCCAACTTGACCCCCAATGATACAATTTTTTCCAATTTTCGTAGATCCCGCAACGCCTGTTTGCGCTGCAATAACGGTATTTCTACCGATTTCAACATTATGAGCAATTTGTATCTGATTGTCCAATTTAACACCACGTCTAATAATAGTAGAACCTAAAGTGGCACGATCTATAGTTGTCGCGGCACCAATATCTACATAATCTTCAAGAATAACATTACCAATTTGTGGTACTTTAGTGTATTCTCCTTCTTCATTTGGTACAAAACCGAAACCATCTGCGCCAATAATAACGCCAGAATTCAATACACAATAACTACCCACAATACAGTCTGAATAGATTTTTACACCTGCAAAAATAACCGTATTGTCCTGTATTACTACATTATCTCCAATATAGGAATTCGGATATATTTTAACATTATCGCCTATTTGCACATTATTTCCTATATATGAAAAAGCACCAATGTAAATATTTTCACCCAGTTTTGCGGACTCTGAAATATGTGCTGGTTGTTCAATACCGGATTTATTCATTTTTACTTGATTGTAATATTCAAGTAATTTAGAAAACGCTTTATAAGCATCATCCACCTTTATTAAAGTTGTGTGGATTTGTTTTTCGGGTTTAAAGCTTTTGTTAACAATAGTAATAGAAGCTTTAGTAGTATATATATAGGGCGTGTACTTCGGATTTGAGAGAAATGTTAATTCACCTTCTTTCCCTTCTTCAATTTTAGATAAATTGGAAACTTCAATAGTAGAGTCGCCAACAACTTCACCATCTAATATCCCCGCGATTTGTTCTGCTGTAAAATTCATTGAAAGCAAAAATAGAAAAAATGTATTACATTTTATCTTTAGGATAGCATATATAATATTTAGTGATGGGTTTTGAGAGCGCTTTTAAATATAATTGATCGGAAGCTTTCACAATATTTTGAATTTTTCCACTTTGCATTAATACATTAATAGGCTGCTGGTGCTGCTCATAGGCTTGATTTGAAATAGCGCCCGTAAATACAAAGTATTGCGCTTCTTCTTCAGAAACCTGATATTTAATCATTAATTTTTTAATATACTTCTGGAGTTTTTCAGGGTTAATTTCGCTGTTTTTGAGTTTAACTTTAAGTAATTGCCTGTTAATTAGCATATCACATAAATTTTTCAAAACAAAATCATCATGATATTGCCAAGATTTCATGGCTGATACAATATCATAATCGTCCAATTTGGAAAATGTATCTAAAGTTGCATTATCAAAATTTTCTAATTGAATATTATTTTTCAAAAAAAATTGTAATGCTTTACTAGCTTCTAATTCAAAACCTTGTAGCGTTAGTTCTTTTGCACGTTGCAATACACGCATTAGTAATTGCTCTGCAGCTATTCCTGTTTTATGTAAATATACTTGCCAATACATAAGGCGTCTAGCAACCAAAAATTTCTCGATACTGTAAATTCCTTTTTCTTCTACTACCAATTCATCATCAACCACATTTAGCATTGTAATTAATCGATCGCTGTTAATATTGCCTTCTGCAACGCCTGTATAAAAACTATCACGTTTTAAATAATCGGCCCGATCCATATCAAATTGGCTAGAAATTAAGGCGCACATAAATGGTCTGTGATATTCGCCTTTAAATATTTGGATGGCTAGCGTTAAACTTCCGTTAAATTCGGCATTCAAAACCTCCATAAACTGCAATGAAATATGCTCATGAGACACGCCATTTACAATACTGTGTTCCATGGCATGCGAAAAAGGACCATGGCCAATATCATGTAAAAGTATAGCAATATAGAGCGCATTTTCTTCTTCAGAACATATATCAACCCCTTTAAAACGAAGTACTTGAACGGCTTTCTGCATTAAATGCATACAACCTAAAGCGTGATGAAAACGTGTATGGTGCGCACCGGGATAAACCAAATACGATAAACCCATTTGAGAAATTCGGCGGAGTCGTTGAAAGTATTTATGCTCAATCAAATCGAAAATCAACGCATTCGGAATGGTAATAAAACCGTAAATTGGATCGTTAAATATCTTGAGTTTGTTTTTTGTCTGCAAGCTTGCTATCATATTATAAATAATAAAAACAAATATACATGAACCATATAAATATTCTTTGGGTTGACGATGAAATTGACTTGCTAAAACCCCATATTATCTTTTTAGAGCAAAAAAACTATAAAGTTACGCCTTGTAAGAGTGGCTCAGAAGCTTTGGAGATTTTAGAAGAGCAAAATTTTGATATTGTTTTTCTAGATGAAAACATGCCAGGATTAACTGGTTTGGAAACTTTGAACGAAATTAAGGAAAAACGCGACACGCTTCCGGTGGTGATGATTACAAAAAGTGAAGAAGAATATATTATGGAAGAAGCTATTGGTAACAAAATAGCCGATTATTTAATTAAACCCGTAAATCCAAATCAGATTCTGTTGAGTTTGAAGAAAAATTTAGACCATTCACGTTTAGTTTCTGAAAAAACAACTTCTAATTATCAGCAGGAATTTAGAAAAATAGCTATGGATTTAACCATGGTGAACAGCTACGAAGAATGGGTGGCTTTATATCAAAAGCTAATTTATTGGGAAATGCAGCTGGAAGATATTGAAGATTCCGGCATGTTTGAAATTTTAGAATCTCAAAAAACAGAAGCCAATACCCAGTTTGGGAAATTTATAGATAAAAATTATCCAAAATGGTTTGAACCGAATACAGATGCACCAATTATGTCTCATAATTTGTTTAAAGATAAAGTGGTTCCAGAAATTAGTAAGGAACAACCTACGCTTTTAGTGGTGATTGATAATTTACGCTATGACCAATGGAAGGCATTTGAACCAGTCGTTAGCAACTATTACAAGAAACGCAAAGAAGAAGCCTTTTATAGTATTCTACCAACAGCTACGCAATATGCCAGAAATGCTATTTTTTCAGGTTTAATGCCGTCTGATATGGAAAAAATGCATCCCGATTTATGGAAGAATGATATTGATGACGGTGGAAAAAACCTGTATGAAGAAGAATTTCTGCAAGCACAATTAAAACGATTAGGTTTACAAAACTTGAAAACTAAATATTTCAAAATCACCAATTTAAAAAATGGTAAGCAATTAGTTGATAGTTTTAAAACACTTAAAGAAAACGATTTAACAGTTGTAGTTTATAATTTTGTGGATATGTTGTCACATTCTAAAACTGAAATGGATGTGGTTAAAGAATTAGCATCTAATGATAAAGCATATCGCTCACTTACCCAGAGTTGGTTTAAAAACTCACCCTTGCTAGAAATGATTCAACAAGCGCAACAAATGGGGTTCAAATTGATTTTAACCACGGATCATGGTACCATTAATGTTAAGAACCCGTCTAAAGTTATTGGCGATAAAGATACATCCTTGAATTTACGTTATAAAACAGGCCGTAGTTTAACTTATGAGAGCAAAGATGTGTTGGTTGCCAAAGATCCAAAATCTATTCATCTGCCTTCTTTAAGCATGAATAGTTCTTTCATTTTTGCTAAAAACGATTTGTTCTTTGCTTACCCGAATAATTATAATCATTATGTCAGCTATTATCGCAATACGTATCAGCATGGTGGCGTGTCTTTAGAAGAAATGATCATACCATTTATTGTACTCGATCCCAAATAATTAATCTTTGAAATACAAATAAATCCGACGAAGTGCATTTTCTGTTAGTTTTTTCGAAAATTAATCCGTATAATTGCCCATAATTAATTTGACTTTGATTTTAGAATACAGTTTAGACAGCCTAGAAGCTGTGGCTCAAAAGGTTATAAATTCCGTATCACACAAAACCATTTTATTTAATGGCGAAATGGGTGCTGGAAAAACAACTTTAATCAAAGCATTGGTTAAACAATTAGGAAGTATGGATGTTGTTAGTAGTCCTACTTATTCATTAGTGAATACGTATGAAACGCCTACTTCCAATATTTATCATTTTGATTTGTACCGATTGAATTCCATAGAAGAAGCTTTCGACTTTGGAATAGAGGATTATTTACAGAGTGATAATTGGCTATTTATTGAATGGCCAGAAATTATTAAAGAGCTCTTACCGGACGGATATCATATTCTATCATTAGAGCCTTTAGAATTAAAAAAAAGACAATTAACGCTTACATAAAGTTGTTTTTTAAAAGTGTAGAAAACAACGAAGTGCTCAAACGGAGTGTTTTTACGGGAAAACCGTAATGGAAATTTTAAAAAACGTTAATTTTAACATAATTTTAACATTTCGAGCTATTTTTAAATGCACGTCTCATATACATTTGGATTAATTAATTAATTAAATCCCTTAATAAAATGAGAACAAAAAAGTATTTATTAGCAATCGCAATTTTTGGTGGAATGTTTTTTACAGCCCAAGCAACTAACATTATCGACTTAAATGACCAACAAACAACCAAAGTTGAAAAAATCAAGATCAGAGTTCCAAAACACGGATAAAAGTGTTATTATTTTAGGAAGTATTATAGCAACATTTATTGCTATTACTCCTTATTTATTTTATTTATATGAAAGTGTTCCAAGTGAAAAGACTTGGGACACTTTTATGTTTACCTACGAGAGTATCGGATATGGAGATGCAAATATTGTTATGTGGCTCTTAACTGGCAAGCTAATTCCTTTACTTTTTCTTTTAATCTGGTTTTTTACCTGTCGTCATTGGTGGTATCATACATTGCTCGTTCCAATTTCAATGTATATATACCAAATAATAGGTTTATTTAATGAAGACCAATCTTATGTTGACGAATTGCAATTAATCTATTTAGTACCTGTAATGGCTATAATAGTACCTTCTATCTATCTGGTTCGTGCTAAAATGTTAAATAAGATAAACAACGCTAATAAATCTTTACAACAATTAGAAGATGAGTTTATGCTGACTCCAACTTCCTTCTGGGGCAAGCTTAAGCAGTATTTTTAGAAAACACTTTATTCTTTCAAAAATTAATTCGTAATTTGACTAGCACTTAAAATGCGTCAACTTATGTCAAAATCTTTCTCGCCATTTACCAAACAGCAATTACTTCCACAAGAGGAAACTCTGGAAATTTATAAGAAAAAAGGCGAGTTATTTATTGGCATTCCTAAAGAAACGGCTTTTCAAGAAAAACGTGTTTGCTTAACTCCAGATGCTGTTTCCGCTTTAACAAGTAATGGCCACCGTATTTTAATGGAATCTGGAGCCGGAAAAGGCGCTAATTTTAGTGATAAAGATTACAGTGAAGCTGGCGCAGAAATCACCAAAGACCCAGCTAAAGTTTATGCTTGTCCCATGATTTTAAAAGTGGAACCTCCTACTCTAGATCAAGTAAAACTCATTAATCCGCAAACCATCCTTATTTCAGCCTTACAACTGAAAACCCAAAACAAAAAATATTTTGAAACGCTTGCGGCCAAACGTATCACCGCTTTGGCATTTGAATTTATTCGTGATGAAGATGGCGCTTATCCTGCTGTGCGGAGTTTAAGCGAAATTGCGGGAACAGCTTCCGTATTAATTGCTTCAGAACTTTTAAGTAATGTAAATGGTGGTAACGGTCTTTTATTTGGTAACATAAGTGGAGTGCCACCTATAGAAGTCGTGATATTAGGAGCCGGAACTGTGGGGGAATTTGCGGCACGCGGCGCTATTGGATTAGGTGCCAATGTTAAAGTTTTTGATAATTCTATAACTAAATTACGCTGTATTCAAACTAATTTGGGTCGCACCATTTTTACCTCAACATTACAACCCAAGAATCTTTCAAAAGCATTAAAACGCTGTGATGTGGTTATTGGAGCAGTTCGCGGAAAAAATAGGGCGCCCGTAATTGTTTCAGAATCTATGGTAGCCAATATGAAAGCTGGTTCTGTTATAATTGATGTTAGTATTGATATGGGCGGTTGTTTTGAAACTAGCGAAGTGACCTCTCATAAAACACCAACTTTTATAAAACACGGCGTCACACATTATTGCGTCCCTAATATTCCTGCCAGATATTCGCGTTCGGCTTCTATTTCCATTAGTAACATTTGCACACCTTATCTTTTAAAAATTGCCGAAGATGGCGGACTTGAAAATTCCTTACGTTTTGATAGGGGTTTAAAAAATGGGTTGTATTTTTACCACGGCATTTTAACCAGCAAATTAGTTGGTGAATGGTTCGACTTAAAACATAGCGATATTAACTTATTGATCTTTTAGTCGGTTATTTTTTAAATTTCAAAACTCTTAACTGTGAAATTATTACATCGTATTGGGTATTACCTGGGCGGATTCTCTATTGGCCTGATTTTATTGGCCTTTTTTTTAAATGGTAAAAAAGTATCTTGTGATTACGGACCAGAAGCTCGCGTTTTAAAAAATATCAATCTCAAAACTTTACATATCAGTCCAGATGCCGAAAAAGAAATTCTGGCAAGATCTATTGATAGCGCAACTTTAAAAAATATTTTAAAATATGGCGATATTGTATTCTCCAAAAGTGATACGCGAAAAAAACCTTGTGGTATTTATTTTTTAGAAGGGAGAACTCAAGATGCTCTTCTAGATATGAAAATAGAAAATTGTGATAGTATTGCTACCATTTTAGAAGTTATGTGGAAATAAAAAAGCTACCTAAATATACCATTCAGATAGCTTTCTACGTATTTAAAATTAACTAACTACTTTAAAATAATTTTTTTGGTTATTACTTTCCCGTTTTGGGTGATACTCACGAGCATCATACCACGCGGGTAATTTGAAACGTTAATCTTTTTGGTTACCACACCATTTGAAGTTACACCTAAAGCTTCCGTTTGTATTAAGCGACCTAACATATCAAACAAACGTACAGTGGTGTCATTAGACATACCTGAAACCTTCACATTAATTTCACTAGTAGCCGGATTTGGAAACACCATCATTTCAGTTATATAATCTTCTGGTGTCGGGTTCATAGTTGACAAACATGGATTAACAATCACGTTAACGCTATCTGTTTCAACAGAAAAACCATTTGAAACGGTAACCTCATAAGACGTTGTTTCAGTTGGACTAACAGTTATACTTTGTGTGGTTTCACCCGTGCTCCATTGGTAATATAAACCACCGGTTGCACGTAATGTCGCCGACGAATCTTCACTACTATCTGAACACACTTCAACATCTTCTCCTGCATCAGCATACACTAATTCAACCACATTCACTTGCACGTCTTTTACTACAGAGCAACCATTTTTGGAAACCTCAACCGTATAAACTGAAGTAAAAGTTGGACTTACAGAAATTTGTTGTGTAGTTTCACCTGTACTCCATAAATAACTTGTTCCTCCAGAAGCTGAAAGCGTTATAAATTGACCGTATTCTATGGTAACTTCTGAACTAGTAACCGCCACTGGTAAAGGACTAACCGTAACTGTAACGGAAGCCGAACCAGAGGCATCGCCTTCAGAAACTACAACCGTGTAAGTAGTAGTATTTACAGGACTTACTTCAATGCTTTGTGTCGTTTCACCCGTGCTCCAAGAGTAAGATGAACCACCTGACGCTGTTAAAGTTGTTGATGTATTTTTACAAATGGTTACATCATTTCCGGCACTCGCTTCAATAGTAGTTTGCGCAGGATTAACCGTTACTGTAACCGAATCTTCGCTAGAACAGTTGTTTTGAGTCGCTACAACAGAATAAGTTGTCGTTTGGCTAGGGTTCACAGAAATACTAGACGTAGTTTCACCTGTATTCCATAAGTATGTATTTCCTCCTGTTGCTGTTAAAGTAGCGCTTTCACCATTTACAATAGTCATATCATTACCAGCATTTACATTTGGCAATGGATTTACGTTTACTACAACGGAATCAGAATCTGAAGAAGTACCATCAGAAACCATAACATAATAGGTTGTTGTAGACGCAGGACTTACTTCAATACTTGAAGTTGTTTCACCGGTACTCCACTCATAGCTTGTGCCGCCGGTTGCCGATAATATGGTTGATGTATTTTCACAAATTGTAACATCATCACCAGCGCTGGCCGTAATTGGTGGATTTGAAGTTTCAACCGTAACTGTTACAGTATCTTCACTTGAACAATTATTTTTGGTAACCACAGCCGAATACGTTGTTGTTTGCGTTGGACTCACTGAAATACTAGCAGTTGTTGCACCCGTATTCCAAACGTAAGAGTTTCCGCCTGATGCTGTTAAAGTGGCACTTTCTCCACTTGCAATAGTCATATCATTACCCGCATTTGCTATAGGTAATGGCGTTACAGTTACTAAAACCGAATCAGACGCCGAGGCTTGACCGTTAGAAACTGTGACTGTATAATTTGTACTAGACAATGGACTAACCGTTATGCTTTGTGAAGCTTCACCTGTGCTCCATACATAATTTGATCCTCCCGATGCCGTTAAGGTGACTGTTTCTCCGTAACATATTGCTACGTCATCACCAGCATCGGCCTCTATGGGTAAAGGCGCAACTGATACGATTACCGTATCTTCTGATGAACACCCATTTTTCATGACCTGAACCGTATAAGTAGTCGTTTCAGTAGGACTTACCGTTAATTGAGCCGTAGTAGCATTTGTATTCCATAAATAAGTAGAACCTCCAGTTGCCGTAAGTGTTGTCGATCCTCCTGAATTTATAGTTACATCATTTCCTGCATTTGCAACAGGAATTGGATTAACCGTAACAATTACGTCATCTGATATGGTATCTCCAGATGGATTTGTAAGTGTTACTGTATAAGTTGTAGTCTCCGTAGGATTAACTTCTATGTTTTGCGTAGTTGCACCCGTATTCCATGAGAAATTAGTACCGCCTGTTCCATAAGCTGTTAAATTGGTAGATTGCCCTAAACAAATTGCAATATCGTTACCAGCATTAACCGTCATACCTTGTGAGGCTTGTGGATATTCCAAAACAAAAGATGGAGATCCACTTTGACCAATAACGCGAGAATCATTCCAGTTACTCGCAAATATCATTTTTGTACCATTTCTATTCGGTACAACTTGTGTTTCATGCAAATAAGTAGATGGTGCAGAATTATGTTTACCATAACGTTCTATAGTTCCTGAATTATCTAATTTAATGGCAAAAATTTCAGCAGGTGCTACAGGATTGGTAGGACAACACTGCTCACTAATATAAGCCCATCCTGGTCTATTCGTATTTCGCGTGGAAATATGGCCACCCCAAATACCTTTGCCATTTATATAGGGAAATAATTTGGTTACTCCTTGACCATCTAATCGTGCCATATAAAGGCTAAATCCTGAATTCCATTCACTTTCACCGCCATATTCTACAATGACTTCTTTTCCATTTTGATCAACACCCATATCACCATGTGCCGGGTTATGATAAATATGACGTTCATTAGTCATGTTTATAGAATATGATTTAATACCTTGGGTAGCACTAGTTCCGCCAGTTTTATATTGCGCTACGGCAAAACCACCTAATTGCGAAACCGAAAACCAATCCAGCTGATTTCCATTGGTTCCAATGTTCTTGGTTCCTGTGATGACATTATTTAAAATATCATAAACAATTAAGGTAGTGTTGTTTCCATTTTTACCTATAAGACCAACGTATCGGTCAAATTTATCTTGATTTCCTTCTCCATAACCAAAATCTACAGATGCATAATCCGAGAATGTATGAAGTAGGGTTCTTCTGTTTGTATTAACATTATGAGACACGAATGTATTACCATCTGTTCCAAACATAATATTTGGCTGTAAATTAGACCAACGACCATAAGATGGAATATCACTCCAATATAAGAACTCGTAAGTTTCAGCATCTAAAATAGCAGCAGGATAGCCAGCCATTTTAATTAAAGTTTCGTCGCTATTCCAAGTTTGATCTTTACTATAGTTATGCCTTAATCGCTGACCTGTAACTCCAAAGGTATTACTATCCGTAATTCTGGTAATAGAACTACCAGAGAGCGGTTCCGTAAACGTATCTAAATAACCTGGGAGCGCTGCTGCTGGTTGTTGGTAAGGCTGATAACTGACATTGGGTAATTGGTTTTGCGCTGGATATGACTGACCGCTAATATTGGCGGTATTACATATAAACAGAAACATACTCATGAAAATTCCTTTGATAAGAAATTTTCCTCTTTTTTCATTCTTCATGTGAGGCAATTTGCTATTAATCAGTGCGAAACTATGAATTCAGCGTTAAACAAAAACAATTTATAACTAAATATTCGATGAAATACATCTTTTCTGTAAGGAAAAAACTACTGAAAATGCATTTTGTAGTACTTATTGTACATTTAATCGATGATATTGGTAAATTATTCGTTTATGTGCAGATTTGGAAGGAGCGCAAATATACATTGTTATAATAAATTACAAGACTTGTTGATTACTAAATATCAACATGTTATCAACAAAATAGAAAATGAATATTTCATAAGCATCATGCTGTTTATATTATAAATCTGTACTTAATCTAATTAATAGGGTGTAGCGGCATTTTAACTAAAAAAATATATACTTTTAACCCGCTATATCAATTAAAACATATGTCTATTCACCATTCTGAATCAGAACAAACCAGTATAAATAAACCAAAAATTGCTTTTGTTATAACCAGTTTAACATCTGGTGGTGCAGAACGCGTGTTAAGTACGCTAGCAAATGCTTTTGTTGAAACTTACCATGTTATCATTATTACCTTATATGATGTGGAGCCATTTTATGCTTTAAATTCCAGGATTACGCGGATTTCCTGTAAAAAACAGTATAATCAAAATATGAATTTCGTGGATTCCCTGTCTAATAACTTTAGCATGGTAAAAGGAATTTACAAGATTATTAAAAAAGAACAGATAGCTTTAGCCATTGGTTTTATGACAACCACAAATGTTTACACCATTCTGGCCTGTAAATTAGCCAAAATACCTTGTTTAATTAGTGAACGGACACATCCGGAATATGATCCAATATCCAATTTTTGGTCTCAAATAAGACAAAAAACATATCCCTATTGCTCGAAACTGATAATTCAGACCGAGAGTATTAAAGGGTATTTCAACAATTTTCTAGATGCTAATAAATTAGCCGTTATTAAAAACCCCATCTCCGATGCGCTTTTAAAACTCCACGACGATTCCATAGTTAAAAAACAAATAATTTTAAGTGTTGGCAGATTGGATCCTGTTAAAAATCAGCAATTACTAATTGAAGCGTTCGCTGAAATGAATACGGAAAATTGGAAAATTCAAATTGTTGGCGAAGGTCCATTAGAACCTGCGTTAGCAGCCCGAATAAAACAATTGAATTTAGAAGAATCTGTTGAGTTAATTGGCAGTGTGGACGGTATTCACGAATATTACAATCTTGCAGAAATTTTTGCATTTACATCTAATTTTGAAGGATTTCCAAACGCTTTATTGGAAGCTATGGCTTTCGGACTACCTTGTGTATCCACTAATTGTCCATCTGGACCATCGGAAGTTATTGATGATGGAGAGAATGGTTTTCTAGTGCCTGTTGGAGATAAAGATATGCTCAAGCGTAAGTTAGAAATTTTAATGACTAATCCTGATTTAAGAGAAAAATTTGGAACAGCAGCTAAAAAAAGCACTGCAAAATATGACACCAAAAATATTACCAAGCAGTGGAATAAATTAATAACTGAAGCTTTATAACTTGAATATGAATTTACAAGCTTTACTTCCATCCTACTCCAAACAACCAAACGCTAATTACATATATCGTTTTACTGTATTCACGCCTGTTTATAATAGAGCCGATACTTTAGAACGCGTTTTTAAATCTCTGGAAAATCAAACGTTTAAAGATTTTGAATTGGTGATTATCAATGACGGTTCTACTGATAATTCTCACGATGTTATTGAATCACTCATAAAAACGGCGTCATTCCCTATAAATTACATTAATAATGCGGTGAATAAACATAAAATGGCTTGCTTTTTTCAAGCTATTCATTTAGCGCAAGGTGAATTTATTTTGCCCTTTGATTCCGATGATGCTTGTGTTCCAAAAGCATTAGAACTTTTAAGTAAGGAATATGATGAAATTCCAGACGCCTTAAAACCCAACATAAGTGGCGTTACTGTTTTATGTGAAGATCAAAACGGAAATTTAGTAGGAAAAGCTTTTGAAAAACAACCGTATTACAGCAATACCTTCTTATCATCTCGTGAACATTTAGAGGCGACAGAAAAATGGGGATTTACTAAAACATCTGTTTTAAAAGGCATTCAAGTAAATGAGGCTATTTTCGCCAAAGGCTATATTCCAGAAGGTATTATTTGGGAACTTATTGCCAAAGAAGGTTTTCAAACCAAATATGTAAATCATATTCTTCGTATTTATTATTTAGATAGTGAAAATGCGATATCTATTCAAAATCATAAAAAAGATGCTTTTGGAATGGCGCTTTATTCGCTATGCATTCTAAACTGGTTTTATAAAGACTATTTCTTAAAATATCCAAGCTTATTTATAAAACGCATTTTAACCCTTTTAAGAGCGGCTTATTATTTAAATTATCCTTTAAAATCCTATGTGAATGCTATAAATCCTTTTTTATTGAAAGTATTATTTATTATAGGCTGGCCCTTTAAAAAACTATTAAAAAACACCTAGTATTTGTGAAAATAACGCATGTTATAAAAAACCTTTATAATAAGGTCCGACATAATTCTACAGCTGCAAACATTATTATTGTAGGTGTAATTACGGTTTTGGTTAAGTTTTTCGGTTTTTACAAGGAAGTTGTAATTGCTGGCGAGTTTGGCCTATCGGAATTATTGGATACATTTTTTATAGCTTTGTTATTACCAGGATTTATTAACGAAGTATTTTTGAGTGCGTTTAACTCTGTCTTTATTCCTAATTATATAGCCGAAGAAAAAACAAACAAGAATATTGCAGCATTTCAATCTACTAGTTTTGCTGTAACCATAGTGACTTCATTAGTTTTTATGCTTATTGCCTACTTATTCACAGACGTTTTTTTAGAACTCTTTTTCGGTGGACATACCTCAAGTTATTACAACTTAATTATTACACAATTTCATTACTTATTGCCTTGTATTCTAATTTGGGGTTTAACCTCCCTAATTAGCGGTTTACTAAACATCTATGGTGAATTCACCTATTCATCTCTATACCCAATTATAACATCTATTGTTATGATTATATGTGTGGTTTTTTACCGAGACGAATTAGGTACTAGTGTTCTTGCCATTGGTATGTTAATAGGAAGCGTTCTTCAATTATTATTTCTAGCTGCCATTGCATTAAAAAAACGGATTTTAAAATTGGCAAGTCCTGATTTTAAAAGTGCCAACGCCATTTTAATGTTTAAGCAGGTTCCTGCCAAAGTATCTTCAGGATTTTTAACTGGTTTAATTCCAGTAACCGATCAATATTTTGCAGCTCAATTAATTGTAGGATCAATTGCGGCTTTAAATTACGGGATGAAGATTCCAGCATTTTTTACAACTATTTTTATTATTGCTTTAGGAAATGTGCTTTTACCCTATTTTTCTAAAATGACTATAGACAATCCTGAAAAGTCTTTTAAAACCTTATATCTTTTAAACAAATGGATATTTATTGTCATTATGTCCATTATGGTTATTGCCAGTATATTTTCCAGAGAAATTGTGGCGCTTTTATTTGAAAGAGATAGCTTTACAGCTGATGACACGGCTATCGTTTCGCAAATTCAAATTATATATCTCATTGGTGTTCCCTTTATAATCTGTGGGAATTTATTTGTGAAGTTTTTAACCAGTATCAATAAAAATGCTTTTATGGCTTATGTGTCTTTAGGAAGCATGTTATTAAATATTATATTAGATTTTATTTTAATGAAATGGATTGGATTGATTGGGATTGCCTTATGTACAACCATAATACAAGTTCTAAAAATATTCGTGTTTTATAATTATACTAATAAGCAAAAGCAACTTTTAACGAGTTAAGGTTAACATATGAAAATAGTTAAATACATAGCGTTAATTCTGATACTTCTAAATGTACCTACATTTGGTTTGCAACATTTTGGAGCATCTGTGGGTGCTATCACTAACCTATTGCTATTTGTTGCTATAATCGTCTACTTTTTTGTTTCTAAAAAATCTAAACCGGTTTGGCCATTTGTCATTTTAGGATTGAGCTATTTTACATTTTCAGGTTTACAGTATTTTGGCGATACCAGTGAATTTATAAAGGATGCCGTTCGGTTTTTCATTTTCATATTCTGTATCAATGAAATTACCAAGGACACAACTGCCAAAGAATTGCTGATATTTCTATTAATTGGTGCCATAAGTATCGCTATAAATGCTCTTGTTTTTCCCGATGCCTTTGGTCGCTATGGCGGCTTTTATTTGAATGCCAATAAAGCGGGCTTTATCTGTTTATTCGGTTTTGCACTTTCCTATATTGTTAAAAACTACAAGCTAAAACTACTCATTCAGTTTGCATTTATTATCTGTGGAATTTTCACGCTTTCAAGATCCTTTATGCTGTTTTTAGTCCTCATAAATTTACTTTCTATTTTTACTGATAAAAAAAATATTCAAACTTTCGCCGTTGGCGCTGTAGCTTTGGTTGTTATTTTTACTGCTTCCACGCTTCAACTTAATAAATCGCGCTTTTCTGCTTTACATAGTCTTTTTGGAGATAGTGAAGAAGTTGAAATGCAAACTATAACCGAAGGTTCTAGAGATGAAACTTGGGCCTATTTTTCGGATTTGATAACTAATAATATGCTTATTGGTGCCGGATACAAATCCATGACGGGCGGTTCTAGTCTGGTTTCGATAGAATACGGCGTACACAACACCTTTTTAATGGTATTAGGCGAAGCTGGCATTCTGTCATTTTTATTAATTATCATCATCTATTTGGCTATAACCATACGGAGTTTTGGATATTTACAGACCCATCAAGAATATGCCTATTTAGCAATAGCTATATTTGGTTATCTGATGGTAGCACATAATTATTTTTACAAATACGATGTTCTTTTTATATCCATTTGGTTATATCATAAAGTACGTCAAGATTCAACTTTAGAAGAAGAAATTAAAGCAGATTAACTATGTGTGGAATTTACGGATCAACAATAGCTTACACTAAACATCAAGTTCAAGATAAACTGGAACGCACCAAATTTAGAGGTCCCGACAAATTGGACTTCAAATTTTTAGGAAACGAAGTTAATCCAGTTATTTTTGGTCATAACCGTTTAGCTATTGTAGATATTGACGAACGCTCCAATCAACCTTTTACCTATAACAAAACCATCCACATTGTT
This sequence comes from Bizionia myxarmorum, assembly GCF_008086205.1. Taxonomy (GTDB): domain Bacteria; phylum Bacteroidota; class Bacteroidia; order Flavobacteriales; family Flavobacteriaceae; genus Algorimicrobium; species Algorimicrobium myxarmorum. Next base: position 94,159 of record NZ_VSKK01000003.1, on the reverse strand, counting down.
TTTAATGGTGAAGTGTACAACTTTAAAGTTTTAAAAGAACAATTAGAAACAAAGGGATATTCATTCCATACAACCAGTGATACCGAAGTTATGTGTGCGGCTTACATGGCATATGGCGAAGACTGCGTTTACCATTTTGACGGGATGTTTGCATTTGTAATCTATGATGAAACGAAGCAAAAGCTTTTTGGCGCGCGTGACCGTTTGGGTAAAAAACCGTTTTATTATTTCTTAAAAGACAAACAATTTGAATTTGCCAGTCAACTGTCATCCATTCAAATGCATCATGAACATTTAACCATTTCCAATAAAGCTATAAGCTACTATTTAGCTTGGGGTGCCGTTCCAGATCCACATTCTATTTTCAATGAAATAAAAAAATTGCAGCCTGGCCATTGCTTTTCGCTGAATTTAAACAACTACGATTTTAAAGAACGAGTTTATTGGGATATTGATACAGAAAACAAGAAACCCTATCAAGGCGATTATAAAGAAGCTGTTTCAGAATTAGATGATTTAGTTAAAAATGCGGTTTCTACGCGCTTATTTGCAGATGTTCCCGTAGGCATTTTCCTTTCAGGCGGTGTGGATTCTTCAGTAGTTGCCGCTTTAGCAACTCAAACCACTTCTAGTAAAGTAAAAACCTTTTCAGTGAAATTTAATGAGAAAGGTTTTGATGAAAGCTTATATGCACAACAAGTTGCCGACCATTTAAAAACAGATCATCATATTATAGAGTGTAATTATAATGAAGGATTGGATTTGATTGACACGTTTAGTCATTATTATGATGAGCCTTTTGCCGACTCTTCCGCAATTCCTTCCATGCTTTTGGCCAAACATACCCGCAAACAAGTTACAGTGGCTTTGTCTGGAGATGGTGGCGACGAAAGTTTTATAGGCTACGAGCGTTATAAGTGGATGAAACAGGTGAATCATCTCTATAATTTACCGAATTTTATAAGAAACACTGTAGCCAAAACAGCTGGATTAGCACCTTACTATAAACTTAAAATGATTGGCAAAGGTTTGGAATATGACGATATTAATTCACTTTATATTGCTTCGGTTACGGGCGTTAATATGTCTTGGTTAAAATCGGATTTCGATTATACCGATGTCCCCGAAAAGAAATATTTATTTCACTCCAACAAAAATCTTTATGAACGTTTAACCGATTTTGATATAAAAACCTATCTAAATTGGGATATCAACACTAAAGTAGATCGGGCAACGATGGCGTATTCTCTAGAAGCAAGAGCACCACTTATGGATCATAGTGTTGTAGAGTTCGCGCAATCCTTACCTACAGACTTTAAGTATAATGGCAAAATTCAGAAACGCATTTTAAAAGATGTGCTCTATCAATATGTACCCGAAAATATATTTGATAGACCAAAAGCAGGTTTTACCATGCCTTTTGCCGAATGGTTTAAAAACGAATTAAAAGATTATGTGCTTTCAGAATTGGATATGGTGAGTTTAAAGCAAATTCCAAATATTGATGCTGATGAAGTGTATAAAATGATTCAGCAACATATGGATGGAAGCTGGAATCGTTATCCATTAATTTGGAAATTATTGGTACTAAAACAATGGTTAAACACCAATGGAAAAGGCTACACTATAAAATAATGAGTAAAAGAAGAATCCATATTATATTTGTTCTACCATCATTAGCTGCAGGCGGGGCCGAGCGTATTTTATCTTATGTTGCTCAAAATTTAGATACTGAAGTTTTCAAAGTAACACTGCTAATTACAGGTTATGAAAAGGATACGGTTTATCAATTAGAAAATTTACATATAGAATACTTAAATAAATCCCGAGTTTTGAAGGCTTTTGGACGTTTACATCAATATTTCAGAAAGCATAAACCTGATATTGTTGTTAGCTCTATTGTGCATCTTAATACCATGATTGCTTTTATGTCGCCCTTTTTTAGGAAAACAAAATTTGTTTCGCGTGAAGCTAATGTGTTAACAGTTTTAAATGAGCACAATCCATATACCAATTCAGCCTTCCCAAAGGCTATGATTGTTATGGCATACAAATTAGTGGATTGTATTATTTGCCAATCCAAAGACATGCAAAAGGATATGGTGGCCAATTATAAAGTTCCTATTGATAAAACGGTTTTAATCAATAACCCGATTACTAAAGATTTCAAGCTTAAAGGCATGGCGCGCGATTCGTCAAAACCACTTCAGCTTATTACTATTGGTAGATTAAGTAAAGAAAAAGGCCATGAACGGCTTATTGAGGTGCTTTCAGAACTAAAATTTCCATTTGAATACACAATAATAGGTTCTGGTATGGAAAAAGATAGTATTTTTGAAATGCTTGATAACAAGGGCTTAACAAAAAACATCAAATATATTAATTACACCAATGACGTGGAAAAGTATTTAGCGGCTAGTGATTTGTTTCTCCAAGGTTCTTACGTAGAAGGTTTTCCTAATGTGCTTATTGAAAGTTGCGTAGCCGGAACACCCATCTTGGCGTTTAATGCGCCTGGTGGATTAGACGAAATTATAGAACATGGGAAAAATGGCTATGTTGCCGATACGAAAGAGGATTATTTAGCGTATTTAAATCAAATAAATGACGAATTTCCATTTAATCCTGAAACCGTTAGCGCGGTAGTGAAACGTAAATTTAATAGCACTAATATTATAAATGAATATACGAGTCTGTTTTTAAATTTATCACAAAATAATCAGCATGTCTGAAAAACGAAAAATTTCGCTTTTTGTTTCTGCTATCGGATATGGTGGAGCGGAAAAAGTAGTCAGTTTATTATTACATGAACTCACTAAATATTATGATGTGACTTTAATTTTGCTCTACAATGAAATTAAACTACCAATTCACAAAGACGCTAGAGTTGTTATTTTATCCAAAGAAAATGAAACTTTTAAAACCACTGTATTCGGTCGCACTTTAGATTATTTCAAATTCATTTTTAAATATCAAAAAGTTTTAAAAGAAGAGAAAATTGATGTGGCCATATCGTTTTTAGTACGCCAGAACTTTCTAAATGGTATTGCAAAAATGTTCAATTCCAAATTAAAAACTATTATTAGTGAGCGTTGCTTCCCTTCTATTATGTACAAAGACGGAAAAGCTACCTATTTCTTTACAAAATTGTTAATCCCTTACTTTTATAATAAAAACGATAAATTATTTTCAAATTCCATCTACATCAATAAAGATTTGATTGATAATTACAAATTAAAAATTGATACCAGCGTTATTTACAATCCTATTATAACCAAACCTATTAAGCCGGAAATAATGCCTTACAAGGATTTAGGTAAAGATTTCAAAGTCGTTACAGTTGGCAGGTTAATTCCAGTTAAAAATCAGAAAAGCATTATTGAAGCCATAAGCAAACTTCCTAGTTTATTCTATTTAGAAATTTATGGCGACGGCCATCTACAAGATAAACTCACAGAATTATCCAATGAACGTCAAGTAACCAATCGTATACATTTTAATGGGAACGTAAACAATGTAAAATCCTATATTAAAAAAGGACATTGTTTTGTATTGAGTTCTTTAACAGAAGGCTTTCCTAATGTAGTTCTAGAGGCTATGTGTGTTGGTTTGCCAGTTATTAGTACCAATTGCATGTCTGGTCCATTGGAGTTATTAAATGATAATGAACAAATCAGTATACCCAATGGATCCTTTGCTCAAGCAAAATTTGGTCTATTAGTAAATGTGGACGACGCTTTAGGATTGTCAAAAGCCATAGAGTTTTTACAGCAAAATCCGGTTATCCGCGAAAAGTATAGCGACTTAAGTTATGAGCGTTCAAAAACCTATGATATCTCTCATATTGGTGCGCAAGTGAAACTATTAATCGATAGTATTTAGGTCTATGTGTGGTATAAACGGTTTCATAAATACAGCTTTTACAACTCCTGAAGATGCTTTAAATACGCTTCAGAAAATGAACCAATTAATCATTCATCGCGGACCTGATGATTCTGGTTTTTATCAAGATCATTCCGAAACGCATTGTGTTGGAATGGCCATGAGAAGATTATCAATAATTGACTTACATACAGGCAAGCAACCTATTTCAAATGAGTACAATAGCATTACCATTATTTTTAATGGTGAAATATATAATTACCGAAAATTACGAAGCGAATTAGAGTTAAAAAAAATCACTTTTAAAACAGAAACTGACACCGAAGTTATTTTAAAACTTTACGAAACTGAAGGTCCAGATTCCTTTAAAAGACTTGATGGCATGTTTGCTTTTAGTATTCATGATAAGAAGAAGAACAAACTTATTATTGCGCGCGATTTCTTTGGGGAGAAACCATTGTATTACACCCAAACAGCGAATGGTTTTTATTATGCTTCGGAATTAAAATCCATTATTAAAGTATTACCAAATAAACCTCCAATTTCAAAAATTGGTTTAAATCTATTTTTTAAACTTACGTATATTCCAGCTCCTTTTTCTATATATGAAGGAATTCAGAAATTAGAAGCCAATCATTTTATAAGTTATGACTTGGATGATCATAGTTTATCAATTTCTGAAATAAATGAAATTTCAAATTATAAAAGTGATATTTCATTTCAAGATGCCAAAGTTAAATTGCATAATTTAATGATGACGAGTATTGAAAGCCGCACAGTTAGTGATGTTCCAATTGGCACATTCCTTTCAGGCGGTGTAGATTCTTCTATTGTAAGTCTGGGATTATCGCAGTTGTCATCAACCAAAATAGATACATTTTCAATTGGATTCGAAAAAGCTGATTTTGATGAAACCGACAAATCTAAATTGGTTGCCAAACAAATTAATAGCAATCATCATGAATTCATAATTTCAGAAAATGATATCAAAGAACATATTGATGCTATTTTATTGAATTTTGATGAACCTTTTGCAGATTCTTCAGCGCTCCCAACCTATTTAGTCTCTAAAAAAACGAGTGATTTTGTAAAAGTCGCACTAACGGGCGATGGCGGTGATGAGGTTTTTGGTGGATACAACAAGTATTATATGGGCGGTTTAAATACGCGATACACCAAGTTTATTCCCGAGTTTATTCACAACAGCACAAAACCTTTGTTCACCAGTTTATTATCTACTAAAGATGATAATCGTGGAAAGCGTTTCAAACTAAAAAAATTGATTCAAGCTATTGATTATTCAGGCGAAAATTACTGGAACATTATCTCGTTAGGTTTTGAAAATGACAGTGCGCAATTATTAAATCCAGATTTTCGGGTTTCAAATCCGTTTGCACATTACAAAGCGCATATTAATAAACCAAAGTCTTTGCATGAATACCGTGAAATTGATAAATTAATGAGTCTTGAGGGTGATATGTTGGTGAAAGTAGATCGCACGAGTATGTTGAATTCCTTGGAATGTAGAGCGCCTTTTTTAAATAAAACGCTCTGGGATTTCGCAAACAGTTTACCTGAAAATTATTTATTGAAAGGTTGGAGTAAAAAACACATTTTAAAGGAAGCTTTTAAACATGAGTTTCCAGATGGTTTTTTAGAGAAATCTAAAAAGGGCTTCGTTGTTCCTGTTGGTGATTGGTTACGAGCCGGCTTAAAAACAGAATTGGAAGGTTATATAAATTCTAAATTATTAACCAAACAGGGCTTATTTAATAGTGATTATATCAGGCCTTTGGTGCAGAATCATATATCAGGAAAAGAAGATAACAGCTACAAAGTATGGACGTTTTATAGTTTTCAGAAATGGTATTTTTCACTTTATAATCCAGAATCCTATTAAAAGAATTATCAAACAAAACGAGAAATCAATTTGTAAATAAATTTCATGTCGAAAAAAATATGTTTAGTTGGTGGTGAAGATGTACACAAGCGCATCAGTATCTCGCAGTATTTAATTGCTGCAGGATTTGAGGTGACTATTATTGGAACGAGCAGCATGGATTTTCCTGATAATATTAGCTATCACAATTACCCATTAAATAGAAGCTTATCCTTGGTTTCAGATTATAAAACCATGACTTGGTTTCGTACTTTTTTTACTGAAAATAGATTTGATGTTATTCATACTTTTGATACAAAGCCTGCTTTTTTACTACCTTTATCTCTACTTAAAACAAACACGCCTATAACACGAACAATCACAGGTTTAGGCACTGTTTTTATATCTCAATCTATTCTAAATAGAAGTTTACGCAGCGTGTATAAAGCTTTGCATTCTAGAGTAAAAAACAGAGTTTTTAAAACCGTATTTCAGAATGATGACGACAAGAATTTATTCCTTAAACACAACTTAATAAATCACAATAATTACCAATTAATTTATAGTAGCGGCATTGAATTAAAAAACTATAATGGTCTTGCAAAAAGAGCCAATTCACAGTTTACATTTATCTGTGTAGCTCGGATTGTTTATGAAAAAGGCATTACTTTTTTATTAGAAGCTGCCAGAATTTGTCACGAAAAAGGCTACGATTTTAAATTTCAAATTGTTGGTCCTATTGAAGAAAACTCCAAACGCCTGAATAAAAAAATTATAAAAAGCTATAAATCGCATGCTGAATTTTTAGGTGAACAAAAAGATGTAAAAAGTCTACTATTAGAAGCTGATGCTTTTGTTTTACCAACCTTTCGTGAAGGTTTTGCTCGCGTATTATTGGAAGCGGCAGCTGTTGGCTTGCCCATTGTTTCAACCAATGTAACAGGCGTTCGGGAATTTGCACAACATAATAAAGAAGCACTTCTAGTTCCTTCAAAAAATGCTGAGGCTTTGGCAAGTACGCTTATTGAATTAGCAACAAATAAGAATTTGGCTAATAAATTAGTTGAAAACGCCTTAAAAAGAGTTGAAACGTTCAGCTTGGAAAACGTATCTAAACAATATATAAGTATATTTGAGGAAGCTATTAAACAATCATAAATTATGAAAATTCCATTTTCACCACCCTATATAAACCAAGCGGTTATTGACGAAGTTACCGATTCATTAAAATCGGGCTGGATCACTACGGGACCTAAAGTTAAAAAACTGGAAGATTTAGTTTGTGAGTATGTTGGCGTACCAAATACATTGTGCGTTAATTCTGCTACTTCCGGACTCATGCTCGCTTTAAAATGGTATGGAATTGGCCCGGGTGATGAGGTTATTGTTCCTGCATATACTTACTCCGCAACGGCTTTAGCTGTTATGCATGTTGGCGCTACGCCTGTTATGGTAGATGTAAATTCAGATTTTAATATTTCCGTCGCTGCCATTGAAAAAGCAATTACCCATAAAACTAAAGCTATTATGCCTGTCGATATTGCCGGATGGCCTTGCGATTATGATGAGATTCAAGAACTAGTTGAAAATAAAAAATCACTTTTTAAAGCGGAATCTGAAAAGCAGACCGTTTTAAATAGAATTATTACCATTGCTGATGCCGCACATGCTATTGGCGCCAAATACAAAAATAGATATGTTGGTTTAACTGCGGACATTACGGTATTTTCATTTCATGCTGTAAAAAACATTACAACGGCTGAAGGCGGCGCAGTTTCATTAAATCTTCCGGAGCCATTCAACAATCAAGAAGAATATAATTACATGCGCTGTTTTGCTTTAAACGGTCAAACGAAGGATGCTTTCACCAAATCCAAAGCTGGCGGTTGGAAATACGATATTATTTATCCAGGCATGAAAATAAATATGCCAGATGTTTTGGCTGCCATTGGAGTTGCACAGATGCCAGAGTATTTTTCCCATATTTTAGCCAAACGTGAAACTATTTATAACTACTATCAAGATTATTTTAAAACGAAATCATGGGCTATAATTCCGCCTTGCAAAAATGCCAATAAATTGTCTTCATGCCATCTTTATGCCTTAAGGATTAAAGACATCACTGAAGAACAGCGCGATGCTATTATAGACAAAATTTCTAGTGAAGGCGTTGCTGTAAATGTGCACTTTCAGCCTTTACCATTATTAACTTTGTTCAAAAATATGGGTTATAAAATAGAGGATTACCCAATGGCTTATGATAATTTTAAATCAGAAATATCATTACCTATTTACCCACAACTTACAGAACATGAGCTTGAATATATTGTTAATACAGTAGAAAATGCTGTGGAATCTTGCCTATGCTAAAACGTCTTTTTGATATCGTTTTTTCTTTAATAGGTATAATATTATTGCTACCTTTACTATTACTAATAGCAGTAATTTTAAAGCTAGAATCCAAGGGTTCTGTATTTTACAAACAGGTTCGTGTTGGGAAAGGAAATTCAGATTTCAAAATTTTTAAATTTAGAACCATGTTTGTTGGCTCGGATAAAAAAGGCTTACTCACCGTTGGCGATCACGATCCAAGAGTTACCAAAACAGGTTTTTTTTTAAGAAAGTATAAATTAGATGAACTACCACAATTAATCAATGTTTTTATAGGAAACATGAGTATTGTTGGACCGCGACCCGAAGTTCGACATTATGTTAATTATTACTCCGCGGATGATATGCAAATATTATCCGTAAAGCCTGGCATAACAGACTATGCCTCAATTGTTTTTCGAAATGAAGCTGAATTATTAAAGGAAGCCGAAAACCCGGAAGATTTATATATCAATACCATTTTACCTCAAAAAATAGCACTGAATAAAAAGTATATCAACAGCGCAAGCTTACTAGTAGACTTAAAAATTATTACTAAAACCATTCTAACTATTTTAGGTTAATGCATACAAAAAACGGCTTTTTAGTTATTTCATTGGATTTTGAACTCTTCTGGGGTTTATTTGACGTGAAAACAACTTCCGACTATGAAATAAATTTGTGCAATGTGCGCCAAGTCATTCCTAGGCTTTTAACGTTAGCAGATAAATATAATATAACCTTAAGTTTTGCAACAGTCGGTTTCTTATTTGCGAAAAATAAGGAAGAATTATTAGCAGCGCTACCAAACGATAAACCCACTTATTTAGATGAGCGCTTTAGTCCTTACGGCTTAATTGACGGGATAGGCGAAAGCGAAACACTTGACCCATTTCATTATGCACATTCTTTAATTGAACTTATTCGAGAAAATGGCAATCACGAAATAGCAAGTCATACTTTTAGTCATTATTACGTTAATGAAGAAGGCCAAACACCGCATCAATTTGAAGCAGACATTGTAGCAGCCATAACTATTGCCGAACAGAAAAATATTACCATTAAAAGCGTTGTGTTCCCGCGAAACCAAATAAATGAAACCTATTTAAAGCTTTGTGCCAAATACGGGATTATTTGCTATCGCGGAACAGAGAAACATTGGATGTTTGACACACATGATACTGAAAAATTAGACAAGCCAAGTCATAAAGCATTTAGATTGCTCGATGCCTATTGCAACGTGTCTGGATACAATACCTATCCGATAACTGCGTTGAAAAATTGCCATGGTATTGTAAATATTCCTTCTAGCAAGTTTTTTAGACCTTATAGCAAAACATTGAGTTTATTAGAGCCCTTGCGTATTTCCAGAATCAATAAAGGACTAGCCCAAGCAGCCAAAAAGAATGAAATTTACCATATTTGGTGGCATCCTCATAATTTCGGAAAAAATATGGACGAAAACTTTAAGAATTTAGAAGATATTTTTAAACAGTTTGCCGCCTTGCAGAAAAGTCATAATTTTAAAAGTGTCTCCATGTCTGGATTGGCGGAACTTTACCTTGCTAAAGAATTTGAATAAGATATTTCTGTTTAATTCCTGTAATGGCGTATTTCGGTTTTTCTGATTGATTTTCAACAGATTTATAAACTTTTAACCCAGAAAATGCTTCTGGTTTTTGGTACAGCCCATCTAAAACCAATCGTTTCAAAAAGGGATAGTTTTTTATTTCGGCGTTTAATGACACCAATTCGAATTGATTAACATCAAAATCTGTATCTACCTTTAGAATTTTAAATGGAAGTACATTTTCCTTTTTAGAACCTAAATTTTTAATTTTAAAGCGTGTTTTGGCAACAAATAGATTAAAATTCTTATCTCTCAAATACTGTTTTAATTCAAAATATTTCACCAATAAGTTTCCAGTAGTTCTTGAAGTCATACTGGATGAATCACATAAAACATGGCAATTATAAACATATTCAGTGTTGGTCCATTTCGTTTTATACTCATATTCCCCTTTTGAAAAGTCTAGAACGTCCATATCATAATCAAAACACCATTCTATAAACTTACTTATCTCAATATGCCCCACATTAAACTTATAATAGTCCGTGTTAAAAGCTTTAACCGCTCCAACTAGAGTGTTTTCACCTAAAAAAGCTAAAGACATTGAAATGGGTTTTCCCGAAACTTCAATACTAACAATTAATGCTTTTTTTTCTTGCAGCATTTGAAATACCAATTCATGGTAAAACGGCCATTCATTTATTAAGGTTGTGTCAATTTTCAAATTACTATACCTACTTTCTACCAAATCTTTGAAATTCGCCATCATGGATTCATAAACCTCCATAGAAATGGGGCCGTAGTAATAGACATACTTCACATCAAAACAGCTTTCAAATTTCTTTAAGGTACTTCTGAATTTATTTCTAGATTTCGAATGTAATGTATTTTGAAAATAATCTTCAAAGGATGAAAATCCACTTAAATCTGCTAAAAATCCTTTATACTGGCGAACTTTCCAAATTTTCAAATTTTTCTTTTCTAATTTTTCGTTTGTTTCACAATAATCGGGCACATCATAAATTACTTGAGTTTTGCCTTCCAAATTATCAACATTAGAATCAATTTCATACGTTACGCCATTAGTCATATTTCGACCAGAATTGATATAATAAGGCAAAAAACGATGTTTAAAAAACAACAAGTCTTTTATAAATGGAAACTGTTTGGGATTTGGATTATCAGAAAAATGTTTCAACCATATTTCTTGATATGTTTTAGATGTAAAAGGATTAAGCTTCATCTTTAATCACGTTAAAAAGATTGGTTTTTCCTTTCACTAAAACTGTATTATTATGGTATAAATAAGCTTTGATATTCTTGGCAGGTTCTGGATTCATATACAAATAATCATATAAAGCTTTACGTTGCGAAAAATACATATCTAGCTCTAAATCAATCGGTTCTGAAATGTTATTTAAATAATTTTCATCTGTTATAACTTCAACTTTATAAGCATCAAGTAACACCGCTTTACTTCTGGCACCACCTACTAATTTATATTTTAAATTATGAACTTTCGTGCTGTAATTCCGATCTCGAAATTCACGTTTAAAATTGAAATATTTTTCTAAAAAATTAGCTACTAGTCTACTTTTTAAAGATTTTGAATCATATAAAATATGGTAATGCGTTTGATACGAATCGTCACTCCAGCGCTTTTTGTATTCAAAATCACCTTGGGTATAATCAAAAATTTTAATACCATTATTAAAACTCCATTCCAACATTTTTAAAATCGTGGTATGTCCAATGTTATAGCGATAAAAATCAATATCAAAAACAGTTAATGCTTCTACCAAAATCGTATCAAAATGATAACTAAATGTAATGCCAATAGGCTTTTTATCACAGTAAATAACAAATAAAGAGGCGGTTCCTTCATTTATCATGTTATAAGCTAATTCGGTATAAAAAGTCCATAATGACGGTTCTAATTCACCGCAAGGCTCGCCTTTATTTGTGTAACGTTTTTCAAAAAGCTTATAGAAATTATAAAATACAATATCAAATTTCTCTTTAGAAATAGAACCATGATACATAGTATAATCCACATCAAAACTAGCCTCTAACCTACTCATGTTTCTCCGAAGTTTAGAGCGGGTGTTGGATTTATATATCGTGTTTAAATAGGAATCTAATGATTCGTAGTTGCCTACTCGTGTAATATAACCTTCATATTGAAAGATTTTTTTCCGTTTTAAATCGCTTGTAGGTTCTGGGCCTGCCACATCTTGATAAGAAGGAATATCACGAACTAAATATACATTTCCTTTGAAATCTTCAGCATCGCTATTCAATTGGTACGTTAAACCATTGGTTAATTTATTCCCCGTATTTATATAACAAGACGGCAAATTATGCTTGTAAAAAGATACAGGCGAAATAAAGTTGGGCTTGATTTTGGGATTATTTTTATTGAAATGTTTTAACCAGATAGTTTCAAAAGTATCTGAAGAAAAAGGATTTTTAATCATGATGAATGTTTGGTTCTCAAGTTTAAAATTAGATATTTAAATGAATAATCATCAGTCCAAAGGCAATTATTAGATGTATTTGAAAAAAAACTATATAAACGGTAACTTTTACAAGTTGATTCCGGTAATTAGTATCATATTTATCATTCAAAAAACTTAAACGGTTTTAAGAAATTAAAGCACTTTTTATAGGGTTCAATGCGTATATTTTTAGAATTTAAAAATGTGCAGTTCGTCCTTTTACGATAAACGGACAATACTCGCGATGAAAAGGACGCTTGTAATTTTCAAAAAATCAAAAAACGTAGAAATTAGTTATTTGTCGTATTTATTTGACGGAAACTATTTAAACATAGATATTTACCATGACAAAAAATGATTCGGGATTGAAATCTAAAATATGGTTATCAGCGCCACATATGAGTGGTCATGAACAAGATTTTATAAACCTAGCTTTTTCAACTAATTGGATTGCGCCTTTAGGTCCTAATGTAGATGGTTTTGAAAGTGATTTGGAACTATATCTCGGAAACGAATCGCATGTTGCAGTATTAAGTTCAGGAACGGCAGCCATACATGTAGCGCTGAAGCTTTTGAATATTACGCAAGGTGATGAAGTGCTATGTCAAACAAAGACATTTGTTGCTTCTGTGAATCCAGTAATATATGCTGGTGCCACACCAATTTTTGTTGATAGCGAAAGTGAAACTTGGAACATGTGTCCTGTAATGCTTGAAAAAGCAATTTTAGACCGAATAGAAAAAGGTAAAAAACCAAAAGCAATTATTGCTATTAATTTATATGGAATGCCATACAAGGTAACCGAAATACACGCCATTGCTAAAAAGCACCAGATTGCCGTTATTGAAGACAGCGCTGAAGCATTAGGAAGCAAATACCACAGTCAACCCTGCGGTACATTTGGCGATTTTTCTATTTTGTCTTTTAATGGAAACAAAATAATAACAACCTCCGGCGGTGGCGCTTTGGTTTCTAGAAATATTAAGAATAAAAAACGAACCGTTTTTTTAGCAACTCAAGCAAAGGATCCAGGAATTGAATATAGCCATTCCGAAATTGGATATAATTATAGAATGTCCAATATTCTAGCTGGCATTGGTCGCGGACAAATGCAGGTTTTAGACAATAGAATTTCCGCTAGAAGAGCAAATTTTGATTATTATAAGAAGGCACTTCACTATATTTCAGAAATAGAATTTTTAACAGAACCAGACAATTATTACTCAAATAGATGGTTAACAGCAATTTTATTTGTTAATAAAGAAATAAGAGATGGTATTTTAAATACTCTAATATCTGAAAACATTGAAGCAAGACCGTCTTGGAAACCAATGCATCAACAACCTATTTATAAAAATTACCCTAATTATTTAAATGGCATTGCCGATAATTTATTTGATCGCGGCCTCTGTTTACCGAGCGGTTCTAATTTATCAAATATGGAACTAGATCGTGTTATACAGGTTATAAAAAATTATTTTGGATAAAATATATAGTCTTTTACGGAAATTATCAAATCGCTACGCATCTAAATGGTTAGTGCTCCTATTCGATTCATGTATTATTGCATTTACTTTTTTTATCGCCCATTTAATTCGCTATAATTTTGCTATCGACTTTGATTTCTCCATGTTTTTAAAGCAAATTCCATTTGTAGTGCTTGCTGGAATAATCAGTTTTTTGCTGGTCAGCTCTCATAAAGGCGTGGTTAGATTTACAGGCTTTAAGGATGTGGTAAATATTGTTATTGGAGTTAATATTTTAGCAACACTATTAATTGTTACTACTTTTTTAAGTCGAAAATATAACTATAACAACATTTTCGATATTGCCGGATCTATTATTTATATCCATTTATTGTTGAATATGTTTTTTCTTATCGGCGCTAAATTTTTCATTAAGTCCATTTATAGATCTTTAATAACGGATGGCGAGGATACTAAAAAAAGTATTGTACTAATTTATGGCGCGGGCGATTCAGGTATTATTACATACAGCGCTATAACTAGCGATGCGAAGAGCGACATTGATGTTTTTGGCTTTATTGATGACAATGAGCGTAAAGTTGGTAAAAAAATAAACCTCTTATATGTTTACAGCTCTAAAAATCTGACAAAAGAATTTATAGAAAAACATCAAATAGATTCTGTTATTATATCCATACAGAATATTGATTCTACGAGGTTACTTCAAATTACGAGTAAATTATTCGCACTAAATTTAAATGTGAAAATTGTTCCCGCCGTTCAAACTTGGATTGATGGCGATTTAAGCATCGGACAAATTAAAGATATTAAGATTGAAGATTTATTAGGACGTGAACCTATTAATATTGACAATCCCGTTTTACATGATGAATATAGTAATCGCACCATATTAATTACAGGTGCTGCTGGTTCCATAGGAAGCGAATTGGTTAGAAAACTGTCTATTTTTAATTTTTCAAATTTAATTCTGATTGATAATGCCGAATCGCCTTTATATGATTTGCAACAAGAATTATCTAGAAACGGTATTCCAAATGTTACGCCTATAATAGCGGACATTAGGAATAAAGTGCGATTAGATGCTATTTTCAATTTATACAAACCAGAAATTGTATTCCACGCTGCCGCCTATAAACACGTGCCTTTAATGGAACAAAATCCTTATGAAGCTGTTAGTGTCAACGTTTTGGGAACTAGAAATGCGGTGTATTTGTCTAAAAAGTATGGCGCAGATAAATTCATTTTAATTTCAACAGATAAAGCCGTAAACCCTACAAATGTAATGGGTGCCACAAAGCGTATTGCCGAAATGCTAATTTGTTGTCAGCAAAATTCGCAAAGCAAAACCAAATTCATAATTACCCGTTTTGGTAATGTTTTAGGCTCCAATGGTTCGGTAATTCCGCTATTCAAAAAACAAATCGAAGCCGGTGGACCTTTAACCGTTACCCATATAGATATTATTCGTTATTTTATGACAATTCCCGAAGCAAGTTTGCTTGTTTTAGAAGCTGCCGCCATGGGATTGGGTCATGAAATATTTGTTTTTGATATGGGAAAACCCGTTAAGATATTTGATTTAGCTAAAAACATGATTGCTTTATCTGGATTAAAATACCCATCAGATATTGATATAAAAATTACCGGATTAAGACCTGGAGAAAAAATATTTGAAGAATTACTGATAGAAGGTGAAAATATTAAGCCTACCTATAACGAAAAAATCATGATTGCTAAATGCAAACCCGTGAATATTAATAGAACTGAACATCTGATAAAAGAATTATGTTTATTGAGTTCTACTTCGCAAAACATTGAAATTGTATCAAAAATTAAAGATATTGTATCGGAATATCACCCGAATAATTCAACATATGATGTTTTAAACTAAACCAAACCAACCATGAACATTACAAAACAAATCCTTAAAAATTTCAGTCTACTCCTACTCGCAGTTGTAGCATCTTCTTGCGTAACAAGTAAAGAAATTATCTATTTTCAAGATGAAGCCGTGAATAAAAATAACGATTTGGTAATGCATGCCGATCTTGTTTATAAACCAAACGATTTAATTTTTATTAGTATTGGCGGTGATGCCGAAGCTGTAGCGCCTTTTAATTTGCCAGCAGTTTCTTATAGTGTGTCATCCGTTTCTGCAAATGCCGATTTAAAAATGCCTACTTATATTATAGATAAAAATGGCCTTATAGAATATCCAGTATTAGGAAGTATTAAGCTAGGTGGCTTATCTCGTGAAGACGCCACATCTTTTTTGAAAAATAAAATTAGTGCATATGTTAAGGATCCGGTTATCAATATTCGCTTAATAAATTTTACGGTAACGGTTTTGGGTGAAGTTAGAAATCCTGGAACATTCACGGTTGAAGATGAACGTATTTCACTGACGGAAGCTTTAGGTTTGGCAGGCGATTTAACCATTTATGGAAAACGTGAAAATGTATTTTTAATTCGCGAACGCGATGGTAAAAAAGTGTTCACCAAATTCGATTTAACAAAAATTAGCACCGTAACATCGCCTAACTACTATTTAGAGCAAAATGATGTGTTAGTAATTGAACCAAATTCTGCCAAAGTACGTTCAGCATCTTACAACCAGAACAATGGTGTAATCATTTCAGCTATTGGCACATTAGCAACCATTATTGCCATATTTTTAGTTAAATAAAGCTTTTACACGTTATACTTCATGAAACAAACTGCGCATTTTAGAGATTTAATCGAGCCTTATTTAAACAGATGGAAGTTTATACTTTTATGTGTTCTTTCAGCATTGGTTCTGGCTATTGTATATTTAAGATACGCTAGCTACGAATATCAAGCCAAGGCTACTATAAAAATTAGAGACGACAAATCTCAAGGGAAATTACCCGAAATTTCTAGTCTTCAAAATTATGGCTTGTTTAGTAACGATCAGAATAATGTTTTAGATGAAATTGAAATCATCAAATCCCGAAATCTTATTGCTAGTGTTGTTAAAGACTTAAAATTTAATATTCAGTTTTTCGTTGAAGGACGCATTCAAGCTCATGAAGTTTATACAAATCCGCCATTATACATCAATTTTAGTGCAACAGATTCCATCTTGCATACTATTGATACGACATTTAATATTCGAATTAATTCTTCCAAAGACTTCATTTTTAAAGGAATTCCTCAAGATAGCAAAATTTTAAAAGGAAATACGCAAAAGCATGACGATATAGAAGGTGTATTATACGATTTTGGAAAGAACGTAGAAACTGGCTTTGGCAATATTATTATAACACCTAATATTGGTCAATATGCTACAAAAATTGGTTCAGATATCACCATCCGCATTAAACCTTTAGCCAAAGTTACCAGCGATTATAAAACCAAGCTTCAAATTCAAACCACAGAATTATCCAGTATAATAAAACTGACCATTAATGATAACGTTCGCGAAAAAGCCCAGCTCTTTTTAGATAAATTAATTATAAAATATAACGAGGATGTTATTAATGACAAGAATATGGTGGTTGAAGCCACTTCCAATTTCATTAATGATCGATTAGAAGGTGTTTCACGTGAACTAGGCATAGTAGATTTAACGGCCGAAGATATTCAGCAGGAAAACAAACTGACCAACCTTTCTACCCAATCCACCATTTTCCTTCAAACGGAAAAAGAAAACGAATCGAAGATTACCGAAACTGGTATGCAGTTGCAATTAATAGATTATATGCGTGATCATTTAGCAAGTAATCAGAATCCTTCGGATTTATTACCCTTAAACATGGGTATTGAAGATGGAAACATTGGACAAGTAGCCAAGCGCCACAATAGTTTGGTGCAAGAACGTGATCGGATTTTAAAGAATTCCAGTGAAATAAATCCTACGGTTGTTAACTTAACCAATCAGATTAGCCAATTAAAAGCAGATTTAGCTCAAAGTTTAAGTAGTAAAAAATCCACAAGTCAGATTGCTTATAATAGTTTGGTTGCTGAAAATTCGCGTATTAACTCCCAAATCTATTCTGCTCCACAAAAAGAACGTCAGTTTAAAGATATTAAGCGCCAGCAAGACATCAAGGAATCCTTATACTTGTATTTATTGCAAAAGCGCGAGGAATCTGCTATAACACATGGTGTTTCCTCTCCAAATGCTAAAATTGTGGATAAAGCCTATGCTTCAGGAACGCCAGTAGCACCGAAATCCGTTATTATTATTTTAGCAGCCTTAATTTTAGGGTTTAGTTTACCAATTGGTATTATTTATCTTTTAACCTTATTGGATACCAAAGTTCATACAGCGCAAGATGTTAAGAAATTAATTGATGTGCCGTTTATTGGTGATATTCCGCAATCTAGCAAACGCACACAACTTATTAAACAAATTGATTATTCACCGAAAGCAGAAGCTTTCAGAATGGTGCGTACCAATATTGAA
Organism: Bizionia myxarmorum; assembly: GCF_008086205.1. GTDB lineage: Bacteria > Bacteroidota > Bacteroidia > Flavobacteriales > Flavobacteriaceae > Algorimicrobium > Algorimicrobium myxarmorum. Next base: position 76,044 of record NZ_VSKK01000003.1, on the reverse strand, counting down.
TTTATGCTTAAAAGCGTATCCAAACACTCTAAAGTTATTTTTATTACATCCACTACTAGCAAAGAAGGAAAGTCGCATACCTCCATCAATTTAGCACTTTCCATTTCTTACACTAACAAAAAAGTACTCTTAATGGAAACGGACATTCGGGTACCCAAAGCAACCAATTATTTGAATGTTAAAAATGACATGGGATTAACGAATTATATAAGTGATCCGAGTTTGCAACTTTCAGATGTAATTGTGAAATTAGAAGGAAATGACTATTTGGATGTTATTCCATGTGGCGTTATACCACCGAATCCAGCAGAGTTATTAATGAGTAGCCGCATGCAAGAATTGTTTGACGCTGTAGACAACAAATATGATTATATAGTGGTAGATACTGCTGCAGTAGGTTTGGTTACAGATACACTTTTAATAAGTAAACATGCTGATCTATTCATTTACGTTGTTCGCGCCAATTATCTTGATAAGAGACGTTTGCAAATTGCAGAAACTATGTATCAAGAAAAGCGCTTACCAAATATGGCGATACTTTTAAACAGTGTGAACCAGAAAAAAGCCAACAGTTACGGCTATGGTTACGGCAAAAATCCGAACTCTAAAAAGTGGTGGCAGCGTAAATAGGAAAATCTATTTAGCGGCTTTACGTCTTGCTTTTTCTTTCTTAATTAACATGAGTTCACGTCCTGTTTGCCCAGCAACAGACGTGTTCTCTTCGGCACGTCTAATTAAGTACGGCATAACATCTCTAACGGGTCCAAAAGGAACATATTTAGCAACATTATAACCTATGTTGGCTAAATTGAAACTTATATTATCACTCATACCAAACAGTTGTCCAAACCAAACACGATTATCAGTAATATTAAGACCTTTCTCTTTCATAAGATCCATGACCATATAACTACTCAATTCATTATGTGTCCCAACAAATACGGAGATTTCAGAAATATTATCTAAAATATATTGAGCAGCTGCATTGAAATTTTCATCTGTATCTAATTTACTTTCGCAAATTGGTGTTGGGTACCCCAATTCTAAAGCGCGTTCATGCTCTATTTCCATATAAGCGCCACGAACAATTTTGTAGCCTAAATAAAAGCCTTCTTTTCTACCTAACTCATGTTGCTCCTTTAGAAAAGCCATTCTATCATGGCGATACATCTGCAAGGTGTTATATACAATAGTTTTATCTTTGTTGTACTTGCGCATCATATCTGTAACCAAATGATCTACGGCATCTTGAGTCCAGCTATGTTCAGCATCAATTAAAATTTCGACATCTTTCTCTAATCCTAATTTACAAACTGCATCATATCGTGCAACCACGCGATTCCATTCTTCTTGCTCGGATTCGGTAAGCGTTTTCCCTTCACCAATTTTCTGATATAAAGCGAGTCGACCAAAGCCTGTAGGCTTAAAAACAGCAATTGGCATGGCTGTTCTATCATCTGAAAAACGAATTATTTTTAAGGTTTTTTCCATAGCACCATCAAAATGTGCTTCGGTTTCCTTCCCTTCTACTGAATAATCTAGAACCGAACTCACACCTTTGGTATGCATATCATCAATTACATCTAGGCAATCTTCTTCATTGACGCCACCACAAAAATGATCAAAAACCGTAGCACGAATAATGCCTTCTACTGGCAAATGCAACTTGATAGCGAAGTTTGTAAGCGCTGTTCCTATTTGTACCAAGGGTTCGTTAGATATCATTTTGAAAAGAAAATGTGCGCGGTCTAACTCCTTATTACTTTTTAATTGAAAAGCAATTTCGGTATTGTCAAATAATTTTAAGTCCTCCATAACAATTGAAAATTATGCAAAGATAATTATCATTCAACTACTTATTTATAAAAAAAACACCTTATTTTACCTTTTATTTTTTTCCATTTATCTCATGAAATTTATACAATCCGAAAATTACCCAATATACTTTAATTCAAATTGTTACACAGCTTTAAACAGTCATTTAGAGGCGCAAAATTATTCTATTATTTTTATTTTAGTTGATGAAAATACGCACAATGTATGTTTAACGCCGTTTTTGGAACAATTAGAAACGTCTTGTACCATTGAAATTATAGAAATTGAATCAGGTGAAGAGCACAAAACTATAGATACTTGTGTGGGCGTTTGGAACGCATTATCAGAACTTGGCGCAGACCGAAAAAGCCTCATTATAAATTTAGGAGGTGGCGTTGTTACGGATCTTGGAGGTTTTGTAGCTTCTACATTTAAACGTGGAATTAACTATATAAATGTACCAACATCACTATTAGCAATGGTTGACGCTTCAGTAGGTGGAAAAACTGGCGTGGATTTAGGCCATTTAAAAAATCAGATTGGCGTAATAAATTCTGGAGAAATGGTTTTAATTGACACCAGTTTTTTAGAAACGTTACCCGAAAACCAAATGCGCTCCGGATTAGCGGAAATGCTAAAGCATGGCTTAATTTACAGCAGAACGTATTGGAATAAATTTTCTACAGATGCCATTAGTGATTATGACAGCCTTATTTACGAATCTGTTGTTATCAAAAATAACATTGTTAGTCAAGATCCATTAGAGCAAAATCTGCGAAAAACTTTAAATTATGGACATACTTTAGGCCATGCTATCGAATCGTATTTTTTGAGTAACCCTGAAAAAGAAGCCTTGTTACACGGCGAAGCTATTGCCATTGGAATGATTTTAGCCAATTATATTTCAACAGAATTGGCCGGTTTCCCTAAAGAAGAAAACGACACTATTAAAAGTTTCATAAAACGTATTTTTGGAGATGTTATAATCCTTCCCTCCGATTATGACGCTATAATTGAACTTCTTAAATATGATAAGAAAAACGAACACGGAAACATTAACTTTGTACTATTAGAAGAAATGGGGAAACCACGTATCAAATGTTTAGTAAGCAACGAAATCATTATGAAAGCTTTTGAATATTACAAAGCTTAAATTTTTATAAATAGCGTTCTTTTATAATGTCAATATGATGTTTTTCATGGCCTATTAAAATAAAACCGATAGCTCTTACAGACATATCAGCCTCACTTGCATTACCAATTTGCTCTAACATTTTTTTGGAAAAACTACTAAATAGGGAAATAGTAGATTCTCTTAAATCCAAATAATCATTTATTAATTGCTCGCGGGTTCTTCGGTTCGCTACACTAGCTAAAACATAATCATCCTGCTCAAAACCTGGCAAAGGCGTTCTATCCTGTCTTGCAAAACGTAAAGCGCGATACACAAAAACATGTTCGGTGTCAATTAGATGTTGCAAAATTTCTTTTATGGTCCATTTTCCATCTGAATATCGATATTCTAATCTATTTTCAGGAATCGAATTGAAAAAAGCTTCCGTTTGCTGCATACCCTGCCCCAAACCACTTAATAAACTTAAAGAACCACTTTTTTTAATGTAATTAGCATAAAAATCAGCATATTCAGTATCGGGAATTTGATTTGAAAACATAAATTTAGTATTTACATGCATTAAAAAAGCGCTTTCTAATGAAAACGCTTGTCCTTAATATTTTGAGAAAGAAAATTACATGTTATTAAAAATAGAATGCATTAATCTTTTCTTATCATTTAAGCTTTCCTCTAAAGATATCATCGTTTCTGTCCGATAAACACCTTCTATGTCATCAATCATAAAGATTACTTCTTTTGCGTGTTCTGTATTTTTAGCGCGGATTTTACAGAATACATTAAATTTACCTGTAGTAATATGCGCTACAGTAACATAAGGAATTTCATTTATACGCTCTAAAACAAATTTTGTTTGAGATGTTTTTTGAAGAAAAACGCCCACATAAGCTATAAAAGCATATCCTAATTTCTTGTAATCCAAGGTTAAAGATGATCCTTTAATAATTCCTGCTTCTTCCATTTTCTTTACGCGAACATGAACCGTTCCAGCAGATATAACCAATTTTTTGGCGATATCAGTGAAGGGAACTCGTGTATTGTCAATCAACATTTCTAGAATCTGATGATCAACGTCGTCTAATTTAAATTTTGCCATTTTTATAATTTCTTTAAATAAAAAGCAAAAATAAGATAATATTTCTAAATATTATATCTATAAAATGAAGTTTAAGCCTTTAATAATGAATATTTAGCATTATTTAACATTATGAAATCGCTTTCCTGACCAGCTTCTATAGATGACATATCAATATTTGAGATGGCATTACCATCCGCATCATATTCTTTGTGACCAAAAAACCCATTTAAACGCTCCATTTTTTCGATTTTAGGAACAAAAAGAATCTTTCCATCCTCCAATCGCTCTTGGTATTGTACAGCAATATCCACGCGTTCTCCACTATGCATGGCATTTCTAATGATAAGATCAAAAAAGCATTTATCATTTTGAGGTACACTAAAATAATCTTGATAATTAGAACCTGTTAATTCATGACTAGCAATGGTATTTAAAGCCACAACTAATGCATGATATATAAAAAAGCGCGTTTCTTCCCGATTATAATCATTTTCAAAATGTCCTGCTTCAAACAATACGGTTGGAACACCCAAAGCCTGAAAAGTATCACCCACACAATTCAAATTAAAACCATCGTCATATAAAGCTATTTGATTAGGAATCAGCTTTTGCAATTCAGCATTCATGGATACAATGAGCTCCATAGCTATTTTACGCGTATTAGTAACTGTACGCGCTTCATTTTCTGCAGGCGACAAAAATGACACAGTGGCTGGCTTGGAAGTTGCTCCGACGCTAAAAATGGTTCGTTGCCCATGCAGATTAAAGCAAAAATCGGGTCTGAACTTATGGAAACACTCATGAAGAATACGACTTTCAGGTTGTGTTAACGCTTGCGCATCTCTATTTAAATCGACTGCATTAGCATTTAAACGCGTATAAACTTCGGCGCCATCCGGATTTAAAATGGGAATTATTAGTAAGGTACAAGACTCTAAAATAGAATTATTGACCTTCAAAAAGTTTATTAAATCGAAAATAGACTTGGTCGTCGTGGATTCATTTCCGTGCATTTGTGACCAAATCAAAATACGTTTTATACCGTTTCCTAATTGAATGGAATGTATGGGACGTTTCTGGACAGACGATCCTTCAACATAAATTTTAAAATATTCACCTAGTTTTTTTAGCAAAGGGGCAATCCTAGAACCGGTAATATACCGACCATTTAAATGGGATTCTCTGTAGCTATTATACTCGGTTTTTAAGGCGTTATGATACATCTGTAAATTTGTCATGTTACAAAGGTAAACAAATACTTATTTACATTTGTAAACAACAAAATAAGACACTTTGTATACGAATGTATACAGAATACTATGGGTATATCGAAAATTTAAGAGTTGAAAATATCGCATTAGTTATTTATTATGTATTTAATTATCTTTCAGTAATTTATAGTTTATTATATAAAGCTTATGTTTATTATAAGTAGTGGTTTTAGGATATTTAACAAGGGTTTGTTGTAAATAATATTTACATTTGTAATTACAATTAACAGCATTAACAGTTTACAGTGATAAACAGCCCAGAATTCTCAAAACGACTAGAAAAAGTCATCAAATTCCATGATGAAACAGCCTCCTCTTTTGCCGAAAAAGTAGGTGTTCAACGCTCGAGTATTTCCCATATTTTATCGGGAAGAAATAAGCCAAGCTTGGATTTTGTGATGAAAGTTTTAGATACTTATCCAACTGTAGAATTATATTGGCTACTAAATGGGAAAGGTACTTTTCCTAAATCGGAGTCGACGCCAATTTCAAATGCTCCAACTCCAATTGTAAATCCTATTCCAAAATCTGCATCAGAAAAAATTTCCAATAATATTCCTGAAAGTTTAAATCAACTTTCTGCGGATACGAATAAAGATATTGAGCGCATTGTTATTTTCTTTAAGGATGGAACTTTTAAAAATTTCAATAATTGAAAACTTTCTAAATATTTTTTCAAATAATTCATTCTCAAGAAGGCTGCAGTACGGTAATGTTTCTTAATTTTGTTCAAAACATGAACTATGAGAATTCTTTTATGCCTTTTTTTTGTATTCTTTGTAAGCTGCTACGAAGTAGAGCGTAATTGCACAGATTACCAAACAGGTACATTTACAAGTGCTATTACTATTAATGATTCCACGTACAACTCTGTTTTTACCAGAACAAAAGATTTACAAGTAGAAACTTATAAAGGTCACGTGGATTCGACAACAGTACGTTGGATTAATGACTGTGAAGTAATATTTAGGACCATTAATCCTAAAAACATGCAGGAACAGAAGGATATTCATCTTAAAATTTTAACCACAACTTATTCTACCTATACTTTTGAATATTCCTATATTGGAGATAAAACGAAACAAAAAGGAACAGCAACACGCATAAACTAATATGTTAGATTTTTTGCTCACCACAGATGCCATCATGGCGTTATTAACATTAACATTCCTGGAAATTATTCTGGGTATTGATAATATTGTATTTATTTCCATTGCAGCTAATAAGTTGCCGGAAGATCAGCGCGGTAAAGCTACCAACATTGGTTTGCTATTAGCCATGGTTCAGCGTATTATACTATTATTTTTTGTCAGTTTTCTAATTGGCCTATCCAAACCATTTTATGTTTTTGATACGGATTGGTTACATATAGGCATTAGTGGTCAAGCTATTATTTTATTTGGCGGAGGTTTATTTCTAATTTATAAAAGTACATCGGAAATTCGCGAGAAAGTAGAAGATCCAGGTCATGATGAAAATGAAGTAAAAGGAAAAAAGATAAAAACATTAAGTCAAGCTATTGTTCAGATAATGATTATCGATTTTATATTTTCTATCGATTCTATACTAACGGCAGTAGGTATGACCAATAACCTTCATGAAAATCATTATTACAATTTAGTTTTAATGATTATTGCTGTCGTTATTTCCATTGGCATTATGATTGGTTTTGCCAATCCTATTCGGAAATTCATTGATGCCCATCCTAGTGTTCAATTATTAGGTTTAGCATTTTTAATTTTAATTGGTTTTATGCTAATTACAGAAGCTGCGCATTTATCGGATACCGAATTATTCGGAAAAACGGTTGGTGCCATACCAAAAGGTTATTTATATTTCGCCATTGCCTTCTCGTTATTTGTAGAGTTTTTAAACTTTCGAATTTCAAAAAGAAAGAAAAAATAAAAAAGGTGTTCAATTTAATTTGAACACCTTTTAATATTTATATTTTTAGAATTTTATTCCTATGAAAAAAATCAATCCTAAAGCTTTATACCTTATCTCTACAGCTTTAATTCTTGCCTCTATTTTCTTTAAAGAATCCAACCCTAATGTTTATTACACGCTTATAATAGCTGGAGTTTTAGCATTCCTTTGGGGCGCTTCCTCCCATTTCAGAAATTAATTTGGCATTAGAATAACGTAGCTTGACCTTTATCATCTACGCCGCCTGTAGGTGTATCATCGTCATCGTCTTCATCATATAGTTCATCAGAGTCATTACTGTTTGAAATTTCATCCGTTTCAGCACTAACTTCCGTTTCATCAACCACATCTAAATCTTGTGCAGGAATGTCTTCTGGTGCTTCATAAGGCAAAGGGTCCAACATATCTATTTGTTTTACCTTGTCTTTCGTTAATTGATTACCTAAAGCGGAAATTCCTTTAACAGCAATGAATTCTTCTAAATTCACTTCCAAATTATCTTTGCGGTCTTTTCCGCGTTCTTTAGTAAATTCAATATCTACCATGGGTTTCCAATCTGTGGAAACAATTTCTAACTGGGAATTTTCGTGTTCGGAAATAAACAATTCTTCGCGACTTTCATTTTCCACCAAGAAACGCTTTACATAATAGCGTTCTTTTTCGCCATCAAAATAAATGGCTGAAATTGGCTTTTTAGGAATCCATTTTTCCATGACAATCATATCGTCATCAAAGCGTGTGGTGACTTCTGGTACGATAGTTTTTATGAAACCAGACTGTCTAATTATTAAAATCCGATCTTCACCTCGGAATTCCCCAACTAAATCGCCGCGTCCATCCACATTTAAACGTTTTACATTATCGTCAAACCAAATTTTTCGCGGTTTTAAAGTCGAAACGCCTTTTTCTTTAAGTTCTACTTTCTTAATGGCATGTTTAGTTACTACATTTCCTTTAGAACTGCGACCTTTAATTATAATATCTGCAAAATCAACATCCCATTTCAACTTTTTAATACTTCCTACTTGACGTAAATGAACGGTTACTACTTCAGCCTCTCCATTTGGGTTAGCAGAAAAATACCACAATGCCGAATTTTTCGAACCATTGGTCATATCGTATTCTTTATCACGCGTCATGGACGTTACGGCAAAGCGTTTAACATAAGTGGGTCCATTTTTACCATCGCGATACATCATATTATAGATGGTACGTTTGTCTTTTTTTCTAAAAACATCCACATGAATAATATCTTTGCCAATAAAGGTTTTCGCGTCCACTTTGGTAACCATCATAATCCCATCATTGGTGAAAACAATAATGTCATCAATGTCGGAACAGTCACAAACATATTCATCTTTTTTAAGAGACGTTCCAATAAAACCTTCTTTCCTATTAACGTATAATTTGGTGTTTCTGATAATTACTTTGGTCGCATCTACATCATCAAAAGCGCGGATTTCAGTTTTGCGCTCTTTGCCAGCGCCATATTCCTTTTTAAGACGCTCAAAATAAGCAATGGCATAAGCGATTAAGTTTGCTAAATGGTGTTTAACTTCAGCAATTTGCTCTTCTAAAGCATCAATTTTTTGTTGAGCTTTATCAATATCAAATTTAGATATACGTTTAATTCTAATTTCCGTTAACCGCACAATATCATCTTCAACTACTTTACGTTTTAAATGTGAAATATGTGGCTGTAATCCTCTATCTATGGCGCTTATAACACCTTCCCAAGTTTCTTCTTCTTCAATATCACGATAGATCCGATTTTCAATAAAAATCCGCTCTAAAGATGCAAAATGCCATTGTTCTTCAAACTCACCCAAACGAATTTCCAATTCTGCTTTTAAAAGCAGAACCGTATGATCCGTTGAACGTCTTAACATTTCCGAAACCCCTATAAAAAGCGGCTTATTATCTTCAATGACACAGCCTAGAGGCGAAATTGACGACTCGCAACTGGTAAACGCGTATAGAGCGTCAATAGTTTTATCTGGTGAAATACCGCCTGGTAAATGCACAAGAATCTCCACATTTGCGGCTGTATTATCTTCAATTTTCTTGATTTTAATTTTGCCTTTATCGTTGGCTTTTAAAATAGAATCAATTAAAGACGAGGTATTGGTTCCAAAGGGAATTTCATTAATTACTAAAGTGTTTTTGTCAAGTTGCGAAATTTTTGCACGCACTCTAACTTTCCCTCCTCGAAGTCCGTCCTTATAATCCGATACATCCGCTATTCCTGCTGTTGGAAAATCAGGATATATTATAAAACGCTTTCCACTCAAGTGTTTTATGGAAGCGTCAATTAATTCTATAAAGTTATGTGGTAATATTTTAGTGGATAAACCCACGGCAATTCCTTCGCCACCTTGTGCTAATAAAAGCGGAAACATAACAGGAAGGTTTACGGGTTCCTTTCGGCGACCATCATAACTAGATTGCCATTCCGTAATTTTAGGGTTAAAAACAACATCCAACCCAAATTTAGAAATTCGCGCTTCAATATAACGTGAAGCTGCCGCACTATCACCAGTTAGAATATTTCCCCAGTTACCTTGGGTGTCAATAAGCAAATCTTTTTGACCAATTTGCACCATAGCGTCCGCAATACTAGCGTCACCATGGGGGTGATATTGCATGGTATGCCCAACAATATTAGCCACTTTGTTATAACGACCGTCATCCAAATCCTTCATGGAATGCATAATTCGTCTTTGAACTGGTTTAAAACCGTCTTCAATAGCAGGAACCGCACGCTCTAAAATAACATAGGATGCGTAATCTAAAAACCATTCTTTGTACATACCAGTAATTCTGGTAATCGTTTCTTTAGTCTCTTCCGGTTCTGGTAAGATATCGTCTATTTCGTCGCTCATTAACTCTGTTCTTTTCTATTCTTTTTCACCATTTTACTTAAAGATTGACGCATATATTTAGATTTCTTTTTAGCTACTAAAGTGATATTAAATCGCTCTTTTTTTACGTGATTTCCGTTTTTGCTAGTAATAAAAAGCACTAATTCTTTATAAAGAAAATAGTTGTTTATTTTGAAGGCTGTAAGTCGGGATTTTTCAAACTCAATATGATGTTCTCGGTAATTAAAATATTCTGATAACAATAAACCTTTATTAGTGACCACGACTTTAATGCCATCGCTATCATATTCAAAATATTTAGAAATAAAATGTACCGAGAAAAACACGGCAATAAAAATAGCGGCAATAACGAAGAAAGCAATGATTGGATTATTATCAATATCGCTAAAAGCTCTAAAAATAGTAAGCCACAATACCGCAAGTACAATCAATATGAAATATACCGATATGATGACATTTTTTACTTTTTCGTTACTCGTTCTCATATTACTTCTTCAACAATATCGAGTTCGACTTTAAGGTTATTAATAATGAATTCTTGACGGTCTGGTGTGTTTTTGCCCATATAGAAACTTAATAAATCTTCTATAGACATATTATCATCTAACATAACAGGATCCAAACGAATATTTTCTCCGATAAAATGGACAAATTCATCTGGCGAAATTTCACCAAGACCTTTAAATCGGGTAATTTCCGGTTTAGGTTTTAATTCTTCTAAGGCGCTTCTACGTTCCTCTTCAGAATAACAATAAATGGTTTTTTTCTTGTTACGAACTCGGAATAAAGGCGTTTGTAAAATATATAAATGCCCGTCTTTTATTAATTCTGGAAAAAACTGTAAGAAAAATGTAATTAATAGCAAACGAATATGCATGCCATCCACATCGGCATCGGTAGCGATTACCACGTTATTATAGCGTAAATCTTCTATAGATTCTTCAATATTTAAAGCAGCTTGGAGTAAGTTAAATTCTTCATTTTCATAAACAATTTTTTTCGTTAATCCGTAGCAATTTAAAGGCTTACCTTTTAAACTAAAAACCGCTTGGGTGTTTACATCACGTGATTTGGTAATACTTCCAGAAGCTGAATCACCCTCGGTTATAAACAAGGTAGATTCTAAATTCCTTGGGTGTTTGGTATCGCCAAAGTGTACACGACAATCCCGCAGTTTCTTATTGTGAACACTGGCTTTTTTAGCCCTATCTTTTGCTAATTTTCTAATTCCAGACAACTCCTTACGTTCCCGTTCGGCCTGAAGAATCTTGCGCAGAATTTTATCCGCGGTTTCAGGGTTTTTATGAAGAAAGTTATCGAGTTGGGTTTTTACAAAGTCGTTAATATAGGTTCTTACGGTTGGCAAATCGCCACCCATATCGGTAGATCCTAATTTTGTTTTAGTCTGACTTTCAAAAACAGGTTCCATTACCTTAATGGAAACTGCTGAAACAACTGATTTCCTAACATCAGAAGCATCAAAGTTTTTATTGTAATATTCACGAAAGGTTTTAACAAGCGCCTCACGAAAAGCCGCTAAATGCGTTCCACCTTGTGTGGTATTTTGTCCGTTAACAAAAGAATAGTATTCTTCGCTATATTGCGTTTTACTGTGGGTTAGCGCCACTTCAATATCATCTCCTTTTAAATGGATAATAGGATATAAAAGATCGTTAGCATTGGAGTTTTCCAATAATAAATCCTTCAAACCATTTTCACTATAATATTTTTCGCCATTAAAAACTATGGTTAAACCTGTATTTAGGTAGACATAGTTTTTAAGCATTTTAATAACATACTCGTTACGATACTTATAATTTTTGAAGATTATTTCATCAGGTACAAAAGAAACTTTAGTTCCTTTTCGTCGTGACGTATCATCTAATAAGTCTTGATTTGTTAAATTTCCTTGAGCAAATTCTGCTGAAGCCGATTTATTATCTCGTGTAGATTCAACTCTAAAAAAGCTAGAAAGTGCGTTTACCGCTTTGGTACCTACACCATTTAATCCAACCGATTTCTTAAAAGCCTTACTATCGTATTTTCCACCAGTATTCATTTTGGAAACTACATCTACCACTTTTCCAAGCGGAATTCCACGACCATAATCACGAACCGTGACTTTACTTCCTTGAATAGAAATTTCAATGGTTTTCCCAGCTCCCATAACATATTCGTCAATGGAGTTATCTAAGACCTCTTTAATTAAGATGTAAATCCCATCATCTGCTGAAGAACCGTCACCTAATTTTCCAATATACATTCCAGGACGCATACGGATATGCTCTTTCCAGTCCAGTGAACGGATATTATCTTCAGTATATGCGGTTTCTTGAGACATAATTTGGGCTATTATGGATATGTTGCTAATATAGGGTTTCGCTTGAAAAAATGAAACCTCTATTATGTAAAGTAATTAACAATAAAAAAGGGCTTGTTGTTGAGAACATGGCCTTATAATAAATAGGAAACAATTTTTTAATATTTTGAAGAATATCAGTCTAAATATGCCATTTAAAGAAAAGCTTTAGGGATATAGAACTAAAATTAATAATACCTAAAAATAGCTTGGATCGTATCCGAATACGAACTAAAAACTATAAAAATTGGCGTTAAAAGAAATATTCTAAAACCTCCAACATATTATAGGTAAAAGAAATTTTCATTTCATTAACGCGCAAAATGACTTTAGATAAAATAGAAATTATTCTAATCTATTCATAAAGCTAGCATTTAAAAATTTATAATGAGCACTTTAATCTTGAGACTTTCCTGCGAGAAATGCAAAATATAGCAATGGAGCAATAATGATAACTCCGGAGATAATTAAGGCGGTTATGAATACAATTTTAAATACATACACCAGTACTACAAATGCCGCAATTGCAATTAATATAAAAATTAGAAGTTTTTTACCCATGATTATTTTCGAGTTTTAAAGTTAAATGTAATTCTTTTTTTCGAAGGATTAATCCCATTTTCAAACTTAATCTGGAAAGAAACTTGGAACTAATAGCTAATAATTGAAAATCAGGAGTTTATTTCACATCATTCAAAATAAAATCACTTTGCAATTCAATAATAAATTAGACGTTGAATAAGAAATGCATGACATCGCCATCTTTCACGACATAATTCTTCCCTTCTACCCGCATCTTTCCTGCTTCTTTTACTTTAGCTTCACTACCAAATTGAACAAAATCATTGTAAGCAATAACTTCGGCACGAATAAAGCCTTTTTCAAAATCAGTATGAATAACACCTGCAGCTTGCGGCGCTGTTGCACCTGCATCAACTGTCCAAGCACGAACTTCCTTAACACCGGCTGTAAAATAGGTTTGTTGGTTTAATAACTTATAGGCTGAACGAATCAATTTTGCAGCACCTGGCTCATCTAAACCAATATCTGCCAAAAACATTTGACGTTCTTCATAATCATCCAATTCATTGATGTCTGCTTCTGTTCCAACTGCTAAAACCAATACTTCGGCATTTTCGTCTTTAACCGCTTCACGAACTAAATCTACATAAGCATTTCCAGTAGTTGCTGAACCCTCGTCCACATTACAAACATACATAACTGGTTTGTCTGTAATAAATTGACTTGGTTTTACAAAATCGATGTCTTCATCTTCCGTAAAATCCAAAGCACGAACCGATATTCCAGATTCTAAACCTGCTTTTATTTTTAATAAAACGGCTTCTTCTTTTTGGGCTTCTTTATTACCTGTTTTAGCCGCACGCTTTACTTTCTCTAATTTTTTATCAACTGTTTCTAAATCCTTAAACTGCAACTCCATATCAATGGTTTCTTTGTCGCGAATAGGATTTATATTGCCATCAACGTGAATAATATTTTCATCATCAAAGCAACGGATTACATGTAAAATAGCATCTGTTTCACGAATATTAGCAAGAAACTGGTTACCAAGACCTTCTCCTTTACTCGCACCTTTAACCAATCCAGCAATATCAACAATCTCAACAGTCGCTGGTTGTACACGCACAGGTTTTACTAATTCTTCCAATTTCTCCAATCTTGGATCTGGAACGTTTACAATACCAATATTAGGCTCTATAGTACAAAATGGAAAGTTTGCACTTTGCGCCTTGGCATTTGATAAACAATTGAATAAAGTTGATTTTCCTACGTTTGGTAATCCTACGATGCCTGCTTTCATATCTCACATTCCTGCGAAAGCAGGAATCTATTTTTAAAATGTTGTACTTATTTTTTTTGCCTTCAGTTTTCTTTTAGCAGCCGCAAAGGTAAGTAATTACTTGTTTAGTTTTATTAGGGATTTTAAAATATGTTTAATGGAATTTCTCATATAATAGTTAACCATCTGAAGCCTTATAAACCTGATGTTTTTGGAATTTTAAACAAAAAACCCCAAGCTTTCACTTGAGGTCTTATAATATAAGGACTAGCCCAATATTAATTTTTCACATAAACTTCAATTTACGCATCAGGATGCATAAAACGTTGTTTTCCTAGTAATTCTTCTTCAGTTTCTACATGTGCATCATCAGGTACACAACAGTCTACAGGGCAAACTGCCGCGCATTGCGGTTCATCATGGAAACCTTGACATTCGGTACATTTATCTGGAACAATGTAATAAATTTCATCACTTATAGGTTCCTGCGCTTCTTCCGCATCCACTTCTTTACCGTTTGGTAAAACAACTTTTCCTTTTAAACTGGTACCATCTTTGTAGCGCCAATCATCAGCCCCTTCATATATAGCATTGTTAGGACATTCTGGTTCGCAGGCACCACAATTAATACATTCGTCTGTTATTATAATTGCCATTGTTTTATATATTTTTTAATCTTCCGATTTTATTTTTAATAAAGGTTTTCTAAAAATTCATAAAATTTATGAGAATTAAAACCTTTTGTTGCTCGTTTGCTTTACGTAAATTTGCAATTGCAAAAATAAAGCCAAAACCTTTCATAACCAAATCATACATGGATTTACAACAAAGAATTAACGCGTTTGTTGAATTAGGGAAATTTCTCAAGCAATTTTCAGTAGAACCTTTTGAAAAAAATAGCGCTGTTTTGCATAACGACTTGTTTTTTGATGGCTTTAAACATCAACTAAAATTAGCCCACGAACACAATGCTTGGTTTACCAAAGAGAATCTTATTTACTCAATAGATGGATGGTCTAAATCATTGACAGAAAGAAACATTAACCAATGGATAGAAAACTATAGCTTTAAGGAAATAAAACCAAATAAGGTGGCAATTATTATGGCGGGAAATATTCCATTAGTTGGTTTTCATGACTTTTTATCGGTGTTAATTTCTGGTCATGATGTGGTAGTAAAACAGTCAAGCAATGATAAACAATTACTCCCTTTTTTAGGGAAATATTTGGAAACCGTCGAACCTGAATTCAAAGGTAAAATAACATTTACAACTGGTAAACTGGAAAAATTTGATGCCGTTATTGCTACAGGAAGCGATAATACAGCGCGATATTTTGAATACTATTTCAGATATAAACCGTCTATAATACGAAAAAACAGAAATTCTTTAGCCGTGCTTTCTGGTAATGAAACGGAAGCGGAGTTAGAAGGCCTTTCTGAAGATATTTTCAGATATTATGGTTTAGGCTGCCGAAATGTTTCCAAGCTATTAGTGCCAAAAGACTATGATTTTGAACAATTTTTTAAAGCTATGTACAAATGGCATCCCATAATTCATCAAAATAAATACGCTAATAATTACGATTATAATAAAGCTGTTTATTTAATGAGTGAATTTGCCATGTTAGAAAATGGTTTCTTAATGATCAAGGAAGATAGCAGCTACGCCTCGCCTATTGCCACTATGTTCTATGAATATTATGAAGATGCAGCTGCTTTAAAAGAAAAATTGGCGGCCGATTCAGACAAAATACAATGTGTGGTTTCCAGCGGTTTATTTGATACGGAAATTCCTTTCGGACAAACTCAAAATCCCCAACTTTGGGATTATGCAGATAACGTCGATACATTGGCTTTTTTGTTAAAAATTAGTTGATAAGTTATTGAATAATTAACATCTGTTTTAAGAGAATTTAGCACCTTTGTAAGAATCATATATTAAAAATAATTTCCATATTTCTCCAGATATTCTTGAGGAAACTATAGTAAACATCAAACCATTATTTCATGAAAAGACATAATTTCAGTGCAGGACCTTGCATTTTACCTAAAGAAGTGTTGCTTAAAGCATCCGAAGCTATATTAGATTTTGATAACGGCTTATCGCTAATCGAAATTTCGCACAGAAGTAAATCCTTTGTGGATGTTATGGAAAAAGGACGTGCATTAGCTTTGGAATTATTAGGTTTAGAAGGCAAAGGGTATAAAGCTTTATTTCTTCAAGGTGGCGCTAGCACACAATTTATGATGGTGGCATTAAATTTACTTGAAAAGCGCGCTGGTTATTTAAATACAGGAACTTGGAGTGATAAAGCGATAAAAGAAGCCCGTATTTATGATGATATTTATGAAGTAGCGTCTTCTAAAGATGCCAATTTCAACTTTATTCCAAAAAGCTACGATATTCCTTCAGATTACGATTATTTCCATTGCACATCTAATAATACCATTTATGGAACGCAAATGAATTCGTTTCCTGATTGCGATATTCCAATGGTTTGTGATATGAGTAGTGATATTTTTTCACGTAAATTAGATTTTACCAAATTTGATTTAATTTATGCAGGTGCACAAAAAAATATTGGTCCAGCAGGAACGACTCTAGTGGTTGTTAGGGAG
Source organism: Bizionia myxarmorum (assembly GCF_008086205.1). Lineage (GTDB taxonomy): Bacteria > Bacteroidota > Bacteroidia > Flavobacteriales > Flavobacteriaceae > Algorimicrobium > Algorimicrobium myxarmorum. Next base: position 59,161 of record NZ_VSKK01000003.1, on the reverse strand, counting down.
GATATTTTAGGTAAGGTATCTCGTAAAATTCCTTCTATCATGGATTATAAAGTTCAAATAAGCAGCGGCAGTATGTTTAATACGCCACCAGTTTTTGCGGTTTACACATCCATGTTAAACTTGGAATGGCTTAAAAATTTAGGCGGTATTGCCGCTATTGAAAAAGAAAACAACAAAAAAGCACAGTTAATCTATAGTGAAATTGATTTAAACCCCTTGTTTAAAGGATATGCTATGAAAGACGATCGCTCTAAAATGAACGCTACTTTTAATTTAACGAACGATAATTTAAAAGAAACTTTTGAAACCATGCTGAAAGAAGAAGGCATCAATGGTTTAAGCGGCCATAGAAGTGTTGGTGGGTATCGTGCTTCTATGTATAACGCGTTACCTTTAGATAGTGTTGGTGTTTTAGTTGATATTATGAGCGATTTAGAGCGTAAGGCTTAAATTTAAGGTATTCGTTCAGTCATTAGTAGAAAAAATAATCAAATTTTATAAATAAAACATTCCTGTTTTTATGGGAATGAAAAACGAGTTTTTTGATGAAAGTATTAGCAAACGATGGCATTTCAAAAAGTGGAATAAATGCTTTGGAACAAGCGGGATTTGAAGTTTTAACAACAACTGTAGCACAAGAACAATTAGCTAACTACATCAACAAGCATCAAATTGATGTGTTATTGGTTAGAAGCGCTACAACGGTTCGTCAAGATTTAATTGATAGCTGCCCTTCTCTAAAAATTATTGGTCGTGGTGGCGTTGGTATGGATAATATTGATGTGGAATATGCGCGTGAAAAGAATATTCATGTTATAAATACACCTTCTGCGTCCGCTCCTTCGGTTGCTGAACTTGTTTTTGCACATCTTTTTGGAGGTGTTCGGTTTTTATATGATTCCAACCGAAATATGCCTTTGGATGGCGATTCACAATTTAAATCTTTAAAGAAAAACTATGCAAATGGTGTAGAACTTCGTGGAAAAACGATTGGAATTATAGGTTTTGGCCGAATTGGTCGTGAAGTTGCTAAAATTGCACTTGGTGTTGGAATGCGCGTCATTGCTAGCGACAAGTATGTTGGCAAAGCCACTATTAAAGTTGAGTTTTATAACGGTCAGTTTATTAACGTTGAAATTCTTACCGAACCAACTGATGAAATTTTAAAGAAAGCCGATTTTATCACTTTGCACGTGCCTATGCAAAACGAGTACGTTATTACTGAAACCGAATTCAATTTAATGAAGGATGGTGTTGGTATTATAAATGCCGCGCGTGGTGGTGTTATTGATGAAGTTGCTTTAGTAAAAGCTTTGGAGTCTGGAAAAGTATCTTTTGCTGGTTTAGACACGTTCGAAGAGGAACCAACGCCAGCAATTCAAGTATTAATGAATGGCAGAATGTCTTTAACGCCACATATAGGCGCCGCAACCAACGAAGCACAAGACCGAATTGGAACAGAACTTGCCGCACAAATTATCAGCATATTGAAAACAGAAAAGTTATAAAATTTTTAGTATCTTGAACGGTACAAATTTTTAAAAACATATAATTATGGCAGGTATTTTAGACTTATTAAATAGTGATATGGGCAAAACCATTATTAGTGGTGTTGCTGACCAATCCAAACAATCTGAAAGCAAAACGCAAGATGTATTAACCATGGCACTGCCTGTACTTATGCAAGCCATGAAAAGAAATGCGGCGTCTTCTCAAGGCGCAGAAGGCTTAATGGGCGCTTTAAATAGCAGCAAACATGATGGTAGTATTTTAGATAATTTAGGGGAACTTTTCTCTGGTGGTGTTGATACGTCGGTTACTAACGAAGGCGATAAGATTCTTAACCATGTTTTAGGTAATAAGAAATCGAATGTAGAAAAAGCAATCGGTTTAAAAACAGGTATGGATGCCAATTCTGTTGCACAAATATTAAAAGTTGCAGCTCCTATACTTATGGGTCTTCTTGGAAAACAGAGTCGAGAAAAAAATGTAAATAGCTCTTCTGGAGTTGAAGATTTATTAGGTGGTCTTTTAGGCGGAAATTCAAAAAACAATGAACAAAGCTTTTTAGAATCTATTTTAGATGCTGATGGCGACGGAAGTATCATGGATGATGTAGCCAATATGGTTTTAAATAGTGGTAAAAAGAAAGGCGGACTTGGCGGTATGTTGGGCGGACTTTTTGGGAAATAAATTATATAAAATAGTATAATGATCAAAGTCAGACTTCACCGTCTGACTTTTTTATTAAATAGCATCAATTTGTAATAAAAATGCTCGATAATTTCGTATTTTTAATAAAATTCATATTATGAAAACGCTATATAGCTTACTCCTATTAACCTTCTTTTTGGTTAGTTGTAGTACTTCAAAAAAAATTATTTCTAAAACTGAAAGCAAATCCGAAAAGTCTCAAGACACTATTAAAATTGCCAATTATGATTTAGAATATGAAATCATCATTATTGAAACCGGCTTTGATTTTTGGATGGCAAGTCGCGCTAAACCAAAATCTTTTTATACCAAATCCTTTCTAGAGGGGAAAAACAGGATCTATGTAACCGAATGGAACAGTCGGGTTTTATCATCTTCTTATAATTCAAATCTTTATGAAACAAGTATAAATTATCAGCCAGACATAGATTATGGTTTTGATGTTAATTATTTACTCTATCATTATTTCGTGTTTTTCCAAGAAAAGTATAATCAGCAATTATCTTCGCATAATCCTAGATTTTAAAGTATCTTTGCACCCAAATTTGCGGCATGAAAAAATTCAAAGAATCTTGGGAAATTCAACATAACTGGCAGCTTCTTTTTCCGGCTTTAGGACTTATTGGACTCTTATATTCTTGTTTTAAATTAGCTGGTCTTTTCCCTTTTTCAGAAAATATAAATTTTCTTCTACTTTATATAAGCATTTTATTTGTTATACTTTTAAAAATAATTTTGTGGTTATTTAAAAAGCTTGAAACCCGATGGATAGTTACCTATAGATGGGAAATTATCCGAATTTTCATTGTATTCGCTATTACGGGTAGTTCCTCTCTGTTAATTGGTAGACCGATTATAAAATATATTGGAATTACTAAAGAAAACTTAAACCCACTACTCTATTGGTTATTATTCATTATTATTGGTCTCATATTTTATCAAATTCTTTTAGTAACGTATGGATGGTTATTTGGACAATTCAAATTTTTCTGGGAGTTTGAAAAGAAAATGCTCCGACGATTCGGATTAAAACGTTTTTTAGATTAATGCAAAAAATTAAGCAACACATTATTTTTAAAGGATTTTCGATACTTTTAGTATTGGCTGTTCTGCTTCCTGCTGCTGTAAAAATGGGTCATGTTTTTGAAAACCATGTGCATGAAGTTTGCCTTAATAAATCTACAGCACACTTCCATACGCTTGATTTGGAATGTGAATTCTATAAATTTAAATTATCCAATCATTTCTTTCCTATTCCTGATAACTTTGATGTTTTAGAAACATTAGAAAATCATGCTATCAGCACGTCTCAATACGTGTTTTTAAGTGCATTTCAACAGCTGCCTTTTTCCCTTCGCGGTCCCCCAGAGAATAGTTAGTATTCGTTTTATTTAAAAAAAAACTTTATAACTATTTATACTTTAAAACATGAAAACAATTTTAAATCTGTTGTTTTTGTCCGTGGTTTCAATTGCCTTTGGTCAAAACAGTATTAAGGGTGTCGTAACAGATGCCGATATGGGTGATGGTTTACCTTATGTTAACATCTATTTTCCACAATTAGAAAAAGGAACAACTACCGACGAGAACGGTCAATTTTCAATTAACAACTTACCTTCAGGAACCTATACACTCGTTTATTCTTTTGTTGGTTACGAAACCAAATCCTTCAACCTCGTTATTCCAACTGCCAAAAAGATTGAACTTACCTTGAAAAGTTCCGCTATTGAGATGGAAGCCGTCATTATTTCCACGCCATTCCACAAACTTCAAAGTGAGAATGTTATGAAGGTGGAAAGGCAAACTATTAAAGAATTAAAAGCTTCGGGAGCCGTTACACTAGGCGAAGGCCTATCCAATATTGCTGGTGTGGAAGGTGTAAGCACCGGATTAGGAATTACCAAACCGGTTATTCGTGGTTTAAGCTCTAATCGCGTTTTAGTTTATACGCAAGGCGTCCGATTAGAAAATCAGCAATTTGGTGATGAGCATGGTCTAGGCTTAAGCGATGCTGGCGTGGAAAGTGTTGAAGTTATAAAAGGTCCGGCATCCTTGCTTTATGGTAGCGATGCGCTTGGAGGCGTATTGTATATTAATCCGGAAAGATTTGCTAGAGATAATGCTGAAAACGCCGATTTTGGAGGAACCTATTTTTCAAATACACAAGGTTACAACACGGGTGCTGGTTATAAAGCCTCTGGTGAGGCTTTTAAAGTATTATTCAGAGGAAGTGTTACAGAGCATTCAGATTATAAAACAGCCGATTACCGCGTAACTAATACACGATTTAAAGAGCAAGACTTTAAAGCCGGGGTTGGTTATCAAAACACGAATTTTAAAACGGATTTCCGCTATAATGTCAACCATTCTAAATTGGGTATTCCAGAAGAAATAGGCGAACAATCTACCAATAGAATGCCGTTGTTACCATATCAAGAATTAAATAATCATATTTTTAGCTCACGTTCTACGGTGTTTTTTAATAATTCCAAATTAGAATTTAATTTAGGTTATATATACAACGACCGAAAAGAATTTGAAGATGAGCACGATCATGACCACGAAGGTCACGACGAAGATGATCACTTAGAGGAAGACCATGGCGAAATGCATCCCGCACTCCACATGAAACTAAAAACGGCTAATTATGATGTAAAATATCATTTACCTGTTATGGGTAAATTTGAGACTATTGTTGGTGTTCAAGGTATGAATCAAGTAAACACTAATTACGGGGAAGAGGAATTAGTTCCAGATGCCGTAACTAATGATTTTGGGTTTCTAGCCATGTCACATATTCATTTTAATAAAGTGGACTTCCAAATTGGCGCACGATATGACAACCGCTGGATTCAAATAGATAATAACTTGAATAAAAGTTTTAACAGCTTTAACGGCGCATTTGGTTTAAAAACAGATTTAGCGCAAAATATCACTGCTCGATTAAATTTAGCTTCTGGTTTTAGAGCACCTAATTTAGCAGAATTAACGTCAGACGGCGTGCATCATGGAACTAATAGATATGAAGTTGGAAATATTAATTTAAATAATGAACAGAATTTCCAAACGGATTTAGCTTTAGAGTTTAAAAATGAACATATTGAATTTTTTGTGAATGGTTTCTATAATCACATTAACGATTATATCTTTTTATCGCCAGATGGCACTTTTTTAATGGATCAACCGGTTTATAACTATATTCAAGATGATGCCGCACTTTATGGTGGCGAAATAGGACTGCATTTTCATCCACATCCTTTAGATTGGTTGCACTATGAAAGTAGTTTTGAAACGGTAACAGGGAAATTGGATTCTAATAATTATCTACCGTTAATTCCAGCTAATAGTTTTAGTAACAGCATTCGTGTGGAATTTGATATTAAGGAAGTGACAAATTCTTATGCCTTTGTTAAACTACAGTCCGTTTTTAAACAAGGAAATATAAGTGCTTTTGAAACTAAAACAGATGGTTATAACTTATTAAGTGCTGGTTTCGGAGGAAATGTAAAATTGTTTAAAAATGATTTAGCCATAACAGTTTCCGGAACTAATTTAACAGACAAAACATATATAAATCACCTATCACGCTTAAAACAAGATGGCATTTATAATATGGGACGAAATTTTAGTTTAGGTCTCACGTATTCATTATAAATTGAAACTAAAAAAGAGTGATTTTTATATCACTCTTTTTTTATCTCACTAAATCTAGTTTCTTGCTTTCTCTTGACATATAAAAAGTATAAAACCACATGATTGAAAACGATGGAATTATATCTACAAATGGCAGGGCTTCTTCTACAAAACTAAAAATAGCGGCTATTTTCCCTTTTCTACCCGCATACATTTTGCTCATTAAATAAGCAGACAATGGTGCCCAAATAAAATCAAACGGAGGAAAAACAAAGGAAACATAACCCATGGCATCGAAAAAGATACCTAATGCCAGTTTTTTTGATTTACTTAATCTATTTAAAGTCATATGACATTTTATTATTTATAAATAATAGTTACAAATTTTATTCCAAAAATTTCAAAGTGCGATCTGTCAGATAGCTAGAAAACGAATTTATAGCGCTATTTGTTATATAAATGGATTTCTAATTCATTCTAAACTTAATTCATCCATACCTTGTCCGAGGTTTTAACGTTTATTTAAGAATAATTTTATCATTAGGATTTTAGATTTGTATTTAAATTGTAACAAAGTCGTCTTTTCAGAGTCTGTTAGAATATAATAAACCATCAATTAAAAAATCACATGAAAAACGGGCTATTCCTTTTTATATTTTCCCTTTGTTATATTTCTGCTTTTACTCAAGAGAAAAAATCCTTAAATATTGCGAGAACTAGCACTGCTCCAAAAATAGATGGCATTTTAGATGATGTTGCTTGGAAACAAGCCCAAGAAGCTAAAGATTTTATACAATTTAGCCCTCAAATGGGAATTAAAGAAACGCCTGAAACCCGAACGGTTGTTAAAATAACCTATGATGATGATGCTATATATGTTGGAGCATATTTATATGATAATCCTAAAAACATCATGCGTCAATTAACGAGTCGCGATAATTTTGGTGAATCTGATTTTTTCGGCTTTATTTTAAACCCCAATAACGATGGACAAAATGACACTGAATTTTTCGTGTTTAGTTCAGGAACGCAAGCTGATGCCATTAATTCGCCAGGAATTGGTGAAGATTTTGGTTGGAATGCCGTTTGGGATAGTGCTGTAAAAATTGTAGATGATGGCTGGATTGTTGAAATGAAAATACCTTATCGCAACTTGCGTTTTTCTAATCAGGAAACACCAACTTGGGGAATGCAAATTCATAGACATATTCATCGAGATCGTTCGCAATACACTTGGAATCCTATTGATGTTACTAAAGGTAATGCCGGTATTTACAATGGAGAATTGAAAGGATTGGAAAACTTAAATCCGCCAACGCGTTTAACTTTTTATCCATTTATTTCAGGTATAGTTAATTCCTATGACGGTGAAACCGAAACACAATTTAACGCCGGAATGGATTTGAAATATGGTATCACCGAAAATTTCACTTTGGATGCGACACTTATTCCCGATTTCAGCCAGGCAGGATTTGATCAGGTTGAACTGAATTTAGGACCCTTTGAACAAACTTTCTCAGAGCAACGTCAATTTTTTACTGAAGGCGTAGATCTTTTCACAAAAGGTAATTTGTTTTTCTCCCGTCGTGTTGGAAGTGGACCCACCGGAGCTGTTTCTTTAAATGCGGACGAGGAAGTTCAAGATTTTCCCGAAAATGTAAAGGTTATCAATGCTATTAAAGTTTCTGGAAGAACCAAAAAAGGTTTGGGCGTAGGCGTTTTTAATGCCGTAACGGGTAAAACAAACGCTAAAATTAGAAATACGAATACCAATTCCACTCGAAATGAATTCGTGGAACCATTGGCTAATTATAATATTTTTGTAATAGATCAGCAATTCAATCAAAACTCGTCTGTAAGTTTAATTAATACAAACGTAACCCGAAATGGCCATTTTCGAGATGCCAATGTTACCGGACTTCTGGCCAATTTAACAACCAAGAAAAATACCTATAACTTGGTTACAGAATTGAAAATGAGCCATCTTAACTTACAAACTGAAGACGAAACAGGTTACAGTTATAAAGTAGAATTCGCTAAAGTTTTTGGAAACTGGCAATATTGGTTTGGCCATGAATATGCTGATGACGTTTATAATATTAATGATTTAGGACTTCAGTTTAGAAATAATTTTAGCAATTTCGGTGTAGAAGGTTCTTATAGAACATTTGAACCTACAGGAATTTTCAACAATTATAATTTTAATGCTTTTATTGATTATAGTAGATTGGCAAATCCTAATACCTATACAGGAAATCAAATAGCCGTTTCATTTTCTGGCCAGTTGAAAAAGCTTGATGGTTTTGGAGGGAATGTTAATTTTGAAGCAGGAAAACAATATGATTATTTTGAACCGCGCGAAGAAGGCCGCTATTTCATTTATGAAAATGTACTAAATGGTGGTATTTGGTTTTCTTCTAATTATAATAAGAAATTTGCTATTGATATTAATTTAAGTGGAACAACAACTTTTGAAAAGGACAGAGAAACCAATGCAATTGGCTTAAGCATCAGTCCTCGAATTCGATTAAGCGAAAAAGTCATGATTATTTATTCATTTGATTATGAAAAAACAAATGGTGATCGCGGCTATGCTGATAATACGCCAAACGCTATTATATTCGGTAATCGCGATAGAAAAACAATGATAAACAGTGTTACGGGTTCTTATAATTTTAATCCATTTCATTCCTTAAACCTAACATTTAGAAATTATTGGAGTACCGTTTTGTATGATGATAACATCTATTTACTTCAAGATAATGGGCGATTACAGGAAACCAATGTTACGTTTAGCGATGCGGGTTTAGATGATCCTAATATTAATTTTAGTACTTGGAATTTAGATTTAAGCTACTCTTGGCAATTTGCACCTGGAAGTTTTTTAACGGCTTTATATAGAAATCAACTTTTTAATTACGACACAGAAGCCGAACTAAATTTCACCAATAACTTCGACCGTTTATTAACGCAGCCCATTCAAAACTCCTTTTCATTGAAAATTCAATACTTTATTGACTATAATAATATTAAGAAAGTATTCCGTAAGAAAACATATTCATAATTGAAAAACGCTGTATAAAGTATTACATTGCCATTACATTTTACAAACATGATTTTAGCAAAAAACCTTCATAAATATTACGATGATTTACACGTATTAAAAGGTGTAAATTTAAAAATTCAAGCAGGCGAAATTGTTTCCATTGTTGGTGCTTCAGGCGCAGGAAAAACAACGCTTCTGCAAATTTTAGGAACGCTAGACAAGCCTTCTAAAAAAGAACCGTTTACTTTTACGATTAACGATACTGATATTAGTAAATTATCAGATAAAGCTTTGGCTAAATTCCGAAATGAAGAAATTGGATTTATATTTCAATTTCATCAGTTATTACCTGAATTTTCAGCCATTGAAAATGTTTGTATTCCAGCATTCATCAAAAAAACACCTAAAGCGGTTGCGGAAAAGCGAGCGACCGAATTATTAGACTTTTTAGGTTTAAAAAATCGCTATCATCATAAACCCAATGAACTTTCGGGTGGTGAACAGCAGCGTGTGGCTGTAGCTCGGGCTTTAATTAACAATCCGAAAATACTTTTTGCAGATGAACCTTCAGGAAACTTGGATAGTGAATCAGCAGAAAATCTGCATAATTTATTCTTTAAACTGCGTGATGAATTTGGGCAAACTTTTGTAATTGTTACACATAATGAAGAATTAGCGAATATGGCCGACCGTAAATTAACGATGGTTGATGGACGAATTGTTAGTGGTGAATAGTTTTAATTTATTAAACATATTCTGGATTCTACAACACTTATAAACACCCACTTTCCCATTCTTATTAAGCTTTTCTTATTTTAGATAATCTAATTGAACTGTGCATTTGACTCACTAAAAACGCTACTATATGTAATAGTGCTATACTATTTTCAAAAAAAGAAATATCTTAAATTTTATAAAAAAAACCTTAAAGACGTTGGTTAATATGACCCTAATTTCTGTTAATTAGGAACGAATCAAATTCTTTAATACGTGATAGTCTACACAAATTAAAGTGTTGGGATTTTTTCCAATAGACCCAAACGACTTTAAGGTTTTTTAATTATTACAACCTTGCCAAACGGCTATTATACAAGTAATTTGAATACATACTCTTATAATATACTTTTCTTTCTATAGATTCAATTACTGGCGTAGCGAAATCGATACTACACATTTGAATCATAACATTTAAGCCTCCAGGACTGAATACGTTAATTTCCATAAGCTTCTCGCCAACAATATCAATTCCATCTAAAAACATACCATCTTGTACTAATTTAGGACGCACAATATCCGTTAACTTCATAATCTGATCCGTAATTTTAGCTTTTCTGGTCGGACGCCGGCATGAATATTACTTCTAATTTCACCTGATGCATTCACCCGCTTCATAATGGCATAATCATCACCTACTCTAACCCTTCGCCATTCATAGTAAATAAGCATGTATCGCATCCCGTGGCTTCTGTAACATATTCTTGTGCAATTACGAAACCGTCTCTGCAAATAGCATCAATAGTTTGAGATAAGTTATTTTCATTTTTCTTATCAATTAAAAATACGTTCGTACCACCAGAATATTAAATTGGAAATCAAAAACAGTCACAAAAAAAATCGCACCTAGTTAAATTAAGTGCGATTTATATATGTAATGCATTTTAAAATTTCGCTTGAAAGTGTATGTGTTGATTATCTACTTTATATAACATTTTAAATATGTTTACTGATTTTGCTTATGTTTTTTTACGTAATCATCATCCCAATTTTTAACTTTAGGTTCACCTAGCTTACCAACAGATTTTGCCACAATCATAGAAACGGCTGCATCTCCTGTGATATTTACCGTGGTTCTGCACATATCTAACGGTCTATCTACAGCGAAAATTAAAGCCAATCCAGCTTCAGGAATTCCCGCTTGAGCTAAAACAATAACTAACATAACCATTCCCGCGCCAGGAACAGCTGCACTTCCAATAGAAGCTAATGTTGCCGTTGCAATAATACCTAATTGTACACCAAAACTTAAATCCATTCCAAAAGCTTGCGCAATAAAAACAGCAGCTACAGCCTGATACAAACTAGTACCATCCATATTTATGGTGGCACCAATTGGTAAAACAAAACTTGTAACTTCTTCATCTACGCCTAAATGTTCTTCAACGCGTTCCATAGTTACAGGCAATGTAGCAGCACTACTACTTGTTGAAAAGCCTAATAACTGCGCTGGTGCAATACCATTAAAAAAGAATTTAGGTGTTTTTTTAGTCACGGCATAGACCAATAATGCATATACTAGCATCATGATGGCCAACCCTAATACGACGCAGAACGCATACCATCCTAACGCTTTAAATAAATCTGCACTCGGTGCTTCTACGACTAAAGCTGCTAATAAAGCAAATACACCGTAAGGTGCAGCCAACATAATAAGATCTATTAGTTTCAGAATCACTTCATTAAAACTATCAAAAAACTCTTTTACAGGAGCAGACTTTTTTTCAGGAATTAAAATAAGTCCTATTCCAAAAAGAATAGCAAAGAAAATTACTTGAAGCATATTGCCATTATCACTAGCAGCTTGAAAAATATTACTTGGAACTAAATCTTCTAAAGCCTGCAACGGTCCCGCATTCTTTTGTTTTTCGGCATCCGCAATTTTCCCGTCGGCATCACCTTTATAGCTCTCTACAAGCTCATTACGCGTTTCTTCTGAAATAGATTTTCCTGGTTTAATTACATTCACCACTGTTAAACCAATAGAAACGGCAACTAAAGTGGTTAAAATATAAAGACCTATTGTACGACCTCCCATTTGTGATAGTTTGGAAATATCTTTTAAATCTGAAACACCTTTAATTAACGATCCTAAAATTAATGGCACCGCAATAAGTTTCAGCATATTAATGAAAATAGTTCCGAACGGTTTTACCCAATCCGTTACTATTTGACTTCCAGATTCAAAATTGGCCATAATTAAAGCAAAGCCAACACCGAGAAGCATTCCTAAAATAATTTGCCAATGTAATGCGAGTTTTTTCATACGTTATTTTATATAATCGTTATATAATATTCTATTTATAAACTTTATTTATTAGGAAATAATCTGCTAAGACTAATGCCGCCATAGCCTCCACAATCGGCACTGCTCTAGGAACAACACAAGGATCATGACGACCTTTACCTTGCATTTCTACTAATTCGCCTGCTGCATTTAAGGCTTCTTGCTTTTGAATAATGGTGGCAACCGGTTTAAAGGCTACTCGGAAATAGATATCCATGCCATTGCTAATTCCGCCTTGGATACCTCCAGAAAGATTACTTTTTGTACTGCCATCTACATTAAACAAGTCATTATGTTCGGTACCTGTCATTTTTGAACCACAAAAACCGCTGCCATATTCAAAACCTTTAACCGCATTTATAGATAACATGGCTTTACCTAATTCGGCGTGAAGCTTATCGAAAACAGGTTCGCCTAGGCCCACGGGAACATTTTGAATAACACATGTTACGGTGCCGCCAATCGTGTTACCTTCTTTTTTAATGACTTTAATACGATTAATCATGCGCTCAGCAGTCTCCGAATCCGGACAACGAATAACATTCTCTTCAATTTTAGAAAAATCTAAATCTTGATAAGGTTTTTCCAAGAAAATATCACCTACTGAAGATGTATATGCATGGATTTTAATAGTTTTTAAAAATTGTTTAGCCAAAGCGCCAGCCACGACGCGCGATGCTGTTTCACGTGCTGAACTTCTGCCTCCTCCACGAAAATCGCGAATAACATACTTTTTTTCATAGGTATAGTCGGCGTGACTTGGTCTGTAAACATCTCTAATATGGGCGTAATCTTTGGATTTCTGATTGGCGTTATGAATGGTAAAACCTATGGGCGTTCCGGTTGTTTTTCCTTCAAAAATACCTGAAAGGAATTCAACTGTATCGGGTTCTTTTCTTTGGGTAACAATTTCAGATTGTCCCGGTTTCCGACGGTTTAATTCACTTTGAATGGCTTCAAAATCGACTTCTAAACCCGGAGGACAACCATCTATAATGCCGCCTATCGCGGTGCCATGCGATTCGCCAAACGTTGATAATTTAAATAAATTTCCGAAGGAATTTCCTGCCATAAACCAATTTTATTGCTAATGTAAATGTATTATCACAGAAACAAAAATGGAATTTAAATTACCTTTCATAAATAGTTGCTTTTTTTATGGAAATCTTAAACGAATCCCCTTGGATAAAGTGTTTTAAAGTAAAGCCCGTTTTAATATCGTAATGGGGTGTAAAGCCTGCCTTTTAGTACCATCTAAAATTTGATGACGACAGCTCGTGCCATTTGCTGCAATTACTATTTCTTTTGAAGCTTTACGAATTGCTGGAAATAAAGTCTGCTCGCCTATTTGCATGCTAATTTCGTAATGTTCCTTTTCATAGCCGAAACTACCAGCCATGCCACAGCAGCCACTAGTAATAATAGTAACCTTATAATTTTTAGGAAGATTTAATATATCAAAACTCGTTTTTTGATTGCTCAATGCTTTTTGATGACAATGCCCATGAAATTTTATAGTTTCAATTTCTGAAGTAAATTGATTGGGGGTTATATTTCCTAAAGCGATTTCTTGCTGTAGAAATTCCTCGATGTAAAACGTGTTTTTTGCGAGTTTCTCGGCTGCTTCTTTATTATTGGCCAACTTAATATATTCATCACGAAAGGTTAAAATAGCCGAAGGTTCAATACCAATTAATGGCGTTGTTTCCGAAATGATTTCTGAAAAAACAGTAACGTTGTTATTAGCTAATTTTTTAGCCTGTTCCAAAAATCCTTTGGATATAAAGGCACGACCAGATTCCTCATGTTTTACAAATTTCACTTCATAATTTAATGCTTTTAGAAGATGTAAAGCATCTCTACCAATTTCAGTATCTAAATGATTTGTAAACTCATCATTAAAGAAATAAATAGTTTTTATAAAATTTTTATTAACTTGATTGTTAGAATTTAAAATATATTCACCTAAACTTTTACTTGAAATTAATGGCAGACTTCTTTCATCTGCAATTCTCAAAGATTTTTTAATAATAATGCTCGTAAATCCGTTTGAAAATATAAAATTAGTAAGTCCCGAAAAACGACTACCATATCCGTTCAACTTGTTATTATAAGCAAACAGTTTGGTGCGCAAACTACTGCCATTTTCTTTTTGATATTGGTATTCAAATTCAGCTTTTAAAGTAGCCACATCTACACTACTTGGGCATTCACTGGCACAGGCTTTACAGCTAATGCATAGATCGAAAACATCTTTTAACTCTTTATGATTGAATTTATTTGCCTTTTCCGACGTTGTTAAAAATTCGCGCAAGGCATTTGCTCTCGCACGGGTGGTATCCTTTTCATTTCTAGTGGCGCGATAGCTTGGGCACATGGTTCCGCCAAATTCAGGCAATTTTCTACAATCGCCAGACCCATTACACTTTTCTGCTTCACGTAAAATACCTAATGACGCTGAAAAATCTAAAAGCGTTTCAACTTGGGGTTCTTCACGATTGGGCTGATAACGCAAATTTTCATCCATTGGAAAAGCATCTACAATTTTTCCCGGGTTAAAAATATTATGCGGATCGAAGGCTGATTTTATGCGCTTTAAAATGTCATAATTAGCTTGGCCTATCATAAGCGGAATAAATTCAGCTCTCACAATGCCATCGCCATGTTCGCCGCTCATAGAGCCTTGATAACGCTTTACTAGGCTTGCGACATCTGTTGTTATTTTTCGAAATAAAACAACATCTTCTTGTTGCTTCAAATTTAAAATAGGTCGCAAATGCAATTCACCTGCTCCAGCATGCGCATAATAAACTGCTTTTTGATTATAGCTAGCCATGAGTTTGGTGAAATCTGAAATATAACTGGATAAATCTGACAAGGCTACAGCCGTATCTTCAATGCAAGCTGCCGCTTTTTTATCACCTATAATATTTCCCAATAAACCCAATCCCGCTTTGCGTAATTCCATAGCCTGATTTATGGTTTCACCTTTTAAAACAACTTGCGCATAGCTTAAGTGTAGATTTGAAACGACAGTTAGCAAGTTTTCAATTTGTAAATCTAAATCAGTCGTTGAATTGGAGCGAACTTCGCACATCAAAATTGCTTCTGGATCACCTTCCACAAATTGTCTATTGGCTTGTTGGGTTTTGTTGTGTTTGGTTAAATCTAAAATGGTTTTATCCATCATTTCGCAAGTATGCAAATTATGCTGCATAACAGTTTCAACCGATTTTAAACAGGCTTCAATAGAAGCAAAATGTAAACAGATAAGGGCAGATTCTGCAGGAGGTAGTTCGTCTAACTTAAGTGTTATAGAAGTTGTAAAAGCCAAAGTGCCTTCACTTCCAGATAGCAACTGACACATGTTGAAAGGATTTTCGGAATTGCTGAACACATCAGAATCAAGCAATTTATCAATAGCATAACCTGTATTTCTACGGTGAATTTCTGGTTTTGGAAATTCTTTTAAAATATGGGATTGTACACTTTTTGGAGCTAATTCAGAATAAATGGTTTTATAAATCTCACCCTCTAAAGTTTCTAATTGTAATTTTTTTTGAAAGTTTTCTGAAGAAATTTCAGAGAAAACAACCTCACTTCCATCGCTTAAAATTGTGCTTAGTGCTTTTACTTTGTCACGGGTTACGCCATTTTGGATTGACGTAGTTCCCGATGAATTATTACCAACCATACCGCCAATCATACAGCGGTTGGATGTAGACGTATTGGGTCCAAAAAGTACACCGAACGGCTTTAAGTAATTATTTAAAACATCACGCACAACTCCAGGTTGCACTGTAACCGTTTTTTCGAGCGCGTTGAAACTTAAAATTTGGTTAAAATATTTAGATACATCTACTACAATTCCGGTCCCTACACATTGTCCTGCCAAAGACGTTCCTGCCGTTCTAGGAATTAAAGATGTTTTATGTTTTTGAGCAAAACTAATAAGTATCTTTATATCAGCTTCATCCATTGGAAACGCTACTGCAAGCGGCAACATTCTATACACGGAAGCGTCCGTTGCATAAAGGGATTTCATCAGATTATCATCATGTAAATCCCCTTTTAAATTTTGTTTTAGCCCTAGTAAAAATGTCTTCAAATTGCTTATATTTGTATAACACTAAAACTAACAAGAATTTCATTAATTTTAGTGTTATTTTTTACAAATTAAATGATCTATTGTTTCGTATTAAACGTAGATAAACTAATAAAATAAATAAATTATGAAAAACACATGTTTGGCTATTATAGCCAGTTTAGGATTTATTGCAATTGGATTTTCACAAGAAATATCTAAAAATGCTATTGGATTACGATTAGGTGATAGCGATGGTTTTGGTGCAGAAATTTCCTACCAACGCGCTATTGGAGACAACAACCGTTTGGAATTTGATTTAGGTTGGAGAGACGGTAAATATTACGATGGATTTAAAGTAGCTGGTCTGTACCAATGGGTTTGGAATATTGAAGGCGGTTTTAACTGGTATGCAGGACCTGGTGTAGGCTTTGGGGCTTACACAGTTGATAATGATTATTACAGAGGCAAAGATTTTTACAAAAGTGATGATTCAGATGCCTTTGTGTTTTTAGCAGGCGTTGTGGGTATTGAGTACAGTTTTGATTTCCCATTATTATTATCGTTAGATTTCAGACCAGAATTAGGTTTTGGAAACAGCAATTATGACAATAATGATTTAGATTTTGATATTGGATTAGGTGTCAGATACCAATTCTAATTTCTTTAAAATTTTCAATTACACAAAAGCACGCCCTTTATGGACGTGCTTTTTTTATATTTGTTTTATGACAAAAAAAACCTTGGCAATTATGGCTGCTGGAATGGGATCTCGCTTTGGGAGCTTAAAGCAATTACACCCTGTTTATAGCACCTACGCTATTATGGATTACAGTATTTATGATGCTATTCAAGTGGGTTATAATCACATCGTTTTTATTGTCAGTGACGAAACTTTTGAAACTTTTAAAATTCGATATTCTTGCGTATTTCCTGAAAATATTACTGTAGATTTTGTGATTCAAAATAAGGAATTAAAAGATTCCAGATCTCGCATAAAACCATGGGGAACTGGTCATGCCTTATTAGCATTAAAAAAAATCGTCACTTCTAATTTCACATTGATTAATGCTGACGATTTTTATGGAAGAAAGGCTTTTAAACTGATGTTTGGCGCCCTATTTAATGATGAGAATACAAATCATTATTTGATTGGTTATGCGTTAAAAAACACCTTATCAGAAAACGGATCTGTATCTCGTGGAATTTGTAAAACGGATTCTAAAAATTATTTAACAGCTATAGATGAACAAACTGCCATTATTAAAAATGATGTTGGTGATATTACTGTTCAGAATAATAAAAAAAGTAACATATTAAACCCCGAAACGTTAGTTTCCATGAATTTCTGGGGATTTAAAGCTTCTGTTTTTAATGTTGCTGATGCCTTATTTCTGAAATTTTTAAATGCTATATCAGATTTTGAAAAAGATGAATTTTACATTACCTATATTATTAATTATCTCATTGAAAATAAACAAAATAACATTCAAGTGCTAGCCACGGATGATGCTTGGTTTGGAATTACCTATTTGGCTGATGAACCATTAGCCCGAAAACAAATCCAAACGTTTGTTGATGCCAATATGTACCCTAAAAAACTCTGGTAATGATAGGTAATCTTGATTATATACGTGAAATTTTCGGAATTGACAATTCATCGATACAAATAGAAACGTTGCAATCGGGTCATATTAATGATACCTTTTTAGTAACGGATAAAAAAGATGATAAATTTATTGTTCAAAAATTAAACAGTGCTGTATTTAAAAATGCTGAAGCGGTCATTGCGAATAAAGTACTGGTTAGCGCGCATTTACAAGCCAATTATAAAAAGACAAATTCACCTTACCAAGCGGTTACCTATTTAAAAACAGCTCAAGACCAATACGTTTTTAAACATGAAAATGCCTTTTGGAATGTCATGCGTTTTATTCCTAACGCGTTAACGATTGAAATAGCAGAATCATCAAAACTCGCCTTTGAAGCCGGGAAATTGTATGGCGATTTTATAGTAAACACTGAAACTATTTCTTCGGAAGCTATTACCGAAACTTTAAAAGATTTTCATTCGGTTCCTTGGCGCTTTTCGCAATTTGAAACCGCTTTAAAACAAGCCAATTTCAACAGAAAAGAACAGACAGCGGATTGGATTCTGTTTGCTAAAAATCACCAATTAGCCATGTGTAAATTAGCAACTTTACAAACTGCAAACCACTTCCCTACTCGAATTACACACAATGATGCCAAATTATCTAATATTCTATTTGATGAAAACCACAATGGATTAGCGGTTATAGATTTAGATACCGTTATGCCCGGATTGGTGCATTATGATTTTGGAGATTCAGTGCGTTCTATTTGTGCTACTGCAACCGAAGATGAAATCGATTTAAATAAAATTGAGATAAATTTAGAGCTTTATGCTGCTTATTGCGAAGGCTTTGCAGTAAAAACAAAAGCAATTCTTACTTCTCAAGAAATAGCCTATCTACCATTAGGAATTCAAACCATCATTTATATTATGGGGTTGCGCTTTTTAACGGATTTCTTGAATAACGACACCTATTATAAAACGGCTTATCCCACTCATAATTTAGATCGTGCTGCTAATCAGTTTACCCTTTTACAATCTGTTTTTGATAATTTAGATGCTATTAAAAAAATCACCAAAACGCAGTTTACATAATATCTCTTAATATCTCACTTTTACGTGGCTTCTCCCAAGTTCCACCTGTAAAATCCGGGATTTTTGTGCTAGCACTATTATTATTGACTGATATTTCCGATAAAGGCGTAATAGCACTCCAAAGAACACTATCGTATAGGTTAATATCCAAAGGTAAACCTTGATTCAAAAAACGAATCATTCTATAAATCATCACGAAATCCATTCCGCCATGTCCAACAGCATTGGCATCAATTTGCGTTCGTAATTTTTTCCAAAGGGGATGATCATAACGCTCTCTGTAATCTTGATATTCTTCATCTTTTAACCAAGAATGTCCCCATTGCAATTCCTTATGTCCAACATATAAACGAGATGGATAACCTTCATGAACCGCTTTCGTTCCGGTAACAGTGTTTAATCTGGAATAAGGTCTGCCCGTATGCGTATCAAATTGAAGCATGATGGTTTTGCCTTTCTTCGTCTTAATTAATGAGGTGTTCATGTCGCCACAAGCAAACTTTTGAGTCTCAAAATTCTCCATTTTGGCAGCTTCACTTAAACTTTGCTCTCTAGAACTCATACTAACCATATGATCGTAATTATCACCACGACCAATATCCATGTAAAAACTAACAGGTCCTAAACCGTGACCGGTATAAAAGTTGCCATTATGTTTTTCATGATGTTTTATGCGCCAATGATCTTCATAATAGGTGTCATCCAACATGTGTTTGCGGAGATCGTGAATGTAAGCGCCTTCTGCATGATTAATATCACCAAAAACCCCTTGATCAATCATATTAAGTACCCAAAGTTCCTCGCCATTAAAACAGCAATTTTCCATGTACATACAATGCTTTTCAGTACGTTCAGAAACCTCTATTAGCTTCCAACAATCTTTCATGGTTAAGGCTAAAGGCTGCTCGCAGGCTACATGTTTATTGTTTTCCATGCCATAAATACACATTTCGGTGTGGAAGCTCCAAGGCGTTGCAATAATCAGCAAATCAATATCATCACGTTGAACCACTTTTTTCCATTCATCTTCACCTCCAAAATATAAATCGGCGGCTGTATCTTGAATGGTTTTTAAATAATCGTTTTGTTTTTGGACTTTAGCTTCTTTTAAATCGGAAAGTGCAACAATTTCAGAATGGTTATGCTTTACTAAATATTCAAACATTTGAATAAGTACAGCTCCTCTATTTCCCATTCCAATCATTCCAACACGGACTTTATCGATAGGTTTATCGGCAAAGCTTACCATATTTCCTTTGGCTTTATTAACCTCTAAAACAGCGTTAACAGCTTCTGTTTCTTGAAAATTATCTTGACGGTTACCTGCTAATAAACTAGGTGTAAGACCAAGAAAAAGGCCCGCTCTAGCGGTTAGATTTAGGAAATTTTTTCTGTTCATTTTATAGAGATTTTAAAAATAAATCTCAAGTTATAAAATAAAACTATATAAAAATTTTTTAGATTGAAGAAAGCGTTGTTATTTTAGGATTTTGCTTTTAGCCAACGTTTTTTCATAAATAGCTTCATATTGTGGTACTATTTTAGAAATATCAAATTTAGTGGCCTCTTTTGCTGCTTGAGCTTTGAAGGTGTTTAAAGTGTCTGTATCTCTCAAAATAGACAGCGCATTTTTACTCATATCATCCACATCACCTACATCACTTAAATAACCAGAAACCCCATGAACGTTCACTTCAGGGATTCCACCAGAATTACTTGAAATAACAGGAACTCCAGAAGCCATAGCCTCCAAAGCTGCTAATCCAAAACTTTCCGTTTGAGATGGTAAAAGGAATAAATCTGAAAAGCATAAAATCCGGTCAACTTCATTACTATTTCCTAAAAACACAACTTTATCCTCGATACCTAATTTTTTAGCTAACATTTCAGCGTCTTCTTTTTCGGGACCTTCACCAACCATCATTAATTTTGCTGGTAGTTCCTTTTGAATATTATAAAACACTTTAATAACGTCGGGAATACGTTTCACAGATCGGAAATTACTAACATGGGTAATAATACGTTCCTCATCTTTAGCCATCATAGCACGTTGACAATCCGTGAAATTATTAACATACTTACCAATATCAATAAAATTGGTTATAACTTCAATTTCATTTGTAATATCAAATAAGCGTAAAGTATCTTTTTTTAAACTTTCAGAAACTGATGTTACTGCATCCGAATTATTAATACTAAAAGTAACAGCTGTTTTATAAAAAGGATGGCTTCCCACAAGCGTAATATCAGTTCCGTGCAAGGTTGTTACAAATGGCAAGTTGATGCCTTCTGCCTCCAACATCTTTTTAGCCATATAAGCGGCATAGGCATGAGGAATGGCGTAATGCACGTGCAAAA
This sequence comes from Bizionia myxarmorum, assembly GCF_008086205.1. Taxonomy (GTDB): domain Bacteria; phylum Bacteroidota; class Bacteroidia; order Flavobacteriales; family Flavobacteriaceae; genus Algorimicrobium; species Algorimicrobium myxarmorum. The sequence continues at coordinate 38,076 of NZ_VSKK01000003.1, read as the reverse complement.
CTTCAATTTTATGAAGCTTTACCATATCTACCAATTTACTAGAAAGTGCTAGCTCATACGGTTGATAATGAAACAATGGATATTCTGGAACCGTAACTTCATGAAAATGTACGTTACTACCTAATAATTCCAATCTAACAGGCTGTTTATAGGTTATGAAATGGACTTCGTGACCACGTTTTGAAAGTTCAATTCCTAATTCCGTTGCAACAACGCCACTACCTCCAAAAGTTGGATAACATACGATTCCTATTTTCATTCCTATCTGTGTTCTATTTTAAGTTTCCATGAGACGAAAACTTATAATTTTTACATTTCAACCATTGGTCGTAAAACATTGAAATTCTATACAAATAATCAAAATTTAATCGATTATAGCTTCGTAAATCAATTGTTGAATGTCAGTTCTAATATTTTCCTTTAATAAGGTATTTGTTCCAGCGCTTGGAAATGTTCTATTCGCTAAAAACACATAAACAATTTCTTCATCTGGATCTGCCCATGCATAGGTTCCTGTAAATCCAGAATGCCCAAAACTAGACATAGATACACAACCACACGTTGGTCCCGACGTTCCTAATTGCGGTTTATCAAAACCAATTCCACGACGGTTATTTTGATCACAATAGAAACAGGTATTAAATTTATCTAAAGTTTCTGGTTTAAAATAGCGCTTGCCACCATAAAATCCTTTTTGCAGGAAGGTTTGCATAATTTTAGCCACATCATTGGCGTTACTAAAAATACCCGCATGTCCGCCAACTCCACCTTGCATAGCCGCACCCATATCATGCACGTAACCTTGAATTTTTTGATAGCGGTAATAATCATCAATTTCTGATGGTACAATATTAATATCACTAAAAATACTGCTCGGGTTGTAAGTTGTGTGATTGGCGCCCATTGATTGGTAAAAATGATCTTGAACCAACTCGTCTAAACCTTTATCATAATAATTTTCAATATATTTTTTAAGAATAAAATAGGGCAAATCGCTATAACGGTAGGTTAAACTTTTAAGCAAATCTGTATCCTTAATAATTTTCTGCATAGAATCTTGATAATCCGCGCGCATGTATAATTCATTGGCCACTTTTACGGTAAATTTCCCGCCAGATTCATTTCTATAATATCTAGGGTCTGGTTTTTTATTAGCATCCAAGGTTTTAAAGTAAAAGGGAATCCATGGACTCAAGCGCGCATAATGCGAAAGCATTTGTTTTAAAGTGATGTCTTTTTTATTAGAATTAGCATAATCTGGAAGAATTTTAGATAATTTAGTATCCAATGTTACAGCGCCTTTTTCTTCCAATTCCATCAATAAAGGCAAGGTTGCTAAAATTTTGGTAAGTGAAGCCACATCATACATATCATTAAACTTGACTGGTTCGGCATTAGGTTCATACGTATGTTTTCCAAAATTTTTATTATAAATAACCTTTCCCTTTCTAGCTACCAATAGTTGAATTCCAGGCGTCATTTTTCCATCTACAGCTTTTTGAGCAATGGCATCTATTTTATTCAATTTTTCACTGCTCATACCCACGCGTTCTGGGATGGCATAACCTAAACGAGATAAACTAGACAAATTTAATCCGTTTCCAGCAACGTAACCGTTTCCTATGGAAACTGGCAAAACACCTTGAGCTTGAACGGCTCCAAAAATAATTTGTGCAGACGCATCTTGAGCTATTGGACTGTTTTGATAGCTAACAACCAAACCTTCAATGTTTTCTAACGTTTTTAAATCCAATAGAGCATATGGTCTTACAAAAACATCTAAAATAACGTTATTGGTTCTTGATATTTCATAAAGCCAAACGAGCTCTTTATCCGTGAAATTGAAACTTTTCCAAGGACTTGTGTTGGAACGGTGAAAACCTATAATTACTGTATTGTAAGCCTTTAATTTCTCAATAACTTCATTAAGATTATCACCAACAACTTCGTGAACTTTACCATATTTTTGAAGTCCTCTTAAAAAATCTGAACCATCGTCATCACCTAATTTCAAATAGGCGATTTTTTTTGTTTCTAAATTTCGGATTGGTAAAATATCTCCTTTATTTTTAACAACGGTAATGGCGCTTTCAATTAATTTTTCATAAAGAACATCGTCTTGAGGTCTATTTAAATCTGAAACCAAATTTTTCAATTCAACAGGTTTCAATTTATTTAATCCTACTTTATACTTCGCCTTTAATATTTTTTTAACCGAATGTGCTAAACGTTCTTCTGAAATAGCTCCAGCCTCATAGGCTTCTTTCAATTTATCAATCGCTTTTGGTGTATCTTCAGAAATAAGTAAAATATCATTACCTGCTTGAAAAGCTGCCAAATCAATATCACCTGGACTACTAAAATTAGCCACACCTTTCATATTTAAAGCATCAGTAAAAATTAGGCCTTTAAAACCCATTTGATCTTTAAGAATATCTGTAATAATATGTTTGGATAAAGAGGATGGTAAGCCCACTTCTGGTTGTAAAGCTGGCACATTTAAATGCGCAACCATAACACTAGAAACACCATCTTTAATTAAGCGTTTGTAAGGATATAATTCAATAGAATCTAAACGCTTTAAATTAAAATCAAGCGTTGGCAAAGCCAAATGTGAATCGGTATCAGTGTCTCCATGACCTGGAAAATGTTTCGCACTTGATAAAACGCCTGCATCATGCATGCCTTTCATAAACGCCGTTGCTTTTTCCGTTACGTTTTCACGATCTTCTCCAAATGAACGGTTACCAATAATAGGGTTCTTCGGATTTATATTAATATCAATATCTGGAGCAAAATTGAAATGTACGCCTAAACGCTTGCAATGCTCGCCAATATTAAACCCTGCTTTTTCAACAAGTTTATTATCTTTTATAGCACCCAATGTCATATTCCACGGAAAAGCATAGGTAGAATCCAAACGCATACTCAATCCCCACTCGGCGTCCATGCCAACTAATAAGGGGGTTTTAGCTGCTTTTTGTAAAGCATTATTGAATTTAGCCTGACTAACTGGATCTCCTTTAGAAAATATAATGCCACCAATATGATTATTAGTCACCATCTGACTAATAATATTTTCATGGCGTAAATCTTTATTTGAAAAAGCCTGAACCATAAAAAGTTGGCCAATTTTCTCATCCAATGTCATTCCTGTATAAATACTATCTACCCATTTCATTTGTGCTTGGGCGTCTGCCGTTAACAAAGGATCTGGCGTTTGCCCATAAACCAATGAATTGGTCGTAATACAAAGAACTAGAAAAACGAGTAATCGCATATTTGAAGAGGAATTATTTTTAAGATATGATTCAGATTCTGTGCCAAATTACCAATTTTAGTAGGAATAATAACAGACTTTAAGATAGATTTATAACGAAGCTATTGAAGAATTATTGATATAAGACGCCTAATTTTTCAAGAAAATAAGAAAGAAATTTTCCCGAAAATTATTTGATTTCAATCCTCCTGAAAATTCAAAGGTTAAACTTTCAAATTAGGAGAATAAAACAATATTTATAGCTACTATTTCATAAAGCGCGCATGCCAACTTTCACTTGCAGGAACTTCCCAATGCTCTTTAAATTCAGCAATAGTATTCACTAAATTATTAAAAACGATGGTGTTTTTAGAAACCGCACGCTCTTTAGCCATTTTTCTGAAATTGGTTAACGTTTTATAGGCTACAAATTCACCTTGCTTATAGGATACATTCATTTTATCCATTAAATCCACGTCGTATTCTTTTTCCAATTGTTGGATAAAATGCACGGATGCATCAATTGAACAACCCGTTGCTTTATTTAAATCTTGGTTTAACGCCAAAATAATAAATCGTTTATACTCAATAGTATAGCCAGCTTGTAAATCACTTCCGTGAGCCGTCCAATTTTCAACAAATACATCCAGTTTTGAAGTAATTTCTTCAATTTCAACATCTGTAAATGTGCGATTGGCTTGAAATATCCAAACACGTGATTCTTCGGGTAATGTATTAAAATCTACTAACATTATTTTTCTTTTTAGTATTCGTATAAACTGCTGTAAGTCCCATTATTATTCCAAAAGTGATGAAATAAAACAAAAACTGATTTAAATGAAAAGGCTGCTTATCTGCATAGTCAAAACCTGCCATACCTAAAGCAAAAATGAGACCGTGGATAGCACCAGAAATCAATCCTATTTTAATGGTTTTTGAATTGAATCTCATGGTTCATTCTTCTTATCCACTTTATAGCCAAAGGCTAATGCCATAAAAAGTCCAGTAAAAACTGCTTGAAAAACATATTTTTCTATGACAATGGGTTCTTCTTCAAAAAAATCCCAAAGAAAAATTCCAAAACCGCTAAAAAAACCAGCAACCAGACCAAAAATAAGACGTGATTTGAACGAAGTTTTCTCACTTTTCACGACATTCCGTTTTACTTATTACGTTTATTTTCTTCTTTCTTCACCTTTCTATACGCCATATAACCGTTAAAACATCCGAAAAGCACAAAATGTAATGCGAATTTCCAAAATAGGAAGTCTCTGTCCATAAAATAATCGAATGCCACCATAATAAGGGCAAACATGATTCCGGAAATAACTCCTAATTTGATATATGTTTTATTTCTTTCAAAAAAGCTCATAGGTTCTATAAATCTTCAGCATTTGCAATTAGTTCCGCAATATCCATAACTTGAATATTTGCCTCTTGGTCTTTGGCTTTAACACCATCTGTCATCATCGTGTTACAGAATGGACAGCCAGCAGCAATAATTTCTGGTTTAATTTCCATGGCCTGCTCGGTGCGTTCCACGTTAATTTCTTTATCGCCTTTTTCAGCATCCTTAAACATTTGTGCACCACCAGCTCCACAACATAAGCCACGACTTTTACAGCTTTTCATTTCAACTAATTCAGCATCTAATTTGCGAATTAATTCCCGAGGAGCTTCATAAACACCATTTCCACGACCTAAAAAACAAGGATCATGAAACGTGATGCGTTTGCCTTTAAATTGACCACCTTCAATAGTTAAACGTCCATCTTCTAATAAGGACTTTAAAAATTGGGTATGGTGCATAACTTCATATTTTCCACCAAGCTCTGGATACTCATTTTTCATGGTATTAAAGCAATGTGGACAGGTAGTTACAATTTTAGTTATTTCGTAACCATTTAAAACTTCAATATTTGAAGCCGCTTGCATTTGAAACAAAAATTCATTTCCACTACGTTTAGCTGGATCACCTGTGCAACCTTCTTCGGTACCAAGAACCGCGAAATCCACATTTGATTTATTTAAAATTCGTACAAATGCTTTTGTTATTTTTTTGGCTCTGTCATCAAAACTTCCCGCACAACCAACCCAGAATAAAACCTCTGGTTGTTTGCCTTCTGCCATATATTCCGCCATAGTTGGCACTCTAAGTTGCTCGCTCATAATATTATTATTCATGTTTACCATCATCAAAAACTTGAATGGTGACTTTTTTATCAACTAAATCTGTAAATTTTCCTTTGTATTGTGTGGCCTTCACTAAGTGATTATCTATCCAATGGTAATTTCCACCTCGTGGTTTTCCCATTAATAAACTATGAAATTTAAATCCGTGTTTTACTAGCCATTTTTCAGTAACCTCGCGGTGCTGTTCTGTTCTGGAAGTGAAGTAGCATATTAAATGGCCTTCATCAAACCATTTGTTGCAAGTAATTAAAGCGTCTGGATATGGCGCACAAGTTTCCATACGCTCCGGTTCTTCATTTGGTATATCATCTGTGATGGTACCATCAATGTCTATTAAATAATTTTTTACACCTTCAGGTAAAATAGGACTCACTTTTTCGCCTGCTTCTACTTTCTCATGTAAAAATTTATCTGCGTCTTCTCTTTTCATTATAATCGACCTTTAAACTTGTTATTATGGCGACTTTTCGTTTTCTATCTCCTCATTCATGGCTAAAAAATCACTTTTATCAATACGAATAATGATAGCGAGTTTCTTTTTGCCATTTATCAATATATTTTCCGGATCATAGCGTTCGTCATAAGACCGACGCAATGCGGCATAACCTATTTTACTTGTTTGTTCATCTGAACAATAATCGCAAAAAACCTTTATCAATTTAATGTCTTTGGCTTCTTTGCTTTTATAAGTAATTTGGGTATAAACTTTAATCTGTAATGAATCTTTCGCATAATTTTGCGCTTGTATTACTTCCATTCCAAAAAAAAGAAATGAAGCAACTAATAAGCTATATGTGAAAGTTGAATTCTTAATGATTTTTAAGTTTATAAATTATAGTTTATTCGTTTTTCCAGTTTAAACGATCCATTTGGTTGTATGGCCAAGGTGCTGAATTGTTCTCAATATTTGTCATCATATTATTTAACTCCAATGGCGCAGCACTTTGCTCCATAACTAAATAACGACGCATATCCATTATTATAGAAAGCGGATCAATACTTACTGGACAAGCTTCTACACACGCGTTGCATGAAGTACAAGCCCATAATTCTTCACGAGTAATATAATCGTCTAATAGTTGTTTACCATCATCTACAAAAACACCTTTATTGGCATCCATGTTTTTACCTACCTCTTCTAGCCTATCACGCGTGTCCATCATAATCTTACGCGGTGATAATTTCTTACCCGTAATATTTGCAGGACATTCACTAGTACAACGTCCACATTCTGTGCAGGTATAGGCATTTAAAAGTTGAACCCAATTTAAATCTTGAACATCACTAGCACCAAATTTAGCTGGAACGTCATTTTCATCTTCTTCCGGTTGAGCAGCAAAAGGATCAGCATCTGGATCCATCATCATTTTAACTTCTTTGCTTACCGCTGCTAAATTATCTAGTTGCCCTTTTGGTCTCACTTTGCCATAATAGGTATTTGGAAAAGCCAATAGAATGTGTAAATGCTTCGAAAAATATAAATAGTTTAAGAATGCTAGTATTCCTAAAATATGCACCCACCATGCAGCACGTTCAATAATAATAATTGTTGCTTCAGGTAAACCATTAAACATTGGCGCAATAAATTGACTTATAATGTTTCCGGAATTCATAGCTTGAAATGAGGTATCCGTGGCATTCATGACTAAAAACAAGGTCATTAAAACCATTTCTATATAAAGAATGATATTCCCATCACTTTTAGGCCAGCCTTTCATTTCAGCTTTCCAAAAACGTTTAATTTTTATCACATTTCGCCTCATCCAAAAGATTACAACTGCTATAAAAACTAAAGCGGCTAATATTTCAAAAGAACCAATAAGGAATCCATAAACTGACGTTGGTAATACTTCTAAAAAAATACGATGTGTACCAAATAAACCATCAATTATTATTTCAAGAACTTCAATATTGATAATAATAAAGCCCACGTAAACAATAACATGCAAAAATCCAGAAACTGGACGTTTTACCATTTTGCTTTGACCGAGCGCAATGTTTATCATGTTTTTCCAACGTTGTGATGTATTATCACTAACGTCCACATCTTGGCCCAATTTGATGTTTCGGAGTAGTTTTTTGACATTTGATGCAAAATAGCCAATACCAATAATCAATGCAATGGCAAAAAGTATGTTTGGAATATAATTCATAGGTGGCTTGGTTTATTCTCTTTCGTCTTCAGGTTTCTCGAAGTCTTTCTTATTTTTTCCACCGAAAACAGATACGTTTACATAACGTTTAGGATTCAGTTTTACATCTTGCAACAATTCTCTTAATTGCATAGAAGCAATTTCTAAATTATCATATAATTTATCATCTTTTAGCAATTTGCCCATGGTGCCTTGACCATTTTCTAAATCGGCCAAAACATTATTTACATTAGCTAAAGTATTGTCTAAATTATCAAGTGTTTTAGATATATCTGCTTTCTTCAAATCGGCAGTTACAACAGCTAAATTTCCACTTATAGAATCAAAATTTCGAATAACAGATGTTAAATTAGCTTCATTTCTAGACACTAAAGAATTGACGGAATTAGACAAAGCATTAAAAGATTGAATAGTGGCATTTAATTCTGCGATAGCATTTTTTAAACCTTTTTCACCATCATCTTCAATAAGTTTATTGATACCTATTAATAAGGTATCAGCGGATTTTAATGTTGACCCTAAATCAGAACTAATGTCTGAAAAATTGCCAGCAAGTTGCGAAATTAAATCTTTTTCAATGTCAGATTCAAATTTGGCACCACCTTCAGCAATCTCGTTAGATTTTCCAGTAATAATAGCAATGGCATTATCACCCAATAAACCTGAAGAATACAAACGTATTTTGCTATCTACAGGGAATTTATAATCATTATCTACAGTAAAAGCTACCAATGTTTTGCTGGTTTCCGGTACATATTTAATAGATCTTATCTGACCAATGCTGTTACCCTTGATGGTTACAGCAGAAGATTCTGCAAGTGCATTATAATCAAATTCGGTATAGTACGTATTAGAACCATCCAATAGATTGATTCCTTTAAGGTAGTTAATTCCAAAAACGAGAAAAACGATTCCAGAAATTACTAATATGGCAGTTTTAACTTCTTTTGATAGTTTCAAAGTGGGGTTATTTAGTTATTAAACAAAATTATAAATAAATTTGTAAAGAATGCATCTAATTAGCAGATGATTTTAGGACGCCATCTAATGGAATTTGCTTACCATTTTTAAAGGCAACAATAAAGCAACCCTCATATCCATTGGCATCTGCTTCGGCTTTGAGACGTTTGGCAGCACTGTAATCTGAAGTGGCTCCATAATAATATTTAAATAAGGCATCTACTTCCTCACGAGAAATAGGATCTAATCCTTTAAAATTATAAGGTTTCTCCATTATTTTTCTAGAACTAGCGGCAATTTGAACTTTAAACGTGATCCCCTCATAAACAACTGGAGCTTCCAAAATTTTGTCGATAGCCTTATCTAGTTTTCCAGGTTGAAAAAAATCGCCCACATTTTGATCTAAATTATTCTTATAATCTAAAATAGCCTCTTTAATAGCCATGGCCATTTCATCTTGACCTTTATTAGAGTTTAAATATTGACCTTCTGGTTTATAGGTTAAAAAACCAGTTTCTATCAATACGCTTGGCATATAGGTGTTATGAAGCACCCAAAATCCGGCTTGTTTAACACCACGACTTTTTCGCTTTAATTTTCCTGTAAAATTGTTTTCAACGAAACTAGCCAATTGGATACTTTGATCCAGATATTCCTCTTGCATCAACGTTAAACCAATTAAAGATTCCGGAGAGTTTGGATCAAAACCTTCATAGTGTTTTTCATAATCGTCCTCTAAAAATATAACCTCATTTTCCTTTTTAGCTACATTAAAGTTTTGTTCGTTAACATGCAGACCTAAAACATAGGTTTCGGTACCGTAAGCACTATTTGAAAACGCATTACAATGCACGGAAACAAACAAATCCGCATCCGCTTTATTAGCGATAGCGGCACGTTCACGCAATTTTAAAAATACATCTGTTTTACGAGTATAAATAACGGTAATTTCTTTGTTTTTTTCAAGCTCCTTACCCACTTCCAAAACAATATTTAAAGCAATCGTTTTTTCTCTAAAACCATTTCCAAGATTCCCAGGATCATGACCACCGTGTCCGGCATCTAAAACCACTACAAATTTACCAGATTTACCTTGGGCAAATGTGGAATTTATTGAAGATACTGTTAAAAGTAAGGTGAAAAATAAGAAACTTATAGATACATTCGTTTTCATATAGGATATAACAACTTTTTTGTTCGTTTATTTTAATTTTGGAAAATTCACTTATATTAATTTAATCACAAAAAATATATGTAATTTTGACAATTCAAAAACCGAGCCATACTTTTACAAAAATACATTTAAAAGCGTTGCGTACAAACAACTTTCACATACTTTTTGCCTTAAGTTTTACAGTGTTTATCAACACTTTTGGCTTCAGTCAAGATTTGCCCAAATCTGGAATTACGGTTGAAGCAAGCAAAGATAACGATAGCTTAAATGTACGTGTTGGCAATGCCATTAAACCGGTTACCAACGAAAAAGGTCAAGATTCCATAGTAAAAGATACGGTAAAACCAAAGCCAGGAATGCTTACAGGGCCTGTAAAATATAAGGCTACAGATTATACATCCTTTAATAATAAGGAGCAGAAATTATACATGTATAATGAAGCCGAAGTGTATTATGAAGACATGGAGCTGAAGGCTGGAATTATTATAATTGATTATAATACGAATACGGTTTTTGCTAAAGGTATTACAGATTCTACAGGTGTTTACACGCAAGCGCCTATTTTTAAGCAATTGGATAACGAAGTAAAACCCGATTCTATAAAGTTTAACACCAAAACACAAAAAGCGTTAATTTATAATTCCAACACCGAACAAGGCGATATTAAAATATTTGCACCTGTCACCAAAAAAGTCAACGATTCCGTTATTTTTTTACAAAAAGGACGTTTTACCACGGCTAAAGATATAGATAATCCAGAATATTATTTTCAAGCTAATAAAATAAAAATTGTTCCAGGCGAAAAGATTGTCGTTGGTTTAACCAATATGGTAATTGCCGATGTTCCGACGCCCTTAGGTTTACCTTTCGGTTTTTTTCCTTTAACGAATAAGCAAACTTCGGGTGTTATAATTCCAACTTTTGGAGAAGAAAGTAATCGCGGTTATTTTATTCAAAATGGTGGTTATTATTTTGCTTTAAGTGAATATTTTGATTTGGCCGTTTTAGGCGATTATTACACCAATGGTAGTTATGGTTTGCGTATGGAAAGTTCTTATGCTAATAAATACCGATTTCGCGGGAATTTAGGCTTCCGCTATGAAAACTTAATTAATAGTGAGCGTGGTTTTCCTGATTATGGGAAATCAAATATTTATAATATTCGGTGGTCACATACGCAAGATACGAAAGCCAATCCAAGTTCTCGCTTTGCTGCATCCGTGAATTTAGGGAGTAGTAATTACTACCAAACATCCATAAACCAAGTAAACGCACCAAGTTTTTTAAATAATACCTTGGCGTCTTCCGTTTCATATTCTAAAACCTTTCAGGGAGATCCTCAAGTAAATTTTAGTGCAGCAGCCACACATTCACAAAACACGAATACGCAAGTTATAAATATGACTTTGCCTACAGTTCAAGCCAGTGTGAGTCGTATTTTCCCTTTTGCACCTCGTGAAGGCGTTAAAAAAGGGATTATTCAAAATGTTAACTTTCAGTATAATGTGCGTGCAGAAAATAAAATTCTAACCACGGATTCCTTATTCTTTAAAAAAGAAATGTGGGATAATGCCGAAAATGGCATCAAACATAGTATTCCCTTAACCACCAACTTTAAAATTTTAAAATATTTAAGTTTAAGCGCCAGTACCTCTTATGATGAAACGTGGGTTTTTGAAACGGTTAAAAAATATTTTGATCCAGACGAAGAAAAGGTTATAACACAAAGTATTAAAGGCTTTGATGCCTTTAGAACTTATAATTTTAGTACCAGTTTAGGAACTACCGTTTATGGTATGTTCGATTTCAGAAAAGACGGAAAAGACAGAAAAATTCAGCAAATTCGTCACGTTATGCGACCATCTATAAGCTATAACATCAACCCATCTTTTAGTAAATATTATCAAACTTTTGAAGTAATTAGTGCAGACGGATTAACAACTACGGAAGAAGAATATACGCGATTTGAAAATGGAATTTTTGGTGTTCCTAACAACCGCTATTCCAGCTCCATTGGTATGAGCTTATCTAATAATATTGAAGCTAAAGTTCGCGATAAAGATTCTTCAGCAACTGAAGCGCGAAAAATTAAATTATTAGATAACTTAAATTTTTCAACAGCATATAACGTGGCAGGCGATTCTTTAAATTGGAGTCCTTTAAGAATGTCTGGTAGCACACAAATTTTAAAGAACAAAATGTCCATTAATTTTGGTGCTACAATGGATCCGTACGCTTTAGATAACAACAACAATAAAATTGATAAATTTAATACAGATAATGGCGGTAGTTTATTCCGATTAACCAGCGCCAATATTACCATGAGTTATTCTATATCTAGTCGTGATTTTGATGGTTCAGATAATGACAGAAGTCAAGAAGAAAATTTACGAAGTGGTGGTCGTGACGATGATTTATTTGGACGTGCCCAAGATTTTTCAGATCAAAGTTATTACGACAAAGAAGATGATGAGAAGCAAAAGGAACCCAGTAAATTATATACTCAAAAAATCCCATGGGATATAAAGTTTGCTTACGCTGCCAATTATGGGAATGCACGTAGAGAAAATGAAATTTCATCACATTCTTTAATGTTTTCAGGTGATGTTGAAATAGCACCTCAATGGACTATTGGCGCATCATCTGGTTATGATTTTAAAAATCAAGGTTTCACCTACACACAATTACGTTTTGAGCGCGATTTATTAAGCTGGCGTATGAATTTAAGTTGGGTACCATTTAGCTCAAGAAGCTCTTGGTATTTCTTTATTGGTATTAAATCTAATATCCTAAAAGATATTAAATACGATAAACGTAGACAACCAGACCAAAGGTTATAATTCTAAATTTCTTATCCTTTTTATTATGAAAAAAATAATCAATACCAAAAACGCACCTGCTCCAATTGGACCTTATAATCAAGCCGTTTTAGTTGGTAATATGCTTTATACGTCTGGACAAATTGCTATAAATCCTGAAACTAATGAGTTGGTTTTAGAAACTATAGAATTGGAAACTGAACAAGTTATGCAAAACTTAAAAGCAGTATTAGAAGCTGCAGACATGACGTTTGAAAATGTCATTAAATCGACCATATTTATTAGTGATATGGGCAATTTCGGAAAAATAAATAGTGTTTATGCTAATTATTTCAATTCAGATACGGCACCAGCACGTGAAACTGTAGAAGTGGCGAATTTACCAAAATATGTGAATGTAGAAATTAGCGTGATGGCTGTTAAGTAGGAAGAAGTTAGTTGTACTTTATTGTTGTAAATTATTTGAAAAAACGAATCTGCATATTATTAATTTTTGTTATTCTGACAAGTTGTTCAGTAAATAAAACAATTACTGAAATCAAAAATCACGTAAAAGAAATAGAAAATCGAACTGACTTAAATGAATCTATAACAGAATTCAATACGGAGAATTTAAACGGAGAAATTATTGGTGGAACTTCAACATATGAGTTAACTGACAAAAAAAACAAACTTTACCGTATAATAACCGAAACAGCTCATCCAAATGACTCCATAGCATACTTTGAATTTTATTATAAAGAGAAAAAATTGATTTTTGCTAAATTCCTACAATTTTCAAACAAACAAACAGAATTAGATACAATTATAAATACCAAACTATATTTCAAGAAGGGGAAACTAATAAAGCAAATTGATTTTAAACTTAATAAAGTCGATTCCGAAAAAATAAAATTATTAGCTGAATCTTATATTATTGAAGGACTTGGAACGCAATAAAAATTGATTAATAACACTTTGTAAAAATAATTGTTGGTTTTCGCCTTGGCAACTAATCTAAACCAACTGTTATAGAATCACTTTAATTTGAAGCCGACACACCTTTAATTAAAAGTAAGGCCGTTGCCGGATTTGTTGCTAACGGTACATCATGCACATCACATAAACGCAGAAGCATTAAAACATCGGGTTCATGTGGATGTTTGGCTAATGGATCTCTGAAAAACAATACCATTTTACATAAGCCTTCGGCTACTCGACCTGCTATTTGGGCATCGCCACCGAGAGGACCTGATAATAATTTCTTTACTTTATAGCCAGCGCTTTCAACCTTATTTCCGGTAGTTCCCGTAGAAACTAACGTTATATGATCTTGATGAAAAAAGTCTCTATGTTCATTTAAAAACTGAACCATTTCGGCCTTTTTGCCATCATGTGCAATAATTGCTATTTCCATTATGTGTTGCTGTTTGTGTGATAATTAACCAAACCATCAATAGGTCGTCTTACAATATTACCAACAGTATAATTGTATTCTTTGGCCACTTCTAAAATTTCTTCTCTTGAAAAATGCGCAATAGAACCCGCAAAATGAACAGGAATTTTTTTGATTTCGTCCTCAAACTGCAAAATCATGGTTTCTGAAAATAAACGCAAACCTTTTTTAATTAATTCCTGGATATATACTGATTCTTTATTTTTGAACATAAATTCCGCAAATCCTGCTAAATACGCATTTGGATTAGGTTGTTTATAAAGGTTAAACTTAATATCATCCGCTTCTATATTATAGGTATCTGCAAAAGTTTTTCGGATAGATTCTGGCATACTATTAAAATAATAATCCCGAATTAATTGTCTTCCATAATAATTTCCAGAAGCATCGTCCATGATTGTATAACCCAAAGATTTCACATTTTGATGCAGATTACTGCCATCAAAATAACTACAATTAGATCCAGTTCCTAAAATACAAACTACGGCAGCTTCATTTGGCGCATTTAAAGTAGCACGAACGGCTGCATAGGTATCTTCTTTCACCTCCACTTCTGCGTTGGGGAAAATAGATTCCAAAACAGATTTTAAAAGTAATCGTGGTTTTTCTGTACCACAACCGGCACCATAAAAAAAGACCTGATCAACAAGCAATTTATGTTTTTGCAATTCGGGATGATTATTGATGATTTCAAACAATTCATCTTTGTTTAAAATGGCTGGATTTAAACCTTTAGTTTTTATCTTATTTAATACATGCTTGCCATTTTCATCAACTGAAATCCAATCCGATTTTGTAGAACCACTATCAACTATTAATATCATATTTTCTAAAAAGAACAAATCCGCAGACTACAATTAATTATAATCCTGCGGATTGAGGTGTCGTTTAATTTATAAACTGTTTATGTGCTCTGCTAATTCAACTAATTTATAGGAATAGGCAAACTCATTATCATACCATCCTACTACTTTAAAGAATTTAGAATTTAATTCTATAGATGCATCGGCATCAAAAACACAAATATTGGTTTCACCAACAAAATCTTGCGAAACAACGGCATCTTCCGTATAGCCTACAATACCTTTATAAGCGCCATTTGAAGCATCTTTAAATGCTTTTTTAATTTCCTCTATCGAGGTTTCTTTTTTGGTTCTTACAGTTAAGTCTACCACAGAAACATCTGCTGTTGGTACGCGAAATGCCATTCCGGTTACTTTACCATCTAACTCTGGTATCACAATACCAACTGCTTTTGCAGCACCAGTAGTAGTTGGGATAATATTATTTAATGCAGAGCGTCCTAAACGGTAGTTTTTGGCACTTGGCGCATCCACGGTGCTTTGTGATGATGTTGCCGCGTGAACAGTGGTCATTAAACCTTCTTCAAAGCCAAAATTATCGTTAATAATTTTCGCCATAGGAGCCAAACAGTTCGTGGTACATGAAGCATTTGAAACAATGGTATCAGACGCTTTAGCATCTTTATGATTTACACCCATTACAAACATAGGCGCATCTTTACTTGGAGCTGAAATCACCACTTTTTTAGCGCCAGCATCAATATGTCCATGCGCTGATTCAATACTTTTAAAAATACCTGTACAATCGGCAATAACCGTGGCACCCACTTCATCCCATTTTAAGTTTTTTGGATCGCGTTCTGCCGTTACGCGAACCGTTTTTCCATTTACCACCAAATGGCCATCTTTTACTTCCACTGTTCCATCAAAACGACCATGAACCGAATCATATTTTAATAAATAAGCTAAATGCTCTACTTCTAATAAATCATTAATACCTACAACCTCAACATTTGGTCTTTGTATACTTGCTCTAAAAACAATGCGACCTATTCTTCCAAATCCGTTTATACCTAATTTTAATTTTGACATCTTCTTCTCTATTTCTTATTAGTATTAATTATTAAGTGGTCATAATATCTGACACACGTAATAGCTCTTTATTTATTTCTGTTTTACCTTTTACGGCTTTTTCCAATGGGGTAAGCGTTATTTTATTATCAATAATACCCACCATAAAATTGGTTTTACCTTCCAACAGTGTTTCTACAGCTTTCACACCCATTCTACTAGCTAAAACCCGATCAAAACACGATGGTGATCCACCACGCTGCATGTGGCCTAAAACCGAAACACGCACATCATATTCTGGCATATTTTCTTCCACATAATCTTTCAATTCGAAAACATTTTTTCCAATCTTATCACCTTCAGCAACCACAACAATACTAGATGATTTGCCGGATTTTTTACTGCGTCTTAAAGATTCTAAAAGCCGCTCTAAACCTAAATCTTCTTCTGGTATTAATATTTCTTCCGCTCCTGCTCCAACACCCGCATTTAATGCAATATGGCCCACATCGCGACCCATTACTTCTACAAAAAATAACCTTTTATGGGAACTTGCCGTGTCTCTAATTTTATCAATAACTTCAACTACCGTATTTATAGCTGTATCAAAACCTAAAGTGAAATTGGTTCCAAAAATATCATTATCAATAGTACCAGGAATTCCAATAATTGGAAAATTAAACGCTTTATTAAACACTAAACCGCCGTTAAAGCTTCCATCTCCTCCAATAATTACCAAAGCATCTATATTGGCATTTTTAAGATTTTCATGTGCTTTTTGTCGACCTTCATCCGTTCTAAATTCCTGACATCTAGCCGATTTTAGCATGGTGCCACCCGTATGAATAATATTATTAACACTTCGCGCAGAAAGTGGCTTAAAATCGGCTTCAATTAACCCTTCAAAACCTCTGTAAATACCAACGCATTCTATTTCATGATAGGCACAGGTTCTAACAACAGAACGTATTGCAGCATTCATTCCAGGAGCGTCGCCACCCGATGTTAAAACTCCTATTTTTTTAATCTTTTTAGACATGATGTATTGCTAATTTAAGTAAATCTAGTAAAGAATAACTATAAACCGTGCTATTCCTAATAAAATAATAACTGATATAAAACTCAAGCGTTTTAATTAATACCAATTTGAAGTTTCAGCTTTTTTATAAGATAATTATGAATTTTTGCGCTTCTATTTATCCGTTTCTTCTTCTTTGAAACCTATATATTTTGGAATATCTTTTTCATTGTCTTCAGATTCTTCTGCTTCCTTGGCTTTTTCAGCTTCGTATTCCTGTTTCCCTTTAAAAATAATTTGAATAAGCTCACTAAAGGTATCAAAATCCACATTCCATGCTATACCAACGCCTTGAGTATAGCCAATTTCTTCACCAAAATTTCGAATACTGTTTTCACGGTTGAAAACTTTAGCGGTTAAGGTACCTTCATCATTCAAAAGAAAATCGATTTGCACATCGCCGGCAATAACGGTTTCACTAACGCCACCAACCGGAACACCAACTTTTCCATTTATCAAAATTCGGTCGCTAATGTTGGTTTGCAAGGTAACACCTAATCGGTCATCGGTTTGGTAATCGGGCGTGTTTTCACCCGCTTCAAAATTCACACCGATATTCACTTTATTATCACTAGTAGAAAAGAAACCATTAATAATTCCGTTTAAACGCTCGGTTACCGTTCCTGTAATATTAATATCATTTAACCGGTTAGAAAATGCCCCGGTTGCTAATAAATATAAAGCTTGGTTATCACGATCTTCTTTAGAATCCAAGCGGTAATTCAACTCGGATCTCACTGTAGAGTTTACAGTAGGAAATTCGAATTCAAATTCTATTTGTGGTTTCTCCAAAGGTCCACTTAAATTAGTAAAAACATGGACGGGAATACTTCTATTAATGGGGTTATCCAGCAAAGGCGATGGATTAGCCTGTGTTTTGTAAATAGCACTAATATTCACTTGTGCCGTAAACGGATCTCCTTCCCACGCTAATGTTCCTCCTGGTTCTACAATAAATTTCTTCTGAACGATTCCACCAAACATGAAATTATAGACGCCTTGAAATACGGCAAAATCACCATAAATATTAAATTTACCGTTTGTGTTGATATCAATAAGTAAACCACCAACGCCGCTTCCTTTAATGGTACTACCAGAAACTTTATCAATTACAATTTCAATTTCGGCATCTTGGGTAATATCCAGTTCAAAATCTAATTCTAGTCCTGAAATATTTTGATTCCGAATTTCTTCACCCATAGCTTTTGCTAATTTCTCTTCAGGCGTTAAGAAATGAATAAAAGAATTGTCACCAAAAGTGGCAGAATCTGTGAGAGGTATTACAAATGACGTCCCCGCCTTGGTTTCGCCTATTACACTAATTACCAAATCACTTGTTGGCCCTTTAATGCTGGCAATACCACCAATAAACCCAGTTCCATAATAAGGTGCTTGCTCCGTTTCTTCTTGGGTATCGAGAACTAATAATCGTGGTGTAGTGATATCAATACCTAAACTCCAATCAGAAAAATTAACATGCTTAATAAACCCGTTTAGAACACCGTTGGAATTGTATTTTGTATCCCTAATTTTAATATTATTAAAAACAAAACTCTGATTATCCAGCGTCACCGACGACTTATTAGCAAAATCAAAATCCACATTCAAATAAGGAACTGTTAGTCCGCCATTATTAAGCACCAAATCTCCATTAATTTCAGGTTTCTTGAGGCTACCTTGCACTTTTGTTAAACCGGTAACATCGCCTCGAATATTAGATAAAACACCATCTAAAAACGGATTTAAAGGCGACAGATTGAAGTTGTTGAAATTCAAATTCACATCAATCGTGGACACATCTTCGGCTACATCTATAATACCAATTGCCGATAAAGATTCAGTTTGATCATCTTTAATCTTGGCGTAAACTGAATAGTTAGTCAATGATTCATTACCACGAATTTGAGCATCAAAAGAACCTAAAACTAATCCATTAATTTCTAAATCATCAATAGTTATGTTTGAATCTGGCAGATATTGCCCATTTTGCTGGAAAATATCTAGTTTCCCATTTACATTTCCTTGCAAATCTAACCGATCTATTGTGGGCGTAATCTTGGCCAAATCTACGTCTTTGAAGTTCATTTTAATGTCCTTGTAGGTCGAATCTCTTAAGGCTCCCATCAAACGAATTTGCTCATTGTTATGACTCATCAAAAAAGAGTCTATTTTGACATTCTTAAATTTATTGTCGAATATCAAACGGTTTTTATTATTTCGGTTTGGATTAATTAACCAGGTGTTTCCTTTAAAAGTAGCATCCGAACGACTAAAACCGACAACAGATTTGTTTTCCTTATTTATGGTATGGTAAAAACTTAAATTGTAAACATCACTATTGTTTTTGCCACCGTTAAATTCAGAACGCATAAATAACGTGTCTTTTAAGGTCACATTAATTAGGTTGAATTTCGAAATATTATAAAAATTGGTATTGATACTATCCACTTCCACATAAGTATTGAAAAGCGGGTTTTTATTATCGACTTGCAATGAAATTTTATCTGCGAAATAATCAAAAAGTTTAATTTTTGGCGATTTAAAGGTGAGTTTAAATTCATCCTCACTACTCTCAACATGTCCACGAATATAAGTGTTGCTGCCTAATTCTATATCTGGAACAAAAACCTCAACAATCTTATTATAAATATTAAAATTAAAATCGATGTACTGATTTTCCATCACCTTATAGGGCTGGTAATTGGCGTAAATACTACCAATGGCGTTTTCAAAAAGTTTCCCAATATCTTCAAAAAGGAAAACACCGCTTAATTGACCGGTTATAATATCTGGTGAATTCACATTTATAAAATGCACTTCTTTTTCAAAACTGGAGGTAATTTCAAAATCATCAAAAAAGTATTCATCATGCTCATTAATATAAGACGTGTCATAAAACTGCAACGTACCAATGGCATTATTAACCGTAGTACCAGTGGCTTTCATGATTATAGAACCTTTAAATGTAGAAATACTATCATTTTTCACAAAATTCATAGCATTCAAATTGGCATAATCTACATCTGCTTCAAAATCGAATTCATTAATTTTTTTATTGAAATTTGCTAAACCATTAAACTTCAACTTTAAATTTTCATCGTTTGAAACTATAGTTCCATCATAAATATTATTACCTATTTTACCAGAAACCTCTATATTATTATACTCATATCCATTATAATTTATGGCGAAAATATCACCCAAAAGCTTGGTATTCAAACCTTTTAAACTAAAACCCTTTCCGTTTACATTTAAGTTTAAGGATGTTTTTCCCCATTTTGGGTTTTCCATGAATCGTCCAATATCAAAATCCTTGAAAACAATTTTACCTTTATAACTCGCATTATCTACATCGCTAAAGGTTTTCATTTCCAAATTGGAATCTATATAGCCTAAATCCGTTTGAATTTGCAAAATGGCTTTAATATCAGTCGTTGTAATTTCGGATTGTCCAACAATAGTAAAACGTCCAAGCCTATCAAAAGCCGATGGAATTGAATTTCCTAGAACATTTGGCAACAAGGCTTTTAAATCTCTATAGTTTGAAGAGAGATTGGTGAAATCTCCTTTCATATAAAAATTCCCCTTGTCTTTAGTAAACAGGTTTTTAAAATGTAAATCCCCGTAAATGCGACTACTGGAGGTGTTTAATTTTAAATTGGAAAGCGTCATATCATTTAGCGTCCCCGTTACGTGTGTACTAAAAGTAGCATGCTGATTGATACCAAATTCATTATAAAAAATGTTTAACTCGTTTAAAGCAATATCGGCTTCCGTAAAATGCGCGTCTAATAAAACTTTGTCTGTGAAAAATTGTAAATCTTCCCGATCATAATTGAATTTCACGTCACCTTTTAAAATGGAGTTTTCGGTTTTAATATCTAAATTATCTAGAAAAATCTGCTCTTTAGTATAGGAAAAATTGGTGACTAAATTTTTCATTTTCAAACCCCGACTATCATCAAACGCCAATGTGTTGATACGAGTGCTTACATTAGGACCATTAATTAGCAAATTGGTGGCATTGGTGTAAATATTGGTAAACTCCAATATTTTAGGCACGTCATTGTTTTCATTGGTCATACGGAAAATACCATCTCGGATGGTGACATCACTAGAAGACATGAAAAATGAACTTTCTTTATTTTCTTTATTATCGGCATCAAAACGCGCAACAAATACATCTAAATTTGTTACTGTTTCACCTTTATAAGTAACCAGATTAAAAATTACATCTTTTAAATCGATATCTCCAAACACAAGACGACCGTTATATAAGTTACGAAAACTTATAATAGAGGTATTTAACTCTGTAGCACTTATAAGCGTGTCTTTTTTAAAGTCGCGAATTAACACGCCTTTCATATCCACTTCCCCATTTATTTGCAAGCCAATACGCTCAATATTTATATTTGTTTTAAATTCTGAATTTAATCTTTGCGTAACATGTTTAGCAATACCCGTTTGCACCACCGGAAGAGATAGCAAAAGCACCAAGATAATAAAGAGCAGCAAGATTGTTGCCACTAGACGTGCGAGTATTTTGAAAAATTTTTTGATACGTTTTTAAAGTTATAACTTTGCCCTCAAAATTAACAATTATTATGCCCAATTATTAGAAATGACTACAGAAAATATTTACATATTAGGAATTGAGTCTTCTTGTGATGATACCGCGGCTTCAGTGATGTTAAACGGCCGTATTTTAAGCAATATTGTGGCGAGTCAGAAAATACATGAAGAATATGGTGGCGTTGTTCCTGAATTAGCGTCTAGAGCACACCAACAAAACATAGTCCCTGTGGTAGATCAAGCTTTAAAAAAGGCTGGTATTTCTAAACATCAATTGCACGCTGTAGCTTTTACGCGCGGTCCTGGTTTAATGGGATCTCTTTTGGTGGGAACTTCTTTTGCTAAATCTTTAGCATACGGTTTGGATATTCCGCTAATAGACGTTAACCACATGCAAGCCCATATATTGGCTCATTTTATAGAAGAGAACGATTTTAAAAAACCACCATTTCCATTTTTAGCCATGACTATTTCTGGCGGACATACCCAAATTGTAACCGTTTCTAATTACTTTGAGATGGAAGTAATTGGAGAAACTATTGATGATGCTGTTGGTGAAGCTTTTGATAAAAGTGGAAAAATACTCGGTTTGGGCTATCCTGCAGGACCTGAAATAGACAAACGCGCCAAATTAGGAAATCCGAAAGCTTTTAAATTTACGAAACCGAAAGTGGACGGCCTTAATTTTAGCTTTTCAGGATTAAAAACGGGAATTTTATATTTTATTCAAAGAGAGACGAAAGCGAACCCTAATTTTATTGAAGAAAACTTAAATGATATTTGTGCCTCTATTCAATATACTATTATCGCAATTTTAATGGATAAATTGAAATTGGCAACTAAAGATACGGGCATAAACCATATTGCTATTGGCGGCGGCGTTTCAGCAAATTCTGGAATTAGACAAGCTTTAAAGGATGGCGAAACAAAATTTGACTGGACAACCTATGTACCAAAGTTTGAATACACTACAGATAACGCTGCTATGATTGCCATTGTGGGTTATTTAAAATATAAAGAAGGTCTTTTTAGTGAACAGAGTGTAACAGCATCATCCAGGCTAAAAATTTGAGAATTCTGTTTTTTTTATCACCTTCTGTTAATAATGTTCTCACATTTTTGCTGTGAACATCAATTTTTTTAGTTGATTTGTGTACTAAACAATCCCAATCATGCCCAAAATACTACTAATCCTACTTTGCCTCAACAGCGTCCTACACGCTCAAGAGTCGGTAGCGCCCACATTTGAGGCCGTTACAAATACCGAAGAAGCCCAAGCCTATTTAGATTCCCATCCCAGTAAAGCCAATACCTTTATTACTTTTAATGAAGACAACCATAAAACTGAATTGGCAAAGAGCCTTTTCAGTACAGGTTTTGCCACCGTAGATGGTCAGTTTGAAAAAACCCGTTATAAAGTAGTAGACCGTTTTAGCACAATCCATTATCGTGCTAGTTATATCTTTATTGATGGTAATAAAATGGATGCTGAAGCAGCTGAAATACTGATTAAAACCATTACTAAAAAATACAAATCCGGTATTCCAT
Source organism: Bizionia myxarmorum (assembly GCF_008086205.1). Taxonomy (GTDB): domain Bacteria; phylum Bacteroidota; class Bacteroidia; order Flavobacteriales; family Flavobacteriaceae; genus Algorimicrobium; species Algorimicrobium myxarmorum. Next base: position 15,011 of record NZ_VSKK01000003.1, on the reverse strand, counting down.
TTAGCAAGTTAGCCCAAGAGTATTCTATTGATAATAATGCGAAAAAAAATGGTGATACAGGTTGGTTTGCTCCAGGCAGCATTCATCCAGATTTAGAGAAAGTCATTATCAACGTTCCTAGAAGTCAACGGGATTTATTTGCTTTTGAATTAAAGGAAAAATCCTGGTATTACTTGGTTTTAAATTCACATCAACCTAAAAAAATAAAGGAGATTAAAGTCCTTAAAATAGTCGAAAAAAAATAAGTATGCAGCTTTTTTACAATCCACATATTTCTGAAACTACTGATAGTTTTACCTTTGATAAAGAAGAAAGCAAGCATATTATTAAAGTGCTTCGGAAAAACATGGGCGATTTACTTCAAATTACCAATGGTAAAGGTTGGCTATTTACAGCCGAAATCACCATGGATGCTATTAAGAAATGTGAGGCAAAAATAGTTCAGAAAGAACAGCAAAAGCCATTTTCCTATAACCTTCATTTAGCCGTTGCTCCTACCAAAATGAACGATCGTTTTGAATGGTTTTTAGAAAAAGCAACGGAAATAGGAATCACCAGCATTACACCTATTATTTGTGATCATAGCGAACGGAAACATATTAAATTAGATCGGTTTGAAAAAATTGTTCAATCGGCTATGAAGCAATCGCTACAAGCTTATTTGCCTACTTTAAATGATGCTATACCGTTTTCAGAATTTATAACGCAATCTTTTGAAGGCTCAACATATATTGCACATTGTGAAGAACAGGATAGAAAATCCTTAAAAGAATGTTTAAAACCGCATGAAAACATCACAATTTTAATTGGTCCTGAAGGCGATTTTAGTGTTAAAGAAATTGAAACAGCCCTTAAGAACAAGTTTATTCCTGTAACTTTGGGTGCAACCCGATTGCGTACCGAAACAGCAGCAATTGTTGCCTGTCACAGCGTCGCATTTATTAATGAATAATCATGAAGCAAACATTTACGATTCTTTTAATGTTGGTATCGCTCAACTTTTTTGGGCAAGAAATAGCAGTATTAAAATATAAAGGTGGCGGCGACTGGTATAGTAACCCAACCTCACTTCCCAATTTAATTCGTTTTTGTAATGCAAATATCAATACCAAAATAAAGGAGAAACCTGAAACGGTAGAAGCTGGCAGTATTGATATTTTTCAATATCCGTTTATTCACATGACGGGTCATGGAAATGTCTATTTTAATGATTCCGATTCCGAAAATTTAAGAAATTACCTTATTTCAGGTGGCTTTATACATATTGATGATAATTACGGCATGCGACCGTATGTAGTTGAAGCTTTAAAAAGTATTTTTCCAAATTCTGAATTGGTAGAACTGCCTTCAAGTCATCCTATTTTCAATAACTTTTATAAATTTTCAGAAGGTTTACCAAAAATCCATGAGCATGATGGCTTACGTCCGCAAGCTTTTGGTATTTTCTATGAAAGCCGTTTAGTTTTATTGTTTACTTATGAAAGTGATTTAGGTAACGGATGGGAAGATGAAGTGGTTCATAATGATCCGCCAGAAGTCCGTGAAAAAGCTTTAAAAATGGGTGCTAATATTATTACCTATGCCTTTGAAAATTAAGCCCGTTTATGCAACTATCTCATTACACATCTAAATTCGAACCTCAAAACTTTCCAATTACTATTGTTTGTGATAATATTACGAATGCCCCAAATATTGGGAGTATTTTTAGAACAGCCGATGCTTTTGGCGTAGAGAAATTAATTTTCTGCGGTGGCGATATAGCATTCGGAAGGAAATCTAGTAAAACGTCACGAGCTACTGAAAAATATGTTACTCATCAATTTACTCAAGATACGCTTCAAACCATCACCGAGTTAAAAGCGGCAGGACAATATATAGTTGCTTTGGAAATTACAGCAGAAAGCCAAAGCATAAACGCTGTAAAATTTCCGAAGAACCATTCTATAGCACTTATTGTTGGCGCCGAAAATTTTGGTATTTCAGATGCGGTTTTAGAACTTGCTGATAGCATTATTCATATAAATATGTTTGGCGAAAATAGCAGTATGAATGTCGTGCAGGCAACAAGCATCTGTTTATATGAAATGACCAAACAGCTTCTTGGCACTTAATTAGATCACTTTTATAATGCAATCTGTATATTTACGCCATGAATTCTAAAGAACTTTCTAACGGTATTTTAAGAGCGCTCGGTATAACCGTTGGCGTCCTTATATTCCTATATTTTATTTATAAAATTCAGTCCGTAATTATTTATATAGCTATTTCAGCCATAATTTCGCTAACGGGCAGACCTATAGTTCAATTTTTAAGAAGGCGTTTAAAGTTTAATAATCTCGTGGCTGTTATAATTACTATGGTTTTGCTTTTGGGCTTAATAGTTGGTTTGGTGGGATTATTTATTCCACTTTTGGTTAAACAAGGTCAAAATTTATCACTTTTAAATATTGAAAATCTCCAATTAAATATTGAAAATTTATACAACCAAGCTACCTCTTATTTTAATGTGACCGATTTGCGTATTGAAGATACTTTGGAAGAATCTGGATTATTTACAGCACTTAATTTTGGACTCATTCCAGAGTTTTTAAACGCTATTATTAGTGGTTTAGGAAGTTTTAGTATTGGATTGTTTTCGGTATTATTTATCTCATTTTTCTTTTTAAGAGACAGCAAGCTTTTTGAGCATAGTTTATTGACTTTAGTGCCGGATAACAAAGTAAAACGTGTTAAAAGTTCTATGGAAAAAATAAAGGATTTATTGTCCCGGTATTTCGTAGGACTGGTTTTTCAAATTACAGTACTCTTCATAATTTATACTATTGGTTTGCTGATTGTAGGGGTTCAAAATGCGGTAGTTATTGCTTTTCTGTGTGCTTTAATCAATTTAATCCCCTATCTAGGTCCAATTATTGGCGCATGCATTATGATTATTTTAACCATGACCAGTAATCTAGGAACGAGTTTCAGTGATGTTATTTTACCTGAAACGTTATATGTTTTAATAGTCATTGCTGTTGGACAGTTGATTGATAATTTTTTCAGTCAGCCTATTATTTTCTCCAGAAGTGTAAAATCACATCCATTAGAAATATTTTTAGTCATTATAATTGCAGGATTATTATTCGGCATTGTGGGCATGGTTGTGGCCATTCCTGCATATACGGTGATTAAAGTAATTATGAAGGAGTTTTTATCAGATAATAAAATAGTAAAAGGTTTAACCAAGAATTTATAAAGCGTTTGAATTCAGCCATCTTAAATACCGAAAATCAAGAGTTTATTGCGTCGCATTTAACGGCGGATAGCACCCATTTATTATTCGGAAAAGCACCTTCTCAATCAGCTTCTATTAAAGAATTAGTGGAGCAAATTGAAGCTAAAAAACGTTGTAAACATAAATTGCCAACTTGGTTTAATACGCCTTTAATTTATTATCCGAATAAAATAAATATTGAGCAAACGTCATCTGAAGTTACAGCCCAATACAAGGCCCTATTAGTAAAGGGAAATAGCGTATTGGATGTTACTGGTGGTTTTGGTGTAGACAGTTTTTACTTTGCCAAAAAAGTAGACAAAGTTGTGCATTGTGAAATAAACGTCGTATTATCGGAACTCGCCACGCACAATTTCAAACAATTAGGAGTAAACAATATTGAAACGGTTAATACTGATGGCATAACTTATGTTATTAATGGTAACACACAGTATGATTGGCTTTATATAGACCCTTCCCGAAGACATGATAGTAAGGGAAAAGTGTTTTTCTTAAAAGATTGTTTGCCTAACGTTCCAGAACATTTAGACCCTCTTTTTACACGAACTAAAAGCATTCTGATTAAAACGGCACCTCTGTTAGATATTTCATCAGGGATTCAAGAATTGAAATTTGTAAAAGAAATTCATGTAGTAGCCGTAAATAATGACGTAAAGGAACTATTATGGGTTTTAGAAAAGGATTATGAAGGGGAAATTTTCATAAAAACCATCAATCTAAACAAAGAAGAAAATCAAACCTTTAATTTTAGCTTAAATAACGAAACTAGTGCCCAAGCAGATTATAGTTTGCCAAAAAAATATGTTTATGAACCTAATCCAGCCATTTTAAAATCGGGTGCTTTTAATAGTATCGCCACCCAATTACAGATTCAGAAATTACATCAGCACACTCATTTATACACGAGTGATGGTTTAATTACGTTTCCTGGACGTTCTTTTGAAATTTTAAAAATTTTGCCTTACAGTAAAAAAGCATTCAAAAAAGCGGGTTTAGCGAAAGCCAATATTGCAACCCGTAATTTTCCCGAATCGGTTGCAACTATCAGAAAGAAATTAAATATTGCCGATGGCGGCGAAACGTATATATTTTTCGCGACGAATTTAAATGATGAACGAATAGGTTTAATTTGTAAAAAAGTTGAGAAGCTTTAATATTTCAACGGACTAATGCCCTTAAAAAGAAAACAATGTTAAAAGCAGTATTATTTGATATGGACGGCGTAATTGTGGACACCGAGCCTTTGCATCACAAAGCCTATTACGGCATGTTTAACACGCTTGAAATAGACGTAACGGAGCAGCAATATCAATCTTTCACAGGCCAGTCTACCATAAATGTGTGCAGACAGTTGTGCAACCATTATGAATTAGTTATTGCACCCGAGGAATTAGTGCAAATTAAACGTGATATTTTTAAAGGTTTATTTGTGTCTGATGGGAGTTTGCAATTAATTGATGGCGTTTTGGAACTGATTCAAGATTACCATAAAAACGGGGTGACTTTAGTTTTAGCATCATCAGCATCTATGCAAACCATAGAAAGTGTTTTTAATCGTTTCGAGTTGGATCCTTATTTTAAGGCGAAATTAAGTGGTGCCGATTTAAAAGCATCCAAGCCCCACCCGGAAATATTTTTAAAGGCGGCAGAAACTTCTGGGTTTAAAAAAGAACACTGTTTGGTGATAGAAGATTCTACAAACGGTATAAAAGCGGCAAATGCAGCGGGAATATATTGTGTGGGTTATAAGAGCCTCCATTCCAAAAACCAGAATTATGAGTCCGCAAATTTAGTAATTGACAATTTTAAAAGTATTTCTTATCAACACGCTAAAAAACTGTTATCAGTTCACTAATAGCACGTTATTATAAAAATATTTTGAAGGAAACTAAAAACAATTTTATTTAGTTGAAAAAGTTTCAAAAATAGTTGCGTTCTTTGGAAAGGATAGTTACATTTGCATCCGAATTAAAAGAACGTTCTTTTATATTTATTGGAGAGGTGCCAGAGTGGTAATGGAGCAGATTGCTAATCTGTCGACGGGTAACTGTCGCCAGGGTTCGAGTCCCTGTCTCTCCGCAATTTTTTAGATAACCGTTTTTTTCGGGGTGTAGCGTAGCCCGGTTATCGCGCCGCGTTTGGGACGCGGAGGTCGCAGGTTCGAATCCTGCCACCCCGACAAATTTTATTAGAGTTACGGGCTCGTAGCTCAGCTGGATAGAGCACCTCCCTTCTAAGGAGGCGGTCACAGGTTCGAATCCTGTCGGGCTCACTTAAGACTTCACTAATTATAGTGGGGTTTTTTTGTTTTTATACATTAACGAATTTTCTTAGTGAAACTGTAAAGCGCATTCCGAAAAGCGGAACGGTCACAGGTTCGAATATTGTCGGGCTCACTTAAGACTTTATTTATTATATTAGTTTTTTCGTTTTTAAACACTAAAAATCTTTATGTTAATAAGGGGAATTGTGTAAATTAGTTATAAACTTATTGTTACGTTAAAATCATAAAATGATTTCTTCATATTTATATATTTTATATTCCAAAATTATAGACCGTTATTACATTGGGCATACTTCAGGTGCTATTGAAGAACGTTTAAGAAAGCATAACACAAATCATAAAGGTTATACCGGTCATTCAAACGACTCGATAATTGTTTATTCTGAAACTTTTACCAATAAATTGGAAGCCTATGCAAGAGAAAGAACTATTAAGAAACAAAAATCTACAATCTATATTGAAAATCTAATTAGCACAACTAAAAAGAGCATTCCGCAAATCGGAACGGTGACAGTTTCGAATCCGGCCAGGCTCTCTTAAGACTTCACTAATTATAGTGGTTTTTTTTTGTTTTTGGAAACCAAATAAAATTTATATTATACCCATATTTAAAAAGCTTAAGCTTTACATAAAATCAACATGAAATACCCACTACTAATCATTCTTTTAATAGGAACGTATATTTTTAATTCAAACTTACAAGCGCAAACCCAGACCCAGGAAGAAATACAAAATGGGATTCAAGAAATACCTGCGTTTTCCATCCATAAGGACAATTATTTTATTACGGGAATACCTACCAATAAAGATATTGAATCTAAAACAGCAGACGCTAAATATCAAATAAGCTTTAAGCAAATGGTAACGCGTGATGCACTGCCATGGGAAACGTACCTTTTTATTACCTATACCCAAAAATCATTCTGGAACATTTACGAATTTTCTAGTCCTTTTCAAGAAATAAATTTTAATCCATCTGCCGGGTTAGCAAAATTTATTTATGATAAAGACAAACATGTAAAAGGATTAGCAACATTAATGTTTAACCACAACTCGAATGGAAGGGACAGTATATTCTCTAGAAGTTGGAATAGCTTAAACTTAAAATATGCTACAGCTTTAAACCCAAAGACGCTGATCACGGCCGAAATATGGGCGCCTTTTGGTTATAAAGAGGATAACCCAGATTTATTTGATTATATCGGTATTACAGAAATTACAGTTGCTCATGATTTCATTCCAAACAAATTGCTCTTGGAAGTAAGTGCAAGAAAAGGACTGGAATGGAATTTACAAGGCTCATTAAGATCCCGATTATATTACAATCCATTTAATTCAAAAAATCAATATATTATGTTAGAATGGTATCTCGGAAATGGTGAAAGTTTAGTAAACTATTCGCAATTTGAAAGTATGGTTCGCATAGGCTACGTTATTAAAACAGGGGAATTAGATTTTCTGAAACCCAAAATAAAATAAGCTTTTTCAAATTTTAAAAAAGCCTCACTTTTTAAGTGAGGTCTTTTTTCTTTTAATACGCTTCTAAAAATTACAACTCTTCCCTAGCCTATCTTCAAAAAATCAATTGTGGTTATGGAAACCCATAAGGATACTCTAAATAAAATACCTATTTTTACTTTTAACATTTCAAAAGAATGACATGAAGTTTAAATACTGGATTATATTACTTACTGTACTTCCGAATGTATTATGCTCTCAAAATTACTTGGATTATTACAAAGGAATTAACACCGGTAAACTATTGCTGGCAGACAACCAACCGGAAGCCAGCCTAAATAGTTATTATACCACATTTGAAAATTTCCATTTTGTATTTGCCAGAGATTGTTATAACGCTATTGAAATTGCGGCCTTTGCCAAAGATTCTTTGAAACTAGATTATTTCATAAGGCGTGGCATCCAGCAAGGATTAAAATGGAATCAGATAAATAGGATAGAAAATATTTCCCGTTTTCAATATGCAGATTTTCTAAAAGAAATCGAGAAAGAAAAAGATAGATTAGAAAATAGTTATAAAGAATCCATAAACTGGGAAGTGAGAAACATGATAACCGAGATGTTTCAACAAGATCAAGAAATAAGAGAACGGTATTATGAAGCTATTCTTTTTAAAAGAAATAAAATTGGTCGAGATTGGGAAACATTAAATAAAAAACAAGTTGAGAAGCTAATAGAAATTACGGCAACCTATGGATTTCCTGGCGAAAAACTCATTGGCATTGACACCAACCAAATGCATGATAAAATAGCAAACGCTAATATGTCAGCTGGCATGCCAATAGTCCTATTTATTCATCATTACAGTCAACCTAATCAATCCTATTCGGCATTATTATTGGAGCAAATTAAAACGGGAAATTTATATAATGAGCATTTCGCCACCATCTCCGATTTTGAAGCTGCGTTTGGAAAAAATAAGTTTGAAAATTTTGGGTATTTCGCTTTTAAACACAAACCTAAAGTAATTAATGTTATGGAAATTAATAAAAGAAGAACGGAAATAGCCCTGCCATCCTTAACTGACATGGGAAAATTAAACAGACTTACAACGATTACTAAATTTTGGAACAGACTATATTAAAATGGTATCTAAAGAAAACGTAAGCAACATAATTTATTAAATAAACCTATAAATTAAAAAGTATCTTGAAAAAACGCATCATCCTTATCGTAGCCTTTTTGGCCTTAACAAGCGTCGCATTTTATGCTTCGGGACAGTTAAACCTTATGCAGAAATATGAAATTGGTGAAGAAGTGGATAGCCTAAATGGCGTGGCGGTTTATTATAACGGCTCTGTTGGTCATGTAAAAGGGCGTCGGGTAACAAAAGATGGTTATAATTTAGGATTAAAATTTCAATGTGTGGAATTTGTTAAGCGCTATTATTATGAGCATTTAAATCATAAAATGCCCGATAGTTATGGTCACGCCAAAAGCTTTTTTAATCCCAATATTAAAGATGGACAGATTAATAAACAGCGAAACTTAACACAATTCTCAAATCCGAGCCAATCAAAACCAAGTGTTAACGATTTAATCGTTTATAAAGGCACACCGCTAAATTCCTATGGTCATGTATCTATTATTTCCAAAGTAAAAGACAATGAAATAGAAATAATTCAGCAAAATCCAGATCCTTTCGCTAGTTCTAGAGAAACGTTTAAATTGATTAACGACAACGGAACATGGCGCATAAACAATAATCAAATTTTAGGTTGGTTGCGCAAATAGAAATTAATAACCATGAACTTAAAACACCTAATTTACCTGCTCTTACTTGCCTCAATACCTTTGCATGCCCAATTTATTCCCTCAAATCAGAATCCGAAATACACCTCAAGTTTAAATCCGAAATATAATTCCAGCATCAATCCTAAATACAATTCTCAAATAAACCCCAAGTATAGCTCCAACATAAATCCAAAGTATTCATCTGCTGTAAATCCAACCTATTCCTCGAGTATCAACCCTAAATATACCTCTAGTTTAAATCCCAAATTCAATTCAAAAATAAACCCAAAATACAACGCCAGACTAAATCCACAATTCGGTTCTTGGAACGGAAAACACTTATTTAATGAATCGGCAGATGTTATAGGCATGTTGGTTTATGCCAGTGAAGACGTTTATTTATTTTATAATATGGACAGTGAATGGATGGGCTATTTTGTGCGTGCGAAATCCAATTATAATTTATTTAATTTGGATGGTGAATGGACTGGAAAATTTTTATGCTCTGATGGTGAAAATGGTCATAATTTATTCGATGATAATGCCAACTGGACCGGCAATTACGCCAAGTAAAAACAATTAAAAATAAAGTACTAGCAAACGTATATTTGCAGTTAGTAACCTATATTGAATTACCGCTCATAAACAGACTATTTCCCGAACTTTTATTTATAAATTTAAAGAATTATTTCACCAAAAAAACAACTACTTAAAGCAACTCTTACACACCCAAATCTCATGAAAAATTTAAAAGGAAAAACGGTATTAATCACTGGCGGCGCATCTGGAATTGGAAAAATCATGACACGCCTCATGTTGGAGCGTCAGGCCCGAGTAATTATCTGGGATATTAGCCAAAGCAATATGGATACAACCCTAACCGAATTTTCAAACAACCCAGCCCTTTATAGCTATAAATTAGATATTTCCAATAACCAACAAGTTCAAGAAACCGCCATAAAAGTGAAGCAAGAAGTTGGCGTGGTAGATGTTATTATCAATAACGCCGGAATTATTGTTGGTAAGTTTTTTCATGAACATGACGAAAAGGAAATAAACAGTACCATGCAAATTAACAGTTTGGCACCCATGCATATTTCCAAAGTCTTTCTAGAGGATATGATGCAACAAAACTCCGGCCACATCTGTAATATTGCCTCTTCCGGCGGACTCATCTCCAATCCAAAAATGTCCGTTTATGCTGCTAGCAAATGGGCTTTAATTGGGTGGTCTGATAGTTTGCGCTTGGAAATGAAAGAACTCAAAAAAGACATTCACGTTACTACTATTATGCCCTATTATATTCATACGGGAATGTTTGACGGCGTACAATCTAAAATTCCCATTCTAGATCCTGAAGCGGCCTCACTCACCATTATAAAAGCCATAGAAACCAACAAACGTATGGTAACCATTCCGGGCTATATTTACAGATTAACGCGTTTTGGCCAAGCCATTATGTCCATAAATATGTTCGATTGGTTTACAGGCGATGTTTTAGGAATTTATAAAACCATGGAACACTTCACGGGTCGCAAAAAATAAGAATTCTTATTAAAACAATGCTTTTTTAAATTATATTTATACCGTTTTTATGGCCATTGGCGCCTTGTTAATGGCACAAGCTTTGCTTTGCAACTAATAAACCCACGTGACATTTAAAAATTTAATAAGTACCCATAATAAATGCCAACTTTTTTATAAATTGAGCGGCAATATCTAAAAATGAGTTTAAAAAGAACATTTGTTAAGTTTCGAAATAGTGGCTTCCGAAAATTTATTCGGCAGCACTCCAAATATGCACCCATCCTCTTCTTTACAGGTGGTTTCATCTTTGATACCTTAACGCTTGGGCGTATAGATCGCACTTACGATTTAACCATTCTATGTTCTCACATGACCTCCTTAACCATTGTGTTGTATCTCTATAATTTAGCGGATGACGGCAAATGGAAAAACACCTTTCTAGAACGTTTTGAAGAATATTTCCCACTAGCCATTCAGTTTTTCTTCGGTGGACTTTCCAGCGCTTATGTTATTTATTTTTCCCGAAGTGTGTCCCTTTCAAAAACCATATCATTCTTCGTAATTTTATTAGCCTTGCTATTTGCTAACGAAATTCTTAAAAAGCGAATCTCCAATAAATACCTGCAATTTAGCGTCTACTTTTTTATCAGTTTCACGTTTTTCACCTTTATGATACCGGTTATCTTTAAAGAAATGAATAGCACCGTTTTCATTATTTCGGGTTTGGTTAGTTTAAGTATTACCCTCTTGTTAATAACCATTATCTATAGAAAAAGCCCGAGCACACAGGAAGAAATACGCCTAGGAAAATTAATCGGCATCATAATAACCATGTATATTACCATTAATTTATTCTATTATTTCAATCTTATTCCACCGGTTCCTTTGGCTTTAGATGCGGGTATGGTAGCACACAACATTGAAAAAGTAGACAATAAATATGTAGTAACCTATGAGCGCGATGATTGGTATGTGTTTTGGCGAGATCACCGAATAGAATTCATCCAGCAACCCAATGAAAACGTATACGTATTCACCTCCATATTTGCACCAACCGAAATTAAAAAATCAGTTATTCACCGTTGGAAAGCCTATAATACACAAACGGAATCATGGGATATTACAGATGAAATTGGCTACAACATCACCGGCGGCCGAAATGAAGGATTCCGTGGCTATACCTTCAAAGAAAACGTAAGCCCCGGATTATGGAAAGTAGATGTTATAACAGACGACGGTTTATTAATAGGCGTTATAGACTTTGAAATAATCACCGATCCCAATTTAAAACCCAAGCGTCTTGTAAAGCGAACCTTTTAATATCAGGCTTCAATCCAGTGGTTTATTATAATGTAAGTATCTTATATGCCAAACCTTGAAACCAAACCAAGCACATCATGAATCCAGAAAAAACCTGTTCCATTTGCCAAACAGCCGTAGCAGGTAATTACTGCAGCCATTGCGGACAGAAATATTCTGAAAAGAAAACCCATACCCTAACCCTGCTCGTTGATTTGGTTACCAACTTTTTCTCCATGGAACGTTCGGGTTTTGCAACCATTTTAAAAGTTCTTAAAAACCCCAAATCCATAGTAAATAATTACCATAACGGCTTTCGAAAGTATCATGCCAGCCCCGGTCAAATTTTAGTCTATGGTATAGCCGTTGTGGCACTTCACGTGGCTTTTGTAACAGATGAAATTTTAGGAATAGAACTAAAATTAGATAATCTAGCCGTCCAATATGCTTTCTGGATCTTTCTATATCCCTTTTTTATCAGCATCTCCTATATCAGCTTTTTCCGTGTAGAAAAAAGCTTTTCCAAACACCTCGTATCCCTTATTTATATCGCCACCTCCCTATTTATTGCCATAACAGTAGTAAATGATATAATCATCAGTATTTGGGGAGACATCCTGGGCGGTTATGGCTTTGTGCTATTTGTAGCCCTCATATTTTTTTGGAACAGCCGCGTATTTACAACCCGCAAGAAACCAATTTTCATTCTTCTAAATGCCCTACTCCAAATAGCCATTTTTGCCGGTATTGTGGCGCTTATTGTCAATAACATAGAATATTTCAGCACCAATTAATAAAGTTTGTTAATAAGCTTTATGAAATTTCCCTGCTGAACAATCCCCCTTAAAACATTAAACTACAGCACCTTATTATCTGCTTTTGCGCGCCTAATTTAAATATTATCACTATTTTTAACTAGCCAAACTATATTACGGAGTTATATAAAGCCAATCTACTCCGACTATAATTTGGTTCGCCCCCATCCTCTACTATCCACTAAATCACTGTAGTTTAAATTTAAATCAAATTTGAAATCTATAGCATCCGTGAAATTTAATAGAACCAAGTAATCAGTGAAAATCCGTGAAACCCACCCTCCGTTAGGAGGGTTCGTGTAATCCGTGTAATCCGTGAAATCCGTGTCAAAAAATTCAAATCCACAGAATTGAAATAAACCAAGTAATCCGTGAAAATCAGTGAAATCCGTGTCTAAAAAAATCCACAACCTAATCCTAAAAATCAAACATTTTATGAACAAGTATCCACTTACCACCAACCACTTTTCCGTACAATGGGGCGGCACCCGTATAGCATTCACAGAAGTATCAGGGCTATCCATAAGCACAGAACCCATCCATTTTAGAGAAGGCTCTTCGCCAGATTCCGATCCCAAAAAAATGCCCGGAAAACTAAAATACAGCAACGTCATTTTAAAAAGAACCATCATGGACAGTGATAATGAGTTCTACACTTGGATGAACACCGTAGCATTCAATACAATTGAACGCAGAAACATCACCATTTCCTTACTAAATGAAGTGCAAGAACCCGTTATATCTTGGCGTTTAGACAATGCCTTTCCCGTAAAAATAGAATGGTCAGATTTAAAAGCCAATGCCAATGAACCCGCTGTAGAAACCATTGAAATTACCCATGAAGGTTTGGTTATAGAACATAATTAGTTGTTGATTCAACATTTTAAGTTGTTAAACGTTGATTTTGATAGTTTAAGCTAAAACTTATCTTCATTACGGAATGCCGTAATGTGGCTCTCGGTTATTTTACTATTTTCACAGGCGACCATAAAATACTGTTTTTGGTATATACTATAAGCCTATATTGGCTTTAAATGAAGCAAAAAATAGAAGACAAAGAAATTTGAGGTCTTTTTTAAACAAACAAAACCTTTAGAGAACAATAACTAATAAATGTAAAACATGGAATTCGATAAATTAGGACTAAACGATGTATTAAAAAAATTAAAAGAAGATTTGGAAAGCTTTAAAAATGCAAAAATCAAGTGTGGAATTATTGGTAGAAGCGGTACTGGAAAATCATCTCTAATTAATGCAATAGCAGGAGAAGAAGTTGCAGAAGTAGGAGAAATTGAAACCACTATGAATGTTAAAGAACCAATTGAACACGGAGGTCTATTGTTTTATGACTTACCAGGATGTTCTACAACTAATTTTCCAAAAGAAAAGTATATAGAAGAATTTAATATTCAGGATTTTGACTGTGTTATTTTAGTCACGGCTGATAGATTTTACGAAGACGATTTGTTTTTAATGCAGGAATTAATCCGTATAAAAAAACCAGTTTACGCTGTCAGGACTAAAATGGACTTTTCAGTAGATAGAGGGTTAAAAAGGGGTGTTAATGAAAGAGAAACATATGGTATCATCTTTAACAATCTAACAGAAATGTTAAAAGGATATAGAGTTAAGGGCATTTATTTAACATCTTCTGATTATCCATCAGAATACGATTTAAGTAGATTGTTAGAAGATATATATTCGAGCTTGAATAATTTTAAGAAGGAAAGATTCATAGCTGATATAAATATAACAAGTGAGACAATACTTTTAGAAAAAAGAAAAATTGCTGACAAAATTGTTTCTCGCTATTCTGCACTTGCTGCTGCAAATGGTCTAAACCCCATTCCCGGTCTCGACATTGGCGTTGACGTCACATTAATGATTGCAATGTCAAAACAAGTTCAGAATATTTATGGAATTAATACAGAACAGCAAGAATATAGTATGCAACTGCTAGATAAAAAAAGCGCTAAATTCATCGCTACGAAAGTCCTTCAATATACCTCAAGATACGGTGGAAAAGAGGCAATAATGGTGTTGCTGAAAAAATTAGGTACAACGTTGGCAGCAAAAACAGCTTCAAAATGGGTTCCTTTTGTTGGTCCAATAATCGCAGCAGGTATAGGATTTAAAATGACATCTTGGATAGGCACTGATATGATTAAAGATGCAGAAGAAATAGCTCACGAAACATTTAATTCATTCAAGAAAATAGAAACAACTTAAATTAACATTGCATAAAAATAAGTGCGGATTAATGCTTAAACAAGTGTAGTTGCGTATTTGTTGTGGAAAATCCTCCTTAACAAACACGCAACTATTCTTATAAATAAACATTCAAAAAATCCTTGCTCAAATTCTAATATTATTAATCAAACAAGTTGTTAAACGTTGATTTTGATAGTTTAAGCTAAAACTTGATTTCATTATGGATTGACTTAAGGTGGCTTTCAGTAATTTTACTATTTTCACAGGCAACGAAAAATAAGTATACTGTATTTGGTATATATAATAGATACATATACACCATTAACTATTTATATATATATATATA
>NZ_VSKK01000012.1 GCF_008086205.1 Bizionia myxarmorum | reverse complement strand
CAACATCGTATCCTATGAAAAGCACTAGCCTAGTTCTCCAAAGTTAATATTTATTTTTTAATTATCTCATATTGATGATGGTGTGGTGTTGAAATGTTGATAATTCCGATAGGATTATCAATATTTCAATGCCTTTTAAATAACTTGCTCAGCATCCTATATGTGATCCATTCTTGTATTCTGACGGTCACCAGCATCTGTATGATTATAAATTATAATAAACCTGGCCACTTGCTATAAATGTGTGATACCGCTTTAATTGGGTTCACCTACGGTGTTTTGTGATACAGGTTTTTTCTACTTTTTGTGAGCTTGGTTATTGTTTATATTATTCTACTACACCTATGGCGTAAGGTATTTCTGTTTTTATTACCGCTAAGGTTCTGCTCAATAATTTTCTAGCAACCTTAACTATGACACTTTTTACGTTCTTGCCCACATGTTTGCGGTAATAAGCTTGCATTATGGGATCGGTTCTTATGGCTTGCCATGACGCCTCTATAAAATAACTACGCATTAACCGATGTGCTCGCATAGTGATGCCTGTGTGTTTTTGGTTATCACCACTTTGATGAACACCTGGAGCCAGACCAACATAGCCAGCCAAATGTTTTATACTATTGAAGCGGCGCAAATCGCCAAGTTCACAGATAATACCACTAGCGACTATGCCACCAATACCTGGAATACTGCGTAATAGGTAATAATCTTTTTTATAATGCTTACGACAGTAAGCCCGTATTTTGGTCGAGACGTCCCTCAACTCTTTATCTATAAACCTAAAACTACGCATTCTACTATCTAGCGTTTCTCGTGCTGAGCAATGATCAAATTCAAGTGAATCTAGCCAATCTCTAAAGTTATGACTCCAGTGATCATTATCAAATTCCTCGGGAACAGGAACGCCAAAATAAAGTAATTGCATCTTTATAATACTTTTTATACGTCTAAAGTCCTTGACCAAATCATTACGTCGTCGAAAAAGACTACGCAATTGTTCGCGCTCTACTTCTGGAACATGGATACCATCAAGGCGACCATCTTTAAGTTCTCTGGCTATGAGTTGAGCATCGATCTTATCTGTCTTGGTAAATCGTTCTTTTCCTTTTCGGTGAATGTCTGCTGGATTAACAACCAATGAATGCCATCCATAGCTCTCGAAATTACGATGTGCATAGTAACCACAACAGCCTGCCTCATAAGCTGTAGTAACTTCGTAATCTGAAAAATGTTTCTCAACATAGCTTCGCAATACATCAGGTTTTGGTGGCATGGCAAATGACTTTCCTGAAAATAAATCTGTGGCACAGTGAATCTTCCAGCTACGTTTGTGGATGTCGATTCCAATGTATAACTTTGGTTGAGCAGTTTGTTCAGTTTTCATATCTTATTGTTTTGGTGAACTTTAAAGATACTGGACTTTCTGCTTTTTCATGGATGCTATAA
>NZ_VSKK01000002.1 GCF_008086205.1 Bizionia myxarmorum | reverse complement strand
GAAGGAAATTCAGCTGCTCAAGTTATTAGAACAGTTACCGTTCAGGATACAACGGATCCAACTATTACTTTAAATGGTGCTGCAACTATAACGGTTGAAGCTTGTGGTACATATACGGAATTAGGTGTAACGGCTAATGATCCATGTTTTGGTGATATTTCTGGTAGTATCGTAATTGATGCCTCGGCTGTTAATACCGCTGTCGTTGGAACTTATACGGTTACTTATAATGTTACGGATGCCAAAGGAAATCCGGCTGCTCAAATAACGCGTGATGTTGAAGTGGAAGATACATCTGCTCCAACCATCACACTTTTAGGTGCTAATCCGCAAATTATTGAAGCTTGTGGGACGTATACGGAATTAGGTGCTACGGCTAATGATCCATGTTTTGGTGATATTTCTGGTAGTATCGTAATTGATGCTTCGGCTGTTAATACCGCTGTGGTTGGAACGTATGTTGTAACCTATAATGTTACGGATGCTGAAGGTAATCCGGCTGCGCAAGTAACACGTAATGTTGAAGTGGAAGATACATCTGCTCCAACCATCACACTTTTAGGTGCTAATCCGCAAATTATTGAAGCCTGTGGAACGTATACGGAGTTAAATGCGACTGCCAACGATCCGTGTTTTGGTGATATTTCTGGTAGTATTATAATTGATGCGTCTGCTGTGAATACCGCTGTCGTTGGAACGTATACCGTTACTTATAATGTTGTGGATGCTGAAGGAAATCCGGCTGCTCAAATAACTCGTGATGTTGAAGTGGAAGATACATCTGCTCCAACCATCACACTTTTAGGTGCTAATCCGCAAATTATTGAAGCCTGTGGAACGTATACGGAGTTAAATGCGACTGCCAACGATCCGTGTTTTGGTGATATTTCTGGTAGTATTATAATTGATGCGTCTGCTGTGAATACCGCTGTCGTTGGAACTTATACCGTTACTTATAATGTTGTGGATGCTGAAGGAAATCCGGCTGCTCAAATAACTCGTGATGTTGAAGTGGAAGATACATCTGCTCCTACCATCACACTTTTAGGTGCTAATCCACAAACTATTGAAGCTTGTGGAACGTATACGGAATTAGGTGCTACGGCTAACGATCCGTGTTTTGGTGATATTTCTGGTAGTATCGTAATTGATGCTTCGGCTGTTAATACCGCTGTCGTTGGAACTTATACGGTTACTTATAATGTTATGGATGCTGATGGAAATCCGGCTGCACAAGTAACACGTAATGTGGAAGTACAAGATACATCTGCTCCTACCATCACACTGTCTGGTGCTAATCCACAAACTATTGAAGCTTGTGGAACGTATTCTGAATTAGGTGCTACGGCTAACGATCCGTGTTTTGGTGATATTTCTGGGAGTATCGTTATTGATACCTCGGCTGTGAATACCGCTGTGGTGGGAACTTATGTTGTTACCTATAATGTTACGGATGCCGAAGGTAATCCGGCTGCTCAAATAACGCGTAATGTGGAAGTGGAAGATACATCTGCTCCAACCATGACACTTTTAGGTGCTAATCCGCAAACTATTGAGACTTGTGACACATACCTTGAACTTGGTGCTACGGCTATCGATCCATGTTTTGGTGATATTTCTGGGAGCATCGTAATCGATGCGTCTGCTGTAAATACAGCTGTGGTGGGAACTTATGTTGTTACCTATAATGTTACGGATGCCGAAGGTAATCCGGCTGCTCAAATAACGCGTGATGTGGAAGTGGAAGATATATCTGCTCCTACTGCTGCATGCCAAAATATAACCATTCAACTTGGCGCTACTGGAAATGCGACAATTGTAGCTGCTGATATTGACAATGGTTCTTCAGATACATGTTCAACAGTAACTCTTACGGCTTCACAAACAACTTTTGATTGCACCAATCTTGGTGATAATTCAGTAACCCTAACAGTAGAAGATATTAATGGAAACATCGCTACTTGTAATGCCACAGTAACAGTCGAAGACATTATAAATCCTGCAGCTACCTGTCAAAATATAACGATTCAATTGGATGCTACTGGAAATGCATCTATTGTAGCTGCAGATATTGATGATGGTTCTTCTGATGGTTGTGGTGGAGCTGTAACGCTTACAGCATCACAAACAACTTTCAATTGTACCCATATTGGTTCAAATTCAGTAACTCTAACCGTTGAAGATGCAAGTGGAAATATCACGACTTGTAATGCAATAGTTACTGTTCAAGATACTATTATTCCCACAGCTACTGTAACTCCTGCTACTATAACCTATGAGTGTTTATCAAATGTACCTGCTCCAGACATAAGTGTAGTAAACCCAACAGATAATTGTAATACAACTATAAGCCACATATCAGATGTATCAAGTGGAAACAATCCTGCAACTATTATTAGAACATATCGGATTACTGATTTAGGTGGGAATTTCATAGATGTTACTCAAACAATAACGGTAACATATAATGTTACACCTTTTATTCCTAACGATTATTCTATAGCTACTTGTAGTAGTAACATAGCAAATGTCTCTCCAATAAATGGAGTTGGTGGAAATATTATACCAACTGGAACAACGTACTCTTGGGGAATGCCAACAATTTCAGGAAGTATAACAGGTGCTACTGCATTAAGTGGGCAACCTAATTTTTCTCAAACATTAATAAACACATCTTCCATACCTCAAACAGCTACATATACTGTTACAGCTGGTATTGGTAGTTGTTCACCTTCGACATTTGAAATTGTAGTAACTGTTAACCCTACACCAACATTAACAGCAACACCTGGAACAAATCAAACAATTTGCTCGGGTGATAATATTACTCCAATTGTACTTTCTCCTAATCCAAACAATGTGGCTGGAACGACATTTAGTTGGACGAGAAGTGTTAATACTAATGTAATTGGTATTCCTAATGGTAGTGGATCTTCAATAACTGGTGTATTAACAAACACTTCAATCACACCTCAAATAGTTGACATAACTATTACTGCCTACGCTAATGGTTGTCCTTCTTTACCAAACACAATTTCAATTACAGTAAACCCAACTCCAATAGTTTCTGCAACAACAGCTACACAAGAAATTTGTAGTGGTGCTAATGCAATCATTACTTTGGCTACTAATGTTGCTGGTACTACTACATATAATTGGACAAGAGATAATACAGGTGTTGTTACTGGAACTAATTTTGAAAATAACATTTCTGGACCAATTTCAATTGCTTTAACAAATACAACTACAACCACACAAACAACAACATTTGCTATAACTGCAACAACTAATGGTTGCCCAAGCCCTGTTGTTTATGTAACAGTTTCTGTTATTGCTCCCTTAAGAACACCTTTCACAATTGGAGATGCTCAAGATGTATGTAATGGACAAGACCCTGCAGACCTACATATAATAACTGCTCCTACTGGTGGCTCTGGAAATTACAACTACCAATGGCAAGTAAGTACAAATGGAAATGCAGGAACTTATGCGAATGTAGCAGCAAATGGCAATGGACCTGTATATTCTCCCCCACAACAAGAACGATATTATAGATTAATAATTACAGATCAAGCATGTCCAAGTAGCACATTAATTTCTGCTGGAATACAAATAAACTATATAGGTGCAGGAGGCATTTTAGGAGGTATGTCAATCACAAATGCACCAAATCCAGCTATTGGCTATTGTCCTGGGGATACGATTACCCCAACTTATACAATAGAACATACAATAGCATCAACTATAGATTTTATTTATTCTGCCAATTCAGCTTACGTATCTCCTTCCAACGGGCAAATTGATGCGCCTTATACCAATATTGGTGGTTTTTTTAATCGCCGTAGAAGAAGTCAAGTAAATCAAACATTTACTTTACAGAATCCAGGTAACACAACGGTAACAACGCAAATTTTTATAACTCCAGAATATAATGTTAGAATTTGCTTTTTTGGATGTTTAGAATACGCATGTAATGGTGAACCAGAGATTATGAATGTTACTATTCACCCAACACCTAAAGCAAATGCAACAATTGCAAACCCAACTATTTGTAGCGGATCCAATGCTCAAATTACAATAGCCGGTAACATTATTGACGCACCGATGAACTTTAATTGGGTAAGAAATACACCGGCTGGTATTTCGGGTACACCTGTAAATGGAAATTCAGGAAATATTGCTGCAGGCAATACATTCACGATTCCTGGAACATTAACCAATAGCACAAATGCGCCTATTGAAGTAACTTACACCATTACACCACTAGCTACTACATCGCCTACCTGTCCTGGAAGTGCAATTACTAGAACTGTTACAATATTGCCTGAAATTACTGGAGGAACAATAAATACTGATCAAGTAATTTGTTCAGGAGATATCCCAACTATCTTTAATGGATCTGTAGGAATAGCAGGTACTACTTACCAATGGGAGGTTAGCACAGATAATGTGAATTTCACACCTATAGGTGGAGCTACAGCACAGAATTATACCCCAGCAAATAGTATAACTACAATAACATACTATAGAAGAATTACTACGTTTACTTTAAATAGCGTATCATGTTCAGGTATTAGTAATGTTATTACCATTACTCCAAATCTAGTAACTGCTGGTACTATCGCAAATAATCAAACCATTTGTTCTGGAATTATACCAAATAACCTTACAGGAACTGTTGCAACAGCTACTGCAGCAAGCAGTACAATTGATTACCTTTGGGAAACTTCTCCAAACCCTGGAGGTCCATGGACTTCTACAGGAATAACAACCGTAGGATATAACTTTATTGGAGGAGTTGCTTCTACTACTTATTTTAGACGTGTGGCGACCATAGAAAATGGCAGTTCGTCATGTACTGTTTACTCTAACATTGTTACGATATTTGTTAATAACGTTAATATAACTAGCTTTGGAGCAGACCAAACGGTTTGTAGTACTAATACTCCTAATGTTATTTCGGTAATAGCCAATGGATCAGGTACTTTATCATACCAATGGCAAAGTAGTATAAATGCTTCTGGTCCTTGGGCAAATGTAGGAGGTAACCAAGCAAGCTATCAGCCTCCTTTACTAACACAAACAAACTATTATCAAGTGATAGTAACTTCTAACAATGTAGTTTCTTGTACTGCAACTAGTGGAATAATTACCATAACCGTAAATCCTTTTATTACGGCCAATGCAGGCAGCGACATTAATTATTCAGTAACAAATTGTGGAGCGACTAGCGCTACTTTACATGCGCTAAATCCAAATGGAGAATGGTCTGTAACTAATGGAGCAGGTGGAAGTTTTTCAGATGTCACAAATCCTAATGCGATTTTTACTGGACAGATGGATGAAACATATGTGTTACAGTGGCAGGTTACAAATGCTCTGCCTTGTGGCATCTCTAACGATACCATGTCAGTTACATTTGCTGGCTGTGCGAATTTTATAGATTTCGATGGTACAAATGATCATATTGATTTAGGAGATAATTATAATCTTTCAGGAGATTTTAGTATTGAACTATGGCTGAAACGAGATAATACTGTAAATAATGCTCAAACTCTATTATCAAAACGAGATTTAAATGATTTAAGCACAGGATATGATTTAAGAATTAATAATGGAGTTGTTGAATTTCGCTATGATAATGAAACTATTCCGACAAGTGTTACTATAAATGATTTGAGATGGCATCATGTAGCTATTACTTTTGATTCAACATTAGGAACGTATATACTTTACATTGACGGTATTAATGTCGGTTCAAACACTGGTGCTTCTGCTCCTGATACAAATAACTATAATTGTCTGATAGGTGCTTTAGGAAATAATAGTAATACACCAATGAACTATTTTAATGGAGCTTTAGATGAATTACGAATTTGGAATGCAACCTTAACAGAAGTACAAATTCACGAGATGATGAACCAGGAAATTGAAACTAATAGTGGTCAAGTACATGGTTCTATAGTACCATTAAACATTACAGATTTAGCATGGATTAGTTTAAGAGGATATTACCAAATGAACCAAGGTACTGGAGATGTTACAGGAGGTTATTTGTATGCTAATGTTGGAACAGTGAATGGACGTTTAAGGAATATGACCACGAACCAAGCAGAAACTGCTCCTTTACCATATATAAGTGGCGGTGATGGGAATTGGAACTCAAATAGTACTTGGTTATACGGTAGTGTTCAAGTAACCCCTAACACCAATGGAATGGACTGGAACATTGTTAGAATACTACATAATGTAACCTCAGGAAACAGAGCCACAACCCTTTTAGGACTATTGATTGATTCAAACACCTATACCGTAAACAATAATCAGCTACTACGTGTAACAAACTATTTAAAAATTGATGATGTCCTAGATTTAGTTGGTGAATCGCAGTTACTTCAAAACATGGGAAGTATAGTAGACTATACAGGTAATGGCTATATGGAACGTGATCAACAAGGAACATCCAACCACTTCAATTATAATTATTGGGGAAGTCCAGTGAGTACAGATGATGCTTTAGGAACTAGAACTTATACCTTAAGCGGAATTATATCAAATGCTGCATGGACACCTGGAAATGATGGCTCTCTAACACCTTTAACTATCAGTAGTAGATGGATTTATGCGTTCTCTGAAGGTGCACAGGATGATTATTCAGATTGGGATTATCGAGGTAACAATGGTTCATTTGATGTTGGTTTAGGATTTACAATGAAAGGTCCTGGTCCAGTTACTCCTGTTGGAACTCAAAACTACACGTTTAGAGGTCAACCTAATAATGGAACCATTTCGGCTAAAGTTTCTGCTTCTTCGTCAGTAATAAACCAAACTTTAGTTGGAAACCCATATGCCTCTGCTATTGATGCAAATGTATTTATCAGAGACAATATACCTGCAACAATAGGTGGTGTGGCTACATCTGCAAATGTTGGCTCTTCTGAAAGCATTGACGGTTCATTATATTTCTGGAAGCAATCTACCACGAATAACTCCCATATTACAGCAGATTACCAAGGTGGTTATGCTATTTATAATTTGTCAGGTGGTACACCTGCGGTGTCTCCGCCAGGAATCAATGGCGTTGGAAATGCTAATTTAGTTACCCCTAAACAGTTCATCCCAGTTGGTCAAGGTTTCTTTGTAACGGCTGCAGCTAATGCCGATCAAGTAACAAACGATGTAACGTTCAAAAATAGCCAACGTGCCTTTGTTAAAGAAGCTATGGGTAATTCAGAATTTTTCAGAACAGAAAATCCAGACGTAACGTTAGATTTAATTCAACGTGTTCGTTTAAACTTTACGTCGCCTGAAGGTGCTATTAGACCTTTATTGTTAGCTTTCACACCAGACAATGCGGCAAGTGAATTATTTGAATATGGCTACGATGCTCTAAATACAGACTACAACCCTAGTGATATGTCTTTCATAATTGAAGATGACAGATTTATAATCCAAGGAGTCGGTGAATTCAACCAGGAAAACATGTATCCTATAACCATTGATATGGGAATCACAGGAAACGCAGAAATTGCCGTAACCGATTTAGAAAACTTTGATGAAGATCCGGATGTATTCGTATATGATGCCTTATTAGGTACGTATACACGAATCAACATTACACCATATCAAACAAATCTAGATGCTGGAACCCATGAAGGTCGTTTTTATATTGTGTTCCAAGAGGAAAACGTGTTAAGTACCGATACGGATGACTATCCAGATGTTATTGTGAACTACTTAAATAGCACCAACCATATCTACATCAAGGTGCCATATAGTATGGATATCAAACAAGTGTATTTAATAAATATGCTGGGACAAACCGTAAGATCTTGGAATAGCACTAATGCCCCAATAGGACATGAATGTAAAATTCCAGTGCGACTAATATCCGAAGGAAACTACATCATTAAAGTGCAAACTTCCGACGGACAAACTATTAATAAAAAGATTGTAGTCAAACAGCAATAAAGAATACAACCACATGTTTTAAACGACCTCTCTAATTTCTTTTAGAGGGGTCGTTTTAATTAGGACCATTTCAAGTTGATATAGCTTCAATATAGGATACCTATCAGGTGTTTAATGTTGTTTTGCCATTTTAGGATTAAGAAAAAGTGATGTATAATTATATCAGGAATAATTAAATAACCTGTATAGTTATTTTAGGACGGGTCAAATATCTATTAACAAAATAGGTATAGCGTATCAACCCTATAGATACCCTATGGATACCCTATGGATACCCTATGGATACCCTATGAAAAATATATTATGAATTTAAGTGTCCTTAAAACCTAATTATCAGACCATTTAGTAGGTTTTTTCAGTCATTTAAAGTTATTTTTGAAAGAAAAAGACTTCAAAATAGTGTATTTCAACGATTAATATGGTATTACGTAGATGATTTAAAAACTAATCCTATATTTGTCTTCCCAAATCATACCAACATTCATTTAAACCCCAAATCAAATGAATAAACTTACCTACTTGTGCACTTGGATGCTATGTGCTTTATTTTTAAGCACATCCACCTTTTTTGCCCACACTTCTGAAAAATCAGTTGCTTTTAGTCAACCGCAATTAGTGCGCATTGATTTCACCATGCCCAACGGCTATGTACGTCATTTACTTTTAGGTTTTACACCCGATAATGCCGCATCAGACGGTGTGGATTATGGTTACGACGCCCTAAATGCAGATAACTTTCCAGACGATTTAAATTGGATGATTAATAACCAGCGCTACGTTATACAAGGCGTGGGTGCTTTTGATGATTCTAAACAATATCCATTAGGTATGTTTTTATCTAATACCGGAAATATTGCTATTTCTTTAGATACTTTAGAAAATTTCAACAACCCTGTCTCCGTTTATCTTTTTGATGTTGTAACTAATACCCATACTTTACTAAATGAAGTTGATTTTGAAGCTTCAATTTCAAACGGTACTTATTTGGATCGCTTTTTTATAACGTTTAAGGATGATTCGATTAATGAAGATACGTTTCAAAATGCCACGTTATCAATAGATCAACACCAAAAAATTGAGTCAAAAATAACCTATTTACGCAGCACTAAAGAATTGCATTGCAAAGCAAACGCGAACATTACACAAATTGAAGTTTACAGTATTTTAGGAAAACGTATTGCTAAATTCGTTAATATCAATAGCCGCGATTTTAAAATGGATTTACCCGTATTAAAAGAACGCTATGGTATTGTAAAACTGTATACAGAAACAGGCGATTTTAGTAAGAAAGTCATTTTCTAAATACCTCAAATAATAAGTTACCAATGAAACCAATAAGCTATGCTTATTGGTTTTTTTATGCCTTCTTTTTTTTTGAAAAGGGGTGGAATAAATAGAAAAACCTCCTTTTAACTCAAATTATTTTCAAATTTAACCCTATATATAAACCCACTGTTTTAAAGGGGTTTAAGAATATTTCCTACATGCCGAAATACACTTCGTCGAATTTATTTGCATTTCGTAGATGTTTTTATGAAAAAACTTTTATATTAGCCACATCAAAACCCAACCATCGCTATGAAAATATTCTACTCTAAATTAAAAATCCCATCCGCATTATTAATTCTTTTATTTTCCTTCCAAATGATGCAAGCTCAAACAAATGCATCTAGAAAAGCAAATGAATATTTAACTAAAAAAGGCGAAGTAACATTTAGCTTTCAAGTTTCGAACGTTTCGGAATTAGAAACTATCACTTCAAATTTGTCCATTCTAAATTATAATCCGAATACCCGAACAGTTTATGCTTGGGCGAATACAGAACAATTCCGAATATTTGAAAACAGCAACAGAACATTTCAAGTAAACCCAGCAGACAATGAAGCCACGGGCATAGTCATGTCTAATGAATTACCAATGAGCCAAAATAGAGGCGCCTATCCCCTAACCTTTCCGCTAACAGCTTATCCAACTTATGCCGATTATGCTGCTCAAATGCGCGAGTTTGCTATAAATCATCCCGATATTTGCGAATTAGTGGATATTGGAGGAACTACAGAAGGTGCTGCTGGTGGAAATAAACGCTTGCTATTTCTAAAATTATCTGATAATATAGGCACGGAAGAAGCAGAACCTAAAGTTATGTATACATCTTCTATTCATGGAGATGAAATTACGGGCTACCCTTTAATGCTTAACCTAATTAATTATTTTATTACAACCTATAAAAATACCAGCCATCCAGATCACCTACGAATCAAAAACTTAATTGATAATTCTGAAGTTTGGATTAATCCTATGGCAAATCCAGATGGAACGTATTACAATAACGCTTCTAATACGTCTGTTGCAAATGCTAGAAGAGCGAATGCTAATGGTCTTGACTTAAATAGAAACTATCCCGATAATGTAAATGGTCCGCATTCTAATGGACATACTTCATATGAACTAGAAACACAACACTTTATGAACCTGGCTAGTAATACGCATTTTGTATTATCTGCTAACTTTCATGGTGGTGTAGAAGTGGTAAACTATCCTTGGGATAACACCTATAATAGACACGCTGATGATAATTGGTTTATTCAAGTGTCAAGAGAATATGCCGATAATGCGCAAGCAAATAGTCCAAACGGATATATGGACTATCTAAACAATGGTATTACTCATGGTGCTGATTGGTACCGCGTTTATGGCGGCCGTCAAGATTATATGAATTTTACACATCAGTGTAAAGAAATCACGATGGAAGTATCTGATGTTAAATTAATTCCATCCAACCAATTAGTAAATCATTGGAATTATAATCGTGAAGCTTTAATTGAGTACCTAATTCAGGGAACATTTGGTTTTCAAGGAAAGGTAAAAGATGCTGTTTCAGGAAATCCACTTAAAGCTAAAATAACGCTTATTGGACATGATAATACGGGTTCTCATACAGTGAGCTCTTTACCTTTGGGTGATTTTTACAGACCTGTTTTTGCAGGTACTTACAATATTTTAATTGAAGCAGATTGTTATCAGTCGGTTACACTTAGCAATCAAACCATTGCAAACTATCAAACAATTAATCTTGCAGATGTATTGTTAACGCCTTTAACAGCAACTGCTCCTGCAAGCTTAAGCACATCAGGAACCGATGCTAGCTCAACAAATGCAACTTGGATAGCTGCAACGGCAGATAAGTTTGATTTAAAATATCGTAAAGTTGGTACACCAACATGGACTGAAATTTTAGGAATAACTACAAACCCGTACCGCATTACCGGACTTTCTCCAAATACAACTTATGAATTTCAGGTAAAGTCTTATTGTGGCTCTAACAGTACTGCTTATTCTAGTTCTAAACAGTTTACAACAACTAATATTAATTATTGTAATGCGCAAGGAAATGAGGTAAGTGACGAATATATTGGAAATGTAAGTATAAACGGTGTTGCTAATAACAGCGTTTCAAACACCTCATCTGGATATTCCAATTTTACAGCCAGTGCCATTTTCTCGAATTTAGATAAACAAATTAACGCCACTGGAAACACAATTAGTGTTACAAAACATTGGCCGGGTAATGCTTATCGTGAGGCCGTTTCTGCTTGGATAGATTTTAATCAGAACGGGACGTTTGAAGCTTCTGAAAAAATACTTACAAGTCTGTCTTCAAATACAGCAATAGTAACTGGGACTTTCAACCTACCCAATACTGCAGCTCTTGGTAGCACACGTATGCGAGTTTTAATGAAATACTATAATAATGCTGGACAAAACGCAAACAATCCATGTGAAACTTTTAGTTATGGTGAAGTAGAAGATTATTCTATTAATATCACGGATAATCCGGTAATTTCTGATCCTCCAACAGCTGTATGTCAGAATATTACAGTACAATTAGATAATTCAGGCACTGCAACCATTGTCGTTGCTGATGTTGATGGTGGTTCTACTGATGATGTAGCAATCACTAATTATAGCATTGATATCGATTCATTTAATTGTAGTAACATTGGAACACCCGTAGATGTGACGCTTACAGTTACCGATGCGGATGGCCAAACAGATACCTGCGTGGTAACTGTTACAGTAACAAGGCAAGATGAGCCGGCAGCTGTAAATTGCTGGGATACTTTTGCTTTCAACAATACCACATGTGTTTGGGAAAACACTGGAACACAACCAACCGAACCAACAGCCGCTTTAGAATGCTGGGAAACTAGATCTTTTGATGAGGCTACTTGTGCATGGATTGTTACAGGCACACAACCTATTGAACCTACAATCGCTTTAGAATGTTGGGAGACTCGATCTTTCGATACAGATTCTTGTAGCTGGATTGTAACTGGAACACAACCAACTGAACCAACAGTCGCTTTAGAATGCTGGGAAACCAGATCATTCGATAACACAAATTGTGAGTGGATTGTTACAGGTACGCAACCAACTGAACCAACGACTGCTTTAGAATGCTGGGAAACTAGAACTTTTGATGATGCTACTTGTGCTTGGATTGTAACGGGAACACAACCAACTGAACCAACGACTGCTTTAGAATGCTGGGAAACTAGATCTTTTGATGATACGACTTGTGCCTGGATTGTAACTGGAACACAACCAATTGAACCAACAACGGCTTTAGAATGTTGGGAAACTAGATCTTTCGATAACACAAATTGTGAGTGGATCGTTACAGGTACGCAACCAACTGAACCAACAACTTCTTTAGAATGTTGGGAAACCAGATCTTTTGATGATGCAACTTGTGCTTGGATTATTACAGGAACACAACCAACTGAACCTACAACATCTTTAGAATGTTGGGAAACCAGATCATTCGATAATGCTACTTGTGCTTGGATTGTAACGGGAATACAACCAACTGAACCAACAACTTCTTTAGAATGTTGGGAAACCAGATCATTCGATAATACGAATTGTGCTTGGATTGTAACGGGAACACAACCAACTGAACCAACAACTTCTTTAGAATGTTGGGAAACCAGATCATTCGATAATACGAATTGTGAATGGATTGTTAAAGGAACACAACCAACTGAACCAACAGTCGCTTTAGAATGTTGGGAAACCAGATCATTCGATAATACGAATTGTGAATGGATTGTTACAGGAACACAACCAACTGAACCAACAGTCGCTTTAGAATGCTGGGAAACTAGATCATTTGATAATACGAATTGTGAGTGGATCGTTACAGGAACACAACCAACTGAACCAACCGCAACGAACTGTTGGGATAACTACGTTTTCAATTTAGGAACTTGTACTTGGGAAAACCAAGGCTCACAACCAACTGAACCGACAACTTCATTAGAATGTTGGGAAACTCGATCTTTCGATAACACGAATTGTGAGTGGATCGTTACTGGTACACAACCAACTGAACCTACAACCGCTTTAGAATGCTGGGAAACCAGATCTTTTGATGATGCTACTTGTGCATGGATTGTTACAGGAACACAACCAACGGAACCAACTTCATCTTTAGAATGTTGGGAAACTAGATCATTCGATAACACCAATTGTGAGTGGATCGTAACTGGATCGCAACCAACTGAACCTACAACCGCTTTAGAATGCTGGGAAACCCGATCATTTGATAATGCGACTTGTGCTTGGATTGTAAGTGGAACACAACCGACTGAACCAACCGCAACAAACTGTTGGGATAATTATGTATTCAATTCAGGAAACTGTATTTGGGAAAACACTGGTTCACAACCTACTGAACCAACTGCGACAAACTGTTGGGATAATTACGTATTCAACATTGGAACTTGTTCTTGGGAAAATACTGGCTCACAACCTGCTGAACCGACTGCCACAAATTGTTGGGATAATTACCTATTCAACACGGGAAACTGTACTTGGGAAAATCAAGGATCACAGCCTACGGAACCAACTGCAACGAACTGCTGGGATAATTACGTATTCAACACAGGAACTTGTGCTTGGGGAAATACTGGCTCACAACCTGCTGAACCAACCGCTACGGATTGTTGGGACAACTACGTATTCAACACAGGAACTTGTGCTTGGGAAAACCAAGGCGCACAACCAACGGAACCGACTACAGAATGCTGGGAAACGGCTTCTTTCAATATAGGAACCTGCTCTTGGGTTATAAATAATGATGGCGATACCATAAATCCAGTTTGTAATGTTCAGA
This sequence comes from Bizionia myxarmorum, assembly GCF_008086205.1. Classification (GTDB taxonomy): domain Bacteria; phylum Bacteroidota; class Bacteroidia; order Flavobacteriales; family Flavobacteriaceae; genus Algorimicrobium; species Algorimicrobium myxarmorum. Next base: position 463,936 of record NZ_VSKK01000002.1, on the reverse strand, counting down.
ATATAACTGTGGAGTTAGATTTATTTGGAAACGCCACAATTACGGCAGAGCAAATCAATAATGGATCCACGGACAACTGCGGAATAAATAGCATGTCTATTACTCCTTATTCATTTGATGCGAATGACATTGGTGAAAACAATGTAGTATTCACAATTTCAGATTATAGTGGAAACACAGCTGTCTGTAATGCAACCGTTACAGTAATTCAAAACACATTAAATACAGCGGTATTTAATTATGAAAATGTAACAATTCAACCCAATCCGTTTAACAGCTATTTAGAAATTAGTTTACCATCTACCATGTCTAATGAGGTTTTCACAATCATGTTATTCGACTTAAATGGACGACTTATCCTTAAGCAAATAGCGTCGGGAAAACAACGCAAAATAACCGTTCAGGGTATAGATAAATTGGAGCAAGGACCCTATTTTATTAAATTAATAAATAAAAATAATGGTCAAAGCATTATCAAGAAACTGATTAAATACTAATATTAAAATATCAAAAAATAAAGGCAAGTTTTTAAAAAAACCTGCCTTTATTAAAAAACTATAAATCAATAAATTAGAATTTAAAAATGCATTTGGTCGAATATATTTGCATTTCACAGACAAAATAACATATATTTGCCTTAAGCTATTAACCTTAAATTAATTAGTCCCAAAACTAATAAATTACTACTTATGAAAAATTCTACTATTTTAGTACGAAAGTACCTGTTGCTATTCAGTGTGCTTTTATTTTCAACTGTTGCTTTGTCTCAAACAACTGTTTATTCAGAAAATTTCGAAAACTCCTCGGATTGGACTTCACCCTCCTCTGGCACAGGATCTGGAGAATGGCTACTAGGCACCAGAGCCACACATTCAACAGGTTCTTCGGGAACCTATATTTTTTCGGAGGGGTATGGTACGAACAATTATTATATTAATAATACAAGTATGAATGCCACAAGTCCTTTAATTGACTTAAGTGGTTATACCAATCTTACATTACAATTAAAAGTATGGTACAAAACGGAAGCCAATTATGATGGAATGAAAATTGAATATTCCCATAACGATGGAACTTCTTGGAGTAATTTAGGCTCCTCCGCAAATGGCAACTGGTATAATAATAGTAACCTAAATGCTTGGTCTGGAACGAGCTCTGGTTGGATTACTCAAAGTATTGATTTAAGTAATGAAAATACTAATTTTGGCACAAGTTCACAAGTGAGATTTCGAGTATTATTTGCATCGGACGGTAGTGTAAGAAATACAGGAGTTGCATTTGATGAATTCGTCATTAAAGGAACTCTATCCGCTCCATTAACAGAAGGTCCAGGCGGCGTAACAAACCATTTAGCGCTTTGGTTAAAAGGAACGGATGGATTAAATTACACAGATGGTGAGTCAGTATCACTTTGGGCAGATCAAGGTAGAGCTACTAATGCTTCAGTAAATACTCCTGGACAAGAACCTACTTATTATGACAGACCAAACCGAAACATAAACTTTAACCCTGTTGTTAATTTTAGTAATACTTCAACGGAGGCTAGTAATAGTTATAACTATGCAGAATTACCGCAACAGTATTTGAAAGGAAATTCTGGTTATAATACCAATGAGATGTTTGTTGTGGTAATACCTAACCGAACTGTTAATTCTACCTTTGGAAGTATGGATATTTTCTGTACAGACCATGATGTGAATAAGGAAGAAAATGATGGTTCTGGAATAGGATTTGGTGATTATTCTCAAAGATTCAATTCAGAAGTTTTATCCTATGCTTATGCATTGTCTAATGGCTTAAACAATGGTTATGGTGTTTCTCAAAACGGAACTTCTATTAGTTATAATAATGTTGGTATTATTAATGCCAGACACAATATCGCAGCAAATAACCAAGAGCTATATTATAATGCTTTAAATAAAGTGAATAATACATCTAATAGTACCGCTTTCGGCACTATTTTAGATGGGAAGTTTTGGATAGGAAGAAGTGAAGGTTGGAGGGCTAGTTTGGACGGTAGGATTGCTGAAGTAATAACCTATAAATCTAGGAAAAATGATGGATCAACCCAAGAACGGAATCGCATCCAATCCTATTTAGCCATTAAATACGGCATTACTTTAGGTGTTAACGGAACATCACAAGATTACGTAAATAGTGCTGGAAATCTAATTTGGGATGCCAATACTGGAGTTGCTACAAACGATGTGTTTAATTATGATATCGCAGGAATAGGCCGTGATGATGCATCCGATTTACTTCAAAAACAATCCCGTAGCGTTAATAATGCTTCTGATGGAACTGGAAGAACTCAAGGCGTTCTAACAATAGGAATTGGGAATATCTCAAATACCAATAACTTAAACGGCAACAACGAATTAGAAGATAAAGAATTTCTAGTTTGGGGTAATGATGGTCAAGATTTAAACGGCACTCCTAGAATAGTTGATATTGACATGAGTACAGATATTTCTCCAGCTATTCCAGGTGGTACATTTGTACAATTTAGAGGAATTGCTAGAACCTGGAAGGTGGTTGAAACTTCTGGAGATATTCCAGCAGTGGAAGTTGCGATTTTAAAAAATGCTGTTAGAACTGTGATCCCTCCAGATGGTCGTTATTTAATGTTTATTTCAGATACGCCTAACTTTGGTCCAACAGCAGATTATCGCGTAATGACTGAAGGCGTAAATGAATTAAGTCAAGCCATTTTAAAAACAAATTACGATTTTGATGGCACCAAATACATCACTTTCGGTTGGGCTCCAGAGCGCACCTTTGAACGTTCGGTATATTTTAATGGAACTTCCAATTATATAGATATGGAAAATGCCTTAAATTTAAATTCGACTGCATTCACTATTTCTGCTTGGGTTAAACGCGATAGCGGTTTATTAAATAAATCAATTCTTTCGAAACGTAATGCCCCATTTTCGGAAGGTTATGATTTCAAAATAAATGGTGATGGAAAATTTGAGGTTTCTTGGAAAGCATCTGGAGCTATTCAAACAATTATTTCTAATACTGTAATTCCAGAAAATCAATGGCATCAATTAGCGGTAATTTATAAAGATGGTCAGGCTTCTTTATACATTGATGGTATTTCAGATAAAAGTCAAACAAAAGCAGCTCCTATAAACACAACGCACTCCTTTTTTATTGGCGCCGCATCTAAATTAACGCCTCAAGCATTCTTTAAAGGAAATATTGATGAGGTTCGAGTTTGGAAAGCCGCTTTATCAGAAGATCAATTACGCTACATTATGAATCAAGAAATTGAAGAAAATGCTGGTTTTGTTGGTGGTTCTTACTTTATAAGCAAAAGTGTAACGCCATCTAAAAATGATGTTGCTACGATTCCGTGGACAAGCTTGGCTGGATATTACCCAATGTCTACCTATACCTATACGAATACTAAAGATGAATCAGGGAATGGTAATCAAGGTGCATTGCGTACGTTGAGAACCGTAGACAAACAAACTGCTCCACTACCCTATACTTCAACTGCAAATTCAGATTGGGATTCCAATGGGACATGGACAAATGGTACGATGCAAACAATTCCTGGTGCTAACTCCATTGTAGATGCAACTAAAACAGTCGACTGGAATATTGTGGAAACAAACCACAATATTACGATTGACAATAGTGATTTAGCCTCCGGTAATGCTGGAAACAGAAATCTATTGGCTTTATTTTTAGAATCGAATAAAGTAACCGTATCGGGTGATAATGCCACAAAAACAGGAAATGGTTTAACGCTGACCCACTTTTTGAAATTAGACGGAAAAATAGATTTGGAAGGTGAATCACAGTTAATTCAATCAATTGACAGTGATCTAATTTTAGGTGCATTAGGCTCGCTTGAAAAGGACCAACAAGGCACATTGGATTTTTACACCTATAATTATTGGAGTTCGCCGGTTGGTTTTACAAGTACTGCAAATCCTAATAATTACAGCTATACCCTAAATAACAACATCATGAAGGATGGTACCAATCCTGCAACACCTTTAAATATTACTTATGGTGGTGGCTATGATGGATCGACTGCAGGCGCAAATATAAAAATAGCAACTTACTGGTTATGGAAATTTTGTAATCTACCTGCCAATAGTTACGCCTCTTGGCAACATATTAGAAGCGCAGGTGCGCTTTTGGCTGGTGAAGGTTTCACGATGAAAGGCGTTTCAAATACATCTGGAAGTGTAACACAAGAGCAAAACTATGTGTTTCAAGGAAAACCTAATAATGGAAATGTAACATTAGCCATAAACAAAAACAACGAATATTTAGTGGGTAATCCTTACGCTTCGGCAATAGATGCAGATCAGTTTATTACGGACAATGGTCCTGTAATTGATGGCGGTGTAGAAAATCTGGTTGGCGATCCGCTAATTAGTGGAACACTATATTTTTGGGAACATTGGGGAGGTGGTTCACACGTTCTTGCAGAATATCAAGGCGGTTATGCAACTTATAATTACTCTGGTGGTACACCTGCAGTATCACAAGGTTCCAACCATCCTGATGTAGGAACTGGCGGAATACCAACCAAAACACCCGGTCGCTATATTCCAGTAGGTCAAGGATTCTTTGTTGCAGCACAATCCGATGGAAATGTCGTATTTAATAATGGCCAACGTAAGTTTCAAAAAGAAGGCGGTTCTGGATCTGTTTTTATGAGAACGGGTGATGATACTGTTGATGTTGAGGATACACGAATGAAAATTAGATTAGGTTTTAATTCTGTAAATACTTTACATAGACAAATTCTAGTAACAGCTGATGATCGTGCTACTCTGAATTACGACTGGGGATTTGATGCTATCTTAAATGAAGAACAGATGGATGATATGTCTTGGTCTATAAATGAAGACAAGTATACCATTCAAGGTATTGATATGTTTTTAGATACTACAATTCTACCTTTAAGTATTAAAACAAAAGACGATGGTTTAAATAGTATTACTATCGATCATTTAGAAAACATTCCTAACGCCTTGCAAATTTATGCACATGATAAGGTTTTAGATATCTATCATAATTTACGCACCAACGGCAATTATGAATTATATTTAAACGCTGGCACTTATAATGATCGCTTTGAAATCACTTTTTCAGATGGAAACTCATTAAGCACTGATGCTCTTGTAAACCTAGAAAATTTACAGATTTACTTTGTAAACACCAAAGGCAGTATTGTTATTCATAATCCAAAAATGGTGAACCTGGCTTCTGCTGAAATGTTTAATATGTTAGGCCAATCAGTCGTTAGAATTCCTAAATTGAAAAACAGTAATTACCAAGAATTTAAAGTAACAGGATTAAGTACCGGTACCTATATTATAAATCTAGAGAAAACCGATGGTAGCCAAATAGCTAAAAAAGTCATCGTAGAATAATTTATAAAGCAACCATAAATTAAAAAAGCCCTGATATATATATCAGGGCTTTTTTTATAAACAGAAAACTATTTCTAAATTCTTTTAAGTTAATTTTTGAATTAACTCCTTCAGCGGTAATTCAAATTGTTCACCTGAAATCATGTTTTTCAAAGTATAAACACCCGTATTCATTTCATTATCACCAACCAAAACTACAAATGGAATTTCGCGCTTGTTGGCGTGATTCATTTGCTTTTTCATTTTCGCTGCATCTGGATATAATTCCGCATTTACACCTTTTAATCGCAATTCCTTAATGGCTTTTAAACTGAACAAAGCTTCCGCTTCTCCAAAATTAATAAACAGGACATCAATATTTTTTGTAACAGTTTCCGGGAATAAATTCAATTCTTCTAGCACTAAATAAATACGATCTAATCCAAAACTAATCCCCACACCACTCACATCTTTCAATCCAAAAATACCGGTTAAATCGTCATAACGACCGCCACCACCAATGGATCCCATACTCACACCTTCAGGTGCAGAAACCTCATAAATGGCACCCGTATAATAGTTTAATCCACGCGCTAGGGTTACATCTAGTTGTAATTTTGCCGATTGTAAACCAAGTTCTGTAATGGCATTATCTATAAACGCCAATTCATCAATTCCTTTTTTACCTTCTTCAGAAGTGGATAAAATGGATTTTAGTTGTTCTATTTGGCTTTTGAAATCGCCAGATAGGGTAAAAAGAGGTTGTAATTTCTCAATTCCTTCTTTTGAAATTCCCTTGCTCAACATTTCTGTTTTCACTTGCTCCTCGCCTATTTTATCGAGTTTATCTAAAGCCACTGTAAAATCAATCAATTTATCACTGGCGCCAATAACTTCGGCAATTCCAGATAATATTTTACGGTTGTTGATTTTTATGGTAACACCTTCTAATTTTAATGCCGAAAATACACTGTCATATAATTGTACAAATTCCACTTCTTGCCATAAAGATGACGAGCCAACTACATCAGCATCACACTGAAAAAACTCTCTAAAACGTCCTTTTTGTGGTCTATCTGCTCGCCAAACGGGTTGCATTTGATAGCGTTTAAAGGGAAATTCAATTTCGTTTTGATGCTGAACCACATAACGAGCAAAGGGTACAGTTAAATCATAACGCAAGGCTTTTTCGGAAATCTCCGATGTCATTTTATTAGAATCCTTTTCAGCGTATAAAACTTCATTTACTTTATTCAAATAATCACCTGAATTCAAGATTTTAAAAATTAGCCTATCACCTTCTTCACCATATTTCCCCATTAGGGTTTCCGAATTCTCAAAACTTGGCGTTTCAATAGGTTGAAATCCGAAGGTTTCGAATTGCTTCTGAATGGTTTGAAATATATAATTACGTTTAGCAACTTGCTCCGGATTAAAATCCCGTGTGCCTTTTGGTATACTTGGTTTTTGCGCCATAATCTTTTCCCACGAAAGTGGGAATCTTTTTTATTCCCAACAAACGTCGGGACTCATTTATACTATAAATTAAATCTTGAACAAAAATAATTAATAATCAGCAGTCATTACGATCTTTTTCAATAGAAAAAAAACGTGGTAATCTTTGTAATAGTTATTGGATACTAACTGAACGGATTGCTATGTTTTTTTTTCCGTCGTTCCTCGCAAGGACCATGCTTTTATTAATTAATCAACTTATCTAAATACCCAAACAGTTCTCCTTTTGTAATGGAACCACCTTGTTGAATTAGTTGAAATTTATCTTTATTCTTATCGTCTGAATAGTCTTTTTTAGCTTGTAAAAACTCCACATCTTCATCCATTAAGTTTTCACGTAACCAGTTAAAACCATCTTTGGTGGTTAAATCTATAGGGTTTTTCAACTTAATAGCAATCAGCTGCATGTGGTCTTCTTTCAATTTAAATAAATGAATTTGCTGTGGCGAAATATGCTCAATAAATTCAATATTACTTAAAACACCTTCCCAAACTAAATCGCTAAACACATCTAGTTCCTGTTCGGCTACTTCTGGTTTATTGGTTTTAATTTCAGTCCACTCGTCAGCCGAGATGGTCTGTGTCGCTAGAAAATTTATAAACTCTTGATGTAATTCTTCAAATTGTTCTTTGGTTAATCTTGCGTATTTCATGGGTAAAAAATTCTTTAATTAATCACTTATTTTTCAATTTTTAATGCCTTGGCCGCTTCAAAAGCTCTGTCTGTAGCAAAAATATCAATACCTAATTTCTGCCATTTTATATAAAGAGAATCGCCTTTGGCTTCCGCTTGTTTGTCCAAGTTACCAAGTGTTCCTAACATGGTTTGAATACCTTTTTTATGCAAATTATTGTATAAACTGGTATCTGATAATTTAGTTCCTGTAAAAGCTAACATGTTTTGGGTTGGTATCTCCGATTCTAATAACCAATCTAATTCCTGCTGATTTCTAGCTGAAACGGACAATAATAAATCGGGAGCTAAAGCATAGGCTTTCTTTGCTTGTTCCATATCATAGGTAATTATAAGCGCAATATCTTCTGCTTTTGCATCTCTAATGGCTTGTATAACATCGGCAACATCCACACTTCGCTTAATATCCACTGTTAAAATGGCATTATTTTCTTTAGACCAGTTTAAAACATCGGCAAATTTCGGGATTTTAAAATTAGTAACATTTCCGAAGTCATCTTTTAAGTTAAAAGCTTGAAGTTCTTCAAAGGTATACTTCGTTAAATTGTCTGTTCCAGTAGTGGTACGCTCCAATGTGTTATCGTGCATTAAAACGAGAACGCCATCTTTAGTTCTAGCAATATCAATTTCAAAAACTGCAGCAATACTATCATTAATGTATTTAATAGTTTCCAAACAGTTTTCGGCATAGTTAAGAATTCCAACGCCACCACGATGCACACTAATTAATGGTGCCTGATTGGTTTTATATTGAAATGCAGCAATTAAAGCGGATGGTTTTAAAACAGCTTTCGAAGTTTCTGGTACTTTTTCGGTATTCTCTTTACAGGAGAAGATTAGTAAAAAGGCAAAAAGATAAATAATTCGCATGATAAAAAACTTTAAATATTTAAATTAAAAAAACCGTTTAGAGACATTCCAAACGGTTTTTAATATACAATATAGAGATGCGCTATTAGGCTTGTGCAATTACCTCGAAAGGTAATTCAACAGTTACTTCTCTATGTAAACGAATAACAGCATCATACTGACCTAAACGCTTAATACTACCACCGGTAATAGTAATGAATTTCTTGTCAATAGTATGTCCTTCTTTTTCAAAAGCTTCTACTAAATCTGCTTTGGTTATAGAACCAAATAATTTATCTCCAGCTGATGCACCTTCTGTTGCTTTAGCCATAATCTTAATTTCTAAAGATTTGATAGCATCTGCAATTTTAGTAGCATCATCAATAATTTTCTTGTCTTTAAATGCACGTTGCTTTAAGTTTTCAGCTAATACTTTCTTTGCAGAAATTGTAGCTAAAACAGCTTGACCATGAGGAATTAAAAAATTTCTCCCATAACCGTTCTTAACTGTTACAACATCGTCTTTAAATCCTAAATTTTCAACGTCTTGTTTTAATATAAGTTCCATTGTTATGAGTATTTTATTTTAATAAATCGGCCACATATGGCATTAATGCTAAGTGACGTGCTCTTTTAACAGCTACAGACACTTTTCTTTGGTATTTTAAAGAAGTTCCAGTTAAACGTCTTGGTAAAATTTTACCTTGTTCGTTAACAAAACCTAATAACCAGTCTGGATTTTTATAATCCACATATTTAATACCAGATTTTTTAAAACGACAGTATTTTTTCGCTTTATTGGTATCTATGTTTAACGGTGTTAAATATCTAATTTCACCGTCTTTCTTTCCTTTTGCTTGTTGCTCTATAGATGACATAATTACGCTTTTTCTTTAAGTTTAACTCTTCTTCTTTCTGCCCAAGATATAGCATGCTTATCTAGGGTTACAGTTAAGTAACGCATAAAACGCTCGTCACGTCTAAATTCCACTTCTAATGGATTGATAACTTCGCCATCAACTTGATATTCGAATAAGTGGTAAAAACCACTTTTTTTGTTTTGGATTGGGTAAGCTAACTTTTTCAAGCCCCAATCTTCTTTGGATATCATCTTCGCTCCTCTAGAAACAAGAAAATCTTCGTATTTCTGTACTGTTTCCTTTATCTGAACTTCAGATAAAACGGGATTTAAGATGAAAACAGTTTCATAATGATTCATAAAAATCTATTTTATAGTTAAAAATGAGTGCAAAAGTAATTCTTTTATCCATATATTACAATTTAATTGCTAATAAATTTTATATTTATCCTCATTTCCAAAACTAATGTTAATGAAGTGTTAAATTAAACGTTTTGCCGATGTTTTTTGGTTTTTAACCGAATTTTTTGTACTATTGTCGATATCTTAACCGAACTAAAACAAAATGTTATGACATTAAACTGTGTAGTAGTTGACGACTCAGCGATACAACGTCTCTCAATTGTTAAGTTAATTGAAAATCATCCTTCTCTTAACTTAATTGCCGAATACAACAGTGCGCTTGAAACTAAAAATGGTTTGAATACCCATAAAGTAGACTTAATCTTTTTGGATATTGAAATGCCTGTGTTAAATGGTTTTGAGTTGCTTGACGTTTTAAATAATAAGCCTCAAATTATTTTTGTAACAGGAAAAACAGAATATGCCTTTAAAGCATTTAATTATGATGCTACGGATTATCTGCACAAACCTATTACAAGAGAGCGCTTTAATGTAGCTGTTGATAAAGCTGTAGAACAACATAAACTTAAATTAGACTTCAACGAAACAGAAGGTGAACATATTTTTGTAAAAAGTAATCTGAAGAAACGTAAAGTATATATTAAAGACATTAAGTGGATTGAAGCATTGGGTGACTATGTCAAATTAGTTACTGAAGAAACAAGTCTTGTGGTACTTTCCACGATGAAAGCTTTTGAAAATGAATTGCCAGAAGGTAAATTTTTGCGCATTCACAAATCTTATATTGTAAACCTCGATAAAGTGGATCGTTTCAATAGTAAAAACGTAGAGGTTGGAACTTATGAAATTCCTTTAAGTAGGAATAAAAAGACCCAACTCGTTGATGCACTCAACAATATTTAAAAAAAATCCTGATGAAAACATCAGGATTTTTTTTGTTTTATATTTTCTGTAGTTAAAAGTTCTCGACTGCCTGTCGGCAGACAGGCGCTCGAGCTGACTTTATCAATATTTGTAAACTTATCTGTTTTTTAACCGATTCTACTAATAATTATCCACATTTAGAATTACACGAACAGGCCTAAAATCCTTCACGCTAGAAAAGCTCGTATTAATTTTTAAAATCGCCTCTTTGGTTTTAGCTAAAGATTGCTTGCTCGGAATTTTTACTAATATATTTTTATGATACTGATTCCGAATCCTTGAAACTGGCGGAAACTCTGGACCTAAAACATTGTTTTTAAAAACCTGTTGCAGCGCTTTTGCAAACCAATCGGCACCAACATTAACCTTATTATAATCTCTGTGCTTTAGGGTGATTTTTATTAAACGATAAATGGGTGGATATTTAAAGTTATACCGATCATCCATTTGCTCTTTAAACATTCGCGGATAATCATTACTAGCCACTTGTTGTAAAATATTATGATGCGGATTATAGGTTTGAATCAAAACTTTCCCGCGTTTATCCGTTCGGCCTGCTCTTCCAGAAACCTGCAACAATAATTGAAAGCTACGTTCATGTGCTCTGAAATCTGGGAAATTAAGAAGATTATCAGCATTCATAACGCCAACTAATTTTACATTCCTAAAATCTAAACCTTTGGTTAGCATTTGTGTGCCAACTAAAATATCAACCTCCTGATTTTCAAAAGAAGAAATTATTTTCTCATAACCATATTTGCCGCGAGTCGTATCTAAATCCATACGACCTACTTTATGATCTGGAAATAAGACGCTAACCTCCTTCTCTACTTGTTCGGTTCCAAAACCCTTATTATCCAATTCAAAACTACCGCAGGCTTCACATTTTTTAATCATCAAACTGTTATAACCACAGTAATGACAGCGTAACTGATCGCGATATTGATGGTAGGTTAAGCTCACATCACAACTTGGACATTGGGGCGAATGTCCACAAGTTTCGCATTCTATAATAGGGGAATAACCGCGACGGTTTTGAAATAATATAATTTGATGGCCGTCTTTCAACGTTTCAGTCATTTCTTCAATCAACCTATCGCTGAAATGACCTTTCATGCGTTTCCGTTTTTGTTTGTCTTTAATATCCACTAACTCTATTTCAGGCATCATAACATCATTAAAACGGGTGGTAAGTTCTACCAATCCATATTTTTGCTGTTGTGCGTTAAAATAACTCTCTAAGCTTGGTGTGGCAGACCCTAAAAGTGTTTTAGTTTTAAAAATATGGGCTAAAACGATGGCTGTATCACGCGCATGATATCGTGGTGCTGGATCAAATTGTTTGTAAGATTGCTCGTGCTCTTCATCAACAATTACCAAACCTAAATCATGAAATGGCAATAAAACAGATGAACGTGCCCCAAGAATAACTTGTGCTTTCGGTGAATTGCTTAATACCTGATTCCAAACTTCAACCCGTTCATTAGAAGAATATTTAGAATGAAATACAGCCACTTGTTCTCCAAAATAGTTCTGTAATCGTGATACCAATTGGGTGGTTAAAGCAATTTCTGGTAACAAATACAACACTTGCTTGCCTTGCTTTAAAGCGTCTTCAATAAGCTTGACATATATTTCTGTTTTCCCAGATGATGTTACACCATGGAGCAATACAATATTTTGATTTTCAAAAGAATCTAATATTTCTTTCATGGCAGTTTCCTGCGCATCATTAAGGTGTTTAGAGCCTTCCGTATCTTGATTGTCATACTGAACCCGATCCGTTTGCACAAAATATTCCTCTAAAATTTCTTTATCTATCAGGGATTTAACAATAGCTGAAGAACTATTACTCGCTGTCGTTAAATCGGCAACAGGAATTGGTTTTTTACTTTTAGCAGTCAATGAAAAAAGCGTCATTACCACCTCCCGTTGTTTAGGCGCACGACTTAATTCTTCTAATAATGCCTGTAAAGCATCTTGCGCATGAAACTTATTTTGAAGTTTCACATAACGCAGCAATTTCGGTTTATACTTATCAAAAATTTCTTCGTGAACAGAAATTGCAGACTTTTCTAATAGACGTTTCACCAGAGGTAATACATTCTTTTTATCCACAATATTACTGATATCCTGAATTTTTAAGGATGTTTGATGCTGTAAGGCTTCGTAGATTAAAAACTCATCATCTTTTAAATCGGCTTCATCGATTTCCAAATTTAGATTTTTAGAAATCATGGTTTCACTATCCAAAATAAAAGCACCAGGCAGTGCAGCACGCATGACTTCACCAACGGTGCACATATAATATTTTGAAATCCATTCCCAAAGCTGAAATTGTGTGTCGGTAACGATAGGTGTTTCATCTAAAATTTGATGAATTTCCTTGGCGTCATATTTTAGCGGCTTTTCATTATGAACGGATTCTACAATGCCTGTATAAATTTTATTTTTCCCAAAAGGCACTGAAATACGCATACCTGGAATTATAAATTCAGATTCGGCAGCCGTAATACTATAGGTAAAGCTGTTTTCAATAGGAATTGGTAATATAACATTAACAAAATACAACTTCATATTAAAAACCTTTTCGTAATTGATTTAAGGATGCATTTAACTCGTAACCCATGAGGAGAATATTACTGTTTAGCCAAAGATAAAATAGCAAAATTAAAAGCGCACCTATAGAGCCATAAAGTTCGTTATACTGCGAGAAATTTTCAATATAAATTCCGAATAAGTAAGACGTTAAAATAATGAGTAAGGTTGTAAATAAAGCGCCAATAGAAAAGAATCGGGACTCCTTTCCTTCTCGTGTTCCAAAATAATATAAGGTAGCAGTTGCAATATATATCATACTCACGAAGAATAAATATTTCACAGTATGAATCCAAATTATGGTATTTGCTTTATCTACATAGCCATAGGTTTGCAAATTTCCTAAAATATATATCTGAAAATATCCAAAAAAAGCCACAGTTAAAATAGACAGAAAGGCCAAAATTAAAGCCACACCTAAAGCATACAAATATTGCTTAACGATATTTCTGCTTAATTGCTCGTGATAAGAGCTTTCAAAACCCGCAAAAACAGCACTAATTCCATTGGCCATTAAGGCAATAGACACTAAAAAAACAGAAGATAATAAGCCACCACGCTCCGAACTGTCTATGTTTTCAAAAATATTAGCAAAGAAAAAATCTGAAGTACTTGGCGGTAAAAAGCCGTTTAGAAAACGTTGGAATTCTATTTTAAAATCGTCAATCGGGATATATGGAATTACAATAAGCACAAATAATAAAAAAGGAAAAATAGCAGTGAAGAAGTTGAAAGCAATAGCACTAGCTCGCGTTGTTAATGCTCCTTTTGCAATACCAATGGTATAAAGTTCCATTAAATCATACAATGACAAGCCTTCCAAACCTGGTAATTTGATTTTCTTCAAAAATTTTACCACCAAATTAATAACGGGAATTTTTGCTAATCTCTCTTCTACAGGTTGCGACATGTATAGGTTTAATTCGTTTTAAAATTTATGTCTAGTGTTTTATACCGCTTTCAGACTTAAATCCATATTGTGAACGGAATGTGTTAAGGCACCAGATGAAATATAATCCACGCCACATTCCGCGTAATTTCTTATGTTATCTTCATTTATACCGCCAGAACTTTCAGTTAAACATTGATTACCAATTAAAGCGACTGCTTTTCTAGTATCCTCATAATTAAAGTTGTCTATTAAAATGCGATAAACGCCTTCCGTTTTTAAAATTTCTTTAATTTCATCCAAGTTTCTGGCTTCCACAATTATTTTTAAATCGCGATTCGTTTCTTTTAAATAGTTCTTTGTTTTTTCAATAGCCTTGGTTATTCCACCTGCAAAATCAATGTGATTATCTTTTAACATAATCATATCATATAGAGCAAACCGGTGATTTTCACCTCCACCAATTTTAACCGCCCATTTTTCCAGAGCACGAATACCAGGCGTTGTTTTTCGGGTATCTAATATCTTAGTTCCTGTCCCTTCTAATAAATCCACAAAAATCTTTGTTTTGGTAGCAATAGCGCTCATACGTTGCATGGCATTTAATACCAAACGCTCCGCTTTTAAAATTGATTGCGAAGAACCATCCACATAAAAAACAATATCTCCATATTTAACAGGACTTCCATCTGCTAAAAGCGTCTCCACTTTTAAATTTTTATCAATGTATGCAAATACTTTTTTAGCTAATTCTACACCTGCAATTATGCCGTTATCTTTAACCAAAAGTTTTGCCTTTCCTTTGGCATCTGCTGGAATACACGCTAATGAACTATGATCGCCATCACCAACGTCTTCACGTATAGCATTTGTGATTATTAGTTCTATTTCTTTATCAAATTGATCTTGTGATATCATGAAATTATTATTTTAGATACTACGAAAATATAGCATTTTTAATTAAACCTTCAATCTGAACTCTAAAAATATTTCCAGTTTTTACTAATAAATTTATAAATGAAAATTAATTTGAAAAACAATAAATTTGCACATGACTATAAAACTCTTGGCCATAGGCAAAACGGACAATAAACAACTACAAACTTTAATAGATGATTACCAAAAGCGGTTGTCCCATTATATTAAGTTTGAATTTGAAATTATTCCTGATTTAAAAAAAGTTAAAAACTTAAGTGAATCTCAACAAAAAGAAAAAGAAGGTGAACTTATTTTAGCAAAATTAACCGCTACAGATGTTCTTATTTTATTAGACGAAAATGGGAAACAGTTTGATTCGGTTGAATTTTCCGAATACCTTCAAAAACACATGAATTCAGGCGTAAAACAATTGGTGTTTGTTATTGGTGGCCCTTATGGATTTTCGGAAGCTATTTACAAAAAAGCGCAAGGGAAATTATCGTTGTCTAAAATGACATTTTCTCACCAAATGATACGGTTGTTTATAGTGGAGCAGTTTTATCGTGCGTATACTATTCTAAAAAACGAACCGTATCACCATAGATAAGCTATTAAATTATTTAATAGAAAAGGTATGTTTACGCTTTTTCAATTGTTTTTCTAAATCACCAATAGTTTCTTTTACAGCGGCTTCAAAATTCTTTTCATTAGAAACAGCGTAGATGCGTGGTCCTGGCATGCTTAATTCCATGCTGCAAATAAAACCATCTTCTTTCGTACTGTTTTCTTTTTTAAACTGAACATCGCAGTTAATTAACCACTCATATTTTTTAATAAGCGATTGCAATTTCTCCTCTGTATAAGTTGTTAGGGCAGCACTTGTATCTAGGTCTATGTATTGAAAATTTATTGTCATAATGTTAAATTTTTGGTTTATTAATATTCGAATTTAAGAGCTTAATTTCTTTTTAAAAATGATAATCATCATGGTTTTGATAAAAGAAAGCGTTCATTTATAAAAGTACCCAATTATTTAGAATTTCAGGGAGAATTTATAAAAGGATTAACTATTTTCTATTCTTTTTGGACCCCAATTTATAACCAAAGGCCAATTTCGCTTTACTTAAGCTAAAAAGTTGCTGGTTATCGAAATCTAAACTTGTAGAATAAGCACTTCCATTGTAAATAAGACTAATATAATACCGATCTGCATTATAAAATAAGGCAGCCGTATAATCAATTTTATAAAGCATAGGGTTGGAAGGTTTATACGTGTCATCAATAATGGTGATTTTTTTATTTAAAACACCAATACCCGGCATAACATTAAAAGATGCCACAAAGTTATAAGGCAAGGTGAAAGCAGATAAAAATCCACCCATAACGCCCACGCCATTGGAACTATAGCGTTTTATATTGGCTTGATCGTTATAATAAAGGGCTCCTTCTTCTGACAATATCGTGTTATCACCAGAAAAATAATCGAAAACAGCAAAACCACCAAAACCACCTGTTATATAAATATTTTTATTTCCTCTAGCCAATCCAGCTTTAAGTAGTGAAAATGAAAATTCAATTTCCGATAATGTATATAGGTAATTCACACCAACAGTCCCCGATTTTATATCACCTCTAAATATGGTAGGGTCATCATAGTTATTTCTAACATTATAACCTTTGTAAGTCTGAACATAGAAATTAACAAAATGATGATTTCCAATAATGGTCGTACCTTGAAGATCAAAACGACTGGTAATTTCGTCTTTATTCGTTTTTAAATTAAATGCCACATCTACTAAAATCTTACGACTTGCAAAACCGACACCTACGCCAAATGGGTTATTGGGTGTAAAACGTGTTTTTGAATCGTCATCACGCACTGAAAAACGTTTCACCTTATAATTAGTAAAAATACGTAAGGAGTAATTATTGATATCCCGATCAATAAATAAGCTATCAACAACTTTTACAACTTTGGAAGAGTCAATATCCTTTAAAACTTGAGATTGCATGGAATAGGCACTCAAAAGGCATATAGTTAAAATAAAAAAGAGGTTGCGCATGGGGAGTTAATTAGATATCCGTTTCCAGATTTTAAAGTACATTTGTTACCAGTTAAAATTACATTAAAAAATAGAATATGCAACTCGTTTTCGCCACAAACAATTTAAATAAATTAAAAGAAGTTCAGCAGCTAATCCCTGCTCACATTACCTTGTTGACTTTAAAAGATATAGGTTGTGATGTGGACATTCCCGAAACTCAAAACACCATTGAAGGTAATGCCATTCAAAAAGCAAATTATGTAAAAACACATTTCGGGTATGACTGTTTTGCGGATGATACCGGCCTTGAAGTTGAGGCTTTACATGGCGAACCGGGCGTTGATTCAGCTCATTATGCAGGTGCCCAACGGGATGCTGAAGATAATATGAAGAAGCTTTTATCTGAATTAGAAAATAAAGATAATAGAAAAGCACAATTTAAAACTGTTATAGCCTTGCACTTTAATGGGAAATTGGAAACGTTTACAGGTATTTGCAAAGGTGAAATTACTGAAAACAAGTCCGGAATGGATGGATTTGGTTATGATCCAATTTTTAAAGCAGAAGGTTATACCAAAACTTTTGCCGAAATTTCTTTAGCCGAAAAGAACCAAATTGGACATCGTGGAAAGGCCGTAAAACAATTAGTGGAATTTTTGAGTAAAGTGTAAAATGGAATGAAGGTTAGAATAACTTTGTTTCTAGCGTTAATGGTATTAAGCAAATTTACAGGCAAAATGAAAGTTCTAGACATGCGAGAATTTCACTTTCTTATGATTTCGGAAATAAAAAACTTAATTTAAAAAAATAGAAATTTCGGTAATGATGAAGAGCAAAAAAGAATTAATTAAGAGATTAAGAATACTTAAGAAAGTTGGCTTTCTTATTAGAAACAGCTAACTTCGTTTAAGCTGAAATTCAGTTGAATTAAAAACCACAAATAAAAACATTATGAAAAGATTTTATCCGTTTTTCACTATCGGAACTGTAGGAATGATAGTAACTTCCATGCTACATATTTTTATAGCTTTGGGCTTATCTATTTCTTCTGCCCATACGTCATTTTATATTTTATATTCTACTTTCATGGCTTTTCTGGCTATTGGTTTCGGACTTACTTTAAAAACTCAAAAAGAGTCGAAAATCACCTAAAAGTTTCTTTTACAGCTAAATACATCTCCGTTGTTGAGGATTTTTAAAATGCTAATTTCTAATTTTAAAGACTTCGAAATTGTTAAAAGAGATTAGAATTACCAACACATACTTAAAAGGTGATTTCACATTTTTAGAAATTACTTTATATTCTAAAATAAAAACAACATGTTCAGACATCAAGGCAAAAGCAGAACTTTAAAACACAATCTGCGTATTGCTACTGTTTTATCGTTTGTAGCTGGCGTTGTAAATGTCACAGGGTTTTTAGCCTTTAGTCAATTAACAACAAATGTTACTGGTCATTTCGCCTTATTTATAACAGATGTAGCGAATTTTGAATTTTGGAGTGGCACCATTTTCTTACTTTATATAGTATCGTTTCTTTTTGGATCATTTGCTTCCAGTTTTTTAATTGAGCAATATAAAGCCAATAAAAAACTAAATGTTTTTGTTATACCTGCGCTCATAGAATGCCTAATTTTAATAGGCATTGCGTTATTTAGCAATATTTTTCAGATAGATTATCCTAATCTAATTATTTGTTTGCTACTTTTTATTATGGGTATGCAAAATTCATTTGTTACTAAAATATCTAATACCATTGTAAGAACGACGCATTTAACCGGTCTTTTTACCGATTTAGGAATTGAACTTTCTCAACTTCTTTTTCCAGAAACACATAAAAATAGACGACAGATTAAAGAAACTATTAAACTTCGGGTTTACATTATCTGCTTCTTCTTTTTTGGAGGCATAATTGGTGGTTTTCTTTACTCTGGCCTGGACTTAAAACTAAACACCCTTCTTTTTGCAGCATGCATCCTTTTAGTGAGTCTTTTCTTTGATGATATAAGATTCGGAATTATTAAATCGAAGCGGAAGTTCAATTATAGAAGAAAATCGAAAGTTAAAAAACGAATTAAATCAAAAGTGATTTTATAAAAATTAGCGTTTTTCTACTTCAAAACACATCTCTTACTATTAAAAGTTAAGCTTCAAGAATACTGAAAAAAGCAATTTTTAAGATTGTTTTATCTCAATTATCAAATTATAATAGCTTAAATTCTTGTTACAATTAATATTTCTTAAGAAAGCTCTCAATTACCGCTCATACACTAATTTCATTAACAAGTTGGGTTATTTCATATTATTAATTGAGTTATAATATTTCCAAAAAATTAGCTTCTAAAATAAAAAATATGAAATTCCTACTTTCACAATAATAAAAAACCAAAATAATACTGTACCTTTGCACGAAATTTCGAGGTATTAAAAAAATGCGTCGGAAAAATTCCTCAGGGTGAGGATGTGTTACTGGAAGGTTAGGTTAAGTATGTCGATTCTCTTCTTTTGTAACACTACAAAACATAATCGATTACTTACCATACACGAATGACTACATTCCAAGATTTGGGTCTTAATGAAGACCTTTTAAAAGCAATTACTGACATGGGTTTTGAAAACCCTAGTGATGTTCAAGCAAAAGCAGTTCCAATTTTATTAGAAAAAGATACCGATTTGGTGGCCTTAGCGCAAACCGGAACAGGTAAAACAGCCGCATTTGGTTTTCCAATGTTGCAAAAAATCAATATGGATAGCCGCACAACGCAAGGCTTAATCCTTTCTCCAACACGTGAGTTGTGTTTGCAAATCGCCAACGAAATTAAAGCATACGGTAAATACTGTAAAGGCTTAAACGTGGTTGCCATTTATGGTGGCGCCAGTATTACAGATCAAGCTCGTGACGTTAAAAAAGGTGCGCAAATTATTGTTGCAACACCTGGGCGTATGAAAGATATGATTAAGCGTAGACTAGTTGATATCTCTAAAATTGAATATGCCGTTTTAGATGAAGCTGATGAAATGCTTAACATGGGCTTTAAAGAAGATATTACAGATATCCTATCTCATACACCTGAAGAAAAAAATACTTGGTTATTCTCGGCTACAATGCCTAAAGAGGTTTCCAATATTGCTAAAAAATTCATGGTGGATCCTATTGAAATCACAGTAGGAAACAAAAATGAAAGTACCAATCAAGTTTCACATGAATACTATTTAGTAAATGCTCGCGATCGTTATGCCGCTTTAAAGCGTTTAGCAGATGCGAATCCAGATATATTTTCTGTTATTTTCTGTAGAACAAAACGTGATACACAAAAAGTAGCCGAACAATTAATTGAAGATGGATACAGCGCAGGTGCTTTACATGGCGATTTAAGCCAGAACCAAAGAGATTTGGTAATGAAATCTTTCAGAAACCAACAAATTCAAATGCTTGTAGCAACAGATGTTGCTGCTCGTGGAATTGATGTAGATGATATTACACACGTCATTAACTACCAATTACCTGATGAACCTGAAATTTACACACACCGATCTGGAAGAACTGGACGTGCTGGTAAAACAGGTATTTCTATGGTTATTGTTTCGAAAAGTGAGGTTCGTAAAATAAAAAGTATTGAGCGTATTATAAAAAAAGACTTTATAAAGAAAGAAATTCCTGATGGAATGGATATTTGTGAAGTTCAATTGATGTCTCTTGCAAACAAAATTCATAATACAGAAATCAATCCTGAAATTAATAAGCATTTAGAAAGTATCAATGAATTATTTGCTGATACGACTAAAGATGAATTAATCAAGAAATTTTTCTCTGTTGAATTTACACGTTTCTTTGATTACTATTCTAAATCAAGAATCCAAAACGTAACAGAATCTCGCGGAAGTGATGATTCTGGTGGTGGTCGTTCTTATTCTAATAATAGCGATGATACACGTTATTTTATAAACGTAGGTAGTAAAGATGGTTACGATTGGATGAAACTAAAAGATTTCTTAAAAGAAGTTTTAGAATTAGGTCGTGATGACGTCTTTAAAGTGGATGTTAAAGAAAGTTTTTCATTCTTTACAACTGATAAAGCTTTGCAAGAAAAAGTAATCACTTTTTTCACGGATTTCAAACACGACGGTCGTTTTGTAAATGTGGAAGTAAGCGAAGATAAAGGTGAAAGTACCAGTCGTAACAAACGTCGTAGTGGCGGTGGTGGATTTGGTGGCGGACGCAAGCGCGATGATAGCTCAAGAAGCGAACGTCGTTCAAGCGGTGGACGCAGTGATCGTGGTGCTGATCGCAGTGATCGTGGTGGTTCTGCAAACAGAAGCACACGCAGAACAGACAGCGATTCTAAACCAAGACGTTCAGAACCTAAAAACGATTCAGGAGCTGAAAGACCAAGACGCTCTAGACGCTAATAGCAATTGTTAATATTAAGTCAAATAAAGCACTAAATAAGAAATCTATTTTTTTGTTTGGTGCTTTTTTGATTAATTTAGCCCACATGAAGCACTACCTAATCCTACTTATTGCCGTTTGTACTTTTTCTTTTGGTTTCTCACAAGACCAAACCTATGTAAAAGGTGTTATAATTAATGCATCACAAGGCATTCCAATGGAAAGTGTGAATATTGTGAATTTAACGCAAGTTGTAGGTACTACAACAAATTCAGCTGGAGAATTTACATTACGTGCTAAAGCAAATGATACGCTTCACCTCTCCTATTTAGGTTTTAAATCCATTAAAGTTCGGGTAACGAATGACTGGCTTAAATTTGGAACCTCTACCATTCAATTAAACGAATTGGCTTTGGCTTTAGAAGAAGTGGTTATTAATAACTTCCGTTTAACGGGAATTTTGGAAGTGGACATTAAAAACGTTCCCATTAATAATAATTACCGATACAGTATTTCTGGTTTACCTTCTACAGGCTATGAAGCTGGAAACCGCAGCAATGCCGTTACTAAAGCTTTAGGAGCCATTTTTAATCCTGCCGATTTCCTATATAAAATGTTTGGGAAAAATCCGAATGAGATGAAAAAACTCAAACAGATGAAGCAAGATGACGAAATTAGAAATCTTCTAGCCTCACGTTTTGATCGTGAAATGCTAACCGTTTTACTACAAGTAGATCGTGTTGATTTAGACGAGATTGTACGTGAATGTAATTATTCTGCCGATTTTATTAATAGTGCCAACGATCTTCAAATACTAGATGCTATTAGCGAATGTTATGAGGAATATAAGGTGTTGAGTAGAAGTAGAAAGAAGCGATAAAAAGCTTGTCTTAACTTTAGAATGGTTTTAATTAGATTCAAGTTTTCAATAAATTATTATTTATTATGAAATCACTAATTTTAATAGCGTTTATAAGTTTTACAACTAGGTCACAGGCTCAAAATAAAATCATACAAGAACCCATTCTTACTGGTGCTATGGCATCCAAAATAGCACAAGCTGCTTTTGATACTGCTGAAAACGATGGAATTTCTATAACCGTTACTGTAGTTGATAAATCAGGCCAAACACTTGCTGTTTTAAGACATCATAATGCGGGTTTTCACACCTTACAAGCCAGTTATAAAAAAGCCTATACAGCCTGTTCTCAAAAAAGAGAAACGGCTATCATTGCAAAAGGCGTAAAGGACGGAACCATTCCTGAAGATATTCGCTTTTTAGATGATAACATCCTAATAATGGACGGCGGCATCCCTATTTTTATTAATAATCACAATGTTGGTGGTATTGGAGTTGGCGGCGCTCACGGCAATTAAGATGTTCGGATTGCGAAAGCTAGTTTAAAGGTTTTAGAATAATTAGATAATTTTTTTGCTTTGAAATCTGTTGATATGAAAATTGATGTTTTCTAGATTAAGTTAAATTATTTTCCTCATAATACCGCGCCACAATCTTATCATAGCTCTTTATTGTTTTTTTTATCCAATCCAGACGTTTTTCTAACTTTTCGTTTTCTGAAAGTTGCCAATCCAAATGCGTTTGCTTCAATTTCGTGGTTACATGTTGCAGAATAATAGCTGCGGAAACTGAAATATTTAAACTTTCTGTAAATCCAGCCATGGGAATTTTCAAAAACACATCAGCTGAATCTAAGACGTCTTGTGATAAACCTTCCGTTTCCCTTCCGAAGAAAAAACACGATTTTTTAGTCACATCAAATTCATGTAATTGGCAATCGTTGGTATGTGGTGTGGTAGCGACAATTTGATAGCCTTCTTGTTTTAAAGTTTTTATGGCATCTTTAACATGGTGATGTCTTTTTAAATCTACCCACTTTTGCGCACCCATAGCAATTTCCCGATCTATGCGCTTGGAATTTATTTCTTCCACAATATGAACTTCTTGAATACCAAAAACATCACAACTTCTAATAACCGCGCTAGTATTATGAAGTTGGTACACATCTTCTGTGGCTACCGTGAAATGTTTGGTGCGTCCAGACAATACATGATGGAATTTTTTACGACGACTATCCGTTAAAAATCCTTCTAAATGTTCCAATAATTTTAAGTCAATCATAATAGATAAAAAAAGAAAAACCTGACTTGACATCAGGTTTTATATGTTGAAATTTATTTGTTTTTAATTTGGTGCGTTTATTCCAATATTTCCTTGCGCAATGATGGTTCCTAAATTTGTAGCACTTTCATGAACGTTAATGTAGCCGTTTATTAAAATTACGTCATCATATCCAAAAGCTGTGGCATCATCTAATTGAATCACGTTAGTCTGACTGATACCCGTTTCACCTATTACTGGATTAAACGTAAATAAAATAGCGCCTGTTGTTTCAAAATCATTGGCATGAATATGTGCCGGATGGGAATCGCCTATAATAGTATTTTCAATTTCTAAAACAGCTAAAGCATCACCACTTTCGCGCTTATAAAAGGTTGCTTTGCCTTGAATACCTGGTGTATCTACTTCATTTAAATCATACTCAACAAATTCACCCGTTAGGGCATTGATACCTAAATCTCCTTGAGCAATAATGGTTCCTAAATCGGTTGAACTTAAATGGACATTTACATACCCATCAAAATCCATGACGTCTGCGTATAAAAACGACGTTCCATCATCTAAAACAGAAATATTAGTTCTACTAATTCCTGTATCGCCGTCAATTTCATTAAATGTTAATGCAATGGCACCACTTTGTAAAGCCGTGTTTATGTGAATATGTGCCGGATGAAGCGTTCCTGGAATCGTATTGGTTAGCTCTATACGGGCTAATGCTTCCCCGTTTTTACGCTCCTCAAATTTAACCGATCCGCTAATTCCATCCACATCACGTGTATTTAGACTATACGTTTTTGAATTACCTATTAATTCATTCTGACCAATATCTCCTTGAGCCAAAAGCGTTGCTGGATTGCTAGAATCCAATCTAACATCTATATAGCCATCAAAAGATAATAAATCTTCATAGGTAACATATGTACCATTATCAAAAGTTGTAAAGGTGGTTGTACTTCTACCTGTTGTGCCATTTATAGCTGTTAAACTTATGGCAGTGACACCACCTTCAGCTGCCGTATTTAAACGTAAACTAGCGGGATTGCTTTGACCTGGCAATGTTCCTGATAATTTGATATTAACCGTTATGGAAGCATCTTCATTTTTTATAATTCGGGCATCACCAATAACACTTGGATCGGTAACGGGATTTAAAGTATAGGTTGTTGAAATTAAACTGGTTTCTAACCGTGTTATATTGTCATCACTAGAACAATTTGTCATTATTAAAAATGAACAAATTATGGTGAATACTAAAATGGACTGCTTCATAATATGTTTTATATCTGCTATAAATTTACAATTTAAACTAGTATCTGAAAACGTAAA
Organism: Bizionia myxarmorum; assembly: GCF_008086205.1. GTDB lineage: Bacteria > Bacteroidota > Bacteroidia > Flavobacteriales > Flavobacteriaceae > Algorimicrobium > Algorimicrobium myxarmorum. Next base: position 439,042 of record NZ_VSKK01000002.1, on the reverse strand, counting down.
TCCATTTAATATGTTATTCAGTCACTATTTCATATTTTTATGCTCTATGAAACATTTAGTAGTTTTAACTGGAGCCGGCATGAGTGCCGAAAGCGGTATCAATACATTTCGCGATGCTGGTGGTTTATGGGAAGGTCATGATGTTATGGAAGTGGCATCACCACAAGGTTTTCGAGTGAATCCAGAATTGGTTTTAGACTTTTATAATCAGCGCCGAAAACAATTATTAAGCGTAAAACCCAATCAAGCACATATAGATTTGGCCAATTTGGAACGTGATTATAAGATTACCATCATTACACAAAATGTGGATGATTTACACGAACGTGCCGGAAGTAAAAACGTCATTCATTTGCATGGCGAATTACTAAAAGCACGAAGTAGCTTCAATGAAGACGCAATTATAGCGTGTAAAACCGATATTAATTTTGGTGATGTGTGTCAAGACGGTTATCAAATGCGCCCACATATTGTATGGTTTGGTGAAGCCGTTCCCATGATGGAAGATGCCATAGAAATTTGTACAACAGCTGATATTTTAGTTATTATTGGTACCAGCATGCAAGTCTATCCGGCTGCAAGCCTTATGGATTATGTGCCAAATAAAACACCAATCTATTTTATTGATCCGAAGCCTGCCATTGGTAATCAAAAAAACACAACCGTAATCCAAGAAAATGCCACGGTAGGCGTTAGAAAGTTGTTTAAAAACTTCTTATAGGCAAAACTTAATCGATTCGCTTTAAATTCAAATCCTGAAAATCAAAACTAAAATCGATTTCTGGCGAAATACCTTTCATTGTAAATCCATTAGTTTTTCCGTTTTCATCTATACTAAACATAACAAAAGCGTCTGCATTCATATCTTGATAATCCCATTTAACGGCGAAAGTTTCATCTTTAAAAAACTGTATAGGTCCCGACAGCAATGGCGATCGTAGACTTTTTATCCACATTTGTTTGCCTTTCATAAAAATCTCCATTTTTCCAAACCAAACATCTTCATACATACCGATATAATTAGCTGTTTTTATTTTAGTTTTCTTATTATTTGCAACGGTATCCCAAACTTTTTTAACGGCATCCTCTGCCCCACTTTGTTTAGATGCCATATGCTCCGCGTATTTGTCAATCCATTTAAAATCGTCAAGACCTAAATACATGTCAACAATGGTTTTAGAAACGGATGAAAACACACCGGCACCATCATTACTGGTATTGGTTAAAATTACGATTCCTAAATCTAAATCGGGAATCATGAGTGTTTCAGACAACATACCTGGCAAACCACCTGTATGCTCCACTAGCATATTTCCTTTAACATCGGATAGGAACCAACCTAAACCGTAACCCGCAAAATGACTGTTGTAACGCGGACTAGAATTGGCATCTGTTACCGTATGAATTTTCCACATTTCATAATGGTTCTCCTTTGAAAATAATTCCGTTTTAAGAGAATCTCCATATTTACCTTCATTTAGCTGAACCAACAACCATTGCGATAAATCGTTGACATTAGAGAATATGCCCCCAGCTGCGCCATTAATCATGTCTTCAAAGGTATCAATTACACGCATATCGCCCGTTTCTGTAGAATGTGAGGCGGACAAATTACTGGTATCTATAATTTCGGATAAAGAGGTATGGGAATTATCCATTCCTAAAGGTTTAAAAATGCGTGAAGCAATAAAAGCTTCCCAAGTCATGCCACTTTTTCTAGCAATCAATTCACCAGCCACTAGATATAATAAATTATCATAATCCCATTTAGTACGAAATGCCGATTCTGGTTTTAAATGTTTAAAATTGGCTAAAACATCGGCAATCGTAAAATCTGAACCTTGCGGAAATAACATTAAATCGCCAGCACCTAGGCCTAAACCACTTCTATGCGTGAGTAAATCAATGATGTTGAAATTCTCTTCCACATAGTCATTATACATGGTGAATTCTGGAATATGTGTTTTTACTTTATCGTCCCAATTAATTTTGCCTTCTTCCACCAACATCGCCAAAGCAACAGTTGTAAAGGCCTTACTATTGGAGGCGATAGCAAAATTCGTATTAATATCAACTGGTTCTTTAGAATCCATGGACTTTACGCCATAGCCTTTTTCAAAAAGAATCTTGCCGTCTTTTACCACAGCAATAGCGCAACCTGCCACGTTGAATTTACTCATGGCTAACGTAACAACAGAGTCAATTTGTTTTGGAGAAACTTGATTTTGGGCTTGAACTTGAAAAGTAGATGCCACCAGGAATAACAGTAAATAGAATTTACAGATAGTCGCGTTTTTCATGAGATAGAAATAAGAATATTTTAAGCGTATCTAAAGTAATTATTTCTAAAAGAAATTCCTATTTCGTATTCATAAAATAGCGAAATAGGAATTAGATTTATAAAAGGAAAATAGGGAAATGGATTATTTCTTTAAATCGATTTGCTTCAGGTTTTCCATACGGTTACGGATTAAGAAATCATCAATGGTTTCAAAATGCTCAATAACGCGTTGGTCTTTAAATTCGAATACCTTTTGTGATAAACCTTGAAGGAAATCACGATCGTGAGACACTAAAATTAGCGTGCCATCAAAATCTAAAAGTGCTTCTTTTAAAACGTCCTTACTTTTTAAATCCAAGTGGTTTGTTGGCTCATCCAGAATCAGCAAATTCACCGGTTCTAATAGCAACTTAACCATAGCTAAGCGCGTTTTTTCACCACCAGATAAGACACTTACTTTTTTGTCAATATCGTCACCTTTAAACATAAAGCTGCCAAGAATGTTTTTTATTTGGGTACGCACATCTCCTTTGGCAACTTCATCAACGGTTTGAAAAATAGTTAAATCTTCATCTAATAAAGACGCTTGGTTTTGCGCAAAATAACCTACTTTCACATTGTGGCCTAAAGTACATTGACCTTCCACATCTATTTCGCCCATAATAGCTTTAATCATAGTTGATTTCCCTTCACCATTTCGTCCAACAAATGATACTTTTTCACCTCTTGAAATAGACATGTTGGCATTTTTAAATACTACTAGGTCGCCATAAGACTTCGACAAATCTTTAATAGTTACGGGATAATCACCTGAACGTTGCGCTGCTGGAAAACGTAATTTTAAAGCTGACGTATCAATATCATCCACTTCAATAATCTCCAATTTCTCTAGCATGCGTTCACGAGAATTCACCTGATTCGTTTTAGAAAACGTGCCTTTAAAACGATCAATAAAGACCATATTATCAGCAATAAAACGCTGTTGCTCCTTAAACGCCTTAATTTGATGAAGTCGGCGATCTTCACGAAGCTGTAAATAGTGTGAATAATTGGCTTTGTAATCGTAAATACGACCCATAGTCACTTCAATCGTGCGATTGGTAATATTATCAATAAAAGCCTTATCATGCGAAATAACCATGACCGCATTGGCTTTATTCAACAAAAAATCTTCCAACCAAATAACCGATTCTATATCAATATGGTTAGTTGGCTCATCCAATAAAATTAAATCTGGTTTTTGAAGCAGCATTTTAGCTAATTCAATACGCATACGGTATCCACCACTAAACTCGCTAGTTTGTCTGGTAAAATCTGATCGTTTAAAACCCAAACCACCCAAGGCTTTTTCAACTTCAGCATCATAATTAACATCGTCTAAAGCGTAATATTTTTCACCTAAATCTGAAACTTTGGTGATGATATTCATATATTCTTCAGACTCGTAATCAGTGCGAGTTTCCAACGCTTTATTAAGCGCCTCCATTTCATCACGCATTTCAAAAATATGAGCGAATGCTTTAGAGGCTTCATCAAAAACCGTACAATTATCTTCCGTTAGTAAATGTTGTGGCAAGTAAGCAATGACGGCATCTTTGGGGAAACGGACATTTCCGCGGGTTCCCTTCTGTTCACCCGCAACAATTTTCATCATAGTGGATTTTCCAGCGCCATTTTTACCCATTAAGGCAATTTTGTCGTTTTCATTAATGGTAAAAGACACATCGCTGAATAAGGTATGTCCGCTAAATTCTACTGCTAAATTATCTACTGAAATCATGAGGTCATTTTTAAAGCTGCAAAGCTATGAAAAAGCACGTGGATTTTGAGAAATAATACGAAACGGCTTATTTATTTTTTAGTTCTATCCACTTACTCATAAATTTGGTGCTTTGAAGCGACTGATGCTGCAACATCTGACCTGTGAAGTTATTATGTCTGTGCGTTTCTAAATCCAATAAAACACTATTAATAGCGCTTATGAAATGCGTTTCAAACAATGCTTTATTAAACCGTTTATTGATGATATAATAGCCATTTTCCTGTTTAGATTTCCAAATAGATGCATCTGTATAAAGTGACACTGCATTTTCAATGAATTCTTTTGAATCATCTGAAATAAAACCATTCGGTTCTAAATTACTGAATAAACCTTCAGCTGCAATGGTACTCATAACGCATGGTGTTCCATTTTGCATAGCATCAATCAACTTCCCTTTTAAACCAGCTCCATATTGCAAAGGTGCTAAACAAATACGCGCCTGCTGCATCACTTCATGAACATGTTCTGCAGAACCCTTCACTAAAAAACCATCTTGCTTTTTGTGTAATTGAAGCACTTTTTGACTGGTATACGCACCATAAATATGAAGTTCGGCTTGCGGGAGGCGTTTTCTAATTTGAGGCCAAATCACTTCTTTTAAATATAATACCAACTGATAATTGGGTTTATGAAAGAAATTTCCAATAGTAATAAAATTTGCTCTGAAATTAAATTCAGGTAGTGTTGCACTATTTTCTTCGGAAATAGGCTCTAATAAAAACGGTAGATAGTATATTAATGCATGTTCTACTTTAAAATAGTTTTGAAGCAAATCAATTTCTGCTTCAGAAATTATAAGGCTTAAATCGCATCTGTAAATACTCGCAATTTCACGTTTAGACGTATCATTTATAAGATACTTTTTATAATCAGAATCCGAAGCTTTAAAAGCCAACTCACGTGCTTTCCGTAATCCGTGAAGATCTTCAGTGTCTAATAAACGTAAGGCATTTGGACAATTTTCAGAAACTCGCCAACCAAATTGTTCTTCTGTTAGAAAGCGATCAAATAATACAATTTCTGGATTTTCAGAAATTATAAAATCATCAAAAGAAGCATCATTTAAAGTGATGGCCACTTCTGCAATTCCCAAGGTTGATAAATCAAAGGCATTCTCTGTTTTAGATGTCGTCGTAGCAAAGGTGATTTGGTAATTTTCAGATAAAAATAGATTCATTAATTGCAACATACGTGTTCCTGCTGCCGAACTTTTGGGTTCTGGCCATACGCAACCAATGATGACTAGTTTTTTTATCATTTCGGAAAGAATTACTTATTCGCCTTTTGGCTTTAAGCCATAAATAATACGCATTTTTTTTGACCACTCAATTACGCTGGCTATTTGTGTGTCTGTTAAATTAGCTTCATTGTGTGTCAAGATATAGGAATCTAATGGCATTTCTCTACTTTCAACCGTTTCTATTAATTCTTTAAATTTATGGTCTTTCTGTTTTACTGAATACTCACTCCAAATGGACACATTAAAGTCCTCTTTACCTTCATTAACATGGTCAGCCAACCAATAATTAACAGGAGTAATTTTAGAATACCAAGGATATTTGGTGTAGTTACTATGACAATCAAAACAGCTTTCTTTTAAAATAGCAACCACGGCCTCCGGTGGATTGGTTGAAAGTAAAAAGGGTTCAACAGAAGCTAAAGTTCCATCGTTTTTTTTAGGGCCAAAAAATTGAGCTATAAGAAATACGACTAATAAAAACAGTATGATTTTTTTTAATATTTTCATAGGTATGATTTTATTTTGAAAAATTAAAGTTTAAGAACCATCTGTAAATCTCCTTCAGAAATAGTTAGCATATTGACTTTAACCAATCGTTGTGTTAATATTTTCCAGTTAGAATCGGCTTTAAAAACGCGTTTTAAAATAGGTATTGCTTTATCAATATCCTTATTGGTTAATAAATTGATAGCATACCAATATTGCATTTCTAAATTATCTGGAAAAAGCTGTTGTGCCGATAAATAGTAGCCTTCGGCGGCGATTGAATTACCTTCTTCCATAGCTATATCACCTTTACTCATAAAATCATAGGCCCGATGAATTGTCATTAATCGTTCCAATTCAGCTATAGGGTTTTCGTTATCTTCAATACGCAAGTCCATCACGGTATCTTCCCATTTATTTCCTGAAGCTTCATGTTTTACAATTAGAATAGCGGCAGATTGCTTGCCACGAATATCTCCTTTTTCAGCTTCTGCAGCTTTCATAGCAGCCAAAATACGAACACTTAATGTGCCTTTCGTTGTTTCAAACGCTTTTGCCATAGCATCCCAAACGGTATTTTTCAACATCATATTAGCTTGAACTGAAAAGTTTTTACCAATATAATGACCCGCTTCATCAATACAAGAACTTCCGGTATGTGTTGCTACATCACCATTTTTATTTAAAAAAGCTACTTGTCGGAAAACCGAGCCGCCATCTTCATCTAGAAGTTTATTTAAAGCATCTTGTGGCAGCATTCCTTGTTTCATTAACTCCAGGCCTTTGGGTCCATAAGTAGGATCTACCATGGCTTGAGTGGCAACAACGCCAACGCCAGCTTCTCCATAAATAGCAAGACTGCCAACGCTGAACCAATGCGATTGAACGGCAACGCCCATTTCCCCTGTTACCGAATCTCGTGCAACAATGGAATAGGTATGTGTAAACGGTTCAGACTTTTTATAAAATTGCGAAAAACTCATTTGGAAAACTAAAAATAAACTGATGGATAAAAGATGTTTCATAAGTACCATATTAACCTTGACAAGATACGTTAAATCACTTAAAAAATGGAAAAACTTAACCTATTAGGTTTCAAATTTTTACTTAAAAAGCGTATCTTCGCAACTTTTAAAACACAACAACAATCATGTCTATATCATCCTTAAATGCTATCTCTCCTATTGATGGTCGTTATCGTAGTAAAGTTGAAAAATTAGCGCCTTATTTTTCTGAAGAAGCTTTAATAAAATATCGCGTTCAAGTAGAAATTGAATATTTTATTGCCTTATGCGAAATTCCGCTGCCGCAATTAGCTGATTTCAACTTCAATTTATTTGATGATTTACGCGCTATTTATAAAAGCTTCTCATCTAAAGATGCTTCTGCAATCAAAGAAATTGAAAAAGTAACGAATCATGATGTCAAAGCCGTTGAATATTTTATTAAGGATAAATTCGATGCATTAAATATCTCTAAATTTAAGGAATTTATTCACTTCGGATTAACCTCTCAAGACATAAACAACACCTCTATACCATTGAGTATTAAGGAAGCACTTAATGATGTTTATGTTCCTGAATATTTTGAAGTTTTAAACAAATTAAAAACACTTACGGAAGACTGGAAATCCATTTCTATGTTAGCTAGAACGCACGGACAACCGGCATCTCCTACCCGATTAGGAAAAGAAATCCAGGTATTTGTTACGCGTTTGGAAGCCCAATTTGATTTATTAAATGATATTCCAAGTGCCGCTAAATTTGGTGGTGCTACCGGAAACTTTAATGCGCATCATGTAGCTTATCCACAAATAGACTGGAAAGCTTTTGGCGGTAAATTTGTTCAAGAAAAACTAGGATTACACCACTCTTTCCCGACAACTCAAATTGAGCATTATGATCATATGGCGGCTTTATTTGATAATTTAAAACGTATTAATACTATAATTATCGATTTAAATCGGGATATCTGGACCTATGTATCCATGGATTATTTCAAACAACGTATTAAAGAAGGTGAAGTTGGTAGTTCAGCTATGCCGCATAAAGTAAATCCTATTGATTTTGAAAACAGCGAAGGAAATTTAGGAATGGCTAATGCTATTTTTGAGCACTTATCTGCCAAACTTCCTATATCTAGATTGCAACGTGATTTAACAGATAGCACGGTTTTACGTAATGTAGGTGTTCCTTTTGGCCACACGCTTATTGCTTTTAAATCCACTGTAAAAGGTTTAAATAAACTTTTATTGAATGAAAGTAAATTTGCAGAAGATTTAGAGAATAATTGGGCGGTTGTAGCGGAAGCTATTCAAACTATTTTACGTCGTGAAGGCTATCCAAATCCGTATGAAGCTTTAAAAGGTTTAACCCGTACCAATGCTAAAATTAATCAGCAATCCATTTCTAACTTTATTGACACTTTAGAGATTTCAGATGCTATTAAAAACGAATTAAAAGCTATTACTCCAAGTAATTATACCGGAATTTAAAATATGCTAACAGATAAACAATCGTTAATTCTCTGCGGTGTTGTTTGTATGAGTTTTTCTGTAGCAGGCATATTTGGAATTTTGAGTAATTTATTTGTGTTGGCATCATCCTTATTTTATTTGGTATCGTTGTCATTAATATCTATAAAACACTGATTAAAAATCATAAGAAGAAATTAGAAAATCTTTCTAAATGAAAAAAGGCAGCCTAAATAGGTTGCCTTTTTTTATATAATCTATGAGATTATTTAAAGAAATCCACAATACTTTTTAACTGAGAGGTATCATCAAATTTGGCATTCTGCATGACACTCGCCAAAGTAGCCATTTGTTCCGGTCGCATATCGTTACCTAGTATTCTAACTATACCAAAGCCCATTTCTTTTGAACTACCAAATACAATAACTTCATCTGCGCTTTCATCATCACCTAAATATTTGATTATAAATTTATTTCCGCTGTCACTAAACTCCATTAGCTCCGTATATTTTACATCACTTAAAATAGCTTTCACTTTGGCTAATTCCGTTGTATATGTTGCCATATTATTTTCGGTCGTTTTGTAGCCTAAAAAGTTTAAACGATTAACAGATTTGTAAGCCGTCTTTTGTTCATCGTTAAGTGTATCATCATCTAAATTAACTAAAGAAGTAGGTATATCTACAGATATGAAGTCGGCTTTTTCCTGATGATCCACAAAATAGGTTTGTAAAGATTCACGTGTATCACAACTTACTAACACCAAAGATGCTAGTAAGCTGAACATGATATATTGGATTGCTTTATTCATGTTGCTACTTATTTCTTGTTTTTGTGTTCTAAATGCTTACCGCCTGGAAGATCCATTTTCTGGGTTAATTTTGAAATTTGATTCATATCAATATCACCTGTTAAAGAAACGACTACGGTTTCAAATTCACGTTTTTGACCATTCATATTCACGTCCATATCTTTTGTAATAGCGCCTAAACCATCTACAAACATGAGGAATTCACTTACGTGGTCTGAATCACGTCCTTCTTTTACATAAAAGGTCATATTCATACCATTATCTTTTACTACCATTAATTCTTCAAGTGATGTTTTACGAGATTTTACCCATTTAGCAACATCATCAGAAATAGTTTTATTTCCTGTTGTAATCACTTTAAAACTGGTAATGCTATTTACCATTTTTATGTATTCTTGAGATTCTGGATCATCAGTATTAATATCCATTTTCGCCAACATTTGGAACATTTTAGGCTTGATGGAAACATAAGTTACATCTGGACTATCACTGTATTTAGCAAAAATATCTTGTGCTTGAGAAGCAAATGGCATCATCATTAGCGCCATAACGAACATTAGTGTGTACTTTTTCATAGTTGTTATTTTTGAGTTATTTAATTTTTTATTTATATCACCTGTCGTGATTATACTGTTTGGGTTTATATTATTTAGTGTTTTCATTATTTGTTAATTAATATTCTTAAAAATTCTATCCGTTGTATTATGCATTTCATTTAAGTAATTCACTTTAGAAATACCGTCATTCACCGAATTCAAATAGTTAACTTTTTCAAATCCTTTATTCATATGTGTGGATATCATTTCAAGCGATTTTACCACTTCGTTATAAGCCAACATAGGATCGTCATAGGTTCCTAATTCATCCTGTTGCTCAAAAGGATTACTGAAATAAAAACCTATTGAAAGCACGGCAATAGCAGCAATAGCTATCCAACGGTAATTAAAAACGGATTTTGTTTTTAAAGGAACTTCTTTTGTAAATAATTCCTGCTGGTTGGCAGAAAAGTAAGTAAACATAGGTTTATACAGTTCTAAATGTGGTGCTACATTTTCTTGAGTAAAATACTGCTTTAACTGCGCCTCTTCTTGAAGCGTTGTTTCAGCATTCTCGTATTTTTCTAGTAACTGCTCTATTTTATTTAATACCATAATTATGTGTATTATTTAATTTTTCTCTTATTGTTTTTCTAGCTCGGGATAAAGCCACGCGAACGGCCGTTTCATTCATATCCAACATTTTTGCTATTTCACTATAATCATATTGTTCAATATCTCGCAATTGTACTACCATTTTTTGCTGTTCTGGAAGCGCTTCCATTATCTTTCCAATCCAATCTAGACTATCATTGACCTCAACTTCATGTTGTAAAGAGCTATTGTGATCTTCATAATTACTATGGACAATTTTTAAATTTTGTGCTTGTTTGGATTTTAATTTATCTAAACAATAATTTTTAGTCATGGTCATGGAAAACGCTTCAATATTTTTATATTCGCTAATTTTCTCTTGATTCTTCCACAATTTCAAAATAACTTCTTGTGTTGCATCTTCGGCTTCTTCCCTAGAAACTAATAATCGTTTTGCTAAACGAAAGACTTTGTCTTTAAATGGCATGACAATATTTAAAAATTCTGTCTGGGTCATGGTTGTGGTTAATTAGTAAAAGCTGGTTTACGGCTTCTTTTATTACGACGAATGAATTTCGAATTTGTTACAAATAATTTTTATTATCTTATAAAGTAACTACTTTTAATCAGAGAAAAAGAAAAATTTAATACACTTTTACTATGAAAAATTGTTGGAACTTTTTAATTGCTATTGCCATTTCTACAGTATTGATGGGATGTTTTGAAGATTTAGATGACAACCCAACCTCAACACGAGACTTGAATGATTTTGTTTGGCGTGGTTTAAATTCCTTTTATTTATATAAAGATGTGGTTCCAGATTTAGCTAACAACCGTTTTGATGAAGGCAGTTATGAAGCATTCCTAAATAATTTCCAATCTCCCGAAGACTTGTTCGATTATTTAAAATACCAGCCACAAACGGTAGATCGGTTTAGTTGGATTACTTCTAATTATATTCAGTTAGAGCAACAACTTAATGGTACGACTATGAATAATGGTATGGATTTTGGCCTTATGCGTTACCCAAATGGCTCTAATAGTGTGTTTGGATATGTTGGTTATGTTTTACCGAATTCCAACGCCAGTGCCCAAGGGGTTTCAAGAGGTCTTATTTTTTATGGCGTGGATGGAACGGCTTTGAATACGAGCAACTTTAGTAGTTTATTAAGTAATTCAAATTACACAATAAATTTAGCAATTTACGATGACAACGGTACGCCGGAAACTTCCGATGATACAATTACTCCTAATGGACAAAGTATTACATTAAACAAATCTTCAACTACAGAAAATCCGATTTTTAAAACAGCGATTTTTAACGTGGCCAATGCGAATGTTGGCTATTTAATGTACAATGGTTTTACGCGCGATTTCGATGCGCAATTAAATACGGTTTTTGGAGATTTTTTAGCGAACAATATTCAAAATTTAGTTTTGGATTTACGCTATAATTCTGGTGGCTCTGTTAATACAGCCATTTTACTGTCGAGTATGATAGCTGGTAAAACTGGTAGTGTTTTTAGCACCGAACAATGGAATAGTGAAATTCAAACCCAATTATCTACGGAACAAATCACCAATTATTTTACCAATACGGATGGCGGTTCAGCTTTAAATATCTTGAATCTTAATAAAGTTTATATTTTAACTTCAAAACGATCAGCATCCGCTAGTGAATTAGTTATTAATTGCCTTATTCCTTATATTGATGTTGTTCATATTGGAACAGAAACTGCGGGGAAATTCCAAGCTTCCATTACGCTGTATGATGCTCCTGATTTTAAAAGAACAAATGCGAATCCAGCGCATTTATATGCTATGCAACCATTGGTTTTAAAATCTTTAAATGCTGTAGGAACTACAGATTATAGCCAAGGCTTGTTTCCAGATTTTACGCTACCTGAAAACTATTCAAATATGGGCATATTAGGAACTGAAACGGAACCATTATTAGCGGCAGCTTTGCAACTTATTTCAGATGAAGGACGTATGTCATTTCCTTCTATTAAATCTTTAGATTTAGTTGGAGACAAATCAGATTTTGTGCCGTTTTCAGTAGGGATGTATAAATAGTCGTTAGAAATTAAAAAACCCAGACATATGTCTGGGTTTTTTAATTTCTAACAACTACTTCTTTTTTTAATTCTTAATAATTCGAATAGTTTTTGTTGTATTCTCAATCGTTACTTTTACAAAGTAAGCGCCAGTTTGCAAATTAGACATATCAATATCACTTGCTGCGTTGTTAGGAACTGTGCGAAGCACCTCTTGGCCTAACATATTATAAACAGCAACATTTTGAATGTTTTGAACGCCTCTTAAAGACAAGCTATTTGTTACTGGGTTCGGGAAATATGTGAATCCAGTTAAGCCAAATTCTAGTAAGCTTAATGCTGTACACGTTACATTAGCTTCCCAACCTTCACGTAACCCACTACCATCAGATGTAAAAACAAATGTTAAACATCCTGATGGATCTGTTGATGTAATAGTCATCCCTTGCAAATCTCCTGTTCCTCCAGGAGTTGTATCATCTCTATCCCAACACCATCTTGTTCCTCCACCTGGAGGATCAATAGTTGCTGCTGTAGCATCTGGACCATCATGAATGGTTAAACCATCCCAACAATCTGTAGCACCTCGATTTTCTGTACTGAAGAATGTAAAATTCACATTTACAGTATCACCAGGAAGATCTGGGCAAATGGTTGTAGTAATATTTGAGTTATTTGAATAATCACCTGCCAAGCCTCCTTCATCATAAAAATTTCCACCACATGCTGGAGGTAAATCTGTAGTTGCAAACGTAAATGGACCAACCCATGCACTAACATCTCCACCACCACAATCTGAACGCACATAAAAATCATATGCAGTTGAAGCTGTTAAACCTGTAAAACCGTATGGTTTTGTAGCAGTATCTTCAATAGTTGGAGTTCCAGTAGCCGTAAAGCCAGTAGCTCCCCATTCAATATCCCATAAAGCTGCCGTACCGTTTTCTGTCCAATTCAAATCAGCTGAAGTAGTTGCTCTGTTAGTAACTACAATACCTGTAGGAGCTGGACAACTTGCTAGTGTGCTCACGCAGAACGTAACCTCACCTAAATCATCATTGCCCCAATCATATAGACGCAATAAATACGTGTCACCAGAGGTTAAACCGGTCACAGTTTTAGTGGTGTACAAATTATCGCAGAAAATTTCAACTAATGAACCGCAAGGCATAGTTGTATTATAAACTGCCATTTTTGTAGTTGAAAATGCTGAAGTTCCAAGCTCTACTGTTACTTGTGACCTATCAGCAGGCACTACAAATGAATACCAAATATCGCCTCCAGCGTAGTTTCCACAAGATGGATCAGCTTCTCCAGAATCTGTAGCACCTGTGTTATTGCCTGTTACTGTAGGTCCGCACACGCCCAGACCAACAGTTATAGCTTCTGCTGTAGCACAATTGGTATTACTTGGAGGACAAACTGTTTGAGTTAATACTGAACTAACTATTGTACAGTTTCCATCATTATCATCAAGAATAGTAATTACAACATTCGTAGCATTTACAAAAGGACCGAAAGTTACAGTTCCAACAGCAGTTAATGCTTGAGGAGTGCTACCTTGATCATCAGAAATTGTTAAAGCTGTTGCAGATCCCAAATCAGAAATATTTACATCTATATAAAAACCACCAGATACATCACAATCATCTACAATAACATAATTTACCGTTGCAGCTGTACAGGTGTTTTCAACAATATTTAAAGTGTATGCTGTACTTTGCGGTGATGGAAATGTGGAAATCACAAAATAATAAGTGGTTCCATTGCTTACCGTTAAATCAAAATTTCTTGCAGCAGTTGAAGAACCCGAAACTCCAGTAGCACAAGCTACACCAATATCAGCACAATCGGTATACACAAAAATACCAGACCATGTACCAGTTGGTGTCATGGATACATTAATGGACGTATCACTAATGGCCGTATAAGAATATACTACATCATCTCCACCTAAATAGCCAGACGTTGTTCCGCAATCAGAGGCCCCAGGGGATCCTGAATAATCATCTCCATAATTAGAGGTGTTATCTGTTGTACTATAAGGAAGACCTCCTATGATTATTGAATTTTCACATATTTCGCCCGGAATTGTACAACCGGTAGAATAAGTTCCTAATGTATAATCGCATAAAGCATTAGTATGCTCCACTTCTAAAGTAATAACATCACCAATTGTGTAAGGACCTGCTGTTACAGTTCCTGAAGCAATAGGAAATGAACCTCCTAAACCGTCAGTAATATTGCTACCATCACCTGCATCAGAAATTAAGACATCAATAGAAAATTGTGATGCACCACAATCATCAACTACTGTAGAACTAGCTATAGCAGTTGATACACATGGCGCCACAGGAACTATAATTACTAAAGAGGCTTCCAGTTCTTGCGCTTGAGTATCACCCCAAGCAAAAGAAGTATCTGTATCTGTCCCATCATTTGGCGAAACACCGCCATTGTTATTTAGAATGTTTCCGTAAGCTGTAGCTGAAATTAAAGTTCCATCCCATCCATCGGCATATTTATCATAACAATTTACATAATAGGTTCCAGCAGGCAGTGTAATGTTTTGGTTTATAAGACCTGGTCCATTGCCGTAAGTGCCATCACCTTGCCCCCATATTTGGGTTCCACCACCATTAATTTCGGTTGTAACATTCACCCACTTTTCGGTTGCAAAAGAGCCCCCTGATGTGGTGATATTAATAATGCTTTGCGCGTTTGTCTGCCAACAACAGACAAAAGCCAAAAACGCAAAAATTTGAAGAGTAATTTTTTTCATTTTTAAAAAGGGTTTTAGTTAATTAATTGTTAACAAGGTAATAAATTTTTTTGACTGTACAATAGAATGAAACTGTATATCAAGGGACTAAATACAATAAAACTAGAAAATAATTTTAAAATTTAAATTTAAAACTTGAATGATAACTAATGCAACAAACTAATTATTAGTTAATAATTAGTTTTTAAAACAAAAAAACCCAGACTTATAGTCTGGGTTTTCCATATAATTTAAAAACTACATCGTTTATTAGTTTTTAATAACACGAATTGTTTTTGTTGTATTACCAATCGTTACTTTAACAAAATAAGCACCTGTTTGTAAGTTAGACATATCTACCTCACTGGCAACAGCATTAGGAGCCGTACGAAGTACTTCTTGACCTAACATGTTGTAAACAGACACATTACTGATGTTGTTCTGTGCTTTAACATTTAACACATTTGAAACTGGATTCGGGTAATACGTAAACGCATTTGGCGAATCAAACTCATCAGTTGTCATTGTAGCACCACATGCTACATCAAAATCTAATGAAGTCTCATCTCCACTAGCACAAGAGTTTGAGACATCAGAAGTTAACTCCATAAATATCATATTACCAGTAGATACAAAGGTTAAACCTGTTAGATCACCACCACTTACATCTGAATCAAACAATACAGCACCTGTATTATCACCTCCATCATAAATGACTAGATCATCATAAGTTCCGCCAGAGAAATTCTCCTCAAGCGTTCCTTGATTGAACGTTATAGATAATGTTCTTGTAAGATCTGATGATGTATATAAAAATATAGCATCTTCATACTCATCATAACAATATGTTTGATTTAAAGCAGTTCCAGAACAATCTACTGTTTCAACTACAGAAGAAGGGCAATCGTCAGAGAAATTCCCTAAACTAAAGTCGCAATCACCATCTGTATGAACCACATCCAATGTTACTGTTGTTCCAACAGCATAAGGACCAGCTGATACTGTTCCTGCTATAACTGGGAAAGAACCTCCTAAGCCATCACTAATAACTGTACCTGCATCACCTGCATTTGAAAAAACAACATCTACTGTAAATAAAGAGTTTGCACAATCTTCAACAACTGTTGAACTATCAACTACAGCAGCTGTACATAAAGGTGGTGCTACACAAGACACATCTAATGTATATGCACCAGCATTTGTACTAAATCCATGAACTAAAATATAATACTCCGTGCCTACAGTTGCAGCAAAAGTATATAAGGACGTGTTTCCAGTTCCTCCATCATCATTTCCTCCAACACAGGTTAAAGCACCACAAACACCTTCAAATACACGAATTTTAGTGTCAAAAGTGGATAAACTTAAATCTAATGTTACTTCATCACCAACAGTTCCAACTGCTGCACCAGCGTCGTTAGAGTTAGCTCCTGTAAAAGTGTACCAAACAGCTCCAGCAGTACCTGCAGAAGTTGTACAAGTTCCAGGATCCGGAGATTCAGGACTTGCTGATGTTGTATTTCCTGTATATTGACCAGCGCATGCAATAGTAATTGCTCCTGAACATTCATCATTAGCTGGAGGTGGTGGTGTTAAAGCAGCACATAGACTAAAATTAACACCCGTTGTGGTTGATGTACTTCTTACATTGATATAATAAGTGGTTCCCGCAGTTAAGGCAAAACTACCAGATGAAGTATTACAAGCTGTACCCACTTGAGTAATAGCACCACAGGCGCCTTCAAAAACAGAAACATAGGTGCTTGAAAAACCAAAATCTTGGATTTCAGTTACAGAAATATCATAAGAATTTGTTTCAGATGGTTCGAATGTATACCATACATCCTTATTAGTCGTTGAGCAATCTGCTTCTGACGATGCCGTAGCTGAAACAGTTGTACCACTTACTGCATTATCGCAGGTACCAACTGTAGATTCATTTAATACTAAAGCTCCTGCGCAATCATCATTTGCTGGCGGTGCTGGTGGAGTTCCCACACAGATATCAAACGTTGATGTTGCTCCTGCACTAGACGAATATGAATTTACTCTAACTAAATAAGTATCTCCAATAACTAAACCAGAAGTAAGACTTGAGTCAGCATCACTACATTTTAAATTAGTTAAAGCTCCACAAGATCCAGACCATAATGAATGATATAAATCAGTTGGAGTACCAGTCTTGTTTATTAAACTAACATTATGACTAGTAGCTGTTGCAACGAATGAATACCAAACATCATCATTTTCTGTACCAAAACAAGCTGTCTCATTTTCTCCTGATGCTGTTGCACCTACAAGTGTACCTGATGTTACAGCTGCACAAGCGAAATCAGCATTTACTGTAAGTGAATCCGGATTAGCACAAGTATTATTTGATGGAGGACAAATTGCTTGAGTAATTGCTGCTTTTATTACCGTACATGTGTCATCATCATTATCATCATTAATAGTAATTACTACATTAACACCATTTACATAAGGTCCAAATTGTAATGTTCCAGCAACTGTTAAAGGTTGTGGTAAATTTCCTTGATCATCTGAAACCGTTAAAGCAGTTGCAGATCCTAAATCAGTTATAGCTACTTTAACGTAAAAACCACCACTTACACCACAATCACTTACAGTTGAAACTGTTGAAGTGGATGCCGTACATGTTGGAGCAGCATTTACAACACTGGTTAAAGTAAATGCAGTTGAACTTTCAGCCCACTCTGTCAATACAATA
Source organism: Bizionia myxarmorum (assembly GCF_008086205.1). Classification (GTDB taxonomy): domain Bacteria; phylum Bacteroidota; class Bacteroidia; order Flavobacteriales; family Flavobacteriaceae; genus Algorimicrobium; species Algorimicrobium myxarmorum. The sequence continues at coordinate 421,253 of NZ_VSKK01000002.1, read as the reverse complement.
TAATAGGTTGTTCCAGCTGTAAGAGCTGGAGATGTAACTGCAAGGTCTGTAGTAACAGAAGTATTCACATCCGAAGCAATACATGTAGGTGTTGATCCTGGACATGCGTCTAGAATAAATAAGCCATACCAAGTAACCGTTAAATCAGTTACGGTAAGATCTAAAGTTTCACCCGTCTCTACTGCAGTATATTGAAACCAATATTCATTATCATTATAATTGGCGCTACAAGGGTTAGTTGGCGCGGTATTGGCATCCGGGAAACTTCCTCCAATAGTGGTTATACCAGCCTGTGGTGTTCCTGGTGTTAATGCTAATGCGGTTCCACAATCAGTTTGGGAAAACCCAAAAGTTATGAAGCACATTGCGAAAATGGTTAATAGTAAATTTTTTTTCATTTTTTAAATTGGTTTTAAAGTTAATAGTGTCTCAATATATTACAATTAAAAAGTTAATACCATATAGATGAGATTGTAATCGATGAACAGCAAATAAAATCGTTAAAATAACGTTAAAATTTAAGTCTTTATTTAATTATTTCTTAAATTCTTAACGTATGCGCAGGCTTAATCTTTAATTTTTATTAATCCTTTTAATTATCAGTAAAAAAGATGGTGATTTATAATATCACTTTTTAGATTTCAAATTGATAAGACTAAAAATATGCAGTCTTAAGAAACTCGAAAAATGAACCGTTTCATCATATTTAATATTGCAAAGTTTTACAAATATGGCAGCATAAACAAAGCGAAAATTTATCTTTAAGGTTTAAACATTTAATGAAAACTTACAAAACATATTTAAACTGGAGCACCGGTAAAGACGCCGCTTTGGCACTCTATTATTTACTACAAGACAAAAGTTATCAGGTAGAAAAACTGGTAACAACTATAAATTCAAGTTATAATCGGGTTACTATGCATGGTTTACCAATAACTTTTATAGAAAAACAAGCCCATTCCATTGCCATTTCTTTTGCAACTATAAATTTACCAGAGCAGCCTATTATGGATGATTATAATGAAATTATGAATGCTGCCACATCAAAACTCAAAGAAGACGGTTTTACACATGCTACATTTGGTGATATTTTATTGGAAGATTTGAGAGACTACCGCGAAAAGCAATTAGGAAAACATCATATTACAGCTGTATTTCCGCTTTGGAAAAGAAACATGAAAGAGCTGATGCAAGAGTTTCTTGATTTAGGCTTTAAGGCAATCATTGAATGCGCAGACTCAAGATATTTCACAGAAGATTTTGTGGGCAAAATTATTGATGAAGAATTGCTAGCTAATTTACCAAAAGGCGTTGATCCCTGTGGCGAAAACTGCGAATTCCACACCTTCTGTTTTGATGGTCCTATTTTTAAAACTCCCATTACTTTCAATGTGGGAGAAAAAATCTATCGCGAATATCCAAAACCTAATGCTGCATCTGATGTGTCGGGTTTTTGGTTTTGCAATTTAATTCCTAATTAATAAAAAAAACCACTTTATAAATATCGAATTTATAAAGTGGCTTTTAAGTAAATTTTATCTACTTATTTTACTGCTTTATCAATCTAAATAAACCATTTTTATTTTGCGCTGTTACTTTTACTATATATACGCCCTGTTTTAAATTGGAAATATTAATATCTTTTCCAGTTGTTTTAACTAGTTGCTCAATCAACTTTCCAGTTATATCATAAATACTAATATCCATAACATGATTGGTGCTCTTTACGGTAAAGAAATCTGAAGCTGGATTTGGATATAATTTTAATTCTGAAAACGTGTTATCCGTAACACTTAAACTGGCTTGATTAATGACACCAACAGCATCTAAATCAAAACCACCTGTATGAAAAGGGGTGGGAAATGGATCGTTTATCATGTTTCCGTAGGAATCATAAGATGCAAAAGCAGGATCAATAATTCCAACCACATCAATAATTTTAACGTGCGTAATTCTGCTTTTATTCAATAACGGATTATCAGCTATATCGTTAATATCAAATGGTGTTCCATAAGTAGCACGGTATTTTCCAGCTAAATTGTTAATGTATGTGGCATCAACAGCGCCAAACCCGCCTACTTGCGTGTCTGTTTGCGTTTGACTGTGATTAGGGAATCTAACGTAATTAATACCATCTGAACTCACTTCAACAAAAGCCAATTCCAAAAAAGTGTTACTAAATCCATTTTCAAAAACTGCAAAATCAAATCCAGACCCATCCGTAATTGGCGTAGCAAATGTTAAAATAGCCTCGCCGCGATCACCTAAACTCACAATTGCATTGTTGGCCGCTCCTATAACATTAGATTCTGTTCCTGCTGTGGCATAACTGCTTCCGTCATAAGTAGCAGACGGATCTGTAATATTAATTAATCCGCGTGTTACTGAAGCCCCGGCTGCCCAATCAATAAATAGTGGATCCGTGTTAGCCAAAGCAGTTGTTCCCGTTTCTCCTACGGAAGGCGGATAAACACCAAGCGGCATCCTATATTTATAAATACCATTTGGAAGCACTCCAGTTGTATAACTGTTTTCAAAAGTACCTGAAATATTATAAGTAACCAGTTGGCCATCACTTGCATAGTCTACAGCATCCGTTAGATAGAAGATGTTGTCTATCAATGAAAATCCGTAAGGTATTTGGACATTTTGTGCAGCTGTATTGATAAATGCTGTAGTCGGTAGACTCGCTGAAAAATCAAAATTGTAAATATTATTATTTAGAACATAATAAGCTTCGCCATTTTCAACTTGTAAAAAATCGGGATGATTACCAATTGCAAAATCATAAACGTCCATTACAGAAAAATCATTTAAAGCTATTCTGTATAATTTCGCCAACGTTTCGTCTCCTGTCCAAGAGGGTTTTCCACCACAAAGCACATACAAATAATCAGCATCAGCTACTATTGAATTTGGAACATCAGCAACTGTTATTTGTGAAACACTGTAATCACTTAAACTAATAACCGAAATTGAATTTCCTTGACCATAACCATCTTTGTGCGCCACAAATAACTGGTTATTCTTTTTGATTATTTTTTCAGGTCCTTCAACAACAGGAATTGTAGTTGTTACCGTATGGGTAGCTAAATCTAAAACGGCCACATAAGAGGCGTTTGGATCTGTTGGATCTCCCCAATTAGTGATGTAGCCTAAACCGTTATCAAATTCTATATAGCGCGGATTATTGATATCCGTGGTTACAGTTGAAATATGCGTAAAAGTTGAACGCTTAACCACATTAATTTCACTCGTACCATTTGAAATTATATAAGCATTTTCGCCATAAAACCCCATTCCTTGCGCTACCTCACCTAAATCCATTCCAGGGTTTCCAGTTGTAAAAATGTTATTTGTTAAAGTCCCTGTAATGTTTAAAAAAGAAACTGAAGCGTTATTACTTCCATAACCACCTTCATTTAAAATAAAAACCCCATTATTATAATCGGCTTGTGCAAAGCCAGATAAAGCTAATAAGCTAAAGATAAAAGGTAATAAGAATAGATAATTTTTTTTCATTGTTGTTGCGTTTTAATTTAATTAATTGTTACTATAAAATCCGTTAGGAATAAGTTTTACATTATAATTTTCTTGAAATTGGCCTTGTAAGTCGTAAACTAATACGGTACCATTAGAAACATAGTCTTTAGCATCTGCTACATAAATATTTCCATTGCTGATTTTAAAACCATACAGAACGCCAACATTCTGTGCATTGGTACTGAAAAATGGTGCTTCAGGTAATGTGAAATCGTTTAAATTCACTTTAAAAACATCTCTGTTTAAAGTGAATAACAGTGAATTATTATCAATTTGAAAATACCCTGGATGCACACCATCTGCAAAGATAATTTGATCCGTAACGTGGTTAGTTGCAAGATTTATTTTGTGAACTCCCGCTACTGTTTCATCACCGGTATAATCACCTTTCCCAGCGCAAAGCACATATAAATCATTATTGTATATCATCATATTTCCGGGCACATCAGAAACCTGTATATTGGATATTACTGTTTCCGAAGAAGCATTTAAAACAGATATTGTATTTCCATAGCCCCACCCCCCTTTATGCGCTACATATAAGGTTCCATTGTTGTTTAATATTTCTTCTGGTCCTTCTGAAACTGAAATTGTATTGATAACTATATTTGTTTCGGTATTTAAAATGGCAACATAATCATCCGTGGTGTCGGCAGGATCACCCCAATTCGTGATATATCCTTTATCTCCATCGAAGGTCATAAATCGCGGATTAAGAATATCTTGCTCTATCGTGGAAATAGATTCAAATGTATAGCGGTTTACCACTTCTATAGTATTAGAATTATTAACTAAAACATAGGCTTTATCTCTATGAAAAGCCATGCTTTGTGCCACATCCCCCAGTCCTCTACCGTTAACGGCATAAAAAATATTGTTATAAACCTGTCCCGAATTATCTATAAAAGACACCGAAGCATTGGAATAGGTATAACCACCTTCGTTTAAAACAAAAATTCCGTTGGCATAATCACCAGACGGCGGCGGTGTTTCAATAATAATGTCACGATCATCACTCGTACAATTTTGCAAAAGCAAAATGATAGCCAACATGGCTACGCTTTTTAAGGTTTTCCTCATAATTATTATATATTAAAATTCAAATACACATTAAAGTTTCGGCCCGGCATGGGTCTGTTTAATACACTTTCATAGGACTCGTTCCATAAATTCAAAATTTGAGCACCCAGTACATACGTGTTCGTTTTTTTTCCTAAATTATATTCTAGACCAAAATTGGCTACCATATAACTATTCAGAATATGCTCTGTTGCATTGTCTGTTGTGGTATAAACTTCGCCGTTATTGATATATTGATAGTATGCTGACAGTTTTTTATAACCGTAACCAACCGCCGTCGTTAATTTATGATAGGGCACATAAATGAGTTGTTTATTGGTTTTTTCGTTCGTTGAAACCGTATAGGCATACGTTGCTGAAACATTAAAACTGTGTGCTGCAATACTTTTTTTAGCAGTCAATAAGCCTTCAACACCATATATTTTAACGTTTTCAGCATTTTTTGGTCTCCAAATACCATTTACATCGGGTGTCCATAATAATAAGTCTTGAACTTTATTATAGTAGCCGTTTATGGTTAAAGAAGCGTTGGGAATATGCAAAACATGGCTCATTTCACCTTGATAAGATAATTCAGGTTTCAAATCTGCATTTCCCAACCCTTCCCAATACAAATCGTTGTAAGTAGGAATTCGGAAGTTTTTTGACGTATTCAATTTCAGAGTGTAAAAACTGGTTATTACAGCTTGAATACCCGCCGCGTATAAGAAAGGACTTTCGTAGGTGCTGTTAAATTCTTGACGCAAGCTAATCTCGTATAGAAAACGTTGATTCACTTTATGTTTTAGTCCTAAAACAGCCGATCCCAAATGACGAATTTCATGAGCTAAATCAGAACCTTCGCCATTATTTTGATTATAATTTAACCCACCAGTTAAAAGTATTCGGCCCAATTCATAATCCAAATTATATTTCAAAAACAGACTTCCTACATCACCATAAGTGTAGAAATCTCTAGCAATGTTGGGGTAGTATTTATAGTTTTCGGTGATATATGCAACTTTGGTATTGGAGGTTAAATTCCTGGATTTAGAAACCCATTCCAGCATGCTTCGTGTGTTAAAATCGTTATACTTTGTTTCTAAAGCATTTGGGGTAGGAAGTGAAAAATTACGTTTACCCTCATATATATTGGCATAAAAATTAATAATATTTCGCTTATTTAATTTAAAACCAAAACTAGAACTAATGTTGGTATTGTTGAATTGTCCATTTTTATTGATTCGATCGGTGCCTAAATATTCGTAATCATTTTCAGAACCTTGACGCGAAATACCTAATGAAAAACTCGCTTGTTTTGTAGAATAGCTTGTTTTATAATCAATTCCATAAGTCTTATAACTGCCGTATTTCAAAAATAAATCATTTTCAAATCCTAAATTATAATCCAGTATATTTTCCAAATAAATGCTTCCGCCAATAGCATTGCTGCCATCTATAACGCCACCGCCGCCAGATTTAACAACAACCTGATCAAAACCTCGGGTGTTAATCGTATTAAAATCCGTTTGACCTGTAGTCTGAGAATTTATATTAATACCGTTCCATAAAACAGCTGTTTGTTGAGCCGTTGTACCTCTAAAACTAGGCGAAGACACCATACCTAAACCATTCTCTTTCAAATAAATGGTAGTATTATAATTTAAAAGACTCGTTAATGATGATTGGTTTCGCTTTAATACACTGTCACTTAAAACGGTTTGCGTAGTCGTATAAACGGAATCTTTTAATTTGATGTATTTTAAATTAACTTCGCTCAATTCCGTAACCGGAGTGACCTGGGCATAAAGTGCACCACAGTAAAAAAACAGCAATATTAACAAATAACGAATCATAATCAGTAAGCCTTTTACCCGAAAGCCTTTAATTTATAAGGTTACGAAGTTGGCAGGTCTCCTGACTCGTTTCATGTTATTAAACCTTCCCAGTATTGAAACCAGTGGTTAATTGAAGTAATAACATCTCTAAAAAGAGGTACTCAAAAAATTGAGTATAAACATACAGTTGCGGGAACAGTTCTGGATTTTAACCAGATTCCCTTTTAATTGATGAAATCTTAAGATTTTCAAGTAGTGAACAAAAAAATAACTACCCAAAAAAGCTATTGATTTATCATCAAACCAAATTCTTTGCAAAAGTAGTTATTCTTTTCAGATAAGCATCATGAAGCTTATTTTTTCTTGGTCATTTTGTAGAGCAGATAAATAAATCCTGCCAAAAAATGAAAGATAATAATTCCAGCTACTATATATAATGTTACATTTGATCCGTCGCGCATAGTTAAATATTTTACATAAATTTACGTGATTTTTAATCGTATAAATGTTACCAATGTTACACAAAAAAATAATTTTTACTACACTTTTATTAAGTCTATTTTTCTGGAACTGTCAGGAAAAAAAGGAACAGGAAATTACTTTACCTGAAACTAGTAAAACATCATTAAAAATAGATTACGCTACAGGATTTAGTATTGAAGAATACGACACCTATAAAATTTTAACCATTAGCAATCCATGGCCTAATGCTGATAAAAATTACAGCTATTTATTACTTACTAAAGAACAAGCAGCGGTAAGCACTTTTAACAAGGATGATTATGATGGAATAGTAACCATTCCAGTTGAGAAAATAGTAGTTACCTCCACCACGCACATTCCTGCTTTGGAATTATTAGAGGTTGAAAATTCATTAATTGGTTTCCCAGGAACGGATTATATTTCCTCGGAACGGACTCGGAAACTAATCGATACTGGTGCTGTAAGAGAATTAGGAAAAAATGAAGGTATTAACACGGAAGTTTTATTGGAATTGAATCCAAATCTAGTGGTAGGTTTTGGTATGGATGGTTCCAACAAAAGTCTTGAAACGATTAGAAAATCAGGAATTCCGGTAATTTATAATGGCGATTGGGTTGAAACATCACCTTTAGCAAAAGCTGAATGGATTAAATTTTTTGGTGTGCTTTACAACAAAAGCGAGCAAGCTGAAATGGTTTTCAAAAAAATTAAAAATGATTATCTCGAAGCCAAAAAACTAGCTCAAAACGCTACCACCAAACCCAGTGTTTTAAGCGGTGCCATGCATAAAGATATTTGGTATTTGCCAAGCGGAACAAGCCCCGAAGCACAGCTTTTAAAAGATGCTAACGTTAACTATTTATGGCAAGAAACAGATAGTAAAGGAAGTTTAGCTCTAAATTTTGAAGCCGTTTATGAAAAAGCAAAAGATGCGGACATTTGGATTAGCCCATCTTATTATGGCACATTTGATGCTTTGGAAAAAGCAAACGCACATTACACGCAATTTGATGCGTTTAAAAATAAAAAAATCTATTCCTTTGTTAATACAGCCGGCAAAACTGGTGGCGTTACTTACTACGAAATTGGAACGGCTAGGCCCGATTTAGTATTAAAAGATTTAGTAAAAATTGCACACCCTGAATTGATGAAAGATTATGAGTCGCAGTTTTTCAAACCATTACAATAATCCATATTTGCAGGAATAGGTTTAAAAAGTCTATGAATACCAATTTTAAATACGCATTCATTTCACTTACCGGCATACTCATATTTTGCTTTTTAGCAAATATTAGTTTGGGCTCCGTATCCATTCCTTTTAAAACAGTTTTTGAAAGTTTATTAGGTATTACAGACAATTATATTATTCAAAACTACCGCTTACCAAAAGCCTTTACAGCCGTTTTAGTTGGTTCGGGATTGGGTATTTCAGGACTGCTTATGCAAACACTTTTTAGAAATCCGCTTGCAGGACCCTATGTTTTAGGCATTAGCTCTGGTGCTAGTTTAGGCGTGGCACTCATTATTTTAGGCGCGGGAATTTTTGGTGGTGTATTTGCCACTTTACTCGTTTCCAAATGGAGTGTTATTATAGCAGCTAGTTTGGGAAGTTTTCTAGTATTATCTGCCGTATTAATTGTTTCCTCTAAAGTTCGGGATACTATGGCTATTCTTATTATTGGACTCATGTTTGGAAGTATCACAGCCGCCGTGGTTAGCGTCCTCTCCTATTTTAGCAGTGCTGAACAATTACAACAATATATTTTCTGGGGATTTGGAAGTTTAGGTAATCTATCTTGGTATGAATTGGGGATTTTCTTTTGCGTGTATTGCGTAGGAATGATTTTGACTATTTTTTCTATAAAAGCATTAAATTCCCTTTTATTAGGCGAAAATTATGCGAAGAGTCTCGGCTTAAACATTAAACAAAGTCGTTTAATTATCATTATAGCCACCAGTTTATTGGCTGGTACTATTACCGCTTTTGCTGGTCCAATTGCTTTTATTGGGTTAGCAATTCCACATATGGCGCGACAGGTTTTTACAACATCCAATCATAAAGTATTGTTACCAGCTGTCTTTTTATTTGGTGCTATAATCATGCTCATTTGCGATAGTATTGCCCAATTACCGACTAGCGATTATACATTACCCATTAATGCGATAACATCTTTAATAGGAGCGCCTGTTGTTATTTGGCTCTTGGTACGCAAACGTAAAATGCTTTTTTAAGATGAAATCAGCTCAACATATTATGCTTAAAACCGAAAATTTAAACATCGGTTATGCCTCCAAAAAAGCCGAAACTGTCGTGGCTTCCAATATTAATATGGCTTTGCAAAAAGGACATTTAATTGGATTGGTTGGCGCCAATGGCATCGGAAAATCGACACTTTTACGAACGCTTACCAGTGTGCAATCCAAACTATCAGGCGCCGTCTTTTTAAAAGATAAAAACCTGGAAACCTATTCGAATGCTGATCTTGCCAGAACGATGAGCTTGGTTTTAACCGAAAAAATTGCCTCGAAAAATTTATCGGTATATGAATTAGTAGCTTTAGGCAGACAGCCTTATACTAATTGGGTTGGGAATTTATCCGATAATGATTTAGAAGTTATAAATCGCGCAATAACGCAGACGAATATTGAAACTTTAAAGGACAAAAAATGTTTTGAATTAAGTGATGGTCAATTACAAAAAGCTTTGATTGCGCGTGCTTTGGCCCAAAACACGGATTTAATTATTCTAGATGAACCTACCACGCATTTGGATATGTATCATAAAGCATACATTTTAAAATTACTTCAAAAATTGGTGAAGGAAACCAATAAAACCATTTTATTTTCATCTCATGAAATTGATTTAGCCATTCAATTGTGCGATACGATGGTGGTTATGACTAAAGATTCTGTAATTACAGATGCGCCGTGTAATTTAATTTCCAAAGGTGTTTTTGAAACCTTATTCCCTAAAGATTTAATTGCTTTTGATAATTTGTCGGGTAGTTTCAGAGTGAAAAAATAGGATTACAATTCAACAGAATAGAACTAAAAATCTTTCCTAAAAGTTCATATAGCGATTTTATAAGTTCCGGTTTAAAAAATTTATCTTTGGTAAAATTCTTCTTTTAAATATGACCGACAGTATTATCCTTATCCTTGCCATTATACTATCTGCCGCAGTTGGCGTTTATATTGGCTTGGCTTTTTCTAAATTGAAAAATAAAGTCGAAACCAGCACTTTAGAAGAACGCAATAGCAATTTACAACAGCAGCTTTCAAGCCTTAAAATTTCTTTTGAAGAAGAATCTAAAAAACAGAACACCTATTTCCATCAGCAAATAAGCGACTTTAAAGAAACTATTTCCAAAACTGAAATTGATCGCGACGGCATTCGAAGACAAAAAGAATTGCTCAATTCTGAATTAGCACGACGGAATTCTGAATATGAAAATTTAGAGCAACAGCTTTTAAAACGCGATGAAGAATTAGTGCTTCAACAAGAGCAATTACGCAAGGATTTTGAATTATTAGCTTCTAAAATTTTGGATGAAAAAAGTGAAAAATTCACACTTCAGAATAAAGAAAATATTAAACTGATTTTAAATCCGTTGCAGGAAAAAATTCAACTATTTGAAAAGAAGGTTGACGATACCCAAAAGGAAAGTATTAGTATGCATTCCGCTTTAAGAGAGCAATTATTGGGTTTAAAAGATCTGAATCAGCAAATGACTAAAGAAGCCACCAACTTGACGCGCGCTTTAAAAGGCGATAGTAAAATGCAAGGAAATTGGGGGGAATTAGTATTGGAACGCGTTCTTGAAAAATCGGGTCTGGAAAAAGACCGGGAGTATTTTGTGCAACAACATTTTACACGTGAAGATGGCACTCGCGTTTTACCCGATGTGGTATTACATTTGCCAGATAATAAACGGATGATTATTGATAGTAAAGTATCCTTAACAGACTATGAACGTTTGGTAAACGCCGAAGAAGATGAAAGACCTACGTGGTTAAAAGCACACGTTAATTCCATTAAAAAACACGTAGATCAGCTTTCAGATAAAAAATATGAAGATTTATACGATATAGAATCACCCGATTTTGTTTTAATGTTTGTTCCTATTGAACCGGCATTTGCGGTGGCTATTAATGAAGATAATTCTATATATAACAGAGCGTTTGAGAAAAACATTGTAATTGTTACACCTGCTACACTTTTAGCAACGTTGCGCACCATTGATTCCATGTGGAATAATGAAAAACAACAACGCAATGCACTAGAAATTGCCAAACAAGCGGGTGCACTTTACGATAAATTTGAAGGCTTGGTCATTGATTTAACTGGTGTTGGTAAAAAAATTGATGCGGCTAAAACGGATTATTCGGCCGCTATGAATAAATTAGTTGATGGAAAAGGTAATATAATTGGTCGTGTTCAAAAATTAAAAAAAATGGGCGCTAAAGCTAAAAAGTCACTTCCGGAAGCCATTATAAAACGTGCGCAAGTTCAAGATGATGACGAATAATAAAACAAATAAACTATGAAAAGTATCTTAACAAAAATCCTTATTGGATTCGTTTTAATTTTAGTCGCATATGGTTCTTTCATTTATTTCGCGACATATAGTGAAGGTATTCGCGCTGGTGAACTGGTTAAATTCAGCAGTAAAGGTGTTATTATAAAGACTTGGGAAGGCGAAATTAGCCAAGGTGTTTCTGAAGCGCAGTTATTCGAATTTTCAGTAGAAGATGATCAAAAACAAGTGATAAAAGATTTAATGGAATTACAAGGAAAGCATGTAAAACTTCATTATTTTGAACGTTATCAAACCTTATTTTGGTTAGGAGATACCAGACATTTTATTACTAAAGTTGAAGTTACCAAAGGAGAAAATAATAGGCGCAACTAATATGAAAGATACTTTTAAAACTGTGGCTTGTTCGCGAATTAGCATTGCAGAACTTATGCAACCATCTCAATCCAATTTCGGTGGAAAAATTCATGGTGGATATATGTTGAGTTTAATGGACCAGATTGCTTATGCTTGTGCTTCCAAACATTCCGAAAATTATTGTGTTACGGCATCTGTTGACACCGTAGATTTTCTGGAACCTGTTGAAATAGGCGAACTCGTTACCATGAAATCTTCTATTAATTATGTAGGAACAACGTCCATGGTTGTCGGTATTCGGGTTGAAGCCGAAAACATTAGAACGGGTCATGTAAAACATTGTAATTCCTCTTATTTTACTATGGTTGCTAAAGATGATAATGGAAAATCTACTCCCGTTCCTGGGTTGGTTTTATCTTCTTTAGAAGAGGTGAGACGCTTTCTAAAAGCTATTGAACGTAATCATACCAAGAAAAATAGACGTATTGAGTTTAATAGTGAAGATTTTGTTATTGGTGATTATCTTAAAGAATTAGAAGATTATAATATTAAAATAGATTTATAACTTCCTAAAATTTAAAAATACGCCTCGGCACCTACTCCTTAAAATTCAGTTATTTGGGTATTCCATTTAAATGACCGATATTTGATTATTCCTTATTTATGGCATAATTAAGTTTATTCCTTTTTGAAGGCATATTTATAAATAGTCCTATTTGAAGGAATACTATTAATTAATATGTAGAATTGTATACTATTCATTCAAAAGCAACCCTTATGATAAGTGTTATTACAGGTGATATTATTAGATCCAAAGGTGTAAAACCCACTATATGGCTGGCGCAGCTTAAGTCTGCTTTAACGTTTTTACAACCTGATGATAGATTATGGGAAATATACCGTGGTGATAGTTTTCAAATAGAATTTAAAGATACGCAAGACAGCTTTTTACATGCGGTTTACATCAAGGCATGTATTAAAATGATAAAAGGTTTAGATGTACGAATGGCAATTGGTATGGGTGCTAAAACCTATCGAGGTACATCTGTAACCGAATCCAACGGCGAAGCTTTTCAGTTTTCTGGTGAAACATTAGAAAACCTGAAAAAGGAAAAATTGAATTTAAAAATAAAAACGGCAAACCCTAATCTGGATAGAGACCTCAATTTATACATTAAATTAGCTTTAATCAGCATGGATAATTGGACGACAAACTCTGCCGAAATTGTAAAAATGCATATTGAAAATCCAAAAAGCATTCAAACAGATCTTGCTCAACGCATCGGTATCAGTCAAGATGCTATTAGCAAACGTGTAAAACGCGCAAACCTTGAAGAAATATTAGAACTTAACACACTGTGTAATATTAAAATAACTAACTTGTAGTATGATTCTACTAGTAAAATTAGTGTTAGCACATTTAATTGGTGACTTTATTATTCAACCAAAGTCTTGGGTAAAGAATAAAGAGAAAAAGAAACTTAAATCGCCTAAACTATATTTACATGTGGGCATTCATATTGCCTTATTATTTCTTATTGTTTGGGATGTATCCTATTGGCCATTATTACTCATAATTGGTGCTTTACATTTTATAATCGATGCTTTGAAACTGCTATTTCAAACGAAGAGAACCAAACGTCGGTGGTTTTTTATTGATCAGCTATTACATATTATCAGCATTTTTGCTGCGTATTTCCTTTATAGAGATATGATGTTCTCAACGGCCGATTTCCCCACAGAAACTGCCTTGCTCCTACTAACCTGTTTGCTTTTTTTAACGGTACCAGTATCTATTATTATGCAAGCCATTTTCAGCAAATGGAATATTGAAAAACTAACTAAAGGCAACGAATCGCTTAAAGATGCTGGTAAATACATTGGTATCCTGGAGCGTATTTTAGTATTCATTTTTATTATAATGGATCATTGGGAAGCTGTTGGGTTTTTAATTACGGCTAAGTCGGTTTTTAGGTTTGGCGATTTAAAAGAAAGTAAACAAAGAAAACTCACCGAATATATTCTAATTGGCACCCTAATCAGCTTCGGAATAGCGATTGTAACAGGCGTTGTATTTCGATTTCTAATGTAAATCAAAATAAGCTACAAAAAAACCATCAGAAAACATCTGATGGTTTTTTATTACTACATGAGCAATTAGCCTTTAAAATAACAGCATTACTACCCTTTTATTTACTTAAGTACATTTTACGTCGGGCGTATAAGTTATAAAACTCATCATCTTTTAAGTCATCAATAAATAAAATACTTTCGCCCGTACTCTTCATTTCAGGACCTAGTTGTTTGTTAACATTGTGAAACTTATCAAAAGAAAACACAGGTTGTTTTATAGCGTAACCTTCTAATCTCGGTTTAAAGTCAAAATCGGTTACCTTATTAACCCCCAGCATCACTTTTGTTGCATAATTCACATATGGTTCACCATAAGCTTTTGCAATAAAAGGAACCGTTCTAGAGGCTCTAGGATTGGCTTCAATAATATAAACAACATCGTCTTTAATTGCGAATTGTACATTAATTAAACCAACCGTATTTAATGCTAATGCAATTTTTTTTGTATGATCTTTTATTTGCTGCAGTACCAAATCACCTAAATTAAAAGGAGGCAAGACACCGTTACTATCTCCTGAATGGATTCCGCAAGGTTCAATATGCTCCATAATTCCGATAATATAAACGTTCTCACCATCACAAATAGCATCCGCTTCCGCTTCAATAGCGCCATCTAAATAACGATCTAATAGTAATTTATTATCAGGCATTTGGCGTAATAAATCCACAACATGCTCTTCTAATTCATCCTTATTAATTACAATTTTCATGCCTTGACCTCCTAACACATAGGAAGGTCTTACCAAGATTGGGAAGTCTAAAACATCTGCAATTGCCAAAGCTTCATCGGCATTGGTTGCCACATCAAATTCTGGATAAGGAATATTATTTTCTTTTAAAATAGTTGAAAAACTACCTCTATCTTCAGCTAAATCTAAAGACTTATAAGTTGTACCAATAATTTTAATTCCGTAGCGATCTAATTTTTCAGCTAATTTAAGTGCCGTTTGGCCACCTAGCTGAACAATCACACCTTCTGGTTTTTCATGACGAATAATGTCGTAAATATGTTCCCAGAAAACCGGTTCGAAATATAGTTTATGGGAAATATCAAAGTCCGTTGAAACCGTTTCTGGATTACAGTTAATCATGATGGTTTCGTAACCACATTCTGCAGCCGCTAAAACACCGTGAACACAACAATAATCGAACTCGATACCTTGACCAATTCTATTTGGTCCCGATCCTAATACAATGATTTTCTTTTTATCGGAAACAACACTTTCATTAGATGGCGCTATTTCGCCATTTGATAATTCTACTTCGTTTTCAAATGTAGAGTAGTAATAAGGTGTTTGCGCTTCAAATTCTGCCGCACACGTATCTACTAATTTATAAACACGCTTTATTTTAAATTCCTCTCTTTTCGTGTATACTTGACTTTCCAAACAATTTAGCATGTGCGCTATTTGTCTGTCGCCATAACCTTTTTGTTTCGCTTCAAGTAATAAATCACGCTCTATATTTTCAATTGAAAAAGTAGAAATCTCTTTTTCTAAATAATGTAACTCTTCATATTGCTTTAAGAACCACATGTCGATTTTAGTAATTTCGTGAATGCGACTCAATGGAATACCCATTTGAATAGCGTCATAAATTACAAATACACGATCCCAGCTCGCGAAGGTTAATTTCTCAATAATCTGATCGTAATCTTTATAACCTTTCCCGTCGGCACCTAAACCATTTCGTTTAATCTCCAAGGATTGTGTCGCTTTATGCAACGCTTCTTGGAACGACCGGCCGATAGCCATAACCTCACCAACAGATTTCATTTGAAGACCTAAAGTTCTATCAGAACCTTCAAACTTATCAAAATTCCATCGCGGTATTTTCACCACAACATAATCAAGCGTTGGTTCAAATAAGGCCGAAGTAGAACCTGTAATTTGATTGGTTAATTCATCTAAATTATAACCAATAGCTAATTTTGAAGCCACTTTAGCAATAGGATAACCAGTTGCTTTGCTCGCTAATGCAGAAGAACGAGATACACGCGGGTTAATTTCAATAGCGATAATATCCTCGTTTTCATCTGGACTTACGGCAAATTGGACATTACAACCACCAGCGAAATCGCCAATACTACGCATCATATGAATTGCCATATCACGCATTCGTTGAAACGTTTTATCCGATAAAGTCATAGCCGGCGCCACCGTAATGGAATCGCCAGTATGAATTCCCATCGGATCCATATTTTCAATAGTACATATAATAACAACGTTATCGTTTTTATCACGTAATAACTCTAACTCAAATTCTTTCCAGCCTAAAAGTGCTTTATCTATCATAACTTCATGAATTGGCGAAATTTCCAATCCACGTGTTAATAACTCATCAAAATCTTCTTCTTTATAAACTATAGATGCACCTGCGCCACCTAATGTATAAGACGCTCTAATTACCAATGGAAAACCAAATTCTTGAGCAATTTCCTTACCTTTTAAGTAAGACGTTGCTGTAGCTTGTGGCGCCATTGGAACACCTATTTTCAACATGAGTTCGCGAAACTTCTCACGATCTTCTGTAATATTAATCGCGTCGATATCAACACCAATTAACTTTACATTAAAATCGTCCCAAATACCTTTTTCTTCTGCTTCAATCGCTAAATTTAATGCAGTTTGTCCACCCATAGTAGGTAAAACGGCATCAATTTGTGGATGTTCATTTAGAATTTTAATAAGGGATTTTGTGGTAAGTGGCAACAAATAAACATGATCCGCCATAGAAGGATCGGTCATGATAGTTGCCGGGTTGGAATTAATAAGAATTGTTTCAATTCCATCCTCTCTTAAAGAACGTAGCGCCTGAGTTCCAGCGTAATCAAATTCGCAAGCTTGACCAATAACGATCGGGCCTGAACCTATAAGCAGTACGGATTTTATGTTTTTGTTTTTAGGCATGTTGAAATATTTTTTGCAAAAGTAGTTAACGTGAGGGTATAAAAAAAGGCGTTACCAAATGGGAACACCTTTATATATTAACAATTGTTAATTCATTATTTTTTATGTCTTAATTCAGAAGATACAGATATTTTCTTTCTTCCTTTAGCTCTTCTACGAGCAAGGACTTTTCTTCCATTAGCACTAGCCATTCTTTCTCTGAACCCATGCTTATTTTTTCTTTTTCTCTTTGACGGCTGAAATGTTCTTTTACTCATTACTTATATCTTTAAAATCTTCTTAATATCTTGAATTCTATTTTAGGTTCTAAACCCTAAAACTGCGTGCAAATATACAAACCCTTTTTTATTTAACAAACCTTATTTTAAAAATATTTTATAGATAAAATTTTAGTTTCTTTGTACACCTTAAAAAAGGCATAAAAATGCACACGCCATTACCAACTATATTACTATTATTCACCTTATTAGCTAGTACTAGTCAGGCTCAAACACAATTGCAATATAATTTAAAAATTGGAGATAGTATCCATGTTTTTCAGAAAGCTAATCAACTTATCACACAAGATATGGATGGTTCTGCACATGAAATGACCAATATTGTAGAAAGCAGCTTCGTTTTTGTAGTTGAAAAAGTAACAGATAGCTCTTATATTTTCGATTTTTCTTATAAAGATTTCAAATTAAAATCTACTTCTAATCTATATGGCACATTAATGTCTGTAGATACCTCTGCTCCCATTCAAAAAGACAATATGGAAGCGTTAATTTTTTCTGGTTTAACAAAATCCAAACTTAAAATAGAACTTTTAAAAACAGGCGATATTATTAAAGTTCGCGGAACCACGCGTATGATTAATAATATGATGGATCGTGCTGGTATTAAAGACGAATTTACCAAGCAAGTTTTAATTGAAGAAATGAAGAAAGATTTTGGGAGCAAAAGCCTTTCAGATAGTTTTGAACAATTCACCTTTATATATCCTTCTAAAAAAGTGGCTTTAGGTGAAACTTGGAAAAATGTATATTCTGGAGATTTAGCTGCTGAAAACACGTGGACATTTAAAACCGCGAGTCCACAAATTACGCTATTAGGCACCGCAAAAATTACTTTGAAAACAGAAGAAGAAAATTATAACATGCTTTTAAAAGGCTTGCAAAACACCAATATAACAGCAGATATTAAAAGTGGTGTTGTAAAAACAATGACTGTGACTTCTAAAACTCAAGGTAACGCTGTATCTTTGCAAAATAAAGAGATAAAAATACCAACCTCAATAAATTCTGTTACAACCTATAAAACGAAACTTTATGTACAATAAAATTATAAAATTAATTATAGCATTTGGCATCATTGGCTATGCTGTTTATCAATTTGTGGAAGGCAATATTGGAAATGGTATTATGTTTATTCTTTTATCGTTAATTTTTATTTTTCTATATTTTAAAAATGAATTCATCTTATTAGCTTTTTTAAGATTAAGAAAGCAAGATTTTGTAGGCGCTAAAAAATGGTTGGATATGATTAAGAATCCAAGCAGTGCTTTAGTTAAAAAACAAGAAGGTTATTATTACTATTTACACGGTATTATGGTGTCTCAAACCAATATGAATGAAGCCGAAAAACATTTTAAAAAGGCTATTTCATTAGGTTTATCTATGGATCATGATTTGGCTATGGCTAAACTCAATTTAGCAGGAATAGCTTTTAGTAAACGTCGTAAAGTAGAAGCTAAACTGCTTTTAAGTGAAGCGCAAAAACTAGACAAACGTAATATGTTATCGGATCAGATTAAAATGATGAAGGATAATATGAAACGTGCCCAAATGCCTAATCAGCATTATGGAGGCCAAAATCAACAACGCGGCAGACGTTAATTTATAATAAAGGCGACCATAAACGGGCGTAAGATTCTTTCAGTTTATTATATTTTGGACGGTCCATCCAGCGCTCCAATGACAACTCTTCGCTATCCTCTAAATCAGTCAAAAAATGATCTTTGAGCTCCAAGCTCGTTTCTTCATTGTAAATAAGCGCGTTAATTTCAAAGTTAATATTGAAACTTCTATGATCTAAATTAGATGTTCCAATGGTTGAAAACAAATCGTCCACCACCATTGTTTTGGCGTGGATAAATCCTTTTGTATAGCGGTAAACTTTTACTTGGGCTTCTAAAAGACGCTCCAAATAGGAGTTTGTTGCATGTTTAGCCATCCAAGAATCGGATGATTTAGGAATCAACATCCGTACATCCACACCACTTTTAGCCGCAATTTGCAAAGCGGTAACAATTTCATCATTCGGAATAAAATAAGGCGTTGTTACATACACATAATCGTTTGCGGTATTGATGGCAACTAACATAGCTTCCATAATATTCGCCCAATCTGTGTCTGGTCCGCTGGCAACAATTTGAACTGCTTTTGTGGTATCCACATGAACATCCGGAAATAATTCAGATGAAATATCACAACTGGAGTTAGAAACAAAATCCCAAGTCATTAAAAAGTGCACCTGAAGTGGTTTTAAGGCTTCACCAACAATCCTTAAATGGGTATCTCGCCAATAGGACGTTCCATTTTTATAATTCACATAACAATCAGAAACGTTAATACCACCAATATAACCGATTTTTCCATCAATGATAGCAATTTTTCGATGGTTACGGTAGTTCATTTTACCTGTAAAATTCGGAAATAAAACCGGCATAAAAGCATAAAACTCAACACCACTCTTTTTTAATTGACGCTTTGTTTTAAATGAAATTTTACTACCAACATCATCAAAAGTCAATCGCACTTCAACACCTTGTAAAGCTTTCTCGCAGATAATATCAATTAGCTCCTTTCCAATATGATCATCTTTTAAAATATAATATTCTAAATGAATGTGGTGTTCGGCATTTCTTAAATCTTCAAAAAGCAATTTGAATTTTTCTTTGCCGTTCTTTACAATCAGAAGTTCATTTTTAAGGGTGACAGGCGTGTTTTTATTGTTATTCATTAACTTCACCATCTTCATTTTAGAATCCAAAAACACATCTAATTTATGAAGTTGACTAGGGCTTAATCTAAACTCATTACCTAACTTTTGAACAACCTTTTCGTTAAGGACATTTTTCCGATTGAATATTTTATTCTTCCTATATTCCTGTCCGAAAAAGTAATAAACGATCAATCCTAGAAATGGAAAAACCACTAAAACCAAGATATAAGACAAGGTTTTAGTGGGATTAATGTTTTTAAATAATATAGTAGTTGCTGCGGAAATTACCAGCACATAATTTATTGCAATTATGATAATCCAGATATTACTTTTAAGAAACGCGATCAGCATTAAGGTTTAACAGCGTAATACCCATCCTGTGGAATTTCAATAAAATAGCTTTTACCAGATTTATTGTTTAAATGTGGTTCACGCAACCAAGGATTATGAAGTTTTAATATTTTATAATTGATTTTGTGTTCCAGTGCAAATGTAGAAAAATCTGAAACTGGTTTATCTACCATAATCTTATAGGTTGGAACATCTTTATACAGGTCTTTTTCTCTAAAATTAAAACCGTATTTAGTTGGGTTAGACATGATTTCTTTTAATGCAACTATTCTAAACATATAACGTCCTGTTTCTTCGCCTAACAGTAAATCATAGTAACCTGTAACTTTTTGTTCGCCTAAACGTCTAGAAATCCCAGACATTCCCGCGTTATAAGCTGCAGCAGCTAAAGTCCAAGAACCTAACTTTTCTTTAGATTTTTTCAAATAATCACAAGCAATTTCGGTAGACAGTTCCAGATTATAACGTTCGTCCACATTATCATTAACTTCTAAACCATATTCCTTCGCTGTAGCTGGCATAATTTGCCAAACGCCTCTAGCTCCTGCTGGAGATACGGCATTGGTTAAACCACTTTCAATAACGGCTAAATATTTAAAATCATCTGGAACACCATGCTTAGCTAAAATAGGCTCAATAATAGGGAAGTATTTCTTGGCGCGTTTAAACATCAATAAACCATTGGATTGCCAATAGGTGTTTACTAATAACTCGCGGTCCATACGCTCATAAATATCTGGATCTTTTAACGGCAGAGCTTCACCTGCAAAATCCAAATTTTCAGGAATTTGTAACGCATAAACATTATAATCGTTTATAAGGTGTTTTTCGAAATTCTCATCCGTTTGAGCATTTTGCTGTGCAAAAATAAATAGGATGGTTAAACTTAACAACCCCATTAAAACCAAGGCTCTCTTTATCATTTTCATATGTGTAAGTTTTTGTTTAAAGTTATAAAATAAATCAACATGTTGGGTCGGTTCCTTCTAAAATAAGTTTAGGCAAATGCTTATTAAACCAACGGTATTTATTGAGTACCATAATATGTGTTCCATTTTCAACCGTAATACAATTTTGAATATATTTATATGGAAAAACATGGTCGTCAGACCCATGAATATGTATCAAGTTCTGTGCCGATTTTACTTGATTCCAATTAACCATTTCTTTAATAGCCCAATTGAGATACTTTGGATCGGTAATGGATAGGTATTTTTTATATAATTCCACGCGTTTTTTTACCGTTTCACCAAAGGCGTATTTAGCTAAAAAATCGATATTATTAATTATTGAGGTAGGAATTAAATTATAGCCTTTCGTGATGCGCATAAACTTCAATCTTTTAGGCAATTCATTTTTGCTTTTTACACTGGAAATAATAATTAAACGCACCAAGGGTATATGTTTGCTCATTTCTTGAACAACAATGCCGCCAAAAGACACTCCAATTAAAGCCACCTTATCATGTTTAATTCCTTTGGTTAAACGCAAAGCATAATTGGATAGAGATTCATCTGTTTCAGGAATTAGCCATTCTAGCCAATGAATTTCAAATTGGTGTTTCGGTAATTTTATATGTTCGAAAATTGATGGATTTGCAGCCATTCCCGGCATAAAATAAACATGTACTATATCTTGATTCATACGGCATTAAACCTCTTTATGCTTCCGTTTCACAATAATTTATCGTAAATTAGCGATACAAAACTATGTAAAAATAGTAATCACTTCCTATAGTTCCACTGAATAAAAAAAATATTATGATAGAAGAACATGAACTCATTGACAATGATTTTTTGCGCCAGTTTGAATTAAAAATAGACGATCAACTTGCAAAAATTGAATATTCCCTTCAGGAACGTAAAATATTTTTGACGAAATTAATTATTCCCGAAGAAATTTTCACGGAAACCTTCCAAAACAATTTTATTAAAGTCGTTTTTGAAAATATAGAAGAACGTAATTTAAGTGTTGTTCCAACTAGCCCTGAAATTGCTAAATTTATTAGAAAAAACAGACAATACAGAAGTATGTTACCAGTTGGCGTGCGTATCTAATGCGTGCTTTTCCTATTTATAATTCAACGCTAACTAATAAAGCGTAAATATAATAGTGTTTAAATTGTCCGACCTTAAATTCAAGTTAAAAGAGGATAATTGAAAGTCTCATGCCGTTTTTTAGATGTTTTAAAGGACTTTTTTAGCTTTTATAGACATTTGTGACTAGTTTTTGAAGTATCCAGCGAAGGGACGGCTAATAGCTACTTTATCCGTAAAAATATTATTGCAAGCTATATACTTGTTATGATAATTACGGTTGGATAATTACGGTATAAATTTCCAATAATATAAATGTAACACTTTCATTTTAGGCTATTTTCCCAAAGCTAAAACATAAAAAAAAGGCGTGCTTTGTTAAAGCACGCCTTTTGAAAACTTTTTTAAAATACTAACTTAACTCTTTATTATACGTTTTGAAACAGAACCTGTATCTGTTGAAATCTTTAAAATGTAGATACCTGAATGTAATTTAGATACATTTAAACGCTCCACATTATTAGATTTCAGAACCAGTTTTCCAGCAATATCAAATAACTCGGTAGTATAATTTGATATGGAATTCGGAAAATCAATATTAATATAATCTTGAGCAGGGTTTGGTGTTACAGAAATGCTTTTCAAAGAAAAATCATCAACAGACAACAAACATATACCTTCAAAAGTATAAGTACCATCAAGCGCTCCTAAAGTCCAAGCACCTGCACCCTTTGCCGCATAAGGTAATCCAGCAATAACATCACCACCAGTAACCCCAGTATCGCCACCATTAACATTCCCCATTTGAAAACCAACCCAATAAGTAGCTGGCGTTGTTCCGATTAAATTATTTAAAACTACAGGAGTTGAAAATGTGAATGTTACTGTGTAGATAGCAAACGTACTAATAGGTGCCTCTGTAACAACTGTAGGCGTAATAACTTCAGAAACAACTAATGTTCCAGGAAGGTTTGATGCATTATTATAAATACTAACCGTTCCTGTAGGATTCAAGTTAGCCATTAATGCTGCTGCCATTTTTACAGTAACCGTCGTTAAGCTAAACTGCGTTTCCGGAGCAACAACCATATCAAAAGCAACAGTTGCATTGGATCTTTCTGGATTAGTGTAAATAATACTCGTTACAGGAGCAGGATTACTTTGTGAACAAGGCGTTTGTGCATTTATTTGCAAAAAGCCAAGCGCAAAAATAAAAAGTAAAATGTAATTTTTTTTCATAATTTTAATGTTTTAGATTTACTAATAAATATATACATTCCTAACATACAAATGACATATCGTCTAATAATTTTATTACTTTTTTTTGGCTGTTCTTCTAAAAATCAGGAATTTACTGGAGTTTTTCGTTATAATGAGCATAAAAACATCAGTTCTCTAGATCCCGCTTTCTCAAAAGATTTGGCAGATATTTGGGCAACTAATCAATTATTCAATGGGTTGGTTGAAATGGATGATAGCTTAAATGTGCAACCAAGTATTGCTAAAAATTGGATTATTTCCGATAGTGCTAAAACCTACACTTTTACATTACGTCCAGATGTTTATTTTCATAATCATGCTTTATTTGGCAAAGATTCTACGCGAAACGTTACAGCTTCTGATTTTGAATACAGCTTAAATAGGTTAAAAGACAAGCAAATTGCTTCACCTGGCAGCTGGGTTTTAAATAAGGTTTCAGACTTCCGCGCGATTAATGATTCCACTTTTGAAATAAAACTAAAACAACCTTTTCCTGCTTTTCTTGGTTTATTAACAATGAAATATTGTTCAGTTGTTCCCAAAGAAATTGTAGAACATTTTGGAACCGACTTCAGAGCAAACCCAATTGGTACAGGTCCATTTAAGTTTCAGCGCTGGGAAGAAAACTTAAAGCTCGTTTTTAGAAGAAATAATAATTATTTTGAAGTAGATGCATCAGGAAGTAAATTACCTTATCTAGAGGCTGTGGCCATTACATTTCTTCCTGATAAACAAAGTGAATTCTTACAGTTTGCACAAGGAAACATAGATTATGTTTCTGGTTTAGATGCTTCTTATAAAGATGAAATTCTAACGGCGAATGGCGAACTTCGAGAAATGTACGCTAAAGATGTTAACATGATTCGTGGCCCGTATCTAAACACTGAATATTTGGCTTTTTTAATGGATTCTGATGTTTCTGAAATACAGTCAGAATACATCCGAAAAGCAGTTAATTATGGGTTTGATCGTGAAAAAATGATGATTTATCTCCGAAACGGCGTAGGTATTCCGGCTCATGGTGGTTTTATACCTAAAGGCTTGCCAGGTTATAGCGAATTGTCTGGGTTTAATTATCAACCTCAAAAAGCAAAGGAATTAGTCAATCAATATAAATTGGAAACCGGTAATGGAACTCCAGAAATCACTTTAACAACAACTAGTAACTATTTGAGTTTTTGCGAATATATTCAGCGTGAACTTCAAAAAACAGGTTTAATCGTTAATGTAAGTGTGGTTCCAGCGTCTAGTTTAAAAGACTCTAAAGCCAATGGTCAATTAGATATGTTTAGAGCCAGCTGGGTGGCCGATTATCCAGATGCCGAGAATTACTTATCTCTTTATTACAGTAAAAACTTCGCTCCCGATGGTCCAAATTATTCGCATTACAAAAATGAACAATTCGATAGTTGGTACGAGCAGGCGTTTACGGAAACCAATACCCTTAGAAGAGAAGCACTTTACTCTAAAATGGATAGTTTAGTTATGACATCTGCACCGGTTGTTCCTATGTTTTATGATGAAGTAGTAAGATTTACCAGAAAAACCATTTCAGGATTAGGTATTAATCCTATTAATTTATTGGATCTAAAACGGGTGAATAAAATAGATTGAATCTGTCATTAAGAGAACACAAAACCTCCAGGGTTTAAAAACCTATGAGGTTCATATCAAAATTCTAGACAAATGAAGCTTATTCGCGTCTAAATCTTTTAATATCCTAAAAACCATGTTTTATAGTGGCAATTTTGGTAACGATTAGCATCTATATGGTACTTGCTTATTATGATGAAAAATCACTATTTTAAAGTAAAAATTGAAGGTTTAGAAATTAATACTATTAACAGGTTAGAATTAAGACCTGTTATAAAAATTTTTTTATACCTCTTGTTTTTCTAATAACTTATGCTCGTCCTCCTTCTCATTTATAATTCCAAATACCACAAAATACAGCCCTAATCCATAAAGGAACATTATAAAAAAATCTTGAAATTGCAAATCAAATTTAAATGTTTTAATAGCCATCATGCCTTCACAAATTGAATATGAAAAAACTCCAAAAAGTACATAAAAGTAACTCTCTTTATTAAATACATCCTTTCTTAAATAAGCAAGCTGAAACATTAATAAAGTTAAAAAAAAGGTTATTAATGCAGGTATAAAAAAGCTTTTAAGATCATTTAAAAGAAGTGCCGTAAAAAAGATAATGTAACAAAATAGTAAAACTGCTAAAGGGATTAATCTTGAAATTCTGTATTCTTTTCTATGAGAAAACTTTAAACAGAAAAATATTTTTCCAAGTGAAAAAACGAATAGACTTATGCTTACAAAAATAAGGTTTGTGTTATTTATTATAAGTAGATCTCCAACAAAAAAACTTATTAAGGCTAAAAACATCCACAATTGCTTTCTTTTATTATTCCCTGTTTTATTAAAAATATAATACACTAACAAAAGCAATAATATAAAAGGTTTAGAAAATAGTCTAAACGGAAATGGGGGCAAATTCAATTTTACAAGTATGTCAATTAAAAGCATTGAAAAATACAACAATGCAAATAGTTTATGATTAGAAAAGAGTTGCTTAATCATCACTCTATATTTATAAATACAGGTAAAAGTAACAAACTAATCGGTAAAAATTGTTTGCTTTAATATAATAATAACTTAAAGAGATTAAACTCTATTCCCTTCTAAACTTTTTAGTTTCCTCAAACACATGTTCTAAAATAGCAGAATCTTGCTCGGTAAATTCTATTTCCCTACGAGACATAACCACTTCTGCTACCTCAAAAGCTTTTTTGGTTAAATAAGTTGTGAAGCCTTTACTGCCTCCCCAAGAAAAACTTGGTACGAAATTTCTTGGAAATCCACTTCCAAAAATATTTGCACTCACACCAATTACTGTTCCGGTATTAAACATGGTATTAATACCGCACTTACTGTGATCTCCCATCATGAGTCCACAAAACTGTAAACCTGTTTTGGCAAAACCTTCGGTTTCGTAATCCCAAAGACGTACTTCGGTATAATTATTTTTTAAATTGGAATTATTAGTGTCCGCTCCTAAATTACACCATTCTCCTATTACAGAATTTCCTAAAAAGCCATCGTGGCCTTTATTAGAATAACCAAATATAACGGAATTATTAACCTCTCCTCCTACTTTACTATGAGGCCCAATTGTAGTAGGACCATAAATTTTAGCGCCCATTTTTACGGTAGCATGATCACATAAGGCAAAAGGTCCACGAATAAAGCTACCTTCCATTATCTCGGCATTCTTGCCAATATAAATAGGACCATTTTCAGCATTTAATGAGCAGAAAGGCAATTTAGCACCTTCTTCAATAAAAATGTTTGCTCTGTTGAAAACTATTGTTTTTTCTGGTATTTCTTCAGACTGTCTGCCATTTGTTATCAAGTCAAAATCGTCTTGAATAGCTTCGCCGTTTTTAAAAAAAATATCCCAAGTGTTTGCAACTTTTAAAAGTGCTTCGTTGTATTCAATAGCTTCATATGCATCAAAATCGACTTCTTCTTGAGAATCTGTCGTAAAAAATGCAATTACATCTTCACCTTTAAAAATAGCCTGATTCTCTTGCAAATCTTTAATCATAGCCACCAATTCGTGGTTAGGGCAATATGATGCGTTAATCATCACGTTCTGCTCCATTTCAACCATAGGGAATTTATCCGACAGATAATCTTCGGTTACCGTGGTTGTTGTATAATCTAAATACATTTCCCATTTTTCGCGTATGGTTAAAATTCCAATACGAATATCTGCAACAGGACGTGTAAAGGTAAAAGGCAATAAATTATTGCGAGACGGACCATCAAAAAGGATATAATTCATGATAAAAGCTTTTTGGTAAAAATAAAAAAAGCCTTTCAATAGTTGAAAGGCTTTTAGAAATATATTTTAAGCTAAACTTATTTTTTGAATTTAGCGTATTTAGTTTTGAACTTGTCAATACGTCCTGCAGTATCTATTAGTTTAGATTTACCTGTGTAAAATGGATGAGATGTTCTTGAAATCTCCATTTTAACTAATGGATATTCAACACCTTCCACCTCTAAAGTTTCGTTTGTGTTTGCAGTAGATTTTGTTAAAAAAACGTCTTCATTAGACATGTCTTTAAATGCTACTACTCTATAATTTTCTGGATGTATATCTTTTTTCATCGCTAAATGCTTTAATGTCTTACTTTTTCGAGGTGCAAATTTAACCAATTTTAATAACTGTGCAATACTTTTTTAAAATATTTATAACATCTTTTTTTTGTAACGTTTTTATATATTTGAATACTAACTATTTTTAACCATTTCAAACATATAAAAACATGGAAACAACTACAAACCCAATGACCACAAATACGACTAAATCTATTGCCATTAATTATGGACTTTATTTAGGCGGCGTTCTATCTTTAGTAACCGTATTAGCCTACGCTGTAAACCTGGACTTATTCACAAAATGGTGGTTTGGGGTTGCAATTATGATATTAGTAATTGTAGTAGGCGTCCTGTCTTCCATAAAATCAAAAGCGCTATTAAACGGATTCATCAGTTTTAAAGGTGCATTTTCATCTTATTTTATAACAATTTTAATTGGTTTGGTTATCAGTTCTATAATAAGTTTTGTTATTTTCAATGTCATTGATCAAGAAGCTTCTGTTGTTTTACAAGAAAAAATTATTGAAACTCAAGTAGAAATGATGCGTGGTTTTGGAACTCCAGAGGAATCAATAGCCGGTATTGTTGAAGAAATGCAAAAACAAGAAAATTTGTATTCTCTTACAAATATTCTTCAAGGTATCGTTTTTCAATTAGTCGGATTTAGTGTCGTTGGACTAATTGTGGCTTTAGTTGTGAAAAAAGAACCTATAGAAGCTTAATTAATTTCGTTACTTTTGATGTTTCAAATATGAATTTACATACATGAATATATCAGTAGTCATACCACTACTTAACGAAAAAGAGTCTTTAAACGAGCTTCATGATTGGATTGCAAATGTTATGCAATCCAATCATTTTTCGTATGAAATACTTTTTATTGATGATGGCAGCACCGATGGTTCTTGGGAAACCATCCAGAAACTATCACAAAAAAATAGCGCTGTAAAAGGGATTCAGTTTTTACGAAATTTTGGGAAATCGCAAGCCTTACATGCTGGTTTTGAAAAAGCGCAAGGTGATGTTATTATTACCATGGACGCCGATCTACAAGATAATCCAGAAGAAATCCCCGATCTTTATAATATGATTATTTCTGAAGGCTTCGATATGGTTTCGGGTTGGAAGAAAAAACGCTACGATTCCGTACTTTCAAAGAATATGCCTTCTAAATTATTTAATTGGGCTGCCCGGAAAACCTCTGGTGTTAAACTGAATGATTTCAACTGCGGACTAAAAGCCTATCATCATAATGTGGTTAAAAACATTGATGTAAATGGTGAAATGCACCGTTATATTCCCGTTTTAGCTAAAAATGCGGGTTTCAGCAAAATAGGCGAAAAAGTGGTTCAACATCAAGCGCGGAAATATGGCGAAACTAAATTTGGAATGGATCGTTTTGTTCATGGCTTTTTAGATTTAATAACCATTTGGTTTATTTCAAGATTCGGGCGTCAACCCATGCATTTATTTGGTTCTCTTGGCGTTATTATGTTGGCTATCGGATTTGTTTTCGCCATATATTTAGGAATTGATAAGCTGTTTTTAAATCCTTACGGGCGACTAATTACGGATAAACCTCAATTTTATATCGCTTTAGTTACCATGATTATCGGAACGCAATTTTTTGTTGCCGGATTTTTAGGTGAAATTATTTTAAGAACTAAAGAAGATCGAAAACGCTATTTAATAAAAGATAATATATAGCAATCGTCTTTTCATTTTTAAATTTTAGAAGCAGGTACTAAAACTGCATTTTTTTTTGAATTACGCACTTTTGTGTGCTATTTACTACTATTATGATAGATATTAAACCAGAATTACTAGAACGCATAAACACGTGGTTAACGCCTACTTTTGATACAGAAACTCAAGATTATATAAAGAATTTAATGGCCAACAAACCCAATGATCTTCAAGAATCTTTTTATAAAGATTTGGAGTTTGGAACTGGCGGCATGCGCGGGATCATGGGAATTGGAACCAACCGCATTAATAAATATACTTTAGGAAAAAACACCCAAGGTTTAAGCAA
The DNA here is from genome assembly GCF_008086205.1 of Bizionia myxarmorum. GTDB lineage: Bacteria > Bacteroidota > Bacteroidia > Flavobacteriales > Flavobacteriaceae > Algorimicrobium > Algorimicrobium myxarmorum. The sequence goes on along the minus strand of NZ_VSKK01000002.1, from coordinate 391,547 downwards.
TTACCTAAAACAAAGTTTCCCTAATGAAACCATAAAAGTAGCTATTGCTTTCGATTGCCGACACAACAGCCAATCATTAGCCAAATTGGTAGCTGATGTTTTTTCGGCAAACAATATCGAAGTTTTCTTATTCGAAGATTTACGCCCAACACCCGAGTTATCTTTCACTTTAAAATATTTAAAATGCCATTGTGGAATTGTTTTAACAGCATCACACAATCCTCCAGAATACAATGGGTTTAAGGTATATTGGCAAGATGGTGGACAATTAGTGCCACCACAAGATGCCGAAATTATTGCTGAAATTAATCGCTTAAAGTATTCCGAAATCAACTTTGAAGCTAAAGAATCTTTAATTCATATTATAGGTGAAGAAGTCGATAATGTATTTATAGATGCATCCGTAAAAAATGGTAGTTTTAATACAGACCAAAAAGCGAAGGACAATCTCAATATTGTTTTCACCTCATTGCATGGCACATCTATTACTATTATTCCGGATACTTTAAAACGTGCGGGCTATAATCAAGTTCATATTGTTGCAGAACAAGCCAAGCCAGATGGTGATTTTCCAACGGTTAAATCGCCAAACCCGGAAGAACCTGCGGCTTTAAAAATGGCTTTGGAACTGGCAGAAAAAGTCCATGCAGATATAGTTATTGGAACAGATCCTGATAGCGACCGCATTGGAATTGCTGTTAGAGATTTAGATAATAACATGATTTTGCTAAATGGCAACCAATCCATGGTAATCATGACGGAGTTTTTGCTGAAGCAATGGCAAAAATCAAATAAAATTAAAGGAAAAGAATTTATAGGATCCACTATTGTCTCTACACCTATGATGACGGAATTAGCCAAAGCTTATGAGGTAGAATGCAAAATTGGCTTAACCGGTTTTAAGTGGATTGCCAAAATGATTAAAGACTTTCCCGCACTCGATTTTATTGGTGGTGGGGAAGAAAGTTTCGGGTTTATGGTTGGTGATTTCGTTCGTGATAAAGATGCCGTTACCGCTACCCTACTGGCTTGTGAAATAGCTGCCCAAGCGAAAGCTAAAGGTAGTTCAGTTTATGAAGAACTGATTAACATGTATATAACACATGGCTTTTATAAAGAACGTCTCATATCCATTACTAAAAAAGGAATTGAAGGTGCTGAAGAAATCAAGCAAATGATGGTTGAAGCTCGTGAGAATCCTTTGAAAATGGTCAATGGTTCTAAAGTTTTAAAAATAGAAGATTATCAATTATCGGTAACTAAAAATATTAAAACTGGCAAAACCGAACCAATTAGCGTTCCAAAATCCAATGTGCTTATTTATTATACTGAAGACGGCAGTCAAATAGCTTTAAGACCAAGTGGAACAGAGCCTAAAATTAAATATTATATTAGCGTAAACACCACTTTAGATAATGTGTCTAATTTTATAGCTACAGAAACCGCATTAGAAGCTAAAATGGATGCCATTATCAAAGATATGAAGATTACAGAATGAAAAAAATTACAATTCAGCTATTACCATTCATAAAGAAATTTAAAAAACACGTAGTTTTAAACGTGATTTTTAACATTCTAAATGCATTATTCACGACTCTTTCCTTTGTGGCCTTGATTCCGATGTTAAATGTTTTATTTGACAAAACGAATCGCGTAACAAAAGAACCTATTTGGAATGGAATCGGCGATTTAAAGAATTATGCTAATGACTTGCTAAATTATCATATTAGCAACTATTTAGATACCAATAACGCCCAGATGGCTTTGTTAATAGTAATCTCTATAGTGATTTCCACTTTCGCACTTAAAAACTTATTTGGGTATTTTGCCAGTCAACATCTTATGTATTTAAAAAACGGTGTCTTAACCGATTTGCGAAATGATATGTATGATAATATTATTAATCTTCCTTTAAAATTTTACTCTAAACGACAAAAAGGCGATGTCATGGCTCGAATTTTAGGTGACATTGGCGAAATGCAAAACTCGCTATTTATTGTTTTAGAATTAGTAGTTAGAGAACCCTTGAACATTGTATTCGCTTTAGGAACCATGTTTTATATAAATTGGCGCTTATCATTATTTGTTCTAATTTTTATTCCAACGGCTGGGTTTATAATTTCAAGAATCGGAAAAAGACTAAAAAGTCAATCGCTGACTGCACAACAAGAATCTGGACGCTTAATTTCAATAGTTGAAGAAACGTTAACAGGGCTTAAAATTGTAAAAAGTTATAATGCTGAACCTATTTTCAAAAGTAATTTTAGAGAATCAGCCGATAAACTTTTAAAATTATCCAATAGCATCGGGCTTAAAAACAATTTGGCGGGTCCGGTAAGCGAAATATTAGGAATTATTACCATTGCTGTTTTATTATGGTATGGTGGGAAATTAGTGCTTATAGATCAAGTAATTGAAGGCACCACATTTATAGGATTTATGCTACTTGCTTATGGTATTTTAACGCCTGCAAAAGCTATTAGTAAAGCCAGTTATAAGGTAAAAAATGGGATGGCAGCGGCAGATCGTGTTTTCGAAATCTTACATGAAGAGGACAATATGCGAGATAATCCGGATGCTGTAATTTTAGAAGAATTCAAACAACATGTTTCTGTAAATAATATTTCTTTTAAATATGATAACGAATACGTTCTTAAAAACTTTAGTCTACAAGTAGATAAGGGCAATACAGTGGCGCTTGTTGGCCAATCTGGAAGCGGAAAAAGCACCATAGCCAATTTAGTGACGAGATTTTATGATGTAAATGAAGGTAGCATTTCTATAGATGGCGTCGACATCAAGAACATGACTAAAAAGTCATTACGCGACCTGATGGGATTAGTTACACAAGACTCTATTCTTTTCAACGATACCATTAAAAACAATATTGCCATTGGAAAACCAGATGCCACGGATGCAGAAATTATTGACGCTTTAAAAATTGCCAATGCATGGGAGTTTGTGCAAGAATTGCCTCAAGGTGTTTATACAAATGTTGGTGACGCAGGAAATAATTTCTCTGGTGGCCAAAAACAACGTTTAAGTATTGCCAGAGCTGTTTTAAAAAATCCACCTATTATGATTCTGGATGAAGCTACTTCGGCTTTAGATACCGAAAGTGAACGTTTAGTGCAAATTGCTTTGGAAAACATGATGAAAAATAGAACATCCATTGTTATTGCGCATCGCTTATCTACCATTCAAAACGCAGATCTTATTGTGGTTATGAAACACGGTGAAATAGTGGAACAAGGAGCACATACTGAACTCATGGCTAAAAATGGAACCTACCGCAGGTTGGTAGACTTACAAAGTTTTGATTAAACCATTTAGAAATAGTTCATATTCTTTTTTTAAAAAATCAATAAACTCTTATTGTCAATAACTTCCAACATTCTCATTAAACTTTTTTAACTTAAGCTAGTCTAAAGTTAAAATCGATAAGTGAACGCCGAAACCCAATTAATTGCCGATTTAAAATCTGAAAGCAACCGTGAACCTGCTTTCAATGAATTGGTGACGCAATACAAAGAGCGTTTATATTGGCATATTCGAAATATCGTGAAATCGCATGACGATGCAGATGATGTTCTACAGAATACCTTCATAAAAATTTATAGAAATATTGGAAATTTCAAAGGTGATAGCAAACTTTTTTCATGGATGTATCGTATTGCCACAAACGAATCATTAACATTTATTAGTAATCGTGCCAAGCAAATGCAAATAAGCAATGAGGAAGTTCAAGATATGGCCATTGCTAATCTGGAAGCTGATGTGTATTTTGAAGGTGAAGAAATTCAGATTAAATTACAACGTGCCATTGCCACATTACCAGAAAAACAGCGATTAGTTTTTAACATGAAGTATTTTCAAGAATTAAAATATAAAGATATGGCTGAAATTTTAGAGACCAGTGAAGGCGCTTTAAAGTCGTCTTACCATATTGCCGTTAAAAAAGTAGAAGCCTTTCTTCTAAACGATTAAACCTTTTTAAGAAACTGAAGTCCAAAGAGTAATGAAAAACAGTAAATTACATACTATCAAAAAATCAGGGTTTAAAACTCCGGATACTTATTTTCAGGATTTTGAAAGCACTTTATTGATTGAAATAGCCATTCTAGAAAAAAGTAAAACGGCCGGTTTTAGCGTTCCAGAAAACTATTTTGAAACCTTTAAAATTTCAAAAGGAGATATTTTTTCTGAAGCAAAACCAGAACCGAAAGTCATTCCATTGTTTTCTAAAAAAACGTGGTTATACGCTGCTAGTGTTGCCGCAATTGCCATAATCGTTATCAGTTTGCCAGATTTCAATAAAACGGTTAGCTTTTCATCTTTAGATAATGATAGTATTGAAAATTACATTATTTCAAATGATTATGAACCTTCTGAATTCAACAACCTTATCACAGATCCAGCAGCTTTCGAAAACGCTATTTATAATGAAGCTTTAAGTGATGTGTCATTAGAAAGTTATTTGTACAACAATTCCGATTTGGAAGATTTTAAATAAGATTAAAAAAAAATATTATGAAGCAAATCACCTTAATATTAGCCACTGTTTTTTTTAGCGCCATAAGTTTTGCTCAAAAACCAGATAATCATCACGAAAAAATAAAAACCTTAAAAGTAGCCTATATCACTGAAAAATTAAATCTGACACAAACGGAAGCACAAAATTTTTGGCCTATTTATAATAAGTTTGAAGATGATTATAGTGCGTTACGCGATGATGTTTCAGATAAAAGAAAAGATATAGACGTTGATAAAATTTCAGAAAAAGATGCCAAAGCATTAATTAAAGAAATGGAGCAATTGTATGAAAAAAGATATCGCTTATATCAAAAATACATGACCAATTTGCAAACCGTTTTACCTGCAAAAAAAGTCATTTCACTTAAAAAAGTAGAAGACGATTTTAAACGAAAAATGTTTGAAGAATATAAAAACAGACATGGTAATTCAAAAAAGTCATCCTAAAATAAAAGCAGCCAATTGGCTGCTTTTTTTATCTCTTAAAAACTAATTTACTTATTCTGCCCTGTCCCGAAGCGTAAGCTATAGTATCATTTAAAAAGCGAATGGAATAAAAACCTTCGTCCGAAATATGCGTCCACGTAGCGCCATTATCTTTAGAGTAATCCATACCTTTAAAACCAACAGTTACTAATTCCTGACCATCACGGTTTGGAACATACTGCACACAGCTTCGGTATCCTGGCTCTTGGTTCTCTCCAATTATTTCCCAAGTTTTTCCTCCATCCATAGTGCGTATTTTATTGGCTGTATTATCATCCGGTTTAGTATAATCGCCGCCTATGGCAAAGCCTGTATTTTCATCATAAAAATCCATAGAATACATACCAGTGGTTTCAATTCCTTGTACAATTGGCGTTTTAAAAACCTCCCAAGTTTTTCCTTTATCGCCAGAGTATAAAACTGTACTCACTATGCCTCCTGTTGCGATCCAGGTTTTAGAACCTTTTATTACAATATTTGTATTACTGGCTGCAAATGCAGCAGCACCATTTGTAGCATCTGGCAACCACTTAATATCACAGGGAACTTTCTCCCAATTGTTGCCACCATCTCTGGTAATAATAATACTTAAACAATTATCGGTTGCATCACCAATAGCAATTCCCTCTCGTTTATTCCAAAATTTCATGGCATCATAAAACACCTTTTCATGTTCTTCCTTATAAACCAATTCCATGTTTCCTGTATTGGATGTTTTAAATAATAATGCCGGATTGCCGACACTTAACATGAAAAAATCTTCGGAATTATTGGCAATAGCGCGAAATTCTAGAGACAAGGAATCATGAGCTTGTTCTGAAATTAGCCATTCTCCGGCTTCTGAATTATATAATCCATAGGTATTTTTATTAGCTGCGAATGCCAAACTATTTTTGTCTAAAATTTCTAAAGCACGAATACTTAAAGTCGAATCTTCTAAAATGGTTTGTATTTCCACTTTTGAAATACCTGTTTGTGGTTTTTTCTCTTCCTTTTTACAGGCTAAAATGGTTAATAACACTAGTAATAAACTGAAATATCTCATGGCTGGTAATTTTTGATAAAAATAGAAAAGCTAAACGAATTATTAGATAAACTCTTAAAGAAATAAACTTTGTGTACCTTTGCAAGCTAATAAATAACCAAATGGTATGCCGTTTAAAGTTTATAAAACAACAGCGGAATACTGTACATAAATAAAGAATGCGATTACATAGAAACTTATGTTTTGCCGTTGTTGACGGTTTAACACTTATATTTAACGAAGGGAAATACGCTGATAAAGTTATTCAACAGCTTTTAAAACGCGATAAGCGTTGGGGAAGTCGCGATCGTGGTTTTGTTGCCGAAACGACATACGACATGGTAAGATGGAAGCGCTTATACGCTGAAATTGCAGAAGTAAAAGAGCCTTTTAGCCGTGATGATATTTGGCGCATGTTTGCTGTTTGGGCAACATTAAAAGGCATTAAATTACCAGATTGGAAGTATTTTGAAAACACACCAAGTCGTAAAATAAAAGGGCGTTTTGATGAATTATCTAAAATTAGAAAATTCAAAGAATCTATTCCAGATTGGATGGATGAATTGGGCGTTAAAGAATTAGGTGAAGCTGCATGGACCACTGAAATTGCTGCATTAAATGAGCAAGCCGATGTTGTTTTACGTGTTAATACACTTCAAACGACTAAAGAAAAACTACAAGCAGAGTTATTCGATTTAGAAATTGAAACCGATTTCATAAAGGAATATCCAAATGCTTTAAGACTAAAAGAGCGTGCCAATGTTTTTACAACAGATGCGTTTAAAAATGGGCATTTTGAAGTTCAAGATGCGTCTTCACAATTGGTAGCGGAATTTTTAAATGTAGAACCTGGTATGCGTGTGGTTGATACCTGCGCTGGAGCTGGTGGAAAAACTTTGCATTTGGCCTCTTTAATGGAAAATAAAGGACAAATTATCGCTTTAGATATTTATGCCAACAAATTAAATGAATTGAAGCGTCGTGCCAAAAGAAATGGTGCGCACAACATTGAACCAAGACATATAGATTCTACTAAAGTTATCAAGAAATTGTATGACAAGGCAGATCGCGTTTTAATTGATGCGCCTTGTTCAGGATTAGGTGTTTTACGCAGAAATCCAGATGCCAAATGGAAATTGGAACCTGAATTTTTAGAGAAAATAAAGAAAACGCAACAGGAAATTCTACAACAATATTGTAAAATTGTTAAACCTGGTGGTCAAATGGTTTATGCTACGTGTTCGGTATTACCAAGTGAAAACCAAAAACAGGTGGAAACATTTTTAGCTTCAGAATCTGGAAAAGATTTCACATTTATTAAAGACAAAAAAGTATTGGCTTCAAAATGCGGTTTCGATGGATTTTATATGGCTTTACTTGAAAAGAAAAATTAAAAATTATGAAACAAATCTACTTTATTTTAGCACTTGTGTTTTCATTAAGTGCATCAGCCCAAATTCCTGCAGGTTATTATAATTCTGCAACAGGAACAGGATATGCCCTAAAAACACAATTAAAAAACATAACTGCAAATGGCCACACGCCAAGATCATATGATCAATTATATGATGGTGCAGGGATTGCAAACTCTCAAGGTTATGTTGACACGCATTCTGATGTCAATGTATCTTCTGGAAATAATTATGAAAACGATGGAACTGTTTTAGACTTTTATTCTGAAAATCCTAACGGTCCAGATCCTTATAATTTCACACATAATGTAGATGAGGGTGGCAATCAAAACTCTGAAGGCGATTGTTATAATAGAGAACATTTAATCCCGCAATCTTCTTTTAGCAGTGGTTATCCAATGCAAAGTGATATTCACCACGTTATACCAACAGATTGTAGAGTAAATAATTATAGAGGTAGTTTCCCTTTCGGAAATGTTGCTGTCCCAAATTTAACATCTCTTAATGGATCTAAAAGAGGATCAAGTGCAGTCCCGGGATATTCTGGTACTATGTTTGAACCAATAGATGAATTTAAAGGTGATATAGCACGCGCTTTATTATATTTCGCTACGCGTTATGAAGACACCGTTGATGGCTATACGAGCTTTGACATGTTTAACGGTAGTAATGATCAAGTATTTTTCCCTTGGGCTGTTGATATGCTTTTAGATTGGCATTATAATGTTGATCCAGTAGATCAAAGAGAAAGAGATAGAAACAATGCTGCTTACAAATTTCAAGGTAATGCGAATCCGTTTGTAGATCATCCAGAATATGCTAATATGATTTGGAATCCTAATCCAGATACTGAAGCTCCAACTGCTCCAACTAATTTGGTAGCATCAAATCCTACAGACAATTCAATATATGTAACTTGGACATCTGCAACAGATAATATTGGCGTAACATCTTATGATATTTATGTGGATGGCGTTCTTAATTCCAATGCAACGACTTCAAATTCTACCGTAACTGGTTTATTAGCTGCAACAGAATATTGTTTCACAATTAAAGCGAAAGATGCTGCTGGAAACCAATCCGGCTTTAGCAACCAAGCTTGTGAAACTACAACAGATAATGGTACTGGAACCGATTGTCTAGATGAGTCTTTTGAAAACATTCCAACGGATAGCCCGAGTTCTTACACGGCGAGAAGTTGGATTGGGGATAATGGTGGAACGTGGTCAGCTACAGATGCACGTACCGATCAAAATTTAAATAATAAAGCTATTGCTATAAGAGATGGCGTTTTAACAGCTCCTACTTCTTCTGGAGGTATTGGAGTCCTAACCGTAACAACAAAACGTGTATTTGGAGGATCTGCCGGAACTTTTAACTTAAAAGTAAATGGAACCATTGTGGGTACTATTGCCTATGGAGAACAAGATATTACACAAACAGTTACAACTCCTGCAATTAATATAGAAGGAACTGTTTCAATTGTTATAGATGGAAATAGTTCTACAGGTAACAGAGTTATTTTCGATGATTTGTCTTGGACATGTTATTCCAACTTAAGTACGGATGACTTCTCAATTTCAAAAATCGATATTTATCCTAATCCTGTTAAAAATTCGCTGAATATCAAATTACTAAATCCTAAAGACACGCAAATTGATATTTATACCTTGCTTGGTAAAAAAGTACTGTCGCAAGTTATTAATAAAACGGATAACACTATCAATACGGAATCTTTGAGCAGTGGCGTTTATATTATAAGGCTGCAACAAGATCAAAAAATTATAAGTAAGAAACTTATTAAAAAATAAATTTGAAAGCGACTTTAACGAGTCGCTTTTTTTTTGGTTAATAACAGCGTGAATAACTAACTATTTTCAAGAATGTAAATAGCGCTTATTACACTGAAAAAAAGTAAATTTACATTTTTAAACACAACTTTAATATCTATATAATGATTCATTTCTTCGGAAACCAAAACAGTAACGTATTCGCTGTTCAAGCAACAAAAGAATTATCAACAGAAACCATATCTAAATTGGTGTGGCTTTTTGGCAACCAGCCAAAAATAGATCAAGCATCTTTGGATGCTTTTTTTGTTGGACCACGTGCTGCCATGATTACGCCTTGGAGTACCAATGCCATGGAAATTACCCAAAACATGGGAATTGAAGGCATTATTCGTATTGAAGAATTTCAAGCGACTTCTGAAGATTTTAAAGATTTTGATCCCATGATTTCTGAAAAATATAATGGACTGAATCAAGAATCTTTCACCATTAATATTCAACCAGAACCTATTCTGAAAATTGAAGATATTTCGGCTTATAACCAACAAGAAGGTTTGGCTTTAAATGCTGAAGAAATTGAATATCTTGAAGGTGTTTCAAAAAAAATTGGTAGACCATTAACCGATTCTGAAGTCTTTGGTTTCTCACAAGTGAATTCTGAACACTGTCGTCATAAAATATTTAATGGCACATTTGTAATTGATGGTGAAGAAAAACCAACCTCACTTTTCAAATTAATTAAAGAAACATCGAAACAATTTCCTAACGATATTGTTTCGGCTTATAAAGATAATGTGGCTTTTGTAAAAGGTCCACGCGTAGAGCAGTTTGCGCCAAAAACGGCTGATAAACCTGATTTTTATCAAGTTAAAGATTTTGATTCTGTTATTTCTATAAAAGCAGAAACGCATAACTTCCCTACTACCGTAGAACCTTTTAATGGCGCTGCAACGGGTGCTGGCGGCGAAATTCGCGATAGGCTTGCTGGTGGTAAAGGATCTTTACCATTGGCCGGAACAGCTGTTTATATGACGTCTTATTCGCGTTTAGAAGAAACGCGTCCTTGGGAACAAAAAATGCAAGCTAGACCTTGGTTGTATCAAACTCCTATGGATATTTTAATAAAAGCGAGTAATGGTGCATCGGACTTTGGAAACAAATTCGGTCAACCGCTTATCTGTGGTTCTGTATTAACTTTTGAACATGACGAAACGGAAAGCACCATTATAAACGGTGAATCACGATCTATTAGAAAGTTAGGTTATGATAAAGTTATCATGCAAGCAGGCGGAATTGGCTACGGAAAAGCAGATCAAGCCATAAAAGACAAACCTAAAGTAGGCGATAAAATCGTTATTCTTGGTGGTGAAAATTACCGCATCGGTATGGGTGGCGCAGCAGTTTCATCTGCAGATACGGGCGAGTTTTCAAGTGGCATTGAATTAAATGCCGTACAACGTTCCAATCCAGAAATGCAAAAACGTGCTGCCAACGCGGTTCGTGGTATGGTAGAAAGTGAAGAAAACTTTATCGTTTCTATTCATGATCATGGTGCGGGAGGGCATTTAAATTGTTTGTCAGAATTAGTAGAGGAAACTGGTGGAAACATCGATTTAGATAAATTACCTGTAGGTGACCCTACCCTATCTGCTAAAGAAATAATTGGAAACGAATCCCAAGAACGTATGGGCTTGGTTATTGCACAGAAACATATTGAAACCCTTCAAAAAATTGCCGATCGTGAGCGTTCGCCCATGTATACGGTTGGAGATGTTACAGGAAACGACCGATTTACTTTTGAATCGAAAACTACCGGTGAAAAACCAATGGATTTCGCATTAGAAGATATGTTTGGTAGTTCACCAAAAACCATCATGACAGATAAAACCATTGATAGAAATTATGGTGGCATTTCTTATGATTACAACAAATTTCAAGACTATTTAGAGCAAGTTCTTCAATTAGAAGCTGTTGCTTGTAAAGATTGGTTAACTAATAAAGTAGACCGTTGTGTAGGTGGAAAAGTTGCCAAACAACAATGTGCGGGACCTTTGCAATTACCGCTAAATAATGTTGGTGTTATGGCACTGGATTATAAAGGTAAAGAAGGTGTGGCAACCTCTATTGGTCATGCGCCAATTTCTGGATTAATTAGTCCTACGGCAGGAAGTAGAAACGCGATTACAGAATCCTTGACCAATTTAGTTTGGGCGCCTTTAAAAGATGGTTTAAAAAGTGTTTCATTATCTGCAAACTGGATGTGGCCTTGTAAAAATGAAGGTGAAGATGCTCGACTTTATGAAGCTGTACAAGCTGTATCCGAGTTTTCAATTGGTTTAGGAATTAATGTTCCAACAGGAAAAGATTCACTTTCTATGAAGCAGAAATACCCAAATGAAGAGGTTATTTCTCCCGGAACGGTTATTATTTCGGCAGCAGGAAACTGTAATGATATTACGAAAGTGGTTGAACCTGTTTTTCAAAAACAGGGCGGAAACATTTATTATATAAATATTTCACAAGATGAATTTCATTTAGGTGGTAGTTCTTTTGCGCAAATAATGAATAAGGTTGGTAATACAACGCCAAATGTGCAAAGTGCTGATTATGTAAAAAACGTTTTCAACACCATGCAATCTTTAATAAAAGATGATAAAATTCTGGCGGGACACGATGTGGCTTCTGGCGGATTGATTACAACTTTATTAGAAATGTGCTTTGCAGATACGAATTTAGGTGCTGAATTAGATATTACTGCTTTAAATCAGAAAGATTCTATTAAAGTATTATTTGCTGAAAATTCAGGAATTGTTTTTCAAGCGAAAGATCACACGGTTGAACAAATTTTAAAAGATGCTAAAATTGACTTCCTAAATATTGGAACGGTTCAAGAAAGCGATGTTTTAAGCATTATAAATAATAACGAAGTATTTGTACTAACCGTTTCTAGATTACGTGATGTTTGGTTTAAAACCTCCTTTCTACTCGATCAAAAACAAACAGCAAATGGTTTAGCTCAAGACCGATTTGATAATTACAAAAAGCAACCGTTGGAATTTAAATTCCCTGCTCATTTCACTGGTAAATTGGACAATTCAAGCCGTACGGGTCAATCGCGCCCAAAAGCCGCAATTTTGCGCGAAAAAGGATCCAATTCCGAGCGTGAAATGGCAAATGCTATGTATTTAGCAGGATTTGATGTGAAAGATGTGCATATGACGGATTTGATTTCAGGTCGTGAAAATTTAGAAGAAATCCAATTTATAGGCGCAGTAGGTGGATTCTCAAATTCAGATGTATTAGGTTCGGCTAAAGGTTGGGCTGGTGCATTTTTATACAATGAAAAAGCGAATATCGCTTTAAAGAATTTCTTCAAAAGAAAAGACACCCTTTCTGTTGGTATTTGTAATGGCGCACAACTTTTCATGGAATTAGCACTGGTAAATCCAGAGCATGAAAATCATGGAAAATTAACCTATAACGAATCTCATAAGCATGAAAGTGGCTTTACATCTGTTGAAATTAAGAAAAACAATTCCGTTATGTTGTCTTCATTAGAAGGCAGTAAATTGGGTGTTTGGATTTCGCATGGTGAAGGGAACTTTAAATTAACAGAATCCGAAGATCAATACAACATTGTAGCCAAATATGGCTATGATGGCTATCCAGCAAATCCTAATGGCTCCGATTTTAACACAGCCATGATGTGTGACAAAACAGGTAGACATTTGGTAACCATGCCGCATATTGAGCGATCTACATTCCCTTGGAATTGGGCTCATTATCCGTCAGATAGAAAGGATGACGTGTCGCCTTGGTTAGAAGCTTTTGGGAATGCCCGAGTTTGGATTGAAGCACAAAACAAGTAAAAACAAATACTATAATTATAAAAAAGTGGTTTGAGAACGTGTTCTTAAACCACTTTTTCCATTTCAAAATATTAATTTATAAGCATCTGAAAATAACTTATTTTTTCTTTTTAAGTTTTCCTTTCATTTGTTTTTTCAAAAGTAAAAAACCATTACTTAATTTACCTTTTTTCTTCAGAATAGGAATACTTAACGTTACTAACAGCGCAATACATGCTGCTGAACCTAAACCGCCACCAAAACCGTTGAAAAAGGAGCTAGCATTAAAAAATATAATAGTAAAAACAACTCCAGAAAGCGCCACTAAAACGTAATTTGATAACACATTAGAAGAAACCATACCCGTAAAAGAAGCACCAAAGCAAACCAAAGGTAAATTTTCAATTAAATAAGCTGATAACAAGTTTGGAAATACCAAGACAAATAAACCTGATAAAACACCAACCAAAGCAGATGCTCTAACCGTGCCTTGATTAAATTTTACATGTAAAACAAAAGTGATTAACGAAGATAACCCGCCGGCTACTAGCAAAATAATATGCTCTATACCCATTTAGCAATTAATAAAGTAATAAAAAATGCAACAGCAACGCCTCCAAATGCCAATGTTCCCAGTTTTCCGCCAACACCATGAAAAGTATTTTTCGTTCCAATTAGTAACAAACCAGAAATAAAACTTGCTAATGTTATAAATATATAATCAGGAGCTATACTAATATTAGTCATTCCTACAAATGTACCACAGTAAACTGCTGTTGGCATTCCCTGAATTAGTTTGCTTTTTTTAAATAAATTAGGAAGAAAACTTACCACCAAACCTACTAAACTCGCCGCTAAAACACTGCTTAACCCAAACAACATATATAAAGCATAGGTTGCAATAGCTCCAAAGAATACAAATGCAATGGTTAAAACATGTTCCAAAAAATGATTACCCGAACTTAATGGTGTTTTTTTATACGTAATAAAAAGAAGTGCAAACACCAAAATAATAAACCCAACAACAAATGGGCTATTTTGATGTTCTAATAAAATGGCAACTAAAAACACCAGGTGAGAAAGTATTACAACTATAAAGGAAAGGCGTTTAACATGTTTCTTAATCATATTGATTTTTTAATCCGGTGCAAAAATACATAATTATAACGGGCTGATTTAAGATTCAATCCCTCATTGTATCTTAAATAGCACCTTTAAATTGATATTTTTGCTTTAAATTATAGTGCTACTTTCGTATCTTTATTACTTCTTACGACGGTTATATCTAAAATGTAGCGGATTTTAATTTAAAAAATAGAAAACGTCTCATCATAATATGATAATATCCTTGTAAGAATAAAAAACACAAATCAAACTTTCACATTACAATTAACTATAAAACAACCTTTTAGTTTGGATAAATTATAAAAAACAATATTAATACGGTGTTTTTTTAGGAATCTTATTAAATAAGCATTCCTTTTCTTAATTTGCCAAACTATACACAATTAATTCCTATGCACAAAATCACCCGAATTTTTGATTTTCCCTATCACCAATTGGAAACCTATAATTTAGATAAGGCGTTAACATCCAAATACAATGGAAAATGGGAATCACTTTCCTCACAGGACTATGTAAATCAAGCAAATGCTATAAGTCGTGGTTTGTTGCGTTTAGGTGTGCAACCAAATGATAAAATAGCCGTCATTTCAACTACAAATAGAAATGAGTGGAATGTTATGGACATTGGAATTTTACAAATTGGTGCTCAAAACGTACCGATTTACCCTACTATTTCCAAAGAAGATTATGAATATATTCTGAATCATTCAGAAGCCATCTATTGCTTTGTATCCGATACAGGGATTTTAGAGAAATTGAACCCCATAAAAGATAGTACGAATGTAAAAGGCGTTTATACATTTGATGATGTTGCTAATGAAAATAGTTGGAGAGATATTTTAGAATTAGGAAAAGATACCAGCAATCAAGATGAAGTTGATGCCAGAAAAGCTGCAGTCATCACTGATGATTTAGCGACTTTAATTTATACATCTGGAACCACCGGAAGACCTAAAGGCGTGATGTTGTCTCATAGAAATTTAGTTTCCAATGTTTTAGATAGTGAAAAACGCGTTCCATTTGATTACGGAAATTCGAAATCTTTGAGCTTTTTGCCCGTTTGTCATGTTTTTGAACGTATGATTCTTTATTTATATCAATACTGTGGTGTTGAAATTTATTTTGCCGAATCCATTGAAAAAATGAGCGACAATTTAAAAGAAATTCAACCAAACGTAATGACGGCTGTTCCTCGTTTATATGAAAAGGTATATGACAAAATAGTTGCTAAAGGAAGTGAACTTACCGGCATTAAAAAAGCGCTTTTCTTTTGGGCTGTAGATTTAGGTTTAAAATATGAACCATACGGCGCCAACGGTTGGTGGTATGAAACCCAACTAAAATTAGCCAGAAAACTTATTTTCAGTAAGTGGAAAGAAGGCTTAGGTGGGAAATTAGATTTAATGGTCTCGGGAAGTGCGGCATTACAACCACGATTAACGCGTGTTTTTGCAGCTGCTGAAATGCCTATCATGGAAGGTTACGGTTTAACGGAAACTTCACCTGTAATTGCCGTAAATGATGAAAGAGATGGAGGCTTTAGAGTTGGAACCGTAGGAAAAGTCATTGATAATGTTCACGTAAAAATAGCCAAGGATGGCGAAATTTTAGTAAAAGGTCCTAATGTTATGATAGGTTACTATAAAGAACCTGAAAAAACGACTGAAGTTATGACGGATGGTTATTTCCATACAGGCGACATTGGCGAAATAGATGCGGATGGATTCTTAAAAATAACAGATAGAAAAAAAGAGATTTTTAAAACCTCTGGCGGGAAATATGTGGCTCCTGCCCTTTTAGAAAACGAATTTAAACAATCACGTTTTATTGAACAGATTATGGTAATAGGTGAAGGCGAAAAAATGCCAGCAGCACTTATTCAAATTAATTATGACTTTGTTCAGGAATGGGCTAAAAGACATCATATCTCATTTAATTCGCAATCCGAGATTGCTTCCAATCCCGAATTGCTAGAACGCATTCAAGAAGAAATTGATGTGGCAAACAAAAAATTTGGACATTGGGAACAAATTAAAAGATTTGAAATCACACCAGATCCATGGACAATTGAAGGTGGGCATTTAACGCCAACCATGAAAATGAAACGAAAGATTATTAAAGAAATTTATAAAGATCTTATTGAAAAAATATACCGACCGTAATTAAAAAACTCCCAAATAAATTGGGAGTTTTTTTTATACGCTTCTCATATAAAAATTTTACAATTTGTTATGCGTGCATAATAAATTTTTACTATATTTGGAATTCGAACAAGTAAATATGAAGGATAAAACCATCGATTATATATTTAGGACCACGTGGTTAGCAATAAATAAAATGTATAACGAAGAGGCAGCAAAATTTGAAACTAGTATGGCTACAGGTTTTGCATTATTAAGTATTGATCCCGAACACGGCACGGCATCCACCTCTTTGGGTCCGAAAATGGGTATGGAAGCTACTAGCCTTTCTAGAACCTTAAAATCCATGCAAGAAAAGGGGTTAATAGAACGCAGACCAAACCCAGAAGATGGTCGTGGTGTTATTATTCACCTCACAGAATTTGGACGTGAAAAACGCGCCTATTCTAGAGAAAAGGTTTTAACCTTTAATGAGGCCATTCGAAAAAATGTGCCACCAGAAAAACTGGATCACTTTTATGAAGTTTCTGATATTATTAATAACATGATATCGAACAAGAAAATTTACAATCAAAAAGAACATATTTCAAAATAACATGACTAAACGAAGAATAAAAAAAGTAGCAGTTATAGGTTCTGGAATTATGGGAAGCGGTATTGCTTGCCATTTTGCCAATATTGGTGTTGATGTACTTTTATTAGACATTGTTCCTAGAGAATTAAACGCTACCGAAGAAGCTAAAAAACTAACTTTACAAGATAAAGTAGTTAGAAATCGCATTGTTAATGAATCGTTAGCAGCCGCTTTAAAATCGAAACCCTCCCCTATTTATCACCAAAAATTTGCCAATCGTATCACGACGGGAAATTTAGAAGATGATATTTCAAAAATAAAAGAGGTTGATTGGATTATTGAAGTTGTTGTAGAACGCCTAGATATTAAGAAACAAGTTTTTGAAAACTTGGAGAAATTCAGAACGCCAGGAACGTTAATTACTTCTAACACATCTGGGATTCCAATTCACTTTATGAGTGAGGGTCGCAGCGACGATTTTCAAGAGCATTTCTGTGGAACACACTTTTTCAATCCAGCACGTTATTTAAAGTTATTTGAAATTATTCCTGGCCCAAAAACATCTCAAAATGTTTTAGATTTCTTAAGTGATTATGGTGAAAAATTCTTGGGTAAAACATCTGTTATTGCTAAAGATACACCAGCATTTATTGGAAACCGTATTGGGATATTTGGTATTCAAAGTTTATTCCATCAAGTAAAAGAATTTGGTTTAACCATTGAAGAAGTTGATAAATTAACAGGACCAGTTATTGGGAGACCAAAATCGGCAACCTTCCGTACAGTGGATGTGGTTGGTTTAGATACTTTAGTGCATGTTGCTAATGGTATTTATGAAAACTGCCCAGAAGATGAAGCTCACGAACTTTTTAAACTTCCTGGTTTCATCGACAAAATGATGGAAAACAAATGGCTAGGTAGTAAAACAGGTCAAGGTTTTTATAAAAAAGTTAGAAATAAGGATGGTAGCAGTGATATCTTGTCTTTAGATTTAGATACGCTTGAATATCGCGAAAAAAAATCTGCCAGATTTGCCACGCTTGAATTAACCAAAACAGTAGATAAAGTAGTAGATCGTTTTCCTATTTTAGTTTCAGGAAAAGATAAAGCAGGTGAATTTTACAGAAAAAACTTTGCGGCTATGTTCGCTTATGTGTCCAACCGAATTCCTGAAATAACAGACGAATTATATAAAATTGACGATGCCATGAAAGCTGGTTTTGGATGGGAACATGGACCATTCCAAATTTGGGATGCTGTTGGTGTTGAAAAAGGAATTGCTATTATGAAAGCGGAAGGTTTTGAACCTGCTTCTTGGGTTAATGATATGATTGCTTCCGACAACAAGTCATTTTATACAATTAAAAATGGTGCGAGCTATTTTTATGATATTCCAAAAAAATCACAAGAAAAAATACCTGGACAAGATGCCTTTATCATTTTAGATAACATTAGAAAATCTAATGAAGTTTTTAAAAACTCGGGTGTTGTTATTGAAGATTTAGGTGATGGAATCCTGAATTGTGAATTCCAAAGTAAAATGAACACCATTGGTGGTGACGTATTAGTGGGCATCAATAAAGCTATTGATTTAGCTGAAAAAGATTTCGCAGGATTAATTATTGGAAATCAAGGCCCTAATTTCTCTGTAGGTGCAAACATCGGTATGATTTTCATGATGGCTGCCGAACAAGAATATGATGAATTAAACGCTGCTATCAAATATTTCCAAGACACGATGATGCGTATGCGCTATTCGTCTATCCCAACTATTTCAGCACCTCACGGCATGGCTTTAGGTGGTGGTTGTGAAATATCTCTACACGCAGACAAAGTAGTTGCTGCCGCAGAAACTTATATGGGACTAGTAGAATTTGGTGTTGGGGTTATTCCTGGCGGAGGTGGTTCTAAAGAAATGGCCTTACGCGCTTCAGATACTTTTAAGAAAGGTGACGTTCAATTAAACACCTTACAAGAGTATTTCTTAACAATTGCTATGGCAAAAGTATCTACGTCTGCTTATGAAGCTTTCGATTTAGGTGTTTTACAACACGGAAAAGATTTGGTAGTTGTAAACAAAGATCGTCAAATAGCGGTTGCTAAACAACAGGCTAAATTAATGGCGGATATCGGTTATACACAACCTATTAAAAGAACCGATGTTCAAGTTCTTGGAAAACAAGCCTTGGGTATGTTTTTAGTAGGAACCGATGCTATGGAAGACAGTAATTACATTAGTGAACACGATATGAAAATTGCCAACAAACTAGCATACGTTATGGCTGGTGGCGATTTATCTGAACCAACCATGGTGAGCGAGCAATACCTATTGGATTTAGAACGTGAAGCGTTTTTATCTTTATGTACAGAACGTAAGACACTTGAGAGAATTCAACATATGTTGAAGACTGGGAAACCGTTAAGGAATTAGAAAGCCCCTCTGCCTAAAGGCATCTCCCCAAAGGGGAGAATTTGAGAGGAATTAATATAAAATGAAGTTGAATTTTAAAATATAACCCGTTACAGTTCCCTCTCCCTTGGAGAGGGTTAGGGAGAGGCTTATGAAACAAGCATATATAGTAAAAGCATACAGAACAGCCGTTGGGAAAGCACCAAAAGGCGTGTTCAGATTTAAAAGAACGGACGAATTAGCTGCAGAAACCATCAAATATATGATGAAAGAACTGCCGCAATTGGATCCAAAACGCATTGATGACGTTATGGTTGGAAATGCCATGCCAGAAGGCGCGCAAGGCTTAAATATGGCGCGTTTAATCTCTTTAATGGGATTAGATATCGTAGATGTTCCTGGTGTTACTGTTAACCGTTTTTGTTCTTCTGGTATAGAAACAATTGGGATGGCAACGGCAAAAATTCAAGCAGGTATGGGCGATTGTATTATTGCTGGTGGTGCAGAAAGCATGAGTTCAGTACCTATGTCAGGTTTTAAACCCGAATTAAATTATGATTTAGTAAAAGCTGGTCATGAGGATTATTATTGGGGAATGGGAAATACAGCAGAAGCGGTAGCAAAAAAATTCAACGTTTCACGTGAAGATCAAGATGAGTTTTCATTCTACTCGCACATGAAAGCTTTACGTGCACAAGCTGAAAATCGTTTTCAAGATCAAATTGTGCCTATTACAGTTGAACAAACTTATGTAGATGAAAATGGTAAAAAAGCGAATAAATCTTACACGGTAACAAAAGATGAAGGTCCACGTGCTGGAACAAGTATCGAAGCTTTGTCAAAATTACGCGCGGTTTTTGCAGCTGGCGGTAGTGTTACAGCTGGAAACTCATCACAAATGAGTGACGGTGCTGCATTTGTTATGGTTATGAGTGAGGACATGGTTAAAGAATTAGGTTTAGAACCAATTGCTCGCCTTGTTAATTATGCAGCTGCAGGTGTTGAACCTCGTCTTATGGGAATTGGTCCTGTAAAAGCTATTCCAAAAGCATTAAAACAAGCAGGTTTAAAACAATCAGATTTGGAGCTTATTGAATTGAACGAGGCTTTTGCTTCACAATCATTAGCCGTTATCAGAGAATTAAATCTGAATCCTGATATCGTGAATGTCAATGGTGGTGCCATAGCATTAGGTCACCCATTGGGTTGTACAGGTGCAAAATTATCAGTTCAGCTTTTTGATGAAATGCGCAAACGTAATATGGTTGGCAAATATGGCGCGGTAACTATGTGTGTTGGAACCGGTCAGGGTGCTTGTGGGATATTTGAATTTTTGAAATAGAAGGCCCCTTTGCCTTCGGCATTTCCCCATAGGGGAAAATAAAATTAGTAGTAATAAAAAAATATAAATAATATAATTTAAAATACCCTATAAAAGCCCTCTCCTCTGGAGAGGGTTGGGAGAGGCCTATGGAAAAAGATATATTAAGAGGCGGTCAATTTCTTGTAAAAGAAACGAATTGCGAAGATGTGTTTACTCCTGAAGATTTTTCAGAAGAACAAACCATGATGAAAGAATCGGTTCAAGAATTTAACGACCGAGAAATCATACCACACAAAAACCGTTTTGAGGCAAAAGATTTTGCGCTAACGGAAGAAGTTATGAAAAAAGCTGGTGATATGGGCTTTTTAAGCGTTGCCGTTCCTGAAGAATATGGCGGAATGGGTATGGGCTTTGTTTCAACTGTATTAACTTGCGACTATATTTCAAGTGGAACAGGTTCTTTTAGTACCGCTTTTGGTGCACATACTGGAATTGGTACCATGCCAATTACACTTTATGGAACGGAAGAGCAAAAACAAAAATACGTACCTAAATTAGCATCAGGAGAATGGTTTGGTGCTTATTGTTTAACGGAGCCTGGCGCTGGATCAGATGCCAATTCTGGAAAAACAACCGCTACCCTATCTGAAGATGGAAAATCGTATAAAATTAATGGTCAGAAAATGTGGATTTCAAACGCAGGGTTCTGTCGCTTAATGATTGTTTTTGCGCGTATTGAAGATGACAAAAATATTACGGGTTTTATTGTTGAATATGACAAAGAAAATCCAAATGGTATCACTTTAGGTGAAGAAGAACATAAATTAGGTATTCGCGCAAGTTCAACACGTCAAGTATTCTTTAGCGATACGGTTATACCTGCTGAAAACATGTTGGCTGGTCGTGGCGAAGGTTTCAAAATTGCTATGAATGCTCTTAACATTGGTCGTATTAAGTTAGCGGCTGCCTGTTTAGATTCGCAACGTCGTATTTTAACGACTGCTGTTAAATATGCCAACGAACGCAAGCAATTTGACACGCGTATTTCCGATTTTGGCGCTATTAAAATCAAAATAGCCGAGATGGCTGCAAATGCATATGCTGGTGAATCGGCTACATACCGTGCATCTAAAAATATTGAAGATCGTATTGCCATGCGTCAAGCGGCTGGAAATTCGCACCAAGAGTCTGAATTAAAAGGTGTAGAAGAATATGCCATTGAATGTTCTATATTAAAAGTAGCCGTTTCTGAAGATGTTCAAAATGCCGCTGATGAAGGTATTCAAATTTTTGGTGGTATGGGATTCTCGGAAGAGACACCTATGGAAGCTGCTTGGAGAGATGCTCGAATTGCTCGTATTTACGAAGGCACCAACGAAATCAACCGTATGTTGTGTGTAGGCATGCTTGTTAAGAAAGCCATGAAAGGTCACGTAGATTTATTGGGTCCTGCACAAGCGGTTCAAGACGAATTAATGGGTATCCCTTCATTTGACACGCCAGATTATTCTGAATTATTTTCAGAAGAAAAAGAAATGATTAAGAAGTTAAAGAAAACCTTTTTAATGGTTGCTGGCGCTGCGGTTCAAAAATTTGGTCCGGATTTAGAAGAACACCAACAGTTGTTAATAGCTGCTGCTGATATTCTAATTGAAATTTATATGGCTGAATCTACGATTTTAAGAACCGAGAAGAATGCTAAACGTTTTGGTGAAGAAGCTCAATCCGTACAAATTGCTATGGCGAAATTATACTTATATCAAGCCGTAGATATTGTAGAAGGAAAAGGAAAAGAAAGTATTATTTCTTTTGCTGAAGGAGATGAACAACGTATGATGCTTATGGGCTTAAAACGTTTTACTAAATATACAAACTTCCCAGATATCGTTGATTTACGTAAAGAAATTGCCGAGAAAGTAAAAGCAGAAGGAAAATACTGTTTTTAAATATAATAAAGTTTAGTGAAAAGTGAAAAGCCGTTCCTTAATTGGGAACGGCTTTTCTTTTTCCGTATTTTAGTGAAAATTTTCAAATGAAAGCATTCAGCATACTTTTAGCCATTTTATTAATTCCTGTAAGCATTTATAGTCAAGGCTTACTTCAAGAAAAAAACACCTTTACGCATCAAGACACCTTACGCGGTTCTATTACGCCCGAGCGTGAATGGTGGGATCTAACCTATTATCATTTAGATATTTCGGTAGATCCTGATACTAAATCTATATCAGGTAAAAATACCATAAAATATACCGTTTTAAAACCGTATGCCACCATGCAAATAGATTTGCAGGAGCCCTTGTATATCACTAAAGTTACTCAAAACGGGAAGGAACTAAAAGCCATGCGTGATGGAAACGCCTATTTTATAGGTTTAATAGATCATCAAGTTCTTGAAACTAATAATTCTATTGAAGTTTTTTACGAAGGAAATCCAAAAGAAGCCAAAAATGCGCCTTGGGATGGCGGCTTTTCTTGGAAAAAAGATGAAAATGGCAACGACTTTGTAGCCACGTCTTGCCAAGGTTTAGGTGCTAGCGTTTGGTGGCCCTGTAAAGACCATATGTATGATGAAGTAGATAGTATGGATATAAGTGTTACAGTGCCAAAAGGATTAATGAATGTTTCCAATGGGCGCTTAAAAAGCACTGTTGAAAATAAAAAAACCACTACCTATAATTGGACCGTTAAAAATCCTATTAATAATTATGGCGTAAATGCCAATATAGGTGATTACGTGCATTTCTCGGAAGTATATGCTGGAGAAAATGGCCCGCTTGATATGGATTATTATGTACTCCGTGATAATTTAGAAAAAGCGAAAACACACTTTAAAGATGCGCCTCGCATGATGGAAGCTTTTGAGCATTGGTTTGGACCCTATCCATTTTATGAAGATGGTTTTAAATTAGTAGAAGTTCCGTATTTAGGCATGGAACACCAAAGTTCCGTGACTTATGGAAATCAGTATAAAATGGGTTATTTAGGTAACGATGTATCCGGCTCTGGTTGGGGAATGAAATTCGATTTTATAATTATTCACGAATCGGGACACGAATGGTTTGCTAATAATATCACACATATTGACATGGCAGATATGTGGATTCATGAAAGTTTCACCTCCTACTCCGAAAATCTGTTTGTAGATTATTTTTATGGCAAAGAGGCTTCTGCCGATTATGTGGTTGGTGTAAGAAAAAGAATTCAAAATGACGCGCCTATTATTGGCACATACAATGTAAATAAAGAAGGCTCTGCCGATATGTATTATAAAGGAGCCAATATATTGCACACTTTGCGCCAACTTATTGAAGATGATGAAAAATGGCGCCAAATTTTACGTGGTTTAAATGAAACGTTTTATCATCAAACAGTTACCACCAAACAAATTGAAGATTATATAAGTGAGAAATCTGGGATTGATTTAAAACCCTTTTTTAACCAATATTTACGAACTGCGAACGTGCCTGTTTTAGAATATACACTCAAAAAAGGAACTTTAAGATACCGCTGGAATAATGTGGTTGACGGCTTTAAAACACCTGTAAAAGTAACTTTTGAAGGTAAAGAGCAATGGATTTATCCTACAACGGAATGGAATTGGAAAATGGTTGATGTAAAAGTTAGAGAACTTAAATTAAACAGAAATTTCTATGTCAACATTTCTAAATTATAACCTTTCAATCTCATGCTAAAAATAAAAAAGCGCTATTTATAAAGCGCTTTTTTGTTTTCTGTTCGGTGTGAAATAAAATAGATATATGGTATTCTCTTTTTATAAATCGTTAATAAAACTGCTATAAGGATCTTTAAATTGAATACCTTCTGTAAAGCGATATTTACTTAATTGCTTATGTTCTACTAATGCCCAAAGCACAAATTCTTTTACAAAATAACTTTCTTCTTTTGATAAATTAGGTTGATGCTCACCTAACAAATCATCCAATGGCGTAACGGATTCTAAAAGCGCTTTGTATTCCTTATCGCGTAAATCATCTAATAATTCGAAATCGGCAGTATTATTAAAAAACCACGAAACTACGTCATCATAAGGTCCTACTTCATCTTGTTTTTTCAATTTTTCTATCTTCGGAAAGAACTCTGGAAACAAGGTTTTTACAGCTTCGCCAATTAAATTATAGGCTACTTGGGCTGCTCCTTCTTGCTCACCTTCATAAACCAATTCTACTTTTCCAGTTATGGAGGGAATAATTCCCATAAAATCCGTTAAACGCACTGTTGTTTTTTCGTCGCCAGCTTTTAATGAGCGTAATTCGGCGGTACTTAATAAGTTTTCAAAAGCGGTGATGCTTAATCGCGCACTTACGCCACTTTTTTCATCAATAAAATCGCTTTCACGCGCCTCAAAAACGATTTGCTCTAATAAATCTTTTGCTAATTCGGGAACGTGAATACTTTCTTTCTGACGCAAATCAGATTTCGCTTCTTGTTCGGTAATTAATTTGGCAGTTTCAATATCTTCGGGATAATGCGTCAGAATTTGAGAACCGATTCTATCTTTTAAAGGCGTAATAATACTTCCTCTATTCGTGTAATCTTCAGGGTTTGCTGTAAATACGAATTGCATATCTAAAGGTAAACGTAGTTTAAAACCACGTATTTGAATATCCCCTTCCTGTAAAATATTGAATAAAGCGACTTGAATTCTGGCTTGCAAATCTGGTAATTCGTTAATAACAAAAATACAACGATTGGCGCGTGGAATCATACCATAGTGAATCACACGATCATCCGCATACGTCAATTTTAAATTGGCTGCTTTTATAGGATCTACATCTCCAATAATATCGGCAACGGTAACATCTGGTGTTGCTAATTTTTCAGCAAAACGTTCGCTTCTATGTAACCATGCAATCGGCGTTTCATCGCCTTTTTCTTCAATTAACTCTATTGCAAATCTTGAAATAGGCTTTAACGGATCGTCATTAATTTCTGAACCTGCCACTACTGGAATATATTCATCCAATAAGGTAATCATTAAACGTGCTAATCGCGTTTTTGCTTGACCGCGTAATCCTAATAAATTAATGTTATGTCTTGATAAAATGGCACGTTGCAATTCCGGAATTACGGTGCTTTCATAACCGTGAATACCTTCAAAAATCGTTTCTTTATTTTTAATTTTTTCAATAAGGTTTTCTCGTAATTCATCCTTTATGGATTTGGATTGATAACCTGATTTTTTTAGTAGTCCTAATGTTTTAATCTTATCTATTTTCATATATTTTTTTTCAATAGTGTGAGGAAAACCTTTCAATCCTCACTATTCTCTTTTCTCTTTTCACTTTTCACTTTTCACTTTTGAATTATCCCTTAATCCGCTTCTTCCGATTGGTTTCATAATCCTCAAAAATCATTTCACCCAAACCTTTTAGTCCTGTGTAAAATGCTTTCCCTTGATTAGCTCTTGTAAACTCTTCAACAAACTGCATTAAATAGCGATCTTGCGCAATCATAAACGTGGTAATGGGAATATGCAAGCGGCGTGCTTGCTGTGCCATATCATAACATTTACTAGTAATATGCGGATTCAACCCATTACTATCTTTATAATAACTACCATCTGGTAATTTGAGACAACTAGGCTTACCATCGGTAATCATAAAAATTTGTTTGTTGGTATTTCGTTTCCGACGGAGTAAATCCATAGCCAGTTTTAATCCAGCAACGGTATTGGTATGATAAGGTCCAACATTTAAATACGGTAAATCCTTAATTTTTATAGGCCAAGCATCATTTCCAAATACCAAAATATCTAAAGTATCTTTTGGATACCGCGTGGTGATTAATTCGGCCAAAGCCATAGCTACTTTTTTAGCCGGAGTAATCCGATCTTCACCATACAGAATCATACTGTGGCTAATATCAATCATTAAAACCGTACTCATTTGCGATTTATGCGTGGTTTCTTCTACCACCAAATCATCTTCAGTTAAATTAAAATGGCCTACACCATTATTAATTTGAGCGTTTCGCAGACTTTCAGTCATATTCACCTTATCCAGACTATCACCAAATTGATAATCTCTAAAATCGCCAGTATGTTCATCTCCTAAACCAAGACCTTTACTTTTATGATTTCCGCTGCCACTTTTTTTAATATTTCCGAAAATTTGCTCTAAAGCAGATTGGCGGATGGCACGTTCGGTTTTTGCCGTAATTGCAGAACCCTTTTTACCATCCGGACGAATTTCATCACGGATATAACCTTTGTTTTTAAGATCTTCAATAAAATCGTCAATGGTGTAATCGGCAGTGGTTAATTGGTATTCCTGATCCAATTGTTTTAACCAATCTATAGCTTCATCAAAATCGCCAGAAGTATGGGTAATTAACTCTTTAAAGATATCAAAGAGTTTTTCAAATGGACTTTGTGAAGGCGATTCATATTCTTTAAATACGAAGCCTTGTCTTTGTGGTTTTTCTTTTTTCATGCTTCATAAAAATACGACAATTTTCATCCTAAATCAATGCATTATCATCTATTTAGGATTTATTTAGCAAAATTATTTTGAAATTTCAGAAGGCAAGATTCACCTTAATTCAGCAATAAGAAATATTATAAATCAGAAAACTATTCACTTGAAACGTGACATGTTACTCAACACGTCGTAAACCTTCCAAATCCTTAATAGTTATGTGTTTCCCAGAGGTTCCAATAAGGCCTTCCTTTTTGAATTGAGATAAAATTCGAATGGCCGATTCCGTTGCCGTGCCAACTATACTGGCGTAATCCTCACGAGACAGAATTACATTTAAAGAACCGGATTCATCCATACCAAATACTCGTTGAATATAAAGAAGCGTTTCCGCCATACGTTGTTTCACCGATTTTTGAGCCATGGTTATTAGGTCATCTTCGGCATTTCGTAAATCTTTAGCTAATTGCTGTAAAACATCAAATGAGAAGTTATGGTTTTGATGCAGCGGCGTCATAATTTGTTCTTTAGGAACAAAACACAGTTCAATATCATTCAGCGCAATGGCACTTAAATTGGTGCGTTCATCACTTATAACAGAGCGCTGACCCAAAAGTTCCCCTTTACCAAGTAACTTAACAGTATGGTCTTTTCCATTGGCACTTAACTTTGTTAATTTACAAACACCACTGCGAACACAGTATACGCCATGAAGTGATTCGCCTTCATCAAAAATGACGTCCCCTTTTTTATAAAAACGCGTTGTTTTACAAGAGACTACATCCTTTAATTCATCAGACGTCATGGCATTCAAAGAATTCAACTGTCGTGCAATACACTGTTCACATTTACTCATACCACGCTAAAATAAATTAACCCCAAAAATAAGGAAAACATGACAAAAATCATATTAAATTAATACTTATCTTATAATCTTTGTAACAGGTATAATTGAGCAAATTTTATGGAACAACACAATTGTTTCCACTGTGGTGACGTATGCAATTCAGAACAAATTACTTACGATGAAAAATTATTTTGTTGTAATGGGTGTAAAACGGTTTATGAAATTTTTTCTGAAAACGATTTAACCTGTTATTATGATTTACAGTCTTCTCCAGGTTCGGCGCCCAAGGAGATTCAAGGAAAATATGATTTTCTAGCCCAAGAAAAAATCATTGAGAAATTAACGGAGTTTAATGATGGTCATATTCAAATTGCCACCTTATACATTCCGCATATTCATTGTAGTTCCTGTATTTGGATTTTAGAAAATCTAAATAAGCTGAATTCAAATATCACCTCGTCACAAGTTAATTTTGGCAAGAAAAATGTTCGAATTACTTACAATACCGAAAAATTCTCCCTTAAAGAAGCTGTTTTACTTTTAAGTGCCATTGGTTATGAGCCTTACATTTCTTTGGAAGATTTTAAAACAGGTAAAGAAAACATCAATCGCACCTTAATTTATAAATTAGGCGTTGCCGGTTTTGCTTTCGGAAACGTGATGTTTTTATCCTTTCCAGAATATTTTAAAGGCGGTGAGTTTTGGCTAGAACAATATAAGCATGTTTTTAGATGGCTTATGTTTGCCTTTTCACTTCCTGTGGTTTTTTATGCAGGTCGAGATTACTTTACTTCAGCTTATAAAGGTTTACGGGCTGGTATTTTAAATATTGATGTCCCCATTGCACTTGGTCTTGTTGTTCTATTTGTTAGAAGTACCTTTGAAATTGTACTAAACATTGGCGCTGGTTTTTTTGATAGTCTAACAGGTTTGGTGTTCTTCTTATTATTAGGACGATTCTTTCAACAACGAACCTATTCTTTTCTTTCTTTTGAAAGGGATTATAAATCCTATTTCCCCATTGCTATTACTAAAATTGAAAATGGCATTGAAGCGCCTATTCAGGTTTATGATATTGAAAAAGGCGATCGTTTACTTATTAGGAACGAAGAGTTAATTCCTGTTGATGGTATTTTAATAAACGGACGCGCCAAAATAGATTATAGTTTTGTTACAGGCGAATCGGAAGCGATTTCTAAAAATTCAGGCGATAAATTATTTGCCGGCGGAAAACAAACTTCTGGTGTGATTGAAATGGAAGCTTTAAAGTCTGTGGAGCAAAGTTACCTGACCCAACTTTGGAGTAATGATGTCTTTAATAAAAACAAAGAAGATAGTTTCACAACCTTAACAAATACTATTAGTAAACGATTTACCATTGCGGTTTTAAGTATTGCATTCATTTCTACAGCCTACTGGCTATTGGTGGATGCTTCAAAAGCCATGAATGTATTTACGGCCGTATTAATTATTGCTTGTCCTTGTGCCATTGCACTTTCTGCGCCTTTTACCCTAGGCAACTTATTGCGAATTTTTGGGAAATTGAAATTCTACCTTAAAAACGCATCCGTAATTGAACAGTTAGCTGCCATTGATACCGTAATTTTTGATAAAACGGGAACTATAACTTCTAACAAACAAAGTACGGCAACTTATGATGGCGCTATATTATCTTCTTCTGAAGAAATTCAACTTAAAAATACCTTAAGAGGTTCCAACCATCCTTTAAGTCGCACCTTATATGATATTTTGGATGAACATAATATTATTACTTTAAATCACTTTGAAGAGCATTTAGGAAAAGGCATTGAAAGTAAGCATCAAAATGATACCATGAAAATTGGTTCTGCCAGTTTTGTTGGTTTTAATCAAGAAACCACTTTGCTAAATACAACGGTTCATATTACCAGTAATGACGAGTACAAAGGGAAATACACCTTTTACAATAGCTATAGAAAAGGCTTGTCAAAATTATTCAATAAGCTTAAAACAGATTATGATTTAGTGATTCTTTCGGGCGATAATGCTGGAGAAATGGAGAATCTTAAAAAATTATTACCTTCAAAAACCAAATTGATTTTCAATCAGAAACCCGATGATAAATTAGAATACATCAAATATCATCAATCTGAAGGCGCAAAAGTATTAATGATTGGCGACGGACTTAATGATGCTGGTGCTTTGGCTCAAAGTGATGTTGGAATTGCTATTTCAGAAAATGTAAATGTATTTTCGCCCGCCTGTGATGCCATTTTGGATGCTAATAAATTCAATTATTTGTATCAGTATATTAAAGCATCCAAACAAGCCATTAAGATAATTAAATGGAGTTTTCTTTTGTCCTTCTTTTATAATATTATAGGTTTGTACTTCGCCGTAACTGGGCAATTAGAGCCTGTAATCGCTGCTATTTTAATGCCGTTAAGCTCCATTAGCATTGTCATATTTACAACAGTTGCAACCAATTTTATTGGAAGAAAATTAGAATGATTCCAAATAACCGAATATGATTTTTATCATATTTTTGAGTATATTAAGACTGTAATTTTGACCTTAACTTCATTAGGTATGAGTGCTATTTATATATTATTGACTATCAGTATCGTAGTAGCTGTGGGCTTCTTTATTGCTTTTGTAATAGCGGTAAGAAACGGCCAATTTGACGATGACTACACCCCATCTGTCCGCATGCTGTTTGAAGACGAACTTGTTAAAGACAACCAAGAACAAACTAATAAAACCAAAAAGAGTAATTAAAATTATGGAAGTACAACAATTCTATTACGATAATAAGATCGTTAAAAATTTCCTCTATGCCACCATATTTTGGGGAGTTGTAGGAATGATCGTAGGCTTACTTTTAGCCTTTCTATTTCTATTTCCAAACTTAACAGATGGTATTTCCTGGTTAAGTTTTGGTAGATTAAGACCATTGCATACCAACGCTGTGATTTTCGCATTCGTTGGAAACGCCATCTTCGCTGGTGTTTACTATTCTACCCAACGTTTGTTAAAAGCTAGAATGTATAGCGATATGTTAAGTAAAATTAACTTTTGGGGTTGGCAGCTTATTATTGTTGGAGCAGCCATTACCTTGCCTTTAGGTTTTTCTACCTCTAAAGAATATGCCGAATTAGAATGGCCTTTTGATATAGCCATAGCCATAGTTTGGGTCGTTTTTGGCGCCAACTTAATTGGTACAATGATTAGAAGAAGACAACGCCACTTATATGTAGCAATTTGGTTTTATATTGCCACATTTGTAACGGTTGCCGTACTTCACATTTTCAACAGTTTAGAAGTGCCTGTTAGTGCTTTTAAAAGTTATTCGGTATATGCAGGTGTTCAAGATGCATTAGTACAATGGTGGTATGGACATAACGCGGTGGCTTTCTTTTTAACAACGCCATTTTTAGGATTAATGTATTATTTTGTTCCTAAAGCAGCGAACAGACCGGTTTACTCCTATCGTCTATCTATTATTCACTTCTGGTCTTTAATTTTTATTTATATCTGGGCTGGACCGCACCACTTACTTTATACAGCGCTTCCTGAATGGGCACAAAATTTAGGTGTTGCATTCTCTGTTATGCTATTAATGCCATCTTGGGGTGGTATGATAAATGGATTATTAACACTCCGTGGTGCTTGGGATAAAGTACGAACCGATCCAGTTTTAAAATTTATGGTTGTAGCAATTACCGGTTACGGGATGGCAACTTTTGAAGGCCCTATGCTTTCTTTGAAAAACGTTAACGCCATTGGTCACTTTACAGACTGGATTATTGCACACGTTCACGTGGGTGCTTTAGCTTGGAACGGATTCTTGGCTTTCGGTATGATATATTGGTTAATACCGCGCTTATTTAAAACGAAATTATACTCTATAGGTTTAGCCAATTTACATTTCTGGATTGGAACATTAGGTATTATTATGTATGCTTTACCACTTTACGTTGCTGGATTCACACAAGCAAGTATGTGGAAACAATTCAACCCAGATGGCACACTTACTTACGGTAACTTTTTAGAAACTGTAACAGAGATCATGCCTATGTATTGGATGCGTGCTATTGGTGGAACGCTTTATCTAACAGGTATGTTAGTATTAGTTTATAACGTCATTGCAACGGTAAGAAATGGTAGTCCTGTTACGGATGAGTTAGCCGAAGCAGCAGCATTACAAAATGTGTCTAAAACCCGTGTTGGTGGTGAAGGATGGCACTCATGGTTAGAAAGAAAGCCAATTAGGTTGACTATCTACGCAACAATTGCTATCTTAATAGGTGGTATTGTACAAATTGTACCAACCATTATGGTTAAATCGAATATTCCAACCATTAGTAGTGTGAAACCTTATACGCCTTTAGAATTAGAAGGTCGTGATATATACATACGTGAAGGTTGTGTGGGTTGTCACTCGCAAATGGTAAGACCTTTTAGAAGTGAAGTAGAACGTTATGGCGATTACTCTAAAGCTGGAGAGTTTGTATATGATCATCCATTCTTATGGGGTTCTAAACGTACAGGTCCAGATTTACACCGAATTGGTGGTAAGTATTCGGATAACTGGCATTTCAACCACATGTACGATCCACAAAGTACCTCTTCAGGTTCTATTATGCCATCTTATAAATGGATGATTACTGATGAATTGGATAAATCCAATACTGAAACCAAATTAAGAGCCATGGTAACATTAGGGGTTCCTTATTCTGATGAAGACATTGAAAATGCGCAAGCAAATATGCTAGCACAGGGTACTAAAATTGAGAAGAATTTGTATACAGATCCAGATTTTGCCTCTAGTTATGAAGCTGATAAAGCTGCAGGTGGTGAAGATTTTATAGAAATGCGTAATCGTGAAATTGTAGCTATCATTGCCTACTTACAACGATTAGGAACTGATATAAATGTAAAAGATTTAGAAGAATAACCATAAAATAAATAAACTATGTTAAAGTTTGTAAAAAATCATATGGATAGTATTGCAGGAATTGAGATATATCCTATTATCTCATTGCTCATATTTTTCATCTTTTTTGTAGTCTTATTTTGGTGGGTTGTAACCGCGAAAAAAGATTATATAGACACTGTAAGTAATATACCATTAGATAACGACCAAAACCACGAAGAATTATGAGACAGTTAATCCCAGCTTGGGTTCGGATACCCGTTTTATTTTTCCTTATAGCTTTATTAGCAGAGTTCTTTATAGATTCTGGCCATCAACCAGCTTTCATTGAGGAGCCTTTAGTTATGCTATTTTTAATATTTGTACTTATATTACTTATAGGTATTGAAGCCATTGTTAGTTCTATGGATAACATTCTATATCAGAGTTTAGATGCTGAAGGAAAAGCACGCTATGATGTGCAGAAAGTTAGAAATCCTAAATTTCAAGCATGGTTCCAAAAAATATACACCAAATCCTTGGATTCAAAATCAATGGAAGAGGAGCACGATATTATTTTAGACCATAACTATGATGGTATTCGTGAGCTAGATAATAACTTACCGCCCTGGTGGATTTACAGTTTTTATGCTTCTATTGTTTTTGCTGCTGTTTATTTAGTGAAATATCACGTTTTTGATGCCGATAATCAATATGATGAATTAGAAACAGAATATGCACAAGCTGCCATAGATATTGAAGAATATAAGAAAAACACCAAAGGTTTAGTAGATATTAATACTGTTGAATTACTAACAGATGCTTCAGATCTTAAAGCTGGTATGGCCATTTTTGAAGCTAACTGTGTAGCCTGTCATATGGCTGATGGTGGTGGTGGTATTGGCCCCAACCTAACCGATAATTATTGGATTTTAGGTGGTGGAATAAAAAACGTATTTAAAACTTTAGTTGAAGGTGGTAGAGCTGGTAAAGGAATGATTTCCTGGAAGCAAAGTTTGTCGCCATTAGAAATGGCTCAAGTTGGAAGTTATGTATTAACATTTCAAGGTAAAACAGCCGCGAACCCGAAAGAAGCGGAAGGCGATATTTGGGTAGATGAAAATGCACCAGTTCAAGACACACCAAAAGAAGATGTTCCAGTAGAAGATGCAGAGGTTAATACTGACCCTGTAGCTTCTGTCGAAAATTAATTTCAATTCTTAAAATAAAAGCATAGTGGAAACTCCAGAAAATGAATCATTTAGAGATACCATTGGTACATTAGATGATCAAGGTAAACGCGCATGGGTATATCCTAAAAAGCCGAGCGGTAGATACTATGAGTGGCGTAAAATAGTGAGTTATGTTTTATTAGCTTTCCTATTTGTTGCCCCTTTTATTAAAATAAACGGGAATCAGTTCTTAATGTTTAACATTTTAGAGCGCCGTTTTAACATATTTGGATTCCCATTTTGGCCACAAGATTTTTATTTGTTTGTTATCTCCATGCTGATTGGCGTTATTTTTATTGCGCTTTTTACAGTGGGATTTGGCCGTATTTTCTGCGGATGGATTTGTCCGCAAACCATCTTTATGGAAATGGTTTTCCGTCGTATTGAATATTGGATTGACGGCGATAGAAATAAACAACGTAAATTAGATAAGCAGCCTTGGAATGCTGAAAAGATTAGAAAACGACTGCTTAAATGGTTTATATTTTTAGTTATTTCATTTTTAATAGCTAATGTATTTTTAGCCTATTTAATTGGTAGTGATAAGCTTATTTCACACATTACTGATGGTCCAACCAAACATATTGGTACGTTAGCACCCTTATTAATATTCACCGGCGTATTCTATTTTGTATTTGCTTGGTTTAGAGAACAAGTTTGTATTATAGCATGCCCTTATGGACGTTTACAAGGTGTTCTTTTAGATGATAAATCCATTATTGTTGCTTATGATCATAAGCGTGGTGAAGGTGAAAATGGTAGAAAAACATTCCGAAAAAATGAGGATCGTGACGCTTTAGGTCATGGCGACTGTATTGATTGTTTACAATGCGTTCATGTTTGTCCTACCGGAATTGATATTCGTAACGGAACGCAATTAGAATGTGTTAACTGTACTGCTTGTATTGATGAATGCGACCATATTATGGAAAGCATTAATCTTCCAAAGGGCTTAATTCGTTATGCCAGTGAAGATGAAATTGAGAAGAAAGAAAAATTCAAGTTAACACCACGTTTAAAAGGATATATAGCAGTTTTATTTATTCTATTTGGCGTTTTATCGGGGATGTTATTGCTTCGAAATGATGTTGAAGCCAATATTTTAAGATTGCCTGGTCAATTATACGAACATAAAGAAGGTTCTATTATTAGTAATGTTTTCACCTTTAAATTGGTTAATAAAACCACTAAAGAAATTGAAAACATCCATTTTAAATTGCGAAAATTTGATGGAACTATTAAAATAGTATCCAATGCTGAAACCTTTAATGTGCCAGCTCAAGGACTATCTCAAGGAACGTTATTCATTGAAATTGATCAGAATGAATTGAGTGGTGATAAAAATCGTTTAATGATTGAGGTTTACAGCAATGACGAGCTTATAGAAACCGAAACCGTTAACTTTTTAGGACCTAGGAGTTATAATTAAAAGTTGAATTTAACGCTTAAATAAAAAACCGTTTTACGGTAACTAATATGAAAATAAATTGGGGAACTGGTATGGTTCTAGCTTTAGTAGGTTTCATTTGCTTTATCATGTTTTTTGTGATAAAAATGAATATTGACAAAAAATATGAACATGACTTGGTCACTGAAGATTATTACCAACAAGAACTTAAAGTTCAAGGTAATATGGAAAAGGAGCAAAATGGAAATAGTTTAGCGCAAAATATTCGTTGGAAACAAACCAATGAAGGCATCCTTGTTACCTTTCCTGATTCGTTAGATATTTCTGAAATAACAGGAAAAGTGTTCCTATACCGACCATCTGACAAACAATTTGATTTTGAAATGCCTATTTCATTATCAAATCAAAATTTGCTCATACCTGACAATCGTTTGTTAGGTGGTCGATGGAACCTTATTATTGATTGGGATTATGAAGGAAAATCTTATCGTTTTAAAAAAGAAATAACCTATTAACATGTTATGGTCGGCGCTTGTATTGGGTTTACTAGGTAGTTTTCACTGCGTTGGTATGTGCGGCCCAATAGCGTTTATGTTGCCGGTAGATAGAACGAATTCCACACGGAAAATAACCCAAATTGCGCTTTATCATTTTGGTCGTATTTTAGCTTATAGTATTATTGGTCTCATCTTTGGACTTATTGGTAAAAGTCTCTACATTTTTGGATTACAACAACAACTCTCCATTATTATAGGCGTTTTAATGATTGTTGTTATTCTGATTCCTTCCAAAATATTTAATAAATACAATTTTTCAAAACCACTTCATAAAGTAATATCTCGAATTAAATCGGGTTTAGGTGCGGCTCTGAAAAAGAAAACTGCCGATACATTTTTAACCATTGGTTTCTTAAACGGGTTTCTTCCTTGTGGATTAGTGTATATGGCTGTTTTTGGATCTTTAGCAAGTGCTAATGCCTTTCAAGGTGTGCTTTATATGGCTTTATTTGGACTTGGAACCATTCCATTAATGACGACTGCCATTTATTTAGGAAAGTTTCTAAACGCGACCATTAAACAGCGCATTCAGAAAGCCATTCCTATTTTTGTTGTTATTATTGGTTTACTCTTTATTCTTCGTGGATTAGGTTTAGGAATTCCTTACCTCTCGCCTGCCCCAGTTGTGGAAAACGTTTCTAGCGAAATAGATTGCCATTAAAAAAAGCTTCCAATTTACATTGAAAGCTCCTTTTCTTAATACATTATATTTACACCGTTTTAGAATACATAAGACACATTCGCATAAAAATTCCGTCCTTGACGTGGAATATTATTCCAATCCGCATAAGTTGAATAGTTAGCATCTAATATATTTTCAACGCCATATTTCAAAATCATCTTATTATTCTTCAAGTAAATAATATTTCCTAAATTCAAATTTAAAATAGCGTAGGCTGCGGTGTTATCTTCGCCGTAATAGCTACTATAACGACTTTGGTTCCCATTCCCTTCTAATTGTATTGATGCATTAAATGCAGCCGTATAATAAGCCATTTCGGCAACATAAGAGAATGGTTTGATAAGCGGTAAGTTTTCGCCATTACTTCCAGATCCATAATTGTAACCAACCGTTCCATTAACTGATAATGTCTCTGTAATCTCATAACTACTGTTTACAAAAACATCAAATATCGTAGCATTATCTAAAGCGCTATAAACGCGAACACCGTTGGCACCAATAGTCATGGCACTTAAAGTGGGATCTATTTCACCAATAATATAATCCATGATATAGAAATAAGAGGCTTCAACGCCTATTTTAAAACGATTGATGTAATAATTTGCTTTAGCATTAGCTTCTAACGCCTTTTCATTATTCATGGTTGGATTTCCTATGTAATCGTAGTTATCAAAACTATTAAATAAGAAAAAACCATAACCTTCACTAACGGATGGCGCACGTTCACCATAACCAACTCCAAAACTAGCGTCATACTTTTTGGTTTTTAGTTGATAATCGGCCGCGAAACTCTTTAAAAATCGGTCTTTACTATCTGTTAATTCAGGGTAAAATATCTGCAGACTTTCTAAACCCACTTGATCGCCAATCGTATTATTATGAAAACCTAAACGCGTTGATATAGTTATAGTTTCATTAGCACTAATGCTTAAAGCATCTTTGGCATAAATTCCAGAATATAAAGTTCTAATATCCGGCCAGGTATACATAAACATAGCAAGCTGATTCGGATCATTTGGATACATCGTCATTTCAGCTAAAGAACGGTTGTAAAATCCATTTAAATTGAATGATAAATTATGTTTATTTTCTTGTAAATTCACCTTGGAATAAAAACCGTACGTATCACTCCAGCCTGGCATATCCATACGGATTGGTACATTTGGCCGTTTAGAATCGTCCATAATATGC
This sequence comes from Bizionia myxarmorum, assembly GCF_008086205.1. Taxonomy (GTDB): domain Bacteria; phylum Bacteroidota; class Bacteroidia; order Flavobacteriales; family Flavobacteriaceae; genus Algorimicrobium; species Algorimicrobium myxarmorum. Next base: position 353,632 of record NZ_VSKK01000002.1, on the reverse strand, counting down.
GTAATGGTATTAAAATACACTTTGGATTCCCATGACTTGACGAAAGTAGAATCGTTTTTATAAATATGCGTCACCGATGAAATTAAAGCTTCAGCCAAGGAAACATCCATGGGTAATGCTGGATAACCAACATCCGAAGCTTTGTCATAAATAAGATTGGCATCCAATGAATGATTGTTACTTATTTTATAACCACCTTGAAGGGATACATTGTATTTTTCAAATTGTGAATACAAGACTTCCTTGCTGTTTCCGGCATCGTAATTGTCTGATTTCCTATAAATACCATCTACATTTATATAGACCTTATTTCCAGAATATGCTACATCCAATCCGGCAGTTCGGTAATTTCCATTGGTTTCATAACCCAAATCCACACTGGATTTAAACCCATTTCCATAATATTTAGATTGTGGTAATTTTAAATCTATTCCACCGCCAATAGCATGGCCATGTTCCGTTCCCTCTTGACCAGAACCCACCGTTACTTTTTCTAAATTAGAAACATCTACATAAGAGGTTATCGGATCCATTTTGTCTGTACAGGCTCCAAATATCTGCATTCCATCAATAGTGACATTTAAACGCTCACTACTCATGTTGTTCATTGTAGGTTCCCAAGCATAATTACCACGTTTTATCATGGTGATTTTGTTTGATTTTTCTAAATAATCATCAATGCTGGATAAGGTTTTTTCTTGACGATACTTACTTAATTTACGCTGACCAATTAAAATGACTTCTTGGAGTTGCGTGGTATCCTTTTCAATAGTAGCCTCTTTTTCCTGTGCATAAATAAATGCACTAAAAAAGAAGCTTATACTGTATATTATAAACTTTTTCATAGCTGAAGAATTTTTAAGAAATCTGCGGATAGCTCATATTTAGAAAACCATCCGCAGATGCTTGATAAGATTAAAATTCTAATTCAAGATATAAACTACTTTGAACGTTGTCTGTAGTTACCGATTCTCCTTTAAGAACAGTCCCTTCTCCGTTTAGTAATTGCAGATTTAATACCCAATAACCCGTCATGGTTAATGATAAATTGGCATGGTATAATTTATCTGAAGAATTGTACGTTAAATCCGTATTATTTGGTGAACTATGATTACCCATTCCAGGCATTCTTGGATCCAATTTTAATGAGAAATTTTCAACAACTGGAAAAGACATCATCGTTTCCATTTGATAAACTCCTACTACCAATTCATTATTTCCAATAATTGGTTTTAACGGTTTCACCATGGCAACAATATAACGCTTGTCATCACTTCCCATAAAACTAGCGACATTTTGATCATCATTTTGCATCACGGTAATGTCATTCGTTACTGAATACTCCACCTCATCAATGGTGTAATTTACAGTTAATGACCAACCTGAACCATCTTCCATAGCCATTTGGTAAATTATATTTCCAGTATAAACGGTATCCTTTCCTGACGCTTTAGTTGGATTGGTTTTAGGGCAAGAATGTGCCATAGTAGGCATTTGCATAACAGGCATCCAGTTAATAGTGGCATTTTCAACAAAGCTATTAGTAGCATTATCTTTAATACGAATACTAATGGTATTATAACCGGTGTAAAAACGGCCGGAATCATTAAATAATTCTATGGTATGGGTTGCGTTTGAAAGTTCTTGAACTTTAGTTAGACCTTCAATTTCGCTAACTATTGGCACTATATCGTTAATATCGTCTTCAGAACAGGCTGTTGTGAAAATGGAAATAAGTAAGATTGGTAAAATATATTTTAGTTTCATTTTTATTGTTTTATGATGTTTTTAAAATACAGATAGCATCTGCTGAACGGGATTATATAAATCTGTTTGGCGTGTTAAATATGCTAAAAGTGACTGTAAAAATCTAGTCTGCGCATTCATTTGAAGGCAGAAAATGATAAAAACTAATTATTTTTAAACGAAAAATTTAACTAAAATCGGGAGGTGGCGTTTCTACAAACAAAGCTTGCTTACAGAGTTTTGGTGTATAGGTGTAAAAAGTATTTACTGAATTTATGTTTAGTTGAAATTCTTTTGAAATCGTATTAATTTCCGAAACATAAAAGACATCTAAAGATTGACGCTTTATAGTGTTTTGAATAGGTGATTTCCCGTCGGTTCCAGTTTCATTTTTTGCCAATTGGGTTTTTAAGTGACATTTTCCATTACAACCTTGTTGATCATCTTTTTGAATACAAAGTGTTTTAGCAATAAAATCTTGATTCATAACAAAATCACTAACTATAACCAAGGTATTAATGTTATGAGCCAAAAGAATAATGGCGAGCACATGGGCGGTTATAATATGTGAAAAGGTCTTAATCATAATACAAATTTAAGAAACCATTACTGAAATAAACATGATAAAAATCAGATTTTGTTTTATTTTAAAGCGTTCAAAATAGGCTTGAATAAGTTGCGTCATGTTGGTATAAGCAACTTCAATTTCTTCTTAAAAATCCTTTCTCTTTGCTTTAAAAACTATACGTAATACTGGTAAAAGCACCCATAATGTTAAAGCAAAGAAAGAAACGATTAAACCGATACTGGTTCCAAAAAACTGTTTGAATACGGCGCCAGTATAACCCAGCAGAGCAGAAATGTCCAACTTTAGTAGGATTAAAGTTCTTGATAAATCTATAGGGTTTAGCATGGTACCTATTAAAGACAGTTTATCTAAAGGATAATCTTCAAAAATAATAAGAGACATTAAGAATATCCCATCATAAATAATGGCTAGAAACAACCATAACAAAATAGCATATCCAAAACCTTTGATTCTATTTTCATTAGATAAAGCAATATTAAAAGCCAAAGCCGTGAAAATAAAGGTTAAAAATGTTCCTGTTATTAGTAGTAAAGAAAAATCCCAAATAGCATTAGACATGAATAAACCGTAAAAAATAAACGGAATTCCCAATCCTAAAATTAAACTCATGGACAAGGAAATGGCCACTCCCAAATACTGACCTAAAAAAATGGAAGAGCGTTTTAAAGGCTGCGCTAACAAGAGTTCTGTAAATTCTTTAGAACTGTAATAATACATGACACCAAAAATGGTTCCTATTAAGGGTACTAAAACAATAATGACATTCATGAGCGTGATAACAGCTTTGGATAAATCATTGTTTAAAAACAATAATACCACACCTAATAATAAGTAAAATGCAAAATACACGTAACTCCAACGGCTTCGCATTAAATCGTAAAAACTATATTTTAATATTTTAAGCATGGTTGTCGGTTAATATGGATGCGATAGCGTGTTCGAAATCCGGTTGATTGGTCTTGTCTTTAAGCTCTGTAATGGTTCCTTTAAAGTATATTTTACCTTCTAATAGGAAAACGATTTCATCTGAAATCTCTTCAACAAAACTCATAATATGTGATGTAATTAAAATAGTCTTGCCTTTTGCTTTTTCAGCTTGGATAAGTTTCTTTAGGCGTAATAAAGAAATAGGATCCAAGCCTGACGTTGGCTCATCTAAAATTACCAAAGGACTGTCAAACATAAACGTTAACACCAGGTTTACTTTTTGTTTGGTACCTCCAGAAAGTTGGCCTAATTTTTTATCTAAGAAAGGTTCTAATTTAAATAAGCTGATTAATTCCTCATCCAAGTTGGTTTTACCACGTAAATCTTTAATCATGGTAATTAATTCCTTTACTTTTAAGTTGTTTGGGAAATTAGCAATTTGAGGTAAATAATCTATTTTATGTCTGTAATTGGAACCACTTTTTACGTTTTCGCCTAATACGGAAATAGATCCTTTATTTGGAATAACCATGCCTAATAAACATTTTATAAGCGTTGTTTTGCCAGAGCCATTTGGTCCTAATACCGCAAAAATGCCACCTTCTCCAATTTGTAAATCAAGACCACTTAAAACCTCGTTTTTACCAAATTTTTTATATAAATTCTTAATTTCTATCATGCTCAATGCGTTTCATTCTTGGATTTTCATCCATTAAATCGTCTGGTGTAAATACTGGAGACACTTTTTCTGAAAAATCTATCAGATCAATAAATAGACTTCGCAATAAAATTATAGTCTCTGGGGTTCTATTTACTATATAAGAAAACAATTTCACGGGTCGGTATGGGACATCGCCGATGCCGTCTTTGTCCAAATCATAACCGGTGTAATTACTCCAGAAATTGTTATCAAATTTATTATCGTTAATTCTACCGTTGTAGGAAATATCAAAAGAATTATAAAGAAAATTGTTATCTATAATTTGGTTATCGTAGCACGCACCTTTCACCCTAATAGCGTAGCCATTACTTGTAAAATTGTTGTGGCTGTATATTAAACGGTTACTTCCTTCCACCGTAATTCCAACCGTGTTTTCCATAAATATGTTGTTTTTTAGTGTCACGTCCGTCACTTCTTTTAAGAGTAAACCGTAAGCTGCGCTTCCCCAGTTTTTCTTAATAACGTTATTTTCAACATGCATAAATTTTGAAAACATTAGAGCTATTCCAGCACCATTACTTTCAAATACATTATTGACAACCGTGTTATTATTACTAAACATAAAATGAAGGCCGTAACGCACATTGTCTTTACTAAAATTATCGATTATGGTTATATTATCAGAGAATTCAAGATAAATACCATCACGAACATTTCGCGCATCATTTCCGCGGACTTCCACATTTTTACAATACCATAAATGAACAGCATTACCAGAATTAAATTCCGTTACAGCTTCACCTTGAACTTTATTATTCAAGACTTTACCATTATTGGATTTTTGAAGATAAATGCCAAAAAACAGTTTCTCCAACACCAAGTTCTGAATGGTATAACCTTCACTATTTACAACCCGTACAGCTGCATAGTCTGTTGTATAGCTTACGCCTACATTTATAATTTTAAAACCATCAAGCGTTACGTTGTCTGCGCCTATAGTTATAATTTCTCCTTTTGCTTCGCCATCTATAGTTGGAAGACCTTCACCTATAAGCGTAATACTTTTATTAATTTTTAAATTCGCCTCTTTATAAATTCCTTTTTTCACCATAATGGTATCACCATCTTGCGCAAGATCAAGAGCTTGTTGTATTGTTTTAACTGAACAAGTGGCACAAACAGTAATAGTACTAGACCACAAGTTTGTAATGGAAAACAAGAGTGTTAAGAAGAAGAATATGTAGTGTTTATTTTTCAAAATGATGTCAAAATTTATCAATATAAAGTCATTCTCATAAGAGATGATTTAAAAAGCTGAAGATACAGATTTTAATAAAATTTCGAGACTTGAAATTCATAAAAATCACATCCAACTAACCCATTTATTTAGGAATGCAATAAAAAAACTTCAGCAAATCTTAAAAGGATTTTAGTCCGTTAGAAAATGCTGAAGCCATTTTTTAATATTATAATTTTAGATAATCCTGAATTTCTTTCCAAGAGAATATATCGCCAGTAAATTCTTTTTGCGCTTTCTTTCCTAATTCTTGATTTAAGAAGGCGGATAGATTTTCTCCCATGGGGCTCTGTAATTTCTTACTCACCAAAAAAGAAGCTTTGGTGGCATCAATCAATTCACCTGGTTGGTGGAAATCCGCTACTAGATAATACGCCATTTCTGTATCTGGAAACTTATCTTGTAAGGAATGCACCATACATTCAATAGCATCATATTTATAAGCCTTCCCTTTTGATGTAACCAATTGCGAAGCATGTTGCTTGTCTACAATAGTCATATCGCAGAAATTGCAAGCATCCGACCCATAATTTATGGGCTGCGGACTCACATTACAAGAGGTGAATAAAAGGCTTATAACGCCCAGAAAAAGAAACTGTTTCATCTGATTATAGTTTAATATTTGAGTATCAATTTTCAATTTAGTAAAGGAAAGTCGTCATCGTCACTTTTCCTTTGGATCTTAAAGTTAAATTCAAAATAAATTTAAGCAGCATTAATATGCTTTTTAATAGCACTTTTCCCTACAAAGAAAGCTACAACAGTAAGCATCATTCCAGCGAAAATCATATAAGCTCCAGCTCCTGGCCAAGAATCTACATCAAAATTAAGCATTTTCTGGTAACCTAATAATGGTGGTTTGTAAGACATAGGTGTTCCATCTAGATTTTCAAGTTTCATAATAGCTTTAGGATCTAAATTTGTACCGTAATCTATTAACCATAAGTTAAAATCGTACATTCCCATAATACCAAGTACAGACATCAAAACGAACCAACCAAGAAACCATTTGTAACTTAATTTGCCAAAGAAACCTAGTAAACCGATAATCACACCAAGTGCTACCATGATTCCAACAACGGCTGGAAATACCCTAAACTCCCACATGTCTTCTACTTTCGGGATGGTTCTCATTCCAATATAGTGGTTAAGACCATCAATATTTTGGATATCAAATTCTTGAACACCTTCTATTCCCTGAATATAGATGTCCATTCCTAAAGGGTCTGGATATTGAGGTGCGCCAAGCATGATATTCCAAAGCGGAAATTTAAAGAGCCCTAATAATAAAAGTGATCCTATAATCATTATTATTCCTGCTTTTTTCATAATAAATTTAAATTAAATTAACCATTCAGTTAATAGCATTTTAAAAAGAAAGGCGAGAGTGAAAATAATCAACTCTCGCCTTATAGTATGGAAATAAACACTAAAACAAAATTTCCAAACTCTTAAATTATTGGCATTAAATTTTATTTATTCATCACCTAAACTCCAAGATAATTCAATATCTGAATCAGCTGGACTTACACGTACATAACCTTGCATTTCTTGGTGAAGTGCAGAACAGAAGTCAGTACAATAGAATGGCCATACTCCTACTTGTTTTGGTTCCCAAACTAAAGTTTCTGTTGCACCAGGAACTACTAATAATTCAGCATTATTAGCACCAATTACTGCAAAACCGTGAGGTACATCAAAATCTTGCTCGTGGTTTGTAATGTGGAAGAATACTTTGTCTCCTACTTTAACACCTTCAATATTGTCTGGATTAAAGTGGCTACGAATCATATTCATGTAAATATGAACTTCCTTTCCATCACGTACAACTTTTACATCACCATCTGTAAGGGCTGCATAAGGGTGTTTGTTTTCAGCCAATTTATAGATCTTTCTAGAATTTGGAGCAATCATACTTGCCGGTATTGCTGCAGCATAATGCGGTTCTCCAATAGTTGGGAAATCTAACAACAGCTCCATCTTTTCACCTGAAATATCAAACAACTGCGCAGACTGCGTTAGCTCTGGACCTGTTGGTAAATATCTGTCTTTAGTAATTTTGTTTAAAGCTATAAAGTATTTTCCAAATGGCTTACGAGAGTTTCCTCCAGGAATCATACCGTGACCAACCGAGTAGAATACTGGTTGACGATCTAATACTTCCCAAGTACCAACTTTCCATTTTACAACTTCAGAAGAGATAAAGAACGTAGTATACGCGTTTCCTTTATCATCAAACTCTGTATGTAATGGTCCTAAACCTGGTTGCTTAACAACACCAGCTAAAATATCTTCAAAGTTTAAAATTGGAATTCCATAAGCTTCACCATCAAATTTCTTTTTTTCAATAGCATCAAGCATTTTTGTAAAACTGTGCACTGTTAAATCAGCAGAAAGTTTTCCGTTACCTACAATATATTCACCTGTTGGATCAACATCACAACCGTGTGGAGATTTTGGAGTTGGTAAGAAATAAACCGCTCCAGGAACATCCATTGGGTTAACTGTTAACACTTCATCTAACATAGTTGATGTAGCAGTGTGCGTGTTTTCATCTAAAATGTTATGTGCATATTTAGCAGGAACTTTTGTTCCTCCACCATTATTCACATACTCTTCAATTACTTTCCAGTTTACGGCAGCAATAAAATCTTTATCGTTTTGTGAAGCGTTTACTTCTAAAAGTGAGTGCGCTTCTTCTGTGTTATATGTTGTAAAGAAGAACCAACCGTGACTCTTATCGCGTCCTGGGTGAGAAAGATCATAGTTAAATCCAGGCATCATTAACTGGAATTTAATATTCATTCTTCCTGTTTCTTGATCAACTTTAATAAAAGTCAAAGAACCTTTAAAGTTTCCTTTGTAGTCTTTTATAGACATATCTTTCTGTGGAATTGGCACAGAGAAACGTGTACCTGCAACTACATATTCCGTATTTTCAGTAATAAAAGATGAACTGTGGTTACCAGCACTGTTAGGAATTTCTAAAATTTCTTCAGTTTTAAAGTTCTTTAAGTCAATACGTGCAATTCGTGGCGTGTTGTTACCATTGATAAAAACCCAACGACCATCCAAAACACCATTTGTTTGAGAAATGTCTGGGTGATGCGAATCATCCCAAGGCACAAAACCGAAAGATGTGTTAAGCATTGGTTTAGTTTCTTCAGAATATCCCCAACCATTTTCTGGATTTTGAGAAAATACAGGAAGTACTTTTAATAAACGACCTGATGGTAATCCGTAAACAGCAAGCTGCCCACTAAATCCTCCAGACATAAATGCGTAATATTCGTCAAGCTCACCAGGAGCAACGTATACTCTTTCAGCAGCGTTGGTAGCAAGACCACCTTGGGCACCTCGTTTACCTTTTTTTTGGCCTCCATCATTACAGCTAACCAGTCCGGCAACCATAATTATTGAGATAAAAATATTAATTGATTTTCTCATTATCCTATTATTTACATTAAGTTGATTTAAAATTAGTTTGCTGGTAATATCACTTTATCCACTACGTGAACAATTCCATTTCCTGCAGGAATACTTGCAATAATTTTTGCACCTCCTACATAAACGTCGTCACCTTCTACAACTATAGCAACATCTTGATTGTTTGCTTGTCCTAGCTTTTTAAACTTTTTCAAAAAGTCTTTGGAGTAGTTTCCTGGTGTTACATGATATTTTAGAATATTTGCTAAAGCATCTTTATTTTCTGGCTTTAATAAATCTTCTACAGTTCCAGCTGGTAATGCTGCAAACGCTTCATTTGTTGGTGCAAAAACCATTAATGGTCCTGCATTAGATAAAGAATTCTCCAATTGTGCAGCTTGAACAGCAGCCACTAATGTTGTGTGGTCTGGAGAACCAATGGCAATTTGCAATACCGATGGCGCACTGCCATCATCTTCAATAAAGGCTTGTCCTGTACGTCCAGATGTTTCAGTTACCGTCTTGGTATCTACAACTGTTGGCGTACCTTCTGCGTTTTCATTTTTACAACCTAAAAAAAGTGATAAGCTTAAAGCTGCAAAAAACAGTTTTTTAATTGGTTTCATAGTGGTTAGGTTATTATAAAGTTCTAAAGTACTCTAATACAGCTCTAGCTTCAACTTCTGTTAAGTTTTGATTAGCCATTGGCGATCCGTTAAACTCCATTAATAGTTCTTTAGCTAAAGCATCCTCATTTACCATTTGCTCAGGATTTAAAATCATGTTCATAACCCATTCTGGAGTTCTACGTTCCAAAATTCCTGTTGGCGCTGGTCCAATAAACTTTTTGTCGGCTCTATGACAAGCTGTACACATCTTTTTGTAGATTTCGGAACCTTGATCTGCCATGGTCTGATTAATATCAGCATCCAATGTTACAGAAGTTATAGGTCCAACACCTTTACTTGTTAAATCAACTCTTTTAGAAGGTGGAAGTACTTCCTCTTTCTTGGTAGTTGTTTCTGTTTGTGGTGCTTTTTTGTCATAAGAGAAGGTTTCTTTCTTTTTCTCCTCTTTACCGCCACAGCTTATTAAAGCCATTGCAAATAATAATGTCATTAGTTTCAATGATGTTCTCATAGTATGATTTAATTTATATATCAAAAGTATAATGAAATGTTAATATAAAATATGACAATTATCATATTTCGGATATATTTATCCCTTTTAAACATTTTGATATGGGTTTATAGGTAATTAAGATACAAAAAAAAGAGTCAAACACAAAATTTGACTCTTTCTTACTAACAAATTATACTTACTATGAACGTTTATATTTTGAATGTCATAACTGGTAATGTTGAATGGTTAGCCATATCCTCTGAAATACTTCCTTCAAAAAAATGTGCCAAGCCTTTTCTACCACGAGTAGCCATTGCTACAAGATCAGCTCCAATTAGATTTGCGAAGTTTGAAATACCTTGTTCTACCGTATAATCACAAACATAAGTAACTGTAGATAAGTTTTCTAAATCGCCATCAGCTTGCTTTAAAAAGGTAACAACTCTACCTTCCATTTCTGCTGTATTTTTAAAGTTTTCACCTGGTAAGTTTACATAAATTAAATGCATGCTTGCACCTAAAGTTGCGCACATCTTTTTAGCATTCTTGTATGCTGTAACAGCGTCTTCAGAAAAATCAGAAGCAAAAACAACTGTATCAAATTCTGTTAAAATTGGATTGTGTTTAATAACTAAAACCGGAATATCCGAATAACGAACTACCTTTTCAGTATTGGAACCTACGAAATATTCTTTGAAACCACTAGTTCCTTGAGATCCCATGATAATTAAATCCACATCATGTTCTTTAGCAACCTCATTTACTTCGCTGAACACCTTGAATTGTTTTACAATTGGCGTAATTTTCACACCTTCTAAATACGGTTTATCTAAAAACTCGCTAAATTTCTTTTTAGCTAATTCTAGAAAAAACACAGATTCCATTTGGGTATTCGTGTTGCTTCGTGTTAAAACAGCATCAGACATTTCTAACATGTGTAAAGCCAAAATTTCCGAACCATTCTTTTTAGCTAACATAGCAGCTGTTTCTAATGCGTATTCGGAATACTCAGAGAAATCTATTGGTACAATAATTTTTTTCATGATTGGATGATTTTAATTAAACGTAAACTTATTTTATTAACGCTTTTATGATTAATTAATTCTTTTATTTATTGGTAATCTGTTTTCAAAAACTAAATTGTCATTGAAAACAATTGGGATTCTGGTTGCTTGCGTTGTAATAACAAATCGAAAGCCATACACACATTTCGGACATAAGGTCTGCCCGCTTCCGTTACTTTTATGGTTGATGGTTCCATTTGAATTAAGCCATCTTGCTCTAATTCTTCCAACTGCACTAATACATCTGGCAATTCTTTAAAATAATTATCAGTTTCAGTCCATGATGTTTCAAAATGACACATTAAATTCAAAATATGACGTCTAATAATTAAATCTTCAGTGCTTAAAATATGACCTTTAATAACAGGGATTTCGTCTGTATCTAAACGCTTATAATAATCTTCTAATTTCTTTTCGTTTTGAGCAAATCCATACCAACTGTCGCTAATAGCCGAAACACCAAGACCTATCATCATTTGAGTTTTACTGGATGTATAACCCATAAAATTTCGGTGTAAGGCTTTCGTTTCCGTTGCTTGATATAAATTATCACTTTTTAATGCAAAATGATCCATACCTATTTCAACAAAACCGCAAGCATCTAATTCAGATTTCCCTAGTTCATATTGTTTGCGTTTACTTTCTGCTGAAGGTAAATCGCTATCCTTAAACCCGCGCTGACCATTTCCTTTTATCCACGGCACATGCGCATAACTATAAAAGGCAATCCTGTCTGGCATTAATTCTTTGGTTCTAGCAATTGTATTAGCAACATGCGCTTCGGTTTGGAAGGGTAAACCAAAAATAATATCATGACTGATAGATGTATAACCAATTTCACGTGCTAGCTCGGTTACCCGCTTAACGTTTTCAAAAGGTTGAATACGGTGAATGGCTTTTTGTACCACATCATTATAATCCTGAACTCCGTAACTAACGCGACGAAATCCTAAATTGTAAAGTGTTTTTAAATGGGCTTCTGTGGTATTATTTGGATGGCCTTCAAAGCTAAATTCGTGATTTTCTGCTTTTTCAGCGTTAGAAAAAATACCGTCGATAAGCTTTTCTAAATTTTTAGGTGAGAAAAAAGTAGGTGTTCCACCACCTAAATGCAATTCCTTAATTCGCGGTTTACTGCCTAAAATAGCGACATATAATTGCCACTCTTTTAAAACATAATTAATATAAGGCGATTCTACTTCATGGCGCGTTGTTATACGCTTGTTACAACCGCAAAAGGTGCATAAACTTTCGCAAAAAGGTAAATGAATATATAAACTAATGCCTTCACTTATATTGCTTTCTTGAAACGATTGCTTTAAGCTAGACTCCCATTTTTTAACAGAAAATGACGGTTCATCCCAGTAGGGAACCGTTGGATAACTAGTATACCTAGGTCCCGCAACATTATACTTATTTATTAATAAATTTGTCATACTCAACTAAATATAAAGCAAAATTAACATCTATTTGCAATATAAAATATGATAATTATCATACAATAATGCGCTTTCCTTTCATTTTTTGTGAAATTATATGTAACTTTCGGATGAACAATTAAACAATTAAAACTAATGAAAAAAATAAACCTTTTAGCACTCGTAGCCGTCTTTGCTATTGCCACGAGCTGTAAAAATGATAAGAAAGAAAGCATGGAAATGGAACCTGTAAACGAGGTTGAAGAAGTAATGCCAGAACCTGTAGTTGCCAAAAAAGTTACTATTGAATTAATCGCGAAAAGTGGTAGTAATGTAAATGGTAATGTGGTGTTTTCTGAAGAAAACGGCACGGTTACAATGACTGCTGTTATGGGCGGTTTGGAACCAGGAACGCATGCTATTCATTTGCATGAAACAGCAGATTGCTCTTCTGAAGATGGAACATCATCTGGAGGACACTGGAATCCAACTAGTGAACCACATGGAAAATGGGGTGATGCTGCAGGATACCACAAAGGTGATATTGGCAACTTGGAAGCTGACGAAAAAGGAAATGCAACCATTACATTCTCTACTGATGAGTGGTGTATTGGTTGTGATGACCCTGCAAAAGATATTCTAGGAAAAGCCGTAATTGTACATAAAGGAAAAGACGACTTTAAAACACAACCTACAGGAGATGCAGGAGCACGTGTTAGTTGTGCTGGTGTTATTGAATAATTCATTTTCAAACGAAATTTTAAAAAGCTGCTTTATGCAGCTTTTTTTTATGAACATTTATATCATAGGTCGCATTATTTAGCTACTTTAGAGACTTAAAATAAAAAATATATGCAATTAGAAACTTTGGTTTCACAATTTCAAGATAAAAACGAAAAAGCATTTGAATCTCTATATAAAATGTATAGCAAAAGTATGCATGGTGTTATTTATAACATTGTTCGTGATAATGACCTTGCTGAAGAAGTGATGCAAGATGTATTTATAAAAGCTTGGAATAATTCTGCATCTTATACGGCTCAAAAAGGTCGTTTTTTTACCTGGATACTTAATATAGCGCGGAATGCCGCTATTGACAAAACACGATCCAAAGCTTTTAAGAACTCGAAAAAAAACCTTCAAGCTGATTTTTTCGTAGATATTTTAGAATCCAATGATAACTTGAATGAACAAACCAATTCTATTGGAATAAAGAAGTTTGTAGACAAGTTAGCACAAAAATGTATTGAGGTTATTGAGTTGCTTTACTTTAAAGGTTTTACCCAAAAGGAAGCTTCAGAAACCCTTGATATGCCCATTGGAACTATAAAAACGAGAAATAGAAATTGTATAAATGAGCTCCGAATCATGCTCGACGTAAAGTAATGACAAACAAAGAATACATAGAATCTGGAATATTAGAGCTATATATAGCTGGAAGTCTTTCTGATGCCGAAAATAAAGCAGTCTATGATAAACTGCTTACCAATCCTGATTTATTAGATGAAGTTCTAAAAATTGAAGCTGCTATTGTTCAGCTTACAGCTGCAGCCTCTCCATCTGATACACAACACTTATTTAAAGCTGTAAAAACAAAATTAGGTCTTGATGATAAGCATGAAACTAAAGTTGTGCCTTTACACGAACCTAAAACAAACTGGTTAGCCTATTCTGGCTGGGCAGCTTCTATTGTGCTTGCAGGTGGATTGATTTATTTATTGAATCAGCAAAATGCGTTGAAAACAAATATTCAAACCGTAAAAACGGAATTACAAGAAAAAACCATAGATAATACCTTATTAGAAGAACGCATTACAACAGCAACGGCTAATTTAACGGAAGCGCAGAAATTATTATCGGTTATTCGCGACAAGAATATTGTTAGCATTCCGCTTTCAGGTCAAGCCGTCTCTCCAGAAGCTTACGCTACTGTTTATTGGGATAAAAATGCTAATAACATTTATTTGGATGTTCAAGGTTTACCAGAACCGCCAGCAGGAAAAGTATATCAAGTTTGGTCTTTAACGTTGAATCCATTAGCACCTACTAGTTTAGGCACTATAGATGATTTTGCCAACAATGAAACTAAAATATTTACTATAGAAAATGCTAACGCATCTGAAGCTTTTGGAATTACTTTAGAGCCTGAAGGTGGAAGCACATCTCCAACAATGGAACAATTATATACATTGGGAGCTGTTTCAAGTTAATACCACAGCCGCTTTAAGGTTTGTAGGCATTAAATATTACATTACATAAACACACGGCTTTTTCTGCTTTAAGAATGAAGCCGTTTTTGTTTTTAATTCATACATTACAGGCTTAACACTTCATTTGATAAGCAGATTAACCTAATTTATGAACTTCAAATTACTCCTTTTTTTACTATTTCCTGTTTTTGTCTTTTCACAAAAAAACTATCACTTTGATTATATGTTAACTTATGAAACTACTTTTCTTAAAGAGGACTCTATAAAAACAACAAACATATACCTCACTAACTCTAAAGACAATAGCTACTATGCTAATCTAATTTCTGAAGATAGCCTGAACTATAGATTAATATTTAGAAAGTATGATAAAATATCTGCAGATGTTCTTGTTTCTAAAGTTGAATTTAGAAAAGCGGAATTCATAAATATTGATTGTGACGCTATTATAAAATGGATAAATACATTTAAGAGTGTAGCAAATCATTATGAGTACACGAACATTAAAGACACACTTATACAAGCTAAAAAGTATGCAGTTTATAATTTAAAAAGTACCTATAGCTTAAAAAAGAAACTAAAAAAACATGCAGGATCCCATCTTTATATGGTGGATACTTCCTATTTTATGCATATGCCCATGTTGATACACCCAACAGCTTTTGAGAGATGGAAACAACAAAAGGAAAGCTTACCAAATGGCATTACGGTAGAAGTAATTTTTAGCAATGAATTAGATGAAGTACGACAGTCTAAAAAGTTAGTATCTGTTTTTAAAATTGACAAAAATATAGTAACACCCGGCTATTGCGACTATTGGAATTGATAAAAAAAAGCGTCTGTGTTTCCACAGACGCTTACAAACAAACAAAAACCACAAACAAACTTCTCTAAACATCGAGTCACTTATTCATTTTTTTCATCATTACAAAAACACTTAAAATTTATAGCTCACAATTCCCTTAATAAAGAAAGGTGTTCCAGGCGTGAAATGGATTTCTTCAACTGGATTTACTTCATTTTGTAAACGCGTTTCTGTAGCGAATTGCGTTTCATTCCATTCCGTGTCAAATACGTTTTCAATAGCCATACCAACACTAAAGTTTTTGTTGAAGGCATAATTCATATTCAAATCGGTTACAAGATATCCTTTGGCAACAATAGAATTATCTTCATTTGCTGGTCTGTCATCAATATAACGGTACCGAATTCCTGCAGAAAAACCATTTAAATCATTAATTGCTAAACCACCTGATAAGGTAAAGTCTGGTGCCAATGGAATATAATTTGCACCGCTTGGCTCATCTACACTTCTAGCATGTGTTAAAGTAGCATCTGTATCAAAATATAACCAATCTGTAAATTGGTAACGCAGACCTAGATCTAATCCGTAACGTTCCGATTTTCCACTTGGTTCCACTACTCCAGCATCTCCAACATAAACAAACTCCTGCTCTAAAAACAAGTACCATAAAGCCGTGTTAAATACCATTTTAGGAAATGGCTTCCAAATGGTTCCTAAATCAGCACCATAAGCTTTTGGCAAAATCTCTTCGCCACTTTGAGCAACAACTACGCGGGTATCATTTGAATGAAAACCAATTCCTGATTTTAAGAACCATTGTAGATTTTTATTCTGATTATAGTAGAAATTCAATTTCGGACTCGCTGTTGTTTTCGTTTCAGATAAAGTTTCATAAGCCGTAACCAAACCATCATTATACATAAACTTGAAATGGTCTAAACGTAAAGCTGGCGCGATAATAAGCTTGTTAAACTTAAATTCAGCATTAACATAACCAAACATGTTGGTTTCATTTACATTTCCTAAAGCCAAATAATCTAATGTTTCAGTTCTGTCTTTAGTGTGTGATAATTCCACATCACTTACCATATCATAACGTAAACCAAATCCAGTCGTAACCTTCGTATCAATGTCACCCAACTTGGTATCCTTTATAAAAGCCGTATTAAACCCGAATATGTCCCGATTTTCCAATTGCTTTATTTGATCGCCATTAACCGGATCTTCTAAAAAGAAGGTAAAGTTAGAATACAATTCAAAATTATAATTGCTGTAAAATACATTCGACTTAAACTGTAAATCGTTTTTTAGAATGGCTTCATAACTCACATTCACATTACTTCTAGAAGTATTTCCACCTTCGGTATCATCTATAGATCCGAAACGAGAGATTAAACCACTATCCACAGCACGTTGCGGAATTTGACCGGATGCATCCCAACGACTTGTGAAATGTGAAACCGTTAAAGATAATTTATCATTACCTTTTAAATAGGTACTGAATTTTCCAAAAAGATTAACTCGATTGAAGTTTTGAGGCGATTTATATGGGCCATCAAACTCAATATATTCTAATGCTACATAAGCGTTTGAACGTTTGCTGTTTTGCAATAAATCAAACATACCTAATGTTCTTAACGCGCCGAATTGGCCATAGCTTAAATTTATCTCGCTTCCATTAATATCGTCTTTTGTATTAAACTCCACATAACCAGCTGTTGCAAAATCGCCTTTACTGGCATTATAAGGCCCTTTTCCAAAATTGATATTATTAATGGTTTCTGGAATTACAAAATGTAAATCGCTGTAACCTTGGCCATGTGCGTGAGACACCATATTTACTGGCATACCATCTACAGATAAACTAATATCCGTTCCGTGATCTATATCAAAACCGCGCAAAAATATCTGTTCTGCTTTTCCGCCTCCTGCATGTTGACCAATTATTAAACCAGGTACTTTTCCTAAAATTTCTTGAGAAGAATTCACTGGATTCGTTTCCAAATCCACACGTGAAACGCTATTCATAGCGTTAACTTGCTCGGTAATTACTAACTCATTTAAAAGAATAGCTTTACTTTTTAAGTTAACATTCAAACCATTTTTGAAATGATCATTAGTTACAACCATCGTCGTTTTTTCGTAACCCAATAAGCCAATAGTAATAGAATCGCCTAGGCTATTTTTTTCTATCATAAAAGAGCCATTGGATAAGGAATGCGTGTGAGTAAATGAATTTAAATTATAAACGTAAACGTCTTCAATTGGCTGTTCATTTTCATCGGTTATAGTTCCTTTTATATTTTGAGCTTGTGTAACATGGCCCAGAATAAAGAGCAAAAATAGCCATGTGAATTGTTTTGTTTTAAGTAACATAATAGTGGTTAAGTTGGTTTTAAATTTTTGAAATCTCTAGGTCCAGAACTGGTCCTAATTCATAAATACTGGATTCTAATTCAGGTTTTAGTTTTGTAGCTTTTTCTGTTAGTCCGTTTGCCTTATAAATTACGGCAAGATGATACGTAACAAGTGGCTCAAAAGTATTGCCAATAACAAACTCCTCCATGATACTTAACGCTTTTTTAACATTTCCGTTTTTGTAATAACTCCACGCCAACCAATCATAAGATAAAGCGGTTGGGCGATTTTGAACTTCCTTATTGGCTAAAAGTAATGCTGTTCCCTTTTCATTATCCATATCTGCATATAAATCAATATTATAAGCATTATACATATCGCCATAACCAGGATTTGCAGCCAATTCCATATAGGTTTTTGTGTTGTCCATTTTAGCCTGATTGTCTTTCATGAAATCTGACATTTCAGCTTTCAATAAATATAAATCGGGCACTTGATAATTTTCAGTTAACGAATTCAGAATATGCATAGCTTCTTCTGGATTTCTCTCATAAGAATAAACAATCCAAGCAATTCCTTTTTTAGCATAGGCATCATTAGGATTTAGAGCCAATGCTTTTAAATAATAGTTGTAAGATTCTTGAAATTTACCCGCATGACCATAAAAATCGGCTAAATTGGTATAAGCCCATTCTTTAGAACTATTGATGTTTGAACTTTCAGCCATGGCTGTTGCTTTTTCCAAATATTTTATAGCAGCATCTAAATTTCCTTGATGATCGCTCCATTTAGACAAGCGAATTAAATAGTCAAAACTGCTTAAATCTTTAATACGTTCCAAATAATCATGAGCTGAAGCAGAATCACCTAATTCTAATTCTACATCAAAAAGCATTTTATATGTTGATTCAATGTTTTCGCCGTTGGCTTTCGCTTTTACAAGCAAATCTTTAGCTTCGCGAAAGCGGTGTTGCGAAATATAGTTTCTAGATAAAGCACGCAAATAACCAGCGTTATCATAGTTTGTGCGTTCATTTACCGCTAGTAAGTTTTTTTCAGAATCTTTTAAATGCTCAATTTTTCCAGAAATTGTAAATAATTGAGAATGAGACGCCGCAACTTTTGCTAAATACGGATACTGTGATGGTTCTTTTTCTAGCTTATTTTCCCAAAATAAAAGATCCTCTTCAGCTTGCTGCAGCGCGTCATTTTCAACTAGTTCCAAATAAGAATTATAGTCAGAAAGTTTTGTTATTTTCTCTGGTTCGTTTTCACAACTGGTTAATGCAACCAGGGAAACCATAAGCGTTATATAATAGGTTAGTGTTTTCATGCGTGTGATGTGTTTGTGTGTTTGTTTTGTAATATTGGTAATTAAAAAAATAATCAGAGTATGCTTACACATACTCTGATTTCTAGCTATTACCAAGCGCTAGCTAAATAGGGAAATCCAATTAAAAAATCTTTATCATTTGCATCAACATTATCATTTGATAATCCTGGAAACTCTGGATTTGTTAAACCGGCTTCACCACCAAAAATTAAAATTAATTCTACTGTAATAACATCATCCGTTAAATTACGACCCGTTAATACATTGGTTCCATCAAAAAATGTTGTTGGACCATCTAATGAAACTGTTAGTACATCCGTTGCTAATAAACCTGTAAACTGCTCAGATGTTAATCCTAAAGCATTAGAATCACCAGGGTTTGCAAAAGCAGGATTTAAACCTTCTAAATTAGCTTGAAACATACCTTGGAAAGTAGCGTTTTGTTCAGATGGAATAGTTTTGTTAAACATGTTTTTACTTGCAGGTGAAACAAAAACAGTGTTCACCGCTGGTCTAGCCATTTGATCTTGTTGCATATAAACTCCTGAAAAGTCTGATCCTGTAGTTCCACCACCGCCTGGTGCTGGTGTAAAATCGTCATCGTTTGAACAACTGAAAGTAATGGCTGATAAAGCAACCACACCTAATATATATTTGATATTTTTCATAATTTGTAAATTTTAAATGTTAGTTAATTATTGTTTGCTTTTAGATTCAACCCATGTGTTGATGCTTCCTGAACCACCTACCATACTTTTTGGCACTTCAATTACAACAGACATAACATTTGTTCCTGCAAACGTATCTGAACCTGGATTAGCAAACTCCGTTTCATTTCCAGCGATAATATCACCAAAACGTGCGAAATCCATAAAAAATGGATCATCTCTAGGACCTGCAAAAAATTTCATACCGTTTGTTTCTTCAATTACCGCCGATTGACCGTATTTAGAAATGGCAACATTACCAGACGCTTTACTTTTAAGAATAGAACTGCTTAAACCCGTATTTGTTGGCGCATATGGACCGAAAAAATACATTTTTCCATTTCTTGGAATGGCTTGAATAACTAAATCTTCAATGTTATCTTCATTGGTATCAATGTTGATTTCAATCATTACATTTTCATCAAACGCAGCAGCGCTTGTAGAAGCTGGACTTAATAATCCTTGAACGTTAGCCACAAAGACTAAATTGTCTGTGTCTTGCCCTTGAAAGGCGTAGAAATCGGTAATATCACTAGTACCGCCCGCTACTGCTGGTGCATCGATATGATCGGCTGCTACCAAAACGAAACCGGCCATTACTGCGACGCCGATTCCCAAATAAATTTTCATGTTTTTCATAATTTTGAGTTTTTGTTAATTATTATTTACTCTCACACCTACCTACGCAAAAACTTTAAAGTCGGTTTTATTTATTTTTGATAAACTTAATTTATAGGCACTTTTAGATTAATAATTTATCTTTGTGCCATTAATAACAATCTCATGAACCCATCAGCAAGCGGCTGGATATATAAACTTTTACTTGTAGAAAATTTATCTACAAATCTTGCTACGCTTTCTACAGAAACTTTTTATAAAGAGCTTCGAAAAAATGGTTTTATATATGGTAGTAATGTGGGCGTTTTTAAAAACTATGTATCCAAACAGGATTTTACAAGTGAAGAGATTTGTAAAATAAATTTAATCACGGCTTTTAAATATATTCATAGCACATCTAAAACAGATACCGTTTTTATTGACAGCGTTCTTGATTTTTACATCCATATCAACGCTTATAAATCTTCGTTTTTTTCAGAATTGCTTGGAGGCAAGAAAAATGTAACGACTTTAGAAAAAATTATTCATAAGCGGGTTCAAATAGATGACAATGTTTTTGAGAGAAGTTTTAACTATTTTATCACCAATGCACTTCTATTTACTGATGTTCTAGCCTATAAAACGTTTTTGAAGACCGAAAACATTTCAGAAATCTATCTTCAGAATTTTGAAGCCTCTATTGAAACTATCGTTGTTCAAACTTTAAACTCTAAAATTCAGAAAAGTGATTATGATACCAGCCTTATAGATTTGTTTGAGCAGTCTAGACGCTATCATGACACGGCAAAAATGGATTATCAGGATGCGCTTCTTCATATTTCTAAACCTTTAGAGAAACATTATATCATGGATATTGCCTGTATGGCTGCGTGGGGAGATAGTGTAATTGATAAACGGGAATATGATTTTTTAAATACATTAAGTAGCGATTTAAAGTTAAGAACTTCGCATACGGATGAAGCTACCAAAGCTATTCATACATTTTATGAAACGCATAAAGATCGGATTGCCCTTTTAAGTTCCAAGAATATTGTAAAGACATTTTACAATAATTCTAGCGAAATGGTGAAGAAATTAATTTCAAGAAACAGTAAACGTTTATTAAAGGAGTTACGTGAAAGTAAAGATCTTATGAAATTGCTTACGCAATCTACAGTTCGAGAACTGAACGCTGAAGAACAAAAGCGTGTGAATAATCAATTATTAGATATTTTTAAATCTATACCGAGTTTGGCTATTTTTATGTTACCAGGAGGTGCCTTATTATTGCCAATTGTAATTAAATTTATCCCGAAATTATTGCCATCAGCTTTTGATGATAATAGATTAGAGGATTAATTTTAGTTAGAAATTTTCTCTACAACCTTATTCTAGCCAATTTTTAAATTCCTTAACCCGCTCGCGCGCTACAATAATTTCTTGTTCGTTAAAACTAGTCAATTTAATCTGTAATCTGGAGTTGGAATAATTAACCATATCCTTAATAGCATGAATATGAACGTAGAATTTTCTATTCACTCTAAAAAATAATTTCGGATTCAAATCATCCTCCAGTTGTTCTAAAGTAATATCCAGCAAATAGCTTCGGCCTTGGTTTGTGTGCAAATACGTGCCTTTATTTTCGCTGTAAAAGCATTCTATATCTTCAATGTTAAACAGTTTTAAATGCTGGCCAACTTTTACTGAAAAGCGCTTTTTATAGTCTGGTTCTGCTGAATTAACCAGTAAATTTCTAATTACATTAAAATCTACAGTTACCTGTTGAGCCTTAAATTGATGTTCTTTAAATTTCTCTAAAGCTTTTGCCAATTCATCATCATCAATTGGTTTTAATAGATAATCTATGCTATTCAATTTAAAGGCCTGAAGTGCATATTCATCAAAAGCTGTCGTGAAAATAATAGCAGATTTCACTTGAACCACATCGAAAATCTCAAAAGACAAGCCATCACTTAATTGAATATCTAAAAAAATGAGATCGGGATGTGGATTATTTTGAAACCAAGCAATAGATTCTTCAACAGAGTGTAACATGGTTTCGGCTTGTAAATCCAATTTACTCAACATGCGCTGTAAACGTCTTGCTGATGGTTTTTCGTCTTCTATAATAATGATATTCATAATAAATGTAATGGTAATTAGTAGTTAACGTTTTTTGTAACGATTCATATATTCACTGATTTTGCGCTCTTCCCAATTTTTGCCTAAAACCCAATTTGGTAAATAAACAGATAAGCCATGTACCAATAATCCAAATCCCCAAAAGGTTAAGGTGAAGAAATTCTCAAAATGAAAGTAGCTTTCTCCAGGTTCTAAAGCTTGAATATTCAGCACCACAATCATTAAATTAATAACCACAAACACCAATACATGAGAATAAAATGCTTTAATTTTTTTTACCTCGCCTTTTGCACGATCCATCCGAGATCTTTGCTCAAAATTGTAATTACTATTCATTAGTTCCAGTTGTTTTGATTAATATCTTTATTTAAAATTTCTTGTATTTTGCGTTCTTCCCATAATTTACCGTAACCAAATACGCCAAACCCATGGAATATTAGTCCCATTCCCCATCCTAACATAGGAAACCAAAACCATTGAAATTCCCACGATGTATTATAATTAATAAAAAACAATAAAGGTATAACAAGGCAATATGAAATAAGGTTGCCATAAAAACCCTTTATTTTTTCCACCTCTTTTTTTGCAAAATAGTAGGCTTCCTCTTGATTTGTAATTTGTTCTGGTTCCATAACGGTTGTTCGTTTTGTTAGCATTGGAATTGACACCATAAAAACCGTTGCTTCTTGGTTTATAAATACTTTTCTAGATGTTAATAAGGAATAGCGTTCGGTAATATTGCCTAAACCTACGCCACTACCCTTTTTCAAAACTTGCTTGGTTTGCAAATTATTCTCGACGACTAAATTGCCTTGATTTTCATATATTTTTATTTGTAAAGGTTTATTGGACGTTACCATATTATGTTTTACGGCATTTTCCAATAGAAGCTGTAATGATAAGGGCACCACTTTACTTTCAGGATTGGAAGCCTGCTTAGGGATTTCAAAAATAATACTTTCCTCAAATCGCATTTTTAGCAAGTTCATATAGGTTCTAGCAAAAGCTAATTCATCATCTACCGAAACCAAATCTTTATTTTTTTGCTCTAAAACATATCTGTAAATTTTTGAAAGTGACGTGGTAAATTTTTGGGCGTTTTCAGGATTCTCTTCAATTAAACTAGACAATACATTTAAGCTATTAAACAAAAAGTGAGGATCTAATTGGTTTTTAAGCGCATCAAATTTTGCTGTCTGCGTTTGCGCCACGATTTGCGATTCTTTCACCTTTTTTTCTTGGGCTTGTTTAAAGAAAAATATGGCATGAAAGACTATAACAATGGTTAAACTCATCCATAACCCGAAAATGTAATCGCGATAAGATTCATTATCCACAAATGTTTGAAAACTCTTGTTTTCAAAAACCATAGATTCAAACATGTGAAGAAAAAATAAACCAATTAAGGTAATCACAACCGAACCAACTAAACCAAACAAAATGCGATTAAAAGCTTGACCTTTCCACAAATCATATTTTCCTAAATAGTAGAAAAATTGCATATTAGAATAGCCTAAAACAAAAGCATATAATTGATAAAATAGAAAATTTGTTCCTAATTCATTTATTGTTTTATTCTCAAAACCGCCTGTTAATGCATTTCCAATCAGGAAAACCATGATCCCAATTACAAATACGATGGCGATATTTTTAAAAAATTTATTCATGGGTTTTATAAATTTATCATCTGATTTAATTTTATAAAGCTAAACAAAACCATTTGTAACACGCTTAATTTTTTCATTTGATAAGACAAATATCTGCCCGTATCTTTAGTTTTAAAAAAGATACCTACTGAACTGTAATTTTTAATAGCTGAAATGTAAAAAGATTCAAATTCGAATAAGAAAATATGAATTTGGCCAACAAACTGATTGAGATATTCAGTTGTTTATGAACTAAATATTGAAACTCAATTCAAAACATTATTAAATAATGCTACTATAAGTAAGAAGGAATTAATCTGTTATTTGAAAATTAATAGGAATGGTATAGGGCACTTTTACCGGTTTTCCGCGTTGTTTTCCAGGTTCCATTTTTGGCAATAAACCTATAATCCGTTCAGCCTCTCGTTCCAATTGAAGATCTGGACCTCGGGATTTAATATTGCTTACAATACCATTAACATCTATAACAAACATCACATATACTTTACCGTGAATTCCTAAATCTAAAGCGGATTCTGGATATTTAAAATTCTTGCGGATATGTTCGTTTATTTTGGCATTGAAACAGTCCCGCAACTCATTGTTGTTTTTACCTGCACAATTTGGGAAAATAGGTACATTTTCCACTACTGAAAAAGGAACAGTAACTTCTTCTTCCACCTCTTCTACAACTACCTCTTCCACCGCAATTTCACGTTCCACAATCCGATCGTCTTGATTGGACTCGGAGCTTTCTATGACCGTTTCTTCTATTTCTTTAGTGTCTTCAACTATTGTAATTACTTCAGGAACTGCAGCAGCAGCTGGCGGCGGTGGCAGCGTTGTTTCAAGGTTAACAATGGGAATATCCTCTTCAATTTCATCACTAAAAATCAAGAGTTCTTGCGTTGCATTCTTATGGTCATAAGTACGATATTCCAAACCACGCCACGTAAAAAATAACATGACGTTAAGACCAACAGCAAAATAAATGGCACTATTACGACCAATTTCTAAATTAGCTTTTTTTTTGAGTTTCATGATTCCTTAAGTTTAACCGTTATTAAGTTTCTCAAAATTTATCAATAAAACTATGATTTGAATCACGTTTTAACCTGACTAACAGGATATTAAATATATTGAATATTAATCTATAAGTGGAATAATTCTGCATAAGTTTTTAAAATGTGTAAAATAAAAACTCTATGCAAAAACTGTTTCTATTTAAGTTTAAGCAAACTTAGCTGGCAAAGTTCATAATATTTCCAAATACAGATACTTAACCAACCCCAATGTAACTAGGTTGAAATATAAAATACTAAAAAATTAATAATAAATTCCTATTTTAGTAATCTAACTTGTACCGTATTTTGAGCTTTTTTATAAAATCATCGAGGTGTATTAAAATAGTGATACTACTAATTAGTATGCTGTTTATTGCTGTTTGTCACGAAACGAGCGCTCAAACAAATAATAAAGGATTAATTACTATCGGTGTTTCAGACAGTATCCAATCTTCCATTTTAGATGAAAAACGCGATTTTTGGGTACACATTCCAGAATCCGAAAACGACTCTGAAGTAGCATTTCCAGTGGTTTATTTATTAGATGGTGATAAACATTTCACGTCTGTTGTGGGTATTATTCAAGAGTTAAGTGCCACAAAAGGCAATACCCTAATGCCAAAAATGATTGTGGTTGGCATTCTCAACACAGACCGAATGCGCGACTTAACACCCAAACATGGAAATCAGAAAAATGGACCAAACACATCTGGTGGTGGCGAAGCTTTTTTGGATTTTATGAAAAAAGAGCTTATTCCTTATATAGATCAGAAGTATCCTACTAAACCTTACAGAATTTACATTGGGCATTCTTTGGGTGGACTGACTGTTATTAATACCATGCTCAAGAAACCTGAACTTTTTAATAGTTATATAGCTTTAGATCCTAGTTTATGGTGGGCAGATTCTGCCATGCTGAAAGAAGCAAACGTAATTCTTAATAATAAAAGCCTAACTGATGAAACTTTATACCTTGGAATAGCTAACACTTTAAAACCTGAAGTTACTATTGGAACCGTTACCGCAGATACGACGCATGCAACTCAACACATTCGAGATATTCTAGAATTTTCTACAAAAATTGTTCCCGAATCTTCAGCTAAACTGGACTTTAAATTTCAGTATTATCCCGATGATGGCCACGGAAGTCTGCCCTTAATAGCTACTTATGACGCTTTACGCTATATATTTTCTTGGTACGATATGGATAAGAGTTTTATTCCACTCATTTTAAATCTAGAAATTAAAGATGTTGCGGTCATTAAAACACTCAAAATTCACTTTCAAAATATATCTGAAAAATTAGGATATACGGTATTACCACCCGAAGATTACGTAAATCAGTTAGGATATGGCTGCATAAAACGTGAGCTCTACGAAAAAGCCGAAGCTTTCTTTAAATTGAATGTAAAAAATTATCCTAACAATTCGAATGTTTATGATTCTCTTGGCGATTATTATGCTGCCATAAAAGATATAGACAAAGCTATTTTAGCTTACCATAAAGCATTAAAAACTGGTGCTGGAAGTACGTATTCCAGAGACAAATTATATGCTTTATTACTTCAAGAAAAAGCGCATACCCTCGTCCTAAAAAAGAATCATTAACCAACAATTATTTCTATCTATAAATCATGAAATTAACCACTGCCGAAAAATATTTTATACTCCTATTTTCTCTCTTATTAATTATTGAAATCTTCGCTTCAACCTCATATCCATTTCTTCATTATTTTGCAAAACCAGCTTTAGTAATTTCATTGATCATTTTTTATGGGCAATGTCAAAAACCAATTTCAACCCGATTAAAACTGCTTACAATTGGCGCCTTAATCTTCTCATTATTGGGTGATATTTTACTCATGTTTGTAGATCAATCTGAACACTTTTTTACGGTTGGATTAGTGGCATTTTTAACAGCTCATATTCTTTATATTTTAGTATTTTTAAAACGCAGAAATGTCTCTAAAATTCCAATCATATTTTGTTCAATTTTAGCTGTATATGGAGCCGTACTTTTTTACCTTTTAAAAGATAATTTAGGCGCTATGCTTTTACCTGTTATTATTTATATGGCTGTCATTTTAGGGATGGCAACAGCTGCATATTTACGGAAAGGAATGGTTGGCAAGGAAAGCTATATTCTGGTATTTATTGGAGCTATTCTTTTTATGATTTCAGATAGTTTATTAGCACTCAATAAATTTTATGAACCCTTGCCGTATTCAAATATAAGTATTATGTTTACATATGCTTTTGCGCAGTTATCTATTGTTTTTGGCCTTCTAAAACAACGATAGATTTTATTTATACTGAATATTTATAATACTGTAATCCAATTATTTATACATTACATATTAAACTATTTATTCAACTTATTAAAAGGACGTATAATTAAGCGTGCAGCCTTGTCAAAATTGATGTAATTGTAGGTCCAATTGAAGAAAACCACGACTCTATTTCTAAATCCTACCAGTGCCATAAGGTGAATAAACATCCAAACAAACCAGGCAAAAAATCCAGCGAATTTTAGTGCGCCTAAATCAACAACGGCCTTATTCCTCCCTATGGTTGCCATAGAACCTTTGTCGCTATATTTGAATTCTTTCATGGGTTTATTCGCTATTAATTTCAAGATATTTTTAGCAAATAATTGCCCTTGTTGAATGGCTGGTTGCGCCACTTGAGGATGCCCTTTTGGATAGGCTTTTGTTTCCATATATGCTATGTCTCCTAGCGCAAAAATGTTAGGGTAATTTTCCACCTGATTATAAGTATTCACGCTGTACCGATTTGTCCGTTCCATGAGTGATTCTGAAGCCAATCCTTTCACTGGATTTCCAGTTACACCAGCAGCCCAAATTAAGGTTTCAGATTCCAATTCTAAATCTGTATTGGTTTCCACTTTCTTGCCATCATAATTTTTTACGAAGGTATTACAATGAATTTGAACTCCCAATTTATCTAAAAATTCCATCGCTTTTTCAGAGGCATGTTTACTCATTGGCGGCAACAATCTTTCACTGCCTTCCAACAAATGTATCTGCATATCTTCAGCATTCAAATCGTGATAATCTTTGGGTACAATATTGTTTTTTAATTCCGCAATGGCACCTGCTAATTCCACTCCAGTTGGACCACCTCCGACAATAACAAAATTTAGAAAAGCATGACGCTCTTCAACTGATTTTGCTATGGTGGCTTTCTCTAAATTTTGAAGAATTAAACTTCGAATATTTAATGCCTGTGGAACCGTTTTCATAGGCATACTAAATGTCTCAACATCCGAATTTCCAAAATAATTGGTTTTTGTTCCGGTTGCTAAAACCAAATAATCATAAGTTAAGTTACCTATAGACGTTTCAATACTATTATTTTCTGCAGAAATGGAGAGAACTTCTGCAAGTCGGAAAAATATATTATCCGATTTATTAATAATTTTACGAAGTGGATAAGCAATAGAGTCCGGTTCTAATCCCGAACTAGATACTTGGTACAATAACGGTTGAAATGTATGGTAATTACGCTTATCCAATAAAACAACTTGAACGGGTTTGTTTTTTAAAGACTTTAGCAGGTTTACACCAGCAAAACCGCCGCCAACCACAACAATTCTAGGGAATTGCGATTCAGGAATATTCATAGTAAATAAATTAATTTCTATACCACAAATATAAAGTATACATGGTAAAATGGCTATTTTTGAATTATGTTTGTTTACCCTGTAACGTTTTGATAATAAAAACTACTTATACACTACTAAACCACCAATTTGAGCGAATCATTAGAACATAGTTTTGTTGAACAGCTAGAAACCAATCAGAATATTGTGCATAAAGTGTGTCGGCTTTACACCAACAACCAAGATGCGCATAACGATTTGTTTCAAGAAATCACCATTCAACTTTGGAAAGCCTATCCGAAATTTCGAGGGGACTCAAAATTTAGCACCTGGATGTATCGTGTGGCTTTAAATACCGCTATAACCCTTTACCGAAAGAAAAAACGCCGAATAAACACCCAAGAGTTTGATAGTATCGAGTTTAAAATTAAAGCGGAAGAATATGATGATACTGAAGAACAACAACTCAAATTGCTATATAGGGCCGTGAAAGAATTAAACGATATTGAAAAAGCATTGGTGTTTTTATATTTAGAAGATAAAAATTACAGAGAAATAAGTGAAACAATGGGTATTAGTGAAGTCAATGCGCGCGTGAAGATGAACAGAATCAAGACCAAACTAAAAACCATTTTAAATCCGTAAGTATATGGATGAACTAGAACTACTTAAAAAGGACTGGAAGAAGGAAGGCAATGCCTATCCGAAGCTGTCCTATAATGATATTTATAAGATGATTTTAAAGAGATCATCTTCTATTGTGAAATGGATATTTATAATCAGTCTATTGGAATTCGTATTCTGGCTGATATTATCCTTTGTATTAAAAGACACAAAAAGCATGGATCGTTATAATCAGTATGATGCTGATTATGTTATTATTCCATTAACTATTTTAGGATATATTATTTTGGCCTATTTCTTTTTTATGTTTTTTAGAAATTATAGAAACATAACCGTTACCGATAGTGCCAAAAAACTGATGGAAAGTATTTTAAAAACGCGTCAAACCGTTAAACAGTATGTAGCATTTAATCTGCTATATCTTATTGCCGCTGTGGTAGTCGTTTTATGCGTCGAGTTCAAGCAAGATCAACAACTAATAAATCTGGCGCAAACAGCTGCTGCAAGTGGTGAAACGTTTAAGTTTTACACCATATTTACATTAACAGTAATTGCCTTTTTAGTCGTAGTTATATTGATACTACTCTTCTTTTACTGGCTAGTTTACGGGATTTTATTAAGACGATTAAATAAGAATTATTCAGAACTTAAAAAATTAGATTTATAAAGCTACACGTTTTCTGGTGGACGATACCTTCGTTGTTGATTTAACGTTTCTTCTGCTTCTAAAACATCTTGTGGAATAACCTTCAAAAAAGAGGGATGTTGCTCTATAGCATATTCAATTTTTTCAACAATATCATCAATAGATTCATTATCGTAATCTATTACCAAAGGTTCTTTAATCTCCATGGATTGCAAAATGTTCTTCTTTTTAACACGAAGTCCTTTTTTGTCAAAAGAGCGTCTAAAACCATCAATAACAACGGGAACAACAATAGGTTTATAATGCTTAATAATATGAGCCGTTCCTTTTCTAATAGGTTTAAAAGGTGTCGTAGTTCCCTGCGGAAATGTTATAACCCAGCCATCATTTAAAGCCATTCTAATAGCTGAAATATCGCTCATTTTAACTTGGCGGTTTACATTTTCACCTTTAGATCTCCAAGTTCTTTCAATACTTATAGAACCTGCATAAGCCATTATTTTGGGCAATAATCCCGATTTCATGGTTTCTTTGGCAGCAACATAATAGATATTCATTTTTGGATGCCATAAATAGCCAACGTTTTTAATAGAATCATCACGATTACTTAAACTAGCGTTGAACACATGAAACATAGCTACCACATCCGCAAAATAGGTTTGGTGATTGGAAATAAACAATACATTATTGTCAGGCAAATTTCTAATAATTTCTGAACCTTCAATTTTAAGTTCATTAAAACCACGGAAACGTCTGTGAGTAAGTCCACCGAGAATTCTAATTATCCATTTTTTTAGAATTAGATAATGTCCAAAAGGATTTTTTTTAAACAAACCCATAGTCAATTTTACTATTAGTTAAGATTACAAATGTAGTAAAACTGCCCGTTTACAACAGTTCTTTTAACAAGTCTTTTATTTCACTCAACATCATGGCGGTGGCTCCCCAAACTACGTGATCATTTAATTGAAAGGCGGGAACTGCAACTTCCACATTATAGGAAGTTGATACTGTTTTAGTTACTACACTAGCTTCACTAATAAAATCCTTAAAAAAAACTTCAATTATAGCTTCTACCTCATCATCTTGCTTTTTAAATTTAGGCGTTGCGCGTGAAACACCAATAAAAGGATGTACAAAAAAGTTGCTTGGCGGAATATAAACTTGCGTCATAGCACGCAAAATTTCAATTTCTTGTTCCGGAACACCCACTTCTTCCCAAGTTTCACGAATAGCGGCGTGCTGAATAGAAGCATCAGAAGCTTCTACCTTCCCACCGGGAAATCCAACTTGCGCAGAGTGCACGCCTTTATAGGTTTTACGAAGTATTAATACCAATTTAGTTTCTGTATTCTCATCTGGATAAAACAAAGCCACAACCCCAGCGCTTCTGGCGTTTTTCATTTGATTTTTCTGTGCTTCCTGAAGCTTTTCTCTAAAAGGTGGGGACATTTTAAATTGAGAAGATTCGGCTGGCAGAGGTATATTTTCTATTTTTGATACCGACTTTAAAAATTCATCAAACTTCATTTATGATTCGTATTCTCGTGTTAAGTACTTTAATTTTATTTTTAGGTTGTGAAGATAAACAATCAAACCCCAAAGATACGGCACCTAAAATTACAAAATCAAAAGAAAAAAAAGCTAAAAAAATTGATAGTTCTGAATTAGAAACTGCCGAATTTCCATTCTTAACGGATGAAAATGCTATGGAATTCTTTCTGAAATATGAGAAAAAGAATAAAGAAAATAAAGGTCGCATTACTACTGAATTTGGAACTATTGACATTCTCCTTTATGAAGAAATAAAATTTCATCGTGCCAATTTCATCTATCTCACCAAACGTGGTTATTTTGATGATACCCAATTTTATCGCGTTGTTGATAATTTCGTCATTCAAGCAGGAAACACAGATGATCCAAAAATAATACGCAAACGTGCCGATATTGGTCATTATTTGCTTCCTCCTGATACTAAACGCGGCCTTAAACATCACAGAGGTGTTATAAGTGTGCCGAGTAGCGAAATAGAAGATGCCTATAAATTAGCATCGCCTTTTGAGTTTTTTATTGTTCAGAAAAAAGACGGCGCATATCATTTAGATGGCGATTATACCATTTTTGGCGAAGTAACTTCTGGTATGGACGTAGTAGATAAAATTGCAGCACAAGAAACAGATGGCAGTGAATGGCCGCTTCATAATATCTATATTAAAAAAGTAGAAATTATTAAATAAGCTTACTTATAAAGTGTTGGTAAACTCACTTTAAATCTTACCGCCAATAGGCGAACGGTAATTACTACTAGCCCAGCAATAATAAAAACGATATTATTATCTATTGGCAGTTTTCGGACTAAAAAATAGGTGAGACCTCCCAAAATACAGGCTGTTGCATAGATTTCTTTTCTAAAAATAACAGGAATTTCATTACATAAAATATCACGAATAACACCACCAAAACAGGCAGACATGGTTCCTAAAGCGATGCATACAATGGGATCTAGTCCAGCCGAAATGCCTTTTTCAACACCTACAACGGTGTATAATCCAATTCCAATGGTATCAAACAGGAAAAGAGACTTTCGTAAGTAATCTATTTTAGATTTGAAGATTATAGTCAAAACTGTTGAACCTAAAATAACATATATATAATTCAAATTCAACATCCAACTTACGGGTGTTTCGCCAATTAAAACATCGCGAAGTGTTCCACCACCAACAGCCGTTACGGTTGCAACAATTAGAATTCCGAACGGATCCATGCGTTTACTTAACGCAACCAATACACCAGAAATGGCAAATGCTATGGTTCCTAAAATATCAATGGCGTAAAACATGGCTAATTTCTATAAGTTTAAAATGCCTGCAAAGGTATTGAATGAAAAGGGTCTAATGAAACCGAATATCAAATAATTTTACGATTATTTTAAGCATTCCTTTTGAATTAATTATATAAATAATAGTTTCACAAAACATTGAAAAGATACCGCCAAAAAAAATGATATAAGCGATTCACACAATTTCACGTTGTGAAATTGGTTCTCAATAAACTTCCACAAAACATTAAAAAGATACCGCTAAAAAGCGGCATAAGCGATTCACACAATTTCACGCTGTGAAATTGGTTCTCAATAAACTTCCACAAAACATTAAAAAGATACCGCTAAAAAAGCGGCATAAGCGATTCACACAATTTCACGCTGTGAAATTGGTTCTCAATAAACTTCCACAAAACATTAAAAAGATACCGCTAAACAGCGGCATAAGCGATTCACACAATTTCACGCTGTGAAATTGGTTCTCTGCTTACATTCTTTGGGTGTAGTAATTATAATCTTTCAAAATAGTATCTATAAATTCTTTATCGAACATATCAGAATCTATTTGTAAAATACCACAAATTTTTTCACGAATCAGCTTTAAGGTTTTGTAGTCGTTACTGCGACTAGAAATATTAAACGCTTCTTTAATAATACGGACATCTTTATCGCTTAACAACGTAACATTGTTGAAAGTCGGTTCATAATCGTCCGTAATATCTTCTAAAATAGTACTCGTTATTTTGTGTTTTTGTTTCACACTAATGACTACGGTTCCTGCAGCAGAATCACCAACGCGTTGTTTTTTATCTGATAATAAAATACTCATCACACCTATGGAAGCAAAAAACAACCAAATATCAATTATACGAAGCATCCAACGTACCAATAAATTATGCCATTCAGTTGGGGCGCCATCATAACGAACCACCTTAATTTTCATAATCATTTTTCCAATAGTTTGACCGCTAAACAACACATGACAAAGCAAGGAGTAAAATAATGCCGGAAGTGTTATAAGTCCTAATATGCCGCGTTTTGTCCAGTTATCTGTTATAAAAAAATCTGAAAAACTAACTAGGTTTTCCATGATCGTCAAGTACGCTATTAAAATTAATCCATCGATTAAAAAAGCCACCAATCGCTCACCAACTCCAATGAGTTTGTAATCTAAATTCACATTTTGCGCCGTGTTAATTGCTATATTGCTCATGGAAATGTATATTCGTTTAAATTTTAATAGTCTATGCGCGAAGCGTCATTCGTGAAGCAAAATAAGGAAAAATGGCTGGTATTTGAAAAGGCATTACATAATAATGTTAAAATAAATCCAGACGACCTCGCTTCATACTATATTCAACTTACTAATGATTTAGCTTACGCACAGACTTACTACGCTGACAGTAAGACGCTTTTGTATTTAAACTCCTTAGCATCCGAGGCGCATCAGAAAATATATATCACCAAAAGGGAGTCGAAAAATAAAATTATTTCTTTCTGGAAATATGAATTTCCCCTGTTTTTTAGAGCCTATCACAAAACGCTATTGTACACCTTTATAATTTTCATGTCGGCTGTTTTAATTGGTGTAATTTCTACTTTAAATGACGATAGTTTTGTTCGTCTTATTTTAGGGGACTCTTACGTAAATATGACTATTGAAAACATAGAAAATGGTGAAGCTATGGCCGTATACAAAAGCGGCAGTCAAATTGGAACCTTTTTAGGTATTACTATAAATAATATTCGGGTAGCGATTATGGCCTTTGCGTTTGGTGTATTTTTTAGCGCAGGCACTATTTATATTTTATTTAGTAATGGCATTATGTTGGGCGCGTTTATCACATTCTTTTATAATTATGGCATTTTAGAAAAAACATCTACCATTTGGCTTCACGGCACTATTGAAATTTCAGTAATTGTTATTGCTGGTTGTGCCGGTTTAGTAATGGGGAATAGTTTTTTATTCCCAAAAACCTATTCCAGGCGTGTATCGTTTATGAAAGGCGCTAAAGACGGCCTAAAAATAGTAGTGAGCACCATTCCGTTTTTTATAGTGGCAGGGTTTATTGAAGGATTTATTACCCGATTTGGTGAACAAATGCATCCTATTTTATCATATAGCATTATATTCGCTTCATTAGCACTCATTGTATTTTATTATATCATTTACCCCATTAAATTGAATAAAAAATTAGCCATAAATCTATAAAACCTATCGTTTGGAAAAACCCTATTTAGAACTTCGTACGCGAAATACTTTTGGCGATATCGTTAATAATTATTTCCAGTTTTTAA
Source organism: Bizionia myxarmorum (assembly GCF_008086205.1). GTDB lineage: Bacteria > Bacteroidota > Bacteroidia > Flavobacteriales > Flavobacteriaceae > Algorimicrobium > Algorimicrobium myxarmorum. The sequence continues at coordinate 318,509 of NZ_VSKK01000002.1, read as the reverse complement.
AACTTAATTTTAAGCACTACCTTAACTTATACTTACGTTACAATGCCATAAGCATCATTTTAACGCTTATTGGATCGTACTTATTAGTTACAGGCTTTATGGGTTTAGCAAGTCGTGATTTCAGGTTTGGAATGGATTCAAATCTAAACACCGACATCTATTTAATAATAGGTGGTTTGGTATTAGTACTTATTTTATTTATTACGGCCATACTTAATTATAGTTTTTCAAGTGCTTATATTAGTGAGTATGTAAAACATGAAGGAACCGTTACATCTGCGGGAATTTGGAATTCCATTAAAAAGAATTTAGGAAGTATTGTACTTTTAGTGCTCATTGGTATTGCTATGTATATGGCCTATTTTGTTTTATCCATAGCGTTAGCCTTTATTCCTTTATTAGGCATGTTAGCACAATACGCCATTAGTTTTACGGTAAGTGCACTTTTCGGATTATCTTTTATGGCTATTTTTAATGGAAATAAACCGGTTGGTGAAGCTATTTCAGAAGCTTGGTCCTTTACATTCGCTAATTTTATTCGTGTTGTCTTTTTCGGTTTAGTGATTGGAATTTTAAACCTCATGCTCACATTTTTAGTATTAGCAATTCCAGGATTTATTATTGGTTTTTATACGTATTTTTCTGTTGAAAGTGAAGTCGATTTTTTATCTAGCACATTCGCAACACTTGTGTTTACTATCGGTTTTGCTATGTTTATTCTAGCATTCATATTTTCGCAGGCTTTATCACAAGTAGCTTATGGTGTTCTATTTTTCAATTTACATGAAGAGCGATACAATGGCTATTTAAAAGAACGCATAGACGAAATTGGCGTCAATGAATAAACACCAAAAACATATAACTTATATTTTATCGGGTTTGTTTTTTATAAAACAAACGGTTTCTGTGGCTCAAGATACTATTCAAAAAGACACGACTAATATTGCCGTTCATTATTTTAAAGAAGGCATAAAAAAACGCTATTCTGGCAGCGATTTTAATTACAATATTAATGATACAGGCGGGGTTAATTTACTCCAGGAATTACTAGAGAAATTTTTCAGTTGGTTAGGGAATTTATTCGGAATTGATATAGATTTTATAGATTATAAAACATTAGAATATATAGTTTATGGCCTTTTAGCTTTAGGCGCTTTATATTTAATAATAAAGTTTTTATTGGCAGCGCCCATGAATGCTGTTTTTAAAACAGAAGAAAAGACGATGGATGCTTTCAGTTATATTGAAGAAAATATTCAGCAAGTCGATTTTGATAATTTGATAAAATCAGCATTAGATGAAACCAATTATCGTTTAGCAACCCGTTATTTATACTTAAAATCACTTAAAAGTTTAACGAACAAAAATATTATTGATTGGCATTATGATAAAACCAATTCTGATTATTTAAATGAAATTTCAGATGATGGAATCAAGCAATTATTTAAACGCATCTCTTATATCTACGACTATGTGTGGTACGGTGAGTTTTCTATTGATGAAACCGCTTTCAATAAAAATCAAGCCGATTTTTTAACACTAAACAAACGCATCAATGGATAAACGCTCAAAAATTGCTCTGTACGGCATTGGCGGCATTATCCTTTTGCTAATGATTGCCGAAGTTGCCAAACCTAAAGCCTTGAACTGGCGAAATTCCTATTCAGCTGCCGATAAAATCCCCCTGGGATGTTATGTGCTATTTAATGATTTGAAAACGTTCACATCAAACCCTTTAGAAAATTCGGATAAAAGTCTTTATGAAACTTTAAATAATAATCCTGACATTCAAAATACATCCTTAATTCTTATTAACGATTATATTAGTGTTGAAGATGAAGGATCTGATGCGCTATTAAAATTTGTAGAAAATGGAAATACGGTTTTTATTAGCACCGGTTCCATGTATGGGAAATTAGCCGATACGCTGAATATCAAAATTGACCAGAATTATGACGGCTTATTTAAACTGGCTACAAAATCTGTTTTCGTCAACAAAAATTTAAAAAACAACGAACGCATATTTGATGACGTGATTGAAAACACATTTTTCATTTCTATTGATACCACAAAAGCTAGCGTTTTAGGTTATATGAGCGATGAGAATCATTCCAAAAAAGAGATTAACTTTATAAAAACACCTTTTGGTGAAAATGGCGGTACTTTTTATATTCACACCAATCCCTTTGCATTTACTAATTACCACTTATTGAATGACAAAGAGGATTATGCGGCAAGCGTTCTATCCTATCTGCCAGAAAACAATAGTATACTTTGGGACAATTATTACAAAAGTGGTCGCAAAGTTATAAAAAGCCCCTTGCGCTTTATATTAACAAATTCAGCCTTAAAATGGTCCTTTTACATCAGTTTAATAAGCTTAATTATCTTTGTTATTTTTAAAGGAAAACGCACGCAGCGCATTATTCCTGTTGTTGAACCTTTAAAAAATTCAACTGTTGAATTCACCCAAACTATAGGCGATTTGTATTACCAACATGGTGATTATACCAACATAATTGAAAAGAAAATAACGTACTTTTTAGAATTTATCAGAGCTTCCTATTATTTAGAAACTAATGAATTTAGCGAGCGTTTTATTCAGAAATTAGCTGTGAAATCATCAAATACGGTTCAAGAAACGAAATCACTTATCGATTTAATCACGTTTTTAAAATCGAAAAACAACCATACTGAAAACGAGTTAACAGCGCTTAACAGACAAATAGAACATTTTACAAAAAATAATTTATAATGGAAGAAATTAACCAAACCGAAGGCGAAGCATTAAATTTCACCAACAGAATTGACCTAAAACCATTGCAAGCTCATGTGGAAGCTATCAAGACGGAAATGGGGCGCATTATTGTTGGCCAACATGAAATGATTGAGTTACTTATAATCTCCATTTTATCTAACGGCCATACCCTAATTGAAGGTGTTCCTGGTGTAGCCAAAACGGTAACTGCCAAATTATTAGCGCGCACTTTGGATGTGGATTTTAGTAGAATTCAATTTACACCCGATTTAATGCCAAGTGATATTTTAGGAACGTCTATTTTCAACGTTAAAACTAGTGAGTTTGAATATAAAAAAGGACCCATTTTCTCCAATATTATTCTGATTGATGAAATAAATCGGGCACCAGCCAAAACACAAGCGGCCTTATTTGAAGTTATGGCGGAACGCCAAATCACTATTGATAATAATGAATTTATAATGGAACCGCCATTCTTGGTTTTTGCCACACAAAATCCCATTGAACAAGAAGGAACCTACCGTTTACCCGAAGCACAATTGGATCGTTTCTTATTTAAAATTAATGTGGATTACCCGTCTTTAGAAGATGAAATTCAGATTTTAGTAGATAACCATAAACGCGAAGATCAAATAGATTTTAGCACTATTAAACCTGTTTTAAATGCCGCGGACATCATTAGGTATCAAGGTTTAATTAAGCAAGTTTTAGTGGAAGACCATTTGCTGCATTACATCGCTTCCATAGTGAATAGCACACGAAATAATGCCAATTTATATTTGGGTGCATCGCCGCGTGCATCTATTGCGATTTTAAATGCTGCCAAGGCCAATGCTGCCATTCAAGGACGTGATTTTGTGACACCAGACGATATTAAGCGCTGTACGAAAGCCGTTTTAAAACATAGATTGGTATTAACGCCAGAACGTGAAATGGAAGCTTATACCGTGGATAAAGTGGTAGAACAAATTCTTGAAACTATTGAAATACCAAGATAATTGAAACGTATTTTTAAACATATCTATTTAGAGTCGCGTTTTTTTGTCTGCCTAATTGGTTTTGCCTTTCTTTTTCTTTTGGCTTACCAATTTCCCGGACTATTTCCAATTTGCGTGATGCTTTTTGGCATTTTCGCAGTACTGGTTTTAGTAGATAGCGTTTTGCTATTTAAACAAAAAGGTCTGGAAGCTAAAAGGTTGCTGCCTGAAAAATTAAGTAATGGCGATGAAAATGTTATAGAAATAACCCTAAAAAACTCCTATAACTTCAAAGCCCAATTAAAACTAATTGATGAAATGCCGTTTCAATATCAGAAGCGAGATTTTGAAATTGACACGACATTAGAAAAATTAACCGATAAAAAAATAACCTACACCTTACGTCCCCTGGAACGTGGCGAATATCATTTTGGCAATCTCAATGTATATGTCACCTCACCTATCGGATTATTAACGCGTCGTTTTCAATTTGGAAAAGATGCCATGGTTCCTAATTATCCGTCCTTTCTTCAGCTGAAAAAATACATGCTTTTAGCTTTCTCGAATAAAATTTTCGAATTTGGTTTAAAGAAAATCCGACGGATTGGACATACCATGGAATTCGAGCAAATTAAAGAATACGTTTCAGGTGATGACATTCGAAATATTAACTGGAAAGCTACTGCAAAACGCAGTCAGATGATGGTGAATCAATTTCAAGATGAACGTTCACAACCTATTTATAGCGTTATTGATAAAGGTCGAGCTATGAAAATGCCGTTCCATGGTTTAAGTCTTTTAGATTATGCAATTAACGCCACTTTGGTAATTTCTAATGTGGCTTTAAAAAAACAGGATAAAGCGGGCATGTTTGCGTTTTCAAGAAAAGTAGCCAACAAAGTGGTTGCCGAACGCCGACCATCACAGATGAATCAGATTATGGAAACGCTCTATAATTTAGACACGGATTTCTCGGAATCGGATTTTTCTAGGTTGTATATTGATATTAAGCGCAGTTTAAATCAAAGAAGTCTGTTGTTGCTTTATACCAATTTTGAAACCTTGGATGCTTTACACAGACAATTACCCTATTTACAAGCCATTGCTAAAAATCATGTGTTGGTGGTTATCTTTTTTGAAAACACCGAATTATATAAACTAACTCAAAAGGCGTCCAGGAATACCTTCGAAATTTTTGAGAAAACCATTGCCGAGAAATTTGTTTATGAAAAAAAGCTCATCATTAACGAATTGCAAAAACACGGTATCCAAAGCGTTTTAACAGCTCCTGAAGATTTAACCTTAAATACCATTAATAAGTATTTAGAAATCAAGGCTCGTGGTTTAATTTAATATAATTCAACTTCTTTTACATTCCATCCTAAAAAAACAACAGTTCAGTGAGCTTACTTTTCAAAACAGTTTTGTGTTGAATACATTTACAGTGTATTAATCTAAAAACCAACAGATATGAAAACGCTTGCCATTATTATCGCCTTCACGTTAACCACATTTTTATCCTACGCACAAGACAGTTTACAAACTTATACTATTTCTATTAGGTTAGAAAACCCTTCAAATAATAGAGGTCATGTTTTAATTGGTTTACATTCTGCAGATACGTTTATGAAATCTGAAGGACTTCAAAATGCTAAGTTAAAAGTGATAGATGGCAAGGTTCATGCTACTTTTGAAAATGTAAAACCTGGAAATTATGCGATTATGGTTTTTCATGATGAAAATGATAATTCCAGAATGGATTTTGAACCGAACGGAATGCCTATGGAATCTTATGGCATTTCCAATAACCCCATGTTATTTGGCCCACCAACCTTTAACGATGCTAAATTTGAATTATATGAAGATACGGAAATCAGCATTCGATTTTAATAAAATTCAGAATAATAGGTATAAAAAAAGCGACCTGTACAAAATGTGCAGGTCGCTTTTTTTATGAATAGATTATCGTATATTATACGGTTTCGCCTAACCAAGCTTTCATCATCCAAACCGTTTTTTCTTGCTCTGTAATAAAGTCGCTCATCATAGAGTTGGTACCTTCATCACCAGCTTCGTCTGTTTTATTCAATATTTGACGTTCCATTTTAAGTAATTCAGAAAGTGAATCCACAATTAAACGCACCGCTTTTTCATCTTCAGAAATATTTTTTCCTACTGGTACTTTAGCCGCTTTTGTATAATCGTCAAACGTATGTAATGGCGTTTCACCTAATGTTAAAACACGTTCCGCTATTTCATCTACTTTTAAATTAGCATCGGTATATAACTCTTCAAATTTTACATGTAAATCAAAAAAACGCTTTCCTTTAATATTCCAGTGAATTCCTCTCAAGTTTTGATAATATACTTGAAAATTGGCTAATAATCCGTTTAAGTCTTTAGCTATATCTTTTGTTTTCTTTTGGTCTAATCCTATCGTATTTAATGTCATAATCTTCTCTATTTTAAGTTCAATGTAAATTTAAGACATAATTAGCAGCTTTCAGTATAAGTTTTATTGATAGTTTTTATATTTTTATAGTCTAAATTGATACCTATGACCATTACGCAACTTTATTACGTTTTAGCCGTTGCCGAGCAGCAAAATTTCACCAAAGCAGCCGAGACCTGCTTTGTTACGCAACCCACTTTGAGTATGCAAATTCAAAAGTTAGAGGACGAATTGGATATTCTCATATTTGATAGAAGTAAAAAACCGATTGAATTAACCGAAGTTGGTAAAAAAATAGTGAGTCAGGCCAAGAATATCGTTAATGAATCCAATAGAATTAAAGATATTGTTGACCAGCAAAAAGGTTTTATAGGTGGCGAATTTAAATTGGGCATTATTCCTACCATCATGCCCACATTACTACCCATGTTTTTAAAAACATTCATTAAAAAATATCCAAAAATAAAATTAAAAATAGAAGAGTTAAATACTGAAGAAATAATATCACGTTTAAACGAAGGCCATTTGGATGCCGCCATTGCTGCCACACCTTTAGAGAATGCCAATATTAAAGAACGTGTTTTATATTTTGAACCTTTTGTTGGATACATTCCCGAGCATCACCGGTTACATAATAAGCAGAAATTAAATGCAGCCGATTTAGAAATTGACGATATGCTTTTATTAGAAGATGGACATTGTTTTAGGGACGGCGTTATTAATTTATGTAAGGCGTTTAAAACTCAAAACGAAGACCAATTTCAACTTGAAAGCGGCAGTATTGAAACTTTAATAAAACTATCTAATGAAGGATTAGGCATGACGCTTCTACCCTATTTACATACTTTAGATTTAAGCGATAAAGCCAAAGGAAACCTACATTATTTTAATGAGCCATCACCGGCTCGGGAAGTAAGCTTATTGTATCATAAAAGCGAATTGAAAATGCAGATTATTGATGCTATGCACAACGTAATCTCTGGAATTATTAGAGGTGCTATAGCTTTTCAAAACGTTAGTATTATTAGTCCGCTACCTAAATAAAAAAAGGAGACCAAAATGGTCTCCTTTTTTTTACTCTTCTAAATAGATTAAACATTGATCTAAATCGGGATTTTGCTTTATTAAAGATTGGATAAAAACTTTAAGCTCTTCAATTTCATATGGTAATAACCGCTGAAGGGCTTTTTGTACTTCTTTGCAAAATAACGTCGCGTCAAAACTTACCTTATTAAGTACAGTTTTAGTGTACTCAAACATTGCTCTAGACATTTCTTTAAAATTTTAGGTTAAAAAAGTAGATTTTTTTATAGGCTTTAATATCTTTTGGTTTGTACTAATATAGCAAAAAAATGCATTGTTTTGGAATGCCAACAAAACTTTAACATCAAAATGAAAACCATTAAAATTTAAAACTTGCGCAAAGCCTTCACCTTATTAGCTTTACTAAAATTAAGCTCAAGTAATAACTTGTTAAAAATATTAAAACCTATTATCGCCGTCTAGTAAATCGCCTAATCCGCCTAAAATACTGCCTTCTCCTTTATCTTTTCCACCACCTTTAGGCGCTGAAGCTAAAACACGACCTGCAAGTCTACTAAAAGGTAGGGACTGAATGTAAACCGTTCCTGGGCCTTGTAGTTTGGCGAAAAACAAGCCTTCACCACCAAAAACAGTGTTTTTTATGCCACCAACAAACTCAACATCATAATCTACACCTTGCGTGAAACCCACAATACATCCAGTGTCTACCCGAAGAATTTCACCAGCTTGTAAAACGCGTTTAGCCATGGTACCACCAGCATGAACAAATGCCATGCCGTCACCTTCTAACTTCTGCATAATAAATCCTTCACCACCAAAAAGTCCGCGACCCAATCGTTTGCTAAATTCTATACCAACACTCACACCTTTGGCGGCACACAAAAAGGCATCTTTCTGACAAATAAATTTTCCGCCATACTCCGTTAAATCAATTGGTAAAATTTTCCCAGGATAAGGTGAAGCGAAACTGACACGTCTTTTACCAACCAAATTATTATAAAATACGGTCATAAATAAACTTTCACCCGTTAGAATTCGTTTTCCCGCACCTAAAATGGAGCCTAGTAATCCTTTGTTTTGGGTAGAACCGTCACCAAATATAGTTTCCATTTTAATTCCATCATCCATCATCATAAAACTACCAGCTTCCGCCACAACGCCTTCTTGAGGATCCAGTTCTATTTCAACATATTGCATTTCTTCACCATATATGGCGTAATCTATTTCGTGTGCATTCATAATTTTTAGGTGTTAGGTGTTAGGTGTTAGGTGTTAGGTGTTAGGTGTTAGGTGTTAGGTGTTAGGTGTTAGGTGTTAGGTGTTAGGTGTTAGGTGTTAGGTGTTAGGTGTTAGGTGTTAGGTGTTAGGTGTTAGGTGTTAGGTGTTAGGTGTTAGGTGTTTATAAGTTGCCTTATTTAGAGTTTTGTTACAATAGCTTAACTTTTTTAATAAAACAGAATTATCAATTTAACATATTTGATTTTCTGGAAACTCTAATTGTTTACTGTTTACTTGGTTTTTTCAACTTAAGTGTCCATTCAAAGTTAAATTTAGAAACTACTATGTTTTCAGAATTAGTACCCACGGCATGCATCCAAATGGTTTGGCCTTCACCAGTTTCAATCGTGTTTTTTATAGCCTCGTCTATTTTACTACCATCTTTACAAACAAAGGTAATACGTCCCGTAGCTTTTTTTGAAAAACTAGCGTTATTGGTGGCTACCAACATGGAAATATTTCTTCCACTCGCTTTAATTTTCTGCATGACCAAAGCGCCAGTTGTAAGTTCTGCAGCCATCCCTTGAACTGCCCAAAACATGGATTTAAAAGGATTTTGATTAATCCAACGATGCTTTACACTGACAACACACTTTTCAGAATCTAATGTTTTTGCTCGCACACCTGTAAAATATGCTGCTGGTAATTTAAACATAAGAAACATATTGAGTTTGCTAGGAGATATGGTCATTTGCTATATAATTTCTATAAATATATTGAAAAAAACTGAATAGTAATTTGTTAATTTTATGTTAATTTTTAGTACTTTGTATTGCACAATACCTTCCTAAAGATATATATTTGCATAAGCAACTATTATATACTTTTAGACATGATTGAAAATCACCAAAAAAACATAGCCACATTTATTCACCTATCCACCTTTTCTAGGTTCTTAATTCCTTTTGGAAATTTTATTGGACCTATCCTATTATGGATTATGAATAAGGACAAATCTGAATTTGTAGATCAACATGGTAAACAAGCCATCAATTTTCAGATTAGCATTTTATTGTATGCCATAATTATCGGCATGATAACGATTCCATTTTTCATTTTTAATCTGATTAGCGGTTTCGATTTTCTAAATATTAACGCGTTTGATAACATTCAAATCAACATTACCAAACCTTCTCCTCTACTTTACATAACCGGTGGTTTAGGATTTTTGGCTGTAGTTGGTTTCATTTTAGAACTCATTTTTATTGTCAAAGCAGCTTTATCGGCTAGAGATGGACATGAGTACAACTATCCATTAACCATTAAATTTTTAAAATAAATAGTACAATTTCATCAAATCAATCAAAAAATGAACAATTTAAAAAAATCACAAGGAAAAACTGGCTTTAAGCGGTTTCACTTCCTTAAAATTCACAGAAACACATGAAAATAGAAAACACAAAAGCACAAATGCGTAAAGGTGTTTTGGAGTATTGTATTCTTTCGGTATTAAAAGACGATGATGCGTATGTAGCCGAAATTTTAGAAACTTTAAAAGATGCCAAATTATTGGTGGTGGAAGGCACTATTTATCCTTTACTCACCAGACTTAAAAATGCTGGACTTCTTAATTATCGCTGGGAAGAATCCACATCTGGGCCGCCACGAAAGTATTATGGCCTCACCGACACCGGCAAGTTGTTCCTAACGGAATTAACCACAACTTGGGATGAATTACAAAACGCAGTGAATTTAGTAACCACTCAAAAAAATACGAAATAATGAATAAAACAGTCAACATAAATTTAGCCGGTATCTTTTTTCATATTGATGAAGATGCATACCTAAAATTACAACGCTATCTTGAGGCCATAAAACGTTCATTTACAGACTCTCAAGGTCGCTCAGAAATTATAGCGGACATTGAAGCCCGAATTGCCGAATTATTTAGCGAGCGTGTTACGCATGATAAACAAGTTATTGGTAATAAAGAGGTAGAGGATGTAATCACTATCATGGGACAACCAGAAGATTATCTGGTTGATGACGAAATATTTGAGGACGAACCACACAATTACAATAAGCAAAAAAGTGGTCCGAGTAAAAAACTATTTAGAGATACAGAAAACTCATATATTGGTGGTGTTTCTGCAGGTTTGGGACATTACTTTGGGATTGAAACCGTCTGGATCCGTTTATTATGGATTGTTCTAATATTTGGTGCAGGAACAGGTGTTCTACTCTATATATTATTATGGATTCTGGTTCCTGAAGCCAAAACAACGGCAGACAAACTAACCATGACCGGTGAGCCCGTTAACATTAGTAACATTGAAAAAAAAATTAAAGACAGTTTTGATAATGTTTCAGATGTTGCCAAAAATGTTGGTGAATCCTTAACTGGAACTGCCAAATCGGTTTCAGATTCTGTTTCCGGAGCAGCCAGAAATGTTAATTTTCAAAAGCATGGAAATAGTATAAAATCTAGCTCTCAAAGTTTTTTTGACGCTATTGGTTCCATTATTATGTTCTTTTTGAAAGTGGTTGCTAAATTTGTAGCTATTCTACTAATAATAGTTGGTGCGAGCGCGTTAATTGGACTGCTAATCGGCTTATTTTCAGTAGGAATAGCAGATGTTGTACATATACCAGGATTAGAAATTGTTGATGCTGCTAATGCGTCCAATACACCTATTTGGTTAGTATCCTTGCTTGCGTTTTTAGCCGTGGGGATTCCGTTCTTTTTCGTCTTCTATTTAGGATTGAAAATATTGATTAACAACTTAAAATCCATTGGTAATATTGCCAAATTCACCTTACTGGGTTTGTGGTTAATTTCTATTATCAGTTTAAGTGTTATTGGTATTAATCAAGCAACCCAACATGCTTTTGATGCGAGCGTTTCAAAAAAAGAAACCTTAAATATTACGGCAAATGATACTTTAACAGTTCAAATGGCAGAAAATTTAACCTATAATAAAAACTACAGACGCAGCGGAAACTCTAGTAAGATAACCTATGATGCGAATAATGAGAAAATTATTTACTCTAGAGATATTCGCTTAATTGTTAAGTCCACCAGAGATTCTTTAGCTTATATAACCGTTGAAAAACAGGCAGATGGCAGCAATTTTTTAATTGCGAAAAATCGCGCAGAGAAGATTAACTACGGCTATGAAATAAACGGCAACACCTTAACTTTAGATCCATTTTTAACCACGGATATTAAGAATAAGTTTAGTGATCAAGAAGTTGAAATAATCTTACATCTACCAGTAGGAAGCACCTTATTTGCTGATAGTAACACTTATGAATTTCATCGAAACTCTGATTATTATAACGACATTTTAGAAAATGGTATGGAAGAACATTATTTAGAAATAATAAGTGATGGCGTTATTTGCAAGGATTGTCCTGAAGATGATTTTAAAGTGAATATTGACATCAATAATGAAGCGTCCCAAGTAAAAATAAATAAAAATGGAATTCAGATAAATTCAACAGATTCTAGTTTGGATTTAAACGAAGAAGGCATAAAAGCTAAAACGGAGGACGTAAAAGTGAATATCAATCAAAACGGAATACAAATAACAACGGATAAAAATTAAATCAATCAAAAATCAACCAATCATGACCACATTATCACAATTTATTATCGCAGTTATTATAAACCTTTATATATTCCTATTTTAAAAGTAGTTAGAAACAAAAAAACCGAAGCAATTGCTTCGGTTTTTTAATATATAAACGTTTTATTCTTAATTATATGTGGATGTACTTACTTCAAAATTGGCATCTTTAGCAGCTAAATAACGCTCCGCATCCAATGCTGCCATACAACCTGTGCCAGCAGCAGTAACCGCTTGTCTGTAAACATGATCAGCAGCATCACCAGACACAAAAATACCTTCTAAATCAGTTTTAGAGCTTCCAGGAACATTAATTATATAGCCGGTTTCATCTAAATTCAAAAAGTCTTTAAAAATATCGGTATTGGGTTTATGTCCTATAGCTACGAAAAATCCGGTTGCAGGAATTTCGTGTTTTTCATTAGTCTTATTATTAAAAACGCGAACACCGGTTACAACTTGACCATCTCCTAAAACTTCATCCGTTTCTGTGTTGTATAAAATTTCGATGTTTTCCGTTTTTTGAACACGAGCAGCCATAATTTTAGAAGCTCTAAATTCATCACGTCTTACCAGCATCGTTACTTTCTTACATAATTTGGACAAGTAATGTGCTTCTTCACAAGCACTATCTCCTGCTCCAACGATTACTACTTCTTGATTTCTATAGAAAAAACCATCACAAACTGCGCAAGCCGAAACGCCGCCGCCTAATTTCAAATATTTTTGCTCCGATTCTAAACCTAAATATATGGCTGAAGCACCAGTAGAAATAATTATAGTTTCACAATGGATTTCCTTCTCATCATTAACCCACACTTTATGAGTACCACCAGATTTTGAAAAATCAACCTTCGTTACCCAACCATCGCGCACATCAGTTTCAAAACGTTCCGCTTGTTTTTGTAACTCCATCATCATAGCTGGACCGGTTATACCTTCTGGATAACCCGGAAAATTTTCAACTTCATTGGTGGTTGTTAACTGACCTCCAGGTTGCGTACCTTGATATAAAACAGGTTTCATATTTGCTCTAGCAGCGTAAATAGCGGCTGTATAGCCAGCTGGACCAGATCCTATTATTAAACATTTAATTTTCTCTATAGTTTCAGACATAATATGATTGTAATTTTATGAGTACAAAAGTAGAATTTTTTGCTTCAAACCGCTCCATAATCTTATTAAAAGTTATTATGAAGGTATTAGTTTTACTAATAGACCTTGAAAATGTGGATATTAATACATATTTCATTTTTATAAACCGAATCCCTTCACGTTTTCACGTTAAAGATTATATTTTTTCCGTTATCTTTAACCCGTTTTTAAAGATAGATTTGAAACAAATTAAAATAGTATATGGATATGGGAACTATTGCAACGGATAATGGAAAGGTAATTCTTTATTATAATTCAGAAGATTCTTTAGGGAAGCAAGCCTATGGCTTTGTAAATGCTTCTAATCGTGGAATTTTAGCAATTGATATTTCAAAAACTAAAGTTACAGGAACGCAATGGGCTGATATAGCGACGCATTTAAACATTCCAATTTCTGGATTAGTAAATCAGGAACATCCAGATTTTAGCAATAAGTATAATACAGAAAACGCTTCCTTATCAGCGGACGATTGGATTAAAGTATTGCAAAACGAACCTAATACTCTACGTTGTCCAATTTTAGTGGACGGTAAAAAATTTCATTTTATAGAAACACCTTCAGAAATTTCTAAATTTTTTGATAAAGAAGAAAAATCTGAAGATGATCGTAAAGAGGATGAACATTCCAATTTCTAGATAACATCATTAGATTTATCGTTTTCTTCTGGAATATTTTTAAAGAACGCGTCTAAATCCGTATCACTATCAATTCCATAATTGGCTGTAACTAAACCTTTACAGCCATCTTTAGTTTCAATAGCGTATAAAATAGACATATCTGAAGGGTTACTTAAGCCTTCAAAACGTTGCGTGCGTTTTATAATAACCTCTTCCGGAGCATATTCTTTTTTGCTCTCTAGATCCATTAATTTATCATTCTCACATTTAAAGTTACTGGTATAACCACGTGACTGATATTTTTTAATATAATCCAATGCGTTTCTTTCTTGTGCTTGATCCATAATTAAAGGTTTTAATTAAAAAAAGTAAAGCAAATGCTTTACAAAACGTAAACATCTGCTTTACCCACTAACCAAAATACATTTTTTTGGTAAATTTTTACACAGTTAAATATCTAATCAACTGCATCTTCGATATCGTCAGCTACATCACTAGCGGCATCGCCTATATCATCTACAACGTCTTCAACGCTATCATTTTTTTGATCTCTACAACTTGGTAAAACTAAAGACATACTGAATGCAAATAGAAATACATAAAGGAATTTTTTCATAATAAATGGTTTTAAATTGGTTATTTGTTAAACTTACACTTTTCTTCCACGAATAAGTGAAATTATAAAAAGTACGATAAATATAAAGAATAAAACTTTAGCAATCCCTGCTGCTCCAGCTGCAATTCCTCCAAAACCGAAAATTCCGGCTATTATAGCCAATACGATAAAAATAATTGTCCAACGTAACATAGTATAGTGTTTTTAAGGTTAATTAATTAGAAACTTGATTATCAGATTTCTATACTATAAAGATACATCCATAATTCAGTTTGGTTTTGCTCTATCAAGATAGGCTTTAACTCAAATAATATTTATTAAAATATTTCTAAAATTTAAGTTTCAGATAATTAATTGAAGCTTTAATTCTTTTAAATTTATTAAATAAAATAAAAACGAGGAAAACATTATAAAATGTTCTCCTCGTTTTAAAATTTGTAGAAATCTGCTAATTAGCTTAAATCTTCCAAACGTTTAATGGTATTTAACTCTTGAGAGATGGTGTTTTTTTGTTTTAATACGATATCACGAGTTGATGCTGGTAAGTTCGTTTCATTTAAAACATCGTTGTATTCTTCAACCGACGCTTTTTCACCTCTAATAGCTTCTTCCAACATGGATTCTTCATTGTCTGCAGAAAACACAGCTTTAACATCCATCCAGGCGCGGTGAACTGATCCTGTTACACTGCCACCTTTATCTGGTTCTTGACCAAAGTTTTTGATTTCAGATTTTAACTGATGTCCAAAATCATAACGCTCTGCAGCCTTACGGTTAAAATGATTTTTTAAAGCTACGTTTTCAGTATTTTCCGCGGCTTTTTTATAACCTTTTTCCGCATCGTAATTTTTTTCTAATAAGGCGTTCAATTTATCGCCTACTTCTTTCGAGTATGAGTTCATAATAATGTGGTTTTAAATTTTAGCAATTTTTTTTGAGATGCTTACTTTTTTACATCCAAGCGCCAGAAATAATTGTAGCGCATTCGATTTATAATTTAAAGGTATGGATAGAACAGCGTTCGGATTAATCTTAAAAAATTAAAAATTAACCCATTTAATTTTTTAACAGTATTTTAGGTATTATATTATTAAATACGAAAGAAAGAAATTTTTTTTTATAAGCTAAGTCAACTATTAAATCGAATTTAAATGAAAACATTTAGAAAATAATTGAAAGCGAATTTCCCTTCAACTTTAAAATTTAAGCGTAAAAAAACCCTTATAGAAAGGGTTTGTAATTTGTATTTTGAAAACAATAACTCTTAAAAAGACATTATTGTTTGTTTTTTGGATATATAAAGAGTTTTAAATACTATAAAGTATATCTAAAATTTGTAGGAAATCGAAATTTCCTATTATGATTTATAAATTAGTGTCTAGTTAATAATTTCCTAACTAGCATAAAAATACCATATTTACCAGCGCCTCTAATAATAGGCGGAACCCAGTTATATGGACTGAAATCTTGTTTCAGTTCCGTTTTCAATAATTTTAATTCTTCCCAAGCTATTTTACGTTCCAAATTCAACATTTTGATCCGGACATCTAGCTCGTCGAAATTTTTATAAGGATATGAGTTTTTCATAAATAGTTTCTTCAAAGTGATTTAGTCAATAATAGGTACACAAAAATTACTCGTCTTCATCTTCAGAGAAAAATTTTGTACCCATTTTTTTAATAACATAGCAACTTATAGAACCTCTTGAGGCATAAATAAGTAAACCAATTAATAAAAAGATCCCAGCAACTGAAAGATATCCTAAAGCCATATTTTCCAATAAATCGCCTATAGTAATTGCACCTGCAAAAGCTGCAAAAATTAGCGCTAAAACTAATAGAGAACCAACAGCTAAAAGCTTGGCTACCATACTAACTGAAAAGGCTAATTGTTGAAATAGCTTAAGCTTAAAATATTCGCGAGAAGCATCAATATACTTCTCGCCAATATCTGCGGCTCTTTCTGTTTTATCTCCTATGGATTCAAAAACATTCATAGTCAATTACGCTTTTTGGAATTGTTTGTTTTTTGCTTTAAGCTCTTTTAATTTTGCTTCCAATGTATTGATAACATCATCTGCTTTGTAACTCGCGTCCATAACAATAGACTGAACTTTATCTTCTAAAGTATGCTTTTCCACACTTACTTTTTCCGCAACTCTATCACGTAAATCTGCTGCTGATGATGCTAATTTTGCTTTTTGCATTTCTGCTTCATCTGCAATACGTTGTCTTGTTACACTACCTTTATCTGGCGCGAATAATATACCTAAAACTGCTCCTATAGCTGCTCCAGCTAATATACCTAATCCTGTACTTCCGTTACTTGTCATAATATGTATTTTTAGTGTTAAACATTAATTTCAATACTTCAAAGATCAACATAAAGAACCTTTTGCGTTAACGCTAATCATTTAATTATTGACTTAAAACAATTTATTGCATTGCGTTATTTATTTTATTGAAAAGATTAATTTACACCTGTTTAAAAACCTACCTTGTTTCTAATCAAAATTAAAAAAATGTCAAAATCAATAAAAACTAGCAATCCTTATAATGGTGAAACTTTAAAGTCTTATGAATTATATTCAGAAACTAAAGTTGAAGCCTATTTGGACCGTGCCGAGCAAACATTTCATGAATGGAAACTTACCGAAATTTCGGAACGAACCGAATTATTTAAACGATTAGCAGAAAACCTTATAAAGAACAAAGACCAGTACAGTACGCTAATGACCAACGAAATGGGTAAACCTATCTCCCAAAGTATAGCGGAAGTTGAAAAATGTGCTTTAATGGCCGATTTCTATATATCGAATGCTGAAGATTTTTTGGCAGATGAACTTATAAAAACCGATGCTTCAGAAAGCTTTATCAGCTATGATCCGCTGGGAACTATTTTAGCAATTATGCCTTGGAATTATCCTTTTTGGCAAGTATTACGTTTTGCTATTCCTACCATTACAGCAGGAAATACAGCATTATTAAAACATGCAGCCAATGTTACAGGTTGCGCTTTGGCCATACAAGATTTATTTGAAGAAAGTGGCTTCCCAAAAGGTTGTTTTCAAACCTTGATAGTAGACCATGATCAAATAGAAACTTTAATATCGGATTCCCGAATTCAAGCTATTTCTTTAACAGGAAGTGAAAAAGCGGGACGGAAAATTGCCGAATTAGCAGGGAAAAATCTTAAAAAAACAGTTTTAGAATTAGGCGGGAATAATGCTTGCATGGTTTTAGCAGACGCCGATTTAGATGCGTATTTGGAAACCATGGTAAATGCTAGAATGCAAAACACAGGACAAAGCTGTATTGCCGCGAAGCGTTTTATTGTTGAAGAAGCCATTTATGACACGTTTATTGAAAAATTTAAAGCGCAAGTTTCCAGTATTAAAATAGGAAATCCGATGGATGCCGATACGGGTTTAAGTGTTATGGCGCGAGAAGATTTAGCAAAATCACTTAAGAAGCAGGTTGATGATTCTGTAGCCAAAGGCGCAGAAGTTCTTTTAGGGAATAAAATTGACAAAGCTTATTTTGAACCAACCATTATAACCAATTGCAAACCTGGAATGCCGGTTTTTGATGAAGAAACTTTTGGTCCTGTTGCTGCAATTGTTAGAGTAAAAGATGCAGAGGAAGCATACAAAATGGCGACTAATACACGTTTTGGACTAGGAAGCATGGTTTTTACAAAAAATACTGATGCAGCCAAATACCAAATTGGACGGATTCCAGATGGCGCCTTTTTTATTAATGATATGGTAAAATCTGATCCAAGATTACCTTTTGGTGGAACTAAAGCTTCAGGTTTCGGGCGGGAATTATCTGCAGAAGGAATTCATGAGTTTGTGAACAAGAAAACAGTTTATATTAACCTTTAAAATCTAGAAATTATGCCTATAGTTAAAGATAAAGATTCGAATAGAGAAGATTATTTATTGCAAGATGATACTAAAACTAAATCTACTGCAACGTTTATAGTGGTTGTATTAATATTATTAATTGCAAGTGTTGCCATTTCAGGTGTATATTTTGAATGGTTTTAGTCACATCTATAAATATTAAAGAAGAACGAAAATTTCCATTGGGAATTAGACATAAAAAAACTCAACAAACGTTGAGCTTTTTTTTGGACTAATCTAAAATATTTGCTGTTAATGATCTTGCATATCTATGTGACCATGTTCACCTAAATCTGGTGTTTTATCTGTTATTGCTCCCTCCACTATTTTGAAAAAGGAAACAAGTTTATTGTGTTGTGTATCCCAGTAATAGGCGTTTTCCATATTTACATTTAAGAGGGCTAAATTGGAATCGTCTTTACCTTCAAACCAGGTATTTAACATAGGGTTCCATAATTCATCTATTTTTTGATCGTCCACAATATGTGTGGCATTTCCATAAATAGAAATATATCTTTTTTTTTCGTCATCCGTATATATAATTTGAACGCGATTATCTTCCTGAATATCTGTAAAGTGACTGCTTGTTTTTGATGTAAAAAACCACAGATCGCCTTGAGTATCCATTTCCTGCAATGTCATTGGACAAACTGAAAATGGTGTTTTGTTAAGTTGGGTAGCCAACATAACAATTTTAGGCGCATCAACTAACGCTCTCATTTTTTCTAATCCGTTTGTGTCTTTATTATAATTTCTAGTACTCATATTTCGTATTTAAATTATCATAGAAAATTATTTATGCAGCATATTCATTGCAAGCTTCAGCACAGGCTAAACAGGATGCGGCACATACTTGACAATGATCATGATCGTGCTGACTGCATTGTTTAGCGCACCATTCGCACATTTGAGCACATAAGAGACAATATTCCTTTACAAAAGGGCTATCTGCAACCATAAGCTTTATACACATTAAACACGCGTCAATACATTGGGCACAACAATTTGGACAACTATTGTGACTTTCCATAGGCGACATTTGTGTTAAACAATGCTGGCAGTCAATAAAACATTGCTGACAAGCTTTTATACAACTTTCATAATTACGTATCATGAGTTTCTGGTTTTAAATTAAAAATTCACTGTAAAAACATATGCCAAGCTTAAATATTAAGCAGACATAGCCATATCTCTTTGGGCGAATTTGTAATCTTTCGGGCTACAGTTATATTTCTCTTTGAAAATTTTAGAGAAATAACTTCTACTGGTAAGTCCAATGGTATAAACAACTTCAGAAATATTCATATCGGTATTCTTTAAAAGCGACTCTGCTTTTTCAATACGCACTTCTCTGATATATTCAGTTACTGTATGACCGTGCATTAATTTAAAACCTTCTTGCAATTTTGAAGGTGATAAACCAAATTGAGCGTATAATTGGGTAATGGTAATTTGAGAATCTGAATTGTCATTTACAAAACGCGATACCTCTTTAATAGTTTCCATTTCTGAAACGGTAAGAGAACCCGTTTTTTGATTCCCATTTTCTGAATCATCAGAATGTTGTTGAATTTCCAAGGCTAATATAACATGTACTAAACCTTGTACTAATAGACTTCTTACTAAACCTTCTTGCTTAATAGCATTCAATTGATCAATTTTTTCAGAAATTTTTAAGTTGTGAGATCCTATATATACAAAGTTATCACCAACACTATCCTTAAAGAATGTTTCGCGAAGCTTTGTTTTTAAACTATCAGAATCATCACCAACCGTTTGAACCGTAATAAGCGTTGTTTTTAATTTCTGATTTTTATTAAAATAAAGTATGTTTTCTTCTGCTTTTCTACTAGTTAGAATTCCTGTTTGAAAACTTTCTAACGTACGCTTTGCACCATTAGAACCGAAACTATGACCTAATTCACCTTTTGAGCAATACGTAAAGTAGATTGGGTTTTTATCTGGCGTGTTTATAGATAAGACTAAATCGCTATAAAATATCATATCGAATTCTAAAAAGGAAATACCTTCCTTTAATGGAACACCTTTAATAACGCCTTTTCCAAAATCACTATCTATTTTTAAGATGTGCTCATTCATGCTTATAGTTAGCTCACCACCAAAAGTTGTCTTTAACTGTTGGAATGTAGCTTTCATTGTCTTGGCTTCTAAATATGCAGTTTTCATAATGGATGTATTTTGCGTTAGTGATTAGTTCTTTTGATTGTTATCTTTTTTAACGAGTTTCACTTATAAATTTAAAGTTGTGTTTCTGCGTTTAAAACGATAGTGTAAAGATCATACTAGAGCAAAGGTTTTCCGTTACACAATTTTGGCATTGTGTTATACAATTTTTAGATTTTGATGTATATGGCTACAAAATCACTAAAACAAGAAGCTTTAAATATTAATAATCAATTAGTTACAACTAAAAATTATCATTATACAATTATAAGATGAGAATTTATAGGACTTTTATTTAGTTGGAAGGAAGATAACAAACTGTGCTCCGGCGCCTAATTTTCCAGTAGCATATATATAACCATTATGGTTTTCAACAATTTTTCTACAGATGGCTAAACCGATTCCTGTTCCAGAATATTCAGTTTTTTGATGTAGTCGTTGAAATACTTCAAATATTTTATCAGAATATTTAGAATCGAAACCTATTCCATTATCAGTACACGTAATCTTATAATAAAACTTACTCTTACCTAAAGACTTGTCTGGCAATTCCGAAGCCGCTACTTTCTCGGATTGTAATTGAATGATAGGCGCTTCTGTATTACTCTTATATTTAAGCGCGTTACCAATTAAATTAGCGAACAATTGTTCCATTTGAAAAAACACACCTTTTATTTGTGGTAAATTTTCCGAAGTAATTTCAGCTTGCGTATCATTAATCGTTGTGGCTAAATCTTCTTGAACCTTATCTAGAACATCATTTAAGTCTATATGATCCAAATCCGTTTTACTACTATCAATACGCGAATATGCTAAAAGGTTTTGAATAAGCCCCTGCATGCGTAGTGCTGCTTTCTTTACTTTATCAAAATAAGTAGTTCCTTTTTCAGAAAAGGCAGCACCATCCACATCTTCAATACGCGATATGAATAACTGAATTTTACGCAGCGGCTCTTGTAAATCATGACTCGCCACACGATTAAAGGACTCAAGTTCTAAATTACTTTGTTGAAGATCTAAATTACTTCTTCGCAATTCTTCAGCATCTGATATAGTTTGGGTAACGTCTTGGACTACGCCAATCATTACCTTACTACCATTTTTATCAATAAACTGGCCATTGGTATTTAAAAATTTAATCTCGCCATTTTTAGTAATAACCCGATACATAAATTCATCAGAAACTAAACCTTGTATGGAAATTTCACCCTTTTTATCATATAATTCTAAATCGTCAGGATGAACAAAATTTCTAAAACTTTCCAAATTCGATTCGAATTCTCCTGGTTCATGTCCGAGCATGCGATAAAAATTATCTGAAATTTCCGTGGTATTTGATTCTATATACCAAGAAAAGCTACCAATTTTAGCTATACTTTCTGCATCTGTTAAAATAGAGTTTCGAATAACTAATTGCTCATTTAATTTTAACAGCTCATTGGCCTTATCTATCTCTGCCGTCGTTTCTCTAACCGTAATAGTAACACCATCGCCCAATTTAATAGCCGTAGCACTAAACCAATGTGAATTTCCATTTCTATTAAACGGAAAATTATAGGTTACTGGTTTTTTATTCTCAATGGCATCAACCAAATTCCCAATAACTTCGCTAGTAAAAATATCTGGGTAAACTTCCGAAACATTTTTATTTTTTATTTCCTCTGGATTATGGCCAGTAATAGGCGTTATCCGATCGTTTACAAAGAGTATTTTAAAATCTATAATTTTACCCTCTTCATTTCGTACACTTTTAAAGTGCATAACAATATGAGAGATACTTTTAAAAATGTTGGCTAAAAGTGCGCGACCATCTAATAATTGTAAGTTTTGGCTTTCTAAACGTTTCCGTAATCTTAATTGCATGCTCTTGGCTTCCTCTTCATGCGTTATATTTCGAGCCGTAACTAAAATACCGCCAGACAAAGGCGTTATAAAAGATTGAAACCACATTTTAGAATCATTGGCTGTAAATTCACTTTCAAATTTAACCTTATCATTATTAAGGTAACTTGATTTCATTTTTTCAAAATCAACACTATCTTTTAAATATGGAAATATAAAAAGCACCGTTTTACCTATCATAAAATCGGGTTCTACCCCAAAATAATCTCTATTGCAGGCATTGGCAAATTCAATTCTGAAGTCAATAATAGCGCCTTCCTCATCAAAAATTGGCGTGTAGTAATTCACAACATTATCTGTGGTAGCTAAAACACTTTTTAAGAAATTTTCAGATTGCCGAATTTGTAATTTATTCTTATAAATTCTAAAAAAGGATAAGACAAATACTAGAAGCGCAAATAAGGCTAAAAACAATAATATAATAGGCGCTAAAGACTTACTAGAATCATAGGAATTTTGGCGTTTTAGCATGAGCTTTTGCTCTTCTACCAACATCTCATTCTTAATTGTTCTAATTTGAAATAACGTAATGCTAATTATTGACTTTTGCGCTTCCCGATATTGCGAAATTGTTGAATCAATTTCATAATCTGTTTCGTCTAAATCCTGCAACTGTTTATACAAATCATTGAGTAAAAGTTGCATATCCTGCAAGCGTTTTGTTTGAGGAGGATTATCACGGACAAGACCATTTAAGCTGTCCATAATAACGCGGCCTTCTTCTCTATAATTATCAAAGGCAAAACTGCTTTTATCGGGTTTTAGAAGTTCATCTCGTAATTCTTCGGAATCTGCTTGTGTATAATGGGCCGTTAAATTACTAATCCCGTTATAAACATGAAGAGACCGCGAAACCATTTCCGCAGCTTTCTGCATTTGTTTAACCTGCAGATAAGCCATAAAAGTGGTGAAAATCAAAAGTAGCAGCGCTATAATTGATACCACAAAATAAAATTTTGAAGACTTATGTGCGGGTTTGAAATCCATGCTTTTTAGATACGGAAGAGAAAAGTATCTTTATTTAAATTTGATGTATGATAATGGAAATTAAGTTGCAATACTTTCTCGACCACTTCCCGCAATTTAATAAAGTTATTGGGCTTATTTACATAAATATTTGCCCCATTTAAGAAAGTATCTTCAATGTCTTTTTCTGAAGAGGAGGTAGAATAAATAGCTACGCACAAATCCTTTAATCGTGGGTTACTGCGTATTTCGGCCAAACATTGCTTCCCGTTTTTAATGGGCATGTTTAAATCCAAGAAAATTAAGCTAGGCAAT
The DNA here is from genome assembly GCF_008086205.1 of Bizionia myxarmorum. Classification (GTDB taxonomy): domain Bacteria; phylum Bacteroidota; class Bacteroidia; order Flavobacteriales; family Flavobacteriaceae; genus Algorimicrobium; species Algorimicrobium myxarmorum. The sequence goes on along the minus strand of NZ_VSKK01000002.1, from coordinate 294,768 downwards.
ACAATGTTGGGTAAATTTAAATAATCCATTAACTCTTGTCCATGATTGAAAAGTGACAATTTGGTACGGATTTCAATTTCTTCAATAGCTTCACTAAATAACATTCTGTCATCTTCATCATCATCCGCTAAGACGACATTCAATAGCATTTCACTCATGTTCTTGTTTATTAAGAATAAATTCTCGTTTTATTTTTCATGATTTTTTGAAAACTACTTGGTGTTAAACCCGTCGTTTTCTTAAACTGTCCAGATAAATGCGCTACACTACTATAATCTAATTGGTAGGCAATTTCAGTTAATGTCAAATCAGTATTACAAATAAGTTCTTTAACCAAATCCACTTTTTTTAGAATCATGTAATTTTCTATAGAAGAATACGTGCTTTCTGAAAAAACAGTTGTTAAATGTGCATAGGAATAATTTAAACTGTCTGATAAATAACTTGAAACCTTCAACGTTCTTAAATCTTTATTATTAAGCAATTCATCAATAGTGTTTTTAATGCGTTCTACTAATGTTTCTTTTTGATTGGATACTATTTGAATTCCATATCGTTTGAGAGATTCATCTAACTTTTCACGTTTGTCTTCACTTAAATTATCATGTATTTGAACTTCGCCTAAATTACTAATGGTGTGCGGAATATTTAAAGCATCGAGCTGCTCTTTTAAAACGGTTTTACCAACCAAGTCAAAATCATATTTTACAAAAAGGATCATTAGTTTTTAATCTGCTGTTAGTAAATTTAGGTAAATAAAGATATATGTTTTAATTGAATAAATAAGATTAAATAAATAATTGCCAAAATGTTGATTTTCAATATTTCAAAAAACAAATGACATAGCACTAATTGAAATTAAGCTGGTTTTTAAACTCCAAACACTTAAGAGCATAAAAAAAGAGGTAAATTTTATTTACCTCTTGGTTATAAATTGCAATTTTGTTTTACATGGAACGCGATGAATTCACTAAATATTGTAAATCTTCTCGAGTTAAAGATTTGCCATAAATAGCTTGTTCTGGATCCATAATATCTGTGTCACTTAAATTTCCTACATATAAAGGATCAAACCCAATGTCTTGAATGAGCTGTCTAGCTATTAATTTGCTTTCTTCATCTTGTGCTGCATAAGGAATAGCCAATTTATCAAATTTCTTAAAGGCTTGACTTTCTAAATCCTCCGCTTTAATAGTATTAAAAGCTTTAATAGTTTTTGCTGTATTAAATTTCATTGCAGTATATTCAGATGCATTATAATTTGCATCTCGTACATTTTGTGCCATGGAACCATCCCGTTCAGGATATGGATTGGTGGCATCAATTATAATATGGTTTCCATATTCACCAGCATACAATTCAGATAATTCATCAATAGCTTCAAAAGGGGTTGCTAATAAATATACGTCAGCATTGGCTTCAAAAGCAGACTTTATGTTAATAGCACTTACATTGCCTTCAGATTCCTGAACTAAAGGCTTTAAAGATTCAGGATGCCTTGAACTAAACATAACTTCGTGTCCTGCCTTTGCCCATTGTTTTCCTAAATTACCACCTATATTCCCACTTCCTATAATTCCAATTTTCATAACTTTCTTTTTATACTATTCAATCTTTTTCTTTTCATCCTTCTTTCCACGTGCCTTCAAAAACAAAATCTGATTGTGGTTTACGCACGCGTTTATTTGCTTCCTGTTCCTGTAAATCTGGCGGTAAAGCATCTAATTCACCTCCATAATAACCCGCTGCTATAGCTGTTGATACGTGATAACCTTCTGGAACATTAAATACATTATGCGCTTTTTTCCAGTCTACACCAGCCATATGATGCAAACCGATACCATTATATTGTGCCTGCATCGTCATAGCACCTAATCCCAAACCTAAATCGTGTAAGGCATGGAAATTATCTTTTCCATCATTATTTTTTTCTTTGTAAGCTGCTAACATTAATAAAGGTGCATTATTGGCCCAAGATTTATTGAAATCGCTTAAACAATCAAAAATATTTTGAAAAGCTTCACTTCCTTTTTCAGCATAAATAAAACGCCAAGGTTGAAGATTATTAGAACTAGCTGCCCAACGAACGGCTTCGAAAAGCTGTTTGATATGACCGCTTTTTAGCTTTTCATTTTTAAAAACACGTGGACTATAACGTTGCTTTAAAAGCGCAAATATTTCAAAATCTGTTTCGGCTATATTTTCAAGTTGTATTTGTTTTTGGGTATTCATGTAGCAATGTTATTTTTAGTAACAACACTGCAAGTTATATAAAAATGTAAATAATAACGGACGTTATCCCCAAAAAAATTGATGCAATAGAAGAATTTTAGCACTTTTATTTGAAATAATTCTGACATAAAACTCACAGAAAATCTAAAAAAATTCTTTTGTGAATTTCAGAAATTATAAAGCCCAAAATAACTTTAAAAGATTCTTAAAATTATTTCAGGCGCCATAATTCTCACAGCTATCTAATTGATTGTATTTATGTGTTTTCAGGCACCTTTTCTTCAATTTCTTCTATCTTATGACGTTTACCGCCATATTCTTGTTTATAAATTCGAATAATAACAATGGATAAACTTAATAATAAGGGTCCAAAAATTAATCCGATAAATCCAAAAAGTGGAATACCTATTATAACACCAATTAACGTGATTAATGGATGAACATCATCTAACTTTCGAAGAACAAATAAACGAATTACATTATCTGTAACACCAACAACTACAATTCCGTAGATTAGAATTGCCCAAGCCGCAAATGTATCACCGCTAGAAAGCGTAATAATAAATACGGGTATAGTCCCTAAAAAACTACCTACAAATGGTACCATAGAACCAATGGTGATTATAACACCCCAAAAAAATGGATCTTCAATTCCAAAAATTAAAAACCCAATAAGTGCTACCAAACCTTGAGCAATAGCAACAAGAGGAATTCCTATAGCATTAGCACGAACCATGGAATGCATTTCCTTTCCTACTAGTTTCAAATTGTCTCTATTCAGCGGAATATATGCCAATAAAGACTCACGTAATTCTCTCCTATTGGTTAACATATAAAAGAGTAAAAAGTACATTATAGAAATGCCTATAAACGTATTAAAGGTTCCACCGGCAAAGCTTTGTAAATTTTCTGAAAGCCATCCAGAAATTGCGGATGCATCAATTTGCGATGTTAAGTCGTAACCAAATTGATTTTCAATTACCTTTAATTGTCCTTTAATTAATTTGGTGAGTTTTTCTGAATTTTCTACGGCACGACTAATTTTATTACCCAACATTAGGGCTGCTCCAGCAATGGGAAGTAGAATTGCAAAGAATGATATAAGCATTAGAAACGATGCTGCCAGACTAGAGTTCCAGCCTCTTTTAACAAGTTTACTCATAAACTTACGCATTAAAACATAAAGCGTAATGGCACCCAAAACTCCAGCAAGATAGGGCAGCATTTCGCGAAATATTAGAGAGCAAACTAACACAATCATCAGTAATAAGAATAACTGACGGATAATTTTAGGTGGAATAACATTCATACAATATGTGGTGATTAATAGTTGTTATAAATATAGGATTTAATTGTTACGAAGGGCGAAAATTAATTCTGATTTACTCATTTTGGAACGCCCATCAATACCAACATTTTTAGCTTGTTCGTATAGTTTTTCTTTTTTCCGTTCCTCATGCGGTTTGGATAGGCCTCCTTTTTTACCGGAGTTTGGCGTATTTGCAATTCTAGCAGATTTCTCTATACTATATCCTTTTTCGCGATCCTTTTTCGCGCAAGGCTTCGTATTGATCTTCATTTTTTACACTTGGAATATCCATAAAATTTCAATTTAAGTTTCAATATTCTACAATAGAAGATCATAATACTCAACAGTTCAAAGATGATTCAAACCAATGAATTAGATTAACACAATCCAATAAATTATGCATTTATTTACATAAGCGCCAGAATTTATTGGTGCAAAAAATTTATTTATAGAGCTCATTTTCAGTACTATTATGCATTACTTTTGTTATAACAATAAACGAGTATTAATTAAATACATAAGATTATGAACAAGGATCAATTAGAAGGAAAATGGAAACAAGTGAAAGGTGAGTTTAAACAAAAATACGGTAAACTTACAGATGACGATTTAAAGTATTCTGAAGGAAAATTTGACGAAATGTTAGGTAAACTTCAAGAGAAAACTGGACAAACGCGTGAAAATATTGAAAAAGAAATTAATGAGTGGTAGGCCATTGTTGGTGTAAACACTTAAGAAATATCCCTAGAAATTATTCTAGGGATATTTTTTTTATTACAACTTCAATAATATATTTAATATAGTTTAGCCTTTGGTTATAATAAGATTGAATTAAACATAAGTATGAAAGCAAAAGATGCTTAATCTAATTTTGCTTCTTCCTTTAAAGCACCACTTGGTGTAATACCGTAGCCATAACGTTTGGCGTAAACATATGTAAATTGCGCACCAAAAAATAAAATTAAACAGGAATAAGAGACCCAAAGCAAAATAAGGACTATAGTTCCTGCAGCACCATAAGTGGATCCTGGATTAGCCTGACCAAAATATAAACCTAAAAGGAATTTTCCTAAAACAAATAAAACTGACGTTATAATAGCACCAATCCAAACGGTTTTCCATTTGATTTTAGCATCGGGTAAAAACTTAAATATGAGGGCAAAAAGGAGCGTAATGATACCTATAGATACCAAGAAATCTAAAGCAAAAGCTATGTACACTATTAAATCTGGAAACAAACTTTTTATATAGCCATTTAATACAGAAATAGCTGTGGTTACCAAGAAACTAATAAGCAATAAGAAACCCATTGCTAAAATAAAGGCAAAACTACGCGCGCGATCTATTAGCATTTTCACAAAAGTCATGCTATTCTCCGAGTTTACATTCCAAATTTGATTTAAGGACAATTGTAAATGGTAGAATACACCAGTAGCACCAAAAATTAATGTTCCTATACCTAAAATAGTAGCCAAGGCACTTTTTTCACTGTTTTGTGTTTCCACCATCATGGTTTGGATAGCTTCTGCGGCATCACTGCCCAAGGCACTAGAAATTTCATCCGTTAATTGACCCTGAACAATTTCTACTCCCCAAACAGCACCTACTAAATTAATTATAATTACTAAAAGACCAGGCAAAGATAAAACGGCATAATAGGCCACAACCGCACTTAAACGAAAAGGATCATTGGCATCCCATTTCTTATACGTTTCAACAATAAGGGATGGTAGATGTTTAAATTTAAAGGAATCAGTTTTTTCGGGAATCATATTTTAAATTCTAGATTTTAGAGTATCTCAACGACCAATTTACAAATATCACAATTTAAATTTACATAAAAAAGGCTGACTAAAAGCCAGCCTTTTTAAAGTTCTTATTACCTAAAATTTACATTTTAAAAGGACTAAATGAAAATTTCTGTCCTCCAATTGAAGCGTCTGCCATTAAACCTGCTTTAGGCATAGCAAAAACAACAACACCTTTACTATAGTTTGCGTTTTTTGAAGCACCTTTATCGGCTATTACAGCTGAAGCTTCTGCTGCAAATTCAAAATTACCTTCTTTAAATTCGGCTAAAGCCGCATCCGTTTCAAAAAATATAACTTCCGTTATAGCTTGTCCGCCAGCTTGAAAACCAACACTAATTTCTTTTAAATCGGCCATACCAATAGCAATTCCTTTTTCATAAACAACACCATTTCCGCTGGCACCACCGATAATGAAACCGCCTTTACCAACGTTAGGAAAAATAACATAACCAGAGGCATTTTTAAAGAATTTTTCAAAACCCGCATCTTTTTTCATAAGCATGGCTTTAGCATTTTCAGCATCTTTCATAATTTTTTGATCATGGTCATTTTGTGCCGTAGCGCCAACTGTTATAAATAGTAGGCAAGCTGCCATCATTGTTTTTAAAGTTTTCATATTCGTGTATTTAATTGTTCAACTCAAATTTACAGTTTAGACAACGCGTGAAATGACACAATAAAATAAAAGCTTATCGTAATCCATTTACAATTAAAAATTAAATCAAAAAAAAATCCATACGGTTAGGTATGGATTTTAATTAAAAAATTTTTTTGCTAATTATTTAACGAATCTGTTTAGAATATTATACAAACCTCGCCTGGCAGCAGACTTGATAGTTGTTCCAAACCAATTAGATGGTTTAATATCTTCCTTAAATTCTGATTTAAGCCATTTCAATTCTTCCAAAGCAATTTGGCGCTCTAGTTTCAACCGCTTTAAATCCGTTTCTATTTCAGTAAATGTTTTGTAGTTTTTCATAATTTATGATTCAAAAAATTTAGAAGAAAAGCGTTTTATAATCATATTATTAATCGCAGATCTTGACAAGTAAATTATCAAAGTTAAAATTAGGAAAACACCACCAACTATCAAATAGCCGAGCGCTTCATTTTCTAACCACTTTCCTATTGCTAATGCCGCTGCAAAAGCTAAAAAAAGCAATCCTATTCCAAATAACCCACCAACTGCTAGTGCCTTAACGACTAGACTGACGGATACAGTTAATTGTTGAAAAACCTTAAGTTTTAAATACTCTTGAGTCTTTTTTATATAGGTTTCTCCAGAATCGGCCATTTTACCGGTTGTATCACTTATAGTTTCGAATACGTTCATTCAATTACGATTTTTGGAACTTTTTATTTTTAGATTTCAATTCACTTAATTTTTTCTCTAAACTAGTAATAACGTCGTCCGTTTTATGACTCACGTTGCTTACAATAGATTCTAATTGGTCGTCAAAATTTGCTTTTTGGTTTATTACCGTGTCCGCCACTCTATCACGAAGATTATGTGCACTTTCACTTACCCTGTCGCGCGCATTCGCTGCTTCATCAGCAATTAGTTGACGTGTTTTTGATCCTTTGTCTGGAGCAAACAATATTCCTAAAGTTACTCCTATAGCTGTTCCTGCTAATAATCCTAATAATGCATTACTTTCGCTTCTCATGATAATTTAATTGTTTAGTTAATAATTTGTTTATAAAATTTGAACATCTGAAAAGATGTTTTTAAAAGTGTTGATAGTCAATAGATTTCTATTCATAAATTTAAGAAATATAACCGATATTCAATATTAAAATTTTGTGATATTATAGTATACTACAGAATTTCCAAATAGGCATCCTAATTACATTTAATTTAACATTTAAAATGCAAAAAGCTTGAGCGAACTCAAGCTTTTAGGCTATATACTATGTTTAGGTAACTATTGGATAGAAACTAATTCCAAATCGAATGTCAATTCTTGACCAGCCAATGGATGATTTCCATCTACAATAATATGATCATCATTAACAGCAGACACACGAAATTGGTGTTCTGTTCCATCAGGATTTTTAGATGCTAGACCCATTCCAACTTCTGGTTTAATATCTTGTGGTAACTGATCTTTCTTCACTTCATGGAAAAGTTCTTTTTGAACATCGCCATAAGCTTCATCTTTATCAATTACTACGGTTTTCTTATCGTTAACTTTCATTTCTAAAACGGCTTTTTCAAAACCAGGAATTAGCATCCCTTGACCAAGCGTAAACTCCAATGGCTCTCTATCTGAAGAGCTATCAAATACTTGACCATCACTTAATTTTCCTGTATAATGAACTTTTACCGTATCATTTTCTTTTACATGACTCATAAAAAATATGTTTAATTTAATTTAAATTTCCACAAAACTAACAATTATTAGTCGGAATACCATATCAGAAAGGCGTCTTATTATAATATTAACGTTTATTATTTTTTAAGATAACAGTTGAAATACAATAACATAAATGAATTTATTTATAAAATTTTAAGAATATTATCTTGATTGCATTCAGTTGAAAATTTAATGATGAATACAGACTTTGAAAGATTTTTTTGATGGAACTTCGAATTAATTGTTGTTCAGTCAATCCTAAATTGCTAGCGCAGATTGTTCCTTTTTTTATGGTATCACTTTCGCTCGTCTTTGACGGCGATTGGATTAGCTTTACTTTAAAGGATTACCTGCGGTTATCCTGTCCAGGTGTTGTTGCTCAACCAAGCCTAAACTGCTTTCGCAGTTTGTGGCTTTTTTTATGGCAACACTTTCGCTCGTCTTTGACGGCGATTGGATTAGCTTAATAGCATTCAAGGGTTTGGATTTAATTTATAGGATTACCTGCGGTGATCCTGTAATGGGTTTGTTGCTCAATCAAGCCTAAACTGCTTTCGCAGTTTGTGGCTTTTTTTTATGGCAACACTTTCGCTCGTCTTTGACGGAGACGTGTTGCCATAAAAAAAAGCCTAAAATCTTACAGATTTTAGGCTTAATTGGTCGGGGTGGCAGGATTCGAACCTGCGACCTCCGCGTCCCAAACGCGGCGCGATAACCGGGCTACGCTACACCCCGAATTGGTTATCTTTTTCCATTTCAAAATATTAGTTTGAAACAGAAGTGCAAATATATAGCTTTTCTTTAAATACAAGCCATAAAAATTCTTTAAATTTATAGTTCCAATATACACGCCATGAAATCACCAATTTACCTCCTGTTTTTTATCTTATTTATTAATCTATTCGCTTGTGCACAAGATAAAAATCCTGTAAATACTGCCCATTCCTATGAAATAGTTGTACCCGATTTAAACGTTCCTTGGGGATTTGTATTCTTGCCTGATGGTTCTACGCTCATCACAGAAAGAAAAGGTGTTTTGATTCATTTTAAAAACGGCAAAAAGACGCAAATCACAGGTCTTCCTGAAATTCACGTATATGGACAAGGTGGCTTAATGGATATTGCCCTTCACCCCGATTACAAAAATACAGGATGGATCTATTTTTCCTATGCTTCAGCAGCAGGTTCTGGAAAAGGTGGACACACAGCTATTGGCAGAGCAAAACTTAATGGCACCCAATTGATAGACTTTCAACTTTTATATAAAGCATCACCAAACACAGAGGCAGGTGAGCATTTTGGCTCTCGAATTGTATTTGATAAAGAAGGTTACTTGTTTTTCTCCATTGGTGATCGCGGCGAGCGCGATATTAATCCGCAGGATTTAACTAGGGACGGCGGGAAAATATACCGCTTAAATGCTGATGGTACCATTCCTAAAAACAATCCATTTATTTCAACACCAAATGCCATAAAAGCCATTTATTCTTATGGGCATCGCAATCCTCAAGGTATGATTGTTAATCCCGAAACGCAAGCTATTTGGAGTCATGAGCATGGTCCGAAAGGTGGCGATGAAATTAATATTATACAAGCCGGCAAAAATTACGGTTGGCCCCTTGTTACCTATGGCAAAAACTATTCAGGAACAAAAATTACGGTCAATAAAACTTTACCTGGTATTACAGAACCTATTCATTATTGGGATCCTTCTATTGCGCCAAGCGGCATGGCATTTATTAGCAGTGATGTGTATCCAGAATGGAAAGGTAATTTATTGGTGGGTTCCTTAAAATTTCAGTATCTTGATAATTGCTACTTAAATGGTAACAAAATCATAAATGAAGAACGTTTATTAGACGGTTTAGGCCGCGTGCGCGCTATTGTGCAAGGTCCGGATGGCTATATTTATGTTGGGATTGAAAATTTAGGAATTGTAAAAATAATTCCTAGAAAAAAAATAAATTAGTCTGGCTTAAAGAACTTTCAATAATACAACCGAAAAATTACATTGTAAATAACTAAATTTGTCACCATAACTAAAAAAAGATACATGCTTATTATTGGTATTGCTGGTGGAACAGGTTGCGGAAAAACAACGGTTGTCAATCAGATCCTTCAGGAACTACCGGAAGGTGAAGTTGGTGTAATTTCGCAAGATTCATATTATAAAGATACAACGCATTTATCTTTAGACGAACGTGTGAAAATTAATTTCGATCACCCAAGATCCATAGATTTTGAGTTATTAGAATCTCATTTAAAAGATTTAAAAGACGGAAAAGACATTCACCAACCTGTTTATTCCTTCATAAAACATAACCGAACGGGCGATACTATTTTAACGCATCCCAGAAAAGTGATGATTGTAGAAGGTATTTTAATTTTAACAAACCCGGAATTACGCGCTATGTTTGATATTAAAATATTTGTTCACGCGGACAGTGATGAGCGTTTAATACGCCGCTTGAAACGCGATATTTCAGAACGCGGACGCGATTTAGATGAAGTTTTAAGTAGATATCAAAACACCTTAAAACCCATGCATCAACAGTTTATTGAGCCTATGAAAGAATATGCGGATATTATAATTCCGAATAATAAATATAATACCGTAGCTGTAGATATTGTTAAATCTATCATCAATCAACGTTTAGTATAATGTCCAAGTTAAATCACAAATACCTAAAACCTTTCAAAAATATTTTTATATTAATATTTGGGGTATTTGCTGTTTGGATGTTATTTTTTGATGCCAATTCTTATTTAATTCATCGCGAATTAAATATAGAAGTAGACGAATTAGAAACCGAAAAAGAGTATTATTCAAAAGAGATTGTAAAAGACCGAAAAGCTATTAAAGCTTTGAGTAACGTTTTGGGCGTTGAAAAATTAGCGCGTGAAAAATACTATATGAAGAAAGAAAATGAAGAAATCTTTATTATTGAATATCAAGATAGTATTCTAAAAGAAAACAAAAATGACTAAATCTTTATTTAATATGTTTCCTGAAATTTCTGCCAAAGAATGGAAGCAAAAAATACAAGCCGATTTAAAAGGTGCGGATTATAATGACACCTTAATTTGGCAATCCAACGAAGGCATTAATGTAAAACCTTTTTATCATCACGATACTTTAGAAAACATTTCAACTAAAACCATTCCAAACACATCTTGGAATATTTGCCAGACTATTTTTGTCCAAAAGGTAGATGTTGCCAACGGTATTGCCGTAAATGCATTAAAAAATGGTGCAGAACGCATTAAATTTATTATTCCTGAAGAAAGTGTATCTGTTGAAAAATTATTAAGAAACATTGATTTAAAGCTTACTATTGTTTTCTTTGAATTACAGTTTCTATCAGAGGATTTCACCAAAAAAATTCAGAATTTAGGACACTCTGAAAACCTAATCATATTAACGGATATTATTGGGAATTTAGCACGCTCTGGAAATTGGTTTTCTACTTTGAATGCGGATCATCAAACCTTCACAAGCATTGTAAAACAGTCAAATACTTTTAGTATTGATCTAGCACTTTATCAAAATGCAGGTGCTAATATGGTGCAACAATTAGCTTATGCATTGGCGCATATCAATGAATATTTCAATCATTTAAACGCTGAATTAACACCGGAAGAGAAAGAAAAAATAACACCAGTTTTTCAACTTGCTGTTGGATCTAATTACTTTTTTGAAATCGCTAAAATTCGAGCACTTCGTCTTTTACACGCAACGCTTGCATCAGAATATGGCTTTAATAGCCAATGCCATATTTTTGTAACGCCTACCAAACGCAATAAAACAATTTACGATTACAATACCAACATGCTTCGTACCACAACGGAATGCATGAGTGCTATTTTAGGTGGTGCAGATACTATTTATAATATGCCTTATGATGCCATTTACCACAAAAACAATGAATTTGGTGATCGGATTGCGCGTAACCAATTGCTCATTTTAAAACATGAAAGTCATTTTGATCAGGTTAAAAATCCTCCTGAAGGTTCTTATTATATTGAAACCTTAACAGATGAATTAGCTGAAAAAGGATTGGCACTTTTTAAAGATATTGAAGCCAATGGCGGATTTTTAGTACAATTAAAAGAAGGGATTATTCAACGAAAAATAAAAGAGAGTGCCCTAAAAGAACAAGCACAATTTGATTCTGGAAAAATAACACTGTTAGGAACTAATAAACATCCAAACACAACCGACAAAATGGCTAGTGAATTGGAATTGTTTCCTTTTGTAAAAATGAATTCTAGAAAAACATTACTGCAACCTATTATTGAAAATCGCCTAGCCGAAAGTATAGAACAGACACGACTAAAAACAGAATAAAATGTATAAATGATGATGAAAATAGTAATAAAATTTTCCATTATCCCAGTTTGTTAAATAAAGGCAAAACCAGTAGTTGACAAAAGCAATGTAAACCCTTAAATTTTACATTATTTAAGCTTCAACTAAATAAAAACTTTTTTTATGAGTCGGAAAGACATTCAACATATTCAAATAAAATCGGCAGAATCAGAAGTGAAAAACGAGGGTTTTGAAACCTTCGATTCTGCTGAAGATATCCAAGTAAAATCCGTTTATCAAAAAGCAGATATTGCCAATTTGGAGCACCTCAATTTTGTGGCGGGAATAACACCTAATTTGCGCGGCCCATACAGTACTATGTATGTTATTAGACCGTGGACTATTAGACAATATGCTGGTTTTTCTACAGCTGAAGATAGTAATGCTTTTTACAAGCGCAATTTAGCGGCAGGACAAAAAGGTTTATCGGTTGCTTTTGATTTACCCACGCATCGTGGCTATGATTCTGATCATGAACGCGTAGTTGGCGATGTAGGAAAAGCTGGTGTAGCCATTGATTCTGTCGAGGATATGAAAATCCTTTTCGATGAAATTCCACTCGATAAAATGAGCGTTTCCATGACCATGAATGGCGCCGTTTTGCCCATCATGGCCTTTTATATTGTTGCAGCTGAAGAGCAAGGTGTTGATATAAAAGATTTAGCAGGTACTATTCAAAATGATATTTTGAAGGAATTTATGGTTAGGAATACCTATATCTATCCGCCAACGCCTTCCATGAAAATTATTTCAGATATTTTTGAATACACGAGTAAGAATATGCCCAAATTTAACAGCATTAGTATTTCTGGATACCACATGCAAGAAGCAGGCGCAACGTGTGATATTGAGTTAGCTTATACTCTAGCCGATGGATTGGAATATGTAAAAAAAGGACTGGCAGCCGGCATGGATATCGACACCTTTGCACCACGCCTATCTTTTTTCTGGGCTATTGGCATGAATCATTTTATGGAAATTGCCAAAATGCGTGCTGCTCGTATGTTATGGGCTAAATTGATAAAACCTTTTAATCCAAAAAATGAAAAATCTTTGGCCTTACGAACCCATTGCCAAACGTCTGGATGGAGTTTAACCGAGCAAGATCCTTTTAATAATGTAGCCCGAACGTGTATTGAAGCTTCTGCAGCTGCTTTTGGTGGCACCCAAAGTTTACATACCAATGCTCTAGATGAGGCCATTGCTTTACCCACAGATTTTTCAGCGCGAATTGCCAGAAATACCCAGATTTTTTTACAAGAAGAAACCCAAATCACCAAAACGGTTGATCCTTGGGCGGGAAGCTATTATGTAGAAAGGTTAACAAACGACATTGCTGAAAAAGCTTGGGAATTAATAGAAGAAGTAAATGAACTAGGCGGCATGACCAAAGCTATTGAAGCAGGAATTCCTAAACTGCGTATAGAAGAAGCAGCGGCTAGAAAACAAGCACGAATAGATTCTAGTCAAGATATTATTGTAGGTGTCAACAAATACCGATTAGCAGAAGAAGCGCCAATTTCAACTTTAGAAGTGGATAATCAAACGGTAAGAACTTCGCAACTTGAACGTTTAAACCGAATTAAAGCCGAAAGAAATTCAAGAAAAGTCCAAGAAGCCTTGGCCAGTTTAACGGCAGCAGCCAAATCAAATCAAGAAAATTTATTAACTTTGGCCGTTGAAGCCGCACGAGAACGCGCCACTTTAGGTGAAATTAGCGATGCCTTGGAAGTGGTTTTCGGACGGTATAAAGCACAAATCAAATCTTTTTCAGGCGTGTATAGTAAAGAAATTAAAGACGATAAATCCTTTAGTAAAGCGAAAGCTTTAGCCGATAAATTTGCAGAACAAGACGGAAGAAGACCCCGAATTATGATTGCAAAAATGGGTCAGGATGGTCATGACCGTGGCGCTAAAGTTGTGGCAACAGGTTATGCCGATGTTGGTTTTGATGTGGATATTGGTCCGCTATTTCAAACACCTCAAGAAGCCGCCAAACAAGCAGTTGAAAATGACGTGCATATTTTAGGGGTGTCATCTTTAGCCGCAGGACACAAAACGTTGGTACCTCAAGTTATTGAAGCTTTAAAAGGTTACGGTCGTGAGGATATTATGGTAGTTGTTGGTGGCGTTATTCCAAAACAGGATTATCAATATTTATTTGACGCTGGAGCAGTTGCTGTTTTCGGTCCAGGAACTAAAATTAGTGAAGCTGCCATTACCATTTTAGAAATTTTAATTATTGAATAGTCATAAACTATTGACAATGATTAGCCATTTTCTCTATGAGCAATAGCATGCTACTTATTCGATTCTTTAATTTCTTGTAATGCGGAACAAAGCTACGGCGTTTCTGGAATTCAATTTAAATTAACCGATTGATTTTAATAGACGCGTAAAAATCATTAAATTCAAAATATTATTTAGTATTAATAGATCAAATAAATGATGTTCTTATTACTCCAATAAAACATCTTAAAAAACCTATTTTTAATTCGGATAAATTTGTCTGAATTGAAAATAAGTTTTATATTTGTACCATAAAACAAAACTATGTTTTCTAAAGCTTGTGAATATGGCATTAAAGCCTCCATATTTATTGCCTTAAACTCTTACCAAGAACAGCGTGTGAGCTTAAAAGCAATTGCGAAAGAAATAGCCTCGCCGGAAGCTTTTACTGCTAAAATACTACAAGATTTAGTGCGCCATAACATCATTAACTCTGTTAAAGGTGCACATGGTGGTTTTGAAATTGATAAGAAAGATATTGCGAATATTAAATTAGAGCAAATTGTTCGCGCCATTGATGGCGATAAAATTTACAACGGCTGCGGACTTGGATTAGAAACGTGTGATGAGAACCATCCCTGCCCTGTGCATGAAAAATTTATTGACATAAGAAATGGTTTAAAGCACATGCTGGAAACCACCAACCTGCAAGAGCTGGCTTTAGATATTAAAACAGGTATATCTTTCTTAAAAACTTAAAAAAGAACTTATTAAAACTATAAAAAAAATTTAATTTTAAATAGGATAAAAATATCCGAAATAACAAAACCTTATGGAAACATTACATAAAAACTTAAGCAGACCAATTGGCGAATTTGTTGCTGATGATTTCAGAACAGCAGCCGTATTTAGTAACTATGGTATAGATTTCTGTTGCAAAGGCCATCGTACAGTTGAAGAAGTTTGCGATAAAAATGGCGTTAACCCAAATGAACTTTTGGATAAATTAGATGCTATTTTAAATTCAAAAGGAACCGATGCCATTGATTACAAATCTTGGCCATTAGATTTATTAGCCGAATATGTTGAGAAAAAACACCACCGCTATGTGGAAGAAAAAATTCCTGTATTACGTCAATTTTTAGATAAATTATGTAAAGTTCATGGCGAACGTCATCCTGAATTATTCAAAATAAATGAACTTTTTACAGGTTGTGCTGGTGAACTTTCAGCGCATATGAAGAAAGAAGAATTAATATTGTTCCCATACATTAAGAAAATGGTGAAAACATCTATAGCTGGTGAGCAACTAGACAAACCACATTTTGGAACGGTAGGAAATCCTATAGCGATGATGATGGCCGAACACGAAAATGAAGGTGATCGTTTCAGAAAAATTGCTTTGCTTACCAACAATTATACACCGCCAGCTGATGGTTGTAATACGTACAAAGTAACTTTTGCCATGTTGGATGAATTTGAAAAAGATTTACACTTACACATACATTTAGAAAATAACATATTATTCCCTGAAGCTGCTAAATTAGAGCAACGCTTTTTTCCTGAATAGTTAATAGCACATGTTGTTTTCAAAAACTGGAAGTTAAACTCCCAATTAACTTCCAGTTTAATAATATTAATAGAATTTAAAAGTTGTTTATTGGTGCACTTCTCTTTTCAATTTTATAAATAAGTATTTTATTAGAGGGAATATTTATTGTAAGTTATGGTTTCAATTAGAGAAGTGCTTTTTTTAAATTCTAATGCCCTTTTAATGCCCAAAAAACTTGTATTAACCTGTTTATTTAATTTTCTTATTGCTGCACTTATGGGTTTAACGCTGCGTTACACCTTTGTTAGTTCAGTTTCTTTTAATTACAGATTTCTTACACATGCCCATTCGCATGTTGCCATGTTGGGATGGGTTTATTTAATGCTTTACACCTTTTTTGCCCACTATTTCATACCTGATATAAAGTCTATTTACATCAAATTATTTTGGCTAACCCAAATAGCCGTTATGGGAATGATGATTAGTTTTCCGTTTCAAGGTTATACGGCGATTTCCATTAGCTTTTCAACCCTACATATTTTTTGCAGCTATTACTTTGCCTATCGTTTTTGGAAAGATATGCATATTCAAAACATACTTATTAGACAATTGGTAAAGGCATCTCTCCTATTCATGGCCATTTCCACATTGGGGGTTTGGTGTTTAGGTCCAGCCGTGAGTATTTTAGGTCCAGCATCCGCCTTTTATCAAATTGCGATTCAGTTTTTTCTGAATTTTCAATTTAATGGCTGGTTTCTTCTGGCAGTTCTAGCCATCATGTTCTATCAATTAAAAATTCAACCATCCAAAGATTCGCAATTATTTTTTAAATTTCTGATTGTATCCACCGTTTTAACCTTTGCATTACCCATTCAATGGTTTGCAAATCATCCATTACTGTATTGGATAAATGGTGTTGGAATCTTATTGCAATTGGTTTCTCTGTATTATTTTTTAAGAATGGTTAAACTACCATTTCGGATATTTCAAAAACAATCGTTGCCAGTAATTAAGCGTATGTATTATTTTGCACTATTCTGTTTTATCTTAAAAACGACTTTACAAACACTCTCAATTATCCCGCAATTAGCCTCGGAATTATATGAACATCACAATTTAATAATAGGTTTTATACACCTGGCCATGTTGGGCGTTATTAGCGGATTTTTATTTGCGTTCCTATTACAGTCTAAAACTATTATGCCAACGGCTTTGGTATCTGCGGCCTTATACTTATTTTTGCTAGGCTTCATTTTTACAGAAGCTCTTTTATTTATTCAAGGTGCATTCTATTATTTTAACCTTGGTATAATGCCTAATTATTACATCCTTTTATTTTCAGCAAGCATATTGCTACCATTAAGCATTGCTATAATTTTAATGAGTTATATAAATCAAAAACACTATGGAATCCAAACCCCTTAAACGCCATAAAGCATTACAACCATTAAGCCGTGAGCATCATCATGGTCTTTTATTATCTTGGAAAATACGAGCAGGCTTTAGCAAAGAAGTGTCGGCAGAACGCATGAAAACCTATGCAGATTGGTTTTTTGAACATCACCTAATACCACATTTTGAATTAGAGGAAAATGAAATATTTTCTATTTTAGATTCAGAGCACGAATTGGTAAAAAAAGCCATGGCAGATCATAGACGCCTAAAACGTTTATTCTCTGATGATACTGAAGTGGAAAAATCTTTAAGTAAAATTGAAGAAGAATTGGAACAGCATATCCGTTTTGAAGAACGCATATTATTTCCAGAAATACAGAAAGCAGCAACTGAAGAACAACTTCAGCATATAGCAAAAATCCACCAGCCGGAATCTTTTGAAGATAACCTTGCTGATGAATTTTGGAAATAAATGAAAAATCCCTAATTATAAACCGAACTCTAATTAGGGCTATTCATTTTTCTTAACGCTTGTTTTAAATAAACCTGGCTTTATAGTTACCATAGCCCAAGCCCAATTATTGGTTGCGCTAGCATTTCCACCTTTTAAAACCTCCATGGTTTCTGTGGCGAACATTTGTGAATAGCCTATTTCAAAATTAACATCTTTAGTCCATTTATATGCTATGGAAAGATCTACTTCTGTTCCTAAATAGCTATCCATTTCTTCATTTAATCCATTTACAACAGTTGCTGCCGAAGAAAACATGTGCGGAATTAATGATACTGAAAATTTATCTTTTGTATAATTGATAGTGGCATAAACATCAATCAAACCAACAGAATTAATATGGTTGCCCACATAAAAATAATCCATCCAACCATTAAATTTATGATTAGTTCCATACCAAGGATTAAACGATTTAACGTCTGAATTGCTGGCATTCATATCTGTTCCTGACACATATTCCACACCCAATCCTGGTTTTAAGCCATTTGCAAAACTATAAGATCCGTTAACTGATACTTTATAAGCTTGAACATTCTGATTTGCTATTTTTCCAGTTTGAAAATAAGCTGAAGCTTGTGTACTAATCGCATTTTTAGCAAAATTAGCATGGCCACCAAAAGTCTGATTGTAATCTACGTCTTGCTTTCCATCCTTCAAATAGGCCAATCCGTTGTTTAAAGCCAAAAGACTTATCCCAACAGATGATAAATTGGTATGATACCAAACATATTGAAGCGATTTGTAATTATTTAAAGTATAATTCGTTTCAAAAAGCGTTTCTGAAGCTGCATTTAGTGCCAAACCAACTTCAAAATGATTATTGGCATTAGGTTTATAGATAGCTAATAAAGCATCGTGGCTTCTAGCTTGTTGTGCCCAACCTACTGCGCCAAAAATACGCTGATCATCATAAGAAATTTCTTGACGACCTAATTTTAAGGAAAATTCAGGTGTTAGTAACAATTCAGCCCACGCTTCATGAATGGCTGTTCCGTTAGCATCTGCAGCATTTAAGGTTGGCACATCTCCCCAAACGCGAACATCTTGAATGCTTAGATAGGCATTTATTTTCTCGCTGCCATAAGCCAAGTTTAATCGGGTTCTTTGGGATACAAAAGATGCTGCATCCAAAGAATCCACACTTAAGGTTTTATAGGCATTTCTATACTCAAAACGCGGTCTAATTTCTGCTGAAATCTCGAAATTTTGAGCAAAAAGGGTCTGGTTCACAACTCCGAGGAGCATGACAAGTAGTAATTTTTTCATCTGTTCTGTTTATATTTTCACGTGATTTCTTTCACGTGTGAAGTCATTTGTTTTAAGGTGTTACTTCTAAAATAGTGGCTATAGTCTCTTTATTATCCACCCCTAAACCTTCTTGCTGATGCATTAATTCACCTTTAGCATTAAAGACTGAAATGATATTAGAGTGTGAAAAATCAATTGGTGAAATTTCCTTATACTTCATAGATAATACATTGGCAAACTCGCGAACACTACTTTCTGTACCTTGAAGAAACATCCACTGCTCATCATCCATAAAATTTTCTATAGCAAACGCTTTTAAACGTTCTGGCGTATCTGTTTCTGGATCGATACTAACCATAACAAATTGAATATCCTTAATTTTATCTTTAGGAAGTTTCGCTTCAATACTACGCATATCGGCAACTAATCTTGGGCAGGCTGCTTTACAAGACGTGTAAATCATAACCATAACCAGTGTTTTACCTTTTAAATCGGCGAGTAGAATTTCCTTATTTTCCTCGGTGCGCCATTTAGAGGTTAGGTTGAAAATAGATTCTTCTGAAATCTCATCATCAGCTAACGTTTTTGAAGCTTGACTAATTACTTCTAAATCCATTTTACAAACGGGACAGCTTCCTGGTTCATCATAGGTTTTATCGCCTTCACATTGCATTGGACATTGGTAAACTTCAGCAATATCTTGATTACCTTTCTTATCAGAATTACAACTTTGTAAGGCTACAACTGTAAAAAGTGCAACCAACATATATTTTAGTGTTTTCATCTTCATTTTATTGGATTATATCTTTTACACAACGAAATCCTAAATTTTTCATAGAATATTTCGCTTTTAAACTTCCGCGAATAGCATAGCGCATAAAGGCAGCGTAATTCATTAAATCGGTTGCATTTAGAGACGCACTTCCACAGAAAAGATCACTATCTTTATCTACATCTTTTCGGGATTCGCCTGTAATTAAAACCGAATTAAAATCAATAGTCCACTCCCAAACTAAACCGTGCAAATCCTGAACACCCCACACATTTTCTGGGTTTAAACCAATGGTGTTTTCATTGGATCTAGGTGCTTCATACCAAGTTAAAATTTGTTCATTATAAGATGCTTTAACGCGGGCATCTTTAGTGGTTTCATCTGCCATAGCAGCATATTCCCATTCATCAACCGTTGGTAATCGTTTTCCTTGACATTCACAATAATCTTTTGCTGCAAACCAAGATATATAAGTTGCGGGACTATTTGGCAATTCCGAATCCTTTAGTTCTAAATCATTTTTCCAGTTAGATAAATAACTTTTATCTACAAATAATTTTAGGGCATTGGATTTTTGCCATTTCGGAAATTTAGAAACAAACTTGACATATTCAGCATTCGTAACCGGATACACATCCATTTCAAAATCTTTCACTTCCACAACGGTAGAATCTCTACCATATAAAGGAATATAGCGACTACCTTTTATGAATACCATGCCTTCAGACTGCGCGTGAACAACAGATTGAAAAACTAATAAAATAAGCAGCAGTCTAAAGGCTTGGATTTTCATTTTAAATTATTTTTTGTTTTTTACTTTCATTACCATGTCTCTCGTAACCACTTTTCCAGAGTTACCCCAGCTGTTATAAACATAGGTTAATACGTTTGCAACTTCATCAGGAGATAAGGTTTGTCTGGTCATAACGCTATTATACTTGTTGCCATTTACGGTAATTTCTCCAGTTAATCCATGAAGAACGGCACTAATAGCACGATCTACATCTGCATTTAAGTAATCTGATTTTGCCAATGGAGGAAACGCATTTGCTATACCTTGACCATCACCTTGGTGACAAGCAAAACACGTTTGCATGTAAGCTTGTTTTCCAAATTCCATTTGCTCTTCAAAAGATTTAGCTGGAATTTCAGATTCTACAATTTCATCTGTAGTTGGCATAGTTTGAATACCAGGACCTTCAGGCAAATAAATATCATCACGAATTTCACCAGAATAGATTTTCTTATCTTCTTCTCCAGAAACTTTCAACATCCCTAAAGCACCTTTATTAAAGGCTCTAAAAATTGAGTGATCCACCATAATTAAACTACCAGGAACATCCACACGAAATTCTACAATAGCCGCTCCACCTGCAGGAATTAATGTCGTTTGAATATTTTCATTTATTAAATCGCCACCTTCAACGTGTACTCTATCAAAAATTTCTCCAATTACGTGAAAAGATGACACCAAGTTTGGTCCGCCGTTTCCAACAAATAATCTAACGGTTTCGCCAACATTAGCCGTAATAGCGTTATCACCTGTTAGCGCACCAACACTTCCATTAAATACTACATAATCCGCT
This sequence comes from Bizionia myxarmorum, assembly GCF_008086205.1. GTDB lineage: Bacteria > Bacteroidota > Bacteroidia > Flavobacteriales > Flavobacteriaceae > Algorimicrobium > Algorimicrobium myxarmorum. The sequence goes on along the minus strand of NZ_VSKK01000002.1, from coordinate 273,397 downwards.
CTTTCATCAACAGCTTTCTGCATATCAAAAGGTTGTAATCCACGTTCTCCGTTTGCTCCTTTGGTGTAAAAATCACCTTGCATGATGTAGTATTCTTTATCTACTGGCGCTAAACCACCTTCTGGTTCAACTAATATTAATCCGTACATTCCATTGGCAATATGCATTCCTACTGGAGCCGTTGCACAATGGTAAACATATAATCCAGGGTTTAACGTTTTAAAAGAAAATACTTTGGAGTGACCTGGCGCTACAAACGAAGACTCTGCTCCGCCTCCAGGACCTGTTACCGCATGTAAATCAATATTATGTGGCAATTTGTTATTTGGGTGGTTTTGTAAGTGAAATTCTACTTCATCACCAACGCGTGTTCTAATAAAACTTCCTGGAACAGTTCCGCCAAATGTCCAATACATATATTTAACGCCGTCGGTCATTTCGCCTTCTTCTTCAAGGATCTCCATTTTAACAATAAGCTTCTTGGCTTTTCTTGCCCCAATTGGCGTAGGAACGTGTGGTGGTGACGTTAATTCTGCAATCATTTCTTGATTTACAGCAATGTCTGCCGAATTTTCATTCGTTTTTTTGTCATCATTAACGCAACCCAATAAAAGGACTGATGATGCTAAAAGTAGCATGGGCAAAAAAAGCTGTTTGATGGTCTTTAGTGTCTTCATAATAGTTATAATAAATTAGTTTTTATTTTTGGCAACTCGGATACTAATATCCTAGTTACGCTACAAATGTAAATAACTAACATAGTTTGTTTTATGATATTTATCAGTTTTTACAATTTTCCAAAATAGCATATATAATAAGTTTTTCAAAATAAATAGATCAATTTCATGAAATTTCTCCTAATTAATTATATAAATTTCAAAAAAAAGTACTTAAATCTAAAACACTAAATTTTTAAATTAGAGAGATAAAGGCTATCGAATGGGTCGGAAAATTTAAAATGTGGAACACAGTCTCCCCCATACTCTTTATAGAAAGTATTTATATTATTCATAATCAAGCAGCTGAAACGTATTGGCGCTTTTTTAGATTTGTTAACAACTTCCATTTTCTATAACCGCAAATAATTGTATTTTTACAACTAATTAAACAAATTTAATTAATGGGTAAAATAATTGCAATAGCTAATCAAAAAGGAGGTGTTGGAAAAACAACCACATCTATAAATTTAGCTGCTTCCCTAGGCGTGCTCGAGAAAAAAGTACTGTTAATAGACGCAGATCCACAAGCTAATGCTACTTCTGGATTGGGTATTGATGTGGATACGATAGAAATAGGAACCTATCAACTTCTTGAGCATACCAACACAGCGAGAGAAGCGGTTATGAAAACCGATACACCAAATCTTGATATTATTCCCGCACATATTGATCTTGTTGCTATTGAGATTGAATTAGTCGATAAAGAACAACGAGAATATATGCTTAAAAAAGCATTAGGCGATATTGTTGACGATTATGATTTTGTTTTAATTGATTGTGCCCCATCTTTGGGCTTACTTACTTTAAATGCTTTAACAGCCGCACACTCTGTTATTATTCCAATTCAATGCGAATACTTTGCTTTAGAGGGACTTGGCAAGTTATTGAATACCATTAAAAGTGTTCAAAAAATCCATAATCCAGAATTAGATATTGAAGGTTTACTTTTAACCATGTACGATTCCCGTTTGCGTTTGTCCAATCAAGTCGTTGAAGAGGTTCAAAAGCATTTTAACGATATGGTGTTTCAAACAATCATTCAACGAAATGTGCGTTTAAGTGAAGCGCCTAGTTATGGTGAAAGCATTATTAATTATGATGCTAGTAGTAAAGGTGCCGTGAATTATTTAAGTTTGGCTAAAGAAATAATAAATAAAAACTCCTAAAACATGGCGAAGGCTACCAAGAAACAGGCTTTAGGCAGAGGTTTATCCGCTTTATTAAAAGATCCTTCCAATGATATAAATTCCATTCAGGACAAAAATGCCGATCAGGTTATTGGTAATATTGTGGAATTGGATATTGAATCTATTGACATAAATCCCTTTCAACCTAGAACTAATTTTAACGAGGAAACGTTACGAGAACTCGCTTCTTCTATTAAAGAATTGGGCGTTATTCAACCTATTACCGTTCGGAAAATTGACTTCAACACCTTCCAATTAGTATCAGGTGAACGCCGTTTTAGAGCATCAAAATTGATTGGTCTTAAAACCATTCCAGCTTATATTCGAATTGCGAACGATCAAGAGTCACTTGAAATGGCCTTAGTTGAAAATATTCAACGTCAAGATTTAGATCCAATTGAAATTGCCTTATCCTATCAACGTTTAATTGACGAAATAAATCTGACTCAAGAACAAATGAGCGATCGTGTGGGGAAAAAACGCTCCACAATTGCCAACTATTTGCGTCTACTAAAACTGGATCCAATTATCCAAACAGGCATGCGCGATGGTTTTATATCTATGGGTCATGGTCGTGCTTTAATTGCAATTGAAGATTTATCAACGCAATTAGATATCTATGAAAAAATAATTAGCAATAAACTGTCAGTAAGGGATACAGAAACATTAGTACGTGATTTTCAGACAGAAAAAATAGTAAAAACACCGAAAGAAAAACAAGAAATTCCCACATTTGTAAAAAATGGAATGCAAGATTTTTCGGAATATTTTGGACATAAAATTGACGTTAAAGTTTCAAAAAATGGAAAAGGTAATATTTCAATACCTTTTCATTCCGAAGAAGACTTTAATCGTATTCTAAAACTGGTAAAAGGTGCTAAATAAATTTGCCATAGCGTTTGTTTTAGTATGCGCTTTTTGCAGCTCGTCTTGGGCTCAAGAGGATGAAAATCCTGACGACAAAAAAGAAGTCAAAACTCCGAAACCAGAAAAACTTAAAGTAGAAGCTAAAAATGTTTTTGCAGAACCTATTGATCCATTAGATCCAGCTCGCGCCGCATTTTACTCCGCAGTACTTCCAGGCTTAGGCCAAGCTTACAATAAAAAATACTGGAAAATTCCTATTGTTTATGCGGGTATGGGAATTGGTATTTATTTTTATTTAGATAATAATAAAGAATACAAACGGTATAGATCTGCCTATAAAAGTCGTTTAGCTGGTTTTACTAATGACGAATTTTATGGAACAATCAACGACGATGGTTTACGTGAAGCTCAAAAAACATTGAGTCGGAATCGTGAAATATCGCTTTTAGTAACCATTGCAATTTATGCGCTGAATATTATTGATGCGAACGTAGATGCACATTTAATACAATATAATGTGGATGACAATCTTTCCGTTACGCCTCATTATAAGATTAACGAATTTGATAATAAAGGTGATTTAGGCATAACAGTTAACTATAAATTTTAAGCATGAAAATCGCACTATTAGGATATGGGAAAATGGGTCAAACCATTGAAAAAATAGCTATTGAGCGCGGTCATGACATTGTTATTAAAACCAATGATGAAGATGGTTATGATATTACTTCAGCCGATGTTGCCATTGATTTTAGCGTGCCGAACGCCGCTTTCTTTAATATTGTAAAATGCTTTAAACAAGGCGTGCCTGTTATTTCTGGAACTACAGGTTGGTTAGATAATTACTCAACAGCAGAAGCTATTTGTCAAGAAGAAAACGGTGCTTTTATTTATGCATCTAATTTCAGTTTGGGCGTGAATATCTTTTTTGAATTGAATAAACAATTAGCAAAAATGATGTCTAAACTGGAATCCTATAAAGTGTCCATGGAAGAAGTTCATCATACTGAAAAACTAGACACACCAAGTGGCACTGCTATAAGTTTGGCCGAAGGTATTATTGCAGAACACATTCATTATACAGACTGGAACCTAGTTTCTAGACGAGAAAACACCATTCCTATTACAGCTAAACGCATAGATAATGTTCCTGGCACACATGTTATTTCTTATGCCAGTAAAACAGATACTATAACTATTGAACATGAAGCACATAGTCGTGAAGGCTTTGCCCTTGGCGCTGTTATTGCCGCAGAGTGGCTCCAAGATAAAACTGGCGTATTCACGATGAAAGATGTGTTAAACATAGGTTAAAACTAAAAATTGCCGTAACAGAAAAAACCTGTTACCTACAAATACAAGACAAAATAGAAATTTATGGCACTTACACAATGGCTTATAGTTATTCTAATTATTCAGGTTATTCATGGATTAGGAACTTGGAAATTATATATTAAAGCTGGTAGACAAGCATGGGAAGCATTCATTCCTATATATAATGCGGTTATTTTAATGAAAATTATTAACCGTCCTTGGTACTGGACTATTTTACTTTTCTTGCCTGTAATAAACCTAATCATGTTTCCGGTGGTTTGGTTAGAAACTGCTAGAAGTTTTGGTAAAAATAGTACCACAGATACTTTATTGGCATTATTTACTTTAGGCTTTTATAATTACTATTTAAACTATTTTGTGGATGTTGAACATGTAAAAGATAGAAGTTTACACCCTAAAACACCAATGGGCGATTGGGTAAGTTCTATACTTTTTGCTATAGTAGCCGCCACGGTTGTTCATGGTTATATTATTCAGCCTTATACCATTCCAACATCTTCTTTAGAAAAATCGCTTTTAGTTGGTGATTTCCTTTTTGTAAGCAAATTTCATTATGGCGCGCGTGTCCCTATGTCCACAATAGCAGCGCCAATGGTTCATGATACCATTCCAATTCTGAATAAAAAATCATATTTATATGATGATAATGTAGAGAATAGAAATACCTCATTTATAAACAAATTATCGCTTCCCTATTTACGCTTACCAGGATTCCAAAATATCGCACAAAACGATATAGTCGTTTTCAATTGGCCTGTGGATACCTTATACAATATGTATAAAACAGCCGATAGAAATTATTATAAACCTGTAGATAAGAAAACCAATTACGTAAAACGTGCTGTTGGTATGCCAGGCGATTCATTAGAAGTTCGTGATGGTTTTGTGTTTATTAATGGAAAACAAAATCAATTACCAGATCGTGCTAAATTGCAGTTTTCTTATAAAGTTGAAACTAAAAATGGTCCTTTTGATAATTATAGTTTGGCTAGTCGTTATAATATAACCGATTTCCCACAATACAATCAAGATTACTCTATGAGTTATTTTGCGGGTATTTCAGATGAAAATTTAGCGAAATTTAAAAACCATCCGAACGTAAAAAGTATAGAACCTTTAAAGCGTGAAAAAGGTGAACGTGAATTGAGTGTTTTTCCTCATGATCCAAATTACAATTGGAACAATGATTTCTTCGGACCTTTGTATATTCCAAAAGCTGGCGCTACAGTAGCTCTAAATTTAGATGTTTTACCACTTTATAAGCGTGCCATTACCGAATATGAAAATAATGAGCTGAAAGTTAAAGGGAATCAAATTTTTATTAATGGTGAACTGGCAACTAATTATACCTTTCAAAAAGATTATTACTGGATGATGGGTGATAACCGTCATAACTCATTAGATGCACGTTCTTGGGGTTTTGTACCGTTTGACCATGTGGTTGGAAAACCGGTGTTTATTTGGATGAGTTGGAACACAAATGGTCAAGGCATAAAAGAGAAAATTCGTTGGGAACGTTTATTTACAACTGTTCATGGCAGCGGCGAACCGGTTTCATATTTCATACCATTTCTAGTATTATTGCTAGCTTGGTTTGGTTTTAGCAAATGGCGTAAACATAAGAAGGCCAATAGTTAATCATAAAGTGGTAGAGTCGTTTAGCTTTTTTATTTCAAAAACAAACAGCTCAACACCAAACAACATATGCAATTACTAATTCATCCCACATATTTTCCAAACATAGCGCATTTTGTGGCTATTAGTCAGGCGGAAACTGTTACGTTTGAAATGGCTGATAATTTTCAAAAGCAAACCTATCGGAATCGCACCTATATTTATGGGGCTAATGGGAAATTGTTGTTGAATATCCCTGTTGTTCATACCCAGAAAAATCGCCAGCAGTATGCAGATGTTTTAATTCATAATGAAGAAAAATGGCAGCGCAATCATTGGCGGTCTTTAGAATCAGCTTATAAAACCTCACCATTTTTCGAGTATTATGAAGACGATTTAAAACCCTTATTTGAGGAGCCAGCCTCTAACCTACTCCATTATAATATTGCCTGCTTTGAAACTGTTTGCGACTGTTTACAACTAGAATTAGATATTAAAGAAACAGCAACTTTTGAAAAAAACCCAATGGGCTCAACTGATTTAAGATTTCTAGTTCAAGCTAAAGGTGAAAAAGCACCAGAATTCGAACCTTATACGCAAGTTTTTGATGATAAACACGACTATATAAATAACTTAAGTATTTTGGATTTACTTTTTAATGAAGGTCCAAATGCGGTTAATTATTTACAATCTCAAAAAGCATTTTGGTAATGTTACAAACGCTTGTTCATTATAACATTCATTTTCTATTGCCTTTACTTGTTGCATTCTCCTTTTACAGAACTATTTGGTTTAAGGCTTATTTGATTATGGTTGCCACTATGGTTATCGATTTAGATCACCTTTTAGCCACGCCAATTTTTGACCCGAATAGATGTAGCATTAATTTCCATCCGCTACACACCTATTGGGCAATGGGCTTTTATATGCTTTTATTATTTCCGAAGAAAACCAGATTAATTGGTATTGGATTGGTAATTCATATGATTGCGGATGCGGCTGACTGTGCGTTAATGTAGTTTTAACGTCGCCATAATAGGATAGTGATCTGAGTATTTATTGTCTATGGTTTTGAAATCTGTCACTTCAAAAGCGGGATCACTGAAAATAAAATCGATTCTGATTGGGAAAAATCGGAAGTCGTATGTTCTTCCAAAGCCATTTCCTGCTTCTTTAAAGGCATCCTTCATATCACCTTTCAGCTCTTTATAAACATAAGAAAAGGCGGTATTGTTAAAGTCGCCCGTAATAATCACCTTATAAGGACAGGCTGCTTTATGCTTTAAAAATAATTCAGTTTGAACCTGCTGTTTTTCAAAAGTATGTTCTGTTTTCTTCAATAAACGTTCAGAATCCTCCTGATTAAAATTCTCCATTTTAGTATCAATTTTCAAAGATTGCAAATGAATATTATAAATTCGAATGGTATCATCTGCTTTCAAAATATCTACAAAAATGGCATTATTATCCGTTTCTGGAAATTCAATGGAACCCGAATTGATAATAGGATATTGAGACAAAATAACTTGTCCATATTTGGTTTTCTTACCCGATAGTTTTTCGAATTTATACTTAAAAAAGGATAAATCTACCTTAGGATGTGGATGATATTCCTGAATGGAAAGCACATCTGGCGCTTTTTGCTTTATTAAATCTACCATCTTACCTTGAATACCTTTTTTAGGAATCCAATTATATAAATTGAATAAGCGCACATTATAATTCATCACTTTTAATTGATGTTCATGCGAAATATCATCATCAGATGTAAATTTATACAAAGAACCAAAGTTAAAATAGCCAATAATTAATACGACTAATGAAAGAATCAGCTGTTTTTTTAGCATGATAAGCCAATACAGAAAGAAGATAGAATTAACAAGAATTAAAAATGGAACACCTAAACTTAAAACAGAAAGTAACGCAAACGTTTTTGGAGGAACAAATGGCAGAATATAAGAAGTAAGCAATAGAAACGCCGCTATACCATTTAAAAAGTATATGAATTTATCTATTAACTTTAAGTTTTTCATAAACTCATTATCATTTACCAGCTCTGAATAAAAAATCTTTTTCGGCTTTGGTTAAAGCATCATAGCCAGATTTACTTATCTTATCCAAGATAAGGTCTATTTTCTTCTGATTATTAAACTCGCCGAATTCCTTTTCAGAAAACCCAGCAACCTTGCCTTTCTTGCTTTTATGAACTGTTTTTAATGGTGACTTTTTAGATGTTTTAAACCAACCTGCAATTTGATCCATCATGCTTTCAAAACCTTTGCCTATATCATTCCCTTTGGTTAATTGTTTAGCGTAAGCATATCCTAAAATAGCGCCTCCTAAATGGGCTAAATTACCACCAGCATTTCCAGTAAGCGGATCTTTTATACCAGCCAAAACGCCCAGCACATCAAATGCTACAATGGCAGCCCCAATATACCATAGCTTTAAATTAAAGGTGAAAAACTTCACATCCATACTAGGCATATACGCACACAAAAATATAAGTAAAGCTCGAACAGCGGCAGATGCGCCAACTAAACGCGTTGGCGATTTAAACAAATCTGGAAACAAATTATAACCTAATAGAAATAAAAGTCCGCCAGAAATTAAGCCTAAAAAGTAGACATTCAATCCCATTTTTGCAGAAAACATATTGGTAAACATGCCACCAATAAAATAGAGCCAGATCATGTTAAAAAAGAAATGCCAAAAATCATAATGCACAAATGCATAGGTAATAATACTCCATGGCTGCATAATAAACGCACCTAAAGTACTTGGCAACTCAAACCAATTAAAATTAAAATTGAAAAGTAAAGACAACAATAAACCCGTTAAATAGATGACTAAATTAACCACGATGAGCTTCTCAAAAATATTGAGACGTTTTAGTTTATCGCGAATATCTTGGTTTAAATTATTCATATTAATCCCAACGGTTTTTGTTGAATTGCGTTTTTTTCCAATACCACATAATTAAGAAACCGGTTAATGCGCCGCCAATATGGGCGACATAAGCCGTATTACCAGGGCTAAAAAATGATTGACCTGTAATGGCTGAAATTAAATCTAAAGCTATAATTCCTGGAATAAAATACTTGGCTTTAATAGGAACTGGCAAGAACATCAACATTAACTTGGATTCTGGATATAGCATTCCAAAGGCAACTAAAACACCCATTATAGCGCCAGAGGCACCAACCATAGTACTGTTAAAAACACTTACAAACTGTTGCATATCTGCAGCGCCCATAATTTGCTGCCATTGGGTATTATACATGCCAGAATTTAAGGTTTCGAGAATTTGCGTTTTATCTACCCCGGCATCTGTTAAGGTATTTAGCCCTGAATAGAAAGTGAAATAATAATAGCCAATCATACAAAGAGCGGCTCCTAATCCTGACGACATGTAAAAAAATAGAAACTTTTTAGCTCCGAAACGTTGTTCTACAGCGGTTCCAAACATCCACAAGGCAAACATATTAAACAAAATATGCATAAAGCCACCATGCATAAACATATGGGTAATAATTTGCCAGAATTGAAAGGCCGAATTTTGAGGAAAATGTAGAGCAAACCAATCGTAAAACAAAGTATTGCTTCCAATAGCACTTCCGCCAATGGTTAAAGTACCCACAAACATAACCACGTTTATAATGATTAAATGCTTGACGGTATCGGTAATATTATTCATCATAAGACTTTACTTATATAAATTTTTTATCTAATTCGTCTACGCTTATCGTAACGAATGTGGCTTTATTTGCTGGTGAACTATTTGGATCTTTACATGCAAATAAGCTATTTACCAAATGTTCTTGTTCTAGCAAAGATAAGGATTGTCCTCTTTTTATGGCTAAACTCTTCGCCATAGATTTAGCTAATAAATCGGTGGCACTAAAATTGGAATCTGGCACTTCATTTTCAATGTCGCTAATTAATTGTTCCAAAATAACAATTACTTCACTTTCAGGAACACTAATTGGAACACCTGAAATTTCAATATGGTCATTATGAAAATTAGCAAATACAAATCCGGTGTGCTCTAAATCTTCTTGAACTTCTTTTATACAATCCATTTCTTGTTGTGATAAAAACACCAAAACAGGAAACAGTAATTGCTGACTCACACTTTCTTTAATAGTAATGTGTTTCAGGAAATTTTCATATAAAATGCGCTGATGTGCCCGATGCTGATCAATAACCAGCATTCCTGATTTTATAGTACTAACAATGTATTTATTGTGAAGTTGATAGGTAGATTGCTTGGTTTCAAAACTTGTATCGTCTTGAAAAATGGTTCCAGTCTGCTCATCGCTTTCAAAACGTATTTCATTAAAATCAGTTGCAGATTTTGTGCCTTTAGATTCCATACCCACATACAAACCTTCCCAACTTCCAGCTGGTTCTTTTTTATAAGACGTATTGAATGCAGCTTTAGAGCGGGTTTCCTCCTGGAACGGATTAAAACCTCGATCTACTTCTATTCTAGGAGTTTTAGCTTGTTTGTTTTCGAAATCGTATGGTGTATCAAAATTAGAATCGCGATCAAAATCTAAAACGGGTGCAATACTAAATTGACCTAAACTATGTTTAACTGCCGAGCGTAAAATGGCATAAAGCGTATGCTCATCATCAAACTTAATTTCTGTTTTGGTAGGGTGAATATTGATATCTATAGTTTCCGGATTGACAGTTAAATCTAAAAAATAACTAGCGTGTTTGCCATCTTTCAATAATCCATCAAAAGCTGAATTAATAGCGTGATTTAAATACGCACTTTTTATAAAGCGATTATTCACAAAAAAGAATTGTTCACCACGTGTTTTCTTGGCGTATTCTGGTTTTCCAACAAATCCTGAAACCGTTAAAACTTCGGTAGCTTCATTCACCGGAACCAATTTTTCATTGGTTTTAATTCCGAAGATATTAACAATACGTTGCCGAAAATTACTTCCTGGCAAGTGAAAAGATTCACTGCCATTATGATACATGGAAAATTGAATACTGGGATGTGCCAAGGCCACCCGATGAAATTCATCAATAATATGGCGTAACTCGACCGTATTCGATTTTAAAAAATTTCGACGTGCAGGAATATTAAAAAAGAGATTCTTTACGGCAATGGATGTTCCAGTTGGCGTTACAACGGGTTCTTGCGACTTTACCTCGCTACCTTCAATAACAATTTGAGTTCCAACATCATCCAGTTCTTGCTTTGTTTTTAATTCAACATGCGCAATAGCAGCAATACTAGCTAAAGCTTCACCGCGGAAACCTTTGGTGTTGAGCTTAAATAAATCTTCAGCAGATTTAATTTTGGAAGTGGCATGACGTTCAAAACTAAAGCGCGCGTCGGTAATACTCATACCCGATCCGTTGTCTATAACTTGAACAAGCGTCTTACCGGCATCTTTGATAAGTAATTTAATTTCTGAAGCATGCGCATCAATGGCATTTTCCATGAGTTCTTTAACCACGGATGCAGGTCGCTGTACAACTTCACCAGCAGCAATTTGATTCGCCACATGATCCGGTAGTAACTGAATAATATCTGCCATTATTTTTTAGAAAAGAAAATTGATAAATCGAAACCAATAATCAGCAAAAACACAAAAATTAAAATACCAATAATGATGAGTACGCGCTTGTTGGCATTTTCATTAACATTATTTTTATAATCGTCCCAAGCAGTATTTATTTTAGATTTAAAACCATTTGTATTTCCAACGGTAGAACGAAAATCGTCAAACTTATGTTTTATTTCATAAGGATTCCCTTCACCTTTATAATAGCGTGGTGTGTAATCGTATCTTTTATTTTTTCGCTTACTAAAAACTCCCATAATCTTATATTATTCGTAGCGACTTAGTACGTAAATCGCTATTAAGATAGCAATCAAAAACAAGACCAAAAATAATGGTGAGGTTAGAAAGCTAGATTTGCGATTTCTGTTACCTTTCAAACCTTGCCATTTGGTCTGAATATCATCTTGCTGTGTTTTAACAGCATCTTCTTGGAACCTAGGTTTGTAACTAAAGCTTTTATTTTTTTTAGCCAATGTACGATCTGATTAATTGCTTTAGTTCCAAAAGTACTGAATTTACAAGCAAAAAGGATATGCTTACTGCCAAAAATTGTTAACATTTTGACGGATGATATCCCTTGAAGTTATTTGAAAAACATCAAAAATTTAAAGTGTTAAATGAAGATGGATTGAATCCTATTTATTAAGATGAGCCATTTTTATAGCCGCAACAGCCGCTTCTGTTCCCTTGTTTCCGTGTTTTCCACCAGAACGATCAATTGCTTGCTGTAAATTATTATCTGTTAATACACAGAAAATAACCGGCACATCATGCAAAACGTTCAGGTCTTTGATGCCTTGAGCAACGCCTTCGCAAACAAAATCGAAATGTTTAGTTTCACCTTGAATCACACTACCTATGGCAATAACCGCATCAACAGCTTGTTGTTGCATCTTTTTACAGCCATAAATTAACTCGTAGCTTCCGGGAACATTCCAACGAATAATATTTTCTTTTGGAACGTGATTTTCTAATAAGGCTTTAAAAGCACCATTAAACAATCCTTCAGTGATGGTATCATTCCATTCTGAAACAACAATCCCAAACCGAAAATTCTTCGCGTTTGGGATTGTAGCTTTATCGTATTCTGATAAATTTTTATTTTCTGTAGCCATATTTACTTACTTGCCAACGCTTCTGCTTTTCCAATAAAGATGTCAATATTGGTACCTTCAGCTGATGTTGGGTAGTTTTCTTTAATATTTTCAAAATGCTTAAGTGCCGCGTCCGTTTTGCCTAAATCTAAAGCTGTTACACCTGCTTTATATAAAAACATTGGTGTTGTAAACTCATTTTTACGCATTTTAGCAGCATCTTCATAATAGCCTAAAGCATCTTCTTGTTGGTTTAATTGCACAAAGGCATCACCAATAGAACCTTTAGCCATAGGTGCTAAAATCTCATCATCACTTGAAAACTTACCTAAATACGAAACCGCATTTTTGTAATCTCTTGTGTTTAAATACGCCATACCTGCATAGTAATTAGCTAAATTTCCAGCTGGCGTTCCACCATATTCCGAAACAATATCTAACATACCAAATTTACCTTCCCCTCCATTTAAAGCCAAGTTAAACAACGAGTCTTTTTGTGCAGTAGCATTCACCGCTTGGTCATAATACTTCTGTGCTTGGTACATATCATTCATAGCTTCAGTTTGTTTTGGTTTGGCTATAAATTGATTATATCCTAAATATCCTAAAACAACAGCAGCTACTACAGCGATAATGATAAAAATGTATTTTTGGTTACCAATAACCCAGTCTTCCGCTTTTGATGCACTTTCATCAAGTGTGTTAAAAACTTCGGCAGTTGTAGAGTTTTCCTCAACTTCATTCTGCTTTTCTTCTTTGGATTGTGGTTTGTATCCTTTCTTCTTGTAAGTTGCCATATATTCTTAATTAATGCGCCGCAAAAATAGAATTTTTCTTTAGATTTGAAAGCCTATTATTTGTTATTTTTCAATAATTTGCACATCTGTTAAACTCCAAACACATTTAAGTTTCTTTTTACATGATTTTAAAATCTTTATCGGTACTTAATTATAAAAATTTTGATGAACGCAACTTTGTTTTTAATGATAAGATAAATTGCTTTGTTGGCAACAATGGCGTGGGTAAAACCAATGTTTTGGATGCAATTTATCACCTGTCTTTTGGTAAAAGTTACTTTAATCCTATTGCGTCTCAAAATATAAAACACGACGAAGAATTTTTTGTTGTGAATGGCCAATATGTAAAAGCGGATTCAAACGAAAAAATTGTAGTAAGCCTAAAACGCGGTCAAAAGAAGGTAATTAAGCGAAATGGCAAGATATATGAAAAGTATAGCGACCATATTGGTTTTTTACCTTTGGTAATTATTTCGCCGGCAGATAGGGATTTAATAATTGAAGGTAGCGCTACCAGACGAAAATTTATGGATGGTGTGATTTCGCAAAGCGACAAAAGCTATTTAGATGCCTTGTTAAAATATAATAAAATTTTAGCACAGCGCAATTCACTTTTAAAATATTTCGCCGTAAACCATACTTTTAACAAAGACACACTGGAGGTTTATGATACCCAATTAGATCAATATGGGCATGATATTCATGAAAAACGCCAATCTTTTTTAGAAGCTTTTATCCCCATTTTTAAAGCGCGTTACCAAGCCATTAGCAACGGCAATGAATCGGTTGAATTGGCTTATGAAAGTGATTTAGCTCATGAGCGCTTAGAATCACTTTTAAAAACGGTTATTAATAAGGATAAAGCCATACAATATACCAGTGTGGGCATTCATAAAGATGAATTAGTTTTTAATATTGCTGAGCATCCTATTAAAAAATTTGGAAGTCAAGGGCAGCAGAAATCCTTTTTAATTGCTTTAAAACTGGCGCAATTCGATTTTATAAAGTCTAAAAGTCATGTCAACCCGATTTTGCTATTAGATGATATTTTTGATAAATTGGATGAGCAGCGCGTTTCACAAATTATAAAATTGGTGGATGATGAAAATTTCGGTCAATTATTTATAAGCGATACTCATGCAGACCGAACAGAAGCCGTAATCAAACAGGTGCATCAATCCTACGAAATGTTTAAATTATAAAATTGATTTATTATGATACAAAAAATTAGAAGGTCTATTTTAATTTTAACAACGGTTGCCCTTTTAACCAGTTGTACCAAAAACCCAGAAGAATTTATAGAACATATTGAAGGGTACTGGGAAATTGAAAAAGTTACACTAAAAAATGGCTCCATTAAAGAATATAATTACAACGACACCATTGATTTTATTAGTTTAGAAGATTCTTTAAATGGGATTCGAAAAAAGCTAAAACCCAATTTTATGGGAACTTTTGAAACCTCTGATGATGCTGAAACCTTTCAAATTAAAATTGAAAATGACAGCTTAAACATCTATTATGAAACAGCCTTTGATTCCTGGAAGGAAACGATTTTGTTAGCAACTAAAGATCAATTAAAAGTGATTAACAAATACGATGCAGTATTTTTGTACAAACGCTACGAACCCTTAAATTTAGACTAATGGCCAAACGTAATAATGAAAACTTAACGATTGCAGACGTCCTGAAAGAGTTTGTTGAAACCAACAGACTAGAACAAGGATTAAATGCCGTAAATGTGCAAGATGCTTGGCAAAGTATGATGGGCAATGGTGTAAATAATTACACAACAGCCATTCAACTAAAAGGAACTACGCTTTACGTACAATTAAGTTCTAGCGTACTTCGTGAAGAATTGAGTTATGGAAAAGAGAAAATAGTAAAGATGTTGAATGAAAATTTAGGTAAAGAGGTTATTAAAGAATTAATTTTACGCTAATATTTAAATATAAAACATAAAAAAATCCCGCTAATTGCGGGATTTTTTTTTTGCTATAAAGTATCTAATTACTCTTTTATTAATTTAATAACCGTGTTCGCATTTTGTGAATATACTTTCATAAAGTATAAACCAGAAGCAACAGCAGAAATATCAATCGTTGTTTTGTTTTGACTTTGAGATAAGTTTACTGACTTCACCAAGCGGCCGTTAATATCAATAATATCTGCCTTAATTAGGTTTAAATTATTAACATTCTGCAAGGTAAATTGACCATTACTAGGATTTGGATACACTTTTAAGCTGTTTTCCAAAGCTGTGAAATCTTCTACAGATAAAGCGTAGCTACAATTGTATATTGAAATATCATCTACATACCAACCAATACGGCCGTTGCAACCATCAGTTCCCATTTCAAATCGGAATTTAATATTTGATCCTGCAGAAAATCCATTCAGTTCTGATAAATTAACGGTACTACGTCCCCAACTTCCAGAATTTGAACCACCATCGGTTCCTGAAAAAGCATCTTGTGCTGCCATTGGGTTATCATTACCAGCACTAACGCGGTTTAGACGAATATTATAAGGATTCGTTGTAAAAGCTGATTTTGGAAGAATTTTCCAAGTTCCTGTACCATTTAATTGGTATTTAATATTTCCACCGTCATAAAGCCTTTCCGTTGCTATATAATGCATAAAAGTCATTTCAAAATTTCCAGAAGAATAATTTGTTGGAATACTAATTTGCGGGCTTTCTAAACGGATAATTCCATTTTGCATAGAACTACTACAATTACCAATATTAGTAGCTGTAGCATATATGGCCTGGCCTAATCTACCTTGAGGTAAACTGCTGCTAATCTCCCAATCTCTAGGTTCCCAAGAACTAGCGTTTTCAGGCAATTGTTCCAAAGTCCAATTTCCTAAACCAGCTTCCCAGTTTTCGAAAAAGATAGCATTATTAGAAGAAGCGCCACATGGATCCGCACTTGTAGATAAAATGGCAGTAAAGTTACACGCTTCTGGTAACGTGCGTAATTCTACAGCTAAAATAGCTTTCACTAATTGGTTATAGTCGGACATGGTTAAAACATCACCAGAAGCACCTGCTGCTGTAACTTCTGTAGATAAACCTTCTAAGTTAAAACCTAATAAATCAGTACATGCTGCTTCTAAAGCATCAGCCAATGTATAAAAATCACTAGTTGCCGTTAAATAGATGCTTTGTGCTCTCCAAAAAATGTGAGCTGCCTTTGTTAAACCAATCCCACTAATGGTTTGATTATTATACGTGCCGCCGTCCACTAAAAGTGCGTACGCATGGTTTGGAATACCTGAATTAGAATGAACTCCACCAGAATCACCTTCACCACAACGGTAAAGGCCATCTGTTACTTTTCCTGGATCATTATTACATGTTGGATTCCACATATCGCGAATGGCACCACCAAAAGCAGTTGCATCTTCACCTATTCTCCAACGATCAGAACTATTACAACCTGTTCTTAAAGACAAATCTTCATCTTCATCTGCATAATTATTTATTAAATCTACGGTTTCACCCCAAATATCTGAAAACGATTCGTTCATGGCGCCCGATTGCCAAGCGTAAATTAATCCACTCGTATATTCAGTATAAGCATGGCCCCATTCGTGAGCTATAACATCATCAGTAGCTGTTCCGTTGCAGTAGTTAGCGGTAGCGCCATTCCAATTTGCGTTGGGACAATCAATATTCGGATCATTATTTACAGTAATCATTCTAGCGTCTGCGTTATTAAATGAAACATAACCAAAAGCATTATTAAAAAAATTATAAACATGACCAGATGCTTCAACTTCATTTCGCTGCCAAATAGTTAAACTTCCAGGAAAAGCGTCGCCTTCTTGCCAAACAAGTGATTGAGGACCACCTTCATAAACGCGTCTATCTAAAGCATGAGCCATTCCTGTAAATTGTTGTACTAAAGTACCATCATGTGCATTGATGTATAAGTATTCTCTAACATCCTTATCATTTCTAGCTTCAACTTCATAAACTAAATAGCTAGATTCCAAATTGTTTTCAACCAGTCCTTTTTGAAAAATAAAAAGCGTTGTTTTATAAGCGAACACAGGTGCTCCAGAAAAATTTAGATCTTGCTTATTAACCATGTTTAGAGCAATGGTATTGGCTTCTTGCTTGGAAATATCAGGATTCGCATTTATTTTAATATTGGTAATATAATTTCCATTTATAGCCGTTAATTTTTTAGCTTTATTAAAATGAAAACGCAATTGACCATCAAATACGGGAACACCAAAATGATGTTGTTTAATAGTAAGACTTTCTAAACCGTACTTATCTTTTTTAATAGGTTCAAAAACGAAATCTTTTAAATTTTGGTTAGCACCAAATAAAGCGTCATTGGTTCCTAAAAACGTTCTAATTTTTTCTTGTAACGTTCCGCCTTGAAGTGTTAGCGCCTTGTTTACTGGGAATTTAATAAATTCTGGAACTCCAGATTGCGCGTGAATTGTAATTTGTGCATCTGTAGCTAATTGCAAGTCATTGATAGCTTTTTGCGATGTTTGCGCTATCAATACGGCATTAAATAACGCACAGATAATAAAGAGGTAGTTTCTTTTATTCATAACATTTATTTTTTGAATGCTACGAAGGTAAGTTAAAAGATAAAAAA
This sequence comes from Bizionia myxarmorum, assembly GCF_008086205.1. GTDB lineage: Bacteria > Bacteroidota > Bacteroidia > Flavobacteriales > Flavobacteriaceae > Algorimicrobium > Algorimicrobium myxarmorum. The sequence continues at coordinate 255,568 of NZ_VSKK01000002.1, read as the reverse complement.
AAACCTAAAACGAAAAACATTTTAGGCTTATTAATTTTATAGAGTTGTTTCCTTAAAACATCTCACGTCCAGAGAAATGAAACGCGCTTTCAATAGCAGCATTTTCATCGCTATCACTTCCGTGAGCAGCGTTTTCTCCCATAGAAGTTGCATATAATTTGCGAATAGTACCTTCAGCAGCATCAGCAGGATTAGTAGCACCAATTAAGGTTCTAAAATCTTCAACAGCATTGTCTTTTTCTAAAATAGCCGCTACAATAGGTCCACGAGTCATGAATTCAACTAACTCACCAAAAAATGGACGTTCGCTATGAACTGCATAAAAAGCTTCAGCATCAGCTTGCGTCATTTGTGTTTTTTTCAAAGCTACGATTCTAAAGCCTGAAGCATTGATTTTTTCTAAAATTGCGCCAATGTGTCCGTTTTCAACTGCATCTGGCTTAAGCATGGTAAATGTTCTGTTTGTTGCCATTCTTTTGTTTAAGTTATTTTTCTTTTGTTAAAATAAATCACAGAAAAACGCTTTAACTTTTAAATTACTTTTCTGTAAATTGCGTGCAAAAGTAATGCATTTCTTAATAAAAACCTTATAAAGCATTATTAAAAAATTGTATATTCGTCGCCTATGAAAAAAGAAGCTATTTCAGATATAAAGGAACTCCTACAAACACCAAAGAAAATGGTTATTGTTCCTCATAAAAATCCGGATGGTGACGCTATTGGCTCTACTTTAGGCTTATACCATTACTTAAAAATGCATAATCAGGATGCCGTAGTTATTGCACCTAATGATTATCCGGAATTTTTAAAATGGATGCCAGGTGAGGACACAGTCTTAAAATACGACTCCAACACAGCAAATTGTGATATGCTTATTGAAAATGCCGATGTTATTTTTACATTAGATTTTAATGCGTTAAACCGTACAGGCGATATGGAACAGGCGTTAAAAGCTAGCAAAGGGTTGAAAATAATGATAGATCACCATCAGCAGCCAGATGATTATGCTACGTATATGTATTCGGATGTTCGCATGAGTTCAACCTGCGAAATGGTTTACAATTTCATTGATATGCTGGGTGATAAAGCATTAATCAATCCCGACATTGCCACCTGTTTATACACAGGGATTATGACGGATACGGGTTCGTTTCGTTTTGCATCCACAACCAGTGAAACACACCGCGTTACCGCACATTTAATTGAAAGTGGCGCTGAACATTCTGAAATTCATAATGCAGTTATGGATGCCAATAGTTTTGAGCGCATGCAACTTTTAGGATGCGCTTTAACTAATTTAAAGGTTATTCCAGAATCTAAAACAGCTTATATTAGCTTAACTCAAGACGAATTAAACCACTATAATTATAGAAAAGGTGATACGGAAGGCTTTGTAAATTATGCATTATCGTTACAAAATATTATTTTTGCCGCTATATTTATTGAAGACAAGCAAAACAATATCATAAAAATCTCGTTACGTTCTAAAGGTGATTTTTCAGTGAATGAATTTGCGCGTTCTCATTTTGAAGGCGGCGGACATACCAATGCTGCTGGTGGTAAAAGTGACTTAAACTTACAAGAAACCGTTGAAAAATTTATTAGTATATTACCTTCATATAACGAAGCCCTTAAAAATGAATAAATTTTTATTAATAGTGTGCATGCTAATTACAATCGTTGGGTGCAAATCTCCAGAAGCGCGACGCCCAATTTCTGCTAAATCTGGCTCGTTTATAGACCAATCCGTTGAGCGCAATAAGAAATTAAATAATCGTGAACGCACCGCTTTTGAAACAGTAATAGCTAAAGATTCCGTTAACCATTATATTGCTTCTAAAAACGGATTTTGGTATGCTTATAAAACCAAAGTAGCCGATTCATTAATCACGCCAGGTTTTGGTGATACTGTTATATTTGAATATAATATCAAAGATATTTCTGATAACATTATTTATACGAAAGCCGAATTAAAGCAGCAAACCTATATAATGGATAAGCAAGAATTGTTTACCGGTTTGCGCGAAGGCTTAAAATTAATGCGTGCCGGTGAAACAGTTACATTTCTATTTCCATCACAAAAAGCCTACGGATATTATGGTGACGAAAACAAAATAGGCACCAATATTCCTATTATTTGTGAAGTAACCGTTTTCGATATTACAACAACAGAACCCAATTAAATAGTTATAAATAACCTTTTAAATTTTAAAAATGAACATTTTGAAACATACCATGAAATTATTAGTTTTAGCACTCTTCGTGAGTTTCACGTCTTGTAGCCAACAGTATCCAGATCTAGAAGATGGACTTTATGCTGAATTTGTAACCAATAAAGGCACAATGGTTGCCAAATTGTATTACGACAAAGTTCCAGTAACAGTTTCCAATTTTGTTGCGCTGGCTGAAGGAACACATCCAAGTGTATCTGAAAACTTTAAAGGAAAACCGTATTATGACAGTTTAACTTTTCACCGTGTAATTGATAAATTCATGATACAAGGTGGCGATCCAACAGGAACAGGTTCAGGAGATCCAGGATACAAATTTACAGATGAATTTCACCCAGATTTAAAACACAGCAAACCAGGTATTTTGTCTATGGCCAATTCAGGTCCAAATACCAATGGAAGCCAGTTTTTCATTACAGAAGTACCAACACAACATTTAGATAATAAACATTCTGTTTTTGGAGAAGTTGTTATTGGATTAGATGTTTTAGAAGTTATTTCTAATGTAGCTGTAGAGCCAGGAAGTAATAAACCTTTACAGCCAGTTGTAATTGAAAAATTAAACATTATTAGAAAAGGTAAAGCTGCTGAAGGTTTTGACGCTGCTAAAGTTTACCAAGAGGAATTACCTAAAGTTTTAGATAAGCAAGAAGCTTTAAAAGAAGAAGCTAAACAAAAACTTAAAGAATCTGCAAGTGCAGCTGCTGAAGCATTTATCACTAAAAATGCGGATTTAAATGGTACAGTTAAAAAACTAGATACAGGCGTTGTAATGATTTTCACTGAAGAAGGCGAAAACACAAAACCATCAAGCACAGATAAAGTCATGGTAAATTACGCGGGTTTCTTTGAAGACGGTCGTTTATTTGATACAAGCTGGGCAGAAGTTGCTAAAGCTAACAATGCTTATAACGAGCAACGTGATACTGCAGGTGGTTACAAGCCATTTGCTATGATTTACAATGAAACAGCAGGTTTAGTCCCTGGTTTTAGAGAAGCGATGTTAAATATGAATGTGGGTAATAAAGCCAAAGTTTTTATCCCATCTTATTTAGGATACGGTGAAAATGGCTCTGGTCCTATTCCACCAAACTCTAACTTAATTTTCGAATTAAAGATTGAAGGTATAGAAGGAAAATAATTTTCCAATATCCTATAAAAAAGCCGCGTTTCTGATTTAGAAACGCGGCTTTTTAGTTATAATATGTCAAAAGGAATTACTGTTTTTTAGGAATATTCTTTAGAATTTCTAAAATAAATTTCCAATATTTTTGAGCCGAAGAAATTTGAGCACGTTCATCTGGAGAATGCGCGCCTTTTATGGTTGGTCCAAAACTAATCATATCCATATCTGGATAATTCTGACCTAAAATTCCACATTCTAATCCGGCGTGACAAGCAGCGACATGTGCTTTCTCACCATTCATATCTGAATATAGTTTATCTAAAACTTTTAATATTTTCGAATCCATATTCGGTGTCCATCCGGGATATTCACCTTTAAATTCCACTTCACAACCCGTTAATTCAAAAGAAGCACGTAAGCTGTTAGCTAAATCCCATTTGGCACTTTCAACTGAAGAACGTGTTAAACAAGCGATTTCAATTTCACCGCCTTTCATGGTAACGCGGGCAATATTATTAGAAGTTTCAACTAATCCTGGAATATCAGCACTCATTCTATATACACCATTTACCGCAGCATATAAAGCACGCGTTACACCTTCTTGAACCCCTAAATCCATAATGTTTTCAGGTGTTTCAACTTTAGAAACTTCAATTTTCAAATCGGGTTCCATGGTTTTCAATTCGGTTTGAATGGTCTGTGCATATTCTGCCATTTCAGCAACAAAGGCTTCTTCATGAATAGAATCTATGGCAACAATAGCATTACTTTCACGTGGAATAGCGTTACGCAGACTTCCGCCGCTAATTTCTGAAATTCGCAAACCAAAATTTTCAAAACCATCAAAAATCAGACGGTTCATAATTTTATTAGCGTTTCCTAAACCTTCATGAATTTGCATGCCTGAATGACCACCTTGCAAACCTTTTACTGTAATTAAATAACCGGTTTTAAATTCGGGAGTTTCTTCTTCTTTATACGTTCTTGTAGCCGTTACATCCACGCCACCAGCACAACCTACGCCAATTTCATCATCTTCTTCTGTATCTAAATTCAATAGAATTTCACCTTTCAACAAACCACCTTCAAGACCCATAGCCCCTGTCATTCCGGTTTCTTCATCAATAGTAAATAAAGCTTCTATTGCAGGATGTTCAATATCAGTACTTTCTAAAATAGCCATAATGGTGGCAACGCCTAAACCATTATCTGCACCCAAAGTAGTTCCTCTAGCGCGTACCCAATCACCATCAACATACATCTCAATACCTTGTGTATCAAAATCGAAATCGGTATCGTTATTTTTTTGATGTACCATATCTAAATGGGATTGTAGAACAATAGCCGTTCTATCTTCCATTCCAGAAGTAGCTGGTTTTTTTATAATAACATTCCCAACTTTATCTTCAAGGGTTTCCAATCCTAATTTATTACCGAAATCTTTCATAAAATTGATCACGCGTTCTTCTTTTTTAGAAGGGCGCGGCACCGCATTTAAATCGGCAAATTTATTCCATAAGACTTTGGGTTCGAGTTCTCGTATTGCTTCGTTCATAAGTGTATTTTTAATGTTTTACAAAGGTAATTATAATGTGTAGAGTAATAAAACAATTCCTTATTTTTGAATTATGCAGAAAAACACCAAGCTATTTATAGCGCTTGCGCTTATTCCACAGATTATTCTAATTAATATTCTCGCGCAGTTTCCAAATTTTGTTGAAACCGTTTATAGCAATGGTATTTATCAATGGTTATCCGCACTATCCAGATATGTTTTTGGTTGGTTGCCGTTTTCTTTTGGCGATATATTATACGCAGCAGCCATTATATTCATTATTCGTTGGTTTATTGTTAATAGAATGCGGATGCTCAAAGATTTCAAAAATTGGATTATTGATATTTTCGCCACCATTTCTGTACTTTATTTCGCTTTTCATCTGTTGTGGGCTTTCAATTATTACCGCTTGCCACTGCATGAAAATTTAAATTTAAAAGCTGATTACTCAACGGAAGAGTTAATTCAAATTACGGAAGAATTAATTATAAAATCCAATACACTTCATCTAAAAGTAGCCAATCAAGATTCTTTAAAAGTGGTTATACCCTACTCCAAAAAAGAAATATTAAAAATGGCTCCTTTAGGATATGCACAGTTGCAAAAGCAATATCCACATTTGGAATACCATCCAAAAAGCATTAAAATGTCTCTATTTAGTTTACCGCTAACCTATATGGGATTTAGTGGTTATTTAAATCCGTTGACTAATGAGGCTCATATTGATGAACTTATTCCAGCTTATAAATTCCCAACAACGGTATCTCATGAAATTGCGCACCAATTGGGTTATGCTGCTGAAAATGAAGCGAATTTTATGGGAAGTCTCGCTGCCATGTCACATGAAGATAAATTTTTCAAATATTGTGGATACACTTTCGCTTTGCGCCATTGTTTATTGGAAATTTTTAGAAGAGATCCAGAACAATACAACACATTGCTACCAACCATTAATTTAGGTATTCTAAAAAACTACCAAGAAGTGCAAGATTTTTGGAACGGGTATCAGAACATTACCGAACCCGTTTTTAAAGAAACCTATAATTCCTTTTTAAAAGCCAATAACCAGCAAGATGGCATGAAAAGTTATAGCTATGTAGTGGCTTTATATGTCAATTACTTTTTAGAAAACTAAACGAAATGTTAATTAACAGAACTAAAACCTAACACAAAACTTATATTTAACTTTTTAAATTTTTAACCAACCTCAACCAATGAAAAAACTATTGATGCTGTTTTGTTTTATGAGTGGTATTTCACTCATGGCACAAGACTATTTCCCGAAAAATGATGGTGTAAAAGCAGAAAGTCACAGTTACTTTGCTTTTACCAATGCAACTTTGCATATATCACCCACTGAAACTATTGAAAACGCTACCTTATTAATTAAGGATGGTAAAGTTATAGCCAGTGGAAAAAAAGTTACAATTCCAGAGAATACGACAACTACTAATCTGGAAGGAAAACATATTTATCCATCATTTGTGGATATCTACTCTACGTTTGGCGTTAAAAAACCGGAACGCGCTTCCAGTTCTAACAGTCCGCAATATGATGCGTCTCGCGAAGGTTATTACTGGAACGACCATATTAAACCAGAACAAAATGCTATTGAAAGCTATGCTTTCGACTCTAAAATGGCCAGCGATATTCGTGAAGCCGGTTTTGGCGTTGTAAATACCCATATTGCTGATGGTATTATTCGTGGAACAGGAAGTCTAATTGCACTTTCTCCAAACGGTACAGATGCTTCTCGCATTCTAGCCGATCGTTCCGCACAGTATTTATCTACCAGTAAAAGTGTAGCATCTAGACAATCCTACCCAACCTCTTTAATGGGTGCCACGGCACTTTTAAGACAGGTTAATTATGATGCGGATTGGTATGCAAAAGGTTTATCTGAAACTAAAGACCGTTCGTTGGAAGCTTTCAATAAAAATAAAGGCCTCGTTCAAATTATGGACGCAGGTAGTAAAATGAACGATTTGCGTTTGGACAAAGTTGGAGACGATGTTAATACACAATACGTAATTGTTGGTGGTGGCGATGAATATGAATTGATAAACGAAATTAAAGCTACCAATGCTACGTTTATTATTCCTATCAATTTTCCAGATGCTTTTGATATGGAAGATCCAATTATGGCCAGTACCGCTAGTTTATCTGATATGCGTGAGTGGAATCAGAAGCCTATTAACCCAAGCGTCTTACAAAAAAATGGGATTTCGTTTGCTTTAACGTTACACGATTTAAAAAAGCCATCGCAATTTATGCCGAATCTTCAAAAAGCCATTGAATATGGTTTAGATGAAACTGTTGCATTAGCAGCTTTAACAACCGTTCCTGCAGGCATATTAGGAAAAAGCAATGAAATAGGAACGTTAAAAGTTGGTTCTTATGCCAATTTCTTAATTACCTCTGGTAAAATTTTCGATAAGAAAACAACGGTTTATGAAAACTGGGTTATAGGTAATAAACATGAAATTGTATCGATGAATACGATTGATATTCGTGGTGATTATGAGTTGAAAGTTGCAGAAACTACCTACGATTTGAAAATTGATGGTGAATTGTCAAAATTAAAATCAACCGTTAAAACAGAGTCTCGAAAATTAGGTTCTAAAATTTCTATGACGGATGATTGGATGGCGCTAACCTTTTCAAGTGTTGATACAACGAAACAAGATTTTGTAAGGTTATCAGCGAAAATTATTAATGCCGCTAACCTTAACGGAATGGCTATTTTACCAAATGGTAGTGAAACCACATTCTACGCTAAAAAAGTAGAAAAGGATGCTAGTAAGAAGTCTGACGACGCGAAAGATGATGAAGATGAAGACAAGTCACCAGATGTTAAAATATTTCCTATAACCTATCCAAATGAGGCCTATGGTTTTGCTGAAAAACCAAAGCAGCAAACGCTTTTATTTAAAAATGCAACCGTTTGGACTAATGAAGCGGAAGGGATTTTAAAAAATACTGATGTTTTAGTAAAAGATGGTAAGATTACAAAAATCGGCACTAATTTAAGCGCCGGAAATGCTACGGTTATTGATGCTACTGGAAAACATATTACGTCAGGAATTATTGATGAGCACTCACATATCGCGACTTCAGCAGTTAACGAATCTGGACAAAATTCTTCAGCAGAAGTTACTATTGAAGATGTCGTAGATTCTGACGATGTCAACATCTATAGAAATTTAGCGGGTGGTGTTACAACTATTCAAATTCTACACGGATCGGCAAACCCTATTGGAGGTCGTTCAGCTATTATCAAATTAAAATGGGGTGAATCTGCTCAAAACTTAATTTTTGATGAAGCACCAAAAACCATTAAGTTCGCTTTAGGTGAAAACGTCAAGCAATCCAATTGGGGCGATTATTCCCGCACACGTTTTCCTCAAACACGTATGGGTGTTGAGCAAGTTTATATAGATTATTTCACAAGAGCTAAAGCTTATGATGCTTTAAAGAAAAGTGGGAAACCTTTCAGAAAAGATTTAGAGTTAGAAACACTTGTTGAAATTATGAATAATGAACGTTTCATTACTTGTCATTCTTATGTTCAAAGTGAAATTAACATGTTAATGAGTGTTGCTGATCAATTCGATTTTACTATCAATACATTCACCCACATTTTAGAAGGTTATAAAGTAGCAGATAAAATGAAAGCACATGGCGTTGGTGCATCAACCTTTAGTGATTGGTGGGCTTACAAATATGAAGTAAATGATGCCATTCCTTATAATGCAGCTATTCTTCACAACCAAGGAATTGTAACCGCTATTAATAGTGATGATGCTGAAATGTCCCGTCGTTTAAACCAAGAATCGGCTAAAGTTGTCAAGTATGGTGGCGTTAGTGAAGAAGAAGCTTGGAAAATGGTGACTTTAAACCCAGCAAAATTATTACATATTGATAATCGTGTAGGAAGTGTCAAAGTTGGTAAAGATGCCGATATGGTACTTTGGAGTGATCATCCTATGTCTATTTACAGTAAAGCTGAAAAAACACTAATTGAAGGCACTATTTATTTTGATGTGGATCGCGACAAACAAACGCGTGATGCTATGAAAAAGGAGAAAAACGAATTAACAACCATGATGCTTCAAGCAAAAAACAAAGGTTTAAAAACAAAACCAGTTGTTAAGAAAGAAGAATTGCATTTCCATTGTGATACGTTGTAAAACATAAAAAGAAAAACCGATGAAACATTTATATATATATATCCTTTTTATTGCGCTACTAGTTAGTTCTAGTTCGTTTGCGCAACAAACACCAGGATCTAAACAAACAAAAGCCATTGCTATTGTTGGTGCAACAGCACATATTGGAAATGGCCAGATAATTGAAAACAGCGTGCTTGTTTTTGAAAATGGAAAAATTACGTCTGTCAATTCAGGAAGTGCAAACACGTCTGGTATGACGGTTATTGATGCAAAAGGAAAACATGTATATCCAGGCTTTATTGCTGCCAATTCCGCGTTAGGATTAGTAGAAGTGGACGCCGTAAGAGCTTCAGATGATCAGAATGAAATTGGCGCCATGATTCCGCATGTACGTAGTTTAATTGCTTATAACACGGAATCGAAAGTGGTAGAGTCTATGCGTCCAAATGGCGTTTTAATGGCTCAAGTTTCGCCTAAAGGCGGACGAATTTCAGGAACCTCATCCATTGTACAATTGGATGCTTGGAATTGGGAAGATGCTTCCATAAAAACGGATGATGGTATTCATTTAAATTGGCCAAGTAGCTTTTCTAGAGGGCGTTGGTGGTTAGGAGAACCAGCTGGTTTAAAACCAAATAAAGAGTATGCAAATCAAATAAATGAAGTGACTACTTTTATCACGGATAGTAAAGCCTATTTAAAAGGTAATAAGAAGCCGAAACATTTACCGTTTGAAGCTATGCAAGGACTTTACAATGGTTCGCAAAAGCTTTTTGTTCATGTAGATGATGAAAAAGGAATCGCAGATGCCATTTACTTTGCAAAAAATAATAATATTGAACATTTAGTTATTGTTGGTGGTGCTGAAGCTTACAAAGTAACTGATTTGCTAAAGCAGCAAAATGTGCCTGTTTTAATTAATACACCACATACCTTACCTGCAAATGATGATCAAGACTATGACATGCCGTTTAAACTAGCAAAAATTTTGCATGATGCTGGTATTGTTGTGGGAATTCAAGTTGGAAATGCTGAAAACTTCCAAACTCGAAATTTACCTTTCTTCGCTGGTACTTGTGCAGCTTATGGTATTGTAAAAGAGGAGGCTTTAAAATTAATAACCTCAAATACGGCGAAAATTTTAGGAATCGATAGCTTTGCTGGAACCTTGGAAGCAGGAAAAGATGCCACACTTTTTATTAGTGAAGGTGATGCTTTAGATATGCGAACCAACATTTTAACCCAAGCTTTTATTCAAGGTCGCGAAATAAGTTTAGAAAGTCACCAAACGGAACTTTGGAGACGTTATTCTGAAAAGTATAAGAATCAGTAAAATTAAATAAAGCTATTATACCTAAATAAAAAGCGAGCTAATTAAAATTAGCTCGCTTTTTTTATAATTTCTGAATTCTAGTTTACAAATTCCCCATTTTCTGGTTTTGCAAATTTGCTAGATTCTATTGCTTGGTTGGTAACTTGTACATCTGTAAATTCAGTACTTTTTTTTGCTTCCGTTGGCTTATCATCTTTAAAGTCATAGCCTACAATTGTTTTAGGTAATAATAAACCATTTACTTTTTGCCAGTTATCATACCTTCTAAAGTGTAATTCCTTTTTATCTATTCCTGGAACAAAACTTACTGTATACCCTAACCATTCCATTTGGAAGGTTTCCGCGTTGTAATATAAAACATAACGATCTTCTGGAGTTTCGCCAACTCCAGCATTATAAGTTATTTGAATTCCTGGATACGTTACGCCTTCAAAAACCAAAGGTTCAGCTTCGGCATAATTAATTCCATCATCAGACAAGACAAAAGGCATAGCATAAAAATAGAACATCAAATTATAGTAATATAACGGTTCATATCCTTGATAGTCGCCTTCGGTTTTATTTAAAAACCATGCTTTGCTACCATCAAATCCGATATTTGCATTAGGGCTTTCAATCAGTGCTTCTCTTGAGTTAAGATTCGTTGTAGTAATTTCTGTTCCGTCTGGTTTTTCCATGGTAAATGCTAGGGATTTCATAGCTTTCCAGGCATCAATTCCACCGTGAGCATCGAACACTTTAGTCAGATTTTCTGGATAATTGTTTTTTTCTACTTCAACAACTTCTATAGTTTCTTCTGGAGTTTCTAATGCTACTGGATTTGTATTGTTTTGTTTGCAGGCCGAAAAAACAACTAAAAGTGTCATAGCCAAAATGTAATTCTTCATGTATTAATATGTATTGGTTGTCATAATTTGTCGAAATTATAAGTAAACATTACAAAAAAAAGCTTCAGCGAAACTGAAGCTTTTAAAATAATATTATGCTGTATGTAATTAGTTTACAATAAGCTTTTCAATCGTTTTGAATGTACTAGTGCTCAATTCTATAAAGTATAAACCTTGAGGTAATTTAGATACATTAATTTCTATTTTATTATCTTGAGTTATATGCTTCGATTTCAGCACGAGCTTTCCGTGAACATCATAAACTTGAATAGTTACATCCGATTGAAATTTCTTATTAAACTCAAAATTAACAACTGTTTTTGCAGGATTCGGATACATAGAATAACCAACAGAAGCGAATTCTTCAACGGATAGATTAGCAACAAATTCAGTTTCGAATGTATTGGTTACAATCGCAGGATTAAAATCGAAATAAATATCGGCTGTATTTGGAATCACATCACCTTCTGAATATCCAGGCAAAGGCTTAATTCTGAAATATACATACCCATGACTGTTTGGTTCGTCCATATTTTCGCTTGGCAGATTGATGTCATCAAATTGCCATGTTAGTTCATTATCAACACGTGTTACGGTATAATCATGACTCGCGTTCAGCATTTTAAATGTGGATGTATCCAATTGAGAATCTAGGACATCTTCAACTCGAATTTCTAAAGCTTCAGCAGTACCTAAATTTTGAAAATTTATGGTGTAATATAGATAATCGTCATTTGAAAAATCATCCAGTTTAATTTCAGGACCATGAGACTCCAATTTATCATTCGGATCATAGGAGTTTACAATTGCTTGTGTTAACGTGGAACTATTATTGCTAATATCTAAATCTGTTTCACTATAAACTACAGAATTGGTAATAAAATCGCCAATATTTAAACTCGTCGGAACATCTAATCCTACATAAACTTCCTCGGCCATTCCTGGTGCTAAATTATTGAAGTTTAAGACAAAACCAGTACTCGTATTCGTTATGGTATTTCCAGCATTTAAACCTGACACATTATTAAATGTGACTTGAGCATCGTGCGTGAATTCAACAGAACCCGAAACTGGGATATTTCCTAAATTCTCAACTACGAGATAATTGGTTTGAATCTGACCAGGTCTTGGTGGCACATAAGAAATCAAGCTCACAGCAATATCGGTACATTCAGCTATACGTGTTAACGGGAAATTAACCGCTACAGTTTCTCCTTCAATGGGTGAAACATTTTCAATTAGGGTAATAGTTTGTGAGAGGCATTCATTGTAATTTTCATACATCACAAAGCTTACATCATAGGTGTCTCCTACTGTTGTGTTTGGAATAATAAAACTGCCATAGGATGAATTGACATAATTTATTACACCATCATTATTTACTTCATAACTAAATAGTCCTTCGTTAAATTTCACTTCTGAATCATCAAAAATAGAATCGCCATTTTCGTCTATAAAAGCATTTACTACTATGGCATTCTCAAAATTTAAACAGTATACATAATATGAAATTGGGTTGCGTGCGCCGGAAGCACAACTAACAGAACCATCAGAAAGTACTTTGATAGTAATTGAATCACCAGTCGATGTAATAGTTAATCCAGTTACATCACCAGAATTACCATAACCATTGTATATTTCTGTAATACCATCTGAGTCCAATATTATTAATTCATCAAAATTATTTTCTACCTGACCAGCTGTAAAAACAACAGTTAAAGGTGAACCGTTATCACTGGTGTGCACATATTCGGTCGTGTCATTGCTATCATAACAGAATGTATATGTTTCTTGGCATCCAAATGGACAATCTAAATCCACAACCAGTTCCAATGTGGTGGTTGCAAAACAGCCAGCAGAGAGATTATCTACACGTACAAAAACGGTTTGAGCGTCTGCTATAACATTTGTATAACTAGTTGTATTTAAAGCATTCGTATTGGATTCCGCATCTGCAAGGGTTTCATAATAACTAATGGCGTAATTATTGGGTTCTAATCCACCTAAAATTTCTGAATCCTTGTCAGTTAAGTTAAACAAGGCAAAACCATCTGCCGTTCCATCTAAATCGCAAATGGTTAATGGCGAAGGTGTTGTTAAAGTGATAGCTTCTTCTACTAATAGCTCGATTGTACTGAATCCTACGCAACCAGAAGTTAAATTTTCACCTCGAACGAAAATAATTTGCGGATTGCTGGTATTTGTATAGTTCGCTACATTGCCAATGGGATTAGTAGAATTATTGGCATCAGTTTCACTTTCGTAAAGTGTTAGCTCCAGATTAGGCTGTCCATTCCCTACTTGTTGTAAAACACTTGCTAAATCAAATTCAGTAAAACCGTCACTTACTTCATCATCACATTGCACTAAAGAAACATTTTGCAAGTCTGCTCCATCTAAGACATTCACATAGCATTCAGTATATACAAAACAACCCGTATTAGGATCTGTTACTTTCGCAATTAATCCTTGACTATTGGCTACTGTGTTTGTGAACGGACTCACCAAAGGATTTCGGTCATTCTGCGCATCTACAATAGATGCATAAAATGAAAATTCAAAACCTGAATTCGGAACTGTAATTAATTCTGATAAGACATCTAAATCAAACTCCGCAAAACCAGGAGTTGTACTGCAAGCTTCCATTTCTGCTGGTGCTGTTGCTGGCAATAGATCAATTTGTATGGTAAATAAGCTGGTTTCAAAATTCCCAGAATCTGCATCTTCCACACGAACAAAAATGGTCTGCGGATTCGAGGTGTTTGTATAACTGCTAGGGTTTGAAATTTCATTAGTACCAGTTTCGGCATTGGCTAATGTTTCATAGTAGGTAACAACACTGCAAGTTGAGCCACCTGTAATAACAGCTGTTTGTTGAGTTAAATCAAAAAACTCATTGGTCACATCACTGCATACTTGTAGGTTTGCTGGTGCTTCACCAATTAAGCCAGAGTAAACTAAAATATCTTCTATATAAGTGTCATATCCAAAAAAGCTAAAATTAAAATAGGAGGTTTCTACGGTAAAAGTTTCATCTGAAGTTGGACAAACAGTAACTGTAGGAGTTGTGCCAATTATTTGTCCTGCACCATTAGTCCATTGATACGTATTTTCAACAACAGGTCCTGAAGGGTTAAAACGCCACGCTTCATTGGTTGCTTCCCATTGACTTGTATTTCTTCCTGGAGGCACAACAGCAATCGTTCCAACAGAATTTTGAATTCCTACTACGGCATTACCACTATTCCATAACGCGCAAATGGGTTTATCTTGTAAAAATACCTCAACAATGTTAGTAGTTTCATAAAGAACCATCATTTGGGTTGTTCTTAAATCATCACATTGGTTACCAAAATGTCCCACATTATAATAACTAGCAATAAAGTATCTAAAAGGTGCTTGACCAAAAACCTCATATCCAATTTCATGTGTTCCATTACTGGCACTAGGATCCATATCATGAGCTGCTCCAAAAATATTGGCCTCACTCAAGGTTTCGTTCGAACTATTCGGCAAGGTTCCGTTTAATTGCCACCCATTACTAGATCCAGCATTAGAAACATCAAAGGACAAAACGCCATTTCCTCCTATAATTAATTGATTATAGCTATCTCCAAAAAAATTAAAATCAAATGGTAAATCTATAACATTACTCCATAAATCATCAACATTTAGGAATAAGGAGTTTTCTAATCCATTAAAATTCCTCGGTGGATTAAACGGAATGCTTGCAACTTCATAATCATTAGTTCCTTGAATTACAGGGAAATTAACATTGAGGTCTGTACAACCTGTAACGCAATCCAAATCCTGCGTTATAAAGGAGGATTGAGAAAAATTGTTGACAGTAAATAGTACAGTAATAAGTAGAAAAAGTAGTTTTTGCTTCATAATAAATTAACTTTGCAGCGTTAAATATAGCCAATTTCATGATGAACAAAGTTATTTCAAGTACACAAAATTCCTACATTAAGGAATTGGTGTTTTTAAAAGAAAAATCTAGAGCACGTAAAAAGTCGGGGTTATTCTTAATTGAAGGTGCTCGGGAAATCGCATTAGCACTGAAAGGTGGTTATGAAATTGATACCATTTTATTTTATCCTGAACTGTTTTCTGAAGACCATTTAAAAGAATTAATAGGCGATTTTACTAACTGTATTGAAGTCTCCAAAGACGTCTATCAAAAATTAGCGCATAGGGATACCACAGAAGGTGTTTTAGCGGTAGCCAAAAGTAAGTTACATGCTTTAGAATCTGTTATCTTAAAAACGAAAAAACCCTTAATTCTTGTTGCTGAAGCACCTGAAAAACCAGGGAATATTGGCGCTATTTTACGAACAGCTGATGCCGCGAATGTGGATTTAGTTATTATTGCCAATCCTAAATCTGATTTATACAATCCCAATATTATTCGCTCTAGTGTTGGTTGTGTATTTACCAACCAAATTGCCATGGGTTCAACGGAAGAAATTATTAACTATTTAAATGAAAAGCAGATTCATATTTACTGTGCGGCTTTACAAGCATCCGTTAATTACCACACGCAAGATTATACCCAACCAACCGCTTTAGTCGTTGGCACGGAAGCCACTGGATTAAGTCAAGAATGGCTTGATGCTGCTACCCAAAATATTATAATTCCTATGCAAGGCGAAATTGATTCTATGAATTTATCGGTTGCTGCAGGAATTCTTATTTTTGAAGCGAAAAGACAGCGAAATTTTCTATAAAAATTCGCAATAAACAAATCACAAAATTCCAAGTTTATAGGATTTTGAATCTTAAACATTGAACTTTAAATAGTCATGACCTCAACTACCCTTTTTTACATCATCATCGCCATCATTTTAATCGACTTTATAATTGATAAAGTTTTAGAGGGCTTAAATGCGAAACATTTTAATGATCCTGTCCCTAAAGAACTGCAAGATGTTTACAATACGGAAGAATATGAAAAGTCGCAAGCCTATAAAAAGACTAATTATAACTTTGGTATTTTAACGTCTACGTTTTCGGTTGTGTTAACTTTGGCTTTTTTGCTATTGGATGGTTTTGAATATATAGATACTATGGCCAGAAGTTATTCAGAAAATCCCATACTCATTGCCCTTATTTTCTTCGGGATTATTATGATAGGCAGTGATCTTCTTACCACACCATTTTCCTATTACCAGACTTTTGTGATTGAAGAGAAATTCGGATTTAATAAAACTACGAAAACAACATTTGTTCTAGATAAATTAAAAGGCATCCTTATGATGGCCGTTCTTGGTGGCAGTATTTTAGCGCTCATTATTTGGTTTTACAATGTAACAGGAAGTTACTTTTGGCTATATGCCTGGGGACTTGTAACGGCGTTTACTATTTTTCTAAATATGTTTTACGCGCGACTCATTGTGCCTTTATTCAACAAGCAATCGCCTTTAGAAAACGGTAGTTTACGAGATAAAATTTCAGCTTATGCCGAAACCGTTGGCTTTACACTCGATAAAATTTTTGTGATTGACGGTTCTAAACGCAGCACCAAAGCCAATGCTTATTTTTCGGGCTTTGGAAGTGAAAAACGCGTCACACTTTATGATACCTTGGTTAAAGATTTAGATGACGAAGAAATTGTGGCCGTTCTAGCGCATGAAGTGGGACATTATAAAAAGAAACATATTATTTTCAATTTAATAACGTCTATTTTATTGACAGGTTTAACGCTTTTTATTCTATCTATATTTATAACCAATCCGCTGCTTTCTCAGGCTTTGGGTGTTGAAATTCCTAGTTTTCATGTCGGATTAATTGCTTTTGGATTGCTATACAGTCCGATATCAGAAATTACCGGACTGGTTATGAATTGGTTTTCTAGAAAATTTGAATATCAAGCCGATGACTATGCGAAAAACACCTATGAGGCTGAACCGTTAATTAGCTCACTTAAAAAGTTGTCTAAAAATAGTTTGAGTAATTTAACGCCACATAAAGCCTATGTATTTATGCATTATTCACATCCAACTTTATTGGAGCGAATTAAAAACTTAAAGTCATAATTAAAGTAATTTTCACGATATTTAATCTAAAATTAGAAGTATGCGAAACTTAAAATTAATCTGGGATTTTAGAGGTCCAGATGCCTTGAAAATTGCAGAACATCACGAAGTTCATTTAAAAGAATATATAAAGAAAGAAAATTTAGACTTGAACATCACTGGTTTTAATGCCGAAAATGATGTGCATGCCATTGCGTATATGGTGGTTCCTGAAGATGAAATGCCTCCAATTCGTGATGCTTTAAAACCACATCGAGGTCAACTTTATACCGAAACAGTATGATATTAACGGCTATAATATTTCTCGTTGTTGCAATTCTAATCAAGAACTTTAAATTGTATGATTTAATTGCAGGATATAACACCATGCCCGATGCTGAAAAAGCAACTTACAATATTTCTAAAATTGCAAACCTATTTGCATTTGTTTTTTATGGTATGGCTGCCATAATCTTAATAGCCTATTGTTTTTCCAAATGGTTGGATAATGAAAAGATTGGCTTCGTTGGAATCTCACTAGCCATTTTAATCGGCATTCCTATTTTGCTAATTAAATTCAATTCCAAAGCCTATAAAAACAATACTAAAAAAGAGTAAAAACAAATAAAAAACAGATTGAAAAGAAAAATCCCCGAAGCACAACTTCGGGGATTTTTTTTATAGTTTTTATCTTGAGTAATTAGGCGATTCTTGAGTAATGGTAACGTCATGTGGATGACTTTCATTAATTCCAGAAGCGGTAATTTTTACAAAACGTCCCGTTTCCTGTAATGTTTCCACATCTTTAGCACCACAATAACCCATTCCAGCACGTAAACCACCAATAAATTGATGAATGCTTTCATGTACTTCACCTTTATACGGCACGCGGCCTACAATACCTTCAGGAACTAGTTTCTTAATATCATCTTCAATATCTTGAAAATAACGGTCTTTACTTCCTTGTTTCATCGCTTCTACAGAACCCATACCACGATAGGCCTTAAACTTTCGACCTTCATAGATTATAGTTTCTCCAGGCGATTCTTTAGTACCAGCTAAAAGCGAACCTAGCATAACACAATCCGCACCTGCAGCAAGCGCTTTAGGAATATCACCAGTATAACGAATACCACCATCGGCAATAACAGGAACACCAGAACCTTTAATGGCTGCAGCGACTTCTAAAACAGCTGAAAATTGTGGAAATCCAACACCGGCAACTACACGCGTCGTGCAAATTGAACCCGGACCAATTCCTACTTTAACCGCATCTGCTCCAGCTTCTACTAAATATTTAGCAGCTTCTGGCGTGGCTATATTTCCAACGATAACGTCCAGACTCGGGAATTTCTTTTTTACTTCTTTTAAAATAGTTACAACGCCTTTGGTATGGCCGTGAGCCGTATCTATAATAATAGCATCAACACCAGCAGCAACTAAAGCTTCGGCGCGCGCTAATGCGTCTCCAGTTACACCAATTGCTGCTGCTACACGCAAACGACCAAAAGAATCTTTATTGGCGTTTGGTTTTAGCGTTAATTTGGTAATATCTCGGAATGTTATAAGCCCGATTAATTTATTGTCTTCATCAACAACGGGTAATTTTTCAATTTTATTTTCTTGAAGAATGCCTTCCGCATCTTGTAGTGAAGTGCCTTTACCAGCTGTCACCAAATTTTTAGTGGTCATGACTTCTATTATAGGACGATCGTCATCTTTTTCAAAACGTAAATCCCGATTGGTAACAATCCCTTTTAAATAACCACCTTCGTCTATAATAGGAATTCCGCCAATACTGTGTTCAGCCATATTTTGCTTAGCATCTCTTACCACAGCGGTTAAAGGCAAGGTAACAGGGTCTATAATCATACCACTTTCAGCACGTTTTACACGCCTCACTTTCATGGCTTGCGCCTCAATACTCATGTTTTTGTGTAAAACACCAATACCACCTTCTTGTGCCATGGCAATAGCCATTTTACTTTCGGTAACGGTATCCATTGCAGCCGATACAATTGGAACGTTTAATGTAATATTTCTTGAAAATTTGGATTGAATACTAACTTCGCGAGGTAAAACTTCAGAGAATGCTGGAACGAGTAAAACGTCGTCATACGTTAATCCTTCTCCTATGATTTTGTTGGTGTGTGCTATCATGTTGCAATTACAGTTATAATTGCGTGCAAATATACAATATAAATGAAGAAAATTCTTTTAAGTTACCGTTAAATTATGGATACTGTATTCAAGATAAAAGGGTAATTGGGTTAAAGTGTACTGATAACGGGTGTTTTCATCCGTAATATTTCCTCTAAATCAGATTTTTTTTATCATATGAAACTTTACAGTCTGTTTCTTATTGCCACGTTACTCGTAGTTTTGAAATCCTTTGCTTCCGTCTCTTTATAAATAACTGGAAGTCCATGATACTATTAGTAAGCTATAACGGTTTCATCCTATAAGAATGAATTATTAGTATTCAAAGCAATCTATAAAGTAGAAACCTAATTATATTTTTATCTGTAAAGTGGTATACCAGTTTCGTGGTGCTGATGGGATAATACCTGGACCTGGATATCCTGTGGCACGACGAGTGAAATAGGAATTATCTAAAGCATTATTGACGCCGGCTTCGAGTTTGAAACGCTTATAACTATAAGACAAAGAAAAATCAAGAATATCATAACTTGTAATTTGACCTATAACACCACTAATTCCCGATTGGACAGAGTTTGAAGCATCTGTAAATTGACTAGACAAATAGGTGTATTGAACACTTCCTAAAAGGTTTTTATAACCAAATTTTAAACCGGTTTTTATATTGACTTCCGGCACAAATTCCACTTTATTACCTTTTATTCCCACTGTATCTGAATCCGTATATTCAGACGTAATAAAGGAGGAATTAACAAAATAATTTAAACTGAAATCGGAACTTAAACCTATTATTTTTTTAATATTCACATCAAATAAAGATTCTATTCCATACATAGCGGCATCACCAACATTGGTTCGCTTGCTAATGATGCGGTTACCCGGGAGTACATCGGGCACAAAACCAATTCGGTTATTGTAAAATAATCCAAATACATTGGCGTCATAGGATACTAATCCATTAAAATTTCCGCGAATTCCTAAATCGCTAGTAAAGCCATCT
This sequence comes from Bizionia myxarmorum, assembly GCF_008086205.1. GTDB lineage: Bacteria > Bacteroidota > Bacteroidia > Flavobacteriales > Flavobacteriaceae > Algorimicrobium > Algorimicrobium myxarmorum. The sequence continues at coordinate 235,087 of NZ_VSKK01000002.1, read as the reverse complement.
TCATCCGTAATGTTCGGGTCTATAGAAAAAGCAGGATTTATGATACTGATATCTGAAAAGGTTACGGAACGGTAATTTTGAGAAATATTTCCATACATTTCGAAACTGCTATTGGCCTTATAACTTAAACCTATACCAAGCAATACAAATGAACGATCAAAACTTGCATCTTCGTAAACGGTTTCATCAAAAATAGGATTACCAGCACCATCAGTACGCACTTCTTTATAATAGCCGTCACTTTGTGTTTTAATATACTCAAATCGTGCACCAGGCGTTACCGAAAATTTATCCGTCAAGTAAAAAATATTCTCACCAAAAATGGCTACATTCAAGTTGGGTAAATCATAATTGGACTGGTTGGCATAATTAGGATAATCATCTGTATAAAAGTTGAAATCTGGATTTTTATTAGCACTTCCTGGTCCTTGCTGCTGATCATTATGCGCATTATAATATTTGGCTCCAATTAAAAACGTAGCATCTTTCTTTAAAACCGTGTATTTGTTCAAATAACGTGTTTCAAATCCGAAGTTCTTAAAATCGCCTTTTATTAAATCGCGCTCATTCATAGAATCAATTTGATCCACGCGATTGGTTCTAAAACCTAAAGCAGAACGTGACGCTTGTAAACCGAAGAAACTAAAGCTGAAATCGCTTGTTTCAGAAAATTGATGTTCAAATTTCACGTTATATAATAACCAATCTATTTGAAACCAATTTCGTTCGCGGTTACTTTGATACGGATCTTGATAAAACATAGTATCTGTTAATCCACCAGCTTGTTGGGCTAAATACCGCATGTAGGTAATTTCACCTGAAATGGAAGTGTTTTCAGAAATTTTATAACCTAAATGAGCAAAAGCGTTTTTAGACTCAAATTCAGAATTAGGCCTAAATCCATCACCTTTTTTATAATTGAAATAGGCATAATAACTCCAATTATTTTTGGTGCCGCTTAAGCTTGTAAAGTTGGTATATAAGCCGAAACTTCCCAATGTATTTCGTGTTATTAATTCCAAAGCTTTATCTGGATTGGGTTTTTTCATTTTAAAATTCACCAAACCACCAAATTGCGTCCCAAATTGTAAAGATGCTGCACCTCTAACTATTTGAATTTCTCCTAATCCTTCGGCTGCAGGTGTATAATAACTTTCAGGATATCCCAAAACATCGGCGCTAATATCATAGCCATTTTGACGTGTATTGAAATTAGATGTTCGGTTAGGGTCTAATCCACGACCGCCAATATTAAGCTGTAAACCTGCATCATCGTTCTGATAAATATTAAGACCTACCACTTGGCTATAAATTTGTCTTGCATTGTTGGACGCCAAATTAGCCATAGACTGATCCACTAATACGACCTCTGTTTTTTTGCCCGCAAAAATGGCGGTTCCTTCTACATCTTTTAAGCGTGAAAGTTCAAAAACTTGCGTTTTTCTAGCAAAAAGTTCCACTTCAGAAAGTGCAACGGATAAAGGAGTTAATTGGGCATCGATTTTATTAACGGCATTTAAATCTGCGGAAATTTCATAAACATCAAATTCATATGAGAAAAAGACTAAAGAAATTTTTGTTTTAGATGTTTCAAACTGATAAAAACCAGTAGCATCCGTTTTAGCTTGCATCCCCGAATCCTTATCAAAAACCTCTACATTTTCAATAGGTAAATTTGTTTCTGAATGGGTAACTATTCCCGAAATTGATTGCTGTGCCCAAGCCGTTATACTTGAAAATAACACTAAAATTACTACTAGTTTAAAGTCCTTTAATAACATCATTGAATGGTAAAACCCATGTTTTATGTTGAAATGATTCGTGTTCTTTATATAAATCTACTGTGAAGTCAATATAAGGCTGACTCAATCGCCCGTTAAGCGCTACATAACTTTCGGCAAATACTTGAATATATTCATGACCTTGAGCCGCAAAATGGTCACCCAAAAAGTGCGCATATTCTAAAATAAAATCAGGTTGAAAACTCATTTGTTTCTCTTGAAAATCCGTTAGAAAATCAGAATTGTCAACAACAAACATAGCGCCGGTTTCTTTATTCTTAATGGTAAACGTAGTGTATCCCATCTTTTCCATAAGCATAACACGCCATGAAAATCGATAGCCTTCTTCTGTCCAAAACAATTCACCTGGATAGGCGAAATAACGAAATGGCAAAAGCATTTGAATCATAAAAAACATGAACAACACAGGCATCAGCACGCGTTTATTTTGAACTTGATACCGATCTACAACTTTGATAGGCGCTTGAATTGCCAGCGACATTTCCTGTCTTAAAACTTTCCAAATACCAGCTACAAAATTAATTATTTTCTGATGAAAATTAGCATCAAAAAAGATTAAGGTGGAAATAATCATGATAAAAGGAAACATGCCAATAGGAAACAAGATACGCGTAAATACATGAAAGAAAATCACGATAATAAACGCGAATAAGCGGGTTCTTTTATAGAGTAATAAAAAGGGAATCGCTAAATCATAAAACATTCCACTCCAACTCATGGCGTAATGAAACCATTCTTGCTGCATGAGGTTTTCACCTATAAACGGCAAATCGTATTTGGAAGGTAACCATATTTTTAAAGGCATGGCTTTAAACAACCAATCGCTATTAATTTTAGCTAATCCCGCATAAAAATAAACCAAACCAAGCAGCAATTTAATGCTATCAATAGTCCAATTTGGTACTTTGGAATAGCTTACTTTTTTCAAATAGCTATCTACAGAAAAACTTACATGGGCTGGTAAAAAAATCATTAAAAAACTTAAAATACTAATAAAGTAATAATGATTTAAATACGTGGTTTTATCCATGAATTCTATATAGGTAAAAGTCAGGAAAAACGTAATAATGGCCAGTCGGTACTTAAAACCTAAAGCAACAGATAAGGCAGCCAAACCACAAATAGCGAATAATAAATAGGTGTAATTCCCTAAAGGTTTCACCCATTCAAAACCATAAAATGAAAAATGAAAAGTTGGTTCTAAATATAATTTTTCTATCCAACCGTTTGCCCAAAAACGAACAATACTAAACAGCATCATAATGCCGAAAAGCATCCTGAATACCACTAATGGCACGGCACTAGTTTGTTTGGCTAAATATGTTTGTATTTTGGTATTCATTATAAAAAAAAGATTCTTTAGCTATGATTAATGCTAAAGAATCTTTAAAAATATACTTTCTATTAATTAATCGCCATCAGCATCTACATAATCAACACGGATATTCATGGATTGCACCATATCCAATTTAATCAATACAACCACTTTTTGCAATTCGTTATAGGCATCTGTCATTTGCGCATTATTACTCGTAATTTGCTCTGTAAAATTGGCGTTTAACCCTTGAATATTAGTTCGTGCTACATTGATTTGATTATTAATAATAACATCTAAATCTTCACCATTTTTAACCGTATTTAAATATTGAAGGTATTGCTTAAAACTAGCACCTGTGGCGTTGCTTTTGTAAGCTTTTCCGTTGAAGAAATCTTGAACGGCATCCAAGGCTGTTAATGCTAATTCTTTGGAAACATCACCTCTATAAAACGCTTCCGTTTTTGTTGGTAATGGATTAGTTGAAAACACACCTGCTGGAATTCCAATTTTATTGGCGCGTAAGCCTTTTTCGTAATAGAAAATAAAATCATTGGTCAATTTATTAGTAGAACTCGTAGCTGTATTTGCGGTACTACCTACAAATTGATCTCTATAAACGCTTGTCCAATTAGTTAAAACAGATTGAGTTAATGTTTTCATTTGCTCCACTAAATCTGATACGTGATTTCTATATTTATCAGCATTGGCATTGGTAGTGTAGATTGCTAAAATATCCATATCACTACTGGCGCCAACACCATATAACATATAGTCTAAAGCCGGGAAACCAACAGCATCTTGATTATTTGGATGCGACAAATCATAAGTACCAGAAGCAATATTATTTTCAATTTCAATCACAGATGCCGGATAAATATTCATCTGCGAGTAGTAATTAATGGTTTCTGCTTGTCCAATATCAAACATTTCAGCATATTGCCAAACTTTATACGCGTTTAACCAAGAAGCGCGAAAAGCGTCTAAATTTACTTGATTAGGTTCCGCATTAAAGGTATTTTTAGCTGTTACTAGACCGGCTAATTGTGAATTTAAATCTTGATAAACGGGAATAATAATAGTATCGGCCCAATTTATAAGCATGGACTGTCTATTAAAGCCATCTGCTGAACTTCCTGAACCAGAAGTAGCATCATCCGATGAACTACAGGCTACTATAGAAAGAACAAGGATGAAAACCGAAGTTATTTTTTTGAACATCTTTTTAAATTTAAGGAATTAAAAATACGCTTGTTAGTTTGCAGCTTGCGCTACGCTAAAATTAAAACGCGTAGCAATTTCTTCAGAAATAGTATCTAATGTAGCATCAGAAACATCCCAAAAGCCATTACCTGCCATTAATTCAGCTACATAAGCTTGTACCTCATCATGAGAAAAGTAAGGTGAATCCGTATTCGGTTTTCTTGTAAACTGCAAACTGTAAATAAAACCAAATCCTTCAGATAGTTGGTGGAATGCTGCGGCCATATCACCTTCAGCAATTTTAGTTTTTCCACCTTGTAAATAATGGACAGCACGGACAGCAGAAACTTTAGAAATATGCTCTCTAATTATTTGTGCTTGTGCATCACGAACCGTATAATTTTTAGCAACAATAGCCGCACGACCTAATTTAAAGGCTTCAAAAACAGCATTAGCTGTACCTGAAAAATTGCTATTAGAATCTACCTGGTTTAAATAGGTATTTAAAAAGCTATCAGCACCTAAAACTGGAAAACTTGGATCTAATTCGGCACCATATAAATAACCATAAGCTTCATCCCATTTATGTTCCATAGACGTGTAAATTTCACCTTCTTCTAAAACACCATTGTTATTGTTTGCTGCGTTTGCACCTTCATCTAAAACAGATGTGCTTAAGTAGTTATTCAGCATCTGGTCTGTCATTAAACCACCAATAAACCCTTTAGCAACTGCTTGGTTTAATTCTAGTCCTTTCGCAGTAACATAGCGTGTAGAACCGCCATTTAATTGTTGTAATTGACCTGCTACACCTGCACTTGCAGTACCGGCCCAATTGGGAAATACCTCATTTGCTTGTTCTGCAATCCATGCATCAAAATCAGCTTTTATTTCATTAGAAACCGTAATATTAGCAGAAAAGTAATCTTTAGAAGCTGCTACTTTACTACGGATATTTTTTCCTGAAGCGTTTAAATCCGCATTAGAAAAATCGGCATTGCCTTCAATATGCGTAAACATGGCATCCAAGGTAGATTGAGAATTCGTATTATCTTTTAAAGCCGATACAAATTCACCAGCCATTAAAATACGCGTCGTTTGACCTCCAAAACTCACTGTAGATTCGCCGCCTCTTTGAAAGACGTAAGTGGTTGGAGCTATGACTCCGGTATCAGTTGGTGTCGTTGTCATATCATCATCACTAGAGCATGAAGATAAAAACAGTGCAGTTAGGGTTGCAGCCACAAAAATTTTATTCATTTTTATTTAGACTTAATATAAATAGTTGTTTGATTTCCCTGCAAAAATAAAAACCAAAATCGGTTTCAGCAAGCTTTATTTAGATTAATTTTAAATAGTCTTCAAGGTTGGGAACTATTAATCTAAATATCAACTAAATAGTATAAATAAAATATTAATGGTAAACGCTAAATATTTTGGTGGCTTCGTTGTAGGCGCTTTCAAAACTTAAAGCGTTTAATTCCGATTTCTTTTTAGTGGTAAAATAGGATAAGAGTTTTTCAGTAGGCATATTCCCAGTTAAATCATCCTTCGCCATAGGGCAACCGCCAAAACCTTGAATAGCGCCATCAAAACGCACACAACCAGCTCTATGAGCAGCATCTACTTTTTCAAACCAAGTTGTTGGCGTGGTATGTAAGTGTGCACCAAACTCAATTTGCGGATATTTCGGAATTAAATTGGAGAATAGATAATCAATATTTTCAGGATCAGAAGTTCCTACTGTATCACTTAAAGATAAAATTTTAACACCCATATTACTTAAACGCTCCGTCCACTCTCCTACTATATCCACATTCCATGGATCGCCGTATGGATTGCCAAAACCCATAGAAATGTAAACCACCACTTCTTTGTTTGATTTATCCGCTATTTCTAATATTTCATGCAAAGAAACAACCGATTGTGCGATGGTTTTGTGGGTATTGCGCATTTGGAAATTTTCCGAAATAGAAAAAGGATATCCCAAGTATTGGATTGGTTTATGTTTGGCAGCATCTTCAGCACCACGGGTATTTGCAATAATGGCCAGCAGTTTACTCGTGGTTTTACTTAAATCTAATAAATCAAGAACTTCGGCCGTGTCCACCATTTGCGGAATAGCTTTTGGCGACACAAAACTGCCAAAATCAATGGTATCAAAACCAACACGCAAAAGCGATTGGATATATTGGACCTTCTTTTCGGTAGGAATAAATGCCTTAATACCTTGCATGGCATCTCGTGGGCATTCAATTATTTTAACGGGTTTGTTCATGGAGTTCAAAGATACTAAAGAAATGTTTCTACTAAAACCTTTTATTGAAAACTACACTAAAATTAAAATGGCAATGCCAATAAAAACAATTATTTGAAGCCACTTTAAAAACAGACCTATTTGTTTGTGCAATTTTATATACGTTGAAATGGAGCCCGCCAAAATAGCTATGGCAGAAAATATAAGTAAAGAAACGCCCATAAATATAAAACCTAACACATAAAATTGCCAAACAGTACTCATAGTATCACTAAACAAGAAGCCCGGGAAAAATGCTAAAAAGAAGATACTTACTTTCGGGTTTAACACATTCATGATAAACCCTTGTTTGTACAATTGACCCAATGTCTTTTTAGGAATAGATTTTCCTGAAATTGTTAGATCACTCGGGCTTCTAAAAACTTGATAGGCCAAGTATAATAAGTAAAGTGCACCAAATACTTTAATACTAAAAAATAAGGTTTCGCTATTTTTGATGATGGCAGAAACACCAAAAGCCAATAAGGTTGTATGAATAATACAACCAGATATGAGTCCAAATACCGTGGCCAAACCATATTTTCTGCCATGAGTAACACTTTGCATCAAGACATAAATATTGTCCGGTCCGGGCGAAATAGCCAAAGCTGCCGTTGCCAACATAAATGATAAGAGGATATCGATGTTCAAAAAATTAGCGTTTTAAAAGTGCTTTATTTATGGCTTTCACCAAGTTGGGGCCTTCATAAATAAAGCCGGTATAAATTTGAACCAAATCAGCACCTGCAGCTATTTTTTCTAAAGCATCTTCTGCCGAATGTATACCGCCAACCCCTATAATAGGAAATGCTTTATTACTTTTACTAGATAAATACGTGATCACTGCTGTTGATTTATCCTTGATTGGCTGACCACTTAAACCACCATTCCCAATTTCGGCCAAACGTTCAGCAGATGCTTTTAAATTAGATCTATCCACCGATGTATTACTCGCAATCACGCCATCTAAATGCGTTTCGGCTATCAGTTCTATAATTTCATCTAACTGCATGTCATTTAAATCGGGTGCTATTTTCAGTAAAATAGGTTTCTGCTTGTCAAAGGTTTTATTGGCTTCTTGAACCGTATGGATCAATTCTAATAAATAATCTTTATCATTCAATTTGGCATGACTACCTACATTTGGACAACTTACATTCAATACAAAATAATCAACATAGGGATGCAGCGCCTTAAAACAGATCAGATAATCTTTAGTATAATCTTCTGGTAGCGTTTGGGTGTTTTTGCCAATATTGCCTCCAATAATAACGTTGCCTTGGTTTTTTTTCAATTGAGAAATAGCCGCTTCCAGACCGTCATTATTAAAGCCCATGCGGTTAATAATACCTTGATCATCTTTTAATCGAAATAAACGCTTTTTCGGATTTCCTTCTTGGCCTTTAGGTGTTACAGTTCCTATTTCAATAAAACCGAAACCGAAATTGGCCAGCTCATTATATAAAACGGCATTTTTATCAAAACCAGCAGCTAATCCCACAGGATTTTTAAAGGTTAAGCCAAAAAGTTGACGTTCTAATTTAACATCTTCAACAACATAAAGACTTCTAAAAATAGCGGACATGCCCGGGATTTTAGAAGTTGTTTTTATCAATGCGAATGTAAAATGATGAATTTTCTCGGGATCGAAAAGAAAAAATAAGGGTCGGAGTAGTAATTTGTACATTTGTCAATGTTTGCGCAAAAGTAATTCTAAATAAAAATGTAAGCAATTCAAATGCTAAAAATTTCTTTTATTGCTAAATTTGCCTTGAGATTTGTTAAACCATCAAATTAATTAAAAAATGATTTCAAAAGAACACATTATCAAACGTTTTGTGAGTTATGTAACGGTTGACACCGAATCGGATCCAAATTCGGATACCACGCCAAGTACAGCCAAACAATGGGATTTAGCAAATGCTTTAGTAGAAGAGCTGAAAGCCATAGGCATGGAAGACGTTTCTATTGACGAAAACGCTTACATTATGGCTACTTTACCAAGCAATGTGGACCATGAAGTTCCTGTGATTGGTTTTGTATCCCATTTTGATACGTCGCCAGATTTTACAGGCGCTAATGTGAAACCTCAAATTCATGAGAATTATGACGGAAAAGACATTGTTTTAAATGCTGAAAAAGATATTATTCTATCGCCAGACTATTTTGACGATTTATTATTATATAAAGGTCAAACCCTAATTACAACCGATGGGACCACCCTTTTAGGTGCGGATGATAAAGCCGGTATTACCGAAATTGTTTCGGCCATGGAATATATGATCCAACACCCAGAAATTAAACATGGAAAAATTCGTGTTGGTTTTACACCGGATGAAGAAATTGGTCGCGGTGCCCATAAATTTGATGTTGAAAAATTTGGCGCTGAATGGGCTTACACCATGGACGGAAGTCAAGTTGGTGAATTAGAATACGAGAACTTTAATGCAGCAGGTGCTGTGGTTACTGTTCATGGAAAAATTGTACATCCGGGATATGCTAAAGGCAAAATGGTGAATTCCATTTATATTGCTACAGAGTATATAAATTCGTTACCCCGACTAGAAACACCAGAACATACGGAAGGCTATGAAGGCTTTTTCCATTTACATACCGTAACCGGTGATGTAGATGAAACCAAGCTAGAATATATTATTCGTGATCATGATAAAGAGCATTTTGAAGCGCGCAAAGAGGTGATGCAGAAATTAGCAAATGAAATCAATTCACAATATGGTCGTGAGGTCATTAGTATTGAAATAAATAATCAATATTTCAATATGAAAGAAAAAGTGGAACCGGTTATGCATATTGTTGATATTGCTGAAGAAGCCATGATTCAATTAGATATCAAACCACTTATTAAAGCCATTCGTGGTGGAACAGATGGTTCTCAATTAAGTTATATGGGCTTGCCATGTCCGAATATTTTTGCAGGTGGCCATAACTTCCACGGACGTTATGAATATATTCCTGTGGAAAGCATGATAAAAGCAACTGAAGTCATTTGCAAAATTGCCGAATTAACGGCTAGTAAACATAAATAAGAAGTTCTAGCAGCGGATTCTAGAATCCCTGAAATTACTTTAATACCATAAAAAAAGCCACTCAATGGAGTGGCTTTAATTTTGAAATATAGGTTGTGATTATTTCACTTTTTCTGGTTCGTTGAGTTTTTTACTCATTTCCATAGAAATTGCGGAACGATCAAATTTTATTTTACCGGCAAGCGTTTCAATTACACAGCTAGCATCCTTATCATTAAAGTCTACTACTTTACCATGCATACCACTTTTGGTAATGACGCGATCGCCACGTTTTAATTCGGCTGCGAATTTCTTTTCTTGTTTTGCACGTTTCATTTGTGGTGCTATCATGAAAAAATACACGACAACAAACATCAAAATAAACGGTAAAAAAGACGTTAAATTTTCCATCTGATTAATTAATCGTGGTTATGGCCTTCATGACCTGGTTGCGTACTGTATTTTCTTGGTGCTTGTCCTTCTTGCGTTTGAACCGCTCCTGCTGGCATCTGACCTTGATTTGTTACTGCTGGTACAGAAGCACGAGCTGGTGCATTTGGATCTGGCTTAACAAAGGCTGAAATTTTTACAGTTTCTTTACCCATTTCTGTGTTAGCAGTTACTGTAATTGTTTTAGTTACTTTATTAGCGCCTGTACCATCAAAAATAACAGTAAACTGTCCACCTTCACCTGGTGCTAATGGATCTCTACTCCAATCTTGAGGAACTGTACAACCACATGAACTCTTAATGTCTGTAATAACTAAAGGTGCATTACCTGTGTTTTTGTATTTGAAAATCGTTTCAACTTTAGATTTGGCTTCAATTTCACCAAAATCATGTTCTGTTTCTTCAAATGTGATTACTGGAAAATTAGATGCTTGAGCGTCTCTATCTGCCGCTTCAACAACGTTATTTTCATCAATTTTGTTAGTTGCATCATCTTTACATGATGTAAAGGCGATTAAGCAAAATGTGCTTAATCCTAAAAGTACTTTTTTCATAATAATAATAATTTTTTGTTCGGGTCGTAAATGTAAGAATTATTTCTTACTACATCAACCCCCGCCCTATTTTATTTAATTTATCGGCTTCTTCATACTCCTTTATCAAATTATCTAAAATACCATTGATAAAAACGCTACTTTTTGGTGTGGAATATTCTTTAGCTATTTCTAGATATTCATTAATGGTCACTTTCACCGGAATAGAAGGGAAATTGGTTAGTTCGCAAATGGCCATTTGAAGTAAAACCGTATCAATATTAGCAATACGATCCGCATCCCAGTTTTTAGTTTTTAACGCGATGGTTTCATTCAACGTATTTTGTTTTAAAATAGTTTTTTTGAATAAATCCAAGGCATAACTCCTGTCATCTTCATCTTTAAATAATTTAGGAAGAAAAAAAGCATCCACCGAACTCGGTTTCACTTTGCGCAATAATTTCAGAAGCGTGGTATTAACAACTGGTAAATCATCAGTCCACGTTAAGCTTTGGTCTTCTAAATAATCGTAAAGCTTATCGTTGGGTGCAATAATGTCCTTAAACAAATCCACAATAAAGTTTCTATCATCCGCAAAGCTAGACTCACGCGTTTCCATATAATTAGCATACAAATCCGATGCTAACATACTTTTAAAAATAACATCTACGTACTCACTATCCAGCTCCCAATTGGTAATTTTATAATCTTCAAAAGCATCCGTTAGGCGGATATTGTTTTTTAAGGACAATAATACTTCGTTGTTACTAAACTTTTTGTTGGGATTTTTATCGTCTGTAGTTGCTAATTGTTTGCCCTGGGTTTTAAGAACGTGATCCTCGGACCGTTCTTGCAACTTTATTAGTAGGGACAACTGCAATAAGTACAAGTTGTACATGTTTTCTATACTGCGTAATAAAAAGGTCTGATCGGCTTTAAAATCGCCACCTTCTCCACCTGTATAGGCGTAAATGGTTTGCATCACTTTTATACGAATATGTCTTCTATTTAGCATACTTACAAAGAACTTTGAATTTAACGGGGCGAAAGTAAACCTTTCGCCCCGCAAAAATAATATTTATTTAAAAGAATTACTTCGAATTCTCCATTTTTCTTGCATCAATTCTACCTTGAGCTATATTCATGGCAGCATTAAGTGTAGTAATATGATTGGCTTTAGCGTTGTTTAATATTTCCAAAGTTGTATTGTAAATATTTTCTGTTTTACGCATAATTTCCTTACGGTCATAACCTTCCAATTCAGCATAAACGTTGATAATTCCACCAGCATTGATTAAAAAATCAGGTGCCCACACGATACCGCGCTCTTGTAAAATTTTACCATGTTTCTGCTCTACAGCTAATTGGTTATTAGCAGCACCGGCAATAACCTGTGCTTTTATTTTTTGAACCGTGTCATCATTTATAGTTGCACCTAAAGCGCATGGCGCATAAATATCCATCGTTTCGGAGTAAATATCATTCCCATCATAAATAGAAACCCCATATTTACTGCGTACTTGCTCTAAACGATCTTTACTTATATCTGAAATGGTAACGTTTGCACCTTCATCTACTAAATGTTCTACTAAAGCTTCACCAACATTCCCAATTCCTTGAACGAATACAGATTTACCTTCTAAAACATCGCTTCCAAATTTAAACTTAGCAGCAGCTTTCATCCCCATGAACACCCCATAAGCGGTAATTGGCGATGGATTCCCAGAGCCTCCTAAAGATTCAGAAATACCTGTAACATAAGGTGTCACCTCACGTACCGTATCCATATCGGCAGTCGTCATCCCCACATCTTCAGCAGTAATATATTTACCACTTAAAGAGTGAACAAACTCACCAAATTTACGCATTAATTCAGGCGTTTTTTGAGTTTTAGCATCTCCAATAATAACGGCTTTTCCACCTCCAAGGTTTAAACCTGTAATTGCAGACTTATAAGTCATACCTCTTGAAAGACGTAAAACATCATTAACAGCTTCCCATTCGTTAGCGTAATTCCACATTCTAGTACCACCTAATGCTGGGCCTAAAACGGTATTATGAATTCCAATTATTGCTTTTAAACCTGTATCTTTGTCGTTGCAAAAAACAACTTGCTCGTGATTATCGAATGATTGTTGACCAAAAACAGGATCAACTTTATGTAATTCATTCGCGTTAATTACGTCTGTTACCATATTAATTATAGTTTAATGTTAATTGTGTTTTATACTATATGTAAAAACAACTGACAAAATTAAGGGAATATTAGTGTTTAAACAACATAATTAATAGTAAAATAAGAATTTGTTAAAAACTTTATGCAAACCCAAACGGCTTAATGAAAGAATTAAAGCATCTAAATAAATACTTCTTAAAATATAAAGGGAAAGTTATTACGGGAATACTAATAACCATTGTTTCCAAAATATTCTTACTCTTTACTCCAGAACTTATAGGCGCGTCCATTGATGTTGTGGATGAATTCCGAAAAGGCATTATCACCGATATTACCATAGTTAAAAAAGAACTCCTTATTAATATCCTGTATATTATAGGTGCTGCAATAATTACTGGGGTTCTGACATTTTTTATGCGCCAAACTATTATTAATGTGTCGCGTTATATTGAATTCGATTTAAAAAATGAAATATATCAACAATACCAGCGCCTATCTCTAAATTTCTATAAGAAAAATAGAACAGGCGATTTAATGAACCGAATTAGCGAAGATGTAAATAGCGTTCGTATGTATGCCGGACCTGCTATCATGTATAGTATTAATACGGCTACGCTTTTTATTATTGCTATTGCATTTATGTACAGGCAAGCGCCATCTTTAACCTTATACACCATTATTCCACTGCCAATTTTGTCAGTTATTATTTATAAATTAAGTAAAACCATACACAAGCGCAGCACGATTGTTCAGCAATATTTATCGAAATTATCCTCTTTTACCCAAGAAACGTTTAGCGGAATTGCCATCATTAAATCCTATGGCATGGAACACAACGCCTCCAAAAGTTTTGATGAATTAGCAACGGAGAGTCGTGAGAAACAATTGGATTTAGTGCGAATCAATGCTTTTTTCTTCCCGATGATGATTTTATTAATCGGTTTAAGTAACCTAATCGTTATTTATGTGGGTGGTTTGCAATATATGTCGGGTGAAATTACTTTGGGTGTCATCACCAAATTCATCATATATGTAAACATGCTAACATGGCCTGTTGCAACAGTTGGATGGGTTACATCTATTGTTCAAACAGCGGAAGCTTCTCAAAACCGTATTAATGAATTTCTTGAAATTAATCCAGAAATTCAAAATAAAGCGTTGAATGCTTCAGTTATTAAAGGCGATATCGTTTTCAAAAACGTGTTTTTTACCTATGACGACACCAATATTCAAGCCTTAAAAGGCGTATCTTTTACCGTTAAAGGTGGTGAAACATTAGCGGTGATTGGAAAAACAGGCTCTGGAAAATCCACTATTCTCGATTTAATAGGGCGACTTTATGATATTGAAAGTGGCGAACTTTTAATTGATGGTGTACCTATAGATGAAGTTAATCTGTCTGATTTGCGTGACGCTATTGGTTACGTGCCTCAAGAAGCCTTTTTGTTTTCAGATACCATTAATAATAACATTAAATTTGGTAGAGAAGACGCTACGGATGAACAGGTTATTCAAGCGGCAAAATATGCCCAAGTACATAAAAATATTATCGGTTTTAATAAAGGTTATGAAACCATTTTAGGCGAACGTGGTATTACGCTTTCAGGCGGACAAAAGCAGCGTGTTTCTATTGCGCGAGCCATAATAAAAGACCCACAGATTTTGTTGTTTGACGATTGCTTATCGGCAGTAGATACCGAAACGGAAGAGAAAATTCTGAATAATCTTAAAAAACTAACAACTGGCAAAACAACCATAATTGTGAGCCATAGAATTTCAGCCGCCAAGAATGCGGATAAAATAATAATTCTAGATGCTGGCCATATTGCTCAAGCAGGAAGCCATGATGTACTGATTAGCAAAGAAGGTTACTATAAAAATTTGTACTTAAAACAACTTAGTGAGAATGCCAATCCATAATTGGGAAGCTTATAGTTTTAAGGGTTTTAAAAGTGAATTGCATAGGAAACTAAAAGAAAATTCATAATTTGTTGCTTGCTACCGCTTTTTTTTAGATTTTTGAAGAACTAATAATGTGTGTTTTTATTTTATATATATGACTATGGATAATAATGGAATGTTGGAGAAAGAAGAGATTTTCTCGAAAGTATTAAGAGCTGGTAGACGCACGTATTTTTTTGATGTGAGATCTACAAAAGCAGGCGATTACTACTTGACAATTACCGAGAGTAAGAAATTCACAAATGACGATGGCTCCTACCACTACAAAAAACACAAAATTTATTTATACAAAGAAGACTTCACAGAATTCAATACTATTTTAAATGAAATGACGGATTATATCATCAATGAAAAAGGTGATGAAGTTATCAGTGAGCGTCATCAAAAAGATTTTAAGAAAGAATATACTGATGAATCTGAAATGATGGAAGACAGCTCAAAATCAGCTGAACGTTTTACCGATATTGATTTTGACGATATTTAATCTAAAAACAGACAATTTACAAAGCCACTTTCTTGAAAGTGGCTTTTTTATGGCTATAACTTAACGGCTAGTAAGGCCATACTGAATGTGGCAAAAATATATGCCAAACCAGCAGGCAGACCTAAAGTTAGTATCAGAACAAGCGTCACAAATAGCATCCAAATAGGCACCAAGGTAATCACCATACCAAAACGAAAAGTTGCTACAAATTCAACTTCCTTAATTTTAGGTTCGGCTACGAATTTCCATATAGCATAAGGCCCTATCAATAAAACAATCATTAAAAATTTAAAGAAAGCCTTTAAAGATGTTGGTTGCTCCTTTTTAGAAAATCCACAGTTAGTAAAATCAGATTCCACACACGCATGAACAGCATCAGGATTTAGAAAATTAGCATCCATAGATTTTAACTTTTGCATAGTTTCGTCATAATCTGCAGCTGGAATATGTGTCGTTAATTTGGTAATAGCTTTCCAAACATCTTTTTTCAACCGCTTGGTTTCAACTAATACATCATGTTGCAAATAGGTATTTGCGGAAATAGGCGTTCCGAAATAAAGCAATACACTATCAGCAAAAGCATCCAATTGTTCAAAATTTAGACCAATGGGTATTATTTTTAAATCGCATGTAGGATAATGTTCTAAAGTTTCAAAAACAATACGTGTAAAACCTTTGCTTAAAGGTCTAACCGTTCTATTCATATGATGATTTCCTTCTGGAAAAAGAGCCACCGCTTCATTTTGAGATAGGCATAAACTGCAGCTTTCAAAAATAGCGTTATTATTGGAAATACTACTCCAACCATCACGAACCCGGTAAACCGGTAACATATTTAAACTGCGCAATAACCAGTTTACAAAGGGCTTTTTAAAAACACTAGCTCGTGTTAGAAAATACGACAAGCGTCCAGATTGTGTAACAATTAATAAGGCATCAATAAGCGCGTTATTGTGATTGGAAACAAATAAAACCGGTTGTTTTTTAGGGACGTGTTCTATATTTTTTACAACAATGCGTCTGTAGTAAAAAAACAGTGCCAATTTAATATAGGAGCGAACGCTTATGAGCCAGATTTTTCTCAATAGCTTTCGGTATTTTCATCATGCTTTGTGGACCAAAAGTAAGCCACAAACAAACCTGAAACAATATGCCAAACACCCCAAAAAGCAGCCATAATAGCCATGCCGCCCAGACCGTCAAAGAACGTAAATATTAATAATAAGCCAATTCCCGAGTTTTGAATCCCCGTTTCTATCGTTAAGGTTTTCTGATTTTGAAAAGATAATTTAAAAACACGTGCCACCAAGAATCCCATAACAAAAGCCAATAGGTTATGAATCATGCCTAAAGCAAATACAAAATGAATATATTGCGAAAATACATCCATATTATTAGCTATGGCCGCTACTACAATTCCAATAAAAACAGCTAATGAAAAAGGTTTTAACCAACGGGATAAACGGATTGATAATTCAGGGAATTTGTAACGCACCAACATACCACAAATTAAAGGTACACCTAAAATTAGGAGTACAATTTTAACCATATCGAAAGGATTCAAAGAAATATCTTGAAGCAATTTGGCTGTAGGCTCATACATATAGCCATAAAACTCAAAGTTAAAGGGTGTCATTATTATGGCTAGAAATGTGGAAATAGCCGTTAAACTAATAGAAAGCGCCGTATTTCCGCCGGCCATATGGGTCATAAAGTTAGAGATATTTCCGCCAGGACAAGCGGCAACCATCATCATCCCCAAAGCTATACTTGGCTGCGGATTCACAAAATATATAAATCCAAAAGTTAACAATGGTAAGAGCACAAATTGCGATAGCAAACCAACAAACACCGCCTTGGGTGCTTTTATAAGAAACTTAAAATCCGATATGGAAATACCCAAGGCCACGCCAAACATGACAATGGCTAATGCCAAATTTAAAATCCATAAATTATCAGTATCAAAATGAATTTGAGCGCTGTCAAGTTCCTGCATGCAATGGCTACTTAGGGTGGTTGGTGAAATGGGGTGTAATATGATAGTAAAATTTCAAAATAGCAAATCAAAAACCAATAATTTAAGGAGGTGTAAATTGGGCGTAAGCCAAATATTGACTAAATTTATAGCACACAAAAAAACAACAAATTACCATGGCTCAAACCCCTTCTAATATGATTCCTTTAGGAACACAGGCATCTTCTTTTAGCTTAAAAGATGTCGTTTCTGATGAGAAAATAACCTTACAATCTGCTAAGGGTCTGCAAGCTACCGTGGTTTTATTTATTTGCAACCACTGTCCGTATGTAATGCATATAAATGCAGAACTTGTTAAAATAGCCAAGGCTTATAAAAGTAGAGGCGTAAATTTAATTGCCATTTCTAGCAATGATGTGGAGAATTACCCACAAGATGCGCCCGATAAAATGAAAGACCATGCCATTAACGAAGGCTATATATTCCCGTATTTATATGATCAGACCCAAGAAGTAGCGAAAGCGTACCAAGCAGCTTGCACGCCAGATTTCTTTGTGTTTGATAAAGATTTGAAGCTAGTCTATCGTGGACAATTGGACGATTCCAGACCTGGAAACGACATCCCCGTTACAGGTTCTGATCTCCGACACGCTATAAATTGTATTATCGAGAATACAGAAAACACCCAAACCCAAAAACCAAGTATGGGCTGTAATATTAAATGGCTGAAGAAATAAACAGACTGTAGTTTTACAAAATAATTTCAATAAAAAAAGCTACCAATTTGGTAGCTTTTTTTAAATCTTAAATCTTGAATCTTGAATCTTGAATCTCGAATCTTGAATCTTGAATCTTAAATTATTTAGTCCCCATTAATTCCACATCAAAAATCAAGGTCGCATCAGGCGGAATAGCACCACCAGCACCACGAGCACCATAACCTAAATGACTTGGTATAACCAAACGGGCTTTATCGCCAACTTGTAATAAGCAAATACCTTCATCCCAACCAGCAATCACTTGGCCAACGCCAACTTGGAATTCTAAAGGATCTTTACGTTTGTAAGAAGAATCAAAAACAGTCCCGTCTTCCAATTGTCCTTTATAATGTACAGAAACCGTTTGCCCTTTTTGAGCTTGAGCCCCGTTTCCTTTTTGAAGTATTTTATAGCGCAAACCACTATCTGTTTTATCAAAACCAGCTGCTAATTTATCTAAAACGGCTTCACTGGCTGCTTTTTCTTCCGCTAATCGTTTTTCACGAGACCCTTCAAAGGTTCTAAAAGCTTCAACCGCTTTAAAGTTTTCGGCATCAGCACCAACACGAATAATTTCTAATGTATCTAATGTATCACCTTGCGCAATAGCATCAACAACGTCTTGACCTTCTTGAACTTTTCCAAAAACCGTATGATTTCCGTCTAACCAAGGCGTCTCCACATGCGTAATAAAAAACTGACTACCATTGGTTCCAGGTCCCGAATTGGCCATTGATAAAATCCCCGGAGCATCATGTTTTAAATCTGGATGAAACTCATCGTCAAATTTATAACCTGGATTTCCAGTACCAGTACCTTGTGGACAACCACCTTGTACCATAAAATCTGGAATAACACGGTGAAATTTTAAACCATTATAAAATGGTGTGCCTTGCTTTTTAACTGAATTTTCTAAATTCCCTTCCGCTAAAGCAACGAAATTACCAACAGTACCTGGTGTTTTCTGAAATTCTAAAGCCACTAAAATGTCGCCTTTACTCGTATGAAATTTTGCGTATAATCCGTCTTGCATTGTATTTATGTTTAATGAGCCGCAAAGATATGAAATTGAAGTTAAAACTGAAATGGAAGTTTAAATGAAATGATTGCTGGAAAAGAGTGAAGAGTGAAGAGTGAAGAGTGAAAAGTGAAAAGTTATAACGAAAATTAAAAATTCATCCTAAAACAACTTTGAATTTTGAACTTGGAATATTAAACCTAAACAACAAACAACTAAACAACACCCAACAACTCCCTAATTCGCCACTTCACTAATAAACTTTATACGATATAAACGCAATTCCTCATCGTCATAATCGCCATCAAATTCATCAATAGCCACGTCAATTTTATCAGTATCAGATTCCATAAAATAATCATGGATTTCCTCTTGCTGATCGTCATCTAAAATATCGTGAATCCAGTAATCAATATTCAATTTAGTACCTGAAAACACAATAGCTTCCATTTCCTTAATGAAGTCGTTCATGTTCATGCCTTTGGCCGATGCAATATCATCTAAAGGCAGTTTTCTATCTATATTTTGAATGATATATAATTTCAAAGCGGAATTCATCCCAGTCGATTTCACCACCATATCATCTGGACGCATAATCTCGTTTTCGTCCACATATTTAGCAATTAAATCTACAAAATCCTGACCGTATTTTTTAGCTTTCCTATCACCAACACCATGTACATGACTTAATTCCTCTAAAGTCATAGGGTATTTAAGCGCCATATCTTCTAATGAGGGATCTTGGAAAATAACAAATGGTGGAACGCCAGAACGCTTCGCATTACGCTTACGTAAATCTTTCAGCATATTCATTAAAACCACATCCGCTACAGCACCGCCACCTTTAGCAGCCGCTACAATAGCATCATCTGCTTCACCATTAAATTGATGATCTTCCGTCATCATAAAGGATGTCGGATTATTTATAAACTCGGTACCTGCTTTTGTTATTTTAATAACACCGTAGGTTTCAATATCCTTTTTCAAAAAGCCAGCTACCAAAACTTGACGCGTTAAAGCCATCCAGTATTTATCATCTTGGGCTTTACCTAATCCAAAAAACGGCTGATCGTTTGTTTTATGGGAATTAATTAAGGCATTTTCCTTTCCAATTAAAACATTCACCAAATCTTTAGACTTGTATTTCTCATTGGTTTTAGTCACGGTTTGCAATAGTAAAACCACATGATCTTGCGCTTCCAGTTGTTTTTTAGGATAGCGCATATTATCATCCAATTCGGCACCTTCGCCCGTTTCAGAATCAAATTCTTCACCAAAATAATGCAAAATAAATTTACGTCGGGAAATAGACGTTTCTGCAAAGCCAACTACTTCTTGAAGTAAAGCATGCCCAATTTCCTGTTCGGCAACCGGTTTGCCCGACATGAATTTTTCTAATTTCTCAATATCTTTATAGGCGTAAAAGGCTAAACAATAGCCCTCGCCTCCATCACGACCTGCGCGACCAGTTTCTTGATAATAACTTTCAATACTTTTAGGAATATCATGATGAATTACAAACCGAACGTCAGGCTTGTCAATGCCCATTCCAAAGGCAATAGTAGCAACTACCACGTCTACATCTTCCATTAAAAACATGTCTTGATGTTTGGCACGCGTTTTAGCATCCAATCCGGCATGATAGGGCACGGCTTTTATACCATTCACTTGAAGTGTTTGGGCGAGTTCTTCAACACGCTTGCGACTCAAGCAATAGACAATTCCAGATTTCCCTTCGTATTTTTTTACAAAGCGAATAATATCAGCATCCACATTTTTGGTTTTCGGACGCACTTCATAATACAGATTCGGTCTATTAAAAGACGCTTTAAAGGTCTTGGCATCATGAATATTCAAGTTTTTTAAAATATCCTCTTGCACTTTAGGTGTGGCCGTAGCGGTTAGCCCAATAATGGGAATATTATCGCCAATACGTTCTATTATGCTTTTAAGATTTCGATATTCTGGTCGGAAATCATGACCCCATTCACTAATACAATGGGCTTCATCTACCGCCATAAAAGAAATTTTTACAGAGCGTAAAAACTCCACATTTTCTTCCTTGGTAAGAGATTCTGGTGCTACATATAAAAGCTTGGTAATACCATCGGTAATATCTTGCTTTACCTGCTTTATTTCTGTTTTATTCAACGAGGAATTTAAAACATGAGCCACGCCGTCATGATCCGAGATTCCACGAATGGCATCCACCTGATTTTTCATCAACGCAATTAAAGGCGAAACCACAATAGCCGTACCTTCTTGCATGAGTGCTGGCAACTGGTAACACAATGATTTCCCGCCACCAGTAGGCATAACAACAAAGGTGTCCTTTCCCGATAAAATACTTTTTATTACAGGTTCTTGCAGGCCTTTAAATACACTAAAACCAAAAAAGGTTTTTAAGGCGCTATGCAAGTCTTTTTCATTTACAGACATGTATCGATATTAATATATTATTTTACCTCATTTCAAACACACTGCATAGAAATTTGCTACAGTTAATTACGCGTGCATTTACAGAACTCTCATAATTATTTTTGTTAGCTTTGCAACATACAAAAACCAACAAATTAATTATTTAGTTTGAATAACTTTAAAGATAAGGAATTCTTTAAAAGCATCAACCCAAAAAAATAATAAATTTTGAAAAATCATAATACAATCTTACAGACTGCAAAACAGACTATTGCTATGGAAAGTGAAGCTATTGCTAATCTTGCCTCTTTATTAGATAGTGATTTTTCTGACGCTGTTACCTGCATTTTAAATTCTAAAGGCCGTGTCATTATAACGGGTATTGGCAAAAGTGCCATTATTGCTACTAAAATTGTAGCCACCTTAAATTCAACCGGAACACCTGCCGTTTTTATGCACGCAGCCGATGCTATTCATGGAGATTTAGGACTTATTCTTGAGAATGATGTGGTAATTTGTATTTCAAAAAGTGGTAACACACCCGAAATAAAAGTGCTAGTACCGCTTATAAGACGGGCTAAAAATAAAATGATTGCTATTACCGGGAATCGTGATTCATTTTTAGGAAAAAACACCGATTACCTCCTTAATACGTATGTTGAAAAAGAAGCTTGTCCTAATAATTTAGCGCCAACAACCAGCACAACCGCCCAATTAGTTATGGGTGATGCTTTGGCCGTTTGCTTATTGGAATTACGGGGCTTTACAAGTAATGATTTTGCCAAATACCATCCGGGTGGTGCTTTGGGTAAAAAACTGTATTTACGGGTGAGTGATATGAGTGATGTCAATCAAAAACCACAAGTAAACCCAAATACGAATATTAAGGAAGTGATTATTGAAATTTCCGAAAAAATGCTAGGCGTTACAGCAGTTGTTGAAAACAATAAGATTGTAGGTATTATTACGGATGGCGATTTAAGACGTATGCTTACTAAATCCAACGATTTTAGTCAACTTTCAGCTAAAGATATTATGGGTGCTTCGCCAAAAACAATAGAAGCTAATGCTATGGCCGTGGATGCTAAAGAGATGATGGAATCCCATGGTATCACCCAATTATTAGTTGAAAAGCAAGGTGAATATGCCGGTATTGTACACATTCACGACTTAATAAAAGAAGGCATTATATAATGGCGAAAAAAAGCATTAACGACATGTCCTTTTTAGATCATTTAGAAGATTTAAGATGGCATTTAATCCGGGCGACATTTGGAATTTTAATAGCTGGAACGGGCGCCTTTTTAATGTCCGACTTTATTTTTGAAACCATCATTTTTGGTCCTAAAAAAATGAGCTTTCCTACCTACCAATATCTCTGTCAAATATCACAGTTTATTGGTATTGAAACAACATTTTGCTTGGATGAATTCCCGTTCCGTATTCAAAATAGAACCATGGCTGGTCAGTTTTCTGCCCATATTTGGACCTCAATTTACGCCGGATTAATTATTGCTTTCCCGTATGTGGTTTACCAATTCTGGAAATTTATTAGTCCTGGTTTACAGCCTAATGAACGTAAGCATTCGCGTGGTTTCATTTTTGTAACCTCCATGCTCTTCTTTATCGGCGTTTTATTTGGATACTATATTGTAACACCATTATCGATTAACTTTTTAGGAACCTACACCGTCAGTTCTGAAATTTCAAATGAAATAGATTTAAGCTCCTATATTGCTTTAGTACGATCTTCATCTTTGGCCTCGGGCCTCGTGTTTGAATTGCCGATAGTTATTTACTTTTTAACCAAAATCGGACTCGTTACACCGCAGATTCTTAAAAAATACCGCAAGTTTGCTCTGGTTATTGTGCTTATTATTTCTGCCATTATCACCCCTCCAGATATCGCGAGTCAAGTTATTGTGGCCATTCCAATTTTATTATTATACCAAATAAGCATCTATATCTCCAAAATTGTCGTGAGAAACCAAGAACGCCAAGCCAAAAGAGACTTGAAGAAAAAATAAATATCAAATTAATTCCATTCATTGACATTTAGAAAATTCTAATGCAATGAAAGATTGCTATAAAAATTCCAAGGCAGCCTAGGTTTCGTTTTCGTAGTAAAACAAATAAAAGCTTCAGCGCAGGGCAGCGATTGCCTGCGCCTGCCGGCAGGCAGGTTTGTTTCTTTTTTGGGCAATGTAAAAAAGAAAAGAGCATATTGAAACAGAAAACGACCTGCGTTTCGATTTAACAATAAAACCAATGTACGATCACAAATATCATGTAGTTTATAGTAAGCTATGATAGTATTAAAAGCTTATAACTTAAAACAACCACTCAGCCATTTTCAGGAATAGCAAGCCACAAACCAACACAACAATAAGTCCCCAAATTAAAACAGCAGCAATAAGCCCAAAGCCAATCCCCAACCGTTTTCAGAAATAGTGAGCTACCAAGCTATAAGAGACTTTCCAAATCAAGGGAGTTATTAACCAAAGTAAGTTAACAATCCAATTTAGCATAAAGAAAAAAGCGAACGTCACGCAGTGAACTGCGAAGCACATCACGAATACCAAAAGAAAATAAAAACGCATGAGTAATTCCTAAAAACGGTTTTGATCTTTTGGTTCGTTTTGCATCAAGGCAACTGCGCAGCACATCATGAGTACCAATTAAAAATAATAACGAACGAATAAAATGAACATAACATTGTAAACAGTCCAAATCTAAAAGTAATTTAAAAATCTAAATTGACGTAAAGAAAAAAGCGAACGTTTTGTATTGATTTCCTGCCGGCAGGCTGGTTTGGTTCTTTTGTATCAACGCATATCAAAGATTCACGAACACCAACAATAAAATAGAAAATAGTGATGAGTAAAAAAGAAAAGAACGCTAAACATAGTTATATCAAAATATTACAAACACTCCAGAATCATAAATCTCAAATTTCTAATCAAATCTTTCCAACTTTGCCCGTTTGGAAACCCTGAAACGCTTCAGCTATGCATTAAAACAAACTTAAAGACTTCTACATTCGTGAAATCAATGGGATTATATTTGTATAAGTTTTTATTGAACAAACATATTCGTGAAAATCCGTGTAATTCGTGTCAAGCATTTATAGAAGCCCGAGTAATAAAAACTAACGAAAATAATTCCAACAACTTTCCCGAAAGTCTTGAATCCATAAAAACCCGTTAAACTTTTTTTAAATTAAACCGCAAACCATAAAATGTCATCTTGATTTTACTATTTTAGCCAAGAGTAAAAACCTATGAAGTTAAAAGCAGAACATTTAATGAAGTCTTATGGCGGCCGAAAAGTCGTTAAAGATGTCTCTCTAGAAGTCAATCAAGGCGAAATTGTAGGCCTTTTAGGTCCTAATGGTGCGGGTAAAACCACATCCTTTTATATGATTGTGGGATTAATTAAACCAAATGGTGGTAATATCTTTTTAGAAAGCACCAACATTACCAAATACCCCATGTACAAACGGGCACAAAATGGTATTGGTTACTTGGCCCAGGAAGCGTCTGTTTTTAGAAAATTAAGTATTGAAGATAATATTTTAAGTGTTTTACAACTCACCAAATTAAGCAAAAAAGAGCAATTACATAAAATGGAGTCGCTGATTGAAGAGTTTAGTTTGGGGCATATTCGAAAAAGTCGTGGCGACTTATTATCGGGTGGGGAGCGTCGTCGTACAGAAATTGCGCGCGCCCTTGCAACCGATCCTAACTTTATTCTTTTAGATGAACCCTTTGCAGGTGTTGACCCAGTAGCTGTAGAAGATATTCAGCGAATTGTAGCTCAATTAACCAAAAAGAATATTGGTATTCTTATTACCGATCACAACGTGCAGGAAACCTTGGCTATAACCGACAGAACCTATTTAATGTTTGAAGGGAGTATCCTAAAAGCTGGTGAACCAGAAGAATTAGCCAATGACGAAATGGTACGTAAAGTCTATTTAGGGCAAAACTTTGAACTACGTAAGAAAAAAATTAGAGAGTAGTTTTTGAAAAGTGATTAGTGTTCAGTGTTCAGTGTTCTAAAAATATGAACTTTCTTATTACTTATAATTAAACTATTAAAAATTAGTAATAGGTTATTTCACTTTTAACTTTTAACTTTCAACTTTTCATTCCACAACTCCACAACCCCACAACTTTGCGTCTTTGCAACTTTGTGAGAAATCATTCAGATTCAAAACCACAACTCACAACTCAGAGTTTTCGCGTCTTCGCGGGAAATCAACTACACCACAACTCTACAACTTTCGTCTTTGCGTCTTCGCGAGAAATCATTCAGATTCAAAACCACAACTCCACAACTTTGTGTCTTTGCGTCTTTGCGTCTTCGCGAGAAAATTAACTACGCCACAACTCCTCAACTTCGCGTCTTCGCGACTTTGCGAGAAATCATTCAGATTCAAAACCACAACTCCACAACTTCGCGTCTTCGCGAGAAATCATTCAGATTCAAAACCACAACTCCACAACTTTGCGTCTTTGCGACTTCACGAGAAAATTAACTACGCCACAACTCCACAACTTTGTGTCTTCGTGTCTTCGCGAGAAAATTAACTACGCCACAACTCCACAACTTTGCGTCTTCGCGTCTTCGCGAGAAATCATTCAGATTCAAAACCACAACTCCACAACTTTGTGTCTTTGCGTCTTCGCGAGAAAATTAACTACGCCACAACTCCACAACTTTGCGTCTTCGCGTCTTCGCGAGAAATCATTCAGATTCAAAACCACAACTCCACAACTTTGCGACTTTGCCAGAAATCATTCAGATTCAACTTCAAATTCAACTTAAAAAGTCCCCTTTGGGGATTCAGGGGATTACCCCTTCACAACTCCAATAACCCAAAGCACCGCCTTAAAAACCAGAACAGCCAAAATACCAACAACCAAGCCTATTAAAAATTCCTTAAGCATAGCGGGCCAAGATGTTAATATATCATGAAAAAAATCAAGATTATGCGCAAAAATACCACCAGAAACTAATAATAAGGCAATCGTTCCAATCACCGATAAACTTTTAATCACATAGGGTAAGGCACTAACTAAAACGGTTCCGAAACCATGCATAAAACCTTTGCCATTGCTTTTGGCCACAAGCTTTAAACCAAAGTCATCCATCCGCACAATAAGCGCTACAATACCATAAACACCAACGGTGGCAATTATAGCCACAATGGACACCACAATAATTTGTAGCAATAACGTTTGTTCTAAAACCGCTCCTAAAGCTATAATCACGATTTCAACAGATAAGATGAAATCGGTTATAATGGCCGACTTTACCTTCGACTTTTCCAATTCTAAAATGGCTTCTTCTGAAAGTTCTTCTGTTACATCAACAGTTTCCGTTTTATGCTCATGAGGAAAAACATATTCTACTATCTTTTCGGCACCTTCAAAAGCCAAATAAATACCACCTAAAATTAGAATGATAGTGACGGCTGCAGGCAAGAAAGCACTCAATAAAAAAGCAATTGGTAAAATAATGAGCTTATTTAAAAAAGAACCTTTAGTAATAGCCCACAAAACAGGTATTTCCCGAGAGGATACAAAACCAGACGCTTTTTCGGCATTTACAGCCAAATCATCACCTAAAATACCAGCCGTTTTTTTAGTGGTCACTTTACTTAAAACAGCCACATCGTCCATGAGGGCGCCAATATCATCAAGAAGAGCAAAAAATCCCGAAGCCATAAAAAGGTAAGTTTTAAATTAAATAGTTAAGCTTTAATGTTTTTCGCTGTTAGTAAAGACAATAATATATACAGGATTATCACCAATGGAATAGCAGCAAATTGTAAAACAATCAGGAAAATAATGGTTAAAATAAGAAACACGTAGCGGGTTATATTACTTTTAAAATCATAAGTTTTAAACTTTAAAGCAAATAAGTTCACGGGGGCGTTTAGCATATAAGAACTCACCAAGGTTACAAAAACTAGAAACCAAGGGTTTAAAATAAGCGAATTCATTAAATCATTGTTTTGAAACTCAATAATCAAAGGCAAGGACAAGATAAGTAAAGCGTTGGCTGGTGTTGGCAAGCCTTTAAAATAACTTTGCTGATCTTCATCAATATTAAATTTCGCCAAACGGTATGCAGACGATAAGGTAATTAAAAACCCCACAAATGCCAAGGGCGCATAGTCTAAACCTTCCCAGAAATTCGCCCCAGACCAAAGTGCTTCCGAGCCTTCTGCAACAGGCTTTCCTAAAGATAAATGCAACATCTTAAACATCACCACACCAGGTACCAGACCACTAGTAACCATATCGGCTAGCGAATCTAATTGTACACCCAATGGACCGGACACGTTCAATTTACGCGCAAAAAAACCATCGAAAAAGTCGAAGAAAATCCCCAAAAACATAAAGATGGCAGCCGTTACAAAATGGTTATTTACAGCCAAAACAACAGCTATACAGCCACTTAACAAATTTAAAAGCGTAATAAAATTGGGTATATGTCGTTTCATAGGATTATGTGATAAGCTTGTAAAAATAACAAACTATTTGTGCTAAACAATACGGTTCCAAACGTTTTTATATTTCATTATAATTCAATAGCTTCTATCACGATTTCAAACTACTTTACTTTATTGTAACGCTTCAACTTTGAAACTCTGAAACTTTCACATGCTTCCCTTTACTATTAACTTTTCACTTTTATCTTTTCACTTTAACTTTCCACTCCACAACTCCACACCTCCATACCTCCACACCTCCATACCTCCACACCTCCACACCTCCACACCTCCACAACAAGCAACTTAACATCAAACAGAAATTTACAATTCATCAAATCCGCAATACATCCAATTAAAATGCCCAAACGGCCTACCGAAAATTTATCGTGAAATTTGAAATGTGGATGCCGTAAAATTTTAGATAGCCTGCCTTGAGCGCAGTCGAAAGGTTTGAGCAAGCAAAAAATATAGGAAGTAATAAAAATCATAAAAGCGAGTTTCCTAAAATTTAGGTGCCGAATGATAAATTTAGATATAGTTTCGTAAGCCTAGCGTTATTTGTTTCTTTTTGGAGCAATGCACATCGAAGATTCACGAACACAAAAAACAAAATAAAAAAAATGAGTAAAAAAGAAATGAAAACTATTCTGCTATACCTTTTTACAACTCCACAACAATCAACTCCACAACTTTACAACTTTGCATCTCCACAACTGTGCAACCCCAAAACTCCACAACTCCACAACAATCAACTCCGCAACGCTTCCCTTTACTATTAACTTTTATCTTTTCACTTTCCACTCCACAACAAACAACTCCACAACAAACAACATCACAACTCTGAAAATCTCTAACTTTCAAACTTTCCCCTCTATTTCAACCAAATTCTACAGCTAAAAACAAACCCAAACAATATCTCAACGATTTTCAAGTTTAATATCTAGAAAAATTATAGCATCTTTGCAAAAAAAGAATTGTATTTGAAAGCATTACGAATCTCTGCACTGGTTTTTTTAATCTCTGCAACCGTATTTAGTCAAGCCGTCCGAAAGTATTCCAATGAGTTCATGAACATTGGTGTAGATGCTGCGGCATTGGGCATGTCTAATGCCGTAACAGCACATTCAGATGATGTTAATTCAGGCTACTGGAATCCCGCCGGCCTCGTTCACGTCAAAGACAAGCAAATAGCGCTTATGCACTCCAGCTATTTTGCCAATATTGCCAATTATGATTATATCGGTTTTGCCATGCCTATTGATGATCAATCGGCCATTGGTATTTCCGTCATTCGCTTTGCAGTTGATGATATTCTAAACACCACCCAATTAATTGATGATGAAGGCAATATTAATTACGACCGAATCTCTCTGTTTTCCACAGCCGATTATGGCGTAACCTTTTCCTATGCTAGAAAATTGCCTTTAGATGGTTTAAATTATGGCATTAGTGCCAAAGTAATCCGCCGTATTATTGGCGACTTTGCATCCTCTTGGGGATTCGGTTTAGATGCCGCCATTCAATTTGAAACTAAAAACGATTGGAAATTCGGCATCATGGCACGGGATATTACCACAACCTTTAATGCTTGGGCTATTAATGAAGAAGCTTTCGCCACGGTACAAAATGCTGTGGAAGGTCAAAATCAAGAATTGCCAGAAACTACGGAAATCACCATCCCTAAATTACAAATGGGTATTTCTAAAAAGTTCATCATCCGCTATGATTATTCGCTCTTGGCGGAAATAGACCTGAACGTACGCTTTGAACAAAATAATGATATTATTTCAACCTCTTTTGCAAGTATCACGCCCGCTGTAGGCTTACAATTTGGCTATTTAGATATGGTTTTTTTACGCACAGGCGTTGGTAATTTCCAAAATGAATTGCAAATAGACAATAATGAGCGAGTTTCCTTTCAACCCAGTATTGGAGTCGGTTTTAAATATAAGGGGATTGCGGTAGACTATGCCTTTACAGATATTGGCGATCAAAGTATTGCGCTCTACTCCAACGTATTTTCCTTAAAATTAGATTTCAGTATTTTCAGATAATTTTCTCTTATGTATACGCGTATTTTAGTATTGGCTTTAGCATTGTGTTTTCAAAATGTATTCAGTCAGCAATTATCATCCCAAGCACAAATAAGCGTCATCACCATTGGCCCAGGAACATCCTTAAATGATGCTTTTGGTCATAATGTCTTCAGAATTTTAGATCGAGCAAACGATTTAGACGTGGGTTATGATTACGGACGATTCCCATTTAACGAACCCGGTTTTTATTTAAACTTCGCCCAAGGCAAGCTCAATTATTCCATTGGAAAAAGCAAATATCAGGATATTAAAGATTTTTACATCTGGCAAAACCGCAGCATACAAGAGCAGGTTTTAAATTTAACGGCGGAAGAAAAACAAGCCGTTTTTAACTACCTCTTAAATAATTACAAGCCCGAAAACCAGGACTATCTTTACGATTTCTTTTTTGATAATTGCGCCACCAAAATTCGTGATGTACTGCAAACAGCCGTCGGTAATAAAATCACCTTTCACGAACCAGACAATTTTCAACCCCAAACCTTTAGACGCTTAATTCGAGAAAAAGTCAGCACCAATTCTTGGGGCGGTGTCGGTATAGATTTAGCTTTAGGTTCCGTTATAGATCAGCAAGCAACCGCTGAAGAACACATGTTTCTGCCTTCTTATATCCATACATTCTTTGCCAAAGCAACCATTGGCGATCGCCAACTCGTTTCAAAAGAAAACATAGTGTATCAAGAAAAACCTACCGCATCCACTTCCAATTTTCTATGGAGCCCATGGGTCATTTTCAGTATTCTAGGTTTAATTATTATGGGCATCACCTACTCCGATTATAAAAAACAACGTCAAAGCAAAACATTAGACGGCATATTATTAATAAGCACCACGCTAATAGGAATTCTTATTTTACTGTTGTGGTTTGCCACCAACCACCAAACCACGGTACAAAATTACAATCTGTTATGGGCATTCCCATTAAATGGCATTCTAGCATGGCAAATATTAAAGGAAAAACCAAAAGCTTGGATTATACCATTCTTAAAGTTTCTAGTCATCCTATTAACCCTAATGACCTTCCATTGGATTGTTGGCGTGCAAGTATTCGCACCGGCTCAAATCCCATTCCTTTTAGCATTATTAATACGATACCTGTTTTTAATAAACTTTTTCAATAGAAAGCTTGAATTGTAAATAGTGGTAGTTGTTTGGCGTTAAGTTGTTTGGCGTTAAATTGTTAGATATTAAGGGTTCAATATTGAATATTGAATCTTAAATCTTGAACCTTGAATCTTAAATCTTGAACCTTGAATCTTGAACCTTGAATCTTGAACTTCAAACAACTCCACAACTGACAACTAACACCCCAACAATCACTGTCCCCTAAAATAAACCATAGTCCCTATAGTCTTCACCATCACATTTAAATCCAGGAAAAAACTTCGGTGTTTAATATAATACAAATCATATTGCAATTTTAATAAACTATCATCCACGGTGCCACCATAGCGAACATTCACCTGTGCCCAACCCGTTAAACCAGGTTTAACTATATGTCGCGTTTCATAAAAAGGGATGACGGCAGATAATTCCTTCACAAAAAACGGACGTTCAGGCCGCGGACCAATCAAACTCATATCCCCTTTCAAAATATTAAAAAACTGCGGCACTTCATCTAAGCGCGACCGTCTTAAAAACATGCCAAAAGGTGTAATTCGTGAATCATTTTTAATCGCCCATACCGCGCCATTGGTTTCGGCATTGGTTACCATAGTGCGAAATTTAATGATACTAAAAAGCTTCCCATTTTTACCCACGCGTTCTTGGCGGTACAACAGCGGACCTTTATTACCCACTAAATTGCCCAAAAACACCAAGGGTGTTAATGCCAATCCAGCCACACTGCCAATTAAAGCCAGGGTAACATCAAAAAACCGATGAAAAAACAAATAGAGTTTATTCTTATTACTTCGGCTAAAAGGAAAGTATTTATAAAAGTCTTTACCCACAAACTGCACCGGCACGCGGTAGGTAATATCCTCATACACTTGGGTATATTCCTTAATGGGAAAACCACGTTCCAGAAGACTAATTAAATCATGATAAATTTCCGAAGTAATGGTTTCAGCGTTATAACTGGCAACTACAATTTCAGAAATCGATTCTTTTTCAATAATATCATGAATAGCACTTGGTGGATATTCCGTAATGCCATCTATAACAATAGCATTTTCAAGGGCCTTTTCGCAATTAATATAGCCAACAATTTTGTAGTTAGGATCCACATATCGGAAGGCATTAACAACCGTTTCAATATTGGAAGTTTCACCCACTATAAGCACTTTTTTATAGAATCGTGGTGCAGAAATAAAGTAAATATAAAATAAGCGCCACAAGGTCAGGGCGACAATAATGGCCACATAAAAATAAAGGATCTGCAAGCGATTAGACGGTAATAGAGGCGTAAAAAAAGGTGTCAACAAATAGAATAAAACCGTTACAGATGCGGTGAGGATAATATTAGCAAAAACCTTATCCGTTCTACTGGCTTTTTGCAGATGGTACAATTCAAAAACAGTCCCAAATATGCTGATATATAAGATTAATACACCCACCCAAGTCCAGTTTTCTTTAGTAATAGTAAAATAGTCAAAATGAAACCAATTACTTACCAAATACAAACTCAAAAGCACTACAAAAACATCTACAAAACGTAGCAGCAATTTGCGCTCGGAAATATTAAAGTGAATTGTCTGTTTTCCCATGAAATACCAATAGATGGTAAAGATAATAAGTTCACCAAATCCTGCAAGTTTATTTAGAGTTAGTAAGTTGTTGTTAGTTGTTAGTTGTTCAGTTGTGAGTTGTTAGTTGGTAGTTGTTAGTTGGTAGTTGTTAGTTGGTAGTTGTTAGTTGTTAGTTGTTAGTTGTTAGTTGTTAGTTGTTAGTTGTTAGTTGTTAGTGCAAAAGTAAATATTCAATGTTTAGCCATGATAAGAATAGCCCCAGAGTTTTCCAACTTAATAATTCAAAATTCCATTCGCTGCTTTCAAACTCTGTAACTTTCCTCATCATTCTTCAATCATCTCATCTCTAATCACCAATCACTCATAACTCATAACTCTTCAATTTTAACTTTTCACTCATCATCCCCTAAATCCCCCAGAGGGATTTTTTACTTAAAGCATTAAAGCTCATAGTTATTATTCTAAATAATCCATCAACTCCACAACTTAACAACAAACAATTATTAACAACTTAACATCAAATAGAAATCTATAATTAATTAAACCCGCAATAATATAATTAACATGCCCAAACGGCCTACCGAAAATTTACCGTGAAATTTGAAATGAGCGTACCGTGAAATTTTAGGCTGTTTGAGCATGCAAAAAAATTAAAGCTATCACAGTCGTAAAAGCGAGTTTCCTAAAATTTAGGTACCGAATGAAAAATTTAGATAAAATTTCGTAAGCCTAGATTTTTTTGGTTACTTTTTTTATCAATGAAAAAAAGTAATATGAACTCTAAAAAAATATTAATTCCAATAAAATTCTGTGATTTTAAATCAGTTTAGAAAGTCAAGAGCTTTTTAAGGCTATATCTAACTTAATGATGAAGCTCAAAAGATTTTAATAAAACTGTCAAACGACCTACTTTTCGATTTCCTAGCAAAACAAATAAAAGCCCAGCAAGGGCATCGGAGGATGGCCTAGCGCAGCGGTTGCTATCCACAGGCAAAAGCTTTTATGCAGTTTTCAAGAAAACGAAAATCAGCCTAGCGTTTCCTGCCCGCCGGCAGGCAGGTTTGTTCCTTTTTTGGGCGATGCACATCGAAGATTCACGAACACAAAAAACAAAATAAAAAAAATGAGTAAAAAAGAAAATAAAAGCAGAAAGTCCCCTTTAACAAGTATCTACACTTTGGGAATCTTGAATCTTGAATTAATTCAAAACCTCAATACATCTAATCAAAATAACCAACCAGACATAGTTAAAAAGTTGAAAAAAATATAATACAAATGACACACGGCCTACTTTTCGATTCCGTAGTAAAACAAATAAAAACCAGCGCGTTGGCAGCGGAGGATGACCAAGCGGAGCGATTGTCATCCGCATGATGTGGTTTTTATGTAGTTTTCAAGAAAACTAAAATCAGCCTAGATTTTTTTGGTTCGTTTTTTCATCGATGGAAATCGAAGATTCACGAACACCAGTAGTAAAATAAACAATTGTGGTGAGTAAAAAATGAACATGTTTTTAACTTAATTTGATACCAATATAAATGATTGAATAAAAAAGGACGCAAAAAAATCCACAACTAGACAACAAAAAGAAATTGATAATTCATCAAACCTGCAATAATATAATTAACATGCCCAAACGGCCTACCGAAAATTTACCGTGAAATTTGAAATGAGCGTACCGTGAAATTTTAGGCTGTTTGAGCATGCAAAAAAATTAGAGCTATCACAGTCGTAAAAGCGAGTTTCCTAAAATTTAGGTACCGAATGAAAAATTTAGATAAAATTTCGTAAGCCTAGATTTTTTTGGTTACTTTTTTTATCAATGAAAAAAAGTAATATGAACTCTAAAAAAATATTAATTCCAATAAAATTCTGTGATTTTAAATCAGTTTAGAAAGTCAAGAGCTTTTTAAGGCTATATCTAACTTAATGATGAAGCTCAAAAGATTTTAATAAAACTGTCAAACGGCCTACTTTTCGATTTCCTAGCAAAACAAATAAAAGCCCAGCAAGGGCATCGGAGGATGGCCTAGCGCAGCGGTTGCTATCCACAAGCAAAGGATTTTATGCAGTTTTCAAGAAAACGAAAATCAGCCGAAAAAGGCGGTGATAAATGCTGCAGTTAATATAAAGCAAAGATGTTAATCAAACGCTAAAAGCTTTAATCAATAGCCCAGCCGTTTTCAGAAATAGCAAGCTTCGACTTAAATTAAATCATCAAATAGCAAGGGAATTACGACTGGAATCTTGTGAACATTCGGAAATAATTTTAAGAAAAAAGCTTGCGTCACGCAGTGAACTGCGAAGCACATCATGAGTACAAAATTTAAAATAGATCCGCACGAATATTTCCTTTAAACGGTTTTGATTTTTTGGTTCGTTTTGCATCAAGGCAATTGCGAAGCACATCACGAATACAAATAGAAAATAAAAATGCATGAGTAACTGCGCAGCACATCATGAGTACCAATTAAAAATAATCACGAACGAATAAAATGAACATAACAATATAAGTCATTCAAAAAAAGGTAGTTAAACTTAAAAAGATGAATTAGCGTAAAGAAAAAAAGCAAACGTCACGCAGTGAACCGCGAATACCAAATAAAAATACATGAATAACTGCAAAGCATATCATTCCCATTTGGAATTTTGACCTTTGAACTTGGAATTTCAAACAACTCCACACCTCCCACCTCACAGCTACATCATCACTTTTAACTCTTCACTTTCAACTTTTAACTCAAGACAAAACCTCAAACCAAGCTGCCTTCACAACCTCCCAATCAAACCCCTCCACCAAACCTCGAGCACGCACCGCCATATCGCGAGTAACCGCCACATCACCAACCAACCGCAAAATAGCCTCCTCAAAAGCAACCGCATCATCAACAGGCACCAAAAGCCCCGTATCGCCATCATCTATCAAATACGGCATCCCACCAACATCCGTAGACACCACAGGAAGACCAAGCGCCATAGCCTCAATAACACTAACAGGCATATTATCAAAATTGGTAGTATTTATAAAAATATTATAATGTGTTGCTAAAGCCAGCCACTCGGTTTTAGGTAGTTTCCCCGTAAACCGCACGGTAACATCCAAATCGGAAGCCAGTTTTTCCGTAGCCTGAAAACTCCCATCCCCCGTATCTGGCCCTACCATACATAGCTCACAGCTATACCCAGCATCTTGCAAGCGCTTTAAAACACGCACCGCTAATGTAGGATTGTAAATATGAGAAAAGGACCGCACCCAAAGCAAACGAATAGTATCGTATGTTTTTTCTTGAAATGTAAACTGCTCTAATTGCAAGCTATTTGGAATATAAACCACGCGCTCAAAACCCAACTTTTCAAATACACCCAGTAAATATAAAGAAGGCGACACCAAATAGGTCGCATGCTTAAAAAGTAGCCCACACATTTTCGGTGAAGTATGTAAGCGATTGGGCAAATTCCCACCATGCAAAATAGGAATATAAGGTAGGCTTAAAAAGCGGCACAGCTGACTCACCAAAACCGCATAATAAAAATTACTGGTACTATAAGTATCTAGCAACACCACATCCGTGCGCTTGGCATAAAAGCAAACGCTATAAAGCATATCCAACAGGCGCAGTACCTTATGGGGTTTAGAAGACGCATACTGCACAGTATACCCTTCATCCTCCAACAAAGGACCAAGTACACCAATAGCAGATATATTATTCTGCGCTTGGCTTAAGTTGTTTCCTATGTAAAGGACGTTTTTCATGTGTAACGTTTAATAAGGCTAATCCATAAATAAAAGCGGGTGATGCAATCCGCATGGAGGAATGATTAATAGTAGCAAACCAGAAGGCCAAAAGAGCATAAAAATAATAATTCTGTCGGTTACCCGATCGTAAATCCAAAGGTTTAAAAATAAGAATTAATAGGATAATAACACCTAGAAACCCATGTTCTGCAAGGGTACGACTAATTTCATTATGTGAAGTAATCCCCTGCCCCTCCTCTTCAATACGCCTGTCTTTGGCACGACTAGAACCAATACCCAAAAAAGGATTACGTATAAAGCCATCCAATTCGCCCATAAACAGGTCACCTCGTCCCGTAGTGACATCATCTTTGGCTACACCAGAAGCATTCTCATTGGCGTAGCGTTTTTCTAGCATCCCACTAGATTGATTAGAGCTAATAGTCCATGCTACAGCCAATGCACCTAAAAAAAGAACAAACATACTTATTACTTTAGTTCTAGCTTTTGGTTTGGCTCGAATAAAATACATAAGTAAAAAAACAGATATACATAGCAGCCCCGTAATTACACCGCCTCTACTAAATGTAACAACTGCGCGGTATGACATAACAATCAATAATGACATGTTTAACAATTTTAGAATTAAAGTGGGTGAATTAATAAATATCCGGACTCCTAAAATAAACATCCCCAAGCCTAAAGCAGATGCCACTTGATTAGCGCCAAAACCACCCGCTGCAGAGCGATTAGACCCTGTGCCTGTAATTAAATCTTTTAAATCAGGGGCATAAAAATACACATAAGCTGTGTGTGTAATGATGGGCAGTAACATAAATAATAGGATTTGAGACATCTGTTTAAAACTCACTTTTTTATCATAACAGAATAAAGCAGATAAACCCAAACACAAAGGTCCACTTAAAACAAAAGCAATATTAGTCCTAAAATTAGCATCAAAACTTAAAGTGGTAGAAGCCACAAATATGGAAGGTACTAAAAGCATTAAATAAATAAAATAGGGATAGCCTTTGCCCGATAAGCCTTGATAAAACATCCCCATTAAAACAAATAAAATAACCATGTATTTTCCAGCTTCGTAGGAAATAGCGCCATTTGTAGCTCGAAAAAAAACTTCAGCACCTACAAAATAGGCACAGGCTTTTAGCACTTCATAATTCCTAACAGAATCTGCAGCACTAATAATCTGATGTAAAAAATAAAAGAGCGCTACAAAAAAGTATAGCTTGGCGATGCTTTCATTATAATAAATTAAAATCCCTAAAGCCGCATGAAACCCGATGGCACTGATATACGTAATATTGGTTTTCAAAATTTCCTGTTAAGATTTAAAATAAGCAGCAAGTTAGTGTAATTCAAAGAAATTAAACAAGCAAAGAATTTATTAAGAAAAGATTTTGCGATAATCATCTATTGGGAATTTATAGTGATAACTCTTACCTCTTAGATAAACCAAAAAATGAATGATAAAAACGGGTACATGTGGTCTGCCATATTTTAAATACCGATCGTAGATGGTATTTTGATAATTGCAAATTAAAAAAGGTGTTATATCAGCACTTAAATAATTCTTATGCACCTGCTTTAAAGGTATGTCTAAATCAGCTATAAAACTGTCGTATTGAACAGCTTGTCCCGCACGTATGGACTTATATAACTCCAAAACAGAAAGTGGCTCATTGTTTTTTTTAAAAAACAAAACACCCAAAGACGCGTCCACTAAAATCCATTTATCTATGGAATTTATATATACCTCATTAAAAGAATGGCCACCATTAGCCCGATTAAAAGGCGCGCTAGTGGTTCCCCATTCTCTCACAGGGATATCATTTATAACACAAAAATTATTGAATATTTGTGCCATATCACTACAAACACCTCCAGATCCATGCAGCAAGGTATCCAAGGCTTGTTCTGACGGCCCACTCAATCCGGGCCCAACTTTGCTATGGGCTAAAAGCCATGTAACCAATTGCTTCACAAGCTTTAAACTTGTGTCGGGCTTTCCGTTTGGGAATATCCGCTCATTAATACTATAAAAAAGAGCGGGGATATCAGCCTTACTATTTAAAGTATTATAAGAACAATCACTAATATCAGCGGCATTGGAGTTTTTAGACAACAGTCGGAATCGGCTCATATATAAAAAAGGGTGCCGTTTTAAAGTCCAATGCAGTTTTTTAAACATGTGTAATTGATTGATAGTAAATTAGCTTGGTTTAAAAATATAATTTTTTTCTTAATAGGCACGTCATATTTCAAAAAATGCGAGTTATAAAATAGTTTGCTCTAAACGTTGGTTATAATAACTATAACTAAAGCGCTGAATGGATTCCAAAGTTGTAGATTTTAATTTCTCATAATCAGCTGATTTTAAATTTAAAACAACTTGCAAAGAAACCGTCAAAGAAGCCACATCCAGCCCATCCATTAAATACCCATTAACCCCATTCTTTATATAATGACTCATAGAAGACACGTTAGAAACGATGGGAATACAACCAAAATTCAGGGCTTCGGCAACAACTTTCGGAAAACCTTCCGAGGCCGATGGCAATACCAAAATGGCGCACTTTTTATAGACGCCATGCACGGCATCTCGTGATAAGTATCCATGAAAAACGACGGGCAAGTTTAAATCAAAAGCCTGTTTTTGATACCAATCCATCCGAGTACCATCGCCAACTATGTGAATCTGATTTATCTTATGAAGTTGATCAGCATCCAATTCAGCAAGCGCTTCTAAAAGTAAATCCAAGCCTTTGGCTGCTTCCAAGCGTCCAACAAAACAAATATCTATAGGATATTTCAAAGTCCGGCTTTGTATCCAATCTTGGCCGGCTACAATTTCCAGCTCTGTTAAACACGGATTTTCGAAACTCAAACACTGATCGGGTTGATCTTCCCAAAAACCATTAATAGTTACGGCTCGCGACTGATGCGCTAACAGCCACTTCTCAAAACGATAGGCTAAAGGCCCATGTTCCTGTTTCCAATTCCCAGCATATTTAAACCAACCTTTTTTAGAGCGGCATAGTATGAAATAGGGAATAACAAAAACCCCAATCCCTGTAGGTGCTCGAAACTGAAAATAATCTGATCCTCTCAAAGCCCTTCGCACGATACCTATTATTTTTGGTGCTTGAAATATAAGCCTTATTTTAGAGCGCCAAGTGGTCCCGCCTAGCGCTGTCAAGGCTATAAAAGATATCTTTTCAGAACTATAAGGCAAGGCACTCGGTGGCGCTGAACCATCATGAAGCATGGCCACATGAGTAATAGTGTCAAAAATGGCTAACAAGTGATTGATTTCTGTAACCGTAGACCCCAAGCCTACAATCTGTCCATCAGGCTGCTGATAATGTTCTGTATGTGAAATAATCGTCAAACTTCTCATAACAAATGACTTATATAATGCTTAATTATTAAATTCCAATCATGCTGTTCCGCCCAATGTCGTGCTTGAACCTTATAGAGTTCTTTATTATTTAAAAGTTCGTTTAATGCAGTACTGAAAGCGATAACGTCTTTATTGGATACCAAAAATCCAGAAACTTCAGGATGTATAGCATCTTCAATCCCGCAATTTGTAGAGCCTATGGCCGGGAGTCCTAAAGCGTTAGCTTCCAAAATAGCAATCCCAAAACCTTCTACATCCCCGGTATCACTTTCTGTGCTCAACATCACAAACACATCACTAGCCATCAAAACAGACTGAAGTTCCGCATCCGATACCGCGCCATGAAAGATAACATGATTTGATACATGAAGCTTTTTGGCCACTTCCATAAAATCAGCCGCTTCTGTTGGTATTCCAACACAATGATACTGCAACTCAGGATAGCTTTTCAATAACTCGGGTAAGAGTTTTATAACTTGCAACTGTCCCTTTCGGGTACTCACCCGGCCAACCGTTGTTAAAATAGGATTCCCCTTTAAAACTATTTTTTCTACTTTTTCGGTCTGCCATTTTTCCAAATCAATACCATTAGCAATTACATGAATATCGAGTTCTAAATGAGCAACTAATTGCGCCGTATAATCTGATACCGCAACAATGGTATCAAAACGATTTAAAGAAGCATCAATCGCCTTCCGAATGCCAGCCGACTTAAAATTGACTTCACTCCCATGAATCACAGCTATGGTTTGGCGCTTATAAAACAACGAACAAAAAGCCACATTCCACAGTGAAAATTTCCCAGTAGCAATTACATAATCCACATTCTTAAAATGGTCAAACGTTTTCCTTATTCTATTAAAATACATCAAAACCCGCTGCTTCTTTAATGGAATGCGCTCCACAACAAAGGGCAAACCCGCATCAAACGTCATCTCTTCCACATTCGCCACATCCCGCTGATCCGCAATAACAGTAACCGCATACCCATTTTTAGCTAAATACAAAGCCAAATAATACGCATGATTCCCAATCCCACCCGGCTGTGGTGGAAATTCAGAAGTAACGATAAGAATCTTTTTTTTATGCAATACGTTGTGATTTAAAATTCAAAGTTCAATATTAAAGGTTACAAATTCCGAATTTTTATAGTGTGGTGTCCTGTCAACCTCATCATCCATTTTAAACTATTCCTTATTCATAATTTAAACTACTAAAACCCAATTGTTTTAAGAAATAGTGAGCTACCAAGCTTTAATTAGCGAGAAATAATCTAGGGAGTAACGCAAGAATTATTTAAAGATTCCAAGATATGCAAAAAATAAAGCGAACGTTACACAGGATTATTTTATATACAATAGCAATTTCCTTAATCTGTGTAATTTCCTAACAAACAATTTTGATTTTTTGGTTCGTTTTGTATCAAGACAACTGCGCAGCACATCATGAGTACCAATTATAAATAATCACGAACGAATAAAATGAACATTATCTATAATTAAAAATCACCAATCAACCGCTCCTCATACCTAACACCTAAACAACAATTGCGACTGCGACTATAAAATCAAAAATCCCCAATCGTTAATCATCAATCTCCAATCTCCAATCATTTTCCATTTCAAACCTCCCCTTTGGAGAATGCGGGGATTTTATCTCCCTCTCGCAACTTCCTACTCGCCAAACGCCAAGAACTAAAAACCTGAATCAAAATAACAGGTAATAGCAACAAACTTAATAAAGCACCAACAACCAACAAAACGCGATTCGTTTTAAACTGATAAGGCAAAATAGATGTCGGAATCGTTCTTAATAAGGCCCAACGCGCAGCAGAATCCCCATAATACTTCCTAAAATAATACAACACACTAGGTATCGGCCGCGGTGCA
Organism: Bizionia myxarmorum; assembly: GCF_008086205.1. Classification (GTDB taxonomy): domain Bacteria; phylum Bacteroidota; class Bacteroidia; order Flavobacteriales; family Flavobacteriaceae; genus Algorimicrobium; species Algorimicrobium myxarmorum. Next base: position 193,334 of record NZ_VSKK01000002.1, on the reverse strand, counting down.
AAAAATGTAGACGGTCTAAAAGCATCCCAACTCCCCATCTCGCGCAAGCCACCAGTCCCCGCTTTAACGTCTATGCAAGAAGCAAATGGGTTGGACACAGACTTAATACCTGCCAAAAATACCCGAGCACCAAATTCACCATCACCCATCCGTTGCTTTTCAAATTGCCTATCAAATAAGCCCACCTGTTCAAAAACTGATTTATAAAGCATCGCATTCCCCGTAGCAAACTGCGATGCCAAAGCAAAAAATGCCCGATCTTTGGGAATGCCTTGTCCTTCGGGATAAAATACGCCTGCTGACACTTGGGCATCAAAAAAGTCCAAACATTTTAAATGAGTAGAAATCCAATCAGGTTGAATGCGTACATCGTCTTCTGAAAGGGCTGTTAAAGTACCTTTAGCTTCTTGAATAGCAGTATTTCTGGCCAACCATAAGGCTTTTTCTTCTTGACGAATCACACGAATATCCAAATCAAATTGTTCGTAAAACGCGGGTTGAAAAGGCTCGGACTGATCCACTACAATAATTTCAAAATGGGAATAATCTTGTTTTTCAAAATCTCTTAAAACAGCTGTTAAATAAGTATATCGATTTAAAGTGGGTATAATCACAGACACCAAAGGCCGTTGACCAATTAATGTAGATTCAAATGAATTCCAATCCGAGTATTCAATAGGTTTTATATAATAGTTTTGTTTTTCAATAGCACGAGTTCCAAACCAAGCACTAATCTCGGTTGTGGGATTATGAAAAGTTACCAAACGCATAACTAGTACATAAAAAACCCAAACGGGATGAAACTGCTTGCGAATAAAATGATAATTATCGCGAACAGGTACGGCTTCAAAATAAGTATAACAAGCGGCTTCTCCCAAATAACCTGCTTGAATGGCCTGCCAAGACAAATCATAATCACGTGCCAAATCAGATTCATAATCTAAATCTACCTGCAGCTGTTTTAATACGGATTCAGATAAATTTCCAACTATAGGAAATGCACTCACCCTATTCTTTTTAAATAACCCAAAATAATGGGTGGGTTGTAAATATTTTAAGAAAGTGAATGGCATTATATACTATTAGGTAATGGTGCGTTTTGTTTAATATTAACTAAATAATCTGGATATTCTTTAGATTTAGGTAATAATAACAAATGGCATTTCCCACGATTTCTTATAGTGGCTGCATGTGTTAACAGTTCACCCGTTTTAAGATACCAGGCGTTATAATTCATTTCAGTACACCAATTTAACATATACTGTCCTGCCGCCTCCATTCCTAAATTTTCGACAGTGTGCATCTCTACAAAATAAGTACATTGCGTTTCTGCCGTTAACTTTTTGGCAGATTTCATGACTAAAATTTCGGCTCCTTCAACATCAATTTTGACTAAATCTGGTTTCATTCCGTAAAACTCATAGATATAATCTAAAGTTAATGTATTAACATCTATAAAAGAATTCATAGCAGAAGCTGTTTCGGCATGTGAAGCATACATACTACCAGCTGCACCTGCACCAACGGTATAGAACTTTACAGTTTCGTCAAGTTTGTCTCCAACAAAAGCTGAAAGATACTGAACTCTACTGCCTAGATTATTTTGGATAATATTCATCGCTGATTTTTGTAGCGCTTTTGGATTAGGATCTACAAGAACTATCGGTCGCCTCGGATCTTGAATTAATGCCAATAAAGCGGTATAGCCAATATTGCAGCCGATATCAAAAATAACAGCATGATGTTTAGCCAAATAAAACCACCAGGCATCATCTTGATCTACTTTCTCCCTAATAGTACCAGCAAGTAACTTTAAAGGCACACCACAAAGCAGACTAGAAGTAAAATGTTGCTCTTGGTTTTTTATTCTATAGGAAAGACTCTTTATAATCTTCTTTATTTGCATTTATGTGTAGTTTAATACAATTTCTAAATAACGAAAATAAACAATTAGACAAACTAGTTACTATAACCTCTCTAGAACTTGATATTCATTATGAATATAAGCTGAAAAGTATTAAAAACAATGCTGTTTTCTCATAGAACTAGTATTCATTATAAAACTGAATAAACTCCTTTTGCTGCTTTTCAATATTGAACTGTTCCTTAATTCTTGACATGGCACAAACTCGAATCTCTTGATTTTGTTTTTCAGATAAACTTATGACACTTTTAATTTTTTGTGCTAGTAATTGCGGTGAACGCTTTGGTATAACCCAACCAGTATGCCCATCCAGAATATTTTCAGCCAAACCTTCCGCATCACTCACCACACAAAGCAATCCCATAGATTGAGCTTCTAAAACAGCATTACAAAAGCCTTCTTGTACACTGAATTGTATATAAACCTGCGACTTTTCTAACTGTTGCTTCACATCAGCATGATTCAATTTTCCCAAAAAAAAGACTTCATCTTCAATGCCTAGCTGATAACAGGCAAATTTTAGAGCCTCTTCTTCTGGCCCTTCTCCAATAATGCGATATTCAAAAGAAATACCGGCTTGCTTTAACAAAGCTAAAGCTTCCAAGGTGTAATCCAAACCCTTTTTCCAATGCAATCGTGCTACAGTTACCATTTGGATAGGACTTTCAAATGCGCTTTGTTTCAATGTTGAAAAATAGTGAGTATCGATAGCTGGGGTAATTTTAATGATTGGAGCTTGATCTTTAAAACCGTGCTTATAGACCAAATCAGAAATATCGTCTGAAATCACATGTATTTTAGACACTTTATCCCATAGCCTTGCATAACAATTAGGGTGTTTTATAGGGTAAACCCCAATATCGAAACCTCTAAAACTTACCGCTAGTTTGGCTTGATTAGCTGCAGCCAAGTTTTCGCACCCTAAAGCCAGGGTTCCAAAACCAAAATGCAACCAATCCAAATTCTGTTTAAAAACAGGCCCATGAGTATAAAGGCGTTTTAAGATTGTAACCCAGCCTATATTATCTTTACGCTCCAAACGCACATAACGTATTACAGGTTTTAAATGGGGAAGCAATCCTAAATACACACATATAAGTCCTAGCAATTGCTTTAAAATATTTTTATGCGTTTTGGGCAACAAAATAACAGGACACAAATCAAAATTTTGAGCGTTCTCACTGGAAAACAAAACAACCTGATTACCAGCATCAATTAAGCCCGTAATTTTAGACCTAAAAAATGTCTCTGAATAACCGGGTGCTTGAGATAGCACAATACCGATTCGTTGGTTATGGTTTTTTGATTCACGCATGTATTATTATAATTTTTTTTGCCTGCTTCCCAATCAGAAGTTTATTGTTTTTTATCCCTGTCACACTGAGCGCAGTCGAAGTGCCTAATCAGCAACTGTGACTCCCTCATTCGTCATTCGTCATTCATCATCCATGATTCATCATTTCTAACCACATCTCGTCAGTTCGAGTGTTCATTAAAGCGTCAGCGAAAATGAATTTATCGAGAACCTCAAAACTCCTTTTTCTACTAGGCTCCCCGCTTCAGTTGAAGAGGGGAATGAATTTACCGCAGTGGCAACGCAGGTAAAGAAAAGGGAGTTTGCATATTACCACGTAACTCTAATCAAAAATCATCATTCAATCTTCAGCATTCAGTCTTCAATATAATTCTCCCCTCTACCGTCTATGCTCTATTTCTATTTTCAACGGCAACTAATCCCTAATACCTCATAACTAATACCCTTTTTTACCTTCAACCCAAACCCTGATATAAGTCTAGCATCCCCTCCACCATCTGTTCCTCTGAATGATTCTGTTCTACAAAACGCCGAGCGCGCTTGGTCATTTCCTGATAATCTTCTTTAGATAATTGAGATACAGCAACCAAAGCCAACGTCATAGATTCCACATCGCGAACTGGCACTAAAAAACCAGTGTCGTTAGGTTTTACAACTTCTGCCATCCCGCCACAATCGCTACTAACAACAATAGTTCCCAATGCCATGGCTTCCAAAACGACATTGGCGATGCCTTCTTTCAAACTAGGTAAAAAAAAGACATCTGCTTGATTCATGGCTTCCTGTACGGCGTTAAAAGTCATAGAATCTATAAAGTGAACTTCGTTTTCTAATCCTAATTGCGCACGCTGAAACACCAAGCCTTCATTTTCTGAAACACCGATGATATTATAGCGGAAAAAAATACCTTTTTGTTTTAAGATATACATCGCATCTAAAGCCAAGCGATAATCTTTTATCCAATGATCTCTTCCCACGGATATGATATTTAATGGCGTATTTGAATCAAATTCTTTAAGCTTAAAAGCAAGTTCTTGGAGGTTCAAACCACTTTTCACCACGTGAATAGTTTCCTTCTTCGCGCCATATTTAACAGCTTCTATAGCTATTTCCTGGCAAACGGCATGAAAGCCGTCAACTTTCGGAAAGTTTTGTCGGTACATAACAGCCAGTTCTAAGTCGGCAATCGGGGAATAATTAATATGTGCCCCACGCAAACTTAACACCAATTTCATGCCAAAATCTTGAACCCAAACCCAATCGTTTAAGCCTTTAGCCCATTGTATATGGAACACATCTGGCTTATGGTATAATACAGGATAAGTTTTCAGCTTATCATTCCAAGTGCTTCTGTTTTGTGATTGTAATAAGGCATCAAGAATCCGTTTTTCTTTAATATTAAATAGCAATAAAAGTAGGGTATATTTTAATAAATGAATCGCTTTACTAAAACGATTGCTTTTATAACAGATAACAGAAACAAATTGTGAATATCTAGCAGCACGTGTAGAGATTCCAAAGAGCAATACTTTTTGTTCTTTGTTAGATAGTCCTACAATAAGACGTTCTATAAACGTAGTGCTCGGAATAGTGCCCGAATAAATAGCGATACGTAATGGTTTTTTCAAATTTGTGCTTTCTATTTTATAATCATTTATTACCCCTATATATAGAGAAATGTATAATTCAAGTCGTAATGTTGGCTTTTATTTTTCTACTAGTTCACTATATAATTGTTCATGCTCTTCTATAAAACCTGTCTTTGAGAAATGCTCCAAACAGTAGTAGCGTAAATCCATTCCTAATTTATCACTTTCAAAAGTTGTCATGCTTTTTATATCTCTTATTTTTTGAACTAAAACATCAAGATCTTCTAACGGAAATAATAGCTCTTTATAATCTTTTAGCACAAAATTAACCCCAGAAACATCAGAACCCAAAACAGGAATTCCCAAGCACATAGCTTCTACCAATGCCATAGGCATCCCTTCTTGTTTACTAGATATAATGTAAAGGCTCGCTTTTGCTAATAAAGATCGAACATCAGGCAGTTTCCCAAGGAAAAACACCTGTTCTATGAGTCCATAGTCTTCAACTAACTTTTTTAAATAACCTGCATAATCCTCTTTTGTGTCTCCGACGATATCTAAATGAATAGAACTGTCTTTAAGCTCATGAATGGCTTCTATAATAATTTCAATATTTTTAACCGCTACCAAATTGGCGACCGTAATAATTTTAAAAACATTTGAATCTTTTGAGTTCAAAAATAATTCAGGATTATAATAAGAAGTATCTAAACCAAATGGAATTAGTTTTTGTCGTTTCTTATTAGGGAAATAATTAACCATATCAGTATTTACAGTAACAATAAAGTCAGCCAAATAACTTTTAATACGCCAATGTTTACTATCAAAACCCATGGCTTTTTTAGTATACAACCATTTTACACCTGCTAATTTTGCGGCTAAAGATTCTGTCCAGTCACTACTCCATTGCCAGGAATGAATAACATCGTACTGTTGTTTATTAAAAAACCTAGAAACCTTTAAAACTCTAAATAAAAGAGATGCATAAGGCTTTAAATGCGTTTTGGTTTCAATAATATAAATTGGTATTTCTAAAGCTTGTATCGTTTTAAAAAAATGACCCGCAGCGTTTCCACAGGCAATCTCTACATCAAATTTAGATTTATCCAAGCCGTTGACTAAATCGTAAACTACTTTTCCACTACCAGCTGTATTAAAATTAGGAATGGTATATAATACCCGAATGCGCTTACTCATAAAATAATTCAATTATTACCGGCAAAAGCCCAACTGAAAAGGCGCTTTAGCATTATTTTTTTTCTGTTTTACGATATACACAAATATGCATTTTATAATTTCAAGTCTTTCTTTAACAGTTTATCCACATACCAACGAGAATAATAATAAACGTAAAACTTTAATAAACTCGTTAAGGGAACATAAGCTAATAATGTCAAATACCATCGCATATAAAATGGTACCTCAAGAGGTCTAACATCATTTAATACTTTATTTCTAATCGTTCTTCTATTCTCAAAACCATTTGTATAAACAATCAATTTCCCCATACTACTAAACAAACCTTTATAAAGTATTTCCTTAAATTCAATGGGCACGTCCGCCTTTAAACAAAATGGAAGATGCTCTTTAACCAAGCGCGTCCAAGTATGAAAAATTATATTTTGATGCTTCTTTGCTTTCTGAATGGAAGATGCTTGATGCTTATAATACAAGTAAATATAGGTGTCCAAAAAAGCAATATTACACGTCATTCCTAACTTAATATCTAAAGCCGTATCCTGACCTATTTTTAGTTCTACATTATAGTTGCCAATTTTATCAAAAGCGCGTTTCCTATATAAAAAAGCTGGTGGTCCAACAACATTTTTTAGGCTAGTAAACCAATGGATTCCCCAATATGGCGTCTCTTTAAAAATAATAGCGTCAGTTTCATCATTAGGCTTAATGGTGTCATTAATACCTTTGTTCGACTTCACCATTTTACCAAAAACAGCATCTACAGTTATATGCGAATCTAATACATGAATCATTTTTCTCAAAGCATTCGGATAAATATCATCATCTACATCAAACATATACAGATAATCACCACAAGCATTGTCAATACCTGCATTTCTAGCTGCAGCCGCTCCTTGCAACTTTTCGGTAAAGAATTTCACTTTAGAATCCTGCCCTTGTAATTCCTTTATAATTTTAATAGAATTATCCGTTGAATTATTATCTATAAAAAGAATCTCATACTCATAACGATATAATTCTTGCGCTACTATTGCATTATAAGCCTTATTTATAAAATTCGCTCCGTTAAAAACAGGAATAATTACAGATAGTTTCATTTTGCTTGTCTAAATTACAGGACTTAAGGCATCACAACAATTCCCAATCCATATTTGTGTTGTGCAGGATCCTGAACAAATGCTTTATGTTTATATTCCAAAATTAATTCATCCCATAATTTATCTACGTAGCACTGCATATTATGATGATAATCAGAAGCAACAATATCATGAAAACCTATGAGTCCCCCCGAATTCATTAAATCTTTATACATGTCAAAATCTTGTTTAACACCTTCGTAACGATGGTCACCATCAATAAACAAGAAATCTATTTTTTCCCCATTTAATAAGCGCTTTAGTTCTTCTAAGGTTTTATTTGCATGTGAATCCCCTTGGATTAAAGATATTTTGGATGCTTTTTCGTCATCTAAAAAACATTCATAAAATGGCCTTTTTTGTTTCGGATATCCCCCGCCGTGAATACCTCCTGGTAAATCAATTGAAATTAAATGTTTAGGCTTAAAATAGCGTGCCCACATATATAAAGACCCGCCCTTTTTGGTGCCAATTTCAACAACGACTTTTGGTTTTGTTTTTGCCACATATTCTGCAAAGGCTTCAAACTCGCCTTTATACTGATGCAATGAGATACGGTCGTAATAACCACGCCCAACATAAGTTTGGGTGAAACCGTAAATCGCATCAAAAGATTTCAAATTGAAAGATGCTTTGAGCTTGCGTTTTGAATACTGAAAGGCAAAATAATTTAATAGGTCTCTTTTCTTCATATTTTTAGTCATGTTTATGAATTTCGCGTGTATTCCAAACAGATAAAGTTAGCAACATACTTACGGCGTGAGAATAATGAATAGGATCCGTATATAAAAAATTATTATAAATTTTTTCAACAATAGGTTTCGGAATCCATGTATTAAAATCAGAATCAAACAAATAGCGTTTTAATTGTTTCGCATTGTCTTCGTCAACAAATTGTAATTCCCAGTTTCGCTGAATATAAGGTTTACCTAAAATGCTATTTGTTTCGCGCTCTATTTTATTAAAAATCCTGTATGGTATATTAAAAGGTGCTCTATTATACCTATAATTTATGAGATTAAATGGTTTTTCAGCATGCCAAGTAATCCTAGCTATTTTTTTATCCTGCTGTAAATGGGCTATTTGCAAGCGTCTGTCTGCCAAATAGACTTCTGGTATGCTACAAATAAATTCGCACATCCTATCATCATAATAGGGCAAGGTAATCGGATGTGCTGCTTCAAACACCGATAAATTAGTAGTTGTCCAACGGTGTGCCCACTGGCTTGTTTTATAAGCCCGCACTTTAGCACTCACATTATCGATTTTTATGTCTGCCAAATCGGTTTCTATTCTGCTCATCAAATAGGGTTTAAAATCGCCTGCCAATCCCCAAGCCTGCCATAGTTGTTCAGCGAGTTCCAAACCTTTCGGCTTCACCATCTTCTTAAAAAGTAAAGGAACAATATCAGATTCCATGGTGTCTTCTGGTGCCCCACGATCAAACAGCACATCGCCCCAATGGCCTAAAGAGAAAACGCCTTTCATCTTTTTTAACTCCGGTAAAATAGCCATTTGCCGTGGATGGGTAAACTCTGAATAACAACCGTTTATTTCGGCTAGTTCATCAATAGTATCCCACAAATAACCCTTTGGAATTTTAAAACCTTCAAAAGTAAAGCCACAAGCTTTCGCTATTTGGCCACTTATTTTATGTTCTGGATAACCATCAGTAAAAGAATAACTAAAGCCATGTACTGGATTATCAAAATCTTTTAAAATAAGCGCTTGACTTCGGCTGTCTAAACCGCCAGACAAGGCAACAATTACAGGATTGTCACCTACCTGTTCTTTAGTAATAGTTTTTAGTAGTTGAATATAGTCTTCTAATGCTTGCTCAAAGGAGAGTTCTCTGGGTGTATAATGCCAATTAAAATAGGGCGTACTTTCTAATAATTCGCCTGCTTCGTTTAATTTATGGTGATGTCCTGATTTTAAACAAACCTCATCTTTCCAATAGGTATCGCCTCCCATAAAAAAACCGGTAGCAACAAAGACACATACAGCTTTTAGGTCAAGCTCATGAGGTTCGATAGGTCTTTTTGCAAAAGTTAATTTACTGGGAATTATAGGAGTGGTTATGGTCATAGAAATAATTGGTGGCTAATATAATAAAAAGAGCGTGTCCTTAATACTGTACAGAAAATCTTTTTGTGTTTGGAGTACCTAAACTTTAAAAATATCACACAAGCATAAAATTATTACAAGAATTTCATAAAATCTATGCAAATACAACAAAGGAAAAAAGAAATGCAAAAAAAACAATTAATTTATACAACAATATAGGATTAAATTTATCTTTAGATATTAAAATATCCAATTTTCCATATTTTAGGAGCTTGCGTAAATATAAATACCTATTCAAATGTCCGACAAGACATTTCACCAAATAAGCATTCAATAGAAAATGAATATAAAAAAACTTTCCATAATAATCCCAGCTTATAATGAAGCGGCCACTATCCATAGAATTTTAGATAAAATAAAAGATGTTCATCTATTAAATGACATTACCAAAGAACTTATAATTGTAAATGACTGTTCTTCAGACAGCACTAAAGATGTTATTCATAAATACATGGAGGCTAATCAAGGGCTCAAAATAAATTATTTCGAACATGAGATTAATAAAGGAAAAGGAGCAGCATTACATACAGGAATAGAAATGGCCACAGGTGAAATCTTGGTTATTCAAGATGCTGACCTAGAATATGATCCCCAAGAATATAATGATTTACTCAAGCCAATTGTAATGGGTTTTGCTGATGTAGTCTATGGCTCAAGATTTATGGGGAGTAATCCACATCGCATATTATTCTTTTGGCATACTTTGGGAAATAAGTTTCTTACCCTTTTATCCAATATATTCACCAATTTAAATTTAACCGACATGGAAACATGTTATAAAATGTTTAGAACTAACATAATTCAAGGGATAAAACTAAAAGAAAAAAGGTTTGGATTTGAGCCTGAAGTGACTTCTAAAATTTCTAAAATAAAAGGAATAAGAATTTATGAGGTTGGAATAAGTTATTATGGAAGAACTTATGAGGAAGGCAAAAAAATCGGATGGAAAGATGGATTTAGAGCCATATATTGTATATTAAAATATTATTTTAAGGATTAATGAAGAATCTATTAAAAGCCAATTGGTTTCTTTTCATTCTGTTCGCCGCATTAATTTCAGTTAAAATTTACTATATAAATTTGTCGTTTCAGAATGGATTGTATTCTGATGAAATAGCCTATAACTTTGTAGATGCTAGTCATTATTTAAAAATAGCGGAAAACATTTCAGAATTTAATGTTTATTCAGATAACAACTCAAACATTGCTACTGAAAAGGCCACTTGGCGTTCTCCATTTTGGCCTTGGGTATTGTCTCTGTTTTTTAATTTAACAAATAATTTGTTTATTTTAATAATTTTAAAATTTATTTTAGAATTGAGCCTGATGGTATTCGCTTTATTAAAAATAAAGAATAATCCATCCATAAAAAAAATATACTTTCTTCCTTTCTTACTAATTTTTCTAGAACCACAATATTTAAAATATTCGATTACATTCTTATCTGAAAGCTTTACGGCTGTTTTAATGATGGTCTTTTTAGCATTTTTTTTATCTCTAAATATTATTAAAAAATATCACATCGCCATTCCAATTTTAGCATCATTGATAATCTTAGCTCATCCTGTATCCATCTTTTTTATTTTATCTATTTTTATTATTTACCTCTTATACAATGTTAAATCAAATTTTAAAATTTCTATTCTACATGGATTACTATTTTCAATAATTATCCTAGTTTGGCCAATTAGAAATCAGATGACATTTAATAAAGGTTTTTATTTAACGGCCTCACAGGGGACTACATTCTCAATAGGATGGAATGAAAAAGTATCAACTCAATTTACAAATGTTAATGGAGATTTAGCAGATCCAGGTTTAAATTTAAAATATGCTGACATTTTTTATATCAAAAATATAAATAATAGTACGTTAAATTTAAGTAAAGCATATACTAATGGAACAATCAATTTTTTAAAGAATATCAGTTTTAAAGAAAAAATCAAAATAATATACATTAAAATTAAATCAAATTTTAACCCTTTTCCCGAAAACCCTAAACCAGGTTTTTTAGAAGAATTATCAATTTTATTTAGAATTATTTATTTATTAGTTTTTGTTCAACTTATTTTTCGCTTATTTAATAAAGAAAAGTTCAATTTCAATTCCATAAAAGACAAAACTTTTTTCATTGTAGCATCTGTTTTAATTGGTCAAATACTAATGTCCATATACATTTATACAGGTTTAAGGTTTAATTCTATCTATTCCTTAACAATGTTAACATGTTTTATTTTATTAAATTTAAAAACGATTAATTCATTAATAGATTTTATTTGGAAAAAACTAATAATTAGTTAAAATTAATGTTAGTCTCTAATGTGGTTGGGAGTAGTAAAAATAATATTTTAATTTCATAAATTTTCAATTTAACTATGGCTTCCTAAAGAATAAAAATCATGCGCTAACAAACTCGAGCATTTTAAAAACATACTCCTAATTATTCATTTCCGCAATAACATAAAGATGAAAAAAATTAAACAAAAAGCAATAAATGCTATTAAAAAATTAGACATCTATTCACCTTATCCGCTCTTGTATAAATTTCGTATGACTAGAAATGAACAATATATATTTAATAAATATATTAAAAACTCCAATAATTACCTGGAATTTGGCTCGGGAGGAAGCACCTTAAGGGTTTTACAAAAGTCAAAGGCAAAAGTGTATTCAGTGGAGTCTAGTTCTGACTGGATTAGCTACTTATCTAAATACTTCATTATTAGGAAAGCAACCAACAAAAGGTTATTTTTTCATCATGTAGATATCGGACAAACGGGAAGATGGGGGTTTCCTGTTTCGAAAGATTTAGAAAACCTATTTCCTAATTATTCCAATAGTATTTTTAAATCTTTGGATTCTAATAACATAGATACCGTTCTTATTGATGGGCGCTTTAGGGTAGCGTGCGTTTTAAGCGTAATTTTAAATAGGGCTTCAAATGATAATATTAGCATACTAATACACGATTTTTGGAACCGCAAAGATTATCATACGGTATTAAAATATCTAACCGAAGTGGATAAAATGGACACTTTAGGTGTTTTCAAAATTAAAGATAACCTAGATCTAGTTTTAGTTAAAGAAGATTATAATATCTATAAATATGTTGCAGATTAATATAGAGTAAATACAAAACTATAGCTTAATTTGTACCAAAATCTTAAGCATTTAGTATGCGTACTTTTATTTTTTCTTTGAGACTAAAAGACTTCCTATCAAATTTCCGAGCAAACAAACAAGTGCTTTCCAACAGCACCTCATAATCACGCTCATCCAAAACAACCGGCGTACTTCCTCTATCGGTGGACCAATCAATATGTCGTAAATTATCGTTTACAACAAGGTCTGCAAAGGGTGCATTTAAAATAATAGTATGAAAATATAATTCTTCTGCGCAAAAGGAAAACTTAAAGCGCTTTAAAAATTTAGGGTTATTATAAGTGTAATTCATTACATATTGCAAGGTGTCTTTAGATAATGTCCAATACGTTGAGCCGCCATGTAATTGAAGAAAATCTTTTGGGAGTTTACGCGCTATTCCTAATTTCACTTGTAAGCGCACAAATTTTCGAATGTATTTTTTGTGTTTTTTAGCATCAAACCAATCATATAAGTGGTAATAAGTTAATCTATTTACGCCACCTCCACTCCATCTTTTAAAAGGCACTTCATGATGTGCTAGATAGTCTCGTGGTTCGTTCATTTGAGCAACGCCAAAACTTTTAAAATGAGAAATAGATTTCACAGGAAAATCTTGCCCTGTAATTAAATGAAAACAAAAATTGGCTTCATCCTTTAGTGCTTCACTAGATAAATATAAATAGGCCTTTAAATGGTTAAACCCACCCCAATTAACCTTAAAACGATTGGTTATTAACTTAACCTGAGGTTCTTTTAAAAACTGAATCTCCTCGGAACTAAACTTACTTTTACGGTCCAGATGGATATAAATATTAAAATAGGACGCATCAAAAAAACAAACCAATTCTTTTAATTGCTGGATGTCTTTGTAGCCAGTGATTAGGATGGCTTGTTTCATAGCATTTAGATAATATTTAGATTTCAATGATGAACGTGAAAACTAAGTAGATAATTAATTCGTTAAACAAAACAATTAAACATTTCTATATTTACAACCATAAATATCAGTTTAAAGTTGTTTGAAAATAATTTTCATAAATAAAGACATTCTCATCTGCATTATAGTTCTTTACTATAAAATGGTTAGCATTCTTAATTACATTAGGAAATAAAGATTGATTTAAATAAAGTTTTTCTATTTTTTGTGCCCAAGCACTAATATCATTTGCCACTAAAAACCCATTTTGTTCATCTTTTATATAAGTATTTAAGGGTGACACATCAGAAACAAGTACGGGTAATCCATATGCCATACTTTCAATAATCATTTTACTCAACCCTTCATATTCGCAAGCGTGGACTAATAAATCGTAGTGTTTTAAGTTATCCCATAATATTTCCTTTTTTACAAAAGGCTTAAAAGAAATAAATTCTTGAATCTCCAAGAATTCAACTTGTTTCTTTAAAATTCTTTTGTTCGGCCCCTCTCCTATAAGAGTCAAATGAATGTTATGATTCTTTAATTTAGCTATAGCATCGACAAGAATATCTTGACGTTTTTGATAATCGGAGAATCTAGCAACCATTACAATATCTAATCTTTTTTTACTAATAATAATATCTTTTAAATGAATCTCTTTATTTAAATTCACCCCAATGTCTTTAATAAAATAATTATTAAACCTAAAATCAAAGTCATATTCCTTCATTTTTAAATGAAACAAATCAAATAAACCTTTCGAAATAAAATTGAACTGATCAACTTTATTAAATAATTCGACATATTGATCTTTCTTTCGGAATCCTTCCTTTTCGATTTCTTCAAAGAGTTTAAGACCCGCAATACGAACAATTAACTTAAAATCTAATTCCTTCTTAAAACACACATACTTTCTTAGCAATGAAAAATTATAATAAGTATGTACAATCTCTACTTTATTCTTTTTTATTAAAAACTTATGATGTTTTGTTTTGAGCGATGCTAATATTCGTTTAACCCTAACTCTATTTAATATACCGAATTTGAATTTTGAATAAGTAATCACCTCAACCCCATCAATTTTTTTTCGTGAATATCCAAAAAGTGTCTTTGATTGTTGTTTCGTAATAAAAAATACAGTATGTCCATTTTCCGTCATTTTTTCGGCTATTAACCTTAACGAGGTTTCAGCGCCTCCTACGCGACCTCCCGAATATGGGGAATGAATGGTTTCAATTAAGATATTCATAAGAGAACTACAATTTTTAACATATTAATGAAAATTCTACACAAATCTCAAATTTGTACACAAACTAAAAAAAATATTATAACTTTATTTAAGCTTTAAATAAAAAAAGTGATATTTCCCATATAAATAATATGTTGAAAGGGCGCCAAAAAAATAAATAGACTTCACTCCAAATGCCTTTACCATAGCAATTTCAAATCCTTTAGGCATCTTCACTTTTTTGTTACCTTGAAAATAAGAAGATAAGCAAACTAGTAACGTGTATTTCTCGAATTGTTTGTTGTGGGTTAATTTTATAATTTCTTTGTAATTAATCCAATACATTTCAAGCCTTGACTTGAAATAAGAGAAATTGTTCTCTCTTCGTTTATACCCAATAGAACTATCATGATAACGTCTCAAAGTTAGAACTTTATCTATTTTTTTTAAAGATGTGGTTTTAAGTAATAATTTACAAGAAAAATTATACTCTTGCCCCGCTTTTAAAACTTCATTAAAACTAACTTTTTCAGCAAAAGATTTTTTTATAAACAAATCAGGTGTAAACCAACTTATATATGTAGTTACATAAGATATGAAACTCACCTCTTCAGCTTTAAAATTGTAAGTATACTCACCTCCCTTTTCTCTATTAAAATATTGAGTTTGGCTAATCACAAAATCAACATTATAATCTAAAATAGTTTTAACTTTAATTTCAATCTTCTCCGGCACCATCAAATCATCACTATCAAACCATTGAATAAATTCTCCTTTACTAACCTCAAACCCATAATTCCGTGCCCCATTACCACCATGCAAATGAGTATCTGGTCGTTTATGAAATTGAAAACGATTATCGTTAGCTATATAGGCCTCTAACAAGGCTTCCGTCCCATCCGTACTTCCATCATCCACCACAATACATTCCCAATTCGTATACGTTTGTGCCAATACAGAATCCAACGTCCCGCCAATTAAATGCGCACGGTTAAATGTCGGAATAATGATGGAAACAAGGGGCTGCTCTTGCATGGTTTTATTTTACAGGACTAATATACAAAGTCGCCTGAAAATAAATGCTAAAAATAAAGAAAGAGCCGAAAAAGAGTGAAAAACTTTATAAAAACAAAATAAATCGAAAAACACGAATCAAAAACAAACTAATAAAAGCCAATTTTAACCCAAACCATCTTCAGTAGTAATATTATTAACCTCATTAAAAACATCCGTATAAGACAAATCCATATAAACACAAAACTCACGAATACTCAAGGCCTGATGCTTGGTTTTCCCTAAAGCATCCTTGATAGTGCGCACAAGCGTTTGTGCGGTTGTTGGCGATTTACCGAGTATAATCGCCACCTCTTTTGGATAAATACATAACTGTTTCATAAGGCTCAATATTCGTAATACGCCTATTTTTTCTCTTTGCTATTTCGAGTTTCATGGGTATTGTTTTTATTGGGCTGTTCATTAGTAAAACCATCCGTGATTTTTTAAGTTTCAGAATTAATCAATATCAAATAAAGTGCCAAAGATAATTCTTACAAAATTAAAGCATCTGAAAATCAAAGAACTACAGGAAGCCAATAGGCGCTATTCACCAATCGCTAATCGTTAATCCTCATTCGTTAATCTCCAATCGTCAATCTCCAATCGTCAATCTCCAATCGTCAATCTCCAATCTCCAATCGTTAATCATCAATCTCCAATCCCAACTTTCCACTATTCACTTTTCACTCTTCACTTTTCACTTTTCACTCTTCACTCTTCACTCTTCACTCTTCACTCTTCACTCTTCACTATTCACTATTCACTCCTAACTCAAACCTAGCTCCCACCTAACGTTGAGGGTACTCCGAGGGTAGTCCGAGTGAATAAGAGGCCAAAATCACCACCATAAACACCCAAAAGCATCAAAAAACACTAAAATGCAGTAAAAAACACAAAACAAACAGTTTAGAACCCTGAACAAAGAACCAAGCAATTTCCTGTCAATACACAGCTTATCAACTATGTACATAAACTACAAACAAAAACAACCCATAATCCCGAAAACCAAAACCCACCCCTTTTTATCGAAATACATTAGCCATAAGATTGTGACGTGTTGTTCAAAAATCCAATTCCTGCTAGGAGCTCATGCCAGGAAGCCGATCATGAAACACACCTCTAAAAAGCAATCAAATAATGTTTAACCAGTATCGGTAGCACGTTTTAAAACGAATATAGAAAAAACCTAAAGCCGATGCACAAATTTTAATATTATGGCAAAATATAAAAGCCTATTTAAAGTAAGAGGCTCCATCGACGATGTGAACTTTTACAAGACAGAAGACGGATATGGAATCAGATCCAAATCAAGCATTAGTAAAGACCGCATTAAAAGCGATCCTGCTTTTCAAAGAACCCGTGAAAACAACAGCGAGTTCGCAAACAGCGCTACTAGTGGAAAAATACTCCGTCGTGCAAGTATAGACATCGTGTCTAAAACCAAAGACAGCAAGCTGTCCTCACGCCTCATGCAAGCCATGTCGCAGGTTAAAAATGAAGACCTAATCTCTATTAGAGGCCAACGAAATGTGGCGGTCGGTATTTTAACAGCAGCAGGAAAGCTACCCCTAAAAGGGTTTAACTTTAATAGAAAAGCAATCCTAATGGAGGTTTTATTAGCCGATGTAACCTTGAATACGGTAACAGGTGAAATGGTGATTACTAATTTCACCCCAGACCAAAAGTTGAGGATTCCGGAAGGCGCCACACATGTGGAGTTTAGCGGTGGCTTCTTAAACTTGGACTTTACAACCGAGATCAAGGACCTACAGTTATCAAACGTGGTAAACCTGCCTATAAATGGCACGAATACTACCGTTACCTTAACTCCAGTAGCACCGGCTGCAGGTACAGGACTAAGCTTTTACCTATTAAAAGTGGCTTTCTTTCAGGAGTTAAATGGAATCCAATACGTTCTTAAAAACGGCGTACATAATGCCGTACAAATCTTGGAGGTATTGTAAGTAGTCAATGTTTAACCAAATGGAAAACGGATGCCTTGGCATCCGTTTTTTTATGAAAAAAAGCTATTCAAAAATGCATTAAGCAATAAAATATGCGAATTCAAATCGAATGTATAGAAATCATTAAAGCTGAAAGGGTTTGGCATAAAACTGTTCGTCTGGACTTAAAATAGCGTAGCGTTCTATAATGCGCGCCCGACAATTCAAGCGGGCTTCCCATGATTTTAAGATATTTTGCTCATCGACTCTATCAATATCATCTAAAAATACAGAATACGTCCTGGCCAATTTATGGTTAAGATAAGGAACGGCAGAATAACGTGAATGGGGTGTCAAACCACCATAAGGGCCATCAACCAAAACAAGATCAATTGTAGGAATAGTATGCAACGCTTTATCTAACGCGTCAGCATCATACCACAACTTTTGTTCTTCAAATGCTAATGCCGTATCAACAGGTTTAATGGGGGCAGTAACGACTGTAACATAATCTAACAAATCTAACACCTTCAATTGCTTGGTAAGTTTGGCTGCCCAATCCAAATCAGATTCTACTGTCAAAAAAGAGGCTTCAATGTGATTAGACTTTAATAATTTGGCGATATAAAGCGTAGATGCACCTGCGCCAAATTCAATAATACTTTTACGATTGTTTACAACAATATCATTTAAAACATGGCAAATAGTACTTGGAGAAATAGCCCAGTTCGAAAAGGGAATAAAGAAAGAGGTATCATTAAATAATTGATGTAATTGCGCCTGATTAAATTGAATTTGACTAATTTTTCTTTGCTTTTTATAGAGTCCCTTAAGCCTACCATCCACATAAGCATTTATTCTATACTTTATTTTTTTTATCATTGTTTATAATTTGGATAATAGTTTAAAAACAAGTCTTCATTGCGCTCCTGAATAGTCTTTTCAATGCCAGCTAAAATAGCATCCGACTTGATTTCTTTCTTACTTCTATTCGTTATTTCATCTTTAAAGAAGAAATCGGCTTCCAATTGAAATTTAGTCTTTATAACCTGATTCATATCATCAATAAAAGTTTCAAGTTTAACAACACCCCAAGTATTTATATCTAAACTATTTAGGTCTTTAGCAATGGCGGTATTAACATAATTCCAATACCACAAACATCTCTCCGTTTGATTCAAATGTTCCCAAGCTTCAACAGGCATCGCATGTACTTTATCTCCATAAAGACGGTATTTGTCAAATTGATTAATGGTAGTTTCAGTAGAAGTTGGCAAATGCCAATCTCTTTGAATATAAGATTTAACAGAATCTGAAGGGTTTCTTATTAAATGAATAAAAAAAGCATGCTTAAAATAACGAGACAAATAAGGGACTAAATTCCATAACCTATGATCGGAGTGCACAATGATTTCTCCTCGTTTTCCTTCCCAAATACGCTCTGAAAATATGGCATCCAATTTTGAATAAATCTCCTTTTCTCGATTGGCATTTTCCGCCAATTGTGTTGACAACTGAATTAAATCAGGAATGACTTCATGAAAGGCTATAAACTTCGAATGTTGATTAAATACATTTTTAATACTAGTAGAACCACATCTGCCAGTGCTTAATATAAAAACAATCGGCTGATTCCGCTTACCTTTATAGGTATAACCAAAAAGCTTTAGAAAATAATTTTCTACGAGAACCTTAACTACTTTTATCCTGTTCTTTATTTTCTTTATAGCCATTGATAATTAGTATAAAATCCTTTTTTTCCTGAAGCTGGCAGTTTACCAAACCCATAAAAATCGCCTTGTTCAATGACGATTTGTCCAATCTCCTTCATGTTTTCTAATACCATATTCGCCTCATGCACGGACGTATTATAAGAGTAAACACCCTTACTTACTGGCCACTTTTCCACAGAAAGAATAGCCACGCCCTCCTTATCAGCATAAGTCTTATCTATCACATCACTTCTACAAGCAAATAAAAACTCATCATATTCATTATAAAAAGCAATGGATAAGGACAAATTCCTTAAATCAGGATTTCTGTATGAAACTTTTAACCGTACTTCCTGCCCTACCAAGGCGTTCTCAATTCGTTCATTTTTAGAATTTAAGAACTCTATTTTACAAATCCCGAAGTTTTTGTCAAAATCTTCAAAAACTAAAGGTTTGGATGTTTTATTATTGAGATAATAGTTCACGGCCTCTTCTGTTCCCCCTTCAAAAACAGAAGTCCCATGCTCTAAAACAATAGCACGTGTACACAAACTTTTTACAGCCGCCATATTATGACTCACAAACAACACCGTTCGCCCATCGCCTTTACTAATATCCTGCATTTTGCCAATAGCTTTTTTTTGGAATTCGGCATCGCCAACGGCCAGCACCTCATCAATCACCAAAATATCAGGTTCTAAAAAGGCCGCTACAGCAAAAGCCAAACGCACACGCATCCCGGAACTATAACGTTTTACAGGCGTATCTACATAACGCTCGCAACCCGAAAATTCAATGATCTCTTGTTCTTTAGCTTTTATTTCGGCTTTCCGCATGCCCAATATAGCACCGTTTAAATAAATATTTTCACGGCCTGTTAATTCCGGGTGAAACCCCGTTCCTACTTCCAATAAACTAGCAATGCGCCCTTTGGTTTTAATATCGCCTGTGGTAGGAATCGTGACCCGAGATAATATTTTTAACAGGGTGCTTTTACCTGCCCCATTTTTTCCAATAATACCCAATACTTCACCTTGTTGCACTTCAAAATTAATATCCTGTAAGGCCCAAACATAATCGCTATCCGATTTGGTGCTTCTATCATTCACCGAACCCACCTTCAAATACGGATCGTCCTTCCCACGAATGCCAGCCCACCATCTATTCAAATCATGACTGATGGTCCCAGTCCCCACAAGCCCAAGGCGGTATTGTTTAGATATATTTTCAGCTTTTAAAATGACACCCATGATTTTAAACTTCGTTATTCGATATTCGTTAATTCGTTACTAGGTATTCGTTATTCAATATTCAATATTCCAAGTTCCATAATTCTGATACAGCCATTGAAAACTGTGACTGAAAACTGCCTGCCCGTCCGTAGCATTTGCGAAGGCGGGCGACTGCGACTGCGACTGCGACTGCGACTGCGACTGCGACTGCGACTGCGACTGCGACTGCGACTGCGACTATAAAAATAATTATTTCCTTCTAACTAAACTGTCATTTATAACTCTTTGTTCTTTGTTCTTAATTCTTTGATCTTTGGTTCGCTACTTTTTTGGAATTTTGAACGTGGAACTTGGAATTTGACTCCCCTCAAACCTAACACCTATACGGTGTCTATAAAAGTCTTCTCAGTCCTATTAAATACCACAATCCCCAACATCAAAATCACCAATGTCACAACAACCGTATACCAAATTCCAAACCAACTAAACGTGCCAGTACCCAACAGCATGTAGCGGGCCGTTTCAATAATATACGCCACGGGGTTATACTCTACAACCCAAGCAATTTTTGGTAATTTTTCACGCATTAAAGCTAATGGATACATCACAGCCGACACATACATCAGTAATTGTACCCCAAAACCAACCAAGAATTTCAAATCGCGGTACTTCGTCACCATACTGCTAATAAGCATCCCAATGCCGAGGCCTAGCAAGCCCATAAGAACAACAATAACTGGGAAAACCAGAATACTAGAACCTACATGAATGTCTGCCCCATTAAGATAATAATAAATATAAAAAGCAATGAAAATAAATAGCTGAATCCCAAACTTCATCAAATTAGAAATGATAATAGATAAAGGCATGATAATCCGTGGAAAATATACCTTTCCAAAAATAGACGCATTACTCGTAAAAGTATCACTAGTAGAAGTTAAACAAGTATTAAAATAGTTCCAAATGGAAACACCCGCCAAGTTAAACAAGAAAGGCGGCACCGTTCCGGTTTCAATATTAGCAACTTTATTAAAAATAAGGGTAAATGTTAAAGCCGTAAACAACGGCTGAATTAAGTACCAAAGCGGCCCTAAAATAGTTTGCTTATAAACCGTTACCACATCGCGCTTCACAAACAGAAATAATAAATCGCGATAACGCCAAATCTCGGCAAAATTAAAGTCGATTAATTTCCGTTTGGAAGAAATGGTATATAACCATCCATCATCCTCTTTCGTATCCAATATAATAGCGTTTTTTGAATCGGGCTAATATAAACAATGAACAATTAATAATGAAGAATTAATAATGAAGAATTAAAATTGCCGTTAAAAATTACAATCCTACTGCCCACACTCAAAACCAAGCGTCATTGCGTTTGTAAATTTAAAGCGTCATTGCGAGGAGTGACAGAGGAACGACGCGGCAAATGCCTAGCATTCACGAAAACCAATTTGTTCAAATAAAAATGCATGAGTAACCCGTAGTTCATTTCATCCCCGTCATTGCGAGGAGCGACGAAGGAACGACGCGGCAACCCGTAGTTTATTTCATCCTAAAACGTCGAGTCTTCCTAACCCTAAATCATGCGTCATTGCGAGGAGCGACGAAGGAACGACGCGGCAAATGCCTAGCATTCACGAAAACCAATTTATTAAAATAAAAATGCATGAGTAACCCGTAGCTCATTTCATCCCTGTCATTGCGAGGAGTGACAGAGGAACGACGCGGCAACCCGTATATCATTCATCCTAAAACGTCGAGTGTTCCTAACCCAAAATCATGCGTCATTGCGAAAAGTGACGAAGGAGTAACGCGGCAAATGCCTAGCATTCACGAAAACCAATTTGTTCAAATAAAAATGCATGAGTAACCCGTAGTTCATTTCATCCCCGTCATTGCGAGGAGCGACGAAGGAACGACGCGGCAAATGCCTAGCATTCACGAAAACCAATTTAAAAATAAAAATGCATGAGTAACCCGTATATCATTCATCCTAAAACGTCGAGTGTTCCTAACCCAAAATCATGCGTCATTGCGAGGAGCGACGAAGGAACGACGCGGCAAATGCCTAGCATTCACGAAAACCAATTTAAAAATAAAAATGCATGAGTAACCCGTATATCATTCATCCTAAAACGTCGAGTGTTCCTAACCCAAAATCATGCGTCATTGCGAAAAGTGACGTAGGAGTGACGCGGCAAATGCCCAGCATTCACGAAAACCAATTTATTAAAATAAAAATGCATGAGTAACCCGTATTTTATTTCATCAAAAACTTCTAGTATTAAAAAGTCCCCTTCAGGGATTTAGGGGAAAAACTCCCCCGAATCCAAATACGCTGGCAATTCCTCCAGCCTATACCAGTCTGTATCACTGTTTATCACAGAATCATAATAACCGGCTCCAATCTTCGTACTAACCACTAATTCACCCAATAAATCTAATAAAATAAGATAAATATAGTCCAGTAGGATGTCAGTATCAGAAACCTTTCCTGTAAGTGAGAAGGGCGTTAAATGAAACATCAAGTCATACTTCCCCATGTTAAAATCCACTGGAGCCCATCGCAAAGCACTTGGTTTTATGGAAAGATCCTTAAAACAATAAGGGGCATCCGCTCCATGCTTAATTTCCTCCAAATTAAGTGTGGGCTGTATAAAACCCGTTAGCTGCCAGTTAGGGATATAAGGCACAAAGCGCATCAAATTGGATACAAACAACATCCCATCTGCACTGCCATTAGCCGTCAGAATTAATTCAGCATCCTGTCCATCTGCTGCAAAATGAAGAACATAATTCAGGTCTTCATGGTAGTCTTTCAAGCGACTATTAATCTCATGATAATAGAAAGCCTGCTCCTGCTCCGTAAAATCAGTTAAGTAAAAATAAGCATCACGATGCTCATAAAACCAATCCCAAAAATCTTTAAACTGTGCCATAATTTTAAATTTAGTATCATTTCTAATTTTACTATTCACGAAAACCAATTTAGTAAAATAAAAAAGCATAAGTAACCAGTATATTATTTTCATCCCCGTCATTGCGAGGAGCGACGAAGGAGAGACGCGGCAAATGCCTAGCATTCACGAAAACCAATTTATTAAAATAAAAATGCATGAGTAACCCGTATATCATTCATTCCAAAACGTCGAGTCTTCCTAACCCTAAATCATGCGTCCTTGCGAGGAGTGACGAAGGAACGACGTGGCAAATGCCTAGCATTCACGAAAACCAATTTATTAAAATAAAAATGCATGAGTAACCCGTAGTTCATTTCATCCTAAAATCATGCGTCATTGCGAGGAACGACGAAGGAGTGACGCGGCAACCCGTATATCATTCATTCCAAAACGTCGAGTGTTCCTAACCCAAAATCATGCGTCCTTGCGAAAAGTGACGAAGGAACGACGCGGCAAATGCCTAGCATTCACGAAAACCAATTTATTAAAATAAAAATGCATGAGTAACCCGTATATTATTTCATCCTCGTCATTGCGAGGAGCGACGAAGGAACGACGCGGCAAATGCCTAGCATTCACGAAAACCAATTTATTAAAATAAAAATGCATGAGTAACCCGTAATTCATTCATCCCTAAATTATGCGTCATTGCGAGGAGGTACGACGCGGCAACCCGTAATTCATTCATCCCAAAACGTCGAGTATTCCTTCCTCAACTCCGCAAGAGTGCAAGTCCCCTTTAGGGGGTTTAGGGGTCAAACCAACTCCAAAAGTCCGCAAGAGTAAGAAGTCCCCTTTAGGGGATTTAGGGGATTAACCAACTCCAAAACCCTAAAAATCCCCTCCAAGATTTTAAGAAATTATGCTCTAAACCAAATCTTTGCCTTCTAAAACAGCAGCAGCCAAATCACTTCGTTGTTGCTGACGCATTTTCTTATCGAGCGCAGTCATAAAAATTTCCAAATCGGGATGATTTAAAAAATTACCAGTTCCAGATTCTAAAATCTCAATCCGATAAGCACGTCGCGCCGCATCTTCATCAATAGGGCCTTTAGCAAATAAATCGGTATTAATGTATTCATATAACAAAGGAATCGAAAAATGAAAAAGAGCATTAAAATCGAAAATACTAATAACTTGTTGATTACCTAAACCACGCTCACGGCGAATATAGCCCATCATGTTTCGTGCAGAACGCATGCTCGAACCAGTAATTTGACTAACATCTGTAGAGCTCATAAATATTTTATTTTTTTCCATGTGACAAAATTTTTTAAGGTTCAATAGATTAATTATTAACTAGTTGCAATTTATACACAGAAAAGGAATGTGAATTAATAATTATGTAAATATTCGATGAAATACATCTTTTTAGTAAGACATAACTTACCATTACCATCTTTTGTATGTAAAAACTCACCATACATCGATTTTACTCCGAAATAATTGTCAGAAAGTTGTAGTCAAAATTTAAAAATCAATGAAATAAACTCCTAATGTATAGATAGTGTATAGATGGTGTATGGATGGTGTATGGATGGTGTATGGATAGTGTATGAAGAAAAGTTATGCATTTTTTGTTTAGAAAAACAGGTTTTAATCAAATCCAAATAGAATTCGCGGCAATAACATGCCCCGAACGGCAAAAAGAGACAAAGAGTTGCAGAAAGGGAAATCTTGAAAAAATGGACCAAACAAGCGCACTAGTTTTACCACATCAGAACCGCATAGCCCTCTGTAATGCAGTCACCTAGGAGCCCGTGAAGCAAAGCAGTCGAAAACTATCAGCTGATAAAAACTTTTATGAATATTTTAAATTTTAGTCATCATGGCAAAATTAAAGAGCTTAATCAAGATCGAAGGAACCCTAGACGATCTTACCTTTTACAAGGGCAAAGACGGGTTTTTAGTAAGAACCAAAGGCGGCGTTAGCGCAAATCGGATTAAAAATGATCCAGCATTTGCAAGAACACGCGAAAATGGTTCCGAATTTGGACACAGTGCAACGAGCGGAAAAATACTCCGCCGGGCCATCCTAAACTTAATTGCAGACGCAAAAGATGTTCGCGTAACATCCAGGCTAACGCAGACTATGAGTTTAGTTAAAAACACCGATGTAACATCTGTTCGGGGACAACGCAAAGTGGCTATTGGTTTAGCAACTGCTGAAGGTAAAGCAAGTTTAAAAAACTTTGACTTCAACAACAATGCCCAAATGAGCACAGTGCTCTTGTCCGATTACAGTTTGGATACACTAACAGGTGAGATCACAATAACCGATCTCATCTCAAATCATGATTTAGGAAAACCATCAGGCTCTACCCACGTGAGTTTCATAGCGGGATTTCTAAATCTTGATTTCACAACTGGCGACAAAGACTTACAGTTGAGTCCAACCGTGAATTTACCTATTGACGGAACGACAACAACAGTCAGTTTACTCCCACCAGCAGTTCCTGCTGGCACAGGAAACCAATTATTCTTTCTGAAAGTATCATTCTTTCAAGAAGTTAATGGCATTCAATACGCCTTAAATAACGGCGCATACAACGCCCTAGAATTAATTGAAGTGTTATAATGCAACCCAGTAGTGAAGAAGAAGCTGTCTGAAAAGACAGCTTTTTTTATTATGTTATTTCCATTATTTAAGTAGGTTAATGAAGAAAACAAAAATTAAAGCAACATTACGATTATAAATTTAAAGCGTCATTGCGAGGAGCGACGAAGGAACGACGCGGCAAATGCATAGCATTCACGAAAACCAATTTATTAAAATAAAAACGCATGAGTAACCCGTAATTCATTCATCCTCGTCATTGCGAGGAACGACGAAGGAGTAACGCGGCAACCCGTAGGTCATTCTTCCGAAAACGGCAAGTAGTCATACACTAGCGAGCTTAAGAATATTACCAAAGTACAGCTAGAAAAAATCGTCATCCCATCATACAGATTGCCACGGTCGTGCCTCCCTCGCAATGACAGAATTCTCCTAAACACCAAACGCCTCCTCCAAATCAGCATACAAATCCAACCACTCCGGATTAAAACCATGTATCAAAGCCAATTTAGTGGCCCGACTTCCAGCTTTTAATTGTTTCTCCCGACCTATAGCATCGCCTATCATTTGAAAGACTTCAAAGTAAACCAGTTTGTTTAAGTTGTATTTAGCAGTAAAAGATTTGGAATCTAGTTTGTCACGGTGTTGTTTCACCCGCGTCAAAATATCGGCAGTTACACCAATATATAAAGTGGTGTTATTCTTATTGGTCAATATATAAACGAAACCTTGTTTCATAAATATTATTTTTATTCTCGTCATTGCGAGCATAAAACTAACGCGTCATTGCGAGGAGTGACGAAGGAACGACGCGGCAAATGCCCAACATTCACGAAAACCAATTTATTAAAATAAAAATGCATGAGTAACCCGTAAATCATTTCATCCTAAAATTAAGTCGTCATTGCGAGGAACGACAAAGGAGTGACGCGGCAACCCGTATTTTATTTCATCAAAAACTTCGAGTATTCCTTCCTCAACTCCGCAACAGCAAAAGTCCCCTTCGGGGATTTAGGGGATTAAGGGCATCTCATCAAATCCGCTTCAAAAACCCCTTAATCTTACTCATAATCCCCTTCTTCCCATCATCATGATAAGCATTTCCATAAGTTCCATAGCCATAACCGTAGCCATAGCCATAACCATACCCGTAGTTATGATTGGTTTTATGTTTGTAGAAGTTCAATACAAAATTGATATTCTTAATTTCCCCACCACGATATTTCGCATTAATTAATTGAAGCATCCCTTTTTTGGTATAATCCAAACGCACCATAAAGATGGAAGTATCCGCATATTTTACCAATTCTAAAGCATCAGTTACCAAGCCTAAAGGTGGTGTATCCAAAACAATAATATCATAAGTCTGACGTAGTTCAGCTATTAAAGTCTCTAAATTACCACTCATTAGTAATTCAGATGGATTCGGTGGAATAGGTCCTGCCGGTACCACATCCAGATTTTCAATATGCGTATGATTCACAACAGAGGCAAAATCAGATTCACCTATAAAATAATTTGTCATGCCCGTTTCATTCGTTAAATTGAAATCATCAAATATTTTAGGCTTACGTAAATCCAATCCTAAAAGAATCGTTTTCTTACCACTCAAGGCATAAACCGTAGCAATATTAATAGAACAAAAGGTTTTACCTTCCCCACTAACCGAAGATGTCACCATAATAGTACGTCCACCTGCCTGCGGATTCTTATTAAGAATAAACTGCAAACTAGAGCGAATAGAACGGAAAGATTCCGCAACGGCCGACTTCGGCTTCTCAAAAACCACCAAGTTATTATGGTAACGGTATTTCCCTATAAGTCCTAAAATAGGAATTTTAGAAAGCCGTTCCACCTCATCCGAACCGTGAATGGTATGATCCAATAAAAAGATGACGAAAATAAGAAACATCGGTATAAAAAACCCGAGCATCAAACCCATCATATAATTTAAGGATTTGTTGGGGCCAATTAACCCGCCTCCAATATCTTTAGCCTCATCAACAATACTAATATCAGACACGTTAGCAGCTTTTACAATAGCCGCCTGGCTCCGCTTATCCATATAAATATTATAAGCTTCTTGGCTAATATCCAACTTCCGCTGTATCTTCAAAAACTCCTGCTGATTCTCTGGCAAACCACTTAATTTGGATTCCATAGTGGCAAGATTCCGATTCAGGCTATTCATAAATATCCGAATGGTACTTTTGGTGGCCGCAATGGTTTCTAATAACACATTCTTTTCAGCATCTATCTGCCGGTCTAAATCTTTAAAGTTTACCGAGCCTTCGCGCAACGTGTATTCTTTACTTTGACGCTCAATAGCCAACATGGTGATTTTAGAAACACTACTTTGAATATTAGGTTCTTCAATCCCTACAGAACTTGGGGCTGCAATACTGCTATAATCCGTTTTGGTGCGTAAATAATTCTCTAAAGCATCTAAATAATTTAATTTGCTAACCTCCATTTCCTTCTGAAGTTCCATATCTTTTAACCTAGCGGAAACATCACTCATTTCTGTGGAAACATCAAAAACCTTATTGTCTTTTCGGAAACTATTCATTTCATCCGCATAGTCCTTTAAATTGGTATTAACCGCACTTAAACTACTATCTATAAACTTTATGGTGTTGGTAGCATATAAGTTTTTACGCTCTAGTTCCGTTTCACTTAAAATAGCCGCAGTGGTGTTTAAATAATCTACTATTTTCGACTTGTTATTACCAGCTAAACTCAACCGTAAAACAGAAGCGGAGGCATTACTAAACGGACTCACGGCAATACCACCTTTATAGCCGTTTACCACCCCATCAAAATTACTAAACTGCATATAAAATTCCTGTCCAGCTTTTACAGGTCTACCGCTTCGTAAGGTCACAAACCCATGAAAGAAGGGCAAGTTAACAACCTCTCCTATTTTAAATTCTTTTTGAAATGGCCCTAGTGGCAATACAACCGGCATACGTTCTTTAGTATCATAACGTTGCCCCGAACCTTTTTCCGTTTCATACGCTGTAAATACTTCAAAAGTCGATTCGGATAAAAAGCGAATCCCAACAAAGTGATTAAGCACTTGAGGCTGCGTTAAATCAGGTTCAAAAATAAAAGGGGCATCTTTATAAATATCCAGTTTCCGATACTTCCCTTCTTCAAAATAATTCATATAGGACTTCAAAGAGTCCACAACTTTCTCGTTATGCGTGCGTGTTTGTAAAGTGGTAATGGTTTTACCCATTTTCCCAGAAACCCCACCCCAGTTAAAAGAAATACTGGTATTGGCAGTAAAAAAAGGATTCTGATCGCTTTCTACGGAAATAAGCGATTCCAACTTATACACATTCTGCTTCCTAACATTAATGAAATAAGCAATGATTAAGGCAACACCAATACAGGCCAATACAAATTTCCAAAGGTTTAAAACTTTAAATAAATAACCCTTAAAGTCGAAGTTAATACTCCCGCCTTCACCTGAATCTACATCGTCATAATCGTAATCTGCCATAGTTTAAAGTCGGTCTATAAGTAAAATAGTAGTCGTAATAAAAGATAATACTGTTACAATGGTTCCAAAGGTTTGTAAACCGGTAATCCCAGTTCCCCAGGACTTTTGTTTCAGGGGTTTCACATAAATTATATCATTCATCTGAATATAATAAAACGGCGAATCCATCACACCAATATCCAATAAATTTAAATGGTGTATTTGCTGCCCTTGCGGGTATTGCCGTATAATCGTCACATCTTTTCGGTCGCCCGTTACTAAAATATCACCCGCATTGGCCAAAGCTTCAAAGATATTTACGCGGGGCTGATATAAGGTTTGGGTACCCGTTCCACCTACTTCTCCCGTTACAGTAAAACGCAATCCCGTAAGCTTAACGGTCACAAATATATTGGCGGCTTCTTTAAACTCGTCAGCCAATATCTTCGTTTCTATTAGTTTCTCAATTTCCTCCGTGGTATAACCCAGTACATTAATCTCCCCTAAAACAGGAATACGAATATTCCCATGCAAATCCACTGTAAAACCATCAAAAAAGGCACGCTGGTCACCAGAGGCATTCAAATCGCTTTCGCCTACCGGGTTGTAAATTTGAACACTTTGTTGGTCCAAAGCTTTCACCCGAATGTTTAAAATATCATTAATTTGTACCCGATAAGGCTTTTGTTTTTCGCTTATAACTTGTGTAGTGTCCGTTGCAACGGCTCTGTTTTGTAAATACACCAAATCCTTATTCGGAATACAAGACACGGAAAGTAAGGCTATTAGACCCAATAAAATAATAGGGATATGCTTCATGGTGAGGGTGCAAGTTTCTTCACAAATATAGCTTTTCAGTAGGAATATCAAAACTTATCGTATAAATTTTGAATTATTGCCGTTCTTTGCAAAAAAATAAACGTTGAACTACCTTACTGTTGAAAATATATCGAAATCTTATGGCGAATTAACGCTATTTGAAAATCTGTCCTTTAGCATTCATCAAGATCAGAAAATTGCCTTCGTGGCTAAAAATGGAACGGGAAAAACCTCTATTTTAAACATGCTGGCTGGAAAAGACACAGCTGATACGGGCCAAATCACCTTCCGAAAAGGGATTACCGTGGCCGTGCTCTCTCAAGATCCAGACTTAAATCAAGACCTAACTGTTGAAGAAGCTATTTTTGATACCTCTAACCCCATTCTGGACGTTATTAAGGACTATGAAAAGGCTTTAGAAAACCCGGAAGACTCCGAAGCCTACCAAAAGGCTTTTGAAAAGATGGAAGTCCACCAAGCTTGGGATTTCGAAACCCAATACAAGCTTATTTTGTCCCAATTGAAATTGGATAACCTCAACCAAAAGGTGAGCGCACTTTCTGGCGGACAGAAAAAACGCTTGGCTTTGGCCAATGCCTTACTTAAAAAACCAGACTTATTAATTCTCGATGAGCCTACCAACCATTTGGATTTAGAAATGATTGAGTGGTTAGAAGATTTCTTTGCCAAAGAACAAATTACCTTGTTCATGGTGACTCACGACCGGTATTTTCTAGAACGCGTTTGTAATGAAATCATTGAATTAGATCATGGCCAACTCTATACTTACAAGGGAAATTACTCCTACTACTTAGAGAAAAGAGAAGCTAGAATTGAAAACGAAGCCACGGAAACAGGTAAAGCCAAACAACTCTTTAAAAAGGAATTGGATTGGATGCGCAAGCAACCCAAAGCCCGTACCACCAAATCCAAGTCTAGAATTGACGATTTCCACGATATTAAACACCGCGCTAGTCAACGCCGTCAAGACCATGAAATTCAGTTAGAACTGAACATGGACCGTATGGGTTCTAAAATATTAGAGCTTCATAAGGTCAGTAAAAGTTTTAAAGATAAAGTGATTCTTGACCAGTTTGAATACACCTTCAAAAAGGGCGAACGTATTGGTATTATTGGGAAGAATGGAACCGGAAAATCTACCTTCTTAAATATCATAACCCAACTGCAAGAACCCGATTCAGGGAAAGTAGTCCTTGGTGAAACCATCAAGTTTGGCTATTATACCCAAACGGGAATCGACATTAAACCAAACCAAAAAGTAATTGATGTCATTAAAGAATTTGGCGAGTTTATTCCGCTAAAGAAAGGCAAGCAAATTAGTGCTGGGCAATTATTAGAACGCTTTTTATTCAGTAGAAAAAAGCAATATGATTTTGTTGAAAAGTTAAGTGGTGGCGAACGCAAGCGACTCTATTTATGTACCATTTTAATTCAGAATCCCAACTTTCTAATTCTGGATGAACCGACTAACGATTTGGATATTGTAACCCTAAACGTATTGGAAAGTTTCCTATTAGACTTCCCAGGTTGTTTATTGGTCGTATCTCACGACAGGTATTTTATGGATAAGATTGTCGATCACCTTTGGGTGTTTCGTGGTGAAGGGGTTGTGGAAGATTTCCCAGGTAACTATTCGGATTTCAGAACCTATGAAGATAGCAAAGAACCAGAATCTAATGACGAGGATAAAAAAGATAAGAAGCAGTGGAAAAAAGATAGCAATGCGTCATTAACCTATAACGAACAAAAAGAATATAAGAATTTAGAAAGCAAAATAAGCAGTCTGGAATTTGATAAAACAGAACTAGAAAAGCAATTCCTAAACCCCGACTTATCACCAGAAGAAATCAATAAACTCTCTGAAAAGCTACAGAAAACAATTGATGAAGTAGCCGAAAAAGAAATGCGTTGGTTTGAATTAAGCTCAAAGCTAGAGGATTAGTTTTCAGCGGAGTTAAGCGCGCTCTCCCGCAAACGTCATTGCGAGGAGAGACGAAGGAACGACGCGGCAATCTGTATGTCATTCAACCAAAACTTCGAGTCATTGCAAGGAACGAAGCGACGCGGCAACCCCATGAAAAGAAGCCATAATTTCATGTCATTGCGAGGAGTGACGAAGGAACGACGCGGCAATCTGTATGTCATTCAACCAAAACTTCGAGTCATTGCGAGGAGCGAAGCGACGCGGCAACCCCATGATAATCAGCCATAATTTCATGTCATTGCGAGGAGTGACGAAGGAACGACGCGGCAACCCCATGATAATCAGCCATAATTTCAAGCCAGCCAACCTTGAACCTTGAACCTTGAACCTTGAACCTTGAATTTTAAACCTTGAACCTTGAATCTTAAACCTCAAACCTTGAACACCAAACCGTGTACCAACAAAAAAAATACATAAAATTCCTCTCAAAATCCTCCAATCAACACGGAGTCCACTCCCCTTTTGTATATCAGCTCATCACCAAATGCTTCTACGATAAAACAAAATACCCAGCCTACCAAGACTTAAAGAAGTACAGACAAGCACTTCTTAAAAACAAACAAGAATTAACCATAACCGATTTAGGCCCTGGTTCTAAAAAAACCAGCAGCAACCAAAGACGGATTGCAGAAATAGCCAAAACATCGGGCACGACCTTAAAACGAGCCAAATTGTGGTTCCGATTAACCCAATATTTCAAACCACAACACATTCTAGAGCTAGGCACTTCTTTGGGCATTGCTACCCAAGCCATGCATTTAGGACATCCTGAAACCCATATTACCACGATTGAAGGCTGCCTAAACATCACAAAATGCACTCAAGATAATTTAGCCAACTACCCTAACATCCAATTCCTAACAGGTGATTTTAGGCAACATCTAAACCAACCCAACCAACCATCTTGGGATTTAGTATTCTTTGATGGCAATCACACCAAAGAAGCCACCCTAAACTATTTTGAAGCCCTGCTGTCAACAGTCCATAACGACACCGTTTTCATTTTTGATGACATTTACTGGTCCGAAGGCATGACAGAAGCCTGGGAAACCATCAAAAACCATCCCCAGGTAACCGTAACCATCGACACCTTCTTTTGGGGCTTTGTCTTTTTCCGAAAAGAACAAGAAAAAGAACATTTCACCATCCGGATTTAGCCCCTGTCCCACTGAGCACAGTCGAAGTATGGTGATTTAATCCCTGTCACACTGAGCGCAGTTGAAGTGTGGTAATTGAGCCCCTGTCCCACCAAACGCAGCCGAAGTGTGGTGATTCAGCCACTGTCACCCTGAGCGCAGTCGAAGTGCAGTGATTTAGCCGTTGTCCCATTGTGAGCGTTATATCAGGTTTTTAACACGCATGTACGTCATTGCGAGGGAGGCACGACCGTGGCAATCTGTTAATCATTTCCTCCTACTCTTCGAGTTATCCTAAACACCTCTAAATGTCATTTAAAGTGCTCCACAATACTTGATAAGATTGCCACGTCCTTCGTCCTCGCAATGACCCCACATTGTTTCTTAAGTTCGCTGCATTTTAGAAAATCTCCAAACCTCAATCACAACTCAACAACAAACAACTTAACAACAAACATCCTCATATCCCCTCATCCGCACATCCACCAATTTGCACACCCGCAAATCCACACATCCTCAAATCCGCGCATCCACACATCTTCTCATCCGCACATCCGCTCAACCCCACAACAAACACCTCAACAACAAACACCTCCACAACCAACAACATCAAACAAACCAAAAATAATCCTTTGCCCAATCCCACATATCCATTAACTTTGGTAATCAAATACAGTATTATGAAAATCTATACAAAAACAGGCGATAAAGGCACCACCGCATTATTTGGCGGCACCCGCGTCCCGAAACACCATATACGCATTGATAGCTACGGCACGGTAGATGAATTAAACTCACACCTAGGCCTTATTCGCGATCAGGATATCGACACCCATTACAAGGAAATACTGATACATATTCAAGACCGCTTGTTTACCGTAGGGGCTATTCTAGCAACCGATCCGGCAAAAGCCATTCTAAAAAATGGAAAGGAGCGTTTAAACATTCCTAAAATTTCAACAGAGAATATTGAGCGCCTAGAACAAGAAATAGACCACATGAATGCCGCTTTACCACCTATGACACATTTTGTATTACCAGGCGGTCATCAAACCGTGTCATTCTGTCACATAGCACGGACCGTTTGCCGCCGTGCGGAACGTTTAGCCTCTGCCTTAAACGATTTAGACCCTGTTGATCCAATGGCGCTAAAGTATTTAAATAGGCTATCTGACTACATTTTTGTGTTGGCACGAAAGTTGTCTTTTGAGTTGAACGCAGATGAAGTGCAGTGGATTCCTGAAAAGACCTAATC
This sequence comes from Bizionia myxarmorum, assembly GCF_008086205.1. Classification (GTDB taxonomy): domain Bacteria; phylum Bacteroidota; class Bacteroidia; order Flavobacteriales; family Flavobacteriaceae; genus Algorimicrobium; species Algorimicrobium myxarmorum. The sequence continues at coordinate 158,587 of NZ_VSKK01000002.1, read as the reverse complement.
ATTTCAATTCTGCTAAATTATTTCCTTTAAAAGGTTTAAAATAAGCCTTTGAAGGCACGTTCTTGTAAATAATGTGTAATTAATTGATTTTTTTCTTGTGTATATAAAATAAAAATTTATTTTTGCAAAAAATTAAAACGAATTACAAATGTATTGGACATTAGAATTAGCATCCTATTTAAGTGATGCGCCTTGGCCAGCGTCTAAAGACGAACTAATTGATTATTCAATCAGAACGGGAGCGCCATTAGAAGTTGTAGAGAATTTGCAATCTATAGAAGATGAAGGTGACTCATATGAGTCTATTCAAGAAATCTGGCCGGATTATCCAACAGACGAAGATTACCTCTGGAATGAGGATGAATATTAATAATATTTAAATTTAAAAAGTCTCGTCTAGAGGCTTTTTTTATGCATTATTATATAAAAAACTCGAACAAAAAACGTTTTTTTGTACTCCAGAAAAACAAAACATAAATTTAATATTAGTGAAATACTAATAAAACCATAAACACCTAACAGATGAGTTTTTTAGATTCAGTCCTTAAGGTATTTGTTGGCGACAAGTCGAAACAAGACGTCAAAGCCATCATGCCTATAGTTGAAAAAATTAAAACATACGAAGCCGCTATTGAGCAATTATCTCATGATGAGCTACGTGCGAAAACAGCCTACTTTAAAGATAAAATAGCCGAAGCCAGGCAACCGCTCAACACGACTATTGATGAGCTTCTTAAAAAAGCAGAGGAAACTGAAGATATTGATCAACGGGAAGATATTTATCTAGAAATAGATAAAATCAAGGATAATATTTATACGGTTACGGAAGAGGTGCTGAATGATATTCTCCCAGAAGCATTTGCTGTGGTTAAAGAAACAGCCAAGCGCTTTGTTCACAATACCAGTATTTCTGTGACGGCAAATACTTTCGATCGTGAAATTTCTGGTGAAAAGGACTATGTGAGTCTTCAAGATGATCAAGCCGTTTGGGCAAACTCTTGGGATGCGGCTGGAAAACCAATTATCTGGGACATGATTCATTATGATGTTCAGTTAATTGGTGGTATCGCCATGCACCAAGGTAAAATTGCCGAGATGCATACAGGTGAAGGTAAAACCTTGGTAGCAACACTTCCTGTTTATTTAAATGCGCTTGCTGGAAAAGGCGTGCATTTAGTAACGGTGAATGATTACCTGGCCAAACGTGATAGCGCGTGGATGGCACCAATATTTGAATTCCACGGTATGCGTGTGGATTGTATTGATTACCACCAACCCAATTCCGCAGCGCGTAAAGCAGCCTATGCAGCAGATATTACTTACGGAACAAATAACGAATTTGGTTTCGATTATTTACGTGATAATATGGCCCATGCACCAGAAGATTTAGTACAACGTCCGCACCATTACGCCATTGTGGATGAGGTGGATTCGGTTTTAATTGATGATGCCCGTACCCCACTTATTATTTCAGGACCTATTCCTCAAGGTGATCGTCATGAATTTACCGAACTAAAACCAAAAGTAGACAGTATTGTTTCTGTGCAACGTAAATACCTGACCGGTGTTTTAGCCGATGCCAAGAAACTTATTGCTGAAGGTAATACCAAAGAAGGTGGTGTGCAATTATTGCGTGCTTACAGAGGTATTCCTAAAAATAAAGCATTAATTAAGTTTTTAAGTGAAGAAGGAATTAAACAATTACTTCAGAAAACGGAGAACTACTACATGCAGGACAATAACCGGGAGATGCCTAAAATTGACACGGAATTGTACTACGTTATTGAAGAGAAAAACAATCAGATTGAATTAACGGATAAAGGAATTGAATTCCTGTCTGGTGAAGATGATCCGAATTTCTTTGTGATGCCAGAAATTGGTATGGAGATTTCTAAAATAGAAAATCAAAACCTATCATCAGAAGAAGAAGCTAATTTAAAAGAAGATTTATTCAGAGATTACGGCATTAAATCAGAACGTATTCACACCTTAAACCAATTACTTAAAGCATACGCTTTGTTTGAAAAAGACAACCAGTATGTAGTCATGGAAAACAAGGTGATGATTGTAGATGAGCAAACCGGTCGTATTATGGATGGTCGTCGTTATAGTGACGGTTTACACCAAGCAATTGAAGCCAAAGAAAACGTAAAAATTGAAGATGCTACCCAAACATTTGCAACGGTAACACTTCAAAATTACTTTAGAATGTACCGCAAACTTTCAGGTATGACAGGTACTGCTGTGACTGAAGCAGGAGAATTCTGGGAAATATACAAATTGGATGTGGTTGAAATTCCAACCAACAGACCTATTGCACGTGATGATCGTCAGGATTTAGTGTATAAAACCAAACGTGAAAAATACAACGCCGTTATTGATGAAGTAACGAAACTATCGGAAGCTGGTCGTCCTATTCTTATTGGTACGACGAATGTAGAGATTAGTGAGTTATTAGGAAAAATGCTTTCTATTAGAAAAGTACCTCATAATGTATTGAACGCTAAACTTCATAAAAAAGAGGCCGATATTGTTGCCGAAGCTGGTCAGCCAGGTCAAGTAACCATTGCTACTAACATGGCTGGTCGTGGTACGGATATTAAATTGATTGATGCGGTTAAAAAAGTAGGTGGTTTGGCCATCGTTGGTACGGAACGTCATGACTCTCGTCGTGTTGACCGTCAGTTACGTGGTCGTGCTGGTCGTCAAGGTGATCCAGGAAGCTCACAGTTTTATGTATCGTTAGAAGATAATTTAATGCGTCTTTTTGGTTCTGAACGTATTGCCAAAATGATGGATAGAATGGGATTAGAAGAAGGTGAAGTGATTCAGCATTCTATGATTTCAAAATCTATTGAACGCGCACAGAAAAAAGTTGAGGAAAATAACTTTGGTGTGCGTAAGCGTTTATTAGAATATGATGATGTTATGAATTCACAACGTGAAGTTGTTTATAAACGTCGTCACCACGCTTTACATGGTGAGCGTTTACGTGTGGATTTAGCTAACATGATTTACGACACATCTGAAGGTATTGCGGAAACAAATAAAGCTGCAAACGATTATAAGAATTTCGAATTTGAATTAATTCGGTATTTCTCTATGAGTTCACCAATTACGGAAGCAGAATTTGCCAAATTAAGTGTTCAGGAATTAGCTGGTAAACTTTATAAAGCTGCTTTTGAGCATTACCGTGCTAAAATGGAACGTAATGCGGAATTAGCCTTTCCGGTTATTAAAAATGTATACGAAACTCAACGTGATAAATTTAAACGTATCGTAGTACCATTTACCGATGGTGTGAAAAGTATTCAAGTAGTAACAGATCTTGAAAAAGCCTATGAAACTGGTGGGAAGCAATTAGTGAATGATTTTGAGAAAAACATTACACTAGCAATTGTGGATGATTCTTGGAAAACACATTTACGTAAAATGGATGAGTTGAAACAATCTGTTCAACTAGCTGTTCACGAGCAAAAAGATCCACTTCTTATTTATAAATTCGAAGCTTTTGAATTATTTAAAAGCATGATTGATAAAGTGAATAAAGAGGTTATTTCATTCTTATTTAAAGGTGAATTACCTTCGGAAACCGTTGATGCTATTCAAGAAGCGCGTCAGTCTAATAAAAGAGAAAAACTTCAAACTCAAAAAGAAGAAATTCCGAATTTAGATGAACGCTCTGCTCAAAGTCGTGAAGCTGGCAACACCCAACGTCAAGCCGAAACTGTGGAAACTATTGTACGTGATAGTCCTAAAATTGGCCGTAATGATAAGGTAACCATAAAACACGTCATGAGCGGTGAAAATAAAACGGTCAAGTTTAAACAAGCCGAACCACTTCTTGCCAAAGGCGAATGGGTTATAGTTAGCAATTAAAAATAGAATTCAAATATTTTATAAGAAAAATCCGAAGCATTGCTTCGGATTTTTTTGGTTTTGATGCGTATAACGACTATTTGAACGTGTTTATCGAATACCAGCTGATTATCAACAAAATATCATAGCATATCCCTATTTTTACTGTGGATACGTTCCACGATTTTTTTTCGATTAATAGCAAGCTAACCGAAAATAAAATAACATGATGTTTCTTTATTCTATTAAAAAGGCAATCCGTTTTTTTGTCTTAACATGCGCTTTTAGCTGTGTGTTTCAATTTCCCCATATCTATTCACAAACCATTAGCTTTGGATCAACAGGCTTAATTAATGAAGGTGTTTTAAATCCAACGTCTTTAGATTTTGGTCCCGACGACCGTTTGTATGTTTCCCAACAAAATGGACTTATTTGGGCTTATACCATTGAACGGGATAATGCCACACCGGGAAATGGTACTTATACGGTGATTGATACGGAAGAAATTTCCATAATCAGAACCGGAATTCCCAATCATAATGATTTAGGGATTCGAAATCCAAGTCAACAGCGTTTGGTTACCGGTATTTTAACCGCTGGAACAGCTTTAAATCCTATTCTATATGTTACCTCATCAGACTATTTATTAGGCGGTGGTTCGGCTGGAAATGATAGTAACTTGGATACCAATTCCAGTATGCTTTCTAAAATAGAAAAACTAAATGGCGTTTGGGTCAAAACGGATTTAGTTCGCGGCTTACCCAGATGTGAAGAAAACCACGCCATTAACGGCTTGGATATGTTTGAAAAAGAAGGCATCACCTATTTATTAATCGCTCAAGGGGGCCAGACCAATAAAGGCGCGCCCAGTAATAACTTTGCGGGAACACCCGAGTTTTTTCTATCGGCTTCTATTCTTATTGTAAACTTGACCCAATTAGAAGGGATGACGGTTTATACCGATCCACGAAACAACACCAATTATGTTTATGATTTACCAACTTTAAACGATCCAACGCGGATTGATATTGATAATTCACATCCCGATTTCCCCTACCCTGTTGGACATCCCATGTATACCGCTATAATTGATTTAGGGGATCCATTTGGTGGCAACAATAGTTTAAACCAAGCCTTTCCAGAAGTTGGTGGTCCGCTTCAGGTTTTTTCACCAGGTTATAGAAATGCCTATGATATTTTAGTCACAGAAAATAATAGAATTTACACATCAGATAATGGTCCCAATGCTCTTTGGGGCGGTAAACCTAAAATTTATGACACCGCCACAGATACCTTTTTAGGGGATGGCAGCACCGTAACATACGACCCAGCCTTGCATTATATAACCAATGAAATGAATGAAAGTGGTAGTGAGTTTTCTGAAGATCCACTGCATTATATCGGCACAACAGCTGATGCGAATGAAACCTATTATGGCGGACATCCCAACCCCATCAGAGCCTTCGCATCCCGAGCAAATGTAATTGCCTATAAAAAAATCAGCGGTTCTTGGTCGGCAACAGACACCTATTTGGTGGCCGATTTATTAGTGGGAACTGAAGGTTATTTTAACGAATCCTTTTCTATTGCTGATTTTCCTGACAAACCAGAACAGGGTGAATATTTAGTGGATGAACCCCTTGGCAGCCCTAAAACAAATATTTTAGATATTAAAGCGGAATCCACCAACGGTATTGCTGAATATACGGCTACTAATTTTGGTGGTGTTATGAAAGGTAATATCCTCACAGCCTCCTTTAACGGCGACATAAATCGCTACATTTTAAACGAAGAAGGTGATGCTGTTCTAGAACAAGAAGTTCCTTTTAACGGCTTTGGAAGTATTCCTTTAGATGTTATTGCTTTAGGTGATGAATCCATTTTTCCCGGAACCGTTTGGGCCGTTACCTATGGTGCCAACAGCATAACCGTTTTTGAACCTTCTGATTTAATTTGTTTGCAACCTGGAGACGAAGGTTATGATCCTTTAGCAGACAATGATGGTGATGGTTATACCAACCAAGATGAAATAGATAACGGCACCAATATCTGCTCACAAAGCAGTAAGCCAAAAGATAATGATGGCGATTTTATATCCGATTTAAACGACCCTGATGATGACAATGATGGTTTTCTAGACGTTAATGATATGTTTCCATTAGATGCCAATAACGGATTAACCACCAATTTACCAATTGATTATCCATTCTGGAATAATAATCCTGGAACAGGATTATTCGGTTTAGGTTTTACGGGGTTAATGTTAGATCCTTCTGGCACTACCAATTATTTAGATCAATTTAGCACCAATGAAATGTCATTTGGTGGCGCAGCCGGAAAAGCAACAGTTGATGCTGTATCAGTAGGTGATGCATTTGAAGCTTTAAACGATCAAGATTACGGCTTTCAATTTGGAATAAATGTCGATACCAATTCTCCACCATTTACGGTGCATTCTAAATTAGAGTCGCCTTATTTTGGCTCTGGTGGTATTCAAAATGAACCCGTAGATTATCAATCTTTTGGAATACAAATAGGTACTGGCGATCAAGACAACTATTTAAAATATGTTTTTATGAACGGCACCGCCAATAACGATGCTGTCCATGGCTTACAATTAATTTTAGAATCCGAGGGAATTATTACTTTAAATACAAGCTATGATATACCAGATATTATTAATTCGGGGTCGGTAGACGTGTATGTATCCATTGATCCTGCAACGAGTTTAGCTCAACCCTTCTACTCCATTGATGGTGGTGAAACTTTAAATGTATTAGGCCCAACCATATTGTTACCGGCTAATTTTCTAGACCCTTTAGATACTCAAGGTTTGGCTGTTGGAATCATTTCTACTTCACGATCAGATACCACTGCAAATCCATTTACCGCTACTTGGGATTTTATTAATGTGTACGAAAATCAAAACGGTGTGGTAGCAATAGAACCATCCAATCTGGATTTTGGAATAACACCTGTAAACAATTCCCAACGCAGCAAGTATATTCTTTTAAATAATGAAGGTGGCCCAACAGATGATATAATTTCCGTTACCGCTTTAAATTTCACGGGTATAGATGCCGCATTATTTACTTCAGATGTAAGCTTGCCGTTCAACATTAATCCGGGTTCCTCCGTTAAAGTTCCCATCGATTTTATTTCTGAAAACATAGTTGGGATTAAAACGGCTAGTATGGAAGTAGTGCATTCTGGAGGGAATTCGCCTGTCTCTATGGTTTTAACCGGAGAATTAACTGATATCTACACGCCTTTAGTTCGCATCAATGCTGGAGGCGATTTAGTATTAGCAACTGATGGTGGCCCCAATTGGGAGGATAACACCTCTTCAACAGGTGATTCTTATACCGTTTCATCCGGATCGGCATATGCATCAACCGATGTTATTTACGAAAATCGTGATGCCTCAATTCCCAGTTATATAGATGCTACAACCTACTATGATGTTATGCACATTCAACGAAGTATAAGCGATCCAGCCTACCCGATGATTTTTTCTATAGCCTTACCAAACGGAGATTATATTGTGAATCTCTATTTTGCAAATTTATATAATGGCACATCGCAACCTGGTGAACGAATTTTTAGCATCAACTTAGAAGAAGAAAGATTAATTGATAATTTAGATATTTCAGCGGAGTTTGGCCATCGTCGAGCCGGCATGGTTCAAAATAACATCAGCGTTACGGATGGTGTTTTAGAGATTCGTTTCTTTGAAAATATTCAAAACCCATTAATTAATGGCATTGAAATTTTAGGTATTGCCTATCCCGAGTTGGAGCTACAACCCATTGCAAATAGATCTAGTTGTACACTGGAACTATCTGATTTCCAAGCGGAAGGATCCGGTGGGAATCCTATGGATAATTTAGTGTATGCTATTAGCGGACAACCTTTAGGAACCGATATTGAACCAACTAATGGATTAATATTTGGGACAATTGATGAAACTGCCCTTACAGGCGGCCCAAATAATGATGGTATTTACAATGTAACCGTTACCCTAAGTAAGCCGGGAAGCTTAGACGTTTCAACTAGTTTTGTATGGTCCGTTTTAGAAGATACAGAAGCACCTGAAATTACCTGTCCCGAAAACATAGTAGAAATTCTTCCTATGGGAATAATGGACAGCATCCTAATTATAAGCGAACCAACGGCTACTGATAATTGTTCTAGCACCATAACTTTTGAAGCTATTCGTAGTGACGGATTATTACTAACGGAACCTTACCCGTTAGGCGAAACAACAATTACCTGGACCGCTATGGATGCGTCTGAAAACAGTTCCATAGAATGCGTTCAGAGTATTACACTTTTAGAACCGATACTAGTTTCACCAAAAGCCTATTTGCAAGGCGCTTCTTTTAACAGAAATATAGGTGAAGACAATTTAATGCGAGATGACTTGCGGATTGCGGGTTTAATTCCAACAACAAGTCCTTACAGTGATGGACTAATCTGTGATGCTGCCGTATTTACAGCGACAGGCAATGATGCTATTGTAGATTGGATTTGGATTGAAATTCGGGATGCAACTACGAATACGTTACTTATAGATTCTAAATCAGGGCTTATCCAGCGCGATGGTGATGTGGTGGATATTGATGGCATTTCACCAATTAATTTCGAACAATTGGCAGGTGATTATTATTTAGTCATTAATCACAGAAATCATTTAGGTATTATGTCAGCATCCGCTATACCTTTAATAACAACTACCACATTAGTTGACTTTACCGATGGTAGCACCGCAACTTTCGGACTAGAAGCACAAACAGATTATGCTATGCCTTTGGGTATTTCGGGGCTGTATGCTGGCGATGTAAATAATAATGCTAAAACACGCTATCTCGGACCTTCAAATGATACAGGAAGCTTAAAAAACATCATTATAAATGCTAGTGGCAATAGTTCAAGTAGTAATTACTTCCCCTATCCCGCTTACAATTCAGGTGATATAAATATGGATGGTTTGGTTAGGTACGCAGGTCCGAATAATGATAAAAGCCTATTAAAAACCATTATTTTAAATCATCCTGACAATGTAGATTCTAATTATTTTTTAATATCAGAACAAACACCAAATTAATTTAAAACATCTTCTCATGAAAAAACTTTATACAACCGCTTTAATTTTGCTCTTTTGCATGAGCATACAAGCACAAATAACATATCAATTTGGCGTTTCATTCGTTGGTATTAATGCAAATACAGGAAACTATCAAATGGCTTTTCTAGCAACACCTAGCGCACCGGTCACCAATCATAGCACAGATGATATGGGAGGAGGTTTTTATGTGCCAACCGGATTAACGATTGGGAATTTTGTAACTGGAAATTCTAACTTACCAGCTTCAGAATGGGTTTCAATTTCTATGGGTCCAGGTGATTTTGGCGATGCCTATTTTTTAGGTCGTGATGAGGCCGGACAGTTTTCTATAATACTAAATGGCCCAGGTCCTTTTGAACTTGTTTTATTTGATATTATAGCCGATCCAAATCCTACCAGTGGTGAAATTCGCTTTGTAGAAAATGGCGATCCCGTATTCGATACCATATATATTGAAAATTATATCAATATTGCGACTCAAAACTTATATGATCAAAATGATCCAACAGCCAGTGCTATCAGTTTTCAAACCTTGCATACAGAAACTTTCAATGCAAATAACCTGGTGGAAATGTATCCAAATCCTGCCACAAATGTGGTGCATATTAAAACCTCGAATAGCATAAATAATATTGAAATATTCTCGATTTTAGGAAAACAAATCCTAAAAACTACCAGTAAAGATATTGATGTGAGCCGTTTTGAAGCGGGCAGTTATATTGTTAAAATTGATACAGAATGGGGACAAACTATTAAGAAACTAATTATAAAATAATCACTTTAGCTTCAATATCAGATTAGGATCTGGACAGTTTTGTAAAAACTTGTCCAGATCTTTTTTATTACAGACACCTGGATAATCACCTCTAAATCCTTCTATATCCCGAATTATCTGAAAATGTAAATGCGGCGCATAATCCCCATTAACGTAAGAATCGCCTAACCTAGCGAAGCAAGAATTTTGAAAAACAACATCGCCAAGCTTTAAATTTGAAATAGAATCCAAACTTAAATGCCCATACAACGTATAGAATGTAATATCCTGAATATGATGTTCCAAAATGATGGTGGGACCATAATCGCCAAAATTAGCATTATTAGCAAAGCTGTGAATAATGCCATCCAATGGGGCATAAATAGCAGTTCCAGCTGAAATCCATAAATCTAAACCCAAATGAATATTGCGCTCCGTCTCTAAATCAGATTGATTAAAATAGCTACTGCGTTTATAGATATTGCGGGCTTCATTATAACCGCCGTAAGCCACTTGTGCATGATATTGTTTACAATAACGTTCCATAAAAATGGACCATGCTTGTGATGATGCTATATTAAACGTATCCAATTCGGTATTACCTAAAGATAAATCAATAGCAACATAGTCCGATAGCGGAATTTCCCCATCCAAAACGTATAATGGAGATACACTAATGGTCTGTAAAAAAGAAGCAAATTTGATGGAGTTCATAGCTTTGTAAAATTCAAAAGTAAACAACTATATTCAATGATTTTAATATTTTTATACCTCTAATTAAAAAAGTTAAAACAACACATAATTTTTTTTTTAAAAATAACTCTTAAATAAATGTGATAAGTTTTATTAAAAATAACATTTGAAGTATCTTTATATCACTAATAAAAATACTCTATGAATAGATTTTTTAAATGGTTTTTAGGCTGCTTAATCCTAATTGCCTTAAGCTTATTTTTATATTCCTTTTTTGTGGATGGCAGTTTAATGGCACCACGAAAAAGTCCAATTGATACCGTGTCGTTTTCTAAAAACGATTTACAGTTAGATATTGTTTACAACCGTCCGTCCAAACGTGGCCGTGAGGTTTTTGGAGGCCTGGTACCCTACAAACAAGTGTGGCGAACTGGGGCTAACGAAGCAACGACCTTCAAAATAAACAAACCCCTAAAAATCAATAACGATTCTCTACCCGCCGGAAAATATACCTTGTGGACCATTCCAAATGACTCCACTTGGCAAGTTATGTTTAATTCAAAACAATATCCTTGGGGTGTAGATACAGAAATGAAACCCATGCGCGAACCAGAATTTGATGTCATTACTATGACGGTTCCTGTGCAAGCAACGGGAATTACGGTGGAGCAATTTACTATTGGTTTTGACAATGCGCTGGATCATTTATCACTAACTATGGCTTGGGATGAAACCAAAATAGCCGTTCCAATAGAAACTTTTGACTAAACAATCAGCACAAAATAAAGCTTTGCAGGAATTAGCTGGCGTTTCCTATTCTGAAACGACGAGCCAAAGTGCTATTGATGCGATTAAAAAACACCGACAAGCTAAACCTTCAACCGAACAATTAATTTCAGCGATTTTAGAAGGAAACATTACAGCCTTAAGTCGTGCTATTACCTTAATTGAAAGCCGGAATAAAAAGCATTCGGAACAGTCTAATGCCATTATAAAAGGTTGTTTACCGCATGCCAACAAATCGGTTAGAATCGGGATTACAGGCGTGCCAGGCGTGGGAAAAAGTACCTTTATAGAATCCTTTGGCAAACACCTTTCACAAAAAGGAAAAAAAATTGCCGTATTAGCAATTGATCCGAGTAGCTCCGTAACCAAAGGCAGTATTCTTGGTGATAAAACGCGGATGGAAGATTTGGTAAAAGACGTCAATGTTTATATTCGCCCATCACCATCAGGAGAATCTTTGGGAGGCGTTGCTAGAAAAACACGTGAAACCATTATCCTTTGTGAAGCAGCTGGTTTTGATACCATTCTAATAGAAACCGTTGGGGTAGGCCAAAGTGAAACAGCCGTTCATAGTATGGTGGATTTCTTTTTACTTTTGAAATTAGCGGGCGCTGGCGATGAATTGCAAGGTATTAAACGCGGAATTATTGAAATGGCCGATTCCATTGCCATCAATAAAGCCGATGGTGATAATATGAGGTCTGCTAAAATAGCCAAACTAGAATTTAACCGTGCTATACATTTATATCCTAAAAAAGATTCGGGTTGGACACCCAAAGTTGTGCTATGCAGTGCTTTGCACAATGAAGGAATTGATGTTATTTGGGACATGATTGATAGCTACGTCTCGCAAACAAAGAGCAATGGTTATTTTGATCATAGGCGTCATGAACAAAACAAATTCTGGCTTATTGAAACGATTAAAGACCAATTACACGCCGATTTCTTTAATAATGACCTAATTAAAAAAGAGCTAAAAATCCAAGTTGAATTAATTGAAGCACAGAAAACAACCCCTTTTGCGGCCGCCGATTATTTATTGAGGCTGAAAGTAAATCTATAGAAAATTTTCTCGATACCAAGCGACTTGCTTCTCCACACCTTCCAACAACGTTGTTTGCGGATTATAATTTAGTAACCGTCTCGCTTTATCAATATTAGCTTTGGTTCGTAACTGATCACCCGCTCGAGCTGAAACATGATTGATAGCAATCTCCATATCCATGACTTTCGCTACAGCATCAATACCGTCTTGCGTTGTATGTTCTACCTCTGTGCCAAGATTTATAATTTCGCCATCAACAGCATCTATATTATTCATAACACTTACCACGCCATCCACAATATCATCCACAAAAGTAAAACTGCGTAAATGTGTGGAACTACCTTCATATAAAGGAAAAGCATCCTTATTATAACCGCAGGCAATAAGTTTAGTATACATTTTTTCTGGACGTTCACGAGGTCCAAAAACAGAATACAAGCGTAATGAACATGACTTTAATTGCTTCTCTCGCGATTTTTGAAGTACTAATTGCTCGGCAGCTAATTTAGTTACGCCGTAATGAGATGCTGGCTTCGGCGCTTCATCTTCCGGAAAAGTAGCTTCTAATCCGTAGATTGATGAGGTTCCAATATTCACAAATAACTTTAAATGGTCAAGCTGTAAAGCGTAATCAATAAGGTTTTTGGTGGCTATGATATTATTGGTAAAATAATCTTCAAAAGTAGACGTAGTAGAAATGCCTGGTTGCGCAGCAAAATGAAATATAAAATCAATGTCTTTTGGTAAACTTTCGGCTAAATTATCGGCACGTAAGTCCAATTTCAAGACATTTACATCTTTTTTATGAAGTGCTTTTTCGTTCAACTTTTTAAGAGATTCACTGTAATAAGGTGAAAAATTATCCACACCAATCACTTCGTGACCCATTTCTTTTAAACGTTCAGCTGTATGTGAGCCAATAAAACCCACAGCACCAGTAACTAATATCTTCATAAATCTTATTTCTAATACAAAGAAACATTTTTTTTCTGTAAGTTTAGAATTCTATAAAAAAGAATACATTTGTACTACAATTTTAGTTCTATGGATTACCAATTTACGATTATTGTTCCTGTATATAATGAAGAAGATAATTTAGCGCGCGTTGAACAGGAATTATTAGCCTATATAAAAATAGCTTCCAAAAAAACAAAGATTCTTTTTGTTAATGATGGTTCAAAAGATAATAGTCAGCAGCTTATTGAGGCTATTGCTGCTAGAAACCCAGAATTCCAATATATTAGTTTTACCGAAAATCGGGGCTTAAGTGCCGCCATAAAAGCAGGTTTTGATTATACCAATACCGAATTAGTGGGCTATATTGACTCCGATTTACAAACCGCTCCCGAAGATTTCAATCTACTTTTAAAGTACATCAACGATTACGATCTAGTAACTGGCGTACGCGCGAACCGAAAGGATAGTTTTGTTAAAAACATGTCGTCTACCATTGCCAATGGCATTCGTCGTGCTTTTACTAAAGACGGCATGGATGATACAGGTTGTCCCTTAAAAGTAATAAAAACGGATTATGCCAAACGCATTCCCATGTTTAAAGGATTACACCGTTTTTTACCTGCCATGATTTTATTACAAAACGGTAAAATTATTCAAGTGCCGGTTCAGCATTTTCCTAGACTTGCAGGGCAGGCTAATTTTGGGGTTTGGAATCGCTTATTTGGTCCATTAATGGATTGTTTCGCCTATTTATGGATGAAGAAAAAATATATTAATTATAGTGTCGAAAAACAAAGTTAATGAGCAACTGGCTAATATATACCATAGGATTTTTGGCGCAACTGTTGTTTTCATCACGCTTAATTATACAATGGGTTTATTCTGAAAAGCAGAAACGTGTTATTACACCTACTATTTTCTGGACCTTGAGTTTATTTGCGTCTTTCTTGCTATTTATTTATGGTTATTTACGAGATGATTTTGCCATAATGTTAGGGCAAGGATTAACCTATTTTATATATATTCGAAATTTACAATTGCAAAATCAGTGGCAGAAATACCCCAAATTTATGCAATGGTTTTTATTATTGGTACCCACTTTTGTAGCGGTATTCTATTTTAATAATAATTCTATAGATGTTGTAAAACTATTCTCAAAGGATGCCATTCCGGTTTGGTTATTAATTTTAGGCATCGTTTCTCAAGTCGTTTTCACCTTGCGCTTTGTTTACCAATGGATTTATTCCGAAAAACGGAAAGAGTCCACTTTACCTTTTGGCTTTTGGTTGCTGAGTTTAATTGGATCGCTTCTTATTTTAATTTACGCTGTTTTCAGACGAGATCCTGTTTTATTTATCGGTCATATTTTAGGTGCTATTATCTATATTAGAAATTTAATTTTAACCCGAAAGTATGTTCTCCCTTCTTAAAAAATATCCTATCCCTTTTATCTGTTTAGGTATAGCTCTAGTTTTACTTCCTAATTTACATATCATGGATGTAACGATTATGGAGGCGCGAAATTTTGTTACCGCTCGGGAAATGTTAACGGATAATAATTGGTTACTAACCACTATGAATGGTGAAGCGCGCTATGAAAAACCGCCTTTACCAACTTGGCTTACGGCTATTTCTGCAGCCATTTTTGGTGTGAATAGTGCATTCGCCATGCGTTTACCAGCCGTTATATTTATTATGATTATTGCGGTTTATGTATTTAAACTTTCAAAAAAAATAACAGATAGTCAATCTTTCGGAATGCTTGCTGCTATTAGTGTTACCACATCATTTTATGTTATTGGTATTATTATAGAAGCACCTTGGGATATTTTTACGCACGGTTTTATGTGTGTGGCAATCTATTATTTGTTTTGCTTTTTTGAAGCCGAAAAAACTCCATGGAAATCGGCACTATTAGCTGGCGTTTTTATCGGTTTCTCCATATTAAGTAAAGGTCCTGTTAGTTTTTATGCTTTGCTATTACCATTTCTATTGGCTTATGGTTTCACTTTTAAATACAGGTCTTTTATTAACAAATTAGTGCCATCGCTTATCATCCTCATTTTAGCTTTAGCGGTTGGCGGTTGGTGGTATTTATATGTCCGATTAGAAGATCCAACCACTTTTTTAGCAATAGCAGAAAAGGAAACTGGAAATTGGAGCAGTTATAATGTGAGACCTTTTTACTACTATTGGAGTTTCTTTACCCAAAGTGGTTTATGGACCATTCCTGCTTTTATAAGTTTATTATATCCCTATTTAAAAATACGCGTAAGAAATTTAAAAGCATATCAATTTAGTTTGCTATGGACTATTTTAGCTGTGATTTTGCTATCCCTCATTCCCGAGAAAAAGTCACGTTATTTAATGCCTGTTTTAATTCCTTTGGCTATTAATTTTAGTTTTTACCTAGATTATCTTATCCGAGAATTTAAGAAATTAACCAATAAGAGAGAAACCATACCTGTCTATTTTAATTTTGGATTGATCGGTTTAATCGGAATAGCCTTTCCAATGGTGGCTTATGTGTTTTTAAGGGAGAATTTAGAAGGCTATTGGATCTATTATATTTTGGCTTCGGTTTTCATTTTTGCTTTAGGAATACTGATATTCCGATTCCTGTTTCAAAAAGACATGAAATTTGTAATCATTTCTACAATGGGACTTTATGCTATGCTTTTATTAACGGCTTTACCACTAAAAGAAGCTTTAAATAGCAAAACCTTCCATCCTATTGAAACAGGATTTACAGGCGATTTAAAATTGTATCAATTCAATTATATTGCACCAGAAATGATATGGGAATACGGCGACAAAATTCCACAAATAAAAAATGAAGATGGTAGCATCCGTTTTCCTGAAGAATCAAATTTCGGATTATTAGCAGTTGGAATTAGCGCAGAAGATTCTGCAATTATTCAAAACACCTATACTGTTGAAAAAGTAAATACATTCAATTTAAACACAGTTTCAGAAGGGTCAAATCAATATAAAGATCGGTTAATCGCTACCTATTACAAGTTGACCAAAAAGTAATTACCGAATCCGGTAGCGGTCTTGCAAATATATATCCAGTTTATAGAACATAAATCCAGACAAGGCTCCAAAAGCCCATCCGCAAAGCACATCTAGTGGAAAATGCACCCCAATATAAACCCGACTATAACCCATTGCTATAGACCAAAATATCATAAAAAATATAAAATACTTATACTTGAAGCGCAGTAATAAACCTGTGAAAACGGCAACTGCCATAGAATTGGAGGCATGGCCAGAGAAGAAACCAAACTGTCCGCCGCAATATGATTTCACTAAACGCACGAGACCTTCTAATGCAGGATCATGACAAGGTCGCAGACGCAAAACCAAAACTTTTTTGAATACATTGGTCATCTGATCCGTAAAAAGAATCATCAAGGCAATAACGACAAGCGTTAGAAAAAACAACTTGAGCGTTCGCGTTCTTAAAATTACAAACAACAGAACCGCATAAAAGGGAATCCAATAGAATTTGGTAGTGTAAAACATCCAAAAGGCATCCCAAGTACTGGTTCCTAAATTGTTTAAATAGAGGAAAAGTTCGGTGTCAAGTTGTACTAATTGTTCTAACATAATTAATCTTCGTATCGCTCAATTTCACGATCGTAAAAATCGTTTGCCTCTTGAATTAAACGTTCAGCTTCTATCTCCAATTCTTTTTGATCATGTTGATCAAAATCTTCTAACCATTCCACATCATCATTTTCTAAATTAATAATGAATCTAGGAAATTCCGTATGAATAACGAAAATGGCGTCTGGAAAATCGGTATTGTCGCCTAATAAAAATTTTGGAAAGTCCATATATGTCTGTTATTTGTTAGATAATATTAAACGTTTGGTAAGGTAGTTAAATCGGATAAATAATAAAATAGCTGCCACAGTTAATCCCGCCAATAAACCCATCCAAATGCCAAAACTGGCTAGGCGTGATTCATCACCGAAGTAAATACTGATAGGAAAACCTATTACCCAATAGGAAATAAAGGTTATAATGGTCGGTATTTTCACATCTTGCAAACCTCGTAATGCTCCTAGCATAACGACTTGAATACTATCACTAATTTGAAAAATGGCAGCAGCAATCAATAAACTGGATGCGATACTTAATACTTCAGCATTATCAACAGCATTCAATAAATCACTGTTATCTAAATATATTTGTGGTAACTGATTGTGAAATATAAAAAACAGAATTGCGAAACTGGTGGCTAAAATCATTCCTAACAGAAAAATGGAAAAAGCTATTCTGCGTAATTCATGATATTTCTTTAATCCTTTCTGATTTCCAACGCGAATCATGGAGGCAACACTTAAACCCGTGGCTATCATAAACGTCATAGAGGATAAATTTAAGGCTATTTGATTGGCCGCTTGAGCGTTTTTACCTAATAAGCCGCTTAACCAAACAGCTGCCGTAAAAATAGCCACTTCAAAAAACATTTGCATAGAACTTGGTGCTGCTAAATTAGTCACCTTTTTTAGCATCATATTATCAAGTACAAAAATCTTGATATGGGTAACGTATGCTTTAGATTTTGCATGCCCTTTTAATAACCACCACAAGAATATAACCATGGCTATACGCGAAATTAAGGTACCGTATGCGGCACCAACTATGCCCATTTCAGGGAAACCAAATTTTCCAAAAATTAATAAGTAGTTTAAAACAACGTTTACAACATTCGCTAAAATAGTAGCATACATGGGGTAACGTGTCATGGACAAGCCATCACTAAATTGTTTGAAGGCTTGAAAAACAATTAATGGCACCAGTGAAAATGCGACCAAATCCAAATACGGAATAGCCAACTCAACAACCTCTATGGGTTGCTTCATTACATACATTAAAGGCTTAGCGAAAAGCAGTAGAACAAATAAAAATAAACCTAAAGATGTGCATAAAAATAAACCATGCTTAAAAGCCGATTTTCCTTTCGCAAAATCCCCTTCGGCATCTGCTTCAGCAACTAACGGTGTAATGGCTGTAGAAAAACCAATACCAATGGACATTGCAATGAACATAAAACTATTTCCCAATGAAACAGCAGCTAGTTCCGCAGTTCCAAGTTGTCCCACCATTATATTATCCACAAAACTCACAAAGGTATGCCCTAACATCCCCAACATAACGGGAGCGGCTAGCTGCCAGTTATATTTAAATTCTTTTGTGTAATCGCTTAAAACCATTTTGCAAAAATAGTATTTAGCTTTTGGCTATACTATAGAAATTATCATTAAAATTTGTTAATTATCACCCTTAAAATGTGGTAACTAATTTTTTTGCTGCTTCAAATTCAATCAGTATATCTTCAACGATTTCTGCTACCGATTTAATATCATGAATCAATCCAGCTATTTGGCCAATTTCTAATTCACCATCTTCTAAATCCCCTTCAAACATACCGCGCTTTGCGCGTGCACGACCTAGTAATTCTTGAAGTTGCTCTGTCGTTGGTGATGATTTGTAGAGCTCTTGAATGTCGTTGAAAAACTTATTTTTGATTAATCGTACCGGCGCCAATTCTTTTAACGTCAGTTGAGTATCCCCTTCTTTAGTATTAACTACAACGTCTTTGAAAGCTTGATGCGCGGAACTTTCATTACTCGCAACAAAGCGACTACCAACTTGGACGCCATCTGCGCCCAAAATCATGGTGGCCAACATGGCTTTTCCTGTGGCAATACCACCTGCGGCTATAAGTGGAATTTCTATTTGCTCTTTTACCATAGGAATTAAAGTGAGCGTTGTAGTTTCATCCCGACCGTTATGACCTCCAGCTTCAAAACCTTCAACAACAACAGCATCTACGCCCGCTTCTTGTGCTTTTAGTGCAAATTTCACACTACTCACTACATGAACAACCGTTATGCCGCGTTCTTGCAACCATTTAGTCCACGTTTTCGGATTTCCAGCTGATGTAAATACAATTTTTACATCTTCATCTACAATAATATTCATAATTTCTTCCACGTTAGGATATAACATAGGAACATTTACGCCAAAAGGTTTAGTTGTTGCTTTTTTACATTTTTGAATATGCTCACGCAACACATCTGGATACATACTTCCAGCGCCAATTAAGCCTAAAATCCCCGAATTACTGGCAGCTGAAGCTAAACGCCAGCCTGAATTCCAAATCATTCCAGCTTGTATAATAGGATATTGAATATTGAATAATTGTGTTATTCTATTTTGCATAATAAAAAATTTTGTTGATTTATTGAAGACTTTTCGACTTCGCTTGAAGTGACACCAATTTCAAAAGTAAGAAAATGAAATTTTAATTCTTAAGAAATAACTCCAGAACCAATAAGTTCATCTTCTAAATACCAAGCAGCAAACTGTCCTTCTGCAATGGCCGATTGCGGATTTGAAAACTCAATATACATACCAGATTCCACACGATACAGTATGGCTTTCTCCAATTGTTGGCGATACCGAATACGCGCTAAAACAGGCAATGATTCACCAATTTTTAAAGCTAAATCTTCACGTACCCAATGCAAATCGACTGTGTTAATAAATAATGCTGTTTTATAAAGTCCAGGATGCGCTTTACCTTGACCGGTGTAAATAACGTTTTCCATAACATCCGTATCAATAACAAATAAGGGCTCTAAAGTTCCGCCGACGGCTAAACCTTTTCGTTGTCCTTTGGTATAAAAATGCGCGCCTTGATGTTTCCCAACAATTTTACCATCCGCAACATGATAATCTGCTTTCCGAGATAAAAATGCCAATTCATCTTCTTTAGAATTGAAAGTTGGTGATGTTACATTATAATTTGCATACGCACTTGGAATTTCCACGATAACACCTTCTTTAGGTTTTAATTGCTGTTGAAGAAATTCTGGTAAGCGCACTTTTCCAATGAAACATAAGCCTTGAGAATCTTTCTTATCGGCGGTTATTAAATCGAGTTTAGCTGCTATTTCGCGTACCTCCGGTTTTGTAAGTTCGCCTATAGGAAATAAGGATTTTGATAACTGCTCTTGTGATAATTGACATAAAAAATAAGACTGATCTTTATTGCCGTCCACACCCGCTAGTAATTGATGAACATCTTTTCCATCCTTTTGAATTGTGCCTTTACGACAATAATGTCCTGTTGCTACAAAGTCAGCTCCTAGGTCTAATGCTATTTTCATAAAAACATCAAACTTAATTTCACGATTACAAAGAACATCAGGATTTGGCGTTCGGCCACTTTCATATTCCTTAAACATATAATCAACAATACGCTCCTTATATTCTTCACTTAAATCGACGGTTTGAAAAGGAATTCCCAATTTGTCAGCAACTAGCATAGCATCATTACTGTCATCAAGCCATGGACATTCATCTGAAATAGTCACCGAATCATCATGCCAATTTTTCATAAACAAGGCTATAACTTCATAACCTTCTTTCTGCAGAAGATGAGCTGCCACACTGGAATCCACACCTCCAGATAAACCGATTATAACACGTTTTTTGTTTTCCATAATTGCATGCAAAGATAATGGATTTCCCTAATATACATAGCCTAAATAGATATAGATTAGAACCTTAAAAATACAAAACGTTTAAAGTTTTGTTAAATTAATTAAACATTATAGTATTTATTGTTTAATCTTTCTGTATATTTGATAAACAAATTAAAAACTTTATATATGAAAACATTAACAGCATTAAAACGATTTTCGGCTTCCTTGTTGGTAGTCTTCTTTGTAGCGTCCTGTAACAGTGACGATGACAACAACGTGAATACGCCAACACCACAGGCCAACAACATTGTGGATTTGGCTATTGCCACGCCAGAATTAAGTTCATTAGTTGCAGCTTTACAAGCAGCAGACGGTAATTTAGATACTGTTCTTAAATCTAATGGACCTTTTACAGTTCTTGCTCCTACAAATGCCGCATTTTCAGCATTTTTATCAGCTAACGGTTTTGCTTCATTAAGTGATGTACCAACCGACGTACTATCTCAAATTTTATTAAACCACGTTATTTCTGGTTCAGTTCCTGCAAGTGCTTTAGTAGGTCAAGGTTCAGGTTATGCAAAAACTAATGCAACAGGTGTTGGCGGTGCAAGCATGAGTTTATTTTTTAACACAGCTAATAATGATGTACGTTTCAATAACGTAGCATCTGTATCTACAGCTGATATTTCAGCATCAAACGGTATAATTCATATTGTTGATGGTGTAATTGGCTTACCAGATGTTGTAGATCACGCTTTAGCAAATCCAGGATTCAGTAATTTAGTTGCGGCTTTAGGCGCAGCAGATGGTGGATTAGTAGCAGTTTTACAAGGTTCAGGACCATTTACGGTTTTAGCGCCTAATAATGATGCCTTCGGTACATTTTTAGCTGATAACAACTTTTCTGGTTTAGGTGATGTACCAACAGATGTATTATCTCAAGTTTTATTAAACCATGTTTTAGCAGGTGCTACGTTTTCTACTGATTTAGTAGATGCTGGCGCTGGATATACAACTACAAGCGCTACAGGTGCTGGTGGAAATCCAATGAGTTTATACTTCAACACAAATGATGGTGTTAAATTTAACGGTGTTTCTACAGTTGCAGCAGCTGATGTTGTAGCAACAAACGGTGTTATTCACGCTGTAGATGCTGTAATTGGTTTACCAACAGTAGTAGATTTCGCTTTAGCTGACCCAACCTTTACAACTTTGGTTGCTGCCTTAACACGTAGTGATTTAACCTTTGATTTTGTTGGAACACTTTCAACGCCTAACGGAACGGCTCCAGCGCCTTTCACTGTATTTGCACCAACAAATGATGCATTCGGCGCTTTATTAACAGAATTAAGTTTAGCTGGTTTAGCAGATATTCCAGAGGCTACATTAAACGCAACTTTAAAAATGCATGCTGTTGCTGGTGCGAATGTAAGATCAACCGCATTAACTGATAATATGACCATTGCAACATTAGGAGGTAATATTACAGCTAACGTTACTGGTGGTGCAACCTTAACTGATGCAAACGGCAGAGTAAGCAACATAATTGCTGTTGATGTTCAAGCTTCCAATGGCGTAATTCACGCTATCAATAAGGTTGTTTTACCACCTTTATAATAGTACCATTTAAATAGTTTAGTTAATAATTTAAATGTTTTAAATTGCTTTGAAAAAGAGGGACTGTTCTTTAATTAGAACAGTCTTTTTTTGTATTCATGAATAAAATCAAGGGATTTCAACGAAAAACTCTCATTTTATAAGGGTGTATTAAATAGAATTTTTATATTGCCCACTTATTATTAGGTATTCCCCATTTTTGATTGATTAATAGCTTAAAAAATTCTTAAAATGTTTACCTAAAAAGTAAAGCTCCTTAATTTCTTAAGGAGCTTTTATATTTTATATTACAACTGAATTTTAGTTCGTCCTTTTATAAGGATTGTTACTTTTTGCTGTAAAATCCTTTTCTTCTTTTAACTGGCCGTTTTCATAATACTTCCAAACTCCATTTTTTTGATCGTTCTTATACATGCCTTCAACTAATAATTCGCCTGCTTCATCAAAAAATTGAGCTTCCCCATGCAAAGCACCCATTTTATAATGATGTATTTTAATAACGTTACCATTTTCAGCATACCCTATAGCCTTACCATTTAATTTCCCGTGCTCATATAAAGATTTCTCTGCTACTTGCCCTTGTGGATAGTAAATGTAGCGAACGCCTTCTAAAAAGCCTTTTGTGTTATAATGTTCCAACGTCATAAGCTGTGTGGAATTGTTATGATAATACTTCCAGTCTCCTATATAAGTTTTATCGCGCATACGTCCTTCGCTTATGACTTTACCATTGCTTGCAAAAAAAGTTACTTTAGCTTCTTTCGTATTCGGTTTAAATTCGCGCGTAGCTGTTAATAGTGCTTTTCCGTTTATATTTTTGTAGAATTTAAAAACGCCTATTTCTTCACCATTTGAAAATGTACCTTCATAACGAAGCACGTCTGTGTTATCAAAATTCTTTTTCCATTCGCCATCGCGTTTACCATTACTATCAAATTTGTTATAAGTTTGAGCGGAAGTAACAACACCTATCAACAAGGCGCAAACAAAAAATACCTGCTTCATAATTCGTGAGTTTATATTATATGTCTAAACGACAAAATGTAGAAATTGTTATATCAAAAAAGCTGCCAATTAAGGCAGCTTTTTTATTTTATTTTTTACGATTTTCTTGAGCTTGCTTTTGTTGCTCGGCTTGCTCCATCATATCAGCCATTTTTTTCTGAAACTTATTTTGCTTTTTAGGATTCTTTTTCTTGATTTGAATTTGAGCATGAATTTTATCCTCATCCAAAATGTAGTTTTTAATAACTAACATAATCCCAATACTAATTAAGTTGGAAATAAAGTAATATAAACTTAAACCAGATGCATAATTATTAAAGAAGAATAACATCATTAAAGGTGATAAGTATATCATATACTTCATCAATTTCGCCATATCTGGCATACCTTCTTGCGTTGGTTGTGATGCCATTTGTTGACCTGTTGTCATTTTCATATAAAAGAAAATTGCAATAGAAGCCAATATTGGGAATAAACTCACGTGATCACCATAAAATGGAATTGGAAAGGGCAATTCAGCTATAACATCATAGGATGATAAATCGTCCGCCCAAAGGAAACTTTTCTGTCTTAAATCAAAAGCCGATGGGAAGAATTGGAATAAAGCATAAAACACAGGTAATTGTATTAATGCTGGTAAACAACCACTCAACGGACTCGCTCCGGCCTTATTTTGAAGAGCCATCGTTTCCTGCTGTGCTTTCATTTTGTTATCCTTATGCTTCAAACGAATAGCATCTAATTCTGGTTTCAAAACTTTTAATTTGGCTTGAGACAAGAATTGCTTGTATTGTACAAATGATAATAAGAACTTGATTAATACCGTCATAACAATAATAGCAATACCATACGGTAAAAATCCAGCTAAAAATGCAAATAATGGTACAAAAACATAACGGTTAATCCATCCAAAAATACCCCAACCAAATGGAATACTATCTTCTAATCCAATATCGTATGCTTGTAAAACTTTGTTGTCGGTTGGTCCGAAATAGAAACCTAAATCTTGACTTATTTCGCCACCATTGGTTTCTAAAGTAAATTTAGCTTGATAGGATTTTGTGAATATGGTATCAACTTCTTCGTTTTCAACTAAATCTGTTGATTTCAACTGAACCGATTTAAGCGGTGTTTTGGAAGACAAAATAGTACTGAAGAAATGCTGTCTGAAAGATATCCAGTTTACATTTGGTTCTGTTTCTTCATCTTCACCTGTAGGACTTAATTTATCAATTTTAGTACCTTCGTATTGATACGTTAAACGTGTGTAACGGTTTTCATAAGAAATACTTTTATCATGACGATAGGTATCCAACTGCCAATCTAAATTAATAGGCTGCGTACCATTAATAACATTACTTAAACCTTGAGAACGGATGGTGAAATCCACCATATAATCATTGGGTTTAATTTCGTAACGGTATTCTAAAAACTTCTGTTCAGACACTTTAAGTTTCATAGAAACTACGGTGTTTTCCCCATTTTTAGTTACTGTAGGCTCAAAATATAAATCTTTGGTATTTAATATGCGACTATCTGAAGTGCCAAAATTAATATTGAAGTTAGTATTGGCGTCTTTAATCAGATAGATTGGAATAGAATCAAAATCGACAAATTCTTTCAGTTTTACTTCCGACAAATAGCCACCCTTATTGCTAAATTTTAAATCTAAAACATCGGTTTGAACTTCTGTTTCGTTGGCAGATGCTGAAGGTAAACTTGCAGAATAAGCAAAGGCACCTAATTTATTTTGCATAGCTACAAGCTGTGTCGAGTCTTGTGCATTAACTACGGCGTAATCTTCTGCTGCAGTAATAGCTGTTTCGTCCTGCTTTTGTGCTTGCTTTTCAGCTTCAACCTGCTCAATTTTCGCTCTTTCTTGTTCTGCTAATTCTTCAGGAGTTGGCTGACTAGTATACATCATGTACACTAAAATTCCGAAAATAAGGGCAAAGCCTATAATCGAATTAACGTCTAATTTCTTTTTTTCCATATATTAAATTGTGGTCTTTTCTAAATGTAAAATCTTAAGGTTCTTGTATTAAACGATTTCACTTGAAAAAAGACAGAATAAAATTATCAATCACATAGTTTAGTGCTTTTTACAAAAAACTATCCAAAATTATTTTTATGCCATACTGACACCTTGATGTTTCTTCTTATGTTTTAATGCAGCCTTTACAAAAGCTACAAAAAGTGGGTGCGGATTTGCAACCGTGCTCTTATATTCCGGATGGTATTGAACCCCCATAAACCAAGGATGCTCCGGAATTTCTACAATTTCAACTAAATTAGTATCTGGATTAATTCCCGTGGCAACCATCCCTGCAGCTTCAATTTGCGCTTTAAATTCGTTATTAAATTCATAACGATGTCTGTGTCTTTCTGCAATACTATTGGCTTTATACACTTTATGTGCTATGCTATTTGCTTTTAAATCGCAAGTCCAAGAACCTAAACGCATGGTACCGCCTTTTTCAGTGACATCTTTTTGAGAGGCCATTAAACCAATAACTGGATACGGCGTATTTAAATCCATTTCTGTAGAATTAGCGTTTTTTAAATTCAGCACATTTCTAGCAAATTCAATTACGGCCATTTGCATACCCAAGCAAATTCCTAAAAATGGCATATTATTTTCGCGCACATATTTAACGGCAGCAATTTTACCTTCAATACCACGTTCCCCAAAACCTGGAGCCACTAAAACACCATTTAAATGTGATAGTTTAGCATGAATGTTATCTTCGTTTAAATATTCTGAATGAATAGCTTCAACATTAACTTTTACTTCATTTTCAGCACCAGCGTGAATAAAAGATTCTAAAATAGACTTATATGAATCTTGCAGTTCTACATATTTTCCAATTAAACCAATAGTAACTTCGGTCTTCGGATTTTTATGACGTTTTAAAAATTCATTCCATCGTGTTAAATCTGGTGTATGACTTTCTAAACCTAACTTTTTAAGAACCACGGTATCCAAACCTTGCTTAAGCATTAAATTAGGCACATCATAAATAGTAGATGCATCTATAGATTGAATAACAGCTTCTTCGCGAACATTACAAAACAAGGCCAGTTTTCGGCGTAAATCCATTGGTAATTCATGCTCGGTTCTACACACTAAAATGTCTGCCATAACACCACTTTCCATCAAAGTTTTAACGCTGTGTTGGGTTGGTTTTGTTTTCAATTCACCTGCAGCAGATAAATAAGGAATCAAGGTTAAATGAATAACTAATGCATTCTGTTCTCCTAAATCCCAACGTAATTGACGTACGGCTTCTATATAGGGTAAGGATTCAATATCTCCTACTGTTCCACCTATTTCGGTTATAACAATGTCAAAATCGCCAGAATTACCTAGTTTTTGAACACGTTCTTTAATTTCATCTGTAATATGTGGAATAACCTGAACAGTTTTCCCTAAAAATTCGCCACGACGTTCTTTATCAATAACACTTTGATAAATACGACCTGTAGTAACGTTATTAGCGCGACTAGTTGGTACGTTTAAAAAACGTTCGTAATGACCTAAATCTAAATCGGTTTCTGCTCCATCTTCCGTTACGTAACATTCACCATGTTCATACGGATTTAAAGTTCCTGGATCTATGTTAATATAGGGATCTAATTTTTGAATAGTTATGCGGTAACCTTGGGCTTGCAAGAGTTTTGCTAGAGAGGCGGCAATGATACCTTTACCAAGAGAAGAGGTTACACCTCCTGTTACGAATATGTATTTTGTTGTAGTTGTCATGATGCGTTGTTAAACGCCTGCGAATTTACAAAATTAAATTAGGTATCAAGCCATTGTTGGGAATATTAAATCATGATTTTTACGTTTCAGTATTTAAATGAACCAAAAAATATTACATGAATAAATATAAAAAGTAGGCAATTGATATCTAGATAATTAAA
Source organism: Bizionia myxarmorum (assembly GCF_008086205.1). Classification (GTDB taxonomy): domain Bacteria; phylum Bacteroidota; class Bacteroidia; order Flavobacteriales; family Flavobacteriaceae; genus Algorimicrobium; species Algorimicrobium myxarmorum. The sequence continues at coordinate 131,312 of NZ_VSKK01000002.1, read as the reverse complement.
ACAAAAAAGGCGGCAGAAAATAATTAAATTTAAATTTTAGGAAAGTTTCTTTTAATATTTCTAATTAACTCTTCAAGACCATTCAGTTTCAGTTCATAAACCATTTGAAGCATCTCTCCTAGTTTACCGTTTGGAAATCCTTTAGTGTGATACCAAACCACATAATACTCGGGTAAATCTATTAAATACCGATCCTTATACTTACCGAAAGGCATTTTAGTATGCGCGAGTTTAATAAGAAATTCTCTGTCAGGTTCCATGAAAATTATGATATATGAATTTCTAAAAGTGTTTTAATAAAAAGCCTATTCCCAATTAAAAGTAATATCTTTTTCAATATCTGGATGCAGACTATAAAGAACAGGACAGGTTCTTCCCGTATTTTCTAGAATTTTCTGAGTTTTACTATCAGCTCCTAATGGGAAGGTTAAAACAACTTCAATTTTTGAAATTCGTCTTGGTTCTGAAGCCATTGTTTTAGTGACCTCTGCTTTTGTTCCAGACATATTATAATCCAGGTCTTGCGCTTTTATACCCATAACTGTTAACATGCAACTCGCTAATCCGGCGGCAATAGTATCGGTTGGCGAAAACGCTTGACCTTTACCATTATTATCAAGAGGTGCATCCGTAATAAAAGTATTACCCGATTTTAAGTGTGTGTTTTCAGTACTTAAATTGCCTAAATAAACTACAGTTGCTGTCATGTTATTAGAGTTTAATTTCTTTGATTTTTAAATCTTCATATTTAACTAAATACACCGTATCATTATAAAATCCGCCTGAAACTTTCTTTTTGTAGGCAAATTTGTTCTCCACATATTCCGTTAAAGGCGCTTGACTTACAGATTCATAAAGGTCTGTAAAATTCACTAAACGCAGTACCACATCCATGGTAACATCAAAACCACGAACCGCTATTTTATTAGGAGAAACACCATAACGTTTTTGATATTCTATAGCGAAACTATTATTATCATCTTCATTAAAGGTTTTTGCTATAGCTGCAAAGGTGAATTGTAAATTGGATAAATGAGAATTAGAAACCTCATCATCTTCAAAAGCAGCTCCCATTTCAGTGGTTCCTAAAATAATCTGACGGTCTTTGGAAATCAAAGAGTTCAATTTACTAGTAACATTGGAAACGAAACCAGCATTTGTTGTTTCAAAAAAGATGAAATTTTTACCTGGTTTTAATTTGGACGTGATGTCGGTATCATAAATATAAAAGCCGTCTGTACCACTTTTATTCTTTCGAGATTTTATTAATGACGCCGTTGGAAAACTATTTTTTAAATCGTTGGCAATACTAGCGCGACTTTCATCTGAAATGATGATAATTTGACTTATAGTCGCATCATCATTTACATACTTAACTATTTTTTCCTTTAATAAATCTTCAGAAGGTCTGGATTGAAATACATTTTCCGATATCTCTAAATTTTTAGCCAAAGGTGAAACAACAGGAATATTTTGCCCTTGTAATTCATTCGCCACTCTCTTAATGTTTTCTGGCATAAATGGTCCAATTACAGCATGAACATCATTAAAGTTGTTATTATTTAAAATACTGGATATTTCACTACCCGTATTTTTAGTATCATAAATATCAACTTTTAAATTAACCCCTAAATTTTTAAGGGAGTCCAATGCCACGACAACTCCAGAGTAAAAATCTAAAGACATATCTATAAATGGGTCTTTTAAAATTTGTGCTTTCGTATCAGAAATAGAGTCCGTATTTAGTTTATTCAATTTAAACGGCAACATTATAGCAATATGCTTTTGCTTGTAACTGCTTATAGAATTTGTTAAATCTTTAGATTCTAATTTTATATTTTCGTCTTCCACATTGGCGCTAAATGGCACTTTTAATACCATACCAACTTTTAGTCCGCTTTCTACAAGTTCTGGGTTTAAGGCTTCCAATTGGTCTTGATCCAAACCTAATTTTACTTTCAGTCTATAAAAACCTTCTTTCGGTAATACTTCATAATACGAGTATTTACTGTCAACTGGTTTTTCTTCTGTATTATTAATATTTGGAACATTAATAATTTCACCATCGTTTAAAACTGCATTAATTCCTGGATTTAAAGCATCCAATTCAGCAACGGTTATTCCAAATTTGTAGGCTATACGCCATTTTCCTTCTTTCGGTAAAACCGTGTATTTTTTTGTGGATGTAGTTGTTCCAGTTGAATTACCATCAGTAGCATCCGGTTTTGAAACTGTAAATACTTTTTTATAAATTGGAATTTTAATTTCATCGCCTTTACGTAAGTTATTGGCGTATAAAAAAGTGTTGTGTTTTTTAATTTCGTCTTGTGCTACATTATACTCTTTAGCTAAACTATACAAGGTTTCTTTACGCTTAACTGTGTGTTTTTTGAAACCTGTTAATTCACGCTCAATGGCTGCATGTGGCGCAGTACGATCAATTTTTTTATTGGGAATAATTAAAACGGCATTGCGTTTTAACTCCTTTTTAGCATCTGGATTTAATGCATAAATATCAAACGCTGTTAATTGATATTGTCTCGCAATACTTTCAACGGTTTCGCCAGCTTGAACTTTATGGGTTTTGTAATTTTGAGCTTGTGATGCAGAACCACAAGCAACAAATAACAGAATACCTAAAATATATAAGAGTTTCTTCATAATTTATATACGTTCGGATTTGCGTTAACGATTGCAACGCCATCCTTTATATTCATTTTAAAATTAACGGAATAAAAAAAATTAATTAGAAGAAGCGAACTTGGTGGTAACGCCTAACTTCTCGATACAATTTTTTCGTTCCTCAAAAATCACTCGAAGTGATGTTTTATTTATTCCCACTCAATTGTTGCAGGTGGCTTAGAACTAATGTCATACACTACTCTATTAACGCCTTTTACTTTGTTTATTATTTCATTGGATGTTTTTTGTAAAAACTCATATGGTAAATTTACCCAATCGGCTGTCATGCCATCTGTACTTTCTACGGCTCTAAGCGCCACACATTTTTCATAAGTACGCTCATCGCCCATAACACCAACGCTATTCACTGGAAGCAAAATAGCACCTGCTTGCCAAACGCTGTCATACAGATTCCACTTTCTTAAATTACCAATAAACACGGCATCTACTTCTTGTAAAATACGCACTTTTTCTGCTGTAATATCTCCTAAAATACGAATAGCCAAACCAGGACCTGGAAATGGATGGCGACCCAATAGGTCTTTGTCCATATCCATAGAAGCACCAACGCGGCGAACTTCATCTTTAAAAAGTGCTTTAAGCGGCTCAACAATTTTAAGCTTCATAAAATCTGGTAATCCACCAACATTATGATGACTTTTAATGGTAACACTTGGTCCACCAGTTGCAGAAACACTTTCAATAATGTCTGGATAAATAGTACCTTGAGCTAACCATTTCACATCTGTTATTTCATGAGCTTCATCATCAAAAACTTCAATGAATACGCGACCAATTGCTTTACGCTTTTCTTCTGGATCGCTTAATCCTGCAAGTGCATCCAAAAAACGTGCCGAAGCATCAACGCCTTTTACATTAAGACCCATATCTTTATATTGATCTAACACATCATGGAATTCATTTTTACGCAATAAACCATTATTAACGAAAATACAATAGAGATTTTCGCCGATAGCTTTATGCAATAACATAGCTGCTACTGATGAATCTACACCGCCTGAAAGTCCTAAAACAACACGATCATTTCCTAACTTTTCTTTTAAATCGGCAACAGACTCTTCAACAAAAGATTGAGGCGTCCAGTCTTGTTCGACTTTAGCAATATGCACTAAAAAATTCTCCAGTAATTGCTTTCCGTCTTTAGTATGATACACTTCTGGGTGAAATTGAATAGCATAGGTATCTTCACCTTCAATTTTATAAGCAGCATTTTCAACATCTTCTGTGCTGGCCAGTAAAACGCCATTTTTTGGAAGTGTTTTAATAGTATCGCTATGACTCATCCAAACTTGACTTCCTGTATAGATATTATGGAAAAAATCTTCTTTTTCTTTTACGAAAGAAAGATGAGCACGACCATATTCTCGCGTGTTTGAAGGCGCAACTTCACCCCCAGAAAAATGGGCTAAATATTGCGCACCATAGCAAACCGCTAAAAGTGGTTTTTCACCACGAATACCTTTTAACTCCGGATGTAAAACAGCTTCACCTCTAACAGAATTAGGACTTCCTGAAAGGATTACGGCTTTATAAGTTTCTAAATTATTTGGAATTTTGTTATATGGATAAATCTCACAATAAATGTTGAGTTCCCTAACGCGGCGTGCAATAAGTTGGGTGTATTGCGAGCCGAAATCTAATATAAGTACGTTGTTGTGTTGCATGCGTAAAAATAACAATTGATTTTTGATTAGCTGTTTATGACCTAAACTTTTTTGAATAATTAATTCATAGAGTCTAAAATCATTTGAATATCTTTTTCTGTTGTATCTGGATTAATAAAGCAAAAACGTGAAACTGTTTCAAATGCATCACCATTTTTCCATTTGGTAGGCGTTACTAAAGCGAAACCTTTTCTATGATTTTCATAGGTCCAATTTGTGTAATCTTCTGGTTCCCATCCAATTCGTCGGTATAAAACACATGACAGACTTGGTTCTCTTACCAATTCCACGTTCGGGTTTTCGGTAATCATTTTACCAGCCAATTGCGCCAATTCTAAACCGCGCTCTACCGCTTCTTTATACCTATCCGTTCCGTGCGTTGCTAATGAAAACCATAATGGTAAACCACGTACACGGCGGGTTAATTGTATTTGATAGTCGGTTGGATTAAAACCATGAGCACCTTCATCTTTAAAAATATCTAAATAAGATCCTTGTTGGGAATGGGCTGCTTTAGCTAATTCTGGGTATTTATAAATTACCGCACCACAATCATAAGGTGAAAACATCCATTTATGCGGATCAATTGTAATGCTGTCTGAACGTTCAATACCATTGAACAAATGTCTTACCGAATCGGCTGCTAAAGCACCTCCACCGTAAGCAGCATCTACATGAAACCACAAGTTTTCTTTTTCGCAAACATCTGCAATGCCTTCTAAATCGTCGATGATTCCAGCATTTGTTGTTCCGCCTGTTGCAACCACTGCAAATAAACGTTTACGTTGGTGAAAGTTTAAATTATCAATAGTTTCGCGTAAATCGGCACCCGTTAGTCTTTCTTCAGAATCCACTAGCATAATATCTACATCAGCCACTTTCGCCATAGCCTTAATGGAAGAATGTGCACCGATAGACGTAATTATTAAGCCTTTTTCACGCTTATAGGTATCATCCAAACGCCAGTTTTCACGCGCGGTTACAATGGCCGATAAATTAGCTGCCGTGCCGCCACTCGTAAAAACGCCGAAAGCACCTTCTGGTAACCCTGTTAAAGACACAATCCATGACATAGCTTCATTTTCGCAAAAAATGCCACCGGCACCTTCCATCCAATACGCACCGTGAATACTAGAGGCAGATGTAACCAAATCGAACATAATAGCCGCACGCGTTGGTGCTGCCGGAACAAATGCTAAATTTCTTGGGTGATCTACAGGAACGTTGGCTTTTGATAAATGCTCTTTCCATAAGTTAAAAGCATACTCGCCGCCCACACCTTTTTCGGTTACGGTCTCGCCAACAAGTGCTTTTAAATCTTCGTATTTTTTAGGCTGTCCTATTTGGTGTTCGGTAGCTGAAATTCTACCAATGGCATATTTCATGACATCTAAAGTCATTTCAATAAGTCCAATATCAATTTTATGCATGAATTACTCTAAATTTAGTATTAAAAACTCGCCTTTCAGCGGTTGCAAATTTAACACTAACTGCTGAATTAATTGGTCTCCAAACTCCAAATAAAAGGTAGAAAAATTAGCTTGTCGCTCTTGTAAACTTTGATTTGGAAATATTTCATCTTGAAGCAGCTTTACGCGTTCTAAAACGACTGCTAATTTTCGTTTTTGAGCTTTTAAAAGCCTCTGTTCTAAATGTTCTAAACCTTGAATTTGTTTATGTTCTTGCGCAGCAACCGCACCTTTAAAAGATTTGTCGGTTTGCTCTGCCAAAGTATATAAATCTTGGAACTGCTTTTTAAGATGTTCTTTTTGATTCGAAAAATCGATTCTAATTTCGGAAATATCTTTGGTAACCTTCGTTAACAAATCTGATTGCTTTAAAAATAAATTTTTAGTTTCTAAACCTAATTTGTGTAATTTCTCTTGTTGTTTTGTTGTGGTTAACACGACCGAATTTCGCAATAACAACATGGGAAAAGGAATGTTGTGAGCTTCGAAATTTGATTTCAGTTGAAACCAATAGGCCAATTCGCCGCCACCGCCAATATAACACAGGTTAGGCAAAACGATTTCTTGAAATAGCGGACGTAAAATAACATTGGGACTAAAGCGTTCGGGATGATTTTCAACTTCTTCTAATAATTCCGTTTTATTCCATGACATGCTAGTTTCTAAAACGTGAAATATTCCATCCGCCTCAACAATGCGCTCCCGTAATCCAGGTTTTATGTAGAATAAATTGATTTCTCTTGGATTCACCTGAATTTTATAATTTTCAGGCAAACCGTTCAGTTTTTCGTTGGTTTCTGAAACATTTTTGAAAGACGATTGATTGATAAGTTCTTCTTTTACAAATGGAATAAACTCCTTTTTTAAGGCTTTATCATTTCCATCTAAAATAACCAATCCGTATTCTGAAAACAACTCATTTACCAAATAGCGGGTGGCATCGGTTAAATTGGAATGATCCACATAGGCTTTCTTAAATAAATTCGTTAGTTTATCGGCATGCATACTTTTAGGTAATTGTTTCGAAAACACTTCAAAAACATATTCGAAACCTTCTAAATCCAATTCTCCAACAGGACCGGAAGCTTCGCGATTCCATTGCACCTTTTTATCTTGAAAATTAAAGTAATTTATTTCTTCAAAATCATGATCTTCGGTAGCCATCCAATAAATAGGCACAAATTGATTTTCAGGATATTTCGCTTTTAGCTCTTCACATAAATTAATGGTTGAAATAATTTTATAGAAAAAATAAAGTGGACCCGTAAAAATATTTAATTGATGCCCTGTTGTAATAGTAAAGGTGTTTTCATCCTTTAAAGCGTCAATATTTCTTTTAGTTGAAGATGAACTATTAAAATTTTTATACTGTTCCTGTAAACTTAAAACCAAAATAGCTCTAGATTCTGAAGTAAAAGACCCTTTCTTTTCTTCAATTTGAGCTTTAAAATTATCCAGCTTTGGAAAGCGGTGATAAAAAGGTTTTAAAGCCGATTTCTCATCTAAATAATCACAGATTAAACCTGAAAAATAGTTGGTGTCTCTAAAGGGAATACAGTCGCTTGGCATAGTTAAACATTGAAGTTTTAAAAGCGCAAATATACGGTTTCTAGTCTTAAAAATAACTTAAAATATTTACAGATAAGCGCCAAAAAGATTGAGTATCTTTACGCAAAAAAGTATTTATGTTAGGTTTAAAATTAGCTACAGATCCGCGATGGGTTGATATTGCAGAATCAAATTTAGAGGAAATATTAACCGATCACGCTTGGTGTGAGCAAAAAGCGGCTACTAATGCTATAACTATTATTACACTAAATTCAGAATACACAGATTTAGTGACGGACTTATTGGCCTTGGCTAAAGAAGAATTGGAACATTTTGAAATGGTGCATAACATCATAAAAAAACGCGGTTATAAATTAGGTCGCGAACGCAAGGACAGTTATGTAAATGAACTTTATAAGTTTATGAACAAAGGTGGCAATCGAGTTCAGGCCATGGTAGACAGACTTTTATTTTCTGCGATGATTGAAGCTAGAAGCTGTGAACGTTTTAAACTATTATCACAAAATATTAAAGATCCTGAACTGGCCAAATTTTATCATGAACTCATGATTAGCGAAGCTGGACATTACACCATATTTATTGGTTTTGCTAGAAAATATGGTCAAGATGTGGATGTGGATACGCGTTGGAAAGAATTGATTGATTTTGAAGCTAAAGTCATTCAAAACTATGGAAAATCAGAGACTATTCATGGTTAGAACGTTTTATTGAAATCAACTTCATGTTAAGAACTGCTTTTGAAAAGAGATAGTTCATTCTAAAAAATATTAGAAATAAACTTTTTAGAAATAATTCGTTTCAATTTTATTTTCAGTCTCCATTAAAATATATTATTCAAGAGAATCATAATTTCATGAATAATGAGTAAATTATCTCTCTTATTAATAGTGCTATGAAAATACAGTCATTTTTTAAAAAATCCTTGATACTACTGGTTATTATAGGGAATAATATCCTAGGATTTGCACAAGTTGATTCCACATCACTTATTGAAATAAGCGGTAAAATAATAGATAGTAAAACCAATGATGCGCTTGTTTTTGCAGATTTGGTGGTTTCAGATTCTAACATTGCTACTATTTCGAATACAGAAGGTGATTATCTATTAAAAATTCCAGCAGATTTTAAAAATGGTTTTATAACAATTACCTATTTAGGATATGCTGAAAAGAAAATTCAGATTTCTGATGTTATAGCAAATAGCACCATTATGTTGGATCAATTTGCAACATCACTTGAAGAAGTCAATATCACCAGACCCAAGAGTGCTGAAATTCTAGTGCGAATGATGCTTAAAAGAAATGATGATAATTACATGGGTTCTAATATGCAAATGACTGGATTTTACAGAGAAACTATAAAAAAAAGACGCCAAAATGCTTCTTTAGCCGAGGCGGTCGTTTCTATTTATAAGCAACCAAACAGCAATACCAAACGTGATGAAATTGACATAGTGAAAGTCAGGAAAAACACGAATTACGCTAAATTAGATACTATTGCTTTAAAACTTCAAGGCGGTCCCTTTAGTAATTTATATGCTGATATTATGAAATACCCGCAATATATTTTTAGTGAAGACAATTTAGATAATTATGTTTATTCCTTTGATAAATCTACTGTAATTAACGATCAACTCGTGTACGTTGTGAATTTTAAGCAATATCCAGAACTCCAAATGCCCTTATATTTCGGGAAACTTTATATTGATGCCAAAACCTACGCTTTAACCAGCGCCGTTTATAGTTTAAATGTTGAAAATAGAGAACTGGCGAGTGAGCTCTTTGTAAAACGCAAACCAAGACGCGCCAAAGTATATCCTGTAGAGGCCAATTATCGCGTAAACTATAGAAACAGCAATGGTAAATGGCTATACAGCTACAGTAATATTCTTTTAACCTTTAAGGTTAATTGGCAAGGTAAGTTATTCAATAGCGTTTATACCTTAAATAGTGAAATGGCCATTACCAATTGGAACGCTACAGATGAAAGATATTCCAGACCCGATAATAAGTTGCGCGTTTTAAAACCTACTAGCATTTTATTGGATGAAGCATCTGGTTTTTCAGATTCGGAATTTTGGGGAGAATACAATATCATTGAACCCGAGAAATCTATAGAATCTGCTATTCAGAAAATTCAAAAGCAGCTAGATAAATCATAAAATTTGCAGTTTTAGAATACGATTTATCTCAATTTCATCTATGTTATTTTCCTTTAGAAATTTTAAGAACAAGCTAAAGTTTGTTTTATTTGACCTTGGACTTTCATAAATTTCATGTTTTAAACAACCTGAACATATTGTTTAGTTTTACTAAAGATAAGGCTTACATTTGCTGTTATTCCTAAAAAATATGGATTGAATTCTTATTCGAAAACTCTTAATATTTTTTTTTGAATTTTGCATTTTTATAAGAATAGTCACCATACGTAATTTTAAAAAACTTCCGGTATGCCAAATACAGAAACAGCTTTTCTTGAGCTAATCAATACTAGAAAATGGCGGACACTAAAGCGTGCTCTAAAAACGTTGGATGCTGTAGAAGCCGCACAACTAGTAGAAGACAATTCCAAAGGCAATAAAATAATTTTATTTAGATTACTCTCTAGAAAGCAAGCCAAAGAAGTTTTTAAGTTACTTCCAAGAACCGAACAAGAGAATGTTATTGAAGGTTTAGCAGAGAATTTTCAAAAACTAACCCGTTTACTTAACGATATTAATCCGGATGATAGAACGGCCTTTTTTGAAGAATTACCTGGCGATATTGCGCAACGCCTTATTCAAAAACTATCACCTGAAGAGCAAAAAATCACCATTCAACTTTTAAGCTATCCAAAAGATAGTATTGGTCGTTTAATGACACCGGAATTTGTGGCCATTAGATCTCATTTTACGGTTGCAGAAGCTTTCGCCCATATTCGTCAACATGGTAAAGATTCTGAAACTTTAAATGTCATTTACATTATTGATGACCAATGGAAACTCATCGATGACATTAGTATTAAAGAATTAATTCTAGCCTCACCAGACCAATTAGTTGACGAACTTATTGATAATAAATTTGTGTCGTTGCATGCTATGGACGATCAGGAAAGTGCCATTTCCGTTTTCAAAAATTACGATCGAGTTGCCTTGCCGGTTTTAAGTCAGGAGGGCGTCCTTTTAGGTATTGTAACCTTCGATGATATTATGGATGTTATTGAAGAAGAATCTACTGAAGATTTCCATAAGTTCGGATCCGTTCAAAATGTTGGTAAAAACCCATTAAAAGAGCGCATTTTCAATCTCTATAAAAATAGAATTGTTTGGTTGGTGCTTTTAGTTTTTATGAATATTTTTTCTGGAGCTGCTTTAGAAAGTTTTGAAGATGTAATTCAATCTTTTGTAGCGCTGGTTTTCTTTTTACCCTTATTAATTGATAGTGGTGGAAACGCTGGTTCCCAATCGGCAACCCTAATGATTCGTTATTTAGCTTTGGGCGAAATACAACTTTCAGATTGGTATAAATTAATTGGGCGCGAACTTTTAGTTTCCTTTTTATTAGGGATTACTATGGCTGCGAGTATAGCGGCTGTTGCAAGTTTTAGAGCACCAGAAATTGTAGTAATTGTATGTATTGCAATGGTTATAAACGTGATGTTGGGCAGTTTAATTGGACTGCTATTACCATTTATATTTACCAAGCTAAAAATAGATCCAGCAACGGCAAGTGCCCCGTTAGTAACATCTTTATCGGATATTTGTGGCGTACTAATTTACTTTTCTATTGCTTCTAGATTATTGGAATTCTAATTGAAAAAGAATAAAAATTGTTTTTTCACAACTCATTATCTCTATATTACGAATGTGTTATGTGACATATAACTAAAAAAAAAACGCTCCCAATAATATGGGAGCGTTTAACTTTATCTATTAGTCTTATGCCTTTACCACTTCAGCATACAAATCAAAATCTGATGCTTCTGTGATAATCACGTTTGCAAATTCACCCGTTTTTAGATAGGTTTTTGAAGCTTCAATTAACACTTCATTATCTACATCTGGCGAATCATATTCCGTACGACCTACAAAATATTCACCTTCTTTTCTATCGATAACCACTTTGAATTCCTGACCGATTTTCGCTTGATTTAATTCCCACGAAATTTGCGATTGAATTTCCATAATCTCATTCGCACGTTCTTGCTTCACATCTTCGGGAACATCATCCACCAAATTAAAAGCATGTGTGTTTTCTTCATGACTATAAGTAAAACAGCCTAAACGTTCAAAGCGCATAGCTTTAACCCAGTCTTTTAATTCTTGAAAATGAGCTTCCGTTTCACCAGGATAACCCACAATTAATGTGGTTCTGATAGTCATTTCTGGAACCGCTTGTCTAAATTCCTTCAAAAGCTTGGTCGTTTTCTCGTTCGTAGTTCCACGACGCATACTTTTTAAGATTTCGTCGGAAATATGTTGTAATGGAATATCTAAATAATTACACACTTTCGGCTCGCGTTTCATAACATCCAATACATCCATTGGAAATCCTGTTGGAAAGGCATAATGCAAACGAATCCATTCTATACCGTCTACTTTAACCAAAGCTTCAAGAAGCTCTGCTAAATTTCGTTTTTTGTATAAATCAAGTCCGTAATAGGTTAAATCTTGAGCAATTAATATTAATTCTTTAACACCGTTAGCTGCAAGTTTTTCAGCCTCCGTTACTAAATTTTCAATTGGCGTACTCTTGTGTTTTCCACGCATAAGTGGAATAGCACAAAAACTACAAGGCCGATCACAACCTTCAGCAATTTTTAAATAGGCATAGTTTTTCGGTGTTGTTGTTAAACGTTCACCTATTAATTCGTGCTTATAATCGGCACCCAAAGCTTTTAATAAAGCTGGTAATTCCGTAGTACCAAAATACTGATCTACATTCGGAATTTCCTTCATTAAATCCGGTTTGTAGCGTTCACTTAAACAACCGGTAACAAATACTTTATCAACTTCACCAGCCTCTTTTTTCTGCATGAATTCTAGAATGGTGTTGATACTTTCTTCTTTAGCATTATTAATAAATCCGCAGGTATTAATAACAACTACATTGCCTTCTTCTTCATGCACCACGTCTTTTCCGCTAGCTTTAAGCTGGCCCATTAAAACTTCGCTATCGTAAACATTTTTACTACAGCCAAGTGTTACTACGTTGATTCTATTCTTTTTAAGCGACTTTGTTCTCATATGCGTTTCCCTAAAAAACGGGAATCTATTTAATTAATATCTACTTTTTTACAGGCTGCAAATATACAATATGTTTGGAAACAAAAAGACCTCAATCAAATTGAAGTCTTTTATTATTTTTTATGTGAATAATTGCGGTCTATTTAAAAAAGGAATCTACAAACTCATATTTATTAAAAACTTGCAAATCCTCAATGCCTTCTCCTACTCCAATATATTTAACAGGAATTTTAAATTGATCTGAAATACCAATTAAAACACCTCCTTTGGCAGTACCATCTAATTTAGTAACTGCTAACGATGTTACTTCAGTAGCTGCTGTAAATTGTTTAGCTTGTTCAAAGGCGTTTTGACCTGTTGAACCATCTAAAACTAACAGCACATCATGAGGGGCATCACCAATTACTTTTTGCATAACGCGTTTCACTTTGGTCAACTCATTCATTAAATTGACTTTGTTATGTAAACGTCCAGCAGTATCAATAATAATAACATCTGCATTTTGGTTGACACCAGATTGTAATGCATCAAAAGCTACAGAAGCAGGATCTGACCCCATATCTTGACGAATCATAGGGACATCAACCCGATCAGCCCATACTTGAAGCTGTTCAATAGCGGCTGCCCTAAAGGTATCGGCTGCACCTAAAACCACGTTTAAACCTTGTTTTTTAAATTGATATGCTAGTTTACCAATAGTCGTTGTTTTACCAACACCATTAACACCAACAACCATTAAAACATAAGGTTTTTTACCGGCAGGAATAGTATATTCAGTTTCTTCACCCGAATTGGTTTCACTTAAAAGGCCCGCAATTTCTTCGCGAAGAATGACATTTAATTCATCCGTTCCTAAATATTTATCTTTAGCAACCCGCGCTTCAATACGTTTAATTATTTTTAAAGTCGTGTCAACGCCAACATCACTACTTACAAGAATTTCTTCCAGATTATCGAGAACTTCATCGTCTACTTTCGATTTTCCCGCTACGGCCTTACTTAACTTACCTAAAAATGTATATTTAGATTTCTCTAAACCTTTATTTAAGGTTTCCTTTTTTTCTGAAGAAAATATTTTTTTAAAAAAACTCATGGTTCTTAATTTCTATACAAATGAATACCAAAAGCCTTGCCCAAATTAACGAACTGCCCTCTTGTCATTAGCTTATAAAGATAAAACAAAAAGCCGCTTACGTATACCGAAAGCAGCTTGAATATTTTTAAGCGTTAGAAAACTAGTGTTTATCTAACCAATCACCCACAAATTCTGGAGCCATAACAGCTTCAATAAATGTATAAGATCCCGTTTTTTGAGATTTTACCATTTTGATAGCTTTTGTTAATCTTTTAGATCCTGTTTGTAATGATGCTACTGATTTCTTTGCCATGTTAAATGCTTTTTAAGACATTCTCACCACGTGAAAATGCTATGATTTTTGTTATTTGAAATTTGCTTTCGTAAAACCCTAAATTAAAAAATTCGAGATATTACTTACTTAATTTCTTTATGAACAGTCATTTTCTTAAGAATAGGATTAAATTTCTTAATCTCCATTCTATCTGGTGTGTTCTTTTTGTTTTTTGTTGTAATGTATCTTGAAGTTCCTGGTTGACCAGACTCTTTGTGCTCCGTGCACTCAAGTATTACCTGTATTCTGTTACCTTTTTTTGCCATTGTACTCTATATTTTATAAATAAGACTATTACTTGATAAACCCTTTTACTCTCGCTTGTTTCAAAGCCGCTGTAATACCGATTTTGTTAATAGTCTTTAATGTTGATGTAGCAACTTTTAAGGTTACCCACTTATCTTCTTCTGGAATATAAAAACGTTTCTTAATTAGATTTGCATCAAATTTACGCTTTGTTCTGTTCATTGCGTGAGACACGTTGTTTCCAACCATGGCTTTCTTTCCTGTAAGTTCACAAACTCTTGACATTGTTCTATCTTTAAAAGTGTTATTTCGACTATTTTAAAACAGACGTTTCAAAACAGGCTGCAAATTTAGTAAATCTTTATAATATCAAGCAACTAAAATCGTTACTTTTTTAAAATTTCTTTTTGAAGCATTTCGAAGGCTTTATTTACCGCTTTCATTATCACTTTAGTCCGGTGATTTCCAAGCTCAAATTTTTCCGAATACACCGTTTCTTTTGTGGCAATAGCAATAAAAACAGTTCCTACTTCTGCATTTGAATCGCCTTTATCAGGTCCTGCATTTCCCGTAGTGGCAATAGCATAATCCGTTTTAAATAGTTTAAGCGCCTTTTTAGCCATGTCTTCTGCAACCGGACCACTAACTACAGAATATTCTTTAATAAGTGCTTCAGGAACCTTTAAAATATCAATTTTAGCTTCCGTAGCATAGCTCACCACACTGCCTTTAAAATATTTGGAAGCGCCTGCATGAACCGTAAACGATTGCGCAATTTTGCCACCCGTGCAACTTTCCGCTGTACAAACGGTTTTCCCTAATGCTGTTAAATGCTTTCCAATTACGGCTTCAATGGATTCGTCTGTTTCAAAACCAACGAAAATATCTTCAATTTGGGGCAACAATGCTTTTACTTGCGCTTCCATTTCAGCTTCTACCATTTTTTTATCATTCGCCTTCGCTGATAAACGCAATCGCACACGACCTAATCCTGGTAAATAGGCTAATTTTATGAAATCTGGAAGATTATCCTCCCAAGATTCAATACGTTCAGCCAACAAACTTTCTCCCAAACCATAGGTTAAAATAGTAACATGTTGAATAAATGGAAATTTATAGGTTTTTCGCAATTTTGGAATAACGGTATCATCTATCAAAGCCTTCATTTCATAGGGAACACCAGGCAGAGAAATAAAAACTTTTCCGTTTCTTTCTAACCACATTCCAGGAGCACTTCCGTATTTATTCATGAGCACTTTAGCCTGAGACGGCACCAATGCTTGATCAATATTTACTTGTGAAAGTGACTTATTAATATAGGTTTTCCAAATGTGTTTAATATTGTCCAAAACAGCATCGCTTTGAACGAGCGAATCGCCAAAATAATCGCAGATTGTTCTTTTGGTAATATCATCTTTTGTTGGACCTAAACCGCCAGTAAGAATAATGATATCGGCGTTTTCTTCCGCCTCCTTCATGGATTTGGTAATATGATTTATATCATCCTGAACTGAAGTTATTTGGTATACTGAAACCCCAATTTTATTCAGCGCTTTACTAATATAAGCTGAATTGGTATCAACAATTTGCCCTATAAGAATTTCATCACCAATGGTAATTATTTCTGCTTGCATTATAGATTGAAATCAGATTTAATTTCGTCCACTGTATCATCAATAGCTTTAACAACTGAAGCTAACTTACTGGAAACGTCTGTATCTGATTTCTCCAATTTACCCCAATCTTGAACCTCAATTAGTTCATCTAAAACTCCCAACTCAAACAAATCTATGGTTGGTTTCATTTTGTGTGCAGCCTGATAAGCCGAATAATAATCATTCTTGGCAACTGCTATTTTAAGACGCTCTAAATCTTCAGGAACTTCTTCTAAAAATGCAGCCGCTAATGTGGCTACAAACTCTTCATCGCCATCCGCTAATTCGCGTACTCGGAATAATTTGTAATGCTTTTCCATTTATTTTACTGTTATTGAAAATAATTGTTGGTTTTCTATAAATCCTGTTAGTTGATCATTTGGTTCTACTCTTCCTACTCCAGCAGGAGTTCCCGTAAATATAACATCTCCAATCTTTAAAGTAAAATATTTTGAGATATATTCTATTAACGCATCAATTTTCCAGAGCATGTGACTAGTATTTCCATTTTGAACCAAATAATCGTTCTTTTTTAAAGAAAAGTTTACGTTATCGAGATTTTCAAATTGCGTTTTCGGTAACCAACGACCTATAACCGCAGCGCCATCAAAAGCTTTGGCTTTCTCCCAAGGCAAGCCCTTTTCTTTTAATTTGGTCTGTAAATCGCGCGCTGTAAAATCAATTCCCAACCCAATTTCGTCATAATATTTATGAGCAAATTTCTGATCGATATGCTTGCCAACTTTATTAATTTTCACCAAAACCTCAACTTCATGATGCACATCATTTGAGAAATCAGGAATAAAAAACGGCTGTTTTTTTAATAAAATAGCCGTGTCTGGTTTTAGAAACACGACAGGATCGGTTGGTCTTTCATTTTCCAACTCTTTAATGTGGTCTGTATAATTTCGACCGATACAAATGAGTTTCATTAGCGTAGGTATTTTGTTGTTGAGCTGTTAAGTTGTTTCCTGCGACTGCGACTGCGACTGAAAACTATTTAAATTTTATTATTAAAAGCCCTTAACTTAATAGCTGTCAGCACTTTTTTGGTATACAACGGGAAATCGGCATTTAATAACCAGCCAAAATAACCGGGTTCGCTATCTAGAACATCGGTTACTAATTCACCTTTATGTTTTCCAAAAGCAAAGCATTCTTCATTCTGTTTATTATAAGAAATAAAGCCAGCAAAATCCGCGAATTTTTTACGCGAGCTGAATTCCGCTAAAAACTTCGTATCATTTTCCAACTCGTCATATTTAGCTATTTGTGCTTTTAGCACCTGGTAAGTTGCCTTGGTATCCGCTTCAGCTGTATGCGCACCTTCTAAAGTTTCATTACAATAAAATTTATAGGCAGCACCCAAAGTACGTTGTTCCATTTTATGAAAAATAGTTTGCACATCAACAGAAACCCGATTTTTCATATCAAAATCGATATCAGCACGTAACATTTCTTCAGCAAGAAGCGGAATATCAAATCGGTTGGAATTAAAACCTCCTAAATCAGAATCTTTTATAATAGCATGAATCTCTTTAGCCAATTCCTTAAAAATTGGCGCATCTGCCACATCCGCATCCGTTATCCCATGAATGGCCGTTACCTCTTTCGGGATAGGCATTTCCGGATTAACCAACCAACGTGTTGATTCTTCTTTCCCATTTGGATGCACTTTAAGAATGGCAATTTCCACAATTCTATCTGCTGTGATGCTGATTCCTGTTGTCTCCAAATCGAAAAAACAAATGGGTTTTGTAAGATTAAGTTTCATGATTTTTATTTTGTACAAAGATAAAAAGATAATTACAATTAAACGGAAAGCAGTAAAAGATTGCAATGGACTAAAAGTATTTCTTTTGAAATTTTAAAAATGTACACAAGTTCTTTTAATCAACAATTCATCCTCAAAATAAAACAATTGACACTTATAAAATTCCATAACCTAAACTTTTATTCGACTTTCGTCTTATAAAATCACTATAAAATCATGGAATACTATATTAAAATTGCCATTTACGTACATGCTTTTTTAGGCGGAATCGGTTTAATAACAGGAATTGGAAGCGCCATTGTAACAAAAGGAAGTAAACTACTTTAACAATTGGGCAAATTATTCTCGATAGGAATGATTGGTAGTTCTTTAATTTCAATTCCCATTTCTAGTTTGCCTAATCACGAGAATTTATTTCTATTTTTAATCGGCTTATTTACCATTTACTTGGTTTTAGCCGGAAATAGTGCTTTAACATTTAAAAAGAAAATAGAAGCTGATTGGACCGATTTTACCATATCTACCCTAATGATGATCTTTACAATTATTATGATTGTTGTTGGTATCTACGATGCCACTAATGGCAATAATTTTAGTATTCTGTATTTATTCTTTGGTGGTTTTGGTATGCTATTAACCATAAATGATTTCAGATTTTACAAAAATCCAAGAATAACTAAAAATGCTTGGCTTATAACACATTTAGGGAAAATGAATGGCGCTTTAATAGCATCTATTACTGCTTTCTTAATTGCAGGCGCTGGCAGTAAAAGTTTTTTTGCTTGGTTAGCACCCACTTTAATAGGAACCTTCTATATTTTATATTGGAAACGTAAAATGAAGTTTAGGCCGATACTGCAAAAAGAAATTTCTTAACGACATATTTCAAAATAACAAAGACAAAAAAAAAGCACAATCTTCCGATTGTGCTTTTTATGTATAATTGAGATTCCTCCCGATAGCTGTCGGAATGCAAAGGGATTTGTTAAATCTCGCGATTAGAGTCCCAAGCTTCTAAATAATCTTTTACTGCTTTTACAAATTGGCCTCCTAAAGCACCATTTACAACACGGTGGTCATAAGAATGCGATAAGAACATTTTATAACGGATACCTATAAAATCACCTTCTGGCGTTTCTATTACAGCAGGAACTTTTCTAATAGCACCTAATGCTAAAATACCCACTTGCGGCTGATTAATAATTGGAGTTCCCATGATACTACCAAAAGTTCCAACGTTTGTAACCGTATACGTTCCTCCTTGAATATCATCTGGCTTCAATTGGTTCAATCTAGCTCTGTTAGCTAAATCATTTACCTTTTTAGTCATCCCAATTAAATTAAGCTGATCCGCATCTTTAATAACAGGAACAATTAAATCGCCATTACCTAAAGAGGCTGCCATTCCTAAATTGATATGTTTCTTTTTAATGATGGTATCACCTTGTAAGGAAATATTCATCATTGGGAAATCACGTAACGCTTTAGCGATAGCTTCCATAAAAATGGGTGTAAAGGTTAAATTTTCACCTTCACGTTTCATGAAACCATCTTTTACTTTTTTACGCCAATTCCATATTTTCGTTACATCAGCTTCAATAAAACTTTGAACGTGAGCTGATTTCTGTACCGATTCTACCATGTGATGTGCAATTAATTTGCCCATTCTGGTCATTTCAATTATTTCATCATCACCCGAAGCGACTATTGGAGCTGCTTTTGGTTTCTCTGCTTGTTTTGGCGCTTCTTGTTGTTTAGGCTGTTCTGTAAACATCACTTTTGGAGCTGAAGCACGATTTTCTATATGAGCAAGAATATCGTTTTTAGTTACACGACCGTCTTTACCGGTTCCTGAAATAGCATCCAATTCACTTTGATCAATGCCTTCTTTAGCAGCGATGTTTTTCACCAATGGTGAATAAAAACGATCGTCTGATGATTCTACAGGCGCTGCCGCTTCTTGAGCCGCCGTTACTGTTTTAGAAACCTCTGCTACTGCAGCCGATTCTTTTGCAGGTGCTGTTGTTGGCGCAGATGCTGAATCGCCAGCTATTTCTATAATAGCAATTGTTTGTCCAACTTGAACCACATCGTCCACGTTAAATAACACCTCAACTAATACACCATCTACTTCACTAGGCACTTCACTATCCACTTTATCCGTTGCAATTTCAAGAACTGCTTCGTCCGCTTCAATCGTATCACCTACTTCTTTTAACCAAGATGTAATGGTTGCTTCTGCTACACTTTCTCCCATTTTCGGGAGTTTTAATTCAAATTTTGCCATATCTGTAACTAAACTCTATGTTTTTAAATTTCGACTGCAAAATTAATGAAAAATCATCAATTTCATTGCAGTTTTATTAATTAAATCTTTGTTAATACTTGTATTTCACCTCGATTTTTGGAACAATTACTTCCAATAATAAAGTTTGAACCGTTGGGAAGAATTTTAAACGAAATACCCTCACTCCCTTTTAATACGGTAATATATTGAAAAATTGCTTTATAACTTAAACTGTTGGCATCAAAGATAACCTCTGTAAACGGATCAACAGCCTCTACTTTGCTTCGCAATGTGATAGGTTTATCTACAAGCGTTTCTAAAATATGAGACGTTTCTTGTGTATAAAAAACGTAAGATTGATGTTTATTTGAAACCACCTCTGGTTCAGAGCGCATCATATAAGCGCCGCGAATTCCTAGCCAAACAATACCATTAAATATAATATTACTTCTGAAATGTTTTTTATAAAAAATTTGCATCGCCCCATAAAATCGCTTGGCGTAATTGGCGTCTTTCAGTGTGCTTTCACCTTTATAATGAACAATTGTTGTGGATCCATTATAATAATTGGTGTATCCAGCTTTTAAAACTTTGTAAGACAAATCAATATCTTCACCATACATAAAATAGTCTTCATCAAAACCACCAACGGCATCATAAACGGCTTTTTTAAGCAACATAAAGGCGCCAACAAAAATAGGTGCTTCACCAATTTCATATTCACCAATTTGATTGGCATAATAAGAATCTGGATTCCCTAATAACTTTTTAAGTGCTACTGCTGGTTTTGGAACATTGCGCTTACTTTCCGGAAGAAATTTACCAGTACCATCCATCAATCTACAACCAACAATACCTAATTTGTCTTGTTTATCTGCAAAATCTAAAAGGATTTTAAAGGTATCTTCAGCAACAATGGTATCTGGATTTAGAATACATAAATATTCACCTTGTGCTATTTTAACGCCTAAATTATTTCCTTTTGAAAAACCAGCGTTTGATGGGTTTTCAATTAATATCACATTTGGGAATGACTCCTTAACCATGTCACAACTAGCGTCGGCCGACTGATTATCAACCACAATAATTTCGGCATATAAACCAACAAGCGATTTTTCAACGCTTTTTAAACAGAGTTCTAAAAAATAACGAACGTTATAATTTAATATAATGACAGATAACTTCAAATACTTACGATTTTAGGGATGCTTCAAAAGGAATTCGGTTAATAATACTTCTTCCCAGGGTAATTTCATCTGTATATTCTAATTCATTTCCTACCGAAATACCTCTGGCGATAGTAGATGTCATCACATGATATTCTTGAATTTGTCGGTAAATATAAAAGTTGGTGGTATCCCCTTCCATAGTGGACCCTAATGCAAAAATAAGTTCTTTCACATCTCCTTTTTTTACTTTTTCAACCAAGGTCTGAATATTCAAATCCTGTGGACCGATGCCATCCATAGGTGAAATTTTACCACCCAAAACATGATATAATCCTTTAAAAGAACTGGTGTTTTCAATAGCCATAACATCGCGAATATCTTCAACGACGCAAATAACTTCGCTAATCCGATTGGGATTCGCGCAGATTTCGCAAATATCAACATCACTAATATTATGACAACTTTTACAAAATTTAATATCTGAACGCATCGTTTTTAATGCATCCACCAACTGAAAGGTTTGATTTTCAGGTTGATTCAGCAAATGCAATACCAAACGCAAGGCCGTACGTTTACCAATTCCTGGTAATTGCGACATTTCGTTAACGGCTTTCTCTAAAAGTTTCGATGAAAATTCCATAGCGGCGAATTTACGATTTTACATTTAAGAATTGCATATACAATGGTAATTTGTATTTTGCTGCACATTTAAAACCCTTATGAGCCCAACGCAAATTATCTTATTAATTGCCGCCTATTTTGTTGTATTAATTCTGATCTCCTATTTTACAGGACAAGAGGATTCCAATGATGCTTTTTTTAAAGCTAACAAATCAGCGCCTTGGTATTTGGTGGCTTTTGGAATGATTGGCGCTTCCTTATCAGGTGTTACCTTTATCTCCGTTCCCGGCGCTGTGGAAACCAAACAATTTGGCTACTTACAAGTGGTTTTTGGTTACTTTTTTGGGTATCTCGTAATTGCTTATGTGCTCCTGCCCATGTATTATAAGATGAATTTAACATCCATCTACACGTATTTACGGGAACGATTTGGAAATACGAGTTACAAAACGGGTTCGGTTGCTTTTTTAATTTCAAGAACCGTTGGTGCCGCTTTTAGATTATTTCTAGTTGCTAAAGTATTACAGTTATTAGTGTTTGATAATTTAGGAATGCCTTTTCCGGTAACTGTTGTACTTACTATTGCACTCATTTGGTTGTACACGTTTAAAGGTGGCATGAAAACGATTATTTTCACGGATACGTTACAGACACTTTTTATGTTGGTTTCTGTAGTGGTTACTATTTCCTTTTTAGCATCTGCTTTGGATTTAAATGGTGTTTCAGAAGTTTATCACAACGTGAAAGATAATGCCATGAGTAAGGTTTTCTTTTTTGATGATTCTAATGATGCGCAATTCTTCATAAAAAGCTTTTTAGCCGGCATGTTTATTACCATTACTATGACAGGTTTGGATCAGGATATGATGCAGAAAAACCTAACCTGCAGAAATTTAAAAGATGCACAGAAAAACATGGTTGTTTTTAGTATCGTCTTGATTTTTGTGAATATTCTATTTTTAGCTTTAGGCTTAATGTTGACGCAATACGCCCAGCAACATGGTATCACGGCAGATAAAGATGATTTATTTCCAACCATTGCCATGCTTCCTGAAATTGGGATTTTAACCTCCGCATTTTTTATTCTTGGATTAATTGCT
This sequence comes from Bizionia myxarmorum, assembly GCF_008086205.1. Taxonomy (GTDB): domain Bacteria; phylum Bacteroidota; class Bacteroidia; order Flavobacteriales; family Flavobacteriaceae; genus Algorimicrobium; species Algorimicrobium myxarmorum. Next base: position 108,422 of record NZ_VSKK01000002.1, on the reverse strand, counting down.
GCGGCCTATTCTAGTGCCGATTCGGCGTTGACGGCCTTAACCACTTCAGTTTGTATTGATATTATAGAAATTGAAAACAAGCCAGAAGCACAGCGTAAAAAAATCAGGAAACGCGTTCACATATTGGTAAGTGGCGTTTTAGTGGCTGTTATTATTGTTTTTGATACCTTATTTAAAGATGTATCGGTTATTTGGGAATTGTTTAAAGCCGCTGGATATACCTATGGACCTTTATTAGGATTATTCGCTTTCGGAATTTTAACTAAAGCCCAACTGAAAGACAAATATGTGTGGATTGTTGCCATTATCGCTCCCATACTTTCTTATATCATTAATGAATATTCTGCCGAATTATTCAACGGCTATAAGATTGGTTTCGAAATTTTAATTGTAAACGGCTTATTAACCTTTTTAGGATTAATACTGATTCGTAGAAAGTAAAACCAAAGTGCAAGCCACTTCACTTTCAATATTAGCGGCGTCTAATAATTTATAAAATTCAGGATTTTCTGTTCCTGGATTAAAAATAACACGCTCTGGTTTTAAAGAAATGATATAATCGTAATATTCCACTTGGCGCTGTGGATTTAGGTATAAAGTCACCGTGTCAATTTCTGAATATGGCTTTAATTCCGTATCAATTGTAACACCTGAAACGTTTCCAGCGCGCAAGCCGTAAGCAAGAACTTCGTGCTGATGACTTACCAGCCTATTAATAGCGATATTGGAATACCGATTGGCTTTTAATGACGCACCCATTACTAATGTTTTTTTATTCATCCTTGTTAATTTAGCGTTAAACTTGAAATTTACCGTAACGTTTCCCAAATGTACTCGTCTATATTGATAATAACAAATATTTAATAGTCTGCGTAATAGTTGATGGTTAGTGTTAATGTCTGACTATTAAATACAGAAAACCCAAGGTAATTTGCCTTGGGTTTTCGCGTTACTCTGTTAAATGAACGTTAAAAGTGTTAAGGTTTGAAATAAAATATACTTTTCTTCGTCTATATATGTAAGTGATAAGTTTTAAGTAATTATTTAAACTAGTTAATAGTTTAGTGTTAGTTAAATTGGTTAATAGGAGAAAACCCGATGCAGCAATGTTTCGGGTTTTTTTATTAAGGAAGTTTGAGATTGAATTTATTACATATTGAATGACGATTATATTATTAATGGAAAACCCGAAACATGATTGTTTCGGGTTTATTTGTTTAAAGATTAGTTTCGCTGAATCTTCGATTTCCTGCGCAGGCAGGAATTTACCACTTAATAATAACACTTCCCCAAGTAAAACCACTACCAAAAGCAGCTAATACAACGGTATCACCTTCTTTAATTTTGCCTTCCTCCCACGCTTCGGTTAAAGCAATTGGAATGGAAGCAGCTGTTGTATTACCGTATTTCTGAATGTTATTAAAAACCTGATCGTCATTCAATTTAAAACGTTTTTGAATAAACTGTGAAATACGCAAATTGGCTTGATGCGGAATCAACATATCAATATCCTCGACTGCCAAATTGTTTTTTTCCAGACCTTCCATAATCACTTCGCTAAAACGAACAACAGCATTTTTGAAAACAAACTGACCATTCATATGCGGGAAATAACTTTCATCTTCCTCTGGATTTTTATCAGCTAAAATATCATTCACCCAACGGTTCCCCATTCCTGGCGCAACCAAAACCAACTCCTCAGCATGTTCTCCTTGTGAATGTAAATGTGTAGATAAAATACCTTTGCTATTATCTTCTTCACGACTTAAAACAGCTGCACCAGCACCATCACCAAAAATAACGGTAACACCACGACCACGCGTTGTTTTATCTAATCCATGGGAATGTAATTCGCTACCAATAACCAAAACGTTTTTATACATGCCGGTTTTAATAAAATTATCGGCCACAGAAAGTGCGTAAATAAAACCTGAACATTGGTTTCTAATATCTAAAGCACCAACAGTTTTAATATCTAAAGCGTGCTGCACTTGAACACCAGGACCCGGAAAATACATATCAGGACTTAAGGTTGCAAATACGATAAAATCGATATCATCTTTATCAATTCCCGCGCGTTCAATAGCTATTTTTGCAGCTTTAACGCCCATTGTTGCCGTAGTATCACCGTCTCCATGAATTGCCCAGCGACGTTCCTTTATTCCAGTTCGTTCTTGAATCCAAGCGTCGTTGGTATCCATCATTTTTGATAGATCGTCATTGGTCACCACATTGTCAGGCACATAATGGCCTAAACCGATTATTTTAGAATTATACATTGAAAATTATTTGTTTTCAATTTCCAAATCCCGAAAACTGTTGGGCGGAAATCGCATGATTAATCTGTGCAATTTAGCTATTTCCTAGATAAGAGTTTTCAAAACATAATTGCATTCGTTATGCACGCATAATAAACAGGTGATTCTATATCGAAATCGGCTTATCTTACAAAATTGTTTTCGTTATCTTTCACTTCTTAAAAAACACCTCTTTATTATGAAATCATTATTAAACTGTTTCCTTTTTTTATTTTTAATTTCAGGCTTTTCCCAAGAAAATCTCACCTATCAAAAGCCACACAAAAATGTTTTGGAATTAGCTGAAGCGCCTTTAGCGCCAAGTATTCGTATGGATAGTCAAGGTGAAAACATTGTGTTTCTGTACCGAAGCGCTTATAAAACCATTGAAGAACTTTCGGAAACCGAAATGCGCTTGGGTGGTTTACGTATTAATCCAGTAACCAATATTGGAAGTCGAACTACCTATTACACTAATCTAGAAGTCAAGAATGACAAAAAAGGCAATCCAAAAGCTATTTCAGGTTTACCAGAAAATGGGCGTTATGCTAATTTCTCATGGTCGCCAAACCAAAAGCACATGAGTTTTACCAATACAATTTCTACCGGTGTTGAATTATGGGTTTTAGATATTGTAAAAGGAACCGCTAAAAAAATAACCGATTCCAACTTAAATGCCAATATGGGCAATCCAGCTGTTTGGTTTAAAAATAGCGATGCACTTCTAGTAAAAATGCTTCCTAAAAACAGAAAAGCCTTAATTAACACCAAAGAAGCGGTGCCAACAGGCCCAATAATTTCGGTGAGTGAAGCAGGCGTAAAAGCACAAAACCGTACCTATCAAGATTTACTTAAAAATCCTAACGACGAGCATAATTTTGAACAATTGGCGCAATCAGAATTATATAAAGTTTCACTTGACGGAAATGCCAGTATATGGAAATCGGCAGATATGTATCGTGGTATGTCCTTTTCACCAGATGGCAATTACGCGATGGTTTTAACTATCAATAAACCGTTTTCGTATTTGGTTCCGTATTCTAGGTTTCCATCAGCAACTACCGTTTATACTGCGACTGGCGATTTAGTAAAAACCATGCTTGAAGTTCCTTTAATTGAAGATTTACCTCAAGGATTTATGGCAGAACGCACTGGAATGCGCGACCTAAACTGGCGAAATGATAAACCGGCAACGCTTTATTGGGCTGAAGTTTTAGATGGTGGCGATCCTGAAAATGTGGTACCATTTCGTGATGAAGTTTTTCAGCAAGATGCACCTTTCAACGGCAAAGTAACGTCACTTTTAAAAACCAAAGACCGTTTTAGCGGCATTACTTGGGGAACAGATAATATTGCTATTGTTTATGATTCTTGGTGGAATACCAGAAATTCTCGCACTTATGTTTTTAATCCCTCAAATCCGAATCAAGAACCAACGGTTTTATTTGATAGAAATTACCAAGATGTTTACAGCAATCCAGGAAGTTTTGTTTCCACTAAAAACGATTTTAATGAATATGTTTTAGATGTTGCAGATAACAAAACCTATTTAATTGGTGATGGTTATAGCGATGCTGGAAAATTTCCCTTTGTAGATGAAATGAATTTGGAAACGAAAGAAACCAAACGCTTATATCAATCTAAATTAACGGATAAAGTAGAAAGCATCAGTTCGGCTTTAAATGCGAAAGACGGTACATTTTTGGTTCGAATAGAATCTAAAAACGAATTTCCAAATTACTACATCCGAAATATTAAAAAGAAAAATAGTTTAACGCCTTTAACCACTTTTGAAAATCCTTTTAAGAGCATTCAAAATGTGAAAAAAGAAGTTATTACCTATAAACGTGATGATGGTTTGGATTTATCTGGAACCCTATATTTACCAACCAATTATGAGAAAGCTAAAAAATACCCAATGATTTTATGGGCCTATCCGCGTGAGTTTAAAGACAAAAATAGTGCTGGTCAAAACACATCTAGTTCTAATGAATTCACCTATCCAAATTACGGTTCGCCAATTTATTGGGTAACTAGAGGCTATGTGGTTCTGGATGATGCCGCTTTCCCAATTATTGGTGAAGGCGATGATCAACCAAACGATACCTTTATAAAGCAATTAGTTGGCAATGCAAAAGCAGCAATTGATGCTGTTGATGGTTTGGGTTATATAGATAGAAACCGTGTTGCCGTTGGTGGCCACAGTTATGGCGCTTTTATGACAGCCAATTTACTAGCTCATTCTGATTTATTTGCAGCAGGAATTGCTAGAAGTGGCGCCTACAACAGAACCTTAACGCCTTTTGGTTTCCAAAGTGAAGAACGTAATTATTGGGAAGCGCCAGAAGTTTACAATACCATGTCCCCTTTTATGCATGCTGAAAAAATGAAAACACCTTTATTACTAATTCATGGTGAAGCCGATAATAATTCGGGAACTTATCCATTGCAAAGTGAGCGTTATTTTAATGCTTTAAAAGGATTGGGTGCGCCAGTTCGTTTGGTGATGTTGCCACGCGAAAGTCACGGGTATTCTGCTAAAGAATCCATTTTACACATGCTTTGGGAGCAAGATGAATGGTTGGAAACCTATGTAAAGAATAAACCGGTTGTTGAAAAGAAAGAAGCAACTTTAAAAAATTAATCAAAACATCTATTTTTAAAATGCCATTCTGAAAGGAATGGCATTTTTTTATACATAAAATTGTCAGTTTGTCACGTTTTAACAGTTGGTACTTTTTTTGACTATCACAACTCAAATAAGTTGAATAATGAGATTCCTGCTTACGCAGGAATTTAAACAAATAGAATTATGGCAAAAGGTAGTATTAATGTATCGGTAGAGAATATCTTCCCGCTGATTAAAAAGTTTTTATACAGTGATCACGAAATATTTTTACGTGAATTAATTAGTAATGGAACCGATGCGACTTTAAAATTAAAGCATCTTACCAGTATTGGTGAGGTCGCCGTAGAATATGGCAACCCAAAAATTGAAGTTAAAATCGATAAAAAAGGTAAGAAATTGCACATTATTGATCAGGGTTTAGGGATGACGGCGGACGAGGTTGAAAAATATATTAACCAAGTTGCTTTTTCAGGTGCTGAAGAGTTTTTAGACAAGTATAAAGATTCGGCTAAAGATTCTGGAATTATCGGTCATTTTGGTTTAGGTTTCTATTCGGCATTTATGGTTGCTGAAAAAGTAGAAATCATCACCAAATCTTATAAAGACGAACCAGCAGCACATTGGACTTGCGACGGTTCGCCAGAATTTACTTTAGAAGCAGCAGACAAAACAGATCGTGGAACCGAGATTATTCTTCATATAGCTGAAGATTCTACCGAGTTTTTAGAAGAAGCACGCATTCGTGAATTATTATTAAAATATAATAAGTTTATGCCTATTCCAATTAAATTTGGAACCAAAGAAATAAACGATCCTGAATTTACACCAGCGACAACAACTGATAAAGATGGTAAGGAAACAACCGAGCCTCATAAAAAAGTAACGGTAGATAATATTATCAATAACCCAAATCCAGCTTGGACCAAATTACCAGCAGATTTGGAGGCAAAAGATTATAACAGCTTTTACCGCGAGTTATACCCAATGCAGTTTGAAGAGCCGTTATTTCACATTCATTTAAATGTAGATTATCCATTTAACTTAACGGGAATCTTGTATTTCCCTAAAATGACGAACGATTTAAATGTTCAGAAAGATAAAATTCAACTGTACCAAAATCAGGTATATGTTACCGATAATGTAGAAGGTATTGTTCCTGAATTCTTAACCATGTTACGTGGTGTTATAGATTCTCCAGACATTCCATTAAACGTGTCGCGTAGTTATTTGCAAGCCGATGGTGCAGTGAAGAAAATCTCCTCTTACATTACGCGTAAAGTGGCTGATAAGTTGAAATCATTATTCAACAACAACCGTGAAGATTTTGAGAAGAAATGGGACGATATTAAAATTGTTATTGAATACGGTATGCTTTCTGAAGATAAATTCTTCGAAAAAGCAGATGCGTTCGCTTTATACCCAACTGTTGACGGTAAATATTTTACTTATGACGAATTAGTCGAAGCCATAAAAGACAAGCAAACCGATAAAGACGGAAAGCTAGTTATTCTATACGCTTCTAATAAAGACGGACAGCATAGTTATATTGAAGCAGCTAGAGCTAAAGGTTTTGAAGTGTTGTTATTAGATTCGCCAATTGTTTCGCATTTAATGCAGAAGCTAGAATCTAGTAAAGAAAACATCACATTTGCACGTGTAGATGCCGATCACGTTGATAATTTAGTTAAAACGGACGAAGAGAAGATTTCAAAATTATCCGATGAAGAAAAAGTAACTTTAGAAGATTTATTAAAAGAAGTTATTCCTTCCGAAAAATTCATGGTACAATTAGAAGCTATGGATAGTGATGCATCACCATTTATGATTACGCAGCCAGAATTTATGCGACGTATGAAAGAAATGCAACAGACCGGCGGCGGCGGCGGTATGTTTGGAATGGGCCATATGCCAGAAATGTATAATTTGGTGGTGAATACGAATTCTGCTTTAGTAAGCGAAATTTTAGAAACTAAAACCAAGAAAAAACAAGAACGTTTAATCACGCAAAGTTTAGATTTAGCACGATTATCTCAAGGTTTATTAAAAGGTGAAGAGTTAACAAACTTCATTAAACGCAGTTATGAGCTTTTAAAATAAGCCCAAAAAATTGATTTAAAATCAGAACCACTTCTTTAAGGAAGTGGTTTTTTTTTGGAATAATGTTACGCCTACAACAAGTTATTTTAATTTGTTAGATTTGGTGTATATATAATAGATGTATATACACCATTAGCTATATACATACGTTACCTACAATTATGAAAAAAATCCTGCTAACATTAATATCAATCTTTTTATTCAACTTTATTTTTGCACAAAGTTTGCTAAATGAAAAATATTATTTTGTTAACGGAACAGAACTTTTCGGAATAAAGCGGAGTAATGATACAATTTATGAATTTAAATGTCGTCCTGATTTTAAATGTTCATCAAACAACAGAAAAAGGTTTGTGGTTTTGGAAAGCAAAATATTTGGAAATCAAAAAATACTCAAAATCGAAAGAATTGATTCTATACCATTAACGACAAATCCGATTCCAGAAGACAGATATAAGATTCTTGGATTAGAAAAATTAACTGACAAAAAATTAAAGATTGTTAATGAAACAACAAAATATACACTTGATTCTATTACAAAAATTGACTTAAATTCCGAGCTTTTAAAAGACAAATTCGGATTTACATATTATACCGAATCGTTTCTCACAGATTTGGAAACGAATTATGAAATAACGAACGAACAAGCAGTAGAGATTTTTGAGGATATTAAAGAAAATATTCAAACTGTAGAACTATATAAAGAAACAAAAACTGGCGATATTTATGGTAGCGGAATTACAGCCGAATTAATTGCCATAGAAATGATAAAATTAAAGTTAAGTCCATTGCAAGCAAGAAACCGAATTGAAAAAGCATTGCGGAAATAACTGTAGGTAACAACGTATATAGCTCATAGCTAGGTAGTTGTTTAATCGAAGTCAAGGCATATTTGCGAGTCCGCCAAATTTTTAAATTTGGCTTATTAGTAAAAAAAGATAATAAGAAAAATTTAAAAATTCGGCTCGTGCTTCATCCGAAACTAATTGTTTAATTTGCACGCTACGAGCCATATACAGAGACGTTACCTACAATAACGTAACGCAATAAAAACCCACCACTCTTACGCAAAATTAGACGGCAAATCTGATCTCACTCAAACGAAAAAAACTTGTGATTTATTAAACCTGATTCCCTTGTGATTTATCACTGTTGCGCTATTTATTACGACTTTCGACCTGCCACTGTAACGGAATATTACGCCGATTTGAGCACGTTTACGATTCGTTTAAATAGCCGTTTTTCGCCCAGTTTATGTTCTCGTTTTTTTTTGATTTTTATGTTAGAAAAAATGAAAAACTACTGTAGGTAACAAGGTGTATAAAAAATGCTTACTTTGGTGCTTAACTTTATGGTAGTTGCGTGTTTACTACCTTCCGATTTTCCTGCGGAAAATCCTCGGACGTAAACACGCACTTATCATACACAGACCGTTGGCAACCATTGCTGTACGGCAAAAATTTCTATAAAAACTCTCACTCTATTCTTCCGATTTATCACTGTTACGGAACATTTCGTGCTTCCGACTTACCACTGTTGCGCTCAATTCTGTCGATTTAATAAAACTAAAAAACCGATTATAAACTGCCGACTGGCTTCAAACCCAATCCAAGCGTTTGGTTTTTTAAAAATAAACGGTTGCCAACATAGTGTATAAAAAATGCTTACTTTAGTCCCTAATCAAGTGTAAATGTGCGTTTGCTACCTTCCGATTTTCCTGCGGAAAATCCTCGGACGCAAACTCGCACATTTCATACACTTACCGTTGGCAACAATTTACCATCATAATTATTAAAAATTCTATTAATGGAAAAAATTTGGATAATAACAATAGCGATAACAATTTTTTTAATAATAAATTTCCTTTATTATAAAAGTCTTAATGGGTATGTCAAAAAACAATTTGGGGAAAAGATGTGGAAAACTTGGACAAGCAAACTGTATTTCTGGCAAAGCTCATTGTACACTAGTGCCGCTATTACAGTTTTAATAATATTTCTTTTAAAATGGGTAAATATCTTGAATTTCTAGAATTCTAAAAAAGAATTAACTATAGGTCGCAACAGATTTAAAAACCGTTTCAGAATCGATATAAACGACTGATAAAGAAATAAATAAAAATCAGAATATTACTTTCTAAATTTCCCGATGTTTATCTGGAATAGACACTTCAATAAATTTATGTCTAGATTTGAACCGAGAGTAATGATAAAAAAATACAAATTGTTGCCAACATTGTAAATAAAAAATGGCTATTTTTTGCTGAACCATTGTTAGTTGCTTTGTTGCTAGCTTCTAATTTTTCTTCGGAAAATCCTCGCTCATAAGCACGTAACTTTTCTTATACTCTTAACGTTGCCCGCAAGTTGATAAAAAAAATGAATAGAATAATTTTAGGAATTTTAGTAAGCGCTATTTGTTTAAATTTCACTTTCGGACAAGAATTACAAGACGGACAAAAGAGATGGAGTTCAGACACAAAGCTGACAATTGATGATTTTAAAATTAAAATTAGCGATAATAGTAATGACGCAGTTTTTAGTCAATTTATGATTTCGCACGCAATTGGCGGATTTGACTTTATGAAACGAAATCTGAATCAAAAAATTGGAAATATATTTTTAGGAAATGCATCTTGGATAGACACTACAAAAATTTCGGGTATAGATAAACAAATGGACTTTCAACAATTGCAATTTGACCTTGCAGAAATCCAGGCTCGAAAATTTAGGAAGCGCGTTTTAAAAGATAAACGTTTAATATCAAAAGGTTTTGACATTGTAAATCAAATTAATAATGACATTATGGAAGAGTTCTCTGAAATGCGACTTGATTTAATGAGAGAAACCGAGAGCGGTCGAAATGACCAAAAAGTAGAGGAATGGCGACAAAAAATTGCGACCGACTTAAAAGAATTGGATGAATTTAGATTTGATAATAAAAATAAAATAAATTCCACCGATTAAAACAATGAGTTCATCCATCACAAGATATAGGGTGGTATTTCTTCAATATAAAATTAGTGAAGCTTTATTAAGCTAGTTTCTATTCAAATTGTTTTGCTAAATTAATACCTGAATCAAACAACGGATAATATAAAAAACCGCAACTTATAAGCCGTACGTATTCTTATTAAAAAAAAACGTAAAACATGAAAATAGCAAAAGCACTTATTTATTTCACCATTTGTATTTTAATAAATAGCTGTGCAACTAGTAAAGCCGTAAAATATCTTAAAGAAGGAAAAACTGCTGAAGAAAACTTTAAAGTCACGTTACCTTTCGAAATAAAAGATGGATTTATAATTGTAAAAGTAAAAATAGAGAATAAAAATTATAATTTTCTATTGGACACAGGCGCACCCAATGTGGTATCAAAGGAACTTGCTGAAACTTTAAATTTTAAAATTATTGATTCGGTACAAGTTTATGATGTTTTTAATAAATCGCAAATCACCAAATATGCAAGAATAGATACTATTGAAATTGGTTCCATAAACTTCATGGGTACAACAGCCGTAATCAATGATATTAACTCTATACCAGTTTGGTCTTCATTGAATATTGACGGATTTATTGGTTCCAATTTAATGCAACACGCCATTTGGGATTTGGACTTCAACAAAAATCAAATTACCATAACAGACAACGAATCAAAATTAAGCTTGCCTGAAAAAGTAATTGAAAACAAACTGTTTATAGGTTATGCAGGCATACCTTCTATTGCCTGTAAAATAAATGGCAAAAAGGTTTGGAATTTCCCGGTAGATCTTGGTTATAATGGCGGCATCGTCATACCATTTTCAGAATTTGAAAAGCAAAAAGAAAATGGTGAAATTTCAGATTTTACAAAATCGGAAACTCACGGTGTTATTGGAATCTATGGAAAACAAGAGGAAACAAAAGCATCGTATACCGGAATAATTAAAGACATAGAATTTGGGAATGCTATTCTGAAAAACGAAAAGGTGTATGCAGAACACTATTTAGGACATAGGATTGGTTTAGATTTTTTTCGAAATTACCGTGTTATTTTAAATTGGAAAAATAAAAAAATAAAGTTGATAGAAAATGAAGAAAACAGTATCTTGAAATAAATATGCTCATAGAAAATGATTAAAAGAATACTGAATACTAAAAATATAAATTACACCTCTAATTTGAGTACTAGTAATTTAAAACAACAAATTGAAGACGTTTTTGAGCAAACCAACTTAAGCTTTCTTGGAGAATTTACAAGTCAAAATAAGTTTACAGCCTATGATAAATGGACGTATATAACCTGGTATGTTCCAAAATTTAAAAGAAAAACCGCTTATTTAGAAGGCGAAATATTAGAGTCAAAAACAGGCGCATTAGTAAAGTTAACTGTTAAACCAAACCCCGTTATAGCAGCATTTCCCGTTCTAACTATTCTAATTGGCATCATTACCATTATAGTATCACAATCAACAGATCAAAGCAAACAAACCGTCATTTTCGGACTAATCTTAATAGCAGTCGGCGTTTTCTTTTATCTCTTAGGAATGTTTTTATTAAATAGATTACAAAACAATTTCACAAAACATTTGAATCTCCAAAAGGTGTAATTTCTCTAAATTAAAATATTTGCCTAATAAGGAGCGCCTATAGACCCTACAAATATCTAAAATCAGTTTTCCGTAAATTTAATTTATAGTATCTCTATATTTCAGCAAAAACCCACACATCATATTGAAAGCAATCATGTAATGGCATTTGTTTTGGTAGGCATTTTTGCATGTGTAATATTAATTTATGGCCAGTATGTATTTGGATTAATGATTATGCTCATGAACATTATCATAAATTTATATCCTTCTTTATTACAGCAGAAAAACAAAAGACGCCTGGATAAACTCATTCAAAACAAATAAAAATTCCTACTCACATCCTATTTAAAAAACAAACAGGTTATTATATGTAAATAATTTATTTTTAATTGTAGAATTTGCAGTTCACGCTCCGGCATTTATAAATCTCCGTGGGACAATTATAATTCTCCCATGGACATTTATAATTCTCCCATGGACATTTACAGTTCTCCTGTAGACATTTACAGTTCTTCCGTAGATATTTACAGTTCTCCCATGGACATTTACAGTTCTCCTCTGGACATTTGCAGCTCTCCCTCCGGCATTAACAAATCTCCCGTAAACATTTACAATTCTCCTAACATCAATTACAAATCTCGCAACTTCATTAACAAATCTCCTAACTTCATTAACAAATCTCCCAACATTATTCCTTTTAATTTAAAAAGTAATAGCCCATTATAACATAGTCTCTAAAAAAGATTGAAGTTGCTACTAATAGAAAGTGCATCTTTGTCATCAATTTTAAAAAACAATAACCATAGTTTTTAGTAAAAGAGATACTGTATCTTTATTTACAGTATTTCAAGTGAACGTAAACCCCAACTTCGCATGCACAAAACGCTTTTTAATAATATAAAATTTAATACAATGAACTTTAAAACATACACATTGGCCTTCCTTACGTTATTAGTAATCTCTTGTAAAGGCAAAACGGAAAAAGATATAACAACTTCAAATTTCACAAACACATTCACTGGGAAAATGGATGGTGAAAATCCGTTACTTCTTAAATTAAAGGCTGATAATGGCATACTTACCGGAACCTATTTTTATAACAACTTGGGTAAAAATATGGATGTTAAAGGAACAATTTCCAAAGACAGCACCATAATCCTGAATGAATTGGATAACAACGGAACTCAAACAGGACTTTGGAAAGCTAAACTTATAAACCAAAATGAAATGAGCGGAACTTGGAGTAAACCTAATGGTGATTCTGCTAAAAATTTCACCTTAAATACAACTTCAGAAACTTTTGAAGCTGCCAAGCAATCAATGCTTGATACAAAATATGCTAATTATAATGGCAGCTATAACGGGCCTTACAATGAAGACGGCATGGCAACTGGAAAACTGATACTAAAATATTTAGGAAACCAAGAAATGGATTTTGATATTACTATTGGTAATGAAAGTGGTTGCACGGGGAAATTAATGGGTGTTGCTGAAATAGATGCTTACGGATCTGCAATATATACGGGTTCTGGTTGTGAAAGTTTAAATTTTGAATTCCGAAATGGCGAAATTGATGTGATAGAAGATAACTGCAACGCAGATGGCATGAATTGTTATTTCAGCGGAACCTATAAAAAATAAAAACAGTCTATAGTACTTTATATAAAGCAAAGCGTGTCCACATTTTTATAAAACTACTTTTAAAATAACAGATATAGTTCTGTACTTTTGCCCATTCTTATTTGCATTAGCACTAATAGCAATTAACCTACTTATTATAAAAAATAAAATTAAATGGAAATTTTAGACTGGATACAAAATTGGTTCATAGATAATTGTGATGGCGACTGGGAACATGGTGAAGGCATTCAAATAACGACTTTGGACAATCCAGGATGGGATGTGGAGATTGACATTTCAAAAACCTCCATTGCCAATATGGAGATTGAATGGATTCTTAATGAAATAGGAAAACACGATTGGTACGGCGTAAAAATTGAAAATCAAAAATTCAATGCTGCTGGTGATGCTGGCAAACTCATCTTTTTACTAGAATTATTTAAAAATATGATTGAGAAAATAGAGAATGAATAGAGTTGAACAAACTTTAATTCAAAACATTTCCTGAATAAAACCAAATTTCAAGCTAGAATTTAGTTGTATCTTTGCACTTTTATAATTTGGTATATTCCACATTACAGTATTTTTCTCCAGACATAGCATGTCCAAATTACCCAAAGAGCACAAGTTTTTAGATCTTTCAGACTACGGAAGACCCGTTGCCAGATTTATTGCAAACGCTTTAAAGCACACCAATTTCACGCCTATTCATGTTACCATTGGTTTTATAATTTCTGGGCTATTAGCCATCTATTGTATTATTCAAGGTTATTATTGGCTGGCTGTTTTCTTTTTAATTTTCAAATCAATTCTAGATGCTGCTGATGGTGAATTGGCGCGCATAAAGCAAACACCGTCTTACACAGGCCGCTATTTAGATTCTGTGGCAGACATTATTCTGAATGCCTTATTTTTTATTTCAATATATTTTATAACAGATACAGCCCTTCTAGTATGCTTTTTAGCCTTTTTAGGTTTGCAGTTGCAAGGCACACTTTATAATTATTATTATGTTATTTTAAGAAATAAATTTGATGGCGATACCACAAGTCGTGTTTTTGAAACCGGAACACCCGTGGCTTTAGATGGTGAAAAACAAAAACATGTTAATATTCTTTTCGGCTTATATACATTTTTATACGGTGCGTTCGATAAGGTTATTTACAAGCTAGACAGTAATGCCAATCAAGGTGACGTATTACCAAAATGGTTAATGACTTGCGTTTCTACCTTTGGTTTAGGTTTTCAATTGTTAATTATTGCCGTGATGCTGGTCATGGGTTTAAAAGCCTATATCCTACCCTTCTTTCTCGTTTACACCATTATGGTTTTTGTTTTTATAGCTATTCGAAAGGTATTTTATTAAATATAATTTTATAAAATTTACACCACTTATTTACCGTCGTGGTTTTTTTTGTGAAAAAGAACTTTATTAGATTTACATCAAGCCAATATTTAATTAGTACGTTTAAAAGCTATTAAAGAGAAGCAATTAGTATCTAAAAAATAAATTAAAATATGAAACCAATAAAACTTATAACATGCGCACTAATTGTAATTATGATATTTGGTTTTTATTCCTGTTCCACCATTCCCAAAGGTGCCACAGCGGTTAAACCTTTTGAGAAAGAAAAATATCTTGGTAAATGGTATGAAATGGCGAGAATGGATTTCTATTTCGAAAAAAACTTAAATAACACCACAGCCAACTATTCTTTAAACTCAAACGGTACCATAAAAGTGGATAACCAAGGCTATAATACCAAAAAGGAAAAATGGAGTCAAGCCATTGGTAAAGCTAAATTTGTAGAAGATGAAAATATAGCCAAACTCAAAGTGTCCTTTTTTGGTCCTTTTTATGCTGGTTATAATATTATAGCCATAGATGCCGATTATAAATATGCTTTGGTTGCAGGCTCGAGTCTCAAATATTTATGGATTCTCTCCAGAGAAAAAAGCATTCCAGAAGCAATAAAAAAAGACTATTTACAAAAAGCTGAAGAAATTGGATACACCACATCCGACTTATTATGGATTGAACATGATTGATAATTAAGAAATATGCAAATAAAACTAATTCCACATTTTTACAGAAGTGGAATTTTTTATGTGTAAATATTAAGTGGTTCATCACTCTATGACATGTAATTTAAATTTGTTAGATTTGGTATATCTTGTAGCAGTTGCACAAGGCACAAAATTTATACACTAACATTTAAAACAAAATATCATGGCTAAAAGTAAAGATGCAAAGAAGAATGTGAAAAAAGAAGCTGCTAAAACTCCTAAAGAAAAGAAAGAGGAAAAGAGATTGAAAAAATCTAAATAGTAGTCCTATCATTCCACATAATATATCGGTAAAGCTGTTTGTAAAATTTTTTTAAAGCCTATTTTTAAAGAAATCAGGCAGCTTTACTTTTTCGAAAAAAAACACGTTTTAAATTTAACTTGAGATTTTACAATTGAAAAAAGATGGAAATCTCTATTTTAAACACTACCAAACTTAAAAACGTCCCAAGTGGTTCAGGCCTCGTAAAACGTGATAACCTATATTACGTTATTGGAGACGATTCACCATACTTATTTACTTTGGACACCAACTTCAGCCTTATTTCAAAAACGCTGTTGATAGATACTGCTCCACATTTAAATGAGCGAATTATTAAATCTGAAAAGCCAGACTTCGAGTCCTTGGAACTTATTAGCAAAAATGAAATGGTTGCGTTCGGCTCTGGTTCCAAATCGCCAGAAAGAGATGCTTTTATTCGCATTTTATTAGAAGAAGATATCCAAATTGAAAGGTATCAGATTACTGATTTCTATAACCATTTGAAAACCTTACCGCTGTTTCAAGATTCCGAATTAAATATTGAGGTGGTAGCTTTTCAAGATGAGCAACTTTTCCTTTTTAATCGAAAAAAGAATCTTATTTTAACGTTTAACTATTTAAATTTATTAGCGTATTTTAAAGGTGAAACGGATTTTCCTGTGCACGACATCACTGAATTTTCCTTACCTAAAATAAAAGGTATAGAAGCTGGATTTTCAGGAGCCACAACTTTAAAAAACCAGTCTAAAATTATTTTCACAGCTTCCGTTGAAGATACTAACAACGCTTATGATGACGGCGAAATTTTGGGAAGTTTTATAGGTATGATAAATATCAAGAATCATAAAGTTGAATCAGTATATAGCTATTGTGCCATTCCAAATACAGCAGAAAAGTTAAAAGTAGAATCTGTTACCATTGAAGAAGAAATATCCCTTGGAAAAACAAAAGTGCTGCTTATATCAGATGACGATTTGGGTAATTCAACCCTAATAGAAAGTATGTTGTTGTGGTAAGGTCACGCAACTGGTTTCTACATCCGAATTCAAATTAAAAAAGCGTCGCTTCATTTTATAATTAAGATGTAAAATGAAGTTTTTTTGCCAAAATTAGCTTTAGCAAACTGTTAAGGTTTGGCTCGATTCCGCATATATTCACTAACTTTAAAGTTCCTAATTGTCTTTATTCTCTTTATTAGGAGCAAAATTTCTAATTATGAAACACAAAAGCTACGATACGGTAACGGAAGCCATGTCCGACTTAAAAAAGTTGGGCTACACTACTGATTTCTCTATATTAACAGACCAAGAATGTTTAGTTTGCCATCAAACATCGACGGAATTATCTGCAGACGATTTTGAAATAGATGATTTTTATAGATTTGAAGGCGATAGCGATCCTGGAGATGAAATGATTGTTTATGCTATTTCTTCTGAAAAATTTAAAATGAAAGGTATTGTCGTAAACGCTTATGGTATTTATGCCGAAAACGCATCTTCAGCCATTGTAAAGAAATTAAATACACATCCGCGATAAAATTGCAAATCGGTTTTAACAGCTTCAATAACCTTAAAGTTTAACCGATTATAAAATATCTCTAAATTAATATCCTTTGTAATTCGAAGTTTTAAAACAGCTTCCAATTATTATTAGAATAAAGAACCTTTATCAAAAAAATGTTGGAATCCTAGAACGCCCTCATGAAAAAGAAACGACTGCTTATTATATTTCTACTCATTCTTTTTTTGCCAATAATTCTGATTCTGACAGCTAACTTTACCATTGAAAATAATGCCAGAAACAAAACCTTTTCGCAAGTTTCTAAAATATCAAAAAACAAAGTAGGTATTGTTTTAGGTACTTCCAAAAGACTCAAAGATGGACGTATAAATCCCTATTGGCAATACCGTATTGATGCTACCGTGACACTTTTACAAAACAAGAAAATAGATTTCGTTTTAGTAAGTGGAGACAATGGCACGAAATATTATGATGAACCCAAAGATTTTAAAAATGAACTTTTAAAAAGTGGTATTCCCGAAGAACAAATCTTTCTAGATCATGCAGGTTTCAGAACTTTAGACTCCATGGTTAGAGCTAAAGAAATTTTCGGGTTGAGCAGCTTTACAGTCATTTCGCAAAAGTTTCATAATGAAAGAGCTATTTATTTGGCCGAACATTATGGTATGAAAGTTATTGGCTTTAATGCGCGCGATTTAACCGGGAAAGCAGGTATGAAAGTTAAAACACGTGAATATTTTGCGCGAACAAAAGCGCTTATTGATATCCTATTAGGAACAAAGCCGAAGTTTTCGGGAAAGAAAATCCGAATTGAATAAGGCAATACAATTCTAAAAATAACATGCAGATAGATAGCGATATACTTTCAGAAATTTTTAAAACGGTTATTTTTACTTCGGAAGAACGCCAAATGGTTGCAGCCAAATTTCAAAAAGTTCAATTAAAAAAAGGTGCCGTTTTATTAAGTGCTCATGAAAGCGTAAATTATCAATACTACACGTTTGATGGTTGTTTAAGGACATTTTTCATTGACCCTTCCGGAAAAGAACACACCTTACAATTCGCCATAAACGATTGGTGGATTAGCGATTATACAGCATTCTTCAGTGCATCAAAATCCATACTTTATATTGAATGTATTCAAGATGCCACGCTCTATAAAATTTCAAAAATGGATATGGAAGAATTATTCACTCAAATACCCCAACTTGAAACTTTTTTTAGAAAGAAAATGGAAGGTGCATTTGCTAGTTTTCAAAAGCGGATTTTATCCAATTTATCACAATCGGCAGCCGAGCGATATGTATCTTTCATCAAGACTTATCCAAATATTGAGCAAATTGTAAAAAATTATCACATTGCTTCTTATCTTGGAATTACTACAGAAAGTTTAAGTAGAATTAGAAAAGAAATCTCTCAGAATTAAATTTTCTTACCCTACATCAATTTTTAATCTATTATATCATTGTAACTTTGTATTCAACAAACAAACTGATTTTTAAATGATTAGATCAATCGTATTCGTTTTTAGTTTAATTTTATTTTCTTCTTGCGCCAATAAAAGCAAAGAACAGAATTCTGTAGGCCAAGGCACGAATATTAACTCCATAAAAAACACGAAAATGAAAAATGTATTATTTGTATTAACAAGTCACGAAGATTTAGGAAACACAGGTGAAAAAACTGGTTTTTGGGTAGAAGAATTTGCTGCACCATATTACTTATTAAAAGATAAAGGCGTTCATATTACTTTAGCTTCACCAAAAGGTGGACAACCGCCAATTGACCCTAAAAGCACAACGCCAGATGCACAAACGCCACCAACCACTCGATATTATAAAGATACAGAAACACAAGATTTGTTAGCAAACACGAAGCAATTAAGCACAATAGACCAAGCCGATTACGATGCGGTATTTTATCCAGGCGGACACGGACCATTATGGGATTTAGCGGAAGATAAATACTCTATAGCTTTAATTGAAGCTTTTTATAAAAACAACAAAACGGTAGCGGCAGTTTGCCATGCGCCAGCTATTTTTAAACACACTAAAAACAGCGATGGCTCTCCTCTAGTTAAAGGGAAAAAAGTGACTGGGTTTTCAAACTCTGAAGAAGAAGCGGTGCAATTAACAAAAATAGTTCCTTTTTTAGTTGAAGATATGTTGAAAGAAAATGGCGGTATCTATTCTAGCAAAGCCGATTGGAATCCGTATGCTATTGAAGATGGTTTACTTATTACAGGTCAAAATCCAGCATCGTCAGAATTGGTTGCCGAAATATTATTAGAGAAAATTAAGTAAGATTGTATTTACCAAAAAGGTATTTTAATAGCAGCGGCTTGAAACTAGTTTCAAGCCGCTTTTTTTATGTTTATACTTTATTAAAAATATAAGTTTTTATTAAAATCAAACACTGCTCTCAACATATACCAAGGGCTTACTTAAGAATACACCTATCAAAACAAACTTTTCCTGTATCTTTGTAGCAAATACACCAAACATGTCATTTAAAGACTTACAATTAATTGATCCGCTTTTAAAAGCTATTGAAGAACAAGGTTACACGAAACCAACAGAGGTGCAACTGAAAACCATTCCGCAAGTTCTAGCCAAAAAAGACGTCATTACATCTGCACAAACAGGAACTGGAAAAACGGCAGCTTTTGCGCTTCCAATCTTACAATTATTATCTGAAAATCCAGAAGCTCCTCGCGGTGGAAAAATGATAAAAGCTTTAATAGTAAGTCCAACTCGTGAATTAGCGTTGCAAATTGGAAATAACTTTAAAGCCTACGCAAGACATACCAATTTACGCACAACGGTTATTTTTGGTGGAATTTCAGAGAAACCACAAGTAGATGTGTTGACTAAAGGTGTAGATATTTTAATTGCAACGCCAGGTCGTTTAATAGATTTGGAAAAGCAAGGTATTGTTAATCTAGAAGAAGTGGAAATTCTAGTTTTAGATGAAGCGGATTTAATGTTAGATATGGGTTTCATTGACGATGTTAAACATATTTCTAATTTATGCCCAGACGGAAAGCAGATTTTGCTATTCTCGGCTACCATGCCTTTTAAAGTAGAACAATTGGCGAATACCATCTTAAAATCGCCTATTAGAATTGAAATTACTACCTCGCCCTTCGCGGCTAAAAGCATTGGACAAATTTTATACTATGTGCCAAAACGCAGCAAAATGGAATTGTGCTTGCATTTGTTACGCAACAATATAAAAGGGAGTATTTTAATTTTCAGACGTACTAAATTTGGCGTTGATAAATTGGAAGAAACCTTGAAGAAAAACGGTTATGATGTTGAAACCATTCATGGTGATAAAACGCAAACTGATAGACAAGAAGCGCTTAAAAAATTCAAAAATGGTTTGGTAAATATTTTAATTGCAACCGATGTAGCGGCTCGTGGAATTGATATAAATGAGTTGGATGCGGTTATAAATTTTGATTTACCGAATGTTCCCGAAACCTATATTCACCGTATTGGTCGCACAGGTCGTGCAGGAAGTTCTGGAATGGCTTACTCCTTTTGTGGAGCCGATGAAAAAAATTACGTGACCTCTATTCAGCAACTTCTTCAAATAGAAATTCCAGTAGACGAACTTCATCCCTATCCTTTGGATCCAAAAGAAAAGGCTACTACGCATAAATCTACCCAGGCAACAAGTAAACACAAAAAAGGTAGAAAAAGTGAGGCTTCAAAAAAGAAAAAGAAACGTTGGTATTAATGATAGCATTGAAAGCAAAAGCCATACTTTTAGTTTAGGCTGCAATTTTATACCTTGTATCTTTAATTCTTAATATTTTAAAATACAGATGCACAAACCTTTAATTCTTCTGATTTTCTTTTATTTTACACATTTAGGAGTAGCTCAAATAAGCATTCAGGATAGTAAATCTAAAACACCTATTTCTTACGCTACGGTTTCATTTGGCGATGGTCAAGGTTTATTTGCAGATGATGAAGGTCTTTTTATTTTTTCGGAAAAAATATACCCAGGAATTGATACGCTTTTTGTATCCGCATTAGGGTATCAAAATAAAACGATTGCTACTATTGGTTTGGGGAAAATTATTCTTCTAGATGAAGAAGTTAGCCAATTAGATGAAGTTATTTTAATAGCTGAAGGCAGGAAATTTAAAGAAGAAACTTTAAAACCTTATTTAGATGACGACTATTATTCCTGTTGGTTACCAACTATAGAATCTGAAATTGCTGTATTCTTCAATGATCCAGAACCTGGCTTAACAAAATTAAGTACCATTCATTTCCCTATTACATTAGAATCTAAAGACTGGGAAAAACGCAACCGAAAAAACGCAGAAAAAAAGCCGTTTTCAACTTTATTTAAAGTGAAATTTTATAGAAATGACAATGGGATTCCGGGTAAACCATTGACTTATGAAAACATCGTTTTTCAAGCTACTGAAAAAGGAGGCGATGTTTATAATTTACATGTTAAGGATTATAATATTAGCATTCCAGAAAACGGTTTTTTTGTTTCTATTCAGGTATTAGGTTATACCGATAAAGTTGGAAAACTACTTGCTAATAAGAAATACAAAGAATTAAAAGGACCTGAAGGCACCGTCAGAATTCCAACAAGTTTTAGACCTTTATTACCTTTTACAGATGACCTAAAAACGCATAATACCTATATAAAACGCGTTTTTATAAATGGCAATAATTGGGTGCAATTTAAGCAAGGTAATATTGAATCTGGTTTGCTAAAAAAAGATTTGAATAATTACGGAATTGGCTTTACCTATAAAATTTATAAAAATGAATAATCCGTGGCATTTATACCTAATGGCTGGTATGTATGTGTTGGCTGGAATTATTCACTTTATAAAACCTAAAATGTATATGCGCATCATGCCGCGTTATTTGCCAAACCATAAAGCTTTGGTATATGTAAGTGGTTTAGCAGAAATAGGATTCGGAATTGCACTTTGTTTTCCGCAGACAAGAGACTTCGCAGTTTATGGAGTTATGGCCATGCTAGCCGTGTTCTTATTAGTACATTTCCATATGTTATCAAGCCAAAAAGCATCGGCAGGATTTCCTAAATGGCTTTTGGTATTCCGCATTCCTCTTCAATTTGGATTGATGTATTGGGCA
Source organism: Bizionia myxarmorum (assembly GCF_008086205.1). Lineage (GTDB taxonomy): Bacteria > Bacteroidota > Bacteroidia > Flavobacteriales > Flavobacteriaceae > Algorimicrobium > Algorimicrobium myxarmorum. The sequence goes on along the minus strand of NZ_VSKK01000002.1, from coordinate 86,221 downwards.
TATATGTATTTGTAATATTTCGGAAAAATCTATTGGACTACAAAATCAAAAAAAGTATTTGGAAAAGGTTCGCCACGTAAGGTAAAATGCCACCATTCTTTTGGATAGTTTCTGAATCCGTGTTTTTGCATAATGGATTGCAGTAACTGCCGATTTTTCTTTTGTAATTCCGTTAAATCTTGATGCGCAATCCAAGACGCTTCGCCAAAAAAGTCAAACGGACTTCCCATATCTAGAGGTTCCATAGTATTGGCATCAATAATCGTTAAATCTACTGTGCTCCCGCGACTGTGTCCTGAACGCGAGGCAATATAACCGTCTCTAAATAAATGGCGCTTTTCTACTTCTGGATAAAATTCGTCTTTCATGCGTTTATCATCCAAATCTTTAGCCCAAGTTATAAAATGATTAACGGCGCGTTGCGGTCTGTAAGCATCATAAACACGCAGACATAGGTTTTGATCAGCTAGTTCATCTTGAACTTTTTTCAAGGCTTCTGCAGTTGGCTTTGTCACGATTAGCGTATTAGCTTTATAACCTATAATGGTATCTCCAACAAAATTATGAGTAGAATAATACCGTAATTCCACATCAATATTTGGAGCTACTGTTTTAACGTATACAAATCCGTTTGGTAAGATTTGTTTTTGGGTAAAGGCCAAACTGACTACAGCCAATAAAAATAAAAGTATTTTGTTTTTCATAATCAATCTACTAATTTAGAGAAAAATAATGGATGGACTTATTTTCAACAGGTAAAACTGAATTTCAATTGCCCCAAGCGGAATTGACCTATTTCCCCAATTTCTATAATCTTCATGAAGCCAATAACTTATTTGAAATTTTAAAAGAAAGCATAAATTGGCAGCAAGATGATATTACATTATTTGGCAAAACACATTTACAGCCGCGACTAACTTCTTTATATGCTAATAATGAAAAAAGTTACTCCTACTCCAATATTACCATGCAACCAAAAATTTTTACAAAGGAATTGGAAGATATAAAAAATGCTATTGAAAAAGTAGCAAAAACGGAATTTAGTACCGTTTTATTAAACAGATACAGATCTGGAAGTGATAGTAATGGCTGGCATGCTGATAATGAAAAGGAATTAGGAAAAAATCCTATCATTGCGACTTTAAGTTTAGGTGCTCCGCGGTATTTTCATTTTAAACATCGCAGCTTAAAAGCAGAAAGCCATAAAATACTTTTAGGATCGGGAAGTTTATTAATTATGGGTGGGGAAATGCAACGCTATTGGCTTCATCAAATTCCAAAAACTAAAAAAGATATAGGTGAACGAATTAATTTGACATTTCGAAAAATTGCATAAAAAAAACCGAGGTCCCTCAACCTCGGTTTCGTCTTATTTGCTTTATATTATGTTTTTAGAATTTGGATCACCAGTATCAACGACATAATGCAAATATTAATTAATTAATCCATTGAACTAAAAAGTATGTCTTTTAGTACAATCCAAATGTAAATTTAAAATTCATTACGAACGACTAAACGCTTTTATTTTCGTTGAAATACGTTATATTTTAACATTTATCGACCAAACAACCTCTTTAGCCGATTAAAAACATACTTTAAAATTATCGGGACGACTAAAAATTCACACATATATATACCTTAAAGTCGTAACTTTACGTTGTAAGAATACCTTAATTAAAATCGATTTTCTATGAAGTTGTATTATACCATTTTGTGTTTATGTTTAGCATTTCCCACTTTGGCGCAAGAGCAGCCTAAAACTTTAGAAAAAGAAATTGAAGTTTCACCATTCGTGGATGGCTCTTTATTAGAACCAAATGAATCGAATAAAAACATTCTAGCTATAATTATTGGCGATTATGGCCCAATAGATAGAAATGGAAATCAGAATTTCCAAAAAAATAATAATCTTAAAAAATTAGCTCATGGTTTAGCCGATAATGGAATTAGTTCTTTCAGGTATGATAAGCGCATAGTGAAGCAAATAAAAAAAGGACGCGTTAATGCCCGAATGAGTTTTAACGATTTCATTAAAGATGCCAATGATGTGGTTAACTACTTTGAAAAACAAGCAACTTATAAAGCTATTTATATTATAGGTCATGGTCAAGGAAGTTTGGTAGGCATGTTAGCAGCAAATGAGAAAGTATCTGGATTTATATCTTTAGCAGGTTCTGCCAAAAGTATTGATCAGGTTATTTTGGAACAAATAGAACAAACTGCTCCTGGTTTGGCGCCTGATGCGCAGCGGGTTTTTGATGTTTTAAAATCCGGTAAAACCACCATAGATTTCCCACAAGCCTTATCTAATATTTTTAGTTTAGACACTCAAGATTTTATGGGTAGCTGGATGCAGTATAATCCGACAGCGGCTATTTCAACCTTAACCATTCCCGTTCTAATTATAAATGGTACTAACGACTTGCAAGTTTCTACTGAAGAGGCAGAACAACTTCAAAAAGCGTTACCAAATAGTGTTTTAGTAAATATCACTAATATGAATCATGTTTTATTCATCATTGAGGGTGGAGATCTTGAAAACTCTAAATCTTATAATGAGTCTTTTAGAACTCTGCCTCCAGAACTTATGGATGCACTTGTAAAATTCATAAAATAAAGTATTAATTAGTTTCAATATTTCATAAAAAAAAAGCACTCTAAAAAGAGTGCTTTTCTTACTAACCAACCAAAAATATGAAATGTTATTGTTTTTAATTAGAGTAACCACACACTAACTAAAGTTAAGTTACAATAACATTATTTCTAATTCAATATTCGTGCCAAAAATGATTTGCATGGTAAATAATTAATGTATATCTTTATGATATCAAATTAATATCATACTAAATCACCAAACATGAAAGAAGAAAAAATTATTGTACCAGCAAACGGCTATCTCATGCTGTTTGTATTCTTAATAATATTTATCGGTAGTATTGCATTAGCCATCATCACGGAAAGCCCTGGTTATTCAGCATTAATTGTAATTGCTCTAATTATTGCTCCTGGCTTTATTATGGTGCAACCAAACGGATCTCGCATCCTTTTATTATTCGGAAAATATGTAGGTACCATTAAAGAGAATGGCTTTTATTGGACCAACCCTTTTTACACCAAAAACAAGATTTCTTTACGAGCTAGCAACTTTGACAGTGAACGACTTAAAGTGAATGACAAACTGGGAAACCCTGTCATGATTAGTACCATTTTAGTATGGCGCGTAAAAGACACTTACAAGGCGGCTTTTGATGTTGATAATTATGAAAATTTTGTACGCGTGCAAACCGATGCTGCTGTTAGAAAATTAGCTAGCATGTACCCGTATGACAATTTTGCCGATGAAGGTTTAGATGAAGATATTACGTTACGATCTAGTTTAAATGAAGTTAGTGAAGCTTTAGAAAAAGAAATCGACGAACGTTTATCCATTGCTGGAATTGAAGTTTTGGAAGCTAGAATTGGCTATTTGGCTTATGCTCAAGAAATTGCAAGTGCTATGCTAAAACGTCAGCAAGCGACCGCCATTGTTGCTGCTAGACATAAAATTGTTGAAGGTGCCGTAAGTATGGTTGATATGGCGCTAAATGAATTGAGCAAAAAAAACATTGTAGAATTAGATGACGAACGTAAAGCTGCCATGGTAAGTAATTTAATGGTCGTTTTATGCGGCGATAAAGATGCTTCACCAATTGTGAATGCTGGAACTCTGAACATGTAATTTTATGGTTACAGATTATCAACTCACTAAATACGGTGCGCAAATTTCAAACTCTGAAGTGATTTTGAAATACAGCACACTACACTGTATTAAGAGGAAAGTTGCACCCATCGTCATTCTTCTTTTAGCCATTTTTAAAGCCATAGGATATTATAACGACTATTTAAACACTGAAAAAACGAGTAAATTAATTGGTTTAGACTATTTGTTCTGTTGATTGTTATTTGCCTAGTTTGGTTTATTAATGAATGGTTTTTAACAAGTTGGAAACGCCACATAGCCATTATTAATATAGCTTCCATGACTGTTACTAAAGATTCTGAAGAAACCACGCTGAAATTTAAACTTCAAAATAAAAGAAAAGTTATTTTAGAATTTAGAACGTTAGAAAATCAATTAGAACCATTTATTGCTGAATTACAAAAGAAAAACACACAAATACCAATCACCTATGAAGGAATATAAAGTTATACAACCTAAACTCGGTTTTAGAAATCGGTTACAAAATTTTGAAGAATTATTAAACCAATATGGACGTGAAGGTTGGACCTTAAAGCACACAAATGAGCAGTATACCAGTATTATATTAGAGCGCGATAAAAACAGATAGTGTAGAAAAAATTAGTCTTTTACTTCTTTTTATTTGTTCTGGACAGTTTATTCTGGCGCTAATAACTAATACTTCTGAAGAAATTATGCTGAAAAATGTGATTTTTAATCCTTCCGAAGAAATAAAAAAGGTTTAAATCCCGATTCTAATTTTAAATGAGGATAAAGATGAAGATAATCAAATATCTTATAAAAAAACAGATTTCCCATTATCTGAAATATTAATTAATACCCTTGAAACCTATATAAAACAGTAGCATGTCCAAGAAAAAAGCCTTTGCATTACGAATGAATGAAGAGATGCTCAAAGCCGTTGAAAAATGGGCTTCAGATGAGTTCCGGAGCACTAATGGCCAAATTGAGTGGATGCTAATGCAATACCTTAAAGACCATAACCGTTTACCAAAATCTAAAAAGAATTCAACATCTGAAAGCGACTCCTAGAGTCGCTTTTTTTAAACCGTTTATTTTGGTATTTTGCACGCTCAAAATAACCAACCATGCAAGAACCTATTTTTACCAGTGACACGATTGTCTTTGGATTACTCATGCTTACTCTCGGATTCATTTTTTATACGGAATCCTTAAAAACAGGTTTCTGGCCTAAATTCTATAAAATAGTTCCTGGTTTATTTATGGCTTATATGTTACCAGCCGTTTTAACAACAGCTGGACTTATTGCTCCTGAATGGGAAACCGTAAACGAAGCTGGCGAAATAACCAAAGAAAGTACCAGTTTATATTTTATGGCGAGTAGATATTTACTTCCTGCAGCCTTGGTTTTAATGACCTTAAGTATCGATTTAAAAGCCGTTTTTAATTTGGGGTGGAAAGCCTTGGTGATGTTCTTAACGGGTACATTAGGAATTGTAATTGGTGGACCTATTGCTATTATTCTTATTTCCATAGTATCGCCAGAAACTGTTGGTGGTTTTGGTCCGGACGCTGTTTGGCGCGGACTTTCAACATTAGCAGGCAGTTGGATTGGCGGTGGCGCTAACCAAACGGCCATGTTGGAAATTTATGGATATAATCAGTCTGAATACGGGAAAATGGTATTTGTGGATATTGTGGTTGCCAATATTTGGATGGCTATTATTTTAATAGGAATTGGCCGTTCTAAAGCCATTGATAAATGGTTACGTGCAGATAATTCCGCTATTGAAGCATTAAAAGAGAAAGTATCTTCATTTGAACAAAGCGTTAAACGCAATCCATCGCTCACAGATATTATGATTATCATAGCCATTGCGTTCGGAACCGTCAGCGTTTCGCATATTGGCGCCAATATTTTAGCGCCATTTTTTAGTGATGTAGTGAGCGGTATTGAATCGCCAACCTTAAGAAATACTTTTACATTTCTGGATTCTCAATTCTTCTGGATGATTAGCATTGCGACATTAATTGCTATTCTACTATCATTTACTAAAGCAAAAAACTACGAAGGTGCCGGCGCCAGTAAATATGGTTCGGTATTTATATACATTTTAGTCGCTTCAATTGGAATGAAAATAGATTTGGCTGCCATTTTTGATAACCCAGGACTAATTGCTGTCGGATTAGTTTGGATGACCATTCATGCTGTTTTACTTATAATAGTGGCCAAAATTATTAGAGCACCTTACTTCTTTTTGGCGGTAGGAAGTCAAGCTAACGTTGGTGGTGCAGCCTCTGCTCCTATTGTTGCAGCAGCTTTTCACCCATCATTAGCAACGGTTGGCGTGCTTCTAGCGGTATTTGGATATGCTATTGGAACTATTGCTGCCATTGGCTGTACAATATTAATGCGATTAGCCGCAGTCGGTTAGTATTTAACCAATAATTATAAGATATTTACGCCCTAAAATTCAAGAAAAACAATGAAGAAATCATTTCTATTATTAAGTCTTTTACTCCTTTTTTCATGCGGTAAAGAGCAACATGACTTAACAGTTAAAGGCACAATTAAAGATTTAAAAAAAGGCACGTTATACTTACAAAAAATCCAAGATTCTGTTTTAATTTCTGTGGATTCTTTAATTATAAATGGCGATTCTAATTTTGAACTTCACGCTATTTTAGAATCTCCTGAAGTTTTCTTTCTTCATTTAAATAAAAATAATTCGGATGCATATGGCAAAATTCCATTTTTTGCTGATAAAGGTGTGACTGTAATTAATACCACTTTAAAAGAATTTTCGCTAAATCCAGAAATTAAAGGCTCTAAGCAGCAAGTTGTTTTTGAACAATACTTGAAAATGATGGATCGTTATAACGATAAAAATTTAGAGTTGATTAAAGCAGAATTAGATGCTAAAATGATAAAAGACTCATCGCTTCTTGCTGCCAATACCAAGGCTTATGAAAGTCTTTTAAAAAGTAAATATTTATACACGGTAAATTTCGCTATTCAAAATAAAGATAGTGATGTTGCTCCATACGTTGCCTTAACAGAAATTTATGATGCCCAAACGAAATGGTTGGATACTATCAATAATTCATTAACACCAGAAATAAAGGCTTCTAAATATGGTAAGGAATTGGATGCTTTTATTAAAGACAGGAAGGGGAATTAAGTTCTTTCGCATCTTTAGATTAATACCCATATTAATAAATTATTAGACACCTTTAACTGTTTTAAAACTTATGATCCCCAAATCATTCTTTTTATTTAGTGTTTTATTTATTATGATTTTCACTTCTCATCTAGCAAAAGCACAACCTAATAAAGGGCATCATTTTAAGGCTTCCATAGGTTTAGGTGTTAGTATTCCATTTGATGAAGTTGATGTTTCCAGTGTCGGATTTTACACACAAGGAGAATATGTTTTTGGTATTACCAGATGGTTTGGTATAAGACCTTATGCAGGATTAATGTTAGCTTCTTCTACCAATAACGATGTGACATTAGAGCAATACGACTACAAAGTTTCTACAAACGCTTTCTTACTTGGCGGAAAAATACGCCTTGCCATACCAATTCCTTGGGTAGCTCCCTATTTGGAAACAGGTATTGGTGTTTCTCTTGGCTCTTTTAAAACGATAACTACTCTCACAAACATAGAAAAAGACGGTTTTATCATGCATATTCCAGTCACTTATGGATTAGCAATTGGTAGAAACCATAATTTTGAAATTGAAATCACCTTTTATTACCATCCAACCATTGACCAATATGCAGCAGCAGCAGCACTTGGTTTTTCATTTCCTATTTAATTAAACTCATATTTTATGAAAAAAAAATTACTACTCCTTTTTATTATAATTGGCTCTTTTACAAGTCAAGCGCAATCAAATTTTAAAATTGGCTTACATGCTGGTATTAATTATCCTGATGTTCGAGGTTATGAGAATGCTAAATACCACAACTTTAAAGCCGGCTTCCTAATAGGCGCTTCATTTGATTATTATTTAAATGAAAAGTTTTCACTAAAGACAAATATTAATTATGAAAAAAAAATTCAAGAATACAGAATAACGTTTTTTAGCTATTATGGCGGAATAGAAAGCGGCAAACAGGATTTTAATCGCGAAATTGCACTTTTAAATATTCCTGTTTTACTTAAATACGAATTCTGGAATTCTAATTTTTTCGTAAATGCTGGTCCATTTATAAACTTTGTTTTAAGTGATAAAACAGATTCTGAATATTTACAATATGGCAACAGACCAGCACTTGAAAGCAATAAAATTGACACAGGTGTTTCATTTGGTCTTGGAACAAATATTTCGCTCACCAATAAACATGAGTTAACTATTGAAATCCGAGATGATTTAGGTTTGATAGATACTCGAGGTGATTCTGAATACTATAATGATGCTTTAAAATCAAATATGATTAAATTAATGATTGGATGGAATTTGGGAATATAATTCCAAGCAACTATTTTAAATATATTAAATCATCGACTTTCAACAGTGATTCTATTTTACAATAGACCTCACAGGTTAAAAACCTTTGAAGTCTAAATAAAGAATGTTGAATTGAACTTTTTATAAGTATAAAAAATCCAAACTATTTCTAGTATTGGAATCTAAATATAAGAGCCGATAGAGGGACTCCTTTCGGCTGCGCTCAAGACAGGCTTCTCCTCCCAAAAAAATCTTATAAAAATAAAAAACTCCAACCTATTTCTAGTATTGGAGTTTAAACTTAAGAGCCGATAGAGGGACTCGAACCCACGACCTGCTGATTACAAATCAGCTGCTCTAGCCAGCTGAGCTACATCGGCAAAACAAGCTGCAAATATAACCGTGAAAATCATATATGCAACTATAATTTGTTATTTTTTTATCCTAGTTTATTAATTTTTTCAACTAACGCACGACCTTTTTCTTCAAGTTCGGTGTTAATTGCTTTAAAGTGTGCTTTTTTGTCTTCCACACTTCTATCGTTTACTTTAGCAATAAGGCCATCAAACGTTGTAATTGCCTCGTCAATAATTGCTTCACTCTTTTTAGTATCCTTGCTTGTGTTTGTATACTCCCAAACATAAACTGCTTCAATAATATCACCTAATACATAATTAATGTCTTTCTTTAGGTCTCTCTTATTTGCCATAATGTCAATTTTAAAATTTTTACAAAAGTAAGTAATTTAATTGTATTCCCGACATTTAGATTCTTTCAATAAATAGAAAGAAACATTTATTTTTTTACACGTAAACTTCTAGCAACGTGGCATTATCTGACTGTAATTCAACGGTCTTTAAAGCCGCTGGAATTAATACGGTTTCGCCAGATTGTAATTTGCTACTTAATCCATTTGCTGTAATGGTTATTTCACCATCAACACACATATAAATAAGGAAAGAATCATGCGTATTCGTTTTTGTAATAGCCTTGGTAATTTTCAAATAATTAGTAGTGAAATAACGACAACTTATCATGGTATTCGCTGTGTTTTCCGTTTTAGTATAATCCAGGCGGAAATCATCTGGCATATTAAAATTAAAAGCATCTATAGCTAAATCATTATGAAGCTCACGTTTATTTCCAGTTTCATCTACCCGATCCCAATCATAAACCCGATAGGTTATATCACTTGTTTGCTGAATTTCCGCTAACAAAACTCCTGCTCCAATAGCATGAACACGACCCACATCAATAAAATAACCGTCTCCCGTTTTAACGGTATCAAAATTAAGAATTTCAGTTAGTGTTTTAGCATTCAAATGTTTTAAATACGTTTCTGAATTCATCTTCTGATTAAAGCCAACTATCAATTTGCTATTTGGATCCGCCTGCATGACATACCACATTTCCGTTTTCCCAAAAGTATTATGGCGTTTAGCTGCAAGGGCATCATTAGGATGCAATTGGATGGATAAATCTTCTTTGGCATCTATAAACTTAATAAGCAAAGGAAATGTGTTTCCAAATTTTTCATAGTTCTTGTATCCAATTAAATCAGATTTATAGGTGTTTAATAATTGCTTTAATGATTGTCCCTTTAAATCACCATTAGCAACAATAGAAGTATCACCTTCAACATCGCTAATTTCCCAACTTTCACCAATATTTGATGCAGACGATTGTTTGCGGAGCAGATTTTTTAATTTCTCGCCTCCCCAAATTTTAGCCTTTAAAATGGGTGTGAACTTTATAGGATAAAGCGTTTTTTTCATAAATTACTGTCCCGAATAGGTTACAAAATTACGCGGTGTTTCATATAAAGTAACTTCCATTTCCAGTTTTTCTGATAAATGAGATCGTAATTTATTGAAAATAACCACCACAATATTTTCTGCTGTTGGATTTAAGTCTTGAAATTCAGGTACATCAACATTTAAGTTTTTATGATCGAAAGCGTCTTCAACTTCTAATTTAATTAAGTCTTTTAAAACTTTTACGTCCATAACATAACCTGTTTCAGGATCAATTTCTCCCGTAACGCTTACAATTAAATCATAGTTATGTCCATGAAAATTGGGGTTATTACATTTTCCAAAAACAGCATCATTTTTTTCATCAGACCAATCTTTTCGGTACAAGCGATGAGCTGCATTAAAATGCGCTTTTCTACTTACGGTAACTTTCATGCTTCAGTAATATTAATATGTTCATAGAATTTTTCGAAAATAATCTTAAACCATGCAGTATACAAGTCTGGTTGTGTTTTTATATCAGTTTTAACGGCTTCTAATGACATCCACTTCCAATTTGCAACTTCCTCCGGATTAATATCTGGAACGTCATCATAATGTCCAACCATAACATGATCAAATTCATGTTCGGTTAAACCATTATCAAACGGCGCCTTATATATAAACGAAATGGTTTCCTTTAATTCGGTAACAAATCCCATTTCCTCCTGCAACCTGCGTTTTCCAGCCTGAATATTAGTTTCACCATCACGTTGATGACTACAACATGTATTGGTCCATAAACCAGGTGTGTGATATTTATGAAGGGCACGTTGCTGCAACATCAACTCATTTTTCTGGTTAAAAACAAATACAGAAAATGCACGATGTAACTGCGCTTTTTCATGCGCTTCCATTTTAGCCATTAGGCCAATTCGCTCATCGTTTTCGTTTACTAAAATAACTTGTTCTTCAATCATAGCGCTAAAATACCAATCAAAACAGTAAAAATACGACAAACTTATCACAAAATTAAAAAGCACCAAAGACATAACATTTTTCGTGTAGATAAAATGTATCTTTGCTACCCATTTTAAAGGAGAATATGAGTTTTACATCAGAAATAAATAGAAGACGAACTTTTGGTATTATTGCGCATCCAGATGCCGGAAAAACCACTTTAACCGAAAAATTATTACTATTTGGTGGTGCTATTCAAGAAGCAGGTGCCGTAAAAAGTAATAAAATCAAAAAAGGTGCTACCAGTGATTTTATGGAAATAGAGCGTCAGCGTGGTATTTCTGTGGCAACGTCTGTTTTGGCTTTTGAATATGAAGGTATTAAAATTAATATTTTAGATACACCTGGACACAAGGATTTTGCTGAAGACACTTTTAGAACATTAACCGCTGTAGATAGCGTTATTGTTGTTGTAGACGTTGCAAAAGGTGTGGAAGAGCAAACTGAAAAATTAGTTGAAGTTTGTAGAATGCGAAATATACCGATGATTGTGTTCATTAATAAACTGGATCGTGAAGGTAAAGATGCATTCGATTTACTGGATGAAGTGGAACAAAAATTAGGTTTAACTGTGGTTCCTATGAGTTTCCCTATCGGTATGGGTTACGATTTTAAAGGAATTTATAACCTCTGGGAGAAGAACATCAATTTATTTAGCGGAAGCAGCAGAAAAAACATTGAAGAAACCGTTGAGATTTCCGATTTAGAATCGAAAAAAATTGATGAGTTAATCGGTGAAAAAGCGGCTAAAACACTTCGAGAAGAAATTGAATTGGTTGAAGGTATTTATCCTGAATTTGATAGAGATGCGTATTTAGAAGGGAAACAACAGCCTGTATTTTTTGGTTCTGCTTTAAATAATTTTGGCGTTCGCGAATTATTAGACTGTTTTATAGAAATTGCGCCTAAACCAAGACCAAAGCAAAGTGAAGAACGTCTTGTAAAACCGGACGAAAAGAATTTTACTGGTTTTGTTTTTAAAATCCATGCCAACATGGATCCTAATCATCGTGACCGTCTGGCTTTTGTTAAAATTGTTTCGGGCATATTTGAGCGTAACAAACCGTATTTACATGTTAGAAATAACAAGAAAATGAAATTTTCGAGTCCGAATGCCTTTTTTGCTGAAAAGAAGGAAATTGTAGACATCTCTTATCCTGGTGATATTGTAGGTTTGCATGATACAGGAAATTTTAAAATTGGAGATACTTTGACAGAAGGTGAAAATATAAATTACAGAGGTGTTCCTAGTTTTAGTCCGGAGCATTTTAGGTATATTAACAATGCTGACCCATTAAAATCCAAGCAGCTTTATAAAGGTATTGATCAATTAATGGACGAAGGTGTAGCCCAGTTATTTACATTGGAACTCAACGGCAGAAAAGTAATTGGAACGGTTGGAGCTTTACAATATGAGGTAATTCAATATCGTTTAGAACATGAATATGGGGCCAAATGCACCTATGAAAACTTAAATGTTCATAAAGCATGTTGGGTGGAAGCTAACGATGTTAAAAGTGAAGAATTCAAAGAGTTTTTACGCGTAAAGCAACGCTATATTGCTAAAGATAAGCAAGATCAATTGGTGTTTCTAGCAGATTCCCCGTTCTCTTTGCAGATGACGCAACAAAAATATCCAAATATTAAATTTCATTACACATCTGAATTTTAAATCTTAAAACAATAAACCGTTTATCGAAAAGTGCCGTTTATTACTAATGTGTTTACTTTTTTTTTCATACATTTAATTGTCACGCCGTTCTACTTATATATTACGGCCAGTCATTTTTAAGTAGCCTAATAATACCAAATCGTGATTACTATGAAAGTAAAACCCCAAACTTTCAGTAATAAAGATATTACTGTAATTTACAACCCAACGGTGTGTGTAAACGCCGAACATTGTGCTAACCAACTTTCCAATGTATTTAAACAATATGTAATTCCGTGGATAGATTTGGATGCGGATACTAATGAAAACATTATCAATCAGATTAAAAAGTGCCCATCCGGTGCTTTAAAATTTTATATCAATAAAAAAGAAGCTTGTTAAAATAAAAAATCCCATTGGAAATTACCTATGGGATTTTTTTATGTTTTGAATTTAAGCTTGTCCCGTAGGGCCAAAATTCAATGGGATTGGAGGTTGCTCATAATTATATATTTTGAGAACCTCTGCAAAAACATTTTGTATAGTGTGAGATCTGGTTCCTATTTAAGCTTGACCTGTAGGGCCAAAATTCAATGGGATTGGAGGTTGCTCATAATCTTTGATTTCACCATGTGCATTTTCAAAACGCGTTACGTTTTCACCTAAAGCTTTTAATAAGCGCTTCGCATGTTGTGGTGTTAAAATAATACGAGATTTCACCTTACTCTTTGGTGTTCCAGGCATAATACTTACAAAGTCCACAACAAACTCTGAAACAGAATGATTAATTATAGCTAGGTTGGAATAAATTCCTTCCGCTATTTTCTCATCAATTTCAATATTTATTTGTCCTTGTTTTTTCTGATTTGGTTTGTCACTCATAATAGTATAGTATAAAAAAATAGCGTGAATTTCTTCACGCTATTTTCAATTTATTAATTAGTTATAATTAACTTCTTTTTTAGCTTGCATCATTTCATCAAACTCTTCTTTGGATCCTACGATAATGTTTTCATAAGTTCTCATACCAGTACCGGCTGGAATTCTATGACCTACAATTACATTTTCTTTAAGACCTTCTAAAGTATCTACCTTACCATTTACAGCTGCTTCGTTCAGAACTTTTGTTGTTTCCTGGAACGATGCTGCAGATATAAACGATTTGGTTTGTAGCGATGCTCTAGTAATACCTTGAAGTATTGGTGTAGCCGTAGCTGGTTGTGCATCACGTGCCTCAACTAACTTCTTATCTTCACGACGTAATAGGGAATTTTCGTCTCTTAAATCACGTGGTGTAATAATTTGACCAGCTTTAAGATTCTCTGAATCTCCAGGCTCTTCAACAACTTTCATTCCGAAAATATCATCATTTTCTTCAATGAAATCTGCTTTGTGTACCAATTGGTTTTCCAAGAATGTCGTATCACCAGAATCAATGATTCTAACTTTACGCATCATTTGTCTAACAACTACCTCAAAGTGCTTATCGTTAATTTTCACACCTTGTAAACGGTAAACTTCTTGTACTTCGTTTACTAAATACTGCTGAACCGCTGATGGGCCTTTGATATTTAAAATATCATTAGGCGTTACAGAACCATCCGATAAAGGCATACCTGCTTTAACAAAGTCATTTTCTTGAACAAGAATCTGACTTGATAATTTAACCAAGTACTTCTTAACTTCACCTAGTTTAGACTCGACAATAATTTCACGATTACCACGCTTAATTTTACCGAAAGATACCACACCGTCAATAGCACTAACTACTGCTGGGTTAGATGGATTACGTGCTTCGAATAATTCGGTAACACGTGGTAAACCACCTGTAATATCTCCAGATTTAGCAGATTTACGAGGTATTTTAACTAAAATCTTACCGACTTTAATCTTCTCACCATCGTCAATCATTATGTGGGCTCCTACAGGTAAGTTGTATGAACGCATTGCATTTCCTTTAGCATCTTCAATATGAAGCGTTGGGATTAGCTTTTTATTTCTAGATTCAGAAATTACTTTTTCTTGGAATCCGGTTTGCTCATCAATTTCTACTTGATACGTAACACCTTGTTCGATGTTTTCATAACGTACTTTACCAGCAAATTCTGAAATAATTACACCGTTATATGGATCCCAGCTACAAATAACATCTCCTTTTTTAATAGCATCACCACTCTTAACATAAATGGTTGAACCGTAAGGAATGTTATTGGTACTTAAAGTAATACCTGTTTTCTTATCAATTAATTTTAATTCAGAAGTACGAGAAATAACCATATTAGCTTCTTTTCCATCGGAATCTTCGCCTTTAATAGTTTTAAGTTCATCGATTTCTGCGATACCGTCAAATTTGACAACCAATTTGTTAACTTCTGAAATGTTACCAGCAATACCACCTACGTGGAATGTACGTAATGTTAACTGTGTTCCTGGCTCTCCAATAGACTGTGCGGCTACTACACCTACAGCTTCTCCACGTTGAACCATTTTTCCAGTTGCTAAGTTACGACCGTAACATGTAGCACAAATACCTTGCTTGGCTTCACAGGTTAGAGCTGAACGAACTTCTACAGCATCAACTGGAGAATTTTCGATAGTTCTAGCTATGGTTTCATCAATCATTTGGTTTGTTGCAACCAATAATTCATCAGTTAACGGATTGTAAACATCGTTTAATGAAATACGACCTAAAATACGCTCTGATAAGGTTTCAACAATCTCGTCATTTTTCTTTAATGGTGTTACTTCTACGCCACGTAACGTACCACAATCTACGGTATTTACAATAACGTCCTGAGATACATCTACTAAACGACGTGTTAGGTAACCAGCATCCGCAGTTTTAAGTGCGGTATCGGCAAGACCTTTACGTGCACCGTGTGTTGAGATAAAGTATTCTAAAATTGAAAGACCTTCCTTAAAGTTAGAAAGAATTGGGTTTTCAATAATTTCACCACCACCAGCTGTTGATTTCTTCGGTTTCGCCATTAATCCACGCATACCTGTAAGCTGACGAATCTGTTCTTTAGATCCACGAGCTCCAGAATCAAGCATCATATATACCGAGTTAAAACCTTGCTGATCTTCACGAATACGCTTCATAGACAATTCAGTCAATTCAGCATTCGTAGAGGTCCATATATCAATAACTTGGTTATAACGCTCGTTGTTAGTAATAAGCCCCATGTTATAGTTGGCCATAATACCATCAACTTTAAGGTTTGCACCATCAATCATTGATTGCTTTTCTGGTGGAATAATAATATCACCTAAACTAAATGATAGTCCACCTTGGAATGCGAAATTATAACCTAAAGTTTTAATTTCATCCAAGAAAGCAGCCGTTTCTGGCACACTTGTGAATTTTAAAATATCACCAATAATATTACGTAGTGATTTTTTAGTTAATACTTGATTGATATAACCTGCAGCATGTGGTACTTTTTCGTTAAAAAGTACACGACCTACTGTAGTATTAATAACTTGTAAAGTCAGTTCTTCAGCTTCGTTGAAAGCATAGGTTCTTACTTTAATACCAGCATTTAAATCTACACGACCCTCATTGTAAGCAATAATTACTTCTTCAGGTGCGTAGAATGTTAAGCCTTCTCCTTTAATTTTAACGTCGTCAGTTGAGATACGTTCTTTAGTCATATAATATAGACCAAGTACCATATCTTGAGAAGGTACTGCTACCGGAGAACCGTTAGCTGGGTTTAAAATATTATGTGACGCTAACATTAATAACTGACACTCTAATATAGCCTCAGGACCTAAAGGTAAATGCACAGCCATCTGATCACCATCGAAATCCGCGTTGAATGCCGTAGTAACTAATGGGTGTAACTGAATAGCTTTTCCTTCAATTAATTTTGGTTGAAAAGCTTGAATACCTAGTCTGTGAAGCGTTGGCGCACGGTTAAGTAATACTGGATGTCCCTTAAGAACATTTTCCAAAATATCCCAAACCACAGGCTCTCTCTTATCTATAATCTTCTTCGCAGATTTTACAGTTTTTACAATACCTCTTTCAATTAATTTTCTAATTACGAAAGGTTTGTATAATTCGGCTGCCATATCCTTTGGAATACCACATTCGAATAATTTTAATTCCGGTCCAACAACAATTACAGAACGAGCTGAATAATCAACACGCTTACCAAGTAAGTTTTGACGGAAACGTCCTTGCTTACCTTTAAGTGAATCTGATAATGATTTTAATGGTCTGTTAGAATCTGTTTTAACAGCAGATGATTTACGTGTGTTATCTAATAACGAATCTACAGATTCCTGTAACATACGCTTTTCGTTACGTAAAATAACTTCTGGTGCTTTGATTTCAACTAAACGCTTTAATCGGTTGTTACGAATAATAACACGACGATAAAGATCATTTAAATCGGAAGTTGCAAAACGACCACCATCCAACGGCACTAATGGACGTAATTCTGGCGGAATGATTGGAATAACTTTTAAAATCATCCATTCTGCGCGATTCTCACGATTTTCGTTCGATTCACGTAAAGCTTCTACAACTTGTAAACGCTTTAAAGCTTCCGTTTTACGTTGTTTTGACGTTTCAGTATTGGCTTTATGACGTAGTTCAAATGATAATTCATCTAAATCAATACGTGATAAAAGCTCGATTAAACATTCAGCACCCATTTTTGCCAAAAATTTATTAGGATCTTTATCCTCTAAATATTGGTTGTCTTGTGGAAGTGTTTCTAAAATGTTTAAATATTCTTCTTCTGTAAGGAAGTCCATTTTTTGAACTGGTTCTCCTTCAGCATTTTTAGCAATACCTGGTTGAATTACTACGTAACGTTCGTAGTAAATAATCATATCTAATTTTTTAGATGGTAACCCAAGTAAATATCCAATTTTGTTTGGTAACGAACGGAAATACCAAATGTGCGCAACTGGAACCACTAAATTAATGTGTCCAACACGATCACGACGTACTTTCTTTTCTGTTACTTCTACACCACAACGGTCACATACGATACCTTTGTATCGGATACGCTTATATTTTCCACAAGCACATTCATAATCCTTTACAGGACCAAAAATACGCTCACAGAATAAACCATCACGTTCTGGTTTATGAGTACGATAATTGATAGTTTCTGGCTTTAGAACTTCACCACGAGATTCTGCTAAAATAGATTCAGGTGAGGCTAAACCAATGGAGATTTTGTTAAATCTCTGTACTGTATTCTTATCTTGTTTTCTTGCCATGTTTTATGTTTTTGGTATGGACAGCCCGAAAGCTGTCCTTACATACAACGGTTTTTTTTACTCTTCTAATCTAATGTCTAGTGCTAGACCTTTCAATTCGTGCATTAACACATTGAAAGATTCTGGCAATCCAGGCTCTGGCATTGGTTCACCTTTAACAATACTTTCGTATGTTTTAGCGCGACCAATAACATCATCAGATTTAACAGTCAATATTTCTCTTAAGGTTGCAGATGCACCGTATGCTTCTAATGCCCAAACTTCCATTTCTCCAAAACGCTGACCACCAAATTGTGCTTTACCACCTAATGGTTGTTGTGTAATTAATGAGTATGGTCCAATTGAACGTGAGTGCATTTTATCATCAACCATATGACCAAGTTTCAGCATATAAATCACACCAACAGTTGCTGGTTGATCAAAACGCTTTCCTGTTCCACCGTCGAATAAATAAGTATGTCCAAATCTTGGAATTCCAGCTTCATCTGTAAACTCGTTAATTTGATCTAAAGTTGCACCATCAAAAATTGGTGTTGCGTAGGTACGGTTCAGTTTTTCACCAGCCCATCCTAGAACGGTTTCATAAATCTGCCCAATGTTCATCCGAGATGGTACACCAAGTGGATTTAATACAATATCAACAGGCGTTCCGTCTTCAAGGAAAGGCATATCTTCTTGACGTACAATACGTGCTACAATACCTTTGTTACCGTGACGACCTGCCATTTTATCACCAACTTTTAGTTTACGTTTTTTAGCAATGTAAACTTTAGCTAATTTGATAATACCTGCTGGTAATTCATCACCAACAGAAATGGTAAATTTCTCACGACGTAAAGAACCTTGTAAATCGTTTTCTTTAATTTTATAGTTGTGAATTAAATCAGCAACTAATTTATTGGTTTCATCATCTGTAGTCCATTGTCCGCTTGTTAAGTGCGTATAATCGTCAACAGAATTTAACATTTTAAGTGTATATTTTTTACCTTTTGGTAAAACCTCTTCACCTAAATCATTAAAGATACCTTGAGCTGTTTTACCGCTTACAATAGCAAATAGTTTTTCAACTAAAATATCTTGTAATTCGCCAAACTTGTTAAAGTATAATGCTTCTAGTGCCGCAATATCTTCTTTGTCTTGAGCTCTCTTACGCTTGTCTTTTACAGCACGCGCAAATAGTTTCTTATCAATTACAACACCATGTAATGAAGGCGACGCTTTTAATGATGCATCTTTAACATCACCAGCTTTATCACCAAAAATGGCACGTAATAATTTTTCTTCAGGAGTTGGATCTGATTCTCCTTTTGGTGTAATTTTACCAATAAGAATATCGCCAGGTTTAACCTCGGCTCCAATACGGATCATCCCGTTTTCATCTAAATCTTTAGTCGCTTCTTCCGAAACGTTAGGAATATCATTCGTTAATTCTTCGTTACCTAATTTAGTATCTCGAACCTCTAATGAATACTCATCAATATGAATAGATGTAAAGATATCTTCGCGAACTACTTTTTCTGAAATTACAATAGCATCCTCAAAGTTATACCCTTTCCAAGGCATAAAGGCTACTTTCATATTTCGTCCTAAAGCTAATTCTCCTTTTTGTGTTGCATAACCTTCACAAAGAACTTGACCTTTTTTAATCTTATCCCCTTTTTGAACAATAGGCTTTAAGTTAATAGAGGTTCCTTGGTTGGTTTTTCTGAACTTAACAAGTGGGTATGTTTTTGTATCGCTTTCGAAACTTACTTTAGCTTCATCTTCCGTTCTATCATATTTGATAGTAATTTCGTTAGCATCTACATATTCTACCACACCACTTCCTTCTGCATTTATTAATACACGAGAATCTGATGCTACTTGTCTTTCTAATCCTGTTCCAACAATAGGTGCTTGCGGACGTAATAATGGTACGGCCTGACGCATCATGTTAGATCCCATTAATGCACGGTTGGCATCATCATGTTCCAAGAATGGAATTAATGACGCTGAAATAGAAGCAATTTGGTTAGGAGCAACATCGGTATAATGAATTTCACTTGGGTCAATTACCGGGAAGTCACCTTCCATACGTGCAATTACCTTATCATGTAAAATTTTACCATTTTCATCAACTTTTACAGTTGCTTGTGCAATTAACTTATCTTCTTCTTCTTCCGCACTTAAATAAATAGGTGTACTCTTAATATCTACTACACCATTCGTTACTTTACGGTAAGGTGTTTCAATGAATCCCATAGAATTCACTTTAGCAAATACTGAAAGTGATGAAATTAAACCAATGTTTGGTCCTTCCGGTGTTTCAATTGGGCATAAACGTCCGTAGTGTGTATAGTGAACATCACGAACCTCAAAACCTGCTCTTTCACGGGATAAACCTCCAGGTCCAAGAGCTGATAAACGACGCTTGTGCGTAATTTCAGCAAGTGGATTGGTTTGATCCATGAATTGCGATAATTGGTTAGTACCAAAGAAGGAATTAATAACAGACGATAAAGTCTTGGCATTAATTAAATCTATAGGTGTAAATACTTCGTTGTCACGTACATTCATACGCTCACGAATGGTTCTAGCCATACGTGCTAAACCAACACCAAACTGTTGAGATAATTGCTCACCAACTGTACGTACACGACGGTTAGATAAGTGATCGATATCATCAATCTCTGCTTTGGAGTTGATCAGTTCAATTAAGTATTTAATAATAGTAATGATATCTTCTTTGGTAAGCACTTGCTTATCCATACCAATATCAAGACCTAATTTTTTGTTCATTCTATAACGACCTACTTCACCTAAAGAGTAACGTTGGTCAGAGAAGAATAATTTGTCAATAATACCACGCGCCGTTTCTTCATCTGGCGGCTCAGCATTACGTAATTGACGGTATATATGTTCAACAGCCTCTTTTTCAGAGTTTGTTGGATCTTTTTGTAATGTGTTGTGAATAATTGCGTAATCTCCTTGTTGTGCACTTTCTTTATGTAAAAGAATCGTTTTGACACTTGTATCAAGAATTTCCTCAATATTATCTTTATCCAGAACTGTATCACGATCTAAAACAATCTCGTTACGTTCTATAGATACTACTTCACCTGTATCTTCATCAACAAAATCCTCATGCCATGTGTTAAGTACACGCGCCGCAAGTTTACGGCCTAATACTTTTTTAAGTCCTGCTTTTGAAACTTTAATTTCTTCAGCAAGATCAAAAATTTCTAGAATGTCTTTATCACGTTCAAAACCGATGGCTCTAAACAACGTTGTAACAGGTAACTTTTTCTTACGGTCAATGTACGCATACATAACCGAGTTGATATCTGTTGCGAACTCAATCCATGATCCTTTAAATGGAATAACTCTGGCCGAGTATAATTTAGTTCCATTTGCATGGAAAGACTGACCAAAGAATACACCTGGTGATCTGTGTAATTGTGAAACAACTACGCGTTCTGCACCGTTTATAACAAACGTTCCACTAGGCGTCATGTATGGAATTGTTCCTAAATACACATCTTGAACAATGGTTTCGAAATCCTCATGTTCAGGGTCTGTACAGTACAATTTAAGTCTGGCCTTTAGCGGTACGCTATATGTAAGTCCACGTTCTATACATTCTTCAATGGTATAACGTGGTGGATCAATAAAGTAATCTAAAAATTCTAAAACAAATTGATTACGTGTGTCTGTAATTGGGAAGTTTTCCAAAAAGGTGTTATATAAACCTTCGTCTCCTCTTTCTTCAGATTTAGTTTCTAGCTGGAAAAAATCCTGGAAGGATTTTATCTGAATATCCATAAAATCAGGATATTCTGTTCTATTTACAATAGAAGAGAAATTTAATCTTTCAGCTTGTTTTGTTAACATCAATGGGCGGAATTTTGATTAAAAAAATAAAATAGCGTATGTAACGATTATATACGCAAAATGGTCTAGGCCTAAAAGTGTTCACTTTAGACCTAAACCGTTATGATTTTGAGGGGCAAGTATTACTTAAGCTCAACCTCTGCTCCAGCTTCTTCTAATTGAGCTTTTAAAGCTTCTGCTTCGTCTTTAGAAACAGCTTCTTTAACAGCGCTTGGTGCACTATCAACTAATTCTTTAGCTTCTTTTAATCCTAATCCAGTTAATTCTTTAACAAGTTTTACAACTGCTAATTTAGAACCACCTGCAGCTTTAAGAATTACATCAAATTCTGATTGCTCTTCAGCTTCTTCACCACCACCAGTAGCAGGACCAGCCATTGCTACAGCAGCAGCTGCAGGCTCGATACCATACTCATCTTTTAATATAGTTGCTAATTCGTTTACTTCTTTTACAGTTAAGTTAACTAATTGTTCTGCGAAATCTTTTAAATCTGCCATTTTTTCTATCGTTTTAATAAATTTTTAATAATAATATAATTGTAATTAAGTGCGTACTTTTTAAGACTATCCTTCTTTTTCAGATAGTGTTTTTAGAATCCCTGCTAATTTACCACCACTTGATTTAAGTGCTGAAATAACATTTTTAGCTGGAGATTGTAATAAGCCAATAATTTCTCCGATAACCTCTTCTTTAGATTTGATATTAACTAAAGCGTCTAGTTGATCATCACCAATGTATATAGCTTCTGCAATATATGCTCCTTTTAAAAGAGGCATTAATGATTTCTTACGGAAGGTTTCAATAACTTTGGCTGGTCCATTACCAGTTTCAGAATACATAATAGAGGTGTTTCCTTTCAATGTAGAAGGAAGGTCTCCAAAATCCTTATCTGAAGCTTCCATTGCCTTTGCAAGCAATGTATTTTTAACTACGGCTAATTGTATGTTTGCCTTAAAACAAGCACGACGTAAATCTGAAGTCCTACTTGCGTTTAATCCAGAAATATCTGCTAAATAGATATTTGTATTATCGGCTAATTGCGCAGTTAATTCTTCAATTACTTGTGATTTTTCTTCTCTTGTCATAATAAAAGTTTTAAACTACTAACCAATTTTTGGATCTACAGCTAAACTTGGACTCATTGTACTTGACATATAAATGCTCTTTACATAAGTTCCTTTAGCTGCAGTTGGCTTAAGTTTCATTAATGTTTGTAATAATTCGTTTGCATTGTCTGCAATTTTATCAGCACTAAAAGATGCTTTTCCTATAGATGCGTGTACAATACCTGTTTTATCAACTTTAAAGTCAATTTTACCAGCTTTTACATCACTAACAGCTTTACCAATATCCATTGTTACAGTACCAGTCTTTGGGTTTGGCATTAAGCCACGAGGACCTAATATACGTCCTAAAGGACCCAATTTACCCATAACACTTGGCATAGTTACAATAACATCTACATTTGTCCAACCACCTTTAATTTTATCAAGGTACTCATCTAAACCTACAAAGTCTGCACCAGCTTCTTTAGCTTCCGCTTCTTTGTCTGGTGTAACTAATGCTAAAACTTTGACGTCTTTACCAGTACCATGAGGAAGCGTAACAACGCCTCTTACCATTTGATTTGCTTTTCTTGGATCTACGCCTAAACGTACAGCCAAGTCCACAGATGCATCAAATTTGGTATTAGTTATATCTTTAACTAATGCTGAAGCTTCACCGACAGAATACACTTTTCCTTTCTCGATTTTTGCTAAAGCTTCTTTTTGTTTCTTTGTTAATCTTGCCATCTTTCTAAATTTTTTAGATTATTTAGGTTCAGTACCACCTTTTACAGAAATACCCATTGATCTAGCAGTACCAGCAACCATTGTCATGGCAGCATCAATTGTAAATGCATTTAAATCTTGCATTTTATCTTCTGCTATTGCTCTTACCTGATCCCAAGAAACTCTTGCTATTTTTTTTACGTGTGGTTCACCAGAACCTTTTTTTGCTTTGGCCGCTTCTAATAATTGTACAGCTGCAGGAGGTGTTTTGATAACAAAGTCAAATGATTTGTCTTTGTATACCATAATAACCACTGGTAAAACTTTACCAGGTTTATCTTGTGTTCTAGCATTAAACTGCTTACAGAACTCCATGATATTTACTCCAGCGGCACCTAAAGCGGGTCCAACCGGTGGCGACGGATTCGCTGCACCTCCCCTTACTTGTAGTTTAACTACTTTACTTAACTCTTTTGCCATTTTTAATAATTTAGTTTTTTCGTAATGCTTAAATTAGAAGCTCAAGCACACATTTTATATTTGTAACAATTATTATACTTTCTCTACTTGCATATAGCTTAACTCTAACGGTGTTTTTCTTCCGAAAATTTTCACCATGACTTCTAGCTTACGCTTCTCTTCGTTAATTTTCTCGATAGTACCATCAAATCCATTGAAAGGTCCATCAATAACTTTAACTGTTTCACCACTTTTAAATGGAATAGCCACATTGGTATCGGCATTTACAGAAAGCTCATCTACTTTACCTAACATTCTGTTAACTTCAGATTGTCTTAATGGTACAGGATCGCCTCCTTTTGTTTCGCCTAAAAATCCAATTACATTGGTAACGGATTTTATAATGTGAGGAATTTCACCTGTTAAATTTGCTTTAATCATAATGTAACCTGGAAAATAAACTTTTTCTTTATTTACTTTCTTTCCATTACGAATTTGAATAACTTTCTCCGTTGGAACTAGAACTTGCTCTACAAAATCTTCATATCCTAATCGTGCAATTTCTGTTTCTATGTAAGCTTTAATTTTATTTTCTTGACCGCTTACTGCTCTAACGACATACCACTTTTTCTCATTTCCTTCAGACATAAAATTTTATTTTAACCGTTAATCCAATGAAAGTAAAATCCTATTGCTTTGCTGAATACCGTATCAATTCCCCATATAGCTAGTGAAAAAATGATAGAGAACACTGCAACTAAAATTGTTAACTTCTGTCCTTCTGCCCATGTTGGCCAAGTGACATTGTTTTTTAGTTCCCCGAATGATTCTTTTATATAGTTTACAACTCCAGCCATTGTTTAATATTTTGTTTATGATTTTTAGGAAGTAACAATAAGACGACTACTTTCTAAATTGCACGGGTTGAGAGACTCGAACTCCCGACACCTGGTTTTGGAGACCAGTGCTCTACCAACTGAGCTAAACCCGTAAATACAAGTCAAGGTATTCCGCAAAACGAAATACCTTAACTCTATATTGATTAGATAAAATTAATCTAAAATTTCAGTAACCTGACCAGCACCTACTGTACGACCTCCTTCACGAATAGCGAAACGAAGACCAACATTCATTGCAATTGGCTGGATTAAATCAACGTGTATAGTTAAGTTATCACCTGGCATAACCATTTCAACACCTTCTGGAAGCATAATGTTTCCTGTTACATCCGTTGTACGAACGTAAAATTGTGGACGGTAGTTGTTATGGAATGGTGTATGACGACCACCTTCTTCTTTTTTCAAGATATAAACTTCAGCCTTGAATTTAGAGTGTGGTGTTACAGAACCTGGCTTACAGATTACCATACCTCTTGAAATTTGAGTTTTCTCAATACCTCTTAATAAGATACCAGCATTATCTCCAGCTTCACCTCTGTTAAGGATTTGACGGAACATTTCAATACCTGTAATAGTAGAGTTAATTTTCCCAGCACCCATACCAATGATCTCAACTGGATCACCTGTATTAGCAACACCTGTTTCGATACGACCTGTAGCTACAGTTCCACGACCAGTAATTGAGAATACATCTTCAATAGGCATTAAGAAAGGCTTGTCCATATCACGAACTGGCTCTTCAATCCATACATCAACAGCTGCCATTAATTCTAAAACAGTATCAACCCATTTTTGCTCACCGTTAAGTGCGCCTAAAGCTGAACCAGATACAACAGGACCATTGTCACCATCGTAATCGTAGAAGTTTAATAAATCTCTAACTTCCATGTCAACTAATTCTAATAACTCCTCATCATCAACCATATCCACTTTGTTTAAGAAAACAACGATTCTTGGAATACCTACTTGACGACCTAATAGGATATGCTCACGAGTTTGTGGCATAGGACCATCTGTTGCAGCAACTACTAAAATTGCGCCATCCATTTGGGCAGCACCTGTTACCATGTTTTTTACGTAATCCGCGTGACCTGGACAGTCAACGTGCGCATAGTGACGATTTGCCGTTGCGTATTCTACGTGAGATGTATTAATTGTTATACCTCTTTCTTTCTCTTCTGGAGCGTTATCAATTTGATCAAATGATCTTGCTTCTGAAAAACCTGCATCAGCTAATACTTTAGTAATAGCAGCAGTTAAAGTTGTTTTACCGTGATCTACGTGTCCAATAGTACCTATGTTAAGGTGTGGTTTTGAACGATCGAAAGTTGCCTTTGCCATGTTTAATTTATTTTAATCTTATTTATATTAGTACTTAATTATTCAATTTATAAAGAGCCAATGACGAGAATTGAACTCGTGACCTCTTCCTTACCAAGGAAACGCTCTACCCCTGAGCTACACCGGCGTAAAGTATTTAGTTCCCAATCTTTTCGTGCCTGTATTAAGACAAACCTTAAAGAAGAGATTCCTGCCTCCGCAGGAATTTTTGAGCGAGAGACCGGGTTCGAACCGGCGACATTCAGCTTGGAAGGCTGACGCTCTACCAACTGAGCTACTCTCGCATTTCTTTGAAATTATTTCTAAATTCAAAAGGTGTTTCATTATTTCAAACTTGGATTAACTTCTTAATCCCGTAAAAGTAAACTTCTACTTAACTTTTAAAAGAACACTTAATAAGTGTATTTAAAAGCTTCATGTTTTATGGATTACCAACTTCGTTGGTGATCCGTAAGGGTGACTCCTTACTTAAACTTTTAAAACACTACTTTACAAAAGCAAGCTTTTGACAGTAGCTTATTTAAAAGTTTAGTGGGGAGAGCAGGATTCGAACCTGCGAAGACGTAGTCAGCAGATTTACAGTCTGCCCTCGTTGGCCGCTTGAGTATCTCCCCAATCACTTTAATTCAATATTTCAAAAAAAACTTTTTTTTGAGCCGATAGAGGGACTCGAACCCACGACCTGCTGATTACAAATCAGCTGCTCTAGCCAGCTGAGCTACATCGGCTTTTTAGCATCTTTTTGGAGCTAAAAAAAAGCCCGCTATTTCTAACGGACTGCAAATGTATATAATTATTTTTTTAATCAAAACATTTTTCGATAAAAATTATCATAAATGTGATCTTAATTTCTCTTTTCGCTTTTTTAATTGACGTTCAAGGGATGCCACAGCTGTATCTACACCCTCTTCAAAAGTTTTACATTGTTTTTTCACTACAAAACTATCTCCTGGAACATTTACACGTGCTTCAAAAATTTTATTGGCTTTATCACTTGTGTTCTCAACTTTTAAATAAACATCGGTTTGAATAACCTTATCGTAATACAAATCTAGCTTATCCATGCGCTTTTGAATAAAGTCGATTAGTTTCTGATCTGCGTTAAAATTAACGGATTGGGTGTTTACTTTCATACGGTTCATATTTTAAATTAAACAAATGGTTATGATACTATTTTTTCTGACCTCGAGGATGTGCTTTTAAATACACATTCTTTAACTCCGCTATGCTGTTATGCGTGTAAACTTGCGTAGCAGCTAAACTGGAGTGTCCTAACAATTCTTTTACAGCATTTAAATCTGCACCTTGGTTTAGTAAATGTGTCGCAAATGAATGTCTTAAAATATGCGGACTTTTTTTTACTTTGGAAGATGCTAAACTAAAATACTCATTTATTATCCGGTAGACAAGTGTTTCATAAATTTTAACGCCCTTTTGGGTTAAAAACAATACGTTTCCATCGGTTATATTTTCCAAGGTATTTCTAACCTCTAAATACCGGTTTATAGATTCCGTTACCGAGTCTAGAAGTGGAATAATGCGTTCCTTGTTTCGCTTGCCTAAAACTTTCAATGTTTTATTAGAAAGATCTATGCGGTTTAATGTAATTTCAATTAATTCAATACGCCGAATTCCTGTGGAGTAAAATAATTCTATAATAAGTTTATTGCGAATACCTTCAAAACTATCATCAAAATCTAAATCATCTAAAACGGTCGCGACTTCGGCTTCCGAAAATGGAATTTGAATTTTTTTACTCGTTTTTAAAGCGCGATGTTTGGAGAGTGGATTGGCTTTAATATCACCCAACTTCAACTGAAATTTATAATAGGAATTCAATGCTGAAATTTTACGGTTAATCGTTCGATTACTGATTTCTTTATCCACTAGACTCACAATCCAATTTCTAATTTCAGGATAATTAACAGATTGCATATCATGAGTTTGATAGGTTTCTGATAGGAATTTTAGAAAATCATTTAAATCTTTTTCATACGCTTTTACGGTTAACTTGGAATAGTGTTTTTCCAAAAGTAAATAGTCTAAAAAAGCTTGAAATGTCATGTAGAATAAAGTGCTAAAATTATTAAAAAATAATATCTGAAAATGCGATTCATGTAAAACTACGAAGATTAATTGTCTTTTAAATTTAGCGCATAAAAAAATCCTACAAAACTGTAGGATTTCTTTTTATGGTCTTGAGAGATTAAAAATTTTCTTGGTCTCTTAAGCTTTGAACATACTGTGCTTTTTGAATTTTCTTTCTAAATTCTACAGATGGTTTTGTAAACTGCTTGCCCGTTTGTAATGCGCGTTTAGTTCCCGTTTTATCAAACTTGCGCTTGTAAAGCTTTAACGCTCTATCTATATTATCGCCTTCTTTAACTGGTATTATTAACATAGTCCTTAACCTCCTCTCTTTTAGAATTTTCAGGATGCAAAAATAATAACAATTTTAAATTTTACAACGAAAACTTTAAATATTATTAACTGCAGAAATTTTAGAAGAATTAACCCGGAATTTTTGACTTTTATTTTTAAAACAAAAAAAAGCAGAAACCACATAAATTATGTGGTTTCTGCTTGATAATGTATTCTTGGTATTACATACTAATCCTTAAATAAACTATAGCGTTTTGTTAAATCTTGTATCAGTTTTTCTTCCTCTTTACTTTCTAATAGTGTATTATAATTTTTCCAGAAGCCTTTATCATAAGGTTTTGGCGAAAATAAATCGGGATCCCATGATTGTTTCAAGGTCTTTTGAATCTCGTTATCATCCGTTATGATTTCAGTGAAAAGAATTTCTTGCACCGTATAATAAAAACGCTCGTCTTTATTGACTAACGATTCATCAATTTCGGTTTTCGGATCATCTACAACCGTTCTAACATTGACCAATTTTGGCGTTTCATAAAAAACATAATTCAAATACATATTGTCTTGATATTCTTTGTACGTCAAAATTAATTTATGATTAATCTCCGTATCGTAAAGCGTTTTGCTTCGGCTACGTTGGGCGCTGGAGGCTGCTACAAGCTCGTATTCTATGCGCTTAATGGCGTAATTATCCCAATAAACATAAATCCATCCTTTTGGCTGATAACCATCATTAAAAACGCCTGGCGTTTCCAGATTTACATATTCGAAACTTTCTGAAATTTTAATTTTATAAATCTTCCGGCCATTTTCAACTAAAACCGTATCCAGCTTAAATTGGTGCTTGCTTAAAATATCCTCGCCAAATAAAGCTTTAGAATTTCCAGCATTTCTAACCATATTAAGTTTTCCTTGAAACAACGTTTCTAAACCGTTTATACGGTTGTCATTCCATTTTATCGCTTTAACCAATGAACTGGTTAAAATTGTATCGCGCCTTAAATTCTTTGTAGTAATTCGAGAGTTTTTAGATTTATTTTTAAGATAAGCGGTATACGCTAACAAACTATCTACATCCCGAAGATCATAACTTTTACGAACCTGATCCACGTTTAATTTTAGATTGGCCGACGGACTTGAAATAAAACTAGAATCGTATAAGGTAATAGCGCTTTCAATAAGCCATTTAAATTCTATTTTATTACGCTCTTTATGGCGCATAAAACCTTTCTGCAAATAAGAAGAATCTGGTAAGTTTTTTGGAAGTTCTTCAATAGCACGCATCATGATTTCGTTTCCCGTTTTTGGTCTGGTTTCGGCAATTAAGATAATTTCATCTAAAGAAGCAACATCTTCATCTAAATAAATTTCGAAAGACGCATCAAACTCAACAACCGGAATTTTGTAACTTTTAAAACCAATGGAAGAGACTATCAAAGTATCTTTTAAATATTTGTTCGGAACCGTTAATAAAAACTTCCCATCGGCGTTTGTTACGGTTCCAATAGTTGTGTTTTTAACGTAAATACTCGCACTTTCAATAGGTTCAAAAGTACTGCCTTCTAAAACGGTGTTTGTTAACTCGGTTTGTGCTGAAGCGCAGGTTCCAATTATAAATAGAAATGCAGTGAAAAGATAGGTTAGAAAACGATTTGTCATTTATAGTTAGTTTACTTAATAGCAAGTTGATAATCTTTTCCAAAAAACGTCATTTTGGCGAAATTGTTATATTATTTTCGCCAAAACAACGCTTGTTTTTAATTAGATGCAGGCTTGTAGTCCTTGCAATCCAATGTCATTTTGGCGATAATCTCTAAATAATTTTCGCCAAAACAACGCTTATTTTTAATTAGTAGCAGGCTTATAGTCCTTACCATCCAATGTCATTTTGGCGATAATCTCTAAATAATTTTTGCCAAAACAACGCTTATTTTTAATTAGTAGCAGGCTTATAGTCCTTACCATCCAATGTCATTTTGGCGATAATCTCGCGTAAGATTTCAGAGGTTCCACCACCAATTGGTCCTAAACGGCTATCACGAGATAATCGCGCCATTGGATATTCTTCCATATAACCGTAACCACCTAAAAACTGTAGACACTGGTAAATAACCTCATCAGACATTTTTGTTGATTGTAATTTGGAAATAGTAGCTTCTTTAACCACGTATTCACCTTTGTCCATACGACTTGTAACGGTGTAGTTAAATTCTTTACAAACAGTCATGTGTGCATACGCATCCGCATAGGCATGACGTAAAGCTTGGAAATTGTTGATGCTTTTTCCAAAAGCATAGCGCTCACTCATATATTGTTTAGCATAATCTAAAGCAAATTCAGCTCTAGCATGTGCATTTACCCCCATAATTAACCGCTCAAAAGCGAAATGCTGCATAATATACGGGAAGCCTTTATTGACTTCACCCATTAAATTTTCAGCAGGAATCGTAACGTTATCAAAAGCTATTTCAGCCGTATCACTTGCTCTCCATCCTAATTTATCCAATTTGGTTGCTGAAATACCTGGTGTATCTCTATCCATGATAAACATACTAATTCCTTTATTTCCTAACTCTGGATTTGTTTTGGCCGCAACCACTAAATAATCGCTATAAATCCCATTAGTAATAAAAGTTTTAGAACCGTTAAGCACATAAGTATCACCTTCTTTTACAGCTGTTGTCCGCATTGCTGCCACATCACTACCGCCAAAAGGTTCCGTTACACACAAGCATCCAATCATGTCGCCACTGATACTTGCCGTTAAATATTTTTCTTTAATGGCATCGCTACCTTCAGCATTTACGTGCGTCATAGCTAAATACGCATGCGCCCACATATTAGCTGCAAAACCTCCTGAATTTACTTTTTGTAATTCTTCAAGAAATATAATGGTATAAAATAAGTCTAAATTTAATCCGCCATATGCTTCCGGATAGTTCACGCCGAAGAAGCCCATATCGCCAAATTTTTTCCAAATAAAACGTTCTACCGTTCCATCTTTCTCCCATTTCTCAATATGTGGAACTACTTCTTTTTGTAAAAAATCTTTTAAGCTCTGCCTAAACAAGTTATGCTCTTCGGTGAAGTACATAGTATTCATAAATTTATTTTTTTTATATAATTAATTGATTGACAAATATAATGCAATAATCTCAAATTTGTTTACCGGAAAGTCCTTAACTTTCGTTAAATCATTCAAGGATTGGAAGCCATCACGCAAGGTCCGTTGCTCTATAATGTTGTGCGCGACTTCATAATCTATATACTGAATGGTGACTAATTCTTCCCGCGTAGCCGTATTTAAATTAATTCGTTTAATGGATTTTGGGGTCTTCACTGTGAATTGTTCTTGAATACGCGCTATAACTTCTGGTGATAAGCCATAAACTTCGGACAGTTGCACATCGGCAATAAAAAGACCTCCCATTTTATCACGATACACAATGATGCGTTCTGATAATTTTTCTCCTACACCATTTATACGTTTTAATTGCGCGGCTGTAGCAATGTTCAAATCTATTTTTTCTGCAAAGGGTTTAGGTTTATGGCTATAATCTGTTTGGGCATATGTGCGAGTCTTCGGGTTGGTTACCCAATTTGGGAATTTAAAATATGGTGATAAAAGGGCCAGTATGGAATCTGAAACGCCAGTTACCTGCTGAAATTCCTTGGCCGAATTTACCCATTTATCCGTTGCTCTAAATGCATGAAGTCTATCTATTTCTTCATTTGTCATTCCTAAAGAATAGCCTTTGTAATCGGTAATATAATTAGGATTAAAAGGAAATATTTTCGGTTTAGACTTTTCACTCTCAACCATTTTGAGCGAATCAATTTCCCTTTGAAACGCTTCGTTAACAAAGTTCGTTTCGATTTCGCTTGTCAAGGATTTATTATAAAAATAATAGGCCACTTGAAGTATAACCATGAAAGAAATTAACAGAAAAATCCCATTTCGCTGTTTTTTGGTAAACGTGAAATGGGATTTTTGTATGTTCATATAAAGCGGTTATTTTCCTTCCAACTTCCTGTATAATTGGTTAGACTTTAATTTTTTGATGTATTCTCCTAAATCCACTTTCACTTCACCAGACATAATGTAAAGTCCAATAATATTCGGAAATGACATAGCTAATATCATCATATCCGAGAAGTCAAGAACAGCACCTAAACTTACAGAAGCTCCAATAACTACGAATACTAAAAATAACATTTTATAAATAAATTCAATTTTTTTACTCTTTCCAAATAAGTATGTCCAAGCTCTCATACCATAGTAAGACCATGAAATCATAGTTGAAAATGCGAATAAGAAAACAGCTACTGCTAATACATAAGGGAACCAAGAAATTTGGCTACCAAAAGCATCTGAAGTTAATTGTGCACCTGCTAAACCTTCTACTTCATGCATTCCTGTAAAAATAAGAACTAATGCAGTTAAAGTACAAACAACCACGGTATCAATAAATGGCTCTAGTAAAGCTACGAAACCTTCAGACGGCGGATTATTCGTTTTTGCTGTACTATGCGCAATGGCAGCAGATCCAACACCGGCCTCGTTTGAGAATGCCGCACGTTGGAAACCAACAACTAACACCCCAATAACACCACCTTTTAAGGCTGATGGATTAAAAGCACCTTCATAGATGGCAGAAAATGCCGGACCTATATTTTGTATATTCATGATAATCACGGCTAAAGCAGCAACTATATAAATGGACGCCATTACTGGAACTACTTTCCCTGTAACTTTAGCAATACTATTAATTCCTCCAATAATAACTACACCAACTAATATGGCTGTTACGATACCGAAAGCAAATCCATTACCTTCTAACATTGGGAATTGCCCAGCTAATTGCTCAAAAGATTGGTTGGCTTGGAACATGTTACCACCTCCAAAAGAAGCACCAACAGCCAAAACAGCAAACATACCCGCAAGTACTTTACCAATACCTTTCATATTACGTTTTTCTAAACCGTAACGTAAATAGTTCATAGGGCCACCAAATACACGGCCATCAGGTAAAATATCACGATATTTTACACCTAGAGTACATTCTACAAATTTGGTTGACATACCTAATAAACCACAAACAATCATCCAGAAAGTTGCTCCCGCGCCTCCTAATGAAACAGCCACGGCAACACCTGCAATATTTCCTAAACCAACAGTTCCTGAAACAGCTGTTGCCAAAGCTTGAAAGTGTGTAACCTGACCTGGCGCATCTGGATCATCATATTTTCCGCGTGCTAAGTCAATAGCATGTTTAAACCCACGAATGTTTATAAAACCCATTCGTATGGTAAAGAATAAAGCACCAAGAACTAACCAAATTACAATAAATGAAATTGGCTTTGTAAGAGGATCACCATTTGGATGCGTTAATACAAGAGGTTCATCATATTTCACTTGTGCGAAAAAATGCGCACCTTGTTCAATAACATGTTTCGAATTTTCTGAATTATAAATAACTTTTCCTTCTGCCGTTAACTGTTTTAAAGTTCCTTTTCCTAAAGAGTTTACGGTCGTTTCTTTTCCTAAATTATCTGAAATAATAGCAATAGGCTCATCATTAACTACTTTTGCACCATCAGCTTTAAGCCATTTTACTAGTGTGTATTTATTATTAATATCATTAGTCCAATTCGGTATACCAATTTGTTTCTGATCTGCGTAAACAACCGGGTCATAAACTCCCACGGCAGCAAATGGATCCCAAAAAAGTACAGAGCCCAAAGCACCAACGGCTGGGGTCATGGTACCATTAAAAATTTCTGTTATGGCATCTGCTTTAACTGTAAAAACCGCTGTTTTACTAGCGCCTGTTGCATCAGTTACGAGCACAGTGTAAGGCACACCTTCTGTCAGTCCTATAGATCTATTAGACTTTAAAGATGTCTTTTGGTTACTCCAGCGGTATGTAAAAGGCTCTACTCCACCTTTAACTGTAATAGTAACTACACCATCATTGATAGAAGTTGAAGGGTTTGAAACGTCACCCACGATTTCAAAATCTTGTGCAAACCCTAGTATTGGTAGTATTACAGTGAAAATTGAAAGAAGAATTTTCTTCATAAGATTTATTGTTAGTTAGTTTTTTTTAAATTAGTAGGACAAGATGCAAAAAAACATTGAGTTTTTAAAACATCTGTTGTTAAAAACAAATTTTGATTATTTGATATTATAAATAGAATTCAACTTCATAATCTGCTCTGGCCTACCAAGCACTATAATTTTACCGTTTGGCATAAGTGGCTGCTCGGCTTCTGGGTTAATAATATACTCACCATTTCCATCTTTGTAACCTATAACGTTACAGCCTGTTTTATTTCGTAAATCCAGATCACGAATGGTCTTAATATTGGAGGCATCATAAAGCTTGCTCACTGCAATTTCTTCAATGTTTATATTAGATTTTCCTCCAATGGATAAATTATCTATAAATTCAATTAAATCGGGTACTACTACTAAAGACGCCATATGATCACCACCAATTTTATCTGGTAAAATTACATTATTAGCCCCTGCCAATTTTAGTTTGTTATAAGAGGTTTCTTGTGAAGCACGACTTATAATAATCATTTCGTTATTAATTTGTCTTGCAGATAAAACCACAAACAAATTATCAGCATCATTAGGTAATGCCGAAATTAAGGTCGTAGCGCGTTCAATTCCGGCTAGCAGCAAAATTTCATCTTCATTGGCATTTCCAAGGACAAACGGTACCATTTCACTTTGATATTTATCAATCACCTCTTTATTGCGCTCAATAATTACAAACGGTTTTTTATAGGCCATTAATTTGTGGGCAGCCTGTTTGCCATTTCTGCCATAGCCACAAATAATAATATGATCAGAAAGATTATCAATCTTTTTTTGCATTTTTTTCTGTTTTAAATCTTCAAAATTATTTTTACTTAAAATGAATTCTGTAATAACACTAATAGCATAACCAACAATAACAATACTGGTAAGAATAAGGAAAATAGTGAACATTTTTGACGCATCATCTAGCGGGCGTACTTCACCAAAACCTACCGTAGTAACGGTTATAACGGTCATATAAAGCGCATCTATCCAGCGATAACCAGACATAAACATAAAACCGACTACACCAATAATAAGTAGAAAAATTAATAAGCCAATGGCTATAACTATTTTAGAGCGGAACAGATTGAGCATGAACGTGTTCATAACTATAGATCGAAAACAGAGGACCGTTTAGTGAATAACAAATCTTTAATACGCATCCAGAAAGCAAAAAATAAGTAAAGCGCAAAACCAAAACCTAATGTTACAAAGGTAAGATACATAAAAGAAGTACGTACCACTTTAGCACGAATGCCCATACGGTCCGCTATCCGCTGACAGACATAAAATCCATGCTTTTGAAAATAGAGCAACGGTTTGTAAAGAATATTCATACTGCAATGTAATAATTTATTTGTTTAATAATCTATTTCCAATAGCGCATTGCAAACATTTATTCAAATCGCAATACTGGGTTTTCAGTTGTAACAATGCTTGAGAAACGTAAGCCGAATCTGGCATAGGCTTTAAGTCATTAAACTTTTTTACGATGGTATTATTTTCCGAAGGGACTTTCTTCATCAAATCTAGCAATTCTGAAACTTGGTCTTGCCCTTGATGTTTAGAGTAAGCGAATTTAAGAGGAACAATGGTATTTATAATGAGTAAATTTATAAAGCTTTTGGTTAATATTTTTTTTGAAGTCTTTGAAATGGTTTGAAACGTATAATGACTTTCCCAAAAAGTGGAACAGCCAACCTGAAAAAGCACATAAAATTCTTCTAAAGTTGTGCCAGCAATAGTTTTAGAAAATAAACTATCGGATTCTAAATATAATTGGGCTAACTGCGATAAGCGAATAGTAGGAAAGTTGGGTGGTCGTAATTTAAAATACTGTGGACTTGTAACATGATCATTGTTTAGCTGAAATTTATTTTTTAAATAATGATAGTGCTTTACCAAATGCTGTTCATAAGGTTCTTGACTATTAGCATCCAGAACTCCAGCTTGTCCAAAAAAAAGTGCTTCCAGTTCCTCTGGTTTATTTTGAAGTTTTCTAATAATATTAAAATCTAAGGACTGCGCCATACTTAAAAACGCATCACCATTAATATTTAAGCCAAAATTTTTAGCCAGCATGACAAATAAAACCGCTTCCCAATTATTTTTCAATTTCTCTAATAAATCCGAAATTGCAACCGCTTTTTTCTCTAAACGTTCAATATATAAACGCTCCAACCAATTATTAAGCAAAAAATCCGCCGTGCTATGAAAATCGGGTTCACAATTAATCCATTTCTGCTGTTTTGAAAATAATTGGTAATAATTATCTAAAAGTTGTTTATCACTATATTTTTTGAGTTCCAAGGTTGGAATAACGGAATTATCCTTCCTGAAAATATCTGTATCATGTTCCCAGACCACATGAAGAATAACATTTTGATAAGCTGCATCTTTTTCGTGACTATGAACATACCAATCGCTAGATTTAATATGAATTTCCACATTTCCGGCCCAAAGCTGATCGTCAATTTTTAGTTGGGCTGCAAAAAAGTCTGGACCCGCTAAGTGATTGTGTTGTCCGCACTTAATAATAGTTACTGCTTGCCCATGCGTTGTTTTCAAATTCAAAATCTGAAACTTTTTAAATTGCCACAAATAATGTAAAAAGGCTTCTTGCATAATTCTAATTTAGACATTTTTAGCCAATTAAGAAACTTCATTTTTAGTTTCGTATTTTTACAGTACTGTTCCAATACTGGAACCTACATTTACTTATGAAATATCTCGTTTTCATAGCAATACTTTTTACCATGCAAACTTCAATACCTGTTTATAAATTTAATTCAGAAAGTAAATCAACGGATTGGCACGTTTTAGACGATGTGGTCATGGGTGGGAAATCTAATGGTTCGTTTTCTATAAATGAAGATGGTTTCGGTGTTTTTAAAGGCGAAATATCCCTAGAAAATAATGGAGGCTTTTCTTCAGTAAGACATGATTGCAAAATAAAACTGGAAGGCGATTTCAAACATTTTCAAATGCGCATAAAAGGAGATGGTAAACCTTTTCAATTTCGAGTTAAATCCAACAAAACCTATGAATATAGTTATGCGGCCACTTTTAATACTACAGGCGAATGGGAAACCATAAACATTGCTTTTGCCGATATGCCAGCCGTTTTTCGTGGTAGAAAACTAGACTTACCAACCTTTCCCAGTAATAATATTGAAGAAATAGGTTTTTTAATTGGGAATAAAAAAACCCAAACTTTTAAATTAGAAATAGATAGTATTATTTTACTTAAGTAAATAATCCACGCATAATTATTGTGCTTTTCTTCACGTCCATTTACTTCTAACTTTTAGTATCTTCGTTATTATGAATAAAATTGAAATCAGACACGTTGAAGTTGTTCAATATATAAATCCACTGCGTGAAGGTGGATCGCTTCCTGCTATAGTAAAAGCTGATGATGACTTCCTATATGTATTAAAGTTTAGAGGTGCCGGGCAAGGTAAAAAAGCATTAATTGCTGAACTTCTTGGCGGTGAAATAGCGCGAGCAATTGGCTTGAATGTTCCTGAATTGGTTTTTATGAATTTGGATGATTCCTTTAGTAAAACAGAACCTGATGAGGAAATTCAAGACTTACTTAAGTTCAGCGTTGGTTTAAATCTAGGATTGCATTATTTATCTAGCGCAATTACTTTTGATCCGTTAGCATCTAAAATTGATGCTATGACGGCTTCTAAAATCGTAATTTTGGATAGCCTTATTAGTAATATTGACCGCACCGCTAAAAACACCAACCTATTAGTATGGAATAAAGAAATTTGGGTGATTGATAATGGCGCCAGTTTTTATTTTCACCATAATTGGCCAACTTGGGAGAACCATTTAACACGCACCTTCCCGCTTATAAAAGATCATGTGCTATTAGAATTTGCAGAAAATCTGAAAGAAGCTTCATTAGAAATAAAAGAAAAACTCACCAATTTAAAAACACAAGAAATCATTGCGCTGATTCCGGAAGATTGGTTGCGACATGAGAATGATACGATTTCACCAATTGAAATTCGCGCAGCTTACAAAACGTATATAGAGGCCAAACTTGCTATGATTGATAATTTAGTTAAAGAAGCTGAAGATGCCAGATAAAGTTCCTTTTGAATATGCCATTATCAGGTTTGTACCTAAAGTTGAACGTGAAGAATTCTTTAACGTTGGCGTGCTTCTATTTTCCAAACGCAAAAAATTTCTAGGTATAAAATTTCACATTGATGAGAAGAAATTTGAAGCATTTTCCAGTGAAATAGAGTTAGCTGACATTGAAAAT
Source organism: Bizionia myxarmorum (assembly GCF_008086205.1). Lineage (GTDB taxonomy): Bacteria > Bacteroidota > Bacteroidia > Flavobacteriales > Flavobacteriaceae > Algorimicrobium > Algorimicrobium myxarmorum. Next base: position 47,322 of record NZ_VSKK01000002.1, on the reverse strand, counting down.
TATTTAAAATCTTGGGAACTAGTTTGTCATGGCAATCCAAATGGCGGAGCCATTGAAAAATTAGAATTATCCGACAGATTCCGATGGTTAGCGGCTTCAAAAAGCACTATCCTTCAATGTTCCAAAACGCATTCTGGATTATGTACAAATCCAAAAGAGACCTTGGAAGGTCTCTTTGAATCGTTTGTATTATAAAAATTTGAAATATTAGTTATTCAACATAACCCATTTTCTCCATCCATTCATTATTAAACATTTTCCCAACGTAGCGACTTCCATGATCGTGGAATAAAACCACAACCACATCGTCTTTGGTAAAATGTTCTTTCAACTGTAAAAGTCCTTTAATAGCGGCTCCAGCGGAATTTCCTAAAAACATACCTTCTTCCTTGGCTAATTTCTGCGTGTAAATAGCGGCATCCTTATCGGTTACTTTTGTAAAACCATCAATAATACTGAAATCGACGTTTTTTGGTAAAATATCTTCGCCAATACCTTCTGTTACATATGGATAAATTTCATTTTCATCAAAGATTCCTGTTTCGTGATATTTTTTAAACACACTTCCGTAGGTATCAATTCCCCACACTTTAATATCGGGATTTTGTTCTTTTAAATATTTTCCAACACCAGAAATGGTACCACCAGTTCCTACTCCAACCACAAAATGAGTAATTTTACCATCGGTTTGTTTCCAAATTTCTGGACCTGTACTCTGATAATGTGCTTTTGTATTACTTGGATTATCATATTGATTCACATACCAAGCATTCGGTGTTTCTTCGCCTAAACGTTTAGAAACAGAATAATAACTTCTAGGATCTGTTGGTTCCACGTTTGTAGGACAAACCACCACTTCTGCTCCAACAGCGCGCAAAATATCAACCTTTTCTTTACTTTGTTTATCGGCCATTACAAAAATACATTTGTAACCTTTAACAATCGCCGCAAGTGCTAATCCCATTCCTGTATTCCCTGAAGTTCCTTCAATAATAGTGCCGCCTGGTTTTAAACGCCCATCAGCTTCAGCATCTTCAATCATAGTTAAAGCCATACGATCTTTAACGGAGTTTCCAGGATTGAAGGTTTCATATTTTGATAAAACCAAACACGGTAAATCAGCTGTTAATTTATTCAATTTCACTAAAGGCGTATTACCAATAGTTTCTAATATATTTTCTGCGTATTCCATATATGCTTGCTTATGCGCTTATAATTAAAATGTAATGTGAAAATTGAAATGCAAAGGTAAGTTTTTGAATGGAAAGCACGAAACGTTTTTTAAACACGAATTTCGCGAATGCCTACTCTTACCGATTATTTCGCGGAGATTCACAAAGAAACGCAGAGATACACAGAGAATTTTGGAATTATCTTTCTACTCAATACGGTGACTTATTGCTGTTTTGCGTTAGCGATTGAAATGGCATCCTTTTTTGAGGTACGAGAAAAAGATATAATGGAAAGCGCGGTAATACGAAGCGATAGCGAAGTAGTAAACGCCCAAATTCAACTATTCAAAACGAATAGCTTTTACTGGCGAAATTTTAGTAATAATATAAGAAGGAATCAATAACATGAGTAAACACAAGATAAATGTACCAATGTTTAATGTGGCAATATAGGTGAAACTTAAATAAACAGGTGCTTCACTCACATAATAAACGTTAGGATCTAAAGGGAAAATTTTAAAATATTTTTGAGCAAGCAGAATTCCTAAACCTATAACATTTCCCCAAACCAATCCTAAAATAATTAAGTATGAAGCATTGTAGAGAAATATTTTACGAATGGTCCAATTATTACTGCCCAAAGCTTTCAAAATACCAATCATTTGGGTGCGTTCCAGAATTAAAACCAATAACGCGGTAACCATATTAAATCCGGCAACTATAACCATGATGCCAATAATTCCATAAATGTTTTTAACAAAAATACTTATCCACTCAAAAATAGAATCGAACTTTTTCTCGACAGTAATCGTGTTATATTCGGCTGGTGTATTCTTGTAAACTTGTTCACGAATGTCATCCAACTTTGAATAATCATTCACAAAAAGTTCAAAATGTCCAACTTCATCTTTTTCCCATTTATTAATACGTTGTAAATGTTTGATATGCGAAATGACATACGTTTTATCAAATTCCTGAAAGCCGGAGTTATAAATTCCCACTATTTTATAAGGAATAATGCGTGGTTGCTTATTGAAATCGTTATTTACAAAATACGTTTGAATAGTTTCACCAACGCCCAAATGCAGACGATTGGCAATGTATTCAGATATCAAAACATCTTCGCTATAGGAATCTGTATATATTGGCAAAGTTCCCTCCACCAAATATTCCTGAAAATAATCCCATTTATAATCCGTACCAACGCCTTTTACAATGATGGCTTCAAAATCGTCTTCCGTTCTAATAATTCCAAATTTTGTGGCAACACCTTGAATATGACTGACGCCTTCAACCGCTTTAAAATCGGGGTAAAAATCTTGTTTTAATGATAACGGACTATCACTTTCTTGCGAATTATTATCGCCAAATTTAGAAATCATCAATTCACCATTAAAGGCAACGACTTTATCACGAATTTTTTGTTGAAGTCCAATTCCAGTGGCAATAGAAATCATCATCACAATGATACCTATAGCAATTGCCGCGATACCAATTTTTATTATTGGTGCCGATACGCTACTTTTATACGCTTTACTGTCAATAATGCGTTTTGCTATAAAATATTCGAAATTCAAATGATGCAATTACTATTAAATAAGTCCAAAAATACAGTTTTATTATTTGTTATGGTACTGATTTCTTGTGGAAACTTTTCACAAAATGAATCGACTTCAAAAGCCAATACAACTCAAAATTCAGCACATCCAATTCCCGCCAAAACGGAGTCTATAACTGTTGGTGCAAACCAAACAATGGTTTATTTGCCGCTGTTAAAAGGAAAGCGCGTTGGGGTTGTTGCAAACCAAACTAGCGTTATTTTTAAAGATAACGCGCATAAAACATATACGCATTTAGTGGACTCATTAGTAGCCTTAAACGTGAATGTCATTAAAGTTTTTTCTCCGGAACATGGTTTTCGTGGCACAGCAGATGCTGGAGAAATGGTTAAAGATGGTTTCGATTCTAAAACAGGTTTACCTATTATTTCTCTTTACGGAAATAATAAAAAACCGAGTAAAGAACAGTTGGCCGATATTGATTTTATGATTTTCGACATCCAAGATGTTGGCGCTCGTTTTTACACCTATATTTCGTCTTTACATTTTGTTATGGAAGCTTGTGCCGAACAAAATATTCCTCTTTTAATTTTAGACAGACCGAATCCAAACGGTCATTATATAGATGGACCAGTTTTGGAAATGGAGCATACTAGCTTTGTTGGTATGCATCCCGTTCCTGTAGTTCATGGCATGACAATTGGCGAATATGCCCAAATGATTAATGGTGAAAAGTGGCTAAAAAATGAAGTAACATGTAAACTAACCGTTATTCATGTTAACAATTACACGCATCAAACGGCTTATAAGTTACCTATAAAACCATCACCTAATTTACCAAATGATGTAGCTATAAATTTGTATCCAAGCTTATGCTTTTTTGAAGGCACTAATGTCAATGCAGGTCGCGGCACTGAAAAACAGTTTCAAATTTTTGGGAGTCCTTTTTTAGATAAAAAGAAATTCAATTTTAATTATACATTTACACCCAAACCAAATGAAGGTGCCAAAAGCCCTAAACATGACGGCAAACTTTGTTATGGTTTAGATTTAAGTGCTTCAAAACCTTTAAAACACATTAATTTAACTTATATAATTGAAGCTTATCAAGCGACAAATGATAAAAAAGCGTTTTTCAATAATTTCTTTATAAAATTAGCTGGAACAACTTCGTTACAGAAACAAATTGAATCCGGCATGAGCGCTCTCGAGATTAAGAAAACCTGGACTCAAGGTTTAGAAGCTTATGATAGCATGCGCCAACCTTACTTACTTTACAAATAACTAATTATACGGTTTGCCGTTAGGTCTTAAATTTTCTTTTCGGTATGCTTCTCTAGATTGATTAACGTAGCGAGGATCATCACTAAAACGGCGTGTATCAGAAAGACTATAAGGAACAAAAATAACGTCGCCATTATCTGCAAGAGCATCTTCTGTTTTAATAGAAGCTGCTAGAGGTTTATTTTTAGATCTCATTTTTTTAGAATCAAAACTGATTTCTCTAGTTTCTCTAGGTGGAACTAAATTTTTTAAAGATTCTATATTTGTAGCTTTAACATTAGCTCTTGAAAAATCAGTAGCTACATTATCAGTTTTTAAAGTTCTTGCAGAAATTACCTTATTAAAATTTTCAGGCATTAGAATGGTATCTTCATCTAATCCAGTCGTAATATTAAGTGCCAAATTAGAAGTGGAAAATTCCATAATTGGTAATAATCTAGCAATTTTAAAAACGACTGTTTTACTATAAATATAGGTACCATCTTTACCTTCAATAAAAAACACTGAAATGGTATAATTACCAACATCTAATTTATTTAATGGCACGCCCACTTCTTTAGCTTCATTAGGAAAAGGAATAACCTGAACTTCGAAATCGTTTATAATTTCAATTTTTAGAAAGGACAAACTGACTCTTTAACAATAAGGAATCTCCCGCAACATTTAAATTGTGCGATAAGCCCGATGCTTTGGTATTAATGTTTTTTGTTAAGGTTGAGTAAATTGTATTTTGTCCGTAGAAAACGTGTTTGCAACACACTACCATAAACATAAACATCATTATTTGAAATGGTTTCATGACGAATAAATTTAATTTTACACATCTGTTTTGAGCTATCAATCAGTTGTTTATAGCGTAAAAGTAAGATGATGCTACAAGCGAATCTAATAATGAACTTGTTATTCGTTAAGGCTCAATATTTTTTAGTTTAACAGAAAATTATTGAAAATTTTATCGATTAACGGAGTAGAAAGAATAGAAACACATAATTACTTTAATGGATTTATATTTCAAAAACAGATAGGAACCCTTTAAATACGTTCAATAGCCGTTAGTTTGTCTAGAATATAAATTACGAAGATTATTTTTTTTGGAGATTGAGAAACAACAAGTACATGTTTACCTTTTGATAAACTATCAAGTGATAACTTATAATTAAAAGCATCTAATTGGGTATCAATTTCACGCTTAAAATCGTTATTGATGGCGTAAATCCGACTGATTTTAGAGGGACTTTTTAGAATTAAAGTGTCTCTAGTTTTATTTAATTCATGGAATAAAGTGCTTGCTCCTAAATTGGTGTTTTTCTCTAATTTGGCAATGTAGTTGGATTGCGCATATGTTGATGATGCTACTATGAAAATACCGAAAAATAAAAACTTGAAAACAAGTGTCTTCATATATTATTAAAACCAATTTTAGCAAATATAAATTCTCTTATTTAAATTTCCTCACAAAAAACAAATTTTCTTTAAGGAAAAACTTACAAAAAACCGTAAAAAGATAGTTAACTGACAAATAAAAGAGATAAACAGTCTGGTTTCTGCTAAAAAACAGAAAATTCTTTTTCCGCTATGTTTTAATAGTTGGTCTCTGATATTTCACAAATGGCTGTTTTAAGAGTTCTTGAATTTTACCATTTGCTATTTCATCTGGAAACACATCAACACCATAAATAATTTTATCACGATCTAATTCCATATAGGTACCAAAGAGTCTATCCCAGATAGAGAAAATATTTCCGTAGTTAGAATCGGTATAAGGCAACACATGATGGTGATGCACCTTATGCATATCTGGAGAAATAAAAATATAACTGATGACCTTATCTAATTTTCGAGGCATTTTTATATTAGCATGTGTTAATTGCGTAAAAATAACCGAAAGCGATTGGTACAAAAAAACAATGCCAATGGGTGCTCCCACAATAAAAACACCAAAAATAGTAAAAGAGAAACGAATAACGCTTTCAATAGGATGGTGCCTGTTTCCAGTTGTAATATCTACCTGATGATCGGTATGATGCACTAAATGAACCATCCAAAGCGCTGGAATTTTGTGTTCTACAAAATGTGCTAAATAAGCACCAAAAAAATCAAGTAGTAACACGCCTAAAATAACATATAACCATAAAGGCATGGTTGGTAACCAATTAATAATTCCGAAGTTATTGGCTATAACCCAATCCGTGGATTTTAATAGCAAAAAGGCTAATCCGAAGTTTATTATAATGGTAGTTAGCGTAAAAAATAAGTTGGGCCAAGCGTGTTTCCATTTCTTATATCTAAAAAGAAATAAAGGCAAAGCACCTTCCAAAATCCAAAAAAGCATAATTCCACCCACCAGTAAAATACTTCGGTGCAGGGTTGGAATGTTTTCAAAATAGTTAAAAATGGCTTCCAAGGTGTTTTTTGTTTAAATATACTAAAAGTTATAATTAAAACGGAATCCGCTTTTTCATTTCTTCGACAATATTGTAGGCAGCTGGGCAAATTTCAACATTTTTCATGGTTAAATTTGAAATTTGCTGAAATTTCTTGCGGTCAGTATGTGGAAATTCACGGCACGCTTTGGGTCTGACTTCATAAATACCACAATAATTATCGGCGCCTAAAAAGGTGCATGGAACAGATTGCAAAACATAATCATTCTCTTCATCCAATCTTAAAAACTGATCAATAAAAGGTTGTGGTTTCATTTTAAAATGCTTGGAAATCCGCTCTATATCCTTATCCGTAAATAGTGGCCCTGTCGTTTTACAGCAATTGGCACATGTTAAGCAATCGGTTCGCTTAAATTCCGCCTCATGCAGTTCTTGCATGATATAATCCAATTGCTTTGGCGGCTTCTTTTTTAATTTTTTAAAGAAATCTTTATTTTCCTTATGCTTATCTTTGGCGAGTTTTGGTAGACTTTCTATTTTGGGTTTCAAGTTCAAAATTCAAGGTTTGAGATTCAAATCCTTGCAAAACTATAAAAACCATCCTAATATTAAACTTTAAATATTAAACTTTGAATTTAAAAGACATTTTTGGCAAAGCATTATTAGACTATCAATCTGGAAATTATACAGAAGATATGGTTACATCTACTAGTATTTCAGAAGAAGATGAGTTACCTATTTCCTATTTATTTCGAGACTTTAAAGACATGCCGAAACTGGAGCAGAAAGCGCTGAAATTGGCTAAAGGCACTGTTTTAGATGTGGGTTGCGGCGCCGGAAGTCACAGTTTATATTTACAAAACAAAGGCCTTTCTGTAAAAGCGATAGATATTTCAGCAGGTGCTATTGCCGTGGCCAAAAATCGCGGTGTGAAATTTGCGGAATTAAAAGATCTTCTAGATGAAACTGAAACCTTTGACACCATTTTGTTACTAATGAATGGCACAGGTATTTTCCAAGAATTATCAGAAGTCAGCACCTATTTGAAGCATTTAAAATCCTTATTAAATCCTGGAGGTCAGATTTTGATTGATTCGTCAGACATAAAATATATGTACGAAGATGAAGATGGCGGATTATGGATTGATACACATGCCAACTATTACGGAGAATTGGATTATTACTTAAGTTATAAGGGTGAAGAAGAAACGCCTATGAAATGGCTGTATTTGGATTTTGATATGCTATATAAAGCCTGTCAAACCATAGAATTGTCTTGTGATAAAGTGATGGATGGTGACCATTTTGACTATTTGGCTAGGTTATATTAGAGTTTTGTTGATTTGAGGATGAGAAGATGTGAAGATGTGAGGATGTGAGGATGTGAGGATGTGAGGATTATATTTTTAAACTCTTGTTTTTGGAAACAAAAAAATCGGCAGAAACCTACGTTTTTGCCGATTTTTGAATTTTTAATACCTAAAACCTATTCCCTATTTTAGTTGTGGTTTTCCACCTAAATAGGTTTGTTCTACTTTAGTTTCTGGAACTTGTTGAATAGCAACTTTCATAATATCGCGATCTAAAATAATGAAATCGGCAAATTTACCAACCTCAATACTGCCTTTTTCATTTTCCTCAAAATTCGAATAAGCAGCCCAAATGGTCATACCGCGCAACGTTTCTTCACGAGACAAGGCATTTTCCATTTGGAAACCATCTTTTGGAAATTGTTCCACATCTTGACGTGCAACGGACGAATGAAATGTTAAAAATGGACTTACTTTTTCTACCGGGAAATCAGTCCCCAAAGCTACTTTCCCATAAATATCTAGTAATTCTTTATAGGCATAAGCACCTTTCATACGCTCCGCTCCTAACCTTTCTTCAGCCCAATACATATCACTTGTGGCATGAGTTGGTTGAATGGATGGCATAATATCACCGAACTTTTTAAAATCTTCTGGCGAAATTATTTGCGCATGTTCAATTCTCCAACGTCTATCTTTTTTGCCTTCTAAAGCTTTTTTGTAAATGTTTAAAACGGCATGATTAGCAGAATCGCCAATAGCATGTGTATTTAATTGGAATTCAGAATTGGCAATACGGTTTGCTGCTTTTTCTAAATAATCTAAACTAGTAACTGGTAATCCAAAAACCTCATGAGCATCAGAATATGGTTCACGAAGTAAAGCACCACGAGAGCCTAAAGCACCATCTGAAGATATTTTAAAGGAACGGATATGCATACCATCCGTTTTCACTATACCGTTTTTCAAATAATAATCTAATTGATCTGCGGTGCCACTAGCCATGACGTATAAACGAATTTTCAAATCGCCAGACTTATATAAACTATCCATAATAGCAATCCCGTCAGCGCCAACACCTGCATCATCAATAGTTGTTAATCCATATTTAAAGCATTCTTCTTGAGCCGCTAAAAGGGCATTAACGCGTTGACTTCTTGTTGTAGCAGGCCAATTGTCATATACCAAACTTTGAGCGCGATCTATTAAAACGCCTGTCAATTTTCCATCTTTCTTAACGAAATCGCCACCATCTATCTTACTTTTTTCGGTAACATTTCCTAAATTTAAAGCCGCTTGATTAAACAATGCTGCATGGCCATCCACACGAACTAAAGCCACCGGCGTGTCTGGATACAGTTGATTTAATAAGACATTGTCCGGATATTCTTTTCCTTCAAAATTATTTTGATCCCAACCTCTAGCATAAATAACAGCTGATTCTTTATCTTGTTGAAAGTCTAATACACGCTTAATAACCTCTTCAAAACTTTTTGAACCCATTAAGTCAACACTCAATAGATTATTTCCTAAACCTTCAAAATGTGCGTGTGCATCAATAAAACCCGGCATAATAGTTTTACCTTGTGCATCAATAAGGGTATCTGCCACATATTTATCTTGAAGAATTTTGGCACTGGCTATTTCCAAGAATTTACCATCTTTTATGGCGAAAGCTTCGGCTTTATCAAATGTACCGTTTACAGTATACACGTTTCCGTTGATGACAATAGCGTCAACTTGAATTTTTTCTTTCTGGCACGATAGCATGGTTGCTAATATGGCTAGAGTTAAAAGTTTTTTCATAATTATTTTTGAATTAATTCTAGATATTTTCCATCTTTTAGTCTGAATACTAGAACTCACGATTTGTAAAAATAGTAAAAGCGTTCAAATTTGAACGCTTTTAAAGAAATATTAGAGAAAATTGATAAAATCCGCAATCAAGTTCATTTTCAACTAAAAGTTAGTACTTCTATCCATGAGATTAGCTGCACTGAACTCAAATGTTTCCTACCTTGGCAGGAATTTAGATTAAAAATCAAATTTATAACTTGCTCCAGCAATAGCCTGAAAACTTTGAACTGGATAATTAGACCAACGTTGATAATTCTGACTAGCAATATTATTTACTTTTGCAAAAACGGATAATCGGTCGTTTACATGATAACCAACATGAGCGTTGGCATCAAAAAAACCATCTAAAGTAACTTTTTGCGTTGGATTAACCAATGTTGGAAATAACGGATTATTTACAACGGCAAAGCCAGATAAGGATTCGCGTTCGCCTTCATAGAATAAGCTAGCACCAGCAAACCATTTTTCTGAAATTTGATAATCCATAAATAATGACGCTTTGATGCTTGGTAAATTCCACGCTTCGGCTTCATATTTAGTATCATAAATAAAATAATCCGCAGACAAACCTAATGTAAAATTACGGTTTAAATCCACATTCAATTCACCTCCAGCAGTTATGGTAGTTACATTGTCATAAACCACGCCGTAGGAATTTCCAAACTGGTAGGATTCATTTAAAGCGAAATCATAAGGCACTAAATTATTTCGAAATAATCCTTTATTATTTTCAGCCATATAAGCACCTTTAATATTATAACCGACGCTATTGGAAACTTTTCCTTTCAAGCCAACAAAGGCATGGTATTTCTGATCGGTTGGCGTAATGCCTAAAGTTGGCGATACAAATGGATTGTCTTGAGCAAAACTATAATAGGTGTTCTGAATTAAACCACCTTTAATTCCACCATAAGCAATAACCAATTCATCAACAACGCGGTATGAAGCCGAAATATTTGGGTAGATGAAAAAATTACTATCACCCGCTTCTGTATTATTTAAGTACACTAAAGAAACACCTAAATCTAGCGTTAAATCGTCTTGAATTAATTGATAAGTAGGTGCTAAACCAATACTAAAGTTACCATAATCTACGGCATCTGTTGTAATGTAATTTCTATCAAAACTTCCACCTACATATTCAATAGTTAACTCTGTATTAATTTCAAAATCACTTACAGGAATATCAGATGCAATTTTAGCTTTGAAATTATTTTCACCAGATCCGTAATCATCACCAAAATGTCTAAAAAGCACACTTCCAGTATCAATATAAGAATCTTGAAACGTAAAATCGCCACCTAAATGCACACCATAAAAAGAATGAACTGCATCAACTCCTACAGCATCAGCTTCCGTAAAAAGCGGTTGCTGCATGCCATACCAATTGTAAATTTGATGCAAACCACCAAAGTTAACGTTCCAAGACATATCACGATTGGTTTGTCCATAGGTTGCTTGCAGTTTGGTATCAAAAAAAGCATCATCTAATAAAAGTTTATCAATACCACCTTGAGATGATTCATGACGAATATAACCGCCAACTGTTTCGTTTCGACTAATAGCATGGTTTAAATATAATTCACCTAAAATGGTTGTATAACTTCCAAAACCTAAAGATGCGTAATTATTATAAAATTTTGGCGGCTTTTGTTTGTCTAAAACCGCAGCTTTACCCTTTGCAGGCGTAAATGTTGACGCTACAGGAATAGAAAAAATATTGTATTCAATAGGTTTTTTTGTAGCCGTAACATCATCATCCAAAGATGGTGTTTCCTTGACCTTAAACGCATCTGAAATAGAAGGAGTATAAGGCTTCACCACGTTAATAACATTGGTATCCAACGTATCTTTATCACGAACTTGTGCAAATGAAGCGATACTTGAAAGTGTAAATAAACTTGCAAAAATAATATAAAAGTGCTTGCGCATAGAATTGAATTTTGATTGCTGAAATTGTTGCTGATTCATCATAATTAGTACATCCTTTTAGTTTTCAGATGCTTCTTGAGCCTGAACCGATGCATTGGTTTTTGCTTGTTCTGATTTAATATTTGTTAAGGTGTTTTGAGCTTCTGTAACAACATCCTTATAATCCTTGAAGTTTTCAATAACACTATCTAAAATGTAAGTAGCTTGAAAAGCATCATTTAAAGCGTAGTAGTTTTTAGCCATAAGCACCAACCCTTTTGCGCTATAATATTTGTAGCCCGAGTAATCTTTAGCTAATTTCTGAACGGTTACATTAGACGCTTCGTAATTACTAGCTTTATTTTGGAAATATGCTTTGTAATAAAATGCTTCTGCTGCCGTTTCGCCAGATGCCGTTTTTTCAACTTCTGCATAAGCCGTTTTAGCACGGTTTTCATCGTTTGTTTTCATAGCCGAACGTGCAATGATAACATAAGCATCACTTGTAATTTTATTATCAATTTTAGATTGCTGCAATACTTTTTCTGCGTAAGCAACGGCTTCACTATACTTATTTAATTGATAATTTGCCTTCATTAAATTGGATTGTGCATAAACCACATTTTGTGGAAAACGCGCTTCTGTTTCTAAACGTTTTAAAACAGGAATAGCTGCCGACCAATCTTTTGTGTCTAAATAAATCTGTGCTAAACGCGATAAAGCTTCTTCTGTAAATTCACTAGGCGTTGCGTTAATCACAGCTTCATAATGCGGAGCTGCATTCTCTTTTAAATCTTTTTTGAAATATAACTGTGCTACATAAAAGTGGGCTTGCACATTATGTAAACCTCGTGGAAACTGATTTAAATAGCCATTAAATTGTTTAATAGCATCGTCTGTTTTGCCATCCAGATATTTCTTTTCTGCAGATTCATAGGTAGCATTATCCAAGTCTCCATCGGTAACTTGCACATAATCCAAAGTTTGAACCCATGATGCATATTCATTAACGCGACCTAAATCTATATAAATTAAACGCACTGTTGAAACCGCTTGATTGGCTTCTGCTGTGTTAGGATAATTGGTTGCTACGCTTTTAAATTTCTCTAAAGCTTCATTATTTCTACTGGCGTTATAATGCACCAAACCTTGACGCAATAACGTTTTTGAAACCAATGTGCTTCTTGGACTTTCACGAACTAAACGGTCGTACATTTTCATGGCTTCCGCGGTTTGATTCGCTTTTATGTAGGAGTTTCCTAATTCATACATAGCATCATCCCGTAGTGTGGAGTTGGGATATTTCCGAAGAAAATCTTCTAAACCACTAATTTTCTCTGATGATTTCCCTTCGTAACCTTCGCTTAAAGTTTTCTGAAAAAAGGCATAATCAGAATCTACTTTATTCATTTGCACCGCTTTTTCATAAGCACTAATGGCGGCACTATAGTTACTAGAAACGAAATGTGCATCACCCAAACGTAAGTAAGCATCGTTTAAACGCACCGGATCTAAATCATTTCCTTGTATAAACTTGTTAAAAAACTCGCTAGACTTGGTGTAGTTTTTTTGTTTGAAATAGGTATAGGCTAAATTGTAATCGCTGTTTTTATATTCAGACGTTGCTTTAGCGGAATTGGCTTGTTGAAATTGTTTATAACCAATTAAAGCTTCATCATAATTATTTAAGTTATAATCAGCTTCGGCTTTCCAAAATGTGGCTCTCGTTGTATAGGTTTCAATAATGGCCTCCTTAATGGATTTATTGAACATAGCTTTTGCATCTTGATATTGACCCTCATTATATAATTCCAAACCACGATAAAAAGTAACTTTCTGATAGGCTTCTTTGCTTGCAAAACTGCGTTTACCTTCTAATAATTTCAAAGCTTCTTGATAGTTTTTGGATGTGATATAAGAATCTATTAATAGAATTTCTACTTCTTCTTTATAGGTGGTATTTGGATACTTTTCCAAATAAGTCGTTAAAACCTGTGGAACGGATTGGTAGGGATTCCCTATTTCATAACTAATTTTAGCATAGTTTAACCAGGAATCTTCTTGGATTTTTAAATCGAAATCCATTTGCGACGCATTTCTGAAGGCATTTAAAGCCTCTTGCTTTTTATTCAGTTTAATATAACTTTCGCCTAAATGATAATAAGCATTTTGTGCTACGCTATTATTACCATCAATAATTTTATTAAACTCTGAAATAGCTTTTTCGAAATTTCCTTGTTTATAATATGCATATCCTAATTGATAATAATCGGTATTATTCCATTTCCCTTTGGTACCCTGGTATTCCGTTAAATAAGGAATGGCCTCGGCATATTTTTTCTGGTTGAAATAACTTTCACCAATAATTTTATTAAGTTCTGAAATTTCATCCCGATTACTCTTTGGCAATTGCTCTTTCGCTAATTTGATAGCTTCATCAAAATTTCCTAATTTAAAATTTAAATCTGCTTGGAAATACGATAGTTTCTCCTTGTATTTTTCCTGATCACTTACTTGATCAAAATAGGTGTTGGCTTCTTGGTAATCATCGCTTTCATAAGCCATAAATCCAATATAATATTTAGCTTGAGATCCGTATTCTTTAGAGTTTTCAATACGAGATAAATACTTTCTAGCTGTTTTATAATCTTTAGTAGAAAAAGCAACATAACCATTATTAAAACTGAATTTATCGCGCTCGGTTCTGGACAAACTGCTTTCATCCACACGATCATACCATTTTTTAGCATAGGCATATTTACCATTGGTGAAATAATAATCGGCAACATCTAAAAATGCCGAATTTCGCTTGGTACTTGTTGGATGATTTTCAACAAAATCCTCAATAAGCTTATCCGCGTTTTGTTGATTTAACCTTACGGCACAATTAGCCACATAATAATCACAGTCTGCAACTAACTCATCTGTTTCTGCCGTTTTCTTGAGCTCTTTAAACAACATTTGTGCTGCTTGAAATTGATTGCTATTATATAAAGCCAGCGCTTTTTGATACTCGACAATATGATTGGTGTAAGCTTCTGATTGCTGTGCGAAAGTAGCAAGCGTAATTCCTAACATAAATAGGATGGATAGAACCGTTTTTTTTAACATGAAACCGTTTTTAAATTTAAAGATCAAAGATAATTTAATATGTATTTTATAACGTTAGAATTATGTTATAATTATAAACAGACTGATAAAAGAATTAATTGTAATATTTAGGAATTACTCTTCATTACACAGAAGTCGAAATCTAAAAACTAATAAAAACAATTTAACATTGTACTTTCACGTTTTGTCATTAATTACGTACTTTGTCATGCGTAATAAAACGTTTCAATTATTAGTTTAAAAATTCATGCAGCACGTACTTTATCTTAAGGATGCCTCTATATTTCAAGGCGATAGTTTAATTTTATCTGATGTTAATGTGGAAATTAACAAGGGTGATTTTGTGTATTTAATTGGTAAAACAGGGTCCGGAAAAAGTAGTTTCATGAAAACCCTTTATGGCGATTTAGCTTTAACTCAAGGTGAAGGTAGCATAGTTGATTTTGATTTACGCGATTTAAAAGAAAAAGACATCCCGTTTTTACGTCGGAAATTGGGCGTTGTTTTTCAAGATTTCAAATTATTAACGGACAGAACTGTTGATGAAAACCTGTTATTTGTTTTAAAAGCGACCGGTTGGAAAGACAAAAAAGAAATGAGCGCTCGCGTAGATGAAGTTTTAAGCAAGGTTGATATGAAAACCAAAGGCTTCAAATTTCCACATGAACTTTCTGGTGGCGAACAACAACGTGTTGCCATTGCACGCGCATTGTTAAATAATCCCGAATTAATTTTAGCTGATGAGCCAACTGGAAACTTGGATCCACAAACCAGCATTGAAGTGATGGAAGTTTTGCGCGAAATCAATAAAAATGGGAATACTATTTTAATGGCGACCCATGATTACGCCTTGCTCTTAAAATATCCGAGTAAAACTTTAAAATGTGATGACAATCAGGTGTATGAAGTAGTGCAACGAAAAGCCTAATTAGCTTCTAAAATAGCATTTAAAATCTGACTACATTTTTTAGCGCCTTTACTATTTAAGTGATCGGCATCGTGAAAATCGTTTAACTGAAAGCGTGTATCGTAAAGCAAATTTACAGCTGTAACGTTTTCATTTTGAAATCCTAATTCTTGGGTTAAATCTACAATACCTTGAACTTCTTCTTGATTTAATAATTTTAAATAAGGTTGGCTAACGGGCATATTTACCAATATTACTTGAATATCTTTGGCAATGCACGTTTCAATAATACTATTTAAACGCTTCTTATTTACTGAAAAATCAGAAGTTGCATCATCGTGCTTCCTAGAAATAATTTTAGCTAACTCGTCTATTTCTGTGGAATCTATAGCCGATATATAGGTGTTTCCCCATCCGGAATCATCGCAACCAACAAGTGTTTTGTTTTTTTTATATTCTTTATAATAACGTACAGTCACACCAAATTTCTGCGTAAATGCCAAACTGTATTTCCTAATATCATACCAGGTAATTAACGGCACGTCTAATTCCATTTGCTCGGCATAAAAGTATTTTCGCCAAATATCTTCTTGGGTATTATCCACTTGACTCATCGTGGTATATTCTAAAGGAATAATAATATGTTTTAAGTTTTTCATTTCTGAAATATACTTTTCAAATAACAGTTTATCAAAATACAATGTCTGACTTACATTGGCCATATTTAAAGTTTTTGATGAAAAATATTTGGGGTTTAAGCCATAAAAGGTATGTGAATCACCGAAAATGAGTGTTTCAACAGTTTCTTTTTGAGATTCAATTAACTCATGTTTATACGTGTAATTATTTGGAACGGATCTGTAAAATATTTCCACCAGCAGGATTATAACCAAAACTGGTAATAAAAACAGAAGCGTATATTTTAAAAATTGTTTCATTAAAATTGAAAGTAAATAAAAGGTTGCGTATTACCAGCAAAATAGAATACAATAAATACTAGCGTGTAATAAATTAGTATTCGAATGGGTTTAGATTTTATAAAGCTAATATCCAACATATGGATTTTGTCGCGTTGCAGCCATTCAAAAATCATATAAACCACTAGAAATAAAATTAAGCCTTTAGAAACTTGAGGCATACTCATCAAGGACCAATTAAACATTCCCTTTATATACAAAAGCGCATGACTTACGTTTTCTGAACGAAAAAATACCCAAGCTAAAACAACTATAAAGAAGGTTAAACCAATCTGAAATATTGTTTTTAAAGATGGCAGATATCGACCCTTATCCGCTGTAGATTGAAATTTAGCATTACTTCCGATTATAACTAAAGGAATAAAACAAAGAGCATGAATAAGACCCCAAATAACAAACGTCCAATTAGCGCCATGCCACAAACCACTTACTAAAAACACAATAAATACATTTCGAATCACTTTCCCTTTAGACCCACGATTACCACCTAGAGGAATGTAAACATAATCTCGAAACCAAGTTGATAAGGAAATATGCCAACGCCTCCAAAACTCCCCTAAATTCCGCGATAAATAAGGCATATTAAAGTTTTGCATCAAATTAAAACCTAAAATCCTTGCAGAACCTATAGCAATATTGGAATAGCCTGAAAAGTCACCATAAATTTGAAATGCAAAAAAGAAAGCACCAAAAAATAAGGTGCTACCGCTTTGCTCCGAATAATTCATAAATATTTGGTTTACAATGACAGCACAATTATCTGCAATAACCATTTTCTGGAAAAGGCCTAAAAGAATAAGTTTTAAACCATCAACACTACTGCTATAATTAAAGCGCCTGACCTTGGTAAATTGAGGCAATAAATTGGATGCGCGTTCAATAGGTCCTGCAACTAGTTGCGGAAAGAAGCTAACAAAAGCTAAAAAAGCAATAATATTCTGGGTTGGTTTTATGTTGTTTCTATATACATCAATAGTATAACTCAATGTTTGAAAGGTATAAAAACTGATTCCAACGGGTAATATAATTTGTAAGGTAGAAGCTTCCAGAGAAGCGCCAAAAAGCGTGAATCCATCTATAAAAGATTCTACAAAGAAATTATAATATTTAAAATAGGCAAGAATACCTAAATTAGTAACCAAACTTACAATAAGGCCCAATTTACGTTTGTTTTTATCAATTGTATGTGCTAAATAACGACCTACATAATAATCTACCAATGAGCTTAAAAGAATGAGGCCTAAAAAATGCCAATCCCAACAGGCATAGAAAAAATAGCTGACACAAATTAAAAATACATTCTGAACTTTTAGGGCTTTATTAAAAACAAACCAATATAACACGAAGACTATTGGCAGAAAAATGGCAAAATCTACAGTGTTAAAAAGCATACAGTTTTAAATAAAATTTGGTTTTTGGGTTTCTGATGGATGAAACTTCAAGTAATCAATAATTTGTAAATATATATGTTTTTATGCCAAAACGCATATTTCCAATTAATCAATTGATAGGCATTAAAAACTCCTATTATTTATGTAGTTTTGGCAGATTGACTAAACACAGCGCATGCTATCCATTTTAATTCCCACATACAATTATGATATTAGCCGCCTTGTTAAGGAAATCCATGCGCAAATTTCAGAATTAAGCATTCCTTTTGAAATTTGCTGCTATGATGATGCTTCAACAAATAAATCTGTAGTTGAAACCAACCAATCCATTCATAATTTACCACATACATCTTATACCGTTTTCACCAAAAATATGGGCAGAAGTGCTATCCGGAATTTGTTAGCGCAAAATGCCAAGTTTGATTGGTTACTATTTTTAGATGCTGATGTTTTACCAAAAAACAACGATTTTATTTCAAAATATCTTGAAGCTATCACTGAAAAAACGGAAGTAATTTATGGCGGTATTTTATATGTTGAAGAAAAACCCAATCAAAGTCATCTTTTACGCTGGGTTTACGGGAATGAGCGTGAAGCTCTTTCAACAGTAAATAGAAATAAAAATGTGTACTTATCATTTTTAACACTGAATTTTTTGATTAAAAAAAGTGTTTTTTCAAAAGTAGCTTTCAATGAAAACATTCCTAATTTAAGGCATGAAGACACGCTTTTTTCACATAATTTGAAATTAGCAGATATTGAAGTTACCCATATTGAAAACCCAACATACCATTTAGGTTTAGAGGAAAGTAGTCATTTTTTAGAAAAATCTTTAGAATCCGTTGATGCCTTATATTTATTTTTAAAACAAGGACTAATTCCCAAGGATTACACGAAAATAACCCGTGTTTTTTTCAAACTCAAACCGTTCGGACTTCATTATGTATTAGCTTTGATGTATACCATTTTTGAAGCTTATTTTAAGCGAAATTTGCTTTCTAAAAAACCTTCGCTATTCATTTTTGATTTATGCCGATTAAGCTACCTTTGTAAACTATACACCAAATAAATGCCATTTTTCTCCATCATTATTCCGCTGTACAATAAGGAACATTTTATTGTAAAAACGCTTCAAAGCGCATTGGATCAAACCTACCAAGACTTTGAAATAATTATAGTTAATGATGGATCTACAGATACGAGTTTAGAAGTTGCAACTAAAATCAAGGATTCCCGAATTACAATTCATACTATTAAAAATCAAGGCGTTTCACATGCTCGGAATTTTGGTGTTTCAAAAGCAACTTCGGAATACATTGCCTTTTTAGATGCTGATGACTTGTGGTTTCCCAGTCATCTAGAATCTTTAAAAGAGTTGATTGAAACCTATCCTAATTGTGGATTATATGCCAAAGCTTACACTAAAAAATTAGCTAGCATCACTCTAGAATCTCACTATGTAGATATTCCAGAAAATTGGAATGGTATTGTAGAAGATTATTTTAAATCTAGCATGGTCAGTTGTATTGCTTGGACTTCTGCTGTAGTTGTTCCAAAAAATGTTTTAGAAAATTTAGGTAGTTTTGACGAAAAAATAACGCTGGGTGCTGGCGAAGACACGGATTTATGGATCAGGATTGCCTTAAATTATAAAATAGCTTTTAGCAATCAGGTTAGTGCCATTTATAATTTACATGCAGAGAATAGAATTTCAAATTCCAATACCAATTTACGTCAGTTTTTAGATTTAGATGTCTATGAAAATGCTACAAAGACGAATTCTTCTTTAAAAAAATATTTGGATGTCAATCGTTTTTCCATTGCGCTTCAATATAAATTAGCCAATAATAAAGAGCAACAAGCGCATTATTTAAAACATTTAGACACAAGTAATTTGAATGGAAAGCAGCGATTTTTACTAGTTTGCAATAAAAACATGTTAGCTCTTCTAATGAAAGCACAAAAGACTTTACGCCAATTTCATATAAATTTAAGTCCGTTTAAATAGTTCGAAATCGGCATAATCACGAATATAGTCTTCTTCATCATATTCTTCTGATGCCAATACCAAACATACAGAGCCTGAAGAAAAATTGCCAATTTCCCGCCAAATACCTGGCACAATTAACAACGCTTTATCGGGTTTATTTAAGGTGATTTTCGTTTCATTGTCACCATCTTTTAAATGCACTTCAAAACTGCCACTTAAAGCTACCAAAACTTGAAATAACTTTTTGTGTGCATGACCGCCCCGATGTGCAGAACTTGGAACGTCATATAAGTAATAGACACGTTTAATAGGAAACGGAATAATATCTTTTTCTATAAAAGCCAAATTCCCACGCGGATCTTGAACTTTTGGAATATCTATTATTTTTAAATCGGTTATTTGGCTACTCATGGCATGGTGTTTAATAAATCTTGCCATTGTTTCGCAATGCGTTCCATGGCAAATGGCTGAACGCTTTCTGACGCATTCTTTTTACAAAAATTGTATAATGTTTCATCAAATATAAGACTATTCATGGCATCTGCCAGTGCATTCGCATTATAATTAGGAACTAACAATCCATTATGTTTATGTTGGATTATTTCATTAGGACCCGATTGGCAATCCACTGAAATAACAGGTGTTCCTAAACTTAATGATTCCGGCAAAACCATAGGGAAACCTTCATAACGACTACTTAACACGGTAAATTTCGCATGTTTCACGTAAGGATAAGGATTGTCTGTTCTTGGTTTAAATACAACGTTGGGTTCTAACTTTAACAGTTTCACATAATCCTGTAAAATGCCTTGATCAGAACCACTTCCAAGAATTAGCAACATTATGTTATTTTCAACTAATTTGGATATACTATAAGCTTCAACAAGTAGTTTCAAGTTTTTAGATTGGTCATCTAGTCTTCCATAAAACAGAATATAATTAGATTCTAAAAATGAATCAGAAACTGTTTCTATAGCACGCTTTTGGATGTCTTTGAAATCGAAAGCATTGTGAATGGTGGAAATATGCTTTAGGCTAAATTTAGCTTTAAAATGGGTTGTAATAGCTTTAGAAACACCTACTAATTGTTCTTTTTTATATAAAAAACGACTTAACCAATCCTGTTTAGGAAACATGATCGTTTTTTCAAAAGAATGAATGACATAAATGGTTGGCCCTTTGTAAATAAATTTCGAAATAAAAAATTCTCTATAACCTTGCACACGAGATCTGTGATCAATAATCACATCAAAATTTTGAGATTTTAGATAACTTCGAAATTTAAAAAGTCTGGAAATTCTATTAGATACGGAATCTTTTTTGGACTTATAAAGACCTAGATTGAATAGAGTTCCAGAATACCTATAATAAACCTCGGGAAAAATGGTAACAATATGCACATCATAACCCAAATTAGAGAGTAACATAGATTGCAAAGCGGCAGCATGCTGTGCACCGCCTTTTCCCAACGAGGAAACTACCAAACAAATCTTTTTATTGTTACTTTGCAAGAATAATTATTTAGAAATCAAATATAGTAAACGAATTGCTTTTATGTGCAATTTAGTTTATCAAGCAAATTTCTGAAAAGATCCGTACTTTTTAAATGAATATTTTATTAATTGGCGAATATAGCAGACTGCACAACTCTTTAAAAGAAGGTTTGAAGACTTTGGGCCATACGGTTACCATTGCAGGGTTTGCGGATGACTTTAAAAATTACCCGGTAGATATTCGTTTTGAAAATTCTTATAATTCGGGTTTTCCCCTTTTTATAAAGAAGGTGATTTACAAACTAACAGGCACCGATTTAACATCAATACGTACAAAAAGACAATTCGAAAAACACAAGAGCCAGTTAGTCAATTATGATGTGGTTCAACTTATCAACGAACACGTTTTTAGTACGGTTCCAAAAACGGAAATGACTTTGTTGGATTTTATTTTTAAAAACAATAAAAACGTTTTCCTTTTATCTTGCGGTACAGATTATATTAGTGTAAAATATGCCTTTGAGAAAAAATTCAAATATTCCATTTTCACACCTTATGAAGATCAGAAAGTTAGTAAAGCCAATTATTGGCATGTTATAAAATGGCGCCTAAAATCTTACGAGAAACTACACCACTTTATTTTTAAGAATATCAAAGGTGTTATTGCTTCAGATTTGGATTATCATTTACCACTAAAAGGGCATCCCAAATATTTAGGTATGATTCCCAACCCTATAAACATAGAAAAGTTAAAGTTTGAAGCTGAAGAAACTCGAAATAAAATTATTATTTTTCATGGTATTAATGAACGCAATTACTACAAGAAAGGAAATGATTTTTTTGATGCTGCTTTAAAGATTATAGAAGATAAATACGCATCTAAAATTGACATAATTGAAGCGCGAAGTTTACCATATTCTGAATATATAGAATCGTACAATTCCACGCATATTTTATTAGATCAAGTTTATGCTTATGACCAAGGCTATAACGCCTTGGAAGCTATGGCTAAAGGAAAAGTAGTTTTTACAGGAGCCGAAAAAGAATGGCTAGAATATTATAACTTAAAGGAAGACACCGTTGCAATAAATGCCTTGCCAAACGCTGAAGACATTGCTGAAAAATTGGAATGGCTTATTTTAAATCCTGAAAAAATAACTGAAATATCAAATAATGCGCGTCTCTTTATTGAACGGGAACATCAACATATTTCTATAGCTCAAAAGTACTTGACCGCTTGGGAATCTTAATCTTTAGAATTTTTATCTGCATAATCCACTCACGAATCATCTTCAGAAATCACACCAAACAAAGAACTACTAAAAATTAATAATATTAATCCGTAGTATAGAACGTAGGTTACAAAATGGGCTATATTGGCGCCTTTTACCCCGTAAATATCTATAAAATAAATGCTGGTTGCATATAAAATAGCGACTGAAAATGCTTCTGTTATAATATAATGCCAGAACATTTTTTTTGCTAAAAACTGGTAGGCAATAACAATAGAAAGTACTTTAATAAAGTCACCCAATAGCTGCCATAAAAACAATTCGGAAACAGGATTAAATTCCTCTGAAAAAACGACCAAAACAATAATTTTTCGAGATATATAAATCAGAAATAAACCCACCGCAAAAATCGGAATAATTGTTTTGTAGAAATTAAAAACTTCAGCGCGAAATTCTTTCTTGTTATCAATTTCCGAGAACCGCGGTAAAATATAAAGCGTTAATAAAGAAGACACAAACATTAAATAATAATGAGAAATCCGGTTCATGGCTTCCCAAAATCCGGCTTCTTTTAAACCCACATTATCGGTAATATAATTTCGGATAGCAATGGCAACTAGCGGTAACAAAAATGCAGAAAAAATAGCCATTACGGAGAAGGAGCTTAATTTCTTTAAGGTTTGAAGATTAATGTTTTTTACTTTAATTAAAGAACTTAAACTCCGTCTGTTTGCAATGCCTACTAGAGATATAAAAAACAATAAAGATTCAGCTATGACTACAGAAATTAAAGCACCTTCTATATGTTCTTTATATATTAATAAAAGTGTTATAGACAAACCAAAAATCTGTCCAATAATATTTATAACGATTAGCGTTTTGTATCTGGAAAATCCATTCAAAATACTAAAAATAAACATGTTAAGCGCATAAAAGGGTAAGGCTATGGCCATGATTTTAATTACATAGGCGTAATCATTATAATAGGAAAAGACATAATTATTAATAGCTTCGGCATTAAAATAACAGAAAAAGGAAATCAGAACGGTGGAGATAAATCCTAGATAGAATACCGTAGAAATTATCTTGCTTAATTCCCGCATATTTTCTTTAAACTCCGCTACGTATTTTACAACACCATTGTAAAATCCAAGAATAGATAAAGCTTGAACGGAACTTAAAAAATTTCGCAAATTTCCTATTAAAGCCATGCCTTCTGCTCCTACATAAAGCGCAATAGCTTTGGACGTCAAAAAACCCGATATGATTTTAACAATCATGGAAACCGAGTTTAAAGAAGCCACCTTAAACAAAACATTCGTATTAATATAGTTTAATAGGCGCTTCACTTAATAGGCGTTTAGTAAATTTATGACTTTAGATACTTCTGAATCCGTCGTTATTGGACTTATGGGAATGCTTAAAACGGTGTTATGAATGCTTTCAGTTATAGGTAAATGTAAATTTGAATATAATTTTAAAGCTTCTTGTTTATGAGGTGGAATTGGATAATGAGTTAGCGTTTCCACTTTGCTCTCTTTCAGATAATTGTCAAGAGATTCTCTGTTTTCAACACGAATTATAAACACATGGAATACATGATTTTTAGATCCATCGTAAAATGGTAATCCTATTTTAAGATTTTTAATTTCGCCTTGATAGCGATTGGCAATGTCTCGTCTTCTGGAGTTATCAGCATCTAAATGGGGTAATTTAATGCTTAAAAAAGCGGCTTGCAGTGCGTCCAACCTATTATTAAATCCTAAACGTGTATTTACATATTTTTCTGTAGAACCATAATTACGCAATTCGGTAATTACAGTTGCCAAATCTTTATCATTAGTAGTTATAGCGCCAGCATCACCCAATGCGCCCAAATTTTTACCTGGATAAAAACTAAAGGCCGCAGCATCTGCTAAATTTCCAGCTTTTAAACCATCATTATTTTGAGCACCATGAGCTTGAGCGGCGTCTTCTATAACTAGTAATTGGTGTTTTTTTGCAATTTGAAGAATTTTGTTCATATCAGCTAATTGCCCATACAAATGCACAACTAAAATAGCTTTGGTTTTCGGCGTGATCTGTTTTTCAATTTCTGCTGTATTTATATTGAAGGTTTTTTCATCTGGCTCAACTAAAACTGGTTTTAAATCAGCATGAATAATACCTAAAATACTGGCGATAAACGTATTTGCAGGAACAATGACCTCATCTCCTGGATTTAATTTACCTAAAGCTATGTATGATTTAAAAATTAAGATTAAAGCATCCAAGCCATTACTAACACCAATGGTATACTTGGTTCCACAATATGCGGCAAAATTGGCTTCGAAAGATTCTGTTTCCGGACCCAAAATATAATGACCTTCCTTAAGAAATTGTGAGAATTTCTCCTGAAAAGCTGTTTCATAACGTGCATTGATAGCCTGTAAATCTAGAAACTTGATCATAACATGACTCCGTTTAGCATTAGGTGATTACGGATAGGCAATGTATAAAAATCTTGGGTAATGGCGCGTGCTCCAAAACCTTCTTTCCAATATTGTAAACCAGAATTCACATTCTTACCCTGATTTTCGTTGGAAATGCCAAAATCGAAAAAGGGTTTATCTTTAAAAACAGTTTTCAATAAATAATCATGTAAAAAGTCTAAACTTCCTAATTGATTATTGTTTTCGTTACCAGAAATATATTGGGAATGCGCCACTTGATCGCTAATAAAAACAGTTGTTCCAGCTACTAGCTTATCGTTTCTGTAAACATTGAATTGTTTTATTTGTTTGGGAAAACGAGCATGTAAAAATTTTATTTCTTCCAAAGAATGTACAGGAAGCGCGTCATGTTTCTCTTTTAGATTTGGAGTGAGAATGGTATTCCAGAAATCATCAAAATAATCATCATTTTTTACGACTAATTGATTTTTAATAGCGCGTTTAACACCATCTTTTCTGTCTTTTGAAAACGCTACTTTTTCAGAAAGTTTCACAACAGACAATATATCGCGTCTTGATAATTGGGCGTCCATTAGAAACATCAAAAAATCCAATTCAGCATTGGGAACTTTGCTATAAATAGAAGGTAATTGTTTTAAATTTAAAGTTTCGTATCCTTCAGATTCATAAAATAGAAGTAAACTTTTGAAGCAATCTAAAACGGTCTGAAATTTCAATTTGGAACTGTAAACCAAACCTCCATAGGTTAAACCTTGATGACTGAAAATAATTTTATCTTTTTGGTTGGAAGGAAAAACAGCGATTAATTTTTTGTTTTTAAAAACCATTACGGAGGCATCTTGAAAACGATCTTGATGGTATTCCATAAAATCCCTATGAAATAAAAAGGTTGCATTTTTAGCGTCACTCAACAGTTTATTCCATTCGGAATATAAAGTGGAATCGTAAAATTGGACTTTGTAGGGCGTATTATTTAAATTAGTATGCGTCAAAATTTTAATTTATTTACAAGTGGCTTCAAAAACCACCACTCTCTATCCCTAAAATACATTACGACAGTAATTATTATTAAAAATTCGAAAGGAAAACTGAACCTATTATTCGTGCCATACGTGAGCAAAGCTTGCAGTACAGATGCTATAAATATAACAGACATAATGATAAATCCAACATCCATGGTTCTATTTTTTATGGCTTTAATAATCAAAATTGGAACAAGCACCAAAAATAAGGCTCTAAAAATATATAAAATGGGTTTTTGAATGTTCCAAATGGCAAGAAAATATCTATTCGCATTTTTAAAATTGAAGTCGTTATAATTCCAATAAATAGTCGGTTTCCAGAAATCGCGCCAAGAGTAAAAAATAACTTGATGCAGATACTCCATAGGATTATTAGCAATTGTTACTTTGGCATATTGGGCAAATTCATTAGATATTTCGGAAAACGGCATTTGGTATTTATCATAAGCGCCGTCATCATAAGCATACCAAATAGACATAGCAATATCTTTGTTTTCAGCAATAGATTTTTCTCTGTATGTTACATAAGGTTCCGAAAGCCATTTAAAGTCGTCAGGAGATTTTTCAGCAAAACGCACACAATTTTGAGCCAAATAAATGCCCATTAAAGTGGTAGAAGAAAAGTAACCATGATGTGTTTTGATAACAGAAGACCATCCTAAATAGGCAAGTATTGGAAAAACGAGAACTATAAATCGAGATACCAATGCTCTATAATTTCTTGGTTCTTTTAAAAACCAAAAGCCATAGAACAAAAATGGCATAAAGAGATAAAACGGTTTGGTAAGCACTAGAAAACCAAATATTACACCAAGTAAAAGATGGATAACAAACGTGGGTTTCTGTATTGTTATTAAATAGAAAACTAAAGACGTTAAAAACAAAACCAACGATTCCATAAGAATTGCGGTTTCAAAAAAGTAAACGTGAATAAACGTTTGTAAAAATAAGGTGATATATAAGCTTTGTTTTTTCGAGAACCTTAAATTTAGCAATAATAAATACCAAGCAACCGCTGTTAATATGCCTATTATAAATTGATAAAAAACGGTTATATAAAGATTCCCAAAGGATAGCGCTATTAAAAGAGCATAGCCTGGCGTTCGCATGCCATCATAATCCGAGTAAGTTAAAGAAGTGATATGCTCAGCAAGGTCTGTATAGCCAGTACTGTCAGGATACATGGTAACATGTGTATAAAAAACTAAAAATAAGAGCATACGAGCCAGCAATCCGTAGGCGCTGATGTATAGTATATTCTTATCTTTTATCATGTTTTGTGTAGACTTTATTCATTTAAAAAATTACAATTTCAAACTTACCAATTCTTTGTAATATCTATAAGTTTATAATGAATAACTTGTTTGCTTGATGACTGTTTACTTAAAATATTTAATTGTAGTGAGCCTAAAACAAAAACACCTAAACTTATTAATAGCGAGTTAAATAATGTGGCCATCAAGGTACTACTCCAACCTGGAATAGCGACATTAATAGCATATTTTTTGTATAAAATAAACCCCGTTAGAATTAGAATTCCTAAAATTAAAAACATGCTTAATTTGATAAAAACAAATAATAAACTCTGTGCGTTTTCTACAAAGGAATTTACGGCATGATAAAATAAATTTTTAAAACCCATTTTAGATTCGCCCGTAATACGTTGTGCACGATCCCATTTTACTTTCGTTTTTTGACATTTTTGATTATCTAAAAAAGCAGCTAAATGCACAAAAGAACTCTCTGCCGCAATACGAACCAACTTGGGACTTAACATGCAAAAATTACCAAAATTTAAGCGTTTGCCTATTACCAACTTAAACAGACTTTGATATAAACGGTAAAAAAATTTAAACTGCCAGTTTTCATTGCGCTTTCCGCGAACAACCTGAACCAAATCCATGTTGGTATAGTTTAATAATTCTTTTATGGCTGCCGGATCATCTTCACCATCCGCATCCATAATGATGACATTGTCGAAATTTTTATTGGCAGCATATAATAAACCTTGTTGGATGGCCTTTTGATGGCCCATATTAAAATCCAAAGCTAAAAGTGTATTATTAATAGAAGGCGACGCTATATTTAAATTTTGAATACAAGCATTAGTATCATCTAAAGAGCCATCATCAATGTAAATTAATTCAAATAAAAACGGTAAAGTTTCTAATTCAGAAACCAACAGATTATGGAGAATACCAATTCCAGAACTTTCGTTATAACATGGTAATAGAATGGCTATTTTTTTCATTAAATACTTATAAAATCAAAAATATGGTTTCACGATTTAGTTTATCGACAAACATTAAATAAGGCATTAGGGTAAATATAACTTAAAATATCAAAAGACATTTTTAAATATGCGCTACAGCTAATGAAACAAATATAATTACTCCAACCCTATAATTCTTACAATTTTCAAAAAATTGATTATCCTAAAGCGCTTTTATTGTTTATCTTTCCTCACTTTATGAATAATAAGTACCTCTAACCATTGTTTAAGAAACCAAAAATAACTTATAAGAGCAGCGTTGAGTTTATCATCTATTCGCTGGTTTTGGTTTACTGCATATTTCAAGGCGCTATTTATTCTCCAGATTCACCAAGTTATATTAATGCCAATAGTTACAGATCTGCGGGCTATCCTATTTTTGTTCGTGCTATTAAATTGATTTTTCAGAATTATTTTGATTTTTTCCTTGTTTTAATTCAAGCATTCCTAGGCCTATTTGCTGTTTACATTTTGGTATTAAAAGTTGAGCGCCTTCTAAAATTAAACTTTTTATTGAAGCTGATTTTTATTGGTCTTTTAATTTTTCCTTTTTTCGCGCCATTAGAGGTTGCAAATAATGTAACTTCTGAAGGATTGAGCTATCCTATGTATTTATTTTTTCTAGCATTCTCAATAGATTTCTTACTAAATGAAACACGAAAATCCTTCTTGTTTCTACTAGCCAGTTATACACTTTTAGTTTTAACCCGTGGTCAATTTTTAATGCTTCCCATTGTAATTGCTATTGTTTATGTCTTTAAATATAAAGCCACTATTTTTAAACGTATTTTTTTAACCAGACTACTAGTTTTCTTACTGGCACCTTTGGCTCTAGTTTTATTAGATAAAACTTATCAACAACTTAAAGATGGTTTATTTATTTCTACCCCATTCACCTATATTAATGCGTCTGCATCGGCACTTTATGTGAGCGAAGCTGATGATGTTTACAGCTTTGATAATGAAGATTACCAAAATATTTATAAAGATTGCCATACTTTTCTTGAAGAGAATAATTGGCTTATGTCTAGTAAAGAAAGAGCATCCTATGGTGATTACTATAAGGATTTCCATCTGAATTTAGGAAAGATTTGCAACTTAACCTTACATCAACGTGGCACTGAATATTATGTAAATAAAGGTTACCCAATTGAAGAAGCAAGCTATCAAATTGAAATGGCAGCAAAAGGCATGTACCCCGTATTAGTGAAAAATAATTTTAATAAATGGATTCATTTAAATTATAGTAATTTTATTCACGGCTTTAAATCACAATTTCTGTTTTTCCTTATTTTAGCTATTATGATTTTTGCTGCTTTTAAATCAATATTTAACGCCCATAAGTACATTTATATCCTATTGTTTCTATCCGCACTAATTATTTCTAACGGCATGGCCGTTGCATTAGCCAGTCATTCTATTATGCGATATTTATTTTATAATTACTCTTTGTTTTTTTTAATTTTCGTTTTAATTTTTAAGTATATCAAAGATGTCAGAAATAGTTGAATTATCGATTGTAATGCCATGCTTAAACGAGGCGGAAACTTTAGAGGTTTGTATTAAAAAAGCACAATCTTTTTTATCTAAAAATCAGGTTTCAGGTGAAATCATCATTGCGGATAACGGCAGTACTGACGGATCTCAAGCTATTGCCAATAAACTAGGCGCCAATGTAATTCCCGTACCTGAAAAAGGCTACGGCAGCGCTTTAAGAGGTGGTATTGAAGCGGCTTCTGGCACTTATATTATTATGGCAGACGCTGATGATAGTTACGATTTTGAAAACCTAATGCCCTTTTTAGAAAAATTACGTGAAGGTGATGACCTAGTTATGGGAAACCGTTTTAAAGGCGGCATAAAAAAAGGTGCTATGCCTTTTCTTCATCGATATTTAGGAAATCCAGTATTATCCTTTATTGGGAAGTTGTTTTTCAATATTAAAATTGGCGATTTCCATTGCGGTTTACGCGGGTTTTCTAAAACAGCTTTCCTTAAGATGAATTTACAAACAACTGGAATGGAGTTTGCATCAGAAATGATTGTCAAATCGAAACTTAACAACTTATCAATTTCCGAAGTTCCGACCGTATTAAGTCCAGATGGCAGAACCAGACCGCCGCATTTAAATACCTGGCGCGATGGTTGGCGGCATTTACGTTTTTTATTACTTTATAGTCCAACTTGGTTGTTTTTAATACCTGGAATACTATTTATGGTTTTAGGTTTTATAGCATCCACATTATTGGTTATTCAACCCGTGATTGTAGAACATATTATGTTGGATATTCACACCCTTTTGTACACAGCTAGTTTAATTTTGATAGGATTTCAGTTTATTTTATTTTACGCACTCACCAAAATATACGCTGTAGAAAACGGCCTACTTCCTAAAAGCAATCGCTATGATAAATTGTTTAAATACTTGAATCTAGAAATGGGGTTAATTCTAGGTGTACTATTACTTTTGGTTGGTATCTTCTTAAGTTTTTACGGCATATCTATTTGGAAAGATTCTGACTTTGGAAACTTAAATCCATCACAAACATTACGAATAATAATACCTGCTGTATTCACCATTTTATTTGGAATGCAGGTTATATTTTTCAGCCTATTTTTCAGTATACTCGGTTTAAAGAACAATCAGAATTAATTTTTAATCCTTCGTAATCACTAAATAATACAAGTTAATTAGAGCAATGGCACCATTAGAAATGATGATAGGCCAAGCTGTTTGTAGCATAAATCCGTAGGTAACAAAAAGTATACAACCTATGGTATTAATGATCCGTAATTTCTTAACATCCTTCATAGTAAAGGAAATAAGCAATCCCGCCATAGCTAGATAACCAACCCATTCCGTCAGGGAAACTCCATAAATATCTTCCATAAATATTTGAGATAAAAAAGAGGAATCGTTTTTACGGATTCCTCTCAAATTTATACTAATTTAAATAATAAAAATAAATTATTTATGCTTGTTACGTTTTCTTTCTGTTTCTGTTAAATATATTTTACGAACACGGATATGTTTTGGTGTTACCTCGACATACTCATCTTTTTGAATATATTCTAAAGCTTCTTCTAAAGAAAATTTAATTGCCGGAACAATTTTAGCTTTATCATCAGCACCAGAACTACGAACGTTACTTTGTTTTTTAGTTTTGGTTACGTTAACGGCCATATCATCACCACGTGAATTTTCACCAATAACTTGACCTTCGTAAATATCTTCACCTGGCTCAACGAAGAACTTACCACGATCCTGAAGTTTATCAATAGAATAAGGAATGGCTTGACCTTTCTCCATAGATACCAAACTTCCGTTTTGACGTTCTGGAATACCACCTTTTAAGGGCTGATACTCTTTAAAACGGTGTGACATAATAGCTTCACCAGCAGTTGCTGTTAATAATTGGTTACGTAAACCAATTATTCCACGAGAAGGTACTAAAAACTGACAGATCATACGTTCGCCTTTGGCTTCCATACTTGTCATTTCACCTTTACGCATACTTACCATTTCTATAGCTTTTCCCGAAACACTTTCTGGTAAATCGATAGTCATTTCTTCAATTGGCTCACATTTCTGACCATCAATTTCCTTGATAATTACTTGTGGTTGACCAATTTGAAGCTCATAACCTTCACGACGCATCGTTTCAATTAAAACTGATAAGTGTAATACACCACGGCCAAAAACCATAAATTTATCAGCACTATCTGTTCCTTCAACACGAAGTGCTAAATTCTTTTCAAGTTCTTTATATAAACGATCTTTAATATGACGCGATGTTACAAATTTACCATCCTGACCAAAAAATGGCGAATCGTTAATAGTAAATAACATACTCATTGTAGGCTCATCAATAGCAATTGTTTTTAAACCTTCAGGATTTTCTGCATCGGCAACAGTATCACCAATTTCAAATCCTTCTAGACCAACAATAGCACAAATATCACCCGTTTGAACCTCATCTACTTTTTTACGACCGATGCCTTCAAAAGTATGAAGTTCCTTAATTTTATTTTTCACAATACTTCCGTCTCTTTTAACTAACGAAATATTTTGACCAACTTTAAGTTCACCTCGTGTTAAACGACCAATAGCAATTCGTCCTGTAAAAGATGAAAAGTCTAAAGATGTAATTAACATTTGTGTATTTCCTTCTTGAATTTTTGGAGAAGGAATATGCTCCAGAACCATATCTAATAATGGCTCCAAGTTTTCTGTTTGGTTTCTCCAATCGTCACTCATCCAGTTATTTTTAGCTGAACCGTAAACTGCTGGAAAATCTAACTGCCACTCTTCTGCTCCGAGTTCGAACATTAAATCGAATACTTTTTCATGAACTTCTTCAGGAGTACAGTTTTCTTTATCTACTTTATTTATAACTACGCAAGGCTTTAAACCTAAATCAATAGCTTTTTGCAATACAAATCGTGTTTGAGGCATTGGACCTTCAAAAGCATCCACTAACAAGCAAACACCATCAGCCATGTTCAATACACGTTCCACTTCTCCACCAAAATCGGCGTGACCAGGTGTGTCAATAATATTAATTTTTGTGTCCTTGTAAATTACTGATACGTTTTTAGATGTAATAGTAATTCCGCGTTCGCGTTCTAAATCATTATTATCTAGGATTAAATCACCTGTATTTTCGTTATCACGAAACAATTGACAGTGGTGCATAATTTTATCAACCAAGGTAGTTTTACCGTGATCGACGTGAGCAATGATTGCAATATTTTTTATTTTAGCCATATATGGTGCCGTATTTTAAGCGCGCAAATGTACGATAAATTCCGCAGTAATTAAAGGGATGAATAAGAAAATGTTAATCCCCTCATCAGATTAGCATTAGGCAGTACTTTTTGTAAGTATTTTCTTTAAAAAAAGAGACTAAAAGCATTTTTATTAATGAAAATAGCATCTTTTTTTCGTCAATCTCATTCGTTAATTATAAGTTATTATTTTTTTTAAATATGCCAACAAGTCGTATATTTCGATGTATAATAATTGATAGTAAATAAAAACTCACGCCTTTTAATAGCATAATAGGAAACTTTATTTACAAATAAAATAGACGATTTTAACCCTTATTTATTGTAAACATGAAATTGATTCATAAATATTACAAATTTATCCCTTATTTGTATTTCATTGCAGCCATAGCCTATTGGTTTACAGATGTTAATAAAGTTAAAGGAATTACCGCTTATCCCATTTTACTTTTCGCCATTCCCTTTGTATGGCAACTGATAAAACCAAGTAAACAACTTAATTTTTCATTAGGAATTACCTTTGTGTGTTTATCATCTTATATGATTTTGGCTTACTTAACAGATCTATTTAAAATAATTTCCTTTTCGGAATCCGTTAAAAGCTTCGTTTTTGTAGGAGGTCTTTTCGTAGTTACTAATTTTCTCATGTCTTTATGGATGATTAGAAATAGCATAAAAAAAACGTTTTAAATACATACCTTTGAAATCTAAAATTTAGGCTGAATGACACTTAACGAGGTACCGAAATTAAAACATACCAATTCTGATAATTTTTTCCTTTTAGCAGGACCATGCGCTATAGAAAGTGAGGAAATGGCTATAAGAATTGCAGAAAAAATTATGTCTATTACAGATAATCTGCACATTCCTTTTATATTTAAAGGAAGTTTTAAAAAAGCAAATCGTAGTCGAATAGACAGCTTCACTGGTATTGGCGATGAAAAAGCGCTTAAAATTTTAAGAAAAGTTTCTGAAACTTTTGATATTCCAACCGTTACCGATATCCACGAAATTTCGGATGCCGAAATGGCCGCTGAATATGTAGATGTTTTACAAATTCCAGCATTTTTAGTACGCCAAACCGATTTAGTGGTAGCTGCTGCCCAAACTGGCAAAATTGTAAATTTGAAAAAAGGACAATTTATGAGTCCTGAATCCATGAAACATGCTGTTCAAAAAGTTAAAGACTCTGGAAGCGATAAGGCCTGGATTACCGATAGAGGCACCATGTTTGGCTACCAAGACATGATTGTAGATTTTCGCGGTATTCCAACTATGCGCGAATATGCACCAACTATTTTAGACGTAACGCATTCTTTGCAACAGCCTAACCAAACGGCGGGTGTTACAGGCGGTCGTCCAGATATGATTGAAACCATAGCGCGAGCAGGAATTGTAAATCACGTGGATGGCTTATTTATTGAAACCCATTTTGACCCCGCTAACGCCAAAAGCGATGGCGCCAATATGCTTCACTTAGACAATTTAGAAAAATTACTTACCAATTTAGTGGCCATCAGGAAAGTAGTTCAAAGCTTATAATTTATAAGGTTTTCCTCAAATTTTAGTAGCGTTTAGAATTTGCAAATATCTATCTCAATTTACTTAAGAAACATTAACTATTATGCCTACTTTTGCAAACTGAATAAAGAACGGTTCCACCTATTTCTGTCATACATTTTCAACTGAAAATCAACCACATACGAAAGGTTCTCTTTTTTTCTATTCAAAAGCTTAAGGAATGGACGCCATTAACGTCTAACCTCTTAATTCAATTTAAAGCATATTACTAATGATAGCAAAGCCAACTAAAATGCTACTGGTTTTTTTTAGCATTTTAACTGGGAGCGTTTTTTCTCAAAAAGATTCTACCTCACAATACACAGCTCACCAAAAAGGGAAAGTTTTTATCAGTTGGGGTGGCAATAGATCAGCCTATACCAAATCTGATATTACATTTAAAGGTAATGATTACAACTTTACACTTCAGGATGTGAAAGCGCATGATAAGCCAAAAGGCTGGCATGTGGATTATATTAATCCGAAACGAATGACCATTCCACAAACCAATTTTAAAGTTGGTTATTTTTTAACGGATAATTACTATTTGGCTTTAGGCGTGGACCATATGAAATATGTAATGACCCAAGATCAGTTTGCCACTATAGGCGGTTTCATTAATGTGCCGGCAGATCAAGCTGGCGCTGCTTATAATGCTATTTATGAAAATGAAAACATTAAATTAGCAGAAGAATTTTTAATGTTTGAACATACGGATGGTTTAAATTACGTGTATTTCGAATTAGGCCGATTTGATGATATTTCAAAAATTTTCGGGATTAAAAACACAGATATTTTTCAAGTTAATATTACTGAAGGTTTTGGAGCAGGTGTTTTATATCCGAAAACAAATACCACATTAATGCAGAAGGAGCGTCATGACGATTTTCATATTTCGGGTTTCGGGCTCTCCTTGAGTGCTGGAATAAATCTGACTTTTTTGAAATATTTTTTCATTCAGGGTGATTTGAAAGGTGGTTACATTAATATGCCTAAAATTAGAACCACGCGAAGCACCAATGATAGCGCATCTCAAGACTTTCTATTTGTGCAAAGCGTCGTATCTTTAGGTGGTATTTTCAAAATATAAATATGATAGAAATTAGAGAAGCACAAATTGATGATTTATCTGAAATAACGAGCCTTTTCAGAGAAACTATCCTTAACTTAAACTCCAAGCATTATACAGAAAATCAGATTCTAGCTTGGGCTTCAGGTGCCGATAATACTAAAAAATGGACGACACGAATTACAAAAAACTATTTTATTGTAGCCGAATTACATGACCAAATTGTTGGTTTTGCCTATTTAACACAAGGCAATTATTTAGAAGGTTTGTATGTTCATAAAGACCATAAACGTCAAGGAATTGGCGCTAAATTATTACGCGTTATGGAATCTTATGTCATGATGACGGGATATAAAGAAATCAAATCCGATATTCCTAAAACAGCTTTGACCTTCTTTGATGATTACTATTATGAAGTTGAAAAGAAACAATTGAAACAGATTAAAAGTGAAATGTTTGATAATTACCTAATCTATAAAATTTTATAATTTTTTATAAAAGGATTTATCTTTATGTAAATAAATCTCCTGAAGTATGGCTGTTAAAATGTCATCATTCACATCTTCTAGCTTTTTATAGCGCAAGGACTTTACTATTTTTCGGTTTTCATTTACCAAATACGCATCAAATTTATTGGAAATGTGAGCCGAATGCCAAAAGCCTAAATCCACATAATCTTTATGGCTATTCATGTAACAAATAGGGCGCTTATCTATATAATAACACGGCATTCCCCATTTATAGTTTAATTCGGCAGTTGGTAAGGCATGTCGAATAACCGCTTGAAGATGCATCAAGATAGATTTATTCGGTTCTTCTTGATTTAATATATAAATTTCAGCTGGTTTCATATTACTACATTAAACAGCTCTATTTTTCTCTTGAATTTTTCTAACGATGCTTGTTGCCATATTTCTAGGAATAAATCGTGGCATAAATGCTAATATTTTATTAATAAATCCAGGAATAGCAACTGATTTCCCCTGCATCATAGATTTATAACCATAGGCTGCAACTTTTTGAGCACTAGCCATATTAAATTTTATTTTATTTTCTGAAGAATTACTAGCAACCGCCTCTTGAAATAAAGTTTTAGTAGGTCCTGGACATAAAGCTGTAACGGTTACACCAGTGTCTTTTAATTCGTTTGCGATGGCTTCGGAAAACGACAAGATATAGCCTTTAGTTGCATAGTATAAGGCCATTAATGGTCCTGGTTCAAACGCTGCTAATGATGATAAATTTAATATTTTACCTTCACCACGTTCTACCATACCAATCAAAACTAATTTAGTTAAATGGGAGGTAGTTAAAACGTGTAAATTCAACATGGCCGACTGGCGTTCCCAATCCGCTTCATGAAAAGCACCAAAAACTCCAAAACCTGCATTGTTAACTAAAGCGTTAATATGGGTATCTCCTAATTCGGAAATAATTTCTGAAGCTATATTTATCAGGCTTAAATCTTTCGTCATAAGCTTCACATCAATAGCATATAAATCGCTGATTTTTTTTTGTGCTGTGTTTAAACTTTCAGCATTGATATCTACCAACACCAAATTATAACCATCTTTAGCAAAAAGAAGCGCAAACTCATAACCTAAACCTGAAGCACCACCTGTAATTAAGGCTGTTTTAATCATAAATTACAAATTATTTACCATCTACATAATCTTGAAGATATGCGAAACGTTTGGTTAATTTACCATTTTCCGTTATCCGAGCACGTTTCAGTATACCACGTTCGTCCTGGTTGAAAAAAGCAGGAATAACATGTTCTAAAAACATATCGCCAAAACCTTCGCTAGCATCTTTGGGTAATTCACAAGGTAAATTATCGACCGCCATAACTGTTATAGCATCCTTGGCATCATAAGCAACTTCTTTTTCGTTTGTTACATCATAGCCATAAAAAGGATCGGCAATAGTCGACGCGCGTAATGTTGAAGCCACTGGACCGTCCACATCACAACTAATATCTACCACCATATTGATGTTAAATTCTGGTTTTTTGGCATCTTCTCTTGTAAACAAATACGGCGCATTATTACCATAAAAGTGTCCGGCTATAAAAACGTCAGTTTCTTTAGCATAAGCCATGAAATTACTTTCGTATTCTGATGGATCTTTATAAAATTGTGCCTTGCTCCCTACTTTACCATCTCTACGCTTATTATATTCCATAACATTAGCCAAGCAGTAAACCGGCTCTGTAAATGTGCTAGTTAAATAAAGAGCATCACTGATTTCTTTAATTTGCAAATGATCTAAAATTTCTTGCGCACCATGTGCCACTTTCCCGGTTCCCGTAAGAAGAATTTTAATATTTGGGACCGTTATTTTATCCAATTCTGCTTTGACTGCATCTAGATCTGCCAGTGTTTCCACTTTAGGTAACTTAAATAAACCATCACGCAAACCTAAAGCACGAAAACCATTATAAGCACCAACCAAACCTGCATAACGACCAAACCCTATAAGCCTAGAGCCTGTTTGACGCACAATCGTTTCATGGTCATACATATCGATGTTCTTTTCTAACATAGCCTGTAAAAGCCTCCTATTATAAGGTTGTTTTTTTATAGTGTGTGAAAAGTAAAAGTATTTTTTATTTGGAATTAGATAATCAACAGGAACTTCTTTAACGCCTAACATCACATCACAATCGCTTACGTCATCGGTTACTTTAAAACCCAAAGCTTTATAAGCGCTATCAGGGAAAATGCGAATATCGCTAGATTCAACTATAAATTCAGCTTCAGGAAACTGATTGCGTGCTTCGGCTAATTTTTCTGGAGAAAAAACCACGCGTCTATCTGGTGGGTTTTTACGTTCTTTTATAAGGGCAAATTTCATGGAGACTCCTGTGTTATTTATTCATTTACCCTAAATTAAACCGTTTAGGAAAACGAAAATGCGTTTATACTTTAACTGACACAATTACCGAAAAATATTGTGGTACGTGTTTTGCACGAAAGTACATGGAATTGGATTGTTGCACAACTTTTTTTTTGTAAGTTTGCTATCCATTTCAGGAAATAATTTGAAATTAACGGGGTCGACTGGTTTTGACAGCGAGATCACTCAAACGGTAAGCACGTCGTGTAATGACTTTGAAACACGTAAAAGGCTAGGTCAAACTTTTAAACGGCGAGAATAACTACGCTTTAGCTGCATAATCTGAATTATAGTAAGATTTGTGCTTATTCCTACTAGGTAGGAAGGCTAAATGTCTCCTGAAAGCCTTGATTAACGGCGTTCTATAAGAGGCATCGTAAATGTTAATATAGCATACATAGCGCTTTGATGTGTATGTGAAACTAAAAAGATAAGTTGTAAGTAGGTTGTCTTTAACCAGCTTGCAATCGAAAAAACAAGAAAAGAATAAACGCGTAGAAGGCCCTTTGATGGCTTGTTTGGACGAGAGTTCGATTCTCTCCGACTCCACTTTTAACCCTGTAAATCATTGATTTACAGGGTTTTATTTTTATAGGTGACAATTCAGGTGACAATAAAATTGTTAACAACTATCTTTTCCATTTAAAATATATCTTATCTTATTTACGACTCTAACACAGTAGTTAAATTTTTTACCGTAAAAAAAACTAGAAATCATTTTATTAAATGCGATTTATCATTAAAAAGTATATTACTAATCAAAACAAAAAACCTAAAAATATATACTCTTTCTTTTTTCGTTATGTGGCTCAAAGAAACCCGATGCAGAACTTAAAAACGTTTAGTCAAAATGGAATCTTTATAAATAAAATGCAGGAAACCTGTAATAAGACCTCGCATTCAAATTACCTCCATTTTTAACGGATTCTCTAAAATAGTTCTTATTTCACTTTTAGTTTTTTCCTCTTTCTACGATACCACAATCGATGGAATTAACGCATTAGACTCTTGTTACGAAATTATAATCATATATTGAGGCGATAAGCGGATAAACTTGAGTTTGCTATCCTTACACTTTAAACATTAGGTGCTTCAAATATCGTATTTATAAATCTCATGAAATTTTATTCATTTCTATTTAATTTGAACATGACCAATAAATTTAGTTTAATCCATATTTAAAATTTATTTATTGAGATTATGGTTTACCTTATTGTCCTTTCAGAATGTTGCATTATTTTTACGTTGTGACAGATAATTATATATATTTAAGAATTGGTGTATATAATACAGATATATGCACACTCTTACTCATACACACATGTTACCAGCAATTAGACAAAATGATTGAAGATAAAATACAAGAATTCAAATCTGAACTTAAATTAAAAAAAGATGTAGATGTCGTCAGAAAGTTCATCACGTCTGGAGATAGTTTTGTTTTAGATTCTGATAAGTATTTAGATTTGAAAGGCTCAATTGCAGACCATTTTGGTATTCATCCAAATGAAGTTCTAATAGTTGGTTCCGGGAAACTCGGTTTCTCCATTTCTGAAAACTTAAGAA
This sequence comes from Bizionia myxarmorum, assembly GCF_008086205.1. Lineage (GTDB taxonomy): Bacteria > Bacteroidota > Bacteroidia > Flavobacteriales > Flavobacteriaceae > Algorimicrobium > Algorimicrobium myxarmorum. The sequence goes on along the minus strand of NZ_VSKK01000002.1, from coordinate 7,116 downwards.
AAGGAAAAAAAAGATATAGAGATTTTGGCGAGGAATCAGATATAGATGTTGCAATAATTTCTCCAACCCTATTTGATGATATCTGGAAGCTACTATATGATTATATAGAGGACAAAGGTTATTGGAATAAACAACAAGAATTTACTACATATCATTTCCAAGGCTGGATGAGACCAGATATGTTGCCTACATCACCAAAATTTGATTTTACTCAAAATCAGTGGTGGGACTTTTTTAATGAAATGACCTCAAGTAACAAATTTGGGCCTTACAAAATCAGAGGTGGACTTTATAGAAATTGGCATTTTTTAGAGAAATATCAGTTAAAATCTATTTCAGAATGCAAATTAGAAATTAAATAAAAATGAAAACATCAGGAACAAACATAAGATTAAGAAAATTACTTTCAGGTCTTAAAAATGGAACATTAATTCCACGCCCAGAATTTCAGAGAAGACTAGTATGGGCAAATAAACATAAGATTGCATTTATTCAAACAGTTCTTGAAGGTCTCCCTTTTCCAGAAATTTACATTGCCGCAGGAGACGTAAATCTTACTAGTGGAGAAGGAAACGAAATGATTGTTGATGGTCAACAAAGAATTTCAACTTTATATCAATATTTTACTGGTTCAGATGAGATTAAATATCCTTCTGACGTTTTGCCTTATGAAAAACTTACCCCACAGCAACAAGAAGATTTTTTAGAATATGAAGTCGTTATAAGAGATTTAGGGAAACAAACAATTGAGAATATTAAAACTATTTTTCAACGAATAAACTCAACGAATTACTCTTTAAATGCAGTTGAAATTCATAATTCAAGATTTGATGGAGCACTAAAAATGTTTGCTGAAGAATTATCTGAAAATTCATTTTTCGAAGACCATTCAGTGTTTACCAACAACGATATAAAGAGAATGAGAGACCTAGGTTTTTCTTTGTTAACTTCTATAACTTTATTATCAAGTTATTTTAATCTTGAAACAGAATTCGAGACATTCCTTGAAAAATACAATGATGAGTTTCCTGATTCTGAAAAGCTGAAAACAGAAATTGAGTTTATACTTAATCAAATTGAGTCTTTAAATTTCGATGAAAAGTCAAGAGTTTATAAAAAGAATGACTTATTCACCCTAATCGTTGAGCTTCATAGAGGACAGTTTAAGGAGTCAAAAAAATACGATAACAAAAAAATCGAGACTAATTTGAAAGGCTTTTATGCAAAAGTGGAGGCAGAAGATATGTCACCTGACGTGCAAGAATATATAAAAAATGTTATCCAAGGAACTAATAGTAGAAGTGCCAGAATTACAAGAGGTCGTATTATCGCAAAAGTGATAAATGAATAAAAAAAGCTGGTAACAATGTATATAAAAAATAGGCGAACCAGTAATAAATTCAAGGTATTTGGCTCATATCAAAGTTTGTGCTCAACCGAAATTTTGGTGCTTCGAAATCGCCTACTTTTCATATACTAAACGTTGTGTGTAATTAAAAAAAAAGACGAATATGAAACTTTCAGCATTAAGTTTATTAATTATATTTTCTGTGCAATTTAAAATATTCGGACAGATAGATATAAAATCTGAATCTGAAATACTGGCTGGAATCGAATGGCTTTCGACTAATCCAGTTGAACAAGCCGACAAAGAATTTGTGTCAAAATCCGCGGATTATATAACTTATCAGTTTGTGAAATACCCGAACTTCCCTGTGAATTTTTCAGCGTTAAAGGAATTTATGGACACTGATAGGAAATACAAATATTATGACGAAATTAATATTGTGTTTACAAGCAATCAATTAGCAAATAAAATCAGAACAGAAAATAAGTATGACTTAAAAGATTCTTCTATAAAATCTATGAATAAAGTACTGGAATATTATAAGCTATTAATAGAAAAGGAACCTGACCAAAGGAACAATGTTTTGGACAAATATTCTAAAATGGACAAAAAGGAATTAGAAAAACAAATTAAAAAAATGCTAAAAAAATAACTACACACAACAAAGTACTGTGGTAGAAATCAAAAAAAAACCTTAAACTTTGAGGTCTAACTCCTGGTAATTAACTGGATTCAAAATGCCCTCAACATTACTATCAAATTTAGGACTAAATAGTTCTTTATTAACCGTATAAGCGTTTAATGTACTTTCAGTATAGTCAACATTAAGGAGTTCGTGAATGTCAGACTCATTTAAATCTACAGAAAGCCAATTATGTGCGTTTTCAATATCCAAAATTAGGGGTTGTCTCTTTTTCTTATTGTGTATTTTCTCAAAAAGTGGTGATGCTTCTTTCGTTAATATGGTGAATGTAACAACCGTATCAATAATGGTATATAACCCAGCCAAAGAAATTGGTTCTTCATTTTTAGTTGTAATATAGAAAGGATATTTCTTTCCTTTTTGGTCATGTGGCTCAAAGAAACCTGAAACGGGAATAATGCAACGCTTGGTCATAATGGAATCTTTATAAATAATATGCTTAAAAACCTTTTCGGACCGCGCATTTAAACCACCCCCATATTTAACCGATTCCTTAAAATAGGGCTTTATATCACTTTTAGATTTTCCACTTGGAACGATGCCCCAAACTGCTGGAGTTAACACATTAGACTTCTGTTGCGGAATTATAAGCATATTAGGATGGGAGAATCCGTTAAGATGGTAATTTGGCTTGTCAAAATTATCTCGGTTGCTCTCATCGCCTAATTTAACTTTATAAAAGGCTTCTAACTTTTTAGTTTTAAATGTGGTGCTGGTATGAAAACACATGGGATTTAATTTATATATGGAATAACAAGATTTGATACTTACTATTAAAATTATTCGGCTGACTTTTTTTTAAAGCTTTCAAGAGTTTTCTACTATTGCAATTTCCTCTTCTGTCAAGCCATACAACTCATAAACCATAGCATCTATTTCTTGTTCTGTTTGGTTTATTTGAGCTTGAAGTTCATTGGCTTTTTTCTTGTTTTCCTCAAAGAGTTCCATCCATTCAAACTCGTCTTTTTTAGTGAGAGCTGGAGTTATGTCAAGGTTTTCCCTTGCTCTTTCTTTATTGGTGTTTTTTATAACCTTATGAAGTTCCTTAATGAATTCGCTGAAAAATATGTCGTGCCAGCATTCTAATTTTCGTGTAAATTTTTCAAAACATAAAGTTGATTTCAAGTAGTCCTTGAATGAACTAATAATCTCAATTTTTGATATTGTTAGTTCAATTGATTTATCTGCGAGTATCTTAAAGTTATCTCCTTGAGAAATGAATAAATTGTTTATTGGGATTTCTGTCATATAGTTAGACCTTAGTTCAAGTCTTCCACCATTATTTGGGTCGCCCAAAACAGAACAAGAATTTTTTAAATAAAACCAGATTAGTTTTGAATTTAGTAATGCGCTCAAAGATGAGTTTGGATAATTAAAAATGAAGCACTTGTTATTTGTATAAAAATTTTCAATGTCATAAGTGAATCTCGATTCCATTGCCATTTCAGGATAAATAATTTTATTATTCTCAAACATTTCGTAATAAGCAACCGAATCTTGGATTTCATACCATTCATATTCGCCTTTTTTTCTACCTCCCTTTATCCCTGGAGTCAATCTTTTTTCGAATTTCGATAGATGTTTTTTAATTGCTGGATATCTGCTAATATCTACTCCTCTGCGGGTAAAAATCAAGAATTGATCTCTGAAATTTTTTTGATTTTTACGAATATCCTTCCCGGAAAGGAAAGGTTTTATAATTTCAGCGCTTTTAAAATCATCATCTATGAGTTTTATCTTTGTTGGTTCGTCAATGATAAAAGCTTCGTTATAACCAGTTAGAACACCACGCTTGATATTTACTAAGTTCCCTAATGAAGTTGAATTCACAGTCATTTTAGTAATTAACTCACTTTGTTCTTCTTCAATAAATCTCCATTCGGACTTCATTAAGGATTTAGTTGCAACACGAATATTATTTGCCTCATTATTAATTTCAACTTGAATATCCTTCAATGAAGTTATTTGTTTAAAGTTAAAAAAATCATTATCGCACCTACTTCTACTAATTAAAATGCTAGGAAATGTGGCTGCATCTGAAAACACTGATAATTCTCCAAAATCAATTATTTTTAGGATTCCACTTTTGGAAAGAAATTCTCTAAGATTCTTACCATAATTTGTTTTGATATATTTATTCGGTGTTATGAACCCTAAAAATCCTCCATTGTTTAAAAGGTTAATTGCCTTTTCATAGAAGTAAACATATAAATCAGCAGTTCCGTTTCCTACCTTATATGTTTTTATCAAATATATTTTTTCAATTTGATTCAACAACTCCTGTCTTACATAAGGCGGATTCCCAATCACGACATCAAAACCTCCTTTTCTAAACACATCAGGAAATTCGGCATTCCATTTAAAAGCCTTATCGCCTGCCACTTTCTTATCATCAATTAAACTGTTTCCACATTTAATATTACTACTTAAATCATTCAATTTACGTCGTGGTTGTGCGGTACGTAACCATAAGGAGAGCTTGGCAATTTCCACAGATTCTTCGTTTAAATCGACACCGTAAATATTGTTTTCCAAAATGGTGTTTTCTATATCGGGAAACTGTAAACCACCTCCTAAAATTCTTGTTTTTAGTTCATCAATATAGGTATGCTCTTTAATCAGGAAATCCAGTGCTTGGTTTAAAAATGCTCCAGAACCACAGGCTGGGTCGCAAATGGTAAGTTGCAATAGCCAATTCCGATAGGTATCCAAGATGTTTACCAGATTTTCAATGGTACTTTTATTACGGTTTTTACGTCCTTTAAAGTATTGTTCTTCATCAAAACCAAGTTCAGCTTTCTTCTCATTGCAAAGTTTCCCTACCGTGTTTTCAACAATGTATTTGGTAATGTATTTAGGTGTGTAAAAAACACCGTCTTTTTTACGTTTACTGGTTTGTTTGTCAAAATCACCACCTTCAATTTCGGCATTTACGCTTTCAATTTCATTCAAGGAATTTTCAAAAATATGTCCTAAAATGTTAACGTCTACCTGACTTTCAAAATCGTAATTAGATAGTTTGAGCGTATAGGTATGTAATAAATCATTATCAATTTCCAGCGCATCTAAAATAGCATCGGGTTTAAATAAACCGCCATTATACGCATAAATTTCCGCACGTTTTTCAGTTCCTTTTCGGCCAATGTCTAAAAAAGTGAAATACTGCTTAAACAAATCGTATAATGGGCGTTCATCACCAAAATCCCAATCGTCTTTCCATTTGTTTAAAATTTGTAAGGATGAATTGGAAGGTAATAGCATTCTATCTTCGGCAAAAAAGATAAACAGAAAACGGTCTATTAACTTTTGTGACTTTTTAAAGAGCGTGAGCTTGACATTCTTTTCAAGGCTTAAAATATCCGCATCGTGGTCTATATGATTTAGTTGGATTAATTTATTGGTAACCGTTTTAGAATTCCTCTTAACTAAATCACGGTATAATTCCCTTTTGAAAATGGAGTAATCTTTATAAAATGCTTTGGTAATTTGCTCTTCTTCTGCAATAGACGCTTCTTTAATTTTGAGCGGTACATGGTTTAAAATTTTGTCAATATAAAGACACAGATACAGTAAATTAAAACGTTCTCTGGAGAGTGTGAACAAATCGAACTCCTCAAATTCGGTTGCATCATTAATATAAAACCGAAGCTTTTCAAAATTGGAAGTTATAATATAAACACAACCTTTATGGTTGGCTTTATAATCAAACGCCTGTTTACGAATGCTTTCTAAATCTTTGGTATTAGTTCCTTTTAACTCTATAACACCAACTACTGCACCATCCTTTGAAATAGCACCATCTGCTTTGCGGGCATTTTTTTCATTCTTAAATTCCGTTGTCAGGTTAGCTTTCGGGTTTGGAAACAGCGTATAGCCTAAAATATTAACGAATAATTCATGTAAAAATGTAGCTTGATATTGTTCCTCTTTGGCACTCTTTATATTTTCTTGAATGGTAGCATTCCAGAAGTATTTTTGATAATTTTTATATGCTTTTTCAACTGTTTTCTCATCAAGTAAAGCAAGGTGAGATTTAAGTACGGAAGATTGGAATAATGCCATGCAACTATGTTGTTTTTAAAAACTGGAAGTTAGGTTTAAATGCTGAAATAGGAAACACCTAAAATGAGGAAACTTTTAAAAGTTAACAACATTTGTCTTAAAAACTCAAGGTTGATTTTGAGAATCTCAACGTTGATTTGAAAAATCTCAACGTTGATGAATTGGAATCTCAACGTTGATGAATTGGAATCTCAACGTTGATAATGGTTACGGTTGTACTCTTTTTGACTACATCTGTAACCAATTTCAACATATTCTCACCGTTGACACCAGCAATCTCACCGTTGATGAAAATATTCTCACCGTTGGTTAAATATATCTCACCGTTGATAATTTAGCATCTCACCGTTGATGTTTTAAAATCTCATCGTTGATTTAGACTACAAATGTGGTCATTTCGACTTTTTTTGTTGTCAACACCAAACTGTCAAGAACTATTTTGAGCTTTTTGTGTGTTACACCATTTAAATTGACATTCATGAAATTGTACTGATCATGTAATTTATATTCTTCCATAATTAATAACTAACATTTTTTAGCAATTTAAATTTTGTTGTTGATAGGAAAAGATATGAGTAAATAAATTTTCAATAAAATGCTGTTGATTTGTTGACAGCTCCGTTATCAATTGATAACTAAACAATTAAAGGTCAACATTGCATCAACAAATTAAAATATACATAATCATGCAATCCCAATTGTTGACGTCGTGTTGACCTTTTGTTACCATCTAACTAATTGACTATTAAGCCTTTTTTAAGACCTACAACAAATCAACGCTATTCTTCACTCATAAAATCCAGTTGCATGAATGTATAATATCTACCTTTCAATTTTAGCTCTTCAACTTTATACGTATTTGAGCTTGGCTGTAATGCTAAATAATATTTAGTATAGGCACCATTCGTGCTTTTTAAGTCAAACTGACTTTTAAGAGTTTCAGAAACTTTAGAGGTAGTTGCTCTGATATTATTTTTGGTCAATTTCTCTAATAAATCACCTA
>NZ_VSKK01000011.1 GCF_008086205.1 Bizionia myxarmorum | reverse complement strand
CAGCTACGTTTGTGGATGTCGATTCCAATGTATAACTTTGGTTGAGCAGTTTGTTCAGTTTTCATATCTTATTGTTTTGGTGAACTTTAAAGATACTGGACTTTCTGCTTTTTCATGGATGCTATAAGCTATGGCTTGGTCTGTCCTCACTTGGAAAATCCTGCGGATTTTCCAAAGCCAGTTTTTATTTGGAGAGGTTCGTGCTAAAACACGCCACAGCTCATATACATAAACGTTACCCACCATTTAAAAAAAAATGAGAATACTAACAAACATCTTGATATTATTGATTTCAGTTTCTGTTTTCGGACAGACAACACGTGAAATAAAACTAAACGAAACTCTTTTAAAAAATCTTGAGAAAAATACGATTGATATAACCGACAAAACCTATCTGTACATAAATGACGGAAATTCTAACGAACTTTTCTATTATGCTTTAAAACCTAAAGGCAAAATCAAGGGAACTCTTATTCTATTACCGCCAACTGCACAAAATATAGAAGATGTAATTAATAACAACATCACATTATCCGAGCTTGCATTCGAGAAAGGTATTTTATTGATTATCCCTTCGATTAATTACAACCTCTATCTTGATGAAATTACAATGACATTTTTAAATACTACTTTCAAAAAAGCTATATCTAAATATCAAGCACCAAAAGACCAAATAATAATAGGAGGTTTCTCATTGGGAGGAATGAACGCAATACGTTATGTAGAAATCTCAAAAGAAAATCCCGATTTAACAACCATTGAACCTATTGCGGTTTATGGAATAGACCCACCATTAGATTGGACAAGAATTTACTATTCATTTCAACGTACAAAGGATTTAAACTTTTCGGAACCAGCAGTTAACGAGGCAAAGGACTATTTAGCCAAACTTAATGAGCAATTCGGAGGTTCACCAGATAATGTGCCAAATATCTACATCAAACATTCGATGTATTCAAAGACAGTAAAAAATGGAGGGAATTCGAAATTTCTAATTGATGTACCGATTAGAATTTATTCTGACCCAGATATTGATTGGCATTTAAAAGAAAGACAAACGGATTTTTATGATATTAATGCGTTAGACCAAACAGCGATGATTAATCAATTAAGCATTTTGGGAAATGAAAATGCAGAATTCATTAACGCATTAGGAAAAGGATATCGTCTAAACGGAATTAGACATCCACACTCTTGGTCAATTGCCGAACCGAATGAATTAATGGAATGGATAATTGACAAACTGGAATAAAAACGGTGGGTAACAACGTATATAAAAAATAGCGCGAGTCGTTGCTAACAGGAAGGTTCGGGCATTTTTAGGAAGTCGCCAAATTTTGAAATTTGACAAATTCCCAAAAATAAAATAATTAGTAAAATTTAAAAATTCGGCTTGTGTTTCATCCGAAAAGTTATCGCTTATTTTCAGCGCTACTTTCCATATACAAGAACGTTGGCAACCATTGCTACACGGTAAAAAATTCTAAAAAAAAGATCTCACTCTATTCTTCCGATTTATCACTGTTACGGAACATCTCGTGCTTCCGATTTACCACTGTTGCGCTCAATTCTGTCG
>NZ_VSKK01000019.1 GCF_008086205.1 Bizionia myxarmorum | reverse complement strand
AACGGTTTTGTATATGAAAAGTGCATACTTGTGTCAGAGGATTTTCCGAAGGAAAATCGGAGGAAAGCAAGTACGCACTTACCTTTCATTAAGCACTAAACTACGCATTTTTTATATACAGTGTTGTGCATAGTATTTTTTTTCAATATCCAATTCCGCTGAATTTCATTAGAATTGTATCATTTTTAATTTCGCAAGTAACTTTTCTGTCTAATGAAGCTCCATTTGTATAATATCCGTTGGCAGTATGTTCAGTTTTTCCATTTTCACGATCAAATGTTAATCCATAACTTCCATCTCCTCCCTGATTATTTGTCATATCGAGAAATTTCGTAACGGTTTCATTTGGTTCAATTTTATCAAAGACAAGTTTGGTATTTTTATCAGATAAGAAAGTCACATTCCGAATAATTTTATCAGAAGAATTTTTGATTTCAGCTGTAATTCCGTTTTTTCCGTAATTGCAGGAAGTCAAAGTCAAAGTCAAAATCAAAATTAGTAAAGTAAATTTTTTCATATTTCAGGACGAGTCAATATTATGCACAACG
>NZ_VSKK01000001.1 GCF_008086205.1 Bizionia myxarmorum | reverse complement strand
CAAATATTGCTTTACCTGAATTTGATACGATCACTCCGACATCTGCCCCTGCTGATTGTTATGCAGGTATTGTATTACCAACATTGCCATCAGTTACTGATGCATGTGGAAATGTTTTAACACCAACGGGTCCTGTAGAATCCTCTACGCCATCTTGTGAAGGTGCTGTTACTTACACTTGGACATATACCGATTGTGCTGGTAATACACAAGATTACGTGCATACTGCAAATATTACTTTACCTGAATTTGATACGATCACTGCGACATCTGCTCCTGCTGATTGTTATGCAGGTATTGTATTACCAACATTGCCATCAGTTACTGATGCATGTGGAAATGTTTTAACACCAACGGGTCCTGTAGAATCCTCTACGCCATCTTGTGAAGGTGCGGTTACTTACACGTGGACATATACCGATTGTGCTGGTAATACACAAGATTACGTGCATACGGCAAATATTGCTTTACCTGAATTTGACGCTATCGCAGCGACATCTGCTCCTGCTGATTGTTACGCTAATATTATTTTACCAACATTGCCATCAGTTACTGATGCATGTGGAAATGTTTTAACACCAACGGGTCCTGTAGAATCCTCTACGCCATCTTGTGAAGGTGCTGTTACTTACACTTGGACATATACCGATTGTGCTGGTAATACACAAGATTACGTGCATACTGCAAATATTACTTTACCTGAATTTGATACGATCACTGCGACATCTGCTCCTGCTGATTGTTATGCAGGTATTGTATTACCAACATTGCCATCAGTTACTGATGCATGTGGAAATGTATTAATACCAACAGGTCCAGTAGAATCGTCTGCGCCAACTTGTGAAGGTGCTGTTACTTACACTTGGACTTATACAGATTGTGCTGGTAATACACAAGATTACGTGCATACTGCAAATATTGCTTTACCTGAATTTGATACGATCACTCCGACATCTGCCCCTGCTGATTGTTATGCAGGTATTGTATTACCAACATTGCCATCAGTTACTGATGCATGTGGAAATGTTTTAACACCAACGGGTCCTGTAGAATCCTCTACGCCATCTTGTGAAGGTGCGGTTACTTACACGTGGACATATACCGATTGTGCTGGTAATACACAAGATTACGTGCATACGGCAAATATTGCTTTACCTGAATTTGACGCTATCGCAGCGACATCTGCTCCTGCTGATTGTTACGCTAATATTATTTTACCAACATTGCCTTCAGTTTCTGATGCATGTGGAAATTTATTAACACCAACAGGTCCTGTAGAATCACCTACGCCATCTTGTGAAGGTGCGGTTACTTACACGTGGACATATACTGATTGTGCTGGTAATACGCAAGATTATGTGCATACTGCAAATATTGAATTTACAGCGTTTACATTGCCTTCTAATTCTGGTTCAGCTATAACATGTATAGATGAGGCTCAAGCAGTTCCAACACCTCCTTCAGTTGTTGATAGCTGTGGTAATACAATTATACCAACAGGTCCTTCAGTAAGTGCAGATCCTACTTGTTTAGGAGATAAAACTTACACTTGGACTTATACGGATTGCGCAGGAAATACGGGAGAATGGGTGTATACCTATTCATTAAATGACAATATTGATCCTGTTCTTACAGTTGAAGCATCAAATACCGAAATTCAATGTGATGGCTCTGGAAACAATGGTGCTATCCAAGATTGGTTAGATACGAATGGTGGTGCTACTGCTACTGATAATTGTGGAACAGTTACATGGACTAACAATTATGGCGGTGCAACTTCTGATTGTTCTAATCCTATTGAAGTTATATTTACAGCTACAGATGCTTGTGGAAATTTTGTAACCACAACGGCTACTTATGCTATTCAAGATACCGTTAACCCAATTATTACAGCAGGAGCGGCTAATGCCTCTTTTGAATGTGATGGTTCAGGAAATACTACTGACTTAAATGATTGGTTATTAACTAATGGAGGTGCTACAGCTACGGACGATTGTTCTTCTGTATCATGGTCTAATAACTTTACAAGTCTTTCTGACGAATGTGGACAAACAGGTTCTGCCACTGTAATTTTTACAGCTACAGATGGTTGTGGTAATGCAATTACTACATCAGCAACATTTACTATTGTTGATACAACAAACCCTGTTATTACGACTGACGCTGCTGACTATACAACCGAATGTGATGGTTTAGGAAACGAAACAGAATTAAATGATTGGTTAAATAGTAATGGTGGTGCTTCTTCTACAGATGCTTGCAGTGACATTGTATGGGATCATAATTATAAAGGATTCTTAACAATTACATGTGGTACAACTGGCTATACAATAGTTGACTTTAAAGCAACAGACGCTTGTGGTAATGAAAGCTTCACTACTGCTACGTTTACAATTGTTGATACAATTGCTCCAATAGCTCCTGCTGCACCTGCTGATGTAACAGTTGCATGTATTTCTGAATTACCAACTAACATGGATTTAACTGCTGTGGATAATTGTGAAGGTACTATTATTGCTTCGCCAATTGATACTACAGATAACACAGATCCTTGTAATGTAATCGTTATACGTACTTGGACTTTTACAGATGCATGTAACAATTCATCATCAGTATCTCAAACTATTACAGTTTCTGATACTATTGCACCAGTAGCTCCTGCTGCTCCTGCTGATGTAACAGTTACTTGTATTTCTGAATTACCAACTAACTTAGATTTAACTGCTGTAGATAATTGCTTAGGTGATATTATTGCTTCACCAATCGATACTACAAATAATACAGATCCTTGTAATGTTATTGTAACACGTACTTGGACTTTTACAGATTCATGTAACAATTCATCATCAGTATCTCAAACTATTACAGTTTCTGATACTATTGCTCCTGTAGCTCCGGCTGCACCAGCTGATGTTACAGTTGCATGTATTTCTGAATTACCAACTAATTTGGATTTAACTGCTGTAGATAATTGCGCTGGTGATATTATCGCTTCACCAATCGATACTACAAATGACACAGATCCTTGTAATGTTATTGTAACACGTACTTGGACTTTTACAGATGCTTGTAATAATTCATCTTCAGTATCTCAAACTATTACAGTTTCTGATACCATTGCTCCTGTAGCTCCGGCTGCACCAGCTGATGTAACAGTTGCATGTATTTCTGAATTACCAACTAATTTGGATTTAACTGCTGTAGATAATTGTTTAGGTAACATAATTGTTTCACCTGTCGATTCTACAGATAATTCAGATCCTTGTAATGTTATTGTAACACGTACTTGGACTTTTACAGATGCTTGTAATAATTCATCATCAGTATCTCAAACTATTACAGTTTCTGATACCATTGCTCCTGTAGCTCCGGCTGCACCAGCTGATGTAACAGTTGCATGTATTTCTGAATTACCAACTAATTTGGATTTAACTGCTGTAGATAATTGTTTAGGTAACATAACTGTTTCACCTGTCGATTCTACAGATAATTCAGATCCTTGTAATGTTATTGTAACACGTACTTGGACCTTTACAGATTCATGTAACAATTCATCATCAGTATCTCAAACTATTACAGTTTCTGATACAGTTGCTCCTGTAGCTCCAGCTCCTCCAACTGATATAACGGTTGCTTGTATTTCTGAATTACCAACTAATTTGGATTTAACTGCTGTAGATAATTGTTTAGGTGATATTGTTGCTTCGCCTGTAGATTCTACAGATAGTACTAATCCTTGTAATGTTATTGTAACACGTACTTGGACTTTTACAGACGGTTGTAATAACTCAACATCCATATCACAGATTATTACAGTGATTGATAATGTTGCTCCAACTGTTACAAATGATTTGTCTGATATTTTTGTTAATTGTGCAGAAATCCCACAGGTTCCAGTATTAGTATTCAATGATTGCTCTAACGAGATAACTATCTTAAGCTTTGTGGAAACCAACACATCTGATGGTTCTGAAACTGATTATGAAATTATTTGGAATTGGACTGTTGCTGATGCATGTGGAAACGAAGGGCAGTTTAGCCAAGCAGTTTATGTAACAAATGAAAATACAATTATCGACTTGACTGATGATCGTTGTATTGATGATGGTTTAGTTGATTTATTCGATTATTACAGTGGAGCAGACACTTCAGGAACTTGGATTGCTGTTTCAACAAATGCCACGTTGGATGGAAACTTCTTCAATCCTTCAAACATAGAATTAGGTGATTATGTGTTTAGCTATACCATTATGGATAATGGTTGCTCTAGTACAACACGTGTTACTATTAATGTGAATGATGATTGTGTGGTTTTAGCTCCAGAACCTTGTGATAGAGAAAGTATTGTAATCTCTACCGCTATTACACCAAACGGGGATCAATGGAATGAATACTTTGAAATTCAAGGTGCTGAAAATTGTGGTTACTCTTATGACGTACAAATATTTAACCGTTGGGGTGCTATAATTTACAAAGCAACTAACTACCAAAATAACTGGAATGGTTTCGCACATAAATCATCTATTGGTGGTGCAGACACTGTACCTAATGGAACATACTATTATATTATTAACATAAAAAATAGTGGATTTAAGCCTGTTACAGGGTATTTCTACGTAGGAACCAAATAAATCGATAACCTATGAAACGCTTTAAACAAAACATAATTGCGCTAGCATTATTCAGTTGTACGGTTGGAGTTGCGCAACAATTACCGCAGTTCACCCAGTATATGTATAATACTATCTCTATAAATCCAGCCTACGCGGGGAGTAGAGAAACCTTAAGTGTTGTAGGTCTGCATAGAAGCCAATGGGTTGGCTTTGATGGCGGACCTATAACTCAAACCCTTTCCGTTCATACACCTTTAAGGAATGAAAAAATTGGTTTAGGTATGTCTTTTATTAATGACAAGTTAGGAGATGAACGTTTTACATATGTATATGGCGATTTTTCATATACCATTCAAACAGGTCAAAAAACAGAGTTAGCCTTTGGTGTTAAAGCTGGTTTTACAAGTTACAATTTAGACCGCTTTGCAGCAGATGCTTCTGGAAACGATCCAGGCATTTACGGTATTGATGATCGTTGGGATCCAAATATTGGAGCTGGTCTTTACTGGCATTCTGATAAATGGTATTTAGGACTTTCTGCTCCGCGTATTTTAACGAATGATTATAATGATGAATCTGGAACGAGTCAAGATTATGCGGCTTTAGAACGTGTGAGTTATTACTTTACGGGTGGTTATGTTTTCTCTTTAAGTGAAAACACGAAATTGAAACCTGCTGCGCTTTTAAAAGCAACTAACGGTGCACCTTTATCTTTTGATATTACTGCCAACTTCCTTTTTTATGAAAAATTCTGGATTGGTGGTGGTTACCGAATTGATAACCAAACTTCCGCTATTGCAGGTATTGCAGATTTTCAAGTATCACCACAATTTAGAATTGGTTATGCCTATGAATATCCTATATCTGATCTAAATGCTTACACTGGAGGAACCCATGAAATAATGGTTATGTTTGAATTATTCAGAACAAAACGAATCAAATCACCTAGATACTTTTAAAATAGAATCGTATGAAAACTAAAATTATATTCACAATTATTGCTTTAAGTAGTTCATTTCTATTTTCGCAAAAAAAGGTAGCTGACATATTTTTTGATAATTACTCCTACATTAAGGCGGCAGAATTATACGAAGAAACTGTTAGAAAAGGTGATAGTAGCGAACATGTTCTAACGCGTTTAGGGGATTGCTATTATAATAACTCTGATGCGAAGTCTGCAGCCATTTGGTATGGAATAGCTTTGGATAAATACAAGAAAGTTAACCCAGAGTATATTTACAAATACATTCAAACACAACGTAGTGTTGGAAACTATGAAGTAGCTGATACTTGGTTAGCAAAGTTTAAAGAAATCCAAAATGATGATAGACGTGCTGAAGAATTAAATAAGAGTAATATTAGCCTTTATGAATCTTTAGAATCTAGAAAGGGCGTTGATGTTAAAATTAAAAATTTAGATATTAATTCCAAGTATTCAGATTTTGGTGCTTTTGTTTATAATGACCAAATGTACTTTGCTTCTGCTAGAAATACCGAAAACAAAATTTACAAATGGAATAATGAACCGTTTTTAGATATGTATTCTGCGGAAATAAAGTCCGGTAAAAATAATATTGATAGTATTTTTAATCCTGCCGCTTTACTTATAAAGGGTAAAGAACGCGGTGATGTTCATGAAGCTAGTATTTGTATTACTAATGATGGAAATACGCTTTACTTTACGAGAGACAATGTTAACAATAGAAACCAAAAAGTTTATGACAAAAAAGGTACCTCTCATTTAAAAATTTATAAATCTACCAAAACCGATGGTCAATGGGCAGATGGAATTGAACTACCTTTTAATGATAACGTGTACTCTACAGGTCACCCAACTTTAAGTCCAGATAACAAAACCTTATATTTTGTGTCAGACCGCGAAGGTGGAATGGGCCAAACAGATATTTATAGCGTTGCAATTAATGGTGATACTTACGGTACACCAGAAAATTTAGGTGAAAAAATAAACACAGAAGGTCGTGAAATGTTTCCTTTTGTAGCAAAAGATAGTACACTTTACTTCTCATCAGACGGGTATTTCAATATCGGTTTATTAGATATTTTTAAAACTACGTTTCTTAAAGATGGTAATGCGGAAGTTGAAAATATGGGCGCACCTTATAATAGTGGGGCTGATGATTTCGCTTATTATGTAGATAGCGATACGCAAAAAGGCTACTTCTCCTCCAACCGCGCTGACGGAAAAGGTGGAGACGACATTTATGGCTTCATTGCACAACCTTGTTTACAGTTAATTAATGGAACGGTTAGAGATGCTAAATTACTTACGCCAATTCCTATGGCAACGGTTCAATTAATAGATGAAACTGGAAAAATTGTAGAAGTGGTTACTAGTGATGTTAATGGTCTTTATGAACTAGAAGCTAACTGTAATCAAAAATACAAGGTTCTGGGTATGAAAGCTGATTACAAAGATGATATTAAAGATGTCGTTACAACTGGAATTTCTGGTGAAACGCAAAAGGCTGATCTTAATTTAATTCCTTTAATTAATGATAATGAAATTGTTATTAACCCAATTTTCTTTGACTTTGATAAATGGAACATTAGAGCAGATGCCGCTTATGAGTTAGAAAACATCGTTTCTGTAATGCGTGCTCACCCCAATATGGTTATCAAAATTGAATCGCATACAGATAGTCGCGGAAGTGATAGTTATAACTTGAAATTATCTGACAGACGTGCTAAATCTACTCAAGAGTATTTATATTCTAGAGGCATTGCAAAAGAACGTATTGAAAGCGCTATTGGTTATGGTGAAACTAAACTAGTAAATGAATGCTCTAATGGCGTTGCATGTTCAGTAGAGAAACATCAAGAAAACAGACGTTCTAAATTTATTATTTTAAATGATAATAATTAATAAAACGCCTAAATAAGCATTTAGTTAAAGAGATTTGCGAATTGATTTAATATGCTTACACACATTAAAACCTTACTAACAATTATCTTATTAACTAGAAAACCACTCCCAAAAGAGTGGTTTTTAAATTTTAGAAAAATAAGTAAATATATTATCTGATTATAGTAGATTTACAACTTTTAAATTTATTCCCAAATTTTACTTTTATGAAAAGAATTACGCTTTTATCCTTATTACTAATTTGTATTTCCTATAGTGCACATGCGCAAACTGCCAGTGTAGAAAAATCCGTATTTGGCGTTCAAATAGGCATTTTAGGAATATGGGCTCATAACGAAATAAAACTCTCCAATTCAATTGCTTTAAGAAGTGAGCTGGGTCTGGACACTGGTTTATACTTCGACTCCGATTACCCTTCAACAGGTTACATATTGGGTGCTTCTGTTAGCCTTGAGCCTCGTTGGTATTACAATTTAAACAAGCGCGTTAGAAAATCTAGAAATATACTGGGTAATAGCGGAAATTTCATTTCTATTAAAACCCAGTACCATCCCGATTGGATTATAGCCTCAAACATGGATAATACAACTTTAATTTCAGACATTTCCATTGTTCCAACTTGGGGAATTAGACGCCAAATAGGTGCGCATTTTAATTACGAAACTGGAATAGGAATAGGTTATATTCATTATTTCAACCCTAATAATCTCTACATCATAAATGAAGCTGATGTAGCTTTAAATTTACATGTACGTTTAGGATATCGATTTTAATTTCAATCCTTAAAATAAATAAAAAAAACTACCAACCTGATCTAAAATCAAGTGGTAGTTTTTTTTTATTAAAATTCTTAAAAAAGAAAGGTCCTATTTTTTAACAAAGATGTTGGTGTAATACCAATTACCTTCTGCATTTTGATCCGCTGATAACTCAAAATCCGTAAAGTCACCTTCTATATTAGCTTTATGACTTTCGCTTTTTAACCAAGCTGTAACAACTGTTTGAGCTGAAGTAAAACCGTATGCTACGTTTTCCGAAACATTACTGGCTCCTAAACTACTTTCTAAATTCAATTTACGTTGTAGAAAATTGTCATGAGATACATTATTCTTAACAATCATATAATCTGTGTGGCTAAAAGCTTGTGCTTTAATGATGGCCACATTATTTAAAGGATTCAATCCTTTAGTTAAACGGTAGTCATTAATAAGCTCCATAATTTCAATCTCTATAGTTTTGGTTTCAGGAACCACTAAATTAGAAATATTCATAGCAGCTGGTGCATCATCAATTGCATCCGTGGAACAAGAAGTCATAAACGCGACAAAAAGTACCATTACAAGTAGTAAAGTAAACTTTTTCATTAGTAGGTAATTTAGATTTGGGATTATAAAAATAGAAACCTTTGTCTAAAAAACTGTTAATGAAATGTTAATATCGATAAAATGCATGCTTTTAATCGTTTTATCATGCGTTTAATCGATGAAATACATTTTTACGATAACTTTATTTGTATTTCATCGATAAAATTATGGAGATAAACGATTTTTGACCCAATTATAGTCTTCATCTAACTGATAATGAATACGGTCGTGTAATCTATTCGGTCTTCCTTGCCAAAACTCAATAGAAATGGGCTTTACCATATAGCCTCCCCAATAATCTGGTCTCGGTATTTCTTTACCTTCAAAACTCGCTTCTAAATTTTTTAAATCGGCTTCTAACTGCGCGCGATCTTTTACAATAGTACTTTGAAGTGATGCTATGGCACCAAGTTGGCTTCCCCGCGGTCTGGACTCAAAATAACCGTCGCTTAAGTTTTCTGCTAAAATCTCTGCCGATCCTTTTATAATAATTTGCCGTTCCGCTCCTGGCCAAAAAAAGGATAAGCACACATGAGGATTATTAGCAATAGCCAAACCTTTCTCACTTTGGTAGTTTGTAAAGAAAATAAAACCTTCATAAGTATACCGTTTTAATAGCACAACACGGTTCTTTGGGAAGCCATCTAAACCTATGGTAGAAACCGTCATAGCATTCGTTTCATCCTGCTCAAAATGCGTATCTACTTCATGAAACCATTTTTTAAATAATTCCATGGGATTTTCGGGTGTTTCGGTTAATAAAAGCTCACCTTTATCATATGTTTTCCGATAATTACTTAAGTCTTTATCCATTTAAAAAAGTCGTTTTTATTTTTATATATTTGTATTACTAAATATGCGGAATTCACCCTAAATTTAAGCATTATTTTATAGAATGAAATTTGAAAATAGCATTTATTTCAATCAATTAAAACATCATAAAGTAGTATTTCCATTTGGCACTTATTATCTTTTAGATCGTTATGTAATAGCAGAACACGAAGAAGGAATTCATTTCGACTGGGACAGTATTCAACAAATCGCTGATTATTTAATTGATTATTACGGACCTGACTTAAGGATTGGGCATATAGCCAATAGGGTGAACCATTACTCTGTAGACCCCAATTTATGGCACATATTCAATAAGAAATTTGGTTTTATCGTGGCATCTGCTATCGCTGTTTATGATGATTTTGGTTACCGAAATGCTACTTTAGAGAAGCAATTTTCTAGCAATAGCATTAAACGTTGTACAAGTTTGGAAGAAGCACTCTTCTGGATGCAAAACTTGGAAGAGTTTAAAAAGTAAATGTTTTTCCATCTCTAGCTAATTCTACCTTATCAAAAATAGTCTCAGCCTCTAGTTTAAATTCCTTTAAATTATCATATCGCGTGGAATAATGACCTAAAATTAAGGTTCCTACCTGTGCTTGTTTTGCTATACTTGCCGCTTCTTTTGCCGTACTATGTTTGGTTGGTGCTGCTAATTTTTCGTGTTTATCCAAAAAAGTCGATTCATGATACAACACATCCACGTTTTTTATAATCGGAATAATCGGCTCGTGATATGCCGTATCACTACAAAATGCAAAGCTTTTGGTTTTAGTTGGTGCTTTCGTTAAAGCGTTATTCTTAACAAATTGGCCTTGCTTATTTTCAACATCAAAACCTTGTTTTAATTTTCGGTAGTAAGCGACATCAATATCGGCGTTTAAAACCGCATTCATATCCAATTTACGTTCGCCCGGTTTTTCTATAAATAGAAAACCATTGGTATAAACGCGATGCTTTAAAGGAATAGTATACACCTCTACCCGATCGTCTTCAAAAATTAACTCTGAATTCTCCGAGGTTAGTTCATGGAAGTAAAGCGGATAATTTGTCCAAGATTCGGACAGCTTCATTTGTAAAGTAATAATATCTTTTAAACCTTTAGGACCGTAAATATGAAGTTCCGTTTCACGAGTTAACAAACGAAATGTGGAAATTAGACCCACCAATCCAAAAAAATGGTCACCATGCAAATGCGAAATAAAAATATGTTTTATTCTAGCAAACTTGATTTTATTTCGGCGTAATTCAACTTGCGTACCTTCACCACAATCAATTAAAAAAAGATGGTTGTTAATTTCAAGAACTTGAGACGTAGGATTTGTATCAATTCTGGGTGTGGCGCTATAACAGCCTAAAATGGTGAGTTTCATGTTTGTTGTTTGTTGTTAAGTTGTTTTTTGGTAAGTCGCGTTATCTAAACGAAAAACAACTTTACAACTCAACGTAATTAAATCCCTAAATCGCGCTCCATTTCTTCCATTTCAATAATATCATGAGCTTCCTTTAACGTTGGAACCACAATTAATTCTTCGGGAGTTTCATCCAGATTTGCTTGATTAGAAACGATAACAAAGGAGTTTTTGGCTTGTTTATGCTTTTTGGATATTTGTAAAAATTCACTAAAATCCGACAAACTCGCTTGTTTTAGACTGGTTAGATTAACAATAACATTATCATTTTTAAAACGCTCATAAAGCACTTCCAATTTCTTTACTAACTCAATTACCGAAGCTTTTTCTTGGGTAATAATGCTGGTGTTTTCTTCTTTATCGAAAATCATAGATTTATGGTTTTATTTTTGAAGCTAATAAATAGATAATAGCCATTCTAACAGCCACGCCATTTTCAACTTGGTTTAAAATAATAGCTTGATTTGAATCTGCAACTTCACTGGTAATTTCTACACCACGATTTATTGGGCCTGGATGCATAATGGTAATTTCCTTATCTAAACTATTTAGCAAATCCATGGTTACGCCATACTGCTGGGTATATTCTCGAGTAGATGGAAAAAAATTAACTTCCATACGCTCGTTTTGCACACGCAGCATATTGGCTACATCACACCAGTTTAAAGCTTTGCGCAAATTAGTTTCTACTTTTACGCCTAATTGTTCAATATATTTTGGAAGCAAAGTTTTTGGACCGCAGACCATAACTTCAGCGCCTTGAAGCTGCAAGGCAAAGATGTTTGATAGGGCTACACGACTATGCAAAATATCGCCAACAATAACTACCTTCTTTCGGTTTACCTCGCCTAAACGTTCTCTAATGGAATACGAATCTAATAAGGCTTGTGTTGGATGTTCATGAGCACCATCTCCCGCATTTATAATACTAGCATTCACGTGCTGTGATAAAAATACGCTGGCACCTGGATTGGGATGACGGATAACAACCATATCCACTTTCATGGATAAAATATTATTTACCGTGTCTATTAAAGTTTCACCCTTTTTAACGGATGACTGTGATGCTGAAAAATTAA
This sequence comes from Bizionia myxarmorum, assembly GCF_008086205.1. Classification (GTDB taxonomy): domain Bacteria; phylum Bacteroidota; class Bacteroidia; order Flavobacteriales; family Flavobacteriaceae; genus Algorimicrobium; species Algorimicrobium myxarmorum. The sequence continues at coordinate 1,966,423 of NZ_VSKK01000001.1, read as the reverse complement.
TAACATCAGCAGAAAGTCGTTTTTCAGCTAATTCAAATGATAATTTAGTTCTAGTGGAATTTTCAAAAAATAAGTTGGCAATCGTAATATCTCGAAGCGAAGGCACTTTCTTTATGGGCCTATTAATAACTTCTTTAAAGTGATCAGCTGTATCAAAAATAAGCTTGATATCGTCTTTATTAAGATATTTGATTCCTAATAAGTGGTTGACACTTAATTCGCTCATATTCTTCTAATTTTCAATTTTGTATGATGTAAACAGAATCTTCACCATCATTTTCTACCCAATTTACTTTTACTTTCTCTTCATTAATAACATCTACTTGACGACCTCTATAATTAGGCTGAATGGGTAAATGCCTACTGAAACGTCTATCAATTAAAGTTAGCAATTCAATTTCATGAGGTCTACCAAATGATTGTATAGCCGTTAAAGCAGCACGAATGCTACGACCTGTATATAAAACATCATCAATAAAGACGATTTTTTTATCTTCTACTAAAAAATTGATTTCTGTGGTGTTGGCTTCTAGGGTTTTTTCGCCGCGTCTAAAATCATCTCTAAAAAACGTAATATCTAAAAGTCCAAGTTGAACATTTTTAATTTTATAGTCGTTTTCTAAAATATCGGCCAAGCGTTTGGCAAGAAATTTACCACGTGGCTGAATACCAATTAAAACGGTATTTGTAAAGTCTTTATGATTTTCAATAAGTTGGCAAGCCAATCGATGAAGAATGATGTTTACCTCTTTGGCGTTAAGTAACACTTTTTGACTCATATTCTATTTTGACCTATTTGCTAAACAAAGTTACACTAAAAAAATTGAGTGTACAATGCTTTATGAATACAAAGCATAAGCACGTGCGGAACAAAAGTGCTTTTAAAGATGTATAAAGTTCCGAGTTTTTAAATGAGTTTTAAGCATAAAAAAAGCCTTCAATTTCTTGAAGGCTTTTTAATATTAAAGAATGGCTGGATTATTTACCTTCCATTTTGTCTTTAAGAGCTTGTAATGCATCATTGGCATCACCTAAAGTAGGTTTTGCTTCTGCAGCAGCACTTGTAGAGGCAGCTTTAACATTAGCAGCTTCTTCTTCTCTGAAGATTGCTGTATGAGACGCAACTACACGCTTAAATTCTTTATTAAATTCAATGATTTTGAATTCAGCTTCTTCGCCTTTCTTCAATTTCTTGCCATCTTCTTTTTCAAGGTGACGAGACGGTACGAAAGCAACGATATCTTCATTAAAATCAATAGTTGCACCTTTGTCAACGATTTCAGTTAATTCAGCTTTATGAAGCGTTCCTACTGCGAATTCAGTTTCATATTTATCCCATGGATTATCTGTTGTTTGTTTGTGTCCTAAACTTAATTTACGACCTTCAACATCTAATTCAAGAACAACAACATCTAATGTATCACCTACATTACAGAACTCACTAGGATGCTTGATTTTTTTAGTCCAAGATAAATCAGAGATGTAAATTAATCCATCAATACCTTCTTCTAATTCAACAAACACACCAAAGTTTGTAAAGTTACGTACAATACCTGAATGCTTAGAAGCTACAGGATATTTAGTAGTAATATCAGTCCATGGATCTGGTGTTAATTGCTTAATACCAAGAGACATTTTGCGCTCTTCTCTATCTAAAGTTAAGATAACTGCATCAACCTCATCTCCTACTGAAACGAAATCTTGTGCTGAACGTAAGTGTGTTGACCAAGACATTTCTGATACGTGAATTAAACCTTCAACGCCATCAGCAACCTCAATAAATGCACCGTAATCTGCGATTACAACTACTTTACCTTTCACTTTATCACCAACTTTAACTTCTTCACCTAAAGCATCCCAAGGATGTTTTGATAATTGTTTTAAACCTAATTGGATTCTAGATTTGTTTTCATCAAAATCAAGAATAACAACGTTTAATTTCTGGTCTAACTCAACAATCTCATTTGGATGGTTAATACGAGACCAAGAAAGATCTGTAATGTGAACTAAACCGTCAACACCACCAAGATCAATAAAGACACCATAAGACGTAATGTTTTTAACAATACCTTCTAATACTTGTCCTTTTTCTAATTGACCAATAATTTCTTTCTTCTGCTCTTCAATATCAGCCTCAATAAGGGCTTTATGAGAAACAACAACGTTTTTAAATTCGTGGTTAATTTTAACAACCTTGAATTCCATTGTTTTGTTAACATACTGATCGTAATCGCGAATTGGCTTAACGTCAATTTGAGATCCTGGTAAGAATGCTTCAATTCCGAAAACATCTACAATCATACCACCTTTAGTTCTGCACTTAACAAAACCATTAACGATTTCACCTGTTTCATGAGCCGCGTTAACACGATCCCATGCTTTAATAACACGTGCTTTTCTGTGAGATAATACTAACTGACCTGTAGCGTCTTCACGTACATCAATTAATACTTCTACTTTATCACCAACTTTTAAGTTAGGATTGTAACGGAATTCGTTTAATGAAATTACACCTTCAGACTTCGCGTTGATGTCAATAATGGCATCACGATCTGTTAAGTGAATAACAACACCTTCAACAACTTCATCATCTAAAGTGTCAACGAAATTCTCTGCTACTAATTTTTCAAATTCTTTTAATTGAGAATCTTCAACCTCATCAATACCTTCTTCGTAATTGTGCCAGTTAAAGTCGTTTAAGAATTTTTCAGGATTTGCTTGTGCTTCAGATACAACTGGAGCGTCTGCAGTTTTTACTTCTTGTGCTTCAGTTGCTTCAACTTCCGCTTGTTTTGCTTTTTCAGCCATGTAAAATTGATAAATAATGCGTTCCGATTTCTTTATTTAGAAAATCTTTGACATTATGTTTTGTATTCTGTGTGGTTTTGGAAAAATTATGCGACTGATACACAGAAGGATTATTGTTTTTTTGTTTATCCCTTTTAATTTTCCAATGCGTCGCTAAAAGGAGTGCAAAAATACTATAATTTCTGTAAATAAACAATAAGTAATATCCTTAAAATTATGGATTTAATTATTTTTTTGAATAGCCGCTTCTGCTAGTTTCAGAATTTTCTGAAATTGTTCGTCTAAAGATAGATTAGAATTGTCAATTTCAATGGCATCATCTGCTTTTCGTAAAGGAGAATCTTCTCGGTTAGAGTCCATATAATCGCGTTCTTCAATATTGTGAAGCACATCATTGTAAGTAACAATATCACCTTTTAAGGTAAGTTCATCATAACGACGTGTAGCACGCGTTTCTGCCGAAGCTGTCATAAATAATTTAAGCTCAGCATCTGGAAAAACAACCGTTCCAATATCACGACCGTCCATGACGACGCCTTTTTCAGAACCCATTTTATGTTGTTGTTTTACTAATTGGTAGCGCACTTCTGGAATGGCTGCAACTTGGCTCACATAATTAGAAACTTCCAAAGTACGAATGGGTATTTCTATGTTTTCGCCATTTAAATAGACGTCCGCACTACCCGTTTTTTCATTTAATTCAAAGTAAACCACAATATCATGCAGTTTAGATACCAAACCAACAACATCAAATTGGGTAGCATCAATAAAACCGTATTTCATAGCATAATAGGTAACTGCGCGATACATGGCGCCAGAATCTACATAAATATATTCTAAATGTTTTGCCAGTTGTTTGGCGACTGTACTTTTACCAGTTGAAGAAAAGCCATCTATGGCAATTGTTATTTTTTGCATTTATCTTAAATCTAATTGCATACCGAAAAAATTGGCATTGGATGCGCTTGTATATCGGACATGCGTAAAACTAAACCTTAATTTATTCAATTTCAAACCAATTCCCGCAGAAATTCCGGAAAAGTTTCGCTGATCAACAATCCGCAGCTCCTCACCTTTTCTAAAGTTATAGCCTAAACGAATATTGAAAGCACCTGCTGGGAAAATTTCAGCACCTAAAATAGTATGGCGTATAACATTGCCAAGGAAACCTACTTTTTCTTGCGTTTGATTGCCTTCTAAATCTGTTTCTGCTCGTGCTGGATTGGAAACGCCAATTGGCCATTTCTGTAAGTTTTCAAAAGTAACATGCCAACGTAACGGCACGTTTTCTAATGTTTGAGACATTCCAAAAGCCACTTCAAAAGGCAGCGGTTCATTTTGTCCCGCATAGGTAGTTATTTGTGCTCCAAAATTCCGAACCACCAATGTTGCTTGAAATTCAAGATCTTCATTAACATACATTAAACCGGCATCCACAGCGGCGCCAAACGAGGTATATTGTTCTAATTTGGACGTTATTAATTTTACGGTTCCACCTAAATAAAAATCGGAATAACCAATTTGTCGGGAATGTCCGAAAGAAACAGCCGCTTCATTTCCGCTGAAAGAACCTGTAGAATTTCCTTGTTCATCATAACCATCAAAACTTCCGTAATTTATATAAGTCACGCCACCAAAAAAGGTTAACGTGCGTCTATCCCAAGTGTAACCATAAGCAGCTGTACCATAACTTATTCCACCTAGATAACTGGAGTAGTTTAAAGCCAATTGGTTATCCATCTCATCATTGATGGCTGACGGATTTGTTAATGCTTGAGACACATCATAATCAAAATTTGTAAATACTTTTCCACCTAAAGCCGCTTGACGTGGCGAGGATATTAAGTTTAAGAATTGATAAGTAGATTCACCACCAACTTGCGCAAACGCAGATAGGCACAAAAACAAGCTAAAACACGTGGTAATTTTCTTTAACATATAAGTTTAGGACACAAGTAAGTCTATCTATAAACGGCTGCAAGTATAATTTATTTTTACATCATAAAAAAACCTCGAAAATAATTTCGAGGTTTTAATCTATGTATGGTCACTTTTTACAGTTTTTTGGCATTCTTCACCTTCTGGTTTGTGAGTGCAAACTTAATTACATCAATCATATCCGTCACATAATGGAAAGTTAAACCCTTTAAATAATCAGGTTTAATTTCTTCAATATCGCGTCTATTCTCTTCACACAAAATGATTTCTTTAATACGCGCACGTTTAGCAGCAAGAATTTTCTCTTTGATACCTCCTACTGGTAAAACTTTTCCACGAAGGGTGATTTCACCTGTCATAGCTAAATTATTTTTCACCTTTTTCTGTGTAAATAAAGAAACTAATGATGTTAGCATAGTAACTCCTGCACTTGGTCCGTCTTTAGGCGTTGCACCTTCTGGCACGTGAATGTGTACATTATATTTATCAAATACATCAGGATCTAAACCTAATTCTTCAGCATTGGATTTGATATACTCCATGGCTATAGTAGCAGATTCTTTCATGACTTTACCCAAGTTTCCAGTAACCGTTAAAGTTCCTTTTCCTTTAGATAATATAGATTCGATAAATAAAATATCGCCACCTACACGTGTCCAGGCTAAACCTGTTACAACGCCGGCCACATTGTTATTCTCATATTTGTCACGAAGCATTTTTGGTCCGCCAAGTACTTCAATAATGATTTCATTAGTCACTTTTACGCTATATTCCTCTTCCATGGCAATATTTTTGGCCGCATAACGTACCATTTTTGCCAATTGCTTTTCTAAACCACGAACACCAGATTCTCTCGTATAACCTTCAACAATCATTTCTAATTGAGGTTTGGCTATTTTAAGATGCACATCTGTTAAACCGTGTTCTTTTAATTGTTTTGGTAATAAATGACGTTTGGCAATTTCCACTTTTTCTTCAATGGTATAACCAGACACATTAATAATTTCCATTCTATCTAATAAAGCGGGCTGAATGGTTGACAAACTATTGGCTGTTGCTACAAACATCACTTTAGATAAGTCGAAGCCCATTTCTAGAAAATTATCATGAAATTCACTATTCTGTTCTGGATCTAAAACTTCTAGCATAGCCGATGATGGATCACCTTGATGCGAATTAGAAAGTTTATCCATTTCATCTAAAACAAATACAGGATTCGCCGTTCCAGCTTTCTTCAAACTCTGAATAATACGTCCTGGCATAGCACCAATATAGGTTTTTCGGTGTCCGCGAATTTCCGCTTCATCACGCAAACCACCTAAAGACATGCGCACATATTCACGTCCTAAAGCCTCGGCAATGGATTTCCCTAAAGATGTTTTACCAACACCTGGAGGTCCATATAAACATAGGATAGGCGATTTCATATCGTTACGTAATTTAATAACTGCTAGGTATTCAATTATACGACGCTTTACATCATCTAAACCATAATGGTCCCGATCCAAAATACGTTGCGCACGTTTTAAATCGAATTTATCTTTACTAAATTTATTCCAAGGTAAATCCAGAAATAAATCAAGGTAATTTCTCTGTATGGAATATTCAGCAACCTGCGGATTCATGCGTTGCATTTTAGCCAATTCTTTTTCAAAATGCTTGGCTTCTTTTTCGCCCCATTTCATTTTTTTAGAACGCGCGCGCATGTCTTCCAATTCCTCATCATGACTAACACCACCCAATTCTTCTTGAATGGTTTTCATTTGCTGATGCAAGAAATATTCGCGTTGCTGTTGGTTCATATCACTTTGAACCTTGGACTGAATATCATTTTTAAGTTCCAATTTCTGAAACTCCATGTTCATATATTTCAAAGTTTCCAAAGCTCGATCCTTTAAATCGTTGGTTTCTAATAAGCTTTGTTTTTCGGCAACACTTAAATTCATGTTAGACGATACAAAGTTTATTAGAAACGAATCACTCTGAATATTTTTAATGGCGAAAGAAGCTTCACTTGGAATATTCGGGCTATCCTCTATAATTTGAAGCGATAAATCTTTTATAGAATCAATAATGGCTTCAAACTCCTTATTCTTTTCCGCTGGTTTGGCTTCAGGAACCTCTTCAATGGTAGCTTTTATATATGGATCTTCCGTTAAAACTTCCTTTATTTTAAAACGCTTTTTACCTTGAATAATAACTGTCGTATTTCCATCAGGCATTTTTAATACCTTTAAAATACGTGCTACCGTTCCCGTTTCATGAATATCCGCTGCTGTAGGATTCTCAACCGACTCGTCTTTCTGCGAAACCACGCCAATCACTTTACTGCCTTTATTTGCATCATTGATTAGTTTAATAGATTTATCGCGACCAGCCGTAATAGGAATCACCACACCCGGAAATAACACCGTATTTCGCAAAGACAAAATAGGTAGCGTGTCAGGTAAGGCTTCTTTATTTATTTCTTCTTCATCTTCAGGCGTCATCAATGGGATTAATTCTGAATTTTCATCAAAATCTTGAAATGACAAACTGTCAAGGCTTAAAAAATTAGATTTCTTCATAGATATATTTAAGTCATTCTGTCATAAGTTTTACAAGATAACAGAATAGTCTTTATGTTTAAAAGTTTGATTTACTAAATACCCAACTCATAATCAGCGGTTTCATGCTGCATTATTGCTGTATATTTGCCTATAGTATTCAATTAATATGCCATGAACAAAAAGAATACTAAAACATTTTTTTTAATAACTGTAACAATTTGATTTTTGTAGCATCTATATATTAACAATCTGATTTTTTGAAACTAACCACCAAAAATATTGAAGAACTTATAGTCTTGTGTAAATCTGGTAACCAACAGGCGCAGTTGGAAATTTACAACAGATATTACAAAGCTATGTATAATACGGCCTTTAGAATTGTAAAAAATTCTTTTGAGGCGGAGGATATTATGCAAGAAGCTTTTTTATCAGCCTTTACCATGTTAGATACCTTATTAGAAAGCACAACATTTGGAGCCTGGTTAAAACGGATTGTGGTAAACAAAAGTATTTATAATTATACTAAAAACGGCAAATATCAGCATGTTCCAGTAGATGCAGTTTTATACAAATTAGAAGATGAAAGTACAAGTTTGTCTAGTGACGAAACGGCAAATTCACCTAAAGTAAAAGTTATATTAAACGCCATTAATGGTTTAAAGGATACCTACAGAATTGCGCTGACCTTGCATTTAATTGAAGGTTTTGATTATGAAGAAATTGGCCAGATCACCAATGTTTCTTATGCTAATTGCAGAACAACCGTATCACGAGCCAAAGAGAAATTAAGACAAGCCCTTCAACCCGTTATGAATTATTAAAATAATGACTATGAAACCAAACGATTTAGATACTTTATTTCATGATTTAAAAGTGGATTTTGATGTTGAAATACCTGCGGAAAATCACCAGGAACGGTTTTTAGCAAAACTGAATAACCAATCGGCAAGCGCAAAACCAAAACATAAAATTATAAAATTGTGGCTACCTGTTATTGGCATTGCCGCTTCCATTATACTATTGGTTTCTCTGGTTATTGGAAATGGTGCCAATACGACGGTGAAAGGATTGGCAAGCGTATCACCAGAAATGGCAAAAACCCAAGACTTTTTTACATCTACTATTTCAGCAGAGTTAAAAAAACTGGAAATAGCCTCCAATCCAAAGACCACTTTATTAATTAATGATGCTTTAAAACAATTGAAACGGTTAGAAGTAGAATACGAAACGCTTAAAACCGATTTAACTGAAAGTGGAAACGATCAACGCGTTATTTATGCCATGATTTCCAATTTTCAAAACCGTATTGAAGTTTTAGAAAACACTATAAAACAAATTGAACACATGAAAGAATTAAACACGTTTCAATCTGAAAAAATCTTATAAAATAACAATTATGAAAACACACATATTATACAAACTGGTTTTGGCTTTAGCTATTATGCCCATGTTTATGTCCGCCTCTACAGATCCCGTAAAAACGGCTAAACATACCGAGGAAAAAACTATTAAAAAATCCTTTAATGTTTCCAAAAACGCCACACTAAAAATTAATAATAGCTATGGCAATTTAGATATCATTACTTGGAAAGAAAACCGCATTGAAATTGTGATTAAAATCACCGTAAATGGCAGTAGTGAAGATAAAGTTCGTGAGAAAATAGATAATATCTCTGTAGATTTTGATTCCAATTCAAGCTATGTTTCAGCTGAAACTATTTTCAATAAAAATAAATCGCGGTCTTGGTGGAGTTGGGGAAGTTCTAGCAGTATTAATATGAAGATAAATTATATTGTTAAAATGCCCATGACCAATAGCGTGGATTTAAATAATGATTATGGAACTATTAATTTAGATAAGCTGGAAGGAAATGCCAAAATTAATTGCGATTATGGTAAAATAACCACTAAAGAACTTATGGGATCTAATAATGTCATTGCCTTTGATTACTGCAAAAACTCCTATTTCGAATATATAAATAATGGAAGCATTAATGCCGATTATAGCGAATTTGTGGTTTCCAAAGCCAAAAACATTAATCTAGTAGCGGATTATACCAATTCAAAGTTTGAAACCATAGAAAACTTAAAATATAATTGTGACTATGGTTCCTTAACCATAGATAGAGCCAATAATGTAAACGGAACAAGCGATTATTTAACGATAGTTCTAGGCGATATTTATAAAAACGTGAGCATTGATGCGGATTATGGTTCCATAAAAATTAAAAGCATTAAAGAAACGGCTAAAAGTATTAGTATAGACTCGGATTACGTAGGTATAACTATCGGTTTTGACTACAGATATCATTTCAATTTTGAAATTGATTTAGAATATGCTTCGCTTCGCACGCATGAAGGTTTCGAATTTAATAAGAAGCGTGAAGAATCTACAAGTAAATATTATCAAGGTTATTATGGTTCATCATCTACCAATAATCTCATAAAAATAAATTCAGACTACGGAAGCGTGAGTATTGAAAAAAACTAAATCAATCAATTAAAACCAATTATTATGAAAAATCAAATTTTATTATTAGCCATATTATTAACTAGCGCAGTGAGTTGTGCTCAATGGGGAGAGAAAATTTCTGGAAATGGAAATGTTGTAACTGTTAATAGAAATACAAGCGATTATAGTGCCATAAGTTGTGCGGGACCTTTCGATTATATTTTAGTGGCAGGAACTGAAGGTAAATTAAAAATTGAAGGTGAAGACAATTTATTGAAATATGTTATTACAGAAGTCAAAGACGGTAAATTAATTATAAAAACCGAAAATAATATCAATTTAAGAACCAGCAGAGGGAAATCTATTAAAGTAACTATTCCCTTTAAAGATATTGAAAAAGTAAGTTTATTAGGTTCAGGTGATTTATACACCAAAGACCAAATTACAGCGGACGAATTTGACGTGGAATTAACGGGATCCGGCGATATTACATTAGATATTATAGCCAATGAAATAGAAGGCAAATTAACCGGTTCCGGTGATATTACTTTAAAAGGAAAAACGAAGAAATTAGACCTTAGCATTACAGGTTCTGGCGATTATAGCTGCTATGGTTTACAGGCTGATGACACCGAGGTAAATATTTCTGGCTCTGGTGATGCTCAAGTTGTTAGTAATACAAACTTAAAAGTCCGTATTACAGGTTCTGGTGACGTGTCTTACAAAGGGAAACCATCAAAAGAAGATAGTAAGGTTACAGGTTCTGGGAGTATTATTATGGAATAATCGCGATAATAAATAGAAAGCCACTCAAATTGAGTGGCTTTTTTATGATTAAACTTTTCAAAAAAGCTTGTTAAAGCTTATTAAAAATGGTCACGGCATTTATAAGTGTCGTCGAAACCATTCCACCCTGATTTTGCGTAATCTCTTCAGATTGCGTTGTTCTTAAAGTTTGTCCATTATTACTGAACGCAAATTGAACTGTTTGTGCGCCTCCAGATTCTGACATATCAACATCATCAAATTCAAACTCAAAAAATGAGCCATCTACTGTTAGCGTATTTCCGCTTGTTGTGTAGGTGCCAGAACCAGAAACGTTTTCATAAACTTCTGTTACATCCTGAAACTCCACACCATTTAAAGTTGTAACTAAATGCATAGAATAATCGCCACTAGTTTGAAAGGCTGTTTCAGTAAAGGATACGATATAGTCCATATCTACACCAACAATTTCATTTCTAGTTGCTGTAGTTTCTCCCATAATAACAATTTCTGTAGAAGTTTCCGTTTCAAAAGACACAATTTCCCAATCACCTACAAAGGAAGACAAAGAACCCGGATTATTAGTGTCATTATTCTCGTTTGCTGTGTTAAGACCGCTGTCTATTGGTTCATTATCACAAGCTGTGAAGGCCATAAAAAATACGGAAAGTGTTAAAATTGAAATTGATTTGAGGTACTGTTTCATGATTTTAAATTTAAATTAATTTATAAAATAGGTATTAAGAATCTCTAGGAACTCTAAATAATAGGAAAATTCCAAAAAGGAAAAATACGAATAAAAATAATATGGCATTACGCATACTGCCAGTAATTTGATCTACGGTTGCAAAAATAATCATACCAATCACGATTCCTATTTTTTCAGCCACATCATAAAAACTAAAATAGGATGTGGTATCAGCTGTATCTGGTAAAAATTTTGAATAGGTTGATCGGGATAATGCCTGAACACCACCCATTACTAAACCAACAAAACCAGCCGTAACATAAAAGTGAACAGGCGTTACTACAAAATAGGCCGCAAAACACAAACTCATCCAAATAATGTTTACCACAATTAAAGTTTTAACATTCCCGAATTTTTCAGAAGCCCTAGACGTTAAAAATGCACCTAAAATGGCTACCACTTGAATAACCAAAATGCTCACAATTAAACCCATTGTTTTTTGACCATCATCTCCCCAAGCAATTTCTTCTTCACCAAAATAAACCGCAATTAGCATAATAGTTTGAACAGACATACTATAAACAAAAAAGGCTCCAAGAAAGCGTTTTAAGCGCAAGTTTTCTTTGAGTTGGTGCCAAACCGAGCGTAATTCTTTAAAACCGTTAAGTATGACATTCCGCGTTACTTTGTTGCCATTCTTTACCCCTTTCGGTAAGATATAAAAGGTGTATTGGCTAAATAAAATCCACCAAAGTCCAACCATAACAAATGATAAACGCATCATAGCCATTTTAGCTTCACCAGTTTCCTGACTCAAAACCATAATAAGATTAGTAACCAATAGAATAACACTTCCAACGTAACCTAATGAAAATCCTCTTGCACTTATACGGTCTTGTTGTTCTGGAAAAGCAATATCCGGTAAATAGGAATTATAAAAAACCAAACTTCCCCAATAGCCAATAAGTCCCATGAAATAAAAAACTAAACTTATATAAATGTGCTCTAAACTAAACCAGTATAATCCAATACAGCCAATACCACCAACATAACAGAAAAACTTCATAAAGCTTTTCTTATTTCCTACATAATCAGCGATTCCTGACAATAATGGCGACATTATAGAAACTACTAAAAAAGTAAATGCCGTTACAAAAGTTATAAGTGCGGTACTTTTTAATTCCAAGCCAAAAGCGTAAACAACTTTTATTTCTGAAATAAATAATGCGGAATAAAAAATAGGAAAGATGGAAGATGCTATTGTTAAGGTATACACCGAATTGGCCCAATCATAAAAAGCCCAGGCATTTAGAAGTTTGGAACTGCCTTTAGGTAGTGGTTGTTTCATAAAAAAAGCTGCCCTTTTTTGGGCAGCTCCTAAAGTAAACAAATATTTTTAAACGCCTAATATTTTCCTAAAGGTCTATAGCTAGTTACGCCAAATTTCTTGGCTTCTGCATTTGCTTTTGGTACTAAATTCGTTAAATTTTGAATACGAGATGCATTCGCTGGGTGGGTACTTAAAAACTCCGGTGGCCCTTGTCCGCCACTATTAGCATCCATACGTTTCCATAAATTGGCAGCTTCTTCTGGGTTATAACCAGCAACAGCCATTAAAATAAGACCAATTTCATCCGCTTGCGTTTCATGACTTCTACTAAAAGGAAGCATCACGCCTACTTCTGTTCCAATCCCGTAAGATTGATTAAAAATATCACGCGTCTGATTATCCTCAATTAACACATTTCCAGCCAAAGCAACACCTTGTTGAATATAAGCAGCACTCATTCGTTGTTGTCCGTGATTTGCTAAAGCGTGCGCCACTTCATGACCCATAATGGCAGCAATAGCTGTTTCATTTTCAGCTATCGGTAAAATACCTGTGTAGAAAGCAATTTTTCCACTTGGCATACACCATGCGTTAACCGTTTTATCTTCAATTAATTTATATTCCCACTTATAATCCTTTAAATATCCTTGATAACCATTAGCATTTAACCAACGTTCTGCTGAAGTCGCAATACGCTCACCAACGCGCGCAATCATTTCAGATTGAGATGTGCCAGTGACAATTTTATTTTCAGAAAGTACTTGATTATATTGTTGGAAAGCTGATGGAAATATTTGATCATTGGAAACCAACGCCATGGTTTGATTGCCAGTAAATGGATTGGTTGCACAAGATACCACCAAAACTAATGTAAGAATAGAGACTATTTTAAGTTTTAATTTCATGTTTTCAGAGTTTATTTAAATAAAAATGCAAAAATTGAGCCATAATAAAATTGACATTTCCATTGTATTAACAAATATACGTTAGAATACTATTAATTAGATTTTCTTGTTATGTATTAAAGGTATTTCCGACCAAAATAATAAATAAAAAAAGTTATGAAATATTTCCTATCCGTAGTACTTGTCAGTTTACTTTTTAGTTGCAACAGTTCTGCTCAAAAAAATGACACAAAAAAATCTCAAGTATTTCCAATTTCAAAAACGGAAGCGGAATGGAAAAAAGAATTAACAGCTGAACAGTTTTATGTGATGCGAGAAGCAGGAACGGAGCGCGCCTTTTCAAGTCCATTAGATAAAAATTACAAAAAAGGAACCTATGTGTGTGCGGCATGTGAAACACCATTATATTTAAGTGACCATAAATTTGATTCCGGAACAGGATGGCCAAGTTTTGATCGCGTTATTGAAGGAAATGTTGACTTTGGAACCGATAACGATTTAGGCTTTTCCAGAAATGAAGAACATTGCGCTAATTGTGGTGCGCATTTAGGTCACGTTTTTGATGACGGCCCTGGAGATACCACAGGAAAGCGCCATTGCATAAATGGAACATCTTTAAAGTTTATTCCAGAAGCGTAGTATTTCTTTAGGCTTTTTAAAAAATTATAGCATTACGAAAATATGTATTTTTGTAATGCTATTTTTATTTTTATGAAAAACGACTTAATTACGGGTATCATAAAACAGTTTGAATCTTACAAAACTGTTGGTGATAAAACCTTTGATCAACTTACTTTTGAAGAGATGAGTTGGCAGTATAATGATGCTACAAACAGCATTTCAATTATTGTGAAACACATGGTGGGCAATATGTTCAGCAGATGGACCAATTTTTTACTAGAAGATGGTGAAAAAGAATGGCGCCAAAGAGATCAAGAGTTTGAAGCTAGTTATACGAGTAAAGAGGAAATTGTTGATGCCTGGGAAAGCGGTTGGAAATGTCTTTTTGATGCCATTGAACCTTTAAATAATCACGATTGTAATAAAACCGTTTACATTCGCAACGAAGGCCATTTAGTTTCTGAAGCTATCTTCCGCCAATTAGGTCACTATTCCTATCACATTGGTCAAATTGCCTTTGTTGGAAAAATGCTAAAAGGAAACGATTGGCAATCTCTATCTATTCCGAAGGGAAATTCTAGTGAATATAATCTTCAAAAATTCAATAAACCAAAATAAAAGGTTGCTTTACGGTCTATTGGTAATTAATTTCCTGCTAACAATTAATAATCAAATACGATTTCGTAAATTCGTAGCTTCAAAAAACGATTAAAAAATTCACGATGAGTAAATACGATATTATTGTTCTTGGAAGTGGCCCTGGCGGTTACGTAACGGCTATTAGAGCATCACAATTAGGCTTTAAAACAGCTGTAATTGAAAAAGAAAGCCTAGGTGGTGTATGTTTAAATTGGGGATGTATTCCAACAAAAGCCCTTTTAAAATCGGCTCAAGTTTTTGAATACTTGAAGCACGCCGAAGATTATGGCTTAACGGTAAAAGAAGCTGATAAAGATTTTGATGCAGTTGTAAAACGCTCAAGAGGTGTTGCCGATGGTATGAGCAATGGTGTTAAATTTTTAATGAAGAAAAATAAAATTGACGTTATTGAAGGTTTCGGGAAACTAAAACCTGGAAAAAAAGTAGACGTTGATGGTAAAGAATATACAGCCGATCATATTATTGTAGCAACTGGTGCACGTTCACGTGAGTTACCAAGTTTACCACAAGACGGCAAAAAAGTAATTGGTTATAGAGAAGCTATGACATTAAAAGAGCAACCTAAAAAGATGATTGTTGTCGGTTCTGGTGCTATTGGTGTTGAGTTTGCTTATTTCTACAACTCGATGGGAACAGATGTAACAATAGTTGAGTTTTTACCAAATGTAGTTCCTGTTGAAGACGAAGATGTTTCTAAACAATTAGAGCGCTCATTTAAGAAAAGTGGTATTAAAATTATGACATCTTCAGAAGTTACTAAAGTAGATACTTCAGGAACAGGTGTAAAAGCAACGGTAAAAACGAAAAAAGGTGAAGAAGTTCTTGAAGCAGATATTATATTATCGGCTGTAGGAATTAAATCAAATATAGAAAATATAGGTATAGAAGATGTTGGTATTGCCGTAGATCGTGATAAGATTTTGGTAAATGATTATTACCAAACAAACATTCCTGGCTATTACGCTATTGGCGATGTAACTCCTGGCCAAGCTTTAGCGCACGTAGCTTCAGCTGAGGGTATTTTATGTGTGGAGAAAATTGCAGGTCAAAATGTAGAGGCTCTAGACTATGGCAATATTCCTGGTTGCACATACGCATCACCAGAAATTGCCTCGGTTGGTTTAACTGAAAAGCAAGCTAGAGAACAAGGTTTAGATATTAAAGTAGGTAAATTTCCATTTTCAGCTTCAGGAAAAGCAAGTGCTTCTGGCGCTAAAGATGGTTTTGTAAAAGTTATTTTTGATGCTAAATATGGTGAATGGTTAGGATGCCATATGATTGGCGCTGGGGTAACTGATATGATTGCGGAAGCTGTTTTAGGTCGTAAATTAGAAACTACAGGGCATGAAGTATTAAAAACGGTACATCCACATCCAACTATGAGTGAAGCGGTGATGGAAGCCGTTGCTGATGCTTATGGAGAGGTGATACATTTGTAATCCCTTCCTAGCTTCCCATCCTAAATCTTTCGCGAGGGGAAGGACTTTCACTCGGACGGAAATACTAATAATACAAAAAGCGATTCTTAAATTTAAGAATCGCTTTTTTATTGTGTTTGATTTTGAGTTTGAGTAAGGGTTCCTTCCCTTTGGGAAGACTAGGATGGGATAAAACTATGAATAGCCAACTCGTAACTTTGTAATCCAAATCCAACAATAACACCTTTGGAATGTGGCGCAATATATGATTGATGTCTAAAGTCCTCCCTTCCAAACGTATTGGATATATGAACTTCTACAACAGGCGTTTTTATAGCAGAAACGGCATCGCCAATACCAATAGAAGTATGTGTATATGCTGCCGCATTCAAAATAATCCCATCATAGGTAAAACCAACTTCATGTAGTTTGTCTATCAGTTCACCTTCTATATTGGATTGAAAATAAGCAATAAAAACATCTTTATATTTAGATGATACGTCCTCTAAAAATTCTGTAAAGGACAAATTCCCATATATTTCAGGTTCTCGAACGCCTAATAGGTTTAAATTAGGACCATTAATGATAATCAATTTTTTCATAAAGTAAAGGTATAAAAAAAACCGAAGCTATGAAGCTTCGGTTTTCTTTATATAATAAGGTTGATTTAGAACATAAAACCAACACCAGCTTGCCATACAGCATTTTTAGCATCTACGTTTTGTAAAACCGTATCATCTTTAAAAATGTTTGTTAAACCAAAAGTATAACGGGCGTTTACAAAGAAACCACCATCAAACTTATAAGCTGCGCCAAGTGCTAATGAAGTATCGAAATCTTTAATATAAGAATCATCACTGTTTATTTCAATATCACCACCATCAGAGTTTGGTTGAAAATCTAATTCTTCATGAATTTTAAATCCAAATTGTGGACCGGCTTCTACACTTAAGCCTTCAATTAAATAAACTTTAACCAAAACGGGTACCTGAATATAATCTAATTGGTACTCTACATTTTGATCTGTATCAAAAACATTGTCTTGATTCACTTCTTTCACGTCAAATCCTTGACCTGAATAAAGAACCTCTGGCTGAATAGAGAAACGATCCGTAATTGGAATTTCTGCTAATACACCAACGTTAAAACTAGTTCTTGATTTGGCATCATCAAAATCATCACTTGTAATGGTAGAGAAGTTTACACCACCTTTAACACCAAATTCAACAGTTTTAGAATCCGATTGCGCTTGTATACCTGTAATTGTAAAAACTGCTACTGCAGCTACTAAAAATACTTTTTTCATAAGTTTTGCTATTAATAGTTAATAATTATAGTGCAAAAATGGCCATAATTTAAAGTACAGATTGACTTTAAAAAAAATAAAAATGACTCTATTAAAATCATTAAAAAACTAAAGCCGAGTTTTAAATCTCGGCTTTTAGTATAATGTATTATATATAAGTGGTTTAGAACATAAAACCAACACCAGCTTGCCACACAGCATTTTTAGCATCTACGTTTTGTAAAACCGTATCATCTTTAAAAATGTTTGTTAAACCAAAAGTATAACGGGCGTTTACAAAGAAACCACCATCAAACTTATAAGCTGCGCCAAGTGCTAATGATGTATCGAAATCTTTAATATAAGAATCATCACTGTTTATTTCAATATCACCACCATCAGAGTTTGGTTGAAAATCTAATTCTTCATGAATTTTAAATCCAAATTGTGGACCGGCTTCTACACTTAAGCCTTCAATTAAATAAACTTTAACCAAAACGGGTACCTGAATATAATCCAATTGGTACTCTACATTTTGATCTGTATCAAAAACATTGTCTTGATTCACTTCTTTCACGTCAAATCCCTGTCCTGAATAAAGAACCTCTGGCTGAATAGAGAAACGATCCGTAATTGGAATTTCTGCTAATACACCAACGTTAAAACTAGTTCTTGATTTGGCATCATCAAAATCATCACTTGTAATGGTAGAGAAGTTTACACCACCTTTAACACCAAATTCAACAGTTTTAGAATCCGATTGCGCTTGTATACCTGTAATTGTAAAAACTGCTACTGCAGCTACTAAAAATACTTTTTTCATGTTTCTTAAATTTTACAAGTTACTACAGCTTGTACTAAAAACAGTATAGCATGGACCATTCGTTAACTGTTTTTAACAGGTTTCAACAGCAATTAATATTATTTAACGACTTTTAGAAACAAAAAAAACCGAAGCATTTGCTTCGGTTTTAATTTTATATTGAATTTTATTTACTATAATTTGAAAAGTAAACCAAATGCAGCGTTTCCGCCAAATGGGTTAGCAACATCTCCAAAACCGAAGTTAAATTCAGAAACTGATTCACCTTTTAAATCACCTACTTCTGCTTTACCGCTAGTAAAAGATAAAATGTTCTTTAAACCAAAAGTTAAAGCAATATTTTCAGTTACAAAATAGTTGATACCTAAATCAATACCAGCACCAATTACATTAATTTTTTGCTCAACAATTCCGCTTTTGTCTTTAGCAGTTGCATAACCTACACCAAATTCAGAAAACGTTTTAAAACGCTTACCTAAATCCAAGAAGTAGTAACGTGCAAATACACCAGCACCAAAACCTGAAAGGTCTGCAGTATCAACACCAGCAACTTCTTCTTTAGAAGATTGGAAAGATACGTCAAGACCAACAGCTAAATCTTCAGTAACGAAATAACCCGCTTTTGGGCTAATATTAAAGCTACTTTCTTTTTCGTCAGTGTTCTTATTGTTTGCACTGCTGAATCCAACAGTACCTTCAATAAATACATCACCTTCTGCAAAACCAAATGTACTATCGTCTTCTTGTGCGTTAACGTTAGTATAACCGAAAGCTGCAATAGCAGCAATAAATAATAATTTTTTCATTTTGATAAATTTAATTTTGTTTTTAATTTATTTGAAGCGGCAAAAATAAGCCTAATCCTCATATGTACCAAATAAAAAACAGGCATTAGTTTTTAATAGTTATAAACCAAATTATATATCAAAATTAAATCATAAAATTAAGAAGTTTCCCACATTATAAGCCGAATTCTATACCAAAATTAAAGGAATTAAAACCACTTCCGCTTACATAGGTTCCTCCATAATAGGTATCGCCATAATCTACGCCTCCAGAAATACTTTGAAATGATGCCATTAAGGAAATAGCTCCTAAATCAAAACCAAATTTAGGTCTTGCATAAAATCCAGATTTAGCATCACCAGATACATTAACGCCCACACCCAAATCCAATCCTGCAAAAAACTTACGTTCACTAAAATAGTAGCGCGCTGAAGCTGCAATAGGAATAAATGAAGCATCTTTATAGTCTCTAACAACTAATAAGTCCTCATCAAAATAAGTGCTATAGGAATAGCCACCATCAGCTATATAGTGCGTGTAACCCAATAAACCTCCTATTTCTAAATTATCAATTACCTCAAACAAATAGGCGCCATCAAAACCGAAATTAAAAGAAGAAACATCACTAGTTGTGCTTAATGGCAAACCAATATTGGCTCCAATATAGAAGCCTCCAGATTCTACCTTATCTTTAAGGTCTTCTTGGGCATTCATTGTAGTTACTGCGAAAACTGCCAAAGCAGTCAATAACATTGATTTTTTCATATTATTCATGGATTAATTAATGGGTTAATAAGAATAAATGTATCACTTTTCCTGAAATGAAAAAAGCTAAACGCTATGTTTCGACTCCCTAACAAACTTGAGACTAATTAATTAGCCACATATCAAGAAGACTGTTAGAAAAAATAATTTGGAATTGAATATGCCGATTTTCCAATAAACCGAACTATGGTCATTATAAAATTCACTAAAATGAATACCTTAAATATTAAATTTCAGACAAAAAAAATCCATTGTTATTCACAATGGATTTTTTTAATAATAATTGATTATATTATAGAGAAAACTCAATTCCTAAACCAATTGTAGAGAAGTCACCTCCATCTGCACTAATTCCTGTGTAAGAAATATTAGCACCAATCATGTCAGTAAAGTTGTAACCAACTTTTGGACGGTAATAAAAACCACCATCATTTCCATCATTAACGCCAAGAGCATAACCTAAATCTGCACCTAAATAGAACTTTTCAGTTGCCATGAAACGTGCTGCAGCAGCAATAGGCACAAATTGAACGTCATCATAATCGAAATCTAATGTGTTACCTAAAATAGTAACAGATTCAGTTTTTCCAAAAGCATTTGTAAATCCAATAGCAGGACCAACTTGAAATTTTTCAGATACTTCAAATAAATAAGCAGCATCTAAACCAATACTAAACGAAGAATAATCGCCAGCATCACCAATTGGAAGTGCAAAGTTAGCACCTACTTTAAATGAATTTTGTGCAAATGATGTTGAAACACCAAAGGCAGCGATAGCCGCCATCATAAATAATTTTTTCATAATTTTAAGTTTTAATAAATTGATTAGTACAAACTAAACACTTTTTCTTTAATATATCACATAAAATCAACATCTTGTTAACAATTTAATTAACATAAAAACTCAATAAATTGATTTACAGCTATTTAAACAATTAGTTATTAACAATTTATAAAGGAAAGTAAGGCTTCAAACGCTTTTCCATACATTTATTCATTAAAACGAAACCCATGACATGGCATCAAGCCTTAAACGATTTTAATTTATATTTAAAAATTGAACGTGGTTTATCTAAAAACACCATTGCTAGCTACAGTTTCGACATTGAAAAGCTCATGATTTATTTAGAGAAACACGATATAACTATATCACCACTTCACGTTAACTCTGAAACCATTCAACAATTTATTTATGATGTGGCTAAAGATGTAAATCCACGCTCGCAATCGCGTATTATTTCAGGTTTAAGAAGCTTTTTTAGCTTTTTAGTTTTTGAAGACTACAGAAATGATAACCCCATAGATTTAATTGAATCGCCTAGAATTGGTAGAAAATTGCCCGACACCTTAAGTTTAGAAGATATAGACCGGATTATAAACGCTGTTGATATAAACAAGACCTATAATAATGTCCGAATAGGGCAACGTGATCGCACCATGCTAGAAACGCTTTATGGATGTGGGTTACGTGTGAGTGAATTGGTGGAATTAAAGATTTCCGATTTGTTTTTTGAGGAAGGTTTTATAAACGTTACCGGAAAAGGTGATAAACAGCGCTTTGTTCCCATTAGTCCTTCAACACAAGAATTTATAAATTTCTACATTCAAGAGGTCCGATCCACTATCACAATTCAGAAAGAATATAATGACACCTTATTTTTAAACATCCGTGGGAAACAATTAACACGGGCTATGGTTTTTACTATAATTAAAAATTTAGCTACTCAGATTAATATGAATAAAACCATTTCACCACATACGTTTCGGCATTCCTTTGCTACACATTTATTAGAAAATGGAGCGGATTTAAGAGCTATACAAATGATGCTCGGGCATGAAAACATTACCACCACGGAAATTTATGTGCATTTAGACACCAAGCAATTAAAGAAAGCCATTCAAACCTTTCATCCTAGAAAATAAAAAGTCCTTCATATTTTAGAAGGACTTTTTAAATATATACTTTTTAAAATCTTATTTAGCAATGTTAACGGCACGCGTTTCACGAATAACCGTAACTTTAACTTGCCCTGGATAGGTCATATCCGTTTGAATTTTTTGTGAAATATTAAAAGATAAATCAGCTGCTTTTTGATCATCTACGCGATCGCTTTCTACAATAACACGTAACTCACGACCGGCTTGAATAGCATAGGCTTTTTTAACACCTCCGAAACCGAAAGCAATATCTTCTAAATCTTTTAAACGCTGAATATAACTATCTAGAACTTGACGTCTAGCACCTGGTCTAGCACCTGAAATAGCATCACACACTTGCACAATTGGTGCTAATAAGGTTTTCATTTCAATTTCATCGTGGTGAGCACCAATGGCGTTACAAACGTCATCTTTTTCACCATATTTTTCAGCCCACTGCATTCCTAAAATAGCATGTGGCGTTTCCATGTCGGCTTCTGCATCTGGAACTTTACCAATATCATGCAGTAATCCGGCACGTTTAGCCATTTTAGGGTTTAAACCTAATTCTGCTGCCATAATACCACAAAGTTTAGCAACTTCGCGGGAGTGTTGTAGTAAATTCTGTCCATAAGAAGAACGGTATTTCATACGACCCACCATTTTAATTAATTCAGGATGTAAATTATGAATTCCTAAATCGATGATGGTACGTTTTCCAACCTCAATAATTTCTTGCTCAATTTGTTTGGTTGTTTTTTGAACAACTTCTTCAATACGGGCTGGGTGAATACGGCCATCCGTAACCAATTTATGTAAGGAAAGACGGGCTATTTCACGACGTACAGAATCAAAACATGATAGAATTATAGCTTCTGGCGTATCATCTACAATAATTTCAACTCCTGTAGCGGCTTCAATGGCACGAATATTTCGACCTTCACGACCAATAATACGCCCTTTAACATCATCAGATTCAATATTGAAAACAGAAACACAGTTATCTACGGCTTCTTCCGTTCCAATGCGTTGAATGGTATTGATAATAATTTTTTTAGCTTCGTGTTGTGCGGTAAGTTTAGATTCTTCTATAGTATGCTGAATGTATGCCATGGCATCGTTTTTAGCTTCACCTTTTAAAGACTCAACCAATTGGGATTTAGCATCTTCAGCTGATAAACTAGAAATAACTTCCAATTGCTCAATTTGACTTTTATGTAAACGGTCTACTTCTTCTTGCTTTTTTTCAACAACTTCTAAACGGTGGTTATAATCATTTACTTTTTCCTCTAAACCATCATTTAATTTTTTACTTTTCGAAAGCTCACCAGATAATTGAGATTCTTTGTCGCGCGTCCGTTTTTCAACATCTGCAATCTTTTTATCACGTGCCAAAATCACTTTTTCGTGTTCTGATTTTAATTCAATAAACTTTTCTTTTGCTTGAAGTATTTTATCTTTTTTAAGTGATTCGCCTTCACTTTTAGCTTCTTTTAATATAGCTGCTGCCGATTTTTTAGCACTTTTTATAACTCGTGATGCATTGTTACGTTCCAAAACCTTTGCAACAATAAACCCTATAATGATACCTAATAATATTCCACCTACAATAACAATTGTATTATCCATTTTCTAGTTGATTAATTTATATAAAAAAGCCTGCACCAGAATAAAGTTTTGTATAAACTCCTTAAAACAAGTTTAGGGATACCAAGCTGATCAAAAATCTGTTCGAGATACTGAATAAATTCAGCACTAACAGCACGCTTTTACAGCTTAAACTCACCCTTTTTAAAGAAATCGCGTTGAGTTTATCAAAAAAAATAACTAATGCAGGCAGTAACCTTTATTTTATTTATAAGAACGTTAAGAATCTAAATGCGTATCCAACATACTGTTTAAAGCGTCAAGCTTTAATTCTACCGTTTCGTTCGCATAATCTTTATCCAATGTTTTCTGTTCCACTTGTGAGGCAAACTGCAAGGCACACATAGCCAATACATCTTGCTTATCTTGAACAGAATAACTTTGCTCAAATTGCTTTATCATAGCTTCAATATTTTTGGCTGCTTTACGCAAACCTTCTTCTTGGCCAGGTGTAATTGTTAAAGGATACACCCTATTTGCTATTGAAAGCTTTATTTTTAGTTTTTCTGACATTTAAAAACTATGATTCATTATTCGGAAAGTTGCGTAATACAATGATCAATTTCCCTAATTAATGCGTTTATTTTGAGTTTAGTTTCTCTTTTATTTTCATCACTGCCAAGCATGGAATTGGCTATTTTTAGCGCTTCATATTTTTCCTCCCATGTAACGATTGTCGCTTTATGAGCCTGAAGCATATGTTGAGTTGATTGTAATTCCTGCTGCAATTTTAAATTTTCTTGTTTAAAAAGCTGCTGCTTATGTAAAACCCTATTGATTTTTTTTTCTAAAGCATCTACAGTGTCTTCAATTTTACTCATGTATCATATCCATACTTATGTCACAAAGTTAACATACCTCGATTAATTTAACAATACTTTTTCAATAAAAATTAAATATAATGCGTTTCAACTCAAAATCAACATTCTGGCAATGCTTCGAGATTTTCTTGCCAAATTTGAATCAAATATATACTTTAGCATCAATATCCATTTTATGCAAAAATTCCTCGTATTTTTTATCTTTATAGTTTTCACAAGTCAGGCCCAAAACCCCTATCCTACTGACTATTTTAGACATCCGTTGGATATTACGATTATTCCTTCTGGAACTTTTGGTGAATTGCGTTCCAATCATTTTCATTCTGGCTTGGATATAAAAACACAACAACGCGAAGGTTTAAAAGTTTACGCCGCAGCCGATGGCTATGTGAGTCGTATAAAAATTGATAATTTTGGTTATGGAAAAGCGGTTTATATTACACATCCAAATGGCTACACGACGGTTTATGCGCATTTACAAAAATTGGCACCTATTTTAGAAACTTACATTAAAAAACTACAATATGGGCAAGAATCTTATGAAGTCGAAATTTTCCCTAAACCTGATGAAATGCCCCTTTTAAAAGGCGATCTCATTGCTTATAGCGGAAATACAGGTGGTTCTGGTGGGCCACATTTACATTTCGAAATTCGTGATAATGCCGAAAGACCTATAAACCCTCTACTCTTTGGTGTTGAAATTACGGATAACACCAGACCTATAATTACCGACGTTTATGCGTATGCCATTTCTGATGATGCGCACGTAAACACAACACGAGGCAAACAAAAATTACGACTTATTAGTACGGCCAAAGGCGATTATACAGTGGAAAATATCAAAGCATTTGGCAAAATTGGTTTCGCCATAGAAGCTAATGACAGACAAGATTTGGCAGCGAATACAAATGGTGTTGGTATGATTCAGACTTTTTATAATGGGAATCCTAAATTTGAAATTGATTTTAAACGCTTCTCTTTTGATGAAACACGTTTATTGAATAGATATATAGATTATTCCCATTATACCGATAAAAAGGAACGCCTTCAAAAATTATACGTAGAAAGTGGCAATGAATTAAGCATGATTAAAAACCTAGACGATTATGGTTATATTAATGTTGCTGATAGCACCTCATCTGTTTATAAAGTGCGAGTTTCTGATTTTCATAATAACGAAGTTTGGTTAACCATCAATATTGAAGGATTTAAACCCGAGGAATTAAAAGCGGCTGATGACATTATCACGCCTTTCCATATTTATTCACAAAAATCAAATGAGCTTTTAAATAAAAATATATCGGTTCACTTTCCTCAAGATACCTTTTTTGATGATTTCTATATTAATTTCGAAGTAAAGAACGACACCATCACCTTGCATGACGATAGCGTTCCTGTTAAAAACAACTTTACTATAACGTATGATATTAGTAATTATAAGACCGAGGAATCCGATAAATTATATATTGCCCGTTTAGTAGGCTGGAAAAAACAATATCCTATTTATTCTAAAACCGATAGAAAGGAAAACACCTTAACAACATATGCCAAAACGTTAGGAACTTACGCCATTGTTATGGACACGATTGCACCTAAAATAAAACCTATTAATTTTTCCGAAGGGAAATGGTTAAGTAAATACCGATTCTTAAAACTTAAAATTGAAGATAACGAATCGGGAATTTCTAGTTTTCGCGCGACTTTAAATGGCAAATGGATTTTAATGGAATATGAGTACAAATCGAATATGTTGACTTATGATTTTGAAGATGACATTTCAACTGAAACAAAAAATAATTTAAAACTAATTGTTACGGATAATGTTGGAAATAATTCTACTTTTGAAACAACTTTTTTCCGAAAATAAAACATACTATCTTGACCTATAAATCTTTTTCCGTTTTCAGCATTCTTATGTTATTGGTTGTTTTCACTGCCGCAGCGCAAACCGGAACACTGCAAGGTGTTATTTTAAATGCTGACAATACTCCCATTCCAGACGTAAATATTACCGTAGGAAGTTCAGGAACCACAACAGATAATTCGGGATATTATAGCCTAAAAATACCCGCAAATGAGGATGTAAAAGTTCTTTTTACTCATATTACCTTTAAATCCGTTACCGCAACATTCAACCTAAAAAATGGTGAAGAGATAGAATTTCACCCCGTCATGGATGATGCTATTGAGCAAATGGCAACCGTTGTTATATCCGGTAAAACTCGGAAAGATGTCCAAGGAATTACAACCCTGGAACCTGAAACAATCCGAAATATTCCAGGAGCCAATTCTGGTGTGGAAAATCTATTAAAAACTTTGCCAGGCGTAAGTGGAAATAATGAATTGAGTACACAATACTCCGTTCGTGGTGGGAATTTTGATGAAAACTTGGTATATGTTAATGGGATAGAAGTGTATCGTCCGTTTTTAATTCGTTCTGGTCAACAAGAAGGTTTAAGTTTTGTAAACACAGATTTAGTTCAAAATGTAGATTTTTCAGCTGGTGGATTCCAAGCAAAATACGGTGATAAATTATCGTCCGTTTTAGATATTACCTACAGAAAGCCGTATCAATTTGGCGTTAGAGCCGATGTAAGTTTATTGGGCGCGAGTGTTTCGGCAGAAGGTCGTAGTAAAGATTCTAAATTCACGGGTATTGTTGGCATGCGTTACCGCGATAATAGTTTATTGGTAAATGCCAAAGAAACTGAAACGAATTACGATCCTACATTTGCAGATATACAAACCTATCTTACCTATAAATTTACGGATAAATTTCAGGTCAGTTTTTTAGGAAATGCCTCTGCTAACCGTTACAATTACGAACCTGAAACACGCCAAACTAATTTTGGAACCTTACAAAACCCAATGGCTTTACTCGTTTTTTACGAAGGTCAAGAACGCGATAAATATGAAACCTATTTTGGTGCCTTAAAAGGAACTTATTTTTTAAATGATCATGTTACATTAAACCTTATTGCATCAACCTATCATACTATTGAAGAAGAACATTTTGATATTTTGGCGCAATACCGTTTAGGTGAAGTGAACACGAATATTGGTGATGAAGATTTGGGTGAAGTTGAATTTAGTGAAGGAATTGGCAGCCAATTAAACCATGGACGAAACGATTTAGACGCCCTAATTACAACCATTGAGCATCAAGGTGATTATAAAAAAAACGATCATGAATTTGAATGGTCTGTAAAATATACCAATGAAGATATTCGCGACCGTTTGGTTGAATGGGAAGTAATTGATTCCGCTGGATTTTCCATTAATCCGCCACGTTCGGGCTCTTTTAATGACCAACCTTATACACCTTATGAAGGTCCGTTAGAAGCGTTTCAAAATGTACGCGCTAAAAATAAAACGCAAATAGACCGTTTGCAAGCTTATTTACAATGGAGCAAACGGATGGATATTGGCTCTAGTGAAGCTTGGTTAAATGTTGGTGCCCGCGTTCATAATTGGACTGTAAATGGTGAAGGTATTCAAGGCAGCAACCAAACTGTTGTGAGTCCGCGAGCGCAATTCGCCATTAAACCAAATTGGAATAAAGACATGCTTTTCCGAATAGGAACAGGATTATATTATCAACCACCATTTTATAGAGAATTAAGAGATTCATCTGGAACAGTCAGACCAAATGTTAAAGCACAAAAGTCTTTTCATATTGTTGTTGGAAATGATTACAGTTTTAAAATGTGGGATAGACCTTTCAAACTAACAACGGAAGCTTACTATAAAAAAATAAGCGATGTAAATCCATATACATTGGAAAATGTCCGAATTCGTTACAGAGCTAATAATAATGCTGAAGCTTATGCATATGGTTTAGATATGCGCTTAAATGGTGAGTTTGTTCCTGGAACCGAATCTTGGTTTAGTTTTGGATTTCTAAAAACAGAGGAAAGTATTGATGATCGTGGCTATATTGCTAGACCAACGGATCAACGTTTAAAATTTGCGGCTTTATTCCAAGATTATGTACCAAGCCTACCAAAAATGAAAGTGTATTTAAATCTGGTTTATAATACAGGATTGCCTGGCGGATCGCCAAGTTATGCGGATCCTTACGTATATCAAAATCGTTTACCAGATTATAAACGTGCCGATGTTGGTTTCCAATATGTCATTGTAGATGATAAAGATGATTATGAATACGGCTGGCGTAAACCTTTTAAATATTTGTCCATAGGAATTGAAATTTTCAATGTATTTGATGTTCAAAACTCCATTACAAATACCTGGGTTCGCGATGTATATAGTAAACGCCAATACGGTATTCCAAATTATTTAACACCACGCGTGTTTAATGTAAGAACTAGTATGCGCTTTTAAGAATCACGTTTAAACAATTTTATCCAAGCTTTAAAAATTTAACAGAGTTTTGATTTAACCGAACCTACTTTGTACTACTTTTGTATTATGAAAACGAAGTTTCAACTTCATATTGTGTTCTCCTTACTCCTAGTTTATGTTATAAGCTTTGGGGTTTCGGTTCATGATGTTATTGCTGATTCCTTTTCTGAAAATACCTTTAAAAAACAGACAACGCATAAATCATCAAAAAATGATTCTCCTATATATTATGCGTATCAGGATATTGAAATAATAGGTCATACGCCTACAGATTCAGAAATTGCTGATGTTTTTCCTGAAACTTTAATAGCATTTAATAGTTTTCAAGATTTAAATCCTTCAAAAACGGCTCAAGATAGTCAGTATCTTAAAGCGGGACGTTATATTATACCTAGTTTTAATATACAAGCCTGTATATTTCCTTTCCACGATTTTATTTAGATTCCCTTTTTAATTTTTGTCAGGCTGAAACTTTAACCAAAAGTTTCACGCATTTAAGTATGCCTAATTTTAACATTCAAAAAAATAAAATATCATGGAATCTAATTCAATTATTATCGGTCTAATCATATTAGCAGTAATAGCTTTACCTATTATAGCTATTCAAATGTCTCAAAGTTTTAAAAAGAAAAAAGCTAAAAACGAATTTATTGTTGAAGCTAAAACAAATAATGTTCATATTTCAGACGTGGATTTCTGGGGAACTTACTACGCTATTGCTATGGACAGTTCTGAAAACAAACTAGTTTATTCTAAAAAAACAGAAGATGAAACGGTTTGGATTACTGCCGATTTAAGCCAAGTAACGGAATGCTACATTCATAAAACGGATAGAACAGTAAAAAATCTAACAACAAATAAAACGGAAACAGATCGAATTGATTTAGTATTGCGCACTAAAGGCCAAAAAGACTATGTTTTAGAGTTTTATAATATAGACGTAAACTTTGAAATGACAGAAGAAAAAACCTTATTAGCCAAATGGCAAGAACGTATAAAATCGCAATTAGCTACAGCAAAAGTAGCTGCTTAAATTTTAAATCCCTTTCAAAATAAATTGAAAGGGATTTTTTTTATGCTGTTATAAAATCTTTTAAAACAGAAATAACGTAATCAATTTCAGCTTTAGTATTAAAAATACTGAATGAAAAACGAAGCGAAGGTTTCTTTAAATCGTCTTCACATAAAACTTCGTTTAAAACATGAGATCCTTTATTGCTACCACTTTGACAAGCACTTCCTTTTGAACAGGCTATGCCTTTTAAATCCATTTGAAATAACAAAATCAATGCTTTCTCTGGCGGTATAGGTAAACACACATTTATTAAAGTATACGTACTCTTTTCTAAATCTCCAGACAAACCATTAAAAGTTACTTTTGGAAAGGCTTGGCGTAATTCAGAAATAAAATGACGTTTTAAATCTAACACATATTCACGGTCTTCATTTAAGTTAGCATAAGCCATAGTGAAGGCTTTTTCCAAACCAACAATATTATGTACGGCTTCCGTTCCAGCGCGAATACCACGCTCCTGCTCGCCTCCAAAAATTAAGGATCTTAAACCAGAATTCTTTCTAATATATGCAAAACCAACACCTTTTGGTCCATGAAATTTATGAGCACTAACGGCTAGAAAATCGATGTGAACGTCTTGTAAATTCAATTCATAATGTCCAACAGATTGAACGGCATCACTATGAAACAAAGCGTTGTGAGCTTGGCATAAATTACCTACGCGTTTCACATCTAAAATATTACCAATCTCATTATTCACATGCATTAAACTCACCAAGGTTTTCCCGTGAGATTGAAGTAATGTTTCCAGATTTTCATAATCCACTTGACCGTGAGCGTCTAATTTCACATAACTAACGGTAATATCACAGGTTCTTTCTAATTGTTGAACGGTATGTAAAACCGCGTGATGTTCAATTTTTGACGTAATTATATGTTTAACACCCAAATCTCTAATGGCACATTGTAAAACCAAATTATCCGCTTCCGTACCGCCAGAAGTAAAAACAATTTCGCCAGCACTCACATGGAGTTTTTTGGCAATTGTTTTTCGCGCTTGTTCAATTAATACCTTGGACGATCGGCCAAAACTATGAGTAGATGAGGCATTCCCATATTCATTACGCATCACGTTTGTCATAACATCAATAACTTCATCTCGCATCTTCGTGGTTGCCGCACTATCAAAATAAACTGCTTTCATACTTGGGGTTTTCGCATTAAAAATAATTCCTACAAAATTACGGGAAATAAAATTATTTGTTCCGGATGACGTTGTATATTTAGCAATTCTTTTAATTTTGTTTAAAATATGTTTTCATGCGAAAATTAATCCTACTACTTCTTACAATTTCAGTATTCACATCTTGTGACGATGGTGACATCATAAATATTGAATTCGATTTTGACGATACATTTTCAGCTTGTGGTGAATTAGTTTTTTATCAAATAAAGGATAATCCTTATGAATCTTTGTCATTAAAAATTACAGATCCAAGATGGACTTTGGAAAAACTAATTGCTATAGATACTATTACGGGACAACTTATTAATGATCAAGAAATAGTAATTGATATTGGACTAGCCGGAAATCAATTTAATTACCGGTCTTATAATGCCGATCCAAGAGGTTTGTTTTGTAATGATGTTCCACCTTCTAATATCCAAATTCTTGAAGATTTATCTAGTGTTGGCGGAAAAGCATATATTAATGTTACTTTAGTTGAAGATGATTTGGACGGAATTCCAGCAGAATTTGAAGATGAGAATACAGATGGCGATAATAATCCCGCAACGAATCCAAAAGATACAGATGGCGATGGCATTCCAGATTATTTAGACGTAGATGATGATGGCGATAATGTTTTAACTTCTGTGGAATTAGATGACAATGCTGATGGTGATAATGATCCGCGAACTAACCCGAGAGATACAGATGAAGATGGCATTCCTGATTATTTAGATAGTGATGATGATCAAGATTTAGTTCCAACCATTAATGAAGAAAGCAGGTCTGCAGATCAAAATCCAGCAAATGATTATAGTAGTCCTGGAATAGCTGATTACTTAAACAAAACTATTACAGATTCCGTTCCAGCAACAGCCTACCGCGCAAATCAAATAAATCAAGTATTTAAAATAACATTACGTGTGGAAGGCGTTAGTTTCTCTACCATAACTCAAGATTTATTTATTATGGGAACTTTAGTAGATTCTAGATTAATAAAAACGCGCTCCATAACTCCCGAATTTTAATCGGGACTAACGTTCTGAAAAATATAGACTTCAGTAGCACCAACGCCATATTTTTGATAATCGGCATCGTAATATTTAACGTTATTATAGCGACCAAATAAATATTCCAATTCCGTTTTTAAAACGCCCTCACCTACCCCGTGAATGAAAACTATTTTTTGAATCCTTTTACGAATAGCAAAATCCAGTTGTCCCCTGGCCGTATCTAATTGCAAGGTTAACATATCATGATTACTCATGCGTTTAGAGTTTGTAGTAAGATGATGAATATGTAAATCCACCTCCATAGTGGGTAAAAAGCGTTCTTTCGTTTTTTTAGTTGTAGTTGCTCTTCTTTTAGGTTGTTCCTTCTCTCTTATCATAGCTTCCGCACCACTTAAATCTATTTTCATAGGTTTAGTAACCACGAGCTCATGCGCTTCAAAATCTAGCTCAAAACCGTCTGGTGTTTCAATAGTAATAATATGATCTTTTACTTTGGAAACGATGCCTGATAAATTATCATCTAAAACTGCAACGGTATCTCCTATTTTAAACTTCGTCATGCTCTTCGGATTTTTCATTTAATTCTTTGTCAAATTTACTCGGAATTCTACTAGAAATTCTATAGACACCGAACATTAAAATAACAATACCTATTATTAAAAAAGCGACAGGTTTATCATCACCTGTTTGGCCGTAAATGGCTAATATACCGCCAATTAAAATCAAGAAATAACTTAAATATTGTTGCTTTTTCATACTATGGTCGTTGAAATTTTACGCTTGGTCGAAAATAATATTAAATGTTGAAACGGCATATTAAAAGCATGCTTTTTTTTTATAAATTCATAGGAGATAACCACTTAAATAGTAGCTAATTATGTTTAAAATCACGTCTTTCCCTCGGATATTGTTTGTCTTTATTTTTATGTTTGTACTGCAAACAGAAGTTTTTGCCCAAGTTGGGATAGGGACTACTTCGCCCGCACCAGGAGCAGTGCTGGATGTTACAAGCACGAATAAAGGATTTTTAGTTCCAAGAGTTGATATAGCAGACTTGTCAACCATTGCGCCTGTTACGGGTGGAACCACAGCAGGTCTATTAGTTTGGAACACAAATGCCACAACGGGTATTGGCTATCACTATTGGAATGGCTCTCGATGGATACCGTTTGGAAATGGTGGAATTAATTGGGCATTAATAGGAAATGCTGCAACAACAGCAAACTTTATAGGTACAACCAATAATACACCATTAAATGTACGGACTAATAATATAGAAAGGATGCGTATTTTAGGAAATGGAAATATAGGTATAAGAACAACTACACCATCAAATATGTTCCAAATGACTAACGGCGGTTTAGCTGTAGGTGCGAATGCTATGGCATCATTCGATAACCTTGGTACGACTGGCGTCTCTTTATCTGGTTATAATTCCTCAACAAATAATCCTTATAATAGCATTGAAGGTGTTACTAATTATAATGGGACTACTTATGTAACATCAGGTGTTTTTGGACTCGCAATCAACGCTTCTTTAACACATCAAGCAATTGGTGTTAGGGGGGCTGCAAATGGCAGAGACGGCATTGGAGTATACGGTACTAGACAAAACGTTGGAGGCATATTAGGATGGGGAGGATTATTTGTCAATGATTTAGGTTATACTGGATTTTTCGGTACCATTTCTGATGAAAAAACGAAAAAGAATATTTCACAGATTCAGGATGCGCTTTATATTGTTAAACAATTGAAACCTGTTACATATTATTTTGACCTTGAGAAATATCCAAATATGGGCTTAAATGATAAAATGGAATATGGTTTTATAGCTCAAGAAGTAAGAGATGTTTTACCTGAAGTGACAAGAATAAAAGCGTTAGACACTAATGCAACATCAGAAAATATCCCTTACCAAATGAAAGAAAACAAAAATGAATCTTTCGTTGTATTAGATTACACTAGAATAATTCCAATATTAACAAAAGGTATGCAAGAACAGCAAAAAATTATTGAAACCCAAAATGATAGAATTTTTACTTTAGAGGTGAAAATAATTGAACTTGAAAGTAGAATGAATGTATTAATTAAACGTCAAAATTAGTATTTATATGACTAATTAAATAAACAGATTATGAAATACATATACTTAATTATTATAATTTCCGTAAGTAATTTAATATTAGGACAAACCGACCTACACGTAGGTGGTAATTCATATGTTTACGTTGATGGTACCATTTTCAATAGTTCTCCTGCTGAAGCTCCTATTTATGTTTCTAATTCTATTAACTTAAATGCAGCTAATAGCTATGTCTATCTGCGCAACGAAGCACAACTTTTGCAAGGCAATGATGTGAAAAATAGTGGCATTGGAAAAGTCAGTGTTTATCAATCTGGAACCGTAAATACATATGCTTATAATTATTGGAGTTCGCCTGTAGGAAATACAGCGGCTAATGATTTAGCTAACCGACCATTTATTCCCAACAACAATATTTATGACCACATAGGTAACGTGAATCCTGCACTAGCACCAATTACAAGTGTGCTTGCCACTTACACTTCTGGCTATAACGGCACGCCTACTGCAGCGCCAATACCACAAGTTATTTCTAGTTTTTGGTTGTATACTTATAATCCTGGAATTCTATATACCGATTGGGATACTCTAGGTGCAGGCGGCTCCGTGAATTCTGGTTATGGTTTTACTATGAAAGGAAATTCTAGCGAATCTCAGCAATACGATTTTAGAGGAAAAGCTAATAATGGGACCTTTACCGTAAACGTAGGAAATGGTTTAGAAACTTTAGTAGGAAACCCATACCCTTCTGCTTTGGATGCTCGCGATTTTATTCATGACCCTGCTAACATTGGTTTAATTACAGGTGTCCTAAAATATTGGGAACAAGCGCCCGGAGCGACTTCTCATGTGTTATCGAATTATGTGGGCGGCTATGCCACCTATACTGTTTACCTTGACGGCACAGATTCCTTCACTTATGCTCCATTTACAACTTATTTAGCGGATGGAACAGCAACAAATTTTCCCGCTGGTATTTATGGAACTAAAATTCCACAGCGCTATATTCCAATTGGGCAAGGATTCATGATAGAAGGTATCACAACAGGTTCGGTAACCTTTAATAATGCGCAACGTGAGTTCTACAAGCAATCTGGTCCAAGAAGCTACTTTTTCAGAAATGAAGATGATAATTCTGATAATACATCTGAAGAAACCACTTATACAGAAGAGGGTTTAAATATAGTTCCTGCCGATTTTAAACGCTTTCGTATTAATGTTGATTTTACAGAGAACGAATTATATACGCGACAATTATTAATGAATTTCCACAATTCCGCAACGGATGGCTTTGATTATGGGTTAGAAGGAAAAGGAGATACACCATTAGCTTCCGATGCTTATTGGATATTGGACAATCAACCGTATGTTATTCAAGCTTTCAGCTACAATCAAGCTTTACAAATACCTTTGGTAGTTAAGGCTCGTGCGAATCAACCAATTCGGTTTCGAATCTATGATGTTCAAAATTTTGATGACAGTCAACCTATTTATATTCATGACATTCAAAATAATATATATGTAAACCTTCGCAATCAACATTATGAAATAAACTTGCCACAAGGCGTTTACACAGACAGATTTGAAATTACATTTGCTGCACAAACTTTAAGCAATCCTGATTTTGCTGCAAGCGATTTCACTATATTTCAAAATAATCAGAATTCAGAATTAACTTTGATTAATCCGAAACAGCTCGCTATAAAGCAACTATCAGTTTTTGATGTATCTGGAAAACGCGTTTTAAACTTAAAAAAATTACCGCTATCTGAAAAGCAAATGTTCTCTACTAAACAGTTCAGTGATGGCATGTATGTTGTATCCTTGGAATTTGAAGCTGGTAATTCTCTAACTAAAAAAGTAATCGTTTCAAATAAAAAGTAATTTATTAAACACTTTTTATAACTTTGAGCGAACCCAATTTAAGAAGCTTATGTCTTCATTAGAAGATTTTATGTTACCCTGTTTTACCAAACAAATCTTCGGAGTTGACTGCATGGGCTGTGGCCTTCAGCGCTCTGTTTCACTTATGTTTCATGGTGATCTAATTGCTGCTTTTAAAATGTATCCAGCTATTTATCCATTAATACTTCTATTTATAGCAATTGGTTTCAATATTTTTTTTAAATTTCAACATTCAAATAGAATCATAAACACACTCGCAATTGTAACCATTAGTGTTATAATTGGGAGTTTTATTTTAAAACTAATCATTTAAACCATCACTAACCGTTCTTAAAAGTTGCTTTATGTTTAATTAAGCAACTTCAAGAACAAAAAATTAAAAACAAGTAAATATGGAACAAAAAAGACTCAATCCAACATTAGTATATGTGTTGGCTATTCTTGGTTTATTATGCTGTTGTATAGCTGGCTTTGGATTTATTCTAGCTGGTATCGCCTTTTTTATAGCTCATAATCAAATTAAGCAAGCACAATTACATCCTGAAGAATATGATTTAAGAAGTGTTAATGCCATGAATACCGCAAAAACGGTAGCATTAGTAATTTTGATAATCAATCTTCTATATTTAGTTTGGTCTATTTACCAAGTCTATTCCATGGGCGGACCTGATGCTTATATGGAGCAATTCCAAGATATAATGGAGCAAATTCAAGAAGGTCAAAATTAATAAAAAGTGATTTTTTATCATAAAAAAAGCGACAAATTTAAATTGTCGCTTTTTTTTATATCCATAAGTAACAGGTTACTTAATTTTATTTTTCGAATTGCTTCAAAGTCTTCGTAATAATTGATACACAATCCAATAATTGCGCTTCAGTCATAACTAAAGGTGGTGCAAAACGAATAATGTTACCATGAGTTGGTTTTGCTAATAATCCGTTATCGCGTAAAGCTAAACAGATGTTCCAAGCCGTATCACTATCCTCATCGTCATTTATTACAATAGCGTTTAATAAACCTTTACCACGAACCAAATTCACAATGGAACTTGTTTCAATAAATTTATTTAATTCACTTCGGAATAATTCACCTAATTTATAAGCGTTTTCTGCTAATTTTTCATCTCTAACAACTTCTAAAGCTGCCATGGCAACCGCAGCTGCTACGGGGTTTCCTCCAAAAGTACTACCGTGGTTTCCAGGACGTATAACATTCATAACAGAATCCATGGCTAAAACAGCAGAAACTGGATAAGCACCGCCAGATAAAGCTTTACCTAAAATTAAAATATCTGGTTTTACTTCAGGTTCGCTTGAACAATTTTTATCTTCACAATTACAATTACCGCAGGTTGCTAATAAACGACCTGTTCTGGCAATTCCTGTTTGAACTTCATCTGCAATAAAAAGTACATTATGTTTTTTACAAAGTGCTTTTGCTTTTTCTAAATAATCATCAGCAGGAACGTAAACACCTGCTTCACCTTGAATAGGCTCTACTAAAAATCCAGCAACATTTGGGTTGGCTTCTAAAGTAGCTTCCAGTGCTATTAAATTATCATATTCAATTTTAATAAATCCATCGGTATAAGGACCAAAGTTTTTTCTAGCTACCGGATCGTTAGAAAAAGAAATAATGGTCGTGGTTCTTCCGTGGAAGTTATTTTCACAAACAATAATTTCAGCTTGATTTTCAGGAATTCCTTTTACTTCATAAGCCCATTTTCTACAAATTTTCAAAGCAGTTTCAACCGCTTCGGCTCCTGTATTCATTGGTAATAACTTGTCGAAATTGAAAAATTCACAAGCAAATTTCTCGTATTTCCCTAACATGTCATTATGAAATGCTCTGGAAGTTAATGCTAATGTACTAGCTTGTTCATGCATAGCATTCACAATTTTTGGATGACAATGTCCTTGGTTTACCGCGGAATAAGCAGAAAGAAAATCGTAATACTTTTTACCTTCTACATCCCATACAAATACACCTTCACCTTTTTTTAAAACTACGGGCAGTGGATGGTAATTGTGTGCGCCATACTTGTTTTCTAAATCAATCGCTTCTTGCGACGTTAATTGGTCTAAAACAGCCATTTTATTATATTTTTAAAGTTTATATCCAAGAAAATGGATATCTAAAATAACCATTCCTTATCTACCTTTATCTTTTCTATAAGGATCAATAAACGACCTACATATTCGAAAATTCAGCGTGGGAAAGAAATCATCCCTAGTTATTGCAAATTTACTAAATATATGCTGTTTCCTAAAATAATTGGAACATGTTTTTTGCTACGAAAAAAGAAAGTACTTTTGCAGCTATGTCTAGAAGAACTAAAAAAGAAATATTAACCAATGTTGAAGTTGTTGACGCTGGTGCCAAAGGGAAAGTAGTAGGAAAAGCTGAAGATGGTAGAGTTATATTTATGCCAAACGCTGTTCCTGGTGATATTGTTGATGTACAAACTCTTAAAAAGCGCAAAGCTTATTATGAAGGTAAAGCAATAGTCTTTCATAAACTTTCTGATAAACGTACCGAGCCGGAATGTCAACATTTTGGCGTTTGTGGTGGTTGTAAGTGGCAAAATATGGGCTACGAACATCAATTATATTACAAACAGAAAGAAGTTACCAATAATTTAACCCGAATTGGCCATATTGAATTACCAGAGGTCACCCCTATTCTAGGATGCAAAGAACCTTATTTTTATAGAAATAAAATGGAGTTTTCTTTCAGTGATAGTCGTTGGTTAACTGTTGAAGAAATCCAGTCAGATGGCGATTTAGGTGATAGAAATGCTCTTGGTTTTCATATTCCTGGTATGTGGGATAAAATTTTAGATATTAAAAAATGTCATTTACAGGCAGATCCTTCAAACGCCATTAGAAATGCTGTAAGGGAATTTGCCATTGCAAATGATTTAGAATTTTTCAATACCCGAAATCAACATGGTTTATTAAGAACTATGATGATTAGAACATCATCCACCGGTGATATTATGGTTATGATTCAATTTTTTAAAGAAGATAAAGCTAAACGTGAATTATTATTAAATTATTTAGCCGAAACGTTTCCTGAAATTACTTCACTTCAATATGTGGTGAACGAGAAAGCTAATGATACTATTTATGATCAAGATGTGATTTGTTATAAAGGACAAGATCATATTTTTGAAGAAATGGAAGGTTTACGTTTTAAAATTAATGCGAAATCTTTTTATCAAACAAATTCGGAACAGGCTTATGAACTCTATAAAATCACTAGAGATTTCGCAGGTCTTTCAGGAAGCGAATTGGTTTATGATTTATATACAGGAACCGGCACTATTGCTCAATTTGTAGCTAAAAATGCCAAAAAAGTAGTGGGTGTTGAAGCTGTTCCCGATGCTATTTTAGCAGCCAAAGAAAATGCACAATTAAATGGTATTGATAACGTTGACTTTTATGTGGGCGATATGAAAAATGTGTTTAATCAAGATTTTATAAATACACACGGTCATCCAGATGTTATTATTACGGATCCGCCGCGTGATGGGATGCATAAAGATGTGGTGCAGCAAATTTTAAATATTGCGCCAGAAAAAGTAGTGTATGTTAGTTGTAATAGCGCCACACAAGCGCGCGATTTGCAGCTCTTGGATGAACAATACAAAGTAACACGCACGCAGGCTGTAGATATGTTTCCGCAAACGCATCACGTTGAAAATGTTGTACTTTTGGAAAGAAGATAATTCCTATGAAAAAAACCATAAGCCTATTAATCTTATTAGTCAGTTTGGCATTTAGTTGCGAGCGTGATGATATTTGCACGTTAGATACGGTTACCACGCCTAGATTAACCATTTCTTTTTATAACAGTGATAATCCCGAACAACAAAATCCTAAAAGCGTTGCCAAGTGTTACGTAATTGGTGATGGAAATACGGAAACCTTACCAGAATTAAATGGCACTGCCGACAAATTAGTTATTTTACTACCGTTAAAAACGACAGCGACAAGTACAACGTATAGTATTTATAACAACTATGTTTATAATAATAACAATACGCCTGATGACACGACTGATGATACCATAACTGGAAATGAAGACATCATCACCATTTCTTATGTTACAGAAGAAGTTTACGTTTCTAGAGCCTGTGGCTTTAAAACCGTATTTAAAAACGTAACCTTAACTGTTGAAGATGATGGCGATAAATGGATTGAAATTATAGAATCAGTAAATGATAATCAAATAATTGAAAATGAATACACAACGAACTATAACATCTATCATTAAAGTATTTCTGATTAGCGTGCTGTTTTGTTCGGTTTCATTTGCACAAAACGACAGTATTCCTTCTAATAAAAAACTGAAAGATAGCAGTAAGCAAAAGGAAAAATACGGCCTACGTGTTGGTGGCGATGCCAGTAAGTTAATTCGGTCCTTTTTGGACGATGATTACAAAGGTTTTGAAGTAATGGGTGATTTCCGGTTTACTAAAAAATGGTATTTAGCCGGTGAATTTGGGGTGGAAGAAAAAAGAACCACCAATGATTATATTGATGTAACCGCCACCGGAACTTATATAAAATTAGGAGCCGATTATAATGCGTATCAAAACTGGTCTGGAATGAGCAATATGCTTTACGGAGGCTTTCGTGTGGCTGCCAGTAATTTTAGTCAGAAAATAGATAGCTACGCCGTTTACTCCCAAAATCAATATTGGGCTCCACAGTTTAACGCATCAGAAAGTAAAGATTATTCGGGTTTAAATGCGCTTTGGGCGGAAATTATTGTCGGATTGAAAGTTGAAGTTCTTAGCAATTTATATTTAGGCGTTAACGCACAATTCAAATACATTATTGCGCAAAAACAACCTGATAATCTTGAAAACCTTTACATTCCTGGGTATAATAAAACCTATGACAGTGGTAGTTTTGGCTTTGGCTATGGCTATAATATTTCCTATTTAATTCCGATTTTTAAGAAAAATAAGTAGTGTTCAGTGTTCAGTGTTCAGTGTTCAGTGTTCAGTGTTCAGTGTTCAGTGTTCAGTGTTCAGTGTTCAAAAAAAAAAAAAAAATCCAAAACTCAATCCTATTAAAACTTAATAACTTTGAATATTTGAATATTTGAATCTTGAAATATTTGAATCTTTGAATCTTTAAAACTTTGAAAGAAAACTAATCCCGATCCTGAAACTTCGCTTTTTTACTCCCTTCGTACATGACATATTTAACTAAACGCGCATCTAATTTCGCATTCATTAAGTGTATTTTTCTAGAAGGACGTAAACCTACATGTTTTAAAGCATCTAAATTGGAAGTTATAAACCAAGCGTCTGTTCCTGGATAATTTTGCTTTAAAGTATCGCCAATGGAAGCATAAAATTTCTCCATATCAATATCCAAACGTTCACCGTATGGCGGATTGAAAACCATGTGAAGTTTAGCATCACCAGCTTTTTGTGTTTTAAAGAAATCTTCGTGCTTTATAGTTACAAATTCATCTAAGTGCGCATTTTTAATGTTGTCTTTAGCTTTTTCAACCGCACTAGGCGATTTATCGTAACCCATTATTTTATGATGAAAATCACGTGTTTTTTTCAAAAGAGATTCTTCAATCGTTTCAAATAAAGCTACATCCCAATCATTCCAACGTTCAAAAGCAAATTCCTTTCGCATTAAATTTGGTGGAATATTGCAAGCAATCATAGCTGCTTCTGCCAAAATAGTTCCAGAACCACACATAGGATCCATAAAATCGGACTGACCATCCCAACCAGATAACATAACCAATCCAGCTGCTAGCACTTCATTAATTGGTGCAATATTCGTTGCCGTTTTATAACCACGTTTGTGCAAAGATTCACCTGAAGAATCTAATGAGATAGTACATTGATTTCTATCAATATGCACATTTACTTTTAAATCAGGAAAACGTAAATCTATATTCGGACGCTCATTAGTAGTATCTCTAAATTTATCTACTATGGCATCTTTTGTTTTAAGAGAAATATATTGTGAGTGTGTAAATTGTTCCGAATGAACCGTGGAGCTAATGGCTAAAGTACCATCAGATTTCATAAACTGACTCCAATCCATTTTATAAACTTGGTCGTATAAATCCTGCTCATCCTTAATATGAAAAGTATTGATTGGTTTTAAGATTTTTATCGCCGTTCTTAACCCTAAATTAGCTTTGTACATAAAACCTTTATCACCAGTAAAACCAACCATTCGGATACCTTTCTCAATGTGTTGCGCACCCATTTGGCGTAGTTCGTTTTCCAGTAATTCTTCAAAGCCAAATAAGGTTTTGGCAACCATTTTATAATTATTCTCCATTGCAGACATTAAATAGAATGCAAAAATACAGTATTTTTGTGGCAAGACAACAGACTTTATCCAACAAAGACAATTTGTGGGTACTGAAAATTATATTTAAATACCAAATCCCTTTAACGGGAAAACCCCTATGGAAAATACATCACAATGGTTTACTTCATGGTTTGACTCACCGTATTATCACATTCTTTATAAGGATAGAGATTATAGCGAAGCACAGCTATTTATGGATACTTTAACGAATTATTTAAACCTTCCAGAGCAAGGTGAAATTTTAGATTTAGCATGCGGAAAGGGTCGTCATGCTATTTACTTAAATTCTTTAGGTTTTGATGTTACCGGTGCCGATTTATCTGAAAACAGTATAGTACACGCCAAACAATTTGAAAATGACACCTTGCATTTTAAAGTGCATGATATGTGCAAACCGTTTGACAAGCAGTTTGACGCCGTTTTTAATTTATTCACCAGTTTTGGTTATTTTGAAAATGAAGTTGATAATTTAAGAACCATAAAAGCAATTCAAGCTGATTTAAATGAAACGGGTTTTGGTGTGATTGACTTTATGAATAGTGATTTTGTAATTGATAATTTAGTCCCTGAAGAATTGAAAACCGTTGATGGTATTGATTTTCATTTAAAACGTTCTGTTGAAGATGGCTATATCATCAAAGACATTGAATTTGAAGATGCTGGCGAAAACTATAAATTTCAAGAACGCGTTCGTGCTTTCACATTATCCGATTTTGAAGCGTTGTTTGAGCAAGCCGGTGTTTATTTATTAGATATTTTTGGCGATTATAAATTGCATAAATTCCATAAAACTGCTTCTGAACGTTTAATTATGATTTTTAAATAATGCTGCAATATTTATTACCCATTTTAGCTGTAATTGTAGGTGCCGCTTTAGTTTTGCTAACGCGCAAAAAAGCCTATTTCAACTTTAAATTGTTGCTTGCTTTTAGTGGTGCATTTTTATTGGCCTTAACGCTTTTTGAACTTTTACCAGAAGTTTATGCACATTTGGATCCTAAACAAACAGGACTTTACATCATGTTTGGCATTCTTATTCAAATTATTTTAGAGTTCTTTTCTAAAGGTGCCGAACATGGGCACGTGCATGTGCATACCGACGGAGAAGACTTTCCTTGGGCCCTATTTATAAGTTTGTGTATTCATAGTTTTTTAGAAGGCTTTCCTATTCATGAACACAATGATATGGTTTATGGCATTTTAATCCACAAAATTCCCATTGCTACGGTCATTACAGGTTTTTTAATTCATTCCAAATTTAGCAAAATTCAGGTCATTTCATTTCTAGTTATTTTTGCTTCTATGACGCCTTTAGGAACTTATATTTCTAATCATGTTAGTATTTTTGCAGAATACATTAGTGTTATAAATGCCATTGTTATTGGTATCTTTTTACATATTTCCACCACTATTTTATTTGAAAGTGGCGAAGGGCATAAATTTAATCTCACCAAATTAATTGCTATTGTTTTAGGTATTGCGGCAGCTTATATGATATAATTAGTACTATGTTTTCAAAAGAAGAATCGCGGCAACTCCGACAAATATTTTGGACCAGTTTTGGAAAATCCTTTCCACGAAAGTGGATTCTTTATGATACCAAAACCAAAGGCATGAGTTTTAAATTTCATTTTGATACCAAAACGGCTTTAGTGGCCTTGGACTTAGAAGATGACTTGGAAAACAGAATTAACGTTTGGGAAAAATTAGAAGCGC
This sequence comes from Bizionia myxarmorum, assembly GCF_008086205.1. GTDB lineage: Bacteria > Bacteroidota > Bacteroidia > Flavobacteriales > Flavobacteriaceae > Algorimicrobium > Algorimicrobium myxarmorum. The sequence continues at coordinate 1,922,557 of NZ_VSKK01000001.1, read as the reverse complement.
TGAAAAGCATTTTAATAGAAGACTACCTACCTGAAGCTATTTACGATGAAACGTTTTTTTTAGAAAACGGAAAAGAAATTTCCAGAATTTATGTGCAATTGGAACAAAAAGTTTCTATCCACAATAAAAATACTTGGCAAGAAGTGATGGTTTTTTTCAATGAAACTATGGGTCGGTTTGAAGCTTTTTTCGAAGATTATTACGATGTTATTAAATCTTAAAATAGGCTTTTGCTTTAAATTGCTATTTTTCTGATAGTTAAATCCTTTAAAGATCGGGAATACCACGTTATTATAAGTTGCTAAAAAAAAATAGTTTAAATCATCATTTTCAACTGATTATATCGTTTTGATTTCCTAGTTTTGCATCCTGAAAAAAACACGTATCAAAATTAATTTTTTTGAAACGAAAAATTTATAGATTTTTAGATATTGGATCATCTTATTACTTTTTCAATAACGGTATTCACGGGCTTTTTTGCCATTATGAATCCCATTTCCAATTTGCCGATATTTCTGTCGTTGGTTGGTCATGCTGATAAAGAAACAAAACGCCGAATTAGCAAACGTGCTATTGCCATTGCATTTATCATTGTTTGTGTATTTGCGATTTTGGGAAAATTTATTTTCGAAATTTTTGGCTTGACTATTCCTGCGTTTAAAATCACAGGTGGAATTCTAATTTTCTATGTAGGTTTTGATATGCTTCAATCTAAAAAATCCAATTTAAAGCATTTAAAAAATACGCATATTGATGAAAACATTGCCGTTTCACCTCTAGCTATTCCTATCCTTGCAGGTCCTGGAACAATTGTTACAGCTATGAACTTTGTATCAGACGCTACGTATTTACAAATTGGTATAGTACTAATTATTTTCGCTTTAATATGTTTAATGACGTTTATCACCTTTAGATTAAGTGATTTTATCGTTCGTAAAATAGGAAATAATGTGATTTCTGTAGTAGGGAAAATTATGGGTTTAATTATTGCTATAATTGGAACCAATATGATAATTGAAGGCATTAAAATAGCTTTCGACTTGCCATTTTACACGCTTTAAATTACATAAAAATATACCATAATGAAGTGGCAGATAGCGCCAGCGAGAACAAAAAGATGCCAAATAACATGGTTGAATTTTATTCTATCAATTGCATAAAATAGAATACCTGCTGTGTAGGCAAATCCGCCTGCAAATAACCAAAAAAGGCCGTCTGGCCCTAGAATGTTGGATAAATAAGAATAATCAAATATAACTAGCCAACCCATTATTAAGTAAAGTAGCACCGAAAAAATTTCAAACTTGCCGGTGAAAAACACTTTCAAAATAAAGCCGAAAGCGGCAATTCCCCATACCGTCCAAAACAAAAGCCACCCTTTACTCGCTTCCAGTGTAATTAAAGCCACAGGCGTATACGTTCCAGCAATTAAAAAGTAAATACTAATGTGGTCCATAATCCGAAAATAACGTTTCGGTTTATCAGATTCTACAAAGTGATATAACGTGGAAGAACTAAAGAGCAGGATTATGGTTAGTCCATAAACAATGACACTAAATAAACTCCAATTGGTTTTATTGGAATCATGAAGAATTAAAAACACCAGGGCAACAATACCAATAAGCGCTCCAATGGCGTGGGTAATACTATTTAAACGTTCTTCATATGGAGTTTGTACGCGCATTAGGGCATTTCTTTGGCGTGTAACCATTTATTAGTTAGCTCGTAAATATCATAATCTAAAGCCGATTTTTGGCGCTCTAAACGGCCACTTTGAAAATTACGTTCTAGGATATCTTCTATTAAATAATCCTCTTTTACATTCCAAGGATCAAACTTTTCTTTAAGCGAAATATTGAATAGTAAAGCCGTATTATTAAACCAAAAGGCACGCCAGCCACTACGCAGATTTTTTATTAAATCGAAAGTAGTTGTTCCCGTTTGACGATGGATTAATTTGACAAGAATTTGACCTTCAGTTTTGGAAAGTTTTTTTAATTCTTCCGAAAACTCTTCTTCAATATATTTCTGAATTAATTTAGAATAACGCCTTTTCTCACTCTCACTTTGCAAACTATTTAAACGTTCATTTAAAGATTCTAGGCGCTCCGCTGCCAATTTAGCATATGGATACACTTTAATGGTTTTCCGTCTTACCACCAAATAGCGCTTTCTATCCGCATCCGAACTGAATTTTAGTCGGTGTAACAAGAGAATTTCATTTAAATTAATGGCACTAGTTGGAATGGAATCGCCTTCAACAATAATATAGACAACATCGGTAGAATCTGCTTCCTCCTCATCTATTTGAGCAAAAAGCAATGCTGGAAAAATCATTAAAAAGTAAACAAGTATTTTCATAGGTTTTAACGAATCCAAAATCGTTCCAAAGGGTGAGCAAAATTAATAATTTAAAAAAGCTTTAACCTTAAAATCGTATTAATATTGTTAATTTAGTGGAAAATTAATACAAATGGCAAAAAAGAGTATACTGAACAAAAAGTCAATGGACTTTTTAGAGAAATATTTAAATAATGCATCGCCTACGGGCTATGAGTGGGAAGGTCAGAAAATATGGATGGACTACCTAAAACCTTATGTGGATGAGTTCATTACCGATACTTACGGTACGGCGGTTGGCGTTATTAACCCAAAAGCTAAATATAAAGTGGTTATTGAAGGCCACGCTGACGAAATTTCTTGGTATGTTAACTATATATCTGATAACGGATTAATTTACGTGGTTAGAAATGGTGGTAGTGATCATCAAATTGCTCCAAGTAAAATTGTTAATATTCACACTAAAAATGGCATTGTAAAAGGTGTTTTTGGATGGCCAGCTATTCATACACGAAGCAAAACTAAAGAAGAAGCGCCAAAACCAGACAATATTTGCATTGATGTAGGTGCAAAAGATAAAGCGGGAGTTGAAGCAATGGATATTCACGTAGGTTGTGTAATTACCTATCCAGATGAATTTCATATTCTAAATAAAGATAAATTTGTATGTCGCGCTTTAGACAACCGTATGGGTGGTTTTATGATCGCGGAAGTAGCGCGTTTATTAAAAGAAAACAAGATAGAATTACCTTTCGGACTTTATGTTACCAATTCGGTACAAGAGGAAATTGGCTTACGTGGTGCAGAAATGATTACTCAAACCATTAAACCAAATGTAGCTATTGTAACAGATGTAACGCACGATACCACGACGCCAATGATAGAGCAAAAAGTGCAAGGACATGTGGAAATGGGTCTAGGGCCTGTTATTGCTTATGCCCCAGCTGTACAACAAAAATTACGCGATTTAATTACTGAAACTGCAGAAGCTAACAATATTCCATTCCAGCGTGCGGCCTTATCTAGAGCAACAGGAACCGATACAGATGCTTTTGCTTATAGCAATGGCGGTGTTCCATCAGCATTAATATCGTTACCGTTGCGTTATATGCATACAACTGTGGAAATGGTTCACAGAGACGATGTGGAAAACGTAATTAAAATGATTTATGAAACCTTATTGAAAATAGAAGAAGGCGAAACATTTTCTTATTTTAAATAATATTCCCAACTCTCACGAAAGTGGGAGTTTTTTTTAAAATAGATTTTAATTTCATGGAAGAAGAAATTATTGACATCGTTACCAAAACCGGCGAACCTACGGGTAAAACGGCTTTAAAATCTGAAATCCATAGTAAAGGTTATTACCACAACACGGCTCATATTTGGTTTTATACGGATAAGGGCGAAATATTATTAGCTCAAAGAGCGGCTTCAAAAACCATTTGTCCACTTCTTTGGGATGTTTCCGTTGCTGGGCACGTGGATGCTGGCGAAACAATAGAAGAAGCTGCTATGCGCGAAATTCATGAAGAAATAGGTTTAACAATTTCAGTATCTGATTTACAGAAAATAGGCACTTTTCCATGTTTTCAAACTTATGAAAATGGCATAATAGATAATGAGTTTCACCACACCTATTTAGCAGAATTACAAGTATCTTTAAAACAATTAAAACCCCAACCAGAAGAGGTTGAGGCTTTAGAGCTAGTCACGATTAGAACCTATAAGTCCCTTTTGGCTAATAGCGAAACCAATTCTTATTTTGTGGCTTCAAATCGTGAGTATTATGAATTTATTTTGAAAGAGATTTCTAAAGTTACGTCTTGATTTTTTTAAATAATAAAGACACTAAAAGATTATTGCGCTTAAGAAACAACTATGTATTCAACTAACGTGTTAACTACATACCAAATCCTCTTCTGCAATCTTCTCCCAATTATGAAATTTCAATTTGATATTAGTTTCTTTGGCATTACAAGTGGTACTCGTATTAAGTTGAGAAGATACAGTGTCATTTTTATAGGTGCCACAATTTCTGCATTTGTAGGTAGACATGGTTTTTGAATTTTAATTTACTAATAGCTTATGTATTTAATAATACAATTTCAAAAGTACACTCTAAACAGACAAAACCTGTCCGTTTACAAAACGCTTCTCATACATTTTATTAAAATATAAGTAAAATTACTCATTAACAGGGCGAAAACATTAGTAAACATTAACTGTTAAGAACCACTATAAATAAATATCATTTGTAAAACTTAAAATATTCGAGGGTGTTAAATACTTTAATTATAATACCCCAACATTAACTCCAAATGGTTTTTAACATCCGCCATCACATGTACCGGACTAACAACTTTAACCCAAAGATTATATTTATAAATAGTCATTAAAAACTCATAATTGGGTTCTAAAAAAACTTTTATTTCGCCCCAAATGTGAGGATCAGTATAATCTAAACTTGGTGTGTCGAGCTCTTTTGGTCGTGAAACAATTTGTTGGGAATGATGCAACGGATTCCCTTCCAAATATTTAAAATGATGGTTTGCAACTTGAATATGAATCCATTCCGGTTTCAATCCCGTTTTTAAAATGCCTATTACATTTTTAAAATATTCAGACGGACTAAAATCGACAGGCTGCTTGACGATTTGTTTACTAATTTTTAAAGCCTTGATACGATCATCTAAACAAAAAGCATAAATACCGTATTGTTCATTATGGGCTATTAAATACCAAGCTTGGTTAATTTCTTTTATGTGTAGAGGCTGAAAAAAGCCTGATATTATTTGAAAGCCATTATCGTCATACCAACCTGAATAGCTTATTTCCACTAGAAACTGCTGTTCAATAGCATTAATTAGCGGCACCAAATCCACTTGAAGACTCAAGGAACTTCTAGAAGCTGTAAAATGATCTTTCCATAAATGTGCGTGATGGTGCAATAAATAAAGTTCCGTTTTATCGTAAACCTCCTTTAAAGCTTCGGTGATTTCATAACTATCTATATAATATCCAGAATGACGCTTGTGTAAAATAAGCGTATGATAATATGATTTAATTTTATCCAAATCACGTTTAACGGTTTTCTGACTGTATTGGTTCAATTTATCATAAAGTGGATCATCAATATTATTGGAGCGCAATTGGTCTAAAGAATTTTGCAAATCTTCTAGCGTAACAAATCCATTTTTTTCAACACCATATACTTTTGGGTTGGAAATAATACGTAAAATATAATAACGACGAAGAAATTCTGGTGTCATATCTTGGTTTGAGAAACTAAAATAATAATAAAGTTTTAAATGACTAATACGAAGTCGGTTTTTATATATTTGAAAACTCAACCTGCTCCATGACATCGGTTTTTAGTAAAAAGGACTTTATTGCCACCAAATGGTTTACCCTCGAGAAACTTATTCAATTGGTTATCGGCATTTTGATTGTTCCTAAAATTTTCAGTTCGCTTGGAACGGTGGACATGGGTAAGCTAAAACTTGCAGAGTCTGTTATAGCGATGCTCACGCCGTTGTTCTTTTTAGGGTTAGCGGTTGTTTGCATTCGCGAAATTGTATACAATCCTAAAAAAAGTACGCAGATTCTTGCCACTGCTTTTTATCTTCGACTTATAAGTTGGATGCTTATTTTTTCTGGTCTCCTACTCTATTTTTATTTGAATCCTAATAATTCAATAACCGTTCTTTATCTAATAATTGCATTCAGCTACCTATTTAAACTTACTGATGTTTTTGAATATTATTTAATAGCGAAAAAATGGACCAAATATATTTTTATAAGTAAAATTTCAACCCTTATTATTATTGTGGTCTTACAGTATTACGGCATCAGGAATCAATTGGATGTATTTTATTTTGCGAAACTAATGGCCCTAGATTTTGGAATTCAAGGCCTATTTTATTTTGCTATTCTGAAATTTCAAGGGACTTTAAAATGGCAGGAATGGAAATTTTCCTGGCCACTTGGAAAATCGTTGCTAAAAATGTCTTATCCCTTAATTATTTCGAATAGTCTCATTATATTTTATGTAACTATAGATGAAATATTTTTAAAATATTACCATAATGATCATGCAAATGGCATTTTTGCGAGTGTACAGTTTTTGGTAATCGCATTAAGCTGGAATATTGGATTTTCAATAATTACAGCATTATATCCTTCATTAGCGGAATCATTTAACGGAAATCGCATTATATACCTAAAAAAATTAAGACAATTAACGTTTATAATGGTTGGGCTTGGAATAGGAATTGCTCTTTTTTACACATTTTTAGGTCCATTGATATTGGAAAGGTATTTCAGTGAAAAATATGCAGAAGCCAAAACCCCCTTATTTATATTTTGTTGGGCACCTGTGTTCGTTTTTATTGGTATGATTTACGAAAAACACCTACTCAACACCAATCGGCTAAACCAAAATATCTATCGCTTTATTTTAGGCTGCGTAATTAACGTTATTCTATGCATCATTTTAATTCCGAAATATGATGTTATAGGAGCAGCTATTGCCGTTTTAGTTAGTCATATTTTCACCAATATTATCTATCTTTTTATCGATTCCGAAACTAGAAAACAAATTCTATATCGAAATTAATTATCTTTCACCCATGAATTTATTCCTAGTAGCAATTGCGCCTGTTTGCATCATTATATTTTACATCTATTTCAAAGACAAATATGAAAAAGAGCCTATTTTATTGCTCATCTATTCCTTTTTATTCGGTGCATTTGCCAGTGTTTTATTAACCACAATTTTATATTTTTTATTTGATTATTACTTCCTTTTAGAAAAAGCTAGCGTTTTTCAGCAATTTATAAGAGCCTTTTTTATAGTAGGTTTCATTGAAGAATTTAGCAAATACATCATTGTTAGGTATTATGCACAAACTAAAGAAGAATTCAATGAACCTTTTGATGGTATTGTATATGCGGTTATGGTTTCCATGGGTTTTGCAGCAACTGAAAACATTATATATGTGCTAGAAGGCGGTTATGAAGTTGCCGTATTACGAGCGTTTACAGCCGTGCCTGCTCATGCCACTTTTGGTATTTTAATGGGTTATTATATGGGAAAAGCCAAGTTTTCAAAAAATAAACGACTTTTAAATTTGGTCGGATTATTACTAGCCATCCTGTTTCATGGTGCTTATGACTTTTTTCTATTTATCGATTTTATTCCTGGCGTTTGGATTGGAGCCTTTGTGTCGCTTTTTATTGGTGTTGTTTTATCTCGAAATGCTATTAGACGTCATCAAGCAAATTCACATTTCAAGGTTTAGTAAATTCTAATTTGCTATTTAATTAAACGTTTCATATTTCTTATATTTACAATTCTAAAAATAAAAAAATGAGTCCAATTTATCAGACTAAAGTTAATAATACGTACGATTTCGAATTAACTCAAGAAGCTGTTGAAGCTTTAGATTCGGTTAAAGAAACCAACAGTAATTATCATATTATAAATAATGATACAAATTATAAAGCTGAAATTGTATCATCAAATTTTATTACCAAACACTATCAAATGAAAATTAATGGCAATTTATATAGCATCGCCATAGAAGATCATTTAGATACGTTAATTAAGGATTTAGGTTTTGAAATTGGCGCATCCAAACAAGTTAATGACATTAAAGCACCTATGCCTGGATTAATTTTGGATATAGCAGTTCAAGTTGGCCAAGAGGTGGAAGAAAACGACACCTTACTTATTTTAGAAGCTATGAAAATGGAAAACGTGATCACGTCACCTAGAAGCGGTTTTATTAAATCCATTTCGGTTAAACAAGGTGATGCGGTTGATAAGAGTCAATTGTTAATAGAGTTTGAGGCATAAAAGTGAAATTATAAAAATTGCAAAGCGTAAAATTTGACGTTTTATACTTAAAAATAAACAAAATCCCTTCCCTTTGGGAAGGTTAGGATGGGAATGAAAAAAATACTTATAGCAAATAGAGGAGAAATTGCCATTCGCGTGATGCGAACCGCTAAAAAAATGGGCATTAAAACGGTTGCTGTTTTTTCCACAGCTGATCGGAATGCACCACATGTGAAATATGCTGATGAAGCCGTTTTAATTGGTGAAGCACCTTCCAATCAATCGTATTTAAAAGGCGATAAAATTATTGAAGTCGCAAAAAGTCTTAACGTAGATGCCATTCATCCTGGATATGGATTTTTATCAGAAAATGCAGAATTCGCAGAACTTTGTGAAGCCAATAATATCATTTTTATTGGTCCGAAATCGGATGCCATTCGCGTTATGGGAAGTAAATTAGCAGCTAAAGAAGCCGTTAAACATTACAACATTCCTATGGTTCCAGGAACGGAAGAAGCCATTACGGATATTCCTGCTGCAAAAAAAATAGCCAAAGAAATTGGGTTTCCAATTCTAATAAAAGCCTCCGCTGGTGGTGGCGGAAAAGGCATGCGAATTGTTGAAAAAGAATCCGATTTCGAATCGCAAATGGATCGTGCCATTAGTGAAGCCGTAAATGCTTTTGGTGATGGATCGGTTTTTATTGAAAAATATGTGAGCTCACCTCGTCATATTGAAATTCAAATTATGGCAGATTCTCATGGCAATATTATACATCTTTTTGAACGTGAATGTAGTATTCAACGTCGCCATCAAAAAGTAGTAGAAGAAGCACCATCATCTGTATTAACTCCTGAACTACGAAATGAAATGGGTGAAGCCGCCATAAAAGTGGCCAAGGCCTGTAATTATTTAGGCGCTGGAACGGTAGAATTTCTATTGGATGAAAAACATAATTTCTACTTTTTAGAAATGAATACGCGTTTGCAAGTAGAACATCCCGTGACTGAATTAATTAGTGGAACAGATTTGGTAGAACTACAAATTAGGGTGGCTCGTGGTGAAGAATTAGCCATCAAACAAACCGATTTAAAAATTACCGGTCATGCATTAGAATTGCGTGTGTATGCCGAAGATCCTTTAAATGATTTCCTGCCCAGCGTTGGTAATTTAGAAGTTTATAAACTTCCTGAAGGACCGGGCATTCGTGTAGATAATGGTTTTGTAGAAGGTATGGATGTCCCTATTTATTATGATCCGATGCTGGCAAAACTTATCACTTACGGCAAAACACGCGAAGAAGCTATCGAATTGATGATTTCTGCCATTGCCGATTATCATATTCAAGGAATTGAAACAACTTTACCCTTCGGAACCTTTGTTTTTAAGCATGATGCTTTTCGTTCCGGTAATTTCGACACCCATTTTGTGAAAAAATATTATTCACCTGAAGCGCTCAAAGACGAACAAGAAGCAGAAGCCAAATTAGCGGCTATGATTGCAGTTAAGCATTATATGGCTGAACAAAAATTATTACGAATACCAGTGAAGTAGTGTTCAGTGTTCAGTGTTCAGTGTTCAGTGTTCAGTTAAAAAAAAATTCTGCAGCAGTAATAAAAGAATTAATCAAGATAGCTTTGCACCTTTGTGCCTTCGCGAGAAAATAACAACCATACAACAAACAGTATATATGGAATCCAAAATAGAAGATTTAAATAAAAAATTAGCCCTAGCCTATTTAGGTGGTGGCGAAAAACGCATAGAGAAACAACATGCTAATAAAAAATTAACCGCTCGCGAACGCGTTTTGTATTTATTAGATGAAGGCTCCTTTGAAGAAATTGGCGCATTGGTTACTCACCGAACGAAAGATTTCGGCATGGACAAGCAACAGTTTTATGGTGATGGTGTGGTAACAGGATATGGAACAATTTCTGGGCGTTTAATTTATGTTTTTGCTCAAGATTTTACCGTTTTTGGTGGTTCACTTTCTGAAACACATGCCGAAAAAATCTGCAAAGTGATGGATTTAGCCGTAAAAGTAGGTGCTCCAATTATAGGCTTAAATGATTCTGGAGGCGCCCGAATTCAAGAAGGCGTTCGCTCGCTTGGTGGTTATGCTGATATTTTCTATCGCAATGTGCAGGCATCAGGAGTTATTCCACAATTATCTGCTATCATGGGTCCTTGTGCTGGAGGTGCTGTTTACTCGCCAGCTATGACGGATTTCACCTTAATGGTGCAAGACACCAGTTATATGTTTGTTACAGGCCCAAATGTGGTGAAAACCGTTACCAATGAGAACGTAACTAGTGAAGAATTAGGTGGTGCCAGTGCACATTCCACAAAATCGGGTGTCGCTCATATAACGTCCACGAATGATGTAGAATGTTTGGAAGATATTAAGAAATTATTGAGTTATTTACCTCAAAATAATACCGAAAAAGCGAAAGATTTTCCTTTTGAATTAGCGGATGAAGTACGCGAAGAGTTAACGAAAATTATTCCCGATAATGCCAACAAACCTTATGATATGCATGCGGTTATTTCAGGCATTATTGATGCAGATTCTTTTTTCGAAATCCATAAAGATCATGCCGAAAATATCATTGTAGGTTTTGCCAGATTAGGTGGAAAAAGTATTGGTATTGTCGCCAATCAACCGATGTTTTTAGCAGGTGTTTTAGATGTGAATAGCGCGAAGAAAGCGGCGCGATTTGTTCGTTTTTGCGATGCTTTTAATATTCCTTTACTTGTTTTAGAAGACGTTCCAGGATTTCTACCAGGAACCGATCAAGAATGGAATGGTATTATTGTTCATGGCGCGAAATTGCTTTACGCATTTTCCGAAGCTACGGTGCCAAGAGTTACCGTAATTACCCGAAAAGCTTATGGTGGCGCTTATGATGTAATGAATTCTAAACATATTGGTGCGGACATGAATTATGCATGGCCAAGTGCTGAAATCGCCGTAATGGGTGCAAAAGGTGCCGCGGAAATAATTTTTAAAAAAGAAATTAATGCGGCTGCTGACAGTGAAGCAAAATGGAAAGAAAAAGAAGCTGAATATGCTGAATTATTCGCTAACCCTTATAGTGCAGCAGAGCGTGGTTTTATTGATGAAGTAATTTTACCCGAAACTACCAGACGTAAATTAATAAAAGCGTTTGCTATGCTAGAAGATAAGCAAGTTGAAAGACCAAAACGCAAGCATGGGAATATTCCGCTATAAGATTTCAATTATTATATTTCATAAAAAAACAAGCCATACATTTTCATGCATGGCTTGTTAAACATTACTAATTATTAAAAAACTAACTTGTAAGTATTTTTAAATATAGGTCATTTTTTAGTGTACGATAGGTTTCCAAATGTTTCAAATACTTGGTACAATAGGTATCGTGTAAATTCACATAATAAACATCGCATTCTAAATCGTCACATTCATTATATTTTTCAATGGAACTTCTATAATTGTGTAACTCATTCATAATTACGGTATTTTGTTCAGATTTCTCTAAAAAACTATCGCGTAATACTTTATCATTCAATTTATTCGAAGCTATTTTGGCTAACCAATCACTCTCATCTGTAACATAACTTAAATGAGAAAGCCAAACATCAAGCTCTTGTGTGCGCTTGGCTAGAATGATTTCTTCATCTGTATTATGATTTAATAAAGGGTTTAATTCCATTATACTTGATATTGTTTGTTCGATTTATTTTGCGTTACATTTATAATACGCAGTTTTTTGATACCACCAGGAAATTCCCAATCAATAACATCGCCTTGAGCATACCCAAAAACAGCAGATCCCATAGGCGTTAACACTGAGACCTTATTACCTTGCGGGTTTTTTTCGTTAGGCGTTACTAATTCAAAGGTGTTTTCCCAACCATCATCCGTTGCAACGGTTATTATAGAATTAAATCTAATAACATCTTGAGGAACTAATTCTTCATCATGGATGATAGCATTTTCTAATTCAGTTTCCAGTCTTTTTACAGAGTATTTCCGCGTATCTTCTTTATAATTTTTAGATAAATTCAATAGGCTTTTTAAAACAACATACTCCTTTTTCTCTAAAATCAAATTTCCGTATTTCATGTCGCATAAAGTTTTATTTATGGAAAAATTCCACGTTGAATATATGCTTTTTCAATACGCTGAATAGCAATAAAATAAGCAGCTGAACGCATGTCTATTCCTTTCTCTTCAGATGTTTGAGAAACTTTTCTAAAAACTTCTTTAATCTTTTTATCAATTTTAGCTAAAATTTCATCAAGTTCCCAAAGTTCACCATTACGGTTTTGTAACCATTCGAAATAACTTCCAATTACACCACCAGAGTTACATAAAATGTCCGGAATAATAGTAATTCCTTTATCCATTAATATTTTTTCAGCTTCAACTGTTGTTGGTCCATTTGCACCTTCAGCAATTAAAAATGCTTTAATTTGAGTTGCATTTTCTGCAGTAATTTGGTTTCCTAAAGCTGCTGGAATACAGATATCACAATCTAATCCGAAGAAATCCTCTTTAGCAACTTCAGTAGAACCTGCAAAACCAACTATAGAGCCTTTATTATCTTTCGTATATTCAAATAAATCAGCAACAGAAAGACCTTCTGAATTACTAATTGTTCCAAATGCATCTTGAACTGCAACCATTTTAGCACCTACTGTTTCCAAAAAGTGTGCTGCCCAATAACCTACATTTCCAAAACCTTGAACAATAAAACGTTTACCATTTAAGTCTATATCTTTACTTTCAGCCCAATACTTAATAGTTAAGAATACACCAAAACCTGTTGCTCTATCACGTCCTTCTAAACCACCTGATCCAGTTGGTTTTCCAGTAACTACGTGCTGATTTTTAGAACGTTCAGATGGCGCTTTTGTAGACATATACGTATCTGCAATCCAAGCCATTGTTTGTGCATTGGTATTAACATCTGGAGCAGGAATATCATGTTCTGGTCCTATGTTTTCACCTAAAGCATAGGTAAAACGTCTTGTAATACGCTCTAATTCTGTAATTGAATATTTGGTTGGATCCATTTGAATTCCACCTTTGGCACCACCGTAAGGTAAACCTGCTAATGACGTTTTCCATGTCATCCACATAGCTAAAGCCTTTACAGAGTCAATGTCAATTGTTGGATGATAACGTAATCCACCTTTATAAGGACCTAAAGCGTTATTATGTTGAACGCGATATCCTTTAAAAATTTCAACTTCGCCATTGTCCATACGAACTGGAAAGTGAATAATTAGCTCGTTGTTTGTAACGGCTAATATTTTTTTAATGTTTGGATTTAATTGAACCATTTCTGCAGCAGCATCGAATTGTTTCATAACATTCTCTAACATGCCCTGTTTAGGTTGCTTTTTCTTCTTTACTTCTTTTGTTAATGTCATTTTTTTATATTTAAATAAGTTCAATAGCAGCCTTTTTCAATTTATGATTGACCGGTTTTGCTTTAAATTGGGATTGGTTTTTAAGTATACTTTTAGCACTAATTTGAAATTCACTACACGACCAGATAAAACTTTTATTGGTGGTTAAAATGCAGGTGTCCATAAACTTGCAATCTTGACACAAACTATTTTCCACTGCTTCACTCATTAAAACTAGCCATTTTTATCTAATCACTAATAAGCAATGGCCGTGCCACATAAAAACATAATATTTAAAATACGATTAAACCAGTGATTTACAGTGCTTTCTATATCAATATTGAGAAATGATAGATTTGCGGCTTGTGGTAAAATTACGCAACCGCGTAATAACTACACACTTAAAGTGTAACTTATTTTATTTTTTCACCAAGCGTTTTTCGATCGATCTGTAATATTTTCGCTGCTTTGGTTTTATTATTGTTGGTTGCTTCTAAAACTTGCAGTATATAAGCTTTCTCCATTTCTTTTAATGGCAATAGCGTTAAGCTTTCCTTTGGAAATGTTATATGATATTTTAATTGATCTGGTAAATCGGCAATCGTTACCTGCTTATCACACATGATAACCGCGCGTTGAATAACATTTTCTAATTCCCGAATGTTTCCAGGCCAATCATAGCGTTCCAAAGCATGTAAAGCCTCTTCTGAAATGGTTACCAAACGATCTTTAAATTCGACACCATATTTAAACAGGAATTTATTGGTTAATAAACCAATATCCTCTTTACGCTCTTTTAAAGGCGGAACAGAAACCTCAACCACGGTTAATCGGTAATATAAATCTTCGCGAAAACGTCCTTGGGCTATTAAATCTTTCAAATCCACATTAGTTGCAGCTATCACACGAACGTCAATAGCTTCTACCTTTTGTGAACCCACCCGTGTAACTTCCTTTTCTTGAAGCACGCGCAACAATCGCGCTTGGGTAGCTAATGAAGCATTTCCAATTTCATCTAAAAAGACAGTGCCTTTATGTGCGGCTTGAAAAAAACCATTTCTATTCTCATCGGCACCTGTAAATGCTCCCTTAGTGTATCCAAATAATTCGGCTTCTAACAAACTTTCAGGAATAGCGCCACAATTCACGGCAATAAATGGCGCTGTGGCATATTTCCCCATATAATGAATGGAGCGTGCCACTAATTCCTTTCCTGTACCACTTTCACCACTAATAAAAATAGTGGCTTTATTATTTTTAACGCGATCTATAACATCGGTTACTTTTTTTATAGCATCAGATTTGCCAATGAGCTCGCCATATGATTTTTTGTCTGAATCTTCTTGCGGGATAGATGCTTTTTTAGGACGACCTTCAAAAGCTTTAGCTACGGCACTTTTAAGTTCTTCTTTGGTGAAAGGTTTAGTTAAATATTCCATTACCCCAGATTTCATAACCTCTAAAGCACCATCAATAGATGGATAACCTGTTACTACTAATTTGGGAATACTCGGGAAATGTTCAGAAACATATTTTACCAGTTCTAATCCATCTACACCAGGCATTTTTAAATCGGTTATCAATAAATCGATACTTTGATCTTGCAAAATGGCAATCGCTTCTTTAACAGAAACAGCTTTAAAAGTATGGTAATTTAAAGTCTGTAAATGCCGCTGAAGTAGTTCAAGAATATGAACATCATCATCAACTAACAGAATATTTTCACGATTAAATCCCATATTTTAGTTTTTTGGAAAGCTAATGGTAAAAATAGTGCCTTTTGGTGAATTGGGCCTATGTTTTATACTTCCTTTATGACTTTTCACAATGCCATGCACCACACTTAAGCCCAATCCGGAACCTTCTCCAACTGGTTTTGTAGTAAAAAAAGGATTGAAAATATTCTCCCCTTTTTCGGGATTAATACCTGAACCCTCATCACTAATTTCAATGATAATCTGTGTTGCGTTTTGAATAACTTCAACATTAATTAAACCACGTTCTGGTGAGAAATAAATGGCGTTTATAACCAAATTAAAAATAACCTGCGTAAGTTGAATGGCATCCACGCGAAATGGAATTTGAGCATCTTCAATATCCACATTGCAAACAATATGTTTTTTTGAAAAGTTCGGTTTCAATAAACTAATAGCATCCTTTATTATAGGCGTAATATTGGTCAGCGCCATTTGTTGAGGCATATCACAGGAAAAGAACATTAGTTTTTTAACAACTTCTCGTGAATAAATAGCACTATTCATAATTTTATCTAAATCGTTGATGGCGGTCTTATCGCCTTCAAATTGATCTTTTAGCAATTCTGAATAACCTAAGATATTAGCCAAAGGGGTATTAAGTTCATGGGCAATTCCGGCTGTAATTTCACCTAAAATTGATAACCTGTCAGCACGTTCTATCTGACGTCTAGACATGGCTTCTTTTTCAATAATTTGCTTACGCTCAATTAAATTACCAATTTCTGAAGCTACTTTATTTAGCAGTTGTTTTTCTTCATTTAAAAATGTATTTGCCGAAAATTTAGATTTTAAATAGCCCACTTTTATAGAACCAATGGGAATATTGAACGCTTTAATAGCCGAAACAATAAAAACTTGATCCTCTGATTTTTTTCCAGCGAAAAATAAAGCTTCCTCTACTTTTATTTCTACAGAGGCATCTTCAGAATATAAAACAGCACCCTGTAAACTTCGGGAAATAGCTTTTAATGTGGGATGCAAATCGTCCAAATTGCAATTTGCTATATAGGAACTTACCGTATATAAGCAGGTGAGTTCTTTTATTCGTTCATTTAACTTTTCTTCAGCTGAAATTAACGGCGACATATAGTAGATTTTATAACACAAAAATACAGATTTTAATTAGCATGAAGTCAGATTTTGGGTTGATTTACTGTTGATTAATCAAAAACATTGGGTTTGATAAATTAAATTAAAAAGAATTAACAATCTCTTATAATTTAGCATAGTTAAAACTCTTTTCTTTTAAAGTAATTTTGCCTAATGCCTATTGAAACACCAACTAACGAAAAAGTAAACCTCGAATTTATTGCCCTTATGGCCTCTTTAATGGCTATTGTTGCGCTTTCTATTGACGCTTTGCTTCCTGCCCTACCCGATATTGCTCGCGATTTAGATGTTACCGATGTTTCTAAAAATCAGTTGTTAATTACCATGATTTTTTTAGGATTGGGTTTTGGTCAGCTTATTTTTGGGCCCCTTTCGGATAGTTTTGGACGTAAACCCATAATCTATGTCGGTTTTTTACTGTTTGTTTTAGCGAGTATTTTATGTGTTACTGCGGTTAGTTTTGAATGGATGATTGTGGGCCGGATACTGCAAGGAGTAGGTTTGGCGGCACCGCGAACTATTAGTATTGCCATGGTTCGGGATTCTTACAGTGGGGATTATATGGCTAAAGTGATGTCTTTCGTGGTCATGATTTTTATTTTGGTTCCTGTAATAGCACCCACATTAGGACAGTTTCTAATTACATTTTATGACTGGCATTCTATATTTTATGTCAACCTTATTTTTGGTGTTTTAGTTATGTTTTGGTTTTGGAAGAAACAACCAGAAACCCATTTAAAAGCGCATCGAACCAAACTAACTCCTAGCCTTTTTATGGAAGGTGCTAAAGAATTTTACCGTCATAAAGATGCTGTCGCTTATACCGTGATTTCTGGTTTAATAACAGGTTCTTTTATGGTGTATTTAAGTACCTCGCAACAAATTTTTGAGCATCAATATAATTTGGCGGAATTATTCCCTTATATTTTTGCCAGTCTTGCTATTTCCATTGGATTTTCAACATTTTTAAACAGCACCTTGGTTTTGCGTTTCGGCATGAAAAAGATTGCCTTTACAGCTGCTATATGTTATAGTATTGTTTCTGTACTATATGTTCTGATATTTTCATCAGGAATAAATCCAGATTTATCGGTTTTAGTTATTTTCTTCGTTTTACAATTCACCGCTATCGGGTTCTTATTTGGTAATTTACGTTCTCTAGCTATGGAACCTATTGGGCATATTGCTGGGGTTGGCGCTGCCATTAATGGCTTTTTCAGTACCATTATGGCTGTACCGATAGCTAGCTTTATTGGAAGCTTTATTTCCGAAAGTGTTTTGCCTTTATTTATTGGATTCTCCATTTGTGGTATTTTGTCTGTTGTTTTATTTCTTTCGGTTAAAAACACCGCTAAAATTGTAGTGCCTCAATAACGGATACTACAGATGAAATTATATATTCCACACCAATAGCAATTACAATAAACCCGATAATTCTTGATAAAGCATTAATTCCTGATGCGCCTAAAAAGGTCACTATTAAATGTGACGATTTCAATATAAGGTAAATTAAGACGGTTGTAAATAACATGGCGGATACTATAATACCGATTTGAAGTGTGGACTGATATTCCTGATTGAAAGTAATAAGCAATGAAATAGTTCCCGGTCCTGCCAACATAGGAATAGCCAAAGGTGTTAAAGAAATGGCATCTCGAGTATGAATATCTTCTTGAACTGTATCGGGTTTCATACCTTTATGTTCCTTGAATTTACCTGTTAGCAATGCAAAACCTGAAGACGCTATAATGAGTCCACCAGCAATTTTTAAAGCGTTTAAGCTTATTCCGAAAAAGGATAAAATATACTTTCCTGCAAAAAACGAAAGCAACAGAATTATACACACATTAAAGGCCGTCCAAAATGCGGTTACTGCACGTTCCTTTTTGGTGTTTTCTTGAGTTAACCCTACAAATACCGGCACGGTTCCGAGTGGGTTCATGATGGAGAATAACGCTCCGAAACTGACTAAAAATAAATCCATAGTTTTTTACTACAAATTCACTACTTTTTATCAGGTTGTACGTTAGGGCAATTTTAAATTAGGATGTTGTTATGGTTAAATTTTCAACTTACTTTCTTCGGGAACGCTGCTTTGGTTTTTTTTCATCAATGCGCACGTACACGAGCTTGAAACGGCCATTTCCACTTTCGCGCTTATCAATTTCGAAATCGTCAATGGAATTAATTAACGGCGTTAGTTTTGCGAAACCATAGTTACGCGAATCGAAGTTTGGTTGTTTCTTTTGAAGTAAACTACCAACATCTCCTAAAAAGGCCCAACCATCATCATCGGCCAAATCTTCTATGGTTTGGGATATAAATTGAATATCCTTGGCGGTAATTTTATCGTAAGAATCTTTTTTGACTTTTTTGTCATCTTCTGAATCCAAATCCGAATCGGTGTTTGTGGAGGCTTGTTTTAAAATTTCAATGTAGATGAATTTATCACAGGCTACAATAAAGGGTTTTGGCGTTTTCTTTTCACCTATTCCATACACTTGCATTCCGGCTTCACGCAGTCTGGTTGCCAAACGCGTAAAATCACTATCACTAGAAACCAGGCAAAAACCGTTTACTTTTTCACTGTAAAGAATATCCATAGCATCAATAATCATGGCGCTATCTGTGGCATTCTTTCCAGTGGTGTAACCATATTGTTGAATGGGTGTAATGGCATTTTCAAGCAGCATGTTTTTCCATTTGGAAAGGTGTGGTTTGGTCCAATCGCCATAAATACGTTTAATGGTTGGGTTGCCGTATTTGGCAATTTCTTCCATCATTTCTTTTACGTAGGCAGACGGAATATTGTCGCCATCAATTAACACTGCAAGTTTAATATCCATGGTATTATTTTAGTTAGATAGGTATTTTGTAAAGTTAATAAAGTGGGTAGTATTTTCCATAAAATAGTATCAGTTTTTAATTTGTTGCAGATGATATGGCTTAATTTGCTTTGTTTTATTAGGTATTAGCCTGCTGCTATTTTAAATATGGTTTAAATTATCAGTGGTTTTTATATTGGTTTCATTTTTTGTTTTGCCGTTGCCAGTATTCTAAATGCGGGAGGGATAATTCTAAATACGGGAGCAATATTTCTAAATGCGGGAGGGAAAATTCTAAATACGGGAGCAATATTTCTAAATGCGGGAGCGATAATTCTAAATGAGGGAGCGATAATTCTAAATGCGGGTTTAATATTTCTAAATACGGGCGCGATATTTCTAAATGTGGGAGAGATATTTCTAAATGCGGGAGAGATATTTCTAAATGCGGGAGCGTTATTTCTAAATGCGGGAGGGCTATTTCTATTTTCAGCAATTAAATTTCCAATTGCCGTGCCGGTATATTGGACTGCAATTGGATATTTTTTTAAAAGGATTAGGGGTTTTTAATTTGGTGTTTTGCTAATCTTTTTTCTTTGTGAATTTTATTATTGTTATTTGACCAAATTCTGGGCTGGTTGCTCCGTAAACGGATTTGACGTATTTTTTCACTTCTGCTGCGGTGTTTACCAAACTCGTTTCTGCTTCATATAATACCTTGTTTCTTTCTAGACGGGCTTTGCTTACTTGGGCATAGGCGTTTGATACTTGTTTATTTTTGTCTTTTAGGTCTTGAAGTTGTGTTTGCAGTGTTGCTACTTGCAGGTCTGTTTCGTTGGGTGCGTAACTTGGTTCTGATTGTAAAACTGAAATGAGGCCTTCAAAATGCTGAATAAGCTGGTCATAGGATTGTTGGCTGGAGCTGATTGTTTTGGGTGCCGGTTGGTTTGGGTCTGTGGGTTGTTCTATTTTGGAGGCTCTTTTTCCTTGTAGTTTTCTGTTGAAACTTTTAGCGTCTTTAATTATCTCGTCTGTGGCATTGGTGGTTTCTAATGCACTTATTAATCGGGTGGAAAGGGAACGTAAATTTGCAAAGGCATCCAGGCGTTGATTAATGATGTTATTAAAGTCTGTGTTTTTAGTTAAAACGTTATTTAAACTGGTTTCTGAATTGGTATACAGTGTTTCCAGTTGTGGTAGTAGCAGACTGTTTTTTGTTGGGTTATAGGTTGGACCATAGCCGTTGACGAAGGCTATAAGGTCTTGAAAGTTTGCTACATTTTTTGCGTGTCCTACTTCTGATGTTGAAGCCATAGTGTTGATTTTTAGATGTTAATACAAATAAATGTAGTGAATTAACTTTTAAGAGTAGCTATGGGTAGGGAATTATGTATAACTAATAAGGGGACATTTTAATTAGCAATTTTCACTTTGGAAAGAAAGGAATCAAGTTCGATTTCTGAATTAAAGTGAAAGTTGCATTCAGCTTTATTTTGAAAGAAGTTGATTAAATCTAAATGGTTTTCAAACACTCTAAATGAATTTCCTTCATAATTATAGATGAAGAAAAGCTTCTTTAAATTTTCATTTGATACAAGGACAGTTTCTATTGACCTTGAAGATTTGATATAATCTGTATTTATATTTTGAAACGTATTCATTTGATAAATATATTTTGGAAATGATAATCTAAAAATTCTTTTTTAGGTAAAAATCTTTCAGGCTTTAAAATACTTTGTGTGTTATACTTTATAAAGAAATCATTTACAGATTTATCATTAGAATAATCATCAAAGTACTTTGAAACGTTTACTTTGAAATCAGGAGTTACAGTTATAAAGCCTTTATCGAACGCTTTATCATGTATTGAGTTCAAACATAATCCATTGTGAGGATTTGTTCGATTATCAATATCTTTTGACCAGGGTTTAATATGACTTGCAACTAAAAAATCTGGAATGGAAAGACCCGTAATGCAACACTTTAGATTATATGAGGATAAAATAGTACTTCTAAAAAAACTTTGATTAACCCTTGCCTTTATAGTAGTTTCTCTTTCTTTACCCTTTGGAAAATTTTCAAAACTAATTTCTTCAATTTCCTTATTTTGAAACTTGGCAATTAATTCTTCACTTTCATAAGCTAATCTTTCCCAATTTCCATTGAATTCATTCCAAACAACTTCTTCCAGTTTACTGCCGTTGATTAAACCTGTAATTCCTTTTTTCTTCAACTCTGGGTCAAGTCTTCCGAAATTACCGATTTTCATATTTAATGCCGAAGGCGATCTTCCAATAATATTGGCATATTTTATTACTGTTGGATTGGATTTACTGCTGCTTTTAAATGGGATTTTACAATACACATTAAAGGCTACAATAGTTTCTTCTCTTGTCCAGTTATTCTTTGCCATTATGCTACGTTTTGCTTTTTGGATTGAAGTGGTAATCCTTTTTGTGAGTTCCTAAAATAAAATTGAAAATCTGGTTTTTGCATAATATTTAATTCTTCGTAAAGTTCGGTTAAATTTTGGTTGCAGGTCGTTTGTAATAATGTGAAACACCATTTTTATGATTTTGATAATAGTGAGTCAAATTGTTGGTAGCTTTCTTTTCTACAACGTTTCCAAATTTATCCTCTATATCTGAATGTTTTTTAATCATATTTAATCTGTAAAGTAACTAAAATCTCACATTAAAGCGCCTCATCCATAATTTCCTTCACACATTCTGGGTTTAATAAGGTACTGATATCGCCTAAATTAGATGTATCTTTTTCGGCAATTTTCCGAAGAATTCGACGCATAATTTTACCAGATCGGGTTTTTGGTAGTCCGGCGGTGAATTGAATTTTGTCCAATTTCGCAATGGGCCCGATACGTTCTGTGATGAGTTGGTTGATTTCTTTGCGGAGGTTTTCATGAATTCGGCTTTCACCCGCATCTTTTAGCGTGACAAACGCATATAAAGCTGTTCCTTTTATATCATGTGGGAAACCTACTATGGCGGATTCTGCTACGGCTGGATGTTCGTTGATGGCATCTTCAATAGGTGCCGTTCCGAGATTGTGACCAGAAACGATGATTACATCGTCTACTCTACCCGTAATTCGGTAGTAACCAACTTCGTCCCGCAACGCACCATCACCTGTGAAATACATATTTTTATAAGTAGAAAAATAGGTTTCTTTATACCGTTTATGGTTTCGCCAAATAGTGCGCGCCATACTAGGCCATGGAAATTTAATACACAGCCTTCCTTCTACTTGATTGCCTTTTAACTCTTCACCTGCTTCATTAACAATAGCGGGTTGCACCCCAATGAATGGTAATGTGGCATAGGTGGGTTTTGTTGGCGTTACGAATGGAATAGGTGTAATCATGATAGCGCCCGTTTCTGTTTGCCACCAGGTATCAATAATAGGACTTTTCTTTTTCCCCACATTATCATTATACCAATGCCAAGCTTCCTCATTAATAGGTTCGCCAACGGAGCCTAAAACTTTAATTGACGATAAATCGAATTTCTCCACCATTTCGGAGCCCTGTTTTGCCAAAGCACGAATGGCCGTTGGAGCAGTATAAAACTGATTGACTTTATGTTTATCAATTATTTCCCAAAAACGACCAAAATCTGGATAGCTTGGTACACCTTCAAATAAAACGGTGGTGGCGCCATTTGCTAGCGGTCCGTAAATAATATAACTATGTCCCGTAATCCAGCCGATATCTGCTGTACACCAGTACACATCATTTTCACGGTACTGAAAGGCATTTTTAAAGGAATAAGCGGTGTACACCATATAACCGGCCGTAGTATGCACCATGCCTTTTGGTTGCCCCGTGGAACCGGAAGTGTAGAGAATAAACAACGGATCTTCGGCATCCATAATTTCGGCAGGACATTGTTTTGATGCCTCATCCAATAACGGTTGTAACCACATATCCCGACCTTCTTTCATGGTAATATTACCACCCGTTCGTTTTACCACTAGTACTTTTTCTATGCCTGGACAGGATTCCAAGGCTTCATCTACGATACCTTTAAGATCTATAGTTTTGGCACCACGATAAGAACCATCTGATGTAATGACCATTTTACAATCGGAATCATTGATTCGGGTTAATAAAGCCGTCGCAGAAAACCCAGCGAACACCACGGAATGAATGGCACCAATTCGCGCACAAGCTAAAATAGCAATGGCCAGTTCGGGAATCATAGGTACGTAAATACAAACCCGATCGCCTTTTTTTATGCCTTGACTTTTTAGCACATTCGCCATTTTATTAACGCGCTCAAATAATTGCTGATAGGTAATATGTTGAGCTGGCTCATCCGGATTATTGGGTTCGAAAAGGATAGCGGTTTTTTCACCGCGGGTTACCAAATGCCTGTCTATACAGTTTTCTGTGATATTTAGTTTAGCGCCTTCAAACCATTTAATTTCAGGTTTGGCAAAATCCCAACTCAATACTTTATCCCATTTTTTTCGCCATAAAAAATGTTCTTCAGCTACTTCTTCCCAAAAATTTTCGGGTTCACGAATGGACTTTCTATAAATTTGATAATATTCTTCTAGATGCTTGATGTGATAATTGCTCATGTTTACACGTTATTATACTTTTCAATTTAATACTTCTAAATGGTATTTAAAAAAAATAGGTTTAAAAAATCAAACTTGGGGCTATTTTAGTTTGGGAAGGTTCGTTTTTTATAGGCCTTAATTTCTTTGACTACCCGCGGCGCCAGCATTAGTGTGGTTAACATAGTTGGAAACGCCATTAGGGCAAAAAAGCCATCAATGAGATTAATCATTAAACTTAAAGAGGTTGTGGCTCCTAAAATAATACTGACAATATAGATATAATTATAGTAATGCTTTTTATCATCACCTATTAAAAATGATAAACATTTACTACCATAGTAAGAATATGAGAATAAGGATGAAATACTAAAAACGGCAATACAGAGTAATAATAAATACTTCCCAAAACCTGGCATAGCATTGCCAAAAGCGGATGCGGTTAAACTCACACCATTGGCATCTGACGATTGCCAAACACCTGTTACCAAAATAGCCAATGCTGTTAAGGTACAAACCACTAAAGTATCAATGGCTGGACCAAGCATGGCGACTAAACCTTCACGCACAGGTTCGGACGTTTTTGCGGCGCCATGAGCCATAGGAGCGGTACCAATTCCGGCTTCATTAGAGAATGCACCACGACGAATACCTAATAACATTAAACCACCTACAACGCCGCCTAAAAAGGTATCGCCTTTATAAAAACTAGCGCTAAAAGCATCGGTAAAAATGAGACTTAAATATTTGGGTACTTCTTGGTAATTCACCGCCAAAATAATCATAACCGAAACAAAATATAACAGCACCATGGCTGGCACCAATTTAGAAGCCGTTTTACTAATTCTATTTAAGCCGCCTAAAATGACGACAGAAGTGATGGCGACTAAAATAATTCCGATTATTAGATTTGATGAAAATCCGACTTCAACGCCGTTTGGTCTTAATAAAATATCATTAATGGCTTGTGTTAATTGATTCACATTAAAAACAGGTAACGCACCCACCAAGCCGGCTATACTGAAAAATACGGCTAATGGTTTCCATGATTTCCCAAGGCCTTCCGTTATGAAATACATAGGTCCACCTTGCAATTGGCCTGCACTATCTTTTCCGCGATACATAATAGCCAAAGTAGATGTGAAAAATTTGGTAGACATACCTATTACGGCACTCACCCACATCCAAAAAACAGCACCTGGACCTCCAATGGAAATGGCTACTGCCACGCCGGCAATATTGCCCATACCAATGGTGGAAGACAAAGCGGTTGTTAATGCTTGAAAGTGACTGATTTCTCCGGGATCATCGGGGTTATCATATTTCCCACGAAGTACTTGAATGGCATGTCTGAAAAAGCGAAAGGGTAAAAATCGTGATAATAGTAATAAGTAGAATCCGCCACCTATTAACAAAATAAGTAAGGGTAATCCCCAAGCTAGAGAGGCGAAATCGGCAATAAATTCGTTGAGTTTTTCCATACGTTGATTGTAGTCTTAAAAGTAATAAACTAATTACAACTTTAAAGTGAATGTTTAAAAGTTTAGATAACTACTAGTGTTTATCGATTACTTTCAAAATAATAAGTTTTAATTTTGGTATTCAATAGAGAACTAATTGTAATCAGAATTCATTAATCTTCTTTATTTAAATGAAAATTAAATACCTATTAATACTGCTGATAATTTTCAATAGTTGCTCAAATTTAAAACACCTAACTGCTTTCGAAGGTTATAATAACAATCCTAAAGAAGTAGAATTACAATATTTTTTAGTGACTTATAAAGACAGTATAGAAACCATTATGCCGTCCTCCAAAAGGATTTCGTATTACGATATAAAAGGAAGATTAACAAAAACACAATCGTTTAAGTCAGACGGATCAAAATCAATACACAGCAATTTTAATTTTGATATGTATGGGAATTTAGTAGTTGCTACCAACTTTAATTCTGAAAATATAATTTCTTCTAAAATTAATTATCATTATAACAAGTATGGCCAAATTATTAAAAAAGTACATGCAAGGGAAAATGAAACGACAATTACAAATCGTGTTTATGATCGTAAAAATAAAGTTTGCATCTCAAATATGATTAAAAACGATAGCATCTTCCGTGATAGTACTAAAATAAAATATGATACAAATTGGCGAGAAATTGAATTAACCACCTTTATTGCTTCAGGTGAACAAAAATCTAGAATTGAATTTTTCTATGATGAGAATAACCATCAAACTCATAGTAAATGGTATACCTCTGATAATAAACTAAAAACTTATTATGAATCAACTTATAATACTGAAGGTGATAAAATCCGTTTTCAAAAATTTAATGTAAAAGATGATGAAACCAAATTAGTTAGTGATAATAAGACAGAATTTTTATATGATGAACACGATAATTGTATTGAAAAAAGACATTATGATAATGATGAATTACAAATGATATTAAAATATAAATTTCAATATAATTAAATTCATTGCCTTATCAATAACTAATAAATGCTTGAAATTATTCGTCCTGAATAGCAATAAATTCATTGAGTTGTTCCATAAGATATTTTTGAAGTTTAAAAGAATTTACAACTATCAACTATTGTTAAAAAGTATATAGCTCAAAACAAATAAGACAGTTTAATTTTAATAATTTAATGCCGAACTTCGCTTATCATCAGATATAAAACATTTAAACGATTTCTTATCATTTCGATAAGCCAACCTCCAAAAATCCCGTAAAAAAACGACACTAAATTAGTGTCATTTTATATTTTTTAAAATATAAAATCCTATTTACTCAAATAGTTTTCCACATTAGTTTTGATCCGATTATAAATATCTGATAAATCTCCTTTCACAAAAGTTTCACCTGTTATGTTTTCGTATAATTCAATATAGCGCTCGCTTACAGATTGGATATAGTCATCACTCATTTCTGGAACCGTTTGACCTTCCAATCCTTGAAAATTATTAGCTATTAACCATTGACGCACAAACTCTTTAGATAATTGTTTTTGGTCTTCACCTTTATCTTGACGCTCTTGATAGCCGTCTGCATAAAAATAGCGTGATGAATCAGGTGTATGAATTTCATCAATTAACACAATTTTTCCATCTTGCGTTTTTCCAAATTCATATTTGGTATCTACTAAAATCAACCCTCTAGAAGCGGCAATTTCGGTTCCTCTTTTAAATAGTTTTCTTGTATAATCTTCTAAAACTAGATAATCAGCTTCTGAAACAATAGCTCTTGAAATAATATGTTCTCTTGAAATATCTTCATCATGATCACCCATTTCGGCTTTGGTAGCTGGCGTAATTATAGGATTAGGAAACTGGTCATTTTCTTTCATGCCTTCTGGCATTTCAACGCCGCAGATCAGTCGTTTACCCGCTTTATATTCTCGAGCTGCATGACCTGACAAATAGCCACGAATAACCATTTCAACCTTAAAAGGGACACATAGATGTCCAATAGCTACATTAGGATCTGGGGTGGCAATAAGCCAATTTGGAACTACATCTTCCGTAGCTTTCATCATTTTAGTAGCAATCTGATTCAGAATTTGACCTTTGTAGGGAATTCCTTTTGGCATAACCACATCAAATGCCGAAAGTCTATCAGTAGCAACCATCACCAATTGATCATTATTTAAAGTGTAAACCTCTCTAACTTTACCTTTGTAAAGACTTTTTTGACTAGGAAAATTAAAATTGGTATCGATAATCGTATTCATGAGTAGCGGCTAATTGTTTGTTTAGCAAATGTAATTTGTTTCGTAAAACCAAACAAGCGTAAATAAAAAAAGGAGAAATAAATATTTCTCCTTTCAATGTATATGTTTAATGCTTTATTAGTTGAAACGAATGTTATATGTAACACCAACACCTACGTTTGAAACGTTTAAATCGTTATCAGCAAACGTGTTTTGGTAATAAGCGTAGATATTCCAGTCTCTGTTATGGTAACCAATTTGCGGGTTAACATATAATCCACCATCATTACTTTCAACTTTACCAGTTGATGTATCGTAATAATCAACGTTAGTTAAAAATCCGTAACCTAAATCAACACCTAAAAATAAACCACTTGGTGTGAAATAATAACGAAAGAATCCAGCTAATGGCACGATACCGAAATCATCAACACCATCTTTTCCAAAGTAATTAGTGTAACCTGAAGCGATACCAACTCCTACATTTGGATTAAATAAGTATTGACCTCTAATGTCAGCACCTAATGCAAATGATGAAGCATCACTAGCATCCCCAACTGGAACCCCAGCTGTTAGACCTACTTTTAACCATGAATTATCTGGTGTAATTTCCGTATTCTCTTGTGCGAAAATTGGACTTAAACCTATTAAAGCTGCAACTAAAAATAATTTTTTCATTTTGTTTGTTATTTGATTACACCGCAAAGATGCGATACATTTTTCACATAATAGTTATACGATTTTGGGCAAAGTTTATAGAATTATAAAGGAATAAACTCTAGAAACAACCTAAAATATTGATAATCAATTAAAAAGCCTAAAATCCATAAATAACAAAGCCAGCTTTAATAAACTGGCTTTTGCTTAATACTATATAAATGTATGATTAATCTATATTCTCAATACTTCTGTAAGCTTCAATAACTTTTTTAACCAATTTATGACGTATAACATCTTTATCATCTAAAAATATCATGCCTACACCTTCCACGTTCTTTAAAATTAATAAGGCTTCTTTTAGTCCGGAGATAGTGCGTCTTGGTAAATCTATTTGACCTGGATCACCAGTCAATAAAAATTTAGCGTCCTTCCCCATACGTGTTAAAAACATCTTCATTTGAGCATGAGTAGTATTCTGACCTTCATCTAAAATAACAAAGGCATGATCTAAAGTTCGCCCTCGCATAAAAGCCAACGGTGCAATTTGAATGGTACCATTTTCAATATAATGCGCTAATTTTTCAGGCGCAATCATATCACGTAAGGCATCGTAGAGCGGTTGCATATAAGGATCTAACTTTTCCTTTAAATCGCCAGGAAGAAACCCTAAATTCTCTCCTGCTTCTACAGCAGGACGTGTTAAAATAATGCGTTTAACCTCTTTGTTTTTTAAAGCTTGTACAGCTAAAGCCACACCCATATAAGTTTTTCCTGTTCCGGCTGGACCAATAGCAAAAACCATATCGTTTTTACGCATAAGCTCTACAAGTTTACGTTGGTTAGCTGTTTGCGCTTTAATTAAACGTCCATTTACGCCGTGAACAAGCACGTCGCCACTACTTTTACTTGTGGAATAATCTTCCTTACTTTCACTGGTTAAAATACGTTCCACCACATTTTCGTCGAGCTTGTTGTATTTTGCAAAATGCTCCATAAGCATGTTAAGTCGTTTATCAAATTCTTCCAACAAATCCTCATCGCCGTAGGCCATTATTTTATTACCTCTGGCAACAATTTTTAGTTTGGGATAATACTTTTTTAGAAGTTCAATATTAGCATTTTGTGCGCCAAAAAATTCCTTTGGAGACACCTCTTCAAGTTCGATTATGATTTCGTTCAAAAGCTAGGAGATTTAATTAAATTTATCTGTTAAGTTTTATTAGTTTTGTGCTTAAACAAAAATACACAATTTTAATTCGTGTTCTGTTAAAAAAATATCAACAATTATACATGGCAATTATTACATTAACAACAGACTTTGGTGAGAGAGATCACTTTGCGGGCGCGACCAAAGGAGCAATTTATTGCGAATTGCCGGACGTGAAAATTGTTGATATCTCACATTCTATCTCGCCATTTAGTATTCCCGAAGCGGCTTATATCATTTTAAACGCTTATAGCAGTTTTCCCGAAGGCACCATCCATATTATTGGCGTGGATTCCGAGTTAAATGAGGAAAATAAGCATATAGCCGTTAAGTTAGATGGTCATTATTTTATATGTGCCAACAATGGCATTATGAGTATGATTTGTGCCGAAATTGCACCTGAAAAAATTGTCGAAATTAATATTCATGATAAGATACAAACCAGTTTCCCTGTTTTGGATGTTTTTGTGAAAGTTGCTTGCCATATTGCGCGCGGCGGAACTTTGGAAGTCGTGGGCAAAGTGATTGATTCTATAAAACCCATCCGAAATATTATTCCATTTGTTAATGATGATCAGACCCAAATTATTGGACATATCGTTTATATTGATAATTACGGTAATGTTATAACGAATATTAAACGGTCCTTTTTTGAGAAAATTCAGCGTGGTCGACCTTTTGAAATTTCAGCTCGAAATAAAACCTTTGATACCATTTATAATAAATATAGTGATATAGTCGATTTTAATATCCCTCCTGAAAAACGCAACATTGAAGGTCGCGGCATGGCCGTTTATAGCTCGGGCAGTTATATTGAAATTGCTGTTTATAAAAGTAACCCCAAAACGGTTGGCAGCGCCTCATCACTTTTAGGGTTGGATTTAATGGACACTGTAACTATTAACTTCAAAAAAGAATAAACATGCTTGTACGTATTGTAAAACTTGGTTTTGAAGACCAACACATTGAAACTTTTTTAGAGAATTTTCATAAAAACAAAAATGCCATTCGGAATTTTAAAGGTTGTGAATTTTTAGAATTATATCGTGATAAAAACAATACAAGCGTGTTTTTCACGTATAGTTATTGGCAAAGCGAAGCGGATTTAGAAAACTACAGACATTCGGAGCTCTTTAAAGGCGTATGGGCTTTTACGAAACCACTTTTTAATATGAAGCCGGAAGCCTGGAGTGTGGACAAATTAGAATCGCTTCAATAGAGAATAGAGAATAGAGAATAGAGAATAGAGAATAGAGAATAGAGAAATTTAATTTTTCCATATTAAGAATAAAAGAATCCCCTCTCTTTTCCAACTCAAACCTAATACCTAATACCTAATACCTAATACCTAATACCTAATACCTAATACCTAAAATTACATGTTTGCAATCCTGAAGAAAGAAATAAATGCCTTTTTTGCCTCATCCATTGGCTATTTGGTGATTGCCATATTCTTAATTTTAAACGGATTATTTCTCTGGTTGTTTCAAGGTGAATTCAATATTCTCGACAATGGATTTGCCGATTTATCCAGCTTCTTTTTATTAGCCCCTTGGATTTTGTTATTTCTAATTCCTGCCGTAACCATGCGCAGTTTTTCAGATGAAAAAAAACAAGGCACTTTAGAATTACTACTGACCAAACCCGTGAGTTTAATTAAAATTGTTTTAGGGAAATATTTGGGTGCTTTTATCTTAATTTTATTAGCCTTACTTCCTACCCTATTATACGTTTACACGGTTTATCAATTAGGAAATCCAATTGGCAATATCGATTTTGGAAGTACATTCGGTTCCTATTTAGGTTTGCTTTTTTTAGCGGCAGCTTACACCGCTATAGGCATTTTTGCTTCAAGTTTATCGGATAATCAGATAGTGGCTTTTATAATCGCCATTTTCTTATGTTTCTTTTTCTATATTGGTTTGGAAGGCATTGCCGATTTCACAAATAGTAATTTTATTGATCAATTAGGCATGAGTGCGCATTATAAAAGTATTAGCCGTGGTGTTTTGGATACGCGTGATGTACTTTATTTTATCAGTATTATTAGCTTTTTTCTATTTGTTACGGTTCGGTTTATCAGTACCAAAACTTTTCATAAAAAGGAATTAACTGCTTATTTAGCTCTGTCAATTGGCTTATTACTTTTAAATATTTATACCCACGGAATTTATGAGCGTTTTGATTTAACTCAAGACCAACGTTACACCTTAAGTCCCGCGTCTATTTCCATTGTGGAACCTGTAGAATCTCCAATTATCGTAGATGTTTTTTTAGACGGCACCAATTTACCTTCAGAATTCAGACGACTTCAAACGGAGACGCGTCAGTTGTTAGAAGAATTTAAGTCAGAAAATAATCAAATTCATTTCAACTTTATTAATCCTTTGGAGGATGCTGCCAAACGAGAACAAAATATCCAAAAATTAAATGATCGGGGTTTAAAACCTATGCAAGTCACGGTTCAGGAAGCCGGCAAATCCAGTCA
This sequence comes from Bizionia myxarmorum, assembly GCF_008086205.1. GTDB lineage: Bacteria > Bacteroidota > Bacteroidia > Flavobacteriales > Flavobacteriaceae > Algorimicrobium > Algorimicrobium myxarmorum. Next base: position 1,890,633 of record NZ_VSKK01000001.1, on the reverse strand, counting down.
AGAAGTTATTTTCCCTTGGGCTTTGGCCAGTTATAATGATGAAACGGTTAAAATTCCGCTGATAAAAAATAAAATTGGTGAAGATGTTCAAGCCATGGCTAGTAATTCCATTCAGCATTTGGAATATGCCTTTGCGGACGGCTTTAGCAAATTGGTAAATCCGAAGCGCAAGAAAATCGCCATTTTAAAAGGAAATAAACAGCTAAATGATGGTCAGATTTTCGATTTCGTAAAAACCATAAAAGATTATTATTTCATAGCCGCTTTCACTTTAGATAGCGTTCAAAAAAATCCACAAAAAACATTAGACGATTTAAAAACCTACGACTTAATTATTTCAGCCAAACCAACAGAAGCGTTTAATGAAGCCGAAAAATTGGTATTAGATCAATTTACCATGGCTGGCGGAAAAAGCTTATGGTTATTGGACCGCGTGGCTATTGAGCAAGACAGTTTGTTTAATGCCGAAGGGAAAAATATTGCCGTTGCGCGCGGTTTAAACCTAACGGATTTCTTCTTTAAATACGGTGTGCGTTTAAATCCCGTATTAATAAATGATTTGTACTCCGCTCCTATTACTTTGGCAACGGGTGATGGTAGCCAGTCGCAATTTCAGCAATTACCTTGGTATTATTCCCCTTTGGTAAATGCCACATCCAAGCATCCTATTGTTAATAATTTGAATTTAATAAAATTCGATTTTGCCAATCAAATTGATACCTTAAAAAACGACGTTCAAAAAATAGTTTTATTGCAAAGTTCCATGCTAACAAAAATTGATGGCACACCGCGTGAAGTCAGTTTGGACATGACCAATCAAGAACCAGATCCACAGCAATACAGTAATGGTCCACAGAATTTAGCAGTGTTGTTGGAAGGAAACTTTACATCAGCTTATAATAACCGCGTAAAACCTTTTGAAATTGCAAATTTCATAAACACGAGCAGTTCTACCAAAATGATTGTGATTGCTGATGGTGACGTCATTAAAAACGATATCGGCAGAAACGGTCCATTAGAACTCGGTTTTGATCGTTGGACAGGACAAAATTATGGGAATAAGGATTTCTTACTGAATGCCGTGAATTATCTTTTAGACGATAATGGACTTATAAACATTCGCTCCAAAGATATTTCTATTGCATTTTTAGACTACCAAAAAGTAGCCGACGAAAAAACCAAATGGCAGATTATTAATATTGTCTTACCATTAGTGTTCTTGGCTATCTTCGGGTTTTTATTCAACTTTTTTAGAAAGCGGAAATACGCGAAATAAGCACCTGTTAAGTTCAAAAGAATTCTTATTTTACTAGGAATTAATGTTAATAAGTTTGTTTCCTATTTTAAACGGTTTAGGATATATTTGTATGATTAACTTATTGAACTCATAAACGTATTTTCATAGATGAAATTTATAGTATCAAGTACCTATTTACTGAAACAACTACAAGTTCTTGGTGGTGTTATAAACAGTTCAAACACCTTACCGATTTTAGATAATTTCTTATTCGAATTAAACCAATCTGAACTTATTATATCTGCTAGTGATTTAGAAACAACTATGTCTTCTAAACTGCAGGTAGAAAGTGACAATAGTGGTAGCGTTGCAGTTCCTGCAAGACTATTATTAGATACTTTAAAGACATTTCCAGAACAACCCTTAACGTTTGTTGTTGAAGAAAATAACACGATTGAAATCAGTTCTAATCACGGTAAATATGCTTTGGCATATGCCGATGGTGCGGAATTTCCTAAACCAGTTACATTAGAAGATGCATCTGCAACGACTTTAAATGGTGATATTTTAGCAACAGCTATTAACAAAACTATTTTTGCTGCTGGAAATGACGATTTACGCCCAGTAATGAGTGGCGTATTCTTTCAGTTTTCTACAGAAGGTTTAACATTTGTAGCAACAGACGCTCATAAATTGGTAAAATATTCGCGTCAAGATGTGCAAGCATCAGAAGTTACAGAATTCATTATGCCTAAAAAACCTTTAAATTTATTGAAAGGTATTTTAGCTGCTAGTGTTGATGACGTAATTATTGAATACAACGATTCTAACGCCAAATTCACTTTTGAAAACGTGATCTTGATTTGTCGTTTAATTGATGGGAAATATCCTAACTATGAAGCGGTAATTCCAAAAGAGAATCCAAACAAATTAGTTATTAATCGTAACCAGTTTTTAAACTCGGTTCGTCGTGTGAGTATTTTTTCGAATAAAACGACGCACCAAATTCGTTTAAAAATTGCAGGTGCTGAATTAAATATTTCTGCCGAAGATATTGATTATTCAAACAAAGCAGAAGAGCGTTTAACTTGTGATTACCAAGGTGATGATATGCAAATTGGTTTCAATTCGCGTTTCTTAACAGAAATGTTAAACAATTTAACGAGTGATGATGTGCAATTAGAAATGAGTTTACCAAACCGCGCAGGGATTTTAACACCTGTTGATGGCTTGGATGAAGGCGAACAGGTAACCATGTTAGTAATGCCTGTTATGCTTAACAATTAATCCAAATTCCTTCGAATCCCGATAGCTATTGGGAGGGATCTCATTATATATAAAAAACCACAACTAAACGTTGTGGTTTTTAATTGAACTTATTTATTATTTTCTTCTAAATGTTTACTTCAAAAAAGTAATAGATAAGGGATAATTAGTCGGCTCTCCATTACTGGCTTTAATAGCATTCATAATAGGAAACACTAAAGCAATAATGGCAACAACAATTAATGCTATAAGTCCTAAACCGAAAAGAAAAATAGCTGGAACACATAAAAGGGCATAAATAAACAGACTAATTTGAAAGTTTATAATTTGCTTGCCGTGTTCATCCATTTTAAAAACCTTATCTTTTTGAGTAACCCAAATAATTAAGGGAACAATTAATCCGCCGAAACCTGTAATAGCGGTGAGCAGCTGACTTAAATGTGTTAAAACTAGGAGTTGATTATCTTCGCGCATCGTGATGGTTATTTTATTAGATTAATGTATTTATAAGACGGTTAATATCAAAATTTGTTACAATAGTAGAGCAACTAATTACATGTCCAAAAACTTAAGGTTTCTATAAACTGAATTCATTTCCCTTATAAATTATATTTTAGCACTACGTAAACGCAAGGCATTAGCAATAACTGAAACCGAACTAAAACTCATAGCCAAAGCAGCAATCATAGGAGATAATAACAATCCGAAAAACGGAAATAAAACACCTGCTGCAACGGGAACACCTAATGTGTTGTAAATTAGTGCAAAAAACAGGTTTTGTTTTATGTTTTTCATGACCGCTACACTTAAATGTCGTGCTTTTACAATGCCGTGCAAATCGCCTTTTACCAACGTAATCATGGCACTTTCAATGGCAACATCAGTTCCGGTGCCCATGGCAATACCCACATCACTTTTCGCTAAAGCTGGCGCATCATTAATTCCATCGCCAGCCATTGCCACTATTTTACCTTGCTTCTGCAAAGCTTCTACTTCTTTCAACTTATCTTCTGGTAACATACCCGCTTTAAAGTCGGCCAAATTCAATTCTTTGGCAACTGCTTGAGCTGTATCATGATTATCGCCCGTTAACATCATAACTTCAATTCCTTTGTCTTGGAGTTCTTTAATGGCTTTGGCGCTGGTTGCTTTTATTTTATCGCCAATAACGACATATCCAATAACCAGTTTATCAACAGATAAAAACGAAACTGTTTTACCTTGCTTTTGAAACGTTTGCGCTTCATCATGCATTTCAGAAGTGATTTCCGCATGAGCATGTTCCATCATTTTCGGATTACCTAAAGCTACTTGCTTATTTTCTAGTGTGGCTTCAACGCCTTTTCCGGTTACGGCATTAAATCCATCCACTTTTATAATTTCCGTTTTTTGCTCTTTACCATATTTAACAGTCGCTTCTGCTAAAGGGTGCTCACTATTAGAATTTATAGAAGCTATTAATTTTAAAACCGCTCTGTCATCATAATCGTTATTAAAACTGCCGACTTTTTCTACCGTTGGTTTTCCTTCGGTAATAGTTCCTGTTTTATCTATAATTAAAACATCTACTTTATCCATTTTCTCAAGTGCTTCGGCATTTTTTATCAAAACCCCATTTTGAGCACCACGACCAACTCCAACCATAATAGACATGGGTGTTGCCAGACCTAATGCGCAAGGACACGCAATAATTAAAACGGCAATGGCATTTACCAAGGCATACACATAAGCAGGTTCTGGACCCCATATAGACCAAGCTATAAAGGTTAGTACAGCAATAATTACGACTACTGGCACAAAATAACCAGAAACTGTATCTGCTAATTTCTGAATAGGTGCGCGACTTCGGCTGGCATTATTAACCAAATTAATGATTTGTGATAATAGGGTATCACTTCCTACCTTTTCAGCTTTCATCAAAAAGGATTGATTCCCGTTTATGGTTCCGCTGCTTACCGTATCTCCAACGGATTTACTTACAGGAATCGGTTCTCCGGTAATCATGGATTCATCTATTGTACTTTCGCCTTCGGTTATGGATCCATCAACTGGGATTTTATCGCCAGGTTTGACTTTCAAAATATCATTTACTTCAATTTTATCAATGCTCACTTCTATTTCTTCACCATCCACTACTTTAATGGCTTTATTTGGAGCCAATTTCAACAAAGATTTAATAGCTGAATTCGTCTTACTATGCGCGCGCGCTTCCAAAACTTGACCCATTAAAACCAAGGTTAAAATTACGGTTGCTGCTTCAAAATAGACATGTACAGCGCCCGCTTCGGTTTTAAATTGTGCCGGAAAAAAGTCCGGAAAAAGCAAGCCAAAAACGCTAAATAACCAAGCCACACCAGCACCAATGCCAACCAACGTAAACATATTCAAATTCCACGTTAGGATACTTTTATAGGCGCGCTCAAAAAACATCCAAGTAGCGTAAAATACCACAGGAATAGAAAGTCCAAACTGAACCCAATTCCAATATTTTTGATCCAACACATCGTATAAGGGGTTATTGGGAATCATTTCGCTCATGGCGATTATAAAAATAGGAATTGTAAATGCTAGTGCTATCCAGAATTTCTTAAGAAGTTTATTATAGGTTTTTTCTTCGGCAGATAAATCGGGTTCTAAGGGCACTAAATCCATTCCACAAATGGGGCAAGCGCCTGCCTCATCCTCCACAATTTCAGGATGCATGGGGCATGTCCACTGGTCTGATGCTAGAGCTGATAAATTTTGCTCTTCCACTAAATCCATACCACAAACAGGACAATCGCCAGGTTTATCATAGGTTTTATCGCCTTCACAATGCATAGGGCAATAAAAAGTTCCCGTGCCTTGTCCTGTTGGTTTCTTTTTCTTTTTCAATTCGGCTGGATCTGGCTCCTCTCCCGGTTTGTGAATGCTGTAACTGCCGCCATCATTTTTAAGTGCCGTTTGAAATTTTTCTATAGGAATATGAGAAGTCATTTCAATTGTAGCTTCAGACTTTTCCAGATTAACGTCTGCATGCGTTACGTTTTCAACTTTAGATAATATGTTTTCAACATGAGCGCAACAACCGCCGCAAGTCATGCCATGGATATGATAGGTATGTTTCATTTGTAGGGTATTGAAATATTACTTTATATGATAAGATTCGTATATGAACCTGAATCATAATATATGAAAATAATATGAGATTAATGGCTTACAAAGATAGACGTTTACGTTATAAAATGAGAGGTAGCATCTCAGTTATTTAGTTGAATTCTCATGAAGAAAACGAAGTTATTTTACGATAACACTTGCAACTTTACTTAAGTTTAAATTTAATTTTTCACATCTAAAAAGGATGACACTTGGATTATAGTATCTTTGCCAACTAGAATCCTTATTTTGAAAAAACAACTTAAAAATATGGAGCTCTTTTTAAAAGGCTCCAACTTTTATAAGGGCATTAAAATTACGTTCGCAGTTTTAATGCCCTTGGTCGTTTTATATTTTTTAGGCTTTACAGAGTTGGCACCACCCATTATTATGGGTGCTTTTTTAAATGCTACAGGTGATATTCCTGGAAGTTTAAAACGAAAAGTTAATGCCATTTTAATCAGCATTGGTTTAACCATGCTTATTACCACCATTATTCTCTTTTTAAAACCTTATACGCCACTTTTATTTGTTGCTATTGGTATTATAACTTTTGTGGTTTCCTTATTATCTATTTACGGTTTCCGCGCCTCACTAGTATCATTTTCTGGTTTGTTATCTATGGTTATTGCTTTTGCTATTGCTAAAGATACGGCTTCAGAAATCTTTACACATGTAGCTTTAATGGGAATTGGAGGACTTTGGTATTTATTAGTATCCTTTATATTTCAAAAAATAGCGCCTAATAAGGATGAGAACCAATTGCTTTCAGATACGCTTCAACTTATTGGCGACTATTTAAAACTTCGAGCCAGATTGCTTACCAAGAAAAATAAGCGCGAAGAACTTATTCAGCAAGCCTTTGTACTTCAAACTCAAATTAATGAGAAACATGAAACTTTAAGAGAAGTGCTGTTTACAGGTCGAAAACGCTCTGGACGTTCACATTATGATGAAAAGCATTTGCTTATTTTTATATCTACAGTCAACATTTTTGAGCTTGTTGAAGCTAAACATTTAGACTATAATGAAATAGACCGCTTGTTTTTAGGTAAAAAACGTTATTTAAAAGCAGCTAAAAAACTGAATAAAGTGATGGGCAATCACTTGATTACCTTATCAGAATTACTCATTCAAAAAGATAAATTAACCAGTAAAAACGCATTGCTCAAGGCTTTAACAAGAGCCAACAGCGCCATTACACAATATGTGGAAGATGTAAAACTTCCAAAGGCACGAGAAGGTGCGCTGGTTTTAAGAAACCTTTACGATTATCAAAAATTATTACTAGATGAAATAAGAGCCATTCGTCGTGTTATGGAGAATGTAACCGATGCATCTAAAGTATCCTTTAAACGTCAAGATGGAAGTCAGTTTTTAACGCTGCAAGAATATCGCATAAACGTTATTTTTCAAAATTTAAGTTTTAAATCCACGCTTTTCCGACATGCACTGCGCTTTACTGCGGCTATGATTTTCGGTTTTACCTTAGGAACTATTTTAGAAATTCATAATACCTACTGGATTCTTTTAAGTATTATCGTGATTATGAGGCCTAATTATGGGTTAACCAAAGAACGATCCAAAGACCGTGTTATTGGCACATTGATAGGCGCTGCAGTGGCATTTGGTATTGTTTTATTAACCCAGAATGTTATTATTTACAGTGTATTAGCGGTTATTTCTTTGACATTGGCTTTTGCCCTAATTCAGCAAAATTATAAATCAGGAGCTGCCTTAATTACACTTAACATCATTTTTGTCTATTCTATAATTAATCCAGATGCCTTTCAAGTTATTCAATACCGAATTATAGACACGGTAATTGGCGCCGCCATTGCTATTATTGCTAATTACACCTTATGGCCAAGTTGGGAAACCAACAATTTAAAGGATGTGCTTTTAAATGCGCTCAAGAAAAATAAAAATTACTTGTTGGCGACCAAGGAATTGTACCACGATAAAAATGAAAATCAGTTAAACTATAAAATTGCTAGAAAAGAAGTTTTCTTAGCTATTAGCAATTTAAACGCGGCTTTTCAACGACTTACCCAAGACCCAAAATCGAAACAGAAGGAATTTCAATTAATATATAATTTGGTCACGTTAAACCAAACCATGGTTTCGGCCATTGCTTCTATTGGTAGTTTTATTATGAATCATAATACCACGCCGGTTTCAAAAGAATTTGATGCCATGATTCTGAAAATTACTAATACCCTACAAATGTCTTGCGATTTGCTGGAAGGCCTACCTATTGAAAAGAAAACAGATCCAGAAACCATAGCAGACGCTCAAGAAAAACTCTTAAAAACCTATCATGATTTATCACTTTCTCGTGATGAAAACATTGAAAAAGGGCTCACTAAAATGAGTAAAAAAACATTACATCATTTACAAGAAGCCTATTTAATTTCAAATCAATTGGTTTGGTTAATTTCGCTTTCTGAAAATTTGAAGAAAGCAACTGGCCGTTACAGCAAGGTTTTTGTTGAAAGTAATCGCTAAATAAACATTCTTTGTTTCGTTTATAATCTTCTATATCGCATATCATTATCACATTTCAAGACATATCATAAGTTGATGCGTTTTGAAAGATGACACCAATTTTCAGGAAATTTCAAATGACCAAATACTAAATCAAAACAGCGGAATTCTAAAAACGATTAAATGTTTCGTTTAAGAATGGTATTTTAGCTATAATGATCAAAACCATCACTTTAGTTATTTGTTTTCTTTCTTTTGGGTTTACGCCACTCTTTGGGCAAGTTATGGCCGATTCTATTCCAATTAAACTGGAATTAATTAACAATAAACATGTAACGGCAATCCGCACTGACAAAAGCAGCACTTTTAAGGAAATACAAGAACAAACCATTTGGAAACCTTATGATGCAAGTTATACGGCATCTATAGAAAAATCTCTTTGGCTAAAATTTGAAATTGAAAATAGCTCCAAGGATACGATTTCAGTCTACCTGTTTAGTGACCATGCGTATACGCTTATTTATCAGCAAATAAACAAGGACTATAAAAATTTCAAAAATGGTTTGCATATACCCTTAACAGAACGTACCAATAAAAAAGAACGAGTTTTTACGGAGGTAATTGTTCCACCGTTTCAAAAATCTCAAATATATGTCCGAATGGATATTAAAAGAGTAAAAGCACATCAAACGCCGGCTATTTACTCGGAAATAGGATATTGGAAATCTGTTTCAAGTATGTATAACGACCAACAAAATTCCATTGGTTTTATTTACTTTTATATTATTGCTCTTGCCACCATCCTTGTTTTTTCTTTAGTGTTTTGGTTTCGTTTAAATAAAAAACTCTACCTGTACTATATAGGTTATTTGTTCTTTCAAATTATCTATGGTTTTTTAGTGCTTAATTATACTCTAGCACCGTTCCCTAATTTTTTTAAGTACACACCAAATCTAGCATACAACTTATTTGAACCCGTTCAGTTCATATTTATTGGCTTTTATATACTATTTATAATGCAACTTTTACAAGTAAAAAGATATGATCATTTACTGGCAAAAACCCTGCATTATCTCGGCATCATTTGTTTAGTATACGCCGTTACTAATCTAGCTTTTAGTTATTTTATACTGGGTGGTAAATACTATGTAATAATCTTTACCATTGTCAGATTCATTATACTTCCTATAAATTTCATTCTTATTTTCTGGGTAATTTATAAAGTTAAACATCCCTTGCTTAATTATTTTATAATAGGTCAAACCTGCTTTTTTGTGGGTGCGCTATTGAGCACTTACATAGCCTACAACAACTTACATTTTGTTACTGGTCATTTCTTTAACTTTAAGGAATCACCAAATATTATATTTCAAATCGGCTTGTTAGCCGAAGTATTTTGCTTCTCCTTGGCTTTAGTCAAAAATGTGCTTATACTTCAGAAAGAAAAAGCGGAAACTAACGATGCATTGATAAAACAGTTGCAAGAAAATCAAATGCTACAGCGAGCCATGAATTTAGAATTAGATGGAAAAGTTCAAAAAAAGACGGATGAGCTTATTCAATTGTATTCAGAAATAGAACGAGAACGGGAGCAAAAAATAAAGGATGATTTCACCCAAAAAATTCGGGAAACAGAAATGATAGCATTACGCTCCCAGATGAATCCGCATTTCATCTTTAATAGTATGAGCGCTATTAAAAGCTTAATAATGACCCAACGAAATGATGATGCGATTTCCTATCTCGACGATTTTTCAAGCCTGCTGCGTGGAATTTTACAAAACAGTAATCGACAAAAAATTACAGTTGAAGAAGAATTAGAAATTTTAGATTTATACCTCTCCATAGAAAAAAGTAGAATAGGCCCTAATTTTAATTACACCATTCAGGTAGAATCAAAAGAAACACTTTCACAATATGAGATTCCCCCACTTTTATTACAACCAATAGTTGAAAATGCTATTTGGCATGGTCTTCAGCCCAGCTTAAAAGCCCATAAAAAATTGGATATTATATTTGATACAACCCGAAATTTAAAAATAATTATTGAGGATAATGGCATAGGTAGAAAGGAAAGTGCTAAAAAGAAAAAGCTGCATGAATCTATGGGTACAACAATTGTACAAGACCGGTTAACATTATATAATCATTTAAATGAACATAATATCCGATTCAAAATAACAGACTTGGCAGAGGGTGACACTTCATTAGGAACACGAATTACTTTAACTTATAATAATTAAGCCATGACAAAAATTATAATCATTGACGACGAAAATCATTGCATAAATGTGCTGGAGAATTTAATACAGAAAGTTCATGCTGATTATACAATTATTGGGGTTTTCACAAATCCTTTAGAAGGTTTAGAGTTTATTAAAAGGAATCCACCAGATTTATTATTTCTGGATATTGAAATGCCCAACCTCAACGGTTTTTCTTTGTTGGACAATTTACTACCAATAGATTTTGATGTAATTTTTACAACGGCTTATGATCAATATGCTATAAAAGCATTTCAATATAGCGCCATTAATTATCTATTAAAACCGATATCCGAAAAAAACATTGTTAAAACACTATCTAACTGGGAAAAACGCCGGAATAAAACAAGTACTAAACAATGGCAGCTATTGCAAGATCATTTAAAAGATTCCAGTAAAGACTGTTTTCAAATAGCCTTACCTACGGGAGTTGGATACCAAATTGTGGAAATTCAAAATATTATGCGTTGCCAATCAGACAGCAATTACACGTATATTTTCTGTAAGGATAACAATAAGGTTTTAATCAGTCGAACCTTAAAAGAAATTGAAGAATTACTAACAAATCACGGTTTTATTCGGGTACATCAATCTCATTTAATAAATCCAAAATTTGTAAACGGTATTTTAAAACAAGATGGCGGAAGCTTAATAATGCATGACGAGGCCGAGATTCCTGTTTCCAGACAAAAATCTAAACAGATAAACGAAATACTTAAAACCATGCTACGCTTTAAATAGTTCATAATCAATTACTTCTTCAAATTCAAGTTCAAATTCAAATTCAAACTTAATTACTCCAAAAGTTTACCTAATTCTAACCCATAGCTGTCAAATACTAAATGACCATTGGATTCTTTGTGCCTGATGGCTAGGTTTGTAAATACCTAGTAATTAACGCCTTAAAACTTAAAGAGCATGAGAAAAATTTATTTATTATCAATAATAACATTCCTAATTTTCGCCTTTATGGCGCCGTTACAAGCACAACGTGGCTTTATAAAACGGAAAATAAAGAAGGATATGAAGGAGAAATATGCCGAACCACAAAAAGAGAAAGGTCGAGAAGCTTTGGAAGATATTACTTATGAAAACGATTCCCGCTACCCCATTCCAGAAAATCCAGTGCAAGCTACTATGGTTATGGAAACTCGTAATTATAAGAATAATGGTAAACTAAAGGAAACCATGACTGTTAAATTAGTTTTTGGTGAAACTGGCGAATGTATGATCATGAACGAAGGCGAAAAAAATGAAACGCGCATGCTTTTCGATTATAAAGGTGCGGCTACTTATATGATTAACACGAAGCAAAAAACAGCGACCAAAATGCCCATGATAAACTTTCAAAAAATGGCTGAAAGAATGGCAAGACATAATACAGATTTGGATGATGATGCGGGTAAATGGCAACGCACTGACGAAAAACAGGAAATACATGGGCATAAGTGTATTAAATATATATACACAAATGATAAGGAAAAAACTAAAATGCATGCCTGGGTTACACAAGATATTAGTATCGATTTAAGTGGTAATCATCTTTTTGGCGGACAGATTAGAGATTTTTCTAATCTGTCATCTGAAAAGTCCACTAAAAAGATTGATGAAAACTTCCCAAGAGGCATGATGGTAAGAGGCATTTATTTTGATAAAAATGGTGATACACCAAGCATGCAAATGGATATTACAACCTTTAAAAAATCATCAGATCCAATTTATTTTGACTTAAGTGATTATAAAGTAAGCGATATTTTAGGGCAATTGTAAAATTTTAAATCTTAGAATCTTTCAATTTAAAATGCTGATTAGATTACAGAATTCTTTGAGTCTTGAATACGCGTTGCTAGAATATTGAAAACACAATTCATCCTGTTTTTATTAACGTTGATTTCCATTTTTAAAAAATTGTTTTAATTTATGTTAACCATTCTTATTTAAAAACATAAATCTATTGGAGAATGCATTCCCACTAAAAAAACATTATTCGAAAAACTCGAATTTTGAAATAAACAGCTTAATTGAAATAGATATCAAGCTGAATTCTAATTCAAATGAATCAAATACTCTTTGATACGCTCCAAATACGGTCTATGTATTGTGTAGGAAATTACAGATGCTATTTTTGTTAAGCTATTATTAATTAAATAAATATATAATAAACATGAAAACCCTAAAGATTACATTTAAACCAGTGCTGTTACTATTATTAATGGGCTTCGCCTTTTCTAGTTGTAGTAGTGACGATGACCCCTTAACTGAAGAGCCGCCTCAAGCTAATAATCCCGCCATAGTTTTGGACTGTGATTATTTCAGTTCAGGTAATATTCATTTAGAAAACGTTCCTGGTGCTCCCATAGACTACATTATAAGTTGTGACCCAAAAATTAAAGGCGATATACTTATAGATGCTGGCGTTGTTATTGCATTCGAAAAAAATGCAGGTTTACAATTTATTGATGATGCCAATTACAAAATAGAAATGAAAGGTACATCTCAAAACCCAATTATTCTAACAGGAACAGAAAAAATTAAAGGTCATTGGAGAGGCTTATTATTATCTACTGATAATGCTTCAAATGTTATGAATCATGTAACGGTTGAATATGCCGGTCAAATACGTCCTGGTGGCTGGAATTATAAAGGCGCCGTAATTGGTGCTTGGGGAGGCGTTATGGATTTTAATAATGTTTCCATTCGAGATTGCCAAGAAATAGGCTTGCATTGGGAAGCTCGTGCTGGTAATTTAACGTTAGCAAACTCAACCTTTACTAGAAACGATGTGCCAATTGTAACCAATGCAAATCACATCAATTCTATTGATGAAAGTAGTACTTATTCGGGTAATGTAAACGATTATATTCGATTGGAACATACTGGCGCGGATAAAGACATTACATTCCATAATATTGACATACCTTTTTTCTCCAACGGTTTAAATCCTAATAATTCAGCTAAACGCACATTTACATTTAAACCAGGTGTTACAATACTAATGGATGCAGGAAGCGAAATGTATTTTCAAGGTGCATTCAGGTATCAACACGAAACGATAATGGTTGGTACCCCGAATGACAGAATTACCATTAAAGGAAAAGAAGATGTTGCTGGTTACTGGAAAGGGTTAAGTATTTTATCTGACAGCCCGCTTAATGAAGTCAGATTTTTAGATATTTCCAACGCTGGTGAAACTATTGGGGATCCAAATGGCGCTATAAAATTAGGGAAAAGCGTTTTTTTAAAGTTGCACGATGTTAATTTTATTAATTGCTTTGAATATGGTGTTAGCCTTAATTATGGCCATGGTTATAATTTTAGTTTAGATTATAGCAACTTAAGTTTGGACAATACGCCAAAACTATTTTCTGATCATAATGGAGTTGAAGTGACAAACCCTTAATGATCATCATTATAAATAAAATGGTTTATTTCTCACCTCGTGGTTAATCTAATAGAGTTTATAAACCGTTCCTAAATAAAAGCACCTTATGTACTTTCGCGAAACACACGTGTTAATAAAACACAAAGGTGCTTTTTTTTAGGATTAACAAACAAAATATTATAAAAATGAAAATATTTAAAAACAAATTTAATTTTTTACTTTTCTCATTGCTTCTAGGCTTTGTACTTAATAGTTGTAGTTCTGATGATGACGGTTCAATAGCAAACCAAGCACCAAATAACTTTAATGTCGTGGATGTGGCTAATGATGCCGATTTACAACTTCAATTATCTTGGGAAACAGCAACAGACCCAGAAGGCGATGCAATTAGCTACCAAGTTTATTTGGATACTCAAAATCCACCCCAAATGGCAATTGCTAATAACTTGAATGCAACTACTTATAGCATACAAACGGATTTACAACCAGAAACCACATATTACTGGATGGTTATAGCAAAAGATGCAAATGGAAATACAACCCAAAGTAATATCGATACGTTTACAACCAGAGAGCTCACTACTGGAGAGACCTTAATAGGAAAATGGTATTTTGAAAGTCAGGCTGGATCACCGCCGTTGTCAGAATGTAAAAAAAATGCCTTTATCAATTTCACAGAGGACCTATTCTTTCAAATAACTAACTATGACGAAGATACTGATGGAAACTGTGTGCTAATGAATAGTGCAAATGGTACCTACCAAGTAATTGATAGATTTCAGTTTGAGGTGACAGGGAATGGCACTACTGAAATTTGGAATATTCAGTCTATTTCATCAACCGAACTGGTAGTGAATTATGTTGGAACAATAATAACATTTATTAAAGCATAATTAAAAATGAGGCCGTTTCAATTATAAATTTAGGATGGCCTATTTTAATTCAACAATGAGTAATAAAATAAATATGAAACGTTTACAAAATAATTTTAAGCCTTTGCTGTTTTTAGTATTAGCTGGATTCGCTTTTACAAGTTGTAACAGCGATGATGATAATTCGCCTACAAGCCCTGAACCAACATCCTATCAGGTTTCCATAAACGCGTCCCCAAGTAATGGCGGAACCGTATCCCCACAAAGCGGTGAATTTGAAAAAGATCAAGTAATAAACATAACCGCAACACCAGTGCAAGGCTGGGAATTTAAAGAATGGCAAGGAGATGTTACAGGTATCGATAACCCTATTCAATTTGCGGTAAATGCAACTAAAAATATAACAGCCGTCTTTGAAAGAGACTTATTTTATTTAGCAGATAACGGGGTAACCATCATGGCACCAAACGCAGCTGTGGGAGGTACTGGGGTAATAAATGGCATTACATACACAAAACGCACTGTGGACCAAATAACACCCGAAAATGCTGAAACAACCTGCACCAGTGGCATCACAGATATGAGTAACTTATTTAATGCCGCCAATACCTTTAATGGAGATATCAGTCATTGGGATGTGAGTACCGTAACTAATATGAATAATATGTTTCAAAGCACCGATGTCTTCAATGCAGACTTGAGCAATTGGGATGTAAGCAGCGTAACGAATATGGGCACTTTATTTAATAATGCACTGGTTTTTAATTCCGACCTCAGTAATTGGGACGTCTCTAGCGTAACGGTCATGAATGGTGTATTTGGTGCAGCTACATCCTTTAACGCAGACTTAAGTAATTGGGACGTAAGTAATGTTACAACAATGAGATCTATGTTTAATGGAGCCAGCTCATTTAATTCAGACCTGCATAGTTGGGATATGAGCAGCGTAACAAATACCGGATGGATGTTTTTTAATGCTAGTTCCTTTAATGGCGATATTACTGATTGGAATGTGAGCAACGTCACAGCTATGGATTTTATGTTTAATGAGGCTAGTAACTTCAATAGAGATATTAGTAATTGGAATGTAGGTAATGTTACGAATATGTTACGCATGTTTGCTGATGCGACTTCCTTTAACCAAAATATCAGCGGTTGGTGTGTGACAAATCTAACATCAGAACCCAACGATTTTGCCTCGGGCAGCCCTTTAAGCAGTAGCAATAAACCAATATGGGGCACCTGTCCATAAAACGTGCATGAGCTATCAATAAGAAATTGCTAAACTAGACACTGTTTGGACTATCATAAAAAACCGATCTTATATAATTAAACAATAAGGATGAAAAAACGTCAAATCAGTTTCAAATCCCTACTTTTTTTTAATAACTCTAGGTTTCGCTTTAACCATCCATAAAAGTTATATCCATGGTTTTACTGTAAACCAAACACCTAGCAATTTTAATTTACTTGAAATAGCAAACGGCTCGCAAAATGTAGATTTAAAACCTATTTTTTAATGGAGTGCCGCTTAAACTCCAAGTGGCAATGTTGTAAGCTATGATCTATCTGTGGGCACTAACAATCCACCAACAACAAAATTTACTTCAGTTATCAATAACACAATTGTTGATGTAACAAATGTTTTATGAGGCCAGTTCATTTAATCAAAATCTCAATAACTGGAATGTAAGCCATGTAACCAATATGAGTTTTATGTTTTGGGGTACTAACCAATTTAACGGAGATCTCAATAACTGGGATGTTAGTAATGTAACTGATATGAATCATATGTTTCACCAAGCAACCATTTTTAACGGCAATATTAGCAGTTGGGATGTAAGCAACGTAACAAACATGGAGGCTTTGTTTATGGATGCCAATGCCCTTAATCAAAGTCTCAACAGTTGGAATGTTAGCAACGTAACTAATATGGATGCTATGTTTTTTAATGCGAAAATCTTTAATGGCGATATTAGCAACTGGGATGTTGGTAATGTAACTATTATGAATAGTATGTTTAGTGGTGCTCGCGCGTTTAATTCAGACATAAGTGGTTGGAATGTCAGCAATGCAATAGATATGGACTATATGTTTCAAATTGCCTACACATTTAATCAAAATCTCAACAGCTAGTGCGTTTTGAATATTCCTACTGAACCTGATGATTTTGCTTCCGGTAGCGCTTTGAGTAATGATAATAAACCAGACTGGGGCAACTGCCCATAAAAATAATAATTTCACCAGCACTAACTCTAAATATTAAACCATTATAAATATTTTAAATATGAAAATGATAACATTTAAATTCAAACCCTTACTATTTTTAATACTAATAAGCTGCGCTTTTCTAAATTGCAGTAGCGATGATGACAATCCGTCAGCTACACCACCTAATAATTCTGGAACAAATCACACCTATGATATTACCGTCAATGGTCAGCGGTATAATGGTGAAGTAGACAATGTGTTTGGAACCGAGGGCGAAAATGGTGCTATTACAGCTGTTTCCACATATGGTCATGATAATGGTAAAACCATAATCGGTATTAGTTTATACAATAACGATATATGGATAGCTGGTACTTTTGAATACCCAGACGGACAAGACAACAATATCTCTTTAGATTCCAATTCAGATTCCACATTAGAATTTGCCCCAAACAGAGATATAGGATATGCTTCCCAATCAGGAACCGCTAAAGTAATTGTCGGTCAACAACTTGGAATGCCTCCAATGTCTGAACTTGACATGGAATTTGACGGTATATTCAGTTATACTGATGACAATGGTGACCTTAAAACAACCAACGCTTCAGGAACCATATCTATTAATTTGCCACCTGGATATTAAATACTATCTTTTTAGTAATCCTATGATTCTATAAAGTAGTCATACAAGAGTTAACCTTCATCACTCTTAAAAACAAAAAAAAACACTTCCCCCAACAGAGGTCTTTTTAACTAATTTTGTTAGCCATTCTGTTTTTAAAAACATGAAAGTACCATAATACAAACTTTTATGATGATAAAAACATACATGTTTTTAAGGTATACCGTAAAAATAGTTTTTTAAACTATAATTAAAATAACAGTAATGCTGAATACTAATTAAAACGTTACAAATACTAATTAATTCGTAACAAATATTGTCTACATATTGTGCAGAAAAACAATTAAAATTAGTTTTAAAAAGCTATTGTTAATTTCTTAAATAAAAATAAACATGAAAAGTTTACAATTTAATTTCAAATCTTTATTTGTTGTGCTAGCAATAGGCTTCATCTTTAGTGCCTGTAGTAGTGATGATGATGCTGATGATGCAAAACCAACGCCTACTCCAACAGCAACCTTAAATAATATGGTGCCAGATAGCGGACCCAAAGGAACCGTTGTTACTATTAACGGAAGCCATTTTGGAACAGACATTAATAATATTACCGTATATTTTAACGATGTTGAAGCTACTGTCCAAGCAGTAACCAACACAGAAATTACTGCAGCCGTACCAGCAAGAGCTTATACTGGCTTGTTAAAAGTTATGGTTAATAGCACGGAATTAATAGGTCCAGAATTTAAGTATATTATTTCAGAATTTCAAGTAAGTACGTTTGCAGGAAGTACTAATGGTTTTGCAGATGGAACAGGTATTGATGCACAATTTGATTCTCCAAGGGGAATAACCATCGATAATGCAGGAAACTTTTATATTGCAGACACCGAAAATCATAAAATCAGGAAAATAAATCCTAATGGAACAGTAAGTACCATAGCAGGAAGTATCGAAGGTGATGCTGATGGAACAGGTACTAATGCACAATTTAATGCTCCAGAAGGAATAGCTATTGATAGTCAAGGTAACCTCTATATCGCTGATAGAGACAATAATAAAATACGAAAAATTACACCAAATGGTGCAGTCACGACTTTAGCAGGAAATACAGCTGGCTACGCTGATGGGACCGGTGCAGATGCGCAATTTTACGGCCCGACAGGAATAACTGTTGATAATCAAGACAATCTCTATGTAGCGGATAATCGTAACAATAAAATTCGCAAAGTCACCCAAAATGGGATGGTTAGTACAGTAGCAGGTAGTAATCCTGGTGATACGGATGGAACAGGAACTAACGCACAATTTTATGGTCCACAAGAAATAACCGCAGATAGCCAAGGAAATCTTTACATAGCTGATTCTGGTAATCATAAAATACGAAAAATCAACTCAAGTGGTGAAGTTACGACTATAGCTGGAAGTATCGAAGGTAATGCAGATGGAACGGGAATTGATGCACAATTTTATATTCCAATTGGAATAACTTTGGATAGTCAAGGCAACCTTTATATAGCAGACAGCTATAATCACAGAATTCGAAAAATCACGCCTAGTGGTCTTGTTAGTACCATAGCTGGTAGCTCCCCAGGTTATACAGACGGAATAGGAGCAAGTGCTCAATTTTATTTCCCTCTTAAAATAATAATAGATAACCAAGACAATCTTTATGTTTCGGATAGAAATAATAACAAAATTCGCAAAATTACCCCAGAGTAAATAGTAACTTTTATCAAAACCAATAATCTGCTTTATTAATAAAAGTAGAAATGTGACTAGTAAATTGGTTCAAGTCGGAATTAATACTGAACAAACAAAACCTCAAACTATCACTAAAAAAAACTGAAAAATGAAAGCACATCAAAATTATTTTAAAATTCTACTACTATTACTCTGCGCAGGCTTTGCCTTAAACAGTTGTAGTAGTGGTGATGACAGTCCTGCAATAAACCAAGAACCAGGTGCTTTAACGCTCATTAAAGTTGCAGATAATGATACAAACGTAGCGCTTCAACCCATATTTTCTTGGAATATCGCGCCAGATACTAATGGCGATAGCGTTAGTCATGATTTTTATTTAGACACAAATAATCCGCCAACAACAAAATTAGCAGCCAATTTATCAGAAACCAGTTTTATGCTTCAAGACAGCTTGGATTATGATACAACCTATTTTTGGAAAGTAATCGCTAAAGATAATAATGGTGGCATAACAGAAAGTAGCACCTACTCGTTTACAACACAAGCAACCGTAGATCCAAACCTAATATTGGGCAAATGGTTTATTGATAGTGCAGAAGGTGCACCACCCTTTACAAACTGCGATAAACAAGGGTATTTTGAGTTCTTAAACAATGGTACGTATACTACTAAATTTTTCCTTGAAAATGATAACGGTGATTGTCTTCCTTGGACTGAAACTAATGGAACCTACGATTTAACAGGGCAAAATGAAATAACAACTACTAGAAGCGATGGAAACATATATCAACAATATGTGCTTTCGGTTACGGACACTCAAATGGTTCTCGATACAGGTAACAGTTCTATATACACGCTTTTAAAAGAGTAACCTTTCCAACATGAATCATTTTTTTTAATAAAAATAAACCTAATTATAATGAAAACACTAGCTAAATTACCCAAAGTCACCCAACTACTACTCTTTCTTTTCTTAATAAGTGTAGCAAGCTCTTGCAAAGAGGAAGAAAAAAACAAAGGCAGTTATCTTGGCTCTAGCCAGCGTGATGATATTTCAAAGCTTATTACGGAAACGGACATCCGCACCATATTCGATTTGAATAAAGACATAGAAATAGAACATAAGGAAAAGAAAAGCGCTATTTCATCATTTGATTGGAAGATGCCCAGTGAGCATAAACTTTTTTACGGTGTTAAACTAAACTTTGCGCGTGGTGATAGACGAAGTGCTAGTGAAATTGAAAAAATCTGGGAATTTCAAAACGAAAAAGTCTATAAAAAAAATGGCTTTCAAGAGGTTTCTGGCGTGGGAGATATAGCCACATGGAGTAAAATAGGTGGCGGACAATTACGCGTTTCTAACAACGGTTATATCTTTTTTGTATCCTTTTTTGTAACGCCAAATAAGGACAACCCATTAAGTACAGATGAAATGATTGACAAAACCACGGCTTTAGCACAACAAGTTGTTAAAAAAATGTAACACGTATTTTCAATATAACAGCATTTAAACAAATTATTAAATTGTTTTCATAAACTGCCTTCAAAAAGTGAATCACTATTTGGAGGTGGTTTTATTTTTAAAATGAGGAGTATCTTATTTGCCTGCATTTTAAGAAACTATAAATTCGATTGAATTTGAGACATTTATCATTATATTTTTAAAAGTTATATTACCAAATCTAAATTATTTTTAAACACATTACAGTTTCAAAGTAATGAACAATTGAAAGAATAATGTGAAAGATTAGATTTTTTTATTAAGATGAATTCCGTATTTGAGTTAAAATTTAATTCTAAATAGTTTAAATAATTAGGTCAAAATTCGGTACTTTATAGAAATTAAAAATCACATATTATGAATACCAATCGATTATCCAAAAAAATAGAAGAAATCTTAAACTTTCAAGTTACTAAAGAAGCTGAAGCCGCACAGATATATTTATCTTACGGGTGCTGGGCAGACAGTGAAGGTTATGGCGGTATAGCCAATTTCCTATTTCGTCATTGCCAGGAAGAACGCGACCATATGATGAAGGTTATGCAATATATCATGGAACGTGGTGGAACGGTACAAATTAAAGCTATTAAAGCACCTCCAGCCAATCCAAAAAACTTGCAAGAATGTTTTGAAAAAACCTTTAAACATGAAGTGGATAATACCAATGCTATTTATGACATTGTGAATTTAGCTCATGAAGAAAAAGATTGGGCAACTTATAATTTCGCGCAATGGTTTGTGAAAGAACAAATAGAAGAGGAGAAATTAGTTATGGAATTATTGGATAAATTAAAAATTGCCGGTGGTCCAAATGCCTCTAATGAATCTTTATTGACTTTAGATACGCAATTAGGAAAAGAACCAGACTCTGCACCTCTAGCTAGAGACGCTAGCATGGAAAATCCAGAATAACAAAAAAATTATTTTATACTTTTTAAAACATAAAACCCTTAATTTATAAGGGTTTTGTTCTGTGATTTTTTAGCTTTCTATTTATCTTTATAGAATAACCTGCTATTAGAAAAATTAGAAAATAGCAATAATATGCTTAATTCTGACTAATTTTAAAAATTTTGAAATAATAGCGAGTTGACTAAACCATAGAGCAGCATTACATATAAATAATGGATATTCAAATAATTAGATTAGTATTTGATTCAGGGCTTTTGGTGCTTATATGGCTGGTGCAACTAGTAGTATATCCGAGCTTTTTATATTATGAAAAACAAAATTTACTGATATGGCACAAAAAGTATACCGCGGGAATTTCCATGATTGTTATGCCTTTAATGTTTGGACAGTTAATTATAGCTTCTATGCAATGTATACAATTAGCCACCGCTCAAAACATAATAAATCTTATATTAGTTATGGCGGTTTGGATTATAACGTTTTTGCAATTCGTACCCATTCATAATAAAATCACCCAAAATTTAGCATCAGAAAGCTTATTAAAACGGCTTGTAAAACGAAATTGGTGGCGAACCATTTTATGGACGCTTATATTTTGTTGGAGTATATTCAGTCATCTACACTAAATAAAAATGAAAAAAGAAGCATATAAAATTCACATTATAGGAGCCGGCGTAAGCGGTTTAATAGCTGCTCAAGTTTTGGAAAACAATGGCTATAGCCCGATAATTATCGAAGCAACAGATCGTGTTGGTGGCCGTGTTAAAACAGACCGTTTTGAGAATTACCAATTAGATCATGGTTTTCAAGTGCTACTTACCGCCTACCCTGCCGCACAAAAATATTTGAATTTCGAGGCTTTAAATCTGCAACATTTTATTTCTGGTGCGGCGATTTATAAAAATGGTAGTCAAAAAATTATGGGCGATCCGTTGAGAAACATCTCTTTACTGTTTCCGACCTTGTTTTCAGGCATAGGAAATATCTCCGATAAGTTTAAAATTCTGAAACTGAATACGAAGTTAAAGAAAACAACATTGGAAGCTATTTTCACAAAACCAGAAAAAACTACTTTGCAGTATTTGAAAGATTTGGGGTTTTCAGACGATATAATTTTAAGCTTTTTCAAACCTTTCTTTGCGGGAATATTTTTAGAGCCAGCGCTAGAAACGTCTAGCAGAATGTTTGAGTTTGTGTATAAAATGTTTGGTGAAGGTTTTGCAGCATTACCTAAAGCCGGTATTGAAGCCATTCCAAAACAATTAAAAGCAAATCTTAAACAGACGACGTTTCAATTTAATACAAATGTTAAATCAGTTGCAGAAAACCAAATAATTTTAGATGATGGAACGGCATTAGAAAGTCATTCTACGATTATTGCAACAGACCCAAGTCGACTTATTCCAAATCTAATAAAGAAAGAAACGGAGTGGAAATCTTGTGAAACGCTTTATTTCGAAGCGCCTAGCAGAGCCATTCAAAAACCATTTATTGGTTTAATTTCCAATGAAGACGCACTGATAAACAATATATTTTATCATACCAGTTTGGAAACCGAATCCAGTGGAAATCAAGAATTGCTATCCGTTACGGTGGTTAAAAACCATGGTTTAGATACGGAAACCTTAAAGAATCAAGTTGAAAGTGAATTACAAAAGTACTGCGGTGCGAATTCTTATAAATTTTTAAAGCAGTATAGCATTTCGAAAGCATTACCGAAACTAAATAATTTAAAATATCAACTAAAACCTTCTGAAACGCAGGCATCCAGGCATATTTTCCTGGCTGGTGATTTGCAATTAAACAGTTCTTTAAATGCTGCCATGCTTTCGGGTGAAAGTGCAGCATTAGGTGTTATTGAAGCGCTTTCAAATGCCGATTTAAAATAGGCACGAAAGAGCTTGGCTCTTAAAGTTTAGCTTCGTACTGTTTTAAAAGATCCAAAGTTGTATAATCTAAAGCCTTGGCAAGGGTGCTTTCTAATACAACAAATGGCGCTACACCTGCTTTTTCCGCTTCCAGCCATCTGGATATGCACAAACACCATTTGGATCCGGCCAGAAGTCCAGGAAATTGCCATTCTGGTTTGGGCGTACTCAAATCATTACCTCTTGTTTTGGTATATTCTAAAAATTCTGAAGTCATAATCGCACATAAAATATGGGTTCCTGAATCTTCTGCCATCGTCCTGCAAAAACCATCTCTAAAATAGCCGGTTGATGGATCTTAGCAGCAAGCTTGTAATGGACTGCCCAATACATTTAATTCATAATTTTTTCTAGTTGTTATTAATATTTCTTCTGAAAGTCACCCACTAATAATTCATACAAAAATAATCTATTTGCTATTGGTTTTCTAATTCCCAACTTAATACCTGTTCATTTAAGCCATTTGGCATCTGCATAATTATTTAAAGCTGTGCATCACTTGGATTTCCCATTTTACATCAACAAGAAAATAAAAGTTAAATCCAGCCAACATGTATTTAAAATTTAAGAACTTGTGATTATGTTTCGTATAAGTCTAACAACGCCATATTCAATTCTAGCAATGGGCTTTATTAAAAACTCAATTCACTAAAAAAATCAGCATAAATATATATCCAATGAATAGCAACAGAAAATACGGTATCGGTGGCAGTACAGCAGAAGCAGAGCTTTTAAAATTAAATGAGCCAACCATAAAACCAGCCCCTATTGATAATAAAGAGTACCAAAACAGACTTGATAAAGCCTGTGCAGCTTTAAAAACAAGCGGATTAGATGCTTTATACATCAATGCAGGCACCAATTTACAGTATTTTACCAACACACTCTGGAATCCTTCTGAACGTTTAGTTGGCGCACTTCTTTTTGCCAATGGAATACTGAAATATGTCGTACCAGAATTTGAAATTGGTACTTTCCATGATTTTATTGGAATGGATGGCGAGATTATTAAATGGGCAGAGCACGAATCGCCAGTTCAGAAAATTGCCGAAGTCGTACCTGAAGGCACACGTTTAGCAATTGATGATGCAACCAGATTTACAAATGTGTCACGTTTTCAAGAACACAAACAATTTATAATTAGCTCTGCTGAAGATTTAATTAGAGACATCAGGATTATTAAAAGTGACGCCGAAATTGCACACATTCAATACCCGATGAATTTAACCCTGCAAGTACATCAAGCAGCCGCTAGGATTTTAAAACCGGGTATCACTACTGCTGAAGTAGAAAGTTTTATTCATAAAGCGCATCAAAAACTGGGTATAGCCAGTGGCTCTTACTTTTGCATTGTATTATTTGGGAAAGATTCTAGTTTTCCACATGGTGTAAAATCACCAAAATCATTGGTAGAAAATGATATCGTTTTAGTGGATACCGGTTGTAAATATGAAGGCTATTTGTCTGATATAACCAGAACCTACATTTATGGAGATGCTACAGAAAAAGAACGAAAAATATGGAAAAACGAAAAAGCAGCGCAATTAGCCGCTTTTGATGCCGCGCAATTAGGTAAACCTTGCGGACATATTGATGATCAAGTTCGTGTGCAATTAAAGAAAGATGGACTAGGACCTGATTATGATTTACCGGGATTACCACACAGAACCGGCCATGGTATTGGACTTGAAATTCATGAACATCCGTTTATTCTTAGAGGAAATGATATTAAACTACAAGCAGGCATGGCTTTTAGTATCGAGCCCATGATTGTGGTTCCTGATGAATTCGGCGTGCGTTTGGAAGATCATATTTATATGACTGAAAATGGACCGAAATGGTTTACAGAACCTGCCCATAGTATTGAAAATCCATTTGGCGTTTAAATATAATCTGTCATACTTTTTGGTGAGACAGTCTTTTTAATTCCAAAATTATAGTTTTTGAAATCTTATCATAAAAAAAAGAGCCCTTTAAAAGGACTCTTTTTTTTTTACATGTCGCTTTCTGAATGATCATCTGCTTTTACGTCGCCAGACTGATTCATCATCATCTCGTGGTCGTATTTACAACAACCTGGTAAATTTTCATAAGCTTCTAAATTCCTAGTTGCTTTTTCAGTGTCATAACCGGATGCTGCAATGGCGTTATGGATTGCCATTTCATCTGTTTTGGTATCGTCAAAAGCGACATCGATTTTCTTTTTATCAACATCCCAATTGGCCATGGAAACACCTTCAACAGCATTAGCTGCTTTTTCGATAGTTGTTTTACACATACCGCAATTACCTCTTACACCAAAAGAAACGTCTGCCATAGCTATGTCATTGGACATCTCCGTTGGTGCTTCTGTCATTACTTCTGTTTCTTGGTTAGCATTTTCTTTACAACTTGTTAAACCCATTGCAGCTATAACAGCCACACTTAAAATTACTTTCTTCATTTTTAAAAAATTTAATTGTTAATAATTGATTTCTTACTTTACTTGTTTTACTTATTCTATGATTTGTTTTACTTCGCCACATTTTAACATTTCATCGCCAAAATACGGATTTATTACATGCTCTTCCCTACTTAACCAATACGCGCCCCTGTCATTATCTGCCATAGGACAAAACTGATGGTACACTTTTTCGTTAATTCCAAACACTTCCAAAGCATTTGCCATATAGGATGACAACGGCTTAAAATGATTTCTTTGTTTTGCTAAGTCTTGGTCGTAGGCAATTGAATTGGCATACATTTTTATTTCTTTTTCTAAAGTCATCCATTGCTTATGTGCTTTTTCTCCTGAAAGCAATTTCATATCCATTTTAGATACATGCGTTAACAGTTTTTCAGCTTCTATAGATACGGTTTTCGCATCATCCTGGACTAGAGCATCTTTCAAATTGATATAATCGTTAAAAACGACTTTTAATTGCTTTTGAAAATCGGCAGACACTTCTACGCGTTCATTGGTATTAAAAACTGGAGAATCTGTTTCTTGATGATCTGCATGATTGGTTGTTTTTGAATCTCCTTTATTATTCATCATGGATTTTTTGCCTTGTAATTGCGCCGCAGCATCCACAGTAAAGGTGCCGTTGGTAACTATTTCATCACCATTAGATAATCCAGAACTTATCTCGTAGTTATCACCAATTTTACTCCCTAATACCACTTCTTTCATTTCGAAAATAGGTTCTTTCGGATTTGTTTTAACATAAACGACTGAACGTTCTCCTGTCCATAAAACGGCTGAAGATGGAATAGTTACCTGTTCCTCTTTATTACTTGAAACGTTTTCAATAATGGCTTGTAAAAACATGCCGGGCTTAAATTCACCTTCCTTGTTATCCAAAACAACACGCAAAGTTACGGTTCGTGTTGCGCTATTTAAGGTGGGGTTTATAAAGTCCACTTTACCTGTAAATTCTTTATTGGCATAAGCATTTGTAGTGACTGTAACGTCTTGTCCTTTTTTAAATAAATCTATCTGATTTTCATACACATCAAAATTTCCCCAAACGGAACTTAAATTGGCGATTTTCAATAAAGGTTGACCTTGTTTTACATAATCGCCTTGCTCAACTAACTTTTCCGTGACGGTTCCAGAAACAGTAGCATAAATGGGCATGTTTTCTTTGACTTTACCAGATGCTTCAATTTGGTTTATCTGATTTTCAGAAAGTTTCCATAATTTCAACTTATTCCGGACTGCTTTATATAAAGCCGGTTGCGCTTCTTTTATAGAAGCCGCAGTAAGTAACTCTTGTTGTGCCGCAAACAATTCCGGAGAATAAATAGTGGCTAATAATTGACCTTTCGCTATAGTTTCACCCGTAAAATTGACATTTAAGCGCTCAATTCTTCCAGAAAAATAACTGACTTGAACCGCATTAGCTTCTTCATTTTCAACAATTTTTCCTGATAATTTTATAAAATTATCATTTTCAATACCTGAACCCACAATAGATGTTTGTATGTTGGCCAAGGCCATAGCGTTTTCGGTTAACTTAAATTCATCAGCCAACAAACCGTCTGCACTACTTTCTGCAGGAATTAAATCCATCCCGCAAATCGGGCAATCGCCAGGTTCTGGTTGCATAATTTGTGGATGCATGGAGCAGGTCCACATGTCTTGATTTTTGGATTGTTCGATATGCGAATGAGAAGATGAATCGCCCGCTTGAGAATTAGAGCTGCTGCCAGAAATAAAATTGACTATAAGACCTCCCAATACTATTCCCGCAATAACTAGAATTATATAAACTGTATATTTTTTCATTATTTTATATTTTTTGAAGTCGATATTATTTTGCCTAGTAATTTAATACTTGAACTAAGATTACTTTTTAGTATTTCTGTTGGGTTTTGATAAGAATCAGATTTCTCACAAAGAGCAATCCAATATTCTGTTTCTACCGCTTCCTTATAAGCAATTTTTAATTTATGTATAAAATCCGCTTTACTCTCGGCACCTTGCGCTTCTCTAGCGTTCGCTCCAACAGAAGTACCTGATTTCAAAAGCTGACGCGCAATCACATACTTACGACTTCCTTCAAGTATTTCACAATATATTATTACTTGAAGCGCCAACTCCATAGTAACCTCCAGTAATTCATTTCTTTTAATCATAATTCTAATCTAAATTAAAAAACTACTCATCCACACATCTACAATTCCGCAAATCCTCGCATCCGCAAATCCAAAATCTACTTCTTATTTTCTAAACGTTTTATCATCATTTTCATTTCTTCTATTTCTTTTCGTTGTGCTTCAATAATATCATTTGCCAGTTTTTTCACTTCTGGATCTTGAATATTGGCTCTTTCACTGGTTAATATAGCAATAGAATGATGCGGAATCATAGCGCGTAACCAAAGTAAATCGCCTACTATAGGTTTTTGCGCGCGAACCAAACTTAATGCACTCACAAACAGAATCAAGCTACCTGCAAGAATAGCGATGTTCTTTTTTTTATTTTGATACATTTTTCGCATAAAAAACCACATGATTACTGCCATTGCTGAAATACCCAAACAGGTCATATAAAAACGGGTTAAGCTAAAATACACATGATCTATAGCGTATGTATTTAAATACATAGTGACATACATAGCGACAAATGAACAAACCAGCATTAATAAAAATGTTTTATAACTTCCTTTACTAGAGTGATGTTTTGTGTTTTCCATAATTAATTATATTTTAATAGTTCTTAATCTTAAGGCATTTGCAATCACAGAAACCGAGCTAAAACTCATGGCAAGTGCTGCAATCATTGGGGATAATAAAATTCCAAAAATCGGAAACAATACACCTGCTGCTATAGGAACACCCAATGTGTTATAAATAAGTGCGAAAAACAGATTTTGCTTGATGTTTTTCATAACAGCATGACTTAAATGTTTTGCTTTTACAATACCGTTTAAATCGCCTTTCACCAAAGTTATCATGGCGCTTTCAATTGCTACATCTGTACCCGTGCCCATAGCAATACCGACATCACTTTTTGCTAATGCTGGCGCATCGTTTATTCCATCGCCAGCCATGGCAACTACCTTACCTTCTTTTTGTAGTTTCTCTACTTCTTTAAGTTTATCTTCTGGAAGCATACTGGCTTTAAAATCGGCTAGATTAAGTTCGGATGCTACAGCTTGCGCTGTATCATGATTATCGCCTGTCAACATGATTACTGCAATACTTTTATCTTGAAGTTCCTTAATAGCTTTAGCGCTTGTTGCTTTAATTTTATCGCCAATAACCACATAGCCAATAACGATTTTATCTATAGCTAAATACGAAACAGTTTTCCCTTGTTTTTGATAGGTTTTAGCTTCATCTTGCATTTGTGAAGTAATTTCTGCTTGTGCATATTCCATCATTTTAGGATTACCCAAGGCTACTTTTTTATTGTTGATAGTAGCTTCAACTCCTTTGCCAGTAACAGCACTAAAGGCGTCTGATTTTATAATTTCAGCTTTTTGTTCTTTACCATATTTCACGGTAGCCTCGGCTAATGGATGTTCACTATTACTATTTAGTGATACGATATATTGTAACACATCGCTTTCACTATAAACATCACTGAAAGCACCCATTTTTTCAACGGTTGGTTTTCCTTCGGTAATGGTTCCTGTTTTATCAACGATTAAAGTATCTACCTTGTCTAATTTCTCGAGAGCCTCCGCATTTTTAATCAAAACACCATTTTGAGCACCTTTCCCAACCCCAACCATAACAGACATGGGTGTTGCTAGTCCTAAAGCGCAAGGGCAAGCAATTATTAATACGGCAATAGCATTGACTAAAGCATATACATAAGCAGGTTCTGGACCCCAAATAGCCCAAACGGCAAACGTTATTAAAGATATTAAAACTACAACAGGCACAAAATAACCAGACACTTTATCCGCTAAATTTTGAATAGGCGCGCGACTTCTACTGGCAGTATTAACCATATGAATAATTTGAGACAATAAGGTATCGCTACCTACTTTTTCAGCTTTCATTAAAAAGGATTGATTACCGTTAATAGTTCCGCTGCTCACTTTATCGCCTTCTGTTTTATCAACAGGAACAGGTTCGCCTGTAATCATAGATTCATCAATCGTAGTAACGCCTTCGGTTATCACGCCATCTACAGGGATTTTATCACCCGGCTTTACTTTTAGTATATCATTTAGCTCAATATTATCAATACTGACCTCAACATCTTCGCCATTCACTACTTTTGTGGCTTTATTGGGCGCTAATTTCAGCAACTCTTTTACGGCTGAATTGGTTTTACTGTGTGCACGCGCTTCTAAAAGCTGTCCTAAAAGCACCAATGTTAATATTACGGTGGCTGCTTCAAAATACACGTGTACTGCTCCGGATTCCGATCTAAATTGGCTTGGAAATACATCGGGGAAAAACATCCCGAACACACTAAACAACCAAGCGACTCCTGCTCCGATACCAATAAGCGTAAACATATTGAGATTCCATGTTTTGATACTTTTATAAGCACGCTCGAAAAACATCCAGGTCGCATAAAAAACAACCGGAATAGAAAGCGCAAACTGAACCCAATTCCAGTTTTTCTGATCCATGATGTCATATAATGGATTATTAGTCAACATTTCGCTCATAGCCATTATAAAAATGGGCAAGGTGAATATTGATGCTATCCAGAATTTCTTCAATAACTTTTTATACGTTTTTTCTTCTGCTGAACTATCTGCTTGCATCGGTACTAAATCCATACCACAGATAGGACAAGGACCTGCTTCATCTTTTACAACTTCTGGATGCATTGGGCAGGTCCATTGTTCTGAATTTGAAGTCGATAAATTTTGTTCTTCCACTAAATCCATACCACAAACTGGACAATCACCAGGTTTGTCGTAGATTTTATCCCCTTCGCAGTGCATTGGACAATAAAAGGTATCCCCCAACCCCCGAAGGGGGCTTTTCTCACTCTTGCTCTTATCCGTTTTGTTGCTCCTCCCCTTTGGGGAGCCTGGGAGGGGATTTTTATGAATACTGTATCTACCGCCATCATTTTTAAGAGCATTTTGAAATTTTTCAATAGGAATATGGGATTCCATTTCAATGGTTGCTTCCTCTTTTTCTAAATCGACTGAAGCTTTTAAAACGTATTTCACTTTAGAAAGTATTTCTTCCACGTGACTTCGACAACCGTTGCAGGTCATTCCGTGTATGTGATATGTATGTTTCATGATATTTAAATTAATGTGATAAGCTATCTTTTAATTGCGTTATATATTGAATAAAATTCTTTTTTTCAGCATCAGAGAACACAGCTTCCCTGTGAATTAAGGTATATGAAAAAAGTGGCATTTCATCACTTTCAATCTGCTTGATAATAGACCTTAACTTACTCGCCTTTCGTCTACTTGACAAGGAGTCCCATGTGCTAAAATTTAACTCTGCTTTTCCTTCATTAATATGATCTTCCAAAAACCAAGCAGCAGGTTGTATTTTGTTATACCAAGGGTATTCTGTATTGTTACTGTGGCAATCATAGCAGGATACTTGCAATAATTTCCCAATATTTTCTGGTGTATGGTTTACCAACAAAAAATCGGCTTCTGGTACAAGATTACTTTGGTTTCGCTCTGAAGGTACAAACTGAATGCCCACAAAGATCACCAATAAAACTAATACAATGATTTTTACCATTTTCATATCGAATGTCACTTATAAAGATTAAACATAAGATCTAGGGCTAATTATTTAGCCCTAGATCTTATGTCAATCAGTCCTATAACTCTTTTTAGTTTATTTCTTTTTGTACTTTACCACAGGTCATCATTTTGCTGCCATAATAAGGGTTTTTAATATCTTTACTCATACTTAACCACGCTGATCCTTTATCATACATTGGGCAATATTGCTGATATAACGTATTGTCCGTGCCGGTAATAGCAACCATATCTATCATATCCTTACTTAATATTTTGAAATGTTCTCGTTGATGATCCATTTCGCTCTTTCCAATGTGCTCTGCGTGTTCAATAGCATCATCAATAATATCCTTTAATTCTTTTTGCTGATCAGACGTATAGTTACTGACATCAAAACCTTTTAGCGAGGTTTCAATTTTTCTCCCTGCTTTAGCTGCAGCAGCTTCATCGGTAGCCACCAAAGCACCTTTAAGAGCCATATAATCTGCTAATACTTGTTTGGCATCAGAGCTTTGTGTGTTGGAGTCCATCATATCATTGGAAGCACTCATATTGTCGTGGTTCATTCCAGAATCTGCACTATCGTGATTCATTTCTGTATAATTGTCTTGAGCTTTGCTTTGCTCTTTTTCACTGTCTTTACAAGACATTGCAGTTAGGCTTACGAAAGCCATTGCAAAAATCGCTGTTGTTATGCTTACTTTTTTCATTTTGATTTGATTTAAGTTTATGATTATACTCTTTTTTGAAGAGCTTTATAATTTTTCAATTACTTTCTCGAGCATGGCCGTTATGTCCTTGGCGATCCCGTTCAGCTTCTCATTTTCCACAGCTTGCATTGATGCCATTGGGCTTACCGCAGCGACCTCTACAACGCCGTCTTCAATTTCCTGCACGATGACATTACAAGGTAACATGGTTCCAATTTTATCTTCTGCCTGTAGGGCTTTGTATGCATAAGGTGGATTACAGGCGCCAAGGATTTTGTACTTCTTGAAATCCACATCAAGTTTCTTTTTCATCGTTTCTTTGATATCGATTTCTGTGAGTATGCCAAAACCTTCTTCTTTCAGTCCTTTGGTGACTTTATCGATAACTTCTTCAAAAGTGCCTTTGATTGTTTTATTAAAATAGTATTTCATAATTTTTTAATTTTTAGTGTTCAACGTTCGTTTTTGTTCTTCATATTCTTCTTTGGATATTTCACCCTTGGCGAATCGGTTATCCAGAATATCCATAGGATTTTCTCTCTTTACGGTATTTTGTCTATTTCTTCCATTGTATAGAAATACGCCCAACACAAGCAAAACTGGTATTAATATCCACCCCCACATCATCATAATTGTATCGTTTTAATGGTTAACTAATTATTTTTATTTATAAATACTCCACTATTTAGAGCAGGAGTTTATTATTCTTTATTTTTCATTTTTCCTTTCATCTTTTTCTTCATTTCAGGATTTTTTTTCATCATTTCTTCCTTCATTTCAGGGTTTTCATCCATCATTTGCATCATCTTTACTTTCATTTCCTTTTTCATCGTTTTGTTGTTGTGAATTGTATCCATTAGCATTTTACGACCCATTTCATTTCCCATCATTTTACCGAGCATTCTTGATTGCATCTGTTGCATCATCTCTGGTTTTTTTTCCATCATCATCTGCATATGGGACTGCATTTTTTCCATCATGTCTGGATTTTTGTGCATCATCATTTTCATGTTTCCAGATTCCATCATTTGCATATGGTTATTCATCATTACCATTTTTGCCCCTTCATCTTGTTGTGCTAGTTTTATAAATTCACTAAATTGGCTTGGATTCGTGATTATTTCTTGATATAACGCATTACGATTTTCCTGATTTTCCATTGTTTCGGAAGCATTAAAGGTCGACTTACAGCTAACCACTGTACTAATTAAAGCAATAACCATTAAGGTTTTTACTATTGTTTTCATGTTTTTCATTTTGATTTATATTTAAATTAATACTTATTGTTTATTTATAAATTCTAATTGTGCTCGTTTTTCAAAAACCATCTTTCTCCCAAAAAAATAAGAATCATAGCCACTATTGCAACAATAATAACCGTTACATCAGAGCTTGCTTTAATCCATAAAAAAGCACTTAAAACGATGACATCTAAAAGTATTGCAGTTATAATTATAGCTGAATTAGCCTTAACTTCTTTTCTTAAGTTTCGCAGTATTCCCCATTGGATGCCGATGTCCATTACTAAATAAAATATGGCACCCAAAGATGCTATACGACTTAAATCAAAAAATATAGTGAGTACAATTGCAATTACAGCAACGTACACCAACATATGTTTTTGAATATTTCCTGGCATACCAAAATGTTTATGTGGGATAAGTTTCATATCCGTTAACATGGCTGTCATTCTTGATACAGCAAAGACGCTGGCTATAATTCCAGATATGGTTGCTACTATGGCAATACCAACGGTGAACCATAACCCATATTTACCAAATGCAGGCTTGGAAGCTTCTGCCAATGAATAATCCTTGGATGCTACAATTTCTGAAATAGTTAAATTAGAGGAAACTGCAAATGCGACTAATAGATATATTACAGTACAGATTAAAAGAGAAATTATAATTGCCCGTCCCACATTCTTATTTGGGTTTACAATTTCTCCACCGCTGTTTGTGATTGTAGTAAATCCTTTATATGCCAAAATGGATAAAGCCAATGCGCCTAAATAATCTGTTGTCGCATAATCTGTCGAATTACGCAATGAAACAGCATCTTGAAAAGAAAATCCAGCAGCCCAGAGAGCTCCTACTGCAAAAATAGCGATACCTCCAACCTTAACAATAGCCATAATTAATGACGACTTTCCAATAATTTTATTACCAGAAATATTAATCAGATAGGCACCCACAATTAGGATTACACCTAGTATTGGCACCCAAACACTATTGTTGCCCACATTAAAGAGCTGTAAAGTATAAGAACCAAAAGTACGGGCGACCAGACTCTCATTAATAATCATTGAAAATGCCATTAATAGTGCACCCGATGCTGCAACTGTTCCTTTACCATAGGCTTTGACCAAATACATAGCGATACCACCCGACGATGGAAACGCATTTGACAATTTGATATAGCCATATGCACTAAACCCTGAAATTATCGCTCCAGCCATGAAGGCAAATGGAAATAAATTGCCCGATAGTTCAGCGACCTGACCCAATAAGGCAAAAATCCCAGCACCAATCATTACACCAGTACCTAATGCTACGGCTCCTATTAATGATAAACTGTCTTTTTTATATTTATTATACATATTTAAAATCTTACTGATAGTCCACCACCTGCTCCAAAACGGTTATCATAGCTCGCCATTAAGGAAAAGTCTCGTGACAAATAATATTCGACACCCGCATTCCAAGTCACTTCATTTGCGAAATCATCACCAAAAGGAAGGTTGTCAACCCAACCAAAATCTGCTTGATATTCAAAATTTCCGAAAACAGCGGTTCGTGGGAAAATGAGGATTTCACGGTTAAGACTAATTTGCGGTCGCAATTTGCTATCAACCCGGACATCTAGATTGAAAAGATAGGGTGTTAAAAACCGAATTCCAGCAATGGCAGTCGTCGAAATCTCATCCATATTATCCTCCAATTCATTTTCAATATTCACACCACCAAAAACACGAAAATAATCATGTAGGTAGCGTTCGTAGGTTACTTCAGCTTCCATATTTTGGTTCCAGCCATATTCTGCTGACACATTAAATTGGTTTCGAAGATTAGACGCCA
Source organism: Bizionia myxarmorum (assembly GCF_008086205.1). Lineage (GTDB taxonomy): Bacteria > Bacteroidota > Bacteroidia > Flavobacteriales > Flavobacteriaceae > Algorimicrobium > Algorimicrobium myxarmorum. The sequence continues at coordinate 1,855,151 of NZ_VSKK01000001.1, read as the reverse complement.
CGAAATCAAACGCTGCCATATGTGATGCGGCATCCACCAACGACCACGTATAAAATTGGTCAGCTTCTTTAAGCAAGTTTTTAACAGGATATTCTGCCATTCGTGGGTCTCGTGGCGTGTCATAACTTACCACACGAGCCATTCCACTCATCATATGATACAGAATATGGCAGTGAAAAAACCAATCGCCATATTCATCGCCATCATTCCCACTGAATTCTATCGTTACTTCTTGCATGGGTGGAACGTTAACCGTATGCTTTAATGGCGAATAGTCTCCATTTTTATTAATGACGCGAAAAAAGTGACCATGCAGATGCATCGGGTGGTGCATCATCGTTAAATTATTGAAAGTCATTCGGGTTACTTCTCCTCCTTTTATTTTGATATTATCGGCTTCACTCAACGGAACCCCATTCATACTCCAAATGTAACGTTGCATATTTCCTGTAAGATTCAATAGAATTTCCTTTACGGGAAGATTTTTATCATAGTCCGTTTTTTCAGGGGATTTTAGATAATCGTAGTTGTATTCGGAAAACATATCCATTCCTTCCATTCCTGCCTGTTCGGCAGGCAGGTGCATGTCATCCATATTTCCTTTTGAATCTTTTTTCATATCCATATTCATCTTCGAATGATCCATTTTAGAATGATCCATTTTCATCCCATATTCTTCTTTCATTTCAAAACGCTCATCTTTTTTAGGTTGAAATTTTAAGGCATGCGCGCCCATTTTCATATCCATTTTGGCCATTTGTTGCATCATCTTGATTTTATCAGGTTTAGCAATAATTTCAGCAGGAAGTGTTTCGCCTGTACCAAAATAAGCGGTGGTCGTTCCCGAACCGTCTTGCGCCATTGCCCGTAACTCAATTTTCCCATTTTGAGGTACAGTCACTATAAAATCATAAGTTTCAGCCGTGGCGATAAAGGTCTTGCTGTGCTCAACTGGAATGACATCCATTCCATCGGCAGACACTAATAAAGGTGCTTCGCCTCCAAATGTCATCCAGAATTGTGAGGACGCTGAACCGTTTATAATGCGTAAACGCAGTTTCTCTCCCGGTTTATATTCTGGGTATTCAACAGTTTCTTCGCCATTGATTAAGAATGCTGGATAATAGACATCGGCTATATCGGCACCGCCCATTCGTTGTCGCCAAAAATCGAGTTGTGCGCCAAATGCCCCACGAGCTATCACTTTATTTAAGGGCGTTGATGTACCTTTTTTCATTTGATACCATTCGTTACCACGCTTTAGATTCCGCATAACGCTGTGAGGATTTTCATTTGTCCAATCGGACAACATCAAAACCAAATCGTGGTCATAATCCAAAGTTTTCTCTTTAGGGTGAATTAATAAGGAACCAAAAACACCACTCTGCTCTTGAAGCATAGTATGCGAATGATACCAATATGTACCTGATTGTCTGATAGGAAATTCATACTTAAAAGTTGTCCCCGGTTTTATAGGTGGCGTTGTTAAATAAGGAACACCATCGTAAAAATTGGGCAATAACATACCATGCCAATGAATTGACGTCTCCACGCTCATGTCATTTTTCACATAAATAACGGCATATTCGCCTTCTGTAAATTCTAAAGTGGGCCCAGGAATAGTACCGTTAACAGTCATTCCTTTCACTTCTTTTCCTGCTTTATTAACCATGTCCTCTTTGATAGTCAAAGTGTATTCATGAACTGGTAAATCATCTAGATTTCCCTCTAATAATTGTGAAAATGCAGAATAATTACAGGTTAATACGAGAATAAATATGTAAACTGTCTTTTTCATTGATTATTTTCTATAAAATTAACATTTGTGTTTGGCTATTTGTGTCATAATATTGGTTTATAGTTATATAATTCGGTCTAAAGGTGTGCGGTTGTTTTTCTGTTCTGACTTATAATCAGTTAGGTTAATACCAGTTTCATTTTTAAACTGCCTGCTTAAATGATTAATATTGCTATAATTAAGGAGCTGACCTATTTCAGTGAAATTGTGCTCTTGATTTTCAATGAGTTCTTTTACTTTTTCAATTTTCAATTTGATAAAATATTTCTCAATGGTTATGCCTTCAGTTACAGAAAACAACTTGCTTGTTTTAGAATACTCTCTATTGAGTTTTCTTTCGAGATAAGCCGAAAGCTTCTCCTTTATATCTAAAGGTAAACGCTTCAATAACTTAATCAACTCGATTTTCACGAGCTCTACTAACTGTTTTTCTGGACTGTCAATTAATGAAAATCCATTTTTCTCCAAGATGGAAACCAAAATTTCTTTGTCTTCAGCAGCTAGAATATTCAGCTTTATTCTCCCTAATTCAATTTCGAGTAATTCGAAATTCTTTTCCTTTAATTCATCCTGTAATACTTTGATACACCGATCACATACCATATTCTTTATGTAGAAGTCTTGTACCATAGTTATTTGATTAAATAATTAATTAAAGCGGATTGCACATAATATAGTTTTGTGGTTTCAATTTGTCCCATCTGAAACTTTAACTGCAATTCCTGAATATCCAAAACATCCTTAAAATTAATGGTTCCAGTTTCATAATTTCTAATCAGAATATCTTCGGCATTTTTAGCTTGCCTTAGGTTTTTTTCTTGTGTATTGAATTTTATACGTGCCTGATTACGCTGTGAAATAGCTTTTGATAATTCCGAGGTTAGCATATTCAATCTGTCATCTTTTTGGGATTGAATTTCTAACTTTCGCAAATCGTTTTGTCTAGTTTGAGATGTATACTTTTTGCTGAAAATTGGAATAGATACTGAAACCATAGGCATAATCATATCTTTATACGAGTTGGTAATCATAGGGCTATTTTCTTGATTGATATATTCTAGTCCAAAACCAATCATCGGCCCACCTTCTTTCTGATTTAGTAATTCGGATTGTTCAACTGACTCATAAAGCTTATCATATTTTAGTAACTCTGGATTTACCGACAAAGCTTCATAACCATAAAAAGGGTCTTCTTCGGGAATCCCCATGGAATCAACTACGGTTACAACCACATCATATTGGCGATTCATCAAACTATTCAAAGCCGCTTGAACCCCCTTGTTTTGCTGAATTAAAACGTCTTTCTCCTGAATAAGTTCGTTTTGCCGAATCTGTAACCTTAAAACGTCTACTGCCGATGCTTTTCCAACTTCCAAGGAATTAAGCGCTAGCTGCTCATAAGACTCTAAAAGTGCTATGTTTTTATCAAGCACATCTTGTTTGGCGCTTGTTTCATAAAGTAGATAGTAAAATTCAGAAACAGAAAGCGCTAATTTTCGTTTGGCAATAGTGACTTCAATATACTGCGTGTCTGCCATGGATGTTGCATAGTTTTCTCTTGCTGAAATAGTACCAAACCACGGCAGCATTTGCATGACAGAGACTCGAAAACGTTCCATAGGCATGTCCATTTCCGGTGCAATAGCCATAACACCTGCATTAAATTCGGTGTTTGGTAAACTGTTGACTTCATTTACTTTTTCCGAAGCAATTTGATACTGAAAATCAAACTTTTTAATCTCTGGATTATTGGTTAATGCTTCGTCAATGAGGCTTTTCAATTCTTGGCTTTGAAGGGTAAGCACAAAGAGAAAGGAACTCAAAATTAACAGGGTTTTTATATGTGATTTTATGTGTTTCATTTTGTTGCTCTTTTAAGTTGAGATTCCGCTCTCCAGCTATATAAGACTGGCACTACAAATAAGGTAATTAATGCTATTAGCATACCTCCAAAACTAGGAATTGCCATGGGAATCATAATATCACTTCCACGTCCTGTAGAGGTTAAAATTGGTAATAATGCCAATATGGTTGTTGCTGTTGTCATTAAACAAGGTCGAATACGTTTTTCTCCTGCTTCAACAATAGAGGCTCTAATTTCCTTTTTGTTATCTGGTGTATTCCTATCGAAGGTTTGGGTTAAATAAGTTGCCATAACCACTCCGTCATCGGTTGCAATTCCGAAAAGCGCAATAAACCCAACCCAAACGGCGACACTTAAGTTAATAGGATGCATTTGAAATAGATCTCGTAAGTTTTCTCCGAAGAAATTAAAGTTTAAAAACCAGTCCTGCCCGTACAGCCAAATCATAATAAAACCACCTGCAAAGGCGACTGCTATTCCTGTAAAAACCATCAATGATGTTGCTACAGAACGGAATTGGAAATATAAAATTAGAAAGATAACTGCCAATGCCAAAGGCACCACAACCGATAAGGTTTTTTCTGCTCGTAGCTGATTTTCATACGTTCCTGTAAACTGGTAATTAATTCCTTTAGGGACAATTAATTCACCGGAAGCAATTTTATCTTTAATTAAAGCTTGTGCACCTTCAACCACATTCACTTCCGCAAAACCATCCAACTTATCAAACAATACATAACCGACTAAAAAGGTGTCTTCACTTTTAATAACTTGTGGCCCTTGTTCGTAACGAATAGTTGCTAACTCACTTAAAGGAACCGGACTTCCTTTTTCAACAGGAATATAAATTTGCTCTAAATCCGTTGGGTTGGCACGTAATTCTCTTGGATAACGAACGCGAACGCCATAACGCTCTCTACCTTCTACAGTTTGCGTTAAAACCATACCACCAATGGCGACTTGCAATACACTTTGAACGTCTTCAATGGTAATACCATATCGGGCAATTTTTTCTCTATCAATATCGATTAACAAATAGGGTTTACCTACAATACGGTCTGCAAAAACAGCTTCTTTTTTAACACCTTCGGCTTGTTTTAATATGTTTTCTAATTCTACACCAAAAGCTTCGATTTGTTTTAAATCCTGACCTTTAACCTTAATTCCCATGGGTGCACGCATGCCGGTTTGAAGCATGACCAATCGGGTTTCAATTGGCTGTAATTTAGGTGCAGATGTTACCCCAGGCAATTTGGTTACACGAACAATCTCGTTCCAAATATCGTCTGGCGATTTAATTTCTGGTCGCCAGTTGCGGTAGAATTCACCGTCAATGTCTTGGATTAGCTGCGAGTTTTTAACGTTACTCAAAGTGCCATTTTCAGTTGCATTTGGATTTCCAATAAAACGTCCATCTTTCAATTCAAATAAACCGTCATCATTCACTTTATAACGTTGTCGCTCGCCGTTTTCATTCAGCATATATTCAGATTTGTACTGAATAATATTCTCATACATAGATAAAGGCGCAGGGTCTAGAGCCGATTCTGTGCGACCAGCTTTACCCACAACGGTTTCAATTTCTGGAATACTGGCTACGGCCATATCTAACTGTTGTAAAACACGTTTATTTTCTTCTACACCAGAATGTGGCATAGATGTAGGCATGAGCAGAAAAGAACCTTCATTTAACGACGGCATAAACTCTTTTCCTGTATTTTTCATAATGAAAAAGCCAGCAATTACAATAGCAGTCGGTAAAGACAGAAACAATATTTTATTATCTAAACACCAACGTAAAATACGTGTATAGTAATTTTTAAACAGCGTAAAAACGCCTAATAATCCGAAACAAATAATACCTACAAAAATCAGATTCCAAAAAATGCTTTTATCAACACCTAATGGTCGCCAGTATTCAGCTAGTAAAAACACGATTGATAATGCCGAAATGATAATATTGATACCGTTGGCTTGCTTTTCGCTTACGGTTTCTTGAAGTTTTAATATTCCAACAACGCCAAAGCCGATTAAGATAATACCTAACCAATAACCATAAATAACAGCGATAATTCCAGCTACAATTAAAGCTATATTTATCATGTAGCTAAAACTCTTTTTAATGCTTTTTCTTCTGAATAAAAAAGCTGCAAAAGGCGGTATTAAAAATAAAGCAACAATCAAAGAGGCTGTTAAGGCAAATGTTTTAGTAAATGCTAAAGGTCTAAACAGTTTTCCTTCGGCACCAATCATAGTAAAGACAGGAATAAAACTAATAATGGTAGTCATAACTGCTGTTACAATAGCACCAGAAACTTCTTTTGTAGCATTGTAAACTACCGTGTTTATAGGTTCTTTACCATCTTCTTCATCGAGATGACGTATGATATTTTCGGAAAGTATGACTCCCACATCCACCATGGTACCAATGGCAATTGCAATTCCCGATAATGCCACAATATTCGCATCCACATCAAAAAGTTTCATAGCTATAAACACCATTAAAACGGCAACGGGTAATAATCCGGAAATTAAAATCGATGCACGAAGATTAAATACCATAACGATAATAACCAGTATAGTAATTAAAATTTCTAATGTTAAGGCTTCATTAAGTGTTTCTAATGTTTCTTGAATCAGTTCTGAACGGTCATAAAAAGGAATAATAGTAAGTTGTGAGGTTCTGCCATCCGATAATACTTTTGAAGGTAAACCAGCACTTAATTCATTGATTTGTACTTTAACATTATTAATTACTTCCATTGGATTGGCACCATAACGTGCTACTACCACACCACCAACTACCTCAGCGCCTTCTTTATCCAAAATTCCGCGTCTTGCAGCAGGTCCTAACGCCACTTTCCCAATGTCTTTAATTTTTATAGACGTAAAATCTTCAGAAGTAACAACTGCATTTTCAATATCGGAAACCGACTTAACGTATCCCAAACCGCGAACTAAATATTCAGCTTGATTAATCTCTAAAGTTTGCGCACCGATGTCTTTATTACTTTGCTTAACTGCTTTTACAACTTGGTCTAATCCAATATTGTATTGACGCATGAGTTCTGGATTCACATCAATTTGATATTCCTGAACATAGCCACCAATAGAAGCCACTTCCGAAACCCCACTTGCAGACGACAAGGCATACTTGACATAATAATCTTGGATGCTGCGCAACTCATGTAAATCCCAACCACCGGTTACGTTTCCATTTTCATCACGACCTTCTAATGTGTACCAAAATATTTGTCCCAAACCTGTGGCATCTGGTCCTAAAGCAGGGTTAACATCTTCTGGTAATAGGCCGCTAGGTAGTGAATTTAGTTTCTCTAGAATTCGACTTCGACTCCAATAAAACTCAATATCTTCTTCAAAAATGATATAAATACTCGAAAAACCAAACATAGATGAACTACGAATAGTTTTCACACCAGGAATACCAAGTAAAGAGGTTGTTAATGGATAGGTGATTTGATCTTCAATGTCTTGCGGTGAGCGGCCTTCCCATTTGGTAAAAACAATTTGTTGATTTTCACCAATATCTGGAATGGCATCTACTGCTACAGGATTGCTTGGTAAAAATCCCGTATCCCAATTAAATGGCGCATTTACGGTTCCCCATCCCACAAAAAGGACAAGCAAAAGAACTGCTACGAGTTTATTCTCTATTAAGAATTTGATGCTTTTATTTAGCATGAATGTTAAGATTTTAGTAGTAAGTACAAAATAGAAAGTACAGAAGGTTTAAAAGAAGCCAAACGGCTACCTCAAAACACAACAAGGTTCTAACACAAAACAATTTGCATGATAACCAACTACTAAAAATCAGATTAAATAGGTCTCGTCAAGCTTGAAGATTTGCTTGTAAACAAGTGGTGGTCTGTAGTCTTCAAAAGAAGAATTATTTTTATCTACACCTTCAAAAAGGGTAGCATATGAATAAATAAAAGATGCAATAAAAACCTGCTGTTCCAAAGAAATTTTATCAACATGAAGTTGTAATTGATCTTGACCATCAACTAGCAATTGTTCATCGCTACAACAACTTTTTTTAGTAACAGAGCAGCCTTCAGATAAAGGTTTTTCCATTTCCATACCGCAAGTTTTTACTTTTTGAAAAATGGCTGAATCCATCAAAATACCACCACAATAATGCATATCAACAGCAAAAGACATCGTCGAAAATAACACGACGAAAGCCATTGACAAAGACATTATTTTATGGAATACTTTTTTCATATACACGGCAAAGTTACAAAATTTTCAGCAACTCTTATTTTTTTTTAATAATTAAGCTGCTACAAACATAAAGAAGGTTTTTATTCAATAATTCAAAATCAACTCTTAAAAAAGATGAGTTAAAACCTTGAAAGCTTTGAAACTATACAAGGCGTTAAAAATCGGTGTTGTGCCTGTTAAGCTTGCGAACACAAATCATGTTTGAAATTTTAGACATCATACTTACCTTAAAAACATTTATAATAGTAGCTAAGTCACTGTCCAAACATTTATATTATCATTCTTAAAAATCCATGATTAGTTACCGAAAACAATAAATTTTAAGTGATTATCCAGAATGATTTGGACAAAAAGTCTTCAGACAAACATTTCGTTTATAGTTTCTGTTAACCATTCTCTTCTTAAATCATAAATTAAGTGAAATACTATTTTCAAACTGTATAATAAACCTAAAAATGGGATTACTAGCTTTTAAGGAATTATTATTTAAAAAACAGCTATACAATTGAATAATAAGCAATAAGAATCATTAACGCAAATATAAAACGAAATTACCGTCGGACTTTTGTTTCTGACAAATCATAATTTTTATCTGTTCATTTAGTATTAATCAATTAAAAAATAACCATGAAAACATTAAAAATAAATTTGAAACCATTAGTAATCTTATTATTAATTGGCCTTGCCTTTAGCAGCTGTAGTAATGACGATGACGTTGCCATTGCAAAAACAACCTATCAAGTAACTATAAATGCCTCACCTAGTAATGGCGGAACAGTCTCACCACAAAGCGGAGAATTTGAAAAAGACCAACAGATTAATATAACAGCTATACCAGCTAACGGTTGGACATTTAAAGAATGGCAAGGAGATGTAACCGGTACCCAAAACCCTATTCAACTTAATGTAAATGAGGCTAAAACCGTAACAGCTATCTTTATAAGAGACCTGTTTTATTTGGCAGAAAACGGCGTAACTATAAAAGCACCAGACGCTGCTGTGGGAGAATCAGGTATTGTAAATGGCATTACCTACACCAAACGTACAGCAGACCAAATTACCCCTGAAAATGCCCAGACTACCTGTACCACTGGTATAGTGAACATGTCAGACTTATTTATAAATGACACGGACTTTAACGGAGATATTAGTCATTGGGATGTAAGCGCCGTAACCAATATGTACCGTATGTTTTATAAGGCTTCCAGTTTTAACCAAGACCTTAACAATTGGGATGTGAGCAGTGTAACAAATATGAGCTTTATGTTTCGTGATGCTAGCGTTTTTAACGGAAATATAAGCAGCTGGGATGTAAGCAATGTAACGGATATGAATTATATGTTTTTATTTGCTACCGTTTTTAACGGAAACCTGAACAATTGGGATGTGAGCAGTGTAACAACTATGAATGAAATGTTTCGTAATACCGAAAACTTTAACCAAAACTTAAGCAATTGGGATGTGAGCAGTGTAACAAATATGAGTGAAATGTTTTATGATAGCATCAACTTTAATGGTGATATAAGCGGCTGGGATGTGAGCAACGTAACAGATATGAGTTATATGTTTTGGGAAGCTGACGCTTTTAACGGAAACATAGGTAACTGGGATGTTAGTAGTGTAACAAGTATGAGAGCCATGTTTCGTGGTGCCAATAGCTTTAATAATAACATTGGCAACTGGAATGTAAGTCAAGTAACGGATATGACCAGTATGTTTGTCGGTGCCACTTCCTTTAATCAGAATTTAAACAATTGGAATGTGGGCAAAGTAACAAACATGCATTCCATGTTTAGTGATGCTACTGCGTTTAACGGGAATATTAGCAACTGGGATGTAAGTCGTGTAACAATTATGGATGGCATGTTTTCTCGTGCAACCATCTTTAACCAAAACCTAACCAGCTGGTGTGTCATACATATAGCCTCAGAACCTACTAATTTTGCCGACTTAAGCGCGTTAACCAATAGTAATAAACCGGTATGGGGCTTCTGCCTGTAAAACAAAATTATTTGAATGGCAAAAGGATCCTTTCCCACATAAATGAAAGTTGTACAGAAAACATCATTTATAGATTTTACACATAAGACTTTTAAACCCTAAAAAAATAATATGAACACTCATTTATCCTCTAAGTAAATGAAATCAAATTAAACATGTACCATGGAATCCATGATGTTGGTATAACGCGACTAAAAAACAATCAAAATAGAACCTGCTCCACCTCTAGTGCGGCAGGTTTTTATTCTTTTAGGTTTTTCAGTTGGTATAATAAATTAGTCCAAAAATGTTTTCGTGTTAAGTTTCCATCAGCATAGTATATTTTGAACACCTGTAATATTATAGTGATCTGGATGGTTTCTAACAAATCACATATAAATTATATTCACCTTATTTGAAATATTAAACTGCAACTAATGATTGGCATCTGTTAAATTTCAAATAATCTAATGCCAACGCACTATTTTAATTAGAAATACGGAACTAAACCGCCTAAAACAAAAGCGTTTACTACCATAAAATTAGCTTATGTGTAGTATATTTGAGGTCCACTTCACCAAAAGAAAAACATGAAGTAAATAACATAGATTAGGAATCTAAAAAAACCATAGCCCAAACCCCATTTAAAAATTCCAGTTATGAAATTTATTGGCAGCCAGTTGGCTTATTATGTGAGCGACAGAGACTTTAAAAAAAACTATAAGGTCTTGCTTAAATATTTGGCGCTTTTAGGAGTGGTCATCATAATTTATTCTATTCTTTTCCATTTTATAATGGCGTATGAAGGTCAAAATCACTCTTGGATAACAGGTTTTTACTGGACACTTACTGTTATGAGTACGCTTGGGTTCGGAGACATCACATTTTCATCCGACCTCGGCCGTCTTTTCAGTATTGTGGTTTTACTTTCTGGCATTTTTATGTTAATGATTGTCTTACCGTTTGCCTTCATTAGACACTTTTATATCCCACTTTTAGAATCAAAAAAGAATAATAAGGTGCTTCGGCAAGTGCCTACTAGAACAAAAGATCACATCCTAATCTGTTCTTATGATATTATAGCTAGAGACCTTACCGAGCGACTCAAACAGGATAACATCCCTTATTTCGTAATAGAAAATGATCTAGAAAAAGCGCTTAAAAATCATGATGATCTTGTGTCCGTATTATTTGGGGAATTAGATGACGAGAAAACCTTTGTTGCTGCAAATATTAAGGATGCCAAAATGGTTTTGGTCAATAGAAATGATATTTTAAATACTAAAATCATACTCACTATTAGGGAAATTGCACCTAATATTCCCATAGTTGCCATAGCTACCGATATAGAATCTGTGGATGTGCAGCAATTAAGCGGCGCTGATCATGTATTGCCAGTAAAAAAATGGCTTGGTGAACAATTGGCCAATAGAGTAAACACACAGCATGCAGAATCTCATGCCATAGGACAGTATGAAGATCTACTAATCGCAGAATTACCTATTCACAATACACCTTTGGTTTCTAAAATTATTGGGGATATAGGCTTAAGACAAAAATTTGGGGTAAGTATTGTAGGTATTTGGGAGCGAGGAAGATTGCAACCTATAAAAGGGGATGAAATATTAACACACGATAGTGTTCTGGTTATCATAGGCAACAAAGAACAACTCAATAAAATTGATGAACTTTTCATTGATTATAACGTAAACCCGAATCCTGTCTTACTAATTGGAGCAGGTAAAGTAGGATTATCAGCCGCAAAATCCTTGCATAAAAATGGCGTTTTAGTGAATGTTATTGACAAGGATCCAGAGGTATGCAAAAAAGTAAGTCCTTTTTGCAATCAGGTTTTTATTGGTGACGCTGCAGATTACCAACTACTAACAAAAGCAGGGATTTTAGAAGCGCCTTCGGTATTACTGACTACCCATGACGATACCATGAATATTTATCTCGCCTCCTATTGTCGCCAATTAAACAAAGACGTAAGAATAGTAAGTCGTATATCTGAAACTCGAAATATTGATATTATGCAAAAAGCAGGAGCCGATTTTGTATTAAGTTACTCCACATTAGGTTCTGAAGCGGTATTATCTATTTCAAAAGGTCAGGAACTAACGGTACTTGGTGAAGGTTTTACCTTGTTTATTATCCCGATTCCAAAATCATTAGAAGGCAAAACACTTTCAGAATCTGGTATTGGCGCTAAAACGGGATTATCTGTTATTGCCATAAAAGAAAATTCTGAAGTTGTAACCTTACTGTCCGCAAAAACAATACTTCCACACGGTGCCGAAATTGTCATGCTGGGTAATATAGACATGAAACATAAATTCAATAAAATATATGTTAACGGTGTGTAATGATCATTTTAAAAGGCCAATAAATTTTGAAGTGATTATCTGCAAGTAATTAGTATAAGGAATAAATAATCGTATCTAAACCCATAGAAGACAACCGATGAATAGTAACATCAAAATTATTTAGAATCATTTTTAGCTTGGGTTACATCGCGAAAGGTCGGTGCCTTTTCAATGATGCTGCCTGCACCTTTCTTATTAATTTTGAAGGTCACATCTTTTGTAGTGGTAAATAAAAGCACAGTTGAAAAAGAGGTTTTTAAATGCGATTTTAAAAACTCAAAAGCGGCCTCTAAGTCAAGTTCCTGTTCCTCATCTTCAGTTTCCTTTGAAGCATAGCGTAATTTCACTAACACCTTAAAGTCATTTTCCGAATAAATTGGCCGGACAAAAATATTTTTTAAGTTAGGTTTACCAATGGTTTTTGCCATAGTTAATTTCGCAAAGCGTTCTTCATGAATACTTTCCTTGACTTGATCCCAAAAAAGGACAAACATATCTTGATACGTCATAAACTAAAATTGGAGGATACTAATTGTTAGACTTCAAAAATAACATTTATAAACCAGAATTTAATAATCAGTTTAATTTTAAATAAATACGACTCTATTCCAAATCTCCAAGCTTATTCAAACAAATCCCTTCAAAAGTAATAGATGTATTATGGTTGCTTTCTGAAATTGCTTTTTTCAAGTGAACGTTCCTATAAACCAAAATATTAGTCTTATACCTATATATTTTTTTTATTAGAATGAAATTTTATATCTAGAATCTACCAAACAGACGTAACATGCTTAAAAAAACAATTCTTATTGAGAAAAAAAGTAAAATAACATGCGAAAATTTACAATTAAAAATAAAGAGTGAATCGCGAGAAGCTTCTATTCCAATTGAAGATATAGGATTTATTGTTATTGATAATCCAGAAGTTTATATAAGCATTACCGCTTTAAATTTACTAGTTGAAAACAATAGTGCCGTTATTATCTGTGGAAAAACACACTTGCCAAATGGTTTATTTCTCAATCTGAACAGCCATCATATCCAGCAAGAAATGTTTAGAAATCAAATTCAAGCTAGCATGCCACTTAAAAAACAGCTTTGGCAGCAAACCGTCAAAGAGAAAATAAATAATCAAGGAAAACTATTAACTACAATAACGAAATCAAAAAACAATTTTGAGTTTTTAGCCAGCAAAGTAACAAGTGGAGACACAACCAATATGGAAGGTGTTGCTGCCAGTTTTTATTGGAAGTCTTTTTTTGATTCAAGCTTTAGGCGGGAACGTTTTGGCGATTATCCAAACAATTTTTTAAATTATGGGTACGCTATTTTAAGGGCAGCCACTGCACGAGCCCTATCTGGAAGTGGACTTTTAAACACATTGGGAATTCATCATAAAAGTAAATACAATGCTTTTGCTTTAGCCGATGATATTATGGAACCTTTTCGCCCTATAATAGATGAAGCCGTTCATACCATCATGCAGCACTATGATGAGCAAGAATTGAATACCGAAATTAAATCGATACTACTGCAAACACTCACACGAACAGTTTATTTCAAGGATGAAAAAAGTCCGTTAATGGTGGCAATTCAAAAAACAGCCAGTTCTTTGCAACAGTGTTATGCGGGAAAACGAAAGAAAATAAAGTATCCAAAATTATGGAACTAAACGGATATAGAATTATGTGGTTATTTGTATTTTTTGATTTACCAACAGACACCGCTAAAGACAGGCGCAATGCGGCTGGATTTAGAAAAAACTTATTAAAAGACGGCTTTAATATGATGCAGTACTCTGTTTACATGCGTCATTGTGCAAGCAGCGAAAGTGCAGATGCACACGAAAAAAGAATTAAACGCTTATTACCACCTTTGGGCAAAGTAAGCATTTTACGAATTACAGATAAGCAATTTGGAAACATTATGAACTTTTGGGGAAAAGCGGAAGTTCTCAAGGAACCTCAACCTACGCAATTGGAACTATTTTAAACTTCGGAAAATAAAGAATCCTGTTGCCACTTTTGGGGATTTAAATCTATGTAATTGGAAATATTCTGATAAGATGATTGCGTTCTAATTATATGATCGTGAAAAGAACGTTGCCAAGAAAAATCAAGAAAACCAGTCTCATGAATTAATTTAGAAGATGTGGTTTTAAAAGCTCCAACCAAACTTGATAACGATTTTATTTTAACCACTTTGTCTGAGATCTTTAAACTATCTATTTCAATAACCGCATGAACATTATTTGGCATAACCACAAAATTGTCTAAAATAACATATGGATATTGGGTTTCTAGCCACAACAATCTTTCTTTTACAATAATTCCATATTCATTTAATTGTATTCTATATTGTAATGCACCCTCACATACAGACAAATCATTACTTGTCTCACCAAAATCTAACTCCTCAATAATTTTTCCAAAACAGCAAATCCTATCCTTCACACAAATTGTAACGAAATATAAATTATCCTGAGAATAATCATATCCTTTTAATCTATTTCGCTTCCTATCCTTCATCATTAATTAAATTAATTATATGAATATAAAAAATATTCCCGTACGGACAGCTCGCGAGCTGTCCCTACAAACAATTAAATACAAACTAAAAAATGCTTCAAAATCGCTTTATCAAGGCCATAAAGAAACATTTCTCAAATTAATATTTCCCTTTCAACTAATGATTTATGTACGGAAAGCTCGCGAGCTGTCCCTTCTCAAAAATAAATAAAAACTGAAAAATGCTTCAATAGTGCTTTATCAAGGCAAAAAAGAAGCATTTTTTTAAACGATATATCATCTTATTTTACTCAATACCAGAAGGTAACAGGCCAACTAATATCGTGTTTTCTAATCTTTAATCAAACCACAACCTAATCATACCCAACAACGTTGTAAACAATAATATCGTGTTTTCTAATCTTTAATCAAACCACAACCGTATTAGCGTGTTCATTTCACGCAGCTGCAATATCGTGTTTTCTAATCTTTAATCAAACCACAACTACCAAGTGTTAGCACTCGTTTTAATGATTTGTTGTAACCCGAAATTTAGAATCATTCCAACTATCATCGTAGAAATTCTTAATGAGATTTTTTGACTTTAATTTTCTAAATAATACATCGTTATAATCAGATTTAGCATAAGTCGGCTTACCTTTTACAAATAGTTTATCATAGCCCCCAATATTCTTCAATAGAGAAATTATGTTCGAATCATTCAGATCAGTAATATATAAATTAACTATTCTAACTTTATCTCCCATTAAGTGAGCATTTTTAACCAAAGCTTCTATCGTGTTATAATCAAACTCAAGTTTTGTTGATTTTCGCAGAATGATATTACCAATTACTTTAGATAGTTCTTTGCTATCTACAATGATGTTTTGCTCTAATTGAGTGATATAAACAAACTTATTGTCGATACCAATTTTTTCAGATTTCAAAACCAACAAAACATCATCTTCATCTGTTTCAAAATCATTAATATTTTCAATAAATTTCACAAAACTCCTTTCAATCAATGTAATATGATTGTCAGGGAAATATTCTCTTAACACATTATAATTTGATTTCGATGTAGTAAGAATTTTATTAGATAATGCAATAGCTTTATCTCCATTCAAATCTTTAAATTCCAATTTGCTGTATCTAAAATATATACTATTTAATATTTTTATGTAAGTTTCATCAGTTATATCATTACACACCAAAAGGCTTCCTTCAAAAGTTTCATTCTCTTTTAATAACTTAACCTTTGATAGTTCTTCATTAACACCTTCAAACTCTAAAAATTTAATCAGACTTTCATTTATCTTATTTTCAGATACTGTATAATAATCAATTACGTTATTCCATTTTGGAGTAACTCTATCATTTATTAGCAGTTGTGTTTTGATTTCTAATTCGTTAATCTTCCTTAATTCAGATATTTTAGTTTCAACCTTTTGAATTACTTTAACTTTTGACTTACCACTTAAGACTTTGTCATTCAACAATTTAATTAAGCTATTCTCATCTGTGAATTTATTTTCTTCCAACTTTAAATACACATTCTCCACATAGGTAGTAATATTAGAATTAATGTAATCTATCAATGGCTTACACTCTGATTTCAATATTTCTGAATAATTTGATCTATTAAAATCTACTTCTACACTCTCTTTTCCAAATAGCAGAAACATTTGTAATAAATTGACCTTATTTACTTTATAATGATTGTTATTGTATACATAGTTAAACAGTTTATTTGTTTCTTCATTCGGATCATCTAACTTCTCAAATTCAACATTCAACTCTTTGAGAAGGATTGTTACCTTTTCGAAATAATCCAGATTTTCTGTATTTTTAATTAGTGACAAAAAATTTTGTTTTTCTTCAATTCCAATTTTTAATAAATTATTATTTTGATTTTTTAAAATTGTTTCAACCTTAGAAAACCTGATAATAAGTTCTAAATATTTATTTTCTCTTTCCTCACTATGATTGCTTTTTGAATAAATATATTCCCAAAATCCTTTCCAATTTTCTACTAATTTTTCAATAAAAACTCTTAATGATCCTTCTTCATTTTTAATATATTCATCTATAAACTGTATAGATTTATCTTTTTCATTACTTAACAAACTAATAATAGCATCATATTTATTGGAATGTCTGCTATAGTTATTTCCTAAATAATCTAATAAATCAAAATTTAATATTGCTTCTCTTGCAAAATACCTTTCATCTATTTTCACTATTAAATTTTCAACTTTATCACTTAGTTTATAATTAAAATCTGTGGAATATCCTGCTTTAACATTTCTTTCGAAAGTAAAATCTTCTTTTGTTATTGATACTTCGTGGAATAAAGAAATATAATCGTTATAATTTTCATTGATATATCCATTTAAAATTAAGTTTCTTAGTAAGCTATTATTTGAAAAATCGTTTAAGTATTCGTTAATATCCACTTCATTGAATATTTGCTTTAAATCCCAATTTTCAATTACTGTTTTTTTTGATTTTAATTTATCAATTTCATTTTTTAGTATATTAACTTTATTATTGCGTTTAGATTCTATCAACCCTACTCTTTCCCCATAGGTAAAAACAGGATTAACTTCATTCTCAATTTCTGAAAATTTAAACCTTAAATTGTCTTCATATAAATTATTATATTGATAGTATTTATAAGTTACACTTTGAGTTTCAACTAACTTTTCAAAATCAATTCCCCTAATAACATAGTCAATCAATGCTTTGTTAGGCAACTTTGATAATATCTTCCGAAAATAAACACTATTTAATTCCTCAAAATCAGTTATTGTATGTACTTCAATGTCTGCAATTTGAGAACTTTTAAGTATAATTTTACCATCCATTTCACTAATAATTTTTTTTATATAACTTCCCTTATTATTAATTAACTCATACAGTTTTCCTTCTTTTTTGTTAAGCTTAGTAAAATCTTTAGGGTCAATATTCTTATAAATTATCATCGCAAATAATTCATCATTTTTCTTAATGAATTCAGGCTTTAAGGTGTTTCTGTAAATTACAAATTCGTGGAAAATGTTTGTTAATAAGCGCATATCAATATCGTCGATAAACGTAATAACATCTGATATAAATTCTTTAGTAAATATACTTTCATCTAATCCAGATTCTTTAATCAATGTTCTCAACTGTTCATCCGCATTTGATGAATTAATAAAAGGGATAACAGGAATAATATATTCGAAGAATTTTACTCTTTCTTTTTTATCTTCAAATAAATCATCTCCCACAGCATAAACAAAGCTAATTTCTCTATTTATAAGTTTTGAATTATTTAAAAGAATATTGATTTCCCTAAGTTTTGTAAATATATCTGTACTATCAAACCTGTCTAGGTCTTCAATTAGTATAACATCATATTTTGTTCTTTCAAAGAAGTATAAAATTTCTTCTAAATGCTCATTAAAAACGGATTTATTCACATTATCGCCTAATTCTAACTCTCCTTTAATGTTTACTTTATTAATTTTTGAGTTACTGAATAATCTGATAATCAACTTGGAAAACAAACCCATTCCAACAAATGCTATTAAGAATATGACAAGAGCAAACCAATCAAAATTATTTTTACTATTCCAACTATTCGGATTGATTTTATCTAAGTAATCGTATTTTAATAATAATATAGCACTTGAAACCCATAGAATAAATCCAATAGAAATGCACCATACTTTCCAGTTGGGAATATTGATAATTCTTTTAAAACGTGATTCAGGGATTTCGGAAGGTTTAACATGATAAAATATTTGTTGCAAAATACTTACCTCTAACAATCTTTCTAATTCTTCCTTCAGCAACTTCTTTTCAGATGAAGATAATTTATCTTCACTTTTTTTCTTATTAAATGAAGCTAATGATATATTTAAGAATGCGTATTGTGGATTTAATTCTTTAAATGTTCCTATTATTGTACTTTTACCAGAACCGTAACCGCCAGTTAAAGCAATATTATTAATACCCTTTGTATCTATCGTTTCATTAAGTTTATCTAAATACGGTTGAATCTTTTCAACATCTTCCTTTCTTGCTAATACTTTGGGGGCAAGTGAACTAATCAAAGTATTCCTCTTAATTTCTATTTTTTTAGATTTAAACAAACTCTGAAAAGGTATCTTCATACTGTAACACTTATATTAAAATAATAAATATATTATCTATTCCTCTTAAAATTCTCTGCCTGTTCAAAAATATCTTCTTGGTTCCAAATTTTAACGAAAGTATAATCTATAGGACACATCTTATTTTTAGCAAGTTCTCGCAATAAATAACGTTTACGTAAACGTTTTCTAAAAAACTGTCGTCGTTTACCTCTGTCTTCCGTTCTACTGGCATTTTTTGAGGTTTCTCTACCTTCCCCTTCACCTAAATTAACAACTCCTTCAGGAAAAATTCGGCTTCCAATACCTAAAATTTCTTTTTTATTTCCATCTATCAATGCCCACCCAATCGAATTAGTCCCCAAATCCAAACCTAATATCCTACTCATAATATTTAAAATTTATCAGTCTTCAATATACAAATTGCTGAATATTTTGGTTACGGGAATCCGCATTGTTAAATAGAAATCTTTTTCATATATTTGAAACTGATTAAAATTTCTAATCTTTAATCTTATCACAATAAGGCTATATGCCGTAGATGAAAATCTTTAGTCCTGCTTCGGTAGGACTTTTTTGTTTTATAAATTCTGTGCCTCGGCGCTTTAGCGTGATAACCAAAAACCTTCATTAACTTACATACCCCGTCTTAATACCTAATACTAAAAGCACAGCGCTCTCAATTCTTTATTGCCAAAACCCCAATCCCAACACCATCCTGCGCATGTAATAAATACATCAGCCCATCAATTTCCTGATAATACCGAATTCCTAAAACGGCCATTTGCAATCCCAATCCACTTGGCAGACTCGTAGGTGTTAAATTCAAACTCGTCCGCGGATCATTTTTAGCCAATACCATAGGTGCTGCTAAATGCATCTTATATACTAGCGACTCAAAGTTAAAGTCCAAAACCCCAAACTGCAGGGCTATATGCGTGGCGCCCGTACTAAAACGAACATCTTGGATATCAAACCTGGGAATACTAAAAGTATGCGTTGGCCAGTCCATGTTATAGCTAAAAGGTAGCACTAAATGCGGCTGACAATCCGGTGTATAATTAAAGTTTATTAAAGCCCGCTTGCCTTTTACCGTTTCAAGCCCTTTAGCAACACGTCGCTCGCCCCGAGCATTTACAGCATCCAAATCTTTTAAACCCGTAAACAAGGTCATCAATCTGCTATGAAAAAACGTAAACTTATGGTTGTTATAAAACGGCCGTAACGCCTGCCTAAATACTTTATTCAAATGAGAACAAGTACCAAACTCACTCCCGTTTTCGCGAACACGTTGCATACTGCCCTTGGTTTTAATAGCTTTCCCATTAAAACCACCACCAGCTCTCCGCACCAATGGCTCACCATTTAAAATAAAAAAATTAAGACCACCAATCGTCCCAACTATCGGAATAATACCTTTCTGCTTTGCCATAATATCTCCTTTTAAAAGTTAATAATAACCTACCACCCAACAACCAAACAAATCAACAACAAACTCCTCGCCATCAAGCAACTACCTATTAAAGATAGTCTTTTTAAATTAAAGGGTATAGCGTGGTTATAGCATGCATATAAAATGGTTAAACCGAGGTTATAGCAACCTAGACAGATGTAATTTCGTAGTAAGTAATAGGTGAAATAAAAGAAACATAACGTCCAGAAGAAAATTTAGATTAGCTCCCTTACCTAAAAAAGCGCCAATCCCATAAGCACAATAAGCCTAACAATAGCGAGCCATGTCTGCCGAAAGGCAGATTTAAGACGCTGCAAATTCGGCCTTTATCCATTACGTCTCTGTGACTTTTCGACTTTACACAATAAATCAAATCGTATCAACCCAATCAATCTCCATGAATCTCTGTAAGGTCTCCGCAAATCTCCGTGAAATAATAGGTGGTTTTTGAAATATAGTCCTTTTGGAATTTGGAATCTGAAACTTGAAATTCATAACCTGCCTATTCCCGAAATATAAACCCCTAACACTTATTTCGCCTTTGCGCCCTTGTCTGCCGAAAGGCAGATTTAAGCCTCTGCGACTTTGCGAGACAAATTAAATCGTATCAACCCAATCAAACGCCACGAATCTCTGTAAAGTCTCCGCGTATCTCCGTGAAATAATAGGTAGTTTTTGAAATATAGTCCTTTTGAAATCTGGAATCTGAAACTTGGAATTCATAACCTGCCTATTCCCGAAATATAAACCCATAACACTTATTTCGCCTTTGCGCCCTTGTCTGCCGAAAGGCAGATTTGCGCCTCTGCGACTTTGCGAGACAAATCAAGTCGTATCAACCCAATCAACCTCCGTGAATCTCTGTAAGGTCTCCGCGAATCTCCGTGAAATAATAGGTAGTTTTTGAAATATAGTCCTTTTGAAATCTGGAACTTGGAATTTGGAATCTATTTCCCGATGCAAAAATTCGCAAAAATATTCCCCAACAACTCATCATTGGTAACATTCCCCGTTATCAATCCAAATTGGTACAAAGCCTCCCGAATATCAATGGCCATTAAATCGCTTGGCAATCCAGAATCCAACCCGTATTTAACTTTCTGAATTTCTTCTAATGCTTTTAGCAGCGCATCATAATGCCGTGTATTGGTGATAATAGTTTCGTTATTTCGAAGTGCGCCTGTATTTACCAAGCCTAATAAAGAATCGGTAAGTTGCTCAACGCCAAAGCCACTTTTAGCTGATAACAATTGGATTTCAGGGATCTCCGTTTGCATTTGCGCCAACAAAATATCATCTACTTTATCAATTTTATTGGCAATAACAAGTAAGGGTTTTAAGGGGTACTTATTTTTAATCTTTTCCAGTTCAACCTTGAACTTGGAACTTTGAACTTGGAACTGTTCCGCATCGAATAAGTAAATGACCACTTGGGCTTGTTCTATTTTCTCGAAGGTCTTTTTAATTCCAATGCTTTCTACCACATCCTGTGTTTCACGAATTCCAGCTGTATCTATAAATCGGAAACCCATACCGCCAATACTAATTTCATCTTCAATAGTATCACGCGTAGTTCCGGCTATTTCTGAAACAATGGCGCGTTCTTCATTCAACAACGCATTTAACAATGTGGATTTCCCCACATTAGGTTCCCCTACAATAGCAACCGGAATCCCGTTTTTAATGACATTTCCAACAGCAAACGAATCGATTAAACGTTTTAAAACAAATGTGATTCGTTCTACTAATTCCCGAAATTGCGTTCTATCCGCAAATTCCACATCTTCTTCAGCAAAGTCCAACTCTAATTCTATTAAGGATGCGAAGTTTAAAAGTTCTTCGCGAAGCTTGGCAATTTCACTTGAAAAACCACCACGCATTTGCTGCATGGCAATTTGGTGAGACGCTTCATTATCACTTGCAATTAAATCGGCAACGGCTTCGGCCTGACTTAAATCTAACTTCCCATTTAAAAAAGCACGCAAGGTAAATTCACCCGCATCTGCCATTCGGCAACCGTTTCTTAAGAATAATTGAATGATTTGTTGTTGAATATAATGGGAACCATGGCAAGATACCTCCACCACATCTTCACCTGTATAAGAATTAGGATTCTTAAAAACCGATACTAAAACTTCATCAATTTCACGTGTATCATCTACAATATGCCCTAAATGAATGGTATGTGTTTTCTGTTTGGATAACTTTTTAGCTTTAGAAACCGAACGAAAACAGTCTTCCGCAATAGTTATGGCATCGGTTCCTGATAAGCGAATAACCGCAATAGCACCAGCTCCTGAAGCCGTAGCAAGCGCAACAATAGTATCGTTTTGATTCATGCTACAAAAGTACTAAAAACAGCACGAAATACACCCTTTAGGATATTAGCTAATTCTTAACAGATATTTTTTAACAATCTACTATATTTGCACAAACTAAAAAACATTGAAAATGATTAAAAAACTTATGCTACTTGCTTTCGTCGTCCTTGCAGTTTCTTGTAAGAATAACGAAACTAAAGAAGGTTATGTTATAACGGGTTCTATTGATAAGGCCGTGGACGGTAAGACAGTAAGACTTCGTAATGCCGATTTAAATAATTCCTTTTTTGTCGATTCTACTGTTGTGAAAGACGGTAAATTAACATTTACAGGCGCTGTTGAATCACCAGATTTATATGTAATCACGATTGACGGTATGGTTGGCGGTACGCCAATTGTATTGGAAAATAAGGATATTACAATTGAATTTTACAAAGATAGCTTACAATCTTCTGTTGTAAAAGGAAGCCATGAAAATGATATTTTTCAAGTATTCAAGAAAATATCAGATCCTATTAGAGCTAAAAATGAAACAATGGGTCAAGCTTATATGGCAGCTAGAAATACGGGTGACACCATTCAAATGACAGCGATTCAAGATGAGTTTAAGAAAATTGTAGACGAAGGAAATGCTAAAAACCTAGAAGCAATTAAAAAGCATAATGATGTAGTAACAAGTGCTGCAATTCTTGAAAACCTAGTTCAAACAAAAGGTATTGATTTAGATAAAGCGCAAGAACTGTATGAGAATTTCACCGAGCCGGTTAAAAACAGCCGTATTGGTAAAAGTATTGCAGCTATTGTAAATGCATCTAAAGCAACATCAATGGGTAGCGTAGCGCCTAACTTTTCGGCACCTAATCCAGAAGGAAAAATGGTTGCTTTAAACGATATTAAAGGTAAAGTAACTATTATTGATTTTTGGGCTGCTTGGTGTGCACCGTGTAGAAGAGAGAATCCAAATGTTGTTAAGGTTTACGAAAAGTATCATGATAAAGGTCTTGAAATAATTGGTGTGTCTTTAGATGGAAATCCAAGACAACCTAATGCCAAAGACGAATGGATTAAAGCTATAGAACAGGATGGTTTACAATGGCACCAAGTGTCTAACCTAAATTATTTTGAAGACCCTATTGCTAAACTCTATAATATCCAAGCTATTCCAGCTACATTTATTCTAGATAGCGAAGGAAAAATTATTGCTAAAGATTTAAGAGGCGCAGATTTAGAAGCTAAAATTGCAGAGCTTTTAGATTAAGTTGCAATCAAATTATAGAAAAAAGCCTTTCCATTTGGAAAGGCTTTTTTTATTCATAGCACTTTTCTATACTAACTTTTAAATCTTTACACCTCAAACCTCTATTCTCACTTTTCACTTTTCACTTTTCACTTTTCACTTTTCACTTTTCACTTTTCACTTTTCACTTTTCACTTAAAGAAGTATATCAAATTTTCCCCAATTTCTTCAATACAAATAGTAAAATTATAGGCAAAGCTAACAATCCAATCATAAGTAGGTTTTTTTCAAACAACCAAGTCGCCAACAATAAGGTTATAACATAACCACCAATAGCGCCGCCAAAATGCGCATCATGACCAATATTGCCAAGTCTATTTTTCATGCCATAAATAGAATATAATAAATAGCCAATCCCAAAAATATAGGCTGGAATGGGTATAGGAATAAAAAACATATACAAACTCATATTAGGCTGTAGTAAAATAGCCGAATAAATAACACCCATAACCGCGCCACTGGCACCAACAGCACTGTAATGAGGCTCATCTTTATGAAAATATAACGACAGTAAATTCCCCATCACTAAACTTCCAATATAAATAACTACAAACTGAATATCTCCAAGAAAGCCAATAACGACATCCGCAAAAATGAACAGCGAAAACATATTAAAAAACAAATGAGCCATGTCCACATGTAAAAATCCAGAGCTAAACATGCGTATTTTTTCACCTCGAAGAATACTTCCAATATGGAATTTGTATTTTTCAAAAAACGGATGATCACTGAAACCTTTGAATGAAATCAAGGCATTCGCCGCAATAATTACAATAAGAACCAAACTTAAATTGCCCATAAATAGTAAACGTTTAAAAAGAATATAACATATATTTGTAGCTGCAAATCTAAAATTAATTCATGCATTTTCTTGCTTATATTCTAATTTATCCCATTTTATGGTTGGTGTCCATTTTGCCCTTCCGATTATTGTATGCGGTTTCCGATGGTTTATTCGTCTTAATCTATCACATTATAGGCTATAGAAAAAAAGTAGTTAAAGAGAATTTAAAGCTCGCCTTTCCTCATAAATCTGATGCTGAATTAAACAAAATTCGAAAGAAATTTTACCATCATTTATGTGATATGGTTTTGGAATCTATCAAATCCCTAACCATTTCGGAAGCAGATATGAAAAAACGCTTCACATTTACTAATATAGAGGTCATTCAGCAATTAGAAGATGAAAATAGAAGCATCGCGCTAATGTGTGCACATTATGGAAGTTGGGAATGGATTTTTATTCTGCAAACCTATATGAAAAATCAAGGGTACGCCATTTATAAACGTTTAGCTAATAAATATTTTGATGGTTTGGTTAAGCGTATTCGCGCTAAATATAACAGCCACCTAATTACTACCAAAGAAACCATTCCTGTACTAATGCAGTTAAAAAAGGAAGGGAAAGTTACCATTTGTGGTTTTGTTTCAGACCAGTCACCTAAAGCCGAAAGAGCATTTCATTGGAATGAATTTATGGGTATAACGGTTCCCGTGCACACGGGTGCAGAAATGTTAGCTAAAAAGCTTGATATGTCTGTGGTCTTTTTTGGAGTGAAGAAACTGAAA
The DNA here is from genome assembly GCF_008086205.1 of Bizionia myxarmorum. Lineage (GTDB taxonomy): Bacteria > Bacteroidota > Bacteroidia > Flavobacteriales > Flavobacteriaceae > Algorimicrobium > Algorimicrobium myxarmorum. Next base: position 1,829,612 of record NZ_VSKK01000001.1, on the reverse strand, counting down.
CGCGGTTTTTATGAAACGACGTTTACAACTTTAGCATACCACCCGAATGAGTATCCAGACTATGCCATTACAGACCGTTTCCTAGATTTAGTTGAAGCGCAGATTAATGAGGCTCCAGAATATTATTTATGGACGCACAAGCGCTGGAAACATCGTGATAAAGTGCCAGCAGAATATCAAAAGAACGTTTAAGGTTTTATGATAATAGAAACCAGCTAGTAACTAGCGTTTCCATTTCATCCATTTCTTGATTTACTAGTGAGTTATGAATAAACTCATTCGTCATTTTATTGTAGTCATAATCGTTTTTCCAAGCCGCGTGATTTTCAGCTAATGCTTTAATACTATCACATACATACTGCACTTCAGCGTTGGTTGTTGTTGGATGAATAGACATACGAATCCAACCTGGCTTGCGCGTTAATTCACCTAGCGATATTTCACGAGTCAGTTCATTGGAGGTCTGTTGATCTACATGTAGTAAAAAATGACCATAAGTGCCAGCACAGCTGCAACCGCCACGTGTTTGAACACCAAACTTATCATTTAGTAGTTTTACGCCTAAATTAAAATGGAGATTGTCAATATAAAATGAAACAACACCCAACCTATCGGTATGCTGCCCAGCTAGAATTTGTAGATTTGGTACATTACCTAATTCATTAAAAACTACTTTTAATATTTCATGCTCGCGCTCCAACATATTTTTAACGCCCATTTGCTCTTTTAACTTAATGGCTAGAGCTGTTTTTATGGCTTGTAAAAAACCAGGCGTGCCACCGTCTTCACGATCTTCAATATTATCAATATATTTATGTTCTCCCCAAGGATTTGTCCAACTTACGGTGCCGCCACCTGGATTATCAGGAATCATATTTTTATATAATTTCTTGTTGAAAATTAATACACCAGAAGTTCCAGGACCGCCAATAAATTTATGAGGTGAAAAGAAAATAGCATCCAAAGCTTTGGTTTCATCTTCTGGATGCATATCAATATCCACATAAGGTGCAGAACATGCGAAATCTACAAAACAAACGCCGCCATGTTTATGCATCATTTGCGCAATATCATGATGCGGATTTTGAATACCTGTAACATTAGAACCGCCAATAACGGAAGCTATTTTAATGGGACAATCTTTATGTTCTATAAGAAGTTTCTCTAAATTCTCTAAACTGAATAAGCCGGCTTCTGAAGGCGGAATAACCACTACTTTCGCAATGGTTTCCAACCAGGTTGTTTGGTTAGAATGGTGTTCCATATGAGTAATAAAAACAACGGGGCATAAGTCTTCTGGAACAATCGTATGATTCTTTAAATTCTCTGGAACTTTTAAACCTAAAATACGTTGGAATTTATTGATAACTCCCGTCATCCCGTTTCCAGAAACAATGAGTACATCATCATCACTCGCATTCACATGTTTTTTAATAATATGCTTGGCTTTATGATACGCTTTCGTCATAGCCGTTCCTGAAACAGTAGTTTCGGTATGGGTATTTGCTACATAAGGTCCAAAAACATTAGTTATTTTCTCTTCAATTGGGCGGTATAAACGTCCAGAGGCTGTCCAATCCGTGTAAATGATTTTTTGAGTTCCATAAGGCGATTCAAAAGTCTGATCTACACCAATAATGTGCTTTCTAAATTGACCAAAATAGGTTTCTAAATCTGTTGAAACTTCTGAAGATGTTTGTGTACTAATCATGCGTATTTATTAAGTTGCCAAAGTACTAATTATTAGCCACAGCTTCTATTTCTGCCATGACTTTATTAGCCAAGGCATCTGCTTCTTCTTGTGATGGGGCTTCGGTATAAACCCGAATAATAGGCTCTGTATTAGACTTTCGTAAATGTACCCAACTGGTATTAAAATCAATTTTTACACCATCAATAGTTGTTACCCGTTCATGACTATATTTGGCTTCCATAGCTTTTAAAATAGCATCCACATCCAATTCTGGTGTTAAAGCTATTTTTTTCTTACTCATAAAATAACTTGGATAGCTGGCGCGTAAATCACTAACAGACATTCTCTTTTCAGCTAATAAGCTCAAAAATAACGCCACGCCAACTAAAGCATCACGCCCGTAATGGGATTCTGGATAAATAATGCCACCGTTTCCTTCACCACCTATAACAGCCTTGTTTTTTTTCATTAAATCTACCACGTTTACTTCACCAACGGCGCTTGCTTCATAAGTACCGCCATGTTTTTCAGTTACGTCACGCAAAGCTCTTGTAGAACTCATATTACTCACCGTATTTCCTGGCGTTTTACTCAATACGTAATCTGCACAGGCAACCAAGGTATATTCTTCGCCAAACATCTGGCCTTTTTCATCCATAAAAGCTAAACGGTCTACATCGGGGTCAACCACAATTCCCAAATCAGCACGCTCTTTTACAACGGCTTCAGATAAATCTGTTAAATGCTCTTTTAAGGGCTCTGGGTTATGAGGGAAATGTCCCGTTGGATCACAATATAATTTCACGGTATGAACCCCTAATCGTTCTAGCAATAAAGGAATAGCAATGCCACCTGTAGAATTCACACCATCAACCACCACTTTAAAATTCGCATTTTCAATAGCGTCTCTATTTACCAATTCCAAATTTAAAACCTGATCAATATGCATATCGATATAAGCATCATTCTTCGTAATTTTCCCTAAACTATCCACATCGGCAAAGCTCATGGTATCACCTTCTGCCAATGCGAGAATTTTAGCGCCTTCTTCGCCATTTAAAAATTCACCCTTATTATTTAATAATTTTAAAGCATTCCATTCTTTCGGGTTATGGCTAGCCGTTAAAATAATCCCGCCATCGGCATGTTCCATGGGCACAGCAATTTCAACGGTTGGTGTTGTAGAAAGACCTAAATCAATAACATGAATTCCTAAACCAACCAAGGTATTCATGACTAAATTCTGAATCATTTCACCAGAAATACGGGCGTCACGACCAACAACTACGCGGTAAATGTCTTTTTTATATTGCGCTTTTAGCCAAGTTCCATAAGCGGAAGCAAATTTTACAGCATCAATAGGCGTTAAATTATCGCCAACTGCGCCTCCAATAGTTCCTCTGATTCCCGATATAGATTTTATAAGTGTCATGTTTTTTCGTTTAATTTCAACAAATATAAGTTTTATATGTGTTTTCTTAAGTATGAATTTGTAAATTCGAATTATGAATTTTTTAGCGCATATTTATCTTTCGAACAACCAAAAACAGGTAACGATTGGGAATTTTATGGCCGATGGTATTCGTGGCAAGAAATATAAAGAGTTCCCAAAAAACATTCAAATCGGTATGTTATTGCATCGTGAAATAGACACCTTTACTGATGCACATCCTGTGGTTAGACAGAGCACTAAAAAGCTTCATGAAAATTATGGCCATTATAGCGGCGTGATTGTTGATATTTTTTACGATCATTTTTTAGCTAAAAACTGGACCACCTATTCAGAGGTGCCTTTAGCAGATTATGCACAGAATTTTTATGAACTTTTACAGGATAATTTTGACATACTCACGCCGCGAATACAAAATATGTTACCCTATATGATAGACGGTAATTTGTTAACAAGCTATGCTGAAATAGATGGCATCCAGTTTGTATTAGAGGGTATGAATAGACGTACCAATAACAAATCCAATATGCATAATGCCACGCATGAACTTGTAAAATACTATGATGAATTCGAATCTGAATTCAGGTTATTTTTTGAAGATTTACAGGTTTTTGCTGCCGAAAAACTAGAAACTATTACCAAAACAATAATTTAAATAGGATGATGAAGAGTATCTCACTCTTGCTAGTAATCGCTGTTTTTTATAGCTGTAAAGACAAAGCAGAATTAGCAGAAACGACCCAAAAACAAGGTTTAGTTACTCAAAAAGCGATGGTTGTTTCAGCCCGTACGGAAGCTTCCAAAATTGGTAGTGCTATTTTAGAACAAGGCGGAAACGCTTTTGATGCTATGGTTGCTACAGAATTAGCTTTAGCCGTAGCATTTCCATATGCTGGAAATATTGGTGGTGGTGGTTTTATGGTTTACCGCATGAATTCTGGTGAAATTGGCGCTTTAGATTATCGCGAAAAAGCTCCCATGGCCGCGACAAAAGACATGTATTTAGACAGTTTAGGTCAAGTTATCCCTGGTAAAAGCACTACGGGCGCTATGGCAGTTGGTGTACCTGGAACAATTGCCGGTGTATTTGCAGCACATAAAAAATTTGGTATTTTACCTATTGAAACCATTATGAAACCGATTATTGAATTGGCTGAACGTGGCGTTATTGTTACTAAAAAACAAGCGGCAAGCATTGCGTATTTTCAACCCTATATCAAAGCAGTTAATCCTAACGGAACTGTCTTTGATGGCGTTTGGAAAGAAAACGATACCGTAAAATATCCAGCTTTGGCAGCGACTCTAAAAGCGATTATGATGAACGGTCGTGATGAATTTTATAAAGGTGAAACAGCTAAAAAATTAGCAGCCTTTATTCAGGCTGAAGGCGGAATTATAACTGAAGAAGATTTAGCGCGTTACGAAGCCCAATGGCGTAAACCTGTGACTTTCACCTATGACGATTTAAAAATAATTTCTATGTCGCCACCTTCAAGCGGTGGAATTGCATTAGCACAAATGATGAAAATGATTGAACCCTACAATCTTTCGGAATTTGGACATAACAGCTTAAAAACGATTCAAATTATTACCGAAGCCGAACGCCGTGCTTATGCCGATAGAAGTTTCTATTTAGGCGATCCAGATTTTGTAAACATTCCTAGTGATTCTTTAATCAGTACACGATATTTGGCAGGAAGAATGGCCGATTTCTCTTTTGAAAAAGCTACTAAATCAGCCGATATGAAACATGGGGCTGTTCAAATTATAGAAAGTGACGAAACGACCCACTACTCTATTGTGGATCAATTTGGAAATGCCATCGCCGCAACAACAACGTTAAATAGTGGTTTCGGTTCTAAATTATATTCTAAGGAATTAGGCTTTTTCTTAAATAATGAAATGGATGATTTTAGCAGTAAACCGGGTGAACCTAATGTATATGGTTTAGTTGGTGCTGAAGCCAATAGCATTCTTCCTGAAAAACGCATGTTAAGCTCTATGACGCCAACTATTGTTGAGAAAAACGGTGAATTATATATGACGCTTGGAACACCAGGCGGATCGACCATTATAACCTCTGTGCTGCAAACCATATTAAATGTGCATGAGTTTGGTATGAGCATGCAAGAAGCCGTTGATGCTCCTAGATTTCATCACCAATGGTTACCAGATTATGTCCGTATGGAGCCCGAAGTTTTTAAAGGCAACTTAAAATCAGAATTAGAAGCCAAAGGTTATATTATTACTGAAGAAGATGCACCCGTTATTGGAAAAGTGGATGGTATTTTAATATTGGATTCTGGTAAATTACAAGGTGGAGCAGATTCCAGAGGAGATGATACAGCTGTTGGATTTTAAACCGAATTACCTTGCCATTTTAGAAAAGTCTACCTTAATTAAATCCTTATGAAAATCAAGAAAACTCTAAAAATAACTGTCGGTTTTATCATCTTTTTCACGCTTCCTAGCATGATTTTTTTAGGCTTTATATATTTTAGATACAATGAAGATTTGCCGCTTGGTGATGAAGGTGCGCCTGCAGAAGCACTTGCGCAAAGCATGCTAGAGGCTTTGGATTATCAAGCTTACGAGGAAACCAATTATATAGAATGGACTTTTAAAAACCAGCATCATTTTAAATGGCAAAAATCTGAAAACACCTGTGAAGTTCACTGGAAAAAAAACAAAGTAAATCTTAATTTAAATAACCCGAGCTTAAGCAAAGCTTACGTGAATAATTTAGAGGTACTAAATGAAAAAGCTGAAGACCTTATTGAAAATGCCTTAAGCTATTTTAATAATGATTCCTTTTGGCTAGTAGCGCCTTACAAGGTTTTTGATCCCGGAACGGAGCGTAGAATGGTGATATTAGAAAACCAAGAAAAAGCCTTGTTGGTTACCTATAAAACAGGAGGCAGCACGCCAGGCGATTCGTATTTATGGATTCTAAATCCCGATAACAAACCCGTTAAATTCAAGATGTGGGTGGATATTCTGCCAATTGGCGGATTTGAAGCCTCTTGGAATGATTGGACAACTACTGAAAGTGGCGCCATACTTCCTACTTTCCATGAAATGTTATTTATGGGGATTAAAATAAATGCTATTATTGGAAGGAAATGAGTTCTCAGTATTCAGTTTTAATAGCATAAATGGATGGTTTTTCAAGTGGTTTTAAAACACTAAAACTGTATCTATAATAACTAAAGTACTGCGATTGCGACTGCTACTGTAAACTAAACACTTATTTAGAACGCTGCCCAACAAACTGTTGTTCTTTCAATTTAAAAAGCACATTGAAAGACGTTAAACTGCCATAACTTCTAGTGATATATTGCTGCAAGTCAATTTTTTCTTGCTCTTCTAAATTGCTGGCATTAATTTTTTGTTCCATAACACGCAAGCGATCACGAACCATCGTTATTTTGTGAAAAAAGCTATCAATAGGCACCTCACTCGATTTTAAATTAGAATCGCCAGGTTCTAAAATGAGCTTCCCACCTTTCCATTTATCAGCAATATGAACTACTTCACTGGCATCACTCCAACGTTTTAAAATCTGTACCAAACTGCTTTCAACATCAGCAAAACTTACAGAATCTACATCGTCTTCAGCCGCTTCAATCACTTCAAATTCAGAATCAATATCTATGGTTTCTAAACCATTTTCAATAAAAGTTACCCAATAATGCTTAGAAGTCACATTAGTGACAACACCTTTACCAAATTCTGGATGATTTATTCGTGAGCTAATTCCTAGTATGTTCATTTTAAAAGGTTTTATAAATTTGAAGTGCAATAATAACAAATCTGTAGGTATTCGAATTAAAAATTTAAATTTTCACTTAAAGCTTTATCTATTCCTTCACAATTAACCAAAGTTCTTACACTTTTTAAACCTAAAACGAGATGAGCTATTTCATTTCAACTTTAAATGCTCTAGTTTTACGCAAACCAAAGATACCATGAGATTTTATTTCCTGTTCATAGTGCTATTAATTCCTATTTTTTTAAATGCCCAAGACGAAGATTTAAGCAAAAATAAAAGTTTATTGAATTTAAGTAATGAACGCACTTCTAAAGCCGAACGTCTCAAATTTCTAGACAGTCTTTCGGGAGAAATACGCTACGATTCCACTTTTAATGCGGACTCGATTTTTAGGGTAACTATCAGTTTTGCTCAAAAATTAGATTCTATTAATATTGCCGTAAAACACACAACCAATTTTATAAATTATCTGAATTATGGCACCAATGAATATGATGAAGCTAAAGAAATAATTAAAAGCACCATTCCTATTTTATCACAAGTTACCAAGCCGAATTTAATTGATGATTTTTATTATGAAGCAGCTTATCTTCACTATGATTCCAGACATTTTGAGGAATCCATAAAACTATTTGATAGTTCTTATGTATACGCCGAAAAATATCAGTCTGAATACATGGAATTATCCAAATTCGCCAAAGGTATGGCGCTACTCAATACAGGGGATTTTGGTGCAGCTTCTATTACACTGCAAGAAGCGTCTAAAATGTTTCAAGAGAAAAAAGACACGGTTTATTGGTTAAGTGCTAAAAATTCTATCTCTATATTATATAGTAAAAATGGCTTTTTTGAAGAGGCAAAAAAAGAGCGAGATGAACTAATAAAAATTGCTAATACAACACATTCATATCATAATTTACCTGTTGTATATTATAACAATGCGGCAGATGATCATAAACTAAACAACCAAAAAAGCCGGATTAAAAACTTAAAGTTGGCTGTAGAAGCCAATGATAGATTAGAAAAGAAAGCCTATTTTGATGTACCTCTTAAATTTGGTTTAGCGGTTGGTTTAGCAGAAAACGATAGTTTAAAACAAGCCAAAGCAATTATTGAAGATTTAGAACGTGACGAAAACAGCACTATTGGATACAACAGACCATTTTATTTAGCCGCTAAAATGCGCTATGCTTTTGCCGAAAAAAATTATACAGAAGCCATACGTTATGGAATTGAAAATTATGAATTAAAAAATGAAAGTGATCAATATGAAGAATTGCAAGAAGCTTCTTTATTTTTATCAAAAGTGTATGAGCGTATGGGTGATCCGGATAAAGCATTTTCACATTATAAAAAATACACCCAAATTAAAGATTCCATTGGCAGCAGTCAAAACACGCGAGTTTTAGCCTATTATCAAACCATATATGAAACTGAAAAGCGCGATTTAACCATTCAGAATCAAACGAGTAATATTGCTTTATTAGATACCAAAAATAAAGTAAAAAATCAATGGTTAATGTTTGGAGGTTTAGGATTACTATCAGTTTTTGGATTTGTAACGGTTGTTCGTTCTAGAAATTTCGCAAAAAACAAACAGAAATTACAAGAAGCCTTTACGCAAGATATTATTAACACCCAAGAACAAGAACGCACCCGGTTAGCTTTTGAGTTACACGATTCTGTAGGCCAACAACTCATGCTATTAACGCGGAAATTAAAAACAATAGACAACCCAGATTATGGAAATTTAGCCAATGACACGTTGGCCAATTTACGTTCCATTTCTCAAGGTTTATATCCAGCGGCACTTGAACGCCTAGGTTTTACAGCTGCTATAGAAGATTTAGTTAATGAATTAGATGAAGGCACCGACGTGTTTTTCACACTAGAAATAGAAAACACAGACAACTTAATCAATAAAGACAAAGCTTTACACCTATACAGAATTACCCAGGAAGCTTTAAATAACACCATAAAGCATGCTGAAGCTAAAGCTGTTTTTGTCAGTTTAGAAACCGAAGCCAACCATATTGTTATGACTATAAAAGATAACGGGAAGGGGTTTGACTATAACCAAGCTATTAAAACATCCAAAAGTTTAGGAATGAAATCGCTCATGGAACGTTGCAAAATAATATCAGCCAAATTGGAAGTGGAATCTGCTATTGGAAAAGGCACGAAAATAGTTATAAAACTTCCTATTGAAATAGTTTAAATGCTGCACCTTTCGATCAAAAAATAAATACAACTAACGTTAATTAGTGTATTTTTACAAATGTAATAAAACCCATTTTTTTATAAGATTCCCATGTCTAAAAAAAACATCACCATCGTTATTGCCGAAGATCACCCTATTATGCTAAAAGGTTTAAAACAGGAGCTTGAACAAGCTGGTTATACCATTATAGGTACGGCAGAAAACGGGAAAGAAGCTGTAAAAACCATCACCAATTTAAAACCAGATATTGCACTATTAGATATTGAAATGCCCTTTTTAAATGGCTTCGAAGTTATGTCGGCCTGCAAAGAATATGCGGATTTAAACACGCGATATATTGTTATGACCTATCATAAACAGAGAAATTTTGTTGCTCAAGCTAAAAAAATAGGGGTTCATGGTTATTTGTTAAAAGAAGATAGCATGACAGAAATAGAAAAATGCATCGCAACTGTGATGGAAAACGGGAATTATTACAGCAGTTCTTTTTCTGAAAATTTGGAATCTCATGTTGAAAACGAGCTTAAAAAACTCGAATTATTAACACCTTCCGAGCGTAAAATTGTAGAAATCATTGCCAGTGGGAAAACATCTACTGAAATTAGTGATATGCTCTGTGTTTCTCCAAGAACTATTCAAAAACACCGTACCAATATTATTGAAAAATTGCAGTTAGATGCCGCACCGGATTCACTTATAAAATGGGCGAAAGAATATAAAAGTTAAAAATAATAAGTAGCACTGCTTTTTTAACAAAACTCTAAATATCAACTCCTTTATTTTTAATGGCATAAACTGTACCTTTGCAAATTGGTCTGTAAAACAGACTGAATTGCTATGCTATGAGTAAATTTGAAGATACAATTGAGGTTCAAGGCGCTCGCGTTCATAACCTAAAAAATATAGATGTTACCATTCCAAGAGAAAAACTTGTTGTTATTACAGGCTTATCTGGTAGTGGAAAATCATCATTAGCCTTTGATACCATTTATGCCGAAGGTCAAAGACGTTATATTGAAACCTTTTCGGCTTACGCACGCCAATTTTTAGGTGGATTGGAACGTCCTGATGTGGATAAAATTGATGGACTTTCACCAGTTATTGCTATTGAGCAGAAAACAACCAGTAAATCACCACGGTCTACTGTTGGAACCATTACTGAAATTTACGATTTTTTACGTTTACTTTTCGCACGAGCTAGTGACGCTTACAGTTATAATACCGGCGAAAAAATGGTTAGTTATAATGACGAGCAAATTAAAGACCTGATTACCGAAACGTTTAATGGAAAACGTATTAATATTTTGGCGCCAGTTGTGCGCTCTAGAAAAGGGCATTACCGCGAATTATTTGAACAAATTGCAAAACAAGGTTTTGTAAAAGTAAGAACTGATGGTGAAATACGCGACATTACCAAAGGCATGAAATTAGATCGATACAAGAATCACGATATCGAAATTGTCATAGACCGTCTTAAAATTGATGCCTCTGCGGATAATGATAAACGCCTAACTGAAACCATAAACACCGCTATGTATCACGGCGAAGATGTGCTGATGGTTATTGATCAAGATTCGGAAGAAGCGCGCTATTTTAGTCGAAATTTAATGTGTCCAAGTTCTGGTATATCTTATCCCAATCCGGAACCCAATAATTTTTCATTTAACTCCCCAAAAGGCGCTTGCCCAACTTGTAATGGAATTGGAACTTTGTATCAAGTAAATGCTAAAAAAATAATTCCGGACGATACTTTATCCATAAAATCGGGCGCGTTAGTACCACATGGTCCACAAAAAAATTCTTGGATTTTTAAGCAGTTTGAAACGATAGCACAACGCTATAACTTTTCATTGAATGATGCCTATAAAGATATTCCTGAAGCTGCTAAACACATGATTTTATATGGTGGTAATGAGAAATTTGCTGTCGAAAACAAAAATTTAGGTGTCACCCGAGATTATAAAATTGATTTTGAAGGTGTTGCTAATTTCATTGAAAATCAATATAATACTGCTGAAACAACCTCTTTAAAGCGTTGGGCAAAAGATTATATGGATAAAGTAGTTTGCAACACCTGTGAAGGTGCGCGTTTGCGTAAAGAATCGCTTTATTTTAAAGTGAATATTCTAAACATTGCCGAATTAGCAAATAAGGATATCGTTGATTTATCATTATGGTTTAAGGATTTACCCAATCATCTTACGGAAAAACAACTTAAAATTTCCGAAGAAATCATTAAAGAAATTTCATCAAGAACGCAATTTTTATTGGATGTTGGATTAGATTATCTATCCTTAAATCGCGGTTCCAAATCGCTTTCTGGTGGTGAAGCACAGCGTATTCGTTTAGCTACACAAATTGGGTCGCAATTGGTTGGTGTTTTATATATTCTGGATGAACCAAGTATTGGTTTACACCAACGAGATAATGAAAAATTGATTAAATCCTTAATTTCACTTCGCGATATTGGGAATTCTGTTATTGTGGTAGAACATGATAAGGATATGATAGAAAATGCCGATTATGTTATTGATATTGGTCCACATGCCGGGAAACATGGTGGGGAAATAATTAGTGTTGGCACACCCGACGAAGTCAAAAAACATAATACCCTTACTGCAGATTATTTAAACGGGAAAAAAGAAATTGAAGTTCCTAAAGAGCGTCGTGAAGGCAATGGGAAAACCATTTCATTAAAAGGGTGTACAGGAAATAACTTAAAAAATGTATCCATTGATATTCCTTTAGGGAAAATGATTGGTGTAACTGGTGTTTCTGGTAGCGGAAAATCGACTTTAATTAATGAAACGCTTTATCCTATTATGAACGCCTATTATTTTAATGGCGTTAAAAAACCGATGCCTTATAAAAGCATAAAAGGTTTAGAACATATTGATAAAGTAATTGACGTGAACCAATCGCCAATTGGTAGAACGCCACGAAGTAATCCGGCGACGTATACGGGTGTTTTTAGTGAAATTCGAAGTCTATTTGCTAAAATACCGGAAGCCATGATTCGTGGTTATAAACCTGGGCGTTTTAGTTTTAATGTTAAAGGTGGACGTTGTGAAACCTGTCAAGGTGGTGGTTTACGTGTTATTGAAATGAATTTTTTACCCGATGTTTATGTAGAATGTGAAACCTGTCAAGGCAAACGTTTTAATCGTGAAACGTTGGAAATTCGTTATAAAGGAAAATCTATTAGTGATGTATTAAATATGACCATGAATGAAGCGGTTGGGTTCTTTGAGCATATTCCAAAAATTCATAAAAAGGTTAAAACCATTCAAGATGTTGGTTTAGGGTATATTACTTTAGGTCAGCAAAGCACCACGCTTTCTGGTGGTGAAGCGCAACGTATTAAATTAGCTACGGAATTAAGCAAACGCGATACAGGAAATACCTTTTATATTCTAGATGAACCTACAACAGGTTTGCACTTTGAAGATATTCGTGTATTGATGCAAGTTTTAAATAAGTTGGTAAATAAAGGAAACACCGTTTTAATTATTGAGCACAATTTAGACGTTATAAAAACCGTAGATTATATCATTGATGTAGGTTACGAAGGCGGTAAAGGTGGTGGTGAAATTGTTGCCAAAGGCACGCCCGAAGAAATTATAAAAAACAAAAAAAGCTACACAGCACAATTTCTTAAAAAAGAGTTAAGTTGATATATTTCTCATTTTAATTTAGTAGATTAGTTGTACTAACCATTAAAATTTAAAAATATGAGAAGTTTACTTTGGCTTGTAGCCGTTATTTGTATAGTCGTTTGGTTACTTGGATTTCTAGGCGTAGTTCCTGGTTTGGAAACCAGTAATTTAATTCACATTCTGCTTGTTATTGCTGTAATCGTGATATTATATAACCTTATTTCAGGCCGAGGTCCTTTGAGATAAACTATTTAAAATTAAATATATAGAAAAGACAAATCTTCATGATTTGTCTTTTTTTGTGTTTATTTAAAATCAAAAGTGTATCAAAAAAATAACAATTTTAAAATGTGAATTCCTGTAAATAAAGGATGTGATATGTATATAAATCACTTAAATTTGCTTTTGGATTATAATTTCCTCCACCCTTTAAAATACAGTATTACAGATTATAAAGATTTAAAATATGAGAAAAGAACAACATCATAAACGTTGGAATGAAATAAAAACAAACGATTCATGGGCCATTTTTAAAATTATGGGCGAATTCGTTAACGGTTACGAAAAATTAAGTAAAATTGGACCTTGCGTTTCTATTTTTGGTTCCGCACGTACAAAACCCAATCATAAAAACTATAAACTAGCAGAAGAAATTGCCAGTAAAATAGTGGAGCATGGTTATGGCGTTATTACCGGCGGTGGTCCAGGAATTATGGAAGCTGGAAATAAAGGTGCGCATATTGCTGGCGGAACGTCCGTTGGATTAAATATAGATTTGCCCTTTGAGCAACATGATAATCCCTATATCGATTCAGATAAAAGTTTAGATTTCGATTATTTCTTTGTTCGAAAAGTTATGTTTGTTAAGTATTCTCAAGGTTTTGTAGTTATGCCCGGTGGTTTCGGAACCTTAGATGAATTGTTTGAAGCTATTACTTTAATTCAAACAAATAAAATTGAAAAATTCCCTATTATTTTAGTCGGTACTGATTTTTGGTCAGGCTTATTAGATTGGATTAAAACGACCTTATTAGACGGATTTGCTAATGTTAGCGCCAAAGATTTAGATTTAATTCACTTGGTGGATACAGCCGATGAAGTAATTCCCATTTTAGATAGTTTCTATAAGGAATCTCAATTAACGCCAAACTTCTAAAAATTTTCGCCTCAACTTCCTACATGAAAAAAAAATGGCCATTTTTGATGCTTTTTGGCGTCTTAAATTTTACAACATTGTTTTCGCAAGCATCCTTTAATGTGATGTTTTACAATTTGTTAAATTTTCCGAATGAAAATTCTGTTAATAATAAATTAGCGCATTTAGAAGTTATTAGGACAAATGATAGGAACACTATTTTTAGGACCTTTGAGATTTGTAAACAAAATTTACTAACTCTAAAAACGCATACACGTGCTAACTATTATAAAATTTAGGAACCTACAATAAGTTAGGGCAACTAGTCAAAACCATTACTGTTGAAAGTTCGTATACTTATAACGTAACCTTAACAAATTTATCCGCCGGCATCTATTATATTGTTGCCGCAAATGCGTCCTTTGAACCTTTAAAATTCATTAAAATACATTGAGAATATTCTATCTATTAAGTGTCCTATTTTTTGCTTTTAGTCTAAACGTAGCTAGCCAGAATGCTATGAACCTAAAAGCAACATTTAATGTGGAGAATAATCAAATTAAAATTTCACAAGAAATTACCTATTTTAATACCAGTCAAGATACACTTCAAACTATTTATTTAAATGACTGGGGTAACAGTTTCGCCACTAAAGATACGCCGTTAGCCAAGCGTTTTTCGGAAGAATTTAAAACCGAATTTCACTTTGCAAAAAACGAGGATCGTGGGTATTCTGTTATTACGGACATTCACCAAAATGGTTCTGAATTAAAATTTGATCGGGTTAAAGATCATATAGATGTTATTAAGGTTGAATTGGATACGCCTCTACTTCCCAACAATTCCTACACTATATATTTAAATTATATTGTTCAGGTTCCTAATGATAAATTCACGCGTTATGGCGTTACGTCCACGGGCGATTACAATTTGCGTTTTTGGTACATTACACCGGCAATATATAATGGCGCATGGAAATACAGCAGCAATAAGGATTTAGACGATATGTTTGTGCCGCTAGCTGATATTGACATGGAAATTACATTTCCACTGGCCTATCAATTGGTTTCGGAGTTGGATAAGAAAGATTATTACCAAGTTAAGGGTAATCAAGTTGTGGTTTTATCTGGTAAAAACCGTGTAAACTCCAAGCTTTTCTTAAATAAAGAATCACAATATCGGGATATTGAAACGGATTTTTTCACCATCGCTTCAAATGTAGATGATGAGGATTTAAGCCCGATGAATAAAGCTTTAGTTACCGATAAAATAGCCCAGTTTTTAAGCAATAACCTAGGCGATTATCCGCATAAACGCTTACTAATTACGGATATTGATTATCGTAAGAATCCCTTATATGGCTTGAACTTACTTCCAAGTTTTATCAGACCGTTTCCTGATCATTTTCAGTATGAATTGAAAATTCTAAAAACTGGACTTCGTAGTTATTTAGAAAATATATTGCTTATCAATCCAAGAACGGATCAATGGCTTTTAGATGGTATGCAAACCTACTATTTAATGAAATATGTGGATGAATTTTATCCTAATATGAAATTGGCCGGAACACTTTCTGATATTTTTGGATTAAAATCTTTTCACGCCACACAATTAGATTTTAACGCACAATACAGTTTTCTGTATATGCATATGGCACGTCAAAATATTGACCAGCCATTAAGCATGTCTAAAGATTCACTTTTAAAATTTAATGAGAATATTGCCAATAAATACAAAGCAGGCGTTGGTTTAAAATATTTAGATGACTATCTGGGGAATTATAAAATGACGGGGACACTTTTGGATTATCTAAATACCAATCGGAACCAAGAGGCTAATACCAACAATTTTAAAGACTTTTTAGAAGCCACAGCCACTAAAGATTTGAATTGGTTTTTCACCGATTATCTTCAAACTAAAAAATACATCGACTATACCATTAGCAGAGCAGTTCGGGAAAATGATTCCATTCGCGTGACGATTAAGAACAAATCGGATGCTAACGTGCCAATCTCCTTATTCTCATTTACCGATAAAACGGTAACCTCTAAAATCTGGTTGGAAAACATTAAAGATTCGATAACGATAAGCATTCCAGACACCGAAACCACGAGGCTGGTATTAAATCATGATCAAATTGTGCCGGAATTCAATGTAAGAAATAATACGAAAACTTTAAATAAAGCGCTTTTTAATCGACCGTTACAATTGCGATTAATAAAGGATATTGAAGACCCCGATTATAATCAGGTT
This sequence comes from Bizionia myxarmorum, assembly GCF_008086205.1. Lineage (GTDB taxonomy): Bacteria > Bacteroidota > Bacteroidia > Flavobacteriales > Flavobacteriaceae > Algorimicrobium > Algorimicrobium myxarmorum. The sequence continues at coordinate 1,813,432 of NZ_VSKK01000001.1, read as the reverse complement.
TTTTTAATGCCCATTGTGGAGTTTAATAATATTTATGACGGTATAGTTTTAGGTGTAAAAGCCTATAATAAAACCGTGCTTCGGAAACCATTCTATTATAAAATATCGCCGCAATATGGTTTAAAATCCGAATCGCTTACCGGATCTATATCGCTTAATTACAACCAGTATATTGATGATTCTTCACATTTATATAATATTAGTTATGGTGTTGGCGCTAGTTATTCCAGTTATGCCAAAGATTTATTTGTAACCAAATTTACGCCAGGCGTTCAGCTATCTTTCAAAGATAAAACAAACTTACGCGCCAATAAGCGCCAATATTTATCGGTAAGATATGTGGATATTAATCGGGATTCGGATCCTTCTGCTTTGTTAACTTCAGAAACAAATCAACCAAATTATGGAGTTTTCAATATGCGTTATAACCATATTGATAAGGATTTAATTAACTATTCGTCTTGGTTTGCAGATATGCAGTTTGCCGAAAAATTCGGGAAGATTGCTTTAAACTATGAATACAGAAAGCTATCCAAAAATAACCGACAATACAATTTACGTTTCTTTGCAGGTGCATTTTTCTATAACAAAACCTATAGAGATTCAGACTATTTCAGTTTTGCTTTAGACAGGCCAACCGATTATTTATTTGATTATAACTATTACGGCCGCTCGGAAAGTGCCGGTATATTTAGTCAGCAATTAATAATTGCTGAAGGTGGTTTTAAATCTCAATTAGAACCAGCTTTTGCCAACCAATGGATTACCACCTTAAATGGAAGTATGACTATTTGGAAATACATCATGGCTTACGGTGACATTGGTTTAGTTAAAAATCACGAAGAAAGCACCAAAGTTCTTTATGATACAGGTATTCGTGTCAGTTTAATGGAAGATTATTTTGAGCTTTATTTTCCTGTATACTCCAATTTAGGTTGGGAAGTATCTCAACCACAATATGCCGAAAAAATCAGGTTTATTGTGACCTTGGATTTTAAAACGTTGTTAGGGTTGTTTACTAGGCGTTGGTATTAAATCTAAATTAATAGATTTGATTACTTTTCACTAAACAATCTCTAACAGAATCGGAAAATCAGCTATTATTTTACTTAATCAGTAGTAAAACCGTCATTTACCCTATAATTATTCAAATTTATAACAGTTTTCAGCTTTGTGAATCTTACTTATAATAATTACCTTTGCAAAAATATCTAGTTACCTATGAAAGCAAATCCTGAAGTAAATAAAGACCTTTCTTTTGAAGATTTTAAAACCGAAGTTTTATCCGATTATAACCTAGCCGTAACTTCACGCGAGTGTAGTTTGTTAGGTCGTCGTGAAGTGCTGACTGGGAAAGCAAAATTCGGAATTTTTGGCGATGGTAAAGAAGTACCACAATTGGCCATGGCTAAAGCTTTTAAAAATGGCGATTTTCGTTCAGGATATTATCGCGATCAAACGTTTATGATGGCTATTGGCGCTTTAAATATTGAACAGTTTTTTGCTGGATTATATGCCAACACGGATATTAAAGAAGAACCTATGTCTGGAGGACGCCAAATGGGCGGCCATTTCGCAACACATAGTTTGGATGAAAACGGGAATTGGAATAACCTTTTAGAGCAAAAGAACTCGAGTGCTGATATTTCACCTACAGCCGGACAAATGCCACGTTTATTAGGATTAGCGCAAGCATCAAAAATATACAGACATGTAAAAGGTATTGACACCACTAATTTTTCTAACGAAGGTAACGAAGTTGCTTGGGGAACTATTGGAAATGCCAGTACTAGTGAAGGGTTGTTTTTTGAAACTATCAACGCTGCGGGTGTTTTACAAGTACCAATGGTAATGAGTGTTTGGGATGATGATTACGGAATTTCGGTTCACGCTAGACATCAAACGACTAAAGAAAACATTTCGGAAATATTAAAAGGGTTCCAACGTGATGATGAGCAAAAAGGTTATGAAATCATGCGCGTTATAGGTTGGGATTATCCAGCTTTAATTGAAACCTACCAAAAAGCATCCAAAGTAGCCCGTGAAGAACATGTGCCTGTTTTAATTCATGTTCAGGAATTAACACAACCTCAAGGTCATTCTACATCAGGTTCTCACGAACGTTATAAAAATGAAGAGCGCTTGGCTTGGGAAGCAGCATACGATTGTAATGTGAAACTGCGCGAATGGATTATTGCAAATGGTATTGCAACTGATGATGATTTAGCTGAAGTAGAAAAAACGATTAAGAAACAAGTTCGCGATGGTAAAAAAGCAGCTTGGACAGCGTTTACGCAGCCTTTAAAACAAGAGCAAAATGAACTTGTTGCCTTATTGGAAGAAGTTGCTGCAGCAAGTGACAATAAAGTATTTATTGAAAAACTTAAAAACGATTTGGCCGGTATTTCAGAGCCTATTCGTAAAGATATAGTATCTACAGCACGAAAAGTGTTACGTTATTTAGTGAATGAAACATCCGAAACTAAAACGAAATTAGCTACTTGGATTAATGATTATATTGATGTGGTTCAACCGCATTATAGTTCGCATTTATATTCGCATTCAGATAAATCGGCTTTAAAAATTAAAGAAGTTAAGCCAACTTATGATGATAGTAGCGAAGAAGTGGATGCACGTTTAGTGATTCGTGATAACTTTGATGCTATTTTTAGCAAATATCCGGAAGCCCTTATTTTTGGTGAAGATGCTGGACATATTGGTGATGTAAACCAAGGTTTGGAGGGCATGCAAGAAAAGTATGGCGAATTACGGGTTTCAGATGTTGGAATTCGTGAAGCAACCATCCTTGGTCAAGGAATTGGAATGGCTATGCGTGGTTTACGCCCCATTGCTGAAATTCAGTATTTAGATTATATTCTGTACGCTCTGCAAATTATGAGTGATGATTTAGCAACCTTACAGTACAGAACTAAAGGCAGACAAAAAGCACCACTAATTATAAGAACCCGTGGTCACAGATTGGAAGGTATTTGGCATTCCGGTTCACAAATGGGTGGCGTTATGCATTTAATTCGTGGAATTCATGTTTTAGTACCAAGAAACATGACCAAAGCAGCTGGTTTTTACAACACACTTTTAGAAAGTGATGAGCCTGCATTAATTGTAGAATGTTTAAATGGCTACCGTTTAAAAGAAATGATGCCTACTAATATTGGTGAATTCAAAACGCCTTTAGGTGTGGTAGAAACCATTCGTGAAGGTAGTGACATTACGTTAGTGTCTTACGGCTCAACGTTACGTGTGATTGAGCAAGCTGCTAAAGAATTACAAGAAGTAGGAATAAATGCTGAAATTATTGATGTGCAGTCTTTATTGCCATTTGATATAAACCACGATATTGTAAAGAGTGTTTCTAAAACCAATCGTTTAATGGTTATTGATGAGGATGTTCCTGGAGGTGCCTCGGCATTTATTTTAAACGAAATTTTAAATATTCAAAATGGGTATAAACATTTAGATAGCAAACCAGAAACCTTAACCGCTAAAGCGCACAGACCTGCTTACGGAACGGATGGAGATTATTTCTCCAAGCCTTCTGTTGAAGATGTTTTTGAAGCCGTCTACAACGTGATTCATGAAACCAATCCAACAGATTTCCCTAAATTGAGATAAGTTTTATAAAGAAGCAAGACCGTCCCGAGAAGTATCGGGACTTCTAGAATCAAGAAAAAAGACTTGAATCTTTCATTCTTGAAGTTATAAATTTTAAAGACCTAATTGTTAATTCAAACAATCAGGTCTTTTTACTTTTAGTATATTTATACAGTTAAATAGAGTTGAAGATTAAGAAACTTCCTATTTTAGAAATAAAAATAATTTTAATAACTTAAATAAGATTCCCACTTTCACGGGAATGACAGATGAAAGCCGTTTCCGTAGTTACCATAAAAAAAGAATTGCAGCACAAGTCCGATAAAGAACTTATGGAGTTGGTATTGCGTTTGTCTAAATTCAAAAAAGAAAATAAGGAACTTCTTACCTATTTATTGTTTGAATCGCATGATGAAACGGGTTATATAGAATCAGTTAAAAGTGAAATAGATTTACAATTTTCAACTATCAACACCAACAGCTATTTCTATATAAAAAAAAGTGTCCGAAAAATATTGCGACTCCTGAAAAAATACGCGCGTTATTCCTTAAAGAAAGAAACGGAAGTAGAGCTCCTACTCCATTTTTGCCATTGTTTAAAAGATATGAGACCATCTATAAAAAACAATGTCACTTTAACCAACATCTATGATAGACAGGTAATGACTATTGAAAAAATAGTAAAATCACTTCATGAGGATCTGCAATACGATTACAACTTGGTTTTAGAAGAATTGAAAGCTTAAAAAAACGCAAACTGTAAAGTTTGCGTTTTTTTATGATCAAATAAGCGTACTAATTACGCCATTTGTTCTTGATGTTTACCTTCATAAACCTCTTCTACTAATTTAGCGTTAAAGGCTGGTAAATCTTCTGGTGAACGACTTGTTACTAATCCATTGTCGACAACCACTTCTTCGTCTACCCAATTTGCTCCTGCGTTAATAATATCGGTTTTAATAGATCCATAGGATGTCACTTTTCTACCTTTTAAAACACCGGCTTCTGCCAATAACCAAGGTGCATGGCAAATAGCGCCTACTGGCTTATGATTTTCAAAAAATGATTTCACAAAACTGACTGCTTTTGTGTTTTTGCGCAGTAAATCTGGATTCATAACCCCGCCAGGTAACATTAAGGCGTGATAATCCTTTTGAGAAACGTCATCTAAAGTTTTATCCACTTTATAGGCTTCTCCCCAATTTCCGTTTGCCCATGATTTAATAGTTCCAGATCCTAGTGAAACAATATCCACATGTGCTCCTGCTTTTTCTAATGCCTTTTTTGGTTCTCTTAATTCACTTTCTTCAAAACCATTCGTAGCTAAAATGGCTACTCGTTTTTTATTTAAATTCTCCATTATAAGTTTTTTTAAGATTATTAATTCGTTTACCTTAATATACTAGAATTTAGAGTGTTAATCGAATACAAAGCATCATTTAACGAGAGTTTAATATAAAGTGTTAAAGGATTCTATGGAGATGTTAATTTACCAGTAATATGTTAATACATAATACGTACAAGCAGTTCCTTCAGTAAATCGCTTTGCGGAACCGAGTTTGCTCCCACACCTTTTCCTTTCACATCAAAAAGACGTAAATCTGCAATTATGGCACTTACTTTTTTCATGGGATAATTTCTAGCTGCTACAATATATTCTTCCGTAAAATAAGGTGAAATTTTTAAAGCCGCGGCGACACTTCTGGCCGATTTGTCATTCAAACCATGCAAATGCAAGATTCGAGAAAAATAGGTGTATAAAAATCCAACCGTTAAAACCATAGGATTATCCTTGGGGTTTTCACCAAAGTATTTAATAATCTTGTTAGCCTTTAGCACATCACGATATCCAATGGCTTTATGCAATTCAAAATTATTATAATCTTTACTTATTCCAATGTTTTCTTCAATCAGTTCCGGCGTAATTTGCGTGCCTTCAGGTAACACAATTTTAAGCTTATCGAGCTCATTACTGATTTTACTTAAATCCGTCCCTAAAAATTCCGTCAACATCTGTGCCCCTTTAGGGGTTATGCTATAATTCTGGCTCGCCAAAACTCGGTTTATCCATGTCGGAATCTGGTTATCGTACATTTTTTTACTATCATGTACAATGGCGTTTTTGTTTAATTCCTTATAAAGCGTTTTACGTTTATCAATGGTTTTATATTTATAATTGAAAACCAGAATAGTGGAAGGCTGCGGATTTTTAGCATAATGGATTAAATTCTCAATAGTCCGGGATAAATCTTGAGCTTCTTTAACAATAATGACTTGATATTCGGCCATCATAGGAAAACGCTTGGCATGACTGACAATGTCATCAATAGTCACATCACGGCCATAAAGCACCATTTGGTTAAAACCACGTTCCTCTTCCGTGAGCACATTTTCTTGAATAAAATCTGAAATTTTATCAATATAATAAGGTTCTTCACCCATTAAAAAATAAATGGGTTTAAATTTCCGATTCTTTATATCGTTAACAAGTTGTTTGACTTCGTCCAAAATGGTTGACTTTCGAAATTAAAATACCTAATCCTAAAAAAAGCTTAAGGCATTTGGTTTTTGATTATTGTACGTTAACTTTGGCAAAACCGATAGTGATTTCTATGCAAGCACTCAATTTTCCGAAGTTTTCGTTCCGTTTCAAAAATAGCGAAAATAAAGTATCTATATTCGATCCTATTCGGAAAAAATTTGTGATTTTACAACCCGAAGAATGGGTGCGCCAAAATTGCCTTCAGGTTTTAATGGTGGATAAAAATTATCCAAGGTCCCTTATAAATGTGGAAAAGCAACTACGTATTAACGATTTAATCAAACGTTATGATATTGTCGTTTATAATCCGGATGGCAGCATTCATATTATTGTTGAATGTAAAGCGCCGAGTGTTTCTATTGATCAGAAAACATTCGACCAAATCGCCCAATATAATCTAACCTTAAAGGCCACGTATTTAATGGTTACAAATGGTTTAAATCATTATTATTGTCAGATGGATTTTGAAGCGGAACGTTATAATTTTTTAAAAGACATCCCTGATTATACCTTATGAAAATAGCCATTGTTATATTAAACTGGAATGGAAAAAAATTGTTGGAACAGTTTTTACCTTCTATTGTTGCTTTTTCTGAAGAAGCGACTATTTACGTGGCTGATAACGCATCAACGGATGATTCAATTACGTTTATTAAACACAATTACCCGGCTATTAGAATTATTAAAAACTCGGAAAACGGCGGTTATGCCAAAGGCTATAATGATGCTTTAAAACACGTTAAAGAAGATATTTACTGCTTATTGAATAGTGATGTAGAAGTTACTGAAAACTGGTTAGAACCTATTATTTTAGAGTTTGAAAACCATGCTGAAACGGCAATCATTCAACCTAAAATTCTAGACTATAAAAATAAGGATTATTTTGAATATGGAGGAGCTGCTGGTGGATTTATAGATAAATATGGCTATCCATTTTGTCGCGGTCGCGTTTTTGATTCTGTTGAAAAAGACGATTTACAATATCAAGGAAAAACTTCCATATTCTGGGCGTCTGGCGCTTGTTTCTTAATTCGGAAATCCGTTTTTGAAACCTTAAATGGTTTTGATGAATCGTTTTTTGCGCATATGGAAGAAATTGATTTATGTTGGCGCGCTTTTAATATGAATTATAAAACCATTTATATAGGAACATCTACCATTTATCATGTTGGCGGTGCCACTTTAAAAAACACGAATCCTAAAAAAACCTATTTAAATTTTCGAAATAGTTTATTCACTTTAACCAAAAACGCATCTGGAAATTTATTTATTTTAATTTTTATTAGATTAGTTTTGGATGGCATTGCCAGTTTAAAGTTTATATTTGAGTTGAAATTTTCACATATTTTGGCCGTTTTTAAAGCCCATTTTAGCTTCTACAAAAACCTGCCTAAATTATTAAAAAAACGAGGGGCATTACCACAGAAACCCCAGTATTTCAAAACTAAATCTATTGTTTGGGATTACTATGTTCGGGGCAACTACCGCTTTTAAAAAATAGGCCTTCGGAATAAAGCACATTTCTTTCTCTAATAAGTTAAAATAATTGAAAATAATATTTTAAATTGCTGATTATTAATTAATTATAAATTTGTTAAAATTTCTGTTAATCCATACAAAAGGAACTAATCTTTTACATAGTTTTGGTATGTTAACAATTAACATCTAAAATCACATTAAGTATTATGAAAAAACTAATTTTATTGAGTATTTCTGCTATGTTTATTTTGGGCTCATGCGTTTCTAAAAAGGAATATGCAGCTCTAGAAGCTAAACAACAAGAAACACAAGATTTATTAAATACTGCAACGGTAAAATTAAACTCATGCTTATCTAGAGCACAAGGTTTAGAGGACCGTATTTCAGATTTAAAGAAATCTAACGACAACCTTATTACAAGTAATGAGTCTTTAACTATGCTTACATCTAAAGGTGCAAGTAACGTTGAGAAAACATTAGAAAGCTTAAAAGAAAAAGATTTAAGAATTTCTAGATTACAAGATGCAGTTAGCAAAAAAGATAGTGTTATGCTAGCGCTTGTAACAAGTTTGAAAAAAGAAGTTGGTATGAACGATCCAGACATTCAAGTAAATGTTGAAAAAGGTGTTGTATTTATTTCTATTGCAGATAAAGTATTATTCCAAAGTGGTAGCTACAGTGTAACATCTAGAGCTAAAGAAATTTTAGGAAAAGTTGCGACAGTAGTTAAGAGCAAGCCAACATTTGAATGTATGGTTGAAGCACACACTGATCCAGTTCCTTATAACAAGCCACCATTAATTGACAACTGGGATTTAAGTGTTAAACGTGCAACTTCTGTAGTTCGTGTACTTGAAGATTTAGGTGTAGCACCTAAACAACTTATTGCTGCTGGTCGTGGAGAATTCCAACCTTTAGTTGATAATGATACTGCTGATAACAGAGCTAAAAACAGACGTACTAGAATCATAGTTTTACCTAAAATTGATGAATTTTATGACATGATTGACAAAGAAATGAAATTACTAGAAGCTGGTAACTAATATCTAATTAGTCTATAAGTATAAAGCCCAATCTTTCGATTGGGCTTTTTTTATGTCCTTTTATGAAATAGTAAAGAGAATTTTAACTTTTTATTAAATGAATCAATAATTGATAGCAATCGTGTTAATGTCAACCCTATATAAGCAGTAATTTACCTATACATTAATCATAGCTACTTTTTAATAGGTAATTAACTTCAAATAAAAAGTAAATAAGGTTTCCCCAAGCCTATTGAAACAGATTAATGTAAAACTAAATTAACTATTTAAAACCTTTTTTCATTATGAACAAGTCACTACATTACCAATTTGAAAGACGATCTAAAAACCATTTAGATTGGTTGATTAACATTATTAAATCTGAAAAATATTTTCAATCGGAGTCCCGAGCGTTCACGGCTCATGGAAAAAGTTTATATGCCAGGAAGCTACATTCAGCTTAAAATTTTACATAAAAGAAAATGGTATGGATTTTTTAGAAAATTTCTAAACTACCTTTCCCTTCACGAATAACTACAGGAATTTCTTCAGATAAATCGATAACCGTAGATGCGACGTTATCGCCATATCCTGCGTCTATAACCAAATCGACAAGGTTATCCCATTTCTCAAGGATTAATTCAGGGTCTGTGGTATATTCTAAAACCGAATCATCATCACGAATAGAGGTTGAAATAATAGGATTTCCTAATTGCTTGACAATCTCTAATGCAATATTATTACTAGGCACACGAATACCAACCGTTTTTTTCTTTTTAAAAACTGAAGGTAAGGATTTTGCTCCAGGCAAAATAAACGTATAAGGCCCTGGTAAAGCGCGCTTCAAAATTTTGAATTTTGCCGTATCTATTTGCTTCACATAATCACTTAAATTACTTAAGTCATGGCAAATAAAGGAGAAATTAGATTTTTCTAATTTTACACCCTTAATTCTGGCAATCTTTTCCAAAGCTTTTACATTGGTAATATCACAGCCCAAACCATAAACCGTATCCGTTGGATAAATAATTAAACCGCCCCTTTTCAAAACCTCAACAACCCGCTTAATCTCTTTAGGATTAGGGTTCTCTTCATATATTCTTATAAACTCTGCCATACTATTCTTCAAAAAAAATCGTTAACTTAAGCAAGATACTTAATTCTACTTATTATGAAAACTATTCAATCGCTCTTCTTTTACAGCTTCGCTTTTTTATTAATTTTCTCATGTCAGTCTGATGATGATGCATTATCTCAACCCGGATTAGACGCAACTACTTACTACCAAGAACTCAATGTTTCTTATGGTCCTGACGGCGATCAAAAATACGATATTTACTTGCCTGCCAATAGAAATATGGATACGAATGTGATGATTTTAATCCATGGTGGCGGATGGTCTGCAGGCGATAAAGCAGAAATGAATGAAGTTAAAGATGCCTTACTTAATGAGTTTCCAAATATGGGAATTGTAAATATGAATTACCGTTTAGCAGATGCTGAAAATGGACCGTATCCCATGCAGCTAAATGATATTACAACAGTTATTAATAAATTAAAATCTGACCAAAATTATTACGTCATAGATAATGATTTCGGTTTTATTGGCACGAGTGCTGGTGGGCATTTAGCGCTGCTATGGAGTTATGCTTTCGATATTAGTAGCGATGTCAGTATGGTTTGTAGCATTGTAGGACCCACCAATTTGGCCGATCCCTTTTATCTTGAAAGTGATATTCCAGAAATTCAAGGGCTTATTGCTTTGTTTGTTATGGATGCTTCCGTTGCTTATCTAGAAGAAGTGAGCCCGCTTAACCGCGTGACAGCTTCTGCGCCTCCAACACTTTTATTTTATGGCGGTGTGGATCCTTTGGTTCCTGTGTCTCAAGGAACCGATTTACATAATAAACTGGACAATTTAGGTGTTACAAATGAATTCACCTTATACCCAAACGGCGGTCATGGTTGGATTGGACCTGATTTAGTGGATACAACCGTAAAGTTAAAAGCTTTTATTCAAACACACTTTAATTAAAGCTTTAGCCTATAATTTCTAGTTTCGCAAAACGTAGTAATAGTTTTTTAACACCACCGTTATTGAACTTAATTTCAGCTTTTACATCGGCACCGGCGCCTTCAATTTGCAAGACTTCGCCTTTTCCGAAACGTAAATGCTCGACCATATTTCCAACAGCCAGTTTGGCATCAAATAAATTAGTGCTTGAACTTGCTTTACTTACAGGTTTTAAATTTCGAGAGCCTGGGATTTCTTTTTTCTCAACTTGTGAAACAGGTGCGCCTTTCTTTTTAAAGGTTGGCTGAACTGGTTTTTTAAATCGAACTTTATTGGGTTCAGGATCACCAAAAATATCGGCATCCAACATCGGGTTAAATCGACGTTCCTCAAGAGGTGTAATAATATCTAAATACTGTTCGTCTATTTCTTCAATAAAACGACTAGGATCTGAATCTATCAGTTTTCCCCAACGGTATCTGGATAATGCATAGGTTAAATAGGCTTGTTTTTCAGCACGCGTCAATGCTACATAAAATAAACGTCGCTCCTCCTCCAACTCGCTTCGGGTTCCCATACTCATGGCAGACGGAAATAAATCTTCTTCCAAACCAACAATATAAACATACGGAAACTCCAAACCTTTCGCCAAATGAATCGTCATTAAAGCCACGTGATCGGCATCGCCTTTATCAGCATCTAAATCGGTGGCTAAAGCTACATCTTCTAAAAATTCAGCTAAAGACGCTGTAGCATCAACAATTTCTCGTTGACCTTCAACGAAATCTTTAATCCCGTTTAAAAGTTCTTCAATGTTTTCCAATCGCGCAACACCTTCTGGCGTGCTATCTTTATTCAATTCGCGAATTAAGCCACTTGCTTTAGCCACATGATCAGCCAACTCAAATGCATTGGCTGTTTGGTTCATGACTTGGAAACTTTCAATAAGTGTGGTAAAGTCACTTAATTTATTTCGGCCACCAGAATTGATATTAATATCTACTTTATCAATATTTTGAAGGACTTCAAAAATAGTTTTTCCATAGCCGTTAGCCGCTATAACCAATCTATCCATAGTCGTCTGGCCAATACCACGCGGTGGATAATTTATAACGCGTTTTAAAGCTTCTTCATCTGCAGGATTGATTATGAGTCGTAAATAAGATAAAACATCCTTAATTTCTTTACGCTGATAAAATGACAATCCACCATAAATACGATATGGAATATCCCGTTTTCTTAAGGCATCTTCAATGGAACGCGATTGCGCATTGGTTCTGTATAAAACCGCAAAATCACTATTCATTAATTGATTTTGCATTTTGTTTTCAGAAATAGAACTCGCTACAAAACGCCCTTCATCACCATCCGTTAAGGAACGATTGACTTTAATTTTAGCACCTTCATCATTAGCCGTCCAAACAATCTTATCTAATTTCGTTTGGTTTTTTTCGATTATAGAATTGGCAGCATTTACAATATTCTTGGTAGAACGGTAATTTTGTTCTAATCGGAAAAGCTTCACATCATCATAATCTTTCTGAAAGTTGAGAATATTGTTAATATTAGCACCACGGAACGCATAAATACTTTGCGCATCATCACCAACCACACAGATATTTTGAAATCTATCAGACAAGGCTCTAACAATTAAATACTGGGAATGGTTTGTATCTTGGTACTCATCCACCAAAATATAGCGAAATTTGTCTTGATATTTAGCCAGTACTTCAGGGAAACGCGTTAAAAGCTCATTGGTTTTCAATAACAAATCATCAAAATCCATAACGCCTGCTTTGAAACAACGCTCTACATAGTTTTTATAAATATCGCCTAATCGTGGACGTCTAGCCATTTTATCAGCTTCCATTAATTCTGGATTTTGAAGATAGGCTTTCACCGTAACTAAGTTGTTTTTGTAAGATGAAATTCGCGAGCGAATCTGTTTAGTTTTATAAATTTCCTTATCCAGATTCATTTCTTTGATAATGGCACCAATTAAACGATCCGAATCCTGGGTGTCATAAATTGTGAAGTTGCTTGGATAGCCTAATCTATCTGCCTCAATTCGTAAAATTTTAGCGAAAACCGAGTGAAAGGTTCCCATCCATAAATTTTTAGCCTCGCTGGCACCAACAATGGTAGCTATACGCTCTTTCATTTCGCGCGCTGCTTTGTTGGTAAATGTTAAGGACAAAATATTAAAGGCATCCACACCTTGACTCATTAAATAGGCAATACGATAGGTTAGCACGCGTGTTTTTCCAGAACCAGCGCCTGCAATAACAATCATCGGTCCATCTTTCTGCAACGTTGGCGCTAGTTGCGCTTCATTTAACTGGCTTAAATATTTCTCCAAACTTCAAAAATTTTTAAAGTGTAAAATTAGCCATTGTTAGCCGCTTAGGCAGTCAGAATTACGAATAATTATAAACAATTTTATGTTGATTGAGGAACCTTATTCAAAAGTCATAGCTTTTAGCAAACCGGCTCGCGTATTAATCCAGATATAATTGAAAACGGATTGATTTTTACTTCTTTCAACCCCTTCCTTTGAAACTTCTATAAACTGGGAATCGTTTTTCTTACTATCTTTTGAAACAAAAATATTAGCAATACCGGACAGGAATTTATTATCTTCTTTCCCATTCTCTTTTAAAATAATAACATCAAAAGCTTGATAACTAACTTTAAAATCAATTCGCGATAAATCATCAGTCCCGCCTATTGTCAAATAGGTTTTTTCAAGTTGACCTTCCAATCGCACATTTAAATTAGGAACCAGAAATTTATTCAAATAAGATGCTTGTAGCAAATCTATTTCTGCTTTAAATAAAAATAAATCGGTATCATCATTTACATCAAATTCCCAATAAGCTTTCAAAGGTGCATGATCCATAAACTGGGTGTTAATATCTAAAGTCGTTTTTGTAGGCACCACATAAGTATTACTAACATTTTTTATGGTGGCCTGAAATTCATTAAAATTAACCGTACCGGCTTGACGATCGACTTTAACCTTTTCCGAATAGCTAATATTGGCATCGGCAATTTTAATTTCGTCTATGGATAAGTCAAACTTTAAATCGCGTAACATTTTACTGTATAGCGGCTTAATACTTTCATCATCCGCTACCAACTTATCACGGTATATTTCAGCGTTCGGTTCGGTAAACGTAATTTTAGGACTTTTAAACTGGAAGATAGAATCCTGACGGAAACCATATTTAAAATCATTTATGTCAATTGATTTTACAACAACATTATAATGATCTCGCTCTACAGGAAGGATTTGAGATAATTTTTGTTTGGTATATTTTGTTTTCAACGTTAATTCTTGCAAACTAACATGTTGATTCTTGATTTCAGAATGGCCTAAAGTTAAATCCTCATAATCGCCCATTCTAAAAAACAAGCTTTCGAAGACCAGATTTATATCGGCATAAGCTATGGGGATTTTTTGTGCGCTTGTTTTTTCATCAAAACGAATATCTTTTAAAGAAAATTTCGTGTTTTCTACTCGCAACATTAACGAATCCGTTTCAACATTCCTAATTTGAATATTGGCACTGTTTATAAAGAAACCATCAACCTTTACCGTTTTATCATATGGCTTATTGGAAGACGATTTATAGTTTGATTTTTGAATTTTAGCATTGTGATTATAAATAATATTAGGACGCTCTAATTGAATATTAGAAACATGAATAGTATTATTAACCAAATAGCTCCAATAACTCACGTCTGAAACCTGTAATTGTTCCAATTTTGCAGTGGCTAATATGTCATTTGTTGTTTCACCAATCCGCGAAACTTCAACCTGATTTAGCGACAAACTTCCCGAAAAAATATTCAAATTTAAATCGGAATATGTCAACTGTATGGTATCTGGAAGATCATTTTTTAAGTAGTTCTCAATTTTGTTTTTCATAAACCACTGTAAAACAAATAACAACAAAATAACTCCAACAATAATACCGCCAGAAATTTTTAACCAAAATTTTAAAGATTTTCCCATTTAATAAAGATATCCAAAATTCCAAATATATTTTAAATATCTTTGCTTAAAAATTAATTGATATGAATGCTTTCCTCGATTTTCTAGGTGAAATCTCATGGTGGATGTGGATACTTATTATACTTGTTCTAGTTGCTATTCGTGATGTATTTTTCCAAAGACGTCATACAATTAGTCATAATTTCCCAATTGTAGGTCATTTTAGATATATGTTAGAAAAAATTGGCCCAGAATTGCGCCAGTATTTAGTTGCTAATAACCGTGAAGAATTACCTTTTAACCGCATAGAACGTGGCTGGATTTATGCATCTGCAAAACATGAAAATAACTACGAAGGTTTTGGTACCGATCGTGATATATACGCACATCAGCATATTTTTATTAATAATGCTATGATGCCTTTTAAACTTCCAGACAATCATCCTAATACTGCAAATCCTAACTTTTTACCTTGCGCCAAGGTTATGGGCCTTTATAATAATAGAAGGAAACCATTTAGACCCGCTTCTGTAATTAATGTGAGTGCCATGAGTTTTGGATCCTTATCAGCTAGAGCTGTGGAATCTATGAATAAAGGGGTTAAAATGTCTGACGCTTATCATAATACCGGTGAAGGTGGTTTATCTCCTTACCATTCTCATGGTGGTGATGTGATTTTCCATTTTGGAACAGGTTACTTCGGTATTCGAGGTGATGACGGTAATTTTTCTATGGAAAAACTTATTGATCTTGTTGAAAAAAACCCGTTTGTTCGTGCCATTGAAATTAAGCTTTCTCAAGGTGCTAAACCAGGAAAAGGTGGCGTCCTTCCAGCAGCTAAAATTACGCAAGAAATATCAGATATTAGACACGTACCGTTAGGACAAGACGTATTATCGCCGCCTAATCATTCCGCTTTTTCTAATGTTCCAGAAATGCTAGAGCTGATTGAACAAATAGCAGAACAAACAGGATTACCTGTAGGTATTAAAGCGGCCATTGGAAAATTAGAACAATGGGAAGAACTTGCCGATTTAATGGTGAAATCTGGAAAAGGTCCCGACTTTATCACGGTTGATGGTGGCGAAGGTGGAACTGGTGCTGCACCTCCAAGTTTTGCAGATCACGTTTCTCTGCCATGGGTTTATGGCTTTAGTGATTTGTACAAGGTATTTAAAAACAGAAACCTAACAGATCGTATTGTTTTTATTGGAAGTGGAAAATTAGGTTTCCCAGCCAAAGCGGCTATGGCATTTGCTATGGGCGCCGACTGTCTTAACGTAGCTCGTGAAGCCATGATGAGTATTGGCTGTATTCAAGCTCAAATTTGCCATACCAACCGTTGTCCAAGTGGTGTAGCTACCCAAAGTAAATGGTTGCAAAGTGGTATTGACCCGACGTTGAAATCCGTGCGATTAGCACAATATTTTAAAACGTTTAGAAAAGAATTTATCGAAATTACTCATGCGGCTGGATATGAACATCCTTGTCAATTTAAAATGAGCGATGTTTGCGTAAATGTGGACGATTCTAATTTAAATAAAGAATTGGATAGAACCTATATGTATAACAAAGCTATTGTTCCATTTACAGGGATGCAATCTTTAAAAGATTGTCAGTATTTAGGAGGTTTTAAAGGTAAACAGGTTTAGAAAGGCCGTTTTGTTTGTTTTGGATATAGGTACGCGGTATTCATTATCCAAAACAACATAGCCTTCGTTTTCAAAATGTCTTACTTTTTCTAAATTTATAATATGCGACTTATGGCATTTAAAAAATTTAGAACTCAATAACTTTTCAAATTTCCCTAAATTGTAGGAACTTATTATAGTTTCACCCGTTGTAATGTGAATTTTGGTGTACCCATCATAACCTTCTAAATGATAAACCTCATCTTGTGGTATAAATGAAATTCCTTTTTGTGTTGGGATTATTATTTTATTGTTTTTGGAAATATTCTCCTCTAAAAGACTCACCAACTTTAAATTGCTTGAACTTTCTTTCTGAAGTTTTATTATAGCTAAAGCTTTATTTACAGCAGCTACTAAATCGTCGTTATCTATAGGTTTTAAAACATAGTCAATGGCTGATTTTTTAAAAGCATCCAAGGCATATTCGCTATGAGCCGTTACAAAAATCACTTGAAAATTAACGTCCTTTAATTTTGAAAGTAATTCAAACCCATTAATTCGTGGCATTTGAATATCTAGAAACAACAAGCTAATATCCTGTTTTTCTATAGCCTCTATAGCATCTTCAGGTTTCTGGTAGGCTCCCAAAATTTGAATTTCCGGAAATAAACTTTCAATCTTTTTCTGTAAACTTTTTAAGTTTGAAACCTCATCATCTACCAAAATGGCGGTTATGTTTTTCATTTTATATTATGCTTAATTAAAAATACCGATTTATTCCCTTTATCTTCCTTGTCTGCATGTAATTCTTCGCGCTTATACCCGATTTCCCATTTTTTAGAATGATTTAAAAAATGCAATCTATCCTTTAAAACATTAGAAGATTTTACTTTTCCAGTCATGCGCTTTTTGGTATTTACAAAGCCAACGCCATCATCAATTATTTCTACCATAAAAGTTTGCGCGTCAAAATAGGTGAAGTTTATAGTTACCAAACCATTTTCCATTTTATTAAAAATACCATGATTCACCGCGTTTTCAACAATGGGTTGCAATAACATGGTTGGAATTTTGGTGTTTTTGGAATCCAAATTGGAATCTACATTAATTTCAAAATTTAGTTTTTCTTTAAAGCGTAGTTTCTCAATTTCTAGATAGTTTTGAAGTAAGCCGACTTCCTTTGCCAAGGATATTTCGTTTTCTTTTGAAAGCTCAAAAAATTGACGAATGAGTTTAGAAAATTTCACTAAATACATTTCGGAAGCTTCAAAATTATTTTCACCGATATAATATTGAATGGCCGATAAGGAATTAAACACAAAATGCGGATTCATTTGAGATCGTAAGGCTTTTAATTGCAATTCCGACAAGCGTTTATCTTCAAATATTTTCTGATTCTTCTGAAATTGTGAACGTTTTACAATATATCGAGAAATGAGTACCACAATTAAAATACCTAATAATAATACCGAAATTTGAAACCATAGCTTCTGCCACAGCAAAGGCTTTATAGTAAAACGTAATTGTTTATTTATACCACTAGCATCTATAAACAAGGTGTATTTATCTGGTTGAAGATTGTTGAAATTAAGATTGTTAGTAGTTGTCTGGCTCCATTCTTTATGAATGGGTTCTAATTTATAACTATAAGATATATCTTTCTGATTTTCAGAAAAGTTAATATTAGAAATTTTTATATGTACATTATTGCTGCTTTCATATTCAAATTCCGAATTACTAGCAAAAATATCAAGGCCATTGTAAAAAGCTTCCTCTATATAAATATCTAATAATTGCGTTGATGCTTTCTGGTTTTTAGGCAAAACAGCAATACCATTGTCAGTGCTTGCTATAAGCTTATTCCCCTTAATAATAACATCTGTTACATGATTAGATGGCAACCCATTATTAACAGTAATATACAATTGTAACTTGTATTTTTCCTTGCGCTTTTTATATTTTATAATACCGGACTCTGTTGCCAACCAAATATTATTACCTTCAATAAAAGCATTATTCACAATTAGAAAATCGGAATCTGGCAACAACTTAATAGTTTTTAAATCTGAAATATACGTACCAAAACCATCTGTATTTATTAAAATTTCAGAATTGGAAAGTTTTGTGATACTTAAAACAGGTTTATTAAACTGTTGATTATTAAAATCAAATGCATTAAATTTATCGTCTTTAAAATGCATTAATCCATTGGCTGTAGCGCCAAGAAATTGATTATTAAAAATGAATAATTGATTAATGGCACTTTGCTGATAAACCGCTTCAACTTCAAAACTAGAGGGGTTTATTCTATTAATACCAATAGAATATGCACCGTACAAAGCATTATTATAGAACACCAATTGACGCGCTTTATCATTGACAGAAAACTTTTGTTCTAAAAAACTGAAATGCTCCGCTTTATTATTTTTTAAAGCTGTAATATTTGATTCAGACAGGTAATATTCTGTTTGTAATGCTTCAATGTAGCTTGAACCGTAAACATATTCATCTTCCTTTATAAATGGTGAAAATGTGCTGGTAGAATCGTTATACTTATAGAATCCTTTATTAAAAACATTTGCAATAATTTTATTATTAACATGACTTATGCTGGTGATTTTCTCGGAAGCTAAGCAATAGGTAATATTTTGTTTTTCTATAGGTAAATAGTATATGCCATCTGTAAAAGTGGTTAACCAAATACCACCAGAGCTATCCATAAAACCAAAATGCGCATCCAAATGTTCAGGAATGTAAAATGTTTTGGACATATGGAAATTTGAGTCCAATAAACCAATAAATCCTTTTCCGGAAATTTGTAAATCGTTATTAACTAAATTAATCCGTGCATGATTAGCATCATCTAATCCTATTTCATTACTAAAATCACGTTTATATAATTGTAAGGTGTTTAAATTAAAAATTGCATATTTTTTTGCATCTACCCAAAAAAATAGGCTATCTGTAATTTGGCCTCTTTTATGAATTTTATCTAATCTATCTATAAAGTCGAAGGTTTTAACGGCCTTATTATTGATGTCTAGAACTGTTATGGAATCATATTTCGCCGTTGTTATAAAATTTGATACAGATTGATGTTTAATATAACTGTGCGGAACAGAACCTTTTATTGGATAATTTTCAAGGGTTTTCCACTTTTTATCTTTTAATATATGAAATTTTGAAGAGCTAGTTAAAAAAATTTCGTTTCCAATTTGACTTGTAAAAATGGGATTAAAAATCTCACCTTTCTGCTCACTCTCAAAAGCATAAACACTATCATTTTCAATGTATCCTAACTTAGAAGCTTTGGAGAGATACCACAATTTACCATCTGGCGTTGGATACATGTCCCAAACATCATTGGTTGCCAAACCATCTCTTGTGGTAAAAGTTTTCATGGTATTGCCATTATATTTTACCAAGCCTTTATCTGTAGCAAACCATAAAAAACCTTTAAAATCTTGAGCTACTTTATACACATGGTTACTGGGCAACCCATCTTTTGTGGTATAATTTGTGTATTGCTGCGAGAAAGAAATAGTACTTATAAAAAGAAATGCATACGAGAGATATTTCTTTTCTGTTATTTGTCCCAAATTTTTGGGGAAAATATTTAAAACAGAAAAAAAACACCCTATTAATTTGGATACTATTAAGATAGGACGTTTTTTATGTTTCAATAGATATATTGGAATTGATTTTTACAAAAGTAATGATTTTGAAACTCTATTTATTTTAGACTTTAGTACGGTTAAAATTCCGGTGATTTTAATTTAAGGTTCTATTTTCTATTAGAGTAATAAAAGCTTAATGCTTCAGAAAATTTGAAGCTAAAAAAAGCGTCTTTTCCTTCATAATGAATGACTTTTACAGAATCTGAAATATCATTTAAAAAAATAATTTTATGAAAATCCTTTTCTTCTAATTGTCTTTTGTTAATAAGATAATAAGTGACGATTTCAGTTTTTTCAGCTTCACTTAATTGCTTATTTGGAGCCATTTCCATGCTACTTTCTTGTACTTGATTATTGCTGTCATTTTTACAATTGAAAAGTAGTAATGTAACGGAAAAAACTAAATACTTTAATTTGATTTTCATACTAAATTATTTATAAAACCTCGTCTATAATTACGCAAAACTCCACTTCCACACCGCCATAAGTAACATCTAATCTTACCTCATCTCCAAAAGCTGTTCCTGCGCGTTGACATATGACATTTACTATAATTTCGTCTCCTCCGTCCAATGTAAGTCTTCCTGTTCCCGTTTCATTTAATTCTATAACGTTCGTTGTAAAAAACAAGGATGGCGAACTTGTGTATGATGCAATTTCTATTCCTGGTTCACCATACGGCCCGTTGCTTGCATTTGGAAAATACTGCGTATTCAGTTCGCTTTCCGGAATTACCGTTTGATCGTTATTTGCATTATCGAGATATGAAAAACCTTGATAGTTACATTGCGCTTCATTAGTTGCATCGTTGTTAACATCATCATCGTTGTTGCATGATGTAACTGTGCAAAGTAAAATAATTAAAAAGTATATGTTTTTCATCTTAATAGTTTAAAAGGGATATATAATTACCATATCCTTGGTTGAATGTTGATATTAAATCCAAATTTCCTGCACTAATATCATAAATGTGCAAACCGTTTCCATCGGTTACATAGGCGTAAATTCCTTTGACAACTATACCACTTGCGTTCGTTAGCACAACACTATCAATAACCTGCATGGTGCTTAAATCAATCATTTTAATACCATCAAAACCGGCATTATATGGCGCTGTTAAGGTTGGAGACATCGTTATAAATGCATAATTATTATAGATTTCTAAAGCAGATGGATGCCCGCCAATATTTAACACGCTTAATTGATTAATAGCTGAAGCATTGACTTCTAACTTTACAAGTTTTTGACCTTCCACGTTAGCTAAATAAGCATACTGCCCATCATTTTCAATTCTATCAAACCTATTTCCTACTAAAGTTGTCCAAAGAACATAAACGTTGCTTGGTAAGAAAGGAAATGTAAGATTAAAATTATAACCAATCTTATAAGCGGACGCGCCTAAACCGTCTAATAAAACTAAATAATCGTTATTCATGTTTGTAACACAAAAACCACCATGAGCGTCTCCAATTTCTTCCATCTCATTAGAAGCCGTTACAAACAATTTATTTCTAGAATGTTGGTCTGTTAACACCACTTTATTATCCAACTTAATAGCATCTGTTAAAATAGTATTGGAGGTACTTTTTGATGTTGTAGCCGCTACATAACTACTTTCAGGATTAGTTATATTTATGGTGTTTAAATAAGGTTCTGTAGCATCTGTTTGTCCTACTATAGCAACACTCTTGTTGATAACTTTAACATAATGACTTGAAGGTAAACTTACGTTTGTCGCTAAAGAAGGAGATAAAGGATTTGTAACATCTACAACTTTAAGGTTTGTACCATCTGTGATATAAACGAACTCATTATAACTAACAACCTCATCAATGGTTACACATAAATCACCAACCACCCGAAAGGCACCATCATCCCATGGGTCATAATCTCCTTCAAAATCCATTTTCACTGCGTCCCCAACTTGCGACCCGCCAATAATGGTATTTAATACTACATTATTGTTTTGAGGGTAAGGCGTTCCATCTATTGCCAAATAGCTTCCCGCAGTAACATTAAAATTCTGGTCTAAAGTAGAAGTGTCTCCTGCATTTATAGCAAAGGTATATAAGTCCATTACGGGACTAACACCCATACTGTACATATGTAAATAATCGCCATCTGGATGTCCTGTTACGTATTGAATAACCATCCTCGAATCATCAAAAAGTAAATTCGCTTCATTTATTACATCGCTTTCATTTATATGCACCCCTTGATCTCCAACCTCACAAGGGTGGTCTTTGTAGTGTCCTTCACCATTCTGATCACTGCAACCATAAAAGGTTGCAAAAAGTATAAATAAAACTATCTGTATATTTTTCATATTATATATATTATTAATCTTCAATTACGCCTAAAGTACCTTGATAATGTCCTGAAATTAATTCACCTGCAGCGTTTACAAACGTGTAATCGACATTTATCGTACTGTTTGTAGGGTTTACGGTATCTAAATTCATAGCGTTTATAGTAACAGAATGGCCCATTGAAGCTGGTTGAAATACCGTACTATTTTGCTCATTCCCTTCTCCAAATTCTATATTAGAACTGCCTACATTTAGAAATGTTTGTGGTATAGATGAATCTACTTGTAAGTCTATAACTACATTAGAATCGTTAGCAGAAGCTATATATGTATTTCCCGCCGATGGCGGAAGCCCAGTATTTAAACTAGAGTTAACGGAAACCTCAATACTAAGGGCAACAAATTGTGTTGTATTTACCGATAGTAAAACCTCATCGGTGGTACCATTTATGTTTGTATCGTTGTCATACATTCTTCCGTTTAAAAAAAAGAATGTGTAATAATCTGGAACACTTGGATAGGCATCATTGTCATCGATATCAATTTCGATGTAAGCATTGGAGGTTTCATAAAAAGTAGGGCTCGTATTGTCTTGATGATATGTAAATCCATCCTGAGTAATTGTTGGATCTACAGGATCAGGCGTAACAGCATCATCATTACTATCACAACTAAATGCTGTTACTGCCAATAGTATTAAAAGTGTTTTTATATTTTTCATGAGTTTATTTAATGGTATTCATTAATTCTAACACAAAATTCAGCTTCAAGACCGTTAGCAGTTACGTCAAAGCGCATTTCTTCATTAACAGCACTTCCTGTGCGTTGACAAGTAACGTTTACATTGTGAATGGTACCTCCAATGTTTAAACGTCCAACTCCAGACGCATTTGCTTCAACTACTTCTGTTACAAACCAGAAATCTCCAGGGTTAGCTGTATCATAAATTTCAACTTCGGGGCCATTTGATGATGTATAGAAAAAATCAGTTGTTAGTTCCGAGTCAGGAATTAAAGTTTGGGTGTTATCACCTGTATCTAAAAAAGTTAAACCTTGGAAGTTACAAACATCTTCATTAGGTGATGTAATTGGATCGCCGTCATCATTATCACAGTTAAAAAGAGCTAGTGTAAAAACTAGTAGAATTAGGGTTTTCATTGTTGTTTTCATAATATTTTTTTTTAAAATTATTGTTATTATTAATTATTGCCCAAGAGCTATAAAATTTCCGAAACCTGCAGTTAAGGTAGATTCTAAAACAAAATTGTTTCCATTTATATTGTAAATATGCAGTCCATCTGCATCTGTAACATAGGCGTAATCATTATGTAATGCTATGCCGCTGGCAAGGTTTAATGGTTTCATATCAACTAAGGACAAAGTTGCTAAATCGTACATTCTAATACCATCATAACTAGTTTGCAAAGGTGCATTTGCACTAGCTTTCATAGTTACATAAGCGTTACCATTGTAAATAGCAAAAGCCGTTGGATAGCCTTCTATTGACACTTCATTCATTAGTGTTAGTGTTGCTGCATCAAATTGTTTAATTTTTTTATCAATAGTATTAGCTACAAAAATAGATGTACCATCGTTTTCAACCCAACTATGGTATTGTCCATAAGGTGCATCACCATAAGAAGACACATCAATTTCTGTATTATTAAATATTCCTGTGGCTACCGGAGTTTCTGGAGTTGTAACGTTATATG
Organism: Bizionia myxarmorum; assembly: GCF_008086205.1. Lineage (GTDB taxonomy): Bacteria > Bacteroidota > Bacteroidia > Flavobacteriales > Flavobacteriaceae > Algorimicrobium > Algorimicrobium myxarmorum. The sequence continues at coordinate 1,789,438 of NZ_VSKK01000001.1, read as the reverse complement.
TATGTAACCCCATGGCCTGATCTATAACAAATAGTTCGTTTTGTACTTTTGTTAAACTCATAGCGTCCCCGCCCAAATTAACTTGAGAACTAAAATTGAAATTAGCTAAATCTACTACGTGCAACCCGCGATAAACATCTGTAAGATAGCCCACATTATTTACCGTGTACATATCACTTAACAAACTAAAGGCAAGTGAATTGTCTTTAGGAATCGCTATTGAGATTGATGGTGAAGCAGCATTACTTATATCCACCAAGCTCAAGTATGGAGCGGTAGCATCATATTGCGCAACATAAGCAACACCAGGAGATACACTTACAAAATAAGATGTATTAATCGCTATGGTACTAACAAATGTTGGAGCGGTTGGTACAGCCACATCAATTATTTTTAAATCATTTCCATCTGTTATATAGGCATATTGAGGCGTTGTCGTACTTCCCGAAGGATCTGAAGAGCTATTATCACTGCATCCAAATAACAATGAAAACATTAAAGTGAGAAATATTGAGGTTTGAATTTTCTTGGATGTTTTCATAATCATTGATTTAAGTTATTTATAGTTTAGACATGATTGTCATACTTATATACAATACCTTCAAAATTGTTACCTATGAATTGGTTTTTTATTTATGATAAGATCATTTTCTATATTTCTTCATAACAGAATCGGATCTTTAATCTCCAAGACCATAGTTATCTGAATCTATATACAGCGTAATCCCAAAAAGTCCGTTACAGATTTCAAACATTTGAATTTCATTTAAGCGGTTGAATTCCATTTTAAGGATTTACATCATCAATGATTACACATAATTCAGCCTCGTATCCATTAGTTAGAAGTATATCAAACCTTAACTCATCCCCTACTGCACTTCCTGCTCTTTGACAAGTAATTACACCAGGATAATCCGTTCCATTTATTCTGATTTGTGGACTAGAATCCATAGCGCCTAAAGTAAGAGCTCTAGTTACTATAAAAGTTCCTGGGTTAATAGTGTAAAAGACCTCCACTGCTGGTTGATTAGGTCCATAATTATTGGGGAAATAATCGGTTTGTAATTCTGCTTCAGGAATTAATGTATGCGTAGTATTTATTAGAGCTGTAAGCCCTTGATAGCCACAAACGTTTTCATTAGGTGATGTAATTGGGTCGCCGTCATCATTATCGCAATTAAAAAGCACTAACGAAAAGACTGATATAATTAGAGTTTTCATTATTATTTTCATAATCATTTCTTTTTAATAAGTTAGTATTTCAAGCTGGACCAATTAGTCAACCTTATATACAATACCTTCAAAATTGTTACCTTTGAATCTTGTTTTTTAGACTGTTTTTTTAAATAATTTCATCTATTATACCATCACAATCATCATCAATACCATTTTCTACTTCCATAGCATAGGGATGAACGTTTGGATTATTATCATCACAGTCTAGGTTATTATTAACACCCGTTGCTGGTGGTGGCAGCGCACTACCTGCTCCATAACCATCGCCATCTGCGTCTTTGTAATATTCTACAATGTCTATATCTCCATCACAATTATCATCTATACCATTCCCAACAACTTCATCGGCTAACGGATTTATCATATCATTCGTATCATCACAATCCGCATCATTATAAACCATTCCGTCTGGAGCAGGATCTCCAAAATTCAATTCATACTCAGAACCCGAATTTGGGTCTCCAAAGCCATCATTATCTGAATCTTTATAGAACGTTATGCCGAATAAACCATTACAGTTTTCGTCAATTTCGTTATCTGGAACTTCTATAGCATCCGGATTGACAGCTATATTAGTATCATCACAATCTGAATAATCCCTTACGTAGTTAGCTGGTGCACCAGCTATAGAATAAAAGGTTCCATTTACGCTAGCATCACCAAAGCCATCTTGATCTATATCTGGCCAAAAATTATATTGATCGTAAATAGGATCAGGATTACCACATCCTGAACCTATTAAAAATACAGCAGTTATCAATAACATAATTGGTAAAATTGTTTTTAAAAATCGTTTTTTCATGGTGTTAAGTTTTAGTTATTTGTAAATTACTTTGATTAAAAAATCTATAATAGAAATAGGTGGCCACTAATATTAGACATAAGCCTATAAATTGGGAATGCGATAAAATATCATTGATTATAAAGCCGCGTTCGTCCCCTCTGAAAAGTTCTAAAATGCCTCTTCCAAATGCATAAAGGATTAAATAAATTAGGAATAATTGCCCTTTAAATTGTTGATGCTTTTTGATTATTAACAAAATGATCATTATACCAATTAACATCGTACTTTCATATAATTGCGTGGGATGAACTACTATGTTATTAGTTGTTGGAAATATTATTCCAAAGTCACTTTCTGTTGGCGAACCATAACAACAACCAGCTGAAAAGCAGCCCAAACGACCTATAGCGTGAACAATGGTGGTTGTAATGGCAAAAATATCTAGCATAGGCAAAACTGAAATGTCATGCTTTTTTAAATACCAAATAATGTATGGGATAATGACAATGAAAGAACCATAAAAAACAAAGCCTCCAGAAAAATTATCTAAAAGCAAGCTTGGTTTTTGAATATATAATAATGGATCTTGTAAATAGAAAAATAATTTTCCACCTACAAAACCAGCTATAAAAATCATGTAGAAAAATGTACTCGGAAGGTTTTTTATACCCAATTCTTTTTTAGCCCTCCATTTGGTATAAAGTCCAGCAAACAACGATCCTAAAGCAATTAAAACGGCATAGGTGAAAATGGTAACTTGCTCAATTCCAAAAAGGTTTGAGAAAAAATCAGGTAATGAAAAATCAAATAATTTGGGGAACATGTGTCTGTTTTATTCTTTTCTGCTTTTAGAAAAAAAAGAAAAAAATCGCCAACCATAATATGATATAATTATCCTGACGATTTTTTAAATATTCTGACTAATAGCGAAACCAAAGTAGTTTGTAATGCAATAGCTACAATATGCTGTTTAAGCAACTAAAGATTTCATACTATTAAACCATAGTTTCATTCTACGAAATGATAATTTGTGACAAACTAAAAAACATCTTATGTTTGTATTTCTATAAAATACACCCATGGAACAACAATTGATAAACCTATTAATGTATACCATTCCAGCCGTTATAACTGGTTTAGTTGCTTTTTACTTTTTTAAAGAACATACTAAAAATGAAGATGGACGTCGTAGATTTTTACTCCATAAAGATATGCAAGCCAATACGCTACCGTTACGCCTTCAGGCCTATGAACGGATGGCCCTTTTTTTAGAGCGCATTACACCTTCGAAATTATTAATTCGTGTAACACCACATACATCTAATAAAGAAGATTATGAGTTACTTCTTATTCAAAGCATTGAACAGGAATTTGAACATAATTTATCACAACAGATTTATTTAACAGATGAATGCTGGAATATTATAACGGCCGCAAAAAACGCGACTATTCAGCTAATTAGAAAAGCGAGTTTTTTAGAAAAAACTGATACCGCTAATAAATTACGTGAAGTTATTTTGACGGAAATGATGGAAAAACGCGCGCCTAGTGATGCTGCATTATCATTTATTAAACAAGAAGTTGGTGAAATGTGGTAAGAAAATTTCCTTATTCCTAAATATCTTTTTGATGTCTTTTTTCAGCATAGTCATAGCCTTGTTGCCACCATTTGGTCATTAGTCGTTTACTGAAGATAAAGGAGTCTTCAGTTAAACTAGAAGGTGTATAATATAGATTTAGCTTAACACCTCTGTTTTTTGCTGCTAGTTTACCTATAATAATATCATTGCGTTATACTTGATTTAGTAAATGTCCGAAGAGACTAATCATCAGTGAAAACGGGTTTTTACCTAATACTTTCTGGTGTTCTATATTTTCTGCTTCCAAAATAATAAAATTTACTTCAACCACCCGAAATAACTAATGCTCTCATGGCTCAATAGGTTTTTCTATCTCCAACGGACTTGTTTCTTCATCTTTATATTTAGCAAAATCAAAACCACTTTGCCACCACTTCGTCATTTTTTCTTTATCAAAAACTAAAGCGTTGGTGGTTAAAACAGTTGGTGTGTAATAGAAGTTAATGATGGCGTTTTGGTTGGTAGCAACAAATTTCCCAATCCTAATATTCTGACTTTCTATCCGATCCAACATAAAAGCAAACATATTGGTTAGTAATGAGAAAGCATTCAGAGAAGGCATTCTGTTTAACTGCGTGATTTCAGTTTGCAATATAATGGCATCAATAGTTGTTGCTCCGCGTCTTATAGCTTCTTCAACGGGCACCATAGACCCTAAACCACCATCTGCATACTCGCAACCATTCTTTTTAACCAAAGACATAAAAGGTGTGTAATTACAAGAAATCCAAACCCATTCGCAGTATTCATCATAATCAAAATCCTTAATGGACTTATATTCCACTTGATTTAAAGACAAATTAGAAACCGTTACCACAATATCCCGATGCGTTGCCTTTAAAGTTTCAAATTCAACTTCGGAAAAGGTGCTTTTAATTAATTTTTTTAGATTATAACTTTCACCGAAGGTTTTACTACCTCTTAATAAATTTCGAAGCACATTAAAGTGATTGATACCAATAGTTTCAATTCCATTTTTCTTATTTATTGTGAAAGGACGTCTGTTAAAAATAGCATCTTGATTAACATTGGTGTAAACCTGTTTTATTTTCTGCACATTGCCTAAACCCAAATGAGAAACCAATAAACTCCCAGTGGATGTACCGATAAACAAATCGTATTCGTGCTTCTTTTCTTCCAGTAAATACTGCGCCACACCACCTGCAAAAGCACCTTTACTTCCTCCTCCTGATATTATTAAAGCACGCATATTTATTGATTTTTTAAAGTTAAACGATGAATTATACCTTCGTATTTTTCAGCATTGGATAAAACTTCTAGCAATTTTTTGGCAAAGGACTTAAAACGCCAGTTATGATGATATGTCGCATCCATTAAATTTTCAATGGAAACTTCTGTAAATGCATCCAAAGCTTCTATATAAGAAAAAGCGCCTTGCCGAACTTCAAAACTATAGTTACTTGAAGTATATGAGACTAATTCATTAAAGTATAGTTGTTTATCGCCATTATTGTAATCCGGGGTTGTAAGCGCTAAAACCAACCATAAAAGACGCACATTTTTGTCATTAAAACCTTCAATGTCTTTTGTTTTATTTAAATAATCTGAACGATTTTCTGGAAAATTCACCCATAAATTATAAAGCGCAGCCTCAATGGTTGCATAAGATGCATCATTTAATAGCGATTCATAATTTGTTTTGAGCGCTATTGGAATTTTAGCGCCATTTTTAGCAATGGCCTGACGTACTTTTAAACCTTCATCAAAATTCCCGACATTAACTCTTTCAGGAACTTGTGAAATAATTTTAGATTTTGCTTCCACAGATAAAGTTGCGGTTAAATAATAATCACATTTGGCATTTTTAGCTCTACAATCCACCATTAAATATTCTTGAATAAACTGTGATTTCTCCAAACTAACCATGGCTATATTGTAGGGAAATGTTTCAGAATTCAACCATAAAGCAACGAATTCTCCAAGGTTTTTACCACTCGCTTTTTCAGCCTCGCGCATAAAATCTAGGGTTTCTACATTTTTATATTCGTGGGTTTCTAAATAGTTTTTTACAGCAGTTTTAAAAGCAGCATCACCAATTTCTTCTCTTAAAACATGTAAAACCCAAGCTCCTTTTTTGTAAAATGTGGCACTACTAGACTTTGGGTTTAACAAAGAGGTACCTTCATTTCGGATGTCTTGGTCTAATAATTCTTGAGCATATTCAAATAATTGCCAATAGTAATAGTTCTTACCAAACACGTCTTTTTCAGCCAACAACGCGTAATAAGTGGCAAATCCTTCTTGCAACCAATGGTGGGTGCCCGATGTTTCTGTAACTAAATTCCCAAACCACTGATGCGCCAACTCATGCGCATTCACGTTTACATAATTTCTATCGCTAAATGCTGTAGAATCACTCACAAAGGTGTCTGCGAAGATGGTAATGCCAGTGTTTTCCATACCAGAATATAAAAAGTCGTGAACGGGAACTTGTTTGTAATTTTGCCAAGGATAGGCCACACCAATTTCGGTTTCTAAAAAATCGAACATTTGTTTGGTGTAGCGATAAGTCGGTTCCACTTTTAGAGAATCTTCAGGGTAATAATACATTTCTAAAGGAATGCCGCTCTTAGAAACTTCCGTTTTTTTATCATATTTTCCAATAGCTAAACCCACTAAATAGCTAGCCATAGGTGCATTCATGTTATAATACCAAGTGGTTTTATCGTTTTCAGTCTGCTTATCAACCAATTTGCCATTAGCTATAACTTGGTAATTAGCATCGAATTCTATGGATAAATCAAATTCAATTTTATCATTCATATCATCCAAACTCGGTAGCCAATTACTGGTGTATTTGCCTTGTCCTTGACTCCAAACTTGATTAGGAGCGTCATTATCCCAACCTACAAAATATATGGCTTTTTTAGGCGTTGCTGAATATTGAAATGAAACATCATAAGTTGTGGAAGCAATAAATTTTGATTGAATTATCAATCTTTTTCCATCATTTTTAAATTTCACCTCTTTTCCGTTCAAAAGAACGTTAGAAACCTTCATGTTTTGAGCATCTAAAAAAATAGTATCGGTTGGTTTTAAAATATTAAATTTAAAATTGACAATTCCCGAAATACTTTTGGTTGAGGCTTCAGGATTAACATGAGCTTTCAACTGCTTAAAATCCACATAATCTGTCTGTTGAGCAGAGGCTAAACAGACAAAAAAGAAAACAAATACATTAAAAAAATATTTCATAGAATGCTTTTAAACAAAGACTGCTCCAAAATACAAAAATTGTATTTTATGAATTGACTGAAATGACTTAAATTCGCTTTTATGACTTCCAATTTACAAACTCCCATCGATTATTTAAAAGGCGTTGGTCCTAATCGCGCTGAATTACTTCGGAAGGAACTCGGTATTCATACCTATCAGGATTTAATTAATTTATTTCCGAATCGCTATTTAGATCGCACCAAATATTTTAAAATAAACGAACTTCAACGCAATGATGCGGACATTCAAGTTATTGGAAAAATTATTAAGTTTGAAGAAATAGCACAAGCGCGTGGAAAACGTTTGGTGGCAACCTTTCAAGATGAAACCGGCAGCATGGAACTGGTTTGGTTTCGCGGACAAAAATGGATTCGTGAAAGTTTAAAACTTCAAACACCTTATGTAATTTTCGGAAAAACCAATTGGTTTAATGGGAAGTTCAGCATGCCACATCCTGATTTGGAACTTTTAGAGGAACATCAAGGAAGTTTGCGCTCCGCCATGCAACCTATTTATCCGTCTACAGAAAAATTAAATAATAGAGGGATCACCAATCGGGTGGTGAACAAAATAATGCAACAATTGTTTGTGGAAACCAGCGGACGATTTGTAGAAACTTTATCTCCAGAACTTTTAGAAAGTCAGAAATTAATCTCCAAAAGTGATGCACTTTTCAACATCCATTTTCCAAAAAATCAAGAGCTTTTAGCACGTTCACAATACCGATTAAAGTTTGAAGAATTATTCTATATTCAACTGCAATTAATTCTAAAAAACCTCATCCATAAATCCAAAATAAAAGGACTTCCTTTTGATAAAGTTGGCAACTATTTTAATAGCTTTTATACAGACCATTTACCCTTTGAATTAACCAACGCACAAAAACGTGTGTTGAAAGAAATTCGTCAAGATTTAGGTAGTAAAGCACAAATGAATCGGCTTTTACAAGGTGATGTGGGGTCTGGGAAGACTATTGTAGCCTTCATGTCTATGTTAATGGCACTTGACAATGGTTTTCAAGCTTGTTTAGTAGCACCGACTGAAATTTTGTCAGTACAACACTATAACGGATTATTGGAATGGTGTAATAAACTAAATATCAGTATAAAACTTCTTACAGGATCAAGTAAAACTTCAAGTAGACGCGAAATTCATGAAACGCTAGAAAATGGTGAATTACAGATTCTAGTTGGTACACATGCCATCCTAGAAGACAAAGTTAAATTCAAAAATTTAGGCCTTGCCATCATCGATGAGCAACATAGATTTGGTGTAGAACAACGAAGTAAATTATGGCATAAAGGACCATCGCAATCGGAGCAAAATACCCAAGGTAAAAACACGATTCCACCACACATTTTGGTCATGACGGCCACCCCTATTCCACGCACTTTAGCCATGTCCGTTTACGGGGATTTAGACATCTCGGTTATTGATGAATTACCACCAGGAAGACAAGCCATAAAAACGGTACATCGATACGATAAAAACCGCCTGGATGTTTTCCGTTTTATCCGTGATGAAATAGAAAAAGGCCGACAAATTTATGTTGTTTATCCGCTTATCCAAGAAAGCGAAAAAATGGATTACAAGGATTTAATGGACGGTTATGAAAGTATTTCTCGCGACTTTCCACAACCAAAATATCAGATTTCCATTGTTCATGGTCAAATGAAAGCGGTTGATAAAGATTTTGAAATGCAGCGCTTCATAAAAGGGGAAACACAAATTATGGTGGCCACAACCGTTATTGAAGTGGGTGTAAATGTTCCAAATGCCTCGGTAATGATTATTGAAAGTGCAGAGCGTTTCGGACTTTCACAGTTACACCAATTGCGCGGTCGTGTTGGTCGTGGTGCCGAACAAAGTTATTGTATTCTTATGACGAGCCATAAATTAAGTAGCGATAGTAAAACCCGCTTGGAAACGATGACGCACACTAATGATGGCTTTGATATTGCTGAAGTTGATTTAAAGCTCCGCGGACCTGGAGACTTAATGGGAAAACAACAAAGCGGCATTTTGAATTTAAGAATAGCCGATATTATAAAAGATGGTGATATTTTAAAAACGGCTAGAGCTTGCGCCAAACAGATTTTAGAAACCGATCCAACCTTGTCTAAACCCAGCCATAACGCTATTTTATTCACCTATAAGCAAATGAGCAAGTATAGAAATATTTGGAATTATATTTCTTAATGATCATCTATAAATTATTAAACAATTGCCTTCATAAAAAACAACTATGCCACTTAACATTGTACTTATTGAACCCGAAATACCTAATAACACTGGAAATATTGGCAGACTAGCTCTAGCTTCTGGCTCAAATCTTCATTTGGTGAAACCTTTTGGCTTTGAAATAAGCGACGCGCGTTTAAAACGTGCGGGATTGGATTATTGGCAACACTTAAATGTGCATTATTACGAAAATTTAGATGAATTTTTAAATAAAAACAAAGATTCAAAAATGGTATTTCTTTCCAGTCATGGAACGGAAAATCATTGGGATATCCCTTTTGAAGATGATCTGTTTTTAGTATTTGGCAAAGAATCGGTAGGATTACCAAAATCACTCATAGAAAAAGACCAAAATAAACTCTTTAAAATTCCTATTTACAGCAATCATGTTAGAAGCTTAAATTTAGCTAATGCTGTAAGTGTCGTTGTTTACGAAGGAATTAGGCAAATTTCCAAGTAGTTTCAAACTGACAATTCTAAAAAACACATTTTTACATCCATTGTTTGAATGCTAGTTTCAATATTTTATCTTTGCAAACTTAATTAACCCATGATTCATGAAGATTTCTTACAACTGGCTTAAACAATTCATAAAAACGGATTGGAATCCAGAACAAATTAGTGAGCTTTTAACCGATTTAGGACTAGAAGTAGAAGGTTTAACCGCTTATCAGTCTGTAAAAGGTGGATTGGAAGGTATTGTTGTTGGCGAAGTTTTAACCTGCGAGCAACACCCAAATGCCGACCGACTTAAAGTGACAACGGTTAATATTGGAACGGATACACCTTTACAAATTGTTTGTGGTGCGCCAAACGTTGCTGCTGGACAAAAAGTACCTGTTGCCACTATTGGAACTACGTTGTTTACGGAAGAAGGCGAAGCTTGGACTATTAAAAAAGGTAAGATTCGTGGCGAAGAAAGTCATGGAATGATCTGTGCCGAGGATGAATTAGGTTTAGGGAAATCGCATGACGGCATCATGATTTTAAAGTCAAATGCAGTGGTAGGCTCATTAGTTGCCGACTTATTCAACATTGAAAACGATCAAGTTTTTGAAATTGGCCTAACACCAAACCGTGCCGATGCTATGAGTCATTTTGGTGTAGCACGCGATTTACGTGCCGGTTTCACACACAAAGACATAAACACCGAACTTATTACGCCATCAGTTAGCGCGTTTTCTGTTGATAATCGCTCGTTACGAATTGACATAGATGTTTTAGATAAAAATTTGGCGCCACGATATTGCGGATTAACCATTTCAAATATTAAAGTTACCGATTCACCAGCTTGGTTACAAAACCGTTTAAAAGCTATTGGCTTATCGCCTATCAATAATGTGGTGGATGCTACTAATTACGTGCTTCACGAATTGGGTCAACCGTTGCACGCCTTTGATACGAGCAAAATTATTGGAAATAAAATTGAAGTCAAGACTTTACCAAAAGGCACCAAATTCACCACTTTAGACGGTGTTGAACGCGAATTACACGAAGAAGATTTAATGATTTGTAATGCTGAAAAACCCATGTGTATTGCTGGTGTTTTTGGCGGAATTGATTCTGGTGTTTCAGAAAACACAACAAGTATTTTTTTAGAAAGTGCGTTCTTCAACCCTATTAGTGTTAGAAAAACAGCTAAACGTCACGGTTTAAACACGGATGCATCATTCCGTTTTGAACGTGGAATAGATCCTAATATTACCGAATATGCTTTAAAACGCGCAGCACTTCTTATTACAGAAATTGCTGGCGGGTTAATTACAAGTGAAATATTCGATTTTTACCCAAATAAGTTTGAAGATTTCCAAGTGCGTTTAAGTTTTGACAAGGCGAGAAATTTAATTGGTCAGGAAATCCCTAAAGACACTATTAAAAGTATTTTAACCTCGTTAGATATTAAAATCAACAATGTTACAGAAACGGGTTTAGGCCTAACGGTTCCTGCCTATCGTAATGATGTGCAGCGCGAAGCTGATATTATTGAAGAAATTTTACGTGTTTACGGTTATAACAATATTAAAACAACTGAAAAGCTAAACGCTTCTATTTCGAATACATCGAAATTTGAAGATTACAAACTGCAAAATATTATCAGTAATCAGTTAGTTTCTCAAGGTTTTTATGAAACGTTAACCAACTCACTAACCAATCCTGATTACGTTAAGTTAAACACCGATTTAAATCCGGAACAAAATGTTGAAATGCTGAATCCTTTAAGTACAGATTTAAGTGTTTTAAGACAGTCTATGTTGTTTTCTGGATTGGAAACTGTTCGTCATAACGTAAATAGACGTCGTGAAGATTTAAAACTTTTCGAATTTGGAAAAACTTATCATAGTTTTCCTAAAAACCGTGAGGAGTTTAAGCACTTATCGCTTTTCATTACGGGTGATCGTCATCAAAACCGCTGGAATACTGAAAATAAACCAAGTGACTTTTACTATTTAAAAGGAACCATTGAAACTATTTTCGCCCGATTAGGTATTAGCCGTTTAAGCGCGTCACCAATTCAGTCAGATGTATTTAGTGAAGGTGCCATGTTTTCTTTTGGCAAAACCAAGTTGGTAGAATTTGGTTTGGTTAAAAAATCCATTTTAAAGTATTTTGGAATTTCACAACCTGTTTTATTCGCCGATTTCTATTGGGATGGCGTTATTGAAACAGCTAAATATAATAAGATTTCTTATAGCGCTATTTCTAAATATCCAGAAATTCGTCGGGATTTTGCCTTGTTAATTGATAACAATGTCACTTTTGAAAGTATTCATACTTTAGCTAAACAAGCCGAAAAGCACTTATTAAAAAACGTTAGTTTATTTGATGTGTATCAAGGTGCTAATTTACCTGAAGGCAAGAAGAGTTATGCTGTTAGCTTTACATTTCAAGATGAAAACAAAACGCTTACAGACGGACAAATTGATAAAATTATGAGCAAGTTTCAAGCTAGTTTTGAAAAACAACTAGGTGCGGAATTACGCTAATTTGATAGAGAAATAAAAGCATAAAAAAGCCTCGAATAGTATTCGAGGCTTTTTTTCTGTCAATAAGTTAAAAATATATTATAATACTTTAACGTTTACTGCATTCACTCCTTTTCTACCTTCTTCTAAATCGAATTCTACTGCATCGCCTTCGCGAATTTCGTCGATTAAGCCAGAAATGTGAACGAAATGTTCCTTGTTTGTGTCATCTTCTACGATAAAACCGAATCCTTTAGAATCGTTGAAGAATTTTACTGTTCCTTTACTCATTGTAATAGTTTAAAAATTTTAATAATACTCAAATATAATTATATAAAATGAGGTTCCGCACTTTTTAGCGCTTTATTTGTTTTACTAGCAGATTATTGCAGGGAAAGCAGATGTTTTTTTATATCTATTTTAGGATTATATAACTAATCTTAAGAATGATTTTTTCGTACATTTAATGGTATAAAATCAAAAGCAATACATTATGGATTCAGAATATAAAAAGATATACAGCGGTAGTTTTATAATTGCACAACTCATTGTAGAGCGGTTAGATGCTTTGGGTATTTCAGCCATTGTAAAAGATGAAAGTGAGTCTGGCCGTTTAGCGGGCTTTGGAGCAACAATTGCTGGTTTTCAAGATATTTATGTAAATGAGGAAGAACTATCTAAAGCCATCCCAGTAGTAAATAGTGTTACCTCTGAAATCGAAGCAGACTAATTACCTTTTTCAAAATAACCTCAAAAAAAAATCTCCAGCCTTCGCTAGAGATTTTTTATTTTATGCTGTAATGGAATACATTTTTTCGCGCATTTCCTTAATTTTTGGATCTTGCATATATTCGTCAAACGTTGTGTAACGGTCTATAACGCCATTTGGTGTTAACTCTACCACTCTGTTGGCAACTGTTTCCGCAAACTCATGATCATGGGTTGTGAATAAAATAGTTCCTTTAAAATTCTTAAGTGAATTATTAAATGCCGTAATACTCTCTAAATCCAAGTGGTTTGTAGGTTCATCTAATTGCAGTACGTTAGCACGCGTCATCATCATGCGGCTTAACATACAACGTACTTTTTCACCTCCAGATAGCACATTGGATTTTTTCAAAGCTTCTTCGCCACTAAAAATCATTTTACCAAGGAATCCACGAATGTTAACCTCTTCGCGCTCTTCCTCCGTTTTAGCCCATTGGCGTAACCAATCTACCAACGATAAGTCGTTTTCGAAAAACTCACTGTTATCCAAAGGTAAATAGGACTGAATAGTTGTAATTCCCCAATCAAATTTTCCGGAATCCGCTTTTTCTTTATCATTTAAAATTTGATAAAAGGCTGTCGTTGCTCTAGAATCTTTAGAATACAAGACCACTTTATCACCTTTATTTAAATTTAAATCGATGTTACTAAATAATACGTCACCATCAAGAGAAGCTGAAAGTCCTTGTACATTTAAAATCTGATCACCCGCTTCACGCTCACGATCAAAAATAATAGCAGGATAACGACGACTCGTGCGTCTAATCTCGCCAATATTTAACTTGTCAATCATTTTCTTTCTACTAGTAGCTTGTTTACTTTTAGCTACGTTGGCAGAAAAACGACGAATAAACTCTTCTAATTCTTTCTTTTTCTCTTCCGCTTTTTTGTTTTGCTGCGCATGCTGTCTAGCAGCTAATTGAGATGACTCATACCAAAACGTGTAGTTTCCAGAGAAATGATTAATTTTTCCGAAATCAATATCGGAAATATGTGTACAAACAGCGTCTAAAAAGTGTCTATCGTGAGATACCACAATGACGCAATTTTCATAATTAGCTAAAAAATGTTCTAACCAAGAAATGGTTTCATAATCCAAGTCGTTGGTAGGCTCATCCATTATTAGTAAATCTGGGTTTCCAAATAAAGCTTGCGCTAAAAGCACGCGAACCTTCTGTTTTCCATCTAAATCTTTCATCAAAGTATAATGGTGTTCTTCCGAAATGCCCAAGTTTGATAACATAGCTGCTGCATCACTATCGGCATTCCAACCATTCATTTCTTCAAAAAGAACTTGAAGCTCACCAATTTTTTCGGCGTTCTCATCCGTATAATCAGCGTAAAGTGCATCAATTTGACTTTTTAATTTAAATAACGGTTTATTTCCGATGATAACCGTTTCTAAAACCGTATTCTCGTCATGTAAGTTGTGGTTTTGTTCTAAAACCGACATCCTTTTTCCAGACTCTAAATGCACATGACCTGATGTAGGATCCTGTTTTCCAGAGATTATTTTTAAAAAAGTTGACTTTCCAGAGCCGTTAGCACCAATAATTCCGTAGCAGTTACCATTATTAAAAGTGGTACTTACTTCATCAAAAAGGACACGCTTGCCAAATTGAACTGATAAATTTGAAACTGATAACATTTATTACTTTTTAATTTTTGCAAAAGTACTAAAAACAAGCCATAAGACGAAACAAAACCAACTATATTAATATTTAACAACGTGTTAACAAGATGTCAGAGGTACAACTTTTACATTTGTCTTTTAAGACCCACATTTACTTGACAATACATCTATGAAGGAACTAAAACTTGTTTTCACCTTAATGACTGCCGCGTTTGTTTTAGTATCCTGTCAAAAAGATGCTCAAGTAGAGGAAGGTTCTGCATATTTTGGTGGCGAGGTTGTAAACCCGAAAAACAATTTTGTTATTCTTTCTAGAGCTGAAAATGTATTAGACACGATTCGTTTGGATGAAAATAATCGTTTTCTATACAAAATTGAAAATGTTGAAAAAGGATTGTATACCTTCCGGTTATGGGCTTCTGAAGGTTTAGAATTTCAAATGGTTTTATTAGAACCTCATGATAGTTTACTTTTTCGATTAAATACTTTAGAGTTTGATGAGTCTTTAGTTTATACTGGTCGTGGCGCTAAAAAAAACAACTATTTAATAAATATGTTTTTGGATGGCGAAACGGAAGATAAAACCATTTTAGGTTTTAGCCAGTCTCCTCCTATGGAATTTGAACGCAAATTAGATTCCATTAGAAACTATAAACTCACCAAATTAAGACAGTTTAATAGTAAATACCCCTCTTCTGAAACTTTTAATAGTTTAGTAAAAGGCAATATTAATTACGATTATTATTTAAGCAAAGAGGTTTATCCTTTTGTTAACTATGCCAATAATGAGCGCTCAAACTTTAATAAACTCCCTAAAGATTTCTATGATTATAGAAAGGAAATAGATTACAATTATTGTGAGTTAATGGACTACTTCCCGTATTATTCCTTTTTGAAACACCATTTTGAAAACATTGCTTTAGCCGAACATTTTAAGAAATCTAATGACAGCGTTTTCAATATTAAATCTTTAAGTTACAATTTAATTAAACTGAATTTGATAGATAGTTTAATGACGAATGATTCTATTAAAAATTCACTATTAGCACAAACGGCTGTTGAATTTATTAGCAATAGTAAAAATCCGGAAGAATATGATACCGTTTTAAAATCCTTTGCTTCTAAAAACACTAACACTAAAAACTATCAATATTTAAACAATATGGTAGGCTCTTTAAAAGGTTTAAAAACCGGAGAAGGACTTCCTGAAGTAACGCTTGTGGATTACCGTAATAATGAATTAGATTTAAACACGCTTATTAATAAGCCAACGGTGATTTATTTCTGGTCTTCTGTATACCGCTCTCATAATGATAGCCACAGAAAAGCTGAAGAATTAAAAGTTAAATATCCTGAAGTTAATTTTATTGCTATTAATGCTACGAGTAACAACCAAGCCAATTGGAAGAAGCTTATTGCACAATTCAATTACTCCAAAGACAACGAGTTTATGTTTAAAAGCCCTGAAATAGCGAAACATAAATTAGCTATTGCACCTATTAATAAAGTAATGATTGTGGATAAAAAAGGTATGATTGTGAATGCACACACCAATATGTTTTCTATAATGTTTGAGGAAGAACTTTTAGGTCTGCTGAATCAATAGTCCTAGAAAAAACATCATAAAAAAAAGCCTTAACGCTAAATTTGTTAAGGCTTTTTCTATTTATATATTCTTCAGGCTAATTTCCCTTTTTGAAATCTTCTAAAAACTGTGCTAATCCAATATCCGTTAAAGGATGTTTAAGCAAACCTTCAATAGCACTTAACGGACCCGTCATAACATCAGCTCCTAATTTAGCACAATCAATAATATGCATCGTGTGACGCACAGAAGCAGCTAAAATTTCAGTTTCAAAAGCGTAATTATCGTAAATATGACGAATTTCAGAAATTAGGTTTAAACCATCTGTTGAAATATCATCCAAACGACCAATAAATGGCGACACATAAGTAGCACCAGCTTTTGCGGCTAATAAAGCTTGACCCGCTGAAAACACTAACGTTACATTGGTTTTAACGCCTTTGTCCGAAAAATATTTACAGGCTTTAATTCCGTCTTTAATCATGGGTAACTTAACAACAATTTGTTCGTGTAATTCTGCCAAAGCTTCACCTTCACGAACCATCCCTTCATAATCTGTTGCAATAACTTCAGCACTTACATCACCATCTACAATATTGCAAATATCTACATAATGCTTCATAATATTATCATGACCAGTAATGCCTTCTTTAGCCATTAAAGATGGATTAGTTGTTACACCATCCAAAACACCTAAATCTTGTGCTTCGCGAATCTGATCTAAATTAGCTGTATCAATAAAAAATTTCATAAGTATGCGTTTGTATCGGTTCTGCAAAAGCAGAAATTATTAATAAATATAGTTGTGTTTATCTCTTAATTTTTCAATTGTAAAATTACAATTTATAATGATTCATTAGTAGCTTTTCATAAACTTTATCTGGCAAAATACGCTTTAAAACAATGGAGAATTTCTGCATAAACTCCCCTACTTTATAATGAACTTTAGGATTGGGCGATTTTATTATTTTATGAATTGCTTTAGCCATTTCCAAAGGATCCTTACCTGAAGCTACATGAGTATCCATTAATCGTAATGTTTGACCGTAAGATCCTTTATAAGGCGATTTCTCCAAAACAGGTGCATGATAACGCCCAGAAGCAATATTGGTGGCAAAATCACCTGGCGCCACATTAGTCATTTGAATATTAAAACCTTTCACCTCCATTCGGAATGCTTCGGTTACCAATTCCAAAGCACCTTTACTTGCCGAATAAATACCGCGATACGGCAAACCCATATAGCCAGCAATAGACGTCACATTAATAATTAAACCAGAACGCTGCTTGCGCATTTGCGGTAAAACAGTTTTCATGACATTGATTGGTCCAAAAAAATTCGTTTCAAAATTATTT
Organism: Bizionia myxarmorum; assembly: GCF_008086205.1. Classification (GTDB taxonomy): domain Bacteria; phylum Bacteroidota; class Bacteroidia; order Flavobacteriales; family Flavobacteriaceae; genus Algorimicrobium; species Algorimicrobium myxarmorum. Next base: position 1,771,995 of record NZ_VSKK01000001.1, on the reverse strand, counting down.
TTAATTTCGGCCTCGGGAATTTCTTCAATCGGACCTGTTATGCCAACACCGGCGTTATTTATTAACACATCTAACCTACCCGCTTTTTCAATAACGGTATTTACAGCTTCCAAAATAGATTTTGGTTTGGTAACATCCATTCCTACAATAGGAAATTCGCTGGCGGTATATTTTTCAGGTGATCTGCTGGTACCATATACAGTAAAACCCTGCTGGGTTAAATACTGACCAACAGACTTACCGATTCCAGATGAACCTCCTGTTACTAAAACAACTTTAGACATAATTTTTTCATGTGTATTTACATGCCGTAAAAATAACAATGAAATAAGGAAAAAGAGTATAAAAAGAAAAAGATTTGCAAACCAACGGTCTACAAATCTTAATTATATAAATCCTTTCAAATGTTGAAAGGAAAAGTAAAGGCACAAAAAAAAGGCAAGCTACCTACATCACACCGCTACGACCATTTACCTTTGCTGCGTTCCCGCCCTGGAGGATTCAACAGGAGCTGGTTGTGTAGGACTTGCCCGCGGCAAAGATACAATCTTTTAAAATCTTTGCAATGATTTTTTAAACTGAATTTTAATAAATATCTTGCCGCAAATAAATAACAAATCATGAAGCTTTATAAGTCTCTTACTATCATAATTTTATGCCTTACTTTATCCTCTTGTGGCACCAATGTAAATGAAGCAAAAAAGGATATTTCTATCAAAACGAACGGTTTAAATGATGCTTTTACACTGGGTGATGCGCTAAAACTATCCCTTTTAAATCCAAAGAACCACGAAATAGGATCTGTATCATATACTTTAGATGGAAAAAGTATTAATGCATCTGAAACCATTCAAAATATGAAACTGGGCATTCATGAAGTATTAGCCTCTTTTAAATTGAATGGAGAATCTGCAAGCATTTCTAAAAATATCACTATTTTAAATAATCAAACGCCTAAAATTTACACTTATACAATTGTCAATGAATATCCGCATGATCAAACTTCCTATACGCAAGGATTAGAATTTCATAATGGTGAATTGTATGAAGGAACCGGCCAATACGGTGGATCTAAACTTCGAAAAGTAGATTATAAAACGGGTGAAATTTTAAAAAACATCAATTTATCCGATGAATATTTCGGCGAAGGCATTTCTATTCTTAATGATAAAATTTATCAATTAACATGGAAAAAAGGAACTGGGTTTGTTTATGATGTGAATACGTTTGAAAAAATCGGAAGTTTTAAATATGGTGAAAGTTTAGAAGGTTGGGGAATTTGCAATGATGGAACCAAATTATATAAGAGTGATGGCACCGAAAAAATCTGGACACTTAACCCAGAAACCCTAACGGAAGAAAGCTATATCCAAGCATATCACAATAAAGGAAAAGTAGTTGAATTGAATGAATTGGAATGGGTTGATGGAAAAATATATGCCAACCGTTGGAATAAAAATGGTGTGGCTATAATAAATCCTGTAAATGGTGCTGTTGAAGGTGTAATAGATTTTACACCCTTACATAATATGGTTACCAAACATCCAAAATTAGATGTATTAAACGGTATCGCTTACAATAAAGAAACCAAAACATTTTTTGTGACTGGTAAATATTGGGATAAATTATTTGAGGTTGAAATAACTGAAAAGTAGATTTCACAAGCTGAATTGACACGTTTACGCAATTCCCTTTTTAAATTAGTGTTTTCTTGTAGTTATTTGAACTATGAGAAAAGCACTAACCATAACCATTCCAGAGCCATGCCACGAAAACTGGAATAATATGTCGCCTAATGAAAAAGGGCGTTTCTGCAAGGCATGCGATAAAATCGTTCACGACTTCACGACTAAAACCAACGAGCAAATCGTTAAAACTATCATGGATCATGGACAAGTTTGCGGCCGATTTAAAACCAATCAACTTAATAAAGAATTAGTTTACAGCAGAAAAAGTAAAAATAGTTTTAGAACTATTCTCGCATCAGGATTTTTTTCAATGCTCACTTTTAGCAGCTATAGAAGTTTAGCACAAACAAAACCAGAAACCGTTCAAACGGATTCTATAAAAGCACCAAGTGTTTTGGGTAAACCAGCCGTGTCCATTTTACATTCCAATAAGATTTCTGGAACTATTCTAGATGAAACCAACCTACCGCTTCCAGGAGCAAATGTGGTTATCAAAAATAAAACTATAGGAACACAAACAGATTTTTATGGGAATTTTGAAATAGAAGCGAAAGTAGGTGATATAATTACTATTAGTTTTATTGGGTACGAAACGAAAGAAGTAACTGTTGCTCTAAATCAATCTTATAAATTCAGTTTAGATATAGATAGTGACGTTTTGGGTGGCATGGTTATTACTTCCTATGGCGCTTCATATTCAAAATCACCTTTAAGCCCTGCAAAATCGACTTACTCACCAACGGATGCCGAATTAGAAAAATCACGTATCAAAAAACTTAAGAGGAAAAATTACTTTGACTTTTATAAACGCAAGAATTAAAAGTGTGGATAAAGCGAAACTAGAATTAGCAATTTTAAATATTTTTGAATCATGAGAAAAGTACTAACTCTAAACATTCTAAAACCCTGCCATGAAAATTGGAATGAGATGTCGCCAAATGAAAAAGGACGATTTTGTCAATCCTGCAGTAAAACCGTTCAGGATTTCACGACTAAAACGGACGAACAAATCGTTAAAACTTATATGGATAATGGCCAGGTTTGCGGCCGATTTAGAACTAGTCAACTCAATAAAGAATTAGTTTACAGCAGAAAAGACAAAAACAGTTTCAGAACACTTTTGGCATCTGGATTTTTCTCTGTTCTAACTTTTAGCAGTTATAAAAGTTTAGCGCAAACAAAACCAGAAACGGTTCAAACAGATTCTATTAAAAATTTCAGTTCTAAAGGAAAAATAGCTAAACGCATTTTACCTAAATCCGCGATTTCCGGAACCGTTTTGGACGAAAATAAATTACCGCTACCCGGAACAAAAATCTTAATTAAAGGAACATCCATAAGCACAATAGCAGATTTTGATGGCTATTATAAAATAGAAGCTAAAAAAGACCAAACACTTATATTCTCCTTTCCAGGATATGATACACAAGAAATTATAATTCAAGGTCAAAAAATAATTAATTTGGAATTTACGCTTGGAGAATGGGATTGTGGTAACCTAATTGTTGCCGGATTCCCTTCTTATGATGTAGAAGCTGATTGTGAACGCATAAAACGAAAAGCAAAACGCAAAAATGCACGACAGGAAAAACGAGAGAAAATTAGAAATGGTGAATTAGAACGCAGTAAAATGGGGTCGTTTTTTTACAAAATATCACATCCTTTCAAAAAAGCAAAGTAACTTATTTTTTTTGCAGTACTTTTGAATATGCGAACATTTCAAACTACAATTCAAGTCGGTCAAGACGATATAGATGACCTAAACCATGTTAATAATGTGCGTTATGTGCAATGGGTGGAAGATGTAGCTAAATTACATTGGTTTACAAAAGCGCCTAAAGAAATTACTGATAATTTTTTGTGGATTATGTTATCCCATCATATTACCTATAAAAAACCCGCCTTTTTGGGTGACACTATTACACTAAAAACATACGTTCCACACTCGGAAGGCGTTACATGTACGCGTGTTGTTGAAATACTAAATGGTGACACACTTCTAGCAAAATCGGAAACTAAATGGGTTTATATGGATGGTAGCCGCATGAGACCAACCAGAATCACCGATGACATAAAAAACATATTTCTCTAATTTTTATGGCTTTCATACGAAATCATCAATTCAAAAGTTATATTTTTGGGCAAACTGATATCATTTTATGAAACGCGCATGCTCAATTTTTTCTCACTCAATGGAGTGAATATTAGCAAATAGCATGTGACATTTAAAAAACACTATAAATCAACACATGAAACGTATTATTTACTTTCTTTTTTGCCTTGGCTTTTTAATGCTTTGGAGTTCTTGTCGTAAAGATTTAGAATTTGCACCGAGTTCTGGAAATCTTGAATTTTCAAAAGACACGGTTTATTTGGACACGGTTTTCACCAACATCGGCTCTAGCACTTATAATTTAAAAGTCTACAATCGCAGCAATGATGATATCAGTATTCCAACTATTAAATTAGCTTTAGGAATCAATTCTGAATACCGTTTAAATGTAGATGGCATGTCAGGGAATTCCTTTGAAAACGTAGAAATTCTTGCCAAAGACAGCATGTTTATTTTTATTGAAACAACGATTGACATTACCAATTTACCTAATTCAGGTGAATTTTTATACACCGATAAAATTGTATTTGATACGGGATCGAACATGCAAAACGTGGATTTAGTAACGCTGGTGAAAGATGCTGTTTTTATATATCCTAATAAAAATCAATCAACCGGAATTGTCGAAACTTTAACCTTAAATATTGGCGGAGAAATTTTGGAAACCGAAATCCAAGGTCGTTATTTAGAAGCGACAGAATTAAATTTCACGAATCAAAAACCGTATGTTATTTATGGTTATGCCGCTGTTCCAAATGGCGAAACTTTAACGATAGATGCTGGCGCACGCGTTCATTTTCATGCCAATTCCGGTTTATTAGTTTCTGAAGGCGCTTCACTTCAAGTAAATGGCGCGTTTAGTACAGACCAAGAACTTTTAGAAAATGAAGTAATTTTTGAAGGCGATCGTTTAGAACCTGGATTTAGCAATGTGCCTGGTCAATGGGGAACTATTTGGTTATTTCAAGGAAGTATTAATAATTCCATTAATTATGCCACCATTAAAAATGCAGGTGTAGGCATTATAAGTGATAGCAATGCCGATGAAACGAATGCTAAATTAACCATTACTAATTCGCAAATTTACAACAGTAGTAACTTTGGAGTTTTAGGAAGAAACACCTCTATATCGGCAGAAAACGTCGTGATAAATAATTCCGGACAATCCTCTTTTGCCGGAACCGAAGGTGGGAAATATAATTTCACACATTGCACCATTGCTAACTACTGGAATAATGGTTTCCGCCAATTCCCTGCCCTACTTTTAAATAATTTCCGTGAAACAGAAAATTCGATCTTATTATTCGATTTAACAGAAGCTAATTTCAATAACTGTATTATTTATGGAAATGATAATCCTGAATTTATTTTGGATGAAGTAGCAGATCCTGGAAATATCTTCAATTTTAAATTCACGAATTCTTTAGTGCGTTTTCAAGATCAAAATAATAATTTTTCAGGCGCTAATTATGATTTTAGTAATAGCTTGCTTTATGAAAACACGCGCTTTAACAATAATCCTGATTTCAAAAACACGAATAAAAATGAATTAATAATTGGAGAAAATTCTGGAGCTATTAATATTGGTGCAAATCCTTTTTCAAATTCAGTACCAAATGATATTTTAAACGTAAACAGAACGTCTGCTCCAGATGCTGGTGCTTATCAGCATGCGGAATTTTAAAGTTTATATGAAAAAAATTATTTATGCCTTATTATGTTTGATGCTTATAGGTTGTAAAACAACTGATAGTACTTTAACTGAAACACTTCCCATTAACGGTTTTCAAAAAGGAGTAACAACAAAAAAAGCTAACTCATCTCTCTATATAAATGGATTTGAAAGCGCAAAAATCATTCATGATAAAGAGGGTTTGGCTGTAAGCGAATTACAATTTCATTATACTGCTACTACTGTTGAGACAAGTAAAGTCATGGTTAATAATTTCGGAGTATGGAAAAAGCGCAGACCATTTTATAGCGAAAAACATCAAGCTTTCGTTTGGGAAAATATCCAACTCTTAAAAAATACTTCAGAAAAATTTACGGTTATAACTGATGGTCATGAAGGTGACCGCATACTATTCTCTTCTATTATGGTTATAGATTCGGAAAACAAAGATTGTTTAGCTAAAGGACACAAATTGCGAGATGCTATAGTTATGTATTTTACTGAAGAACTTAAGAAAGAGCAATCATACGATTTAATGCAAAAAGCTTATAAAGAGTTTGATGAAGAATCAAAAACTAATTGATACCAGATTCTTCACTTCGTTCTGAATGACAACATAATATCAAAAAAAAAATCCTGCTTGAATTAAGCAGGATTTTTTTGTGTTATACAATTTTATCTGTCTTACACAAACAACGGTAAATGACTCATCATAGCATTTACTTTGTCGCTAATGGCCTCGAGTTTCGCATCATCTTCCCAGTTCATAATAACTTCATCAACTAAAGCTACAATAGCTTCCATATCCTTCTCTTTCAGGCCACGTGTTGTAATAGCTGGTGTTCCAATTCGGATTCCAGAAGTTACAAATGGGCTCTTATCATCAAAAGGAACCATGTTTTTGTTTACAGTGATATCAGCTTTCACCAATGCTTGTTCAGCATCTTTTCCTGTAATATTTTTATTACGCAAATCAATTAACATCATGTGGTTATCAGTTCCACCAGAAATAATATGGTAATCTCTTGCAACAAATGCTTTCGCCATAGCGGCTGCATTTTTCTTCACTTGTAGCATATAATGCATAAAGTCGTCCGTTAAAGCTTCACCAAAAGCAATAGCTTTAGCCGCAATAATATGTTCCAAAGGTCCTCCTTGGTTTCCTGGAAAAACACCTGAATCTAATAAAGATGACATTTTACGTAAATTGCCATTTTTCAAGGTTAAACCAAAAGGATTATTAAAATCCTCACCCATCATAATCATACCGCCACGAGGACCACGTAATGTTTTATGCGTAGTTGTAGTAATAATATGACAATGTGGTAAAGGATCATTTAAAATACCTTTAGCAATTAAACCAGCTGGATGTGAAATATCGCCTAATAATAAAGCGCCAACACTATCAGCAATTTCACGGAATCGTTTAAAATCCATATCACGAGAATATGCAGAAGCACCACAAATAATCATTTTAGGTTTTTCGCGTTCCGCAACTTCAGCTACATGATCATAATCTATTAAACCCGTTTCTTTCTTTACACCATAAAAAACAGGATTGTATAATTTCCCAGAAAAGTTAACAGGCGATCCATGGGTTAAATGCCCACCATGTGATAAATCGAAACCTAAAATAGTATCACCAGGTTTTAAACAAACTGAAAAAACAGCTGTATTTGCTTGACTTCCCGAGTGAGGTTGTACGTTTACATAAGCAGCACCAAATAAGGTTTTTGCTCTATCAATGGCTAATTGCTCCACTTCATCTACTACTTCACATCCGCCATAATAGCGTTTACCAGGATAACCTTCAGCGTATTTGTTGGTTAAAACAGAACCTGCAGCTTCCATAACTTGGTCACTAACAAAATTTTCTGATGCAATTAATTCAATACCATGAAGCTGTCTTTGTTTTTCGGCTTCTATCAATTCAAAAATCTGTTCGTCGCGTTGCATAAATTTTAGTTATTGTTGAATAGATTGCAAAAATAAGAAATACATTAGTTTAATACATCAAAAAACATATATTTACTATGCCTTCTTAATTATTATAAAAGGTTAAAGAATTCCTATATTTTCTGCGTTATATTAGTATAAAAACGAAAAGTTATGTAGGTTTGAATAGAATTTTTACAAACAAAAAACCACAACTAGTTATGCCAATAACAGCTAACAATCCAGACAGAAAATCTTGGTTACACGTCGATAAAAACTCCGATTTTCCAATTCAAAACATTCCTTTTGGTGTGTTTTTAACACGTGACGATATTATTACCATCGGAACACGAATTGGTGACACTGCCATAGATTTAGGTGCTTTGCATCAATTAGGATATTTTGAAGGAATACCTTTAACAGACGATATTTTTTTACAAGATACTCTTAACGATTTTATTGCAGACGGCAGAAAAACGTGGCGTTTAGTTAGAGATCGTATTGCAGATATTTTTGATGCTGATAATGAGACCTTAAAAGATAATAAAAAAAATAAAGAAGTCGTTCTTTTTCGTTTAGATGAAATTGAAATGCAATTACCGGTTCAAATTGGTGATTATACTGATTTCTATTCAAGTATTGAACACGCTACCAATGTTGGAACCATGTTTCGCGATCCAGAAAATGCTTTAATGCCAAACTGGTTGCATATTCCGGTAGGATATCATGGTAGAAGTTCGTCTATTATTCCTTCGGGAATTCCAATTCACAGACCTCAAGGACAAACCTTACCAGCTGGAAGCGATACGCCTATTTTTGGACCAAGTAAATTGATAGATTTCGAATTAGAAATGGCTTTTATTACTACTGCCGCAAATGATTTGGGTGAACCGATTCCTATTGCTGAAGCAGAAGAATATATTTTCGGACTCGTTTTATTTAACGACTGGTCAGCTCGCGATATCCAAAAATGGGAATATGTACCATTAGGACCTTTCTTGGCTAAAAGTTTCGCATCGTCCATTTCACCATGGATTGTAACACTTGATGCTTTGGAACCTTACCGTGTTGAAAGTCCGAAACCATTAAAACCACAGTTAAAATATTTACAATATAAGGGCAAAAAGAGTTACGATATTAAATTAGAAGTTGCTATTAAGCCAAAAACAGCTAAAGAAACCGTTGTGAGTAAATCCAATTTCAAATATATGTATTGGAATATGGTGCAGCAGTTAGCACATCATACCGTAAATGGTTGCCCTGTAAATTCAGGTGATATGATGGGAAGTGGAACTATTTCAGGTTCTACGCCAGATTCTTTAGGTTCTATGTTAGAACTAACATGGCGCGGCGAAAGACCTATTACTTTAAAAGATGGTACCGAGCGAAAATTTATCAATGATCACGATACCGTTATTATGCGTGGACATTGTGAAAAAGACGGTACTCGTATTGGATTTGGTGAAGTTTCCACAGAACTTTTACCTGTATTTATTCCGAAAAAGAAGTAAGTAAAAACTATAATTTCTAAATATAAAAAAGCCCACAAGATTAATTCTTGTGGGCTTCTTAATTCGACTATTACGCAAAACGCTGCAAATCCATGTCGTTTATTCCACCATGGCTAGCATGTGCAACGGAAACACCATTCTTAATAATCAGTATTTGAGGCGATTCATGCATAACTTGAAACTTATAGCCAGTTTCATTACTGACATCTCTGTAATTCAGTAAGTCCAAATAATATAAATCTACAGGTAAATCCATGTCATAATCTGAAACAAATTGTTTCATCGCCATTTTACTAATTCCACATCGGGTAGAATGTTTAAATATAATCTGTGTTTTTATTTTAGATTTTTCAGAAATATCATCCAATTGTGACACGGTCGTTAATGCCTTCCATGGTAATAACTTTTCTTCTTTAGGTTCACTAGAACCTCCAAATAATTTATTTATAAAACTCATCCTTTATCTATTCTAAAAATTGTATATTAAAGGTAGTCGAAAGTAATTAATAATTCTTACAAACTGACTAAAAGACATGATCTCATTAGCTTTAGCTGACTTTTTGTCTCTAAAAATAAACTGGTTAGATTTTTGAATTATGGTTAGCGTACACAACTAAAATGAATAACTAAAAAGAGATTGACGCTAACGCGAAACACACACATATTATGAATTTCAATAACTACACAATTAAATCACAGGAAGCCATTCAGCAAGCCCAGCAGCTTGCTCAAGGTTTTGGACATCAACAAATTGAAAACGAGCACATTTTTAAAGCGCTTTTTAATGTGGATGAAAATGTTTTACCATTCATACTTAAAAAATTGAATGTGAATATTTCCATATTGCAACAGACTTTAGATAAACAATTAGAAAGTTATCCTAAAGTTTCTGGAGGCGAAATAATGCTATCTCGTGAAGCCAATAAAACGCTAACTGAAGCTTCGGTAATAGCTAAAAAAATGACCGATGAATATGTGTCAATCGAACATTTAATATTGGCCATTTTCAAATCGACTAGTAAAATTTCACAAATGCTAAAAGATCAGGGCGTTTCTGAAAAACATTTAAAAGCAGCCATTGAGGAATTGCGCCAAGGCGATCGTGTTACGTCTCAAAGTCAAGAGGAAACGTATAATTCGCTGAACAAATACGCTAAAAACCTCAACCAATTAGCCAAAGATGGAAAATTGGATCCCGTTATTGGTCGTGATGAAGAAATAAGACGAATCCTTCAAATTTTATCCCGAAGAACTAAAAATAACCCCATTTTAGTTGGTGAACCTGGAACTGGTAAAACAGCAATTGCTGAAGGTTTAGCACATCGAATTGTAGATGGTGATATTCCAGAAAACTTAATAGACAAACAAATTTATGCTCTAGATATGGGCGCTTTAATTGCAGGAGCCAAATATAAAGGTGAATTCGAAGAGCGACTAAAAGCCGTGATCAAAGAAGTAACTTCTAGTGAAGGCGATATTGTTCTTTTTATTGACGAAATCCACACATTAGTTGGTGCAGGTGGCGGTCAAGGCGCTATGGATGCAGCCAATATTTTAAAACCAGCCTTGGCTAGAGGGGAATTGCGAGCTATTGGAGCTACCACTTTAGATGAATATCAAAAGTATTTTGAAAAAGATAAAGCTTTAGAGCGTCGTTTTCAAAAAGTTATGGTAGATGAGCCTGATACGGAAAGTGCCATTTCGATACTTCGTGGTATTAAAGAAAAGTATGAAACGCATCATAAAGTTCGAATAAAAGATGAAGCTATTATTGGCGCTGTAGAATTGTCTGAACGTTATATTACCAACAGATTCTTGCCAGATAAAGCCATTGATTTAATGGATGAAGCCGCTGCAAAATTGCGTATGGAAATCAATTCTAAACCAGAAGAACTGGATGTTTTAGACAGAAAAGTGATGCAGTTGGAAATTGAAATTGAAGCTATAAAGCGTGAAAAAGATGAAACGAAGTTAAAATCCTTACGTGCCGATTTAGCCAATTTAAAAGAAGACAGAAACGAGCTTAATGCGAAATGGAGAAGCGAAAAAGAAGTCGTTGATAATATTCAAACGGCCAAATCTGATATTGAAAATTTCAAACTAGAAGCGGAACGCGCAGAACGCGATGGTGATTACGGAAAAGTAGCAGAAATTCGTTATGGAAAAATTCAAGAAGCTCAAGAACGCTTAGAAACCCTTCAAAAAGATTTAAAGGCTAATCAAAGTGAAAGTTCTTTAATTAAGGAAGAAGTTACTTATGAAGATATTGCCGAAGTTGTAGCCAAATGGACGGGAATTCCAATCACCAAAATGTTGCAAACTGATCGCGAAAAACTTTTAAAACTTGAAGACGAATTGCATAAACGCGTTGTTGGACAAGAGGAAGCTATTATTGCCGTAAGTGATGCTGTAAGACGGTCACGTGCTGGATTACAAAACCCACAAAAACCAATTGGAACCTTTTTATTCTTGGGAACTACGGGCGTTGGTAAAACAGAATTAGCAAAAGCATTAGCCGAATATTTATTTGATGATGAAGCGGCTTTAACCCGAATTGATATGAGTGAATATCAAGAACGTCATGCAGTAAGTAGACTTATTGGAGCACCTCCGGGATATGTTGGTTATGATGAAGGTGGCCAATTAACGGAAGCCGTTAGACGCAAACCATATTCAGTTGTTTTATTAGATGAAATTGAAAAAGCACATCCGGATACTTTTAATATATTATTGCAAGTACTGGATGAAGGCCATTTAACAGACAATAAAGGACGCCTAGCCGATTTCAAAAACACTATTATAATCATGACATCCAATATGGGAAGTCAAATAATTCAAGAGAAATTTGAAGCAACAAAAGATGTTGATTCCGCAATGGAAATGGCAAAAATTGAAGTTCTTGGTTTATTAAAACAATCTGTGAGACCCGAATTTTTAAATCGAATAGACGATACTATTATGTTTACGCCTTTAACAAAGGACAATATTACAGAAATTGTAGGTTTGCAGTTAAAAGGCATTACAAAAATGATAGGCAAACAAGGAATAACATTTGATGCCACGCCAGAAGCTATTGCGTATTTAGCGCAAAAAGGATACAATCCAGAATATGGCGCTAGACCCGTAAAACGCGTGATTCAGAAAGAGGTTTTAAATGAATTAAGTAAAGAAATTCTTTCTGGAAAAGTAACAACGGATAGTATAATTTTGTTGGATGCCTTTGATGATCAGTTGGTTTTTAGAAATAAAGGCCATTTGATTACGGAGTAATGCTAAAGTTACGTTAAAGCTATACTAAATACCATTAAAGACCGTTTTCATAAATAGGTTGGTTAGTTAGTTAGTTTGAAAAAAGCAATACAAATCTCGAATTCAAGATGCGTATTGCTTTTTTGTGATTTTAATTTATATCACTTCTCTTTTCGTAACCTGCAAGATCTCCATGTCCGACTATAAATAGAGTCTATACAAGGAAAACTTTATTTTCCACAATTTCTTCAAAACATAAAAATCTACTTAAGGCTTATAAAATTATTACGTTGTTTAATAACTTATTTTTAATAATTTAACCTGAACTTCAAATTTTTCTGAAATAAAAGACCTAGTTTCAACCAAAATCAGTTTCTCTCATGAGCATATTTCATTATTACAATTTACCAGGTGCAGAATTTTTTGTTTTTGACGATTTTCTAATCTGTCAGGTAAAAGAAGGTATGGAAATTCAGCCTGGACATAATGAAAGTTTAGAAGAGGTTATTCAAAAGCATTTTCAAGGTAAAAATATTGGTTACATATCTAATCGGGTCAAATCTTATTCCGTAGATCCATTAATTTATGTTGAAACAGAGAAAATCCCCAATCTACTTGCTATTGCCATGATTCCTGAAACGGAAATTATGAGAAGTAACGCCGAGTTTGAAAAGAATTTCTATGATAAACCCTATGAAATTTTCGATAATTTAAGCAATGCTATCGCTTGGGTTCATGGTATTGTTAAAAAAGCCAATCTTTAAAAACATGCAAATTAATTTGCAAATTTCTTCTGATTATGTGGGTTGAATAAATTTGAGTTTATCTTTTTTTATAAGCTTAAATCCTTTTTCAAAAGTCTTTAGATAATCCTAGGCCATCATGAAGCTATGTTATAATTAAATACCTAAAACTTTAATGAACACTCTTAAAAAGTTTGGATTCTCACTAATAAAATATTAAAATATCGAGTAGGTTTAAAAATCTGCTAAATTTTTTATAAAGTTTCATAATAAATATCAAAAAACTGACGGTTAATCGTATTTTTACCACAACTTAACCTATTTATTATACTTATGGATATTAACAATTATATTGATCATACGCTGCTCAAACCGAGTGCAACCCAAAAAGATATTAGAACATTATGTGAAGAAGCTAGGAAACACCGTTTCTATAGTGTTTGTGTTAACGGATTTTATGTACCTTTAGCAAAAGAGCTTCTATCTAAATCCAGTGTTAAAATTTGTGCTGTAGTTGGCTTTCCTTTAGGTGCATCCGCTACAGAAGTAAAAGTTTTTGAAGCTGAAAAAGCTGTGGAGCAAGGTGCAGATGAAATTGACATGGTTATCAATATCGGCATGTTAAAAAGTAAGAATTACGTCAATGTTTACACAGACATTCGAGACGTGAAAGTAGCCATAGGATCTAAAATACTGAAAGTGATTATAGAGATTAGTGAATTATCAAAAAACGAAATTATAAAAGCTTGTCAAATTTGTTTGGATGCCAAAGCGGATTTTATAAAAACCTCAACTGGGTTTTCAAAAAGCGGCGCCACTTTAACGGCTGTTAAAATGATTCGGAAAACAGTAAAAGATGCAGCAAAAATTAAAGCATCAGGCGGAATTCGCACATTAGAAATGGCGAAAAAATATATTGAAGCTGGTGTTGACCGAATTGGCGCATCGGCAGGTGTAGCCATGATGGAAGAGCTTGAAAAGAAAAAATAAATAATATATCATATTATGAGTGTACATATAGAAGCCAAAAAAGGTGAAATTGCAGAAACCATATTATTACCAGGAGACCCTTTACGTGCTAAATGGATTGCTGAAACCTTTTTAGAAAACCCTAAATGCTTCAATAAAGTCAGAAATATGTTTGGTTACACGGGTACTTTTAATGGTAAACCAATTTCTGTTATGGGAACAGGAATGGGCGTTCCAAGCATTTCTATTTACGCTCATGAGTTGATTACAGAATATGGTGTAAAAAACCTAATTCGCGTTGGTAGTGCGGGATCTTACCAAGAACATGTTAAGATTCGCGATATCGTTTTAGCTATGGCGGCATCTTCAAATTCCGGTGTGAACGAACTCCGTTTTGGCGGAGCAGATTTTGCACCAACTGCCGATTTCACCTTATTTCAAAAAGCTGTAGAAGTAGCCAAATCTAAAAACATTGCGCTTAAAGCAGGAAACGTATTTACTTCAGATGAGTTTTATACGGATAATAAAGAGGCTTATAAAAAATGGTCTAAATTCGGCGTGCTTTGCGTAGAAATGGAAACGGCAGGATTATATACGGTTGCTGCAAAACATGGCGCTAATGCATTGACCATTTTAACCATTTCAGATTCATTAGTTACTGGAGAACGCACCACAAGTTTGGAACGTGAAACGACCTTTAAAGATATGATCAAGATTGCTTTAGAATTAGCTTAAATTCTTAAAAACGGACACTTATGAAATTTTTGCTACCACTTTGCTTTATTACCATTTTAGGATTATCCAGCTGTACGCAAAAATCAGACGATAAAGCTTTGACAACGCTCTATTTCATTCGCCACGCGGAAAAAGATCGGAGTAATTCTGAAAATAAGAATCCTCATTTAACAGAAACCGGTCTTGCTAGAGCTGCATATTGGGCAGACGTTTTTCAATCGGTAAAATTTGATGCCATTTATACCACCAATTACAAACGAACTATAGAAACGGGTTTGCCAACAGCCCAAAACAATAATCTGGAAATACAGTTTTACGATGGAGATCTTTTAGATGCAGATAAAATGCTAAAAGAAAACAAGGGAAACAATGTCTTAATAGTCGGCCACAGCGATACCACACCAAAATTTGTAAATAAATTTTTAGGCATTGAAAGTTATCAGGAAATTGACGACTCCAATAATAGTAATTTATACATTATTACCATATCTGATAATTTGGTTACGGATTTATTGCTGACGTTGAACCCATAATAATAGTCTCTAACTTAATTTCAGAAAGTAATTTAAGTTCCTTTTTTTCAAACAAATCATCTAAATCTTCCACTGAAATACCTTCTATTTCTGGTTTGTAGTTATTGTAATCAACAAAGCGCAAACCATCTACAAAGCGCTCATTAAAAGCTTCTCGGAAACGGTAGCCCGTTCCATCTTCTTCTTTATAAGAATAAGCCAGATAATCAACTTTAAAGGTTTCTGTTTGAATCCAATATACAAATTCGTCTTCAAAATCTTCGCCGCCTCCTTCTTCTTTAAACGTCACTTTTATTTTATGATAAGGTTTGTTGCTAATGGTGACAACGCCAAGCAATTTCTTTTTAACCGCATCAGATTCTAAACCATAAGGCAACACCGAAAAGTAATGCACAGAATTTACAGAAGCGCTTAAAACATTAGCTATTGAATCAGCAAGTTCAACTTTTTCCTTGTTTATAAAACGTTCAAAACCATCATTAGTAACAACATCTTCAATGAAACCAAGGGAGTCTTGTTGGAACTCTCTAGAGATAGAAAACATGCCGTTATTTCTACTTGCACGATATAATTTATCTCGAAACTTAAAAGAATAATTAGCAGAATCAAATTTTTCACCACCTGAAACCGTTATAGACTTGTTGATGATTTCTTCAGCCGTTAATTTGGTCGTTTTATTTTCACAACTCGTTAAAATTAAGATTAAAAAAAATGCGCTTAAATACTTCATGTTTCAATATATTTCCAGGTTCTGTCGTAAATCTACCGAATACTTACGGCTTAAATTCAAAAAGCAGTCATAATTTATTTATCTTTGACCTATATGCAGAACACAGTAAATATTAGGAACAAAAAGGCAAGATTTCAATATGAAATTTTGGATAAATACACCGCAGGTATTGTTTTAACAGGTACCGAAATTAAATCCATTAGAAGCAGCAAAGCATCTATTGCCGAAAGTTTTTGCGAGTTTAATGAAAAAGGTGAATTATTTGTCATTAACATGACGGTTGAAGAATATTTATATGGCACGTATTACAACCATAAACCCAAAGCGGCTCGGAAGTTGCTACTTAATAAGCGCGAACTAAAAAAACTACTAAAAGATGTTCAGAATTCTGGGTTAACCATTATTCCGTTACGACTCTTTATAAATGATAAAGGATATGCCAAATTGGTGATTTCTTTAGCCCGCGGAAAAAAATTATTTGACAAACGCGAAACGATTAAAGATCGTGATAATAAAGTCCGAATGGATCGTATTAAAAAAAGTTTTTAAGGTATAATCATGAAGAAATTTTTATTTATTTTAATCTGTTTTCTTGCTGCTTCAAATATGAATGCGCAGTTTAACGCTCGAAATTTCTTAAACCCAACCATGCGAAAAGTTGGAAGTATTGACGCCATTATTAATGAATTGTATAGCGTTAACTCTGGTAAAAAAGGATATGAACGTAATTGGACGGATTTTAAATATTTGTTTTATCCAGGATCTAAAATTATTGCTACTGGAAAGAGTTTGGACGGGAACCATTTAGCAAAATACATGAGTGCTGAAGATTATAAAAATACTTCAAAAGAGTGGCTAAAAGAAAACGGTTATATTGAAAAAGAAATTAATAGAAAACAAGACGTTTTTGGCAATATTGCGCACGTTTTCAGCACTTTTGAAGTTTACTACAGTGAAGATGATCCGTATCCAGCTTTGCGCGGTATAAAAAGTATTCAGCTATTAAATGATGGATCTCGTTGGTGGATTATAAATGTGTATTGGATGCAGGAAAGCGATGTACAACCTATTCCAAGAGATTACTTGCCCAATTAAAATCCTTAATATTTCTGAAAGATGTTTTATCAGGATAGACCAAAAATTACATTGGATAAATCGACATTCGATAACTTCCTTGATGTTTTTGCCTTCGGATTACTTATTGTAACTATAATATATACGGTTTTAAATTATTCTGCATTGCCGGACCAAATCCCCATGCATTTTAATTATTCTGGAGACATTACCAGATTTGATGATAAAGATATGATTTGGCTTTTTCCAATCTTGGGAATTGCCACAGTTTCAGGAATTTTCTATTTGAATAAATTTCCGCATGTTTTTAATTATCCACAGAAAATAACGCCAGAAAATGCTAAAGAATTCTATTCAGATGCTACGCGAATGTTGCGATTTATAAATGTGAGCATATCCCTATTATTTTCAATTATCTTATTTGAAATCGTTCAGGTTTCCCTAAACAATGCGAAAATAATTAGCCAAGCAGCTAATTACATCATCATGAGCATTGTAATTCTGATGACCATTGGACCGTTAATTTATGCGTTCCTAAATTTAAAAAAGAAAAAAACCTAGTTTTTATCTTCTAGGAGTGGCACAAACCGAAATTCACCAAATTCGTGTTTTTCAAAATCTTTGGCACCTTTTCTAATAAACAAGGTCATAACTTGAACACTGTCACCAACAGGAATTACCAAACGTCCGCCAACAGCCAATTGACTCAATAATGGATTGGGCACGAAAGGTGCGCCGGCAGTAACAATAATACTGTTAAAAGGCGCTTCTTCTTTTAAACCAATATAACCATCACCAAAAATTAATTTTTTAGCACGATAGCCTAATTTGGGTAGAAACTTACTGGTTTTTTTAAACAATTCGTGTTGACGCTCTATGCTAAATACATGCGCACCCAATTCACAAAGTACAGCGGTTTGATAACCACTTCCGGTACCAATTTCAAGTACCTTATCCCCTTTTTCAACTTGCAGTAACTCCGTTTGAAATGCCACGGTAAATGGCTGCGAAATAGTTTGATCGGCCGCAATTGGGAAAGCTTTATCTTGATATGCATGATCCAAAAATCCAGAATCCATAAACAAATGACGTGGTATTTTACCAATAGCATTGAGCACATTCGTATCTGTAATTCCTTTATCTTTAACAACCTGAACTAGTTGCTGGCGCATGCCTTTATGCTTAAATGTATCTTTCACTATAGGGCGTTTTTCAAAGTTTAAAATTACATAAACATTTCACGGGTTAAAATTAATATTGGCCTTAATTTTCCACATTATGGAATCCTATATTTTATGTCAATTTTCACAGAAATAAATGACGAAAAACCTTATTTTTGTTCAAAACGATATAATAATGATAAAAGCGGGTGTTTTAGGTGCAGGCCATTTAGGAAAAATTCATTTACGGTTATTGAGTGAATCCAAAAAATATGATCTCGTGGGTTTTTATGATGCTGATGAAGCCAATGCTAAAAAAGTAGAAGCTGAATTTGGCTATAAATACTTCAATACTATTGAAGCGCTTATTGCTGCTGTGGATATGGTAGATATTGTAACGCCTACCCTTTCGCATTATGAATGTGCCAAAAAAGCAATAGCACAAGGCAAACACATTTTTATTGAAAAGCCTATTACCAATACAGTTGAAGAAGCTGAAGAAATTCGCGAACTTTTATCACAACATAATATTCGGGGTCAAGTTGGTCATGTAGAACGCTTTAATCCGGCGTTTACCGCTGTAAAAGATCAAATTGAGAATCCCATGTTTATTGAAACCCATCGTTTGGCTGAATTCAATCCTCGTGGTACAGATGTTCCTGTGGTTTTAGACTTAATGATTCATGATATTGATATTATATTAAGTGTTGTAAAATCGAAAGTGAAGCATATTTCTGCCAGTGGCGTTTCGGTTATCAGTGATACACCCGATATTGCCAATGCTAGAATTGAATTTGAAAATGGCTGTGTGGCAAACTTAACTGCTAGTCGAATTTCACTTAAAAATATGCGTAAAACTAGATTTTTTCAGCGTGATGCTTATATTTCTGTCGACTTTCTAGAGAAGAAATGTGAAGTTGTAAAAATGAAAGATGCACCAGAAATTCCCGGCGATTTTGATATGGTTTTACAGAATGCGGAAGGTGTGAAAAAACAAATCTATTTTGATAATCCAAATGTAGCACCAACCAATGCTATTTTAGACGAATTGGAAACATTTGCTGATGCTATAAACAATAACACAAAACCAGTGGTGACACTTCATGATGGAACCGAAGCTTTACGTGTAGCCAATATGATTATTGCTCAGTTTTAATTCTCACGAAAGTGGGAATCTCATGGTTCAAATTATAAGTCTCTAAAATCAGGAATTGTTTATCTCGAGTCTATTCTTTTAACTAAATAGTAAATTTTAAAATTTCACAAAAAGTAATAAGATTCCTGCCTTCGCAGGAATAAATATAAATATATGAAAAACATAGCAGTTATAGGAGCCGGAACCATGGGAAATGGTATTGCACATACATTTGCCCAAAGTGGATTTAAAGTTCAATTAATAGATATTAGTGAAGCCTCATTAAAAAAAGGCGTAGATACCATTTCTAATAATTTAGATCGTATGGTTTCTAAAGAAAAAATTACAGAAGCTCAAAAACAAGAAACTTTAAATAATATTATAACTTTTACCGATACGGTTGAAGGTGTTAAAAATGTGAGTTTAGTTGTTGAAGCTGCAACCGAAAACATTGATTTAAAACTGAAGATTTTTAAGCAATTGGATGACGTTTGTTCAGCCGACACTATTTTAGCGACTAACACCTCATCCATTTCTATTACACAAATTGCTGCCGTTACCAATAGACCAAGTCAGGTTATTGGTATGCACTTTATGAATCCGGTGCCGATTATGAAACTAGTTGAAATCATTCGTGGTTATAGCACTAGTGATGATGTGACGAAAACAATTATGGAGCTTTCTAAAAAATTAGGAAAAACACCAACGGAAGTGAATGATTATCCTGGTTTTGTGGCCAACCGAATTTTAATGCCGATGCTGAACGAGTCTATTGAAACGTTATACAATGGCGTTGCAGGTGTTGAAGAAATTGATACCGTTATGAAATTGGGTATGGCGCACCCAATGGGCCCATTACAATTAGCGGATTTTATTGGATTAGATGTATGTTTATCTATTCTAAATGTGATGTATGACGGTTTTAAAAACCCCAAATATGCACCTTGTCCACTTTTAGTAAATATGGTAAGAGCCGGGAAACTGGGTGTTAAATCTGGTGAAGGTTTTTATGATTATTCAGAAAGCAGAAAAGCAGAACGGGTTGCGAAGCAGTTTTTGAAATAGTGAATAGTGAATAGTGAATAGTGAATAGTGAATAGTGAAATTAAGTCTTTTTCTAATTACTGAACACTGAAGTATATAATTAAAAATGAGATTTCTGCTTTCGCAGAAATAAAACATGGCAAAAATAATTCCTTTTAAAGCAGTTCGTCCAACCCGAGATAAAGTTAGTCTTGTGGCGGCGCGCTCGTACCAAAGTTATACAAAAGAGCAGTTAGAATCGCGCTTGAGAGATAATCCGTTTTCGTTTTTACATATTGTAAATCCAGGCTACCGTTTTGACAAGGAAATTACGGGTATTGAACGTTATTCGCTTGTTAAAAACAGGTATTTAGAGTTTAAAGAGGAAAATATCTTTGTTCAAGATGACAAGCCAAGTTATTATGTTTATAAAATTGTAGATAGAGAAAATCAAGAATTTAATGGTATTATCGCCGCTACAAGCGCTTTGGATTATGAAAATGATGTGATAAGAAAGCATGAAGACACTATTGAACAGCGGGAAATTATCTTCAAAGATTATTTAAAAACAGTAGGCTTTAATGCAGAGCCTGTGCTCCTAACCTATCCTGACAATGCGGTTATAAAAGGAATTATTTCGAAAAAACAAAAGGAACGTTCGGAATATGAATTCACCACAACCTATCGTGACACGCATTACTTATGGCGGGTTGAAAAGCCAGAATTGTTAGAAGCTATTGAGAAGGAATTTAAAAACATGTCTCATATTTATATTGCAGACGGCCACCATAGAACCGTATCCGCCTATTTATTGTATCAGGATTTAAAGGCCGCAAACCCTAATCACAATAGTACGGAGCCTTATAATTTTTTTATGAGTTATTTAATTCCCGAATCTGATTTACGCATTCATGAATTTAACCGATTGATTAAAGATTTAAATGGATTTAGCAAAGAAGCCTTTTTAATAGAATTGGATACCCTGTATCGTATAGAAAATCGCGGAACAATACCTTATAAACCTTTGCAAAAACATCATTTTAGCATGTATTTGGATGGCGAATTTTATTCATTATACCTTCGGAAATCAGCTGTAGATATGGCAACGTCTTTAGACGGTTTAGATGCGCAAATATTATATAAAACTATTTTAGAACCCATTTTAGGTATTCAAGATTTACGAAATGAAGATCGTATTGTTTACATGAGTGGCAAAAAAGATATTGTCAACATAAAAAGTAATGTAGACAGCGGAAAATTTGCCGTTGGTTTTGGTATGGTTCCTGTTACTATTCAAGAAATGAAACAAATTGCTGACGATGGTTTTAAAATGCCACCTAAATCCACTTTTATAGAACCTAAATTGCGAAGTGGCGTAACCATTTACGAGTTTTAATGAAACAGATTTTTTTTCTTTTATTTAGTTTTATCACACTTGCGTTAGTTGCGCAAAATAAACGCGACAAGGCCATTCATAATACTATTTATCCACTATTTTATGAAAATTATGAGCAGGCTAAAGCCGAAATTTTAAAACTCGAAGAAAGTTATGGCTATGAAACCAATTTAAAATATTTGCTAATAAATAGAAGTTTTGAAGAAAATGATATGGAATTCTTTAAGACAGAATTGACCACTTTAGTTAGAGATTATGGTTTTAATTTAGCTTATGAACCTGAAACTAAAATTTATTATGAAGCCATTACTATTGGGGCATTAGCGGTTTGGTTTAAAACTATGTATCTTAAAAACCATGTAATTTGGTTAGATAACAACTTTTTAAAGCAGGCAGATTTAAATCAATTAAACGCTTTAAATTATAAAACACGCATGTTTAATAAAGTGCGTTATGAAATAGACCAAAAAATAACAGTAGATTCTATTCAAAAAGAACAACAAAAAAAAGTATTTGAAGATTTAGCGTTTTCAAATTTAGCCGAATTATATGCACTCACAAGAAAATTAGATATATATCCGACAGGGAAAAATTTCGCATTAATACAAAACGATTTTTCAATTTTAGAATATCAAAATTTTGGTATAGAGCGGAATTTCGAAAAATCTTGGATGCTTTTTGAACCTTTTTATAAAAAAGCGTATTTAAAACATGCTTTGGATTATATCATTTACAAAAATTACGATAATTACAGTTTTATACATTACAAAAATCAGCGGTACGGTCTTATTTCCATATTTGACATTCCGGAGATTTACCAAGAAGATTTGTTTTCAATCCCCACTCGAGATCAAGAGTTTTCAAATAATGTAAAAGCTGAATTTAATTGGGAAAAATAAAAAAATCATGTCTATTAAACAAAATTTAGAGTCTATAAAAGCTTCAATTCCAGAAAACGTTACCTTAGTGGCAGTTTCTAAAACCAAGCCTGAAAGTGATCTTATGGAAGCCTATAATGCGGGTCAGCGCATTTTTGGTGAAAATAAAATCCAAGAAATGGTGGATAAGCACGCGTCTCTTCCTAAAGATATTTCTTGGCATATGATAGGGCATGTACAGCGAAACAAAGTGAAATACATGGCGCCCTTTGTGAGTTTAATACATGGTGTAGATAGCTTTAAACTTCTTAAAGAAATAAATAAAGAGGCTGAAAAAGAATCACGCGTCATAGATTGCCTAATTCAAATAAAAATTGCCGAGGAAGATTCAAAATTCGGAATGGCAAAAACTGATGCTATTACCATGTTGCAATCCGAAGCCTTCAAACAACTCCAAAACGTGAAAATCACGGGTGTTATGGGCATGGCAACTTTTACGGATGATGAAGTTCAAGTGACCGCCGAATTCAATAGATTAAAATCTGTTTTTGATGAACTGAAAACCATTAATAACCATTTAGAAATTATTTCCATGGGTATGAGTGGCGATTATGAATTGGCAATAAACTGCGGAAGTAATATGATTCGCGTAGGAAGTAGTATCTTTGGCGAACGAAATTATTAAAAGTCACCAAAGACTTTAATCTGTATAATTTCAACTTAATAACAATCAAATAATAGCACACTTATTTACGCAATTCTCGACATAGAAACCACTGGCGGTAAATACAACGAAGAAGGTATTACTGAAATAGCAATTTATAAATTTGATGGCCATAAGGTCGTGGATCAATTTATTAGTTTGGTTAATCCTGAACGCGATATTCAGCCATTTGTAGTGAATTTAACGGGTATTAATAGCAAGATGCTTCAAACAGCACCTAAATTTTACGAGGTAGCGAAACGCATCGTTGAAATGACTGAAGACTGTATTATTGTAGCTCATAATTCGCAATTTGACTATCGTATTTTAAAAACGGAATTCAACCGTCTCGGTTTTCCTTTTAAGCGAAAAACACTGTGTACGGTAGAGCTATCCAAAAAATTAATTCCTGGTCAAGATTCTTATAGTTTAGGAAAATTAGCGCGCTCATTAGGAATCCCTGTAAGCGATAGACATCGTGCCAACGGAGATGCTATGGCAACGGTAAAGCTTTTTAAAATGCTACTTTCTAAAGATTTGGAAAAAGGAATTGTTAAGGACACGATTCAAATAGAAGCTAAAAAAGAAATTGCAACCAACTTAAGAAACATTATTAAAGAATTGCCGCATGCTACTGGTGTTTATTATATTCATAATGCCGATGGTGAAATTATTTATATTGGAAAAAGTAATAATATAAAAAATAGAATTAGCCAACACTTTACCAACAACGAAACTAAATCTAAAAAACTACAACGGGATGCTGCCGCTGTGACCTATGAACACACCGGTAGTGAGTTAGTGGCTTTATTAAAAGAAAGCGAAGAGATAAAGCGTCTTAAACCAATTTTTAATCGGAAATTACGTCGTAATATTTTCACGCATGCCTTGTATTCATTTACAGATGAAAATGGTTATATTAATTTAATAATTGAAAAAGCAGATGGTCGTAAAAAACCTATAACGACTTTTACTAATAGACAAAGTGCCAAAAGTTTTTTATTTAATGCGGTTGAAGAATTTCAATTATGTCAGAAACTAACAGGTTTATATCCCACAAAAACAAGTTGCTTTAATTATGATATTAAACAATGTTTAGGTGCTTGTATTCAAGAAGAAGCACCAGAAGATTATAATAAACGAGTTTTACAATTAATAGAAAAAAACACCTATAATAACCAGAATATGGTGATTATTGATCGCGCACGCGAAATAGATGAACGCAGTGCCGTATTAATAGAACACGGATTATTTAAAGGGTTTGGTTTTTTTAATCTTAATTATCAAATTACTAACATGGAAGTATTGCAATCCATTATTACACCCATGGAAAATAACCGCGATGCGCAGCATATTATTCAAAGTTATTTAAGAAAAAATAAAAAAATAAAGATTATAAAATTCGATAACTAATCGTGGTACTATAACATTTAGTATTTTTAATATATATGAAGGAGAAACCTTATAAGCGTTGGCAAGCAAAACTTCATGAAATAATTTATGAAGCAGATACACCTGCTGGGAAACTATTTGATGTTACGTTATTAATAGTTATTTTAGCTAGTATTACTCTGGTAATGCTAGAAAGCGTAGTTAGTATTCAAGTCCGATATCATACCTTTCTTAATATTTCAGAATGGATTATTACCATTCTTTTTTCTATTGAATATATTTTGCGCATAGTCACGGTTAAAAAACCATTGAAGTATATCACTAGTTTCTATGGTATTATTGATTTACTATCCACCATACCAAAATTTTTATCCCTTATTTTTGCTGGTACTCAAGCTCTAGTAGCGCTGCGTGCATTAAGATTATTACGTGTTTTTAGAATTTTGAAATTAGCGCGTTTTCTAGGAGCTTCCAATCATTTAGCAGCCGCCATAAAGGCAAGTCGGGCTAAAATATTTGTTTTCCTATTTGCCGTTGTTATTGCTGCTACCATTTTTGGAACCATCATGTATTTGGTAGAGGGAGAAGCCAGCGGATTTAGCAATATTCCAAAAAGTGTTTATTGGTGTATCGTTACCCTTACAACAGTTGGTTTTGGTGATATAGCGCCCGTTACACCTTTAGGGCAATTTATAGCTTCTATTATTATGGTTTTGGGTTATGGTATTATTGCTGTTCCTACAGGAATCGTTTCGGCAGAATATACTCGAAAAGCCTACCGTGAAGAAAAAGATTTAGATCCTTATACTATTAAGCAACTTAACTCCACATCACCTCATCCAAGAGAAGTGGATGTAAATTCGCAATCCTGTTCTTTTTGCATGGCTCAAAACCATAAAGACCATGCGAAATTCTGTTACAAATGCGGTCATCCTCTTCATCTCAAATCTTCGGATTAGAAATCTTTTTTATATGATGTCAGAAAATTTTCTTATTTCTATTGTTGGTCCTACCGCTATAGGAAAAACCGCTTTGAGCATTAAATTGGCCAATTATTTTGAAACCGAAATAATTTCGGCAGATTCCCGACAGTTCTTTAAGGAAATGCAAATTGGAACGGCTGCGCCAACATCAGAGGAACTATTGGCAGCGAAACATCATTTTATTCATCATAAATCAATTCTTGACGATTATAGCGTTGGCTCTTTTGAAAAAGATGCTATGGATGTATTAACCAATTTGTTTCATGAAAAGGATGTTATTATTATGGTTGGTGGCTCGGGTTTATATGTAGATGCTGTAACTAGAGGTCTAGACGACTTTCCTAAAGTTAATCCAACTATACGGGAAACGCTCAATGCCCAATTAGAATCCCAAGGTTTACAAGCGCTTCAAACGCAGTTAAAAAAATTAGATCCATCTAGTTTCAAAAACATAGCAATAGATAATCCAAAACGCGTAATTCGCGCTTTAGAAATTTGTTTAGGAACCGGAAAACCCTATTCGTCTTTTTTAAAAAAATCTAAAATATCAAGACCTTTTAAAACCATTACGATTGGTTTAACAGCCGATCGGGAAAAAATTTATAACCGTATCAACCAGCGTGTGGATATGATGGTGGCCGAAGGTTTGGTAAAGGAAGTTGAACATCTTAAAAATAATTCTCCCTTAAACGCCCTAAATACGGTTGGTTATAAAGAAATTTTTAAATACTTGTCTGGTGAATGGACTTTAGAGTTTGCTGTTTCAGAAATTAAAAAAAATAGTAGACGTTTTGCGAAGCGGCAACTCACTTGGTTTAAACGAAATGAAGAAACACTTTGGTTTGATTTTGAAACAGACATTAAAACCATAATAAAAGCCCTAGAATCTCAAATTAAGGCCTAAAAAAACCAGCTTTTCAGCTGGTCTTTTTTTATAAAAAATTCTGATTAATCGTCTGTTTCGGTATTCACTACTAATCTAAAACCTTCACCGTGAATATTTAAAATTTCAACTTTAGGATCCAACTTTAAATACTTACGTAATTTCGCAATATATACATCCATACTTCTAGATGTAAAATAGTTATCATCGCGCCATATTTTAGTTAAAGCTAGTTCACGTGGCATTAAATCATTTTCATGCAAAGCCAATAAACGTAAAAGTTCGTTTTCTTTTGGAGATAATTTAATTTGTTCGCCACCATTATAGACTAAAAAACGCAGCTTGGAATTTAATTCAAATCCACCAATTGTAAACTGAAATTGTTTACTATCAGCAACCGTTTCTGTAGCTTTACGCTGCATAATGGCTTTGATTTTCATTAATAAAACTTCACTATCAAAAGGCTTGTTTAAATAGTCGTCTGCTCCTACTTTGTATCCTTTTAAAACATCTTCTTTCATGGCTTTGGCCGTTAAGAAAACGATTGGCACTTCTGCATTTTTCTCACGAATTTCTTTAGCTAAAGTAAATCCGTCCTTATAAGGCATCATGACATCTAAAATACACAAATCGAAATCATCTTTTTTGAACTTCTCGAAACCTTCCATACCGTTTTTAGCATGAACAACATCATAATCGTTCATCATTAAATAATCTTTCAAAATGGTTCCAAAATTTGGATCATCTTCTACCAATAATATTTTTTTGTTTTGTTCTGTCATAGCATTTATGATATTAATGGAAGTTTTATAATAAATGTACTTCCTTTGTCTTTTTCACTTTCTACGGAAATGTGTCCTTGGTGATCCTCAACCATACGTTTTACGTAAGCTAGACCTAAACCATGTCCTTTTACATTATGTATATTTCCGGTATGTTCTCTATAAAATTTTTCGAACACCTGTTTTTGAGCGGCTTTCCCCATTCCGCTTCCTTGATCTTTAATTTTTAAAAGGATATTATTACCAACATTTTCGGTATAGATATCAATTTTTGGGTTTTCTGGTGAATACTTTACAGCATTATCCAGAATATTTACAATTACATTAATAAAATGCGTTTCATTAGCCAATACCGAACATTTTTCGGCATTTAAATGTGTGCGCATATAACCTTTACGGTCTTCCACTATTAATTCAATATGCGCAATAGCATCTTCAATTAACTCGTGAAGATCTACACGATCTTTACTAATATTCAATTCGTTTTTTTCAAGTTTAGATATTCTCAATACATTTTCCACCTGTGCATGCATGCGTTTATTTTCATCACGAATCATTTGCAAGTAACGTGCTACGCGTTCCTTATCATCAATAACTTTCGGATTTTTAATTGCATCTAAAGCCAAATTAATGGTGGCAATAGGTGTTTTAAACTCGTGGGTCATGTTGTTGATAAAGTCTGACTTAATTTCAGAAATTTTACGTTGTCTGAAAAGTTGCAATAAAGCACTAGAATACGCTATAATAATGATGGATGTAAAAATAATGGACAATAAAGTCATCCGAATAATAGTGGACTGAATGAACTTATTTCGTTTTGGAAAATTAACCATTAAACGATAATTATTTTTATCCAATTCGTTTGAAAAAATAGGAATACTAAAAGTTCCTTTCACTAACTCAAAGTTGTCGCTTTGTATTTTGGTGGCCAAATCATTACTGTAAATGGCAAATTCGTAATCCAAATCAATATTATCATCCTTCAATTTCTTGGAGAGTAATTTTTCAATTTGTGCAGGACCAACTCTTTTATGAATAGGAATTCTGCTTCCTAACATTTTAAAAGCTTCATCAAAACTAATACGTTCTGCAGCTGTTAACCGTCCTGTTTTTAATAAACTTAAAACGGGATTTGGACTTAATTCATTATCAAGAGATGATTGGTTGCTAAACACTTTAGCTTCCGAACTACTAATTATACGCTGTATATTTAAGCTATCTAAACCGATGTCAAAGAGCGACGAAGATAATTTATGGTTTTCTTCTAAAATACCACTTCTATAAATAAACGTTTCATTGGTATCATTAATTTGCGATACTATAAACAGTTTTGAAATGGCAACGGTATCGGCTTGTTTTTTCTCATCAACGAGCGTTTGGTATCTATTATAATAACTAAACATTTCGCGCTCTTCAATTTGGCGAGACGCAAAACTCAATGCTTTTTTTACATTAAAATTGAACTGATCTTCCTCGTTTTCAATCGAGTTATTGATATAATAAGCTTGAACAAATATGATACCAACAAGAGACAAACTCATTAATAATACCAGTATAATAAATAGCTTTTTGCTCATTGCTCAAAATTAACATTTTAACATTTAGCTACCTTAGCATTTAACCTTACATTAACAAAAATGTTAAAATTTAAGAAGTTTTCATAGCATTAAGAAGTTTATGGTGCACATCTAGCACTTGAGTCCGTGTTTTATCTAAAGCCGTGTTCTCAATAATATAGGTCGCTTTTAGTCTTTTAACGCCTTCAGGAAGTTGGTTGTTGATAATAGCTTTTACTTGAGCTTCCGTTTTATTATCGCGTTTTACAACACGTGAAATTCTAATATTTTCAGGTGCCGTTACCAATATGGTGAAATCACAGTTTTTTTCTTCACCATGTTCAAATAAAATGGCATTTTCTTTAATAACATATAAGGCATTTTGCTGTTGCACCCACTCTTTAAAATGGCGCCCCACTCTAGGATGCACAATGCTATTCATTTGTTTCAGCAAACCGGTATCATTAAAAATAGCGTTGGCAATAAATGGCCTGTTTAAAGAACCATCAGTATACGCTTGATCTCCAAATAATGCACTAATTTCGCGCTTTATTGTTGAAGAGGTATTCATTAAAGTCTTGGCCTCTTCATCTGCTATATAAGTAGGAATGCCGAGTTCAGCAAACAACTTCGCCACCGTGGTTTTTCCGCTACCAATTCCGCCCGTTAAACCAACTATTTTCATTCTGTTATAATATATTCAATTTGATCGTGATTAATTTTAACATGCTTTACAGCACTTGGCTGCTTGGTGATTCTAGGAATTAAAAATGTTTGACTTTTTGATACTTCCGCATAATCGCAGGTTACCTCAAAATCTGCAGCCGTTATAGATTTGAAATTGACCAAACTGGTGTAATAAGACACACTTATCTTTTTTGGATAATATTTCAATGTAATATTATCTGGAACATTAATGACGGTAACGGGAATTTTCAAATCGCCTTCAGTAAATTTAGCCACAGTTGCCTCTACCTGAACATTATCTCTTGTAAAACGTAAAAATTCATTCTTTTTAGGAATTTTTAATTTAACTGAAGTACTAATATCTTTATTTATATTTTGAAGTTTTAGCGTATCGGTTTCTATATATTCTATGTTAGAAACCAAAGCATCTGGACCAATTACTTTAATAGAATCAGGGGTTATCTTATAGGAATCGGACATGTCATACCCTATACCGAAACTTACATTCGCATTTATTCTAACAGGAACTTTTTTAATGGTGTTTACATCATATTTAAATAATAAGGTATCGGGCGCGATATTTACAATTTCTACCGATTTCTTAAATTGAGAAACAATATCTAAATAAGCAGAACTTTTATTCCAAATAAAATGCTTGTCCGATTTCTTAATATTTTGACTGAAATCGATATCAATTTTAGGGTTCTTGAAATAATATTTCAAAAAATTGAACCCTTGTGATTTTAAACTAATTTGAAGTTTCTTATCCGTATCATCAAAAATAACGGCAGATTCAGGAATATTTATTTTATTAATTTTGAAATCAATGGTGTTGGTGTACGTTTTAGAAAGCTTCATTAAAATAAGAACACTAAACGACATGATTAAAAACAGAAAGAACACATTTATCCGTTTGTTTTTAATTCCCTTTAAAATTTTAGATTTTATGGCTTTAATCATTTGTTTTTAAAGAATAAATGAGGAAAATTTTCCTCCGGTTGTTTATTAGAAAGTTTTAAAGTCATCCACGATTTTAAAAACCCGAAACCATATCCTGTAAACTGTACAATAGTTGCAAACAGGGCTTGAAAAGCAATAGATAAACTTCTGGTGGAAACTAAAGCTACCATGAATAATATGATGAAATATATTCCATATAACGACATTAAAAGGAATTTATTAAAAATAACCAAAATAAAAGCAAGAACCAAACCACATATAAACACGGTTGGAAACCAATAGGTTATTTTTTTTGTTTCAGGATGCCAGTCATTTAATATAGGTCGAACCATACCAAATTTTGAAACTTGCTGATAAAATTTATTCCAAGAAATGCGGCGTTTATGATACACAAAAGCTTCTGGAATAAGCGCTGTTTCAAAACCTAATTTCCATAATCTAATTGATAGATCGGGATCTTCGCCAGGGTGGATATTTCCAAAACCACCTGTTAGTAAAAAAGCTTCTTTTGAAATTCCCAGATTAAAACTTCGTGGTTGAAATTTAGAAATCTGTCGTTTATTCCCTCTAATTCCACCAGTAGTAATAAATGAGGTCATGGAGAAATTAATGGCTTTTTGCAAAGATGAAAATGAATTATGAGCAGCATCTGGACCACCAAAACAATCTATATATGTTTTATTTAAAAAATTCGTAACAGCATTTAAATATAACCTTGGTAAAATACAGTCCGAATCTAGAATGATAAAATAATTTCCTTTGGCTTGGCGCATTCCAAAATTTCGTGAATCGCCTGGCCCAGAGTTCTCCTTCGTTAAATAGTTTATGTTTAGTCGATTAGTGAATTTTTTAATAACTTCTAGAGATGGAATGGTAGAACCATCTTCAACTATTACAATTTCATAATCATGAACATAATCAAGGATTACAAAACTTTGCAATAGCTCCTCTATTTCATTCGGACGATTGAAAACAGGTATTATAAAAGAGAACATTAATTCCATAAAGCAAATGTAATTAAACCCATAAAAAAACCACTTGATTGAGTGGTTTTTAAAAATGATATTTTAATGTAATTTTTAATGACAAATTACAATCAGGCTATTATGAAAGCATTTCAAAAACTATTTTTTAATTATTTGAATGGTTTCCGAGATATGATTACTTTGAACTTTTACAAAATAAATACCCGGTTCTAAATGCGAAAGTTGAATTTCTTCTTGGTTATTCTGCAAAGATTTCTTGAAGACTTCTTGTCCTAATATATTATGAATTACAACGCCCGACACCGGTGTCTTATTCATTAAAGTTAAGGTGCTTATCACAGGATTAGGATAGAATGACAACTCACTCCTATTTTTACTCTCTAGGTTTAGACTATTTTGACCTTCCCTAATTTGAAGAACTTGATTGGGAGTTACATTTTCTATATAATCTATAATACCGCTTAACCAAGTAACTTTTATATAATCAATGCTGGTGTTGGTACCGACACCAAAAAATTGGGTGTTGGAATTTTGAGCCAAATAGCCTTCTCCACATAAGGTATAACGGTATTGCTTATTTCCGTTTACTGAAATTTCAATTCGCGAACCTATACCATCTCTGTTACTTTGCACGCCTGTTAAATTCACCTTCAACCAGTTATTAGTTTTATCACCTTGATTTTCCCATAAGTACATATTCTCAAAATGAATATTACTTACTGCAATATCTGGATAGCCATCATTGTTAAAATCGCCAATGGCATTGGAATAACTTTTAGCGGCATCACCAATAAATCCAGAGTTTCGTGAATTTTCAAACGTGTTATTACCTTGGTTTTTAAAAAACGCAGAGGATCTGTACGGTGGATTAGAACCATCAAATTCACAACTCACATAAATATCTTCATCCATATCATTATCAGCATCTAAAAAAACAGCACCCCAAGCGTAACTATGTAATCGAACTCCTGAAAACATGCCAATATCTGTAAAAGTTCCATCGCCATTATTACGAAATAGCACGTTACCATCTGTTGGTGTGTTCGTAATGTAAATATCAAACCAACCATCATTATTATAATCGCCAATAGTTGTAGACATGGCATCTATGACGATTGCTGTATTGGATTCCACACTAACATCTGTAAAAGTACCATCGCCATTATTACGATATAGAAAATTTTGGTTAAAATATTTATCACTAGATAAATAAATATCTTGCCAGCCATCATTATCATAATCGAAAAAGGCGGAACAGAATGTCATGTGGCTATCATTATCAAACCCTGCTTCTTCAGTGACATCTGTAAACGTATTATCGCCATTATTTCTATAAAAATAATTTGGCTGATTATTGGATTCACTTCTATTGCTAATAAAAACATCTAAAAAACCATCATTATCATAATCGCCCCAAGAAGCGCCATAGCTTTCAAAATTTTCAGTTGGAAAACCAGCGGCTTCCGTAATATCTTCAAAGTTTAAGTTCCCTAAATTTAAGTAAAGTTTATTTCCGTCGTTATTGGATGTAACAAACAAATCTTTATCGCCATCGTTATCAATATCAACCCAAACAACTTGTTTCTGTTCACTGTTGTTAAAAGGAATATTTAAATTATCTAAAACAAAAGTACCGTTGACATTCTTATAAAAACGCAGTTTATCATTGTCTTGTGTGGCCATGGTTATATCATCCCATCCATCATTATTATAATCACAAAAAGAAATGCCATTTCCTAAATAGGTATTTCCAGCGGTAACAATTAAGCCCAAATCTGTCGCTACGTTATTGAAATTTACTTGAGAAATAGAACAAAAAGGAAGTGCTAGAAAAAGCAGCCATATGTAATAATGTTTCATAGTAACATAAACTAAAAATGTGACTTACTAATATAGGGAATAATTTAGATTTTAAAAATTACAGTATAAAACGAAAAAGCGTGATTCTTATTGATAAGAATCACGCTTTTTAAAAAATTTATATTTTGTATTTTACTCTCTTGTAAAAGTTTCCATAACGGCATCACTTACGCCCATATTACTAAAACCACCATCGTGATATAGGTTTTGGAGCGTTACTTTTTTAGTTAAATCACTAAACAACGTGATGGTATAGTTAGCACAATCTAGAGCAGTAGCATTACCTAAAGGCGACATTTTTTCAGCATAAGAAATAAAACCATCAAAACCTTTAACGCCACTTCCAGCTGTTGTAGGTGTTGGCGATTGTGAAATTGTATTAACACGCACTTTTTTATCACGACCAAAGAAATAACCAAAACTACGGGCAATGCTTTCTAAATACGCTTTATTATCTGCCATATCATTATAATCTGGGAAAACGCGTTGTGCTGCCATATAAGTAAGCGCTACAATACTTCCCCATTCGTTCATGGCATCTTTTTGATACAAAGTCTGCATTACTTTATGAAATGATGTTGCCGAAACATCCGTTCCTTTTTGCGTCCAATCATAATTTTGGCTGGTGTAATGATTTCCTTTTCTTAAATTGATAGACATACCAATAGAATGTAAAACGAAATCAATTTTACCGCCTAAAATCTCCATGGATTTTTCGATTAGATTTTCTATATCTTCAATAGAAGTAGCATCAGCAGGAATAATTTGAGAACCTGTTTGTTCAGCCAACTCATTTATTTGTCCCATACGCATAGCTACGGGCGCGTTAGTTAAAACAAACGTTCCACCTTCTTCATGTACGCGCAAGGCAGTTTTCCAAGCAATTGAGTTTTCATCTAAAGCTCCAAATATGATTCCTCTTTTTCCTTTTAATAAGTTATGTGACATAGTTTTTCTAGTTGATTTGATTTTATAATTTTCAAAGATAGTATTAATTCAACAATTGTTTGGCATGCGCCATAGCCGAAGTAGATATTTCTATGCCACCAAGCATTTGTGCAATTTCAACAATGCGTTCATCATGATTTAATAATCTTAAATTGGTTTGCGTAACCTCGCCAACATCTTCCTTGTATACTTTAAAGTGTGTATTGCCTTTAGCCGCAATTTGGGGAATATGAGTAATAGTAAAAACTTGCATGCTTTTGCTCATATCACGCATAATTTCACCCATTTTATTCGAAATTTCACCAGAAACACCTGAATCAATTTCATCAAACATGATGGATGGCAATTGTACATAGTTGGATAAAATAGATTTTATAGCCAGCATAATTCGCGATAATTCACCACCAGATGCTGCCTTTTTAAGTTCGTTAAACGCGCCACCTTTATTAGCAGAAAACAGAAAAGCTAATTGATCTTTTCCATTATTCTGATAGCTTTCCGTTTGTTTTAACGTGATATTAAATTTAGCATTTGGCATCCCAAGTTGCTGCAATATAGCTTCCAATTCTTTAGTTAAACCAGGAATAGCCGCCATACGCTTCTTATGCAAACTGTTTGCTACCGCATCAATGGCTTTTTTAGCAGATTCTACTTCCAACTGTTTATCGGCAATAGTATCATCTAATTTTTCGGTAACACTTACTTTTTCTGATAAGGCATTTTTAATGACAATAAGTTCTGCCACATCACTTGCCATGTGTTTTTTTAGTAAGGTATTAATCAATTCTAATTTTGCACCAACAATTGTTAGTTGCTCCGGATCTAAATCCAGCTGATCTTG
Organism: Bizionia myxarmorum; assembly: GCF_008086205.1. Lineage (GTDB taxonomy): Bacteria > Bacteroidota > Bacteroidia > Flavobacteriales > Flavobacteriaceae > Algorimicrobium > Algorimicrobium myxarmorum. The sequence goes on along the minus strand of NZ_VSKK01000001.1, from coordinate 1,736,870 downwards.
AAGCGATTCTACTTCATTAAAAATATCATTAATTTCAATAGAACTGCTTGTAATACGGTTAAAAGTATCTTCGTATTTTGATGAAAATTTGGAGATTTTTTGCAAATTATTTTTGGCTGCTAACAATGCAGACATGACGCCTATTTGCTCTTCACTTAACAGTTGATTTACCGCCGTTAATTGTTCTTTAATAACTTCAATATTATTCAGCGTTTCATAAGTTTCTTCTAATTCTTGCAACTCACCATCCACCAAATTAGCGTCTACTAATTCCTTTAATAAATAGGTGTTATAATCGTGTTCTTTTATAGCTTCAGCTTGAAATTTTAAAAGTTCATCATATTCCTTTTGAAAGCTTTTAAAGGTTTTTAGTGCAGCTTTAAAATCTTGCAAATCTTGTGTGTTTTTTGCTAAAGCATCAATTACCTGAAATTGATAAGCATCATCCATTAATTGCATAGTTTCATGCTGGGAATGAATATCTATAAGTTGTTCCCCAAGTGCTTGTAAACCACTTAAATTTACTGGAGAATCATTGACAAAGGCTCGGGATTTACCCGATGGCAATATTTCGCGTCTAATGATAGTTTGTTCATCATAATCAAAATCTAATTTTTTAAATAGATTCTGCAGTTTATAATTTGAAACATCAAAAATGGCTTCTATTACGCACTTGGAATCACTGTTTTTTAATGCGCTTAAATCGGCTCGTTTACCCAAAATTAAAGATAAACCACCTAAAAGAATGGATTTTCCAGCACCTGTTTCACCAGTAATAATAGTTAATCCTTGGTTGAAATTCACCTGAAGACTATCTATTAATGCGTAATTTTTTATGGATAAAGCTGTTAACAAGGCTTTTTAGTTTATTAGGTTACTTTACTATTTTAACAACTGTATTTAAAGCAGTATTCTTTAAAACTTAATATTGCGCCATTTGCTAGAATACATAGGTGCAACACGGTTTAAAGTTGAAATTAATTCAGTGATTTCTACGTTAGGACCACTTGAAAATATCTCTTCTATTTCATCACCTTTTGCATCGAAAAATGTTCTTAATAAGAAGGAATTTGGACGTCTTCTATTCATAGCCTCAAACTCTTCTATAGCACTCGCTATAATAATTTTAGCTGTTTTCTGATTCTCACTCATGGTATCTAAACCTAAACGGTGATAGTCATACATTACTTTTCTGTATTCTTTAAAAGTAGGCGATAATAAATTATCTATTAAAGCAAAACGTGTTTGCAGACCATCTTCCAACTTCCAACCTTTAGCATTTTCCTGTTGAGAAAAACTTACAATATTTTGTGCTTGTTTTAAATAAACATCGCCACTTTGTAAGGCGAAAGAATCGGCATCCAAACCTAAAATCATATGCACGTGAAACGCGATTACCGAAACTAAATTCGATTCAAACTGATTTTGGTTATAAAGTATATTTTCAAATTCTACATATTGAAAGGTGAAATCTTTGTCATTCACATTATATATAGGAGTAGCATAAGAAGATCCATAAACAGGACGTGAAGATTGCACTTGTATGGTTGCCTTATAAACGTCACTAGAATATTCAGAAACATTAATAAACATACCACATTCGATGCGTTCTTGAGGACTGAATTCTTTTTTAGACCATTTTGTATTATTTACAAATTCCTTTAATTGCTTTTCAAGCGTTTTAAAAACTTGTAAATTTTCGTTTCCTGTGAATTGCGCATTGACAACCACATTACAGTTCAACTCTTGACTGTGTCCTGAAAAAGATATGAAAACGAATAAAAATATGAAAATTCTATACATGCATTTGTTTTATTATGGCATTCAAAATATCTGCTGCAACGGCCTCTTTAGACTTTAAATCGAAAGCAGTACAATTTTCATCTTGGTCAATAAGCGTTACTTTATTGGTATCTGATTTAAATCCTGCGCCTTTATCTTGTAGCGAATTTAATACAATTAAATTTAAATTCTTGGCCTTTAGTTTGCCTTTTGCGTTTTCAATTTCATTATTAGTTTCCAAAGCAAAACCCACTAAAAACTGGTTGGTTTTGATTCGCCCTAATGATGCTAAAATATCTTGCGTTTTCTCTAATTCTAAAGATAACGTATTTTCGGTCTTCTTTATTTTTTGAGTTGCAACTTGTTTTGGTTTGTAATCTGAAACGGCTGCGGCTAGAATGGCAATATCCACAGACGCATAATGTTCGTGAGCCGCTTTATACATCTCTTCTGCTGATGTAACGGGAATGATTTGAACAAAATTATGTTGTAATTTTTGATGAGTCGGTCCCGAAATTAAAATCACTTCAGCACCTAAATTTGTAGCAGCTTTCGCTAATTCAAAACCCATTTTTCCACTGGAATGATTACCAATAAAACGAACAGGATCTAAAGCTTCATAAGTAGGTCCTGCCGTAATCATCACTTTTTTCCCTCGTAATGGTGATTTTTCTAAAATATCATTCTCAATAAACGAAACAATATCTTCAGGTTCTGCCATACGGCCTTCACCTACTAAACCACTTGCTAATTCACCGCTAGTAGCAGGAACCATAATATTTCCAAAGCTTTGAAGCACTCTAAAAGATTCTAAAGTTGATGGATGTTTATACATATCCAAATCCATTGCGGGTGCAAAATACACCGGACATTTGGCAGATAAATAAGTAGCTAGCAACAAATTATCGCATACGCCATTGGCCATTTTAGAAAGTGTATTGGCTGTTGCGGGTGCAATAATAAATAAATCGGCCCAAAGGCCTAATTCTACATGATTATTCCAGGTTTCATTCTCATTTTCAAGATTAGTAAATGTGGAGTGAACTGGGTTTTTGGAAAGTGTGGAAAGTGTTAATGGTGTTATAAAATCTTTAGAAGCAGGTGTCATGACTACTTTAACGTCCGCACCTGCTTTTATAAAACCTCTAACTAATGTCGCCGTTTTATAAGCAGCTATACCAGCACTAATGCCGAGTAATATTTTTTTACCGCTTAATATTGACATATAGTTATTATTCCTGGATATCGTCTTCTGTGTTTCTATAGTAAATTTTACCGTCTAACCATTCTTGAACTGCTAATGCATGTGGTTTTGGTAATTTCTCATAGAATTTAGAAACTTCAATTTGCTCTTTGTTTTCGAAAATCTCTTCAAGACTGTCGTTGTACGTAGCAAATTCTTCTAATTTCTCAATTAGTTCTTTCTTAATTTCAGAATTTATTTGTTCAGCGCGTCTTGAAATAATAGAAATTGCTTCATAAATATTTTCAGTAGGTGCATCAATCTTATTTCTATTATAAGTTATGGTGTTTACTGGCGCATTAATCTTCTTTAAATCCATAAGGGTAAGTATATTAACTTTTTGTACTATAGTTTTTTAATTCTTTATCTATTTCTTCATTCATTTTTCCTGCTTTCTCCAAGTACTCGGAATTAGAATAGGAATTTTTGAAGCTATTATAATAATTCTTGGCGTCTTGCAAACGTTGCTCTTTTTTACTGTAAACACTATTTACCGCTAATTGGTAAGCTGAATCAAACCTGATAAACAAGGCTTCTTCTCTGTAAACCGTTCCTGGAAAATCAAAAATAAAATTATCCATTGCTTTTATTGGTGCTTGAAAATCACGCGTATAACCTGCAATGGTGTTAAATTGTTTGGCAATACTAAATGCTTTTTTCTCCAATTTAAAATCCAATTCTTTCACTAATTTATTAGCTTCTGGAAGGAATTCTGATTCTGGATATAAATTGATAAATGATTGGAATTTATCAATGGCTTCTCTAGTTTCGTGTTGTTCTTTAGAAAAAACCGGAGATAACATATACCCACTTTTCGCACTTAAAAAGGCTGCTTCTTCCACTTTTTCACTCATTGGATAGGTGTCTACAAAACGATCAAAATGATAACCTGCAGAATACCATTCTTCCTCTTCATAATAACTTTTAGAGTTTAAATAGGATAACTTTTCAGCTTGTGGTTTCCCACGGTATGATGGCAAAATTTGCTCAAACAACTTATTAGCTTTGGCATATTTACCTTCATTATACAATTTTTCTCCCACGGTATATTTAGTCGCAGTATCTGTAGACTTTAAAGCCTTTTGATATTCACCACAAGAACTTAAAAGCGTGCAAGTTAGAATTATGTAAAGAAATTTATTCATAGTTTTAAAACAGTTTGCAAAATTAAGGTAATAAAATGGATTTTAAAAATATTTAGTTTGCTAAAATACAAGGTAAAATAAGGTAAGCATTAGGATTAAGTATAATTTAACGCTTATGCATAATTTTTTACAAAACTATTTATCTGCTGCTTAAGTACATCCGTTGCCACAACTAGTGGTAAGCGAACTGTTGGATGGCATAAATTCATAGCTTCTAAAACGGCTTTAATACCTGACGGATTGTTTTCTGTAAATATCAAGCCTGTAATATCCATGAGTTTATGATGTAATTTAAAAGCTTCTCTATTTTTGCCTTCTAAACCTAGTTGAATCATTTTGGCGAAATCTTTTGGAAATGCCTGACCAATTACTGAAATAACCCCAGAACCACCTGCTAGTGTTACCGATAACGCTAAATCATCATCACCAGAAATAATCATGAAATCATCCGGTTTGTCTTTTAACAATCGAAGGTATTGTGCCATATTTCCCGCTGCTTCTTTTACGGCTACAATGTTTTTACATGACTTTGCTAAAGCTACAATTGTTGCTGGCAACATATTAGAGCCTGTTCTGCCTGGAACATTATACAAAATAATTGGAATAGGTGATGCTTTTGAAATAGCTTCAAAATGCGCTATAATTCCCGCTTGGGTTGGTCTGCTATAATAAGGCGAAACGGATAAAATGGCATCAATTTGAGATAAATCTGTTGTTTTGATTTCAGAAATAATAGCTGCAGTATTACTGCCTCCAATACCCAAAACTAATGGTACGCGCTTATTGTTTGCAGTAACAATGGTGTGAATAATTGCTAATTTTTCATCTGAAGTAATGGTAACACTTTCACCAGTTGTTCCCGAAATGACAATATAGTCCATGCCATTTTCAATATTAAAATCAACAATACATTTTAAGGCATCATGATCTACAGATAAATCGGTTTTAAAAGGTGTAACGATGGCAATTCCTGCGCCAGTAAGTTTATGCTTCATGTTTTAAAGTCTTAAAAACGTGTAAATATTTTAGTAATTCGGTTTTGAATGCATCAAAATCGGTTAATGGTGTTTGTATAATTAAGTCATTTAAACGCGGTTCACCTTGAAAAACACTTGCTTTAAAGTGAGCTGAAGATTTCGCGGTAAGTACTTTTAAATAAAAAGAGTCTGCTGAATAAAAACTAATCAGTAAATCGAATTTAGTATGTAAAAACGCTTCCAACTCATTATTTAGTATAGCAGCTTTCCAACCTATATCTTTTGGATTGAAACATCCTTGTTCTAAAGTGTTTTCGGATATTTTAGATTCGGTAAAAACTATAATTTTAAGATTATTAGGAGCTATATTTAAACTTTTAGCCAATGATTTAAAAATTTTTAAATCGGGCACTTCATCTACATTCACAATAAGGCCAACGCTCTCAATTACTTGAGTTATTGCCGTATGCTCTGAATTATTCAGTAAGGACCGTAAGTGTTTTTTAATAGATTTTTCTTTAAAACCCTTTAAAATCATTATATCTTTATACTTTCCACAAATATACTAAAAGAACCTACAAAAAAGCGTACTAAATTTATTTGTTTATAGACATGAAATCACAGCATTTACTCATCGTACTCATAGCTTTCTTGCTATTTAATTGTAAGCAAGACGCTTGGCAATTACACCGGATTCAGGGCGCTCAAATAAATATTAATGACACGCTTCAACCCGATGCGGATATTGAAGCATTTATAAAACCCTATCGTGAACATGTGAACAGGGATTTGGACAGTATGTTAAGTTATGCTCCAGAAACCTATTCAAAAAGTGACGGTGAGTTTAATACGGCCATTGGAAATTTATTTGCTGATGCTGTTTATGAGCAATCTAATCCTGTCTTTTTAAAACGAACTGGTAAAAATATTGATATGGTTTTACTAAATCATGGTGGTATTCGGGCTATTATTTCCAAAGGACCTGTTACGGCAAGAACAGCTTTTGAAATTATGCCTTTTGAAAATAGTATTGTTGTTGTTGGCATTAAAGGAAGTCAAGTTAATGAATTGGTTAAGTATTTATCTAAAGCCAAACGCGCTCATCCCATCTCTAAACTTCATGTTGTTTTAAATAAAGATTACGAAATTTTAGAAGCTGATATTTCTGGCGTTGTTATAGACACTAGTAAAACGTATTACGTGGCTACGAATGACTATTTATATAGTGGTGGCGACCATATGACGTTTTTTCAACCAGAAGAATCTTTAGATGTTCTTGATTATAAAATACGTAACGCCTTATTAGATTATTTCAAAACGAAGGACACCATTAATCCTGTAATTGATAATCGATTTATTAAATTAAACAAATAAAATTATGAAACGTCGCCAATTTATTCAACAAACATCGGCTTCTGCAGCTTTAGTTACTGTGGGCGGTTTTGGGTTATCTTCATTTTCAACTGCTGAAAAATCGAAAAAAATAACCATTCTTCACACCAATGATGTTCATAGCCATATTGATCCTTTCGGACCAGAAGATGGAAGAAACCCCAACCAAGGTGGTGTTGCCAGACGTGCTTCATTAATTGATTCCATACGCCAAGAAAACCCCAATACTTTATTATTAGATGCTGGAGATATTTTTCAAGGAACGCCCTACTTTAATTATTATGGAGGAGAGTTGGAGTTTAAACTAATGAGCATGTTAAAATATGATGGGGCAACTATTGGTAATCATGATTTTGACAACGGTATAGACGGCTTATTTGCACAATTACCACATGCTAAATTCGATTTTATTTCAGCCAACTACGATTTCTCCAATACTATTATGGACGGCTTGGCTAAACCCTATAAAACCTTTACTAAAAACGGCATTAAAATAGGTGTTTTTGGTCTCGGAATTGAATTAGCTGGTTTAGTGGATAAAAACATGTATAAAGAAACCGTTTACTTGGACCCTATTGAAATAACTCAAGACATGACCCGTATTTTAAAAGAAGATGAAAAATGCGATTTGATTATCTGTTTATCACATATGGGATATAATTACAAAAATAATCCTGAAAAAATTAGTGATTTAGTGCTAGCCTCAAAATCAAAAAATATAGATTTAATTATTGGCGGACACACACACACCTTTTTATCCAAACCAACCATTGTTAAAAACAGTTTAGGAAAAAACATGTTAGTAAATCAAGTGGGTTGCTATGGTATTAATTTAGGAAAAATAGATTTCTATTTTGATAAAGAGAAGAATGTAACAAGTGAAGGTAATTCAATAATTGTCTAAACAAACACACCTTCTGCTGAAGAAACATTTTGTAATACCAAACGTTTTTTTCGCTTTCTGTTATATTCAATAATATAATTGAAAAGGAAAAAGAGGCCAACAACATGTAATGATCTATCCAATACGACGAAGCTCCAATGGAACACGTAATAGTTACTGATATAATACAAAACATCTGCAAAACCGAAACATAAAGCTGTCGCTAAAAACAAGATTGAAGATTTTGAATCTTTACTTAAATAGGTGGCAAAAGCCACAAATGCTAGAGCTAAGAGTGCAATACTTTTAATTCCAAACAAAGTTACTTCTGTAGCATCCGCTATTTTTACCATGAGCACAGAATACAACTGAAACATTAAATAGGAGTTGATGGAGAAAACTAGCAGTAAGCAAATACCTACTACCTTATCTATATTAAAAATTCTAATTCTAGAAATGGCTGCATAAGCCAATAAAAAGTAGCTAATACAGTAAAAAAGACTGGATAGATTAATTACTAACTGGTTAGAGTAAAGCACCGAGGAAAAATCGCCTATAAAGGAAAACACCAAAAACAATACCATTACCGCACTCATGTATTTATTTTTAACAAAATAAAACATAAAAAGCAATGGAATAAACAAGGGTTTTGTAACCTGTATTAATAAATCATTTTCGCTTAAAATTGCGAATACATTTATTACAACAAGAAATAACAGGACGAATACAAGATTCCTGTTGCAACTAAATTTTAGCCAGTTTCTCAAATTAGGTAGTCATAAGTAGGTTGCAACAAATATAACAATAAAATTTAATTTTAACGAAAAAATAATACCGTTCATCGGTTAAAATGTTAAATTTTGAAGAAATGAATCCTGATTAAAAGTAAAAAGGATTAAAAAGCGAAATAGAAATTACAGAAATAGCTTGGATTGATGCTTTCAATTAAGCAAAGAATTGTACTTTCTTATTTTTAACTTTAGACTGAAAGTAAAAAAAGGTAAAAGCCATCACAAATAAAAGCGTTTGAACAATATTCAAAACATCCTGATCTGTCACGTAGAAATAAGCAATTTGAATTACTTCAGAAAACACAATACATATAGAACCTAAAAACAAGAATAGCGTTTTCTTGTTGTCATTGTAGAAATAGCTAATTATAGACACCATAAGCAATAATAACATAACGATGTTATAAACTAATTCTATGATAATAAGGGATTCTTCTGTGTACGTAAATCTTGGATTCACAATTGTAAGCAAAACATAGGAAATGTAAATACTCAAAACCATTAAAACGATAATATGTATAAAGTAGTTTTTTAAAACATTCCGCACATTTATAGTTTTAAAAACTTCTGCGATTAAGAAACAATATGCTACTATGTAGAGTGAATTACCAATCACATATACTAGATTCCGTTTTAACTTACCAAATACAGCTGAATATTCTACAAAAACGGATAATTCAGAAAATGAAAAAACAAGTAGAAAAAGCATGAAATAGCGCGATCTTTCTTGAACATTAATAAAATAAAGCACCGTGAAAAGTGGTGCAATCAACGCTTTACTCATATTAGAAAGATATTCCTTTCCACTAATTTGAAAAAAGGTAAATGCTACGCATAAAGCAATTATAAAAAATAGGACAATATTGGTTTGTTTCATTAATTATTTGTAGGTAATAGAAAGCAAATGTAATTAAATTTTACAATTAATCGTTATTATGAGTACTTAATCGACTAAAAACCATTGCTTTCTATAATTTTATTCAATCATGTCTAAAAAATCCTGCTCCGAAATAAGGGGTATATTCAGTTTATCTGCCTTTTCTTTCTTACTTGGTCCCATATTATCGCCAGCAATAATATAATTCGTTTTGGACGAAATGGAAGAAGAAACCTTACCGCCATTATCCTCAATTAATTTTTTCATTTCAGTTCTTGACACGGTGTAAAACACGCCAGAAACTACAAAGGTTTGAGCCTCTAATTTATTGGTTTGATTGGCTAATATTTCAGCAGAAATAGCCATTTGAACACCAAAATTCTGTAAACGCTGAATCATGACTTCATTGGCTTCCGTATTAAAAAATTCGGTAACACTTTCAGCAATTCTTACACCAATTTCATCAACTGTTACTAATTCTTCAGTTGATGCGCTTTTAATAGCTTCAATAGTTTTGTAATGTTTCACCAATTTTTTCGCGACTGTTTCGCCAACATAGCGAATTCCTAAAGCATACAAAACGCGCTCAAAAGGAACGTTTTTACTAGCCTCTATTCCATTGATTAAATTTTGGGCACTTTTTTGCGCCATGCGCTCTAAAGGCAAAACGTTTTCAATAGTTAATTCATATAAATCCGAATAATTTGAAATTAATCCTGCATTAACCAGTAATGCAACCGTTTCTCCTCCTAATCCATCAATGTCCATGGCCTTGCGACTAATAAAATGCTGAATTCTACCAATAATTTGAGGTTTACACCCATTATAATTTGGACAATAATGCTGGGCTTCGCCTTCTTGCCTAACTAATTCGGTATGACACTCCGGACAATGGGTAATATATTGGGTAGGTTCGGAATCTGATGGTCTTTCGCTTAAATTGACCGCAATTATTTTCGGTATAATTTCGCCGCCTTTTTCAACGAAAACCATATCGCCTTCACGAATATCCAATCGTTCAATTTGGTCTGCGTTATGTAAGGAGGCGCGTTTTACCGTTGTTCCTGCCAATTCCACCGGATCTAAATTGGCAACTGGCGTAATAGCACCTGTTCTTCCTACTTGATACGTGATTTCATTGAGTCGTGTGGAAACTTGCTCTGCTTTAAACTTATAAGCCATAGCCCAGCGTGGTGCCTTGGCTGTATAACCTAATTCTTCTTGCTGCTGTAAATCATTAACCTTAATAACGACACCGTCGGTTTCATAAGGCAGTTCATGGCGATGTGTATCCCAATGCGCAATAAAATCTAAAACCGCATCCATAGAATCAGCTTTAGCGGCAATTTCAGGAACTTTAAATCCCCAAATACGGGCTTTTTCTAAACTTTCGAATTGGGTCTTCGTATTTAAATTACTTCCTGTAATATTATAAAGCAAACATTCTAAAGGTCGTTTTGCCACTTCAGAACTGTCTTGAAGCTTTAAACTTCCAGAAGCTGTATTTCGCGGATTTCGGTATGGCTCCTCACCTATTTCAATCCGCTCTTCATTCATTTTAATAAAACCTTCAAAAGGCAAAACAATTTCACCCCGAATAACAAATTTTTCAGGATAATCACCTTTTAATTGAAGCGGAACCGATTTTATAGTTTTAATATTGGCCGTTACATTATCACCTTGAAAACCATCTCCTCTTGTAATTGCTTTAATTAGTTTGCCATTTTCGTAGGTTAAACTTATAGAAGCACCATCATATTTTAATTCACAGGTATAGCTGATTTCGCCATCCACTAATTTTTTGATGCGTGTTTCCCAATCTAATAAATCGTCTTTGGAATAGGAATTTTCTAACGAATACATCCGATACTCATGAACAACGGTTTCAAAATTCTTGGTAATTTCACCACCTACACGAAGTGTTGGAGAACTGGCATCATAAAATTCTGGATGTTTCTCTTCAAGCTCCTGAAGTTGTTTTAATTTTGTATCAAATTCAAAATCACTTATTACAGGATTATCTTGTACATAATAATTGTAATTATGAAGACGTAATTCGTCTCGAAGTGCTTCTATTTGTTGGTGTACGCTCATAAATTTATTTCACTCCTTTAATCATTCTTGGATTTGCAAAAATATCGTTTTTAAGTGTAATATCTTTAAAATTGAAGGTTTCTAACAAATTTTTCATTTCAGACCCAAGATATTGATTAATTTCAAAAAATAAAATGCCTTTTGGAAGCAAATTCTTTATGGCGAAGTCGGAAATAGCGTTATAAAATTGCAGAGGATTCTCATTTTTTACAAACAAGGCCAAATGTGGTTCAAATTTTATAACATTATTTTTAATTTCTACTTTTTCAAGATCTCGGACATAAGGCGGATTCGATACAATAATATCAAAATACTCATTTTCAGAAATAAGCAATTCATGCTTAAGATCCAAAATGCTATCTTCAATAAAAGTCACCGAAACCTTATTTAATTCCGCATTTTCTTTCGCCACTTTTAAAGCATCTGCACTGATATCCAATCCGTAAATTTTCGCATTTGGTAAGTTTTTAGCCAAACTTATGGCTATGCAACCGGTTCCAGAACCGATATCTAAAATTTTTAGAGTTTCGTCTTTTTTATCAGAAAGTGTTTCTAAAATCCACGCTACTAATTCCTCGGTTTCAGGCCGTGGAATTAAGGTATGTTGATTTACTTTAAAGGGTAAACCATAAAATTCTGTTTCTCCAATTATATATTGAATGGGCTCTTCCAGTTTCAACCGACTTAACGCTTCAAATAGAGGCTGCTCCTCTTGCTTCGTAACCACATATTTTGGGTCCAAAACCAGAGTAATTCTATTTAAATTCAAATAAAAATCGATTAGTATGTTGAAAAAACTACCAACTTCATCAGCACCATAAATGGTATCTAATTCCTGATGAAAAATGGTTTGTATATCTTTTAAAATCAAAATGACATGTTTTGTTGGTTTTTGCTTTTATAAGTGTTTTAACATCCACACATTGCAGGAATAATGCCCTGTAGTTCCCATAGGTGCTTGGAGAGACTGAAATCCTACTTTGGTATACAGTTTTTGCGCACCAATCATAAACGGCAACGTTTCTAAATAACAAGATTTAAAACCAAACTCTTTGGCTTTATTTAGGCATTTTTCAATCATTTCCGCCCCTATTCCCTTGCCTCGAGCTTCTGGTAAAAAATACATTTTTTGAAGTTCACAAACAGTTTCATCAGCACCTTCTAGATGTGCAATTCCGCAACCTCCAAGAATCTTATCCCCATAGGCGACCACAAAATAAGCCATCTTGGGATTATTGTATGTTTCCGTCATCATATCCAATGACGCATCTTCATAGGCTGTTCCCACTTTTGGCGCATCGAGCTCTATAAAAACAGAACGCACAACCGCGGCCAATTGCGCATCATCCGCTTGGGTAATTTCTCTAATAACAATATTATTTGGACTCACTTAAATGTCTTATTTTTATATCCTGAAATTCTGGGATGAAGATACATGAAAAATACATAAATCGTTGCATAGAAATTGCCAAATATGGATTGGGAACTACAGCGCCAAACCCCATGGTAGGGGCGGTAATTGTTCATAAAAATCGAATTATTGGCGAAGGCTACACGAGTCCGTTTGGCGGTCCGCACGCGGAAGTAAATGCTATTCAATCGGTTGTAGACAAAGCACTTTTAAAGGAAGCGACTTTGTATGTGACTTTAGAACCCTGCAGTCATTTTGGAAAAACACCACCTTGCAGTGATTTGATTATTAATTACCAGATTCCTCAAGTGGTCATCGGAACTATGGATATTCATAGCAAAGTGGCTGGAAATGGTATTATTAAATTACAGAAAGCTGGTTGCAACGTTACAGTTGGTATTTTAGAAGCAGCTTGTCAAGAACATCATAAACGGTTTTTTACCTTTCACACAAAAAAGCGACCTTATATTATTTTGAAATGGGCCGAAACAGCCGATGGCTTTATAGCTCCAAAAACACGTGATGCACAAAAACCAGTTTGGATTACTGGTGAATTTTCTAGGCAATTAGTCCACAAATGGCGAACGGAAGAACAAGCTATTTTAGTGGGAACCAATACAGTTTTAGATGACAATCCAAATTTAACAGTTCGCGATTGGTCTGGGAAAAATCCCATAAGGATTGTGCTCGATAAACAAAACAAACTCTCCAAAGATTTATCCGTTTTCAATACAGAAGCTGAAACGATACGATTAACAGAAAATGAATTAAATTTCAACGAACCTCTAGCATTTCAAATTGGAGCCTTTTTACATAAAAAAGAGATTCAATCGGTTATTATTGAAGGCGGCTTACAAACTTTACAAACCTTTATTAATGAAAACATTTGGGATGAAGCACGCGTTTTTACTGGAAAAACAGCATTCCATGACGGCACAAAAGCACCTAGTTTTTTAGGAAAAATGACATCAGAAATTGTAATTATGGATGATACGCTTCGCATTTACAAAAACCAATCAAAACATTAAATTTACTCCTTGTCCCAAACTATTATGATTAAGACACTTATTTTCGATTTTGGCGATGTATTTATCAATTTAGATAAAGTGGGCGCCATGAAAAATGCTTTAAGACTATTTAAACTCAACACGTTTTCTAAAGAAATGACAGCTTGCAATGAAGCCTATGAGCAAGGCCATATATCGTCAGAGGAATTTATTGGTTTTTACAAAAATGAATTTGGAGATTTAAATGAGACAGAAATTTTAGATGCTTGGAATTTTATTTTAAGAGATTTTCCAATGCATCGATTGGAATTCATTAAACAATTGGCTTCAGATAAAAAATTTCAACTTATTTTATTAAGTAATACCAATGCACTTCATATTAAATGGATTCAGGAACAAGTTCCTTTTTACGACGTTTTTAAAGGCCAATTTGACCAATTTTATTTATCTCATGAAATTCAATTGCGAAAACCCAATCATTCCATTTATCAATTTGTTTTAGAAACCAACAATTTAGATCCGGAATCCTGTCTTTTTATTGATGATACCGAGGAAAATATTCTTGCAGCTTCTGAATTAGGAATTCACACTTGGCATATTAATCCTGAAAAAGACGATATTGTCCATCTATTCGAAGTTAAAAAAGAACTCTTTTGATATATCTATTATTAAGCATATTAGCTTCAACAGTCATTTTCGTGCTGTTTAAATTATTTGACAAGCACAAGGTCAACACCTTACAAGCTATCGTTTTCAACTATGTTACCGCCTTTTTTATTGGTATTATTACCTATGAAGCGCCTATTAATATTCAAGCTATTCATAACACAGAATGGTTTTACGGTGCCGTTTTTTTAGGTTTTCTGTATATCACTATTTTCAATTTTATGGCTATTACCGCACAACGCGTTGGATTATCGGTTGCAAGTGTCGCCACTAAAATGAGCGTTATAATTCCCGTTATTTTTGGCATTTACGTTTATCATGAAAGTGCTGGCTTATTTAAAATAATTGGTATTATCGTGGCTCTACTTGCTGTTTATTTAGCCTCCATGAAATCTGGTGCTCGCATTAAAAACAAGCGCTACATACTATACCCTATTATTATTTTCTTTGGAACCGGGATCATTGATACGTCTATAAAATATATAGAAACCACCTATTTACCAGATAATGGCATTCCTATATTTTCAGCAACTATTTTCTGCTTTTCAGCAATTATAGGATTTGGACTACTTATTTACCAGAAATTGAAAGGGAATTTCAAGTTTGATTCGAAAAGTTTATGGGGTGGTTTTGCTTTAGGTATTGCCAATTATGCTTCCATGTATTATATTTTAAAAGCTTTAAATCATGAAACTTTAGAGAGTTCAACCATTTTCACGGTTAATAATGTGGCTATTATATTATTAACATCTCTTTTAGGCTATTTCCTATTTAAAGAAAAGCTTTCTACAAAAAATTGGATAGGTATTAGTTTAGCTGTAATTTCGATTTTACTAGTAACTGCCTTATAAATGATGCCAAAAGACACGTATAAAACCATAGCCAAACCTTCTGAAGAAATCTTATTTAAAGATAAAAACAGTAAGTTTTTTGGCTATGCGTATCCTATAAAACATGAAGACGAGGTAAAAGAGCATATTGAAACTTTAAAAAAGCAACATCATTCTGCAAGACATTGGTGTTATGCCTATCAAACAGGAACGGATGAAGCTAATCTCTATTTTAGAGCGAATGATGACGGCGAACCTAACAATAGTGCTGGCATGCCTATTTATGGGCAAATTCAATCTTTTGATGTCACCAATGTTCTTATTGTGGTGGTACGATATTTTGGCGGTGTAAAATTAGGGGTTGGAGGCTTAATTAACGCTTATAAAATAACTGCTCAAATGGCGCTTGAAGCCTCAAAAATTGTCAAAAGAACCATAAATAAGCATTTTCTAATTCGGTTTGATTACAAAAACATGAACAAAGTAATGCGCGTCATCAAGGAGAACAATTTAAAAATGAAGGAACAAACTTTAGAATTGGATTGTCAGATTACAATTTCCGTCCGATTAAAAGATGCCGAGGCTATTCAAGAAAAATTCGAAGCCATTTACGAAGTCACCATTAAAGAGCTTGATTAAAGGATTCTATTTTTTTTAAAATATAATCGGGGCATTTCATGGGTCTTTTTGTGCTCATATTAATAAATGCTAAAACGGTGTTTGCAAGTATTAAAATTTCACCTGCAGAATTCCTAATTTCATAGTCGAATTCTATCTTCACAGAGGGCCTTTTTTTAAGCTGTGTTTTCACTTGAATAACCTCATCATAATGGGCTGATTTCTTATAATTTAAGCTCATGGATATGACCGGTAACATGACGCCACTTTTCTCCATTTCATCATATGAAATTCCCATCTTTCGCAACCACTCTGTTCGGCCAATCTCTAGATATAACGCATAATTTCCGTGATGAACAACACCCATCTGATCGGTTTCTGCATATCTTACTCTTATTGGTATTTCATCAAAAAAGAACATAGAATTTGAATATTTTTTTGTAGTTTAGGCAATGCACTAAACATGCGAAAAAATATCTTAATATTCAATAGAGATACATTTTTTTTTTAAGATATTTGTTCACATATTTGCCAAGCTAAAGATCAACGAGGGAATACCATTCTCTTTTCAACTACTAACGAGTAAATTTTAATTTTTATAATGAGTGTAACTGCGCAATCGGTTTGGGAAAATTGTCTAGAATTCATAAAGGATAATATACAACCGCAAGCATATAAAACATGGTTTGAACCTATAGTCGCAGTAAAATTCACTGATAACGCACTTAGTATCCAGGTACCGAGTAAATTTTTCTATGAATGGCTTGAGGAGCACTATGTTAAGATTTTAAAAGTAGCCTTAACGAAACAACTGGGAGAAAATGCCAAATTAGTTTACATTATTAAAATGGAAAACACCTATGGCAACAAACAACCCTTTACTGAACGCATTCCTAGTTCCAACCGTTCGGCTGTTAAAGCGCAAGACGTAGATATTCCTTTAAACAATAAAAATCCAGAGTTGCGTAACCCTTTTATCATTCCTGGTATTCGGAATGTAAAAATTGAATCGCAACTAAATCCTAATTATAGTTTCGAGAACTTTTTAGAAGGTGATTCTAACCGTTTAGCACGTAGTGCCGGTTTAGCGGTGGCTGCAAAGCCTGGTGGAACCTCTTTTAACCCACTCTTAATTTTTGGTGGCGTTGGATTAGGGAAAACCCATTTAGCTCATGCTATTGGCGTTGATATAAAAGATAAGTATCCGGAAAAAACCGTTTTATATATTTCTGCTGAAAAATTCACGCAACAATATATAGACGCTGTTAAGAAAAATAACCGCATTGATTTTATTCATTTTTATCAAATTATAGATATTCTGATTATTGATGATGTTCAGTTTTTATCAGGAAAATCAGGAACACAAGATGTGTTTTTCCATATTTTCAATCACTTACACCAAAACGGAAAGCAGGTTATTTTAACAAGTGACAAAGCGCCCGTGGATATGCAAGATATTGAACAACGTTTATTATCCCGTTTTAAATGGGGTCTATCTGCAGAATTGCAAAGCCCAGATTTTGAAACACGCGTTTCTATTTTGAAAAATAAATTGTATCGTGATGGTGTTGAAATGCCCGAAGAAATTATCGAGTATGTAGCCAAACATATCAAAACGAATATTCGTGAATTAGAAGGTGCTATTATCTCTTTAATTGCACAGTCTTCTTTCAATAAAAAGGAAATTACGCTAGAACTCGCTAAACAGGTTGTTGAAAAGTTCGTAAAAAATACCAAGCGCGAAGTTTCTATAGACTATATTCAGAAAATTGTATCCGATTATTTTCAAATGGATGTAGACACGCTTCAATCTAAAACTAGAAAGCGTCATATAGTTCAAGCACGTCAGTTGGCTATGTTTTTCGCCAAAAAACTTACTAAAGCATCATTGGCTAGTATTGGCTCACAAATTGGAAAACGTGATCATGCTACCGTATTGCATGCTTGTAAAACCGTTGATAATTTATCATCAACTGACAAGCAATTCAAAAAATATGTTGACGATTTAACCAAAAAACTGTCTGTTTAATCCTTTAAAATTCACTTCCGATGTCTCGGGACCCTCACATTACTAAAGTACTTATGGTTTGTTTAGGCAATATTTGTCGCTCACCACTGGCCGAAGGGATTTTAAAATCCAAACTTCCAAAAACGGGGTTTTCAGTAGAATCGGCTGGAACGGGAGATTACCATGTTGGTGATACGCCAGATCCGCGCTCTATAAAAACAGCTGAAAAATATGGCGTAGACATTACAAATCAGCGCGGTAGACAGTTTAAGGTTTCAGATTTTGATGAATTTGATTATATTTTCGTTATGGATAATTCCAACTTTGAAAATGTGGTGAAATTGGCTCGAAATGCTACTGATATATCCAAAGTTCATTACATTTTAAACGAGATTTATCCAAATCAAAATCATAGTGTGGCAGATCCTTATACTGGCGGTATTCAAGGTTTTGACAATACTTATAAAATGCTTGACGAGGCTTGTACCATTCTTTCTCAAAAACTTCTTAAATAATTGTTTATCAACAATTACTATTCAAATACCTTTCAAAAAACAAAATGGGTGTGATTTTTTTGTAATTTGTAGTTATATGCTAAAACTAAAAATATGAAAAATAAAGCCTTACTTACAGTATTTGCCCTATTTACCCTGGTTTCTTTTGGGCAGCAAATTGGAATAAATTTATATGCCAACGGCTTTAATAATCCAGTAGGTATAAAGCACGCCAATGATAATCGCCTATTTATAGTGGAAAAAGCAGGTATTATCAAAATTATTTCTTCTGAACAAAACGTAAATACCATGCCCTTTTTAGATATAAATAGTTTAGTTAGCAATAGTGGCGGTGAACGTGGTTTATTAGGTTTAGCATTTCACCCAAATTATAATTCGAATGGGTTTTTCTTTGTTAATTATGTAAATAATTCGGGCAATTCAGTTGTTTCGCGATTTTCTAGAAGTTCCACAAATAGCGATCTGGCAAATCCAGATTCCGAAGTTGTTTTATTAACCATTACGCAGCCGTACAGCAATCATAATGGTGGCGATTTAGCTTTTGGCGAAGACGGTTATTTATATATCGCCACAGGTGATGGCGGCTCTGGCGGAGATCCTGAAAATAGAGCCCAAGATTTAACAACACTTTTGGGTAAATTACTGCGAATTGATGTGGATAATTCGGGGCCAAATCCAAATTATGCCATTCCTGCTGATAATCCTTTTATTGCCAATGCAACGGCCTTAAATGAAATTTGGGCTTATGGCTTGCGTAATCCTTGGCGTTTTTCTTTTGATAGAACCAATAATAATTTATGGATAGCCGATGTTGGTCAGAATAACATTGAAGAAATTAATTTGGTAAGCACATCTGAAGCTGGCGTTAATTTCGGGTGGCGTTGTTATGAGGGGAATGCGCCTTATAATAATTCGGGTTGTCCGGATGCTAGCACTTTAGAGTTTCCAATTGCAACCTACAACCATACGGGAAATGGACCTTTTAAATGTTCTATTACTGGCGGTTATAGTTATCAAGGTGCGGATTTTTCAAACTTTGTAAACATCTATTTTTTCGCAGATTATTGCAGCAACGAAATTGGAACCTTAAATTTTGAAAATGGTAGCTGGAATATGGCCTTTACGCAGCCATTTCCCGACAAAGGTTGGACTTCATTTGGAGAAAACAATGTTGGTGAGTTATTTATTACTGCGGCTGATACAGGCGAAATTTTTCAAATTATTGATAATGATTTATCTATAACTGAAAATAGCTTAAATAGCTTGAAAATTTATCCGAATCCGGCTACCGATATACTTACTTTTGAAGCTGGATCAACAACAAATGGTCTTTCGGAAATTACAATTTACAATGTTCACGGCGTTTCCGTTAAAAAAATTACAAATATAGAAAAGCACAAATTGCGTATTTCTGTTTCCAATTTAGTATCTGGTTTGTATTTTGTTGAAATACGGACCATCAATCAAAATTTAACAATCAAAAAACTGATTATAGACTAATGACAACCAAACTAGGAAAACTGTTTCTAATACCTACCACACTAGGCGATACCAACCCCATTGATGTTTTACCTATTACGGTAAAAAATACCGTTGAGAACCTAGATATTTTTATTGTTGAAAATGAAAAAACAGCTAGACGTTTCATAAAACAAATAGCCCCCGAAAAGAAACAAGAGCATTTACAGTTATTTTTATTGAATAAGCATACCGAGTTCATGGAATTGCCAGAATTTTTAAAACCGTGTTTAGAAGGTAAAAATGTGGGATTATTATCTGAAGCAGGTTGCCCAGCAGTTGCAGATCCAGGATCGGATGTTGTGAGAATTGCCCACAATAATGAGATACAAGTAGTGCCTTTAGTTGGGCCATCTTCTATTATTATGGCTGTTATGAGCTCTGGAATGAATGGCCAAAGTTTTGCTTTTAATGGCTACTTACCAATAGACAAGTCGGAACGAAAGGCCGAGTTACAGCGTTTAGAACGCATATCTTTTCAGCAAAATCAATCCCAATTATTTATTGAAACCCCTTATAGAAATAACGCCGTATTAGAAGACATTTGTAAGGTGCTAAATCCAGATACGCAGGTTTGTGTAGCCTGTGATATCACGCTTTCAACCGAATTTATAAAAACAAAATCCGTGCAAGAATGGAAGAAAAATAATGAAGACCTTCATAAAAGGCCTGCATTATTTATAATTCATAAAAGCTAAAAAAGTATTACGCCGTTAAGGTTACTTTTGCTTTTTGATTCGGTTGTACTTTAGAGGTATCATATCCAGAAAACTTTTTAATATAGTATTGGATAGACGTTCCGTAAGCATCCGTGAAGCCATCTGCTCCTAGGCTACGAAGGTATTTTTTAACATTACCTGGACCTGCTAAATGTGCAGCAGCTAAAATTCCTGATTCAGTAATACGAACACCGTTAATCGTTTTCCCATCAAAGCGTTTGATGTCTTTTCTTAAAATCCATTTATTACGCTCGGCATTAGCTAAAAAAGCTTTCTCTTGTAGTTCAGGGTTCTTTAAGAAATGAACTGGATTGTGAATTCCTATTAGTTTTAAAGTTTCTTTACCAAATTGGTACTTTCCTAAATAACCATACGTGTTCACAATAAAATAATCCCCTCGAGATTCTTTAAAGCCTAAAGCTTCTTTAAATCCGACAAAAGATTTTCCTAATGTAGGCGAAAATGGTTTGTATATTTTTTCTAAAGGTAAGATGTGATCAAATGACGTCTCGATAGGTTCCACTGTATTAATGGCGATGTCATCAACAAAATAATCATTAGCTTTTATAGTTTTATTCGATTTGAACGAACTGAAAACTAAAACACCGATTATAAGTACTAGTACTATGTAATTAACTATACTCTTTCTCATAAATTTTAAACTTCTTCAACGCTTTTCTATACAGAAAATTGGCTATGAAATTTCAGTTTGCAAATATACAACTTTTTTTTAATATCTGATAATTAATCGATTAAGTGTTTCTAAAAGTAGATTCCGTGAAAGCGAATGCCGTTTTCTTCGTTAAACTCCATAGCTGGAAATGGCACTTTTAAAGTATTAAAAATGCTGAAAACTGTTTTTAAAACAGGTGAATTTGTCTTGATTCTTGTTAAATCTACATCCAAACTTAAATAATACTGTCGCACCCTATTTTGATTTGAAAATACATTGTTTGCGCCATCATAACTTCCTGTTAGCATACCATCAGCACCATAACCAAAGGCAACATTTATCCAAGTTGGAATGTTACTGTCTTTGAAAAAAGAATGTAGGTTAGCGCTTAACCAATAGGTTTGACCATTATAATCTTTTAAAAATTCTTCTGAAAAACCATCACCTAGTTTATCGGGACGTTGTGATGCGTATTGGGTTCTATGAAACGAATATTTTAAAGTAACACGTTGTTCTTTCCACAATAACTCTTGACCAATATATAAGCTTGTTCCCATAGCATTTGCCGCCATGTCGCCCCAAGAGAAACCCCATTCTTCCGAAAAACCATCTAAAACTTCTACAGCAGTTAAAAAAGTAAAACCTAACGTACCACCATAAATAAGTTGATTTTTTTCACTGACGCCACTCCAATTCAAAATATCTGCACCTACTCTACCTAATTGATAAGCGGAGAAAACATGACCCATTTTATCCATTTGCATCCATTGACTATTATCATCTAGCGTATGAAATTTTGAGCGCGGATAATCCGCATACCACAATTTATTTAAAGCCAACAGAGATGCAGATGCAAGTAAAGTTTCAGAAATAATAACGGCATTTCGCCTTGGTACGTTTAAAGTATCACTTGGTTGTAAAAAGGTATTAATACCCGATTGAGAAAAACAGGTAAAACCTATAAATCCTAAAACAATATGTAAGAAAAAAGACCTCAAAAGTTATTGATAAATTCCTTGTTTGGAGAGGTAAGAATGATATTCACGAGCGTTGGCATTATGCTGACTCAAGGTTTTCGCGAATTTATGATAACCTAATCGTTGGGCATCTGCAGCAAAGTATAAATAATTATGATTTTCATAATTTAAAACGGCATCTATAGCTGAAATATCTGGCATAGTAACTAATCCTGGAGGTAATCCAGAATACATATAGGTATTGTAAGGTGAATTTATATCCTTATGCTTATTAAGCACACGCTTAATGACTGTATTTTTATATTCTGGCAATTGATAAGCTGCAAATTTTAAAGTAGGATCCGCTTGCAATGGCATTTTTATACGCAGTCTATTAATATACACACCAGCTACACGCGGTTGCTCATTACCCTGTTTGGACTCCTCATAAACAATGGAAGCCAAAGTCATCACATCATTTTTTGTAAGGTTTAACGCTTTTGCTTTTTCCAATCGACTATCTGTCCAAAAACGCTTATATTCTGTTAACATCTGGTCTCTAAATTGCTCTGCTGACGTATTCCAGAAAAACTCATAGCTATTTGGAATATACATACCTAGTGCGGTGGCATTATTAAAATCATTTGCTTTTAAAAACTCTGGATCCCGCATAACAGATATCAGCGCCAAACTATCTGCTTCAATCTGCATACTTACACGACCGGCTAAAGCTTCCAGTGATTGTTGATTATTAAAAGCCATATTAAATGGACGGTTTTTGCTACGAATGGTATTAATAATATCATTATTATTCATTCCTTTTTTAATAGCATAACGGCCAGCCTTAATATTCGTAGTATACTGTTTGCGTTGAGCTAAAGCATCAAACGTATTAATATCTTTTAAAAGTGGCTGCAACTGTTCCCGAACATCAGAATAACGACCATCTGTAGGAACGTAAATATAAGCTTCTTCATTATTGAATGCGGTATTAGACACAAACATGGCATTATAAACAAAATAAGCCAAGTAAGCAGCTACCAATAATCCTAAAAGAGCAATAGCCCAAAGTATTTTTTTTATGTACATTTAATTTAAAATTCGTTGTAATAAATATTCGTTTTTAAAGGAGCCATTTACATAGTTCCAATCTTTTTTTAATCCTATTTGAATAAATCCGTTGCTCTCAAACAACTTTAAGCTATTTTTATTGTCTTCGGAAATATTACAGTATAATTGATGCACATCTAAATGCGTTTCAGCATAATTAATAAGCAATTGCAAAGCATCACTACCATAACCTTTTTGCCTGTTAGATTTATCGTGGATAAGAATACCAATACCAGCCCGTTTATTTTTAATATCGAAATCAAACAAATCTATTAATCCAATGGAATCATGATTTTTGTTTGAAATGAGTAATCGTAGCTGCTTTACTTCATAAATATCTTTGTGTGCATTTTCAAGATATTGTTTAATAACAAAGCGCGAATATGGCGTTTGTGTGCTACTTAATTCCCAAATATTTTCATCATTTTCAATGGTATGGATAAAATCCAAGTCTTCAGGCTCCAAAGACCTTAAATATATATGTTCTCCTTGTAATGTTAACATGCTATTTCGCCTTTAAAAACTTGTGTTGCTGGACCTATCAACCAAATATTATAATATCCAGACGGGCTCTTTTCAAAAGAAACTTGTAATGCGCCGCCTTCTGTATTTAATTTTATCAGGTTGTTTTTCGTTTCGCCCGTTGCATGCATGGCAATGGCTACGGCCGTTACACCTGTTCCACAGGATAACGTTTCATCTTCTACGCCGCGCTCATAGGTGCGAACAGAGAAATTAGTATCGGAATTTTTTGTAACAAAATTTACATTCGTTCCCGTATCATTATAAGGTTCACCGTATCTAATTTGAGAACCTATAGTTTTGATGTCTACATTTTTTAAATCGGCTGCCATTTGCACATGGTGCGGCGAACCTGTGTTTAAAAATACATGCGCTTTATTTACTTGAACATCTGAAACATTTTGCATTTGCAGTTTCACCAAATCACCATCAATTAGCGCTTCATGTTCACCATCAATGGCCATAAATTTGGCCCGATTTTCAATAATTTTTAGAAAATTAGCAAAAGCTACAATGCAGCGACCGCCATTTCCGCACATGGTACTTTCGTTACCATCGGCATTATAATAAACCATTTTAAAATCTAGAGAATCGTGGTTTTCCAGAAGAATTAAACCATCGCCTCCAATGCCAAAACGTCTGTTACAAAGTGCTTTAATATGTTTGGTATTATTCTTGTCAAATAGAAGTTGACGATTGTCAATCATAACAAAATCATTCCCTGTTCCTTGATATTTATAAAATGTTGTCATCATAAGTAGGGCAAATATATGAATTAAAGGTGGGTTTTTTCTATGTTAATTAGACGTTAAAATGTACGTTAAAAAAAGTTAAACTTAAAAAAGTCGTTCTATAATAGATTAATTTTAATCGTTATTCATTTAATAAATAAACATTCATTATGAAAAGATTTTTAAGTCTCGTATTTGTTTCCGTATTGGGTGGTGTTTTAACATTGTCCGCCTACAAATTTTATTTTGAATCAGAAACATTAACAATTTCCCCCAAAAAGGAACAAGTACAATCTACCTATTTCCCTACCAGTTATAAAAACGCGAATACATTAAATGCTTCAGACGTTCCAAATTTTATTGAAGCCGCTGAAGAAACCGTCCACGCGGTTGTACACGTAAAAAATACGGCAATCGTTTCAGCACCTACCACCATGGAAGATTACTTTTATGGAAGACGATCACAAAAAGCGCAAGTAGGGACTGGAAGTGGCGTTATTATAGATAAAAACGGTTATATTATAACCAATAACCATGTAATTGCTGGTGCAAAAGAATTATCCATAACCACTAACGATAACAAAATTTATAAGGCCACACTAATTGGTACAGACCCAAAAACAGATATTGCCTTACTTAAAATTGATGCAGATGAAGATTTGCCCTTTATTACCTTCGGCGATTCTGATACCGCTAAAATTGGCGAATGGGTTTTAGCTGTTGGAAATCCTTTTAATTTAACGTCAACGGTTACTGCTGGTATAATTTCAGCTAAATCTAGAGATTTAACAGGCCAAAATTACCAATCCTTTATACAAACGGATGCTGCCGTAAATCCCGGAAACTCTGGTGGTGCTTTAGTAAATGTGTTTGGGGAATTAATTGGTATTAACACCGCCATCAGCTCCCAAACGGGTTCTTATATTGGCTATTCTTTTGCAGTTCCTAGTAATATTGCCCGTAAAGTGGTTGAAGATATTATGGAATTCGGAAATGTTCAAAATGGTATTTTGGGTGTTAGCGGTATCAGTTTAAATAGCAATTCTTCTGCTGAACTGGATGTTAGTTTAACCGAAGGATTTTATGTAGGTGCTGTGGAAGGCAAATCTGGAGCGGATCAAGCCGGCATCAAAAAAGGGGATGTTATTACTAAAATTGATAATGTAAAAATTTCCAAATTCGCAGATTTAACGGGTTACATGAACACAAAACGTCCTAATGACGTGGTTCAGGTTGAAATTTTAAGAGACAATTCAAAACAAATAATCGCTGTTACTTTATCCAAGTTTGAAATATTAACTGCAGAATTTTTGGATATTCAAGTGAAGAATATTTCCGAAGACATAAAAAAACAATACGATATTGACCATGGCATTTTAGTTACAAAAAGTGATAATTACTGGTTATATCAAAAAATCGGATTAAATAAAGGATATATCATCACGGATATTAATGATATTCAAATTAATAGTATTGATGATATTTCGAACTTAAAAGAGAAATATGGCGCTGATTTTGATAAGAAGATTGAAAAAATCAGTATTATAAACACACGCGGTCAAAAGCAAAGTTTTATTTTTAGGTAACGGACTGCAAACCAAAAAAATCCCTCTTTCAGCACTATCTGTTTAAGGGATTTTTTTATTGAAATAAACACCACGAAAACGTTTGAAATGTACTATTTTTGCGCTTAAATTCAAGATTTAAAAACAACTTGAAAATAGACTATTTTAACAACACACTAAAATTTTTAAACAATGAGTTTTAACGAAACTTATGAAAGCGAATTAGCTTTTCAAGCCGATAGACGTAGAGCTACGGTAGAATTTATTAAAATTATTAGCGATCTTTGGTATGATAAATCTATCGAATTGGTACTATTTAGAAACCAATTGATTGACCGCAACGTTAGTGAAATTCTAAATTTACACGAATACGCAGGTGAATTTGTACAGAAGCCCATTTCAATTTTCGATTCTGTTGAAATTGCTCAAGCCATCAAGACATTAGATTTGCCACCAGCCAAGTTGGATATTGGTAAATTAACGTACGAATACCATTTAGAAGAAAAGAAATTCAGCAATGCTTTAGCTTTCGTAGCTCATAAATTACAGGACGCGAAAAAAGAACAAAGTATTAAACCAAAAGATGTTGTGCTTTATGGTTTTGGCCGTATTGGTCGTTTGGTAGCGCGTGAGCTTATGACAAAAACAGGCAAAGGCAGCCAATTGCGTTTAAGAGCTATTGTTACTCGTGGTGCTATTGATGAAGTTGTTTTACAAAAACGCGCGTCTTTATTGCGTAACGATTCGGTTCATGGAGATTTTTCAGGAACTGTTGTTGCCGATCTTAAAAACAGTGCGTTAATCATAAATGGTACTACAGTTAATATTATTTCAGCCAATGCGCCAGAAGATATTGATTATACAAAATACGGCATCAACAATGCCTTAATTATTGATAATACCGGTGCTTTTAGAGATAAAGAAGCTTTAAGCAGACATTTAAAATCTAAAGGCGCAGATAAAGTATTATTAACGGCACCTGGAAAAGGCGTTCCAAATATTGTACATGGCGTAAACCATACAGAATACAATCCTGATACAGTAGATATTTTTTCAGCAGCATCTTGTACAACCAACGCTATTACGCCCGTTTTAAAGGCTATAGAAGATACATTTGGTGTAAAAAGTGGACATTTAGAAACGATTCATGCCTATACAAACGATCAAAATTTAGTGGACAACTTCCATAGTAAATACCGCCGTGGTCGTGCAGCAGCTTTAAACATGGTAATTACCGAAACGGGTGCTGGAAGTGCAGTTTCAAAAGCTTTACCTAGTTTAGAAGGAAAATTAACATCTAATGCTATTCGTGTTCCTGTTCCTAACGGCTCTTTGGCAATTCTTAATTTAGATTTAAAAAAACCAGCAACCGTTGAAACTATAAATACCACCTTAAAGAAATATGCTTTAGAAGGTAGTTTAGTGGAGCAAATAAAATATGAATTAAGTGATGAGTTGGTATCAAGTGATATTGTAGGCAGTTCTGCACCTGCAATTTTTGATAGTAAAGCCACAATTGTACGTCCAGATGGTTCCAATGCAGTTCTTTATATATGGTATGATAATGAATATGGTTACAGTCATCAAGTTATCCGGTTAGCCAAATATATTGCTAAAGTAAGACGTTATACATATTATTAGTCGTTATTATTAAATACATTTAAAATCCCGCTTCAAATGAAGTGGGATTTTTTTTTGAAAAAAGAAGGCTGTACAACATCTAAAATTAATTAGCGTTCGTATATAAAGCGCCCTCCAAATGCGAGGCTTTTTAAGTATTTGTGTTTTAAACTAAACATATTTTCTTAATTTAGCAGACATACAATTTCACACCAAAACAATGAATAGCTTTAAAAATTTTATATTTCTTTTATTTATAGCCAGTTGTGCATCTTTAAATGCTCAAAATATCAATACTCAAGAGACTAATGAAGAAGAGGATAAATTATCTCTGGATAGTGGAACCATTGACAGTCAATTTGAATACGTAATTCAGCGCTCTAACAATTATCAAGATTACAAGGTTGTGAAAAAGAATTGGTTAAGCACTTTAAAAGCGCATACCTTGGATTCTTTAAAATCTATTCATGCTGAAATTATAACGGCTGAAGAAACTATTGCCACTCAAAATGATGAAATAGTAAGTTTGAAAAGCAGTTTAAAAAACACGGAGACTTCGCTTAATAAAACAACGGACGAAAAGAATAATATGGAATTATTCGGTTTACAGATGACGAAACCGAACTATAATGTGTTAATGTGGTCTATAGTTGGTTTATTATTAGCTTTGCTTCTACTCTTTATGTATAAGTATAGAAATAGTAATTCGGTAACTCGTGAAGCGCGTAAAAACTTGGAAGAAACTGAAGAGGAATTTGAAGAACACAGACGTACGGCTCTTGAACGTGAACAAAAAGTAAGACGTCAATTACAAGACGAACTGAACAAACAAAAGGGAATTAACTAATTGAGTTTCTTTATAAAGATCTTTTAAAATCTGCACACTTCGGTTTGTAGATTTTTTTGTTTAAAAAGAATTCAGTTTATGAGCTATTCCGAAAAATTAATTTTGAAATTGATTTTTTTTGAAACTTCCCTACTAAACGTATTGTTCCCAAAACATTCGATTATATTTGCAATTCAAAAGTATTATCATGCGTATCGATATCATAACCGTTTTACCAGAATTATTAAAAAGTCCGTTTGAAGCCTCCATTTTAAAACGAGCTATTGATGCGAATTTGGTATCCGTACATTTTCATAATTTACGGGATTATACAACGGACAACCACAAAACTATAGACGATTACCAATTTGGCGGCGGCGCCGGAATGGTTATGATGATTGAGCCCATAGATAAATGTATTTCAGATTTAAAGTCTCAACGTGATTATGACGACATAATTTATATGACGCCCGATGGTGAAACTTTAAACCAAAGTATAGCCAATCAGGTTTCTTTAAAAGAAAACATCATCATTCTATGCGGTCACTACAAAGGTGTAGATCAAAGGGTTCGCGATCAGTTTATAACACGTGAAATTTCCATAGGCGATTATGTGCTTTCTGGAGGTGAATTAGGTGCAGCCGTTTTATGCGATGCGGTTATTCGTTTAATTCCTGGTGTATTAGGTAATGAAACGTCTGCTTTAACCGATTCCTTTCAGGATAATTTATTGGCACCACCAATTTACACTAGACCTCGTGAGTATAAAGGGTGGAAAGTACCCGAATTATTATTCAGCGGTAATTTTCCAGAAATAGAAAAATGGCGTGAAGAGCAAGCTTATCAGCATACTAAAGCCCGCAGACCTGACTTATTGGAGGATTAATAATACCCCAGATATTCATCAGTAAAAAATAAAAATATTAATTGCAGATTATTTATAAATAGTTATCTTTGCAGCCAATTTCGAGTTAACCTCTGGCGAGAATCGTGTATGTTGTTTCGGATTAATTAAGACAAAATTTAAAAGAAATGGAATCTTTAATCAAATTTGTACAACAAGAATTTGTACCTAAAAAAGATTTTCCAGAGTTTGGTGCTGGAGACACAATTACAGTTTATTACGAAATTAGAGAAGGCGAAAAAGTACGTACACAGTTCTTTAGAGGTGTTGTTATTCAAAGAAGAGGAACAGGATCATCTGAAACATTTACTATTAGAAAAATGTCAGGAACTATTGGTGTAGAACGTATTTTTCCTATCAATATGCCAGCTTTACAAAAAGTTGAAGTTAACAAACGTGGTAAAGTACGTCGTGCACGTATCTACTACTTTAGAGGCTTAACTGGTAAGAAAGCTAGAATAAAAGAAAGTATGAAACGTTAATACATTGTTGATAACGTTGGAAAGCCCTGTTTTTACAGGGCTTTTTTTATTAACAAAAGTTAATAACTATAGTTTATAAGTTGTTGATATCTAGTTGATTGAAAATTTTGAAAATCTAACATCTTGCCTTATATTAGATTAAGAATTAAAAGACAACCTAGTTGGTTTTGTCCTAAAGAAACAAATTAACTTTTAGTTCCTTAAAGAAACGTTCTTTATATCTTATTGTTTTTTGAGGTTTTAAGGTCAATCGCTTTGCAGTGCTTAACTAGAAAACCATGATACTTTTTAATATGCTAAATGTGTAAGCAGTTAGTAGTCAGAAAAGTTGAAAGTTTCCAAATGTCTATTAAAAACGAAAGTAAGAATCAGACTATGAAACAATGCTTTGTGTGTAAATCATTCATGAAAGTGAATAGTGATAAAGACAAAACATCAAGAAAAACAGTAAACCGAAACATTTTAACAACATGTAAATACATTTTGAAAGTTGTACAATGAAATGTTTCTTTTTGAAATAGTGCCACTTGAATCGAATTCTGTAGATAATTCTCTACAATTTGTAATTGTAAAATTGCATAGATCACGTCAAACTGTTTCAAAGAAAGCCATGTCAAACCAGACGTTCGTCTGATATGATATGGCTTTTGTTTTTTAAGTCTATCCTTTTGAGTAATTTGGTCCATTCAAAAATCAAGTACCATGAATTTACCCTTTATTTGCGATAAAACTTTTGAAAAGCAAAATTATACCCATCAAACACTTCCCAAAGGTGAATATGATAATTGCCAATTCATAGATTGCGATTTTTCCGATTCTTTCCTATCCTATATGGCATTCTCGGATTGCGAATTTATTAATTGCAATTTAAGCGCTGCAAAAGTGAAGGACGCTACCTTTAAAGAGGTTTCCTTTATAGATTGTAAATTAATGGGCGTTCAATTACAAGAATGCAATCCGTTTTTATTTTCAATTTCTGCCAAGCTGTCTAATTTCAGTTATGTGTCTTTTTATAAAATGAAATTGAATGCTATGACATTTGAAACCTGTAATTTAGATCATGCCGATTTCACACAAACCCATGCATTCCAAGTAAACTTTAATGATTGCTCATTAGCGCATGCTATTTTTGATAACACCAATCTTGAAAAGGCCGATTTACAAACCGCTACCAATTTCAATATTCATCCAGAAAGAAATAAAATAAAACAAGCCAAGTTTTCCGTTGAAGGCGCTTTATTGTTACTAGAAAATTATCAAATTATCATTAATTAGACATTTCAATTTCAAAAAAATAAAAAGTAAAAATCGCATCATTAAAAGCCACTTTTATGCTGTAGTATATTAGAAACTATATGCCAAATCCTGTAAGAATTTCGTATATTTGCAACTCTTAAAGAATAGGTAATAGTACCAACTAAAATAAAATATAATGACAAAATCTTCTAGAATAATTTATACAAAAACAGACGAAGCACCCGCATTAGCAACCGCATCATTTTTGCCAATAGTTAAAGCATTTGCAAAACCATCTGGAATAATTATAGAAACCAAAGACATCTCATTAGGCGCTAGAATTTTAGCCGCTTTTCCAGAATTTTTAACGGAAGATCAACGTGTGGAAGATGCTCTTGCTATTCTAGCCGATTTAGTTAAGCAACCAGAAGCCAACATTATCAAATTACCAAATATTAGTGCGTCTGTTCCACAATTAAATGCCGCTATTAAAGAGCTCCAAAATAAAGGTTTTAAATTACCAAATTATCCTGAAGAGGTTAAAACAGATCAAGATAAAGACGTTAAAACGCGTTACGATAAAATAAAAGGTAGTGCTGTAAACCCTGTTCTTCGTGAAGGAAACTCGGATCGTCGTGCTCCAAAAGCAGTAAAAAACTTTGCCAAGAAACATCCACATTCTAT
Source organism: Bizionia myxarmorum (assembly GCF_008086205.1). Classification (GTDB taxonomy): domain Bacteria; phylum Bacteroidota; class Bacteroidia; order Flavobacteriales; family Flavobacteriaceae; genus Algorimicrobium; species Algorimicrobium myxarmorum. The sequence continues at coordinate 1,705,085 of NZ_VSKK01000001.1, read as the reverse complement.
GGGTGCTTGGAGTAAAGATTCTAAAACAAATGTGGCTACTATGAGTGAAGGCGATTTTGCTCACAATGAAAAGTCGGTTACATTAAATGCTGCTACAAGTATTAAAATAGTTCATACAGATACTGCTGGAAAAAAAACCATTTTAAAAGATTCTTTCCCTTTATTAAAAGGTGAAATTATTGATGGAACCGTTATGAGCAAAAAAGCACTTTTAAGCTTTTTAGAAACTGAAATTGCGGATGCTAAAGCAAATAATGTTTTGTTTTCATTACATATGAAAGCCACCATGATGAAAGTGAGTGATCCCATTATTTTTGGTCATGCTGTACGTGTTTTCTTTAAAGATGTTTTTGATAAATATCAAGCCGACTTTGAAAAAATTGGTGTAGATGTTAATAATGGTTTTGGCGATTTAATTCGTAACCTTTCGGAATTACCAGATACAAAACGTAAAGCTATAGAAGCAGATATTGATGCTACTTTTAAAAGTCGTCCAGACATAGCCATGGTAAACAGTGATAAAGGCATCACCAATTTGCATGTTCCTAGTGATGTTATTGTGGATGCTTCTATGCCTGCAATGATTCGTACTTCAGGGAAAATGTATAACAAAAATGGTGAATTACAAGATACAAAAGCGGTAATTCCAGATAGCAGTTATGCTTCAATTTATACGGCAACTATTGCTTTTTGTAAAGAAAACGGTGCTTTTGATCCAACTACAATGGGAACTGTTCCAAACGTAGGATTAATGGCTCAAAAAGCTGAAGAATATGGATCTCACGATAAAACTTTTGAAATTGCTAGCAATGGAAAAGTAACGGTTGTAGATAATGATGACCATATTTTAATTGAACATAATGTTGAAGCTGGTGATATTTGGAGAATGTGTCAAGTAAAAGATGCACCTATTCAAGACTGGGTAAAATTAGCTGTTAACCGCGCAAGAGCCTCACAAATGCCAGCCGTTTTCTGGTTGGATGAAGAACGTGCTCATGATGTTGAATTAATTAAGAAAGTAAATACCTATTTAAAAGATCATGATACTTCGGGGTTAGATATCAGAATCCTATCACCTTTTGATGCCACCAATTTCACATTAAAACGCGTAAAAGCTGGAGAAGATACAATTTCGGTTTCTGGAAATGTTTTACGTGATTATTTAACAGACTTATTCCCTATTTTAGAATTAGGAACAAGTGCAAAAATGTTATCAATTGTTCCTTTAATGAACGGCGGCGGTTTATTTGAAACGGGCGCGGGTGGTTCTGCTCCAAAACATGTGGAACAATTATTAGAAGAAAATCACTTACGTTGGGATTCATTAGGTGAATTTTTAGCTCTAGCGGTTTCTTTGGAACATTTATCAGAAGCTACAGACAACCCAAAAGCACTTATTTTAGCTGAAGCATTGGATGAAGCAACTGAAAAATTATTAGAAAACAATCAGTCTCCTTCTAGAAAAGTTGGTGAATTAGATAATAGAGGTAGTCATTTTTATTTGGCTAAATATTGGGCAGAAGCGCTTGCTAAGCAATCTAAAGATGTTAATATGAAAAATACCTTCGGAAAAGTGTCACTTTTGTTTAGTGCGGAGGAAAAAAATATCATTAACGAATTGAATAGCGTTCAAGGAAAACAAATTAGCATTGGTGGTTATTATGAACCTAGTGACGATTTAATAAACCAAGTTATGCGTCCAAGTGAAACGTTAAACAAAATTTTAAATACCATATAAATTTTTAAAGATTTATTATAAAAGCTCCTATTTTAGGGGCTTTTTTTATACTTTTAATAAAAATAGGCTATTAATGAACATCCGTATATTCTGGTTAATTCTGATTTTCGCTTTCAGTATGACTTCCATGATGTCTCAAAATAAAATTACCTTAAAAGGTGTTATTTCTGATTCACAAAGCAGCGAAACGCTCATAGGTGTTAATATATTATTCCCAGAATTAAAAACGGGTGCAACCACCAATGAATATGGCTTCTACTCCATCACGATTCCAGAAGGAACCTATAATGTTGTTATTAGTTATTTAGGATATGCTCCAATTTCAGAAACAATATCGCTCATTGAAAACACAAATAAGGATTTCAGTTTGGTAGAATCAGTAGAAAGTTTAAATGAAGTTATTCTTACAGAAAATGTTGAAAAGCTCAACATTAGAAAACCTCAAATGAGTTTAAACGCCATGTCAGCCAATACCATCAAGGCAATTCCTGTGGTTTTTGGTGAAGCAGACGTTATAAAATCCATTACGCTACTTCCAGGCGTTACAACGGCTGGTGAAGGTGCTTCCGGTTTTAATGTTCGAGGTGGCGCAGCCGATCAAAACCTAATCCTTTTAGATGAAGCTACAATTTATAATTCATCGCATCTTTTCGGATTCTTCTCGGTTTTCAACCCCGATGCTATAAAAGATTTGAAGTTATATAAAGGTGGAATTCCTGCAAGATATGGTGGTCGCGTGTCCTCCGTTTTAGATATATATCAAAAAGAAGGTAATAAGAATAAGTTTCACATGAATGGCGGAATTGGAATTATTTCAAGTCGGCTTTTAGCTGAAGGTCCAATCAATAAAGGCACAGGATCTTTTCTTTTAGGCGGAAGAGCCACTTATGCTCATTTGTTTCTCCCACTTTTTGATTTAGACAACAAAGCGTATTTCTATGATTTAAACACCAAAATAAGTTATAAGCTTAACGAGAGTAATAACATTTATTTATCTGGTTATTTTGGTCGTGATGTTTTAAGTTTCAATGATAGTTTCAAAAATACGTATGGCAATACGGTCCTAAATTTTAGATGGAATCATTTGTTTTCAGATAAGTTATTCTCCAACCTATCCCTAATTTACTCTGATTATTATTACGGTTTAAATCTAAACTTTATAGGTTTTAATTGGGATTCCGGGATTCGTAACGCGAATGTTAAATATGATTTTAAGCATTATGTAAGCAATAATATAACGCTTCAATATGGTTTAAATAGTATATACCATAAGTTTAATCCAGGTGAAATTAAACCGTCTTCAGAAGATTCCGGTATTAATCCCGATAAATTAATAGATAAATATGCTTTTGAAAACGCTTTCTATTTAGATGTTGATCAGAAATTATCAGATAAAATTCAACTGTCATATGGGTTACGATACAGCACATTTTTAAGATTAGGTCAAGATGAGCTGAACATGTATGCAAATGATGAACCTGTTATTTTTAATAAAGAATTACAGATTTATGAAAAAGCAGATCCCATAGCTATTAACACGTATAAACGTGGTAAAGTTTTAAAATCCTTTGGGAATTTAGAGCCTAGATTGGCCATAGCGTATCTATTAGAAGATAATTCTTCTGTAAAGGCAAGTTATAATCGCTTGAGTCAGTATTTACATTTGTTGTCCAATACCAGCTCCCCAACCCCATTAGATATTTGGACGCCTAGTGGCATGTATACCGAGCCTCAAATATTAGATCAAGTAGCTCTTGGTTATTTTCGAAATTTTAAGAGCGATGTCTTTTCGTTAGAACTTGAAACGTTCTATAAAACGGTTAAAAATAGAATCGATTATATTGATGGCGCCGATTTAATTGCCAATGATGCCATTGAGCAAATAATTTTGAATGGCGAAGCTCGTGCTTATGGTATGGAAATCCTTTTCAGAAAAAACACAGGCCGATTTAAAGGATGGATAGCTTATACTCTATCACGTTCAGAACAACGAACACCAGGAAAAAATGATTCCGAACCCGGAATCAATAATGGTGAATGGTATAAAACGGCTTATGACAAAACACATGATGTTTCCTTTACAGCAAGTTATGATTTTACTAAAAAATGGCGTTTTAATGCGAACTTTTTATTCCAAACAGGTCAACCAGTAACTTACCCAAATGCGCAATATGAATATAATGGAATCACTATTCCTAATTATGGTTTTAGAAATCAATACCGTTTGCCAACCTATAATCGTTTAGATTTATCGGCAACTTACACCCCAAAACCTGATAAAACTTCAGGCCGGCAAGGCGAATGGATTTTTGGTATTTATAATGTTTACAACCGTTATAATGCCGCTTCTATTACCTTCGCTGAAAATAGAGATACGGGTGTAAATGAAGCCACACGCTTATCTATTTTTGGCATCGTGCCATCTGTTTCTTATAATTTTAAATTCTAATAACATGAAACATATATTTTTCATAATCCTAATCGCATTATCGTTCTCATCTTGTGAAGAGGTAATTGATGTGGATTTGCCCACCACAGATCCTAAATTAGTTATTGATGCTTCTATAAATTGGATTAAAGGAACTTCAGGAAGTGCTCAAGAAATTAAACTCTCTTTAACAGCACCTTATTTTGAATCTACGGTACCTCCTGCTAACAATGCTGATGTTTTTATAACAGATAGCAATAATATTAATTATAATTTTGTTGAAGATGGTACAAGCGGAATATATATAAATACCTATTTTGTTCCAATTTTGAATACCCAATACAAGCTTACTATAAATTACAATAACGAAATTTATACAGCAACAGAAACACTTTTAGGCGTTTCAGAATTCGATTTTATAGAGCAGAATTTAGAAGGTGGAATTACTGGAGAAGATACCGAGATAAAAGCATTCTTTACAGACCCAGTAAATGAGGAAAATTATTATTTATTTGAATTTACGCCAAGTTTACCCGTCACCAAAACTATGTCCGTACTTCAAGACAAATTTGTTAATGGAAATCAGATTTTTGGTTATTATGTGGAAGAGGATTTAATAGTAAATGAATCCGTTATAATACGAAATTATGGCGTTTCAAAACGCTTTTACGAATTTATGTTTATTCTCTTACAACAAACAGCAAGCGGCGGCGGACCTTTTGAAACGCAGCCCGCAACAGTGCGCGGCAATTGTATAAATACTACCAATCAGGCCAATTATCCTTTGGGATATTTCCGTTTATCAGAAGTAGTTGAAATTACCTATACAATAGAATAGTCAGAGCAATATAATAACTTTTACAAATTATATTTTGTAATTTTGAAACTATGAGCTTTAACAAAATAACAGAGCAGGATTCAAAATACAATCATTTGGAAAGGTTAACCATATCCGAAATCCTACAACATATCAATACTGAAGATCAATCTGTTCCTTCAGCAGTTGCCAAAGAACTTCCCCATATAGAAAATTTAGTTTCTGAAATTGTAAAGAAATTGAAATCTGGAGGCCGATTATTTTATATTGGCGCAGGCACTAGCGGTAGATTAGGAATACTTGATGCTTCTGAATGTCCTCCCACTTTTGGGGTTTCCCATGATTTGGTAATCGGCATAATTGCTGGTGGCGATTCCGCAATAAGAAAAGCTGTTGAAAATGCAGAAGATTCTAAAACACAAGGTTGGGAAGATTTAAAAGCTTTCCAGGTCTCATCAAAAGATGTTGTAATTGGAATAGCCGCATCTGGCACAACACCCTATGTTATTGCTGCTTTGGAGGCATGCAATGTAAATAACATAATAACGAGCTGTATTACTTGCAACAAAAATAGTCCATTATCATTAGTTTCCAAATATCCTATTGAAGTGGTTGTTGGACCTGAATTTGTAACGGGTAGCTCTAGAATGAAAGCAGGTACAGCTCAAAAATTAGTGCTCAATATGATTACCACAACGACTATGATTCAATTGGGTCATATAAAAGGGAATAAGATGGTGGATATGCAATTAAGCAATGCTAAACTAGTAGAACGTGGTATTCACATGTTGATGGAAGAATTAAAAATTGATTATTCTGAAGCACGAGTCCTTTTAGAAAAACATAAAAATGTAAGAACATCTATAGAAAATTATAACCATGGAAACTAAAACTAAACGCACGAATAAAGAACTTCTGTATAAAGGCATTAAGTTCATGGCTATCTCATTAGGCTGTATGTTTTTAGGCCCAACATTATTATATGTAGCTTTTAGCAATCAAGAGAAACCACTATACATTCCCATCCTAATAATTGGAATACTTATATGCGGATCCGCCATATTCTTTGCTTTTAAAGGACTTAAAACAATAATGGATAGTATGTTTAATTAGGTATTATGTTTTATTTAAAGCTACCAGAAATAGTAAAAGCGCAAATTGCGCTTTTTTTTATATCCAATTCCAAAAGTAAAGCCATTTAAATTGAGAGATTATAAAACAAAAAAGTCCCGATTCAAAAATGAATCGGGACTCTAAAAAAGGCGGCGACCTACTCTCCCACGAGATGCAGTACCATCGGCGCAAACGGGCTTAACTACTCTGTTCGGAATGGTAAGAGGTGAGCCCCGTCGCTATAACCACCTTAAGTTATAGCTAAGGTAATAGGTTTTTAGGCCTATTACATCAGCGTCACATATAGATGTGACAAATATCTTAACATATTGAAAAAGAATTACATGATTTGTTTTGTAAACTTTGTATAAAAAAAACAGGCGTACAATAAGCCTATGGGTTATTAGTACTACTCGGCTATGACATTACTGCCTTTACACCTATAGCCTATCAACGTGGTAATCTCCCACGACCCTTTAAAGAAATCTCATCTTGTGGTGGGTTTCGCGCTTATATGCTTTCAGCGCTTATCCCTTCCAAACGTAGCTACTCTGCAATGCTCCTGGCGGAACAACAGATACACCAGAGGTTTGTCCAACTCGGTCCTCTCGTACTAGAGTCAGATCCACTCAAATTTCTAACGCCCACTGTAGATAGAGACCGAACTGTCTCACGACGTTCTGAACCCAGCTCGCGTGCCACTTTAATGGGCGAACAGCCCAACCCTTGGGACCTTCTCCAGCCCCAGGATGTGACGAGCCGACATCGAGGTGCCAAACCCCCCCGTCGATATGAGCTCTTGGGGGAGATCAGCCTGTTATCCCCGGCGTACCTTTTATCCTTTGAGCGATGGCCCTTCCATGCGGAACCACCGGATCACTATGCTCTACTTTCGTACCTGATCGACCTGTATGTCTCTCAGTCAAGCTCCCTTATGCCATTGCACTCTACGCACGATTACCAACCGTACTGAGGGAACCTTTAGAAGCCTCCGTTACTCTTTTGGAGGCGACCACCCCAGTCAAACTACCCACCAAGCACTGTCCCCTTTTTTGAAGGGTTAGACTCTAGATAAGCAAAGGGTGGTATTTCAACAATGACTCCACAACGCCTAGCGACGCCGCTTCAAAGTCTCCCACCTATCCTACACATTACTTATCCAAAACCAATACTAAGCTATAGTAAAGGTGCACGGGGTCTTTTCGTCCCACAGCGGGTAATCGGCATCTTCACCGATACTACAATTTCACCGAGCTCATGGTTGAGACAGTGTCCAGATCGTTGCACCATTCGTGCAGGTCGGAACTTACCCGACAAGGAATTTCGCTACCTTAGGACCGTTATAGTTACGGCCGCCGTTTACTGGGGCTTCATTTCAGATCTTCGCCGAAGCTAAACCCTCCACTTAACCTTCCAGCACCGGGCAGGTGTCAGGCCATATACGTCATTTTTCAATTTAGCATAGCCCTGTGTTTTTGATAAACAGTCGCCTGGACTCTTTCACTGCGGCCCCCCCGGAGGGGGGCGACGCTTCTCCCGAAGTTACGCGTCTATTTTGCCTAGTTCCTTAACCATGAATCTCTCGAGCTCCTTAGAATTCTCATCCCAACTACCTGTGTCGGTTTAGGGTACGGGCTGCTTCACTCGCTTTTCTTGGAAGTCGATTTGCTGGATTATCACCGCAGCCGTAGCTTTAGTGTACTATCGGAGTGTTACCACATCCTTCAACGTACTATTCCGTCAGTACGCACCAACTTTTCGCCTCCGTCACTTTTAGTGTGAGCAGGTACAGGAATATTAACCTGTTGTCCATCCACTACCCCTTTCGGGTTCGCGTTAGGTCCCGACTAACCCTCAGCTGATTAGCATAGCTGAGGAAACCTTAGTCTTTCGGAGTGCGGGTTTCTCGCCCGCATTATCGTTACTTATGCCTACATTTTCTTTTGTAGCTTCTCCAGCAAGCCTCACGACTCACCTTCGACGACACTACAATGCTCCCCTACCACTTATTAATAAGTCCATAGCTTCGGTAATATGTTTATGCCCGATTATTATCCATGCCGAACCGCTCGACTAGTGAGCTGTTACGCACTCTTTAAATGAATGGCTGCTTCCAAGCCAACATCCTAGCTGTCTAAGCAGTTCAACCTCGTTTTTTCAACTTAACATATATTTGGGGACCTTAGCTGATGGTCTGGGTTCTTTCCCTCTCGGACATGGACCTTAGCACCCATGCCCTCACTGCTGATTATCATTATATAGCATTCGGAGTTTGTCAGGAATTGGTAGGCGGTGAAGCCCCCGCATCCAATCAGTAGCTCTACCTCTATAAAACTATAAAATCAACGCTGCACCTAAATGCATTTCGGGGAGTACGAGCTATTTCCGAGTTTGATTGGCCTTTCACCCCTACCCACAGGTCATCCGAAGACTTTTCAACGTCAACCGGTTCGGTCCTCCACTGTATGTTACTACAGCTTCAACCTGCCCATGGGTAGATCACACGGTTTCGCGTCTACCACTACTAACTAAAGCGCCCTATTCAGACTCGCTTTCGCTACGGATCCGGACCTGAAGTCCTTAACCTTGCTAGCAACGGTAACTCGTAGGCTCATTATGCAAAAGGCACGCCGTCACCCCCTAAAGGGCTCCGACCGCTTGTAAGCGTATGGTTTCAGGTTCTATTTCACTCCCTTATTCAGGGTTCTTTTCACCTTTCCCTCACGGTACTAGTTCACTATCGGTCTCTCAGGAGTATTTAGCCTTATCGGATGGTCCCGACTGTTTCATACAGGATTACTCGTGTCCCGCACTACTCAGGATACCACTATGTTTGTCTTCTTTACCTATACGGGACTATCACCCTCTGTGGTCGCTCTTTCCAAAGCGTTCTAATTCATATGACATTCAATGTTGTGGTCCTACAACCCCAAATTTGCCGTAACAAATCTGGTTTGGGCTAATCCGCGTTCGCTCGCCACTACTTACGGAATCACTATTGTTTTCTTCTCCTCCGGGTACTTAGATGTTTCAGTTCTCCGGGTTTGCTCACCTTACGGTGTAACATGTCTTCAACATGCTGGGTTGCCCCATTCGGATATCTGCGGATCAACTTGTATGTGCCAATCCCCGCAGCTTTTCGCAGCTTATCACGTCCTTCATCGCCTCTGAGAGCCAAGGCATTCCCCATACGCCCTTATTTAGCTTATTGTACTATTTGCTTTTTTAATGAGTTTACTGTGATTAATTAAAAGCTCGTAACCCTAATTAATCACTTTTTTAATCTAATAATTAGACGATTCTAATTATTAGATTTCATGTATCTTTTTCAATATGTCAATGAACGTTGGTTCTCTAATAAATTAGAGACCTCACTTGGTTGTCTTTCAATTAAATTGACAGCATTCCTTATGAGATACCCACTTTCGTGAGTATGTTTGTGGAGAATATCGGAGTCGAACCGATGACCTCCTGCGTGCAAGGCAGGCGCTCTAGCCAGCTGAGCTAATCCCCCATGTTCTAAATGAAATTTCGAAATATAAATTCCTAATTCCAAAAAGGAGAGGTATCTCAACTTCTAAAATTTCCTTTCAGTATGTAATGAACGTTTTCAAACCTTAATTAATCAAGTTTTGAACTCTTTTTTGTTGTAGTCTCAGGCAGACTCGAACTGCCGACCTCTACATTATCAGTGTAGCGCTCTAACCAGCTGAGCTATGAGACTCTTTTCAGTTTTTAAGTGTTTTAATTCAATTTTTAGTATTAAATACTGCATTATGAACTATTATACTGTGAACTGATATTATTTTAAATTAACAGCTTGAGAATAAGCCACTTCTTTTATTTAGAAGTATTCAAATTAGTCGTCTTTCTCTAGAAAGGAGGTGTTCCAGCCGCACCTTCCGGTACGGCTACCTTGTTACGACTTAGCCCTAGTTACCAATTTTACCCTAGGCCGCTCCTTGCGGTGACGGACTTCAGGCACTCCCAGCTTCCATGGCTTGACGGGCGGTGTGTACAAGGCCCGGGAACGTATTCACCGCATCATGGCTGATATGCGATTACTAGCGATTCCAGCTTCACGGAGTCGAGTTGCAGACTCCGATCCGAACTGTGATAGGGTTTATAGATTCGCTCCTGGTCACCCAGTGGCTGCTCTCTGTCCCTACCATTGTAGCACGTGTGTAGCCCAGGACGTAAGGGCCGTGATGATTTGACGTCATCCCCACCTTCCTCACAGTTTGCACTGGCAGTCTTGTTAGAGTTCCCGACATGACTCGCTGGCAACTAACAACAGGGGTTGCGCTCGTTATAGGACTTAACCTGACACCTCACGGCACGAGCTGACGACAACCATGCAGCACCTTGTAAATTGTCCGAAGAAAAGTCTATCTCTAAACCTGTCAATCTACATTTAAGCCCTGGTAAGGTTCCTCGCGTATCATCGAATTAAACCACATGCTCCACCGCTTGTGCGGGCCCCCGTCAATTCCTTTGAGTTTCATTCTTGCGAACGTACTCCCCAGGTGGGATACTTATCACTTTCGCTTAGTCACTCAGTCCGAAAACCGAACAACTAGTATCCATCGTTTACGGCGTGGACTACCAGGGTATCTAATCCTGTTCGCTCCCCACGCTTTCGTCCATCAGTGTCAGTGTATTATTAGTAATCTGCCTTCGCAATTGGTATTCTATGTGATATCTATGCATTTCACCGCTACACCACATATTCTAACTACTTCATAATAACTCAAGATAACCAGTATCAAGGGCAATTCTACAGTTGAGCTGCAGACTTTCACCCCTGACTTAATTATCCACCTACGGACCCTTTAAACCCAATGATTCCGGATAACGCTTGGATCCTCCGTATTACCGCGGCTGCTGGCACGGAGTTAGCCGATCCTTATTCTTACAGTACCGTCAAGCCCCGACACGTCGGGGTGTTTCTTCCTGTATAAAAGCAGTTTACAACCCATAGGGCAGTCTTCCTGCACGCGGCATGGCTGGATCAGGCTTGCGCCCATTGTCCAATATTCCTCACTGCTGCCTCCCGTAGGAGTCTGGTCCGTGTCTCAGTACCAGTGTGGGGGGTCCCCCTCTCAGGGCCCCTATCTATCGATGCCATGGTAAGCCGTTACCTTACCATCAAGCTAATAGAACGCATACTCATCTTTTACCGCCGAAACTTTAATTATCAATTGATGCCAACTAATAATACTATGCGGTATTAATCCAAATTTCTCTGGGCTATCCCACTGTAAAAGGTAGATTGTATACGCGTTACTCACCCGTGCGCCACTCGTCAGCAAATTAGCAAGCTAATTCCTGTTACCGTTCGACTTGCATGTGTTAAGCCTGCCGCTAGCGTTCATCCTGAGCCAGGATCAAACTCTTCATCGTTAATTCTTAAATATTATTTAACAACTAATCGAAATAGATTTAATTCTCTAATTACTCAAAATGGTTTATTCTCTTTTGTTCAACTTAACCGTTTCCAGTTAAATCTTACGCTGTCAATTCAATATGTCTATGAACTTTTTTATCTGTTTCTTAAGGCGTTTATCTCTTAAGCGGGTGCAAATATAATTACTCTTTTTGTAACCCGCAAACTTTATTTTAGAAAAAATTTAAATTTTTTCCCAAACTCCGTTTTCAATATTTCCTCTGGAACTTTCTAAGAACGTTGCCGTTTTTAGCGGCTGCAAATATACAACCTTTTTTATTCCTGCAAAGCTTTTTTAGATTTAAATTGAAATTAAATTCTAATGTCAAAATCTTAATCTTTATTGTGCTTCTCAATGAACGTAGCTTCCAACAGCGTTGCCGTTTTTAGCGGCTGCAAATATACAACCTTTTTTATCCCTGCAAAGCTTTTCTTGATTTAATTTGAAATTAATTTTTTAACCTCCTATCTTAATCCTTTTTTGCCTCTCAATGAACGTCGCTGCCAACAGTGTTACCGTTTTTAGCGGCTGCAAATATACAACCCAATCTTTCCCTTTTACAAGCTTTTTTTAAAGTATTTTTGATTTAATTTTCTAAAAGCAGAATATCAAGACGTTACAACTCAAATTTTATTATCCTAAATGCACTTTTAATGTGCTTTGAACCGCCTTTGTTTGGAAATGGGATTATAAGTGGGATTTTAGGTAGGAATTTGGGGTTAAAGTACACTATATATGCATGACAAAACTTAAAAAAATACAGTACTCTATATATGAAGACGTTCAATTGAGTCAGTTTTTCAAATTAATACCTATATATATATTGTATGTAAATATTTATCCTATTATATTTGTCCTTCATAATTACACTATATATAATGATACAGATTACATTGCCAGATGGCAGTATAAAGTCGGTTGAGACGGGAACAACGCCAATGGAGGTTGCAAAAAGCATTAGCGAAGGATTAGCAAGAAATGTTATTTCGGCAAAATTTAATGATACGGTTCTAGAAACCAAAACCCCATTGACCACGGATGGTACTCTTATTTTATATACCTGGAATGATGATGAAGGTAAAAAGGCATTCTGGCATTCATCGGCTCATATATTAGCGCAAGCTATTGAAACTCTCTACCCTACTTCTAAATTATGGGTGGGTCCCGCAATTGAAAACGGCTTTTATTACGATATAGATTTAGGTGAAGAAACGATTTCCGATAAAGACTTTAAAAGCATTGAAGATAAAATGCTAGAAATAGCACGTGGAAAACATGAATTTAATATGCGTGACGTTTCAAAACTAGAAGCGCTATCCTATTATAGAGATAAAAATAATTATAAATTAGATTTGATTGGCAATTTAGAAGATGGCACCATCACATTTTGTGATCATGACACTTTTACCGATTTATGTCGGGGTGGCCATATTCCAAATACCGGAATTGTCAAAGCGGTTAAAATATTAAGTGTTGCTGGAGCTTATTGGAAAGGTGACGAAAAAAATAAGCAATTAACGCGCGTTTACGGTATATCATTTCCGAAACAAAAAGACTTAACAGAATATCTTCATTTATTAGAAGAAGCCAAAAAACGTGACCATAGAAAATTAGGTAAAGAGCTTGATCTGTTTACATTTTCTCAAAAAGTTGGTCAAGGCTTACCGTTATGGTTACCAAAAGGCGCGGCTTTACGAGATAGATTAGAGTCATTTCTTAAAAAAGCACAAAAGAAAGCTGGTTACGAAATGGTAATTACGCCACATATTGGACAGAAAGAACTTTATGTAACATCTGGACATTACGCCAAGTATGGTGAAGACAGTTTTCAACCTATAGGAACACCAAAAGAAGGTGAAGAATTCCTCTTAAAACCTATGAACTGTCCACATCACTGCGAAATTTACAACAGTAGCCAATGGTCTTACAAAGATTTACCTAAACGTTTCGCTGAATTTGGTACCGTATATAGATATGAGCAAAGTGGTGAGTTACACGGTTTAACACGTGTAAGAGGTTTTACTCAAGATGATGCCCATATATTTTGTATGCCAGACCAGTTGGATGAAGAGTTCAAAGCGGTTATAGATTTGGTATTATATGTATTTGGATCTTTAGGTTTTGAGAATTTCACGGCACAAGTTTCATTACGTGATCCTGCAACGCCAGAAAAATACATTGGTAGCGATGAAAACTGGCAAAAAGCAGAAGCTGCCATTTTAAATGCGGCAAAAGACAAGAATTTGAATTTTGTGGTTGAAACAGGTGAAGCAGCCTTTTACGGTCCAAAATTAGACTTTATGGTGAAAGATGCTCTTGGTAGACAATGGCAATTAGGAACCATTCAGGTGGATTATAACTTACCAGAACGTTTCGAATTAACCTACAAAGGCAGTGACAATGAGCTTCACAGACCTGTTATGATACACCGTGCACCTTTTGGAAGCATGGAACGTTTTGTAGCCATCTTACTAGAACATACAGCAGGTAATTTCCCACTGTGGTTGGTACCAGACCAAGTTATTGTACTTTCTATTAGTGAGAAATATGAAAAATACGCGAAAAAAGTTTTAAATATGCTAGAAAATGACGAAATTCGCGCCCTAATTGACAATAGAAATGAAACAATGGGTAAGAAAATTCGCGAAGCCGAATTGAAAAAGATCCCATATATGATTATTGTTGGTGAAAATGAGGAACAAGAAGGTAAGATTTCGGTTCGTCAGCACGGTGGTGAAGACCTTGGCATGATTACTGTACAAGAATTCACTGATATTCTAAACAAAGAAGTCAATAAAACACTAAAACCGTTTTAATAAATATTAAGTTAAACTAAAATTATAAGGCCATAGCAATACGTAGAAGAAGATCAGCTCCTCGTCGAGTGAATCAAGAAGATCAGCACAAAATCAACTCTAAGATTAGAGTGGAAAAAGTGCGTTTAGTAGGTGATAATGTTGAAGTAGGTGTCTACACAACAAAAGAAGCGTTGGCCATGGCCGATGAGCAAGGGCTTGACCTTGTTGAAATATCTCCAAAAGCAGATCCTCCTGTTTGTAAAGTGATGGATTATAAGAAGTTTCTTTATGAACAAAAGAAACGTGAGAAGGTTTTAAAAGCGAAAGCTTCAAAAGTTGTTGTTAAAGAAATTCGTTTTGGTCCTCAAACAGATGATCATGATTACGAGTTTAAAAAGAAACATGCCGAGAAGTTTTTACAAGAAGGCGCGAAGTTAAAAGCGTTTGTATTCTTTAAAGGCCGATCTATTGTTTTTAAAGAACAAGGACAAATTCTATTATTGCGTTTAGCGCAAGATTTAGAAGATTTAGGTAAAGTTGAACAAATGCCTAAACTGGAAGGTAAACGAATGACGATGTTTATTTCTCCTAAAAAATCAAAATAAATCCTGAAATTCAGGTTGAAAATAGTAAGCGAAATAAACTAAACTAGGAAGAACAATGCCTAAAATGAAAACCAAATCTAGTGCCAAGAAAAGATTTAAACTTACTGGTACTGGTAAAATTAAAAGAAAGCACGCTTTTAAGAGTCACATCTTAACAAAGAAATCTAAAAAGCGCAAGCTTGCCTTAACTAAATCGACTTTAGTACATGAGGCAGACGAGAACAATGTTAAAATCATGTTACGTTTAAAGTAATACGGTTTTAACCGGTTAGAACGATTAATAAACCCTGGAGTTAGGCTTCAAAAATTAATGATTAACGTATGTTAATTTAAGATTTTTGAACTAAAGTGTCACTAAATAGACCGCCTACTACAAAAAACAATTAAAATTATGCCAAGATCAGTAAATTCTGTAGCCAAAAGAGCCAGAAGAAAAAAAGTGCTTAAACAAGCAAAAGGTTACTTCGGACGTCGTAAAAACGTTTGGACAGTAGCAAAAAATGCGGTTGATAAAGCGATGCAATATTCGTACAGAGACCGTAGAAACAAAAAGAGAACATTCCGTGGATTATGGATTCAACGTATTAACGCTGGAGCTAGACAACATGGTATGTCTTACTCGCAGTTTATGGGTAAAATGAAAGCTAACGATATCGGATTAAACCGTAAGGTTTTAGCTGATTTAGCTATGAATCACCCAGACGCATTTGCGGCTGTAGTAAATAAAATCAAGTAAGGCGTTTCGCCTATTGTAAAACATATTTCGCTTATAAAAAATCCGGTTCTTAATTGAATCGGATTTTTTTTATGCCTAAAAATAAAAGCAGCGCTATCCATAATGGTTACCGCTGCTTTTTGCTAATTAATTAAATCCCCTAAATCCAATTAACATATGTAATATGAAGTAAATCATATTAATTGAATAGCTTAATAAAACGAATTTAGAGTTTTATACTTTACAAACAGAAAATAAGTTTTGAATTGCAGAATTATGTATGTGAATGTCTCAAGTAAACTGCTTTTACCTATTATTAAAGTCATTCTATTAATTATATGAGTTCTACTATAAAAAAACAGCGACACCAATATTGGTTGTCGCTGTTCTCAACTTAGTCTAATTTACTCTACTTAATGCTTTACAATTCTTTTTATTATTTCACTTTGATTTACTTCTATTTTTAATAAGTAAACACCGGCCTCATAGTTGCTTAAATCTATGATGGATTTTGTGGTGGTTTCTGTTTTGTTTAATAACAATCTTCCGTTTGAATCATATACTGTAATTTTTGATTCTTGAGCACTTGGTAAGGTAATAGAAATATTGTCCTTGGCTGGGTTTGGATATACCTGGATAGCATTGTTTGCGGTAACATCAACTCCCAATGTTTCGCTAACTTCAACTTCGGTTGAGATAGCGGAACATTCCGACTCCGCATTCAGAACAACTCTAAATTTCAATTCTGTAGTGAATATCAAGTCATTACCTGAAAGTGTTAACTCATGAGTTTGTGAACCCGACACATCTGGATCTGTGAGAGAATCAGATAATGGCTCCCATGATAATCCTCCATCTTCACTATATTCCCATTGATACGTTGTAACGTTTGATGCTGTTACAGTAAAAACTATAGGGTTTGATTCTGAATAAACCAGATTTTGAGGTTGCTCGGTAATTAAAGCTTTTGGTGCTATAGGAGAACCTGACAACCAATTACTTGTTGTTCCGCTTAATGTGAAATTAGTTAATGTCCCGTTATTATTATTTGTGGTCGCATCTAAAATTGTGACCTCTGAAGTATTATTTCCAGCACCCAAACCTTGGTTAAACTGATAATAAGCTACTAAACCCGTTTCATCTCCTTGCAACTCACAGTTTTTACTGCTATTGATTTGCTCTGCTGTTCTGGCAACGTTCCAAATACGTACTTCGTCTAAAGAAGCATCAATAAATCTTTTTTGAAAATAGGAGTCTTTTCCTAAATTTAGATTCGCAGCTACATTTCCAATATTAACTGATAATGGCTGTGAGGCTACCTCTATTCCATCTACATAAATTTTAAAATTAACACCATCATAAACACCTGAAATATGATGCCATTGGTTTAAATTAATCGTATTATCAGGAGAGAATAGTTCATTCCAACCAGCACTTGCTATTACAAAGTTTATTACGCCATTACCTCCTGCTCTTAACATATAACCATTTTCAGTAATGTCATCTTTATTTATAATATTTCCAAACGCAGGCGAAGACCCAAAAGAATTAAAATTCACGTAGGCTTCTAAAGTAATTGTATTACCTGTTATTTGTAAACTAGAACCATTACCACAATCAACATAATCATTAACTGCACCAAAATTCAAATGTGTTGCAGGTGCATTGACATTAACTACAATTTCAGTTCTTTCACTTTCGCACCCATTATCATTTGTGCTAGATACCCAATACGATGTAAAACCACCTGTTGATGTATCAGGTGTTGGCGCATTAACGTCTCCAGTTCCACCAGTTTCTGTAGTATACCACATAAATCCTGTTCCTCCTGTTGTAGCTGCTAATTCGCTTGCAATATCACCTTGATTATAAGTTACTGGGGTTGATACTGTTGGTGCTTCCGGAGCTTCATTAATTGTAACATTAATCGAAACTCTATTGGAAGTATAAGCTTCCGTGATACGTTTAATAGTATTATTAGCTAACACTAAAATTTTTCCATCTGCTTCAATAGCTAATTTTCCAGGATTTGAAACATTGGCTATGGTTTCTAGACCTGTACCATCAGGATTCATTCGTTTAATTTCACCATTTGGTATTGCGACCACAATTTTTCCATCTGCTTGAATGGCTACTCCTGTTGGATAATTAAAAACACCTCCTAAAGTTTCTAAGTTTGTACCATCAGCATCCATACGTATAATTGATCTATACCCGAAATTTGCTACCACAATTTTTCCATCCGTTTGAATCGCTGTTTGATCTATATCTAATTCATCCTGGTCATTTAAAATTTCTATTGCCGTACCATCAGCATTCATTCGCATTAAAGAACCTCCATCAGCATTGAAAAAAATAATTTCCCCATCTGCTTGAATGCTTACTGCTTTTATTTCTGTATTACCATCTAATAAGGTTACTATATTTGAACCATCTGCATCCATTCGTTTAATATCTCCTATACCTACCACCAAAATTTTTCCATCGGCTTCAATGACAACATCTCTAGTATCGACAAATCCGTTTCCTAAGGTTTCGTTATTGGTTCCATCTGCATTCATATGTATAATATGACCATCATTATAATCTGATACCAGAATTTTTCCATCAGATTGAACAGCTACTCCACTTGGATTATATAAATCACTTAATAAAGTAATGGCAGAACCAGTTTTCGATTCTTCAATATAATATGTCCCTGTTGTTAGTACTGTTGTATTAACTAATGCTGTGCCTCCAGTAGCGTCTGAGTACCACTTAACTGTTGCATCTGCGGAAGGCGTGCTGGTTAAATTCTCTACGGTTGCAGCCCCACAAAAGGCTTGTGATGCTTCGCTAATTTCCTTAACGGTTATTGCTGTTTTTAAGCTTTCTCCACATGTGGTGGTTTGACTTACATAATACGTAGTACCATCTACTAAACTGACAGTTAAGTCTAAAGACGTGCCATTTGTAGCAGCATCGTACCAAAGTAAGCCTGTACCTGTAGCTGTTAAGTCGGCAATGGTTGCTTCACTAGTATAAATTTGTACGCTATTTGCTGTTGGTGCATGTGGCACTCCGTTTATTGAAACATTAACTGCAGTTCTTTCACTTTCACATCCGTTGGAATTTGTTTCTGAAACATAATAGGTTCCTGTTGCTAATTCTGTTGTAGCCTCTAATGCTGAACCTTCTGTTTCTACATTATACCAAATTATTGTTGAACTAGATGTTGGTAATAAATCTGAAACGGTTGATGTACCACAAAATGCTTGTGCTTCTGCTGTTGGTGCATTTAAAAAAGCAGGTTCTGATATAGTTACTGATAACGCAGAAGGGTTGCCAAAACCATCTCCTAACTCACAGCCATTGTCATCGATTATGGATAATAAATTATATGTCCCAGATGATAAGTTGCTTATAGAAGCGGTTGTTTCTCCATTACTCCAGAAATAAATATAAGGTGCTGTTCCGCCTGATACTGTTGTTGTAATGCTTCCATCATTGTAACCATTACAACTTACATTTGTGGCCGTTGCTGTAACCGTAATTGCTGTCGAAACAGTTACACTTACCGAAGTTCTGTCGCTTTCTGTTCCATCTACGGTTTGAGAAACATAATATGTTGCAGAAGAAAGTTCTGCAGTATTAGCTAAAGCTGTACCACCTGTTTCTGCTGTGTACCATTTTAAATCTGTACCTGTAGCTACCAAATCGGCAACGGTTGCACCTGAACAAACGATTTGAGCAGATGCTGTTGGTGCGTCTGGTCCTGTTGTAACGTAGGTGATAAACCACATATCTCCCAAATTATAAAAACCAGTGCTTCCTTCTTGAAAATATAAACCACCATTAGGATAAGAAGTTCCAGGAGATGTAATACTTGTATCCATATCAAAGTTTTCAAGCATGATAAGACGCAAGGTATACATATTACCAGTTGTAATAGCAATACCGCTGTTCGCAAGCGTAAAACTTATTTGATTTGGACCAAAACTTAAAGGAAATTAAGCTTCTGTAGTGTTTAAAACATTACCAGAATATCCATTACCCTCGTAAATTATTAAGTCAAAACCCTGAACAGTGGAAGCAAAATCATTGCTCTCAATTTTAAGATCTATTTGGGTTAATGTTCCGGTTAGTCCTGCTGTAAATGATTGCCCTCCAGCATTTGGGTAATTTGTACCAAGAGTAGAACTTTCTTCTGGTGAATTTTGCTGGTCAATAGTTTGACCAAAAATTATAAATTGACATAATACTGCCAATGGAAGTAGGTAAAGTTTAAATTTCATAAAAATAGATTTAGTTTGAGTTAATTTGGCTCAAAACTAAATTTTAATCAATGAAGCGCAAATAAATAGGGTCGAAGCGCAACGTAATGTATGTGAGTGACTATTTAAAGTGTTTGATGTTGGGTCTAGACAATGGAATTTCAAGATCACTGACAAATACAGAAGACGCTGTTACGCGCTGCACTTTATTTTTGTTTACCAAATACGACCGATGGGTTTGTTTAAATATATCTTTCGGCAGTTGATGAACAAGGGTGTTTAAAGATTGCCTAATCGTATATTTTTTAGAAGTTGTATATATATTGACATAGTTACCATCTGCCATTAAATATTTAATATCATCATATTCTAAATTAACAGTATCATACCCATCTTTAAATTGAAAGATTTGCAACTCCTTTTTATGCATGGCTAAATTAATGGATGCTAACAAGTCCACATGTTTTATAGGCTTGGTTAAATAGGCATCAGGATTTGTTGTTAGCGCTTCATTCATTAAAGCAAAATCATACTGACCCGTAAGGAAAATAACAGCCGCATTGTTATTTTTAGATTTAGAAAGCTCTATTCCATCATTTATGCCCTCCAAATTAATATCCATTAATATAATATCCGGCAAAAAATTAGCCATTTCCTGAAGTGCGGACGCTTTATCGTGAACGACTTTTAGATTGCTAAACTGTTCTTCCTGTAAAATTTCAGCAATATAATCAGCAATGATTACATCGTCTTCAACGATAAGAATTTTGGTTTTAAGATGATTAATCATTCCTTATTTCTTTTTTAAACGAAAATGAAAAGCCTTTTTCTGTATCAATTTGGCACTGGACTCTTAATTGACGACAGAGTTTATCTACCAATTTCGGTTTAATTTCTTGTTGAATTAAGGCTGACCCATTATCGGCGTAATCGAAAAATAAGATATTTTCTCGATACGTCATTTCAAAAATAAGCTCTTTAACTTCTTGATCTTTGAACGCATGTTTAATGGAATTGATGCATAATTCCGTAAGCAGTAAACCTAAATACATGGCTAAATCTGAAGAAATTTCAACAGCATCTATGTGAAACTTGGTCTTGATATTATTTTCTTCGAATAAATTGAGGAAACTATCGGTAACATCACTCAAATAATTATGAGCATCGACCTTCCTTTTATCCTTGTTTTTATAGAGATGTTTGTGCAATGTAGAGATGGCTTCCACTTTAGTCAACACATTTTTTAGCTCAAAACTGTTTTGTTTTGAAGTCATTTTTAATTGATCGGTAATTAAAATAACTACTAATTGCAAATTATTATTGATACGATGATTGGCTTCACTCAACAAAAATTCATTTTCTTCTGATAAAGATTGAAGGCGCTTATTGGTACTTTTTTCCTTTTTAAGAAAGTTAGCAATTATTAAAGTAATAGCGATGGCCACCAAAAATAAGCCAATACTTACATAAAGCTGGATTTTATTGGACGCCAAAGCTTTATTCTGATTGGTTATTTCTAATGTATTAATCTTAATTTGGTTCTCTTTTTCAGCTAACTTGTATTTCTCCTCTAGCTCAAATAAGAATTCATTATGCTTCTTTAAATTATGTTTTTCTAAAAGAATAACTACTTGAAGTAAATAATCATAAGCCTTTTCATAGTTACCTAGCTTTTTATAAGTCTCATAAACGTTTGTGGTAATTACAATTTCATTGTAGAGTAAATCATTATTCTTAATAAATTCCAGTGCTTTTAACGACTCGGTTAAAGTGTTATCTAATTGATTGTCCTTAATTAAGGTATTGGTGTAATTGATATAAACGTCAGCCTGATGTTGTATTAAATTATTTTCATTAGAATATTTTATCAATTCTTTGAAATACGTAAGAGCCGTTTTATAATCCTTTCTTAAAGCACAAACACTTGCTATTTCTAACGTTGCATAAAAAATATTACTCTTATGATTGACTTTTTTGGCGAGTTCTAAAGACTTGTTTGCATATTTTAGAATAGAATCTTGCATTCCAAAATGCTGTGAGAAAATAGATGCCCTTCTTCCATAATAACTAGATAAATAGGAATCGTTAATTGTGTTATTTTTTCGAATATCTTCCGCCTTCTCTTGATGTTTTATAGCCTCTAAATAAAGCCCTCTTTTCCTATAAAACTCAATCATTTTAACGTGATACAGGAATCTTAATTCAATATTTCCCGTTAGCTCTATTTCCTCATGAGCTTTTATAAGATAATCATTCGTGCTGTTATAATCCAATTTCAGCTTATAAACATCGGCTAAACCAATGAGCAGTTTAATGTTTTGCTCTGGACTTTCAGGATTATTGAGATGGTTTTTGTAGTAAATAATGGCATCATTCAACCTATTTTCATCTACTAATTTCTGCCCATAATCAATTATGGAATCATCTTGAGAAAATGACCATTGAAAAATAAAGATTGAAATTAAGACGAAAATAAATTTCATATTAAGTTTTCTGTTTCTTCTTTCTAGCTGCAGGAAACAATACATTATTTAGAATTAAACGATAACCTGGAGAGGTTGGATACAAATCTAATTCCGTTTTCGGATCACCTACTTTATGGGTATAATCTTCAGGATCATGGCCGCCATAAAACGTAAAAAAGCCTTTACCTTTTATACCATGAATGTATTTAGCTTCGCCATTGGTTTTATTTTCGCCCATTACCAAAACATTGGCTTTAATTTGATCCCGGCTATAAGCGGTAGTTTGCCCCATAAAACCTTTAACCAAGGCGGTATGATTTTGACACAACATGGTTGGAATTGGATCCCATTTAGCTGAAAAATCCATTAGTGTGAAATAATCAGTCATTTTTGGAATCTGGCGCTTTTCAGTCATATCTATGGAAGAAAACTCATAGACATTTGGATTACGCTCTAAAATAAAATCTTTAAAGGCGAATGTTCTATTATAATCAATTTTACTTTGGTAGTTGGCATCACTTGCATCACCATCAAACATCGGTTCGCAAATATCTACACCATCTGCAGATAGAGCAATGTCAAAACTATCTGTTGCGCTACACATAGCAAACATAAAACCGCCACCAATAACATAATCTCTAATTTTATTGGAAACGGCTAACTTTTCATTTGAAACTTTATCATATCCTAATCGTTTAGCCATAGCTTCAGCCGATTTCTTCTCTTCAATATACCAAGCTGCTGTTTTATAATTGGCATAAAACTTTCCATATTGTCCCGTAAAATCTTCGTGGTGTAAGTGTAACCAATCATACAATAATAGCGCGTCATTTAAAACCTCTTCGTCATATATGGTTTCGTAAGGAATTTCGGCGTAGGTTAAAACCATCGTCACCGCATCATCCCAAGGTAAATTACCCTTAGGCGAATAGACCGCAATTTTAGGTGCTTTTTCTAGAATTACAGATTCCATGTTTTTACTAGGACTGCTGATTTCAGTAAGAATAGCTTCGGCTTTATCGTTGGAAATAACTTCAAAAGAAACACCACGAATCTGACATTCCCGTCTGATTCGTTCCGTGTCTGGTAATAAAAAGGATCCGCCTCTATAATTTAATAACCAATTCACTTTTAATTGATTATCTAGAGTCCAATAGGTAATGCCGTAAGCTTTTAGATGATTCTTTTGGCTCTCGGCATCCATGGGAATTAAAATATAGGATGCAAAACTGTTTAAACTAAACAAAAACAGTAGCAGAAGTATTAACTTTTTCATAGTTGAAAGATACTGAAATTATAGCCCTTTCAAATAAATTTAAAACAATATTAACCCAAAAGATGGCCTAAGTTTTACCAGACAATAAATTGGCAATAACCTTAGTATTATCAAATTGTTCCAGCAATATTTTTAAAACAACCGTAATTGGAATTGCTAAAATTAAACCGGCAACGCCCCAAATATATCCCCAAAGCATTAACATAACCAATACCGTTATAACGTTTAACGAAAATGATTTTCCCATGAAAATAGGTTCTAAAATTGAGCCAAAAAGCACTTGAACACCGGTAATGGATACGATAAAAAAGAATAATATACTTGTGGGATCCAATTCAATAAATGCAAAAGCAGATAATAATACAACAGTTACTATAGAACCAACCATTTGCACAAAGTTTATAAGAAATGCAAATAAGCCCCAGAAAATGGGGAAACTAACATCAAAAAAGAAACAAGCCAATCCAGTTCCAATACCTGTAGCTAAACTGACTGCAAATTTCACTTTCACAAATTTAATTAGATCATTCTCTATTCTTATAAATGTTTTTACCGACGTATGTTTGAGTTTCAATAAGGTATTATTCATCACCTTTTGAATGTTGATGGATTCTGCCAGCCATAAGACCACAAAAAAT
Source organism: Bizionia myxarmorum (assembly GCF_008086205.1). GTDB lineage: Bacteria > Bacteroidota > Bacteroidia > Flavobacteriales > Flavobacteriaceae > Algorimicrobium > Algorimicrobium myxarmorum. Next base: position 1,680,792 of record NZ_VSKK01000001.1, on the reverse strand, counting down.
ACCGTCATTAAAATCATGGTAAGCGTTTTCTGAAGGAAATTTAACGTGACTCCAATAGTTTCTTCATGAATGAACTTTTTAAAGAAACTTTCCTTACTATCTACTTCTATCCCAAAAGTTTCTTGGGCAGTTAAAAGTAAATCATCAAATTTCTCTTCTGCTTTGACAAAAAATTCGGTTTCAGAATTTAAAATTTCGCGACCCGAAACTTTTATAAGCTCCACGCCTATTTTTAATCCAGCTACAATAAGTAGAATAACTAAAACAATGCTAATTGGTTTTGGAATGCTTTTTCTACTTAACCAACGCATAATTGGTAAAAATAGCAAAGCAATAAACATGGAGAAAATCAACGGAATAAATATGAACGATAATGTTTTTAATAAATAAAACACCAAAGGAATCACGATGATTGATAATAGCAAATTTGTAGTACGCAACTGGTTCATAAAAGACCCTATTTTTAAGAAATGCAAAATTAAGCCAAAAACATGTTATGCAGGCCAATAGTTAAGACTATTTTGGTTTTAAAAATAAACGCATTACCGCTAAATTTCAAAACCTGTATATCAAGTTATTTAAAAAGGAACCTCGTTGTCTTCTGGGTCTCCAAATGCATCATTTGGCGTTGGGAAATGATCCGCTTTAAAGGTATTATCATTTGCCGCTTCGTTCATTTTAGAATGAAACTCATGATCAAATGGGGTATCAAAATCATCTAAATTATCAAACTTACCAAGATTTCCAATAAACTTGAGCCGGATGTTATCTAAACCACCATTTCTATGTTTAGCAATAATAAATTCTGCTTGACCTTGAGTAGGCGAACGTTCATCATCATCCCATTCATCAATTTTATAATATTCTGGACGGTAAATAAAACTAACAATATCCGCATCTTGCTCAATTGCACCAGATTCACGTAAATCTGATAATATTGGACGTTTACTTCCTCCACGGGTTTCAACTGCACGCGATAATTGCGATAGGGCAATTACCGGAACACTTAATTCTTTAGCTAATGCTTTTAAGTTTCGAGAAATTGTTGAAATTTCCTGTTCACGATTACCACCTTTCTGACTTCCACCAGCTGTCATTAATTGCAAGTAATCCACCATAATTAATCTAATGCCATGTTGCGATACTAAACGTCTCGCTTTTGCTCGTAAATCAAAGATGGAAAGTGAAGGCGTATCATCTATAAATAAAGGGGCTTTTTCAAGTCCTTTTACTTTGACATTTAATTGTTCCCATTCGTGTTTTTCTAACTTTCCTGTACGTAGTTTTTCTGAAGACAAGCCCGTTTCACTAGAAATTAAACGCATAATTAATTGCACCGATGCCATTTCTAATGAGAAAAAAGCAACAGGAATATTCTGATCTACGGCTATATTTCTAGCCATAGATAAGGTTAAAGCCGTTTTACCCATACCTGGACGCGCTGCAATAATAATTAAATCACTTTCTTGCCAACCAGAGGTCAGTTTATCTAGTTTGGTAAAACCTGTTGGAATGCCACTTAAACCTTCTTTATTTGAAATTTCCTCTATTTTCTTCTTCGCTTGAATTACCAAACTTTGAGCTGTTTCACTAGATTTTTTAATATTTCCTTGTGTAACCTCATATAATTTGGATTCAGCTCTATCTAATAAATCGAAAACATCTTGTGTTTCATCATAGGAGTCTTCAATAATTTCACTCGAAATTTTAATCAAACTTCTTTGAATGAATTTCTGTAAAATAATACGGGCATGGAACTCAATATGAGCTGAAGATGACACCTTTTGGGTCAAAGAAATCAGGTAAAAATCACCTCCGGCAACATCCAATTTCTGGTTTTTCTTTAATTGGCTAGAAACGGTTAATAAGTCAATAGGTTCACTATTTTCAAACAATTGAAAAATGGCTTCAAAAATATGCTGATGTGCTTCTTTATAGAAAGCATCAGGACTTAAAATATCAATAACCTCATCAACACCTTTTTTATCAATCATCATCGCGCCGAGAACAACCTCCTCTAAATCAATGGCTTGAGGCGGTATTTTTCCTTTCTCAAGACTTATTAAAGTACTTTTATCTACGGGATATCCCTTAATTTGATTTGGTTGTTTCATGTGAGCGAAAGTAAATAAAACGATGCTATAATTATAGCTATTTTGAAGTTTCGTTGTTAACCATAAGTTAACAATTTATATGTTAATAAGTTGAAATTATTGTTAATAAACATAAAAAAATCTGAAATAAATTATTTCAGATTTTTAGGTTGTATGGTATGAAACGGATTAACCTTTAAATACACCCATATTTAAATATTTTTCCATTCTATTTTTAACTAATTCTTTTGGTGATAAGTTTTTAAACTCATCATAAGATTTTAAAATAGCCTCACGAACGGTTGCAAAAGTTGTTTCACGATCGCTATGAGCACCACCAATTGGTTCTTTAACAATCAGATCCACTAACTTCATTTTCTTCATATCATTCGCAGTCAATTTTAAGGCATCGGCTGCTTGTTCCTTATATTCCCAGCTTCTCCAAAGTATGGAAGAGCAAGATTCCGGAGAAATTACCGAATACCATGTATTTTCCAACATTAATACTTTATCTCCAACACCAATACCTAATGCGCCACCCGAAGCACCTTCACCAATAATAACGGTAATAATAGGTACTTTTAAACGTGTCATTTCTAATATATTTCTAGCAATTGCTTCACCTTGTCCACGCTCTTCTGCTTCCAATCCTGGATATGCACCTGGGGTATCAATAAGTGTTACAACAGGAATTCCAAATTTTTCTGCTGATTTCATTAAGCGTAATGCTTTTCTGTAACCTTCAGGGTTTGCCATACCAAAATTACGGTATTGACGTGTTTTGGTATTATAGCCTTTTTGCTGACCGATAAGCATAAACGTTTGATCGCCAATTTTACCAAGGCCACCAATCATAGCTTTATCATCTTTTACGTTTCTGTCTCCATGTAATTCTAGGAAAGACTCACCACAAAGTGCTTTTACGTAATCCAAAGTATAAGGTCTGTTTGGATGACGGGACATTTGCACACGCTGCCAAGGCGTTAAATTCTTATATATTTCTGTCTTTGTAGCAATTAATTTCTTCTCAATCTGCTTACAAGTCTCGGATACATCTACTTCACTTTCGGTACCTATTATTTCACATTTCTGCAATTGTGCTTCTAGTTCTTTAATAGGAAGTTCAAAATCTAAATATTCCATAGGAATTTCTAATTTAAATTAGTTAGCCTACAAACCTACATATTTTTTTCATTTTATACCGAAGTAAAAAGGTGAAATATTAGGCGTGCATAGCGGTTTATACAAATGTACTAATTACCAAATACATGGTAAAAACATTAACGTTAATTAGGGCGAATAGCCGCTCTATTTCGGTATTTCTTGGTGTTCTTTAAAATTCCATTGAATACAACAACACTAATAATAATGGTAGCACCAATATAAAAGTTAGTGCTCATTTTCTCCTTTTCAGGGAAAATTATAACGGCTAAAATGATACCGTAAACTGGTTCTAGATTGTAAGTTAACACGACTGTAAATGGACTTAGATAGCGCATAACATAAACAGATGCTATGAAGGCATAAGCTGTACAAACAGAAGCTAAAATTAAGAGATAAATAATATCTGAAACGTGTAGCACGAAAAATTCTGGTGAAAAACCTTTTCCTGAAAAAAGTAAATAGATACTTATAAAAGCGACACCACTTATAAACTCATAAAATGAAATAACCGTTGCGGAGTGTTTTTCTAAAAATTTCCCATTTAAAACAGCAAATAAGGATGATAGAAACGCCGAAATAATCCCCAATATAATGCCCATCCAATAATGGAGTTCACTTTGAGTGATGATAAAAACACCTAGAATGACTAAAATACCAAACAAAATTTCATAAGAAATGAGCTTTCGTCTGTAAATTAGGGGCTCTATAAAAGACGCAAAAAACGCGCCCGTAGAAAACATGGCTAATGTTATGGAGATATTTGAAACCTTAATAGCGGCAAAAAAAGTAATCCAATGCAGGGCTATTACAATTCCTGCGAAACCTAATTTAAGTATAGATGCTAATGGAATTTTAATAGGCGCTTTAGAAAAATAAACATAGATAGCCATAAAAAATAGCGCTATCAGCATACGGTACCATACTAATGAAACCGCTTCTATGGAAATTAACTGTCCTAAAATTGCCGTAAAACCTGCAATAAATACCAATACGTGCAGATGTCCGTAATTTTTAAGCTTATCGTTTAGCATTATATAAAAGGTAAGCCGCTAATACTCCAAATATCACGTTTGGAAACCACACAGCAATTAAAGGTGGAAAATCTGATTGTGAAGCTAGTACACCAAAAATTTTATCGAAGAAAACGAAAACCATGGCAATACAAATACCAAAAGCCAAGTTGACACCCATGCCACCACGACGTTTTATAGATGAAACGGCAACGGCTATAATGGTTAAAATAAATACTGAAACTGGCAAACTCCAAATTCTATATTTTACTAATTTGTAGCGATTGATATAAGAGGAACCACGTGCTTCTTCTTTTTCAATAAAACGGTTTAATTCGCCGTAAGCTAAAGTTTCTGCAATATATTCAACTGGGGTTAAATCTTCGAGATCGAATGTAAACAAAGTATCTTTACGTCTTTCCGTTTCAATGATATCGTCTCCTTCTCCAATGATTCGTTTCACGTAAGTGTTTAATCTATAAAGGGAATCTTCCTCAATATAACGAATGGAGCTAGCCGTAATTTTACTCACCATTTTATGGTTTTCAATATACTCCAAGGTAAAGTTCTGACCCAAATTCTGCTTCGAATCAAAACTACTCACATAAATATAGGTGTTATCATCAATTTGCCTGTAAACGTTTTGATTATCTACGGCACTTTGATTTGTTTTTAAGTATTTATAGTTAAAATCGTTAAAACCTTTACTCGCTTCGGGCGCTAAATAAAGCCCTAAAACCAAAGCAAAAATTGACACGATAGTGGCACCAATTAAATAGGGTCTTAAAAATCTAGTAAAGGAAACACCGGAACTTAAAAAAGCAATAACCTCTGTATTATTCGCCAATTTTGATGTAAACCAAATTACGGATAAGAATAAAAATAAGGGAAATAAAAGATGCGCAAAGTAGATAGTAAAATCTAATAGGTAAAGCATAACCTCTCCAAAAGGTGCTTCATTTTCTAATATCTTTCCAATTTTTTCAGCAAGATGCACTGTTATTCCAATTGGAATAAAGAGCAACAACATTACTAAAAATGTTAGGAGATATCGTTTTAATATGTACCAATCTAGAATTTTCAATGGCTTCTTTTCTACACTCTTCAAAGAAGAGTTTTTTTGGGTGTTTTAATTTCTATGGTTGGAGAACCGGCGTCTAAATTCGACTCATTTCTCTTTTCTCATTTCTCTTTATTCTTTAATAAAACTACAAGCGATTGTCCATTTGCTTCACCATCATATCTTTCCATAAGGCAAAATCACCTGCTAATATATGTTTTCTGGCTTCACGAACCAACCACATATAAAAACCTAAATTATGAATGGTGGCTATTTGCTTTCCTAATAATTCATTGACTGTAAATAAATGTCTTAAATAGGCCTTACTGTATTCAGTATCTACAAAGGTGATGCCCATTTCATCAATTGGCGAAAAATCTTCACGCCATTTCAAGTTTTTAATATTGATAGAACCATGTGCCGTAAACAACATGCCGTTTCGAGCATTACGTGTTGGCATAACACAATCAAACATATCTACACCCAATGCAATGTTTTCTAAAATATTAATTGGCGTTCCAACACCCATTAAATAGCGGGGTTTTTCTTCTGGTAAAATAGCCGTAACAACTTCTGTCATCGCGTACATTTCTTCGGCAGGCTCACCAACGGACAAACCACCAATTGCATTTCCTACAGCACCAGCGTTGGCAATATATTCTGCTGATTGTTGACGTAAATCTTTGTAAGTACTTCCTTGAACAATTGGAAAAAATGCCTGATCAAAACCATATTTAACAGGCGTTTTTTCCAAATGATTGATACATCTATCCAACCATCTATGCGTCATGTGCATGGAACGTTTGGCATAACGATAATCACAAGGATATGGTGTACATTCATCAAAAGCCATGATAATATCAGCGCCTATCGTTCGTTGAATTTCCATGACACCTTCTGGCGTAAACGTATGATAACTACCGTCAATATGACTTTTAAATCGAACACCCTCTTCTTTAATTTTTCTATTTGCCGAAAGAGAATACACTTGATAACCTCCAGAATCTGTAAGAATATTGCGATCCCAGTTCATAAATTTATGCAAACCACCAGCCTTTTCTAATACATCTGTTTGTGGGCGTAAGTATAAATGGTAAGTATTCGCTAAAATAATATCCGGATTAATTTCATCCTTAAGTTCGCGTTGGTGTACACCTTTTACGGTAGCAACAGTTCCAACAGGCATAAAAATAGGTGTTTCAATTACACCGTGATCCGTAGTTAATTTTCCAGCTCGGGCTTTTGTTTTCGAGTCGGTTACTTTTAAGTCAAATGTCATATTCAAATTATCATGAGAGCGCAAATATAAATAAGAAATTACGATGTCTTTCCTAATTAAAACAAAATTGTTAGCAAATGCTTTCTAATCGTTAATAAAAGCGCCGCATCTCTTTCCATAAATCTATATAAAACCTTATTTTTGCAGCATAAAAATTAACAACACACAAATGTCAAACACACAACAATTAGAAGATTTAACAACCCAAGTACGTAGAGATATTTTACGTATGGTACATAAGGTAAACTCTGGTCATCCTGGTGGATCATTAGGTTGTGCCGAATTTTTTGTAGCACTTTATCAAGAAATCTTGGAGCGTAAAGAAGGTTTTGATATGGACGGAATTGGTGAAGATTTATTCTTTTTATCAAACGGTCATATTTCACCAGTTTTTTACAGTGTTTTAGCCCGTTCAGGTTATTTTCCTGTTAATGAATTAAACACCTTTCGTTTAATTAATTCGCGTTTACAAGGCCACCCTACTACTCATGAAGGCTTACCTGGAATTCGTATTGCATCTGGATCTTTAGGTCAAGGTATGTCTGTTGCTTTGGGTGCCGCTCAAGCTAAAAAATTGAATAATGACAAGCATTTAATATATAGTTTACATGGTGATGGCGAACTTCAAGAAGGCCAAAACTGGGAAGCTATTATGTATGCAGCCGGAAATAAGGTTGATAATATTATTTCGACTGTTGATTTAAACCATCAACAAATTGATGGCTGTACAGATGATGTTTTACCAATGGGAAGTTTAAAAGCCAAGTTTGAAGCATTCGACTGGACAGTTGTAGAGATTGAAAATGGTAATAATATAGATGCTATTTTGAAAGGTATGGCTGAAGCAAAATCGAAAACCGGAAAAGGTAAGCCTGTTTGTGTATTATTAAATACCGTTATGGGTAATGGTGTGGATTTTATGATGCACACACATGCTTGGCATGGAAAAGCACCTAATGACGAGCAATTAGCGAATGGATTAAGTCAGAATCCGGAAACTTTAGGGGATTATTAAGGCATCCTAAATCTTTCCCAAATGGAAGGACTTTTAAATCAAGTTTAATTAAAAGATACCCACTTTCGTGGGCATAGATATGAAAACATATACAAATACAGGTAATAAAGATACACGTTCAGGATTTGGAGCTGGATTAACCGAACTTGGAAAAACCAATGAAAATGTGGTGGCGCTTTGTGCGGATTTAATTGGATCGTTAAAAATGGACGATTTTAAAAAGAACCACCCCGAACGCTTTTTTCAAGTGGGAATTGCGGAAGCCAACATGATTGGTTTAGCTGCTGGTTTAACAATTGGTGGAAAAATTCCATTTACAGGAACGTTCGCTAACTTTTCTACAGGTCGTGTTTACGATCAAATTCGTCAGAGTGTTGCATATTCTAATAAAAACGTGAAAATTTGTGCATCGCATGCTGGTTTAACTTTAGGTGAAGATGGCGCGACACATCAAATTTTAGAAGATATTGGTTTAATGAAAATGTTGCCAGGCATGACGGTTATTAATCCATGTGATTATAACCAAACTAAAGCTGCAACCATTGCTATTGCGGAACATGAAGGCCCTGTTTATCTACGTTTTGGAAGACCAAGCGTTGCTAACTTTACTGCTGAAGATCAGAAGTTTGAAATCGGTAAAGCCCTGCATTTAGTAGATGGAGCGGATGTAACTATTGTTGCTACAGGCCATTTAGTTTGGGAAGCACTTGAAGCGGCAAAAACGTTGAATGAAAAAGGTATTTCTGCTGAAGTGATAAACATTCACACCATCAAACCTTTAGATGATGCTGCCATTTTAAAGTCGGTTGGAAAAACAGGTTGTATTGTAACCGCTGAAGAACATAACCATTTAGGTGGTTTAGGTGAAAGTGTGTCACGAGTACTAACTACAAATCATCCCGTGCCGCAAGAATTTGTGGCTACCAATGATACCTTTGGCGAATCTGGAACTCCTGCACAGTTAATGGATAAATACGGTTTAAATGCAGAAGCTATTGTAAAAGCAGCTGAAAAAGTTATAAAAAGAAAATAAACGAATTATTTTTTCGTTTAAGGAGGTAATCAACAAAACAACTACTATGAAATATCTTGTTTTAAGTCTGGTTGCCTCCTTTCTATTTACAGGCACAGCAATAGCTCAAACCCAAAGTGGATTTGGCTTTAAAGGTGGATTAAATTACAATGCTAACGGGAAATATTATGAATCAGCTGTAAGTGCTGCCGAAAAACCAGACAGAAATGTAGGGTATCATATTGGCTTATTTTACAAAACAGGCGGTTCTATTTATGTGAAACCTGAACTGGTTTATACTAGTACAAAAAGTGGTTATAATTCTGGCGATTTCAAAATGCAGAAAATCGATGCGCCCTTATTAGTTGGAATTAAAGTTTTAGAAATATTTCATGTTTTTGCAGGACCTTCTCTTCAATATATTGTTGAAACGGATTTCGATGGTATTACGGCTGATAAATTAGAAAACGATTTTACTTTAGGTCTTAATTTTGGAATTGGCTTTAGTTTAAAGAAAATAGGATTCGATTTGCGTTATGAACGCGGTTTTAGTGAGAACGAAGTCACTTTTGCAACCAATAATAATGCTGTAAACATAGGGAGAATTGATACACGCCCAGATCAATTAATTTTTAGTATTTCACTTTTACTTTAAATTGTTGAAATGATATAGAACTAAAAAAACCGCAGATGGCGGTTTTTTTTTGTTTTATAATAGGAAGCTTTCCTATTCAGGAATACTTGTTTTATCTAAATAATCCGGAGTTCCATTACCATTAGTGTCTTTTAAAATAACCGTTTTAATAGTTATCTGACCGTTGAATTGTGAACGTGAACTTTCAAATTCATTAGACGCAAATGTTGGTTCTAAATCGCCAACCATTATAACGTATTCGCCATAATCCAATTCATCTTTCGTATAATAGCCATCACCATCATCATCATTATCTAAAAAATTTGGTGTTAAATCGCCATCAGTATCATCATCATAAGCATCACCATTACCATCTAAATCTTCCATATAAGTTGGAATACCATCTTCGTCATGATCTAAAATAGCACGTTTGTATAAGTTAAATTTGAAGATTAAAGGTGTATAACTTGGAACACCTGGAAGTGGCTGATTAAAATAAGCCAAACCAGACGGGATAAAAATCGCACCAATTCCATGATTGTGATAGGTTGTTGTACCATCATTGTCATCAGTATAACTATCACTAGTTTTAAATTCAATTAAACCTTGCTGAAACCCTGGAACAACACCTGCAGCAGATCCTACAGTTAATAAATTAAATTGTGCCTCAGTAACGGCACTATCAAAAATATAATTGTCAATAATACTGATACCTTCATATGTTAAAGTAGCTTGGTCGGAAAAATGGATTTCTTGACCTAATCCTTCACGAACTGATAAATAATACATGGTATAGTCAACACCTCCAAATGGGAAAACTTTAGATTGAACCATATCAATTAAAGGGGTTTTATTAGCATTGGCGCCAGCAATTGTATCAAAAACAATCGTAAATGCGTCATTTTCTATACTATAAGGACTGTTTGCCTGAAACTCTTCATAATTGTAAAAATGCGTTCTAAGATATTCTTCAATATCCAAGATATCCTCTTCATATACTTCACTTAAATCTCTAGGCGGTGTAAATTGCGGAGAATCATCATCCTTTTTACATGCAGTAAATACTGCCGAAATCACTAAAAGAAGAACTAATATTTTTCTTAATTTCATTATTGCTTATTTTTGTTGGCAAGATACAATTTTTAAATAATTTTGTACAATAACATTAACGTAGTTTTTAGACCTTTTGTATGCGAGTAGATAAATTTTTATGGTGTATTAGATATTTCAAAACGAGAACAATAGCAACTACAGCCTGTAAAAAAGGGCATGTAAAAGTTAATGGCGATTCCGTTAAACCAAGTCGCGATGTTTACGCTACGGACAAAATTGAAGTGCGCAAAGACCAAATTAACTACACCTTAACCGTTAACGATTTGCCTCCAAACCGTGTAGGCGCCAAATTAGTGGACATTTACCGCACCGATACCACGCCAAAAGAAGCCTTTGTAGGAAATGATTTATTGAAATATGCGAAAGATTATTACCGGAAAAAGGGATCAGGACGTCCTACAAAAAAAGACCGTCGAGACATAGAGGATTATAAGGATGAAAATGACCCAGCGAAAGAGTCTGAAAATGAGAACGAAAATGACAAGAAATTATAATTAACTCGATTATCTTTGAAAAAACCTAGCTTATGAAAACATCCGAAAAAAATATCATTCTTAATCATGATGAAATTGTTCATAAAATAAGACGTATTGCTTATCAAATTTATGAGAGCAATGTGGATGAAACGGAGATAGTTTTAGCTGGTATTGATTCCAATGGTTATATTTTGGCGAAGAAGTTAAAAGCAGTTTTAGCAAAAATATCCACTATAAATCCGGTTTTATGTCGCGTAATGGTTGATAAGAAAAATCCATTAAACCAAATCACAACTTCATTAGCTGTTGAAGACTATACTAATAAATCAGTAGTGCTAATTGATGATGTTTTGAATTCTGGCACAACGCTTATTTATGGCGTTAAACATTTTTTAAATGTACCTTTAAAACAATTTAAAACAGCTGTCCTAGTAAACCGAAATCACAAAAAATATCCTGTTAAGGCAGATTTTAAAGGTATTTCTTTATCAACATCGTTACATGAGCATGTAGATGTGGTATTAGACGGTAAAGTTTTTGAGGCTTCCTTAAACTAATTTCGAAAGAATATCAGCTACAATTTCTTCTGGTGACTGATTTGCATTTACAATTAAATTTGCTTGATTGTAAAAATTGATACGCTCAAAAATATGTTTCCCCACAAATTCGGTAGTTTCTTCCTGTGTCTTTAAATGGGAAACCAAAGGTCTATTCATTTTATTAGCAAATAAACGTTTACCCAATTCGGCCACTGAAACATTTAAATAAACACTTTTAGTATCGGTTTGTTCCTGTATTAAGGCCATATTGGCGCCATAGCAAGGAGTTCCGCCTCCCAATGATAGAATCATATCCTTTTGCTTTAAAAATCCTTTTAAATGCAGACTCTCTATTTTACGGAAATAAATTTCGCCTTTTGATTCAAAAATATCAGAAATGGAACAATTTTCTATTTTTTCGATGTAATGATCCAAATCTTGAAAGGGTTTGTTCAAAATTTTAGCTAATTTTTGACCAATTAGCGTTTTTCCGGAGGTCATATAGCCTAATAAAATAATATTCATAAATAGCTTAAAAATTGATTATTAAAAAGATACGTTCGTGACCAACAAAAAAACAAAAAAAAATCTGAAAAAAGTATTGTTTTATTAATTAAACATTTTATATTTGCACCCTCGTTACAGAGACACAAAATGACTAGGTAGCTCAGTTGGTAGAGCATCTCCCTTTTAAGGAGATGGTCCTGGGTTCGAGCCCCAGCCTGGTCACTAAAAAAAAGTTAAGCATTTTGCTTAACTTTTTTTATTTTTACTCATTATATAATGCGCACGTGGCGGAATTGGTAGACGCGCCAGCTTGAGGGGTTGGTGGACATTAGTCCGTGGAAGTTCGAGTCTTCTCGTGCGCACTTTTAGTCACTTTCCACAAATTTTCTTCATTCTAGTTATTTATTCATTTAATTTGTTATTTTTGTTTAATGTTTCCTAATAATATATGAACAATATTAAAAATAACTTTAGCATTAAAGATTTAGAACACCTGTCTGGTGTTAAAGCTCATACAATTAGAATTTGGGAAAAGCGCTACAACCTTTTAGAACCCGATAGAACGGAAACTAATATTAGATTTTACAGTTTGGAAAGCTTGCAAAAGCTTCTAAACATTACCTTCCTATATAACAATGGCTATAAAATTTCAAAAATTGCTGAAATCAATGATGTTGATATAGCCGATACCGTTCGCCTTTTATCAGCAAAAGATTATGCCGATGATCACGCCATCAACATGTTTAAGTTGGCCATGTTGAATTTTGACAAATCCTTATTCTTTAGCACTTATAACAACTTAATAGAGCACAAAAGTTTTTCCGACATATTCGTAGAAGTCTTTATTCCACTTATGAGTGAAATTGGACTGCTCTGGCAAACCAATACCATTACACCAGCACAAGAACATTTTATTTCGGAATTGATAAAGCAGAAATTATTGGTTAATATAGAAATGCACCAATATGAGAAGCCAAAAAATGATGATAAAGCTTTCGTACTATTTCTTCCAAACAACGAAATTCATGATTTAGGATTGCATTTTCTAAACTATAAATTATCAAAAGCTAATTATCACACCGTATACTTGGGTCCAAGTGTTCCTATTCAAAGTTTAAAGGATGTTCTAAAGCACTATAAGAATGTCAGGTTTATTTCGTACTTTACAGTTAAGCCCGAGGTAGAAAATATTGAAAGCTATTTAAAAGAGTTTCAAGAACAATTACTTTTTAATGGCAATGAACTTTGGATTTTTGGAAGAATGTTGGACCATATAGACACCAGCAAATTGCATGAGGCTATAAAACCATTTTGTTCCATTTCAGATTTAGATAAATTTATTTGAAAAAATAAGTATTTTGTTTAACGTTTTTGTATATTTGTTAAACATATGAAAAAGAAAATTACAATTATTGGTTCCGGATTTTCGTCATTGGCCGCTGCCTGCTATCTAGCGCAGTCAGGGCATAATGTTACAATCTTTGAAAAAAACGACACCATTGGTGGTCGTGCCAGACAGTTAATAAAAGACGGTTTTACATTTGATATTGGTCCAACTTGGTATTGGATGCCTGATGTTTTTGAGCGTTTCTTTGAAGATTTCGACAAAAAGCCTTCTGATTTTTACCAATTAGAAAAGTTGAATCCTGCTTATTCTGTTTATTTCGGTAAAGACGATTATATAACTATTGAAGACACTTTAGAAAAAATTTGCATTGCTTTTGAAAAAGAAGAGCCAGGCAGTTCTAAAATACTTCAAAAATTTATAGATAAAGCACAAGACAATTATAATGTAGCTATAAAAGATTTGGTTTACAATCCTGGGGTTTCACCTTTTGAATTGGTTACAACCAAAACCTTTAAGAAAATTGATCAGTTTTTTAGTACTATCAAAAAAGATGTACGTAAAGAATTTAAAAATGATAGGCTTGTAAAAATATTGGAGTTTCCGGTTTTATTTCTGGGTGCCAAACCAAGCGATACGCCATCTTTCTATAGTTTTATGAATTATGCCGATTTCGGATTAGGAACTTTTCACCCTAAAAAAGGCATGTACCAAGTTATATTGGCCATGGAAACACTTGCCAAAAATTTGGGCGTTACCTTTAAAACAAATGCACCTATAGAAAAAATTCTAGTTTCTAACAAAATAGCTTCAGGCGTTATTTCAAATGGTGAAACATTTAATAGTGATATTGTACTGAGTGGTGCTGATTATCATCATACAGAAACCTTATTGGATTCAGAATATAAGCAATATTCGGAAGCCTATTGGAATAAGAAAACATTTGCACCATCGTCACTCCTATTTTATGTAGGTTTTGACAAAAAGATAAAAAATGTTAATCACCACACGCTATTTTTTGATGTGGATTTTGATAAACACGCTGAAGCAATCTATGATAATCCAGAATGGCCTGAAAACCCGCTATTTTACGCTAGTTTTCCATCTATAACCGATGAACATGTTGCTCCAGAAGGTAAAGAAGCAGGTGTTTTTTTAATTCCGTTAGCGCCAGGTTTAAAGGATAACACCAAGTTACGAATGACCTATTTTACTAAAATCATGGATCGTTTTGAGGAACTAACCTCTCAAAATGTGCGAGACCATATTTTATTTAAGGAGTCATTTTGTGTAAACGATTTTATAAAAGATTACAACTCATACAAAGGAAATGCCTACGGAATGGCTAATACCTTATTGCAAACGGCCTTTTTAAGACCGAAATTAAAAAGTAGTAAAGTAAATAATTTGTATTTTACAGGACAATTAACGGTTCCAGGACCAGGCGTTCCACCATCATTAATTTCAGGGAAGCTAGTAGCAGAGCTTATAAATAAACATCATTCAGACTCATAATAAGTCGAAAACGCATGATGTTCATGCTTAAAAAGTTCAATAAAAAAACACTAACAGATGAAATCAATTTTTGACATCGTTTCCCATTCGTGCAGCCAAACGGTTACTAAAACCTATAGCACGTCTTTCTCCTTGGCCACCAAAATGTTGTCAAGCACAATTCGTCAGGATATATATAATATTTATGGCTTTGTGAGGTTTGCAGATGAAATTGTAGACAGTTTTCATGATTTCGATAAAGAAACGCTTTTAAATGAGTTTGAAAGAGATTTAAATTTGGCTTTAGAACGCAAAATAAGTATGAATCCTATTCTAAACTCATTTCAAGAAACCTATCATAAATATGGAATAGAATCACATATGGTGGAATCTTTTATGCGAAGTATGCGAACAGATTTACATAAAACCACCTATCTAACCGATGCTGAATACAATTCTTACATTTATGGATCTGCTGATGTGGTTGGTTTAATGTGCTTAAAAGTTTTTGTAAAAGGCGATAATGAGAAATATAACCACCTTAAAGATTCAGCTATGCATTTAGGTTCTGCTTTTCAAAAAGTAAATTTTTTACGGGATTTGAAAAGTGATTATGAAGATTTAAGCAGAACGTATTTCCCAAATACGGATTTAACTAAATTAGACGAAGCTTCTAAAATACTCATTATTGAAGAAATTGAACGCGATTTTGAATTAGGCCTTCAAGGAATTAAAGAACTTCCAATAGAAGCTAAATTTGGTGTTTTTACGGCTTACCGATACTACAGACAGCTTTTAACTAAATTGAAGAAAACACCAGCCTTACAAATTCAGAATGCCCGTATACGGGTTCCTAATTATAAAAAAATTGAGCTATTAACCCGTAGTTACGTGAAATATCAATTAAATTTGTTGTAAAATTATTATGGATATTATTTTGTGGATATTAATCTTTTTGGGAACCTTCCTTTTCATGGAATTCATGGCTTGGTTCACGCATAAATATATTATGCATGGTTTTTTATGGAATTTACATCAAGATCATCATCATAAAAAACACGATAGTTGGTTTGAACGAAACGACTTGTTTTTTATATTTTATGCTGTAGTTAGTATTTCCTTATTTTTACTTTGGCGTTATGCCGACTTTTGGGCTGGATTGCCATTAGGCCTAGGCATTTTCGCTTACGGATTGGCTTACTTTTTTGTTCACGATATTTTTATTCACCAACGCTTTAAGTTTTTAAGAAACGCCAATAACTGGTATGCAAAAGGCGTACGCCGTGGTCATAAAATGCACCATAAACACCTTGGCAAAGAAGACAGCGAATGTTTCGGAATGTTATTTGTTCCTTTAAAGTACTTCAAAAAATAAAATTTTCCTAAAAGATCTTTGTCATGCCCAACGAAAATCATTTCGATTATATTATTATTGGAAATGGTCTTGCCGGTTTGCAACTTGCGCTTCAGTTTTATTCAGATAATGAGTTAAAACATAAACGCGTTGCCTTAATTGATCCTGACAGTAAAACAATTAATGATAAAACGTGGAGCTTTTGGGAAATTGGTTCTGGTAATTGGGATTCCATAGTAGAAAAAACATGGCATACAGCGCTCTTTAATTCGAATAGAAAATCATTAGTCCTTCCTTTACAACCCTATACTTATAAAAGTATACGATCCCTAGATTTTTACAATCATGCCAAAGCAACATTGGAAAAGTCTGAAAATTTTCAATTTATAGAAGATATCATTGTTTCATTAGAAGAAACTGAAACCGTTTTAGTTAAGGGCCAAATGAATTCATACACGGCAAATCATATTTTTGATAGTCGCATTCCGAAAGAATATTTTTCTGAAATATCAAAATATACCTTAGTTCAACAGCATTTTAAAGGTTGGATTATTGAAACTGAAACGCCCTGTTTTAATCCAGAAGCGTTTACCATGATGGATTATCGGTTTCAATATAAGGATACAACTAGTTTTGTATATGTTTTACCCGTTTCGGAAAACCGCGCTTTAATTGAATACACCTTTTTTACACCAGAAACCGTTACCGAATCTGTTTATGATCATGCTATTAGTAATTATATTACCAATCATTTAAAGATAGAAAAGTATAAAATTATAGAAACCGAGCAGGGAAATATTCCCATGACCGATTTTCCTTTCTGGAAGTATAATACCCAAAAAATCACTAAAATTGGTACAGGTGGCGGCTGGGTTAAAGGTTCCACTGGTTATTCATTTAAACATACAGAAAAAAACACCGCTAAAATTGTTTCCAATATTAAAACTGGAAAAAACCCTTCACATAACTTATTTCAGAAGAAGTATAAATTCTACGATAAAATATTCCTAAAAGTTATAAAAACGAATAATAAAAAAGGCGTCTGGATATTCGAGCAGTTTTATGCTAAAAATTCCATTCCCACTATGTTTCGCTTTTTGGATGAAGAATCTTCATTTAAAGAAGACGTAAATATAATGCGTGCTTTATTTTCTTGGGATTTTATTCGCGCTTTCTTCAGTGTTCTATTCAGAAGCCACTAAATCGTCCAATAATTTCCTTACGGAATCACTATTCCAATTAGCAGCACCAGATTTATTCATAACAATACTTCCCTTTTTATCAATTAAATAGGTTTGTGGAATACTATTACTTTGGAGTTGTGTCGGCGCGTTATTTATGGATTGGTAGAATTCAAAATTATAATTATTTTTACTTCTGAAGCCTTTAATAGTTTCAGCCTTTTCATTAGAAACCAATAAGAAAATTACATCATCTTTATAATCTGCGTACAATTCATTAATACTTGGCATTTCAGCAATACATGGCGGACACCAGGTAGCCCAAAAATTGATAAAAACTACTTTACCCTCTGCCTGCTTAAAATCGAAAGGATTTCCTTTTGAATCAACTAAATTCCAATTCTCATACGTTTTTAAGGTTTCACGCTTATCTGCGCTAATTTCAGACGGACTTATCATAGCCAATCCTTTTTGTAGAAAAACTTGAATAGGTTGACGCGTTTGCGGAATAATTAATAAGGCAATCACAATTAAAAAAATAATATTACTCGCGGAGAATTTTGGTTTTTTCATAATAGAGCATTAAACGCTTTGGTCGTTAACAACATAAATTCCTAACATTAAAAAACTCCTGAAAATTTGATTAATCAGGAGTTCTTATAAATATAATAAAACTTAAAAAATTAAGCTATATTTTCTTTTTTAATTAAGTTTAAAGCCGATCCTTCGTTGTACCAATCAATTTGAGCTTGGTTATACGTATGGTTCGTTTTAATAACATCTTTAGATCCGTCTGCGTGAACAAACTCCATTAATAAAGGTTTGTCTGGTGCAAATTCATTTAAATCTAGGAAGTTGATCGTGTCATCCTCTTGAATTAAATCATAATCACTTTCAGTAGCAAACGTTAATCCTAACATACCTTGTTTCTTCAGGTTAGTTTCATGAATACGTGCAAACGATTTAACTAAAACAGCAGCAACACCTAAAAATCGAGGTTCCATAGCAGCATGTTCACGGGAAGATCCTTCGCCATAATTATGATCACCAACAACAATCGTTTTAATTCCCGCAGCTTTATAAGCACGTGCTACATCTGGAACACCTCCAAATTCACCTGTTAATTGATTTTTAACAAAGTTTGTTTTCTTACCAAAAGCATTAACAGCTCCAATAAGCATGTTATTCGAAATATTATCTAAATGCCCTCTAAAACGTAACCAAGGTCCAGCCATAGAAATATGGTCAGTTGTACATTTACCAAATGCTTTAATCAATAATTTAGCACCTTTAATATTATTTCCTAAAGGCTCAAATGGTTTTAGTAATTGTAAACGCTCGGAAGTTGGACTAACCGAAATATCTACATTACTTCCATCTTTTACAGGCTCCACATAACCAGATTCCTTAACGTCAAATCCTAATGGTGGTAACTCAAGTCCTTTTGGCTCATCCAGTTTAATTTCTACACCATCTTCATTTAACAAGGTGTCATTCATAGGATCAAAATCCAAACGACCTGAAATGGCAATTGCTGCAACCATTTCTGGTGAACCAACAAAGGCGTGCGTATTTGGGTTCCCATCTGCGCGTTTCGAGAAATTTCTATTAAAAGAATGCACAATGGTATTCTTTTCATCACCTTTTCTATCACTTCTGTCCCATTGTCCAATACAAGGTCCACAAGCATTGGTGAAAATAGTAGCGTTTAAATCTTCAAATATTTTTAAAACACCATCACGTTCTGCTGTAAAACGAATTTGTTCCGATCCTGGATTAATACCAAAATCAGATTTCGGTTTAATATTTTTATCTACTGCTTGCTTCGCAATAGAAGCTGCCCGTGTTAAATCTTCATAAGATGAGTTGGTACATGAACCAATTAGTCCCCAATCTACTTTTAACGGCCAGCCATTTTCTTTCGCTTTAGGACCTAGCTCACCAACCGGTGTTGCTAAATCTGGAGTAAAAGGGCCATTTAAATGCGGACGTAATGTATCTAAATTAATTTCTATAACTTGATCGAAATACGTTTCTGGCGAAGCATAAACTTCATCATCACCCGTTAAATACTCACGGATTTTGTTTGCTTCATCAGCAATATCGTTTCTATCGGTAGCACGTAAATAACGCTCCATAGAATCGTCGTAACCAAATGTAGACGTGGTTGCACCAATTTCGGCACCCATATTACAAATAGTTCCTTTTCCTGTACATGATAAATTTTGAGCTCCTGGTCCAAAATATTCAACAATAGCACCTGTTCCACCTTTTACAGTAAGAATACCAGCTACTTTAAGAATGACATCTTTAGCAGATGTCCAACCATTTAAGCTACCTGTTAATTTAACACCTATTAACTTCGGAAATTTTAATTCCCAAGCCATACCGGCCATAACATCAACAGCATCTGCTCCACCAACTCCAATGGCAACCATTCCTAATCCACCTGCATTTACAGTATGTGAATCGGTTCCAATCATCATTCCACCTGGAAAGGCGTAATTTTCTAGAACCACTTGGTGAATAATACCAGCTCCTGGTTTCCAGAAACCAATACCATATTTATTAGAAACCGACGCTAAAAAATCAAAAACTTCACTACTTGTTTCGTTAGCACGTTTTAAATCGGGTGCTGCACCTTGTTTCGCTTGGATTAAGTGATCACAATGTGTTGTAGTTGGAACGGCCACTTTAGGCTTACCAGCCTGCATAAACTGCAATAATGCCATTTGTGCGGTAGCATCTTGTAATGCAATACGGTCTGGAGCGAAATCCACATAATCTTTACCTCTTACAAAAGGCTTGTTTGGCGTTTCATCCCAAAGGTGAGCGTATAAAATCTTTTCTGAAAGTGTTAATGGTTTACCAACAACTTCACGCGCTTTATCTACACGTTCCGCCATCGTAGCATAAACCTTTTTGATCATGTCAATATCGAATGCCATATAATATATTTTATGTGAATAAACTTATTTTAATCTCCAAGTTAATGGGATTGCAAAAGTACGAATATTTAAGACCATTTAAAAATATGTAACGAAATGCTACTATTCTTAAAGGATTTTTAAAAAAAAATCAATTTGAAAGGAATTTTCGAGTATTTATATATTTTTAATGCCGAAAAAATAATAAATTAACAGTTAAGCATAGAAATATTACCAAAGTATCAATTTAGAACGAATTAAAATAAACTCCTAATTATTTGTTCTTCGGTGATACCTTCGGCTTCGGCTTTGTAATTCTTGATAATTCGGTGTTTAAATATAGAATAAGCAACGGCTTGAACATTCTCCATATCTGGAGAGAACTTCCCGTGAATAGCAGCATGCGTTTTGGCCGCTAAAATTAGATTTTGAGATGCTCTAGGTCCTGCTCCCCAATCAATGTAATTTTTGACTAATTCGGCCGCCTCCGGACTATTTGGTCTAGTTTTGCCTGTCATTTTTACGGCGTATTCAATAACATTATCTGCCACTGGAATTCGGCGTATTAAACGTTGAATGTCCACTATTTCTTGCGCTGTAAACAAAGCGTTTACTTGAGGTTTCGCATCTGAAGTGGTAGCTTTTACGACATCCACTTCTTCTTGAAATGTTGGGTAATCTAAATTAATAGCAAACATAAAACGGTCTAATTGGGCTTCTGGTAACGGATAGGTTCCCTCCTGCTCAATCGGGTTTTGAGTTGCTAAAACAAAATACGGCAAGTCTAATTTATAATGATGTCCAGAAACGGTTACTGAACGCTCTTGCATAGCTTCCAATAAAGCGGCCTGCGTTTTTGGTGGTGTTCTGTTAATTTCATCTGCTAAAATAATATTAGCGAAAACGGGGCCTTTTATAAATTTAAACGTTCTGTTTTCATCTAATATTTCACTTCCTAAAATATCACTCGGCATTAAATCTGGCGTAAACTGAATGCGTTTAAAATCCAAACCTAAAGTTTGCGCAATCGTATTAACCATTAAGGTTTTTGCCAAACCTGGCACACCAATTAATAAGGCATGACCACCTGAAAAAATGGAGATTAGAATTTGATCAACAACGGCTTCTTGACCAATAATAACTTTGGCAATTTCAGTTTTTAATAGGTTATATTTTTTTACGAAGCTTTCAATAGCAGCAACATCTGACATATTTAGTTTTTTAACCAGTTACTAGAAAATTCACAATCTCTATATTCATTATTAATTTTAATATAGGTATCAAGGATTTTCTCATTCTGCCATTTATCAATTGCTTTAATACGTTTTTCGTTTAAGGCTAATTCTTTAATTTTTAAATAATCGCGTGAATAATCAGCAACATGCTCTTCAACACGATCGCTAACCATTAAAATTTTAAATTTCACACTACCGGTTCTACTTTGATCGGTTTGAACCAAGCTCACTTCGCCATCTTCTAATTTCTGAATTTGACCATACACTTCTGGATCAATTTTAGTTAATTCAAAATTGTAATCTTGAGTTTCTGGGTTTATTAAAAATCCGCCTTCACTTCGTGTTTCTTTTTCATCACTAGATTCTCTTGCTGCATCTGCAAACGAGATATCACCATTAACAATTCGCGTTCTAATTTTTTCTAATTTTTCACGAGCTTCGGCAACCGCTGCATCTGAAACTTTAGGAATAAGCAAAATATGACGTACATCAAATTCTTGACCTCTAATTTTTTCTAAATAAATAATATGATAGCCGTATTCCGTTTTTACAGGATCTGAAATTTCACCTTCTTGTAATGAGAAAGCTACTTCACGAAACTCCTTAACCATACGTGGTTTTTTTCTGTTTAAAGTATACATCCCGCCTTCAGAAACAGAAGCTTTATCATCTGAATACAAAACAACTTTCGATCTGAAATTAGCGCCGTTTTCAATAACGTCTGCTTTAAATTGTTTCAATTGATCGATAATTCGTTGATTTTCTTCTTCAGCAATAATCGGTTCTATAACAATTTGAGAAACCTTTAATTCTGTACCAAAAGTTGGACGTTCATCTTTAGGAATCTGATTAAAAAACTGACGCGTTTCTTCAGGAGTGATTTCAATACCTTTAAGAATCTTTTTCTGCATTTCACTGGCTAACTTTTGAGACTTATTAATCTCATACATTTCATCTCTGAAAGCCTTTTCATTTGGATGATCGTATAACTTTAAAAGCTCCTCCATAGACTGGCCAGATTGCGCCATAAATTGTTGCAATTGGTAATCTACATTAGAACGAATTTCAGCATCTGAAACCACAATACTATCTTGAACAGCATGATGAGCATATAATTTATCCTCCATTAATTTGCCAAACAATTGACAACGTGTAACACCAACTAAAGAAGCACCTTGTGCTTTTAACTGCATAATATTTTGATCCACATCGGAATCTAAAATTACATATTCTCCAACAACGGCAGCAACGCCATCAATTTTTTGAGCGCCCGATGATAAGGTTGTATCTATTTTCTTAACCGCTACCGGCTTTTCATCTTCAATAATTTCTTGAGCTTGGATAGCAACCGAAAAAAGTATAGCGAATACAGTCAATGCATAGCGCATTGGATTAATTGTAGATTTCAAATTGTTTATTTTTAATAGCATCTTTTGTAATATCTTTTTCTAATTCTTTAATGAGGTCTAACTTGCGTTTATTGATAACGATTTGGTCTATAGTTGGTTTCACATACTCCAATGGTGCCGCACTATTGCGCTCCAAAACATCTTCAATTTGCATCAAATATAGTCCTAATGAATCTTTGAGTTGTATAAAATTAGATTTTTTTAACAATTCATTTTTATTTTCAGTTGTAATAACGGGGATTTTTGTAATAGCTTGGTTAACTTTAATCCAAATGGAGTCGTTTAATGAAAAGGATCTAAACTGAATAGCAATGGAATCCAATTCACGAATATCATCACTATCAAACCGCTGAAACTTCGTTTTTAAACCTGCTAAATCCAGTCGGTTTTGATCCACATGAATATATCTAAACTTAATAAGATCTTCCTTTAACGTAAAAATTTCTGGGTTATCATTATAATAACTTCTAGCTTCTGCTTCGCTAACAACGGTGTCTATATTTCGGCGCACCAGTGCTTCTAAATAAGAGGTAGCATATAAATCATTTTTATATTGATTGGCCAATCTATTAAAGTCTTGAAGTTTGTTTTCAGATAAATTACGTTCAGCACCAGAAACCAATAATTGCTTGGTTGCCCAACGTGTTATATAATTACTTACACGGACTAAACTATCTTCAGATGTCATAGATTCCGTATAGGCGTGTTTTAGATCATCTTCATACAGAAACACATCATTAACACGTGCAATAGCTTTTTGCTCGTTTTCTTTTTTGTAAAAATAATTACAAGAAACGAGTAGTAAGAAAAGAATTAATATGCCTGCTTTTGAATATTTCAATTACTTGCTTTTTAAATTTGCTTTCAATTTAGTAAATACGGTTTCATTAACTTGAATCGGATATTTTTGTTCCAAATCTTTTAACCATTTTTCTTCTTTTACAACTTGATAATCGCTAATAATTTGTCCTTTAGCTTCATCGTAAGTTTTTGGTGCTTTCGGTAAAACGGCTTTTATATTAGCCACTACAAAGGCATCATTATGTTGGTATATTTTAGAAACACCTTTTTCAAAAGCTATATCCGAAGTTAAGGCTTGATGCTCCATATCCATAATACCAGACGTGAAAATAACGTTAACTTGATCTTTAGTATTTAAGGCCTCTTTAATTGCTTTAGGGTTCTGACCTGCATCCAACATCTTTTTAACCGATTTTATAGTTCTTTTTTGCGAAGAAGACGCTACATCTGCATCAATTCTAGTGTTCCAATTGTAGTTGTTTTTATTGGCATCATAATATGCTTTTAATGCCACAGAATCTGTTTTAGATGCATTCCAAATTTCATTTTCCATTAAATCAAACAATAACAATCCATCACGATATTCAGTAACAATATTTGCAAAATCTTCACTTTCATTTTCCAGATTATCCTCTTGATATTGCATTAATTCTGCATTCAGGAAATTGCTATAAGCTTCATTTACTATAACCCCAAAAGGTTTTTTAGCAGAAGCTTTTCTTTGATTTTTAAATAAGTATTGACCAAAATCATTATAAGTTACTGTTTTTTTATCAATTACAACCAAGGTTTTACTAGCTGTAAAATCTTGAGGCAAACTCCAGCTCGCCATATAATAACTTTCATTTAGCAAAGATTGGAAATAAGCAAGTGCTGCTGTATTTTCGGCAACCTTATAACGTTCCTTTAACTTGTTTACTATAGAGGTATTAATTAATTGAGAACGTGTATCACGTTTTACACGCGCTTCTAATTCCGGTTTCATGCTCTTGAAATCGGCTACTTCAGTTTTGTCATATAACTTGATAATATGCCATCCAAAACCGCTTTCAAAAGGTTTTGAAACATCACCTTTTTCTTTTAATGAAAAGGCTATGTCTTCAAACTCCGTTGAACTTAATTGGCCACCGCTAAAAGGCGCTAATTTTCCGCCATTTTCTGCTGAACTTTTATCTTCTGAAAATTGTTTCGCTAATGTTTCAAAAGATTCGCCTTGCTGAATTTTTTTATAAATTTCTTGGATTCGTGTTGCGGCACTTTCCAACTTATCATCGCGCTTATTAGCAACCATAATATGAGCAACGGTGCGTTCACCACGCGCTGGTCTTTCATCTTCTACAATAACTATATGATATCCAAAACGGGTTTTAAAAGGCATAGAAATATCGCCTATTTTCGTGTTATACGCCGCATTTTCAAACTCATAAACCATTTTAAAAGCCGAGAAATAACCTAAATTTTCTGCATAAACGGTTTGGCCGTTGTGCATTTCCTTTTGAACCGCATCAAAGCCTTCCTTCTTAATGCGTTCACGTAGTTTTAATAGTTCATTATAAACTTGAAGTGTATCTTGAGGAGACGCATTTTCATCAATACGAATTAGAATGTGGCTGGCTTTTACTTCAGTAACCATTCGCTTGTAAGCTTCTTCAACCAAGGCGTCAGTAACTTTGGTATCCGTTAAATAATTTTTAGCCAATTGGCTTTTGTAATTCTCTAATTCACGCACATATGTTGGCATCGTGTCCAAACCTTTGGCTTGCGCTTCTTTAATTTTTAACTTATAGTTAATGAAAAGTTTTAAATAAGAATCTACATCTTTCTGTGATTCATCCTTAACCAAATCCAAGTTTTTATTGAATATTCGTATAAATTCTTCGGCATAAACCGGCTCTTCAGCTACCGTAAATAAAACTTCTTTTTTCGTTGATTGCGCTTGTAAACCAATACCATACACAAAAAATACTAGAATATAAAAATATCTCAACATTTGAAATTTGTTTTTTTAATTGTTGCAAAAATAGGAATATTTACCCATATAGCAACTTGCATTAACAAACGGATTATAAACTTTTTTAGTATGACCAACATGTAGTGGCTTAACCAATAATAATTGTATATTTATAAGGATTAATGCCCTTTTGCCTATGACGTGTACCAATGAAATTATAATAAATTGTAATTTAGAAAGCTGTATCAAAAAACTTAATAATCCCAAAAATTTAACGCGTTGGCAACGCGGATTAGTGAATTTTGATTTTATAAGCGGTGTTCCAGGAAGGACAGGTTCTAAAATGCAATTACATTATATCTTCAATAAAAAGGATTTCTTTTTAACCCAAACCATCTCAAAAAGCGATTTTCCTCATTTATTATACATGGAATTAGAAAGCAAAGGACTTTATACGATTCAAAAAAATTACTTTAAAGAGGTTGCAGAAAACAAAACGGTTTGGACATCTACCAATGAATTTATTCCAACCACATTGAAAATGCGAGTCCTACTATTATTAATGCCAAAAACCTTCAAAAAACAAAGCGCCATATATTTAAAGGACTTTAAAAATTTCGTAGAAAACAATGTTTCTGTTCAGAATTAAATCATGAAAAAATTAAACCTGCAATGGTTGTAAACTAATATTCTTTATACTATTTTTATTTTTATGACAGAAATTGATATTGAAAAAGAAAATGCTGCTATTGCCAAGGCTTACCGCGAATTACTTCGTGTAAGTTATAGGACCTTAACCAAGGAAGATAAGGTTCAAATCCGGAAGGCTTTTGATGTCGCCGTTGATGCGCATAAGGATCAGCGTCGCAAATCGGGTGAGGCCTATATTTTCCACCCCATTGCCGTGGCCAAAATTGTTGCCAAAGAAATTGGCTTGGATGCGACATCCATTGTGGCCGCGCTTTTGCATGATGTAGTTGAAGATAGTGAACGTTATACCATTAAAGATATACAAGATCAGTTTGGCGAAACGGTTGCCAAAATTGTTGATGGTTTAACTAAAATTTCGTCATTAAATAAGGACACCGATATGGACGTGTCCATGCAAGCTGAAAATTTCCGGAAAATGTTGCTGACATTAAATGATGATGTTCGCGTTATTATAATCAAAATTGCCGATCGCTTGCACAACATGCAAACCATGGATTCCATGCGTGCGGACAAGCAGATAAAAATTGCTTCGGAAACTTTATACATCTACGCACCGTTAGCTCACCGAATTGGATTATATAATATTAAAACCGATTTGGAAGATTTAGGCTTGAAATATACAGAGCCGGATGTTTACTATGATATTTTAAATAAAATTAAAGAAAGTAAAGAAGATCAGGACATTTATATCAAGGAGTTTAGTCATGTTATTTCAACTTCATTGGATAAGGAACAATTAAATTACGATATAAAAGGACGTACCAAATCCATTTTTTCCATTCGAAGAAAAATGCTGAATCAAGGCGTTACTTTTGATGAAGTTTATGACAAATTCGCTGTTCGAATTGTGTACAAAAGTGATCCTGAAAATGAAAAGTTTCTGGCCTGGAAAATTTATTCCATCGTAACGGATCATTTCCGTCCAAACCCGATTCGTTTACGCGATTGGATTTCATCACCAAAATCTACAGGTTATGAAGCCTTGCATATTACCGTGGTTGGACCAAAAGGTCGCTGGGTTGAAGTGCAAATCCGAAGTGAACGAATGAATGAAATTGCAGAAAAAGGTTACGCTGCACACTACAAATATAAAGAAGGCAGCGAAAAAGACGATGACGATACTATAGATAGCTGGGTTACAAAATTGCAGGAAACATTGGAAAATCCAGAACCTAATGCTGTAGATTTTGTTGAACAGTTTAAACTGAATTTATATTCAAAAGAAATTTTTGTTTTTACACCAAAAGGCGATTTAAAATCGCTGCCAAAAGGTGCTACGCCTTTGGATTTTGCTTTTAGCATCCACACGGAAGTTGGTATGAAAACCCGAGGCGCAAAAGTAAACGGTAAATTGGTTCCTTTAAGTCACGAACTAAAAAGTGGTGACCGCTTGGAAATTTTAACTGCAGAAAATGCCAAACCCAATCCTAACTGGTTGGATTATGCTACAACAGCTAAAGCACGTGGCAAAATTAAGTCCGCTTTAAAAGAAGACAAGAAAATTGTTGCTGAAGATGGCAAGGAAATTTTACGTCGAAAATTAAAGCAGTTGAAAATTAATTTGGATGAAAAATCAGTCAATGAACTGGTTAGTTATTTCAAACATAAAACCAGTTTAGATTTATTTTACCGCATAGGAACAGGTGCTATAGATAATACCATGCTCAAGGAATTTGCATCATCACGAAGCAATGCCTTTATGAGTTATATTAAAAATAAAATTTCTAGAAAGCCTAACATTTCAAAAGAAGAACTTGAAAAAGATGAAATAACCTCCAAATATGATTTATTAGTTTTTGGTAAAGAAGAATCCAAGTTGGATTATAAATTCGCCAATTGCTGTAATCCCATTCCTGGCGATCCTGTTTTCGGATTTTTAACCATTAACGATGGTTTAAAAGTTCATAAAAAGAATTGTCCAAATGCCGTTAGTTTACAGTCCAATTACGCTTATCGGATTATGACCGCTAAATGGATTGATTCGTCTCAACAAGAATTTCCTGCACAAATTATCCTTTCCGGAATTGACAATTTAGGTTTGGTAAATACCATAACCAAAGTCATTTCATCCAACATGCACGTGAATATGAAGAGCATCAGTTTTGAAAGTGATGACGGTATTTTCTCGGGAAAAATCAATGTGGTGGTTAACAATAATAACATGCTTAAAAAGCTCATGGATAACCTAAAAAAAATTAATGGTATTGATAAAGTACAAAGAGTTTAAAATTATATGTAAATTTGCATCCGATTATGAGCGTTAAAACCGATACAAAAAACCAGGAGATAGTTAAGAATGTGTTTACAGCCTTTTTAAGTGATAAAGGGCACCGTAAAACACCAGAGCGCTACGCCATTTTACAAGAAATTTACAATAGCGAAGAGCACTTTGATATTGAATCTTTGTACCTGAACATGAAGAACAAAAAGTATCGTGTTAGTCGTGCAACCTTATATAACACAATAGAATTACTTTTAGATTGCGGCTTGGTACGCAAACACCAATTTGGTCAGAATCAAGCGCATTATGAAAAATCCTATTTTGATAGAAATCATGACCACGTTATTTTAACCGACACGGGTGAAGTTATTGAGTTTTGCGATCCGCGTATTCAATCCATAAAAAAAACAATTGAAGAGGTTTTTGATATTGAAATCACCAACCACTCACTCTACTTTTACGGCAACAAAAAAACAACTAAATAATATTTTAAAAAATGGCAGTAGATTTACTACTAGGATTACAATGGGGAGACGAAGGCAAAGGAAAAATTGTTGATGTTCTTACCTCCAACTACAATATTATTGCCCGTTTTCAAGGCGGACCAAATGCGGGACACACCTTGGAATTTGATGGCATAAAACACGTTTTAAGAACCATTCCTTCAGGAATTTTTCATGAGGACTCCATCAATGTCATTGGAAATGGTGTGGTGATTGATCCGGTTGTTTTTGTAAAAGAATTAGAAGGATTAGCGCAATTCAATATTGATTTTAAAAAGAAATTAATCATTTCAAGAAAAGCCCATATCATCTTGCCTACACACCGTATGTTAGATGCTGCTAGCGAAACCGCTAAAGGAAAAGCCAAAATTGGTTCTACTTTAAAAGGTATTGGTCCAACGTATATGGATAAAACTGGTAGAAACGGAATTCGTGTTGGCGATTTAGAGTTGCCAGATTGGAAAGACAAATACCGCGCTTTAGCTAATAAGCATGAAGCCATGATTAGTTTTTTTAATGTTCAAATTCAATATAATTTAGAAGAACTTGAAACTGAATTTTTTGAAGCTGTAGAACGTTTAAAAGAATTAACGTTTATAGATTCTGAAGAATATTTATACCAAGCACAAAAAGCGGGTAAAACTATTTTAGCTGAAGGTGCTCAAGGTTCACTTTTAGATATCGATTTTGGAACTTATCCATTCGTAACATCTAGTAACACCACTGCTGCTGGAGCTTGTACAGGTTTAGGCGTGGCACCAAACCAAATTGGTGATGTGTATGGTATTTTCAAAGCTTACACTACCCGTGTTGGATCTGGACCATTTCCTACCGAATTATTTGACGAGATTGGCGCTGATATGGCCAGAATTGGTCATGAAGTTGGAGCTGTAACTGGTCGCGCAAGACGTTGTGGTTGGTTGGATTTGGTGGCTTTAAAATATGCTTGTCAGGTAAACGGCGTTACTAAATTAATGATGATGAAAGGCGATGTCCTTTCTGGTTTTAAAACACTTAAAATTTGTACAGCCTACGAATATAAGGGGGAAACCATTACGCATTTACCATATAATATTGAACCCGAAAACATCAATCCTATTTACACGGATTTTAAAGGTTGGAAAGAAGATTTAACCAAAATGACTGATAAAGCGCAATTCCCAAAAGAATTAAACAAATATATCGCGTTTTTAGAGAAAGAACTCGAAATTCCTATTACGGTTGTTTCTGTTGGACCAGATAGAAAACAGACGATTTTTATGTAGGTTGGTCATTGCGACCATAGCGAAGCAACTATATTAACAAATTTTAAAACCTGTCAAGATAATTTCCTGACAGGTTTTTTCATTTCATAAACAATCATAAATCTACCAATTCTATTAAAAATTTCACAAACAAAGCCTTCACGCCATTTTTATCATTATTTTTGAATCAAATTTTATAATTTGAAACAATCATTCGTTTTATATAGCTTATTAATCTGCTGCCTGCTGGTGTTTCAATCTGCTGCAGCACAAGAGCAAAAGCAAATCCAAATAGTCTATAGTGGTTTTTTAAACTTTGACGACGCCAAAGAGCCTGGTTTAAAGGTTATGACTCGAGACGATTCTGGTCAAGTACACGTTATTCACGAAGGTGTGGATATGTGGTGCGATCAAGCCAACTTATACGGGAATGAAAATTTCCTTGAAGCTTATGGCAACGTAACCATGAAGCAGGGTGACACCATAAATATGAATGCCAAATATTTGGAATATAGTGGGAAAACCCAGTTGGCATTTGCAAGCGGCAATGTGGTTCTTACCGAACCAAATTCAATTTTAACCACAGATACACTTTATTTTGACCGCGTTAAACAGGAATCTTATTATAAAAGCGGTGGTCGAGTAGAACGTGATTCTTCAGGCGTTATTACCAGCAGAATTGGACGCTATTATATGGATTCACAAAAATACCAATTCGTAAATTCGGTAGTATTGGTAAATCCTGATTATGTGATTAATACCAATCAATTGGATTTCTATTCAGAAACAGGACATGCCTATCTATATGGTCCGTCTACGATAATAACCGATGAGAGTAAAACCTATTGTGAAAAAGGGTTTTATGACACAGAAAAGAAAACAGGTTATGGCATAAAAAATACCCGTATTGATTATGATAATCGCATTTTCGAAGGCGATAGTATGTATTTTGATAACACACGAAATTTTGCGTCTGCAACCAATAATATTACCGTTACGGATACGTTAAACAAAAGCATTATTAGAGGGCATTACGCCGAAATATACAAGGCGAAAGACTCTGTTTTTATTACCAAACGCGCTTTAGCCATTACCGTTCAGGAAAATGATTCCATTTATATACATGCGGATACCTTAATGGTAACCGGTAAACCCGAAAAGCGTATCACAAGAGGTTTTAGAAATGCGAAATTTTATAAATCCGATATGAGCGGGAAAGCAGACTCGGTTCATGTTAATCATGCAACAGGCTTAACGCAATTAATCAATTTAAGACGCTTATCATCACCTGATGCTTTCGCAAAAAGACGCGATCCTATTATGTGGAATTTACAAAATCAGATGACGGGTGACACCATTCACATCAAATCCAATCCTGAAACCGAAAAATTAGATTCCCTTTTTGTTTTTGAAAATGCCTTTGTGGTTAGTAAGGATACTTTAAGCGCAAACGGCTATAATCAAGTAAAAGGAAAGACATTAGTCGGTTTGTTCGATAATGAAAATAATTTACGCCAAGTAGATATTAATAAGAATGCAGAATCTATTTTTTATGCACGAAATGAAGAGGATGAATTAATAGGTATTGATAAAGCCAAATCGGGAAGTATTTCTATTTTCTTTTCCGAAGGTGATATTGAAAAATTTACTAGGTATTTACAACCAGAAGCCGAGACGACACCAGAACCTCAATTCCCTGAAAACGGGCGAACTTTGCGAGGTTTTGTTTGGCGCGATGAAGAACGACCAAAAAGCGTAGAAGATTTATTTAGTGATGATCCACCTCTTAATTTACCAACTATTGAAGGGATTGAAGATTATGTGCCACAAGAAGAATTTTTTGATGATGCCTTATTAAAACGGGTTGAAAAAGCAGATAAAAATCTAAAAAAACCTGAAGTTCCTGAAAATGGTGAAGATGCCGAACCTTCCAGAGCATCTAGAAACATTCCTCAAGATGCACTTGAAACAGAAAAAGAAGTTGCACCTAAAACCAAGAAAGAAAAGATAAAAAAACCAAATATTGGTGACGATATAAATTCTGACGATAATTAATTTTGAAAACGGACTTCTATAAATACCAAGCACAAACATCGCCGCATCCTTTAGCTATGGAAATTTCCCATGCTGAAGGTTCCTATATATACAACACAGATAATAAAGCCTATTTAGATTTCGTTGCTGGCGTTTCAGCCTGTACTTTAGGACATAGACATCCAAAAGTAGTGGATGCTATGAAAGCGCAATTAGATAAATATTTACATGTCATGGTTTATGGTGAATATATCCAAGAATCCGCTGTGGCACTTACTAAACTTTTAGCAACGCATTTGCCGGAATCGTTGCAAACTACCTATTTAACAAATTCCGGAACGGAAGCGGTTGAAGGCGCTTTAAAATTGGCCAAGAGAGCAACCGGCAGAAGTGAAATTATTTCGGCACATCAGGCCTATCATGGAAACACCATGGGCTCCTTAAGTATTATGGGTTTTGAAGAACGTAAAAAAGCATTTCGTCCTTTAGTTCCTGATGTTCGGTTTATCACGTTTAATAATGAAGCTGACATTGAAAATATCACGACCAAAACGGCTGGTGTTATTCTAGAAACTATTCAAGGTGGCGCTGGATTTATTCAACCAAAAAATGGTTATTTAGAAAAAGTAAAAAAACGCTGTCAAGATGTCGGATGTTTATTAATCCTAGACGAAATTCAACCAGGAATTGGAAGAACCGGAAAACTTTTCGCATTCGAGCATTATAACTGCGTTCCCGATATATTAGTTACCGGAAAAGGTTTAGGTGGCGGCATGCCTATTGGTGCTTTTACCGCATCTCATGAGTTCATGACATTGTTACAAGACAATCCTAAATTAGGACATATTACGACATTTGGCGGGCATCCCGTAATTGCTGCGGCAGCACACGCCACCTTGCTTGAAGTCGTATCTTCGGAATTAATGACGCAAACACTAGAAAAGGAAATCTTATTCAAAAAACATTTAAAACATCCGCTAATTACGGACGTTCGTGGTAAAGGTTTAATGTTGGCGGCTATGACACCGTCTTCAGAAATAACCAATCAAGTTATTTTAAGAGCGCAAGACGCAGGTCTTATCTTATTTTGGTTGCTATTTGAAGGAAAAGCCATCCGAATTACACCGCCGTTAACCATAAGTAACGAAGAAATCATTAAAGGTTGCCAAATTATAACGTCTATCCTAGATGATATTCAAGCAAATCAAGGTGTATAATAAACTGTCATACAGGAGTCAAACCTCCGTTATGGCCTGATTGTTGATTACTTTGTTAAAAAGATTTGCTGTTTATAAACTACAGCCCCATTTTGAGCCTTACATTTAATCCAGGAAAAACTATATAAATCTGCTTATGGAGTTACGTCCAAACGACAACGACAATGTATCCCTTACCCGATTTGAATCGATGTTAAAGACGAATCATGTCTTGTTTTTTGATTCGGAAGAATTTGAGAACATCATTCATTATTATCTTAATCAAGGTAAAATGTCATTGGCAAAAAAAGCCATTAAGCTTGGTTTGCAACAACATCCTACTTCCGTAAATTTAAAACTTTTTAAGGTCGAAATTTTCGTGTTTGAAAACGATTTAGATAAAGCAGATACCCTTATTAATGAGTTATATGCTTTGGAACCTTTCAATGAAGAAATTTATATTCAAAAAGCAAATATTTTATCCAAAGGGGATAATCATAAAAAAGCCATTGAAGTATTAGAAACGGCTTTGGAACTTTCGGAAGATCCTCTAGATATTTATTCTCTAATTGGTATGGAACACTTGTTTCTAGATCAATTTGAAGAAGCAAAAATCAATTTCATGAAATGTTTGGAGGAAGATTTAGAAGATTATTCCGCTTTACATAACATGATTTATTGCTTTGAATACCTAGATCAACAAGAAGAAGCTATTGTTTATCTCAATTCATTTTTAGAGAAAAATCCGTATTGCGAAGTAGCTTGGCATCAACTTGGTAAACAATATTTCGATTTAAAAGATTACGAAAAAGCTTTAGCAGCCTTCGATTTCGCAATAATTTCAGACGATGGTTTTATCGGCGCCTATTTAGAAAAAGGAAAAGTTCTTGAAAAATTGAAACGCTTTGATGAGGCTATTGAAAACTACAGCATTACGCTTAAATTGGATGATCCGACGTCTTTTGCTTTACTGCGAATAGGACTATGTCATCAAAAATCAGGACATAACGATTTAGCGGTTCAATACTTTTTCAAAACAGTTGAAGAAGATCCGCTCTTAGACAAGGGTTGGATTGCCATTACCAAGTTTTATAACAAACAAAAAGATTTTAAAAAATCACTTTATTACATAAATAAAGCCATCAATATTGATAGTGAAAACGTTAAATATTGGAAATTATATGCACAAATAAATGAACGTTTAAACTTTTTAGAAGAAGCAGAACGCGGATACAAAAAAGCATTGGAATTAGGGAATTACGAGCTTGATACCTGGTTAACGCGCGCTGATATTTTACATCAATTAGGCGAGCCAGAAGCTGCTGTTTTTAACTTAATACAAGCTTCAGAATTTTTTCCTGAAAATGCGGAAATAGAATTTCGTTTAGCCGGATTATATTACATGCTTTTAGAAACTGAAAAAGGTTCGTATCATTTAAAAAACGGTATGCGTTTTGACGCGGAATTTGCTTTTATTTTGGAAGAACTTTTTCCAAATGTCTTCAAATCTCAACAGGTGAAAACCCTGCTAAAAGCCTAACGATAAGTTAGACGTCTGATTTAATTTATTTACCTTTGGTTTCCTGTATTTAAAACTAAATCATGCAAAGACGTTTGTCCGATTATTTATTGATTTCCTTAAAAGGGATTGCCATGGGTGCCGCAGATGCGGTTCCTGGTGTTTCTGGAGGAACAATTGCCTTTATTTCTGGTATTTATGAAGAGTTAATTAACACCATTAGCAACGTTAATTTAAGCTTGCTAAAAACACTTCGTACTTCTGGTTTTTTTGCCTTTTGGAAAGCGTTCAATGGAAATTTTTTAGTGGCATTGTTATCCGGAATTATAATCAGTTTTGTGACGTTCATGCGTCTTGCCAAATATTTAATTGAATATCATCCCGTATTAATTTGGTCTTTTTTCTTCGGACTCATTATAGCCAGTATTTATTTTGTGGGAAAGCAAATTAACAAATGGCATATACCAACGGTTTTAGCTTTAGTTATCGGCAGCTTGCTAGCCTTTTATATCACTACACTACCATCATCCGCAAATAATGAGTCACCAGTATTTTTATTTTTTGCAGGTGCTATCGCCATTTGCGCCATGATTTTACCAGGAATTTCAGGTTCCTTTATTCTTTTAATTTTAGGCGCTTATAAATCTTTAAGTGATGCTTTTTATGATTTCGATTTAAAGAAGATAGCTCTGTTTGCTGGAGGTGCTTTGGTTGGTTTACTAACTTTTAGTCATGTGCTAAAATGGCTTTTCAAAAATTATCATAATGTTACATTGGCGCTTTTAACGGGTTTCATATTTGGTTCTCTAGATAAAATTTGGCCATGGAAATCTACAAGCACCGTGATGGAAAAAACGTCGGGAGTTGTAACTCGATTATCAGATTACACATCTTTAGGAAACTTAACCATATATCAACAACAATTAGCAGATTTTGATTCCTTAAAAGTTATCACCGAATCTAGCGTTTTACCCAATTTATATTCCATTCAAAATAACGACATAGACGCCCAAATATTACCGGCAATTCTACTTATGATTGCAGGTTTTTTAACTATTTTTATTTTAGAACGTTTCGGTAAAAAAGTTAAATAATGCAAAGCACTAGGACCTTCACCGACAAAGTTTTTCTAGTCTTAAAAGGATTAGGAATGGGAGCGGCTAATAAAGTACCTGGAATTTCTGGTGGTGTTGTTGCCTTTGTTGCCGGTTTTTATGAAGAGTTTATATATTCACTCCAAAAAGTAAATGCTAAAGCTTTTAAATTATTAATTAATGGACGCTTTAAAAGTTTCTATCAATATATAAACGGTCGGTTTTTAAGCTTGCTTTTTTTAGGAATGATTATCAGTTACTTCAGCATTTCAAAAATGTTGGATTACCTCATAAAACATTATGAACTGTATGTTTGGAGTGTTTTTTTCGGCATGATTGTCGGTTCCATTTATTATATCAGCAAGGACTTTGAAGATTGGAATTATAAAACCTATACAGCTTTAGCACTAGGTGTTTTGTTAGGTATAAGTATCAGTTTTCTGGATCCAGCTACTGAAAATGACAACCTGTGGTTTGTTTTTTTCTGCGGAATAATTAGTGTTTCAGGAATGACACTTCCGGGTTTTTCAGGCTCCTTTATCCTGATTCTTCTGGGTAATTACGTGCTGCTATTAGTGGATTCTGTAAACGCTTTGTTTGACACTTTTGCAGAGCTTATTCAAGGCGATTTTAGTTTTATTGAAAACGATGCTAGAATTCGGACGCTCAAAATATTAGTGGTTTTTACTTTGGGCTCTGTCGTTGGTTTAGTAACGTTTTCGCATGTATTAAGCTATATTTTAAAACACTACAAAAGTATTACACTAGCAACTATTATCGGCTTTATTGTGGGATCATTAGGTGTGGTTTGGCCTTGGAAAAAAACAATTTTTAAGTTAGAAGCTGATGGAACGCATTCTTTAGATTCATTAGGAAGAGAAATAACAGCCAATTACGAGCGCTACTTCCCTGAATTAATTACAGAAACTTATTTAGCCATAGGTTTTATAATTTTTGGAATTGCAATTGTATTAGCTTTGGAGTTTTACGGACGAATAACTAGAAAATAAGATGCGCAAATTTGGACTAATAGGTAGAAATATTTCTTACTCTTTCTCTCAAAATTATTTCACTACTAAATTTACATCTGAAGGAATTGAGGATGCTTCTTATCAAAATTTCGATATTCCGAACATTAAAGCCGTTTTAGATTTATTCAAGCAATCAGACATTGTAGGCTTAAATGTTACGATTCCTTACAAGGAAACTATTATTCCCTATTTGGATACATTAGATGAAAAAGCAAAACAAATTGGCGCAGTCAACACCATAAAATGCATGGCAAATGGCGAGCTTATTGGGTATAACACTGATTGCTATGGCTTCAAAAAATCATTGCAGCCCCTTCTTAAACCCATTCATACGCGTGCGCTAATTTTAGGAACCGGCGGCGCTAGTAAAGCCGTTGCTTTTACTTTGGATGAACTTGGAATTCCCTATCAATTTGTTTCTAGAAATGTTGAAAAACCAAATTGCATAACCTACCAAGATGTAACCGAGTCAACCATTAATCAAAACCTGATTCTTATTAATTGCACGCCTTTGGGTACGTTTCCAAATATTAAAGACACGCCTCAAATTCCTTATAAATTTCTTACGGAAACGCACATTTTATACGATTTGATTTACAATCCAGAAGAAACTTTATTTTTAAAACAGGGTCGTAAAAAAAATGCAACCACCATTAACGGTCTTCTCATGTTAAAACTTCAAGCAGAAGAAGCCTGGCGTATTTGGAATCACAACTAATTACAGGCTTTATAACATTTATACGGGTTAACCTTTTGTAAATATTTCAGTTGTTGTTATCTTTAACGCTAGAGTTATTTCAAGAACTAACACATTTACAAAATGTCAGAGCACGATAACCTGCCAAAAGCAGATGGAAAACCAGAAGAACTACATCCAGAAAACACTGAAAATTCAACAGAAAACGTTGTTATGCAACCGGAAACACCTACAGAAGAGCCCATTACAGATTCTGTAAAAAATATGGATGCTGAAACGCCCGCTGAAGTTAAAGCTACAGAAGCGGTTATTGGGGAAGAACAGGATGAAGTTATTAATGAAATTGAGGAATCTAACGCTGAAGATGCCGAAGACGAAGGCAATGCAGACAGACATCAGATAGAGGAAAAAGACTACGATAAGATGTCCATGGAGGCTTTGGCGGATGAGCTGGATCATTTGGTTGCCAATTATAAAGTGCAAGCCATTAAGAAACCTGTGGAGGCTATCCGGGTTGAATTTAAATCGCAATTCAACACGTTACTAGACGAGAAAAAAGAGGAGTTTTTGAATGAAGGTGGCAGTGAAATAGACTTCTTTTTTACAAGTCCATTGCAAAGTCGCTTTAAAGATATTTATAAAAATTATAAGGGCAAATTACATAGCCATCATAAAAACATAGAAAACAATCTCAAAGATAATTTAGCCAACAGGTTAGAAATTATTGAAGAAATTAAAGGCTTGTTTAGTACGGAAGAGAATATCAACACCACTTATAAAAACTTTAATGAATTACAAGATCGCTGGAAAAAGGCTGGCCCAATTCCGCGCGATAAATACAATAATGCTTGGAATAGCTACCATCATCATGTAGAAGTTTTTTATGATTTTTTACATTTAAACAGAGATTTACGTGATTTAGATTTCAAACACAATCTAGATCAAAAATTAAAGATTATTGATCGTGCCGAAGAATTAGCGCAAGATGCTGATTTAAATCGTGCATTTAGAGAATTACAGGTACTTCATAAAATGTGGAAGGAAGAATTAGGTCCTGTAGATAAAGAACATCGTGACGATGTTTGGAATCGATTTAAAGCGGCTACAAAAATAATTCATGACAGACGTCAAGTTCATTTCGCTGAATTAGATCAAGTTTTTGAGAAGAATTTAGAAGTGAAAAACGAAATTATTCTTCAAATTAATAAAGTCAGTGAAAAAGGTGCAGATTCTCATAATGCGTGGCAAAACAGTATTAAAGATGTGGAGCAATTGCGCGCTTTATTTTTTAGTGCAGGCAAAGTTCCTATCAAAGTAAATGAAGAAACTTGGGCTAAATTTAAGGATGCTGTCCGGAATTTTAACCGCAAGAAAAACGCTTTTTATAAGGATTTAAAGAAATCGCAGTTTGATAATCTGAAAAAGAAAATGGATTTAATCAAAATAGCGGAAGACAATAAAAATAGCGAAGACTTTAATGCTACTACGGCTTTGATGAAAAAAATTCAGAACGACTGGAAGAAAATTGGTCATGTACCAAGGAAAAACAGCGATAAAATTTGGAAGCAATTTAAAACAGCCTGTAATTTTTATTTTGACAGAGTTCACAAAGCCAAAGATGCCGCAAGTGCGGAAGACAATGAAGCTTACATTAAAAAAGTGCAATTGTTAGAAGAATTAAAAACTTTGGAGTTATCTGACGAAAAAGAAGCTGATTTAACGACTATTAAAGCATTCATTGAAAACTGGAAATCCATTGGAAATGTGCCACCAAACAAGCGTTATGTTGAAGGTAAACTGAATAAAGCTTTGGATGGTGTTTTTAAGAAAATGAATTTAAATAAAAATGAAGCGGAACTGATTAAGTTTGAAACCAAGATTGATTCCCTTAATAATTCAAATGATTCAAGACATTTAGATAACGAGCGCCAGTTTATCTCTAAACGTATAAATGAAGTTAAGGCTGAAATAAATCAACTTGAAAACAACTTACAGTTTTTCCAAAATGTGAACGATGAAAACCCCTTGGTTCAAGAAGTTCATAAAAACATTGAAAAACACAAACAAGAATTAAAATTGTGGAAAACGAAAATGAGTAAAATCAAGGAGCTTTATTAAATGAGCGCCTTTTTCAGAAACTACTAAAAAGTAAAATCCTGCATGTCGTGCAATACGTCAAGCAGGATTTTTTCTAACTAAACTAACTAATAGTTGTTTCTGTCCCAACCTAAACAACTAATTCTACCTATATGCACGTTATGAGGAAAGATTGTAAAGATTAAGCTATTAATCTACTTACTAAAACGTGCATTTGATATATATACGGACCTAAATTAGATTTAGATGTTTTGGATTTAAAAAAATCCTCTTTTTTTTTTAAAATTAGTGTTCAAAGCTCTGTAAACAAAGAATATGTGACCGCTAATTTTTTGGGATTTATTATAGTTTTTTTGCCTCTTCCCAAAAAACATCCATGTCAGCCAAAGACATATCTTTTAGATTTTTGTTTAATAATTTGGCTTTCCCTTCTAAATATTGAAATCGTTTAATGAATTTTTTATTAGTTCTTTCTAGAGCATTCTCTGGACTAATTTTTAAAAATCTAGCATAATTCACCATAGAAAACAAAACATCGCCAAATTCGCTTTCCATAGCGTCTTGATTCCCTGCATTTACTTCATCTTTAAATTCTTGTAACTCCTCCTCCACCTTGTCCCAAACTTGATGAGGCTCTTCCCAATCAAAACCAACACCTGAAACCTTTTCTTGAATTCTACTTGCTTTAACTAAAGCGGGTAAACTTTTTGGCACGCCTCCCAAAACACTAGTTTTACCTTCTTTCAATTTTAAGCTTTCCCAGTTTCGTTTTACTTCATCTTCATCAGCTACCACAACATCACTATAAATATGCGGATGTCTACTAATTAATTTTTCACAAATACCATTACAGACATCAGCAATATCAAAATCATTGGTTTCGCTACCTATTTTTGAATAAAATACGATATGCAAAAGCACGTCTCCTAATTCTTTCTTGACTTCTTCTAAATCTTTATCTAAAATAGCATCGCCCAATTCGTAAGTTTCCTCAATTGTTAAATGTCGGAGACTTTCCATGGTTTGCTTTTTGTCCCAAGGACATTGCGTGCGCAATTCATCCATAATGGTTAATAAACGGTCGAAAGCTTTTAGTTGATCTTCTCTAGTATTCATAATTACTTTTTAATAAAATTACAATTATTTCTTGCAGAATGGGAAATGCTAAACTAAAAAATCCAGTGACACATAAGCGTTACTGGATTTTTTATATACATATATAAGATATGTTATTCCTCTTCTTCAGTTGTTACAGCCTCTTTTTCTACTTCTGTTTCTGATTCAGGTTTCGCCTCAAAATCTAATAAATCATTTTTTTGAAGTAAATTATACCACTGAATAATCTTCTTAATATCACTTACATAAACGCGTTCTTCATCGTAATCTGGCAAGATTTCAAAGAAATATTCTTCTAATTTATCTTTGCTGTCCTTATGACTAACAGCAGATTGCTGACCTGATTCCTTTTCTTTAATTAAGTTCAAAACCTCACGTAAAGGCTTCTCTTCTGTAAGTGTGTAAATAGCAATTTCACTTAAGATGCTTACATTATGATGAATGCCAACAGACATTTTTTTACCGTCTAACAAAGATTCAGCTACAAAGCCACCTCTTGTTTGGGCAATCATTTTATATAATCCCGGTTTTCCTGCTATTGATAATACTTTTTCTAAACTCATATCTACATTTTAAAGTTGGCAAATATCATACGTTTACGCATGTTATACAAATATTATCGTTTCTTTTTTTGATTCGGAAAACGCATGCGATAATCCACACTTATTTTTCCTTTTGAAATATTTAAAAGTCTACCTCTAATAAGTCTTTTCTTTAAAGATGATAATTTATCTGTAAACAAAATACCTTCTATATGGTCATACTCATGTTGAATAACACGCGCTACTAAACCATCAAAAGTTTTGGTGTGTTTTTCGAAATTTTCATCATGAAACTCAATGGTAATAGTCGGTTTTCTAAATACATCTTCACGCACATCGGGAATACTTAAACACCCTTCGTTAAAAGCCCACTCATCTCCTGATTCTTCTATAATTTTGGCATTAATAAAAGTCTGCTTGAAATCCTTTAAAAAGGCCCGTTCTTCTTCTGAATAATCTTCATCTTCAGCAAAAGGTGATGTGTCTACCAAAAACAAACGAATATCTAATCCTACTTGAGGTGCGGCAAGACCAACGCCAAAAGCATTATACATGGTTTCATACATGTTTTGCAATAAAGCTTCTAATTGTGGATAGTCTTTTGCTATTTCCTGTCCTACTTTTTTTAGTACAGGATCGCCATAGGCTACAACGGGTAATATCATGGGTTTCAATTTCTAAAAATTCAGTGCAAAAATACAATTCTTCTAATAGATACGCATAAAAAAACGCCTTTAAAAAAAGGCGTTATATATTAAAAGCTCTAAAATTACCTGTTTTTAGCAAACAACACGTCTTTCTTTTACAACAAATAAATTTATTGTTCCGTTTAGTTTAGATTCAATCTTATCCGTTAAGATGTCTTTCTTTTTGGCTGCTATTTCTATAGAAACCGTTTTTACATCAGAAACTACTTGCGTAGTTGAATCGTTAGTTTTAACCGGTTGCAATTCAGTTGAAGTTTGAGCTTGCATAGTTGTTAAACCTAATACTGTAAAAATTCCTATTAAAATAATCTGTTTCATTGTTGTGTTGCTTAAATTGAACAGTGCAAATATACTATCGATAAACAGTAGCAACCCAATTAATTTGTTGAAACAGAACATATATTCGTTAACAAGATAAAGCATGGTATTTCAACGATGAACGTAACGCTGGCAAACCTTTGTAATGTGCATTTCGTCGATTTCTTATTCGATAAAACAGGCTGTAACTAGCTAAAAATAAAGGTGTTGAATAGAATAAAATCGTATAAATTCGAATATATTATAGATTGTTCGACAAACGGTATAATAAAAAAGACCTCTTACAAGTAGTAAGAATTCTTTATAGTATTATTGATAATATATACTTATTTCATAATCACAATCTTCTTGGAAACGGTAGATGAACCACTTTTTATTTGAAGCATATAAATGCCATTATGCAAATTAGAAATATCCATTTGCTTTCTAGCCACATTAGAAATTGTATTTGATAGAATACGTTTTCCAGTAACCGAAAATAAACTGATTTGGGCATTTAAATTACTTCCAAAAACAACTTGAAAAGAATTTCCTTGAACAACAGGGTTTGGGAATACCACCATTTTATTTAAAACTTTATCTATAGATTCTAAAGACAAGGTTTCATTTGTTAAATTACCATTTGTATATTCACAGGTAGACCCTCCAAAATTAGCGGTAAAAAATGTGCTATCAGAAATTGGATCATCTCCTGGTTCCAAATCATAAACTGCTGATGACGTATCACAAGACACTAAATTAAAAGTGCTGGCGCCAACCATAACAGAAGTTGGTCTATCTGGACATGCTAAAGATCCTGGGTTATAGAAAAAGAACAATGATGTGGTATTAGTAAAACCATTGTCTGGGCAAATTTGAGCATTTACCGCATTAAAAGAGAAAAGTGCTATAAATAGCACCATAAATAAGTAAGTTTTTTTCATAGATATTTTAATTAGTTTGGCGCAAATATACTTCTACAAAGCAAAAAAAATCAAAATTAACTGACAAACAACCTATATAAACGTCAAGCTATATATTTCGTTATATTTTATAATAATTCTGGACTAAAGAAAGAAGCAGTAACGCGTTATTGCGCGTATAAATAACTCTGAAGAATTAGGGTGGCACTTATTTCATCCACCAAGGCTTTATTTTGACGTTTCTTTTTAGATAAACCACTATCTATCATAGTTTGAAACGCCATTTTAGATGTAAATCGCTCATCAACACGTTTTACGGGAATATTAGGGATTGCTTTCTGCAACTTTTCCAAAAACGGGATTATTAAAGCTTCACTTTCAGAGGCTTCATTATTCATTTGCTTCGGTTCACCTACTAAAAACAATTCAACAAATTCTGTTTTAATATAATCTTTTAAAAAGCTAATAAGTTGCTTGGTATCCACTGTTGTTAAACCAGAAGCTATAATTTGAAGTTCATCTGTAACAGCTATTCCTGTTCTAACTTTTCCGTAATCTATTGCAAGTATGCGTCCCATAGTTAGCAAAGTTACTATTAAAAACGCTAGCTTAAACAGGAAATATCTGATTTAAAACGAATCATTTATCAAGAATTCAATTATAACTTTATCTTTGTGAATAGAGCAAGAATCTTAAATTTTAGATTTCTATTTTTCAGTAAACATATTATGAAACAACTACAACATATTATAGAAGCCGCGTGGGATAATCGCGAATTATTAACAGACAAAGTCACCATTGATAGCATTCGGAGCGTCATAGATTTGCTGGATGAAGGCACCTTGCGTGTTGCCGAACCAAAGGCTGATGGATGGCAGGTTAATGAATGGGTTAAGAAAGCCGTGGTGTTATATTTCCCGATTCAGAAAATGCAAACATTTGAAGTGGGAATTTTTGAATATCACGATAAAATACCTTTAAAAACAGGTTACGAAAATAAAGGAATCCGTGTGGTACCCAATGCTGTAGCGCGTCATGGCGCTTATATTTCTAAAGGCGTAATTTTAATGCCGAGTTATGTAAATATTGGAGCTTATGTGGATGAAGGCACTATGGTTGATACTTGGGCAACCGTTGGAAGCTGTGCACAAATTGGAAAAAACGTGCATCTTTCTGGAGGCGTAGGTATTGGAGGCGTTCTGGAACCATTACAAGCAGCACCCGTAATTATTGAAGATGGCGCTTTTATTGGCTCTCGTTGTATTGTAGTAGAAGGTGTTCGTGTTGAA
Organism: Bizionia myxarmorum; assembly: GCF_008086205.1. Taxonomy (GTDB): domain Bacteria; phylum Bacteroidota; class Bacteroidia; order Flavobacteriales; family Flavobacteriaceae; genus Algorimicrobium; species Algorimicrobium myxarmorum. The sequence continues at coordinate 1,635,972 of NZ_VSKK01000001.1, read as the reverse complement.
AAAGAAGCGGTTTTAGGTGCCAATGTGGTTTTAACCATGAGTACCAAAATTATTGATGTTACAGGTGATGAACCTGTGGAAACTAAAGGTCTAATTCCAGCGCGTTCTGTGGTAATACCTGGTAGTTACACTAAAAAATTTAAAGCTGGAGAATTTCAAGTGCCTTGTGCTTTAATTATAGGAAAACGTAAAGAAAGTACAGACAAAAAAACATCGCTAAATGATGCTTTACGCGAATATAATGTTGCTGTATAATTTAAATTATTGAATGCCGTTTTCAAGAGATACTAATTTGAATTTTTAAATGAAAATATTAGTCATACAACAAAAAATGATTGGAGACGTGCTCACTTCTAGCGTCCTATTTGAGGCGCTACGTGAACATTATCCAAATGCGCAATTAGATTATTTAATAAATTTGCACACCATGCCTGTGGTTGAAAACAATCCCTTTATAGATAATTATATACTTCTTAAACCTGAAATTGAAAAGCGTATATCAGCTTTATGGGATTTTACAAAATCCATAAAAAAACGTCAATACGACATAGTTATTGATGTGTATTCTAAATTATCTAGTAATATTATAGCTGCTTTTTCTGGTGCCAAAACTAAAATCTCATACCATAAGCATTATACCGCGTTTTTATACACGTACAATATAAAACGCGTTTCAAAAACCAATCAAACCTGTGGATTGGCTATTGTGAATAGATTGCAATTATTAGAACCTTTGGGAATTAATTTAACATCAGCCAAACCAAAAATATATCTGACTGATCAAGAATTAGAAGCAAGCAAACAGGTTTTAATTTCTAATAACATCAATATAGAAAAACCACTGATCATGATTAGTGTTTTAGGAAGCGGCGCCTATAAAACCTATCCTTATAACTATATGGCGCAGGTAATTGATCAAATTGTTACAACCACTGATGGTCAGATATTGTTTAATTATATTCCCAAGCAAAAAGCGGATGCACAAGCAATTTTCGACTTGTGTAAACCGGAAACTCAAGACCATATTTATATGGGTCTTTTTGGCAAAAGCATTCGTGAATTTTTAGCACTTACTGCTCATTGTACCGCCTTAATTGGAAATGAAGGTGGTGCGGTAAATATGGCCAAAGCGTTAAATATTAAAACTTTTACCATTTTTTCTACATGGATTGATAAAGACACTTGGAATATTTTTGAAGAAAAAAATGTGAATGAATCCGTACATTTAAAAGATTATAAACCTAAATTATATCAGGATAAAACGGAGAAAGAAATGAAACCACAAGCCTTGGAATCTTACAAAGAATTTACGCCTGATTTGTTTGAAAAAAAATTAGAGCATTTCCTAAAAACTCTGAACAAGTAGCATGGAGAAACTGTCGGCAATCATTCTTACCAAGGATGAAATTCATAATATTGAATCTGTTATAAGGTCTGTAAATTTTGCAGATGAAATAATTGTGGTTGATAGTTTTAGCACAGATGGTACTTTTGAAAAAGCAAAAAGTCTGAACGCTACCGTAATTCAAAGAAATTTTAGCTATCACGCTGAGCAAAAAAACTGGATTATTCCGCAGGCAAAACATAATTGGGTGTTGATTGTAGATGCTGATGAACGCGTGACTCCTGAATTACAAAGTGAAATAATGGCTATTTTAAATTCACAACCAAAACATGCGGCTTACTGGATTGGAAGAATCAACCATTTTATGGGTAAACGCGTAAATTATAGTGGTTGGCGAAATGATAAAGTGATTCGTTTATTTCAAAGAGATTTATGTCAATACGACGACAAATTGGTTCACGAAGAAATAATTGCGCAAGGTTCTGTTGGATATTTAAATAGCAAATTTCTTCACTATACCTATACCACTATGGATGCGTATATGGAAAAAATGAATCGGTATGCTACCAAACAAGCTGAAGAATACGATAAAAAAACGGGTAGATTAACACCTTATCACTTCGTTATTAAACCGTTATGGGGTTTCCTTAAACATTATATCGTTCAAAGCGGATTTAGAGATGGCGTTGTAGGCTTAACCATTGGTTATATTCAAGGCTACGTTGTGTATATGCGCTATGTTAAATTATGGCTTTTACGAAGAAACTTAAAATAAATACGATTTACTTATTTATTTTTTCGCCAAAACATAAGTTTGTTTTTAAGGCGTCTTTTTTTATGAAAGCGCTGCTGAAAAGCTTCTGTTTCTTCCCACATTAAATTGAAAACGCGCTTATAATTATAACCACTTAATTTAGCATATTCATCACTCATTATTTCCACCATGGATTTATGAATGGTTAAACGCGCGAAGTTTTTAATGCGTGTTTCAAAATCCATATCACCAAATTCCATGCGATTTAAGTCCACAAGGAAAAATTTATACTTTCCATCGTTTAATTGAATTAAGGTATTTCCAGGTGAATGGTCTAAAAAATTCACACCAGCTTCATGCAACCTAAATGTAAAGCGCGTAAAAGCACGTAAAATAGCTTCATGGCTCAACATGGTGAAGTCGAAAGTTAATTCGCGATAGGTTAAATCATAAGGTAAATGTTCGCTTATGTAATAACTTTTTTTGAATGAAAAAGCTGTTTTATACTCGTAGAAGGCAATAGGTTTAGGTGTACCAATTCCTAAATCCAATAAGCGATTTGCATATTCATAGGAACGTTGTGCTTTACTTTTTCTTAAAAAACGATACGCAACTTGATTTATGACATTCGGAACTTTAAAAGATTTTACATTAATAGTCAACCCATTTAAATCGAATAATTTAAGCGAATTTCTGTCTTGGTTTCCAAAGTTTTCACCAGTCGTTTCATAATTAACAATATAGCTTGTAAGCTGTTGCTCATCCTTTTGAAACGCCTTATGCACCGTATAATTCATAGTACAATATTACAATTTTTATTTTGTTTTAATAATGTATTAAATTAGCAGTTCAATTGCAATTTATATAATTTGCAGCAAAGCTTTTTCTATGCGCACAATTTGTTTGGAGTCTCATAATATTGATAATTTATTCTTCGGCTTTGGTCAGTTTAATTACCAACTCATTAAAGGATTTCATAAACATTCGGAGCTTTTAAAAGCCATGAATGTTCAAATAACTCTAATTAGCAAACATCCTGAAAAATTAGAAGAAGAATTCGGTCGCACTTTTTCATATAAAAAGTATAATTCCTTACAACGCATCAAACTCTTTCGGATAAAGGAGAAATACCATTTGTGGCATTCCTTAAATCAAAACACCAAAGTAGAACCATTTAACACTATTCCTTATTTGTTAACGGTTCACGATGTCAATTTCATGGAGGAATTAGTTGGAAATGAATTACATAAACGCATAAAACTATTTAATGACAAACTAAATAGAAGTCATGCTATATCTTACATTTCGGAATATGCTAAAGCCATGACGCACAACTATTTCAAAGTGCCAAATGTTCCCGAATATGTTATTTATAATGGTAGTTCTAAACCTCTTGAAATTCCAGAAAACCACCAACCAGAATTTCTTCCAAAAGGTGAATTCTTATTCTCAATTGGTGAAGTTTTAGAGAAAAAAAACTTTCATACTTTAGTTAAAATGTTGACCAACCTACCAGATTTAAGCTTAATTATTTCAGGTAAAAATACAACGGATTATGCTAAAGATATTTTAAAAAAGGTCGTGGATTTACAACTTCAAAATCGGGTGTTTTTAACTGGGAAAATCTCTGAAGCCGACAAAGCCTATTATTTGAAAAATTGTTATGCTTTTTGCTTTCCATCTTTACGTGAAGGGTTTGGAATCCCTCCCATTGAAGCCATGCAGTATGGAAAACCGGTTTTTTTATCAGATAAAAGTTCGCTTCCAGAAGTTGGTGGAAAACATGCTTTTTATTGGGATCATTTTGAACCTAAATATATGGCCGATATTTTTCAAAACGGCATGAGAATCTACAACGAAGATCCAAATGCTTACAGCCAAAAATTAAAACAACATGCTAATTCCTATTCGTGGGATGACACGGCTAAACAATATTTAAAAGTGTACGAAAGTTTACTTAAATAAGTGCTTAAAGTATTGTCCGAAATTCTTTTTAGCAATAAAAAACTTCGATGGCATAATCCCGTCTAAATTGATGTTTTTACGAATTTCTTCAATGGTATTTCCTTCACAAAACTCTAAATGTTTCCATTTTTCTGGTTCAATATAAAAGAAATTTTCACGTTCTTTATAGTTGAATTTATTGGTGGTTCGCCATTTTTCTAAAAACGATTCCTTATTCTGAACTTCAATATTATGTCCCCAATTATCTAATTTCAAAACCAGTTCGGCTTCATCTCTGGCAATACTTTCGTGCAATAGAATATTTTGAGTATAAACAATGCGTTTGCGCGTATTTCTAGCAACTTTATAATTCGGAAAATTGGTGGCCATAATACCGCGTGTTGGCTCTTTAATAAACAACACACCATTATCTGTATATTTATACATATTAATTAAATAGGCCGCAATTTGAATATTCTTTTTTTCAGGATTATCCAAGTAACTGTCAAAACGTCTTAATTCCTTAACATACTTGGCGAAATCCACAAAATACTCATCGCTATCCACTTGAACTAACCAATTACCAATGCCCATTTTTAGTGACAACATATGGCGTTCGCGATTGTCATTTTCAATGGCAATTAAATTCGAATCGTAGAAATCATCCTTATATAATTGAATTTTGTTATCAACATCAAAGGCTTCCAACCATTCAAAAAAAGCAGGATCCACTTCAAAAGTTTCACCAGACCAAGTTCTACTTTTATGATCCATGGCAATAAAAATAGCATCCGCATCTTGATAAACTGGCGGAATTGATTTTTTTAGTTTATCGTAATCATAAGACAGTAAAAAACCAACGTGTATTTTTTTCATGGATTATCAGGGATTATTTTTTACAAATATAGTTTAAGCCACATAAATAACTACTTTTGTCTTTAAAATGTGGTGAAAAATGTCCGAATTAACTGTAATTATGCCTGTTTATAATGGTGAACGTTTCTTAAAAGAATCCATTAACAGCGTGTTGAATCAAACATTTAAAGATTTCACATTGTTGGTTTTAAACGATAATTCTACAGATGGCACTTCTGAAATTTTAGAAGCTTATAAAAAACAAGATTCTCGTGTTTCTGTTATTAGCAAAACAAAAAATGAAGGTCCCGCCAATTTACGAAATGAAGGTATAGAATTAGCCGAAACCGAATTTATTGCCTTGTTAGACGCTGATGACATTGCCTTACCAAAACGTTTTGAAAAACAGTTAGATTATTTAAAAGCGAATCCAGATGTAGGTGTTTGCGGTACTTGGTTTACTTTTTTTGGAACTAAAGAAAAAACTGTGCAACATGAAGTGGAACATGAGGCCTTAAAAGTGCAATTTCTACACAGTTGTGGAATTGGCAATCCAACCGTTATGTTTAGAAAAACAGCATTGGGCAGTTTGCGTTTCGAGCATCAATATGTTCCGGCTGAAGATTATGGACTTTGGGCGCAATTAATTCATAAAACTAAATTTCACAACATCCCGGAATCGCTTTTAAAATACCGTTGGCATGATGCTAATATTAGCCAGACGAAAGAAGCAAATCTTCGAAAATCGGAAGTATTAATCAAAACCAAGCAGTTAGAAAATTTGGAAATTCAGGCTTCAGATTCTAATATTCAATATTACATTAATGCCGTTTCTTTGCAACGAAAGCAAGCGTCAAGTGAACTTATTAAAACCATGCAAGCGGCTTATGATTTATTAGAAAGAAATAAAAATTTAAAGATTTATAATCAGGAATTATTTGAAAAGCATATTAATAGAACCATTTCGCGATCTATTAGAAACGCCCGTGATTACAACAAAGAATTTTATGCGTTTTTAAAAAATGAATCGGGGTTCTTCAAAGTTTTAAAACCAGTCGATAAAATGTCGTTATTCTTTAAATGCCTATTTTGAAAATTGATATTTCAACAAGCGTTTATAATATTTAAACTTCGTTTTAAAATCGGCTTCTTCAAAATAAGTTGTCATGAAGTCCAATTGAATTTTAGTTAATTTTTCACCTTTATGTTTCAGCTTTAAAACTTCAAAAGCGGTTGCATTTCCTAAAGATTTAATAACCTTTTTCATGTTTTCGGTTTTAGACTCTGGAATGGCATCTGAAACTTCTTTCACATTTAAATACGAGGAATAATTCTTAAAAAATTCAGATTGTAATGAATAAACGCCACCTTCATGAACCCTATAAACTGCCGATTCAAAATCCATAAAAACACCTTTTCCTTTTTGTAATAAAATGAGATATAAGGAATTATCCTTTGAATGTTTAAAGGATTTTAGAAGTTCCAAATTTAAAGCTTCCTTTTTAAAAACGGCCGTTAACGTCAGCGTGCAATACGGTGAAAATATCGAGTTATAATCAATAGTTGTTAAATCATTTTGATGTTTCCACTTATTAGATGAAAAACTGCTTCCATTAAAAATTTTATAATTCGTCCAGGAAATTACAAAATCTGGATTTGATTCTAAAAAATCAACTTGCTTTTGAAGTTTTAAGGGATCTATCCAATAATCGTCACCTTCACACAAGGCAATATATTTGCCGTCTGCTTGTGGAAAACTGTAATGCCACCAAGGCATAATATGCTGTGAATATTTATTTTCGTTTTGAAGAATTAATTTAATTCGAGGATCTTTGGCTGCATGTTTTATTAAAATAGCTTGCGTACCATCTGTAGATGCATCATCGTGAATCTGAATTTCTATAGGGAAATTCGTTTTTTGAAGATAAAAACCTTCCAAAGTTTGTTCTATAAATTTCTCTTGGTTAAAAGTTGTACAGCAAATGGTTAGCAATGGCATCATTGTTACTTATTTTTTAATTTTCCAGGAACACCAACAATGGTGTTTTCTGATAAACAATCGGCAACAACAACCGTTCCAGCGCCAACTGTAACATGATCTCCCAATGTTATATTTGGTAAAACAATGGCACCTGCACCAATACTGCAATTGTTTCCAATTTTTACGCGACCTAATATTTGAGCGCCTGGAGACACATCACAATAATCACCAATAATAACATCATGATGAATATGAGCGGCTGTATTTATTAAGCAACCTTCGCCAATTTGAACGCTATTACTGATAAAAACAAAGGGCATGATATTAGACCCCGCTCCAATATTAACATCTAAAGCGCCTATATTGGCATGTTTTGAAATAACGGTTTGATAAACACCACCTTCTTTTAGAAATTTTTCTACAATACTTTTTCGGTATTTTGGAATACCAATAGCGGAAACAAAATGTGGGTTTTCATTGAAATCAATTTCCTTAATATCATGCAAAATGGGATATGTATCCAAAAAAAGTGCTTCTTCAGGTTTTGTGAAATCGTCATAAAAAGTAAGCGAAGATTGAACATTTACCGTTTCATTTAATACGACTAACAAATCTTTGGCATGACCTTTTGCCCCGAGTACTATCATTTAAAGAGAATTAATAAGGTTACAGATTTCCGAAACTTGCTGTTTTTCTAATTCGAAATATAAAGGCAAACATACTATTTTATTACAAATATCTTCGGAAATCGGCATGCTCACTGAATTTTCTAAATAGGGTAATTTATTTAGCGATGGATAAAAATAACGTCTTGGAAATATTTTTAAAACGGCCAATTTCTCTAAAACCAATTCCAAATGGTCTTGATTCTTAAAAATTACAGGCATATAAGAATAATTTCTTTCGGTAAAATCTCTAAAATTAAAAAGCGTTAAATTCTCATTATTTTGCAATAAAGATTCATAATGCTCCGTAAGCATTTTTCGTTTTTCAATAATTTTATCAATATAAGGAAACACACTCAAACCCATGGCTGCCTGCATTTCAGAAGCCTTGGCATTAATGCCTAATCCGTGATATTCTAATGGTCCATTATGCCCAAAATTATGATGGTAATAGCATTTCTTATACAAGTCATCATTTGGAACAAAAATAGCACCGCCTTCTCCCGTATGAAATAATTTAGTAGAATGAAAACTAGTGGTAATTATATCACCATAAGAAAATATAGATTTTCCTTTATATTTTACGGCAAAACTATGAGCGCCGTCATAAATAACTTTCAGGTTATGTTTTTTTGCAATGGCTTCAATGGTTTCAATATCGCAAGGATTCCCAAAAACGTGAGTTGCCAAAATGGCTTCTGTATTTTCAGTGATAGCGGCTTCAATTTTTTCGGGATCAATAGTTAGCATATCTCGCTCTATATCCACAAAAACAGGCTTACAATTCTCCCAAACAATAGCAGACGTCGTTGCCACATAACTAAATGGCGTGGTAATGACTTCTTTAGTAATTCCAAGCGTTTTTAAAGCAATTTGTAAGGGTAAAGTTCCATTTGTGGTGATAAAGAAATTTGAAATATTAAGATATTCAGATAGGGTTTCCTCTAATTCTAAAAGCAATTCACCTCTATTGGTCATCCACTTTTTGTCCCAAGCGCGTTTTAAAATTTTTTCAAATTCTTCAATAGGCGGCAAAAAGGTTTGCGTAACATGTATCATATTAACAAAATTAAAAAACTTCGGGTTTAAGGGACTATAAAAATATTTTATTTTATAATTGAAGTAATTGCTTGCTAAATGTATAATTTTACCTGACAAAAAGTTGAAAATATGCGCAAAAAAATCCTAATCATACCATCTTGGTACCCAAATACTGATAATGAGTTGATTGGAACTTTTTTCAAAGAACAAGCGCAGTTACTTAATGAAAACGGCTTCGACATCAAAATAATCTACGGTATTGAAAAGGAACTAGGTCTTTTTGATTATTTAAAATCACGACTAAAACATGCTTTTAGCAAAAATAAGTTGGTTAACCGAAGTTATTTAATTCAAGATCCTGAAGCCTGTTCTTTTTCCATTAATCATTATAAAAAATGGCCGACTAAATGGAAACTGCAAAACAGTAAAAAGGCCTATCAAAAAGCATTTGAAATCATAACTAATTCTTGGTGCCCCGAACTTATTCATGCGCAGTGCACGGCCAATGGCGGAATTTACGCCCATTATTTATCAAAAATTAATAAATTACCTTTTGTAATTATTGAGCATCAAACATTCCTATTAAATTATTACCATAAAAAAACACAAAGAGCCATTCGTGAAGCCATTGAAAATGCTTCCAAAATTGGCGCGGTTAGCTACCATCAACAGCGTTGCATCTTAATGAACAGCATGGATTGTAATCCCGAAATTATTTGGAATTTAATGGATGAGCAGAAGTTTCAAATACCTGTAAAAACAGAAAAATCGAAATTCACCATTCTAGCTATAACCTATCCGCAACTCATTAAAGATTCGGAGACATTTTTTAGAAGTTTAGAAGCTTTCAAAGAACTTTATAACGGCGATTTTGAAGCAATTATTATTGGAAATGATTCGTTTTTAGATGGTTCAAAAGCAAACAGTTCCTATCTTGAATCTTTAGCCAAAAAACATAACGTATTAGACAACTGTACGTTTTATCCAAAATTAACACGAACAGAAATTAATGTGAAATTGCAAAGCTGTGATGTTTTTGTCTCTACTAGTGTGGCAGAAACATATGGCGTTGCCGTTCGTGAAGCTATGTTATGCGGAAAACCAGTTATCGCTACTAAAAGTGGTGGCGTTGAAGATTCTATCACTGCTGAAACGGGTGTATTGGTTAATTTAAAAGATGCGGAGGCGATTGCTGAAAATTTATTAAAAATAAAAAACAAGGAACTTGTTTTTAATCCAGAAGCCATCAGATCTTTGGTAATAAAACAAAGTGGCAGAGCTGCATTTATTAAAACCATGACTGATTTTTATACTTAAAATTATGGAACGATCAGCATTACAAGAAGCAGTTAAAAATTTGAAACTTGGCAAAACCATCCTCTACCCCACCGATACCGTTTGGGGGTTGGGTTGTGATGCAACAAATCCAAATGCTGTATCAGAAATCTACAAATTAAAAAACCGTGTAGAAACTAAAGCGCTAATTTGTTTGGTTTCAAGTATAGAAATGTTAAATGTTTACATTGAAAATGTACCAGAAGCAGCCATCCGTTTTTTGGAATCAGCCACTAAACCCACAACTATTATTTATAATAATCCGCGCTTGGTTGCTGCCAATTTAATTGCGCTTGATAATACTTTGGCCATTCGGGTTGTAACAGAAGGTTTTGCACACGATTTAATAAAATTATTTAATAAACCTATTGTTTCAACTTCAGCGAATATGAGTGGGCATTCTTCGCCAAAATCATTCAAAGAAATACATGAAGACATTTTAAAAGATGTGGACTATGTTGTAAATTTGCAGAACGAAAAAATCAATACCCAGCCTTCCACTATTATTAGAATTTGTGAAGATGGAAGTGTTGACATTTTAAGAAAATAAAACTTTAAATTTTAAGCTCGAAAATCCTAATTAAATTTTTTGGATTTGGGATTTAGAATTTGGAATTTGAATCACATGAATTACAAAAACGCCCTAGAGCATTCTATTTTTAAAATAATTTCCAAGTCTGCCCAAGAATTACAGATGGATTGTTATGTCATTGGCGGCTTTGTTCGTGACTTTCTTTTAAAACGCGGCAACCCTAAAGACATTGATATTGTTGCCGTTGGTAGTGGTATTGAATTAGCCAGACAAGTGGCTCAAAACCTTCCAAATAAACCTAAAGTTCAAGTATTTAAAACCTATGGTACGGCCATGTTGCGTTTTGATGATATTGAAATTGAATTTGTAGGTGCCAGAAAAGAAAGTTACATTGAAACTAGCCGTAATCCAGTTGTAGAAAATGGCACTTTAGAAGATGATCAGAATCGTCGTGATTTTACCATAAACGCATTAGCATTAAGTTTAAACCAATCCAATTTTGGCGATTTACTCGATCCGTTTCAAGGTGTTCAAGATTTAGAAAATAAAATAATCCGCACACCTCTAAATCCAGACATTACCTATAGTGATGATCCATTACGAATGATGCGTGCCATCCGTTTTGCAACTCAATTACACTTTACTATTGAACAAAATTCACTGGATGCTATTTCAAAAAACAACCATCGTATTGAAATTATTACCAAGGAACGTATTGTTGTAGAACTTAATAAAATTTTAGAATCGCCTAAACCATCTGTCGGTTTTTTACTATTAGAACAAACGGGTTTATTAGAGCAAATTTTACCCGAACTCACGGCGCTTAAAGGTATTGATGAAATTGAAGGACAGAGGCATAAAGACAATTTTTATCACACTTTAGAAGTGGTGGATAATATTTCCGTGAACACGGAAAACGTCTGGCTGCGTTGGGCTGCGTTACTTCATGATATTGGCAAAGCCCCAACAAAGCGCTTTCATAAAAAAATTGGTTGGACATTTCACGCCCACGAATTTGAAGGCTCTAAAATGGTTTATCGCTTATTCAAACGATTGAAAATGCCGCTGAATGATAAAATGAAATTTGTTCAAAAAATGGTACTCATGAGCTCACGACCAATTGTTTTGGCTGATGAAATAGTGACGGATTCCGCAGTTAGACGCTTGGTTTTTGATGCCGGCGATCATGTGGAAGATTTAATGACGCTTTGTGAAGCAGATATTACAACCAAAAACCCTAATAAATTCAAAAAATATCACAGCAACTTTAAAAATGTTCGCGATAAAATTGTTGAAGTTGAAGAACGTGATCAAGTTCGAAATTTTCAACCACCAGTTTCTGGTGAAGAAATTATGGAAACATTCGGTATAAAACCATCCCGAGAAATTGGAACCATTAAAGAACGCATTAAAGAAGCTATTTTGGATGGCCATATTCCTAATGAATACCAAGCCGCATTTCAGTTGATGTTGAAAGAAGGTGAAAGTTTAGGATTGAAGCGCGTTACGAAATAGAAAAAAAACTTTGCAGCTCTAAAAATCTGAAAATTAAAAAAATGAAAAAAGATAACAAAAACGTCATTTACTGGCTACTTACAGGTTGCGTACTCATTTTTATAATGGTCGTTGTTGGTGGTATAACGAGGTTAACGGATTCTGGATTATCCATGTCCGACTATAAACTTATTACAGGAACTATTCCACCATTAAATGATGCTGAATGGCAAGATGCTTTTGCATTATATCAACAATACCCCGAATTTCAAAAGCTACATTCTCATTTTACTTTAGAAGATTTTAAAGGCATTTATTTCTGGGAATGGTTTCATCGATTAATAGGCCGTGTAATTGGATTGGTATTTATAATTCCATTTTTATATTTCCTGCTTAAAAAGCGACTTTCTGCTAAAACTATTAGAAAATGTATAGTTCTTTTAATATTGGGTGGTTTTCAAGGGTTTTTGGGTTGGTATATGGTGAAAAGTGGTTTGGTAGATATGCCAGACGTGAGTCATTATAGACTTGCAGCGCATTTAACAACAGCATTTTTAACCTTTGCAGCAACACTTTGGGTGGCCTTGGATTTAATTTATCCAGATAAGAAAGCAATCAATAAAAAGTTCAGAAATCTTATTATTGTCAGCTATGTTATTCTAATTATTCAAATAATTTATGGTGGTTTTGTAGCCGGATTAAAAGCTGGGTTACTTCATAATCATTGGCCTTATATGAATGAAGATAAATTTATGCATGAAACGGTTTATATTTTGGAGCCTTTTTATAAAAACCTGATAGAAAACCCAAGTGGCATTCAGTTTATTCATAGAACGTTTGCGTATTTGGTGGTAGGTTTTATTTTTATTCTATGGTTTAAAGCGCGCGAAATGACCTTAACCAAACTACAAAGAAGAGGTATTGACTCTCTTTTAATTTTAGTTGGTTTTCAATTTTTATTGGGTGTTTTCACCATAATTTACGCGGTACCTTTATGGTTAGGAGTTGCGCATCAAGTAGGCGCATTTTTTCTGCTTTCCGCTATGACTTTTACGCTACATCGTTTTAGCAAATAATTATAAATAACTACCTTTGCAGCATAAATAATATTATGATATATAGATTTCGAATAGTACTAGATAACGATAGTGATAAGGATGTTTTTCGCGACGTAGAAATTCGTGACACGGATTCCATGGAAGATTTGCATAATATTATTACGCAGTCTTTTGGTTTTGATGGTTCAGAAATGGCATCTTTTTACGTTTCGGATGATGAATGGAATCAAGGTGAAGAAATTTCTTTGTTTGATATGAGCGATGGATTAAATCCAACCAAGCTTATGAGTAAATCGGTTTTAAAAGACACATTAAGTGAAGTACAAACCAAACTTATTTATGTTTACGATTTTTTAAGTATGTGGACTTTTTACGTTGAACTTGCCGAAATTGTGGAAGAAGCTGAAGGTACAGATTATCCAAATCTAATGTTTGTGCATGGACAAGTACCTGATGAAGCGCCTGAAAAAAACTTCGAGGCTGAAAATTTTGACGACTACAACGAATTTGAAGATGATTTAGATGTCGATGATTATGATAATTTAGATTTCGACGAGAACTGGAATTAACGCCCGTTCCTCTTCAAGAGGCAGATAAAATAATATTAAAAAGCATTCCTAACCGAATGCTTTTTTTATTTTAGCCTGTAACAATTTAGAAAGTTATTCGTCCTACAGATAACCACTAACTAGTTTTTAGTAGGAAAGAAACATTTTTATTTTTGCTGTATTTCCGATTAAACACTATATAAAACCAAGACTATTTTGGAAACCATTCTTACCATTACCAATCTAACCAAAAAATTCGGCTATCTCACGGCAGTTAAAGATTTATCATTCACTATAAATAAAGGCAACGTTTATGGCATTTTGGGTCCTAACGGCAGCGGAAAGTCAACAACCTTAGGCATTGTATTAAATGTTGTTAATAAAACTTCTGGAGATTTCAGTTGGTTTAATGGACTAACCTCAACACATGATGCACTGAAAAAAGTAGGTGCCATTATTGAGCGTCCCAACTTTTATCCTTACATGACGGCCTATCAAAACTTGAAATTAGTTTGTAAAATTAAAGGCGTTGATTTTAGTAAGATTGATGAAAAATTAGAACTCGTTAATTTGCTGGATAGAAAAAATAGTAAGTTTGAAACGTTTTCTTTAGGTATGAAACAACGTTTAGCTATTGCTTCGGCTTTACTTAACGATCCTGAAATTCTTATTTTAGATGAACCTACCAACGGATTGGATCCACAAGGAATTCATCAAATCCGTAGATTAATTCAATTTATAGCTAGCCAAGGCACTACCATATTATTGGCTTCTCACTTGCTAGATGAAGTAGAAAAAGTTTGTACTCATGTTGTTGTTTTGCGTAAAGGTGAAAAGTTATACTCTGGTCGTGTGGATGAAATGATATCCAGTCATGGTTTTCTAGAACTGAAAACCGAAGACACGAATATGTTAGTTCAGTTTTTAGAAAACAAAAAAATGTTTGGAAAAATTAAAGTGGAAGACGATTTGATAACTGCTTTCTTGGACGAACCTATGGACACCAAAACCGTTAACAAAATGCTTTTTGAAAATGGCATTATTTTAACCCATTTGGTGAAGCGAAAAGAAAGTCTTGAAGAACAATTCTTACAACTAACTGACAACAACTAATCCAACAAAACCAACTTCATGTTACGACTAGTCAATTTAGAATTACAAAAACTGCTTTTAAGCAGAACCAATAAAATTCTCATATTTATATCCTTTATTTTACCTTTTACGGTATTGATTTTATCATCTATAAAAATAAATTTCTTCGGCTTTTTCACTTTAGAATTAGGCGAATTAGGCATATTTAATTTTCCCATAATTTGGCATATTACCACATTTTTCGCCTCTTACTTCAAATTTTTCTTTGCCATAGTGGTTGTTAGCATGATTGGAAATGAATACAGCAATAAAACCATTAAACAGAATTTAATTGATGGTTTAAGTAAAAAAGAATTCATTTTATCCAAGTTTTATACCATCGTATTTTTCTCATTATTTGCTACCGTTTTAATTGCAGTAGCCACATTTCTTATCGGCTTATACTACTCTAGTTATACGGAAGCTAATATCATATTTAGAGAAACTGAATTTTTAATAGCCTACTTTGTTAAGTTGGTTGGTTTTTTCACGCTATGCTTATTTTTCGGCATGTTGTTAAGAAGATCTGCATTTGCACTTGCTTTTTTATTTTTATTATACATTGCGGAATGGCTTATTTTTTGGGCCGCCTATAAAATATTTGGAACTGCTGAAATGGCATTTAGAGTAAAAGGATTCCTTCCGCTAGAATCTATGTATAATCTTATTGATCAGCCGGTTCAACGCCTCATGATAGCGAAGTTTCCTGATAAAAATGAATTAACCTATGATTATGCTGTGCATTGGTACGAAATTGCTATAGTTTTAGGATGGACTGCCATATTAGTGTTTTTATCGTTAAGATTATTAAAGAAGCGAGATTTGTAATATATTTGGGTGCTATTGCTATCTGAATGAAAAAAATACTCTTAATTATCTTTTTACTATCTGTTGTTGTCTCTTATGGTCAGCAACAAGCTTCCAACTGGTATTTTGGCGAAAATGCTGGAATCCAATTTGGTTTAGACGGAAACATAACTGCTCTTAACGACGGACAATTAAATACGGTTGAAGGCTGTTCGTCTATTTCAGATAATAACGGAAACTTATTGTTTTATACGGATGGTTCTATCGTCTATAATAGAAATAACACGACTATGGTCAATGGAACGGGCTTATTAGGTGATGTCTCTAGTTCGCAATCGGCTATTGTAGTTCCTAAACCTGACGATCTTAATATTTTTTATGTCTTTACCGTTGGTTCCAACCAAACAACTAATGGACTAAACTTTTCAGTTGTAGACATGACTTTAGATTCCGGTTTTGGAGCTATAACGATAAAAAATCAACCGCTTTTATCCCGTTGTTCCGAGAAAATAGCCGCTGTTTTAAAAGACTGTGAAACTGGCGCCATATGGGTGATTGGCTATTCAAATTTTGGCGGAACATCCACAAACAATCTAAATACATTTCATGCCTTTGAAGTTACAAGTGCTGGTGTAAATACAACCGCTGTAAAATCTACTTTCAACAGATTAAATGTAGAAGATTCAAGAGGCTATCTGAAATTATCACCAGACGGTACCAAAGTAGCTTGTGCCAATATGGATGACGGTCTATATCTTTTTGATTTTGATGTTACCACAGGAATGTTAAGCAATAGCCAACGGATAACAATTGCAGGAAATAGTAATCAACCTTACGGTGCGGAGTTTTCACCTAATAGCCAGTATTTATATGTTACAACATCCAATGATTTTTTTGGAGGTAATGGCGACAATAATCCTAGTTCTCATATATCAAACTTATTACAATATGATTTATCCGCAGCTAATATTAGTACTTCCGCGTTTTTAATAGAAACAAGAAATTTATATCGAAGCGCTTTACAATTAGGTCCAGATGGAAAGATTTATAGATCCATGGCCGCAACGTACACAAGAGGGTTACCCTTTTTAAGCGTCATTAACAACCCAAATTCGCTGGGCGGAGGTTCCAATTATCAGCATAATGCTATTTCGTTAGGTCAGAATAATTCTACCCAAGGTTTACCGCCTTTTATAGCATCTTTCTTTACAGAGAAAATTGATATTACAAGTGGTGTAGCCCAAGCCAATATTTTGTCACTTTGTACTGGCGATACCTTTACATTAACTGCAGAAGATATTCCAGGAGCAACATACACGTGGACACTAAACGGCAACCCCATTCCAACACCAACACCTGCTTATGAATTGTTTTTAAACACAGGAGGTGATTACTCGGTTTTTATAGAAATACCTAGTAGCGACTGCGAATCAAAAGAAGGACAAGCTATTGTAACATATTTTGAATATCCTATTGCTAATCCTGCAACCAATCTTGATGTTTGTAGTGACAGTTCAATAGCAAACATAGATTTATCTGTTCGGAATTCAGAAATATTAAACACGCAAGATTCCGCCATTTATGGTGTTCATTATTTTGAATCACAAGAAGATGCTGACGCGAATGAAAATAAAATTATAGGTCTTTTTACCAACACCACAAACCCTACAACTATTTTTGCACGCATTCAAAACGAAGGCAATCCCAATTGCTATGATACGACCTCTTTTGAAGTCGAGGTTTTTATTACGCCTGTAGCAAACCCAATTGCTGACCAAGAACAATGTGATGATGCTACCGATGGCGATACCGCAAACGGCCAAGTTAATATTGATTTAATAGATTTTAATGCGCTTGTTTTAAATACTCAAAATCCAGCGGATTTCACTGTAAGTTATCATGCTTCTCAAGCTAACGCGGATGTTGGAGCAAGTCCTTTGGACGATACCTATTATAACCAGATACCTTTTCAAGAAGAAATTTTTGTTCGAATTGAAAACAAGCTAAATCCAGAATGCTTTGATACGACATCATTTAATATTAGTATCAATCCGCTTCCTACCGTTTTTGATACCAATTTAATTCAGTGTGATGAAGACGGTGTTTTTGATGGAAAAACAAGTTTCAATTTAAATGAAGCTTTTGATATTATTACAGGAAATTCAACCACTGTTTCAGTTGAATATTATGATAATCAGTTAGATGCTGAAAATGGCGGCACATTTCTAAATCCTTTAGGATATATAAATACCAATAATCCACAAATTATTTTTGCCAAAGTTATTAATAACAGTACGTTATGTTATAGCATAGCAGAATTATCTCTGGAGGTCAGTACCACGCAAATCAGTAATTATCAAGCTCCTGAAGTTTGTGATGAATTAGATTCTCAAGACGGAATTAATACTTTTGATTTGGATGCTATAGCATTAGCCATTCAGCAGGATAATGGTATAACATTTCCAGTAAGTTTTTACGGAACATATACAGATGCCTTATTAGAACAAAATGCTTTAGAAACACCTTTAAACAATACTACACCTTACAATCAGATTATTTACTCACGGGTAGAAAACAACAATGCTTGTTATGGAATTGGAGAAGTGACCTTAACTATCAATACCAGACCCGAACTAGAGCCAGATGATACTATTCTGTATTGTTTAAATACGTTCCCGCAGACACTATCTATAAATGCAGGCGTTTTATTTGATTCAGCTAATAACTACACCTATTCTTGGTCTTCTGGCGAAACTACTAATGAAATTGATGTCAATGCAGCTGGAAACTACACCGTAACGGTCGCAAATGGCTCTGGTTGTATAGAAACACGAACTATTACAGTTGATCCTTCAAATATTGCAACTATTGAAACGATTAATGTTAAAGATGCCTTACAAGGAAATAATACCATTTCGGTTATAGTTTCAGGTGAAGGCGAATATGAATATGCCTTATTTAATGCTGCTGGAAATTTATACGCTGCGTATCAAACGAGTTCAGAATTCACCAATATAGATCCAGGAATTTATACCGTAAGTGTTCGCGATGTTAAGAATGATTGTGGAATTGTTGATGCCATGGTTTCCGTAATTGGATTTCCAAAAGTATTTACACCAAATGGCGATGGCACTAATGATACTTGGAATGTTCAAGGTATAACCGCACAATTTCAACCCAACACTCGAATTTTAATTTTTAACCGCTACGGAAAACTGCTAAAAGAACTCAACCCGTTACAAGGCGGTTGGAATGGCACTTATAATGGCCAAGTTCTTCCAAATGACGATTATTGGTTTTCTGTACAACTACAAGATGGACGTATTTTTAAGAGCCATTTTACCCTAAAACGCTAATTATTTGAAAATTTTATTTAGATTAAAAAAACACCTTTGCTTCCTTTTTTTATGTGTAATAACATATAATTTACAAGCTCAAGCCCCAACAGATTGTGTGGATGCGGTAACCGTTTGTGGAAATTCGGAAATTAACCTCAACGTTAACGGTATTGGAACCCAAGAACTTAATGGTTTGAATAACTGTGGAAGTTATGAAAATAATAGTTTATGGCTAAAAGTAACGTTGGTCACTGATGGCACATTAGGGTTTATATTGACACCTCAAAGCACCAACATTCGGGAAGATTATGATTTTTTCGTATTTGGTCCTAATGCAGTTTGTGGAAATTTAAGTCCTGCCATTCGCTGTTCAACGACTAATCCGCAAGCAGCGAACCAAGGCAACAATCTAACAGGAATGATAGATACGGCTACCAATGCAACTAGTGGTGGACCGGGCGAATTAGGCGATAGTTTTGTGGAATGGCTTACCGTTACTGCCGGAGATACATATTTTATAGTAATAGACAGACCCGTTGGGAACAGTCCTTTCAATTTAGAGTGGATTGGAACGGCTGAATTTGCAAGTCCTCCCGTCAATGAAGCTAGTAATAGTGGAGATACAACCGCTTTGAATTTAGAAAAATGTGATGTGGTTGCACCAAATACGGATGGTAGAACTACTTTCGATTTAAGCTTAAATACCAACCAAATAACTGGGAGTCAAACCAATGTTAGCGTCACCTATTTCAGATCTGAAAGTGATGCCAACATTAATGTAGGTGAGATTATCGGTTTATTTACGAACACTACCAATCCACAAGAGGTGTATGCGAAAATTACCGACAATGCTACCGGTTGCTTCGAAATTATCCCTTTTGATCTAACCGTAAATCCGGGGCCAGATTTTAATGTTCCAACGGATTATAATTTATGTGATAATACGGATGATGGCGATGCTGCCAATGGTCGAATCGTTTTTAATTTAGATTCAAAAAATAACGAAATATTAAATGGTCAGAATGCTTCAGAATTTAATGTTTCTTATCACAAAGATCTTTTAGATGCGGAGGTTAAAGCGGATCCATTTCCAAATGCCTATTATAATGATACCGCATTTCAAGAAGTTATTTTTGTTCGTATTGAAAGCATTAGCAATCCAACGTGTTATAGTACTACGCAATTAACCTTAAATGTTCTTCCCCTACCTGAAGCTTTTAACGCCTCGCAAACCCAATGTAGTGATGATGCTTTTGGAGTTTTCAATTTGAACAATTCATTTGAAACACTAACAGGTAATACGCCAAACAGAAGTGTGAAATTTTACAGAAATTTGGTAGATGCACAATCAGAAACGAATGATATTACCAATTTCACCAATTTTGAAAATACATCCAATCCGCAAATAATCATTGCACAAGTTATAAATACAACCACTGGCTGTTCTAGTTTTTCGGAATTAACCTTGAATGTCAGTAATACATTGGTTTCAAATTCTGTAATTACTACTTGTGATGATGATGGCACCGAAGATGGCTTGCATGCCTTTAATTTAAGTGATGTAGAAGGGGAAATTTTAAATGGATTACCGGCCAATTTAAACGTGACGTATTATGAGTTTTTAGAAGATGCCTATGCTCAAGAAAATCCTATTGACGCCAATTTCACTAATAACATTCCAAATTCACAAACCGTTTATGCCCGAGTTGATAATGCAAATGATTGTTTTGGAATAGCAGAAATTGAATTAATCGTAAATCCGTTACCGTCTATTCCTGAAGATGATTTCTTATATTATTGTTTAAACAGCTTCCCGGCAACTATAACTATTGATGCTGGAACAACGAGTAGCAATTATGATTTTAGTTGGTCAACGGGAGAAACAACGTCAACTATTAACATCAATACAACAGGTACGTTTACGGTTACAGTTACAGACCGCGTTACGAATTGCTCCAAACAGCGAAATATAATTGTAGAGCCTTCAAATATTGCAACTATTGAATCCTTTGAAATTGTAGACGCATCAGATGCCAACACGGTAACGATTATTGTATCAGGCGAAGGCGAATATGAGTTTGCACTTTTTAATGCGAATGGCACCATTTATGCCAATTATCAATCTAGTAATCAATTTACCAATGTTCGACCAGGAATTTATTCCGTAAGTGTTCGCGACATTAAAAATAATTGCGGATTAGTAGATGATATGGTTTCGGTTATTGGATTTCCTAAATTCTTTACACCAAATGGCGACGGCGATAATGACACTTGGAATATTCAAGGTGTATCAGCTCTATTTCAACCGAATACCAGAATTTTAATTTATAATCGTTTTGGAAAATTACTTAAAGAATTAAGTCCTTTAGGATCGGGTTGGAATGGCACATACAATGGTCAAGTTTTACCAAATGACGATTATTGGTTTTCGGTTCAATTGCAAGATGGACGTATATTTAAAAGTCATTTCACCTTAAAACGATAACATTTAAAAATCGTACATTTAAAACTGCAACACTAACCTATGTTTCAGTTTAATAAATTAATTTTAATCCTTTACTGTTTCTTCTCGGCAACCATTTTTAGCCAAGAAATAACCCTTTTCCAACAATTTAACGGGCGTTATGATTACACCGCTATTGGAAATACGTTGAATCCATTTGAAAATAATTTAGACCGGAGTTTTTGTGAAATTTTACCAGAATCTGAAGCGGAATTAGCATTAAACCCCAATTGGAATATTGTTGCAGCCTACTTATATTGGGCAGGTTCAGGAACAGGCGATACGGAAATTAGTGTCAACGGAAATTCTTTTAGTGCAGACACGACATATTTAGTAGATTATGCAGATCCGAATTATGGACTCCTCACCTATTTTGCATGTTACACAGATATTACCAATTATGTTATAAATTCAGGAAATGGAACCTATACATTTTCAGAATTAGATATTTCACAAACACTTACTACAAATTCTGGATATTGTAATAACCGTACTAATTTTGCGGGCTGGAGTATGTATATTATTTACGAAAACACGAACTTACCCATTAACCAGATTAATATATTTCAAGGGCTAGAAATTATTAATAGAAATGTTCAAGATAAAACAATTCTGTTAGAAAACATTAATGTCTTGGATAATATTGGCGCTAAAATTGGTTTTTTAGCTTGGGAAGGTGATGTTAATTTAAATTACGGCGAATCACTTTTAATTAATAACAACATCCTATCGAATCCGCCTTTAAATCCTGCAAACAATGCTTTTAACGGCACCAATTCCTTTACAGGAAGTGACAAATTTTATAATGGCGATTTAGATGTTTATAACATTGAAAACAACATTGCTATAGGTGATAATAGCGTTGAAATAAAATTGACAACAGGCGCTGTTGATGAATTTGGCGTTATTCGGGCCGATTTAATTATTCTGAATAACATTATTACGGTACTTAATAGTCAACTTCCGGATGCCACAATTGTTGTGGATAATTATGAATTAGAATGTGCTACTAGAAATGTTAATGTCAATTTCACGGTATATAATATTAACTCAACAGACATTTTACCAAACGCAACGCCAATAGCATTTTATGCGGACGGTTTTCTGGTTGCTCAAAGTGCAACCCAAAATAGTATTCCTATTGATGGTTTTGAAGCACTATCTATAATTTTAAATATTCCGGATTCTATTCCAGATAATTTCACTCTAAAAATAATTGTGGATGATATTGGAAACGGAACGGGCTTAGTAACGGAGTTAAACGAATTCAACAATATAACGTCACAGCAAATTACTTTAATTCCAATTCCTGAAGCTACTCCATTAAAACCTTTAGAATCTTGCGATTTAAGTTTTGACAGCGCCATTTTCAACTTAACAGAACAACTTCAATATATTGAATATGTAAATATTGAAGACATAAGTTTCTATGAATCTATAGTCGATCTTTTCGCTGAAGAAAACGAAATTTTAAATCCAGAATATTTTGAAAATAGAGCAGCCCCACAAGAAATATTTATTAGAGTTAACTCGGAAATATGCTTTAGTTTTTATAACTTTAATTTAATCGTAAAAAATTGCCCACCTCATATTCCCCAAGTCTTCACACCAAATCAAGATGGCTTTAACGATTGGTTTGATATTCAAGGTTTATATAATATTTTTGAAGAACATCAACTACTAATTTATAACCGCTGGGGCACTTTAATTTTTGAAGGAAATAATGATTTACCATGGAAAGGTGACATAAACAAAGGCATTATAAATCATGGTAATCGCGTCCCGGTTGCCACCTACTTTTATGTACTTCATTTAAATGATAACAACTTTAAACCTGTTACGGGTTGGGTTTTTATAACCTATTAGATTAAATATTTGCATTTAAACGATTAATACAACCATTCGTCTGATTATTTAGTATCTTTGCGCATATTACACCTCAAATCTGATAGTTACAACCTCACATTCTTTTAAATAATGAAGTATAGTCTCTTTTTCACGTGCTTTTTCTTGGCATTTTTAAACCAAGGTTTTGCTCAAAAGATATCCATTTCAGATAACTTTTCGGCACAAGAGCTTATTGAAGAGCGTTTAATTGATGGTTGTGTAGAAATTTCTAATGTGCAATCTCTTGTTAATGGGAGCATCAATAACCTAAAAAGTTTTGGATATTTTGAACGCGCAGATTCAACATTCCCTTTTGATAACGGAATTTTATTATCTACTGGTGCCGCTGTTTCGGGAGGAAATGTAACCAATGTGAATCCGCTGAATGATGGTACACCAGATTGGCTAACAGATTCAGATTTAGAAGAGGCTTTAGGCATAACCAACACGCTAAATGCAACCGCTATACAATTCGATTTTATTTCCGTTTCCAACCAAGTTCAGTTTAATTATATTTTAGCCTCTGAAGAGTATTATGCCAATTATCCATGTGAATATTCTGATGGTTTTGCATTCCTTATTAAAGAAACGGGTTCCGCAGATCCCTATGTAAATATTGCGCTTATACCCGGAACGAGTACGGATGTAAATACCAGTACCATCCATCCTGAAATTGTAGGATTTTGTCCTGCGGAAAATGAGCAATATTTTGAAGGCTATAGTTTAGGCGATACCAATTTTAATGGTAGAACTACCGTGTTAACGGCTTCTACTGCCATTCAACCTAATGTGCAATATCATATTAAGTTGGTAATTGCCGATCAACAAGATGAAAATTTCGATTCGGCTGTTTTTATTCAAGGTAATAGTTTCAACGCTTCGGTAAATTTAGGTCCAGATATTACAACATGTGCAGACAGTGTCATTTTAAACGGAGATATTCAAAATCCTTTAGCTTCATATACATGGCTAGAAAATGGTATTCCAATTCTAGGTGAAACCAATCCGTCATTAGCCGTAAATACTTCCGGAATATATACAGTTGCTATTTCTATTCCAATTAATAATACCACTTGCGAAATTGAAGACACTGTAAATATCACCTTAAGTTCCACCCAATCGGCCGATACTATTTCAGATTTTATAGTTTGTGATGATCCTAGTAATGACGGTATTTATAGTTTCAATTTATCCATAAAAGATGCTGAAGTTTTAGATGCTGTTCCCGCTGGTAATTATAACATCTCCTATCACTTCAATCTTAACAATGCGCAGGACGGAAGTTTTCCTATTTCCGCACCTGTCCAGAATTCCGTAAACCCGCAGGTAATTTACGTGCGTATTTTAGATACGGATAATGGGTGTTTAGCTTTTGGCACATTCAATCTTATTGTGAATCCGGCACCAAATATTACTGCACCCACGCTTTTAGAAGTTTGTGATGCCGATGGGAATGGTGATAATTTTACGCTCATTGATTTAACGGTAAAAGATTCAGAAATTACAGGAGACAATCCTAACTACCAGATAACTTACCATTATAACCAAACGGATGCACAAAATGGTGAAAATCCAGTTCCAATTCCGTATTCTAATATTACGCAAAATGATCAACTTTATGTGAGTGTCATTGATATTCGTACCGGTTGTATAAATACGGCAACTTTGGATATTTCGGTTTTAGACAGTCCAGATATTGATGGACAAAGACACACTATTGACGCTTGCGCCCAAGATGATGGCGGTTATGAGAATTTCGATTTAACCTCCATCATTGATGAAGTTCTTGATGGTTTAACCAACGTTACCACATCTTTTCATGAAACCAATGCGGATGCCCAAACTGGCGCCAATCCTATTGCTAATATTACCAATTACGCCAACACAGTCCAGAATTTTCAAATTATATTTATTCGTGTTGTAGACAATGTAACCGGTTGCGCCACGATTGCATCCATTGAATTACACGCCAATTTATTAATTAATGACAGTAATATTCGTAACTTTTATATTTGTGATGATGCCTCCAACGATGGCATTGCCGAATTTAATTTAGCGAATTCAGCAAACACTATTTTAAACGGACAAGCGGATACCACCGTAACGTTTTATGAAACTTTAGTCGACTTAACGGCAGGTATAAATGCTATAGACCAAACAGTACCTTATGAAGTAACGGATTCGCCACATACGGTATTCATTCAAATTGCGAATCAAGATTGCTCGGCTGATTCCGAAATTAATCTCGTTATTCACCCTGCTTTAATATTACAGCCTTTAAATGCGGTGACCTTTTGTGATACGGATGATGACACCTTCACGTCTGTAGACTTATTTAGTTTTAACGCTTCTGTAACAACAGGAATTCCAAATTCCAGCGCCAGCTATTTTATTAATGAGCAAAACGCGTTAGATAACACCAATCCGTTACCACGTTTTTATGATAATACATCTAACCCTTTTGTAGTTTATGTACGTGTTCGAAATAATAGTACCGGTTGTTTTGATGTTGAATCTTTAGAAATTGAAGTACTGCCAGCACCTTCCACAACACATCATCAAGATGAAATTATCTGTGATGATAATCAAGATGGTTTTACTATTATAAATTTAGATGCTAAAATTTCTGAAATAGTTCCAAACACCGCTGGTTTAGATATTACCTTTCATAACACGCTTTTACAGGCAGAAACTAAAACCAATCCTATTTCGAATACAACAGCTTACAATGCCAATACTCAAACTGTATTTACACGAATTGAGCGTATTATCACAGGATGTTTTGCCATTGAAAGTTTTGATATTATTGTTAATACACTTCCTGTTTTCCTACCGATTTCCGATTTTAATAGCTGTGAAACCGATGGCAATCAAACAGCTGAATTTATTTTTGAAGAGAAAGATGACGAAATTTTAAATGGACAAGAAGACAAACGTGTTTTATATTTTCTAAACCAGAATGACGCATTAAACAGGACCAATATCCTTGATAAATCTGCGGTTTATGAAAATCAGCAAAATCCACAAATAATCCATATCCGTGTGGAAAATATCAGCGATATAAGCTGTTTCGGCTTAAGTACATTTACTATTGAAGTCGGCTCCATTCCAGTATACACGCCACCAATTAGTGTTTTTTTATGTGATGACATCTCCAATGATACGTTTGAAAGTTTCAATTTAACTACTGTTCAATCTCAAATGAGCCAAGGCAGTCCTGAAAATTTGACTATTACGTTTTACACAAGTGTAGAAGATGCCGAAAATTCAGAAAATGAAATTGGTTTAAATTATACTAATGAAAGTAACCCGCAACAAATTTATGCTCGTGTAGAAAACGGCACTTATTGTCATGACATTGCACAGTTTGGATTAAATGTAATCCAAGTTCCCCGCGTTAATCAGGCGTCTATTATGGAAACCTGTGATACAGATAATGATGGCTTTGCTTCTTTCGATTTAACTATTACAGAAACAGAAGTTTTAGAAATTAGACAAAATAATATTTTAGTAACCTATTACGAGAATTTAGATGATTTGGAAGCCAATATAAATGCCATTCCAAACCCTAGAGCTTATGTTAATACGGCAAATCCGCAAACGGTTTATATTCGTGTTAAGAATACTATTTCAGAATGTTATGTGACGGTTCCTTTAGAATTACAAGTGAATTTACCACCAGACATTAACCCAATTACCACGTTTCCTATTTGCGATACGGACGATAATATCTTTGATTTACAAGAAACTATTGAAAGTTTAATTGGCGCACAGGCAAATGTAAATGTCACATTTTACGCGTCGCAAACAAATGCTGAAACAGCTCAAGATCCTTTAGATACCAATTATAATTACAGTTCACCAAACGATATTATTCACGTTCGCGCTGAAGGCATCAATTCTGGTTGTTATGCTGTTAGCAATTTTATATTGTTTGTTAATCCAAGTCCAACGGCAACCATGCCGCCCAATTTGGAAGCTTGTGATGATGATTATGATGGCATGCTTGTTTTCAATTTGGCACAGCAAAACGATATAATATTAGGAACTCAAAATCCTGATAGTTTTTCGATAAATTATTTCGAATTAGAAATTGAAGCTATTAATAATATAAATCCAATTACCGATTTAGAATACAATGCGTTTCATGAACAAACTATTTATGCACGTGTTGAAAACAGAGCTACAGGTTGTTTTAGCATCACCAATTTTTCAACATTAATTCAACGGAAACCCCTAGTAGAAATTCCAGATCAAGCCATTTGTTTGGATAATTTGCCACTTATTGTAAGCGCGGATACAGGTTTTAATACCGATACGTATTTATGGTCAACAAATGCTACAACTTCTGAAATTGAAATTACGCAAGTAGGTTCTTATTCAGTAACGGTAACAACGGACTATGGTTGTTCTACTTCTGTAAGCTTTACTGTAATAGAATCAGAACAAGCTACCATTGAATTCACCGAAACCGTGGATTTTTCCAATCCAAACAATATAACAGTTACCATCAGTGGCATTGGAAATTACATGTATATTTTAGATAATGGTATACCGCAATCATCCAACGTTTTTTATAACGTTATTTTAGGACCTCATACCATAGAAATATATGATATAAATGGCTGTGCTTCGGCTATAAAAGACATCGTTATTATTGATGCACCTTTATTTTTTACACCCAATAATGACGGCCAAAATGATACTTGGCATATTACAGGCGTGGATCAAATTCCAGGTACCATAGTTTATATTTTTGATCGTTATGGTAAACTATTAAAAACCTTAAGCCACACATCTGCGGGTTGGGACGGAACTTATAATGGTCAGAATATGCCAACAAACGATTATTGGTTTGTTGCCAAAGTAAAAAAAGGAGATATATTTTTCGAAGTAAAAAGACATTTCACACTAAAACGCTAGAGTCTATTTCAGGATATCACCAGAAAAAAAATGCTAGGTTAGCTTTTGTGTTATAAAAAATGTTATTACGTATCTTTGCAGTCCAATTGCTAGGAATGAAAAATGCCCTTTTTATAATTACCTGTTTTTTATCGTTACTGTCGTGGTCTCAAAATGTGGAGGTTGACGCCCGCATTTATAGACCGCAAGAACTTGTTGAAGATGTACTTATTGACAGCGATTGTATTTCCAACGTTGTTGTGACAAACGCCATTAGTGGAAATTTTAATGGAACCGATTTAAGTTATGGGTATTTTGAAAACAACAATTCCAATTTCCCTTTTCAAAGTGGTATTATTCTTTCTACTGGACGCTTGCAAAATGCGGCCGGTCCCAATACAAGTTTAAGTGATGATGATGCGCCGAATTGGGCTGGCGATCAAGATTTGCAAGATGTTCTTAATGAATCCCAAACCGTTAACGCCACCACTTTAGAATTTACTTTTGAAGCCATTGCCAATCAAATTAGCTTCCGCTACATTTTTGCTTCGGAAGAATATCAGCAAGGAGATCCTAATACCTGTCGCTATTCTGATTTATTCGGATTCCTTATTCGCCCAGAAAACGAAACACAATATACCAATATAGCTATTGTTCCTAGAACTCAAACACCTATAAAGGTTACTACTGTTCACTCCGGAATTCCAGGATACTGCGACCCTATTAATTCACAGTATTTTGGTGGTTGGAATGGTCCAAATGCGCCTATAAATTTTAATGGTCAAACGAAAGTTTTAACAGCAGTCGCGAATGTTGTTCCTAACACAACGTATCATGTAAAGTTGGTAATTGCAGACCATATAAACTATCGCTATGATTCTGCCGTTTTTTTAGAAGCAGGCAGTTTTCAATTAAGTTCTAATTTAGGAAGAGATCGCATCATTGCTGAAAACAGGGCACTTTGCACGGATGAAACTTTAGAATTAAATGCATTTCAACCCGGAAACAACACCTATAAATGGTTTAGAAACGGAACGGAAATTCCAGGAGAAGTGAATGCTACTTACACCGTTTCGCAGCCAGGCGACTATGCTGTTGAAGTAGTAATTGATGGAGCCTGTTTGAGTTCTGGGAATATAATTATAGAATACGCGCCAGATCCTATTGTATCAAATACCACACTTATTGGTTGTGATTTAGATTTAAACGGACTTACAACCTACAATTTGTGGGGTGCCAGAAATGCTGTTACTAATAATGATCAGCAACTGAATATTGAAAATTTTTACACCAGTTTTGCCGGTGCAGAATCAGCAAGCAACGATGTTATTACAAATCCAGGTAATTTTAGTAATACAACTGTTTTACAAACGGTTTTTGCCCGTGTATTAAATTCTAATGGCTGTCCTGCAATTGCGGAAGTAATTTTAGACATTGCTAATAATGCTGTAAACCTGCCAGCTTTTTCCGCTTGTGATACCGATTTTGATGGCATCACGACTTTTAACATCTCAGATTTATCAACATTTATAGTTTCACAACCAGATGTTCCAAATACAGCTTCCGTTTCTTTCTACGCATCGCAAGTAGACATGGAGAGTCAAAGCAATCCTATTTCGGGAACTTATGAAAATACGAATAGTCCAAATTCGGATACTTTATTTATAAAAATAAGCGATAATGGAAACTGTTATGCGTTCACTACTTTAGATTTACTCGTTTTTGATAAACCTGAATTGCTTCCAGACTATAGCGTTTACTACTGTCTAAATTTGTCACCAACTACCATTTCAATTTCATCAGGAATTCCAAGTGGTCAGACGAATAATTACGATTATGAATGGTTTTTAAATGGAACCGATTTGATGCAGAATTCAGCTCAAATTGAAATTAATGAAATAGGAACCTACTCGGTTCTTGTGACTAATTCGGACGGTTGTTCATCAACAAGAATAATTGAAGTATTAGCATCCAACAGTCCAACAATTACAGATATTTCAGTTCAAGAAGCCTCTTCCAATAATACCATTACTATTTCAGTTTCAGGTGAAGGCATTTATGAATTTGCATTAGATTCTGGTAGTTTTCAAAATAGTGCCACTTTCACAAATGTTTCCGCGGGAATTCACACGATAACGGTTAATGACACCAGAGGCTGCGGTTTTATTACGCAAGAAGTTTCAGTATTGGGTTTTCCTAAATTTTTCACACCAAATGGCGATGGTCAAAATGATGTATGGAGACCTTTAGGTATAAACGCAAGCACACGACAATTAAAGATTTCTATTTTTGATAGATATGGAAAACTTATCAAACAGTTAAATGCCGTGAGTTCTGGATGGAATGGCACCTACAACGGTCAAGATTTAGGTTCTGAGGATTATTGGTATCGTGCAACCATGCCTAATGGAAAAGAATATTTAGGACACTTTTCGTTGGTCAGATAGTAACTACAAGTATTTACGACTAATTGAACAATTCGTTACTATCCTTGTTAGCGCTACCATAGAAAATTTCAGCGCATTAAAAAATAGGATAGGTTTTCTGTAATTTTGCAATATTCAAAAAAGCATTGCAAAATAGTGATTACCAAATGGTAAAATTATTTGCAATCCGTCTCTATACTGCGGAAACAGCGAAAAATGATTAAAAAAAATACATGAAATTCAAAATACAATCCGAATTTAAACCAACTGGCGATCAACCTCAAGCTATTAAAAAATTAGTGCAAGGCATTGACTCGAAAGAAAAGTACCAAACGCTTTTAGGTGTTACAGGTTCCGGAAAAACATTTACGGTTGCCAATGTTATTGAAGAAACACAAAAACCAACCTTGGTTTTAGCGCATAACAAAACATTAGCTGCTCAATTATATTCTGAATTTAAGCAGTTTTTTCCTGAAAATGCGGTAGAATATTTTGTGTCTTACTACGATTATTACCAACCGGAAGCCTACATTCCTGTTTCTGGAGTTTATATTGAAAAGGATTTATCTATAAACGAGGAAATAGAAAAAATGCGATTAAGCACAACCTCTTCCCTACTTTCGGGCAGACGTGATGTGATTGTTGTAGCATCAGTTTCCTGTTTATACGGTATTGGAAACCCAGTAGAATTTCAAAAAAACGTTATTTCTATAGAACGTGATCAAGTTATTTCACGAACAAAATTATTACACCGTTTAGTTCAAAGTTTATATTCTAGAACGGAAGCCGATTTTAATCATGGTAATTTCCGCATAAAAGGCGATACGGTTGATGTGTTTCCAAGTTATGATGATCATGCTTTCCGAATTCACTTTTTTGGCGATGAAATTGAAGAAATTGAAGCCTTTAATGTGCAAACTAATGAGCTGATTGAAAAATACGACCGACTCAATATTTACCCAGCCAATATGTTTGTAACGTCACCAGACGTTTTACAAGGTGCTATAAAAAGCATTCAGGACGACTTGGTGTTGCAATATGATTACTTCAAAGAAATAGGAAAACATTTAGAAGCAAAACGCTTAAAAGAAAGAACCGAATTTGATTTAGAAATGATTCGGGAATTGGGTTATTGCTCGGGTATTGAAAACTATTCGCGCTATTTAGACGGCAGATTACCTGGCACGAGACCGTTCTGTTTATTGGATTATTTCCCAGACGATTATTTGATGGTTGTGGATGAAAGTCACGTAACCATTTCACAAGTCCATGCTATGTATGGTGGGGATTTCAGCAGAAAATTAAATTTAGTAGATTACGGATTCCGTTTACCAGCCGCTATGGATAACCGTCCTTTGAAATTTGAAGAATTTGAAGCCCTTCAAAATCAGGTTATTTATGTGAGTGCCACTCCAGCCGATTATGAACTACAAAAAACCGATGGTGTTTTTGTGGAGCAGATTATTCGCCCAACAGGATTGTTAGATCCGGTAATTGAAGTACGACCAAGTTTAAATCAGATTGATGATTTAATTGAAGAAATTCACCAGCGTATTGAAAAAGACGAACGCACTTTAGTAACCACTTTAACCAAGCGTATGGCGGAAGAACTGACTAAATATCTAGATCGGATTCAAATTCGCAGCCGCTATATTCACAGTGATGTGGATACTTTGGAACGTGTGGAAATTATGCAGGACTTGCGAAAAGGTCTTTTTGATGTTTTAGTTGGCGTTAACTTACTTCGTGAAGGTTTAGATTTACCAGAAGTATCATTAGTTGCCATTTTAGATGCCGATAAGGAAGGTTTTTTACGTTCGGCAAGATCATTAACACAAACGGTTGGCCGTGCCGCAAGAAACCTCAACGGTAAAGCCATTATGTATGCTGATAAAATTACTAAAAGCATGCAAAAAACGATGGATGAAACCGAGTACAGACGCGAAAAACAAATTGCATACAACACCAAACACAATATGGTGCCAACAGCGTTAAACAAAAGTTTAGATAACGCGTTAACTAAAAACTCGGTTAGTACCTATAGTTACGCGTTGGAAGCTGCCAAAGCTGCAGAACCTGAAAATCAGTATTTGAATAAAGGGGAGTTAGAAAAGAAAATCCGTGAAAACCGGAAACAAATGGAACAAGCTGCCAAAGCTTTAGACTTTTTAGAAGCGGCTCAATTCAGGGATTTAATTAAAAGTTATCAAGATAAATTAGAGAAGTTGAAGGTGTAGTTAATTATATTGTACTTTAAAAATATCGATTAACACGTCTGGCGGAACAATTTTATTAGGAAAGCTTTCCATTAAATACAATACTTTATTAATGGATTCATGGCTTAAACCCATCCGTAATCCGTAATTATGAAGTTTAATCTTTTCTTTTGGTGAATTGTCGTCGTCTATATTCATCAATAAAACCAAGCGATGGAATTGTACAATACGTTCGCTATGCGATTTTAAATGCACGTAATTAATGGGGTTTTCAATCAGGTAATCAAAATCTTCTCGTGAAATTTCAAGTTGCCTCGCTATCGCCAATAGAAAACTGTATTCTATTGGTTTCAAGTCGCTTTCATTTTTAGCAAATGAAATCATTTCTGACAGGAGACTTAATTTTTCAACCCGGTTAATTATCATGAGGAATGGATTAATATTTAGTGTATAAAGATACGCACAAAGACTATTTAATAATCCGTGATAAATTGTAACTTGTCGAAAATTTGAATGCATTTTAACGTTAATTTCCTACTATTACTCCAAATTAACGATTTAATTAATTGATTTTCAGTTATTTATACAAAAAATGCATTTCGTCGGTTTTTCATAATTCGGCGTGTAAAACAAACTAATAGTAAGCACTATGACAAACAACGATATTTTCAAAAAATTACGTGTTGCATTGCAACTTCGCGATGACGAAATCGTCAAAATTTTAGAACTCGTAGATTTTAGAATTACTACCAGTGAATTAGGTGCTATTTTCAGAAAAGAAGATCATCCAAAATACATGGAATGTGGTGACCAAATACTCCGAAATTTCTTAAACGGTTTAGTAATTCACTTACGTGGTCCAAAAACTGAAAAGAAAGCCAAACCAACTGCACATCCAAAAGTTGAAGCAGCAAAAAAACCAGCGGTTAAAAAACCAGAAAAAAAGTAAGGTGTTTTTAGACTTTAAGAGCACCGATTTAGTAGGCTCATTTTAAAAAGCTTCAATTCAATAAAATATTAAAATTGAACCTTTTCTATCATTTCGAACTGCAGATGAAGTAACAATCCTAAAACCGAATTTGGTTTACTTTTATAAACTAAAAAAGCTCTCAAATTATTTGAGAGCTTTTTTTTATGATTAAAATATCTAATTATTTAGATAATACTTCATGTACTTTATCAGCAGCTTCTTGGAATTCTGTAGCACTCATAACGGCTAATCCAGAATTATCAATTAACTCTTTTGCAATATCAGCATTGGTACCTTGAAGACGCACAATAATTGGCACTTCAATATTACCCATGTTTTTGTAAGCATCAATTACACCTTGCGCAACACGGTCACAACGAACAATACCACCAAATATGTTGATAAGGATAGCTTTCACGTTTGGATCTCTTAAAATCAATTCAAAAGCTACTTCCACACGAGCGGCATCAGCTGTACCACCAACATCTAAAAAGTTTGCTGGCTCACCACCTGCTTGCTTAATTAAATCCATAGTTGCCATTGCAAGACCTGCACCATTTACCATACAACCCACGTTACCGTCAAGATCAACATAGTTAAGTCCAGATTCCTGAGCTTCTACTTCAATTGCATTTTCTTCACGTAAATCACGTAAAGCCGTATAATCTTTATGACGAAATAATGAATTATCATCTATGGTTACTTTCGCATCCACAGCCATAATTTTATCATCACTTGTTTTTAACACCGGGTTAATTTCAAATAAAGAAGCATCAGACTTGTCATAAGCTGTATATAAAGCGGTAACAAACTTGGTCATTTCTTTAAAAGCATTACCAGAAAGACCTAAATTGAAAGCAATACGACGTGCTTGAAATGGCATAATACCAACAGCAGGATCTACTTCTTCCGTAAAAATTAAATGAGGCGTTTCTTCAGCAACGGTTTCAATATCCATTCCACCTTCCGTAGAATACATAATCATGTTACGACCTGTAGCACGATTTAATAAAACAGACATATAATATTCTTCTGGTTCATTATCTCCAGGATAATAAACATCTTCAGCAACTAATACTTGATGAACACGCTTACCTTCAGCAGTAGTTTGTGGCGTTACTAAATCCATTCCAATGATTTCACCTGCAATTCTTTCCACCTCTTCAAGGTTCTTTGCAAGCTTAACTCCACCACCTTTACCACGTCCACCAGCATGAACTTGCGCTTTAATTACGTGCCAGCCCGTACCTGTATCTTCTGTTAGTTTTTTGGCAGCTGCAACTGCTTCTTGAGCATTTTGAGCAACTATACCACGCTGGATACGTACACCAAAACTACTTAACATTTCTTTTCCTTGATATTCGTGTAAATTCATCTTATAAATTCGTTTGTCGTTTTCTCAGAAAGAGAAAATCATTAAATTTTCGTTGCACAAAAGTAATCAACCTAACGCTTTTAAACAATAAATTTCAAAAGTTGTTTGCGGTTTGCTTGAAAATTTATTTCTTAAGAAACTTCTTCGTTAAAACACCACTAGATGTTTGAATCGTAACCATGTAAAGTCCACTTTGTAAAGCGGAAACATCTACCGATTTTGAAGCCTCATTATTACGAATAATTATACGACCATTCATATCTGAAATCTGAATAGACTGAATCGTGTTTGGCGCATTATAATGAATATTTACTACATCAGTAACAGGATTAGGAATTACCTGAAACGTATTTTGAACTAAATCGTTTTTAGTTGTGGACAGCGGATTCGTTAAGAAACTTTCCATAAGTGTTATGGTATCATTAACGCCGGCAAAAGTAAAAACAATAACGGCCGTATTAGATCTAAATACAACATTACCATTCATATTGTCATAATAGTAATACGATGTTTGATCAACGGTTCCATTAAAAATAAAAACAGACAAGTTTAAATTTTGAACAACTTTTAATCGTGTTACGTTTCCACTATATGCACCTTGACCAAGATCATTCATATTTAAAGTTCCATGAGCATCCACTGTTGTTGTAATAGTTCCTGTAAAAGTTCCAGATGCCGCATCACTTGTGAAATTTCCTGCAACACTATCTGAATTAGAATTAGTATACGTCATAGGGAAATTACCCAATAACGCATTATTAGTGGCATAATTTAAGGTTATTCCCGATGCAGAAAGTCCTGTAAACGAAAAAGCCGTTCCCACTTTTTTGGCGAAAATATTATTTTGTTCCGGTAAACCTGTTGTTGTAACCGTCAGAACTTCCGTAGTTCCTGGGTAAGTACCTAAATCGGCAGCAGAAGGCGCAGCATAGGAATCTGTATTTGTGCCTAATGCGGTTAAATTGGTGAAATTCCATGTAATGCCTGGGCCGGCAACGGTTTGATCTAGTGCTGGTGTAGATTCTACAATAGCATAAGATGATAAAGGAATACTAAAAAAATTGTTAATGGGTGCTTGAGCGTAACCTAAAAGCGTTACAAATGTCGATAAGAAGAGTAATTTTTTTTTCATTTTATTATATTAAGTTAATAGCGGTTTAAATGTACAAAAACCGAAATGCTAAACTTAAAAAAAATGAATTTTTGGATAAAACGAACCTGCTAGACGTTTAAGTGCTAGATGATATAAATTTAAGATCCCTTTTTAATCTGTATAAGTAAGCTATTAATATCTTGGTTAAGAATGTTTTGATGAAAGCATTATCAATTAACTACTTTGAGCATAAAATGTTAAGCTGTTTTGATGCATATCAATCACTGTAAATTCCTTGGTTCCAAATGCCGTTTTAGTAATTTGAACAGGTCCTTGAAAAACCCCATTAGCTTCATATTCCACATACAAACGCTCCATGTTTTGAACTACAATCCGCAAGTTGGCAGCACCTAAACCACTTTGCCCTGATTTTTTATCCTGTTTCTGTAAATGTATTTCAATAGCGCCACGTCGGATTCCAGCATAAGTTGGTTCTTTAGGACTATCTGCAAATGCAATTTCAAAACCGAGTTTATGCACGTAGAAAAATAAGGCGGATACCATATCTTGAACTGGTAAAACAGGATGTATTTGATGTAGATGTGCTTTTTCCATGGGCCTGGGTTTTATTGCTAAATCTAGTTTAGTTTTAATAGGAAGTATAGACGCTTTCTAAATTCCATATTTATCTACCAAATAAATCAAACTTGCCATGGTAGCGGCGCCTAATTCCAATTCACGTTTGTTTACATGTTCAAAAAGATCATTGTCCGAGTGATGGTGATCAAAATAGCGTTGAGAATCTGGACGTAAGCCGGCACATACATTAGAATCTGTTTTTAATGGTGCCACATCTGCTCCGCTATACCCTTTTTCAAAATAATGTATTAAATAGGGTTTAAATAAGGATTTCCAACCCTCAACTTTCGTCATAAAAGCATCATCAGATTGAAAATCAAAACCGCGTGGTGTAAATCCGCCGGAATCACTTTCTAAAGAAAAAATATGATTTTCGCCTTTCTGCTTGGCTATTTCGGCATATTTTGTGGCACCGCGTAAACCGTTTTCTTCGTTCATAAACAACACCACCCGAATGCTACGTTTTGGTTTTATGTCACTTTCTTTTAATAAGCGTAAAACTTCCATGGATTGCACGGTTCCAGCACCATCATCATGAGAGCCATCACCTAAATCCCAAGAGTCTAAATGGCCGCCAACAATGATATATTCATTAGGAAATTGACTTCCTGTAATTTCACCGATCACATTATATGACTGTACGTCTTGTAACTGCTGACACGTCTGATTAAAAAATAATTTAATATTCTTATCCAACGCTAACATGCTGCTTAACTTCTCGGCATCGTTCGTACTAATAGCTGCTGATGGAATGCGTTGTGAATTTGGCAAATCGCCATAAGTCATGCTTCCTGTATGTGGAAAATCATCTAAACGCAAGTTCAAGGAACGTACAATGACGCCTACAGCACCAAGCTTTCCAGCTTCCATGGCACCGGCATAACGTTGTTCTGAACAGCCACTGTAAGCTTCAAAAGTTTGAATTAAATCCGCTTGCATGGCGCCATTAAAAAACACGATTTTTCCTGAAACGGCCGATTTACCTAAAGTTTTTAGTGCTTCTATACTTTTAACTTCAACAATCTGCGCTTTTAAACCACCGATAGGCGTTGCAATAGATCCGCCCAATGCGCATATATTAACGGTGCTGGTTAAACCAGAAGCGGTTTCAATAAACGCATATTCTTTGCCGCCTCTTACCCATTTTGGAACCATAACTGGCTGCAACCAAACTTTATCTAAACCCAATAATTCTAATTCTTCCTTTGTGTAAGCCACGGCTTTTTCAGCATTTAAAGAACCTGATAATCGGCCACCAATTTGATTGGACAAATAATCTAGCCAATGATAACTTTTACCATTCGTTAAAGAGGTTGAATAAATAGATTTAAATATTTCAGCATCCGTTTGTGCAGACACATTAAATACTAAAAAGAAAATTACAGCAAAAAAACAAGGCTTCATAAAAGTAGTAAGGTTAAATATTTAGATTAAATTCTAATAGAAATTATAATATTATTCATTTTCCAACTGCTTTCTATAAGCTGGGATTTGCGCTTTTATAGCGTCATCCAATTCGGGTTCACGAATATCGTTGTAAGACTTTAAAGTATCATAAAGGATTTTGGCAACAATGTATCTAGCTGTTGGTTTATCATCAGAAGGGATGACGAACCAAGGCGCATGCGGTTTGGCCGTTCTAGAAATAGCTTCTTGATAACAGGCTTGATATTGATCCCAAAGTTTGCGCTCTTTCAAATCGCCTGGAGAAAACTTCCAGTTTTTACTCTTTTTATCCAAACGTCTTAACAATCTATTTTTTTGTTCTTCATTCGAAATATTTAAAAAGAATTTAAAAATAATCGTACCATTTTGAGCAATCGTTTTTTCAAAATTATTGATTTGCTCAAAACGTTTATCCCAAAAAGCTACATCAATATCCTCTAGGGATAAAACATCTGGTAAATTTTCATTCAAAATATATTCAGGATGCACACGCGTTACCAAAACATTTTCATAATGCGTTCTGTTAAATACACCAAACTTACCCCGAGCAGGCAACGCCACATAATGACGCCATAAATAATCGTGTTTCAGTTCTAAATCTGTAGGTGTTTTAAAACTATGAACCACTACACCACGCGCATTAAGTTCCTTAAAAACTTCACGAATCAGACTGTCTTTTCCAGCGGTATCCATACCTTGAATACAAATTAAAACCGCATATTTTCCATGTGCGTACATGGCGTTTTGAATTTTTGCTAGATCTTTACAAACATCTTCTAATTCATCTTCAATTTTATCTTTATCGACTTTTAAATCGAACTTGGTATCAAGATCTTTTAAGTCAACGTCTGCATTGATTTTAAAATCGTCTGGTTTTATGGATTTCATATAATGGACTTTGAAATTAGAATTAAGTTATAAATATACATAAATATTAACGCTATAAAAGCGCTTTGTATTTTGGATTAAAGCTGATAAATTTTGAAATGACATCAAAAAAAAAATGCCTGAAGCGTTTCAGACATTTTAAATTTATTTAGAGGCGAACATTTTCACATCGTCCACACTAATTTCTTTTTCACCTAGGATGATTAATCGTTCCACCACATTGCGAAGTTCCCTTATATTTCCTGTCCAATCATATTCTTGTAATTGCTGAATAGCTTTATCTGAAAATTCCTTTTTAACCGTTCCATGTTCACTAGATATTTTTTCAGAAAAATAGTTGATTAACAATGGAATATCTTCTCGTCTGTCATTTAATGACGGCACCTGAATTAAAATAACCGCTAAACGATGGTATAAATCTTCACGGAAACGACCTTCTGCAATTTCAACATTTAAATTTTTATTAGTTGCCGCAATAACCCGAACATCCACTTTGATATCCTTGTCATTACCCACACGCTGAATTTTGTTCTCTTGAAGCGCTCGCAACACTTTGGCTTGAGCGGATAAACTCATATCGCCAATTTCGTCTAGAAAAATAGTACCACCATTGGCGGCTTCAAATTTACCAGCACGATCTTTTATGGCACTCGTAAAAGCCCCTTTTACATGACCGAATAATTCACTTTCAATTAATTCTGAAGGAATAGCAGCACAATTTACTTCTACCAAATTACCTTTAGAACGGTCGCTTTTTTGATGTAACCAATGCGCTACTAATTCTTTTCCAGTTCCGTTTGGACCTGTAATAAGCACACGAGCATCAGTTTGCGCTACTTTTTCAATCATATCTTTAATATGAGAAATGGCGTCACTTTCACCTATCATTTCGTAATTCTTGCTGACTTTCTTTTTCAGCATTTTATTTTCAACCACCAAAACCTTGGTGTCTAAAGCAATTCGAACGGTATTTAATAAGCGGTTTAAATCGGGTGGTTTTGAAATATAATCGAAAGCACCTAAACGCATCGTATTTACAGCCGTATCTAAATCGCCGTGCCCAGAAATCATAACGATAGGGATTTCCGGTTTAATTTTTTTGGCCGCTTCTAAAACTTCAACACCATCCATTTTCGGCATTTTAATATCGCAAAACACTAAATCGTAGTCATTATCGCGTATTTTCTCAATGCCTTCTAAACCATCAACGGCTTCTTCAACTTCATAGGTGTCATTTTCTTCTGAAAGAATTTTTACAAGCACACGTCTAATAGACGCTTCATCTTCTATTACTAATATTTTTGGCATAATATTTATTATTTTTTCTCAATAATATGAATATCTCTTTGTGGGAAAGGTATGGAAATATCGTGTTCTCTAAAAAGTTTATCAATTTCAAAACGGATATCACTTTTAGGAAATTGCGATTTAAAACTATCACGAACCGTAAAAATAACTTTAAAACTTAAAGAACTATCTCCAAAATCAGTAAATAACACCACTGTTGACTCTTGATCTAAAACTTCTGGATGCGAATTTGCTGCTTGCATCAATAAACGTTTTACCAAAAGCGTATCACTCCCATAGGCCACTCCAATTGAAATACTCTCACGCGTGGAAATATCGTTTTGTGTCCAATTGTATAAGCTATTTGTTAGATACAAGTGATTGGGAATAACCAATACGCGATTATCAATAGTAACAGCACGTGTGGTTCGTAATTTAATTTCTTCTACACGCCCTACTTTCCCTTCAATTTCAATAATATCGCCAACATGTAAACTTTGATCTATAAGCATAATTACACCAGAAATAATATCTTGAAACAAGGTTTGAAGCGCGAGACCAATACCAATTAATAAGGCTGCTGATGCAGCAAAAACAGTAGTAACGTTGATGCCTATAGAATCAACAATAATTAGTAGCACAATTAGATAAATTAGCCATCTACCGAAAGAAAAAACCGTGTTGAATTTGGCTTTATCTTCCTGGGGCAAACGCCTGGCATAAAGCCGTTTCAGAAAATTTAAAATGATACTTGTCACTAAAAAAATAACGATGATCAATAAAACGAGACCAACGGTGATACTAAACGGATTTTCTTGATCACCAAACTCGAAGCCTAAATTTAAAAAATCGATAAAAGTTTCCCAAATGCCACTTTCGGTAACAGCCTCTTCTATATTATCTAAATTATTCTGCATGCTTTAATTTAATATTTTATCCACTTTAATATGTCTCTGTAACTAGGTTTTTTACCATACATTAAAATACCTACTCGGTATATTTTGGCAGCAAACCAAACGGTGAAAATAAAGGTAGCAATTAAAATAATTAAAGATACAACCTGTTGCCATATAGGAACACCAAACGGAATACGCATAAGCATAACGACTGGCGATGTAAATGGAATAAATGAGAAAATAGTTGAAATGGTTCCGTGTGGATTTTCAATAACCGTGAAAAACCCAATATAAACGGCTAAAATAAGCGGCATTAAAATAGGAAATAAAAATTGCTGCGTATCGGTTTCATTATCCACAGCTGCACCAATTGCAGCATATAATGAACTATAAAGTAAATAACCAGCAATAAAAAACAGGAGAAAAGCGAAAATTAAATTGGTTAACGGCAATTTATAGAAAGCCATTATTACACTTTGCGCCACATCCGGTATATTGGAATCGGTACTTGCTTGACTTAATAATTGTCCAGAAGGCGACGCTTCCATTAAATTTATCCCGAAAATACCCGAAATAATAGTTAGGAGTAAACCTCCTAAAATAATCCAAATAACAAATTGTGTAACACCGGCTAAAGACGTTCCTATAATTTTACCGAGCATGAGTTGCATTGGTTTCACGGAAGAAATTATAATTTCAATAATCCGACTCGTTTTTTCTTCAATCACGCTACGCATAATCATATTCCCATAAATAATGATAAACATAAACAACAAATAACCTGCAGCACCACCAAAAACGAGTTTAACAATACTATCAATTTTTGATGTTTTCTGGCCCATAAAACTCTCTTGAGTTATGGTTACACGGGTTTCTGAAGATTTAATTTTTTCAATGTCAACACCTTGGCTTTCTAACTTTAAATCGGTTAAATGCTTTTCTAGTTTGCTTTCCATTCTGTTGATAAGCGTGATAGAAGGCGACTCTTCCGAATAAAATTTAATAAATTTATCAGCGTCCTTGACATCGGTAAATTTACCAATGTAAAGTAAACCGTAGTTTCCTTGTGTTTCAGTAAGTGTTTTGGCCGCCTCCAAAGACATATTCTCCAAAACAATATATTCTGTGTTTTCTGAATTTTGGAAAATAGGTGAAACCAATCCAGATTCATCTAAAATAGCGATGGTGCGTTCTGAATTCTTATTTATTTGAGACAAATACGCTACAACCGCAATTAAAGCAATCATAATCATTGGACTTAAAACAGTCATGATTATAAACGACTTGTTTTTAACTTTCGTAAAATACTCGCGTTTTATGATGAGAGGTAAATGATTCATAACTAATTATTCTTTACTGCTTGAATAAAAATATCATTAGCAGTTGGTATTATTTCTACAAAATGTGATACTTCACCTCTACTGGTTAAAAAGCTTAATAAATCGTTTGGCGATTGATTTTCAGCCAATTTAATATTACGCTTTAATTCATTTCCCAACGTTTTAAAACTGGTTGGTGTCACCGTGAATTTTTCAGATAGTTCTATCTCTAAAGCCAATTCGTTGGTGGCTCGAATTCCAATTTCAAACGTATTGGTTTTGAATTGTTTTTTAATATCGATTAATTTGCCATC
Organism: Bizionia myxarmorum; assembly: GCF_008086205.1. Taxonomy (GTDB): domain Bacteria; phylum Bacteroidota; class Bacteroidia; order Flavobacteriales; family Flavobacteriaceae; genus Algorimicrobium; species Algorimicrobium myxarmorum. The sequence continues at coordinate 1,592,983 of NZ_VSKK01000001.1, read as the reverse complement.
TAGAATTTTATTAGACTGGTGAATTAATGCAATATGATCACATAATTCCTCAACAGATTCCATACGGTGTGTTGAAAATATCACGGTAGCGCCTTCATCTCGAAGTCGTAAAATTTCGTCCTTAATTAAAATAGCATTAATGGGGTCAAAACCCGAAAAGGGTTCATCAAAAATCAGCAATTTAGGTTCATGTAAAACGGTAACAATAAACTGGACTTTTTGAGCCATCCCTTTAGAAAGTTCCTGGATTTTCTTATTCCACCAGTCGCCCATATCCAATCTATCAAACCAATAGGCAAGTCGCTTTCTTGCTTCGGCTTTACTCAAGCCTTTTAGCTGTGCTAGATAAAGCGCTTGTTCCCCCACTTTCATGGATTTATAAAGGCCGCGCTCTTCGGGCAAGTAGCCAATATCTTTAACGTGATGATTTTGTAAAGGTTGATTATCTAAAATAACATGGCCCGAATCTGGCATGGTAATCTGATTTATAACGCGAATAAGTGTTGTTTTTCCTGCACCATTTGGCCCTAAAAGCCCAAAAATACTGCCTTGAGGAACATCAATAGAAACGTTGTTTAATGCCGTATAATTCCCGAATTTTTTAGAAACGTTGTGCGCTTCTAATAAGTTACCCATACCTGATGTTAATTAAGTGTAAGACGTAAATATATTAAATGTACGACTGTTCACCGAAATTATTAAATAGAAATTAAGCAAATGGTCTTAAAAACAAAACCCATCCTAAAACTTACGCTTAAGGATGGGAAAAAATTGCTATGAAAAAGAAAAATTATTACTATGAATCATAGTAATAAACCAAATATAGTACTTTTTATTGAACCATAACAGAAAGAAATCAAATAACTTAATTTAAAAATAAAAAATCCGCCATAAAGGCGGATTTTCATTGAGGTATCTTATTGTTTACGAAAACATATCTTTTACTTTTTCAAAAAATGATTTGTCACCAATTTCTGGTTTCGGTTGAAAATGCTCATCATCCTTCATGGTTTCGAAAAAATCTTTTTGTTGCTTATTTAAGGTTTTCGGTGTCCATACATTTACATGTACTAATAAATCACCTTTTCCATATCCATTTATGGATGGAATCCCTTTACCACGTAATCTTAAAATTTTCCCAGACTGCACGCCCGCTTCAATTTTAATACGCACTTTTCCTGTTACAGTATCTATTTCTTTTGAAGTTCCAAGAACGGCATCTGGTAAACTTACATACAAATCATAATGCAAATTATCACCTTCACGCTGTAAAGTTGCATGATTTTCTTCTTCAATCGCTACTAATAAATCACCGGAAACACTATTGCCTCCTGGTGCTTCATTACCTTTTCCTGTAACTTTTAATTGCATGCCGTCTACTACGCCAGCAGGAATTTTAATTGAAACGGTTTCTTCTTGAACCAACATACCTTGTGCATCGGCATCATTTGGTTTTTTGTCAATAATTTGTCCTGCGCCACCACAATTAGTACAAGTAGATGCTGTTTGCATTCTACCTAAAATAGTGTTTGTAACGCGCATTACTTGACCAGCACCATTACAAACATCACAGGTTTTATAAGTGGTTCCGGGCGCTTGAACTTTACGTCTGACTTTAACTTTTTTCTCAACACCGTTAGCAATCTCTTCCAACGTTAATTTAACGCGAATTCGCATATTGGTTCCTTTAACGCGACGTTGTCCGCCACCGCCATAACCGCCTCCAAATCCAGAAAAACCACCGCCGCCGCCAAATGCACCGCCAAAAATGTCGCCAAACTGACTGAATATGTCATCCATATTCATATTACCGCCGCTAAAACCACCGTTACCATCAAAAGCTTGATGGCCAAATTGGTCATAACGTGATTTCTTATCGGCGTTACTTAATATTTCGTAAGCTTCTGCTGCTTCCTTAAATTTAGACTCTGCTTCTTTATTATCTGGATTTTTATCAGGATGATATTTTAATGCCTTTTTACGGTATGCCTTTTTTATTTCGACTGCCGTGGCATTTTTATCAATATTTAAAATCTCGTAATAATCTTTTTTTGCCATATTATTGTCCTATAACTACTTTTGGAAATCGTATTATTTTATCACCCAACCTATATCCCTTTTCAACTACATCAATAATTTTACCTTTTAAAGCATCTGTAGGTGCTGGGATTTGCGTGATGGCTTCATGATTATCTGCATTGAAATCATCACCGGTTTTTAATTCCATAAGTTCCAAACCTTTATTTTCAAGTGTGTAATTCAGTTTATTTCGAATTAACTCCACACCTTTTAAAAGATCTTTTTCTTTAGTTTTTGATATTTCGTTGTAAGCACGATCAAAATCATCTAAAATTGGCAATAAAGCTACCATGACGTCTTGACCTGCCGTTTTAAATAAATCACTGCGTTCTTTGGCAGTACGTCTTTTATAATTTTCAAATTCAGCAAACAAGCGTAAAAATTTATCTTTTTCTTGCGCTAAAGAATCTTGCAACTGTTCTTCAACCGTTCTCGTATCTTCTGTCGTTTCCTCCGAATTATCTATATGCTGATCATCTATCTGCTCATTTGCAGAATCGTCGTTTTTATCTTTTTTGCTCATGTTGTACCCTTATTTTTTAAATACTTTTAATGGATGGCAAAAGTACTGCCATTATCCAAAAAATGTCAAAATGTCACGAAATAAATTAAATTTAATTTTTATAAAATTTAGTGGGATTGTTGTACTTTTGCCGCTTAACACTAAAATAAATTTATAACAATGAAAAATCGTTTTTTAACAATTTTGACATTAGCATTAGCTATTACTTTTACAAGCTGTAAAGATAAAGCGGCTGAAGTTGAAACCACAGATGCAGAAGTTGCTGCAGAAGTTACAGAAGTTTCTACAAAATACTTAGTTGATACAGAAGCTTCAACTATTATGTGGAAAGGTTTCAAACCTACTGGATCTCATACAGGTACAATTAAAGTTGAGAGCGGCGTATTTACTTTAAATGGTGATGCTGTTGAAAGTGGAAGTTTTATTATTGATATGGCTTCACTTAATGTAACAGATCTTCCAGTTGATAGTGAAGATCACGCTAAATTATCAGGTCATTTAAAAAGTCCAGATTTCTTTGATGTAGAAGCTTTTCCAGCATCTGCTTTTGAAGTAACAGGATTTACAAATGAAAATGGTAAAGCTATGCTTTCAGGAAATCTTAAAATGAAAGATACTGAAAACAACGTAACTATTCCAGTAACAGTAACTGAAAACAATGGTTCTGTAACTATTACAAGCGAAACATTTACTATTGATCGTTCTAAATGGAATGTGAAATATGGTTCAAAATCATTTTTTGATAATTTAGGAGATAAATTCATCAATGATGAAATGGAATTACAACTTACAATTACTGCTAACAAAGCATAATTAAATTTGTAAATACTATTAAAAATCCGCTACACTAGTAGCGGATTTTTTTATGTCAAAAGATCTTGTAAGGCAGGTTTAATATGTACAAATTCAAATTGATAACCTGCTTCTTCTATTTTTTTACTACTTACGCGTTGGCTTTCAAACAGTAAGACATGCATCTCGCCTAAAATAAGCGACATCATAGCTTTTGGTATATTAGGTAAGAACAATTTCTTTTTTAAAACGCAAGCTACCGTTTTTGTTAACTCCGTATTCGTTATAGGATTTGGAGCAACACCGTTAGAAACACCTTCTATTTGATGCGTTAATACAAAAACAAAAACACCTGCTAAATCATTAATGTGAATCCACGATTGCCATTGATCACCACTTCCAAAGGCAGCACCAAGGTTAAATTTAATGGGTTTTACAATTTGTGGTAAAGCACCGTCATTTTCATCTAATACCAAACCAATTCGCACTTTAGAAACTAAAACGTCGAGTTCCTTAAATGTATCCGTCATTTTTTCCCATTGCTCTACAACCGTTCCTAAAAAACTAGTTGATACAGCTGTTGTATCTTCTTCATAATAATTAGTTAATGAATCTGGATAAATTCCTATAGCACTAGCGGAAATAACATGTTTAACGCTGTGCTCATTATTTTGAAGTGTTTCTTTAATTAATCGGAGCGTGTCTAATCTACTATTTATAATGGTGTTTTTATAACTCGCCGTCCAACGATGCGCAATAGATGCACCCGCCAAATTAATAATCGCGTCTACACCATCCAAACATGCCAAATCAATTTTATTTTCGGTTGGGTTCCAATAAAAACCTTTATAATCTTCTGTATGTTTAATTTTTTCTTTGGAAGTGGTTAAGTAATGAACCGTCATATTTTGTTTATGACATTGTTCAGTAATAGCCTTACCGATTAACCCTGTAGCGCCTGTAATTAAAACCTTCATTCACAATTTTTATATAAAGATAGGTATTGAGGTGCTGAATCTTACGGCATTTAATGAAGGTTTAACAGATTTAAGACAAGATTAGCTATAAGAATAATCCACTTTTATAAATGTGATGGTTTATAAATTAGAAATACTGTTAAGATAAAAAGTATGCTATTTAATTCTATTCACTAAATATTTTTGTAGCCCTCAACATTTCACGTTTTCCAGGAGGTCCAGGCAAGCGCTCGACGTTAAAACCAACAGCTTGCATGGCACGACGCACACTTCCCTTTGCAGCGTATGTAACTAAAACACCATGGGGTTTCAAAGCTCTATACATTTTTTGGAAAATAGCTTCGGTCCACAATTCTGGCTGAATTCGTGCTCCAAAAGCATCAAAATAAATCAGGTTAAATTGATTGGAATTTGAAATAGCTTCAAATCTTTTTTGGTATTTGGTAAGTTGAAAATTATCAGAAATTTCTGTTTGAATTTCCCATGGGCAATTGTGCATGGCTTTAAACTTTTCTGAAGCCAATTCATCCTCTAAAAGTTCTGGATAATTGAGTTGTTCTATTTCCGAAAGTATAACAGGATAAGCCTCCACACCCACATAATCAACGGTAATTTGATCTTTAATAGTTTTTAATAAGGTAATTATCGCATTTAAACCCGTGCCAAAACCAATTTCAAGGATAGCAATTTTATCTACTTTAGAGTTGGCTGTAACGTAATCAAAACCCGTTTTAATAAATACATGATTTGCTTCTTGAATAGCGCCATGAATGGAATGGTATTGTTCATTCCAATCTTCAATTTGAATGGTTTTAGAACCATCACCCGTTGTAATTATTTGACGTTTCAAAATTACTGGATTAACAACTTTTTAATACGTGGAATAGGCCCGGTGCATTCCGTTTGGTGACAGGAAATGCAAAGATTTACCACATTATTAAATCGGTCGGTTTCTGAAATCTCTGAATCTGGATTATACAATTCTTTTTCCGCATCTATGAAAAGCTTTGAGAAACTTTCAAAAGTAAGATTGCGTTTTTTAAAATCCGATAATTCAGCAGAATGGATTTTTAAGAAGTCTAAAGGAAATTCTTCAATGTCTTCGCCTGCAACAATGGCGTTTTTAATGGTTAAATTATAAGCATACATCTGATTCATAAGATTCGCCATTTCGGACGGCTCGTACATATCATAAACAATGTCTTGTTTTTCCACTTTTTCAGGCAGCATTTTTTCTTCGGAGTTATTACAGCCGAACATAAAAAAAAGTATAACTAATAAGCCTAAAATTTGCTTCATTAGTCTTCAATTAACAAAACACCATCGGCTTCAAAAGACAACGTGCGTTTTGGTTCTGTAATAGCAGCAATTTCTTCTGATGTTTTTCCAGCATCTTCAGCATAATGACGTTGCTCGTCTACCGAAACCTCTGTAACGTAAGCTTTACCATTAATAATAACGTCTTTATCAGCGATGTTTTTCGGCATAAAAAAACCGTAATCTTTAAATTTAACCATGACTTCTTCGTCATTGTCCAATCCTAAACGCATCCAGCAACCTTTGGCTTGACAAACACTATTCACTTTGGCCATTACTTTAGTTTGTAAGGTGTCACCCGGCTTCATGTTTTTATATTTCTCATTAATTTCAGCAGCAGTCAAAGCGTTATCTGCTTCAATTTTATCACCAAAAGATGCATAAGCTAATTCCGTGGTTTCTACTTCAACTAATTCTACAGCATCTGTGTTTTTATCGGAATTATTACAAGACATGATACTAAACATCAAGGAAATAGCAATAAATATATGTTTCATCTTTTCTATTTTTTAAAATTGGAATGCCAAATATAGGTTTTTTTAAGTAAATTTTAAGTTTTTTATAATTCTAAAAATGAGTACTTTTGCAAAACCAAAAGGTTATAAAATTATGCAGAATTCAATACATCAGGAAATCGATATAGAAACGTCTGACAAGACAAAAATTAACGACGTTGATTTTAATAATTTAGATTTTGGTAAGAAATTTATAGATCATATGTTTTACTGTGATTATATAGATGGCGCATGGCAACAGCCAAAAATTGTGCCTTATCAACCTATGACTATTGAACCTTCTGCACGTGTTTTACATTATGGACAAGCTGTTTTTGAAGGTATGAAAGCCTACAAAGATGACGATGGCAAAGCGTTTTTATTCCGTCCAGAAGACAATCATAGACGTATTAATATTTCAGCTGCGCGATTAGCGATTCCTGAATTTCCAAAAGATTATTTCATGGAAGGTTTAACGACCTTGATGAAAATGGATAAAGATTGGATTAAGCCAGGTATTGGAAACTCCTTATATATTAGACCTTTTGTATTTGCTATTGAACCTGCAATTTCTGCAGCGCCAGCACAAGCTTACAGATTCATGATTATCTGTTCGCCTGCAAAAGCGTATTACACAGGGAAAGTTCGTGTTCTTTTTGCTGAAACTTATAGTCGCTCTGCAAATGGTGGTGTAGGTTTTGCAAAAGCTGCCGGAAACTATGCTGCGCAATTTTACCCAACCAGTTTAGCACAGAAAAAAGGATACCAACAAATTATTTGGACCGACGCTAGTTCCCATGAGTATTTGGAAGAAGCTGGTACTATGAATATCTTTTTTAGAATTAATGATACTTTGGTAACGGCACCTATCAGTGATCGTATTTTGGATGGCATTACTAGAAAAAGTATTATTCAGTTAGCGGAAGATAATAACATAAAAGTTGACGTTCGTCGCGTTACGGTTAGTGAAATAAAAGAAGCTGCAAGAAATGGTAGTTTAAAAGAAATTTTTGGAACAGGAACTGCGGCTGTAATTAGTCCGATTTCTGCTTTTGAGCATTCGGAAGAAGTTTTCGAAATTCCTGATCAAGACGATGCTTACGCAACTTTGTTTAAAAAATATTTATTAAACATTCAACATAACCTGTCCGATGACAAGCACGGATGGCGTTATGAAATTAAATAAGAATTATAGATTAAAATTAAAAGCAGCCCGTTGGCTGCTTTTTTTATTCGGTATCTAGAATCTTTTTGATATCAGGTGTAAAGTAATTTGGTCCTTTTAGTACTTTCCCATCTTCGCGATAAATAGGCTCCCCATCTGCTCCTAATTTACTCATATTACTGCGTTGAATTTCGTTAAAAACAGCTTCAATTTTATGTTGCATACCGTGTTCAATGATGGTGCCGCATAAAATATAGAGCATATCACCTAAAGCGTCCGCAACCTCAACCAAATCGTTGTTAGTAGTAGCTTCTAAATATTCCTCATTCTCTTCACGCATCAGCTTATAACGCAACATATTCTTTGCGGCTCCTAAATCGGCCTTTGGTGAATCAAGATGTCCAATTTTAAAAGAGGTGTGAAAAGCTTTAACGGCTTCAATTTTATTTTTCATAGTTGGTGAGTTTAATTTTTTAAGCTATCAAATTACAAAATGATACTTTAAACAGTCGAAATTTCAGTGATTTATTTAAAAAGGGAAATTAATGAGAAGTGGATTAACACTAGACTTGTTTCTTAATAATTCCATAGAATTAAAACGGCTTCTTATGGGTTTGTTTTTGTAAATTTGCCAAAATTTAATGCCATGTTTAGTACCAATCAAATAATTTTCGGCAGCTTATTTGCCATTGTTTTTATAATCATTTTAATTTATGCATATAGAAAAGATATCGTCTTACACAGAAAGCATTATAAGGGAAACATTTGGGTTTTAATAGCTTTTATCTGTTTTGTTCTTTTTATAGTTTCTATAAAATGGCTTTTCCAATAAGATAGTAAGTGATACTTTTCTAAATGTAAATTTTCACTAATAAAAAAGCCTCAACATATTACTGTTGAGGCTTTTTCTATGCTTAATATTTCGCATTAATTAACTTCCGGAAGGAAATTAAAATTAGCGCTATACTCTAACATTTGCTTTGGAAACGATTCTGGCTGAACCACATTAATTTTTGTGATTTCACCATTATCATCCATTTCTGGAACCAATACAGGATTTACAAAACCGCTGTAAGCTGCTGATTTAAACTGCGCATTTCGTTCTAAAACTTCAGCGTGAATGTCTTGATCTACTTTAACACCATAATCTTCAACTAAAGCTTGCACTGCTGCAAAATCGCCTTCAGATTTGATACGTTGCGTTTCACGTAATAATTGACCAAATAAATCGTGTAATTTATCATAATCCGTAATATTGAAATATGTTTTACCATCACGACTTACTTTTTCAATAACTTTGGCATCTTTTCCTTTTTCAAAAACCCAAGCACTTACCCATTGTCTGTTACGCATATGCGCTTCTTCAACGTTGTCGCCAATATTTAAACGAATAAGCTGCGTCATTAAACCATTTCTGATATAACCATCATAAGCTGCCATTCCTAAAGATTTCCAATCATCTACTAACCCTAATTCTTGTAATTTAGGATTGTATAAATAATAAAGCCCTACTAAATCTGCGCGACCTTCTTCTAAAGTAGATGCGTAATTTTTAAGCGTTTCTTTCGTTTCACCAACACCTGGATTTAATTGTCCCGAAGCATGGCCAACAACTTCATGTAAAGCTGTGTGTAATTTATCAGCTACTTGCCCGTATTTTTCTTCTAATTTAATTTCCTCTTCATCATGAGCAAATTCTTTCAAACGACCAGTACTTCCTGCATTATTGTAAGCATTGATAATGTTTCCTAATGAAACCGATTTTGAACCAACTTCAGCACGAATCCAGTTTGCATTTGGTAAGTTTACACCAATTGGCGTGCTTGGAGACGCATCACCAGCTTCAGCCGCCACATTTACTACTTTATAAGAAACACCAACCACATTTTTCTTTTTATGGTCTTCCATTAGCGGTGAATTATCCTCAAACCATTGCGCGTTTTCAGATAAAACAGCCATTTTTTCCGACATATCAAAATCCTTAATTTGCACGATAGCTTCATAACTTCCCGTGTAACCTAATGGATCATTGTATACTTCAATAAAACTGTTTATATAATCAATATTTCCTTCTGTGGCAGCTGTCCAAGCTACGTTATAATCATCCCAAGTTTGTAAATCACCTGTTTTGTAATATTGAATTAATAAGGCAATAGCATCACCTTGCGCTTTATTTTCAGCAACACCTTGCGCTTTTTCTAACCAAGGAATAATATTATCTATAGCTGCACCATATAAGCCACCTGATTTATAAGTTTTTGCGACTACTTTCCCATTTTCTTTTACCAATTTAGAATTCAATCCAAAAGATAAAGGCTTTTTAGCGTCTGGCGATTTTTTAGATTTATAAAATGCTTCAACTTCTGCCATAGTTACATCTGGACCATAAAAGTTAACCGCAGATAATAACACATTATCCACATTTTTATCTTGGTTTACTTTTTTAGAATCTTTATCGTTAAATAAAACCTCTAAAGCGTCACCTTCTAATTTTGTATTGGTTTCAGATAATAATCCAACTAAATAGTCTTTAGAAAATTCAGGTTTCATTTTATCATTAGAATAGTGATGGTGAACGCCATTACTGAACCAGATACGTTTTAGATAGGTTTCAAAAGAAGTCCAATCAGCAGTTGTTTTATCACCTGAATAATTAGAATACACATTTTCTAAAGCTTTTCTGATGGTTAAATTATGTCTGTAATTCTGATCCCATGAAATATCTCGCCCTGCTAAACCAGCTTGACCTAAATAATAAACCAGTTTTTGTTCTTTCAGGGTTAAGTTATCCCAACCTGGAATTTGGTAACGTAAGATCTTAATGTCTGCAAATTGCTCCACATTATGATCAAAATCTGCTACAACTTTGGTTTCAGTTTCTGCCGGATCGGCTTTGGGTTCAGATTTATCATTGTTACATGAATATAAAAAAGGCGCCATAATAGCCAAACCCATTATAAGTTTTAGTTTCATTTGTTTTGTGTTTATTAGTATTTCACAAATGTAACATTAATTATTAACGCATAAAATTGTTTATCTTTGATTTCTAACCCAATCCAACATGAAAACATTTAAATATATTCTGTTTTTTTTACTCATATTAATCATTGGTGCATCTATTTATATTGCGGTGCAACCTAATGATTTTAACGTGACCAGAACGCGAACAGTTGCAGCGCCTGCACAGGTTGTTTACAATCGCGTTATTGATTTCAAGAACTGGGAATCGTGGTCGCCTTGGATTGATAAAGATTCGGAAACAAAAATTGAGTTAGTGGATTCTACCTCAAATTTAAACGGAACCTACAGTTGGACCAACGGTGAAAGTATGGGTTTGATTAAAACAATTAATAGGGTTCCTTACCAAACTATAGAACAAGAATTTCAATATAATAAGTTTGAAGTGGCTAAAATGCAATGGGAATTTATTCAAAATGATACAAACGAAACAGAAGTTTCTTGGACGATGTCTTCAGAAAATTTAAGTTTTTATGAAAAAGGATATGCACTTTTAAATGGCGGACACGATAAAATGATCGGTCCTGATTTTGAGCGAGGCCTTGAAAAACTAACGAGTGAAGTTTTGGCTTCTATGGAAGTTTATTCTGTAAAAGTGGATGGAATTGCCCAACATGGCGGTGGTTTTTATATTTACAGTTCTACTTCTAGCAAAATTTCAGATATTCAAACAACCATTCAAAAATTAATGCCTAAAGTAAAAAGCTATGCTTTGAAAAACAATATAGCTATGGCTGGTGCACCATTCATTTTATATCACAACTGGGACGAAGCTAATAATGCAGTAATGTTTTCAATTTGTATTCCAACAACTACCCAAATAGCAACCACACAAAGCGATATTTTAGCAGGCCAATTGGAGCCTTTTAAGGCTATAAAAACGACTTTAAAGGGAAACTATTCTAATTTAAAAGAAGCTTGGGATGCGACCAATAATTATATTAGTCAATACAATATGGAAGCCACAGAAATGGGACCGATGCTGGAGGTTTATTTAACAGAACCTAGCCTACAACCAAACCCTGCAAATTGGATTACTGAAATTTTCATAGCCATTAACTAATCTACAAATGAAGCAAATCCTATTGGTTTTTATTGGCGGTGGCTTTGGAAGTGCGCTCCGTTTTATAATAGGAAAATTTTTAAACAATCCAAATAGCGGTATTCCCTATGGCACCTTCTTGACTAATATTTTAGGTAGTCTTCTTATTGGTGTTATTCTGGGATTAGCCGCCAAACATAATTCACTTTCTGAAAACCACATCGCACTTATTGCTACCGGATTTTGTGGTGGATTTACAACCTTTTCAGCGTTCGCTTATGAAAATCATGTGTTTTTAAAATCAGGTGATTTTATGAGTTTCGCTATTTATACCATTGCTAGTTTTGCTCTTGGATTTTTGGCTGTTTTCTTGGGAATGTTTTTAGTGAAGTAAAATGGACTAATCGTTTTTAGCAAATGCTTTTACGCCTGCTTTCACTTCCACATCCACATAATTATCGCGTGGCACAATGGGGCAGGAATATTTTTCATCGTAGGCACAATAAGGATTGTAAGATTTGTTGAAATCAACAATTATCACATCATTTTCAGGAATACGTAAATCCAAATAACGGCCGCCGCCATAAGTAGTTTCACCGTTGGTATTATCAATAAATGGCAGAAACAAATAGTCTTCAAAACCTTCTTGTTTCATCAACTCTTGTCCTTGATAAATAGCCAATGCATAATTTTTTCCTTTCAATTCAAAAGTAATTACACCATAAATTCGTTCATTTGAAACGCGATCTGTAGTCGTTTGCATTAAAAACCATTCCGAATCTGGGGTTCTTTTTAAAGTAGCTGAAACTATAAATGAAGAATCGACAGGGAAAAAGTCTAATGTTTTAAAAACCTTTCTGTCTTTTGCTTTTAATGGCGATTTGCTCGCATCTTTAAAATCGGCATTTTGCTCACGCTGCCAATCTGTTTCGCCTAAAAGTGGTTCTTTTTTTTGAGCACAACCAACAATAGAAAAAAACAGTAGGAAACCAAGTAACGTTTTCATGGGTAAAATTTAAATTAATTTCAAAAGTACAACTTATTCATATTTTGTTTAGATTTGGTGAGCAATTATTATAAAAACATGAACATTAGAGTCACATTATATAGAAAACCTCGCTACTCATCTCGTATGAGTTGGACCTATTGTGTGCGTGATTACTAATTTTTAAAAAAGCGAATACATTGAAGTCCGACCATTGCGTCGGATTTTTTGGTTTTATAAAACACCCACCCATTGGAATGAAAAAATTATATTTCGGCTATATTAACACCTTTCGCGGCTTGTCGCCTGAAATATGGTGGCTAGCATTGATTACCTTAATCAATCGTGCTGGCACTATGGTTATTCCATTTTTGTCCTTATATCTAACAACCGATTTAAACTTAAGTTTAGGTCAAGTAGGTTGGGTTATGTCGGCTTTTGGTTTAGGTTCTGTTTGCGGTTCTTGGCTTGGCGGAAAATTAACTGATAAAATTGGCTATTATAAAGTCATGGTCCGGAGTTTATTAGGTACCGGAATTTTATTTATTGGCCTGCAGTTTTTACACACATTTGCGAGTATTTCATTTGGTATATTTTTAGTGATGTTAGTTGCTGATATGTTTCGTCCTGCTATGTTTGTAGCTTTAAGCGCTTACAGTAAGGCAGAAAACAAAACACGTTCGGTTACACTGATTCGATTAGCCATAAATCTTGGTTTTTCTGCTGGTCCAGCTATTGGAGGTATCATTATTGTAACCATGAGCTATGCAGGATTATTTTGGATTGATGGTATTTCCTGTATACTCGCCACCATATTATTGATGAATGTATTGCATCCTAAAAAGGCTAAAACACAAGATGATATTGTGAATACGAACCCAGAGTCAGCCTATAAAGATAAATCATACTTCATATTTCTGGCGGCTATGACTATGTTTGGAATCGTATTTCTACAATACTTTTCTACGATGCCTATTTACTATAAAGAGATTCACCATTTATCTGAACTTGATATTGGAATTTTATTGGGATTAAATGGTGCGTTTATTTTTCTTTTAGAAATGCCCTTAATAAAATGGTTAGAAAGCACCCGATATAGCAAACCAGCTCTTATGATAATTGGCGCCATATTAGTAGGAATAAGCTTTTTGGTTTTAAATATCACACCTTGGATGGGCATTTTAGTAATTGGTATGCTCTTTATGACCGTTGGAGAAATGATAACCTTTCCGTTCTCTAACGCTTTTGCTATGGAACGCGCTAAAAAAGGAAATCAAGGCGAATATATGGCGCTTTATAGTATAGCCTTTTCTATAGCGCATATTTTCGGACATAATGCTGGCATGCACATGGCCGATGCTTTAGGATTTGAAAACACCTGGTATATTATGTCACTGTTAGCTGTAATTTGCATGGCATTTTTATGGCTTCTAATACGTTATATGAAGAAGGACGAAGCTACTAATTGAAATCAAAAAAAACTTTTATTTCAAAGGCTTAACCGAATTATGCTTTACAACATGAGATAAAATAATTTGTGTTTTAGTTTCGCCATAAACAATCAGCTGATCAATAAACAGCTCCAAATGTTTCTGGTTTTTTAAAACAACCTCCATAACTATATTCTCATTTCCTGTAATGCGGTAACAATTAATAACCTCATCATAAGTTTTAACTTTCTCCAAAAACGGCTTCAACATTCCCATAAATGCGCGAATGGTAATTAAAGCCTTTAACTGATAACCAGCTTCAAATGGAGAAACCGTTGTATGATAGTGTTGAATAATACCCGAATCTTCCATTTTTTTAATCCGTTCAGAAACAGCTGGCGAACTGATGCCAACTTGCCGACCAATTTCGGCATTGGACATGCGTGCCTGCTGTTGCAAACACTTCAATATTTTCCAGTTTAAGGCGTCAATACTCATTTTAAGGTAAATTAACTGTAATTACTTAATAATTAAATCAAATATACGGTTTTACTTTAATATCAAAAGGGGCTTGTGCTAATTTGTCGCTATTTTTGATAAAACTGCTATTGTGTTATGATTACCCATATCTCTTCAAGTTTATTCCATTCGCCTATATATCAAAAGGCTATGGATATTATCACGCTTTCGCGATGCATTTCTACCTACTTGGGTCAGGATTTGTCTAGCTTACAATCTGATGGTTCAGAAAACGCGTTTATATACTTTACGGGAGATATTGTTCAACAATCTGTTTCATTAGCGCCGGAAATTGCGAAGGCAGAAGAGGCTCGCTATTCAGAAAAAAAATACAAGCATATAGCATCGGTAAAACGATTAACATATTTGCTAAATAAAAATATAAAACGGTTAGAAAAATGCAATAGTAATGGTAAAGATTATTTGCCTTTATTACGCGCTGAATTAAAAAAATTCAAGCAGCTACAACATACTTGGACTTTAAGTTTATAAGCGTATTTTAAGCTTTAACTATTTGTGCGTTAGCCATCATATTTTCTTGAAGACTTCGTAATTTTGGAGACATTTTTTCAGACAAAATCACGTATTGGCATTTCTTTAAACTTTCGGTAACACGTAAAATATCATTCTGATAATTACCACGCATAAGGATTTCAGCATCTTCCATAGCGAATAATTGCAGTTGACCTAAATGGATACCGTTTAAGAAATATAGTTTATTTAAGCGCTTTGGCGTGGCAATAATAATGTCCACACCATAATAAATTTCTTCCTTTTGCTTTTCCATATCATATTCATCATAGGCAGCATAAACACGTAAATCTGTATGACTTGTAAAAACCTCAAACTGCTCCTTTAAATCTAGGCTAGATTGCTTGTCCTTAACCATAATCAATGCTCTGGGAGAATCTTCAAAAGCTTCCGCTTTTAATTTATGAATGGTTGCTAAAATTAATGCCGTTGTTTTTCCAGAACCTTCAGGAGCAATTCCGTACACATCCATTCCCCCTTTTAATTTCGGTAAAATTTCTTTTTGAAATGGTAATGGTGCTAACATATTTTGAGCTGTTAACGCTTCTAAAAGTGAAGGATGGAATTTTTTAAAGGACATAAATAAGCTTGATGTTTAATTCGAAAATAAGTTCTCGCAAACTTACGATTAAATTGTGGAATTGGGATTTTGATGGGTTTTTAATTTAAGAAAATTAGCATCCACAGCCTACTCTACTGACAAACTTTACAGTCCTGTTTATCTTTTATTTCTCCTACCAAGTAGCCAGAGTCGTTTAAAGTTAAATCGCAGCAATCCATAAAACCTTGAGTTATCAATTTCCTGCCACGTTGTATTTGAGACTTTATTGTGGAAAGTGGTAAATTTAGCTGATTGGCCACTTCCGCCTGTTTCAAACCCTTTATATCAGCTAAAAATAAGGGGTCTCTATATTTTTTAGGTAGACTTTTAATGATACCATGTAAACAATCATGCTCGGTATGCTCCTCATGTAACGCGTCCTCTTCAATCTCACTTTCAGGCAGCGTAATTTTTATATTTTGCACTCTAAAATAATCCATAACCGTGTACCGCGCTACGGTAAATAGCCAAGGTTTTTGTTTATCATCATTTTTAAGGGTATCCTTTTTGGTATGCACTTTTATAAACGTTTCTTGTAGTAAATCATCGGCAACAGCTGGTTCTTTTACTTTGCTTAAAATAAAGTGTTTAATATCGTCTGAATAGATATTCCAAATATCTCGTGTTGTCATACTTTTCCAATTAAAAAGCAGAACTGCTTTAGTATAAAAATACGAATTCGGTTCTGCTTTCATACTATTTTAATACAACTTAACAGTTGCAATTACTACAGCTACAATTTTCGCAAGTACACCCCGCACAATTACCAGCCTTACAACTTGAACAGTCGCACGTACATTCTTTATTTTTCATAATATATTGGGTTTAAAATTCATATAATAGACGGTAATAATTGTAAAAAGATGCAAAAAATAATTTTTATTTTAAACGAAGCTTCTCTCATCTTTAAAATTAGCTTATTAATTAACATACTATTCTTCTTGATTAGTGGTTTCAGAGTGTTATTTTAGTTGTAAATTTAAGACATATAGCTTGCTATTCGGATACGTAATCCATCCTGAAACAAAGCAATAAATCGGCAAAAAAAAACCTAACTAACTGCACATTAAAACGCATAAGAAATGATACACCTATTAAAATCATGCTGCTTACTGGCAATCTTTTCTTTATTTGCTTGTAAAGAAGAAAATAACGCCGCTAACAAAACAGCTTCTGAAGAAATCAAATGGAATGAAGCTGCCGTGGACGATGAATTTAAAGCCTATTGGTATTCAGGTAAAGCCGAATTAAATAGCTATACACTTAAACAATCCCGTTATGGCGAAATTCGTGACGGTGAAGTTGTACTTGTATTTGTAACAGAACCATTCTCATTAAGCAAACAGGTAAAACTAGACAATCCCGAGGATGCTGGTGAAGATAATGTATCAGTTATGAAACTAAATAGCTTTAGAAAATTCAATACAGGCATCTACGATTATTCTATTGCTACTTCTGTATTTACACCCATAAATGCGAAAGAACACCCGAATACGTTAAAGCTAAACACCAGCATTCAGGAATGGTGCGGACATACGTTCACACAACTAAATCTTAAAGAAACCGATTATCATTTTCAAGAATTCTCTTACTTTGAAACAGATGGCGATACTGAAGGTAAACTCCCAATAGCGCTTTTAGAAGACGAACTTATGACTCGGATTCGCATCAATAAAGGACAACTGCCTTTAGGAGAAACCAACATGATTTTTTCAATTATATACAGTCGTTTTGCTAATAAAAATCTAGAAGCTACCAAAGCAGAAATTAGCAAAACAGATACAGATTCTACAACTAACTATACCGTTGAATACCTCAATAATGATAGAACATATAGTATACATGTAGAAAAACAATTTCCGTACAAAATACTATCGTGGACCGAAAATAATGGCGATGGTTTAATAACGGAAGCCAAATTGAAAAAAAGTATAAACGAACCGTATTGGAATCAAAAAAAACGAACAGACGAAAGTAAACGTGAGGAATTACAGCTTATAAAGTAAAGCGCGGTTTTAAAAAAACAAATAGAAATAAAATATCAGAAAGAGTCAATAATAGATACATGCTGATAAAGATATAAACATTAAAAGCTAGTTTTACCCACTAAAAAGAGGACAACAATGATTGTCCTCTTTTTTTATAATTATAATAAACACACTTTTTACAAAACACGTTGTATAATATAGCTTACATATTCCGTCTATACTGACCACCAACCTCAAATAAGGATGCGGTAATTTCACCTAAACTACAAACCTTACAAACATCCATTAAAGCTTCAAAAATATTCTCATTATGAATGGCTCTAACTTGAAGATCTTTCAATAATTCTGTCGTGTCTTTGCTATCATGCAGATTTTTTAAGGTCGTGATTTGATTTTGCTTTTCGGCTTCTGTAGCACGAATAACTTCCGCAGGTTGAACCGTTGGCGAACCTTGCGAACTTAAAAACGTATTCACTCCTATTATTGGAAATTCACCATTATGTTTCAACGTTTCATAATACAAACTCTCTTCTTGAATTTTAGAACGTTGGTACATGGTTTCCATAGCACCTAAAACACCGCCTCGTTCTGTAATTCTATCAAATTCTAACAAGACAGCTTCTTCCACTAAATCGGTTAATTCTTCAATAATAAAAGAGCCTTGAATAGGATTTTCATTTTTAGCTAAACCTAACTCCTTATTAATAATTAACTGAATGGCCATAGCACGACGAACAGATTCCTCTGTTGGTGTGGTTATGGCTTCATCATAGGCATTTGTGTGCAAGGAATTACAGTTATCATAAATAGCGTATAAGGCTTGAAGCGTGGTTCTGATATCATTAAAATCAATTTCTTGAGCGTGTAAACTACGTCCAGATGTTTGAATATGATATTTCAACATTTGTGCTCTAGAATTGGCACCATATTTATTTTTCATGGCTTTGGACCATATTTTTCGTGCCACACGACCAATAACCGCATATTCTGGATCGATACCATTGGAGAAGAAAAACGACAGGTTTGGACCAAATTTATTAATGTCCATGCCACGACTTAAATAATACTCCACATACGTAAATCCGTTAGAAAGCGTTAATGCCAATTGGGTAATTGGGTTGGCGCCTGCTTCGGCAATATGATAACCTGAAATAGATACCGAATAAAAATTTCGGACATTATTTTCAATAAAATATTCCTGAACATCGCCCATTAGTCGCAAAGCGAATTCTGTTGAGAAAATACAGGTGTTTTGTGCTTGGTCTTCTTTTAAAATATCCGCTTGAACCGTTCCACGAACTTGTGCAATGGTATTCTTCTTAATGTCGGCATAGACATCGGCTGGTAAAACTTGATCGCCAGTAACGCCTAAAAGCATTAAACCTAAACCATTATTACTTTCTGGTAATTCACCATGATATTCCGGGCGCACTTTACCTTTGTAAATTTTAGCAATTTTAGCCTCTACTTCTTTTTCTAAACCGTTTTCTTGAATGTACATTTCACATTGCTGATCAATGGCGGCATTCATAAAAAAGCCTAACAACATAGGAGCTGGCCCATTAATGGTCATACTTACGGATGTCATTACGTTGGCTAAATCAAAACCAGAATATAATTTCTTGGCATCATCTAAACAACAAATAGAAACGCCAGCATTTCCAATTTTCCCATAAATATCAGGTCTCAAATCCGGATCGTTTCCGTAAAGTGTTACACTATCAAAAGCCGTTGATAAACGTTTGGCTGGTAAACCTGCACTTACGTAATGAAAACGTCTATTAGTTCGTTCTGGTCCACCTTCACCGGCAAACATACGCGCTGGATCTTCACCGGTGCGTTTGAATGGATATAAACCAGCCGTATAAGGAAATTCTCCCGGTACATTTTCCTGTAAACACCATCTTAAAATATCACCCCAAGCCTGGTATTTTGGTAAGGCTACTTTTGGTATTTGAGAATGTGATAAGGACTCGGTATGTGTTTCAATTTTAATCTCTTTATCGCGAACTTTAAAGGAATAAATTGGATTTTTATATTTATTTACTTTCTCTTCCCAACCCGTGATAACTTCCCAATTATAGGGATCTAAATCCATTTTTACGCGGTCGAATTCAGCAATAAGCAATTTTAAAAAGCTTTTATCGGTATCATTTTGAGCTTGCTCATAAATCGTTTCTTCTTCTAAACTCAATTTACCAATGAAAGACTTTTCAACCTCACTCAAGGTCACGTTTGCAACCGAACCAATGGTTTTGTAAATGCCGTATAATTTTTGAGCCACTTCAACTTGTTCCTCGGCTGTTTTATCATAAGCGCGATTACTTTCAGCGATTTCAGATAAATAACGCGTTCTAGAAGGTGGAATAACAAAAATCTTTTCGCTCATTTCATCTGAAATATGGAACGTCGATTTTAAACTAGAATTCGCTTTTTCAATCAAGGTATCCATAATCGCTTTATAAAGCGTATTCATTCCTGGATCGTTAAATTGTGACGCGATGGTTCCGTAAACCGGTAAATCTTCAGGGTTTGCATCCCATAATAAATGGTTACGAACGTATTGTTTTTTTACATCACGCAAGGCATCAAGCGATCCGCGTTTATCAAATTTATTAATAGCTACCAAATCGGCAAAATCAAGCATGTCAATTTTTTCCAATTGGGTGGCCGCACCAAATTCCGGTGTCATTACATATAAAGACACATCAGAATGTTCGATAATTTCGGTATCCGATTGTCCGATTCCTGAAGTTTCTAAAATAATTAAATCATATTCTGCTGCTTTTAAAACTTGAACAGCTTCATGCACATATTTAGATAAAGCTAAATTAGATTGGCGTGTTGCCAAACTACGCATATAAACTCTTGGCGAATTAATGGCGTTCATTCGGATTCTATCTCCTAAAAGCGCGCCGCCTGTTTTTCGTTTGGACGGATCTACAGAAACCAATGCCACTGTTTTCTCTGGAAAATCTATTAAGAAACGACGAACTAATTCATCTACCAATGAGGATTTTCCTGCACCACCAGTTCCCGTAATTCCTAAAACAGGTGTTTTAGAATTTTTATTTTTCTCATGAATTTTATCTAATGTATCCTTGGCCACTTCGGGAAAGTTTTCTGCAGATGAAATGACCCGCGCAATAGCTTTCGAATTTTTCTTGGCTAATAAATCAATTTCATTCTCTAATATATCGCCAATAGCATAATCAGATTTTTCTACTAAATCATTAATCATGCCTTGTAAACCCATTTCACGACCATCATCTGGTGAGTAAATACGGGCAATACCATAATCCATTAATTCTTTGATTTCTGATGGTAAAATCACACCACCTCCACCACCGAAGATTTTAATATGATTCGCGCCTTTTTCAGTCAGCAAATCAAACATATATTTAAAGTATTCCATATGTCCACCTTGATAAGATGTTAAACAAATGGCATTGGCATCTTCTTGAATAGCTGTATTTACAACTTCTTCCACGCTCCTATCGTGACCAAGATGAATAACTTCCACACCTGTAGATTGAATGATACGGCGCATAATATTTATGGCTGCGTCATGACCGTCAAAAAGTGATGCGGCAGTTACTATACGTACTTTATACTTTGGTTTATAGGGTACAATTGTTTTCATTCGGAATATGGTATTTTTTTTGCTTTGCAAATTTAAGGAATATTACTGTATTAATTAAAGGAAGCTATAGGAGATGCACGCTTAACTAGCGAATTTCTATTATAAAAATTAAATCCATTTTTAAAATTTCACTTTACAAGATGCTACATTTATATAATGCGCAAATTAAAATAGCTTTTGAAATGATATTAATGGTTAATATTTATCTTTGCCGAAACACGCTTAATACAAAAATCATGATAAAACGTTTAATTGCCTTTGTTCTCATTTTAAATGTAACTGCCTGTGCAGAATTGCAACAAGTAGTCAATAATTTACCAGATAATATGCCAGGAGTTACCAATGCGGATATAGCTGCGGGTTTACGCCAAGCATTAGATCAAGGTATTGACTTGCAAGTAAGCACACTTATGAAACAAGATGGTTTCTATAAAAATGAATTAGTGAAAATTTTACTGCCTGCCGAATTACAAAAGGTTGATAAAGCTTTACGCGATATTGGTTTAGGAAGTTTAGCAGACGAAGGTTTAAAGGTATTGAATCGTGCTGCGGAAGATGCGGTTGGAACGGCTACACCTATATTTGTAAATGCGGTTAAAGGCATAACTTTTAATGACGCTAAAACTATTTTATTAGGAAGTGATGATGCTGCTACACTTTATTTAGCTGGAAAAACACAAACTGCCTTATATTCAGAATTTCAACCAATCATTAACAATTCCTTTAAAAAAGTAGGTGCTGATCAAATTTGGTCTAACTTAATTAACCGTTATAATAGTATTCCTTTTACATCAAGTGTTAATCCTGATTTAACAGATTATGTTACGGATCAGGCATTAAAAGGTGTTTATAAAATGATAGCTGTTCAGGAAAAAGATATTCGTACAAAATATACATCGAGAACAACTGATATTTTAAGAAAGGTTTTTGCATTACAAGATTAAATTAGACATCATTTAAAAAAAAAATGATTTCTAAATATTTAGTCTCTAGAACAATAGTTCTTATATAATTCGATTTAGAAAATGCAATTTTATAATAAATTGCATTTTTTTTAACAAAAATTATAATTTTTAATTTGCTCTATTACAATATTTTAAATATATTTAATTTATCAATATGGCAAAAAATGGAAAATCTTTCAAAACTAAAGCAGCACCAAATTAAATTACAGTTGCGTTACAAAGAACTGATTGAGCAAGCTTACAACTTGAGACAAACAGATTCTGCACAAAGCGATATTTCAGAATATAAAGCCATTAAGCTTTTAAACAAACTAAATCGCTTAAAGTACTTAAATAGAGAAACTTCGAAGACTACGATTCCTTCTTAATTTAACACTATTTTTAACCTTTTCACAACATCCAAAACATATTTAGCACTCGTATATCTGTCTAAAATAAATAGTTATGAGTGCACAATTTTGTAGAATAGGAAAAGTCAAGGTCGACTTAAAACACTTTTTAGGGTTTGATGAATTAGAAAAGAAGTGTCAAAACCTTATGGGAGAAGCTAAAAATGTTGGTAAAATAGACACGCAATTAAGTGCTGCTCTATACGAAGAAGCGCAAAAAATAAAGCAACTTATTATGAATTCAAAGCAGTGTAATGTAACGTTTTAAAGTAGTCAAAGGCTAAAACCAATCTGCTACCATACCACGAAAACATTTCACCATCTACCAATATAAATTCAGCACTAGGAAATTGGGATTGAATAAGCATTTTATGCTCATTTTTAAACGGATACGGTTCGCTAGAAAGCAAAACCAAATTAACGTCAGCGTATATTTTGTCTAATGAAATTTCTGGGTAACGCGATTCATTTTCAAAAGCATTTTTAAAATTATTTAGAGATAACATATAATTTACAAACGTATTGTTAGCGGCTACCATCCAAGGATCTTTCCAAATAAAATAAGCCACAACTTGAGTTTCTTTTGTACTTATATACGCTTCAAAATCTGTTGATGCCTTTCTGATTTTTACGACAAGATCGTTTGCTTTTTCTGAACAATTAAAAATTTCCCCAAACATTTCAATCAATTCCAGACAATCTGAAACGGTATCAACATCACTAATATGAACCGTTGAAATGGTTTCCAGTTCGTTAATCATTTCTTGGGTATTTTCCTCTTTATTGCAAAGAATAATGTCTGGTTTTAACTCCCTTATTTTATCATAATGAACTTGTTTTGTTCCGCCAACCACTTCAACTATGGTAAGTATATGTTTGGGATGCACACAAAATTTAGTTATTCCAACAAGTGATGATTCCAAACCTAAATCGCAAATTAGTTCGGTAATACTCGGTACCAAACAGATAATACGTTTGGGCGTATGTTTCAATGTTATAGTTCTTTTAAGTTGATCTTTATAGTGCATGATTTAAAATAATTGCCATTTCCTTTTGCATCTCTTCAGCCTTGAGAGCTGCCGCTTGCGCAAAATCTTCTTGGTTAGAAGCGTAAATAATCCCTCTTGAGGAATTTATAAGTAGTCCCACATTTTTAGTCATTCCATATTTACATACCTCCTGCAAATTTCCACCTTGAGCTCCTACACCAGGAACTAGCAAAAAACTTTTAGGTACAATTTTTCTAATATCAGCTAAATATTCAGCTTTGGTAGCACCAACAACATACATGAGGTTTTCAGAATTCTCCCAGGTTTTTGATGTTTCTAAAACCTGTTTATACAATTCTTGGCCATCCACGAGTTGCGTTTGAAAATCGAAAGCACCTTGATTAGACGTTAAAGCCAATAAAATGGTGTGTTTATTTTTAAAAGCTAAAAACGGTTCTACAGAATCTTTTCCCATATAAGGCGCCACTGTAACGCTATCAAAAGCTAAATCTTCAAAAAAAGCTTTGGCATACATACTGCTTGTATTTCCAATATCACCTCGTTTCGCATCAGCAATTGTAAAAATATCCGGATGCTTTTCGTTTAAGTACTGAATAGTTTTCTCAAGCGCTTGCCAACCTTTTATACCATAAGCTTCATAAAAAGCGGTATTGGGTTTATAGGAAACACATAAATGATGCGTAGCATCAATAATAGCTTTATTGAAGGCGAAAATTGGATCTTCTTCTTGCAATAAATGCTGAGGAATTTTGTTTAAATCCACATCCAATCCAATACATAAAAAGGATTGTTTTTTTTTGATTTGTTCGGTGAGTTGTTGTGTTGTCATGTTATAAAAAAAACCTCCAAAAAGGAGGCTTAAAATTAAATATGTTCGTCACTCGCTTTTAACTTTCTCGTGTTTTCAGCTAGCATTAGTTCGTCTATAATTCTTTGAATATCTCCATTTACAATATTACCTAAATCGTAAAGCGTGAGTCCAATTCTATGATCGGTTACGCGACCTTGTGAATAATTGTAAGTTCTAATCTTGGCACTTCTATCACCAGAGGTTACCATTGTTCCACGTAAAGCGGCATCTTCTTCCATTTTCTTGGCCAACTCCATATCATACAAACGAGAACGCAATACTTTAAAAGCTTTCTCTTTGTTTTTATGTTGCGATTTCTGATCCTGACATTGCGCCACTAAACCTGTTGGAATATGCGTTAAACGCACAGCTGAATAAGTTGTATTTACCGACTGACCACCAGGACCTGATGAACAGAAGAAATCAACACGCACGTCTTTTGGATTAATTTCCACATCAAATTCTTCAGCTTCTGGAAACACCATCACGGTAGCTGCACTGGTATGCACACGACCTTGGGTTTCGGTTTGCGGCACACGTTGTACACGGTGCACGCCAGCTTCAAACTTTAAAGTTCCATATACATTATCACCTGAAACTTCAAACTGAATTTCTTTAAATCCACCGTTGGTACCTTCACTGTAATCTACAGTATCCACTTTCCAACCTTTACTTTCACAGTATTTGGAGTACATTCTAAATAAATCACCAGCGAAAATACTGGCCTCATCACCACCTGTACCTGCACGTAATTCCACGACGGCATTTTTAGCGTCTGTAGGATCTTTCGGAATTAAAAGAAATTTAATCTCATCTTCCAATTTTGGAATACCTTCTTTAGCATCATCATATTGCATTTTGGCCATATCCACCATTTCAGGATCGCTGCCATCAGCCATAATTTCTTCCGCCTCTTTTAGGTTATTTGTAAGCTCTAAATATTCTTCTCGCTTGTCCATAAACACGCGTAAATCTTTATATTCTTTGTTTAAAGCGACATATCGTTTCTGATCTGTAATAATATCTGGTTGAATGATTAAATCACTCACTTCATCAAAACGTTGCTTTATAATCTGTAATTTATCTAACATGTAGTTCCTTAAATTGTTCCACAAAAATACGATAATTTATGAATTGTTATATTTTATATGCCGGTCTTTAAAAATATTTATACTAATTTTTCGTTTTGAAATTATGATACAACGCTTTGGAGCCATATTACTATTCTACAAACCTTATGTTTTTTGGTCTTTTTGTGTGACCATATTTTTAATGGTTTTTGAAACGAAACTGATCATTATAGCTATTGCGAAGCTTTTTTTATTAACGTTTTTATGGTATTTTTTATCTGAAACGACAGCTAAACGAAAACTCATTTTTTATAAGAATCTAGGTATATCATCCTTAAAGCTTTTTGGAGTGGTATATATAATTGATATATTTATAAACACGATTTTTTATAAATTAATTGGTGTTTATATATGATTTTAGAATTAGATAATGTCGAGTTGTATTTTAAAGAAAAACGCATTCTAAATGGCATTTATCTAAAAGCTGAAACTGGTAAAGTCACTGGAATTCTTGGCAGCAACGGTTGCGGAAAGAGCTGTATTATAAATATTATTTTTGGCACGCTTACACCCAAATACAAATTGGTTCGATTGGATAGTAAGCCGATTTTAAAACCACTGTATCAAACCAATTTAGTTAAATTTCTACCTCAACTTCCAATTGCTCCTAATAGTTCAAAACTAAAAACGGCTTTTACATTATTTCAAGTGAATTGGGACGAATTCACCACGCATTTTAAATCCTTTGTCATTTATAAAAATTTTAAATTCCGGCAACTTTCGGGTGGCGAACGTCGCGTTATAGAAACCTATTTAGTTTTGAAAAGCCCTACGAAAATTGTGCTGTTAGACGAACCGTTTTCTCATGTGGCGCCTTTATATATTGAAACCATTAAAAAATTGATTGCTGAAGAAAAAAAACATAAAATTATCATCATTACCGATCATTTATTTCGTGATATTATTGAAACTAGCGATAATTTATATTTAATAAAAGATGGCCATTCTAAATTGATTACAGATTTAAAAATACTGGAAGATTATAAATATATTAGTGAAAATACCCTATAAAAAAAAGAAGCTATTTCATTTGAAACAGCTTCTTAAATTTTCTTCTAATTACTAAAGATTATCCACATTTTGAAGAACCGCAGTCCTTACACGTCAAACAACCTTCTTGGTATATTAAATTTTCTGACTTACAGGCAGAACAGGTATGTCCTTTTGCCGTAGTACCATCTGCCACGTAGCGTTTTAAAGCGCGTCCAACACCATTTTTCCAAGTATTGATGGATTCGCTATCTAATTGTAAACTGTTAATGAGTTCTACAATATTATCAATCGGCATTCCATGACGCAACGTACTTGAAATTAATTTCGCGTAGTTCCAAAATTCTGGATTGAATTTATGAGATAAGCCTTCAATAGTTGTTTTATAACCACGCTTGTTTTCATATTGAAAATCATAACGCGAAGTACCATCTTCGTTTCTGCTTTTCATAATAACACCATTTTCTGCCCAACGCGGAATTAAAATGCCATCTTCATCATCTGCTAAACCGGTGAAAATCTCGTAAGGTTTTCCATCAATCAAGCCAATAAAAGCAATCCATTTTTCTTTTTTATTCTGAAAACGCACCACATCCGCTTCTAAAACTTCGGGGCGTTTTACAGGAAAATTCGTTAAGGTTTCCGGTTGATTATCATCTTTTTTCTCGTCGTTTGAAATTAATACGCCCGAGCGTGAACCATCTCTATAAACGGTAACACCTTTACAACCTACTTCCCAAGCTTTCATGTATAATTCTCCTACCAATTCCTCACTTACGTCATTTGGTAAATTGATGGTGACACTAATAGAATGATCCACCCATTTTTGAACCGCGCCCTGCATGGTAACTTTACTCAACCAGTCCACATCATTGGAAGTTGCTTTATAGTAAGGTGATTGTTTAATTAGGTCATTCAATTCATCTTGTGAAAAATTTTGAGATGAATCAATGCCATTTACTTCCATCCATTGCTTAAAACGGTGGTGAAAAACCACATATTCTTCCCAAGAATCTCCAACCTCATCTACGAAATCCACACGAACATGTTTATCATTCGGGTTTACCTTGCGTCTACGTTTGTAAACTGGCATAAAAACAGGCTCAATTCCTGAAGATGTTTGCGTCATTAAACTCGTTGTTCCTGTTGGCGCAATAGTTAATAAAGCAATATTACGACGACCATACTCGAGCATATCAAAATATAATTTTTCATCAGCTGCCTTTAAGCGCTGAATAAACGGATTATTTTTTTCTCGTTCTGAATCGAAAATAGCAAAAGCTCCACGTTCTTTGGCTGCTAAAACTGAAGCACGGTAGGCTTCGATTCCTAGCGTTTTATGTACTTCAACAGAAAAATCATTTCCTGCTTCGCTTCCATATTGAATACCTAAAGCCGCTAACATATCACCTTCTGCCGTGATGCCAATTCCGGTACGTCTTCCTTCTTGCGCTTTTTTCTGAATGTTAATCCATAAATTACGTTCTGTTGCTTTAATATCAGCCTGTTCTGGATCAGCTTCAATTTTCTCTAAAATAGCATCGATTTTTTCTAGTTCTAAATCGATAATATCATCCATGATGCGTTGTGCAGCTACGACGTGTTTTTTGAATAATTCGAAGTTAAAAGACGCGTGTTTTGTAAACGGCTCATCTACATAAGACAATAGGTTTATGGCCAATAAACGACAAGAGTCATAGGGACATAATGGAATTTCGCCACATGGATTCGTAGAGACTGTTTTATAACCTAAATCGGCATAGCAATCTGGAACGGATTCATTAATAATGGTATCCCAAAATAAAATTCCAGGTTCCGCTGATTTCCAAGCATTATGAACAATTTTCTTCCAAATACCATTGGCATCAATCGTTTTTGAAAATTTAGGGTTATCACCAAAAATGGGATATTTTTGGGTGTATTCGGAGTTATTTTTAACTGCTTTCATGAATTCGTCATCCATACGAACCGATACGTTGGCACCCGTTACTTTGCCTTGTTCTAATTTGGCATCAATAAAATCTTCAGAATCTAGATGATTTATAGAAACTGACAACATTAAAGCACCACGACGACCATCTTGCGCCACTTCACGCGTGGAATTGGAATAACGCTCCATAAACGGCACAATACCTGTTGATGTTAGAGCCGAGTTTTTTACGGGTGAACCTTTTGGGCGAATATGAGATAAATCGTGACCTACACCACCACGACGTTTCATTAATTGAACTTGCTCTTGGTCAATTTTCATAATGCCACCATAGGAATCCGAATCGCCATCATTACCAATAACAAAACAGTTGGAAAGTGAAGCCGTTTGAAAAGGATTTCCAATTCCAGCCATGGGGCTACCTTGCGGCACAATATATTTAAAGTCTTTTATTAAATCGAAAATTTCCTGTTCCGACATCGGATTAGGATAACGCGCTTCAACGCGTGCAATTTCTTTAGCGATACGCGTATGCATATCATTTGGTGTTAATTCATAAATATGACCTTGAGAATCTTTTAAAGCATATTTATTGATCCAAACGCGTGCTGCAAGCTCATCACCTTTAAAGTATTTTAAAGAAGCTTCAAAAGCTTCCTCTTGCGTATATGTTTTTTGAAATGCAACGGATTTGGTTTTTGTAGGCATGGGAATTATAGTTTAAAATTTAATAGCTTATTACGAAGTGTAAATAACGGGAAAATTTTAAACTTAATGTATGACTAAAATCATAAAGTTTACAATAAAATAACGTAAACATTTGATTTATAGGTCATTATTAATTTATCAACATAAGAAAGTTAACAAATAATTATTTTTAATTAAAATTCGTAAACAACACCAACACCCAGTAATTGTTTCCATTGAATACGCGCACCCAGGTCATTATACTCTGTTTTACCTGTATCTACATTAACAACTTCCTCTTGAATTTTAATATCATTGTCATAGCGTAAATGAGATCCTAATGTGGCGCGAACGAAATTATTCACTTTAAAATCTAAAACAACTTCCCAATCGACATCTACATTTCCAAAATCGTTAATGTAATCTGTATAGAAACTCATTAAGTTTCGGATGCCGATATTTTCAAAAAGCTCCATTTCAAAAGCACTCGTTAATAATATGCCTAATTCTTCGCGCACACGTTCACCAGAACGAATTACATCCCCATTCACATTATATTGAGCAGGTTCCACACCAAAAGCACCAGAATCGGATAAGGCTTCATCAAAAACAAACGTTGTTTTAAGGGTCAATGGCGAAAAATACGTGGAAAATTTATCGATATTCTTACCATACTCTACACCACCACCTAGAAATAAATATCCAGGAGCCATAAATTTAGAAATTTCATTAGAGGTATTTGGATAGTTATAACCGTTAGCAAATTGGGTTTTAAAACTAAATCGAGCGGAATAATACCAATTAGTTCGTTTATTCTTCCGAAAGCCTACACTGGAACTCATTTCCAATAAATCGTCTGTTTTTCGAAACTCTTGATCCTCCTGTTTATTTAATCCATAACGCGCTAACAAATTACTATCCCAAATAAAATTAAGGTATTCGTAACGCAAGGAACTATTCACGCCAATTAATCCGGAAATAGAATTACTACCACCCGAGTTCCAGTTAACAAATGCCACTTCGTTAATATCTAAACCCGCCGTATTCTTATTGGTCCAAACAGGCAAATTAGGATTAGCTGCTGGCTTAAAATATAAAGAATCCGGTTGTGCATTTACCAATTGGGAAAGTAAAATGACTGTGATAACTAAAAATCTAAACATTAAAATAATCTTTTGAAGGATTTATGATTTATTGATAAGTAAACTCACCAAATTCACTTTTTATTGTAAGTTTTTTTTCTGAAGCATCTTCCACGCGACCAACTATTTTAGCGTCAACTTTATAAGATTTTGAAATAGCAATAATTGCTTCCGCCACTTCAGGATCAACATATAGCTCCATTCTATGACCGCAATTAAAGACTTGATACATTTCCTTCCAATCTGTTTTAGATTGCTCGTGAATTAACTTAAATAACGGTGGAACAGGAAATAGATTGTCTTTAATAATATGAAGCTTGTCTATAAAATGCAGAATTTTAGTTTGAGCACCACCACTGCAATGAATCATTCCGTGAATAGTGTCACTACTATAATTTTCAAGAATTTTTTTAATGATTGGCGCATAGGTTCGTGTTGGAGACAAGACTAATTTACCAGCATCAAGTGGCGAATTTGGAACTGAATCCGTTAATTTCATTGCACCCGAGTAAACCAAATCGCTAGGCACTGCCGCATCAAAGCTTTCCGGATATTTTTCTGCTAAATATTTATGAAATACATCGTGTCTGGCGGAAGTTAATCCGTTACTTCCCATACCACCATTGTAACTCTTCTCATAAGTAGCTTGGCCAAAAGATTCTAGACCTACAATAGCATCACCTGCTTTAATATTTGCATTATCAATTACATCCGTACGCTTCATTCGCGCTGTAACGGTTGAGTCGACAATAATAGTTCGCACTAAATCCCCAACATCAGCGGTTTCACCACCTGTAGAATAAATGGTAACACCGAAGCCTTTTAAATCTTCAATAAGTTCTTCTGTTCCGCTTATAATGGCCGAAAGCACTTCACCTGGAATATTATTTTTATTACGCCCTATTGTTGAAGAAAGCATAATATTATCTGTGGCTCCAACGCAAATTAGATCGTCAATATTCATGATTAATGCGTCTTGTGCAACACCTTTCCAAACAGACAAGTCGCCGGTTTCTTTCCAATACATATAAGCTAAAGACGATTTTGTTCCGGCACCATCAGCATGCATGATTAAGCAATAATCTGAATCGTTGGTTAGATAATCAGGAACTATTTTACAAAACGCTTTTGGAAACAGCCCTTTATCTATGTTTTTAATAGCGTTGTGCACATCCTCTTTTGAGGCTGAAACGCCACGTTGTGCATATCTTTTACTGACTTCTTGACTCATATCCTGGAATTGAGCCACAAAAATAAGAATACTTATCTATTTATCAGTAGGAATTGGGTTAGTTTTAATAATTGTTGAAGTGGCATTCAATAATTTGGCTTTCTTCTTTTTTCCGCCGAAGTAGAAATTAAAACCACCGGCAATTCGCCAATACACCACATTTTCAGTTTGAACAGTAACGTCCGTTAATTCAGGCTCAAATACCTCATTATACTCTCCAAAAAGTCTAAAAATGAAGCTTTCATAAATAACGTATTCAATTCCTAAACCTGCCTGCGCTTTTCCTACAGCTGATTCAAAATAATTGGAAGCATGAACACCGCCACCAATAAAACCGAAAGGCGAAAACCGTTCATGAGGAAAAGCTAAAATTTCAGCATTGAAATCAATAGAGATAAAGCCATCTTTAAAAACCCCTTTATCTATAAGATTAAATTTATTAAAAGTAAGATTAACATTGATATGCGGAATAAGCGACTTTTTGTAGCCAATACCATAATAGTATCCAAATTCAGGATTGGCATAATCTCCGTTTATTAAAGCTGTACCTAGCATGGTGGATACGGCATTCGTACCGCGATAGTCATAGAAGTCCGTTTGAGGTAAGGCGTTAAAAGTTGGGTTAGTTGAATTAATTTGAGACCAAGAAACTAATCCATTAAAAAAAGCTACAACAAGTAATAGGAAACAAGCCTGCTTTTTGAATATACTCTTTTGATACTTTAATGTGAAACATTTCATATTTAAGTTTTTAAAACGTTAAGAATAAATTCATTAACAGAAACAAAAACTATAACCATCTGTACAACCTGAAAATAAAAAAAACCATATTCAAATTTTAAAGATTTAACAATGCTTTAAAATTTAAATATGGTCATTTTAACAACTGGGCTGATAATACCTACCCTATTGTTGTTGAAATCTCCGCTTTTTTAACAATTTCTTGTTTAGACGCATTGTCTTCCAATTTGTCATTAGCCTGCGAAAAAATCAGGGTAGCAGCCATAAGCATAAGAACACTTATAATAAGCCTTTTCATAATATAATTTGTAATGATTAATAGCATGTCAAAAATACGATTTATTTACAGAGTGATGCATGAAGAATCATATTTTCGTTAACATACAATTTATACCAGATAAACTACATAAATAGAGCTGCCATAAATGAAAAACCCCTACATAAGTAAAGGCTTTTCAGGACATTAGGCTCGTATTACACTTATTTAGTGAACAATAATTCTCTGTATTTTGTTAGTGGCCAAATCTCGTCATCCACCAATAATTCAAGTTTATCACAATGGTATCTGATGTCATCAAAAAATGGTTTTACCCTGAAACAATAGGCTTCTGCTTTCTTATCTATTTCTTCAATTTTGTTAGCCGTTCTTCGCTCATCTATCATGAGTGTTACATTGGAATTTATAGATGCAATATGCTCTGAAATTTCTTCAATTAAATTAAGTTGCTCTTGACCAAATTTCTTAAAATCATCACCATAAATATCTTTTAAACCTTTCACGTTTTTAATCAAGATATTCTGGTAGCGAACAGCAACAGGAACAATATGATTTCTAGCAATATCACCTAACACGCGGCTCTCAATTTGAATACGCATGATATAATCTTCCATTTCAATTTCGTAACGCGCTTCAGACTCCACACGATTCATAACCCCTAAATCATCAAAAAGTTTAATAGCTTTATCTGAAATCTTCGCCTTTAAAGCTTCTGGAGTTGTTTTATGATTGCTTAAACCTCGTTTTTCAGCTTCAATTTCCCATTCTTCACCATATCCGTTACCTTCAAATAATACATTTTGTGATAATTTAATATATTCACGCAACACATTAAAAATAGCTTCATCTTTTTTAAGGTTTTTATCCTTAATTAAAGCATCAACTTCGATTTTGAAGTCAATTAACTGCCTGGCCATTATGGTATTTAAAACCGTCATGGGATTCGCACAATTTGCTTTAGAACCAACCGCTCTAAATTCAAATTTATTTCCTGTAAAAGCGAAAGATGAAGTTCTGTTTCTATCGGTATTGTCTAATAATATTTCAGGAATTTTACCAACAACATTCAGTTTTAAATCGGTTTTTTCTTCTGGTGATAATTTACCGTTAGTAACATTTTGTAGCTCATTAAGAACATTGGTTAACTGTTCCCCAATAAATACGGAAACAATTGCTGGAGGCGCTTCATTAGCACCTAAACGATGATCATTACTAGCTGAAGCAATAGCAGCACGAACAATTTCTTCGTGATCATTAACTGCTTTAATCGCATTTATAAAGAAGGTTAAGAACTGTAAATTACTCATGGGCGTTTTTCCTGGACTGAAAAGGTTAACACCTGTATCCGTACTTAAACTCCAGTTATTATGCTTTCCAGAACCGTTTACACCTTTAAAAGGCTTTTCATGAAAAAGCACTTTTAAATGATGGCGCTCCCCAACTTTATGCATCAAGTCCATTAATAACGAGTTATGATCTACCGCTAAATTGGCTTCATCAAAAACTGGCGCTAACTCAAACTGGTTTGGCGCAACTTCATTGTGACGGGTTTTTACAGGAATACCCAATAACATACATTCGGTTTCCAAATCGCGCATAAACTGCATAGCTCGTGACGGAATGGTTCCAAAATAATGATCATCTAATTGCTGACCTTTAGCTGGTGCATGCCCAAGCATGGTTCTGCCCGTTAATACAATATCAGGACGGGAAGCCGCTAAAGCACTATCAATTAAAAAGTACTCTTGCTCCCAACCTAGAGATGCGTTGACTTTTTTAATGTTTTTATCAAAATATTTACACACATCTACAGCTGCAGTATCCACAGCCTGCAAAGCACGTAATAAGGGTGTTTTATAATCTAAAGCTTCACCTGTATAAGAAACGAAAACAGTTGGAATACATAAGGTGGTTCCATAAATAAAAGCTGGAGAAGTTGGATCCCAAGCGGTGTAGCCACGGGCTTCAAAGGTATTTCGAATACCGCCATTTGGAAAACTAGACGCATCTGGTTCTTGTTGAACTAGCTGTCCGCCACCAAATTTCTCAATAGCGCGACCATTGCCAATCGGTTCAAAAAAGGCATCATGCTTTTCAGCAGTTGTACCTGTAAGGGGCTGAAACCAGTGTGTATAATGCGTAGCACCTTTTGAAATTGCCCATTCCTTCATTCCTGTAGAAATGTGATCTGCCACATGCCGATCTATTTTAGAACCATTTTTTGTGGCATCCATTACACTAACAAAAGCTTCTTTTGTCAGGTATTGCCTCATGGTATCTTCATTAAACACATTTAAACCAAAGATGGCCGAACGGCGCTCATTCTCTTCAATTTTAATGGGTTTGCGATTCAGGGTTTCCTTAATAGCATAAAATCGTAATGTGGACATTTGCGTAGTTTTTTTAAAATTATAGCACAAAAGTAAACTATTTTCTTAAAAAAATATTATTACCCCCATTTTTTTTGGGGTCATCTATCTGAAAAAGTTACTTATAAAAGTAACACCCCTATTAACTATCGCCTAAAAACGCTAAATACACGAAAAGAATGTAAGAAGCCAAAAGCAGTGCGCCTTTATAACGACCAATAGTTAATTTTTTAGGTAGAAATGCTAACGGAATTAAAATGGCTGCAAAACCAATCATCCAAAACATATCTTCACCTAAAATACTAGGGTTCAAAACAGGAATAGGCTGAATCATAGCCGTTAGTCCCAGAACGGAAGCAATATTAAAAATATTAGAACCTATTAAATTTCCTAATGAGATAGCCTTTTCCTTTTTCAAAGCAGCAATAACGGAAGCAGCTAATTCGGGAACACTAGTTCCAATAGCGACCATAGTTACCGAAATAACACGCTCACTAATTCCCATATTAAAAGCAATTTCTTTGGCTCCAAACACCAACCATTCACTACCAAAATATAAAGCGGCACCACCAATTATCAACCAAACGATGACTTTAAAATTAGACGTTGTTTTAAGCGTTTCGTTAACTTCTTCCGTTTCAATTTCAGAATTATTGGCTTTTTTAGAGCGACGTATTAAGATGTATAGAAACACCACCAACGAAATCATCAGTGCTAGACCTTCTTTAAAGTCTAGAACTGAACCACTTTGCAGCATAAAGTAAAGAACTATGGAAAGTAGCATCATCATAGGCCAATTCAACTTATAGAATTCCCTGTCAATGGTTAGTGGCGAAATAAAAGCGGTGATTCCTAATACAAGTCCAATATTAGCAATATTAGAACCTATAACGTTTCCTAAAGCAATATCTGGTGAACCATCTAAAGCGGCTTGTAAACTCACTAATAATTCGGGTGCTGATGTGGCAAATGATACCACCGTCATACCGATAACTAATTTTGAAATATTAAATTTAAAGGATAAAGCTACTGAAGAACGCACGAGAAACTCACCTCCCACAACCAATAAAACCAATCCTAATAACATCCAAACTATACTCATTGCATCTTAATTTTACACATCTTCTGCTTACAGATGTATTGAAACGCGAAGATAGTATTTATCCCCATTTTATTTTAATAACTAAAAAATTCGTTAAAAAACTATATTTTTAGTTGCGTAACTACAAAAATAGTTATATATTTGAAACAGAATAATTCATCCCCACTTTAGTGAGAACAAAAATAAATTTTCGATGGAAAAATTAACGAATAAAGAAGAAGAGATTATGCACATTTTATGGACGCTTGAAAAAGCCTTTGTAAAAGATGTTTTAGCAGAAATAGAAACCGAAAAACCGCATTATAACACCTTATCTACTATTATTAGAAATTTAGAGGAAAAAGGCTATGTGGGTTACAAAGCTTACGGCAAAACACATGAGTACTTCCCTATTGTTAGTAAAGAGCAGTACACTAAAAAGTTCATGAATACCGCTATTGATAATTATTTTAACAGCTCTTATAAAAATGTGGTTTCCTTTTTTGCCCAAGAAGAAAAAATAAGTGTAGCTGAACTGAAAGAAATTATTGCATTAATTGAAAAAGACAACTAAATATGGAGTATTTACTAAAAGCCTCTGCCCTAATCGTCCTATTTTACGTTTCTTATAAATGGTTTTTACAAGGTGAAACGTTTTTTAATTCTAACCGCTGGTTTTTATTTAGCGGCCTTATTATAGGTCTTTTTCTTCCTTTACTTGTTATTCCTGTTTACATGGAAGTGGCGCCACAAAATTTCACCCCCATAATAATATCAGATGGGTCTTTCACGGAACAGCAAATTCCAGAAGGCATCAGTTTAACAGAGGTGTTATTTTCTATATATGGCGCTGGCGTTTTATTTTTCTTCGGAAAATTTACGATTAATATGTTGTCCTTATTCACATTAATAAAACGGACTTCTCCAAAAAGAAGCAATGGTATTCATTATGTCACAACAGAAGCTGCCCTTGCACCATTTTCATTTTTTAATTGGATTGTTTATAACCCAGACTCATTTAAACATGAAGAACTTCAGCTTATTTTAAACCATGAGCGCGTGCATGTAAAACAATGGCATTCTCTGGATGTTATCTTCTCACAACTCTTCTGTATTATCTTTTGGTTTAATCCAATAATCTGGTTTTACAAAAAAGAACTTCAGCAAAATTTAGAATTTATCGCAGATCACGAAGCACAGTCGGAAACCGACTGCAAGCAAAGCTATCAACGTCTTTTATTAAAGGCAAGTATACCAACTCATCAATTGGTGATGACAAATAATTTTTATAATTCATTAATCAAAAAACGAATCATTATGTTACACAAATCAAAATCAAACATTTTAAACAGCTGGAAATATGCATTAGTAATTCCTGCTTTAGCCTTATTTCTAATGAGTTTTAATACGGAAACTGTATATGTTGCCAAAACCGTTTCTCTAAATGAAACTCTAACTAAATCCTTTACGGTTTCAGCAAATACTAGCAATTCGGAATTAAAAGAAATTGAGACTTATTTTTCTGATAAAACGGCGAAAATCAAATTCACAGCAATTTCTAGAAATTCAGACCAAACTATTAAGGAAGTTACCATACGAACCCATCATGATGGTGATACGAAATTCATAAAAAGAATGACTGTTGAACCAGATAATTCAGAAACCATCAAGCCGTTTTCAATAAGACTTTCGGAAGATGAAAAGGATATTCTATTTCAATTTTCAGAAAAAGAAACCACTTCAGTCAGTAAAGACTATTTGACTTTTGGTGAAAAAGCCACACGATTGAAGAGTAAGAAAGTTTTAGGAGAAGATGATGGTTTGGGGGAAAATCCGCTTTATATAATAAATGGCAAACACTACAGACAACAAGATTTAAACCAGCGAAAATATAATATTTCAGAGAGTATAGAAGTCATTAATAAAAAGGATGCTATAAAAACATATGGCGAAGCCGGAAAAGATGGTGTCATTATTTTTAATGGTAAAACTACGTTTGAAACCAAAAAACCTGAAAATAATTTCATTGTGGTTATTACCAAAGACTTGTCGGATAGCGATTTAAACGCTACTAAAAAACGCTTTTTAGAAGAAAACGTGACTTTGAATTTTGATAAAATAAAACGTAATTCTGATGGCGAACTAATAGGAATCCGCATTAAATATGAATCTAAAGTTTCAAAAGGAGCGCATTCCGTTAACGGTGAATCCGCCATTGAACCTATTCAGTTAAAATTGGACGTTGAAAATTTTAATTTCAATGTAAGTAATATGCAGCCGATTTCACAAGATGCAAAAATTCTAATCTTATTAAATGATAAAGAAATATCAAGAAAAGAAATGGATGCTATTGATCCTAGTACCATTATCAAGACTGATGTTATAAAAGATAATGACCTACTTGAAAAATACGGTGACAAAGGAAAAAATGGCGTCATCCTAATTACCACTGGTAACGCTCAAAACAAAGTGATGGAAATCCAAGAAAACGTATTGATTTTTATTAATGGTAAAGCATCCACTAAAAAAGACATGGAAGCTTTAGCGCCTAATGCTATACAGGACATGCACGTATTAAAATATGAAGCAGCCAAAGCTAAATACGGCGATAAAGGAAAGTATGGCGCTATAGAAATTACGACAAAAAACAAAAAATAACCTGATTTAACTTTAAATAAAAAGCCCAAACAAAATTGTTTGGGCTTTTATTATGACTTCAATTTATGATTATCTCACCACAATCTTTTTAATTGTAGTGCCTTCACCTGACGTTATTTGTAGTAAATACATACCACTTGACAAGTTTAAATCTAAATAGGGGTTATGAAGAGTTTCTGTAAATAATGCTCTACCCTCTAAAGAATAAACTGTTGCTTTCGCATTACTATTAAGTCCTTTTATAAATACGCGTCCGTTGGTTGGATTAGGATAAACCAAAACAGCGTCTAACGTGTTTTCAGGAATACTTAAAGACTGATTCCAATTATTACCTATATTATTTCCCCAAATATATTCCACCATCTCTGGTTGATCAATAAAAGGGTTTCTGTTGTTTTGCCAAGTATAGATAACATTGTTTCTATTCATTTCAAAATCATCTGGTGGATCATTTCTATGCCATTCCAATAAGGTTTGCAAATCGCCAAACTGGCCTGTATTTCCATCAGGAAAACCGTCAACAAGATCCAGTCCGTTATAACGAACGGCCAAATAAAATACGCCTCGCGCTACATCACCTTTAAAACCACCAACCGTTCCAGCTGGGCCATTATATTCACCGTAGAATTGATTTCCACGAGAACTATTTTCAGGACCATCTGCGGCTCTTAAAGCATGCGCATCTGAATTTCCATGTCGCAAAGAATCGGCGTTAGTTGCCCAAAAAATATCTTTTCCGTCAGCTATTTCATCATCTGCAATGCTGTAATATCCCGCTCTAGATCTAGGAAAGGTATGTTCGCGATTCCATTTGCCCGTACTTACAGAACTTAATTGATAATCTAATTTAGCACGACCTTTTTCTAAATACACCAACCAAACTTCATTACTTCTTTCTGGATTCTGGTCTGCCTCTTTTAAAATATCAATCACATCCGCATAAGTTTGCGCGCGAACCTCATCAGGATTTGCAATAATATCTTGAATGGCTTGCTTTAAATTCACATCAGCTAAACCATCTAAACTATCATAATAGCCATTTGCTTGTGTGCTAGCTACAATTCCGTAGGTTGAATTTAAGGGCGTGCCAAAATCGGCAACCGTGAAATCATCATCAATAGCACGAAGTTTGATGAAATTATTAAATGGAATATATGGATATGGTAGATTTTGAAATTTAATAATAGGTTCTTCATCACCTTCATCTTCAGTATCATCTATAATAGTAATAGCTGTTGAAACTGTATTTTCACCATTAAGAATAGTTACGGTTGTATTTCCAGAGTAATCAGCAGCAGTAAAGCCTTCATTATTTAGAGAAAAAGAAAATGTGACATCCGCATCTACATTGGTTTGAGATGTGAATGTAATATTCATAATATCACCTTCATTATATTGCTCTGCATCTGTTGAAATTGCAATACTATTATAAATAATGCCACTTCCATCATTTAAAACGCGTGGTGTTGGTGTCGTTGCGGTATAAGTACCATCATTATTTAACTGAATCGAATTGGTATTATTCCCTGGACCTTCATTTATTTGTTGAATATCCGTAAAGTTAGGATGTGCACTAAAAATAGTTAACAAACCTACAGCATCAGGATCTGAAGTGCCATAAACAAGTACATCTACTAAATTAGTGATGGTTGCCAAAGTTCTATCTGGAAAATCAGAATCACTGCCTTGATAAATAGCAACTGCATCTGCACCGTTCTGAATAACGTTTGCAGGAATCAATAATTGAGGAAACGGCGTAACCGTATCACTACCTATTAGCAACAATCCATTATCATCTGTTGTATAACCATTTAAATTAACAGTGAAGTAACTGGTATTACCTCCAGAGTTTGATCCATTGAAAAAGACAACCACATAACCATCTAAATCGAAATTTGCGTCATCAGATTTTAGTTCTAAAAATTCCTTATCATCTATTCCGGGATTATCACAATCCAGTTCGTTAATAACAATTTGGCTGAAGGACTGTAAACCAATAAAAAATAAGAAAATAAAAAGTAAATTATATTTCATAAAAAAGGGGTTTTTACAAATGTAAGCAACTACTCTAGGAAAAATTATTTTAAACATTATTAAATTGCTAATTTTAACATCTGTAACGCAATAATTTTGGTGAACATATGAAAAAACAATTCTTTAAATTATTAGCTAAAATTAATAAAGTCATATTACCGAGTTTCACGAAACAGCGGCTCGATTTAGCAAAGGCTAGCAAATTTCAAATGGCTATTTTTGGTTGGAAATTGTATGTAACAAAAAATGCTTTAGATTAATTCACATTTTATTTGGCTTATTCTATAAAAACGAATATATTTGCACCCACAAAAAAGGCCTCGTGGCGCAACTGAATAGCGCACTTGATTACGGCTCAAGAGGTTACTGGTTTGAATCCAGTCGAGGTCACTAAAAGCTTTATCAAAAAGCACCAAAACCGCGCAAATCCTAGGATTTACGCGGTTTCTTGTTTTTCAGACATTCATAAAAATTCTGTATATTTGATTCAAAGTGTCTGCTATTTGGGTACCACTTTGTATAAGTGTCTGCTAAGTAGACACTTTCAGAAAAAAACCTACAGTTTTGAATTAGCACAGTTGATTTGACTTTCGTCCTAAAGATATTTAACTCTAAAGACGACAACTATGCAAGCAAAACACACATTCTCGACACTCTTTTGACTTCAAACCACTAGAGCAATTAACAATGATGCACTAATTTACATTAGAATTACTGTAGATGGCAAAAGAGTAAACTTCAGCTTAAAAAAAATAATCCATCTCGATTTACAGGATTTGACAAAGAAAAAAGTAAAAGGCACTACTGCTCATGCCAAACAAACAAATTTGTATTTAGAGGAAGTAAAATCCCAACTCTTCCAAATATACTAGGACTTTAAGTTCAAAGGTCAGCTCATTACCGCACAATTAATAAAGTCGCATTATACCAATACAAATATTGATGAAGGTAAAACCATCATCAATATTATAGAAAGCCATAATAAAAAAATCTCCAACACCCTTGCAGCAGGTTCCATTAGAAACTTCGGTGTTACCTAAAGCTACGTGAAAAAATTTTTAAAGAAAGAGAAACATACCAGCGATATATTTTGAAAGCAACTCAATTTTGAGTTTTTATCAGATTTCATAATATATCTCACTAATTTATACCCAGCTGGACACCCCAAGGCTTTAAGTCATAATACAGTGATGAAACACATTCAAAGTTTACGTAAAATAATAACGCTTGCCTTTCATATGGAATGGTCCGAGAAAGATCCTTTTGTACGCTTTAGAATGTCGTTTAAAAAAATCAACAGAGAATTCCTGTCAGAAACTGAATTAGATAATTTAAAGAATAAAAATTTTATTTCTGACAGACTAGATCGCGTGCGCGACCTATTTATTTTCAGCTGTTACACAGGTATTAGTTACGTTGATATTATGTTTTTAACTCCAGATCATTTAACAATGGGCATTGATGGCAATAATTGGATAATAACAAAAAGACAAAAAACAGATTCG
The DNA here is from genome assembly GCF_008086205.1 of Bizionia myxarmorum. Taxonomy (GTDB): domain Bacteria; phylum Bacteroidota; class Bacteroidia; order Flavobacteriales; family Flavobacteriaceae; genus Algorimicrobium; species Algorimicrobium myxarmorum. The sequence goes on along the minus strand of NZ_VSKK01000001.1, from coordinate 1,550,890 downwards.
GTTGTAAAAGTTCCCCTACTCCCCCAAGCATTAGAAATCGTTCAGAAATACCAAGACCATCCAGTCACAGCCGTTTCCGAGACTTTACTACCCAAATTAACAAATGAAAAACTAAATATGTATTTAAAGGAAGTAGCAAACTTCGTTGGGATTAAGAAAAATCTAACGTTCCACATGGCACGTCAAACCTTTGCTACAACTATAACCCTTTCAAACGGTGTTCCTATTGAAACCGTATCAAAGATACTCGGGCATACAAAAATTACAACGACTCAAATATATCCTCGAGTGCTAGAAAATAAAATAAGTTCAGATATGAATCTTTTAAAAACTGTCTTATAGACAAAGGGCGGTAACGATAAACAAAAAGACCCATTTCATGATACCATTTATTATTTGATTCAAAATTATTTCCTTTTAAAAATCACACAATGACCTGCATCATTTTAAAAAAAAAGGACTTCCTATATATTTGCTTATATAATTAACTTTAAGCAAAGTCTATGGCTAATTCAATTTTTCTTGGGAAGTTTTGGGGATGGTATCTTATTATCTTTTTTGTAATTTTAACATTTAATCCTAAACGCATAAAACAAATTTTCAATGATTTAAAGGATGAAAAATTTCTAATCCTGTCCTCATTTATGGCTATTATTATTGGGTTGATAAATATTCTATTGCATAATATTTGGGAGCCAAACTGGAAACTTATTATTACATTAATTGGTTGGAGTTCTCTTTTTATTGGTCTAGCGTTATTTATACTACCTAAACAAACTGTTACTTGGCTAGAGGTAACTAATGTTAAATTTGTACAAGTTTTATATACTTTATTACTTTTTATAGGTCTTTTCCTTCTTAATATAGTTTACGGTATCATTCTTATTTAACTTTAACTTTGGTATTCAAGCCACAAAAAAAAATCCAGGAATAGCGTAACGTGTTATTTTAATTAATTTTTTCTAAATAAATATTCTATGAAAAACATACTACTACCAACAGATTTTTCAGAAAATGCTTGGAACGCTATTTCATATGCATTACAATTATTTCAAAATGAATTATGTACGTTCTATGTATTAAACATCTACACACCTACTATATATAATGTGGAGTACATTTTATCAAATCCTGTTGCCTATGAATTAATGGATATAGCTAGCAAAATATCTACAAAAGGATTAGATAAAATTACCCAGCGCATTGAAAAGGAATTTAAGAACCCAAAACATATAATTTCTCAAATTTCATCTTTTAACACTTTGGTTGGAGAAATAGAAGCTTTACACAAAGGGCATGTTATGGACTTAATTGTTATGGGAACCAAAGGCGCAACAGGAGCAAAAAAAGTGCTTTTTGGATCGAATACAGTGCATGTTTTAAATGGTGCGAACTATCCTGTTTTAGCTGTGCCAGAAAATTTTAATTTTGAAAAACCACATGACGTATTATTTCCTTCCGATTATAATATAACTTTTAGAGAATCAAAACTAAAACCCATTTTAGATATTGCTAAACAACACCATTCAAGAGTAAATATTTTACATGTTTTTTATGGAGAAGCTTTAACGCAAAAACAAGAAAGAAATCGAAAAAAACTAGAAACCTATTTTAAAGATACGGCCTATATATTTCATCGTGTAAAAAATAAAAATATTCCTGAAGCTATTTCAGAATTTCAGTTTAAAACTCGTGTCAATTTATTGGTAATGATTAACAATAAGCATTCGTTTTTTGAAAACTTATTTTTTAAAAACAAAATAAATCAGATAGGGTTTCATTTAAACATTCCAATTTTAGTAATTCCATCTGAATAGGACATATTATCACCAATTTATTAGGCTTATTTTGCGTCACTTTATTGTTAGATGTTTTCTCAAATATTCAGCAAAAAGTCTGGACAATAAATAGGAATAATCAAAAACACAAATAACAAAAACATGATAGCCCATAGTACCCACATTAAAAGCGGGAATGTAATCAATTCCCCTTTGTTATTTGGCGGACGTAAAGAATGAGCAATTAATCCGTGAATTCCAAAACTTAATATTAAAAATGTAAGCGATGAAAAAATCAGTAGAAAGCTTTTGGAAAATGATTCCTTCGTAAAGAAGAGTATGATTCCTAATACAATGGCAATTACAATTACTATTCTAAATATTTTTCTAGACATTTTATATTTTTTAAGTTTATATTTTAGTTTAAATGGAATATCCCAAAATTCTTCGCATTAAAACTCATTAGAGGTATTTTACCATATGATTCAATTCGTTTTACCAAATCACGATGAAATATTTTGGAATTATAACCTTCACTTTCTCGTTCAAGCATCGCAATAAGGTCTGCATTTGAATTTCCAAAATATGTCCGTAATGTATCAAAAGCATCATCTGAATATAAAATATCCAATTCAAGATTAGGATAATCAATAAAATCGTGAATTTTGTTTTCAATGTCTTTTTTTTGTCCTTTTCCCATTTTCTCTTTCAATGGAAGGACATGCACAATCTTAATTTTGGCATTGTAAGGCTTTGCAATTTCCACTAGAACATTAATAGCACCAATATCTTCTTCTTCAAAATCAGAAGCATAAAGTATTGTTTCAATTTTCGTATTTACAGAATCACTAGGAATTGTCAATACAGGACAAGATGCCTTTTCAATAAGATGTTTAGCAGTACTACCCATAACTATTTCTCGTAATGCGCTCATACCTTTTATTCCAGTAACAATTAAGAGTGTATCCATAGCATTGGCTTTTTTAACAATGCCATTAACTACAGATTTATTTTCAATAGATTCTATGTCAAAATTTAATACATTCATATCTTTTTTTAAGACATTTTCACAAAATACTTTAAGTTTCAAGTTATGTTTTTTGAAAGCATCGCCTTCGATATCTGGAAATGGGTCTTCAGCCTTTAAGCTTGAATTGTCTAATAGTGTTGGATAATCAAAAACGTGAACCACCATCAATTTAGTTTTCATTTTTGCACTCATGTTATAAGCATATTTCAACGCTAATTTCGAGTTATCTGAATAATCTGTGGCGTAAAGTATTGTTTTCATCAAACAGGGTGTTTATAATTAATAATCAAATTTAAGTACCAGGTAATGAGAATGAAATGACCTAGGTCATTTTTTTGAGAGACTCTTCTTTTTATTTTTACAATACTCATTTTCAATAAGCTTTATAGCTAATTTAAACAAAGTACTATGGAAAAACATACCTATATTGTGAATGTTAAATGGACACAAGACAGAAAAGGGATTATGTGTTCCCCAGAATTAAAGAATAACGAAACTGGTGAAACCAATTGTTTAGAAGTTGCAACACCACCAGAATTCCCTGGTGGAATGCCAAGCATTTGGTCGCCAGAGCACCTGTTTACGGCAGCTGTATGTAGCTGCTTAATGACGACTTTTTTAGCTATTGCCGAATTTTCAAAACTGGACTATGTGAGTTTTAAATGTGATTCAAAAGGAATTTTAGAAAAAGTAGATGGTAAGTACTTAATAAGTGAAATCTTATTGTTTCCCGAAATAGTTATCACAGACGCGTCTAAAAGTGACCGAATGAAACGTGTAGTTGAAAAAGCAAAAAAGGCCTGTTTAATTTCAAATTCTATTACTTCAAAAATTACTATGGAAGTTAAAATTAGTGTGCAAAATTAAAATTTAGAAACCTATTAAATATATTCAAAATGAACGATTTCAGATACAGACCAAAAGACAATTACATCCAAGAAGCTACTTGGGAACAACTCTATGTCCTCACAGAACATTGGAAATCAGATATCTTATTCTATAAAGACGATTTAAGATTTTTACATCATTTAATCGACAAGTATTTTATGTGGATTTCAAAAAAAGAAAATATTGATATGGTAAGTGCTATAGAAGTAGGATTGATAGAAATGGATAAAAAGTGTGTTTCGTTATTAGAAAGCCTAGATAAACATTTACACCACCTTGCAGAGTTGATAGACGACCCTTTTATTTTTGTAGCAGATACCTTTAGAGTCGAACACGAAGGCCTTGAAGACAACCTCTCTCAATTTTTAAAAGACTTCAGAAAAAACAGAAAAGAGGTTTTTGCTATTACTGAACATATCATTGATGGGGAAGAAATGTTGCGACAACTTAATGTTACTTCTAAATAGTTTTATATTGTCAAATATATAATCTGTAAAATAACAAGCACTATGAAAGAACTACATAACATATTAAATGAAATTACACGACTCACAACAGACATAGAAACCAATTATCCTGAACTCTATCGTTCTTTGGATGAAAACCCAATGACTTTGCCCGTTAGCAAACACCCACATATGGATAAAATAGTAATGCAGGAATATCTTGAGAGTTTAAAAGACTTATTAAAAAGTTATGTTGAAGAAGAAAACATAAAAAATAACCGATAATACTATGGGTGAAATAGCTACATCAAACAGACAAATTACACTGTTTTACAGTTCTAAATCTGTACGAGCAAAACAGACCTTGGCGTATGCCAAAGCAGAAGGATTAAAAATCGAAGAAATTGATATCCTTAAAACAAAACTCACAGGAACCCAATTAGTAGAATTAGCCGAAAAATTACATATAGAAGTCGCTGACTTGGTTAACCAAAACCACCCAGCTTATACCTCAAATTTTGAACATCATAATTTTTCTACAGATGATTGGATAAAAATGATTCAGCACAACCCAGAGATTATGAAGCAGCCAATTGCCTTACGAGGAGATGTTACCATTTTAGTGGAGACACCTACAGATATAATTAAAATTTAAACATCTTAATTTGAGCATTTTTTTCAGAATGACCTAGGTCATTCCATACCTATATAAAAATTTTAATCTTTGTGAAAAATAACAACAATACTCACAATCATGGAAAAAGAAATTTTATATAACGAAAATATGCATTTTGAACACCAACTATGGAAAGGAGAGCTCGATTTCTGGAAAGATGAACTAAAATCTTTCAACAATAGATTAAGTGAACTGGCAACACGTTGGACTAAGAAAGATGTTTTAGCTCAATTGGAACATTATCAAAATGAATTTATACTTCACGGTGGCGTCATCGAGGATTTAAAAGAAACTATTGAAGAACACGAAACACGTATTGCAGGACAAAGCAAAATGGGCGAAGATGCCATAGATACAGAATTGGCCAAAAGGCATATTGAATTTAGAAACCGCATAGAAACCCAAAGACATATTTATTCAGAACTCAAAAAAAAGTTTTTTAAGTTTCTTGAAAAATCTATGTAAAGTTTATCTTGGTAATTATCTAATCTAAAAATAAGACCTCACGGATAGAACAATCCATAAGGTCTTTTTTTTATCAAAAACTTTTTCATAAGGCTGACCTAGGTCAGTGTAACTCTCTACATATCCATTTAATTTTGACCTATAAATATGAAGTTATACAGTAAATAAATTTTTTAAAATATATAGTATGAAAACGAAATCAGAATTTTTAAGCGAAGCAATGGTCAAACTACTCAATTATCGTGTAGAACAAGAAGAATTTTCTTCAAGAGTATATCTAGCTATGTCCATCTGGTTAGATGATAAAGGATTTTCAGGAGCTACCAAATTATTCAAGCAATATAGTGATGAAGAAATTATACACGCAAATAAGGCCAAAAATATGCTGTTTGCCAATGGCATCAGACCTATTACGCCTGCATTAAAACAACCAAAACAAGAATTTTTGAGTCTTACAGATGTGATACTATCAGCAATGGAACACGAAAAAGAAATTACTACCCAATGTTATGCACTTACCAAAGCAGCTCATACAGAAGAAAACTTTATGGTAGTAGAACTTGGCTTGTGGTATTGTAAAGAACAGGCTGAAGAACTCAACAAAGTTCAATATCTCATAGATAGACTGGAAACCTTTGGAGAAGAGCCAAGTATGTTGCGAGAATTAGATGAAGAAATGGGCGAATTAGCAGCATAACTAACCTGCAAAAGTAAAATATAATTATAATATTTAAAAAAGAAAACCATGGCAAATATAATCGTCATTCCTTTTAAGGAAAAAACTAAAGCAATAGATGCTTTACACAAAATCAAAGAATTAGATGTGTATGGAGACATTACGCTTTACGAACATATTATGATTCGTAAGGATGATAAAAACCACTATGAAATATTAGATAACAAAACAGATAGCGAAGGCTGGAGAACATTTACAGGGATGGCTCTTGGTGGTCTTGTAGGCGCATTTGCAGGACCTATAGGATTTATTGTTGGGCTTTACACAGGTACAACAGTAGGTGCTGTTTGGGATATCAACCACTTTAATTTTGAAACTGATTTTATTAAAAAAGTGAGCAATACAATGACTGTAGGAACAATAGCTATTATTGCTGAAGTTGGCGAAGACAGCTCCGTATTTATTGACACTGCACTAAAACCTTATAGTTCAGAAATTATTAGAAGCGAAGCAGGTGTAGAATTTGATGATTATATAGATGAACAAATTGAAGAACTTGAAGAGGAGATTGATGACGAACGTGAGAAACTTACAAAAGCAACCGCAAACGAGAAATCGAAAATCAAATTAAAAATTACGGAATTAAAATCAAAGCGAAAAGCTAAAATCGCAGCACTAGATGCTAAAAGTAAATCAGCTTTAAAGGAACTAAAGGATAAGACAAAAGCAAGAATCAATACGCTTGAAACCCGACTTAAAGGCTATGAAAATTCAGTTTCGGAAACTTACTCTAAAGCGAGAAAAAATAGACTGCAAAAGAAAATAAAAAAGCAGGAAGAAAAACTGTACCAACTGCACAACGCATTAGGCGAAGATATTGTGGATTGAGCGTAAACAATTCTTAGATATCAAAAAAAAAAAAGATGGGCAAGCTAATACTGGTAAGACACGGAAAAAGCTTCTGGAATATTAAAAACATTTTTACTGGATGGACAGATATCGACCTTGCGCCCAAGGGAGTTGAAGAAGCAAGAATTGCTGGAGAGATTATTAGAAGTCAAAATATAACAATTGACATCTGCTTTTCATCATATTTAAAACGAGCAATTAGAACTGCTTCAATAATTCTGGATTATGCCAATTTGATGCATATTGATTTCTTAAAAAGCTGGAAATTAAATGAGCGAAATTATGGTGCATGGCAAGGTCGAAACAAAGACGAAGTAAAAGAAGATGTTGGAGAAGATCTTTTTTGGGCAATTAGAAGAGGTTATAGCACACCTCCTCCTAGTCTCTCAACAGATGATGAAAGACATCCAAAGTTTGACTACCGACATCATAACCTCAGCAAAGGTGATTTACCAGTAGGAGAGTCTTTAGAACAAACAAAACAAAGAGCAGTTCAATATTTTTTTGAAGCGATTGTTCCAGAGTTAGTAAAAGGTAAGACTGTTTTGGTTTCTGCGCATGGAAATTCTATACGAGCATTAATGGGTCATATTGAAAATATTGTTCCTAAAGAATATCCAAAAGTTGAAGTCCATACTGGAGTACTAAATGTTTATGAGTTTGATAATGCTATGAAATTAAAAGATAAATATTCATTAACTCAAGAAAGTCTAGTCGCAATTTAAATAATGAGATATGAAAACAAATATGTTGTCTTCGCTGGTAATAGTATTGATGATAGTAATCGTGTCAACAGGCTGTGAATCATTTACAAGTAAAAATTTAAAATCAACTAAAGAAAACACAGAGGAGCCTAATGTGAATTTAAATAAAGTAATAAAAGAGTCTCAAGAAGAAATTAAAGCGACTGCAAAAGTAGATTGGGAAAAATTTAATAAAGACTCCCAAATTGCAATTAAAGAAAGACAAATTCAAATTGAAGAATTAAGAGGAGAAATTTCAGAAATCAGCAACAAAGAACAACAAAAATTAACCTCAATACTTGATTCGTTAGACCACAAAAACAAAAATCTCAAAGAGAGATTGGCTCAAATAAATAAAAAACTTAAAACAAATATGGAACATCTTAATGAATCTGATGAAGTCTTAAAAATAGCTTTTGAGAGTACTTTTGTTCACGAGATGAACGAGCTTATAGCTGGAATTAGAGATTTTTGGAAAAACAAACAGTAAAATCAAATAACACTTAAATTAATTAATTATGAAAACAATGATTCACGAATACCGAAACAAATTTTTAGCGATGGCTAAAACAAACATTTTATTCTTAACCGCAGTAATGCTTATGGTAGGAACCATTTTAATCAGCTGTGGAGATACATCTAAAAAAGATGCAGAAAATGTCAAAGAAGACACACATCAACTGAATAAAGATTTAAAGCAAGGTGCAAAAGACACCAGTGAAGAGATTAAAACTGCAGTAAATTCAAATTGGCAAGAATTTAAAACTAGTTCAGAAACTGCTATAAAAAATTCAGAAGAACAAATTCAAGAACTTCGTTTAAAAATAACTAAAGCCAATAAAAATGAAAAAGAGAAATTGTCAAAGCAACTGGATAAACTCGAAGAAAAAAACAAAGAACTTAAAGAAAAATTAGCCCAAAGAGGCAGAGAATTTAAAGAAAATATGATCGAATTTAATGAATCTGCAAAAGACAATGAACGAGAATTTGAACGAGAGTTTAAACACGATATGGATGAATTAGGAACGGCCTTAAAAGATCTTTTCAAAAATAACGTTGATTAACTTAAAACACACAAATATGGCAACCACAATTTTAAGTTCAGCACAATCTGCAGTAAAAAACTGGTGGGTCTCCCTCCTTCTAGGTATATTATATATTATTGCAGGAGTATGGGTGTTTCAAACACCACTAGCAAGCTATGTGTCTTTAAGTATCATTTTTAGCATATTTATCTTTGTTTCAGGTATCTCTCAAATTGTATTTTCAATTTCTAATAAAAGTGATATACAAAATTGGGGTTGGTATTTAGCAGGCGGTATTTTAGATCTTATAATTGGGATATTATTAATATCACATCCATTAATGACCATGGCAATACTGCCTCTTTACGTAGGTTTCTGGTTATTGTTTCAAGGATTTATGGCAATTGGATTATCGTTTCAGTTTAAATCTGCTGATATTCCAAATTGGGGATGGTTGTTGTTTTTAGGCATTCTTACTTTAGTGTTTGCTTTTTTGTTATTAGCTAACCCAGTTTTTGCAGGTTTAAGTATTGTGTATATGACTGCTATGGCATTTGTAACTGCAGGTATTTTTAGAATATTTCTAGCATTTGGTTTGAAAAAAATGAAGAATGCCATTGATTAAAAATAGAGCAGTGCAATTCTGGTCAGCGGACTTAAGCTTTTTTATTATAGTATCGTATTCGGTACCGTTTGGGCAAATTCTTTAATTAGCATTACAAATGTTAAAAATTGGCTTATAGGAATGACCTTGACGATTATAACACTGCTTTTTTTATATTTAAAATTATGAAAGACAAGAAAAGAATTTTAGTCCTTGGATGCAATTTTGCAGGACTTACCATAGCACGTTATTTGCATAAAGAAGCTGGTAAGCATATAAAGATAACAGTAATTGATCGTAAGAATTATATTAATTTCATTCCTAATATTCCGATTGAAGTTTTTAATAATCATAATCCAGCAGATACTTTAGAATTTCAATTTCAAAAGTTTTTAAAATCAGATGGAAGTGAGTTTATTCAAGCTGAAGTTGAACATATAGATGCTACCAATAAAAAAGTATTTTACACACCCAACGAAAGAAATGGGTCTGCGCAAGAATATATAACATATGATTATTTGGTCATTGCTTTAGGGTGTAAATTAGCCTACGATAAAATTGAAGGTTTTGCTGAATTTGGACATACGTTTTCAGATACATTCTACGGAAATGAAGTTCGCAACTATTTATATAACGATTACAAAGGTGGTCATATTGCTATTGGTTCAGACCGTTTTATTCAAGGTCAAAGTCCAAAACTTCCTAAAATACCTACTGCATTTGCTGCTTGTGAAGGACCTCCAGTTGAATTGGCTTTTTCTATGGCAGATTGGTTAGAAAAACATAAAAAAGGAGATGCAAAAAATATCACTTTATTTACCCCAGGAGATGTTATTGCTGAAGATGCAGGTAAAAATATTTTAGACCAACTACTTCCAATGTTCACAGAAATGGGTTATGGATATAGAAATAATACGGTTGGGATAAAAAGACTTTACAAAGAAGGTATAGAATTTAAAGACGGAACCAGTTTAAAAGCCGAAATGAAAATTGTTTTCCCTAATTGGGAACCGCATGGTTTTTTGAAAAAACTTCCATTTGTAGATGACCAAGGATTTGTTATTACCGATTTATTTATGAGAAATCCTGATTATCCTGAAATTTTTGCAGTAGGCGATGCAGCCGCTATAACCGTACCTAAAATTGGTTCTTTAGGCCATATGGAATGTGAAATTGCATCAAAAGTTATTGCAAACGAGATTCTTGAAAAAGAAGCACACATAAACCCGCTAAGCCCAATGTTATTATGCTACGGAGATATGGGAAATCACAAAGGGTTTTATATGCATACTAATGAGTGGTGGGGCGGAAACACAAGCATCTTAAAAATGGGATACACACCTTATATTTTAAAAATGGGCTTTAAAACCATGTACCAAACGTTAGGTGGAAAAATTCCAGGTTGGGGATTACCACTGTCTGAAATCGTTGGCGACCATTCCATAGTGTGATGGTAGGTAGCAAGTTATTGACGCATGTAATTATCCAGCAGTGTTAACCGTGAATAGATATAAGCTTTTTTTGTTTGGTATCGTATTCGCTACCGTTTGGGCAAATTCTTTAATTGGCACCACAAACGTCAAAAATTGGCTTATAGAAAACACGTTAACAGTAATAGCACTGCTTTTTTTAATTCTTACCTATAAAAAACACAGATTCAGTAATTTTAGTTATTTGCTTATCTGTGTTTTTTTATGCCTACACGTTTATGGCTCTAAATATACCTATGCAGATAATACCTTTGGTTTCTGGATTCAGGATGCGTTACATTCTTCAAGAAATCAATATGATAGAATCGTACATTTCTCTTTTGGCTTCCTGCTCTACTTTCCATTGCAAGAATGTTTTTCAGAATGGATTAAAATTCCGAAGTATTTAGCATTAAAACTACCTATTTTAATAATTCTTTCAGCAAGCGCTTTATATGAAATGATTGAATGGTTAGTAGCAGATGTGTTTTTTGTAGAAGAAGGCATTTCCTATTTAGGTACTCAAGGTGATGTATGGGATTCACAAAAAGATATGGCAGTGGCATTCTTAGGTGTTATGATAGCAGCTTTGTTCTACAATTTATATTCAGTATTAAAAAAAAACAGAAAATAGTTTAGACTGACCTAAGTCATAATATTTAGTTTTAACAACTAATACCTTTATATAATTATTAATTTAAAATATTATAAAATGAAAACGCCAAACATCGGAATTTCAGCAGAAAACAGACAAGCTATTGCAGATCAATTATCAAAAATATTAGCAGACGAATTTGTATTATACTCTAAGACTTTAAATTTCCACTGGAATATTGAAGGTCCAGATTTTCATTCAGTACATGTTTATCTTGAAGCGTTATATGAAGAACAACAAGAGGTTGTAGATACTGTAGCAGAAAAAATACGTATGATAGGTCATTATGTACCTGCTACTTTAGAAAAATATTCAGAATTAACACACCTTACCGAAAAAACAAAAGGTAAAAATGATAGTCAAAGTATCTTCGCAGAATTGCTAGAAGATCACGAAAGCATTATAATTTTTATTAGAGAAGAAATAAAACCAATAGCAGATAAATGGCACGCTGATGGAATTAGTGACTACATTACAGGACTTATGGAACAGCACGAAAAAACTGCATGGATGTTAAGATCACATTTAAAATAAGCATTATATTTTTATAAATGTATTTCAATTAAAAACCCAAATGGTATATATACCATTTGGGTTTTTAAGTTAGACTAAACTAGCAAGCTATGAAATTGTTCGTTTTGTTAAAGTTTTTAGAAAAAAAATCAGAATGATGTAGGTCAGTGTTAGAGCTTTACAATCATAATATCTTTGGTGTATAATTATTGTTTAATTTAAATCATAGAAATCATGAGAACAGATTTAAGTATCAAAGAAGATGTGTTGGATGAATTAGAATGGCAACCACATATCGATGAGACCCAAATTGGGGTTGTTGTAAAAGATGGTATTGTTACACTATCGGGAACTGTAGATAGCTACGTAAAAAAGCGCGAAGCAGAAAATGCAGCTAAAAGTGTACTCGGAGTAAAAGCAGTAGCAGAAGATATTCAAGTACGATATAGTAGCGGTCAAAAAAAATCAGACACAGAAATTGCGGCAGCGGCAGTAAATGCCTTAAAGTGGAATATTTCAGTGCCTGAAAATAAAGTAGAGGTTAAAGTCGAAGATGGATGGATTTACCTAACAGGTGAAGTGATGTGGGAGTTTGAGAAAAATGCTGCTAAAAAAGCCGTGGAGAATCTGCAAAGTGTAAAATATGTGGTTAACAATATCACACTTAAAAATACGGTAGATGCCAGTAACATCAAAGAGAAAATCAAAAAAGCATTCGAGCGTTCTGCTGATATTGACTCAAAGGATATTACGGTTAAAACCGATGGCCATACTATGAAATTAACAGGTAAAGTACATTCATTAAAAGAAAAAGATGATGCACGCAGAACAGCCTATTACTCGCCAGGAGTCTGGACTGTGGACAATGAGTTAGAAGTTGTTTACTAATTTTTTGAAATTCCATATATGAAATTAACACTATTATTTCTTATAGATAATTGCCCTAATTTTTTGTATAGAATTAGGGCAATTTTTTTGCTCTGACCTAGGTCAGTTTAAAACATAACTAACTAGAGTAATTTTGCATAGACCTATTGATAAGTCCATAAATTTTAGAAATCATGAAAACAGATTTAGAAATAAAACAAGATGTATTAGAAGAACTAGAGTGGCAACCAATCTTGAGAGATGCTCAAATAGGAATAGAAGTTAAATTTGGTATTGTTAGGCTTTCTGGTATCGTTCGCAATTTGGCTGAAAAATTAGTAGCTGAAAATACGGCAAAAAAAATAATAGGCGTTAAAGCAGTTGCGGATGATATCGAAGTTAAAATCCAAGGCAACTTTACTGATACAGACTTAACAACAAAAATCAATTTTGATTTAGAATGGAACACATCTGTACCTGAAGAAAACATTGACGTAAAAGTTGAAGATGGCCATGTGTTTTTATCAGGTAACGTTAAATGGGGATTTCAAAAAAGTGAAGCCGAAAAAAGCTTACAATATATTGATGGCATAAAAAGTATTACCAATACCATTAGTATAAATAGTATAAACTCTGAAAAAGAATCACCCATTAACATTGAGCAAAATATCAATAGAGCATTTGAACGTTCTGCAAGCATTGATGCTAAAAATATTACAGTCCTCGTTGAAGGAAATACCGCAATATTACAAGGCAAAGTAAATTCAATTAAAGAAAAAGACGATGCTCAAATTGCAGCATATTTAGCAGAAGGCATAACGAATGTAAAAAATGAATTAAAGGTAGAATACGATGCTATTTACCTATAAACACAAGCAAATATGAAATTATTAGAAAAATTAAAATGGCGTTATGCTACTAAAGCAATGAACGGCAAAAAGGTGCCACAATCTAAAGTTGATAACATTATAGAAGCTGCAAGATTAGCACCAACTTCAAGTGGCTTGCAGCCTTTTGAAATCATAGAAATAACAAATTCTGAAATTAAAAAAGAAATCAGAAAAATAGGATGGGACCAATCCGTTATTACAGATTGTTCACATTTATTGGTTTTTGCCGCTTGGGATAATTATACCGTAGAACGTATTAATTACATGTTCGATTTAACCAATAAAATCCGTGGTTTTGAAAATAAAGGATGGGAAGATTATCGACAAAAATTATTAAGTATCTATCCGCAAAGAAATCCTGAAGTGAACTTTAATCATGCAGCCAAACAAGCCTATATCGGTTTTGGACTTTCTATTGCTGCGGCAGCCTTCGAAGGTGTTGACAGTACTCCTATGGAAGGTTTTGAAGCAGATGCATTGGACAACATTTTAGGATTGAAAAAAAAAGGACTTCGAAGTTGTATTATGCTGGCTTTAGGATATAGAGATACAGAAAAAGATTGGTTAGTCAATCTTAAAAAAGTTAGAAAAAGTACCAAAGACTTTGTAACGATTATTGGTTGATACTAAATTTTAGAGTAACTAATTAATAACAAAAAGCTATAAAAATGAAATATAAAAATATAACCGTAGCAGGCAGTGGTGTTTTGGGCTACCAGATTGCATTTCAAAGTGCATTTCACGGATTTAAAGTAACTGTTTATGATATTACTGATGAAAATCTAGAAAAGGCAAAAGCTAAATTCAGTAGTTTGAGCCTAGATTACAAAAATGATTTGAACGCTACAGAGCAACAAATAGAAAAAACACGCCAAAACTTGAGGTATACTTCAAATTTAGCTGACGCTTTAAAAGATGCCGATTTGCTTATCGAAGCAGTACCAGAAAATCCAACATTAAAAATTGATTTCTACCAAAAACTAGCAAAAGTTGCACCAGAAAAAACAGTTTTTGCAACAAATTCTTCAACCTTATTGCCAAGCCAATTTGCCGAAGCGACAGGAAGACCTTCAAAATTTTTAGCATTACACTTTGCCAATACAATATGGATTCATAACACAGCAGAAATTATGGGTCACGCCAAAACAGACCCAAAAGTATTTGAGGATGTTATTGCATTTGCCAAAGCTATTGGGATGTTGGCCTTGCCTCTACATAAAGAACAGCCAGGATATATTCTAAATTCACTATTAGTACCATTATTAAGTGCCGCAACTAATTTATTAGTGAGTGAAGTGGCAGACCCAGAAACCATAGATAAAACCTGGATGAAAGCAACTGGTGCGCCTTTAGGACCTTTTGGCATTCTCGATGTTGTAGGTATTACTACAGCCTATAATATTGATAAAATGGCGGCAGAAAAAACCAAAGATCCCTTAAAAATAAAGATAGTAGCATACTTAAAAGAAAACTACATTGATAAAAATAAATTAGGAGTTTCTACAGGAGAAGGGTTTTATAAATATCCAAATCCAGCTTTTAAAAATCCAGATTTCTTGAAATAGATGTTACCTGATTTTGATTCCTTTTTAAGAATTATAATATTAATAAATTTCTTTCTTCTCAATTGATTAAAGAAACAAGTTAGGAATAGATTGTGAATTAAAACTAATTAGGATGAAAACGGATTTAGAAATTAAAAACGATGTATTAGAAGAACTCGAATGGCAACCAAACATTGATGAGACCCAAATTGGGGTTGTCGTTGAAAATGGGACTGTTATGCTCACAGGTGTTTTAGACAATTTTCAGAAAAAGGTAGCTGCTGAAAATGCAGTTAAGAAAGTTAAAGGTGTAAAAGCTTTGGCAGGAGATATTCAAGTGAAATATGGTACAAACTATCAAAAAACTGATCTGGAGATTAGCAAAGCTATTGTAAAAGCTTTTGAATGGAATACGGCAATACCAGAAGACAAAATTTCCATTGAAGTACGCGATGGCTGGATTAATCTATCTGGTGAGGTTGATTGGTCCTATCAAAAGGATGCAGCAAAACGAGTGGCAGAAAATATAGTGGGTGTAAAATGGATAAACAATACTATTACCATAAAAGAAGCCGTATTACCAGCTGATGTTAAGGAAAAAATAGCTAAAGCTTATAAACGTTCGGCAGATATTGATGCCAACGCCATTACAGTTGAAGTAATAAATAGTTTAGTGAAACTAAGTGGAACAGTTCATTCAATAGCAGAAAAAAAAGCAGCTGAAAACGTAGCGTATTTAGCGCCAGGTGTTCATATTGTAATAAATGATTTAGATGTAATAGATTAATAATTTATCAAAAAATGAAAACAGATTTAGAAATAAAACAAGATGTTCTAGAGCAAATAGAATGGCAAAATAAATTAGACAAAACTCAGATAGGTGTCATAGTAAACGATGGCATTGTAACACTAACAGGTCTTGTTTTTTCTTATGCCATAAAACTTGAGGTAATAGATGCTGTAAAAAAAGTAGCTGGTGTAAAAGCAATAGCCGAAGAGATTAAAGTAGGCTATATTTCAACACTTAATAAAACGGATACAGAAATTGCAAATACGGCCATAAAAATGATAGAATGGAATGCTTCTGTGCCTAATAACAAAGTAATTGTTGAAGTTGAAAATGGATTCATTACACTTTCTGGGACATTAGAACATGCCTTTCAAAGAGATGCTGCAAAACGCACCGTGGAATATTTAACTGGTGTAAAAGGGGTTACAAACAATATTACATTGCAACAAATAATTGAACCCAAGGATGTACAAGAAAAAATTAATAGAGCTTTTGTACGTTCTGCAGTTATTGATGCCTTAAATATTACAGTTGAAGTAACTAATAATACTGTAAAGTTAACAGGCAAGGTTCATTCCATCTCAGAAAAAGAGGAAGCTCAAAAAGTCGCTTTTAACGCACCAGGAGTTTACGAAGTACAAAATGAAATAGAAATAGTACACTAAAAATGATTATAATTTCTTGGAACGTAAACGGTATAAGAGCCATTGTAAAGAAAGATTTTTTTGAATCTATCGAAAAACTAAACCCAGACATTCTATGTTTACAAGAAACAAAGGCACAAGATAATGAGGTGAAAAAAGCCCTGTTACCAGTGAGTGATTACTTCCAATTTTATAATTCCGCAGAAAAAAAAGGATATTCAGGAACAGCAACTTTAAGTAAAACCGAGCCCGAATCCTCTACGAATGATATGGAAATTACAAGACACAATGCTGAAGGAAGATTACAATGTACAGAATATAAAGACCTCTATTTGGTAAACGTCTATGTTCCCAATTCCGGACAAGAATTGGCGCGACTTGACTATCGAAAAAAATGGGATGTAGATTTCCTCGAGTATTTAAAAACTCTGGAGAAAACCAAACCTGTAATTGTTTGTGGTGATTTTAATGTGGCTCACAGAGCAATAGATTTAAAAAACGACAAATCAAATTACAACAAAACCGCGGGTTATACACAGATTGAAATTGATGGCATGGATAATCTTATCAAAGCAGGATTTGTAGATTGCTTTCGATATTTGCATCCAGAAGAAATTGCTTATACTTTCTGGAGCTATCGTTTTAAGTCCAGAGAACGCAATACGGGTTGGAGGATTGATTATTTTTTGGTCAGTAATGCTTTGGCTGAAAAAATAAATTCAGTAGACATATTATCGGACTATTATGGTTCAGACCATTGCCCTATTATGCTGGATATTGATTTGTAAATTTCAATTAAAAATATAATTTAGTATGACCTATATCATTTCGCAATGATAAATTCTACACTAATTTTGAATTATTAACTATAAAATAAAAATTATGAAAAAGTCAGCAATCTTGTTCCTATCCTTCATTATAATTCCAATTTTCACAATTGCACAATCCATTTCAGATGTTGATTTTATTTCCCCATTTCACAACGACGTTGCAGCCATTCAAAAAGATGGAAAATGGGCGTTTATCAATAAGGAAGGTAATGTAATTATAGATTTTAGAACCGATTTAGTTGTTACAAATACTGAAGATGGCGACTATCCGATGTTCAATGATGACAGATGTCCAATTGAAGAAATTAAAGCTGGGATATACTATTTCGGGTTTATTGATAAAACTGGACAAGCGGTTATTAAGCCACGTTTTTTAAATTGTAGTGACTTTAATGACGGTTTCTCAATTGCATTAGAAGTAAATAAACATGTCATGGGCCATAATGCAGCTTTAGACAAAGACATGGTTAATTATAGGTATTTTGAAGTTCTAATCGATACTAATGGAAATATAAAGCATTACCTCACTCAAGATGGCGTTAACGTTGTTTTGGATAAAGACTTTTTAAGAGTTGTTCCACAAATCACTTCAAAACGGATTACGGAAAATCTTTACGCAGTTAAAAACAAAAATAACTCCTGGAACATTATTAATGTTAAAGAGTAAACTTAAAGTGAAAGCAATTTAAGTTAAGCCTGTATTTCGGAAGATAAAACCATAGAATTAGGTCTTCTCATAACGCCCAGTTTTTTCTGTAAGCTTAATTTTATAAACAACTCCTTGCAAAGCCTCAATGGTTTTCTGTTGGAAATCCATCATAGAATAACTAATTGTCGTTTCTCCAGTCATAAATGGCATTATGGTGTCCGTCAATATTCTCATACCTTCTATGCGCTGTTCTGTTGTTATTAATTCTTCAAATTTTCCCCAGGCAATGACACTTCGCCAATTGCTCATATTTTCCATATCGTCAACTTCAAAACAGACCATCGGATTTTTTCGCATCATATCAATTTTCAATCCTTCTTTGGTATGCCCATAAATATATGTTCCATCATAAGCATATGTTACAGGAACTATATACGTTCTACCATCGGCATGACAGCCAATTCTACCAACAATTAAACTAGATAAAACATGTTCAATTTGTCTACTATTAAGATCGCCTAACATAAAAATTTTGTTTTAGTTAACAGCAAATTAAGGTATAAAAACAACTTCTCAAATGACTTAAATCAGTTTAAACCATGTGCATTTCAATTATTTTTGAAAAACATTTATCATATATGAAACAGAATCATGACGAAGCTAAATTTCTTGGGGGGAGAAGAAGTCGATTAAAAGAATTTATAAGTGTGGTTTCAATAGTATTTGAATTTATCAAAGGATTTAGAACGCTTCATTTTGTAGACCCATGTATTACTGTTTTTGGTTCTGCAAGACTTGGAGAAGATAACTTATATTATAAAAGGGCTCGGGAATTTTCTAAATTGGCTTCAAAAAAAGGGTTTACCATTATGACTGGTAGTGGTCCTGGTATTATGGAAGCTGCCAATAGAGGTGCTAAAGATGTTTCTGGTAAATCCATTGGCTGTAATATAAAACTACCGAAAGAACAACAACCCAATCCGTATCTTGATTTTGACTTATCTATGAATCATTTTTACGTTAGAAAAGTGCTGCTTTTAAAATATTCATATGCTTTTGCTGTGTTTCCAGGTGGTTTTGGCACTATGGATGAATTTTTTGAAACATTGACACTGTTACAGACCAAGAAAATAGCTGATTTCCCAGTTGTTTTATTTGGTACCGACTATTGGTCTCAATTACTAAAACAACTTAAAGTAATGCAAGATATTGGAACTATTTCTAAAAATGATTTACAGTTATTTTTGGTTACAGATTCCGTTAATGAAGGAATGGATTATATCAATGCAAAATTAGAAAAAAAATACGGCGCACCTCTAAAATTCAAACCTACGAGAAAAAAATGGTGGTTTGGAGAATTATAAATTTTAAAAATCTACTTTTAGATAATTCCTCAAGACATCCACTTGAAACTCGCTAACAACCGACAAGTTGGAATTCGCATTCATCAATACCAATCCATATCCTAAATGAGAGAGCTTACAATCTTGAACAATTCCTTCATTTAACCCACTAAAAACAGGCATAAAATGTTTGTGAGCTTCAATACCTGAAGAATTGACCACTTTAATAGCAGCAGAAACAGCATCAGAAATTTGAACTGGAGACAATCCTTTATCTAAAAGATCGCTTGCCAAATGCTTCATATTTGTAGCGTAATAAAAATTCATAAAATTTTGAACGCTATCCGCTACATCATATTCTCTTTTATATATCAATAGTTCCATAGTATATAATTTTTAAATAATAGTTACCTAACTACTCACGTATGTTGTTTAATAACATCCATTAGCTGTAATTTACTTTGCACGCCAGATTGGCGCCAAACAATTTTTCCCTCTTTAAACAAAACCAATGTTGGCACGCCTTTTACATTGTAACGCTGTGCGACTGCTTGATTTTTATCAATATCTATTTTTATAACACGCACTTTTCCATCCACTTCTTCTGCCAATTCTTTAATAATTGGTGATTGCGCTTTACAGGGACCACACCATTCTGCGAAGAAATCTATCAAAACAGGTGTTTTCTCATTTACTATTTTATTGAAATCGCCTTTCATAATTTCTTATTTTTAATCCAACTATCCATTCGCTAATTAATAGTTGGTCAATTTGATGTTAAAGACCTTTTGAATAATCAAAAACTATTCTTTTAAAGACTTTGAAATCGTTGGTAAAAGTGTTCATTCTTAATTGAATCTGTTGGTGTTTTTTTCTATACTCATTATCTGATAAACCTTTTTCAGCTAGTTCTATTCTAGATAATAACTGTTCGTGCTCTATGATGCTTTCTTCTAAATCTTCAAATAAATCTTTGTGAATTTTATCTAGGTTTTTAAGCATTCTTTCATAGTCTGGATTGTTATTTTTTGAAGCTTCTTTTTTCTTTAATAAATCTTCAAAAAATCTAACTTCATCTTTGTAAAAGTCAATAGTATCTAACCACTCTCTACTTTCGAAGTGTAAAACATCTAGTCCAGCACCTAATAAATAGTGTGCTTTTGGGTTTGAATTTAATTTGTCCATAATATTCTATTTTTTAATTTGTATCTACGGTTTGAGGATCTCTTAAACCTTGTAATTTTTCAAATAATTCTTGTTCTTCCTTGATAAGCTTTTTAGGCAGATTTACATTTAGTTTCACTAATAAATCGCCATGCGATGTTGGTTTACTGTATTTAGGCATTCCTTTACCTTTTAGTCTCAAGATTTTTCCAGTTTCGCTCCCTTTTGGAACGGTAACTTTAACCATTCCTGTTAGTGTTGGAATATCTGTTTTTCCACCTAAAATGGCCGTATATAAATCTACCGAAGCATTGTAGATGAGGTCATCGCCTCTTCTTTGAAATCGAGGGTCTTGTTGTACTTTCAAAATAATATATAAATCGCCTCGGTTTCCGCCTTGTACGCCTTTCTGTCCCTTGCCTTTTATCTTTAATTGCTGGCCATCATAAGCGCCTTTTTTAATGGTTATGCGCAACTTTTCATTATGGATTTCAAAGGTTCGTTTACTTCCTTCATAAGCTTCCAAAAGTGTAATGGGCATTTCAGCTTGCGTGTCGCCTCCAGAGTATGCTGCTTGTTGTCCTCTAGCACCTCGTCCACCTGCGCCAAAAAAGGTTTCAAAAAAACTCGAAAAATCTTCGCCACCTTGAGCGCCTTGTCCATAAAAACCTGAAGGGTCTCCTTGATAAGAATAGCTATTTCCGCCACTTTGTCTTTGTTTAGCTTGGTTAGCATAATCGCGCCAATCATCGCCTGTGTTTTGGTACGCTTCCCAATTAGAACCTAAGGTGTCGTATTTTTCACGCTTTTCTTTATCGCTTAAAACTTCGTTAGCTTCATTTATTTCCTTAAATTTTTCTTCGGCAGCTTTATCATCCGGATTCTTATCTGGATGATGTTTGGCAGCTAATTTCCGGTAGGCTTTTTTAATATCCTTTGCGGTGGCGTCTTTTGAGACTCCTAATATTTTATAATAATCTTTGTAATTCATCTATGATGAAGTTTATTATTTAAGCGGATATCTATTGAAAAAACTAACTTGCAATGCTTTTTTTGCATCTGTTAAAAGTTGTTCAACTTCATCAAATGTGCTATTTCTTAATTGAGCAATTTCGTCGAGTTCTAAATGTTGTTGGGTAGCCAACTCAAACACTGTACGCATAGGCGATGGTAAATTGTACAACACCATTGCAATGTGATGTTGAATATCTTCGGACGTTAAATCTTTATCGATTTTTTTAATCCAATCATTTTCATCATTCTCAATAAATACATGGTTTAGCGTATAGTCATTATGATTGTACGAACTATCATTCAGTTCTTCAACCATTATTAAATCGCCACCACCATCGATACTATATTTCTCCTGCATTTCATCCCATTCAGGTTTGGTGTAATCATCAATATTTTTAAAGAAAAATTCATCAAATTCCTCTTCTACGATAATATCATCAAGCAAATCATTGGTCTTTTTAAACAACCATAGGTAGAAATCTTCTGCCTGTTTCACATCATCTATATGGTCATAGATTTCAATAAACAACTGGTCTATGATTTCATCTGCTTTGTGTTTGTTTTTAGAAAAATGCCCTTTTCGTATCGCAGTATTTAATTGTGTATTCACATACTGCCGTATTTGAGGCATTATTTTCAGCACTAAATCATTAAAAGAAGTTTGATTTCCTTCATTTTTTAGCTGACGTAAATTTGTGTAAGTTTCTGTTACAAATAATCGAAACTCTTTTTTGTTTTGGTAATAAGAATCATTCGTTTGCATAAGATGCGCGTTTAAATATTATAGTGTAAAGGTGCAAATTGTGCTACTGAAAAAAACTGATGTAGGTCAGTTCATAAAAATTATTCATGCTGACCTGTATTATTTCATACTTTATTTGTCCAAGATACATTTGAACAAATTATAAAAGTTGAATCAAAATAATAAATATCATAAAATCAGATTTTAGAATAAAAGAAGATGTTCTTGCCGAATTAGCTTGGCAACCAAACATTGATGAGACCCAAATTGGTGTTACTGTGAAAAATGGGGTAGTAACGCTTAATGGTGTTGTGGATAATTACAGCAAAAAGCGTGCTGCGGAAGATGCTGTAAAAAATGTTTCTGGTGTATGTGCTGTAGCAGAAGAAATAAAAGTTAATTATGGCAGCAATCATAAAAAAACAGATGCAGAAATTGCAAAAGCAACCATCGACTCCTTAAACTGGCATTCTTCAGTTCCACATGATCAAATTGAAGTAAAAGTTGAAAATGGTTGGGTCTATTTATCTGGTGAGGTTGAAGGCGATTATCAAAAAACAGCTGCCAAAAGCACTGTTGAAGATTTAATTGGTGTTCATGGCGTAACTAATACTATTTCCATAAAATCAGTAGTGGAAGCCGTTGATATTAAGGATAAAAATAAAAGAGCTTTTGAACGGTTAGCAAATGTAGAATCTAAAAACATTTCTGTTGAAGTTGATGGACAAACCGTGAAATTAAAAGGTAAAGTAAATTCAATTTCAGAAAAAGATGACGCTAGAAAAACCGCTTATTACGCACTTGGTGTTTATGTTGGAAATAACCTAACATATGAATATCCAACAGAACAGAAGCAACCAATATGTAAAATTATATAATTTACAGTAAGTTATTGCCTCTGTTTAGTGGAATGGATATATCATAAATTGTTGTTACTAAAGATTACTAAATTATATAGCAGTATAGCCACCATCAATAACTAATTCACTACCAGTGGTAAATTTAGATTCGTCTGATATCAGATAAAGAATGCCATAGGCCACATCTATTGCTTCACCAATATGTCCTATTGGGTGCAGACTATCAAGTTGTTTACGGAATCCTGGTTTTTCTTTACCCAATTCTTCTACTAACGGTGTCCAAATAAAACCTGGATGCACAGAGTTCACTCTAATTTTATCTTTCGCATATTGTATGGCATCGGTTTTAGACATTACTCTAACAGCTCCTTTTGAAGCATGATATGGTGGCAAATCTGCCGCACCAACAATTCCATAAATAGACGAAATATTTACAATACTTCCTCCTCCCGATTTTTTCATAAAAGGAATGGCATGTTTGGAGCAAAAGAAAACCCCTTTTAAATTAATATTCATAACAAGATCCCATTCTTTTTCGGTTACTTCATGAGATGGTTTGTCTGGACCTGCAATTCCTGCATTATTAACAGTAGCATCAAGCTTGCCAAATTCTTTATAAACATTGGTATATACGCTCTCAACTTCTTTTTCATTTGTCACATCAAGATGCCAGAATTTTGATACACCACCTAACTTTTTAATATCTTCAACTAACTTTTGACCTTCTTTATCAAGAATATCAGCCACTGCAACTTTTGCTCCGTGCTTTGCTAACAGAAGGCACGTTTCACGTCCAATACCTAATGCACCACCTGTTACAACTACAACTTTGTTTTCAACTCTTTTCATAATTTCTAATTTGTTATGAGATTACTATTTATTTATACAGTGAATTTAGAAAAACGTTAAGGAGTTAACAATGATCCAAGTCAGTGTTTATGATGTTTTTCGATAATCATATTTTGACTTTAATTATTGTAGATATTTTGTTTACTGCTAATCATATGCTTAGGTGGTGAAAATTTGAAATTGTTGTTATGTTTTTTTAATAAATTTCGTTTCATTATTTTTAAAAGTCGTCTTGTTCTTCAGTAATACTTTTATCTAATCTTACATTAGGTAAACCTATTAAACCTCTTATGAGCCCATGAACAACAGCAATTGGTATTAAAAATATACCAACTATTAAAAGCCCTAATTCAGCTAGTATGGAACTATCTTTATAAGGTTTTCCATGTAGTCGAGATTGAAAGGCACTAAAAGGAATTCCAAACATATTACCAATAGTCATTACCTGAATTATGGCAAGTATAATAAGTGCTTGCCGCTTTCCATATTCGGTGACAATGGCATCATACGTGAACTTTTTAGGATACCCTCTCGACTCTGCATAATGTTGAGCAAACATAATTGCTTTAGCTTCTACTGGTTTTATGAAATCATCTTCACCACTTAAAAAACTACTTATTTCATTTCCACTCATACCTTGACGCAAAGCCAATTTAGCATGTCCATAGGAGCATACAGCACATCCATTGACTTCTGTTACTGCTAATTGTAAACGTTTTGTAAAATCAGTATTGATTAATTGACTTTTACTATTTTCAACCATTTTAATTATAGCCCTAGGCATATAAACGGTGGCACGATACATTTCCTTTAAACTGAATTTATTTTTAAATTCTGTTCGTGAGCTTATGGATTCTGGTATTTGTAAGTCTGTTTTCATTTTTATGATTTAACTGCGTTTTTGACCAAAGAATTTTATAGACAATTCAAATAATATCCAAACCATAGAACATAGGATTTTAATAAAAATGCAAATTGTTTAGGCTTTTCATTGCTAATTTATTAGAATTATTTTCTAATCCAATTCCTTGATATTATCTTCTAATTTCATTATTTCATCTCTAGAACCCCTAACTATAAGCAGGTAATTACCACTACTCAACGATTTTGAGCAAGCAGTTACGCGGTCCTGGTCTATTCCCAAGCCTCTTAAAATACCATAAAGACCTGTTGACATGGACCCTATTTTTTTTCCATTTATTTCTTGCAAGAAAATAGGTGCAAGAAATCCTACGATAAAAAAAGCACCTATTTCAGGATTTGAGACCATCCCAGAATTTGAAGTGAGTATTAATTCATCCTCACAATGGTTTTTTAGCTCATTCCAAGAAACGGCAGGATGGGTGTCTAGATTTATTCCTTCCAACTTACCCAATACAGAAATTTGAATACCATCATTATTCGTATGACAAATACGGTCAATGACATTTTCTATTTGCTGAAATTTTGGAAATGATTTTAACAAAACACACTTTTGTCTAGTTTCTTCAATATTAGATTTCATTAACTATCTTCTAATGGCAACGTAATTACCTATTGTATTGCTAATGTATATAGATAAATATCTTTTAGAAATGACCCACATCACTATTGATTTAATTTTTACAATATTTTAATTTTTCTATACTGATTTAGGTCATTCTAATTAAAAGCCTGTTGACTTAATTTTGGGGTAAACAAATTAATTATTAATCTATCTGCCATCGTGCAGGTCTTTAAAAAATAGAATTATGAATTACAATAGCGAAAAAACACTACTGGCTTTATTAGCTGGGGCAGCAATAGGTGCCGGAATTGGAATTTTGTATGCACCAAACAAGGGTACAGAAACAAGAAAAAAAATTAAACAAAAAGTCATAGATACGGAACACGACATTGCTGAACGTATCTCTCATGCTAAAGCAGAACTTACAAAATCAGTAAATGATAAAAAACAAGAATTTGAACAAAAATTAGATGATACCATTTCTAATATGAGTGGCAAGGCTGATGATATCATTTCTAGTTTGGAAAGTAAGTTAGAAGAACTTAAAAGCAAAAATGCACACCTTCAAAAAAACTAATTATGGCTTTTGAAACATTGAAAGAAAGCTTTTTAGAGAGGATGTTAATATTCAAGGCTATATAAAAAGTAGTGAAGACTACATTAAGCTCAAGA
The DNA here is from genome assembly GCF_008086205.1 of Bizionia myxarmorum. GTDB lineage: Bacteria > Bacteroidota > Bacteroidia > Flavobacteriales > Flavobacteriaceae > Algorimicrobium > Algorimicrobium myxarmorum. The sequence goes on along the minus strand of NZ_VSKK01000001.1, from coordinate 1,524,669 downwards.
GTTTTAAAGCACTTATGATTGGTATTACTTTTATTACCAAAACACTTATTATAGGTGCTTTGGTTTGTATCGCTTTAATAATAGTTTCATTTGCAATAGCCTTTAAGTTCGCTCAAATTTTAGAGAATACGTTTTAGGGTTTTCTAATTGTGGGTTCGTTTTATGTTTTGGCAGTTATACTTATGTATCTGTTTAGAGATCAAATTAATGCACCTTTAATTAGAAAATTTTCTAACTATTATTTTACGAAAGATGACACCAAATAGCTTTAATTCGTTTGAGGAAATAGATAATCAGTTACAAATTTTAAGTCTGCAAAAGCAGATTTATAAAGAACGTATAAAATTAAGTATTAAAAGTTCTAAAATTAATTTGAAGCCTGTTAACATAAAAAATGAGTTTAAAGGGTTGTTGCAAGAGCAGTTAATAACATTTTTAAGAGATTTTTTACTTGAAAAATTAAAAGGACATCTAAATAAAAAAACTATTTAAAATATTCTAAAGTGTAATTAACTATCCACATTCGGCAATATTTATTATACGCTCTTTATCCAATAAAACAAGTCTTCTATTTGATTCCATACAAATTAATCCTTCGTTTTTAAACTCGGTTAGCATTCTAATAGCTGTTTCTGTTGCGGTCCCAATAAGTCCGGCAAAATCATCTCTAGGAATATTAATACCTGTATGATCTGCATCTTTAATCATTCCTCTTTCATCTAAATCTAAAAGTGTTATTGCAGTTCTTTGTCTTACTGTAGCAAATGCCATGTTTGCTAGTTGCGTCTGCAATTCAATGACATTATTAGAAATCATTTCAATAAACTTATTTGAGATTTCTTTTTTTCCGTAAAGTAGTTGTGTGAAATCTGCTTTAGGAATAGCGTAAATTTCTGCATCTTCTATTACAACCGCTGTTTTTATATATTTCCTTTTTTTATTTAGAAGTGATAGCTGTCCTATAAAATCTCCAGGGCCATAAATACCAATCACAAAGTCTTTACCAGTTTCTGTCGTTTTGAATGTTTTTATAGTACCACTTTGAATGAAATATAATTTATGTGCCGGATTTCCCTCTCTAAAAATTTCTTCTTTATTTTTATATTTTATAAGATTTCTTTCTTTATAAAGTTCTTCAAGGTTTAAGTGTTCTGAAGCTTCATTCAGAAAATCACTAATACCTTGAATGTTTTTAGAAAATTCTTTCTTTAAAAAATCATTCTTTTTAATACGACATTCAATGGCTTCCAGTAATTCACTATCTAAAAAAGGCTTGGTCAAATAATCGTCTGCACCAAGATTCATTCCTTTTCTTAAATCTGATCTTTCTGATTTTGAAGTCAAAAAAATAAATGGAATGCTTGCTGTTTTTGAATTATTGTTTAAACTTTCAAAAACACCATAACCATCCAATTCTGGCATCATAATATCGCAAATAATGATATCAGGGATATCTTCCAGTGCTTTCTGAACGCCTATTTTGCCATTTTCAGCAGTCGTAACTATGTAGTTTTCCAGTTCAAGGATTTCAGCGGTGTTTTCCCGAACATCTTGATTGTCTTCAATTATTAATATTTTTTTCATTTTGACTGGTATTTAGCGGAAAATCAATATAAAAAGTTGAGCCCACATTTAATTCACTTTTTAACTTTATGCTGCCTCCCATTAACTCGGTGTATTGTTTGACGATACTCAAACCCAAACCAGTGCCTTGAATATTAGTGACATTGTTGGCACGGTAAAAACGTTGAAACATATTAGTTATATCTTCTTGTGGAATGCCGATACCTTGGTCTGTTACTTCCAATAACAATTGATGATGGTTCGTTTCTATTTTAAAGATTATATTCTTGTTTTCATCCGAATATTTGATGGCATTAGACAATAAATTAGAAATAATATGCCTAACTAATTTTGGGTCTAAAAAAACTATTAGTTCTGACAATTGGCATTCAAACACAATGGTTTGCCCCTTTTTTTTGTTGCCTTTAATATCATCAATTATGGATTTTGATAAACCAATAAAATCAAATTTTTCTGGTTTTGCTATTACTTTTCCTTCTTCCAATTTGCTCAAGGATAGAAAATCATTAAGAATCACAACAAGGTTTTGAACGTTGGATTTTATTTTGGCTACGTGACGCAACCTTTTCTCTTCTTTTCCTGGAGCATTTAATTTTTCTATTAAAATACCCGAAGATAAAATAGCACTTAACGGTGTTCTAAACTCGTGCGAAGCCATTGAGATAAACCGTGATTTTAATTCACTCAACTCCTGCTCTTTTTTTAGCGTGTTTAGCATTTCAAGTTCTGCCTGCTTTTGTAGTGTGATATTATTATGAACTAACAATACTTGTTCTATGTTTTGGTTTTCATTAGGTAAAGGCATCGTGTTTACCAAGTAAAATCTATTTTGAAAAGTTATTTCGAAAGTACGATGTTCGCCTCTAAAGGTTTTTAATACATTGGCCTTTACTATTTCCTTCACTTCCTCAGAAAACCCCAAAACGTCATCGATTATCGTTTTTGAATTTGATAGCCCTTTAAATCCTAATTCCTTTAATTCTTCCCCTTGAATATAAACAATTCTAAAATTAGCATCTATTACTGCCACATATCCCAACGGATAATTTTGTGAAATTTGCTCAATTAAAATTTTACTTTTTAACGCTTTTCTTTCGGCAGATTTGGTTTCTTTTATTTGGTCTTCAAGGCTCAAATTAGATTCTGTCAACTTTTGAACCATCTCCTTCAGTTCGTCTGTACGCTCTTCAACAGTCATTTCAAGTTCGTCGGCATAGGCTGCAAGTTTTTCTGTGCTACGTTTTAAGGCATTATTTGCGTTTTGCTTCTCAATCGCCACACTCGCCACACGAGTAATGTCGTAAATGAAATTTTTTTCTGTAGGTATCGGTTCTCCTATTGTGTTAGAATAAATAGCGAAAGTTCCCAATACCTCTTTGTTGGAAGAATATATTGGGAAAGACCAACAGGCTCTCAAATCTTCTGCTAATGCTAATTCTGTAAAATCTTCCCATAATGGGCTTTCTGCAATATTCGGTACGATAATTTCGTTTTTTAAAAAGGCTGCAGTACCACAAGACCCCATTTTATCGCTAATTGCAATTCCTTCGATAGCGTTGCTAAAGATTTGGGGAAGATTTGGTGCACACAACTTATGAAGCGTTTTTTTGTCTTTATTAAGCAACAAAATAGAACCAATACAGTTGGGAATTGCAATCTCTATCGTTTCAACAATTTTATTGCCAATATCTTCTAAAGGCTTTTGCTCAATAATCATATCCATCACTTGCTTAATGGAATTTTTAAAAATCTCGTCTTTTTTACGTGCAGAAACGTCATTTTGCACACTTATAAAGTGAGTCAGAATATCATTATTATTGAAAATAGGTGTTAGCGAAATTTCATTCCAAAACAAGGTGCCATCTTTTCTATAATTTCTTAATACAACATGACAGGATTCACCTTTTTTTATAGCTGAAGACATGATTTTAATTTCTTCTTGATTTTGGTCTTCTCCTTGTAAAAAGTTACAATTTTTCCCAATAAAATCAGCACTTTCATAACCAGTTGTATCCTTAAAGGCCTGATTTGCGTAAATAATAGGATTATCTCGTTGTCTGGAATCGGTTATAACAATACCATTTATGATAGCTGCCAATGCACTATTTCTTAGATACAAACTATCGTCTACAGATCTCTTCTCGGTAATATCACGCACAATTGCCAAAAAATTCGCATTATCTTTCTTCACTATTCGCCCTTCATAAAAGCGTACCTCTTCTTCAAGAGAAAATGAATATTCCAAAACTTGAGTCTGGTTCGTTTTGTCACTTTGAACGATTGCTTTCATGATTCTGTCAGCGAGTTCTTCAGGTAGAATATCATAGATACTCTTACCTACTAAATCTTCTTTTGCGACTGGTAGAATTGCAGTTTCAGGTGCATGTGCATCAAGATAAACACCATTTCGGTCGAGTGTATAAAGAAAATCCGGAATCGCCTGCAGCATAGCCTTATTTCTGACCTCGCTTTTTGTAAATTGTTTTTCAGCAAGTCTTTGTAAGGTAAACTCTCTTACAATGGTCAATAGACCATGTTGATTTAGATGAACGATTCGTGCTTCAAAAAACTGCTCGCCATTTTCATTCTTAACACTATATTTTACAATCTGTACTTCTCCGGTTGCAATGGCTTTATGTTGCGCCTCATCAACAATTTCGAAAACATGCGGTGGTAAAACCTCTTTTGTGTTTTTACCTATAAAATCTTTAACAGGCATAAACAATTTTTCAGGTTCTGATGCAAAACAATCTGTATATTCTCCTTTAAGATTTTGAATAAACATCATATCTGGCATGGCGTCCAACAATGCCGTGTTTTTTGCTTTTTCTTCTCGTAGTTTATGTTCGGTTTGTTTCTGTTTTGAAATGTCTTGTACAAAACCTTCTAAAGCAATTAACTTGTTATTAGCAGCATAAACACCTTGTCCTTGTTCCCTAAAATGTTTAATCGTTCCATTTTTATGCGTGATGCGGTACTCAATATGAAATATTTCTTTGACTGCTATAGCTTTTTCTATTGTTTCTCTAACTTTATTGCGGTCTGCTTCCAGAATTATTTCAGCAAAATGCACCTTGCTATTAGTTAAATCTTCAACGGAATGCCCTGTTAATTTATAAAAACCTTGACTTGCGAATTCTGCCGTCCAATGCTTGTCATTTTTTGCACGGTAAAAAAAACTTGGCAAATTATTAATGATAGTATCTAATTGCATTTAGCGAGCAGTTTGTTTTAAATTTTGGCTTTAAGATATGTTATTTTGAGTATTCCTCAAATTTATTTGTCTAATTTTAGGAAGGCAATCTTCATGATTTTCTTGAATAAATTCAATTAATTTTTCTCTTACTTTACAACGGAGATTATAAATATCTGAAGCATTTCTTGCACTAAAGGTTGCTCGCAGTTCCATGCTGGTTTCGCCTGAATTAGTAACCAATAAATTGGCTACATTCTTATCCCATAAGTCATCATTTTTTAATATTTCCAAGAGTTTCTTTCTCATCTCAACTACTGGAAACATATAATCGACATGAAAAAAAACACTTCCAATTATTTCCTGTGAATTGAAAGTCCAATTTACAAAAGAATTGTCATTAAAATAATTGAGCGGTAATACGAGTCTTCGCCAATCCCAAATTTTAACAACTACGTAGGTAAGTGTAATATCTTCAACAGTCCCAAATTCTCCTTCAACAACAACCTCGTCATCAATTTTAATAGGTTGTGTAAAGGCAATTTGAAAACCTGTAATGAGATTTGATATTGATTTTTGGGCAGCGACACCGAAAATAATTCCTATAACACCAGCCGATGTTAAAATAGTCGTACCCAATTTCCTTACTGCTGGAATATTCCATAAAATGACCGCTATGGCAAGGGTTAAAATAATAACAATGGAAATACTCTTTATAAAGCGCAATTGGGTTATTACTTTTCTTTCTTTTGCTTTATGAACTCCATTAATATTGAATTTTTGTTTCACAATTTCTTCCACCGCATTTAATAACACAATAAATAGCCAGGAAAAATTTATGATAATGAAACTTTCTATACTCTTCTTCCAAAAAATGTTGAGTTCAAGAGTGCCAAAAGCGCTAAAAATAAATAGTATTGGAAATAGAAGTTTTACGGGTGTTTTTAAATGTAAGATGAGTTGCGCTTTTAAAATGGAAGGTCTTTTTCGATTGGAAAATTTAATGAGCCAAAAGAATAACCATTGTGTTACAAGACCGAGTAAAATGCACGTCAAGATTGTTAGCACATAGGTAATCCATGAATCGAGATTGAATTGCATTTATCTGACGTTGAAAATTATATAGAAATGCAAAATTACACGAACCTTTTTCAACTACAAATGATATAAGTCAGCTTCCAATTTGAAATAATCACTTTAGCAAATTTCAAATTTAGACAATAATAATAATAATGAGAAAATGTCTCGTAGCGTTGAATATCAAAATATTAGCAAAGATTGCAGTCCGTTTTTATGTGATTATTTTGAAAAAACCGTTTTATCTTTTTCCAAAGCGCTTTTTGTAGAAGTATAACCAAGTTGGAAGATAGCGTCGATGCTGTTCATCCCAAAGGTTCCGTAATTAACTAATTCTTGTGGGCTTATAACCATATCACATTCTGGGAATTTTGACATGGATTCTGCCGCAACTTTGATTTTATAGGCTCTTTCTACCACGGAATAGGAATGTTTTAAATCCTTGATGCCAATCTTCTTTAAAGGATTTACATAAATACCAATTATTTTATCACATTTTTCTTTCAAGGGCTCTACGGGAAAATTATTTAATGTGCCTCCATCAACATAAAATTTTCCATTAATTTCAGTAGGTGTAAAAACACCTGGAAACGAAGCAGATGCTATAATTGGTTTTATAAGTTGTCCCTTGCTAAATATCTTTGAATTGCCATCAATAATGTTTGCTGCGGTAATAAACAGCGGTTTTTTTAGAGCGTCAAAATTATCGTCTGGGAAATAGGCTTTGAGGTCATCATAAAATTTTACTGAATTGATGAAGCCAGGTTTATTGCGTGCATATCTATTGGTTTCAAATATAGAAATGGTTTTAAAGAAATTTAATATTTCAGACCAGCTTACATCTGCTGCATACAAAGCACCTACAATAGCGCCAGCACTTGTACCTGCAATGTGTGTTGGGAATATGCCATGCTCTTCCAATGCTTTAATGGCGCCAATATGCGCTGCGCCTCGTGCTCCTCCACCAGAAAGGGCTAATCCTATGTTCATTTTTCTAATTTATAGAGTTTTAACAAAGGTAATGGTTTGATTCCATATAAATAATAACATACATCAGCCCATTATAAAACTGGACTAAATATTTTAGCAACACCCTCTTTTAATCGCTCAATTTTATGCCTTTGTTTAAATTGTTGATAGTTAATCTGACTGCTTTTTTTGCAATATCTTAAAAAATCGTGTTTTAATTCATCTGTTATCCCGTTATCATACATCAGGACATTTACTTCATAATTTTGCTCAAAGCTTCGAATGTCCAAATTGGCAGTTCCGATGGAACTTAATTCATCATCCGAAATGAGAATCTTACTATGCAGAAATCCATCTGGATAGAGATAAATTTTGACGCCTGATTCCAACAAGGCTTCAAAATGGGAACGCACTGTCCATTTTACCAAAAAGCTATCAGAATTTGCAGAAAGCAATAGTCTTACATCTATACCACTCATTGCTGCAACTTGTAAGGCTTCCGATATTGCCTCGCCAGGAATTATATATGGATTGGTAATGTAAACATAGTTTTTAGCACCACTAATTATTGAAAAATAGAGTTGCTGTATCGAAGAAAAATCAGAATCAGGACCACTTGCAACCACTTGAGCTATTGAGTTTCCTGAAGTGGAGTGCTTTAAAAAATATTGAGCGTTTAATAAATTGTCCGTGCCACTCGCAAAACTCCAATCCATTGCAAAAACAGCCTGCAAACTGTTTACAACAGTGCCTTTTAACTGTAAGTGCATATCGTACCATTTCCCTAAAACAGGGTCGCCAGATATGTATTTATCAGATACGTTTATACCACCTGTAAAGCCATAAATGCCATCTACAATAACTATTTTTCGATGGTTTCTATAATTTATTGAAGAGAGAAGCCTGCCCAAACGCATTGGCAAAAAACCGTACACTTGAATCCCTTCAGCTTTAAGGTTGTTTATATATTTGTTGCTCAACGTTCTACTTCCCAAGGCATCATAAAGAAATCGTACTTCAACACCTTCTTTTGCCTTTCGAATTAGTATAGATTTAAACTTGTCGGCCAAATCGCCTTCTTCATAAATGTAATACTGAATATGAATAAATTTTTTCGCCGTTTCCATAGCCTTAAAAATGGCTTCAAAAGTGGCTTTGCCACTTTTTAAAGGAATTAACTCATTACCTACACTTGGTAAGAAATTTGAACCTTTGGTTATCAGCTTGACGAGCTTAATATGATTTTTAATCGTTATTGGAACATTCTTATCTGTAGCAACGGTATTGTAGTAATCTTCAACTCTATGAAGGTATTTTGACATATCTTCAGTTTTCCTAAACGTATAGAATTTGTTTTTTTTCCTATTTCGACCTAAAGCTAAATAAAAAAGCATCCCAGCTACTGGAATTGTGGAAATTGCTAATAGCCAAGCTAAAGTTTTTGTAGGTCGTATGCCGTAGAGCAACAATCGGCCCATTAACAAAAAAGCGATAAGAAAATATAAAATAAGAGCTAGCGTCATAGTGCATTATTCTTTTCTAGCAATAATTTTGAATTTGATTAATCCACCATCAATAACTGCTTTTGTTAAAGTGCCCATTTTATAGTAGTAGCTATTTTCTCTTCCTTTAGAATTCACTTTTTTATAAGAATGATTTCCTAATGCCCTAATTGTATTAAAACTACCATCTTGTTCAGAAAAACATTTTTTAACACTTTTAGGCTCTTCGAAGTAAAGCTGAATTGTGGCATAAAAAATAGAGTCTTTTACGATTTCTTTATCTTCTTCATCTCTTACAACGTGATAATCTTTGCCGCTCCACTGCGTGTGCGTTTTGGCGTGTGGTATCTCATTTACCGTTATATCAACATTAGCGGTTTCTAACATTTTATCATCAAAAGTCACATCGTATTTATAATTTACACGAATTGCTTTTATAATATGTGTTTCGATAGTTGTAGAACTTTGATAATAGGTTTTAGAATTTGTGATAATTTTCGTGGCTTTGAGACTACCAATAACTTTTTTATTGTGCACTATATCAAAATAGAGGTTTTCATTTTTGAGATTAGAAGAGCTTCCTAAACTCAAGAAAAACATAATAAGTATTAAGCTCCGAATCATAAAATTCTAATAATCATTTTTAGTCAATTGTCGCAAATTACCATTTTATAATATAATAAAAGCTGATTTAAGTCAGCACGAGATATTCTTATTTCCTTTTTATATATGTCACATAGAGCGTTAGATATAGATGGGAAACGTTAGACGTTCGAGACCGCCGATTTTTATTTATCCAAAGTGCGTTTCAGCAAAGTAGCGTAAATAGGTTCGTTGCCCAGCATTGCCGTGAACACCGATGCGGTTACTGCTGTGAAGATTAAGGGCAATATCAATTCGTAATTTGCTGTCATTTCGATGGAAAGCGCCAAACCTGTAATATGAAAATATCAGTTTCATGCTGTGCTTTAAGCTTCGCATGAAACATAATTATTATTGTTATTAAAATTAATAAGTGTTTCATAATGTTCTGCTTTTAGTTTAAACTTTTAATTAGGGTACAAAGTAATGGCAGGAATATTAATAATAAACTGTCTTATTCTATCTTGAATCAGGTTGTGTTTCTGGCAATAATTTCTTTATGACTTTTTCAATAGTGAGCCCTTGGACTAAAATTGAAAACACCACAACGATATAGGTTATTACTAAAAACAATTCTCTATTCATCATATCTGAAAAGGCTAAGGGCTAGTGCTATTGAAATTCCGCCCCTTAAACCGCCCCAAGTCATTATTAAGTTGGTATGAGGTGTAAATTTTAATTTCTTTTCAAAGAGTTTTATGGGAAACCATAATGATGCATATCGGCAGAAAAGTATAATTGGTATGGCTAACAAACCGGCAAGAATATAGCTTGGACTATAAGTCAATGCCAACATTTTCATGCCTATTAAAACGAATAAAATCCATTGAGTAAAATATCCATTAATTCTCAAAACTTATCGACATAAAGTTCTGTAGTTTTAGACTTTGCCATATTTCTTGCTCTATTATTACCAACAAGTAATCCAGCTGAAACCATCGCCAAGGTGCTGATAAATGCAGTTGTTGTGCAATTACAGTACCTACCATTACAGCTGCCAACGTAAGAATGACCTCAATACTAAAATCGTCTATGGACTTGAGAAGCCATAAGGTAATCCACCCAATGCATATACCTAGCAGTATGCCACCAAATACTTCTTGGCCGAATAATTTTATAATATCCATAGCGTTAACAGATTCGGCACTAGAATTTGCCATCCTTATTAGTTTTATGAATACCACTACACCAACACCATCATTAAACAGCGATTCTCCAACTATTTTTGTCTCTAAGTTCTTTGGTGCTTTTGCTTTTTTTAGTATGCCTAGAACTGCAATTGGGTCGGTTGGCGAAATTATGGCACCAAATAGCAAACAGTTTATATAACTTATTGGAATATCTAATAGTTGAAGTAAATAGAAAATGGCTATTATTACCAAGAATGTAGAAGCCAAAACTCCTCAAGTGGCAAATACTATAATTGGCCAACGCTGTTTTTAAGTTCTTGAAAATTGGCATGTAAGGCACCTGCAAACAATAAAAAGCTCAACATATAGTCCATTAAAACCTTTTCGAAGTCTATTTGTTGAATAAATTCCACTTCTACTTTTAAGAGCGTGTCGTTAAAATAGCTTAAAGCCAAAACCCCTAATGTATATAAAATGGTAATCAACATTAAGCCTATTGTAATAGGAAGTTTCAAAAACTGAACATTGATATACCCGAAAACTGCCGATAAAAAAATTAAACCTGTAATGATTAGATAATAGTTCATAAGCGTGAATTTTTATAAGTATATCTCCTTTTTAAATTATCCATAAACGCTTATTTTAAATAATTGGCAATTTAGATTTAATGCAAAGTACCGTATTCATAAACTTAAAAATCCTGACCTAGGTCATTTTAAGTAGCGGCTCCTATTCATAATTTTGACTGAAATACAACGATAAATATTATAAAAATGGAAACAATACAAGAACAAGAACAAATTACAGCAATGCCAAGAATTGGTGACGAAGCTCCAAAATTCAAAGCTGTAACAACGCAAGGTGATATTAATTTTCCAGATGATTATGCTGGCAAATGGGTCATCTTATTTAGTCATCCAGCAGATTTTACACCAGTGTGTACTTCAGAATTTATAACGTTTGCACATCTTGAAGATAAGTTTAATAAAGCTAATTGCCAATTAGTTGGTTTATCAATTGACGGTTTATACAGCCATATCGCTTGGTTACGTACCATTAAAGAAAAAATTGAATTTAATGGGATGAAGAATATCAATGTTAAATTTCCATTAATTGAGGATATCTCTATGGAAATTGCCAAAAAGTATGGCATGGTTCAGCCAAACGAAAGTAAAACGCAAGCCGTAAGAGCCGTCTTTTTTATTGACCCGAAAGGTTTTGTTAGAGCGATTATTTATTATCCTTTAAGTTTGGGTAGGAATTTTGATGAAATATACAGAGCACTAATTGCCATGCAAACGGCAGATGCATTTAATGTTGCAACTCCTGCCGATTGGAACCCTGGAGATGATGTGATTGTATCGCCTGCAGGTTCTTGTGGTATGGCTGAAGAACGAATGACTGCCACTTCTGATTTGGATTGTAAAGATTGGTTTTTTTGTACTAAACCTTTGGACAAAAATACTGTGTTAGATAAAATTCTTAAGAAGCAATAGTTTGCTTTATGATGTAAAAAAAATTAATAAATAAAAGAGCAATGATGAACAAGCGGAAATTTTTAAAGCAAGCCATGTTGGTATCAGTAGGTGCTTATGTTGCACCTTCGGTATTATTATCAGCTTGCAAATCAGAACCTAAAGAAAATAAAATTATGAAAACAACTTCAACTACAACAGACGTTTTTGAATTACCCAAACTTCCTTATGGGTATGATGCCTTTCCTGATGTTATTGACCCATTGACTATGGAAATTCATTACACAAAACATCATCAAGGATATACAGACAAACTTAATGCGGCTTTAAAAGAAAATAATATTTCAGGAAAAACGATAGAAGAAATTTTAAGCATGGATACTCTCCCTACTGCGATTCGTAATAATGGTGGTGGCTATTATAACCATAATTTGTATTGGGACATTTTAACTCCTGGTGGCACGATGAGCGACACCTTTAAAGCCAAAATCATTGAAGACTTTGGTTCAGAAGATGCCTTTATTAATGAATTAGCAGAAGCAGGTGCAAAACGTTTTGGGTCAGGATGGGCTTGGGTTGTTCAAGGTAATGATAAAAAATTGCGTATTTTCTCAACTCCCAATCAGGATAACTCGTTAATGAAAATATCAGAGATAAATGGAACACCAATTCTAGGTATTGACGTTTGGGAACATGCGTACTACCTCAAATATCAGAATAGACGAACCGAATACCTTAAGAAAATTCTAAATATTATAAACTGGAATAAAGTGGAGAACAGAATGGTATGATGTATGGTATCTCGATGAATATTAATTCGAGTATGCGATTTTAAGCATGAACACATGAACAAAATCGTTTCAATTGATGTTTAATATCGATTCAAACTTAAAATATTTTTTAAGATTTTTACAACAAAAAAAGGAGATGACTATTTTTCATCTCCTTCCTTTTTAAAATAGATTTTACAATTAGGCAATCTCTATTTTCTTTGGTTTGTGATGTTTAGATTCCTCTTTTTTAATAAGATTAAAGCTTAAGACGCCATCTTTGTATTTAGCTTTTACGTCTTCCGCTTTTACGGAGTCAGGCAGTTGTAATCTTTTTTGAAAAGAATTATAACTAAACTCTTGACGCGTATAGTTATCTTCTTTTTTTTCTTTAGAATGAGAACTTTCTGCAGAAATATTCAAGCAATCGCCATCGACGGTTACCTCAAAATCTTTTTTCGCGAATCCAGGCGCAGCCAATTCTACCTCAAAGCCATCAACGGTTTCCTTGACGTTTAATGCGGGCTCATTTAATCCTCTGGCCAATAGACGATTGTCAAAAAAATCATCGTTATCAAAAAAATCTGATGCGACAAGATTACCAAAAGGTCTTCTGTTAAATTTTACTAATGACATAATTCAAAATTTTTAAGTTAAACATTTATTATATCACTAAATTATAATGAAACTGGCCTACCTGAAATGACCTAGGTCAGACGAGTCCAATTTTCATTTTTTTACAATAACATTCAATAAGTTTAGACCCTCCTGGATTATGCCGTATCAATCAAAAGAAATAAACTTTCACAGCCTGCGAACTAGGTCATTTTTTAGATTCCATCAATTTAACAAAATTTTCAAGGTCTTCTTTATTAAAAAAATAATATACTTTTCTTACTCTACAGTGTTGTTTATACTTCATTTTACTTGTACTTACTAAATTGCCTCAAATTCCACTAAAATACGTAGTAGTACTTATTTTTTAAAATATTAAAAATATTAAAAATAGTTATATTAGACTTTTTAATATTAAAGCAGAAAATTAATAAAATGTTATTATCCCTATTAATATTTAAGATAAGAACACTTTATGTTTCTATATAACAAGTTGTGTACAATTAAAAAGCTCACTCAAACGGAATCTAAACTTGTGATTTTTGACAAATATTATGCAGATATCACTCTGGTTTTACGCTGCCGATTTATCACTCAAACGTAAAAAACAAAAACCGATATTAGCCTGGTTTCCGATTCCACTCTGACGAATAAAAAATTAAAAACACACTTTCTGATTATTCACTCAAACGGAGATTTGACTACGTGATGAATAAAAACTACCGATTTTACTCGGACGCCTAAAATATTAATCAAAATTTTATCGATAACTTATAAATCCGAGCTATTTCAAAAACTAAATCGCAGGAAATAGAGCTGTTTTTAGATTAAAAAAAATAATAACTGTACACAACAATGGTAACCGTTGCACAACGCTCTAAAAATTTATGACCAAAACACAATTAAGCCCTTTTTAGGGCTTTTTTAATTTTCTGCAACTGCCATTTAGTTAAATTTTGGTTGGCAGAAATTAAAGATTATTACGTTTTGGAGTCCATTTATTTTAGAAAATATAAGACCAAGTGCTTTTGCCTTGGTTTTTGACAGTGTCTGTGTAAACTTCAAGTACTTTTTAAGATTGTATGCCATGGCTGCTAAATGCATGACCTTATTTGCCTGTTTTATTCCTATGGTATTTATTTTCCTTAAACCCATAAATTGGGTGAGTATTCCAAAAACGGGTTCTACCGTACTCTGACGTTTGCCTTTCATATAGCTGCCTTGCGGACTATTCACACGTTTAATATTACGTTCATATTCTGCTTTGTAATACGTGACAGAAAACTTTTTCTCTTTGGCAGTTTTACCCAAACAGCGCAACTTTATTGGGCAGTCCTTACATTGATGCGTTGTGCCGCGATATTCCTTTTTTAAGGTTCCAGTACGATAATCATTAAACACTTTTTTAAAGGGAATAATCTCGCCTTGAGGACAAACATAATGGTCTTGATCTCTATTGTGGTGAAAATTATCTGGACCGCCTTTATAGGTGCCGTGAGGTGGAATAAAACTCTGTAAATTAATCTGCTCCAAAAAGGCATAGTTCTCACCACTACTGTAGCCTGTATCAGCCACGCAATTATGCCAAAGCAATCCTGAACGGTTTAATCTCGGCTTTAAACGTCCGACTATATCTTGTAAATATTGATTGTCTCTTTTATCGGCATGGTAAGCCCAAATATCCGTTATAACATGGTGTCCAGTATCTACACTTAATTGACTCATGTAATTAAGCTTTCTAGCCTTTCCTGGTTTAACACTAATACGTGCATCTGGGTCTGTAGGACTATAATGGGTTTTATTGCTTGTGTATTTACTGCCTTTATTTCCTGCTCCTTGTCGCTGGTCTTGGTCTTTTGCCCACTTTTTATTCCTGCTCTTTATTGCTCCAAGTTCCTGCTGATTGGCACTTATTGTTTGCTGTTCTTTACTGGCCTTATTTTCTTTACTTTTTCGTAATGGAACTTCTTTATCCATCGCACTAATGTGCCGTATTTTCTGTAAATGTGAAGCTAAATCTTCTTCAGGTACTTTAAGTTCTAAACTATCCATGGAAGCATTCGCTTTTATAGGTGCTGAATCTATTGCTTGAGTATGACCACTAACCATACCTTTTTCAATACACATGTGCAGCACATTGGTGAAAACTTCTTCAAATATATCTTCTGGAAAGAGTTGGCGTGTTCGGCTAATGGTAGAATGCCAAGGCAATTCATCATCCAAATCATAATTGATAAAAAATAGAACATCCAAACGCATACTGCTATGTTGGATTAATTTTCTATCGCTGATAATGTTCTCCAGATAGCCAACCAAACACAGTTTAAAAAAAACCACAGGATCAATACTCTTTTGTCCTGTAACACCATAAAAAGGCTCGGTTAATTTGTATAAATACTTTAAATCTAATACACTTTTAAGCTGTCGATAAAAGTTGTGCTCTGGTACACGTTCACTCAATAAAAATTCTGTAAACAGCTTCTCCTGATATGTCTTTTTGCCTTGCATATCAGTAAGTTAATGATTTTTATTGCAGATTTATAACCTTTGTGGTAACTTTATCAACAGAGTTGTGCAACAGGCACAATGTGTATAAAAAATGCTTACTTTAGTGCTTAAACAATGGTAGTTGCACGTTTGCTTTCTTCCGATTTTCCTTCGGAAAATCCTCGGACACAAACCCGCACTTTTCATATACGAGCCGTTCATTTTAAAGTAATTACGAAAAACAA
Organism: Bizionia myxarmorum; assembly: GCF_008086205.1. Lineage (GTDB taxonomy): Bacteria > Bacteroidota > Bacteroidia > Flavobacteriales > Flavobacteriaceae > Algorimicrobium > Algorimicrobium myxarmorum. Next base: position 1,508,980 of record NZ_VSKK01000001.1, on the reverse strand, counting down.
AAAACTATGAAAAATTCATTGATTACGGCAATTCTAATTTTTATTGGGTTAACAGTAAAATCTCAAACCATTAGATATTTTGAATTTAGACAACCTTTTAACACGACATTTACATCTTTTATAGTCGCAACTTCAGACCCTATGGTTATAAATGATGTTCTAAATGATATTGCTCTACCTATTGCTGACCGCAGATTTATTAGCGGAAATATAACTAATGGAGATGGTGGTTTTAATAATGATGGAACTAATTGGTATTCTTGGCATTTTATTACTAACCAATGGTTATTAACATCATCTAATGTTGAATATTGTGATGGTATCTCATCAGCCATTGGAAATCATCCATCAGTAATTGCGGGAAACATATTTTATTTTTGTCCGTGGAATTCTTATCCTTATCAAGAAATTTCTAATCCAGTTCTATCAACAATAGACTTTGATACCAATATTCAAATTAATATCTATCCTAATCCTGCTTCAGATATAATATACTTTGAATTGACAAGTTCAAATTATCTTGAAATAGAAATTTTAAACATGATGGGACAACATATTATTTCAACAAAATTAACAAAACAAAATAATATAATTGATGTAAGTAATTTAAGAAATGGATTATACTTGATAAACTTATCAGAAGGAAATAAAAAGGAAGTTAAAAAAATAATTATAGAGCATTAATGGTAAAAAAACGACCCGCTTACAAAGTACTGTGTTAAAAAAACACGTGAAAATAAATTAATCTCTAACTAGAGTACTTCTATATATGTTTGTTCAAATATTAATCCTTCCTCAATAAGGAAATCGTATTTTAAATGTGGTTAATATCCTAATCCAGTTTATAAAATATATGCAATCAATTTGTAGCTCATTAAGTAGAACTACAAAATGCAGGAAGGCAGGTAATAAGGTGTTCGTCAGTCGTTCCATTTTGTTCCATAAAACATATCTGCAAGCCAATTCGGTATATGGTCGGTATACCGTTTTTTAAAAACAACTCTTATCTCCTACTCCATTTAGCAATTATAAGGCTTGCATATACCATAACTAGTACCACTGCGGCGAAACGTCCTCGTTGGCACTATTTATTTGTTTTATTGCACACATTCTCTCCCTCCTCACCCGTAGCTACTTTTTTACCCCAAACCCCAAATAGGTTTGCGCTATCGCGCAGATATAATGTTTGGGGTAAAACCGCTACTTCATATGATGCAAGCCTGTGGGTCGCTTCGGGCAAAACCCACATAAAAGTTAGCTTCAAAAGTTTATTTAAAGCTTTTATTGAAATAACCAGATTCTATAACATTTGATCTAATAAAGCATGTGGGTCTGCGGGTGTCACATTTTTTGAACAATTTAAGCTTGCAAATAAGATAACCCCGTCCTCGCGAACGCGGGGACCTCATTAATATTAATCACAATTTTTATTTAAAACCAAATTATAGTAAACTTAAGGTTTATCATATTTCGCAAGAAAAGCAAGAGCACCTCTTTCAATCGGTGCACTTGCCAAAACTTGAATATCCAGTAAACATCCAAACAATTTCATCCGACTAGAAAGAAAAATCAAAAAAATCCGCCACCCTTGCGGTAAACCGTTGCTGTGGTACGCACTTTTGCCGAAAAGGCAACGTGCTATTTACCACAGCACCCTCGCTCCTCTCGCAAACGGCTCGCACCTTTTAGATTACCTGCCAAGAATAATCTTTCAGAAACATTAAAAAAAAAGCTGATATTGATATTATAAAAAGGGAAACTTTAAGATTAAAATAAAAAAACAAGCAAAGATAGTAGCCTTTCTTTAGCCAACGCTATTACCCTATAAAGTTCAAGCCCTACGGGTTTTGAACAAAACTTTTTTAAGTAAATTCCATAGTTTGCATTATACCTTTTTCGATAAAAAACTTTTATCCAAAAAACTTGACAGGGTATCCACGGCTACTTTGCTCTGGCTTTCTTTTTTCTTTTCTTTTTTTCCGAAAAAATAATGAAGGGGAAGTTTTAGTCTTATAAAATATGAATTGGCACCTAAACAACCTACTGGTAAAAATGCTCAAACCATTTAAACTGAAATAAAAAATAAAGGCCCTTAATTAAAAGAGCCTTTACTTTGAAAGTATATTCTTGAAGTTACTCGCGAACTTGTTTCATTTAATAAATTTACGAATTACTTTTTAAAATATCTAAAAATGAAATTAAGGAATTTGGATACAACATAACTCACAGATGCGCCAATACTGGCCATAACAACAGTAAACAAAATATCATCCAAACTAATATTAAAGACCATAGATAATAAAGTACCACCAAAAATCCCAGCTTTAGTATTTATGTTTGTTAATTCCATACTATTCTTGTTTCTCCGATTTCTCGTCGATAACCACTGCCTGACTCACTGCCGTAATTACAGTTCCCGCAACCGTCAAATAAGTAGCAATGGTAAGGACCAAAGCAGGGATACTGATTGGAGCTGCAATAATAGCACCACCAGCAGTTGCCAATGCAATCCCTATGTTTCGTAAAACTCTGAAAAACTTCGGAGTAGGATTCGTATAACGTTCTAATATATTCATAATGATATGGTTTTTGTTTAACTCCTCTACATTCCCTCTCCTTTGGGGAGGGTTAGGGAGGGGCCTTTAATAATTAATGAAATGTCTTCTTTGCGTTCTATAGCTTGATGACAAAGTGAAAGTGTTTTTTGCATAGCCAGTCTAGAAGACCAACCTTTCCCAATCCCTGACAACTGACTCACTGGAGCCAAACAACCTTCCAATTCCTTTAAAGCATCATTAGCTGGGTGAATCAATATCAAATTGCGTTGATAGACACCAACAACCTGCAAGTGATCCTTAAACCGATTGGAGAAACGAGGTTTCAATTCATAAATCCCTTCAGGAATACAAGAAACTTGTCGTTTATTTTTTAGCCAGGGTAACTCAATCATAAAACAGATAAAATGTCCATTGACAAAGAGGGCACTATTCGTACCCTCTTTAAAATACTGTCTATGAAGTAACAAATCCATTCTACAGAGTGTCTACAAGTGCCACAGAAAGCGCATTGAAAGCACCATTTTTCAATGGATACATTTCCCCATTCACTTCCTGATAAAACTCAATACCAACCACTTCCATAATTGGTAACACCGAGTTTGGAGTTAGTCCAACATTCAAAGCTATAGGAGCCGTTTCTGGAGCTGTGTAAGGTAAAATCTCTGAACTTGCAGTTTCAAAAACAAAAGTCTCATTTACGAAATCCACCTCAACAGCACCCATTACAAGGTTAAAATGCGTGGTCCCTGAAGGCGCTGCAATTCGTACCGTAGGACTAAAAGCCGCTATAGTAACATCAGCATCCCCAGTCACTCGATGAAGAGCAACAATAAAAGGAGCAAATAAAGTGGAACCCAGTTTCCCGTTGAGGTTAAATTCAAAGCCTAAAAAGCTACTCAAATCCCCATCCTGAACTGTACGATCACCTCTAAGATTTACAGGATCCGTTTTAATAATAGCTACCAGATCTTTAGTTAATCTACTAACCACACGTTTGTCTTTTGCGTTTTGCAACAGCACTCTAATAGAATTCCGAATCAACTTACCGGCTTTCCCGGCACGCCCAAATTCAGAACCATTCTCACGAGTACGTTGAAACGCAGGATCATTAGCGATACGTTTGCCATCAATACCACCTTTGGTACGTGCTAAATGTCCGTCGCTACTTTTGTAAAAGGAAATATCATCCAGAGTTCCCTTTAATTTAATAATACCAGTTTGTCTTGCCATGGTTTCAAAATTTTTTATTTAATCAAAACTCCGTATATTTATTAAGCCATCACAAAAACACATCCCTCCCATGCCGAAAATGACTTTTTTTGCCATTTTAAACCAAGTATGATAGTAGTTTCATGTATAGATAAAGTATGGATAGAGTATGGGCAATATCAAAAGACTATGTATTTACCTAAAAGATATTATGCGTATCACTGGTAGATGTGAAAGATACGGCCGTAAGCTATTAACCGAGGTTAGGGAATACTTTGGCAAGCAAACACATCAATTTATAACTACAGAAGAGTTCGCCGAATATAGTGGCATTAAAGAGGAAGATATTAAGCATTACCTTGAATAAAAGGCATACGTTTTAATATTATTTGATACAATCTGACTAGGTTTGAATTTTAGTTTTTCGTAACTTAATAGAAAGGTTTGAAAGTCATTTAAAACCAAACTCGTTCATTCAAGAAGTCTGCTATTCGGTTTCCATTTGCAATGCAAATCTGTAAACCTCAACAATATCAACTGTTTGCCGATTGGGTATGAATCCAGTTGAAGTCACGAAAAAAGAAAAAAAATCCAAGCGTTAAATCAAGCTCGTTTAAATTTGTAAGTTTGGATTTTTTGTTTTCAAAGCGGAGTTTTATAGATTAGAAGCAATCCGAAGGGAAACAAAAAAAGCAAGCTAAAAATATAGCTTGCTTTTTTAATTTTGTAAAATTGTTTTGACCTGATTTAACTAATTTCAGCACTTAAACCGGCCTCTAAAAGCATAGTGCACATAGGTTCCAGTTTTTTATAAGATCCTGTTTTAACCGTGCATTGACCTTTATAATGAACTAAAATAGAACATTGCTCGGCTTGTTCCGCCGTATGATCGCAGGCGTAGATTAATGTATTAATAACGTGATCAAACGTATTGACTTCATCATTATACAATATTATTTCGTTTTCAACCAAAACATCTTCCTGTAGTAAAACTTCTTCTAATGTTTGTTCTTTGGTACTCATGATTTTTAATTTTTACTAATCACTAAATTAACATTTAGTAAATTATTATTCTTTTTCAAATTTTAAGGCAACCCATTTGTTTTGCTCTAATTTGTCAACGCGTTTTAAACCTACTTTATTACAAAGCGCTTCAATTGCCGAAATATCCTCGTTGTAAAATCCACTTAAAAATAATAAACCTTTGGCATTTAAGCAAGTGACATAAACAGGAATATCTTGAAGTAATATATTTCTGTTGATATTGGCAATAATCACATCATAAGATTTTCCCTGCAATAGACTGGCATCACCTTCTAAAACCTTAATATGATGACAATTATTTCGCTCTACATTTTCCAAACTATTTAAATAACACCAGTTATCAATATCAATAGCATCTAATGGTTTCGCGCCTTTCATTTCGGCCAAAATAGCCAAAACACCTGTTCCGCAACCCATATCTAAAACAGATTTATTTTTGAAATCGTTTTTAAGAATATGCTGAAGCATCATATGTGTGGTTTCATGATGTCCCGTACCAAAACTCATTTTCGGCTCGATAATTATATCGAATTCTGTATCGAATTTCTCATGAAATGGCGCGCGAACTGCACAAATCTCATCCACGACTATTGGGCTGAAATTACGCTCCCACTCGGCATTCCAGTTCACTTGTTCAATTTCATGGTATTCAAAAGTAATTTCAAATTCATTCGAATCTAAAATTTGAATATCTTCTAAAATATCGGCCTGCCATTCTTCCTTTTGGATATAAGCAGTCACACCTGTTTCCGTTTCAACAAAACTTTCAAAACCAGCGTATCCTAGCTCTGCAATTAAAATTTCAACACCAGGCTGTAAAGGTTTTACTGTGAAATCGTATCCTAAATAAATTGTATTTGACATAGTTTTTTTTACTTAAAAAGCATTAACAATAGCCATGAAATCGGCTGCATTTAAAGCGGCACCTCCAATTAATCCGCCATCCACATCGGGTTTTGAAAAAATTTCTTGTGCATTGCTAGGCTTGACACTTCCACCATATAAAATGGAAACAGAATCTGCCATTTCTTGACCATATTTATCGGCCAACGTTTTTCTAATAAAAGCATGCATTTCTTGAGCTTGTTCTGGACTAGCAGTTTCACCTGTTCCAATAGCCCAAACGGGTTCATAGGCTAAAACAATATGTTTAAAAGCAGCAGCATCCAAATGAAATAAGCCGTTTTTAATTTGATTTCCTACCACATTTTCTTGATTCTCTCGTTTTCTTTCGTCTAATTCTTCACCGAAACAAAATATAACACACATGTCATTTTTCAGGGCCGTATTTACCTTTTTAGCAAGCAGATCATCCGTTTCATTAAAATAGGCGCGACGCTCACTATGACCTAAAATGACAGTATTAATACCGATACTATTTAACATGGAAGCGCTAACCTCACCAGTATACGCACCATTTTCCGCAAAATGCATATTTTGAGCAATTACCTCTACTCCATATTCTTTAAGCGATTCAAAGGCTGTCCATAAATTGGTGAATGATGGTGCAATCATTACTTCAGCATTCGACGTTTTTTTAGCGTTTTTCAATTCGGTGATAAGCGTTTTCGTTTCCACCAAATCCTTATTCATTTTCCAGTTTCCTGCTACTATTTTTTTTCTCATAATCTTATTCTAAACCTTCAAAATGAGAAGGGTATTTTTAAAAACTATTTTATCTCTTTCGATTTATAATTAACTGAAGTGCAATTCTCTGTGCTATGAGACTTCTGCCTTCACAAGCATTAGTCCAATGTCACTTTTGGATCCAACCAAGTATAAATAATATCTACAAAAATATTGATAATTATGAAGATAACCGCAATTATCAGCACAGAACCCATAATAACCGGTAAGTCTAATGTATTTAAGGCATTTACAATTTCTTTTCCCAAACCATTCCATCCAAAAATATATTCTACAAAAACAGCACCAGCCAACATAGACGCAAACCATCCAGAAATTGCTGTTACAACAGGGTTCAAAGCATTTTTAACGGCATGTTTTCGAATAATTTGATTCTCACTTAAACCTTTTGCTCTTGCTGTTCGAATAAAATCTTGATTATAAACTTCTAATAAGGAATTTCGCATTAATTGAATAACTACAGCCAATGGGCGAATTCCCAAAACAAGTGCCGGTAAAATTAAATTTTTCCATTGCATATGCATAGCTTCACCATAGTCGTCCAACTCATAAAGACTACCTGTCATTTCTAAATGAGTGTATTTATGTAGTACAAATCCAAAAAACCATGCAAATAAAATAGCACTAAAAAAGGAAGGCACACTCATGCCAACCGTACTAACTATCTGTATGGTTTTATCCAACCAAGTATCTTTATAAATAGCCGAAACAACGCCTAAAATTAATCCTAAAAAAAGTGCGATTCCAATAGCCGAAACAGCCAAAACAAAGGTATTAGGTAAGGTTTCACCAATTACTTCGGAAACCTTTTTACCTTGTTTAGTAAAAGATTCGCGCAAATAGGGGAATTTTAAAACCGTTGTGGTATTTCCAATAGTGAATAAAGTCGTTGCAGTATATTTTCCGCTGCGCAAAAAGGTATAATCACTTTCATTTTTAGAATGAAATGAGATGGGCAATAAATCATTTATATAATAAAAATACTGCGTCGTTTTCGGTTTATCAAATCCATATTTTTGCCGCACCGCCTCTACTTGATCTGCGGTTTGATTTTGTCCTAACATCATTTGAGCCGGATCGCCAGGCAAAACATTAAATAATAAGAATATCACCGTGACAACTCCAAATAAAGTGAGTAGCGCGTAAAATATTTTATTTATGAGGTAACGAATCAGACGTTTAAAGATTTATGATGAAAGCGTTTATAATTATAGTTTAACATTTTCAATATCATTCCAATGAGCTTTTTGAACAACCGTTCCTTTTTCAAGTTTCACCACGCCTGGACTGGCTCTTACAACAGTTTTCAAAGCCTTTTCATCACATAAATAAAAATCGAAATTCAATTTATGAGCAGCTTTAAATTGTTGTTTTTCAGCAGCACCTGAAGCCGATAATCCAATTACAGTATAGCCTTTTTTAAGTGCAGCATCTGAAAATGTTTTTAATTTGGCTACACCATCTGGTTCAGCCGTTGCTAGATTATACATGACAATCATGATGAGTTTATCTTCTTTTAAGAAATATTCAGTTAAATCTTCATCTTCCGTTTCAATAGAAAAATCTACAACAGGTGGCTCGTAACCAGCATCGATGATTTTAGATTCTACGCCTACGTATTCGCCATTTACCGTTGGATAACTTCCGTCGGTTACAAATTCTTTCTTTTCACCATCTACCATAAAAACCCACGTAAATTCTTGGACTGGTTTAGCTGCATCATCAGGAATTGTCATGCCATCTTGAATGTTGGCACCTACTTTATACGCCCGGAAATCGATAGCTGGTAAATGCATCAATACATAATAAGCAAAAGATAAAGAGGCTAGAAAACTCAATAAAGCCAAAACAGTAGTTGTTAATTTTCCAAATAAGGGTAGAACATGCTTTACCCCAATAACTAAAATTACTATGAAAAATAATAACACAATATCTTTTGTGAAACTTTCCCATGGTGTTAATTTTAAAGCATCACCAAAACAACCGCAATCTTTTACTTTATCAAAATATGCCGAATAAAATGTAAGAAATGTGAAGAAAACAATCATAGCTAACAAGCTATATACCGTAAATTTAGGCTTATATCCTATAAGTAGAAAAACACCTAAAACCACTTCAAAAACGACCACTAAAATTGAAATGATGAGCGCATAAGGTGCCAAAAACGGCAGATTCAAAACGCCTTCGCCAAAATATTCTTGCAGTTTATATGAAAACCCTAATGGATCGTTCAACTTAATAAAGCCGGAAATAACAAAAAGAACTCCAACGAATATGCGACTAAAACCTACTATATATTTCATGCTTCTATTTTTTTTAAAATTAAAACCCCTGTTTTAATACAGAGCCTTTGGAATTTAAGATTTGGAATTTGGCATTTATTTTGTGTCCATCGCTTCTAAATGGATTAGCGCAAAAACTGCATAATTTATCATATCTTGATAATTAGCATCAATACCCTCACTTACCAATGTTTTTCCTTGATTATTTTCAATTTGCTTAACGCGTAATAATTTTTGAAGGATTAAATCCGTTAAACTACTAACACGCATATCACGCCAAGCTTCGCCATAGTCATGATTTTTATTCATCATAAGTTCTTTGGTTCGCACTGCTTGTTCTGTATATAATTTTACAGCTTGATCGGTGGATAAATCAGGTTGTTCAACCACGCCTTTTTCAATTTGAATAAGCGCCATAACACAATAGTTAACGATTCCAATAAATTCACTCACTTCGCCTTCTTCAACTTTTTGAACAGCATTTTGTTGCAAACCACGAATACGTTGCGCTTTTATGAAAATCTGATCCGTAAGCGATGGTAATCTTAAAATGCGCCATGCACTTCCATAATCCGACATTTTTTTTTCGAAAAGGTTTCTGCAAATGGAAATTACAGCATCATACTGTTGGGATGTATTTGGCATGTGTGATATAGAATTTGGCGTAAATTTCGCTTAAATAGTTTAAAGTTCAAAGTTACGCGATGAATGTTTTAATTTAGCCACAAATACCCACCTATTTTAGTCTGAATATCTTAATTTTACACAGGAAACAGATTGAAAGTTATGACTATAAATTGTAAAGGAAACCTGATAGATATATCGTCACCAAAAGTGATGGGGATTTTAAACCTTACCCCAGATTCCTTTTATGACGGCGGAAAACACCAAGATATTAGCGCCGTACTTTCTCAAGTGCATGGTATGTTGCATGATGGAGCCACATTTATTGACGTTGGCGCTTACAGTTCTAAACCTCAGGCTGATTTTGTTTCGGAAGCTGAAGAATTAAATCGCCTAATACCTATAATTCAAGTCCTAATTTCCGAATTTCCAGATATTCAACTTTCGGTTGACACGTTTAGAAGTCAGGTTGCTAAAGAAAGTATTTTAGCAGGCGCCTCCATTATAAATGATATATCGGCAGGGAAATTAGATTCGCAAATGTTAGAAGTTGTTGGAATACTAAACGTACCTTATATTATGATGCATATGCGTGGCACACCACAAACCATGCAAAGTTTAACCGAATATGATTCGTTAATAAAAGACATTTTATTTTATTTTTCTGAACGTTTAGCTGCTGCCAAAAAGCATCAGATTCACGATATAATTATTGATCCAGGTTTTGGGTTTGCTAAAACACGTGAACAAAACTTCCAATTATTAAGACATTTGGAGCATTTTAAAATTTTAGAAAAATTACTTCTGGTGGGTTTCTCCAGAAAATCGATGATTTATAAAACATTGGAAAACACGCCACAAGACGCCTTAAATGGTACAACCGTTTTAAACACGATTGCTTTACAAAAAGGCGCGAATATTCTTCGAGTCCATGATGTAAAAGAAGCTATGGAGTGCATAAAACTTACTAATGAACTGACTTAGCAACCTATGAAATACTTAAAATTTTTAATCCCCTTTTTACTTTTAGCTTGTAATAATGACAAGATTATAATACTTCCAGAAGTAAAACAATCTAATATTCAAGAAGTTTTAGATGTTTCGCCTGCATACTTGTTTTATGATTTTACAGCAGTGAACGGTGTGGAACTAAATAGAAAGAACTTAATTATATCTACCAATTGGCTTGTTAATATTGATAAACGACTCACTTTAAAACAGGTTATTCCTCATATTCAATTTCTTCAAAATAAAAAGCGTAGCTCCGAATTACATAAAAACGAAGATGCTAAAAACTTCTACTCTTGTAATGATACCAGCATCAAAAATCTAGGTTTCATTGAATTTACAGAAGTCTATTATCATCTTAAAGATTCGGTTGCGAGTTATGATAAAACGTGGTCTAATTTAGAAGAAAACAGTCTGAAAATTCAGGTTGAAAGCTTGAAGGAAATTCAAATATCCTCCTTGGATAGCACCATTAATCTTCAAGGATTGGTTACTGAATTAAAAAATAAGCCTAAAACAGAAACCGAAATTGTGGTTTTAAAATTGTCTGAAACCTTAACATTTCAGGATTATATAAGTTTGAAATCGGCCTTAAATTCAGTCCTTTCAGATAAATTAGTTCTAGATGAAAATGAATTTATTTATTAATCATAAAGTATTACATTTACAAAAATCACACGCGTTTGGATATTTTTGACGACCTATTAAAATTTACTGTAATAGACATTATTGATGTCGTTCTGGTTGCCGCACTACTCTACTATGTTTACAAACTAGTAAAAGGCACGGTTGCTATTAATATTTTCATAGGTATTGTTATTGTTTACCTGATTTATTTAGTGACGGAAACCTTACAAATGAAAATGTTGAGTCGGATTCTGGGCGGTTTTATGAGCGTCGGAATTATTGCTTTAATTGTTGTTTTTCAGCAGGAAATAAGAAAATTTCTATTAATGGTTGGATCTACAAATTTTAGTAAACGTGGGAAATTTTTCAGACAATTTAAATTTTTACAGACTGAAACTGAAAATGAAACCGATGTGGACATTATTATTTCGGCTTGCAACAAAATGAGTGCTTCTAAAACGGGTGCCCTAATTGTTATTGAGCATAACAATAATCTAGATTTTTTAACCACCACTGGTGACGCTATGAATATTACCGTAACGCAACCTATTATTGAAAGTATCTTTTTTAAAAATAGTCCGCTGCACGATGGCGCTATTATAATTGCCAACAATATTGTAAAAGCAACACGCGTTATTTTACCTGTAAATAATGATAAGAACTTACCAAGTCGCTTTGGTCTACGTCACCGTGCTGCTGTTGGCATTACTGAAAAAACGGATGCTTTAGCCATTGCTGTAAGTGAAGAAACAGGACAGATAGCCTATTTTAAAGATGGCGAGTTTGTTATGTTTGACGACACCGATGAGTTAATTGAATTGATTAAAAAAGATTTAACCTAATGACCTGTAGAAACTGCGAGAAGGTTTTAGTGGAAACAGATGATTTTTGTAGTAATTGTGGCGCCAAAGTTATCAGAAACAGGCTAACTACTCGTAATTTATTTGCTCATTTCAGTGAAACTTTCCTTAATTACGACAACAAATTTTTAAGAACCTTTATTGCTTTATTCACCAAGCCTGAAGTTGTTATTGACGGCTATATTCAAGGTGTACGCGTTAAATACGTAAACGTTATTAGCTATTTTGCTATTTCATTAACGTTGGTTGGTCTACAGCTTTTTATAATGAATCAATTTTTTAAAGATGCTCTAGATTTTTCATCATTAAATAAAGATATGTCAGTAAACGCGAAGTCGCCAGAAGATTTCATAAAAATGCAAACGCAGATACAGGACATAGTAGCTAACTACCAAAGTTTTATATATATCTTATTTGTTCCTATAACATCATTTGTTACGTGGTTAGTTTTTAAAATCACCAACAATAGAACTTATAATTTTACCGAGCACATTGTAATTAACTTATATTACTCAGCCCAAGTTATAATCGTGATGGCTTTATCTACAATCATATTAATGATTTTGGGTGTAGACTATTATGCTATAACTGGTATACTAACAGTTTTGTCTTTTATATATTTAGCGCTTTTATTTAAAAAATTATATAAGTTAAATATTAGTGAAACCCTTTTAAGCATTTTACTATTTGCGCTGTTTTACGGTTTAATTTTATTACTTGTAATAATTTGTGGCTCTTTTATTGTCTTTATAACGCTTCTAATATCCGATGGAAATTTAAACACTTAAACCACTTCTTCCTTTGCAAATTGCACATCATGTAAATTTCTGTAGTAGCCGTTTTCTTTTTTAAGAAGTTCGGAGTGTGTGCCTTGTTCTACAATCTGTCCAGCGTCCATAACAATAATCTGATCAGCTTTCTTAATAGTTGCTAATCGGTGTGCAATAACAATAGACGTTCTATTTTTTGTTATTTTATCTGTCGCGTTTTGAATAAGTTGTTCTGAATACGAATCTACAGACGATGTCGCTTCATCTAAAACCAAAATACTTGGGTTGGTGACATAAGCCCGCAAAAAAGAAACTAATTGGCGCTGTCCAGATGATAACATAGCGCCACGTTCTTTTACATTATAATGGTAGCCATTTGGCAAGGTCATAATAAAATCGTGAATGCCAATTGCTTTTGCAGCTTCAATAACATCAGCTTCAGTAATGTTTGGATTATTTAAAGTAATATTACTTAAAATAGTATCTGCAAATAAAAACACATCTTGTAAAACCACGGCAATTTGCTGACGAAGTGACGCTAAAGTAAAGTCTTTAATATCCGTACCATCAATTTTAATAACACCATCATTAATTTCGTAAAAACGATTTAATAAATTAATAATCGTGGATTTTCCAGCTCCTGTTGCACCGACGATGGCAATGGTATCGCCTGCTTTCACATTTAAAGAAACACCTTTCAATACTTCTTCATCTGTTATATAACTAAAACGCACATTTTCAAACTGAATATCACCCTTAAAAGTGGAGGCCACTTCAGTTCCTGTATCATCAATTTGCGAAGTTGTTTCTAAAACTTTAAAAACGCGAGTTGCAGCAACCATTCCCATTTGAAGGGTGTTAAATTTATCAGCAATTTGACGCAATGGACGGAATAACATAGGAATCATCATAATGAAAGCCGTCAAATCACCTAAAGTTGCGGTGTCATCAACAACAGCGTTCAAACCACCATACCAAGCAATTAAACCAATGGTTATAGATGATGATAATTCAGCAATCGGGAAAAATATGGAGTTATACCAAACCGTTTTCAACCAACCTTGCTTGTGGCGCTCATTAATTTTAATAAAGTTTTTATATTCGGTATCTTCTCTAGTAAATAACTGAAGAATTTTCATTCCTGTTACCCGTTCTTGAACAAAGGAATTTAAATTGGAAACTTCAGTACGCACTTCTTCAAAGGCTTTTTTCATATACTTTTGAAAAATTCGCGTCGCATATAAAACCAAAGGCAACATTAAAAACACAATAAGACTTAACTGCCAGTTCATGTAAACCATCACACCTGAAACGACGACCATGGTTAATAAATCGCGAAAAATCATAAATAAACCTTCGCCAAAAATATCAGCTATTCGCTCCATATCTGTAACAGCTCGGGTGATTAAAACACCAACCGAGGAATTATCATAATACTTCATTTTAAAACGAAGCATGTGGTTAAATAACGTAACCCGAATATCTTTTACAACCGTTTGCCCAAGCCAGCTGGCATAAAAAATAAATAGTAATTGGCTAATAACTTCAAAAAGTAATAAAGCAGCCATTATTAGAATATACGGCAGAAAACCTTCAAGTGTTTTTGTAGCAATATTTTTATCGATTGCTTGTTGCAAAATATAAGGTCTGGCGGCACTTAAAAGCGCCAGCAAAACCACCACGAATAATACGCCCACAAAAACGTGGTTGTAAGGCTTCATGAATTTTACAAGCTTTTTTAGTAAGTTGGTGTCTAGTATTTTATTTTCTGTATTAGTTGCCATTTTTAAGCGTCTCTGGATACGATATATGAATTAAATACAAACCATGAGCCGGAACCGAATAGCCAGCCTCTTGTCTGTTTTTAGATTTTATGATAGTGTGTAAGTCGGATAAATTTAATTTTCCTAACCCAATATTAATTAAAGTGCCCACAATAGCACGAACCATATTGCGTAAAAACCGATCGGCTTGAATGGTAAAGTGTAACTCATCATCCACTTGATCGAATTTCACGTTCATGATGTTACAATTATAAGTTTTTACATCGGTATTTGTTTTGGAAAAGCATTGAAAATCTTTATAGTTTAATAAGCTATCTGCCGCTATTTGCATGGCATGAATATCCAATTTTTTCTTTATGAAATATGCCGAATCAAAATTGAAAGGATTTTTCTCCAAGGCAATTCGGTACAAATAAGTTCTACTTGTAGCATGAAAACGCGCGTGTGCATCTGCAATTACCGGAAATACACTTCGAATGGCCACATCCTTTGGTAAAAAGGCATTTAGATTATAACAAAGCCTTACACAATCAAGTTCATCATTGCAGTCAAAATGCGCAAACATTTGTTTAGCATGCACGCCAGCATCTGTTCTGCCCGCACCCATAATAGCCATTTTTTGACCTAATATAGTAGACATGGCTTTTTCAATAACTTCCTGCACTGAAATAGCATTTGGCTGATTCTGCCAGCCGTGATATGCTTGTCCATTATATGAAAGTTCTATAAAATACCGCAAGATTGTCTATTTTTGTAAAGCGCAAAGATAGAATTTTAATCGTTCTTGAAATTTCAAAAAAAAGTTAAATAAAAGTACATCAACTAATACTAAAGATTCCCATTTTCATGGGAACTGCCGATGAAAAAAATATTACTCCTTTCCGATACCCATAGTTATATAGATGACGATGTTTTAAAATATGTCAAACAAGCTGATGAAGTTTGGCACGCTGGCGATATTGGCAATTTAAAAGTTACCGACGCTATTCAAGCTTTAAAACCTTTACGCGGCGTTTATGGGAATATTGATGATGAAAAAGCACGATTAGAATTTCCATTAGATAACCGGTTTATGTGCGAAGAAGTTGATGTTTGGATCACGCATATTGGTGGCTACCCAAATAAATATAACGTGAGAATAAGAGAGATGATTAAGGTGAACCCGCCAAAAATCTTTATTTCAGGACATTCGCATATATTAAAAGTGATGCCAGATAAAAAATTGAATTTAATACATATGAATCCTGGTGCTGTAGGCAAACAAGGTTTTCATCAAGTAAGAACCATGTTACGTTTTACTATTGATGGGAAAAAAATTGAAAATTTAGAGGTGATTCAATTCAAGAAATAACTTTTATTTTTTTTATAATCCAAACTAAAAAAGGATAAGATTCCTGTAAATATGCCAACAAATATAGATGTTACCAAAGAAAAATCCGCTAATGTGTAGAGCACTATTGAAAGTACGGCACCTGCAATAAAATGTTTGATAATGGTTTTTAACATTAAGTTTCTCACTAATTAATAGCATATTTATTAGCTCCAATCTTCCGCAAAAACACACCATGTTCGACTGTTTTATCAGAACTAGTCACTTTTAGGAAAAAAATTGATTCGCGGGTTTCTACATTCAAAGATTTTAAAACTTCAAAAGACGTAAAATGAATTTTATTTAAAGTAAAATCCTCATTGAATTCTGCTGCCCACTTTTGTTTTAAATAATCAGTAGACACCAAATTTTCTTGATTATCTACCAAATCATAAAGTTTTACATGAGTAATATCTTCCAAGTTTTTAGATTCTTTTCCTACGATAAAATCCTGTTCCTCGTTACTACAGGAAGTGACTACTAATAATAAAACTAGAAGCAATAAATTAATTTTTCTCATAATAATAAATTTAACGGTTAATATACCCAATAATAATAACCTAATAATCAGCAATATTATAACAAAAAAAAGCCCAAGATCTTCACCTTGGGCTCACTTTATATTTACATATTTATACAATACTATTTTACACAAATAGACATACCTCCCAAAAGACCACCATGGTGAACCACAAAGTTAACAATATCTCCATTTTCCATCTGCGATAAAATACCTCCTACGGCATCCGCTACGCAATCCTCACTCCAACAAACATCAACTACACTCATTCCATCTGGACAATCCCACACAGGTGGAGCCGCTGGGCCACCAGTATCAGTTTTATTAGACTCTGTCATGCTACCATCTGTAACATCATCTAAAATAAAGTCTTTTATTATCACTTCTTTGTTGTTAGCAATTATTCTATATGAACAGCCATAGAAATTAGCATCATTTTTTGCCCGAAAATCAAGTTGATTATTTATTTTGTTTATAGCTTCAACGACATTGTTGGCGTCTAATACTTGTTTTGAAAAACTATCAACCTTTAAAACAATGCTTTTAGAATCATTGAAATTAATATTTAAATCTAAATCATCAAAATCCATTTTTGAAAATAATTTATCTGATTGATTTGTTTCATCAGTTGAATTTGCATCACTACTACAAGCACTAATAAATACAAACGCAAAGATAACCAAAATTGCTTTTAATTGATTTTTCATAAGTTTTAAGGTTAAGGTTAGCTTAATAATAATAATAATAATAATAACACCAACCTAATAAAGCACAATATAAAAACAAAAAAAAGCCCAAGATCTTCACCTTGGGCTCACGCACTAATACTACTAAGATGATAGGTTTATCGTAATCGATCTACAGATTTCACAAGATCTTCATCCTTTTTGATGGCCTTATTGGCTAATGCCAATAACACGATAGAAATAATAGGAAGGAAGATCCCAATACCCTTCTCAGAAACAACCGTTTCTCCAGATAAATTTAGCGATTGATACACAAATAATCCTAGTAAAAAAAAGTTTAATATGATGTTAAGGCGCCCCATAATAAATTGAGACTTCCTTTTTTTATAATTAGCTATAGATAAAACAGAGACTACTGCAGATATTAAAAACATAGCAAATACGTAATTAACATCCATAGCAAATACTTTTACACCTTCTGGCGTAGTCCATAAGTCAAACACAAAAATTAAACCACCAGACACTATAGCGGCCAATAAAAGAAATACAGTTTGAATTCGTTGAAGCATTAATTATCTTATTTATCAGCGGCAAAAATAGCAGTTTCTTTTAAAATTAACACAAAGAAAAGAAAATAAAGTTGTATAATTGCAGTAATGATTTACAACTATCAGATTTGTAAGCCATTAATTCTTCAAAAAAATAAGATCAATTTTTCTACGGAAACATTCAACTTAACAACATTAAAATAAAACATTCAATTCAACATCAATGTTTGAAATATCTCAATTAAAAGCGATGAAGCTTCCTGAATTGCAGGACATAGCTCACAAACTGAACGTCTCAAAATATCGTTCTTTAAAAAAATTAGATCTAGTATATCAAATTTTAGATCAGCAAGCAGCCAATCCAAAAGCAGTTAAAGAAGTGGTTGCTGTAGAAACCAAAATGGAAACTCCCGCTGAAAAGACTGCTGATAAACCAGCAGAAAAATCAGTAAGAGCTCCAGCAGAAAAAGAACCAAGAAAACGGGTTCAAAAACCAACTCGCGACACTACGCCTAAAGTAGAAACGCCAGTTGAAACAAAAAAACAAGAGGATTCTACTCAAGAAAATTCTAACAATAGCGAAAAGGTCGTTTCAAGAAATAAGCCTAATCCAGTGCAATCTAGAGACAACACCAAAGAAGCTGTAAAAACTCCTTCAAAACCAAACAAACCTAATCCTAGACCAAAACCTAACCCACCACAGAAACGTGAGCGTGAGGATAAAAACGGTAATACCCAGGATGACAATCAAAAGGACAATCGTCCAAATAAACACGACAAAAAAAATAACGGTAATAAAGATACCCGCAATCGCTATAGAGAACCAGACTTTGAGTTTGACGCTATTATAGAAAGTGAAGGTGTTTTAGATGTTATGCAAGACGGTTACGGCTTTTTACGTTCGTCTGATTATAACTATTTATCGTCACCAGATGATATATATGTATCACAATCTCAAATTCGTTTATTCGGATTAAAAGTTGGAGATACTGTTTTAGGTCGTGTTAGACCTCCAAAAGAAGGTGAAAAATATTTTCCACTTATAAAAGTTATTAAAATTAATGGTCAAAGTCCAGATGTAGTAAGAGATCGCGTTTCTTTCGAGCATTTGACACCTTTATTTCCGCAGGAAAAATTTAATCTAGCTGAAAAGCAAAGTACGATTTCAACACGAATCATGGATTTGTTTTCACCTATAGGAAAAGGACAACGTGGTATGATTGTTTCACAACCTAAAACTGGTAAAACCATGTTACTAAAGGATGTGGCGAATGCTATTGCAGCGAATCATCCTGAAGTTTATCAAATGATTTTATTAATTGATGAGCGTCCTGAAGAAGTGACGGATATGCAACGTAATGTGCGTGGTGAAGTAATTGCTTCTACATTTGATAAAGAAGCACATGAGCACGTTAAAATTGCTAATATTGTTTTAGAGAAAGCAAAAAGATTGGTAGAATGTGGCCATGATGTGGTAATATTATTAGATTCTATTACCCGTTTAGCAAGAGCTTATAACTCGGTTCAGCCAGCTTCTGGAAAAATATTAAGTGGAGGTGTGGATGCCAATGCATTACACAAACCAAAGCGTTTCTTTGGTGCGGCTCGTAATATTGAAAATGGCGGATCTTTAACCATTATTGCTACGGCATTAACGGAAACAGGTTCTAAAATGGATGAAGTAATCTTTGAAGAATTCAAAGGAACTGGAAACATGGAACTACAATTGGATAGAAAAATTTCTAACCGTCGTATTTTCCCTGCTATTGATTTGACCTCATCTAGTACACGTCGTGATGATATATTATTAGATGAAACAACAATTCAAAGAATGTGGGTGATGCGTAAATACCTAGCGGATATGAATCCTGTAGAGGCTATGGAGTTTATTAATGAGCGTTTTAAACAAACAAAAAACAATGAAGAATTTTTGATTTCCATGAATGGATAAAAAATCCTTAATTGATACCATTAAAAAATGCCTTGAGAAATTCTCAAGGCATTTTTAATTATGAACTAAACTGGATTTAAACTTTCTTAATTTGAAGGTAAAGCACAAAAAAAAGCCTCTCATAAAGAGAAGCTTTTATATTATGAACTTTTCTTAATTAGGCTAGTGCAGCAATATGCTTCGCTAAACCAGACTTTAAGTTGGATGCTTTATTAGCGTGAATAATATTCTTCTTCGCTAATTTATCGATCATAGCAGTAACATCAACAAACAATACTTCTGCTTGTTTCTTATCAGCCGTGTCACGCAATTTTTTAATTGCATTACGGGTTGTCTTATGCTTATACTTATTTGTTAAACGTTTAGATTCGTTACTTCTAATTCTTTTTAACGCTGACTTGTGATTTGCCATTTGTTTCTTTTCTTATTAAAAATTGTAGCCCGTAGGGGAGTCGAACCCCTCTTACCAGGATGAAAACCTGGCGTCCTAGCCGATAGACGAACGGGCCATTTTGTTTTTCAGTTGGCAAATATAAAACATTATATTTAAACTTGCAAACCTTTTGTTTTTCAAAATAACTTACAATGTTCCCATTGCGGATGCAAAAATACAACTATTTTTAAATGTTGCAACAACTATTTGAAGTTTTTTAAAAAAACTTTCAATTAGTAGGCTTTTGCAAAAAGCACACGACGTTTAGAAGGCTTTCCAGTGTACACACAATCACCGCTTTGCGTGTCGTTATCCATAGGAATACATCTAATTGTAGCTTTGGTTAATTCTTTAATTTTTGCTTCGGTTTCTGCTGTTCCATCCCAATGTGCTGAAATAAACCCACCTTTTTCTTCTAAAACAGTTTTAAAAGATTCAAAATCGTTCACTTCCGTCATATGTGAATCTCTATAATCAAGCGCTTTTGTATATAAAGCGGTTTGAATTTCTGTCATTAAGCTTTCTACACGAGCCGTTAAGTTATCTATAGAAATCACTTCCTTTGTCATAGTGTCGCGTCTAGCAAGCTCTACAGTTCCATTTTCAAGATCTTTAGGACCAATAGCCATTCGCAAAGGCACACCTTGTAATTCGTGTTGTGCAAATTTAGCACCTGGTCTAAAGGTGGTTCTATCATCAAACTTCACTGTAATGCCTTTAGAGCGTAATTCACCCACTATTACATTAACAAGCGTTGTAATCTCTTCTAACTGCTCATCATTTTTATAAATAGGAACAATAACAACTTGGTTCGGTGCTAAATTTGGTGGCAATACTAAACCATGATCATCACTATGTGTCATAATTAATGCACCCATTAAACGCGTAGAAACACCCCATGAAGTTGCCCATACATATTCTTGGGTACCTTCTTGGGTAGCAAATTTCACATCAAAAGCTTTGGAGAAATTCTGACCTAAAAAGTGTGATGTTCCTGCTTGCAATGCTTTTCCGTCTTGCATTAAGGCTTCAATACAATACGTTTCTACTGCACCTGCAAAACGTTCGGTATCGGTTTTTACGCCTTTAATAACGGGAATAGCCATGAAATTTTCAACAAAAGTAGCATACACATTATTCATTAATTCTGCTTCTTTGATCGCTTCCGCTTTAGTAGCGTGCGCGGTATGACCTTCTTGCCATAAAAATTCGGCAGTTCTTAAAAATAAACGTGTCCGCATTTCCCAACGCACCACATTGGCCCATTGGTTAACCAAAATTGGTAAATCTCTATAAGATTGTATCCATCCTTTATAGGTACTCCATATAATAGCCTCACTAGTTGGTCTTACAATGAGCTCCTCCTCTAGTTTGGCGTCTGGATCAACACGCAATTTCCCTGGTCTATCTGGATCGTTTTGCAACCTGTAATGTGTAACAATGGCACATTCTTTCGCAAATCCTTCGGCATTTTTTTCTTCAGCTTCGAATAAACTTTTAGGAATAAATAGAGGAAAATAAGCATTTTGATGCCCGGTTTCTTTGAACATACGATCCAACTCCGCTTGGATTTTCTCCCAAATAGCGTAGCCATATGGCTTGATTACCATGCAACCCCTTACTGCTGAATTCTCGGCAAGGTCCGCCTTGACAACCAATTCATTATACCATTTGGAGTAATCTTCGTCTCTAGTTGTAAGTTTTTTGCTCATATACAGGATTTTGGCACAAATATTGCGTCTATGTTAAATATAGAAATAGTTTCGCAAAACTAACTATTTTTGTTATGTTCAACAATAAAATTAAGAGATATGTCCTATAAAAACTACTTTACAGAAAAAATGCCCACTATAGCAATTATTAGCAGCTTGCTTTTAATGACAGCTTGTGGTACTTACCAACAAGTAGGTACTGATAATGATGGAATTTACAGTTCCACTACACCTTCAGTTGAACAAGAAACGTATGCAGAGGTTAATAATACGGGCAGTAATTATTATGAAAATTACTTTAAGGAGAAATCATCTGAATTGGAATTATATGCTGAAGATGAAGTTTTCACGGATGTTGATGATTATGAAGGGGATTATGTAGAAAACGATTCGGTACAAGTTCAACGCGAATCTTACGCTGGATGGGGGCAAGAAAATTCCAACGTTACTATAAATGTTTACGGAAATTCTGGTTTTTATAATGCCTACTACTCACCTTTCTACTATGGTTATGCTAATTTTTATTACGGCTATTACCGAGATATAATTATGGTTACTACTCCCCTTATTATGGATACGGTTACGGTTACGGATATGGCGGTTACTACCCACCTTATTATGGCGGTGGTTATTACCCACCTTATTATGGCGGTTACTACGGTGGATCTTACTATAGAAACAATGTAGCTTATGTAAATGGTAGACGTGGCTCTTATGCTAATTCATCTGGACGATATGCGTCTTCTAGATATTATGACACGGATAAAATTTACACAAATAACACGAGACGTAATGCGACAGATAATAATACAGTAACAAGACGTAGTAGAACAAAATCAGCATATCCTTCAACAGGAACACGTTCAGAAAACGACGTTCGTACACGTACGAATTCAGATGTGAATACACCAGGTGTAAGAACTAATACGAATAGTACACCACGAGTCAGAACGAATACAAATAACACACCGCGTGTGCGAACTAATAATGTTCCTGCACGTACAAATACAACACCTACTGCTCCACCAAGGAGTAATAATACGAATGTAACGCCAAGAAGGAACTCAACTCCGAGTCCTAATATGAGTGGTTCTAGTGGCGGTAGTAGAAGTTCTTCGGGTAGCACGAGAGGAAGTTCTGGAGGTAGACGTGGAGGCGGAAACTAACAGATAATAAGAAAAAGAAAAAAACGTATTATGAAAAAAGTAATTTTACTGTCAGTAGCCATACTGACTATGTCTCAAATTTATGCGCAAGACATAACAGATGCCTTACGCTACTCACAAGATAACATTCAAGGAACTGCTAGGTTTAGAGCTTTAAGCGGTGCCTTTGGAGCTTTAGGAGGCGATATGAGCGCTGTAGGTATTAACCCTGCAGGATCGGCTGTATTTAACGCTGGACATATCTCCATGTCTTTGTCTAATAATTATACCAAGAACAAAACGGGCTATTATGATGGCTTTTCGGAAACAACAGGGTCTAGTTTCGATTTAAATCAAACAGGTGCCGCTTTTGTTTTTTACAATACGAATCCTAATTCAGCTTGGAAAAAATTCACCATTGGAGCCGCTTATGATAAAATTAGCAATTATGATGATAACTGGTTTGCTTATGGAACCAATCCAAATCGATCTATTGGATCCTATTTCACCAGTTTTGCCAACGGTTTAAGATTAGATGAAATTTCAGGTTTACCTGGCGAATCTTACTCCCAGGCATACAGCGAAATTGGCGGGATTTATGGTTATGCAAACCAACAAGCCTTTTTAGGGTATGAGTCTTATATATTGCAACCATTGACTAATGATGATGCTAACACGGCTTATTCTTCTAATATTGCACCAGGCAATTATTACCAAGAATATAGCTACGCATCTAGAGGTTATAATGGGAAATTCACATTTAACGTGGGAACGCAATTAGGTGAAAAACTATATTTCGGTATTAACTTAAATTCTCATTTTGTGAATTATGAGCGTTCCACCTTTTTAAATGAAAACAATAGTAATACGGGCTCCGTAGTAAGTAAAGTTCGTTTTGAAAATAATTTATTTACAACCGGTTCTGGTTTTTCATTCCAATTAGGAACTATTTATAAAGTAACCGAAAGTTTACGTGCTGGTTTAAGTTATAACTCGCCAACATGGTTTACAATTAATGAAGAATCATCTCAATCTATTTCAACATTAAGAGATGATAGTGGTGTAAATGTGTCGCAAGTAGTTAATCCATACATTACTAATATTTACCCAAGTTACCGCTTACAAAGCCCAGGTAAATTTACAGGGAGTTTAGCTTATGTTTTTGGTACTTATGGTTTAATAAGTTTTGATTATTCTTTAAAAGATTATGGAAATACGCAATTTAAACCAACATCTGATGGTTATTTTAATGCTGAAAATAACAGAATGAGTAATTTATTAACGAGCGCTTCTACCTACAAGATTGGTGGAGAAGTTAAATTTAATAATTTAAGTGTTCGAGGTGGATACCGATTTGAAGAAAGTCCTTATAAAAACGCTTCTGTTGTTGGAGATATTAATGGTTACTCTGTTGGTTTAGGTTATAATTTTGGAAGCTCTACTAAATTGGACTTAACCTATGATCAAGCGCAACAAAATAACGAAACACAATTGTATAACGTAGGTTTAGTTGATCGTGCTAACATTGATAGTCGTAACTCTAACATAACGCTTACTTTGAGTTTTAATCTATAAAGTTACTATATACTGCTTTCTTTAGTAGAAATAAATATAGAAACCCTGAAACAAATTTGTTTTGGGGTTTTTTGTTTTGTGAAAGGTTCCATCATTGAGACTTCTCTACAGTTGAGCATACTAAATATTTCAGCAGCGTTTCAGACTACTCCTTTTTTCATGTGCGCTTGTATAATGCCCGTTTTAAAATATCTTATTAGAAAACTTCATATACTAAAACCAATCTCAATGCGTAGTGTATTTATGTTTGAGAAAATATTAGTGTTCCCATACACTATCCATACACTATCCATACATCGTCTATACACCATCCATACACCATCAATGAATTACACATAATTGTCCTTAATTCGAAGAGCATTAAGCATTACAATAAACAGGTATCTATTCAGTCTTTCATTGTATCCTACTACTTTAAACCTACTTATTCAGCTCAATTCCCTATTCCTTTTCAAGCGGAGTTTATGTTTTGTTTACATTGCAAATCAAATGGAGCAAGCAAAAAAAAAGACCAAACAATTATATTTCTATAAAAGTTTAGTCTTTTCAATGGTTGATTGGTTAATCTGTTATCGTTTCAAAGTGAAATGCGCTTTAAATTGCTTCATTCCTTCATCTGGTAATTCCTTATAATCTATAGTAAACCAGTAATCACTGGATGGTAAATCGTAGCCATTAAGCGTTCCATCCCATCCTGGTCCATTAGGATTTAGTTGTTTTAGTAATTTTCCATATCTATCGAAAATTAATATTTTAACATTCGCTAATGCTGGACTATTGGTTATTTGCCATGTGTCATTATCACCATCGTTATTAGGTGTAAAGAATAATGGGTAGTCTAACACCAACACCGAAGTAACGGCTTCACCACAACCATTAATGTCACGTGCTCTAATAACATGGCTGCCAATAGAAACGTTTGAAAAGGTATAGGTATTTGTACTTGGTGTATTGCTTAACCATGGACCATTATCAATACTGAACTCGAATTGAGCTGAACCTGTTCCTGTTGCAGTAGCTGCAATTTCGTGATTATTAGCAAATGCAAATGTTGTAACCTCAGCAACCAAACTTGGTGGTGAACTTAAAATAACTTCTGTTGTCAACATACTTGGACACAGATTCGTATTATCTGTAACCAATATAGTATAAGTTCCTGCGGCAGTTGCCTCATAACTAGAATCCGTTCCAATAATAACTGTTGGATCCGCAGCTTCAGTCCATTCAAAAGTAAATAAACTAGCATCTAATTCTGTATCTAAAATAGGCGCTCCTACAACTTCCGTTCCGTTGGTGTCCACACATAAGGTGTAAGAATCTTCCAAGGTAAAAGCTGGAATAGAATCTACTGTTAAGGTCATAGTTGTAATATCAAAACAAATATCATCCGCTGTTGTATCATTGTCTACACGTACATAAATAATTTGAGGATTTACCGTGTTTTCATAAGGTGCATTTGTATCAATTGCATTTTCTCTGATATCAGCATCTGCTTGATTTTCATAGTACGAAACGATAAAGTTTGCTGGATCTTGTCCATCTAAAACAGATCCATTTTGCGATACTAAATCAAATCCTACAGAATCATTAGTTGTATTACCATCAAACTCCATATTATCATCACATAAAGAAAATTCTAATGGCATATTATCTGGGTTTGCTACGGCAGCTTCTTGCACTATAATAAAGAAACTCGTTGTTGCAATATCACAATTAGTAGTTGTATTTCTAATATTTACAAATATCTCTTGCGGATTAACCGTGTTTGTAAATCCTGTTGGATTAACAATCCCTCCTGCTCCCAATTCCGCTGCAGCTAATGTTGTATAATAGGTAACATTAAAGTCCACATTGTTTTGGTCACCTAAAATTTGGGCTTCTCTATCTTTTAAGTTAAAAGTATAAAAGGTATCAAACGGATCATCACAGGCAATAATATCATCAACGGATGCTGGTGCATCTGGCAATGGATTTACAATAATATCAAAAGTTACAACTGTAGCACAACCGGTTCCTAAATCTAAAGGATCATTAGGATCACCCGTTTTCGTTACACGCACATAAATAGTTTGTGTTGGCGTAAGGTTGGTATATGTTGTAGGATTTGGAATTGGATTTGCTCCTGATTCTGCATCCGCCATATTTATATGGTAAGTTACCGACTCATTGAATTCATTCATCATGGCAGCTTCATTAGCTGTAATATCAAATTCCTCTTCTAGATCGCCAGGATTGTTATCATCACATAACTCCATATTTAGCAAGGTCGGTGTTGGTGTTGGCAAGGCATTAACTATTAAAGTTAAGGTTGTTATGGCCGTACAATTACTACCACTAGTTGTTTCTGTTACTTTTACAAATATAGTTTGTGGATTGTGAGGTAAACCGTTTACAGAAGCATTGGTATAATCCGCATAGTTTGGAATTGGCGTTCCAGCTATAACATCTGCCATGCTTTCGTAATAGTCTACATTTAAAGATGGGTCATAACCTGTTATTATATCGTCTTGTGAGATTAAATCGAAACTTGCATATCCATCATTACTGATATCATCATCACAAATTGGGAACAACCCATCACGCACAGCTATAGTTGGTGGTAAATTAACAACCAAATTAAACTGACCTGTCGTAACACAACCATTTAAACCTTGTAAACGCACATAAATAATAGTATCGGCGCTCACATAGTTGGATAATTGCGGTTCTAAAATTGGATTAACACCAGGTTCTGCTTGCGCATCTGCTAATGTTTCATGATAGGTTAAATCATAATCCGCTGGATTTTGAGTATCATAAATAGTAGCATCCATATTCGTTAAATTGAAGGACGTAATGCCATCATAATCCACATCACACTCTTCATAATCTGCGATATTTTGTGGCACAACTGGCGTTGGATCTACAATTAACGGTAATGGCAATATGGTTGGACAGTTGGCACTTGGTCCATAATCTACACGTATGTAAATAATTTGGCCCATAACGTTTGCTAAAACATTTGGCTGTGGGTTTACATCATCAATGGCATTTTGATTGGTTAAGTGAAAGGACACTTCAAAAGTAGGATCCATTGCTTCAATATCATTTCTAATATCTGTTAAGTCGAAAATACCAAATCCATTATTATCTGGATCGCAATAATGTAATGCTGTAGGCGCCGGAACTGCTGGCGCTTCTACCACGTTTAACGTTAATGATGTGGTATCAAAACATCCTGTAGTAGCATCTTCCACGCGTACAAATACCACTTCATTATTGGTACCTATATACGCATTAGCTGAAGGCGTTACTTGTGGTGTTCCAGCAATGGCTGCCGCTGCTGAATTATAATAAGTTACATTATAATTGGGATTGTTTCCTGTTATTCCAACATTTTTAATGGTTAAGTTCATTACAGTCATACCATCTGCCACATTATCGTCACACTCCACTAATGGTGCTGGTGCGAAGATTGTTGGCAATGGATTAATAGTTACAACAAAACTATTTTCAGCGGAACAATTTGGCGTTGTCCCAGTTTCAGCATACACATAAATAGTTTGAGTCGCTGTAATAGTTTCACCCGCAGTTAAAACTGTTCCAGTTCCGCCTGCTCCTGAATAGTAGGTCCCATTTGTTATTGCTGGTAAGGTGTATGTGACACATTCCGTAACATCAGCAGGATCGTCCACTAAAGGTGTGGTATTAATAGTGACTGTAAAGTCATTTTCATCAAAACAATTTGGCGTAGTTCCCGTTTCTGCAAACACATAAATAACCTGTGTCGTGGTTATACTTTCACCTGCATTTAAAACAATTCCTGTTCCTCCTGTACCTGTATAATAGGTTCCAACGTTTAAAGCTGGTAAAATATAGGAATCACAAATGGTTACATCAACAGGCGCATCGGCTATTGGTGTATCATTTATAGTTACTAAAAAGCTGTTTTCAGCTGAACAATTTGGTGTTGTAGCGGTTTCAGCGTAAACATAAATAGTTTGCGTACTTGTAATATCTTGTCCGGCCGTTAATGCTGTTCCTGTTCCATTAGCACCTGTAAAATAAGCACCATTGGTTAAGGCTGGCAGGGTATAACTATCACACATAGTTACATCTATGGGTGCATCTACTATAGGAGTTGTATTAATGGTTACATCAAACACATTTTCTATAGAACAATTTGGCGTGGTACCTGTTTCGGCATACACATAAATAGTTTGTGATGTAGTAATGATGGTACCTGCAGCTATAATACCGCCAGTTCCACCAGTTCCATTAAAGTACTGCCCACCTGTTAAGGCGGGAAGCTCATAGGAATCACAAGCAATAACATCTGCTGGAGCATCTATAACTGGCGTATTATTAATAGTAACATCAAAGCTATTTTCATCTGTACAGTTTGGCGTTGTTGCCGTTTCACCATACACATAAATAGTTTGGCTTGTTGTTACAGATTCACCCGCATTTAATAAAAAGCCTGTTCCGCCTGTACCTGTATAATAATTTCCACTTCCTAAAACTGGTAACACATACGTATCACATGCAGTAACATCTATAGGATCATCCACAATTGGTGTGGTATTAACCGTGATAGTTACCGTATTGGTTGCCGTATTATTTGGTGCTGTTAACCCACTATCCGTTAAGGTTACTTCATAGGTTGTTGTTACGGCTGGTGGTGGTGAAATAAGATATGTATCGTTAGTACCTAAAACCGTTGCATCCCCTTGAACATTCCAGCTATAGCTGTAAGTTCCTATAGCTGCTGCTGGCGTAGGCGTTGCTGATAAAGTAACGTCCAATCCGGCATCATTACAGATGGCTAGCATATCGGCATTAGCCGTTACAGAAATGGTACAAATATTAATAGTAACGTCAAAGCTGTTTTCTGTGAAGCAATTTGGAGTTGTACCCGTTTCAGCATACACATAAATTGTTTGTGAGGTTGTAATTGTATCTCCAGCATTATATGACGTTCCTGTTCCACCGGCACCTGTAAAATAGGTTCCATTAGTAAGTGCAGGTAAAACATATTCATTACAGATGGATACATCTCCTGGTGCATCAGCAGCTGGCGTATCATTAATAGTCACTACAAAACTATTTTCAGCCGAGCAATTAGGAGTTGTTGCTGTTTCTGCATATACATAAATGGTTTGTGTGGTATTTATAAAGGAGCCAGCCGTTAGTAAACCGCCAGTACCTCCTGGACCATTGTAATATTGTCCTCCTGATAATGCAGGTAATTCAAAAGTATCACAAGCGGTAACATCTGCCGGGCTATCTATAATTGGTGTATCATTGATAGTAATTAGAAAACTATTTTCATCTGAACAATTTGGCGTGGTTCCTGTTTCGCCATATACATATAAGGTTTGCGTGGTAGTAATTGACGTTCCATCCGCTACTAAAGTCCCTGTTCCACCTGGACCTGTATAATAATCACCACTTGTTAAAGTAGGCAAGGTATAGGTATCACATTCTGTAACATCTGTTGGGTTATCTACTATAGGTGTGGTATTTACAGTAACAGTAACCGTGTTTGTTACCGTATTATTTGGTGCTGTTAAGCCATCATCTGTTAAAGTGACTTCGTAAGTTGTGGTAACTGTTGGCGGTGGTGAAATAACATAAGTTGAATTAGTTTCTAAAGGTGTTGGATCACCTTGAACATTCCAGCTATAGCTATAGTTTCCAATAGGTACTGTTGGTGATGGTGTGGCCGTTAGCGTTACATCAGCCCCTGCATCACTACAAATTGTAACATTGTTTGCACTTACAGCAAGTGTACAGGCATCTATTGTTATAGTAAACATATGTTCGTCAAAACAATTTGGTGTAGTTCCTGTTTCAGCGTATACAAAAATATCTTGTGTGGTTGTTATAACATCCGTTGCATTTAAAAGAGTTCCAGTTCCGCCTGGTCCACCAGTTGCTGTATAATAATCGCCAACTGTTAAGGCTGGTAATTCATAATCATTACAAGCGGTCAAATCTGCTGGTTCATCTACAACTGGTGTTGCAAAAACACTAATGGTTGTTGCTAAAGACAAGGGCCCACCACAAACTGAATTCAAGTTGTCTGTATTTGTTATAGTTAACACTTGATCTACTGTAGCGCCCACAATTGGCGGTACATTAAAAATTCCCGTAGCATCTAAAGTAACAGTCTCCGTAGGGGCTCCGTTGATATTAAATTGGACTACATCATTTTCGCCTCCTGTTAATGTAAAAACGGCATCATCACCCTCACATATATCACCACCTGTTGTTACAGTGATAACTGGTGTTGGTGATACAACTACAGTTATTGGTTTATAAGCCACATACTCTGCTCCTGTTGTAGTATCTGTATAGGTCACTTGCGCTACATAGGTAGTTGTTTCACTTGGAGTAACCGTTAATCCTGTTGGATCTGTACTTAAAACGGTTCCATCTTCAGCTAACCATTCAAAAGTTGTTATAGTAGTTCCGCCATTCGGCAAAAACTGATAGGCTTCAGGATCAAGAAAATCAACCGTAAAAACATTATTTGCTCTGCCTGGAGGATAAGCTCCTTGCGTCATAGCCGGATTCTGGATACCTATTGAGGCTAAACTACCATTCCAAGAACATAAGCCTTTTTGAGAGATATAAGTTTCTATAATATTAGTAGACTCATAAAACACAATCATTTGATAAGTTTTTTCAGCTGTGCACTGAAAATGGGCCACATTACGAGTACTAAAAACAAAGGCTCTAAAAGGTGCTTCTCCTTTAACTTGATAATTAATATCGTAATCCACACCTTGCACCCCAGATGTCCCTGGATTCGTGTCGTGCATAGCACCAAAAATATTGGCGCCATTCCACGGTGCGGCTGTATTTGGTAAAACCGGTGGCGCTCCCTGCATATTCCATGGATGGTAAACACCTGCTTTACCTAAATTAAAACTTACCGCCCCATTAGTAGATAGCACACACTGGGTGTAAGTTTGTCCGTAAAACTTAAAATCAAAAATAAAATTCAGTACACCACTCCAGTCGTCATCTGAAGTTAAAGGAATACCAGCACTAGCCTCTGCATAAGAAAAAGGTGGGTTTGGATCAATAGGATTTACAACATAGCTATTCGTATTTCCTACTACATTGAAATCAGCAGATAAGGTTAAAGGTGGAATGGTACCCGTATTTAAATCTACACAGTACTCGTCGGTAATACATACACTTCCACCACAATTAATGCCACCCGTATCCGTTGAAACTGTAATTTCAGAAGAACCAGAACCGGAGCTTATAGTGGCTGGAAAAACGCGCACTTCTATTTGAGCCGTATCACAATTAGTAGGATTGGCATTTTCGCAAATTTGATAGGTAACATAATAAATACCTTGTGGGGTATTTGGCGCTATACTTACAAAACCTAATGGATTAAATGTAATAAAGCCATTTGGATCTGCCACTGTTTCCGTCATTGTAAACGTAAGATAGTTGGCAAAGGTAATTGCCGTTCCATTAAAGTAATCGTTTATAAAAATACGATCACCAATAGCTGGCCCACCGATTGGATTATCAGCTCGCCCAACCACCACGTCATCTATAGCAATAAGTTGTGCGTAGGTTGAAGTAATAAACAATAAACAGACTAATGTAATTATCTTTTTCATAAGAATTTAACTATACTTTCTATTGAAGACTGGGGTGCTCCTCAATAAATGTTAATATACTATTAAAGTTTTGCGGTGTAAATTAAGAAAAATTTAAGGAATCCCGCCAAATTTTTGAATGGAAATTAATTGTTTGTTAATTCCCTTAACAAAAAAATGGAATTCCTTATCTTTGCGGATTAAAAACCTTTTTATTTCGAAATAATGAAAATTAATGATAATACAGCTGATTTTGACGCTATTGGTGATGACCATGTTGGAACGTCAGCTGACACACCATTGCGCAAAGATGCTTTTGTTTTAAATTCAGAAGAGAAAATTGCTATTATCAAAGAAGATGTACGCCATATAATGGAAACATTGGGTCTTGATTTAACAGACGACAGTTTAAAAGGCACTCCAAACCGCGTGGCTAAAATGTTTGTAAATGAAATTTTTAGCGGCTTAAATCCTGCCAAAAAACCAAGCGCATCCACTTTTGATAATAAATATAAATACGGTGAAATGCTTGTTGAAAAAAACATTACTGTTTATTCAACCTGCGAGCATCACTTACTTCCTATAGTTGGGAAAGCACATGTTGCTTATATTTCCAACGGTACTGTTGTTGGTTTATCCAAAATGAATCGGATTGTTGATTATTTTGCTAAACGTCCGCAAGTACAAGAACGTTTGACAATTCAAGTGGTTAAAGAACTTCAACGTGTATTAAACACGGAAGACGTGGCCTGCGTTATGGATGCCAAACATTTATGTGTGAATTCTAGAGGCATTCGAGATACGGAAAGTAGCACAGTGACGGCAGAATTCGGCGGTAAATTTAAAGACCCTGGAACACGACGTGAATTTTTAGATTATATTAAATTAGAAACGCAATTTTAGTTATAGAGTTGGTCGTGGAGTTGTTAAGTTGTGGAGATAACATTTTAACGACTCCACAATTTAACAACTCCACAATAAATACCTAACCTAGTAACATCTCAACTCCTAAACAACCAAGCATGCAATTATATAACCATCAAAGCATTCAGATTTACAATACCTTAAGTGGTGAAAAAGAATCCTTTCAACCCATTACAGATGGTTATGTTGGTATGTATGTTTGCGGACCTACGGTTTATAGCAATGTGCATTTAGGAAATGTGCGAACTTTTATGTCTTTTGATGTTATTTTTAGATATCTAAAACATTTAGGCTATAAAGTACGCTATGTTAGAAACATTACCGATGCCGGTCATTTAGAAAATGATGCCGATGTTGGTGAAGACAAAATCACGAAAAAAGCACGGTTAGAAGCCATTGAACCCATGGAAATTGTGCAGCGTTACACTGTTGATTTTCATAATGTACTGAATACTTTTAATTTTTTGCCACCAAGCATTGAGCCTACGGCAACGGGTCATATTATTGAACAGATTGAATTAATACAAACTATTATTGACAATGGGTTTGCTTACGTAGTAAATGGTTCCGTTTATTTTGATGTTCACAAATACAACGAATCCAACGAATACGGTATTTTAAGCAAGCGTAAATTGGAAGATTTAATACACAACACGCGTGCGCTTGATGGACAAAGTGATAAGAAAAATCCGCAGGATTTTGCCCTTTGGAAAAAAGCTGAACCCACTCATATTATGCGTTGGCCTTCACCTTGGAGCGATGGTTTTCCGGGTTGGCATTTAGAATGTACAGCCATGAGCACGAAATATCTTGGTGATCATTTTGATATTCATGGCGGTGGAATGGATTTGAAATTTCCACATCATGAATGTGAAATTGCACAAAACCAAGCTGCCAAAAAGCAAACGCCAGTAAAATATTGGATGCATGCTAATATGCTCGAATTGAATGGCGCTAGAATGAGTAAATCTACAGGGAATTATATCAATCCTGCGGAATTGCTTTCTGGGGACAATGATATTATGTCCAAAGCCTATAAACCAAGCGTTGTTCGGTTTTTTATGATGCAAGCTTCCTATAGAAGTGTATTGGATTTAACGGATGCCGGACTTCTGTCCAGCGAAAAAGGTTTTAACCGTTTAATGGACGCTGTAAATTTATTGCATAGTTTAAAAGCATCTTCTGCATCAACACATGATATTTCTGCATGGAAACAATCGTGTTACGATGCTATGAATGACGATTTTAATACACCCATTCTTATTGCTAATTTATTTGAAGCCGTAAAATACATCAACCAAATAAACGACGGTCAAGCTACTATAACGGCAGAAGATTTAGACATCTTAATTGCAACTGTATATGCTTTTGCTTTTGATATTTTAGGACTTGAAAATGTAGCCAAAACGGATAATTCTTCCGGAAAATTAACGGGTGCTGTTCAGTTATTGATAAAATTAAGACAAGAAGCACGTGCCAATAAAGATTTTGCTTTATCGGATCAAATTCGTGATGAATTAGCTGAAGCTGGAATACAATTGAATGATAGTAAAGAGGGAACTAGTTTTACATACTAAAGTGTGAAGGTGGCTAGTTGTTTGTCGTGTAGGTGTTAAGAACATTTAGTTAAAATTAAACTATATTGGCCTGTAATTCAAAAACTTAAGAAATGCACATTTATTCATTTGAAAAATTAATTGTTTGACAGGAATCCATAGATCTCGCCATAAAAACTTATAAAACAACTGATTTATTTCCATCGCAAGAAAAATATGGATTGTGCTCGCAAATGAGACGATGTTCTGTATCTGTTTCCTCTAATATAGCTGAAGGCACTTCAAGATTGACAAATAAAGACAAAGCTCATTTTATGACGATTGCATATAGTTCAGCTATCGAATTATTAAATCAAGCCATTATATCTAAAGAGCTGAAATTTATTTCGGAAGCATCTTATTTAGAAATTAGAAAAGATATCGAATCGATAACCAACAAAATAAATGCACTTAGAAAAAGTTTTTTAACAAGTTAACGACAAACATCTTAACTTCTCAACGACTCAACAACTTCTCATCTTAACAACTCAACATTCTATTTTGTTAAAAAAAATCCTCACATACCCATTTCTATTAATAATAAAGGTTTATCAAACTTTTATTTCGCCATTAACACCTGCGTCTTGTCGTTTTCAGCCTACTTGTTCGCATTATGCGAAAGAAGCTTTGGAGAAACATGGTTTTTTTAAGGGTGGTAAATTAGCGGTTATTCGGATTTTTAGTTGTCATCCTTGGGGACGTTCAGGATATGATCCAGTTCCGGACAAGGATGACAACTAAAAATTGCCAACGCGCCTGCTCGCCCGTTCTCTAAAAATGTACACCGTACATTTTCTTTACGCTCCGTCGCCTTGGGGACGTTCAGGATATGATCCAGTTCCGGACAAGGATGACAACTAAAAATTGCCAACGCGCCTGCTCGCCCGTTCGCTAAAAATGTACACCGTACATTTTCTTTACGCTCCGTCGCCTTGGGGACGTTCAGGATATGATCCAGTTCCGGACAAGGATGACAACTAAAAATTGCCAACGCACCTGCTCGCCCGTTCTCTAAAAATGTACACCGTACATTTTCTTTACGCTCCGTCGCCTTGGGGACGTTTAGGATATGATCCAGTTCCGGACAAGGAGCAAGCTTAAAATCCTCTCCTGAATCCTCTCCAAAGGAGAGGACTTTTCAAACTGCATGAAAAAGTTTTATCAAATTTTTATTTCAACTCTGACACCAGCGACTTTCTGCTTTCAGCCTACTTATTCGCAATAAGCAAAAATGATGATTTCGTAGTAAGCGCATTCGTGAAATTCGTGTCAAAAATTGAAGTTGAGGTTAAAATTCAAAAGATACAAGTATGGTTTGATTTTGCTTTTTCAATGGTATCACTTCACATTGTATTCGTATTTCTTCGTAAAAAATATCTAAATAAAAGAATTAACATGTCATTATAAGTTCATGGCTTTCGTATCCATTTGCAATTGTATATATTTACGCTTATAAAAAATAACGCATGTTAGCACTACAATTTGATTGGAATCCCATAACTGGGATTGATCTTTTCGGAATTCTTGAATTACACTTCTATAGTGTTATGTGGATAGTTGCTTTCCTTTTAGGATGGCAAATCATGAAATATATCTTCGTAAAAGAGCATATCAAATTAGAATATTTAGATCCGCTTTTCCTATATACCGTTTTAGCAACTATGCTTGGTGCGCGTTTAGGTCATGTGTTTTTCTACCAATCGGAATTAATTTCGGAAGATTTTTTTAGCATCTTTTTACCTTTCAAATTTAAAGGTGGCGTTGAGTTTACCGGATTTCAAGGTTTAGCGAGCCATGGTGCCGCTATTGGAATTATTATAGGTATGTATTTGTATCGTAGAAAATACAAGTATAAATCGCTTATGTGGATTTTAGATCGTGTGGTGATTTCTGTAGCATCTGGAGCTGTTTTTATTAGAATTGGTAATTTTATAAATTCCGAAATTATTGGAAAAGTAACGGATTCGCCTTTAGGTGTTCGTTTTGTTCAAGATTATTATAGCAAGCGTCAAATAGTTGGTGAAACCGGTATTGAAAACTATAAGGATGCGTATGCGGCTGTTACTAGTAATCCGCAGTTTCAGTATTTATTAGATGCGGTTCCTGTTCGTCATGCAGCCCAATTATATGAATCATTTTGCTACATATTTGTATTTCTTATTCTTTGGTTTATCTATCAGAAAACTAATAAAGGCCAACAAAGTGGCTTTTTATTCGGTTTGTTTTTAGTGTTACTATGGACGGTTCGATTCTTTGTAGAGTTTGTAAAAGAATCTCAAGGCGATGAATACATTACCATGTTTGGTTTAAATACCGGACAAATTTTGAGTATTCCATTTATAATTATTGGTCTTTATTTTATGTTTATGTATAAACCGAAGCCACAAAGTAAATAATATGATACGTCGTTATTTTAAAGTTATCTGTTTATCCGCAACCTTGGTGGCGTTGGCTGCCACATCTTGTAAAGAGGAACCCAAAAAAGCCGAACAGGCCGAAGTGGTTTTTAAAAAAGAAGGTGAATTGCAGTTATTAGAAAAAACTACGGATTCGGTTTTAGTAAAATTGGATATTGAAATTGCCGATAATGAGTTTGAAACCCAAACCGGCTTAATGTATCGGGAGTCTATGAAAACGAATCATGGGATGTTATTTGTTTTCCCAAATGAACAACCGCGCTCCTTTTATATGAAAAACACCCGAATTGCTTTAGATATCATCTATTTAGACGCCAATAAAACCATTGTAAGCTTTCAAGAGAATGCCCAACCCTTTAATGAAGGCTCTTTGCCTTCTGAAGGTGCAGCTAAATATGTGCTAGAGGTTAATGCTGGATTAGCTAAAACTTGGCAATTGAAAGTCGGTGATAAAATGAGGTATTCAACTTCTAAATAAACTGACCTTTTAAATCCACTGCTACTACTTGTATGACTGTTTAACGCCTAATGAGAGCCAAAAGGTTTCGTATAAACATTCTTAACGCGTAACACCAAAATATCCACTCGGACTACCCTCGGCTTTAGGTCGGAGTTAGGTCGGAGTTAGATCAAATCTAAAATGGCCCTTTTTCCATGTCATAAAATATCTATTGAAAACAGGTCTTTTAGCAAAACCTATATATTCTTATAGCATATTTGAAATAGGTGTCATTTGTAGTATTTCAAAAAAAATCTATTAACAGTAATAAGATTATAATTCGAAGCATTAAATTATCAAATTACAGTCCATAAAAAAAGCCTTTTTGAGAATCTCAAAAAGGCTTTTTTAATAAGTATTGACATGTAGATTACACTATTTCAGCTTCTTCTACTTTCTGCTTTTCTTTTAAAGATTCTGCAGCGTTACCTCTTTTCACAGCATCATACATTAAAGGTGTTGCAATAAATAATGAAGAGTAGGTACCTACAACCACACCAACTATTAATGCAAACATAAATCCTCTAATAGAATCTCCACCAAAAATGAAGATTGCTAATAATACCACTAAGGTTGTTAAAGACGTGTTTAATGTTCTACTTAAAGTACTACTTAAAGACACATTAATTACTTTATTAAATGGCCAAACAGAATGCTCGTTGAAGAACTCACGAATTCTATCAAACACTACCACGGTATCATTTAACGAATAACCAATAACGGTTAGAATAGCCGCAATAAATGCCTGATCTATTTCCATACTAAATGGCATGTATTTGTATGTTAAAGAGAAAACTCCTAACAAAATCAATACATCATGGAATACAGCCGCAACCGCACCCAATGAGAATTGCCATCTTTTAAAACGTACCAAAATATATAAGAATACTACGATTAAAGATCCTAAAATAGCCCAGATAGAAGCAGTTTTAATATCATCTGCAATCGTTGGACTTACTTTATAGTATTTCATTAATCCCACCGTTTTATTGGTGTCTCCACTAATGAACTCGTCATAAGTTAGACCCTCAAAATACGGTTGTAATTCGGTAAATAATGTATTTCTGATTTCTTCATCAATAGCATTATCTGTTTCGTTGACTTTATACTTGGTTGTGATTTTTAACTGATTAGCACTACCAAAGGTTTTAGCCTCGGCGCTCCCAAAAGCATCAGATAATTTTTCTGAAATTTCATTAGCACTCACATCATTTGCAAAACGCACTTGATACGTTCTACCACCCACAAAATCCACACCTTGATCTAAACCGTTAGTGAATAAAGATCCTAAACTAATAACAATAGCTACTGAAGAAATGATATAAGCAATTTTACGTTTCTTCAAGAAATTGATATTGATATTTCTGAATAAATTTTTAGTAAGAGCCGTTGAGAAATCTAAATTCCCATTTTTGCTTGCATACCAATCTACTAATAATCTTGTAATAAAGATGGCTGTAAATAAAGAGGTAGCAATACCTATGATTAAGGTAGTAGCGAATCCTTTAATTGGACCAGTACCGAAAATAAATAATATTAAAGCGGTTAAACCCGTTGTAATGTTAGCATCTAAAATAGAAGATAAGGCATTACTAAAACCGTCATTAATGGCCGCTTTAAGATCTTTACCTTTAGCAATCTCTTCCCGAATCCTCTCAAAGATAAGTACGTTCGCATCCACGGACATACCGATGGTTAATACAATACCGGCAATACCAGGCAATGTTAAAACAGCTCCTAATCCTGATAGTACACCAAAGATTAAAAGAATGTTGAATAACATAGCGATATCAGCAAATAAACCTGCCTTACCGTAGTATAAGAACATCCAAACCAATACTAAAGCCAATGCAATTAAGAATGACATTTGGCCACTTTCAATAGCTTCTTGACCTAATGATGGTCCAACAACTTCACCTTGAATAATATCTGCAGAAGCAGGTAATTTACCAGCGCGTAATACGTTTGCTAAATCCGTTGCTTCATTTAATGTGAAATTTCCTGAAATAGATGAGTTACCACCAGCAATTGGTCCAGTTGTAACACCTGGTGCAGAATACACCACGTTATCTAAAACAATAGCAATGTTTGAACTTTGTGTAAAAGCTGCTCCAGTCATTTCTTCCCAGATTTTAGCACCTTTAGAGTTCATTTGCATCGATACCGTTGGTTTACCCATTGGATCGTATTCTTGACGTGCGTCTGTAACAACAGCACCACTTAATCTAGGAATGTTATCTCTATTTCCTTCTAAAGCATATAATTCAACAACCTCACTATCTTTAGCTGGCTTACCAAATGCGAATTTCACAAAACGCTGGTCGCCAGGCAATAAAGAACGCACTTGAGGCATATTTAAATAATTCAATACTTTTTCTCTGTCATTCAAATTAACCATAGCAATAGCTGCTGGGTTTTGAGACTGGAATAATAAATCACGTAATGGATTTACTTCTGTAGCCGTAGAATCAGGATCAGATCCTAATAAATCTTCAATAGTTGAATTTTGTGCATCTTCAGCATCTTCAACATCTTGAGGCTCCATTTCTTCTGTTTGATCTGCAATGTCCTCTGTTTGATCAGTACCATTTTCTTTTGAAACAGCTATTTCTTTTAAAAGTGTGTTAGCATCAAACAAAAACTGTCCAAACATATCACGTTTGTACACATCCCAAAATTCTAATTGAGCCGTACTTTGTAATAAACGAATAGCACGTTCTTTATCTTTAACACCTGGAAGTTCCACCAAAATTTTACCAGAACTACCTAAACGCTGAATGCTTGGAGATGTTACACCAAATTCATCAATACGCTTACGCAATACTTCAAAAGCAGAAATGATGGACTCATCAATTTTTCTTTTAATAATAGGCTTCACTTGATCATCCGTCATGCTACCTTCTATCTCGCCATCTAAGGAACGGGTGTAGAAAATCTCTGGAGACGCTAATTTAGTATCACCTTTTATTTTATCAAATGCTGTAAAGAAATCAGAAACGTAATCTTCTTGACTTGACTTCTGCATTTCAGAGGCATCCTCTAAAGCTTGGTTAAAAACAGGATTCTTGCTGTAGTTTGCTAATCCTTTTAAGATATCTTTTACAGATACTTGAAGAATAACACTAACTCCACCTTTTAAATCCAAACCAAGATTCATGGAATTTTCCTTAACTTCAGCATAGGTATAATTGGCAATTCCCAAGTTATAAACTTCTACATTATCAAGAGAATCCAAGTACTTTCGCTCTTTTACCTCATCGCCATTTGCATATGCTACAGCACTATCGTCAATACTATTCGCCTTAAAAGTGAAAGACAACTGGTAAATACTTACCAGCCCAAACAAAATTGCAAACAGTTTTACTAATCCTTTATTTTGCATTATGTGTTAAATTATGTTACTTGTTGATATTTTTAAAAACGAGCAAATATATATCTTCTATAATGATTTAACAAAAGGTTTGCATAGTTTCTATTGCATTTTAAACAAAAAAAAACAGCTAATTCAGCTGTTTTTTCTTCAAATTATAAATTTAGGAAAATTACATTCCCATTAATTTATCTGTTTTTGTGTACCCTTCAGGTGGTGTCATATCAAATTTTTCAGCTGAAACAGTTTCCTTTTTAATAGAAGTGACTTCATTGGTAATTGTCAAAGACATTCCCGCTTGACTCACATCCATTTTCATATATAAAGGAAAACCTTCCAATTTAGCGCCCATTTGAGCCACTTGTTGAGACATAGCTTTAATTTGATCTGTAACATACACATCCATCATAACTGTTGCACCACCTTTTTCTAAAGAAACGTTATACTCTTGGCATTCATAACCTAAAATAGTTTTGGTTTCATCACCTTTAGTTACAGTTACGCCTTCCATATCTTCTGCAGAAGGTTCTGTACTTGCCGTGGTGTACATTTTACCAACCATTTCGTTGTCCATGTACATTAGCATTTCTTTAGCATCGCCGTCCATAATAGTGGTAGTTGTACCAGACATTAGGTTAAACGTTTCAGAGCGTGAATTGCCTTCTTTGAAATACGTTGTTGTTAATACATCACCAACCATTGCTAACTGCGCTTGCATTTGCTCGTTATCACTAGACATGGTTTGTTTAGATTTTATAACACCTTCGTTTATGGCTTCTTGCGCAAAACTGGTTAGGCTTAATGCCAATACTAAAACAAAAAGTAGTTTTTTCATGTAAAATTATTTTTTATAAATTATTAATTAAGAGCCGTTTTAGCCTTCTAAAACAGCTGGTTTCAGTTTATACAATTATAATGCCAGAAGGTCATTTGTTTTCTTAACACCTTCAGCACTTTCTTTCATGTGGGCTTTTTCGGCATCATTTAATTCAATCTCCACGATTTTTTCAATACCATTGCGACCTAAAATTACAGGCGCTCCAATACAAATATCGTTTAAGCCATATTCACCTTCTAAAAGAACTGAACATGGAAACATTTTTTTCTGATCGCAAGCAATAGCTTGAACCAAACCACTAACAGCAGCTCCCGGAGCATACCAAGCAGATGTTCCTAATAATTTGGTAAGCGTTGCACCACCAACTTTGGTATCTTCTTTAACTTGGTTTAAACGCTCTTCTGATAAGAAATCAGAAACCAACACACTATTACGAGTTGCTAAACGTGTTAAGGGCACCATTCCAGTATCACTGTGTCCACCAATTACCATTCCATCAACATCACTAATAGGAGCTCCCAAAGCCTCTGCTAAACGATACTTAAATCGTGCAGAATCTAAAGCGCCACCCATTCCGATGATGCGGCTTTTTGGTAAACCTGTTGTTTTGTGAACCAAATACGTCATCGTATCCATTGGATTACTCACAATAATAATGATGGTTTTTGGTGAATGCTTAATTAAACTAGACGAAACCGTTTTAACAATTCCAGCGTTGATATCAATTAATTCTTCACGTGTCATGCCTGGTTTTCTAGGAATACCAGAGGTAATTACACAAATATCACTATCGGCAGTTGCCGTATAATCATTAGTAATTCCGGTTATTTTTGTATCAAATCCGTTTAAAGAGGCTGTTTGCATTAAATCCATAGCTTTACCTTCAGCAAAACCTTCTTTAATATCTAATAAAACAACTTCTGATGCGAAATTTTTAATAGCGATATATTCTGCGCAACTGGCTCCTACTGCTCCAGCTCCTACTACTGTTACTTTCATGTATATATGTTTTTTTACTTGTGAAACATTAATTTTCACAAATTTAATATTTTTAAATCACATTTGATTATAGATTTTATGAAATCTAAAACGAAAATTGTAATCCTAATGAAGCTGAATTAAATTCGGCCAACGTATAATCGGCATTTATTGCAAAAAATCCCAACTTTAAATTAAGACCTAACGTGGTGCGCATTCCGGAATCTTTTTCTTCAATAGAAAATGGATTGACAATAGACTCCGAGAATAAAAACCCATCTGAAACCACATAGGTTCCTAATAAATCCGTTTCAGTTTTTCCGCTTATATAACCCAAAGCACCATAAACATTCAGCATTTTAAACTTGGTGGAAACAATAAGCTCATAAAGCATGGTATTAACTTGTGTTTCCACTTGTTGATTTTGCCCATTTACGACTCCTTGGTCCGTAAAATCATAATTCCCGTCCAAATGTGTGTACGCTATTAATCCGGAAATGGCCACTGGAAATAACTCTTCTTTAGGAAGCCAGGCCGTAAATTCTTGCTGTAAACCAAATCCGTACAATCCTGTTTCAACATTGTCCACTTCAATTTTTGGAAAATAGCGCGCTTTTAATTGCGTTCCTCTAAAGGGTGAAAAACCTACTTGTAAAAAAGCTGCGGGAATGACGTTAATATCACTAGATCCTAAACCGGTTGGTAAGGTTATTTCTGTTTCTTGATTTCCAAAAATAGGATCTTCATATCTTAATATAACGGTTATATCCGGCGTGTTACTTCCTAATGCTGTGGCTACCATTTTAGAAGCACTATTATCTGGAAAGCGAATATTATCATAATCACTAACGCGCATTTCAAAAGATTTTTTACTGGAATTAATAAACGCGGTATTGGCAATTAGTCCTATTTCAAATCCAAATTGCTTCTGCCCTTTTCCATGATTAAACCAG
Organism: Bizionia myxarmorum; assembly: GCF_008086205.1. GTDB lineage: Bacteria > Bacteroidota > Bacteroidia > Flavobacteriales > Flavobacteriaceae > Algorimicrobium > Algorimicrobium myxarmorum. Next base: position 1,465,447 of record NZ_VSKK01000001.1, on the reverse strand, counting down.
CCATTATTTATACCATAAACTAAACCTTCGGTGGCAGGTGCTAAATAATCTTTACTGAAACGTTCGGCATCTTTTACACCCGCCGCCAGTAAATCATCAATATTTTGTTGCGCGTAGATGCCGGATGAAAGTAGAATTAAAGCACCCAAAATTATATATTTCATATTTGTCATTTTTAAATGGTCTTTCCAATATAAACGAAAAAACGCGCTTATTGGTTTAAAAGCGCGTTTTTTTTTAATGTGTAAAAGTTGTTATTTAGGCATCAATGTTTGCATAAATAGCATTCTTTTCAATGAATTCTCTTCTTGGTGGAACCTCATCTCCCATTAACATAGAGAAAATACGATCCGCTTCTGCACCGTTATCAATTTGTACTTGACGTAACGTTCTAAACTCCGGATTCATAGTTGTATCCCAAAGTTGTTCTGCATTCATCTCTCCAAGACCTTTATAGCGTTGAATTTTACTTCCATCACCATATTCATCCATAATGGCAATACGTTCTTGATCTGACCAAGCGTATTGCTTTCTAGCACCTTTTTTAACTAAAAATAATGGTGGTGTTGCAATATAAATATGGCCGTTTTCAATTAATTCCTTCATATATCTGAAGAAGAAAGTTAAAATTAACGTTTCAATGTGGCTACCATCAATATCGGCATCACACATAATCACTACTTTATGGTATCTTAATTTTGATAAATTAAGTGCTTTACTATCTTCTTCAGTACCAATAGTAACACCCAATGCGGTAAAGATATTTTTAATCTCTTCGTTTTCAAAAACCTTATGCGTCATGGCTTTTTCTACATTCAGAATTTTACCACGTAAAGGCAAAATAGCTTGAAAAGCACGATCACGACCTTGTTTAGCCGTTCCACCTGCGGAATCACCCTCAACTAAAAACACTTCACATTTTGCAGGATCTTGCTCCGAACAGTCACTTAACTTCCCAGGTAAACCACCAATACTCATAACGGTTTTACGCTGCACCATTTCACGTGCTTTTTGCGCTGCGTGACGGGCCTGGGCTGCTAAAATTACTTTTTGAACAATAATTTTAGCTTCATCTGGATGTTCTTCTAGATAGTCCGTTAACATTTCAGAAACCGCCTGACTTACAGATGCAGATACTTCACGGTTACCTAATTTGGTTTTTGTTTGACCTTCAAATTGTGGCTCTTGAACTTTTACAGAAATAATAGCTGTTAATCCTTCACGGAAATCATCACCTGCTATTTCAAACTTTAAATTCTTTAATAAACCCGAATCATCAGCATACTTTTTAAGGGTATGTGTTAATCCACGACGGAAACCTGATAAATGCGTTCCACCTTCATGTGTATTAATATTGTTTACGTACGAGTGTAAATTTTCGGCGTATGATGTATTATAAATCATAGCAACCTCTACAGGAACACCGTTTTTCTCACCTTCAAAAGCAATAACTTCTTTAATTAAAGGCTCACGGTTTCCATCTAAAAACTTGATAAACTCTTTTAAACCTTCTTTAGAATGAAATGTTTCACCTTCAAAAGAACCATCATCTTTTTTATGACGCTTATCAATTAAATGAATTGTAATTCCTTTATTAAGATAAGCCAATTCGCGCATTCTACTTGCAAGCGTGTCATAACTATATTCTAAACTATGAGTAAAAATTGTTGGGTCTGGTTTAAAAGTAACAGTCGTTCCTCTTTTATCCGTTTCGCCAACCTTTTTAACAGGATACATAGGTTTCCCTTTTTCATATTCCTGCTCCCATATTTCACCTAATCTATAAACTGTTGCTGTTAAATGTTCAGAAAGTGCATTCACACAACTCACACCAACACCGTGCAATCCACCAGAGACCTTGTAAGAATCTTTATCGAATTTTCCACCAGCACCAATTTTAGTCATTACTACCTCCAGTGCAGAAACGCCTTCTTTTTTGTGTAAATCAACTGGAATACCACGACCATCATCTTCTGTTGTAATAGAGTTGTCTTCATTGATGATAACGGTAATATTATCACAATGACCTGCCATGGCTTCATCAATAGAGTTATCCACCACCTCATAAACCAAATGGTGTAATCCGCGAACACCCGTATCTCCAATATACATGGAAGGACGCATACGCACGTGCTCCATGCCCTCTAGGGCCTGAATACTATCTGCGGAATAATTATCCTTATTAAATTCTTCTCTTTTATCGCTCATAAAAAAAACGTTTGTTTTATGTTGTTAATTTCGTTGATGACTCATTAAAAAAATGATTTCACAAAAAAATCCCATTCTATATCGGGATTTTTTGGATACTAGCAAATATACGCATATTTAACGCTTTTTAAAAGCATTTTATAGATAGAAGTTGATAATTATCAACATTTGTTAATTAGTTGAAACGCGCTTAAAAAGCTTAAAAAGCATCTTAAATTTGATCTGAATGACTTTTTGAGTTTCTAAAAAATTGCAAATCACTAAAGTGGATACAAAGGCTTTATTTTACGTGAAAAAGCTGTTTCTCATTTAAAAAGTTCCAAAGAAAAACAGCTTTTTAAACTTATTTAAACTTACTTCTTAATTAATAGGCATCGGCATGCACATTAGCAACCGCTCGCCCGCTTGGATCATTCATGTTTTTAAAACTCTCATCCCATTCTAAAGCAATTTTGGTGCTACAGGCTACGCTAGCTTCTTGAGGCACGCAAAGTGCTGCCGCATCACTTGGGAAATGTTCTGCAAAAATAGAACGGTAATAAAATTCCTCCTTACTGGTTGGTGTTTGCAATGGAAATTTATACTTCGCATTTCGTAATTGCTCATCGGTAACTTCTCTCGCAACAACTTGCTTAAGCGTATCAATCCAGCTATAACCTACGCCATCACTGAATTGCTCCTTTTGGCGCCATACCACACTTTCAGGAATCATGTCTTCAAAAGCTTTCCGAACCACCCATTTTTCCATGCGTTCACCATTAATCATTTTATCTTGCGGGTTAATGCGCATAGCCACATCCATAAATTCTTTATCTAAAAATGGCACACGACCTTCAACGCCCCATGCCGCTAAACTTTTGTTGGCGCGCAAACAATCATACTGGTGCAGTTTGCTCAATTTTCTCACCGTTTCTTCATGAAATTCTCTGGCGTTAGGCGCTTTATGAAAATATAAATAACCGCCGAATAATTCATCAGCCCCTTCACCAGATAAGACCATTTTAATTCCCATAGATTTAATAACGCGTGCCATTAAGTACATAGGCGTACTAGCGCGAATGGTTGTTACATCATAAGTTTCCAAGTTATAAATGACATCACGAATAGCGTCTAACCCTTCCTGAATAGTAAATTTTATTTCATGATGAATAGTTTTAATATGATCGGCTACTTTACGAGCTGCAGCTAAATCTGGAGAACCTTCTAAACCTACTGAAAAACTATGTAACTGCGGATACCAAGCATCTGCAGTGTCATCACTTTCAATCCGTTTTTGGGCATATTTTTTTGCTATAGCAGAAATCACAGAAGAATCTAAACCACCTGACAATAAAACGCCATAAGGCACATCACTCATTAATTGTCTATGCACGGCCGCTTCTAATGCTGCTTTAATTTCAGAAATACTGGTTTCGTTATTTTTTACAGCATCAAACTCGGTCCAGTCCCGTTTGTACCATTGCACAAATTCACCATCTTTACTAGACAAATAATGTCCTGGAGGAAATAATTCTATTTTAGTACAATAACCTTCTAACGCTTTTAATTCTGAAGCTACATAAAAGGTTCCATGTTCATCCCAACCAATATATAATGGAATAATTCCCATATGATCTCGTGCCACAAAATATTCGTCTTTTTCAACATCATAAATTGCAAAACCAAAAATGCCATTCATTTCATCTATAAAATGAACGCCCTTTTCTTGATACAGTGCTAATATTACTTCACAATCACTTTCGGTTTGGAAGTTGTAATCTGAAAATTGCTTACGCAACGCTCTATGGTTATATATTTCACCATTGGCTGCTAATACTAATTTTTTATCAGCGCTAATTAAAGGTTGTTTACCAGATGCTGGATCTACAATAGCCAAACGCTCATGCGCCATAATAGCTTTATCATTATCATAAATTCCGCTCCAATCTGGTCCGCGATGACGAATTTTTTTCGCCATTTCTAATACTTGAGGTCTTAAGTCTGCTGTTTTTTGTTTCAGCTCAAATGCACATACAATTCCACACATAATATTTCGTATAATTGATTTAAAGAAGCAAATATCATAATTATATTATGAATCTTAAACACTAAACGCTAATTTGATTTCAATTGACAACTTTTATTTATCAATTACATTTCGAATGAAAGTATTTGGTCACATTTTTACAAATAATTCTTTTAATTTGTAAATAATTAAGAATCCTTACGACTTTTAAGAAATTATTAAATATTTTTAGCTAAATAAATTTTACAAAAAAGAATTATGAAAAAATCATCATTAATTACATCCGTAGCATTTACGTTTGTTATGCTATTTACAACCACGCTTTCTGCTCAAGAATTTCCTAGTCTAGATAAAAGCCCAATGGATGTGGCTTCGTTTCCTTCCGACTATAAAGACGCTAATAAAACGGTAAAAGTAGTTTACAGTAGACCTCAACTTAATGACCGCTTATTATCTAAATTAGCGCCTAATGATAAGGTTTGGCGCACTGGAGCAAATGAAGCTGTAGAAATCACCTTTTATAAGGACACGGATTTTGGTGGAAATAAAATACAAGCAGGTACGTATTCTTTAGCAACTATTCCTGGTGATAAGGAATGGATTGTTATAATCAATAAAGACCTGAATACTTGGGGTTCTTATTCCTATAAAAAAGAAAACGATGTTGCTAGAGTAACGGTTCCTGTAAAAATGGCTGACGAATCTTTAGAAGCATTCTCCATTAGTTTTGATGAAAACGCAACTATGCATATGGGTTGGGATAAAGTACGAGTTTCCGTTCCTACTTCAACAAAATAATCAATTACAGTTTAAGTAAAAAAAAACGCCTTGAAATTTCAAGGCGTTTTTTTATTAAGGTATATTCAAATATTTATGTGTTTGAAGGGATACTTTCCATTGCGGATTATTCATTACGTATTCCACTATATCTGGCACCATTTTATCACGCTTACTCCATTCCGGTTGTAAATATAAAATACAATCTTTATTTACTTTTGCAGCTTGCTCTTCAGCGAAACGGAAATCATCTTTATTAAATATAATCACTTTTAGTTCATGTGCCTTATCATAAACTAGTTGCGTTGGCAATTTTAGTTTTTTAGGTGACAAGCAAATCCAATCCCAAGTTCCTGTTAATTCATAGGCGCCGGAAGTTTCAATATGCGTTTGTAAACCTTTTGCTTTTAACTGGCTCGTTAAAGGATTCATATCCCACATTAAAGGTTCACCACCCGTTACAACTATGGTTTTACTGTATTTTTCAGCATTATCAACAATTTTTTCAATTTCTGTTGGCGGATGCAATTCAGCTAACCAGCTTTCTTTAACATCACACCAATGGCAACCCACATCACAACCACCAATTCGAATAAAATAGGCAGCCGTTCCTTTATGGAAGCCCTCACCTTGAATGGTGTAAAACTCTTCCATTAGGGGCAATAACAACCCTTTATCTAACAACTCTTGTCTTTCACTTTTTGTCATAGTCTGCAAAGATATAAAACGGATTTCAGTAAGTCCTATGATGTCCGTTATTTTTAGCATGGATATCCGCTGCACTTGTTAGTTTGATTTCAACCGAAAACTTATTTGCAAAAGGTCATTCAAAGTTTTATAAATGCTGATATTCTTAAAAAAATTTCCACAGATTAGCTTAAGAATTGTATTTTTATACAAATTTTCAAAAATGACCAGAAAGGAGACTTTTTTCAACCATATTCAGGAAGGTAATACCAACAAAGGTGAGTTTATAACTTTAGGTGCTGCCATGCTAGATGGTGAAACCGTTACGAATGCTTTTGTAAACGTACCCTTACGAACCATGAATAGACATGGTTTAATTGCGGGAGCAACAGGAACCGGAAAAACGAAAACGCTGCAAGTTCTTGCTGAGAATTTAAGCGAAAAAGGCATTCCTGTTTTATTAATGGATATTAAAGGCGATTTAAGTGGATTGGCCCAAGCAAGTCCGGGTCACGCCAAAATTGATCAACGGCATGCACAAATAGGACTTCCTTTTGATGCGAAAGCATTTCCAGTTGAAATTTTAACGCTTTCTGAACAGAACGGTGTTAGACTTCGCGCTACCATTAGTGAATTTGGCCCTGTTTTAATTTCTAGAATATTAGATGTTACAGAAACCCAATCGGGTATCATTTCTGTAATTTTTAAATACTGTGATGATCATAAATTACCACTTTTAGATTTAAAGGATTTTAAGAAAATCCTGCAGTATGCCACCAATGAAGGTCGGAAAGAATTTGAAGATTCTTATGGACGAATTTCTACCGCATCAACAGGCGCTATTTTACGTAAAATAGTAGAAATTGAGCAACAAGGTGGCGATTTGTTTTTTGGTGAAAAATCCTTTGAAGTGGATGATTTATTGCGTTTAGATGAAAACGGTCGTGGTTACATAAACATTATTCGCTTAACCGATATTCAGGATAAACCAAAATTATTCTCGACTTTTATGTTGAGTTTACTGGCAGAAATATATTCAACTTTTCCAGAAAAAGGCGATACAGACCGACCCGAATTGATCTTGTTTATAGACGAGGCACATTTAATTTTCAATGAAGCTTCCAAAGCCTTATTAAATCAAATAGAAAGTATTGTCAAATTAATTCGTAGTAAAGGCGTTGGAATATATTTTGTGACTCAAAACCCTACAGATGTTCCAGAAGCGGTTTTAGCCCAATTAGGTTTAAAAATTCAGCATGCATTGCGTGCATTTACGGCCAAAGATAGAAAAGCAATTAAACTTGCTGCTCAAAATTATCCTGACAGTCCTTATTATGATACAGCCGAAATTTTAACGGCATTGGGAACAGGAGAGGCTTTGGTATCTGCTTTAGACGAAAAAGGCCGCCCAACACCATTGGCAGCAACTATGATGCGAGCGCCTATGAGCAGAATGGATATTTTAAACGATTCTGAACTTCAAAATTTATTATCGGAATCCAAATTAGTTAAAAAATACGCTGAAGAAATAGATCGTGAAAGTGCTTACGAATTACTTAATAAAAAAATTGAAGAAGCCGAAAGTGAGGAATTAAAAGAAAAAGCAAGGCAAGAAAAAGAAGCACTTAAAAAAGCAGAATCCAAGAAAAGCACCACAAGATCAAGCAGTAGAATAAATCCTATAGTAAAGGTTTTAACAAGTGCCACTTTTATTAGAAGTGTCTTTGGTATTTTAAGCAAAGCCATGAGTAATTCAAAAAAAACATAAATAATAGAATCCTAAAAACGTATAATACGCATGAAGAAAATAATTTTAAGTTTAGTAATTGTTGGTTGTTTATTGTCAAGTTGCTCTAAAGAACAAGATCCTTTTTTAATTGCCAATAAGCAAATTGGCATGTTAACGGATTCTACTCAAGTCAGCGATTTAAGCATGGTATTCCCTAACGATTCTATTGTTAAATTAAAAAACGAAGAAGCCTTTCAAAGTGCCAATTACGATATTGAAGTATTTGATAAAAGCGGAAAATTATTATTGATTTTAAGTCCTAAAAAAATGTTGGACTCCACGTCTTTAATTAGTACTATTAAAATTGAAGATGCCCGTTTTAAAACCAAAAAAGGAATTAGCATAAATAGTACCTTTGGCGATATTCAAAAAAACTACAAAATTTCTAGCATTCATAATACGTTAAAAAATGCCGTAATTTTTGTGAACGAAATCAACGCCTTTTTCACTATTGATAAAAAGGAGCTTCCTGCCAGTTTACAATTTGACACCGATACAGAAATTGAAGCCATTCAAATTCCAGAAACAGCTAAAATAAAATATTTCATGATTGGCTGGAACTAAAAACATATGAGACCCTACTTAACAAATTTATTAAAAAAGATTGCTCGCATGCAGCTTGGTTCAAGCCAAGCGAGCGTTAGCGATGGTCAACTGGTTCCTCTAGTTAAAAACCTTCGGGTAGAATTATCTCATGCTTTAAAAGAATCACTGTTTATATGTGTTGGCGTTTTTTCAGCTGGTTTTGGCTTAAAAGGGTTTTTATTACCCAATCGCTTCATTGATGGTGGCGCTACAGGTATTTCGCTATTATTAAAAAACATTACCCATTTAGATTTTAGTTTGTTATTAATTCTAGTGAATATTCCGTTTATTATTCTGGGCGCCAAAACGTTCAGCGTGCGTTTTGCGGCTAAAAGTATTGTGGCTATTGGATTATTAGCGCTTGTTGTTCATTTTGTGGAATACCCAACTATCACCGATGATAAGTTATTGATAGCCGTTTTTGGTGGCTTTTTTCTAGGTTTAGGAATTGGTATGGCCATGAGAGGCGGCGCTGTTATTGATGGCACCGAAGTTTTAGCATTGTACGTCAGTAGAAAATCATCCATAACCGTTGGTGATGTATTATTATTAATTAACCTAATCATCTTTTCTTTTGGTGCCTATGTACTTTCGGTAGAAATAGCACTCTATGCAATTTTGACCTATTTAGCAGCAGCAAAAACAGTAGATTTTGTGATTGATGGTGTGGAAGAATATGTAGGCGTCACCATTATTTCAAATCATCACGAACAAATTCGTGTTATGATTGTTGAAAAATTAGGACGCGCTTGTACTATTTATGCAGGAAAAGGTGGTTATGGTGGTAACGGTGAAAGGTATGATAAGGATATTATTTACACGGTTGTTACCCGCTTGGAGCTAGCTAAATTACATACCGAGATTGATAAGATTGATGATAACGCTTTTATTATCATGGGCGTTGTAAAAGATTTGCGGGGTGGCATGATTAAGAGAAAACCTTTAAAATAGTTAACATGAAAAATTATAAAATCCAAGATAGTCCGTTTGTAGTTCCAACTACAGATGGAAAAATAATTAAAGAACACTTTGGATTAGCAACGGATGGTAATTCAGAAATAAGTATTGCCCACATGATTGCACCTGCCGGTTGGAGCGAACCGTTTCAAACGCCACAGTTTGATGAATACACCTTTATTATTCAAGGGAAGAAACAATTTATTATTGATGGTGACGAAATTGTTTTAGAAGCTGGTCAGTCTATAAAAATCAATAAAAATACACGGGTACAATATTCCAATCCGTTTACCGAGCCTTGCATTTATTTAGCTATTTGCAGACCGGCGTTTTCAATGGATTTAGTAAACCGGGAAGACCTATGATATTTATTCAAAAAAGCGTTGGTTTTGTTATAAATTTTATTGGAATATTTTCAAAAAGAACAGCGGGACAAATGGCTATGTATTTATTTACAACGCCACGAGCTGGACAGATAAATGAAAAGCAGTCCGATTTTTTAGACACGTCTTTTAGAGAAGAAATTAAGGTGAACAATTTCCCTGTTATGACCTACAGATGGTTGGGCAAAGGAAAAACTATAGTGCTGGTTCATGGCTGGGAAAGCAATTCGGCTAGGTGGCAATATTTAATTGAACCGCTAAACAAATTACAGTATAATATTATTGCCTTGGACGCACCAGCGCACGGCCGTTCCGGAAGCAAACGCTTTAATGCCGTGCTTTATGGTGAATTTATTAAAGTAGTTACTAAAAAATTTAAAGCAGATTATATTATTGGGCATTCTGTTGGCGGCATGGCTTCTGTTTTTTCGCAAACCAATACGGATTATAATGCCATTACTAAACTTATCTTATTAGGTACACCTTCAGAATTCACCGATGTTTTAAGTCGCTATTACTCAATGATGGGCTTTACAAATCGCACGGTAAAAGGAACAAACCAATTTATTACAGATAAACTAAACGCAGAACCTGAAAGTTTTTCTACGGCGAAGCATTTAGAAGCTTTAAATTTGGAAGGCCTAATTATTCACGATGAAAAAGATAGCATTATTCCATATGAAGATGCACTCCTAATTAAAAATAGTTTGAAGAATAGCCAATTAGTTACCACTACAGGTTTTGGCCACTCCTTAATTGATGACAGCATATCCAACCATATATATGAGTTTTTAAAAGGCTAAATTGATACCTTTGTACCATGGAAGAAAAATTAACGAGACTCAATAAATATTTAAGTGAAGTAGGTTATTGCTCACGCCGTGCAGCCGATAAACTTATTGAAGCAAAACGCGTAACCATAAATGGCGCTGTTCCAGAAATGGGAACTAAAGTAAGCGAAAACGATGTGGTTGAAGTTGATGGAAAAGAAATAGTTTCTAATGATAAGCCCTTTGTTTATTTGGCTTTTAATAAACCCATTGGCATAGTTTGCACAACCGATACCCGTGTTGAAAAAGATAATATCATTGATTTTATAAAATACCCTAAACGGGTTTTTCCTATTGGCAGATTGGACAAGCCGAGTGAAGGCTTGATTTTCCTTACAGATGATGGTGATATTGTGAATAAAATTTTACGCGGAAGCAATAATCATGATAAGGAATATATTGTAACAGTAGATAAACCTATATCACAAACGTTTATTGAGCGCATGCAAAATGGAGTGCCCATTTTAGATACCATTACGAAGGAATGTGTGGTTGAAAAACTGGACACTTTTAGGTTCAAAATCATCTTAACTCAGGGTTTAAATCGTCAAATTAGACGCATGTGTGAGTATTTAAATTATGACGTTGTTGCCTTACAACGCGTTCGAATTATGAATATTTCACTAGACATTCCGGTTGGCGAATACCGTGAATTCACTAAAGACGAATTGGCCGAATTAAATATTCTATTAGAAGATTCTGACAAGACATTTGAAGAAAATTCTAAAATTAAGAGATAGATATTTTCTGTTTTAATTTCAAGTTTTTTGTAAAGTGCAAATCATCCTTTTTTTATTCTAAAATATTTTCAAGACCCCTATTTTCTTCTATTTTAGAGGTGAAGTTATATGTGTTAAAATATTTTTGAAATGAGATAATTAGATACATGAGGTTTCTTATCTTCCATCAAAATAGATAAAATTATGATTAAAGTTTTAGCATTAGTTTTAACGATAGGTGGAATGATTGGTTTGATACTGGGTATTCTAGGAATATTTGGAAACGATGTAGTTGGTTTGAGTCCTTGGGCCTTGACCATTTTAGGCGTCATTTTCTTTATTGCGGGCGTCACGATGCTTAAGTATAGAAAAGATGAAACCGCTTAAACCGAATATTATATGATTTCAAAAATAAGTCCATTTCACATTGCCATTCCCGTGCACAATTTAGAAGACTGTCGCCTATTTTATCGCGATGTTTTAAACTGTGAAGAAGGCCGAAGCAGCGATCATTGGTTCGATTTTAATTTCTTTGGACATCAGTTGGTTATTCACTACAAACCTAAATCAGAAGAAGTCGTTCATACCAATAGTGTGGATGGGAAATCCGTTCCCGTTCCACATTACGGCGTTGTATTGGATTGGGATAAATTTCAAGAATTTTCAGCGCACTTAAAATCTAAAAACATCGAATTCGTTATCGAACCTTATATTCGCTTTGAAGGTTTGGTAGGTGAACAAACCACCATGTTTTTTTATGATCCTGCTGGAAATGCTTTGGAGTTTAAAGCTTTCAAAGATAGGAATCAGCTATTTGCTAAATAACATTTTCTAGTTGGTTTGATAGAATTCTTATTAAATTAAAATTTCTTAAAAGAAAACAATGTAAGTGGCTATTCTAATTGGAAAAACCAGAATATCCTTAAACTAATTTCTTAAAATTTCCTTCTTTTTAGTAATATAAAATGGCAAATAAATCAATAAAAAGAATGGGATTAAAATAGCTTCCATTACTAATAAATAATATGGCCATTCACCCAAATAATCTAAAGCAGAAGCAGATTTAGGTTTTCTATTTAAATACGAATAATTAGCATCCAGTAAATAGTTTATTCCCATTACAACAACAGCATATACTTGAAGCGTTAAGAAGGATTTAAAAACACTTTTTAATGTTGGTCGCATTTTTAAAACAATCGTGGCATAAATAATAATCGTTAGTAAGCCTAAATGTACAATCCAATACCTGAAATAATCAAAACTGGGAAAACCTTCAGAAATATCAGGCGTCACAACACCTTGCAACGTTCCAGCAATTATCCAAAATAAGAGAATTTCATACATCCAATATTTCCTGAAGTAAGTGAAAACCGGAATAATCAAAGCTAAAAAGCTACATAAGAATAATGGCAAATCTTCCGACAAATTATAGCCGCCAAGACTAATTTTATGAAGATGAAATAATACGACAGCTAAAGATACGAATGCACCCAAAAGCTGAAAAATATTTTCTTTTTGTTGTTGAAGAACTCTCCGATTAGAGAAGTGAATAATAGCAATCCCCAATAGTATAGCGGAAAAAATTGGCACTAGATGTTCTGCACTACCAATTGAAACACGATTTAAAACGACTATAGATAGAATCAAATAGGAAATCATGTTGCCATATAAATAGTTTATTTTTTACGATGCAATTCACGCGCAAGAAGCGTGTTTTTCAATAGCATTGCAATGGTCATCGGTCCTACACCACCTGGAACAGGCGTTATAAAACTCGCTTTTTTGCTGACATTTTCAAAATCCACATCACCTGTAATAACATAGCCTTTTGGTGCCGTATCATCCGCAACGCGCGTAATACCGACATCAATAATTACCACATCATCTTTAACCATTTCGGCTTTAAGGAAATTAGGAACTCCTAAAGCTGTAATAATAATATCTGCTTGAGAGGTTATTTGTGTAATGTTTTTTGTGTGGCTATGGGTAGTGGTTACCGTAGAGTTTCCTGGAAAACCTCTTCGTCCCATTAAAATACTCATAGGACGGCCTACAATATGCGAACGGCCAATAACTACCGTATGTTTCCCTTTGGTTTCAACATTATACCTATCCAATAACTCTAAAATACCGAATGGCGTTGCTGGGATAAAAGTAGACATATCTAAAGCCATTTTTCCAAAATTCATGGGATGAAAACCATCCACATCTTTATCAGGATCAACAGCCATTAATACTTTTTGCGTATTAATTTGCGGTGGTAATGGCAATTGAATTATAAATCCATCGATATCTGGATTCTCATTTAATTCTGCAATTTTATCAAGTAGTTCAATTTCACTAGTGGTATTTGATAAGCGCACCATGGTAGATTCAAAACCCACACGCTCACAAGCTCTAACTTTACTTGCAACATAGGTTAAACTAGCACCATCGTTTCCAACAATAACAGCAGCTAAATGAGGTACCTTCTCCCCTTTTGCTTTCATTTTTGTTACTTCTTCCGCAATTTCATTTTTAATGTCGTTGCTTATTTTTTTACCGTCTAAAATTGTCATAAAATTCAGTTTTCAGTCGCAGTCGCAGTTTTCAGTGCCTACTATTGCGGATTACTATGTCTAAAATTAATTAGACTTCTTTAACTCCGAATTTACCCGGATTATGTATCATATAATTAATTAATTTACCAACTTCAATTCCTTTGTTGGCTAAATCAACATGCTGTTGTTTTGAAATATAATTACAAGCTAGAGCAAAAAAGTAACCATGTACTTGTTTCAGAATTTTCACCATCAGCATCCGTTAACTTACTAGTAAAATGCTTCGTATAAATTCTTTTTCTATAAGCTTCAGCTAAATTAGCGTTCACAGCTCGAGAACTTCTTCTTATTTGATCAGTTAGTGAGTATGTTTCCTCTTTCGGAAAACTTTTAGACATTTCAAAAATGCACATCGCTAAATCAAATGCCTTTTGATACGCTAAAAGATTTTTAAATTCCATTTTATAGTTACTGTTAAATTGTAAAATATGGATCATAGCTGACAACTGCGACTGAAATTTATTGCATATTCTTCATAGCCTGCATCATACGTTTTCCGCCACCGCCTTGCATCATTTTCATCATTTTACTCATTTGGTCAAATTGCTTTAATAGCTGATTAACTTCTTGAACCGATGTTCCCGATCCGCTACCAATACGTTTTTTTCTACTCGCATTTATAACAGATGGATTGGTACGCTCTAAAGGTGTCATGGAATGAATAATGGCTTCAATACCTTTAAAAGCATCATCATCAATATCAATATCTTTCATCATTTTTCCTGCACCAGGAATCATGCCGATAAGATCTTTCATATTACCCATTTTCTTAATTTGCTGAATCTGTTTTAAGAAATCATCAAACCCGAATTGGTTTTTTGCAATTTTCTTTTGAAGCTTTCTCGCTTCCTCCTCATCATATTGCTCTTGCGCTCTTTCCACAAGTGAAACCACATCTCCCATTCCTAGGATACGTTCTGCCATACGAGCTGGATAGAAAATATCAATAGCTTCCATTTTTTCACCAGTTCCAATAAACTTAATTGGTTTATCTACAACCGATTTAATAGAAATAGCCGCTCCACCACGCGTATCACCATCTAATTTTGTTAGGATTACCCCATCAAAATTCAATACATCGTTAAAGGCTTTTGCTGTATTAACCGCATCTTGACCTGTCATGGAATCCACAACAAATAAGGTTTCTTGGGGTTGAATGGCTTTATGAATATTTGATATTTCGGTCATCATAGCCTCATCAACAGCTAAACGACCTGCGGTATCAATAATCACCACATTATGCCCGTTTGCTTTTGCAAAAGCAACACCTGCTTTGGCAATAGCTACCGGATCCGTATTTCCTTTATCACTAAAAACGGCTACCCCAATTTGATCACCTACAACATGCAACTGATCTACGGCTGCAGGACGATAGACATCACAAGCTACTAATAAAGGGTTTTTAGTTTTCTTTGTTTTTAAGAAGTTAGCCAATTTACCAGAAAAGGTAGTTTTACCAGAACCTTGTAAACCAGACATTAAAATAATGCTTGGATTTCCAGATAAATTAAGGCCTTCAGCTTCACCACCCATTAACTCCGTTAATTCGTCTTTAACGATTTTAACCATTAATTGGCCTGGCTGAAGTGTTGTTAATACATTTTGTCCTAATGCTTTTTCTTTTACACGAACGGTAAAATCTTTAGCAATTTTAAAGTTAACATCGGCATCTAAAAGGGCTCTACGTACTTCTTTTAAAGTTTCGGCAACGTTTACTTCCGTAATGCTTCCGTGACCTTTTAATACGTGTAGCGCTTTATCTAACTTTTCACTTAAATTATTAAACATAATCTTATATCAATTTTAGGAGGCACAAAAATAGCAATTTCAAGTGTAAATTTAAAGTTTAGTTTGTATTATAATTATATAAAAAAGGCCACTAAAAATAGCAGCCTTAGAAACTTAATATATTTTGAAATATCTTTAAACTAAAATGTTAAGAATCCTCAAACCCATGAACGGTTGCAATAGATTCTACATACGTTCTGGGACTTGAATACCTAATAAACCAAACCCTTTTTTAATGATTTGTGCCACAGATTGAGCTAATTGTACTCGGAAAATTTTCTCCGTTTCAGAATCAGCACCAAGAATAGATACATTTTGATAAAAGGAATTAAAGCCTTTTACCAAATCGTAAATATAATTAGCCACTAAAGCGGGGCTATGGTTTTGAGCCGCATTTTGAATCACTTCTGGAAACAATTCTATCTGTTTAATCAAATCACGCTCTTTTTCGTGCAAGCTAATCTCTTTGATAGCTTGAGAATAATCGAAATCAGCTTTTCGTAAAATAGCTTGAATTCGCGCATAGGTATATTGAATAAAAGGTCCTGTGTTTCCTTGAAAATCGACCGATTCTTTAGGATCAAATAAAATACGTTTTTTAGGATCTACTTTTAAAATGTAATATTTTAAAGCACCCATTCCAATAGTTTTATATAGCTCCTGCTTATCCGTTTCCGAGTAACCATCCAATTTCCCTAATTCATTAGAGATTTCTTCAGCTGTATCCGTCATATCTTGCATTAAATCATCTGCATCTACAACCGTTCCTTCACGACTTTTCATTTTCCCACTAGGTAAATCTACCATCCCATAACTTAAATGGAATAGATTTTTAGCCCAATCGAAACCTAATTTTTTCAGTATTAAAAATAAAACCTGAAAGTGATAATCTTGTTCGTTCCCAACCGTGTAAACCATTCCGCCAACATCTGGATAGTCCGTAACACGCTGAATAGCGGTTCCAATATCCTGCGTCATATAAACTGCTGTACCATCAGCACGCAAAACAATTTTTTCATCTAGTCCGTCTTCGGTTAAATCGCACCAAACAGAACCGTCTTCTTTTTTGTAAAAAACGCCGGTTTTTAAACCTTCACTTACAAATTCCTTTCCTAATAAATAGGTTTGGCTTTCAAAGTATAAACAATCAAAATCAACACCTAAATTAGTATACGTTGTTTCAAACCCTTTATAAACCCAAGCATTCATCTTCTTCCAAAGCGCAACAACGGCTTCATCACCAGCTTCCCATTTACGAAGCATATTTTGTGCCTCCACTATTATGGGTGCTTCTTGTTTAGCCTGGTCTTCTGTTTTACCTTGACTTATAAGTTCAGCGATTTCCTTTTTATATTCTTGGTCAAATTTAACATAGTAGTTCCCAACTAACTTATCACCTTTTAAACCTGTTGATTCTGGCGTTTCGTTATTTCCATAGCGTTCCCAAGCCAACATACTTTTACAAATATGAATGCCTCGATCGTTAATTACCTGTGTTTTATATACTTTTCTACCCGATGCTTTTATAATTTCAGCAACACTAAAACCCAATAAATTATTTCGAATATGTCCTAAATGCAAAGGTTTGTTCGTGTTTGGAGAAGAATATTCTACCATAACAGCCTTCTCATTTTCGTTAGGTGATACAAAACCGAAATCGGCATTATTTAAAACTTCAGAAAAGAAATTAATATAATAAATATCTTCAATTTCAATATTCAAGAATCCTTTTACAACATTAAAACCTTTTACTAATGCTACGTTTTCTTGCAAAAACTGACCAATTTGTTCCCCAATTTGCACTGGATTTCCTTTCACTTCACGCAACATAGAAAAAACAACAACAGTTAAATCACCAGGAAATTCCTTGCGTGTTGCTTGGAATTCAACCGAAGAAATATCGACGTTATAAATGGATTTTACAGCTTCTTTTACAGCTTGTGAAAGGGTTTCTTGAAGATTCATTCGTTTGCATTTTAAGAGGGCAAAGATACTATTTTAATACAAGTTTTTGTGTTATTTTCTATCTAGACTTAAAGCTAACATCCAATCAGAGGGAATTTTTCAACTTACCAACATTTCTATTTATGCATGAAATATGCTCCAAAATTTCAAAAAATCACTCAAATAATGACATTTATACGTTAAACAGCATAAAAAGCGCATGTGCATTTCATCGACAAAAGTGTCGTTATTCCAAGATAATTACCTTTAAACGGAAACACTAAATTTGAAGAATTTCACTCTTGTCATTTCAACTAATTTATTGGTATTAAAACCTAAAAATTAGCTTATTATAACTCTTTTAACAACTTTTGTTAAGTAAATGCTATTAATCCCCAAATTGATGGGCTTTCTAACTAACTAATATTTTTTGTGCTTAAACGTTGTAAATGAAGGTTTCATAAAACCCGATTTCCAACTTGTTGTGGCCGTTTAATTGTATGAGGCAATTCATTACTTTGTTAATTTTTCTACCTATATTTTGTTTTTCACAAACAAAAGAACAGGATAGTCTTACTATACAATTAGCCTTTCAAAAACCAGACACTTCCAAAGTTAAAACGTCCCTGAAATTAATTAAAGTTCTCTACAACCAAGGTTCCTTTGATACCGCATTAAAATTTATTACAGAAAGCGAAAAATTATCCAATTTCTTAAAATTTGATAAAGGAACTGCTGAAATAACATATTTTAAAGCTTTAATTTTTGCGGAACATGATGATTATATCAATGCTCTTGACAATTATACCAAATCCAAAGATTTATTTATTGCGTTAAATGATACATTAAGTATTGCAAAAGTAAATAACAGCATTGGCATCATAGAAATTGAACGCGGCAACTACAATAAAGGCATGCAATATGCGATTTCTTCTATTTTAGAATTTGAGAAACGCGGTTTGTATTCAGAGTTATGCATGGCCTACAAAAATTTAGCGAATGCCTATGAACGCACTAACAACCGACCAAAAGCTATAGAATTTAATTTAAAGCGATTAGAGGTTGAAAAAATAATGCATAAAAAGGAAGGCATTATTGAAAGTTATAAAAAACTAGCAGAACTGTATTCCCTAGAAAAAGAAAGCAGAAAAGCCATAGATTTTTATGAAATGGTGCTTCGGGACATATCTCCAAATAATGATTCTATTAAAGGTGAAATTTTACCTAGATTAGGTGCGGAACACTTGCAATTTAGAGATTACGAAATAGCTTCCAATTATTTAATGGAAGGTTTAGCTTTAAACAGAAAAACTGAAAACTCATTAGGTCTATTAATTTCTTTAAATAATTTAGGAAAACTTAATCTTCAGCAAAACAGAACACGCCTCGCCGAGGAGCAATTAATAGAAGCTGGCGCCATTGCCAAAAGTATTGATAACCCATCCGAATTACTTATTAATTATAAATTGAGAATTGCTTTGGACTCTACCACAAGAAATTATCAAGGTGCTTTTGAGTGGCAACGTGCTTATTATACCTTAAAACAAAACATGGCTGTTGTTCATGCTGGTGAATCTAGAGAATCAAAGGAGGCTTTGCCTGGATTTACCGATATTAACGCCATCAGCGCATCGGTTGAAGCTACCATCTTGGAGCAACACGAACAAGAGAATTCTGAAAACGAAAAAAAATTAAATGATTTAAGATTTATATTTTACATTCTATTAGCGGTTTTTGCCATTGTCCTTACCTTTTTTATTTTAATTTACGTAAAACGAAATAATCGTTTAAAATACACGCGAGATTTAGAAGAGAAAAATCAGAAGATTGAATTACAAAATGCGGCCATTTTAGAACAAACCAGACATCTTGAAGATATTAACAAGGTGAAAGATCGCTTATTTTCAATTGTTTCACACGATTTAAAGGACTCTTTAACTTCCATCAAAGGATTTATAGATTTATTAAATGAAGGCTCACTTACCCAGTCTGAATTTAATTCCCTACTTCCAGAATTAAGCGAAAATGCCAACAATGCTTCTCTATTACTTTTCAACTTATTAAACTGGTCCAAATCCCAACTACAATCTTTAGAATCGCATCCGAGTTTATTTGATATTCAAGAAGTTTTCACAGAGAAAACGCATCTTTTAGAACAAAAACTAGAGAAAAAAGGGATTATTTTGCGCAATACAACCTTACGCGATTATGTATATGCAGATAGAAGTATGATAGAAATTGTTATTCAAAACTTACTGACCAACGCTATTAAATTTAGTAAATCTGGTGATACCATCACCTTGACCAATCATATAAGTAACGGGCGCAGCATCATAAGCATTTCAGATACAGGCGTGGGAATATCTCCCGAGAATATTGAAAAATTATTTAAGAATAGTACGTTTACAACCGTTGGCACTAGCAACGAAAAAGGCACAGGTTTAGGACTAACTATTTGTAAGGAATTAGTAGACCTAAACCATGGTAAAATTTGGGTGGAAAGTTCACTAAACAAAGGCAGTACTTTTTATATTGAACTACCAAAATCCAACCCTAACCCCTAAAATTTATGCTTTTGGCAAAAATATTTCTGCCATCATGCAACGTGCACTTCCACCACCGCAGGTTTCAATAGTTTCTAAAGAACTAGAAAGTATAGGACAGAAACTTTCAATCTGTGCAATTTGCGCTGCTGTTAAGCTCTTATGAGCCGCTTCACTCATTACTAAATATCGATTGTTTAAATGACCTTGAACTTGTAGCATATTGCCTGCAAAATGGTGCATTTGTTCTTCAGAAATGGCTATAACCGTTTTACCATCTTCTTTTAAGTTACTCAATACAAATTTACGCTCCTTTTTATCATCAATCGAATCTAAACATATTACCGCGAATTTTTCGGCTAAGCACATCATAACGTTTGTATGATATATTGGTAGGCGGGCATTATCCACTGTTTGGTATGCTTTAAATAGAATAGGTGCATAATCAAAATCCTCACAAAATTCTATAAATAACTCTTCATGAGCTCTGGCAGATAACGCACAATAGGCTTTTTTATTAATACGATCTAATAACAAGCTTCCTGTTCCTTCTAAATACACACCATCCTCTTCTGCTTCCGTATAATCAATAATATTTTCAATTATAAACCCGCGTTCTTCCAAATTACTGAATATATCTTCACGTCTTTCAGCGCGTCTGTTTTCTGCAAACATCGGGTAAAGAGCAACATCCCCATTTTCATGAAAACTTACCCAGTTATTAGGAAAAATAGAATCGGGCGTATCTTTAGATTTAATATCATCTTCCACAATTACGTTCACACCAACTGCTCTTAATTTTTCTACAAAAGCATCAAATTCTTCTTGAGCTTTCGCATTAATTTCAGCATTTTTTAAATCCAAATCTTCTTGGA
This sequence comes from Bizionia myxarmorum, assembly GCF_008086205.1. GTDB lineage: Bacteria > Bacteroidota > Bacteroidia > Flavobacteriales > Flavobacteriaceae > Algorimicrobium > Algorimicrobium myxarmorum. Next base: position 1,444,757 of record NZ_VSKK01000001.1, on the reverse strand, counting down.
AATAATTATTTACAGCTGTTTGTTCATTCATTCTAAAATGAACCGGACGAATCATTAAGATTGTATTGGTTGTTTGTGGCATACTATTTCAATTTGATTGCAAAACTATGATATTTTAAAGAATCATGAGCATGCTTTATCAACAAAAATAAAAATGATTTAAACAAAAAAAGACTGCAAAATGCAGCCTTTTTTTATTCGTTATATATGCGTAATTATTTACTACTACCCACAATTATTTTTTGTGAAAAATTATTTCCCGAAAGAATATACACGCCAGTTGCTGTTGTTGGTGGAATGGTAATTCTAGCAGTGCCATTAAATCCATCATACTGTGTATTTGAAATGGTAATAAGACGCCCACTTACATCATATAATTTATAGTTGTCATTTGCTGATGCATTAGTAACATAAAGATTGCCACCAGAAGCTACAGGATTTGGATAAATGGTGGATACATTGGTATTAAAGGAGTCTGTTCCCAGTGTGAAATTTTTAAAATATGGAAGCGCGAAAATATAGGCTTCAATACCCACTGTTTCACCAATTAAACGCCCCGGAATATCGTCAGCTGGCGGATGGATACCACCCCAGATTCTTGATAAACTACACTGATCGGATGCATCACGATAGGTTGCCCATTGTAGTGTAACATCCATTGATGGTCCATTTTCAAAAACTAAAAACTCATCTTTTCTTGCTACAAATTCTGCAACGCCGCCAGGGAAGTACTCATCACCTGTAATAAGCGTCATAACTTCCGCACCAGCTCTAGAGTACGTAGAATGTCCTGAAATAAAACCAGCAAAAGGTGGTGTTACGAAAGATGGTCTTTGGTAAGGCCACCAATTTTCAGATAAAATCCAACCCACGCCAGCCGTATCTGTATCCGTATTATTAACATTAGCATGCCCTTTCCATGAGAATAGTTTAATTTTACCAACATTTTGATTGAAACCACCAGCCAATGGATCACCAGCTTGTACTATTTCAATGTAACCAGGCTCCAATTTAATACCTTGAGGATGATAACTTACTAATTGGTCATCTGAACTTTGACCTAAATCTGCCATATAACGAATGGCGGAAATTGGACGAATATAATCATACCATCCTTTAATTCCCCATGCTGTAATAGCGGCATCATGCATAGCACCACTTAATATAAAGTAGGATTTTACATCCCATTCTATCGGATCTAAATCTGGACCAACACCATTAAATTTCTTCTGAAATAATGGATGATCTGAAACCTGATTTAACAACGTAAACCAATGTCCTGGAGGTGTTTCAGAATCTGGACCATCTGCCCAAAATTCTGCTAATACACGCGTGTAATCACCACGAGGCACAACTTGAGACTGATAAGGTTGATTGGTAACAGGATTTAAATTGCGTCCAGTTCCAGGATCCCCTCCATTTATATAATCATAGTAGTTTTCATACTGCGAATAATCTGATGGGAAAGCTGAAATATCTGTATTTCCAATAGCGTTTGGTGAAATATCCATCATCACGCCATCTGTAGGATCTAAATGAGCACCCCAAATAGAAACCATTGAGAAATTCCATTTATAAGCCTCACTTGAAGCACTTGTATTGGTGTTATCAATATACGGTGGTGCACTTGGGTTGTGGTACACATTATAAGTATCACCATCACGCATAAAGGTATCTTTATCACCATCATTCATAGCAAATGGAAGAACATTTCCCCATTCTGGACTTAAAAAGTTAATTACGTCGCCATCAATTAAGTTTCCACTTTGATCAATATAGGTATCTAAACTTAAGGATTGCCAGCGGTTTGGATCTGTTAAAGAAACGGCTTCGTAAGCAGGAGCTAAAGGTGGATTTACAGGAAGATAATAAGCATTATCATAACTTGTAGCTTCTCTAGCGCCATCTGAATTTCCATAATCAATTAAAATTTGACCAATGTAATTTCCTAAAGCTGCCGCGTCCCCAGTTGTATAGTCCGTTGACGTTACACCAACGCTATACCCTAATTGGGACATTAAGAAATTAAATCGCTCTTGTGTTTCAAAAGCACCAGGAGAATTTTGAAACCTATGCATTAACAACCTGTACATAGCATAACTTACTGCTTTGTTTATGTTGTTAGTTTGGTTATTTTCTGCAGGTATGAAAGGTTCTAAAGTACTCGTAAAACCATTCAATGTATTTCCTACTATATAAGTAACTGGATTATAGGCACGTGTAGGATTGGCTATTTTATCATAAATAGCCCAAGTATCGTACATAGCAACACTAGTGTGAAATAAATTTCTCGCATGAACGGTTGGTCTCGCAAAATCTTTTCGAATAGCGCTTAAAAGTGTCTCATTCCAAAGTCGAGCTATAGAAACATCACTTTGAGTTTCATAAATAACTATATTAACATTTAAAGATGCAACAGGACTAGAGCATAAAACGCTTTTTTCGGTAACCGAAATTTTACCTGTTGTATTCACACCCCATTTTACTTTAACGGTTGACGTGCCATGACCACTTATAATTTCACCGCCTGAAACTGTCCACTTTGCAACAGAATTCGGGTCGGTTAAATTATAGGTGTAATTTTCTTCTCGTAAAAAACCAACTGTTGTAGTTCCTGTTATAGCACTTGCTGGCAAATAGGTACAAGAACCATCGTCTACCGTTGCCAATGGATTGTATGAACAAGAGGTTATATCGGTACAACCTAAAACCTTAACGCTTGGAGAAATATTTAAATTCACCATATCTACACCTTCAGTCGCTTTGAAGTGCGAATCGCCAACGATGTTTGTATAGGTTTCAATTAATCCTGATGGCCATTTAATTTTAACCTCACTAATTTCAGTTTCTGTATTTAAACCAAAATGAACCGGTTTAATACTCTGTCCTAAAAATCCAACACCCGTAAAATAGCGTTTGAAAGTTCCTAAATTCGTGGTGATGCTTACCTCTGTTCCAATGGCACTTTTATTAGACGTAGTTCCTTCCAATGATAATTTAAAGTAATGTATCGGATTTGGTTCACCCACATTTAATGTGGTGTTTTCATATAAAAAGGAAGTAATATCACTATTGGTTAGATATAAATCTAAATCGCCATCGTTATCATAATCAAAATCTACGGCTTCAATACTGATAGTTAAATCATGAAGATTGGATGCAACCGTTGCATTCTCAAAGTTATTTTGACCTTCAACATACCTATTTTTATAATACACATTGTATTCGGCATTTCTGTTTTCAAACGTATATCCATTGGCAATAAACAAATCCTCATCACCATCTAAATCAAAATCAGCCAAAGTATTACCCCAAGCCCAGCCATTTCCAGCAATATTATTTGCTACACTTTGCTCTATAAAGGTATTTGTTCCTGTATTTGTAAAAAGCGCAATTTCATCAATTCCAGTAATGAAAAAGTCGAAGAAACCATCATTATTATAGTCACACATGGAAATGCCCATGTCGTCAAAATTATTATCTAAACCTACCGCATTGGCATCTTCAATAAAACCTGTTCCTGCTTGATTAAGGTATAAATAATTAATTGCATCAAAATCGTTACTAACGTATAAATCCATGTAACCATCTCCATTAAAATCGAATGGCATAGCCGTAAAACTTGATCTTGGCGTAATTTCGGCAATACCCATAGCAACGGTTACATCGCTAAAAGTTCCATCGGCGTTGTTATGGTATAATAAGTTTGTGGAACATCCGCCCCAATCATTTATATAAATATCCAAATAACCATCATTGTCATAATCAAACCAAGTAGCTCCCATATATTGGCAGTTGCTTGCTAAATTAAATCCAGCTGTTGCGGTGATATTGGCAAAAGTACCATCACCATTGTTTTGGTATAATAACACATTAAAGGTATTGGTAATAAATAAATCTGGAAAGCCATCATTATTATAATCACCCCAAAATGCACCTTGTTTAAAACCATCAAAACTATAGAAAACGCCATCTTGGCTATAATCATTAATTAACATGTTATTTAAACCTGCTGCAACCGTTACATCGGTAAAAGAGCCATCGTTATTGTTTTTGTATAATTTACTATGTGTGCGTTCCACACCATTTCTATCAATAGCTTCTGCTACCACAAAAATATCCATGGCATTATCACCATCGAAATCTGCAACAGCAACACCACTATTTTGTTCAAGGTTTCCTAATCCGGAAACAGCTTCGGCTCGTTGAAAAACTTGTGCTGAAGTTTGTAGTGCACAAGTTAAAAAAAATAGACCTCCTAATAAGCCTTTGAATAGTTGATTTTCCCTCATTTGATTAATATTTTACCCAAATGAAGACATATTTATTCTCACCTAAAAATTTATTCTACAAACTGCTAAATAATTACTTTCAATGGTAAAATACATGCCAAAATCTCTTAACTAAACGTTAAACAAAACCCTCAAGATTCTGATTTATCGAATTTTAAGGCGTCGAATTTGAAACTTGTAAAAGTTTTCCATTGTAGAATTTTTGGCCAGTTGTTGCAAATTCAAAAATATAATTCGCCATAGATTCTGGTTTTGTTGGTACTTCAAAACCTGGAAAAGCTTCCGCTAACATTTCAGTTTGAACAGCACCTAAAGCCAAGACATTAAAACAAATTCCAGATTCCTTATATTCTTCAGCCAAAAGTTCGGTTAAAGTAATAACCGCACCTTTACTGGAGCTGTAAGCCGATAATCCAGGGAATTTCATACTTCCTTGAACACCACCCATAGAACTAATGGTGAGAACATGACTTTGTTGCTTCATAAAAGGAAGAATAACACGGGTCATTTCAGCTACACCAAAAACGTTGGTTTTATAAACATATTCGAAATCGGCTAAAGTGGTTTCTGAAAACGGTTTATTTACAATGGCTCCGGCATTATTGATTAAAATATCTACCTGCTTCCATTCCTTTTTTATGAATTTTTCTACCTTTTGGAAATCGGCCTTTTCTGATAAATCAAAAGAAATTGCCGTAACATTTGCCAAATTTAGTGCGTTGACAGGCTTTTCATTTCTAGAAAGCGCCAAAACTTGATATCCATGATTGGCAAATTGTTTCACTAATTCAAAGCCTATACCTCTACTAGTTCCTGTTATAATAACGTTTTTACTCATTGTTTAATATAATTTCTTGGGTTGCCGTATTACTCATATTTTCAATTCCTGGGATAAGCTGATTAATTAAATTAGCCATATGCTCATAATCTAATTGTTCAATTTCATCATGAACATGGTGGTAGAAATCATAGTTGGATAAATCGCAAGAGGAAATAGTATGTGAAGGCATTTTAAAAACTTCATAAAACGGATAGTTATCCGAAGCTTTAAATAAATTGTATTGTTTCGCAATTTCCGATTCGCCTAAAAATTTAGAACCTACATAATCATTAATCTTTTCAGCCATATTGGATTTGCCGTAACCTGTTACAAAAGCCACATAATCGCGATCTTTAAACGGTACACCAATCATTTCCATATTAACAACCGTATATAAATTAGCATTTTCAACTTTCAAGCGGTTAGCCAAATGTTTTGAACCTAACAGGCCCATTTCTTCTGCTGAAAAAAGCACAAACATTAAACTACGCTTATTGGTTTTTTTAGCTCCAAAATAACGAGCCATAGCCAAAACAGATGATGTTCCCGCCGCATTATCATTAGCGCCATTGGCAATTGAATCGCCTTCAACCATTTTTGCTTTTGTTCCAATATGATCGTAATGTGCACCAATAATGATAATCTCATTTTTTAATTTAGGATCATTTCCTTCTAAAAAACCTACAACATTATATGCATCCATTTCTTGCACTTTAAAAGGGTCACGATAGGTTTCATAATAAGGTTTGATACCAAAAGCTTGTAGTTTTTTCTCAATATAAGTTGCTGAAACGTCTATTCCTTCGCTGCCAGTTCCACGACCCATTTGATCATCCGATGCTAAAAAAGCAACGGTTTCTTTCACTTCGTTGGCTGTAATAGTGCTATTTTCAACGGCTTGAAATTGTTGACTTTCCTGTTTTGCTTTACAGCTAAACATGCTGATGGCAACTAATAAAATGATAAGCTTTTTCATAAAAATAAATCGAGTTTACAGTAGTTAGATATAATGCTAATGATTAAAAAATGATTAAAGTTTAAATATAAAAAAATCCCGCTTGATTAAGCAGGATTTCCTATATATAAAAGCTAATACATGGTATTTATTAAATTAAACCAGCATGGTAATTGGATTCTCAATATAACCACGTAGAGTTAATAAAAATTGAGCACCTGTTGCACCATCAACCGTTCTATGATCGCATGCCATTGTTAATTTCATCGTGTTACCAGCTAATACTTGTCCGTTTTTAACAACAGGCTTTTCTAAAATAGCGCCAACAGATAAGATTGCTGAATTAGGCTGATTAATAATAGAGGTAAAACTTTCAATACCAAACATCCCTAAGTTAGAAATCGTAAAGGTACTACCTTCCATTTCTTGAGGCGTTAGTTTTTTGTTTTTCGCTTTACCAGCATATTCTCTAACAGCTGCTCCAATTTGCGGTAAGGATTGCTCATTAGCAAAACGAACTACAGGAACCACTAAACCATCAGGAACCGCAACGGCAACACCAATATGTACGTGATTATTAAGTCTCATTTTATCATCAAACCACTGCGAGTTTACTTGCGGATGCTGTTTTAAAGCTAACGCACAAGCTTTCACAATAATATCGTTGTATGAAATTTTAGTATCAGGAATAGAATTGTATTGCTCACGGAATGCCATAGCATTTTCCATGTCAAATTCTACATTTAAGTAATAATGTGGGGCCGAAAATTTAGATTCCCCTAAACGTTTCGCAATTACTTTACGCATTTGCGAATGTTTCACCTCATCAAAATCCTCTTGACCCGTAGGAACAAATTTCCCAACGGTTGCAGCAGAACTAGCTCCTGGTTTAAAGTTCTCGATATCGCGTTTTACAATACGACCATTTTCTGCAGAACCTGTTACTTGTGACAAATCGATGCCACGTTCTTCAGCCATTTTTTTAGCTAAAGGCGAAATGAAAACACGACCTGTTGAATTTGAAGTAGTAGTTTTTGCAGGAGTCGGACTTGAAGTTGCCTCTTTTTCTACTTTCGGTTCTTTCTTATCCTCTGATTTCGATTCTTTTTTAGCTTCTGGCTTCGCTTCTTTATCCGCTTTTGGTTTTTCTTCTTTTTTATCAGAAGTTGCACCAGTTTTAAAGTTTTTTGCAATACCTGAAACATCCGTTCCTTCCGGACCGATAATGGCTAAAAGTGCATCCACTTTAGCTGATTCACCTTCATCTAAACCAATATACAATAAGGTTCCAGATTGAAAGGACTCGAATTCCATAGTGGCTTTATCTGTTTCAATTTCAGCTAAAATATCACCTTCTTGAACTGTATCTCCTATTTTTTTTAACCACGTAGCAACCGTTCCTTCTTCCATAGTGTCGCTTAAACGCGGCATGGTAACAACGATTACACCTTCTGGTAAATCAGAATCGTTTGATTCTTTATTCTCTGAATCTTTAGAAGACTTCTCTTCTTTTTCTTTAGAATCATCATCAGATTTTCCCTCTTCATCTGAATCATCATCCGATTCATCTGTAGTTTCAGATTTATCTTTGGTATCTTCAGAAGCATCATCCTCATCTTCATCCTCGTCTGCAGATGAATCTTCTTCTTTTGTGGCTTTTGAACCGCCTTTAAGTAAATCCGAAATATCTTCACCTTCTTCACCAATAATGGCTAAAAGCGTGTCTACTTTTGTAGTTTCACCTTCTTGAACACCTATATGTAATAAGGTACCTTCATGAAAGGATTCAAATTCCATTGTGGCTTTATCAGTTTCAATTTCAGCAAGGATATCACCTTCTTCAATCTTATCTCCAACTTGCTTTAGCCACGTTGCCACGGTACCTTCTTCCATGGTATCGCTTAAACGGGGCATGTTTATAATTTCAGCCATTGTTTAAAGTTTATGTTGTATAAATGGGTAATCTTCTTGGTCATAAACCACGTCATACATAACAGATTTCTCTGGGTATGGCGAGTCTTCAGCGAACTTTTCACATTCTTCAACCAACGCTTTTACACGTTTATCAATTACTTTAATTTCTGCTTCTGTAGCATATTCTTCAGCAAGAATAATATCTTTTACTTGTGTAATTGGATCTATTTTCTTGTATTCAGCAACCTCATCTTTGGTTCTATAATGCTGCGCATCACTCATAGAGTGACCTCTATAACGGTATGTTTTAAGCTCTAAAAATGTTGGTCCATCACCGCGTCTAGCACGCTGAATAGCTTCATCAAAAGCTTCTGCTACTTTAATTGGGTTCATACCGTCTACGGGTCCGCAAGGCATTTCATAACCTAAACCAAGTTTCCAAATATCAGTATGGTTTGCCGTGCGTTCAACTGACGTTCCCATGGCATAACCGTTATTTTCACAAACGAAAACTACTGGTAATTTCCACAACATAGCCATGTTAAAAGTTTCGTGTAAGGATCCTTGTCTAGCAGCACCATCACCAAAACAACATAAAGTTACAGCATCACTTCCATGATATTTATCACCAAATGCAATACCAGCACCTAAAGGAATTTGTCCACCGACAATACCATGACCACCATAAAAACGGTGTTCTTTAGAAAAAATATGCATAGAACCACCTAAACCTTGTGATGTTCCTGTTGCTTTTCCATACAACTCGGCCATAACACGTCTAGGATCCACACCCATACCTATTGGCTGTACGTGGTTTCTATAAGCGGTAATCATTTTATCTTTTGTTAAGTCCATAGCATGCAAAGCGCCTGCTAATATGGCCTCTTGACCATTGTATAAGTGAAGAAATCCTCTTACTTTTTGTTGAATGTAAACGGCTGCTAGTTTGTCTTCAAACTTTCTCCAGAAATACATGTCTTCATACCACTTTAGGTATACTTCTTTGGTTATCTTTTGCATTGGTAACGTTAATTTGATAAACGAATAGACAAAAGTAACACTTTAGTTAGTAACGAAAAAACCGAAAAACGTAAAAATTGCGTTAAAAGAATTTTTAGAAAGCCTGAAGTCTTTATAACGAGCTTTTATCGAAAATTAAGGGTAAAATATTGGCAAGCGAATCTGATTTCACCACTTTCCCTGTTTCACCCATAAAATAGATTTCAATAGGCGTGTTTTGTTTTACTTCATATTCCGCAATGGCTTGTCGGCAAGCGCCACAAGGCGGAATTGGTGTCATGGTATGCTTTACATTAGAACCTGCAATTACAGCCATTCTAATTATTTTAGCATCTGGATATTGTGAGCCTGCATAATAAATAGCCGTTCGTTCTGCACAAAGTCCAGACGGGTAAGATGCATTCTCTTGATTACTTCCTGTTATAACCTCATCATTGTCCAATAATATAGCCGCCCCAACACTAAAGTTAGAATAAGGCGAATACGCTTTACTACGAGCTTCAGTAGCTTGGGTCATTAAAGCCGCTATGTCTTCTGGAAGTTCATCATAATTATCATAAACTTGTAGAATGGTTTCAATTTTTACTTCTTTCATAATCTATTTTATAACGCACTAAATTAAGAAACTATTTCATAGCAATCTAACCAAATAATGAAGTAATAAATCGTTTAATATTTAAACCGCATAATTAAATTAAATTGGTATTAGACAAAAAAAACTATTGCTAGCAGCAATAGTTTTTTTGTTATTCTTTATTCTATTAATTAATATTCTCTGTAAGTTCCAGGACCAAAGTTAAAGGTTAGAGAAAAACGCAACGTGTTCTCCAACGGGTTTTGCACTTTAGAAGCCGAGAATAGATATGATAAATCTAAACCAATTACATTGTATTTAAATCCGGCACCAATAGCAAAAAATTGTCTTGCACCTTTTTCATCGCTTTCATTGAAATAACCAGCTCTAAAACCAAAAGAATCTTGGTACATATATTCCGCACCAACAGCATAGGTAAATTCTTTTATCTCTTCTTTGAATCCGCCTGGCGCATCACCAAATGATTGAAACATCCCTTTGAAAAAGCCAACATTAGGATCCTTACCTTCTACAATCACATTTGGAGTTACAACAGCACCTAAAGTATCTTCATCACTCTGAAAACCTGGATTTGCACCACTTTCAGTATAGTTAAACTCTGTTCCATATACTGGAGGAGTTGGCACTAATAACTTCGTTACTTCAGCCGTTATAGATACTTTATTAAAGTCGTCCAAAATAAAATCAAATCCACCACCTAAACGTAAGTTAGTTGGTTGGAAGTTTTCTTGGCCACCATCATCATATTTAAAAGTTGGTCCAATATTTTGAATGGCAAATCCTAAACGGGTACGTCCATTAAAACTAGCATAAGCTTGCTCTTCACTTTGGTAATAACCGGCTATATCCACACCAAATGAATTTGCTGCAGTAGCATCGGCATCAATAGCATCAATTTTTAAATCCGAACGTGAATAACGCATAGCTACAGACATAGCAAATTGCTCACTTAATTTTAGAGAGTAAGATCCGTCTAAAGAAATTTCATTCGGCTTCACCACTAACGGTGTCGAATTTTCATCTTGAACCAATTCAATTTCTCCTAATCCGAAATATTTCAAACTTACGGCAAAACCACTGCGTTCATCAATTCGGTTATAATAAGTTAAATACGCTAATGATATGTCATTTACAAGCTTGGTAAGGTAAGGTGTATAACTTAAACTGAAGCCTTGCTTATTTTCTGAAAAGGCATATTTAGAAGGGTTCCAGTTTTGAGAAAACGCATCAACCGATGTTGCAACGCCCATATCTCCCATAGCGGCACCTCTAGCCTCTGGCGCAATTAACAAAAATGGCATACCAGTTGTTATAACACGAGAATCGTTCGTGTTAGGTAAAACAACAGTTTGCGCATAAATTTGATGCCCAAAAACAAGTGTAAATAGTAATAAAATTCGATTTTTCATGTATTGATTTTATTTAGCAAATATAATGTATTATTAAAGTATTACAAGTTTCTCAATTTTTTCAACGGATTTATTTAGGAGTGGCGATCTAACGGTTAATTTATATATATAAACGCCTTTTCCTATTTTATCTCCAAAATCATCACGACCATCCCAAACTATATCTCGGGATAAAGCGGATGTACCTTTTCCGCAGCATTCTGAAGAATTGGTCTGACCATTTAATGTTTTTACCAACTTCCCAGAAACGGTGAATATCTGTACTGAAACGTCCAAAGCATCGGAACTATTGTGGTTGAACCAAAATTCGGTGTAATTAACGAAGGGATTCGGATAATTTAAAACATTTTCGATAACAAGGCTCTGATTCTCGTTGTGTACCACAAATTGAATCTCTGAAATAGATGAATTGTTATAAACATCCCATGCTTTTAAACTTAACGTATGTAATCCAGGCTGAATATTTCTTAAGGGGAAATTAGCAGTTCCCTTTTGATAATCGTCTATTTCCGTTTGATAGTAATCATTTAAAATATACGGATTGGTTTCATCGCCATCCAAAATCGCTACAATGTCATGACCAATTCCGCTGGCGGTATTAATCCCGTTTTCATCTTCTAACTTCACCAATAAACTTGGTGATTCGTTGGTGATACCTCCTGAAACGAAATTTTCATCGTTCATATATAATTTAATAACAGGTCCAATAGCATCTTCTGGTGCATTTTGGTTCAGGCCTCCAATAATTACTGCAGTAGAATTTGCACCGGATTGATCATCCAATGAATTATTTTTCTTCGCATAAAAACTAACGCGACCATTACCTTCTGGAATACCAATGTCACGAGGCACGATAAATTCAAATTCAAATTTTCCGTTAGTTACAGAAGCTTGACCTCTAAAAATAGTTGCGCCTAGGGTTTCAAAATTCATTTTAATAAGCTGTCCAGCTTCACGAATACGGTCATTTGCCAAAGTTGTACGCTGTACTTTTTTGTCATATATATTTACGGAAAGCACCCCGTTATAATCTGTAATAACATTTCCTGTTTGGTCTGTAACTTCTCCGGTTAATTTAGCGCGACTTAAGGCTTTTAAGGGCGGCGTAGCCTGGTTAACAGGCACATCATTTACTTTAGTTAAGCGAATACTTGGTTTTGGAATGGCCAATTTCATGGCAGGATCTCCAATAAAAAACACCAAACGTCTTTGACCAATTCCTGAAATGGCTGGATTTGTTTTAGTTAAACGCAAGGCTTCTGCCATACTTGGATATTCATCATCATCATAATCATCATTCGCATTAAAAGAGAATAAATATTCTTCTAATATAATATTGAATGAAATACCAACACTCACAAAAATCTGTCTGGTAGTTGTAATTAAACCAATGGCACCTCCAGTTTTATTCCAATACGTGTATTCACCAGCGGTTGGACGCATTGGATTATCAAAACGGGTATATTCACAGGTTACAGTTACAAAGCAATTTAATTTACAAACGTTATTCAAGTTTTGTGCATCTGGCTTCGTAAAAATTCGCTCTTTAGCCAAGCCATCTTCACCACCATGACCAAAATAATTCACAACTAAAACGCCACTTTCTATAGCATTTGTTATAGCCGTAGTAACAGAAGGATAGGCATCACCACCAGCGGAAGATTCTTGGATATAAGCATCCGTATGTATTTTAGTTACGTTTATAAAAGGTTTGGCTAACGAAATATTATCACCAATGGTATTAGTTGTTAATTGAATATCCTTTTCCCAGCCTTCATCTACATCATCCGAAATTACCACCACATTATTACGCCAATTTCCATAAGATGATTCTATATAATATGAAGCCACTTTATCCACCAATTCATTAGCACGTTGAGGAGAATCGGCTAAAACACGACCAACTGCAATATCCAATTTATCAGAAGTTTGCATATTCCCTTCATTAGCGTCCATCATTCCATAAAAATCATCGGACACAAAAGAGCTGGTTAAATTAAAGCTGTCATAAGCATGCCATAAAGGAACAATATTGGTGTTATTAGAAACTCTGTCTTTATAATCAAATGAACCATCGCCAAACAAACACAGATATTTGAGTCGTTTTTCTGGAGCGCTTGCATTATCATATACATATTTAACGAAATTACGAATGGCGCCAATATCTTGAACGCCTGGTCCAAACTCGGTATAGATATCTGCTAATTTTACAACCTTAACGTTTAAATTATATTGGTTTCTATTAATTTGAGCCAAACGTTCGGCTTGTGAATAAAGATTAGCTGGCGTTATAATGATATAATCTACATCTTGAAAAACACCTTGAGCATTATTGAAAATGCTACCTTTTAAATTTAGGTTGCTAACATAAGGATTGGAAATTAAAGTAGGTTCATGATATCCACCCGAAGCTACAACCGCAAAATTTCGCAAGGTTCCTAAATTTGAAGTAAAGGAAATTATAGGATTAGCGTTTGTGTTTTTTAATGCTTTAATGTTGTATAAATCCGTGATTTCCCATATTTCGTTAACCTGCGCTGCATTGGTCATGGTGTACTGCCCTATTCCCGAAGCCCCTGCAACAGCACGATTTCGGAACGTAAAAGGCTTTCCTGCGTATGTCAATTCCCGAGTAGCTTCTAAAGAAATATAATCTATATACGCTAAAGCAGAGGGATTACCACCATTATTATATTCTAATGTTACGGCTAAATTAGGACTGGCAACAGAAATATTATTATTGTAAATAGCTTCACTGGCCAAAGTAGAATTTGTTACAGATGGAATGACCAAGTTTGCTATAGCAGCACTGTTTACATTTAGCGCCATGGTTGTAGTAATTTCGGAAGTGGAAGCTACATAAGCTTTTAAACGAACCGGTAGCGAGGTAACTAGATTAGGGAAAGAAAAATCGAAAGTTTTTGTCGTTTCTATTCCAAAACGATCGCCAAACCAGCGCCTTCCTACACTAGCTAAATTGTACTCATCTACTTCATGATATTGATAATCTTGAAACGTGTTAATCATCATATCAGGCGCGCCAGATGGTTGAATCATGGACTGGATTCGTTTCCCGTTTCCAGAACTTATATTAATATAATAGGTAGTTGCTGTATTATAAATATTAATGTTGGTGTTTCTGGCAACATCATAACCATTTGGACCTTCAGCATAAAACAACATATAATCGCCATCATGAAAATACCCATCTGATTCACCTATAATACGAACTGCATTTTCTTGCAAATCCATAGGATAAGGCGCCGAGTTAGCATACGGAATCATACGCCCACCATTACCAAATAATTTAATGGTTCTTGGATCTACGCTATCTATATTAATTCCTAACTGCTCCAAAAAGCGTCTCGTGATAATAAATACGCCTGATTTGTCCACTTGAAAACGATACCAAGAGCCCGAACTTAAAACGGAATTGGTAATGGCTGACCGGTTACCTGTTCTTAAACTATTTTTGGTGCCATAATTTATAGTGAAACTTGTTACTTTTTTATATGCGCCATTTTCTCTAATAATAGGAGAAAGCGTTAAAAATGCACCATTTTTATTTCGAGCAGTACTATTCTGAAGTGAAAATTCCAATTTATTTGGAATAGTATTTAGATCCACATCTTTTAATTCATTTTTTGAAATGGGTGCGTAGGAAATATTCGAAATTTGTGCAGAATTTTCATTTACTAATTGCGTCATCTCCCATTGAGCAATAAACTCCAAGCCATTATCGAGATTGTAGCTATAATATTCAGAATTGAAAGCGGGAACTTCAATAGAAAAACTTTCATTACTAAAGGATTTCGTTCCATTCCAAGTGATGTCGAAGCGCTTTTGTTGCGAAAAAACCGCAACAGAAACGCATAAAGCAAGTAGTAATAATTTCTTTTTCATTACACAAATAACGCAATTAAGTGTTGCTTATTATTAAATATCAAACAATTTTAATAAAAGGAAACGAAATTACGATAATAAATTATAAAATTGGGCGTTATAATTAGACATAACATTAGCTAAAAGTTTTGAAAGCATCGTTAAAACGTTGAATTAACGGGATGAAATGCGCAATATTTTAAGTTAATTTTAAATAATTGCTTGGATAATTACGCAGAATTCATATATTGCGTCACCAAAAATATTAATAGCTTACTTAAACGTATGGATATGAAAAAAGTATTAACAATAAAATTATTGTTAGTTTTAACACTAGCTGTTACAGCTGTTGGTTGTAAACGATCTTCTAGCTCCAATAGCTCTCGCGCTACTGGTTGGGATATTAACTCAAAAGATGGAGGCTTCCAATACAACACAAGTTTTAAAGGACAAGAAGCAGGTCCTGGATTAGTTTTTGTAGAAGGTGGAACCTTTACAATGGGTCGCGTTCAAGATGATGTGATGCATGATTGGAATAATACTCCAAATCAGCAGCACGTTCAATCCTTTTATATGGATGAAACTGAAGTTACCAACTTAATGTATTTAGAATATTTAGATTGGATTAAACGTATCTACCCACCTATTGAAGATAATTTCAAAGCTATTTACGATGGTGTTCTTCCAGATACTTTAGTTTGGAGAAACCGTTTAGGTTATAACGAAGTTATGACAGAAAACTATTTGCGTCATCCTGGTTATGCTGAATATCCAGTTGTTGGTGTAAGTTGGATTCAAGCAGTTGAATTTGCTAACTGGCGTTCTGATCGTGTTAACGAGTCTAATTTAGAAGATGCTGGTTATATTCAAAGAGATGCTAAATTAAATGATGTATCTGCGGATGCTACTTTTAACACAGATACTTATATTAATGCACCTTCACAAGTTTACGGAGGAAATACAGCACTTACAGATCCAGCAAATACACGTCGTCGTGTTCAAACTAATGCCGCAGGCGATCAAATTAACGTAAATGCTACAAGAGAAACAGGAATTATTTCACCCAAATATAGACTTCCAACAGAAGCTGAATGGGAATATGCCGCATTAGGTTTAACATCTATTCGTAGCTATAACGTTTATAGAGGTCGTAAAAAATATCCATGGGATGGCCAATATACACGTTCAGGAAAACGTAAAATTAGAGGTGACCAAATGGCTAACTTTAAGCAAGGAAAAGGTGATTACGGTGGAATTGCAGGATGGTCTGATGATGGTGCTGATATTACTAACGCTGTGAAATCTTACGAGCCTAATGATTTTGGTTTATATGATATGGCTGGAAACGTAGCCGAATGGGTTGCCGATGTTTACAGACCAATTGTTGATGATGAATTTAGTGATTTTAACTACTACCGTGGAAACGTTTACACTAAAAATGAGTTAAACGAGGATGGTACCGTAAGAATTGTTACGCCAGATGAAATTAAATTTGACACCTTACCTAACGGAAAAGTTGTAGCTAGAAATTTACCAGGTGAAATTCACCAAGTACCAGTTGACGAAAATGAAACGTACTTAAGAACAAACTTTGATACGAGTGATAACCGTAACTTTAGAGATGGTGATAAACGTTCTTCTCGTGATTACCGTGATGGTTTTAGTGAAGATGAAGAAGGTACGGATGCAACGCATACTAGTGTCATGTACAACTCACCAAAACATAATGTTGAACTAGATTCAGCAGGACAGTTGATTCGTGAGTATGACCGTTCAGATAAGCGTACTTCATTAATTAATGACGAAGTTCGTGTTTATAAAGGTGGTTCTTGGAAAGATAGAGAGTATTGGTTAGATCCTGCTCAACGTCGTTATTTCCCACAAAACATGGCAACTGATTATATTGGATTTAGATGTGCTATGTCTCGTGTAGGTTCCAAATCAGAGAATAAAAACAAAAGTAAAAACTAAATAGTTTATTTCAAAAATTATACAAAGTCCTGGCGGTAGTCAGGACTTTTTTTATACTTTTATTTTATGGAAATACAAACTTTACATGAACGCTTTTTATCCTGTGAGGGCGTTTGTACAGACACACGAAAAATCACTAAAAACTGCCTGTTTTTTGCCTTAAAAGGTGAAAATTTTGATGGCAATACCTTTACGCAACAAGCTCTTGAACAAGGGGCTAAATTTGTAGTTATAGATGATAGCAGCTATGAGAAAGATGACAACACCATTTTAGTAAATGATGTTTTAAGCGCTTTACAAAAACTAGCAATGTTTCATAGGGATTATTTAGGTATTCCTATAATTGCCTTAACCGGAAGCAACGGGAAAACAACGACTAAAGAATTAATACATACGGTTCTTTCTAAAAGATACCGAACAATAGCCACTGTTGGAAATTTAAACAATCATATTGGTGTGCCCTTAACTTTGCTATCCATGACCAAGAATACCGAAATGGGCGTGGTTGAAATGGGCGCCAATCATCAAGGTGAAATAGCGTTTTTATGTAAACTAGCTAAACCAGATTTCGGATATATAACTAACTTCGGAAAAGCGCATTTAGAAGGTTTTGGCGGAACTGAAGGCGTTATTAAAGGAAAAAGTGAAATGTATAATTATTTACAAGATTATGGTAAACAGATTTTCATCAACAACTCTGACCCTATTCAAGTTGAAAAAAGTAGAAACGCGAACACCATTTTATTTGCTGACAGCGAACTGGAGAATCAACTTAAAATTCACTTTTTAGATGCTAGTCCCTTTGTACATTTAGAATTTCAAAATCAGCATATATCCAGTCACTTAATAGGCTCTTATAATTTCAATAATATAGCCGCGGCTATTGCTATAGGAAACTTTTTCAAAGTTCCTACTGATTCTATAAAAGAGGCTATTGAAAGTTATATTCCCACCAATAATAGATCTCAAATAATAACCAGAGGTTCAACAGAAATTATTTTGGATGCCTATAATGCTAATCCATCAAGTATGACCGTTGCTTTGGTGCATTTTTCAAAACAGAAACACGCCAAGAAAATTGTCATTCTAGGTGATATGTTTGAATTAGGCCCTGAAGCCAAAATTGAACATCAAGCAATTGTAGATCTTGTTGAAAAACTTGACATTCAACAAGCACTATTTTTAGGTGAAAACTTCAATAAAGCTAAATGTAACAATCCCCAAACCATATTCTACGATTCATTTCAAGCTTTTAGAGAAGACTTTAATACTGAATCACTAAATAGCGCGCTTGTGTTAATAAAAGGCTCTAGAGGGATGGCTTTGGAGCGGGTTATGGAACTTTTAGATTAATTGCATTGATCCATAATAAATCTGGTTCTGCAAATGTAAATCGGAATGCTCACGCAAAATCCCATTTAATAAATCCTTATTACTAAACTTTAAATTAAGAAAACTTATTGGAGTTTCTTATATACGTCTTCAAAGCAAGCTTTGAAATTGTTTATTGGATTAATTGCATTGATCCAAAATTAACGCACTCCGACAAATGTAAATCTGAATGCTCACGCATTCTGGATTTTTTTATTGGAAAAAACCCTTCAAAGCGCGCTTTGAAGGGTTTTTTCCAATAAAAAAATCTGCATTCCCATGCAGATTTTCGCTTGATGTGGGTCATACTGGATTCGAACCAGTGACTTCCACGTTGTCGACGTGACACTCTGAACCAACTGAGTTAATGACCCCTATAACTAAAAAAAAGTCCGTTAGAAACGGACTTTTTTGTTGTGGGCGATGAGGGATTCGAACCCCCGACCCCCTCGGTGTAAACGAGGTGCTCTGAACCAACTGAGCTAATCGCCCTTCGTAATTGGATTGCAAATATACTAGAGTTTTTAATATTCCAAAACTTTTTTTGAAGAAAAATTAAATTATTTCTGCTACTACAAATGTACTGCCACCAACATAGATCATATCATCACAGTTAGCTTTACTTTTTGCAGCCATAAGTGCTTTATTTACACTACTATATGTACTGCCTTGAAAACCATGTTCTAAAAATATAGCGCTCAAAATATTTTCATCTAAACCTCTTGGCACCTCGGGTTTGCAGAAATAATAGACGGCATTTCTAGGTAAAAGGTCTAAAATGCTCAACACATCCTTGTCATTAACAACCCCAAAGACCACATGAAGGACATTAAAAGTTAATTCCTGCACTTGTTGCATCACCAATTTTAAGCCGTCTATATTATGAGCCGTGTCACAAACAATTAAAGGTTTATTTTGTAATATTTGCCATCGTCCTTGAAAGCCCGTATTAAGTGTTACTGCAATTAAACCATTGACAATATGAATATCGTCTATTTTATAATCAAGAGCTCTTAAAACCAGTACGGCTTGTAAAACGGTTTGTTTGTTTTCGGTTTGATAAATGCCTTTTAAATCAGATTCATAATCTACATGAGCTAGTTGGTCTGCAAAGGATATTGGTGAATGCAAGCGTTCTGCAATAGCTTCAAAAACAGGTTTTGTTTCTAATTGTGTTTTTCCAATAACTACCGGAATGGTGCTTTTAATAATTCCAGCCTTTTCAAAGGCGATTTTATCCAAGGTATCACCTAAAAACTGAATATGATCTAAACCAATGTTTGTAATAATAGAAAGTTCTGGTCTAATGATATTTGTAGAATCTAGACGACCGCCTAAACCGACTTCAATGATAGCAATATCCACATTATTTTTTGAAAAATAATCGAAAGCCATTCCCGATGTCATTTCAAAAAAAGATAAACCCGTATTTTCTAAATAGACTTTGTTGTGTTCAATAAAATCAATCACAAATTGCTCACTTACCATTTGGCCATTAATACGAATGCGCTCCCTAAAATCTTTTAAGTGTGGTGAAGTAAATAATCCAACTTTATAGCCGGCTTCTTGCAGAACAGACGCCAACATATTACTAGTAGAGCCTTTTCCGTTGGTGCCGCCGACATGGATGGTTTTGATTTGATTTTGAGGATTATTTAAATGATGAGCGAAACTTATAGAATTATCTAAATTCGCTTTAAAAGCAGATTTACCTTGTCTTTGATACATTGGAAGTTTAGAAAACATCCAATTTAAAGTATCTTGATACGTCATTAATTATTGGCCTAAAGTGAAATTTACATTTACAAATCCAACTTGCTTACTTGGTGCGTTGTTATCTGGTCGCCATTTATGAGATAAAGCTATTTTTCTAGCAGGCTCTAACAGACACGCAGCCGTATTAGTTGTGCCTTGAACACCCGGAGTGGCTTCAATAACATTTCCGGCACGGTTAACAATGATTTTAACGATTACTAAGCCCGATTCATTACAATCTTGTTTTAATGTTTGGTATGAGGCTTTACCCCTACCTTTTAAACCGTAACCTACGCCTCCACTTCCTGAACCAGAGCTCCCAAAATAGCTCGCCGCATACGGATCTCCATCTAACTGACCTTTATCGCCTGCTTGCTTATCATCACCTTCCCCACCAGTGGTTTTACCTTCTGATTTACTAACACCGCCTATTAAAGCATCTAGATTTTTCTTTTTAGCTTCTTTTTCAGCCTGTTCTTTGGCTTTTTTTTCAGCTTCCGCTTTAGCTTTGGAATCGGCTTCCGCTTGTGCTTTAGCCTTGGCGTCAGTTATTGCTTTTGCTTTGGCATCGGCAATTGCCTTTGTTTTAGCATCCGCTTGTTTCTTTTTTTCAATGGCTAGTGCCTCTTCATTTTCTTCAGTCATCAAATCTTCAGCTTTTGTTTTTGCCGCTGATGATGCTTCAGGTTTTGATTCTTGAGGTTTAGTCACCGCTTCTTCAGGTGGACGCTCAATATTTTTAGGTTCAGACTTAACGGGCTCTGAAGGTTGCACATTCCCGCTTCCTACTTCTGAATTTCCAAAGTTAACGGCCACACCAAACTCTTCAGGTGGATCCATATAAGGAGCTCCAACTACAAATAATAGTAAAACCAGGATAACTACTATTAAAGAAGTTATCTTGGCTGAATTACGTTCGTGTTTGGTCTCTAAATATTTCATGAATTTGTAACCTAATTAGGTTTAACCGCTAAAATAACCTTAATCTTATTTCTATTGGCAATATCCATAACTTTCACAACATTATCTACTGGCACCGATTTTTCAGCACGCAAAACCACAGTTGGTTTTTCCTGACTGGATAAAGCATTTAGCAACTCACCTTCTAACATGCTTTCGCCTACTAATTGCGAATCAATATAATAACGCAAATCTTTGGTGATGCTAACAGCAACAGATTTTTTATTTTCTGTTTTCCCACTTGCATTTGGCAGTAAAATATCAATAGCACTAGTTGTTACCAACGTAGAAGCTATCATAAAAAATATAAGTAAAAGGAATACAATATCCGTCATAGACGACATGTTGAATTCAGGCGTTACTTTATTTCTTCCGCGTATATTCATATTAAATAGGTTCGTTTAAATGATCTAAAAATTCTAAAGAATTTGCTTCCATTTGATACACCACCTTATTTGTTTTTACTACTAAATGGTTATAAGTAATGTAGGCAATAATACCTACAATAAGTCCAGCAACTGTTGTAGTCATTGCTGTATACAAACCGCTAGCAAGTACATCCATTTGAATAGTTCCGCCTGCATTTGCTAATTCGAAAATAGCGATAATCATACCAACAACGGTTCCTAGAAATCCAATCATTGGGGCAGCACCAGAAATAGTAGCCAAAACACTAACATTCTTTTCTAGTCCGTATATTTCTAAACGACCCGCATTTTCAATGGCTGTGTTAATATCTTCTAGTGGTTTTCCAATTCGCGTAATTCCTTTATTAATTAATCGAGAAACGGGTGTATTGGTTTGAGCACATAAAAGTTGAGCTGCCTCCGTTTTCCCATTACTAACATAATCTTTAATTTGATTCATGAAATTACTATCCACTTGAGATGCTGCTTTTATGGCAAACAAGCGTTCAAAATAAATGTAACATGCAAGAACTAGAAGTAAAAAAAGTATGGCAATTATAATTTGACCTGCCATGCCTCCACTAATAATTAATTCAATGATGGAGAGTGTTTTTTCAACTGGTTCACCGTCTGTAATTATTTCAGCACCTTCTTGAGCGTCCTGAACACTTTGGATTATTGTATTTATCATAAAATTTGTGACTATTAAATTGTTAACGCTATAAATCGATCAAAATTATACTAAAAAATGGTTCTTGTAAACATAAATGCTATGGCACCGACAATAAAGCCAACTAGGGCCAACCAAGAAATGTTTTTAAAATACCAGAAAAAGTCAATTTTCTCCATTCCCATAGCCACAACTCCTGCTGCAGAGCCAATAATTAACATACTACCACCTGTTCCAGCAGCATATGCGATAAAATGCCAAAGCTCATGATCTATGGAATGGTTAAACATTCCCAAACTCGCGGCGACTAAAGGAACGTTGTCAATAACAGCTGATCCGACGCCCATTAATAAAACCACCAAATCTGAAACGGGTCCACCAGTATCACCCACATTATGGAATTCTGTACCTAACATAGGCATGTTATCTTGTAAGGTTGTTGCAAAACCAAATAATATTCCTAAAGATTCTAAAGCCGCAACAGCCATTAAAATTCCTAAAAAAAATAATATACTCGGTAATTCAATTTTTGCTAATGATTTATGTACGGGACTATGATGTCCTTCATGATCTGCCGCTTGATCTGTATCAAAAGACATGGCAAATTTTCTATTACTATAAATTTCCGCAAAAATAGCGACCACACCAAGCGCTAACATCATACCAACATAAGGTGGTAAATGGGTAACCGTTTTAAAAATAGGTACGGAAACAATTCCACCTAAACCTAAATAAAGCATTTTGGCACTATATCTACTTTTTGGTTTTTCTTCACCTGCTTCTGGGTTATCAATATTACCTTTAAAGGCTGGTAAAAAAGAGGCAATAAATGTAGGTATTAACATACATAATAAAGACGGTACAAATAAGTAAACGAATAAATGTCCGGTAGTTACTTTTTTACCAATCCAAAGCATGGTCGTTGTTACGTCACCAATTGGAGACCAAGTACCACCAGCATTGGCAGCAATAATAATTAAACCAGCGTACCAAATTCTTACGTCACGATTATATATTAATTTTTGAAGAATAGATATTAAAACAATTGTAGCTGTTAAGTTATCAATTATTGCAGACAAGAAAAATGCTAAAAATGCGAATATCCAGAGAATGCGGCTTTTACTTTTTGTTTTTATAAAGCCTTTGATAGTTGCGAAACCATCAAAATAATCAATGATTTCAACAATAGTCATGGCACCTAAAAGGAATATTAAAATTTCTGCAGTTTTACCTAAATGATGTAATAGGCTTTCCTCCATGATTATTAACTTTTCTTCTTGACCTAACAATCCGAAATTATCAACAATCGCATGCTTTGCTGAATCAAACCAAAGCGGGAATGAATTTAAGCCTAAAGCAATTAGTGCCCAACATATGGCCATCATGACCAATGCAGGAATTAATTTATCAATTTTTAGGTTATGCTCTAAAGTAATGGCTAAATACCCAACAATAAAAACGATAATAATTATTGATCCCATAAAATTCTGTGTATTAAACTAGTTGACGTAATGCGATTTCAAAAGCAGTTTTACTCAATTCTTTTTTCGAAGTATTCTCCTTATAAACATTTTGTAAAGCCTTTTTAATGGTTGCTGAAGTATCCTCAAAAATAGATTCATCCGTCATTTCTACTTTACTTTCCATTAAATATGCAAATACACGTGCCATACCACAATTGGATATAAAATCGGGTATTAAACTAATGCGCTCATCGGTATGCTCCATAATAGGACCAAAGAAAATTTCTTTATCGGCAAATGGCACATTGGCGCCACATGATACAACTTCCAAACCACTATTTATCATAGCATCTACTTGCTCTTTCGTAATTAAGCGCGATGCAGCACATGGTAAAAATATTTCAGCTTCTAGTTCCCAAACTTTCTCATTCATTTCTTGAAATGGGATTAAGTCATCGCCACCAAGCGTATTTCCTTGTTTATTTAGATAGAGGCTTGTTACTTCTTCAAAAGTGAAACCGTCTTTATTAATAACGCCTCCAGCAATATCCATAATGCCGACTACTTTAGCGCCCATTTTAGACATATAAAAAGCAGCAGCGGCTCCTACATTTCCAAAACCTTGAACTACGACACGTTTTCCTTCTACAGAACCTCCAAAAATATCATAATAATGTTTTACCGCTGTAGCAACCCCAAAGCCTGTAATCATATCGGCAACGGTATATTTACGTTCTAAACTTGGCGAATATTTAGTGCTTTCAATAACTTTAATAACACCGTGACGTAATTGTCCTATTCTATTAATTTTTTCGCCTGGGGTTGGTTTAAAATGACCTTCAAAAACACCTTCTTGTGGATGCCAAAGCCCCGTTTGCTCCGTCATTGGAATCACTTCATGACTTTCGTCCACGTTTAAATCGCCACCCGTTCCATAATAACTTTTTAATAAAGGTGAAACAGCTTTAAACCAACGCTCTAAAACACCTTTTTTACGAGGATCTTGCGGGTCAAAATTAATTCCCGATTTTGCACCACCAATAGCTGGTCCTGAAACGGTAAATTTAACTTCCATTGTTTTGGCTAAAGATAATACTTCATTTACATCCAATCCTTTTCTCATACGGGTTCCACCGCCAGCAGCACCGCCTCTTAAAGAGCTAATAACCGTCCAACCTTCAGCTTCCGTTTCCGGATCTTTCCAATTGAATACAATTTCTGGTTGCTTATTCTCGTACTTTTGAAGTAAATCTTTCATTATATAGACATTAGTTTTTACTAGTAAGATATTCTAAATTTCCCAACAAATATAAAAAACAATAAACGGCAAAATATGAATTTTACCATAATTTTATGGATGATACATTTTTCCTGAACTATGATCGATTTTTGCTCCTGTAACACTGGCCAAACAATTTACTTCATTTCGAAATTTTAAGGCCCCCAATAAACTGAATATCAAGGCTTCTTTGTATTCGATTAAGGAATTATCGGGTATAGTAATTTCAGTAGATGTTTGTTCTTTAATTTGTTCCATTACAAACACATTATAAGCTCCGCCTCCTGTTATAAGCGTTTTACCTTTATTAATCTGATTTCCTATTTGAATAGCTACATGAATACTAAACGTTTTTAGAATATCAGGTGTTGCAAGATTAAAAGCATCTATACATGGAAAAATATACTGTTCAACCCATTCTAATCCCAGTGATTTTGGATACGGTTTTTTATAAAACTCTAGATTATTTAGTTCTTCTAATAAATTAGTATCACAATTTCCAGAAGCTGCTATTTTACCAGCATCATCATATTCTAATCCTAAAGTTGCTACGTAATGATTCAAAACAATATTAGCGGGACAAATATCATAAGCAATGCGTTTACCAGCTATTTCTGTTGAAATATTAGCAAAACCACCAAGATTTACACAGTAATTAAATTCTGGAAAAAGTAGTTTATCGCCAATAGGAACTAATGGCGCGCCTTGGCCTCCAAATTGCACATCTTGAAGTCTGAAATCACAAATAACATCATGGTTTGTTAAAACGGCAAGTTCTTTTTTATTACCAATTTGAACGGTTATACCATTTTCAGGCTGGTGCAAAGCCGTGTGTCCATGGGAACTTATGAAGTCTAATTCCGAAATATGATGTTTTTTTAAAAACGTATTTATAATGCCGCCTAGATACTGGGTATAATCCTCATCTATTTGGTTTAATTCTAATGAAGAAACCCCTACAAGGTTCTTCAGTTTAATGAGCCAATCCATGGAGTAAGCGATTGTTTCACAGGCTAAAAATTTGTAGTGCCATTTTCCATCATAACTCAAATTAATATATGCCAAATCCACACCATCCAGAGAGGTTCCAGACATAACACCTAATATTTTATAAGTAGAATTCATCATATCTGTAAAAATACTAATCATAATTGATAAAATGCGGCTAAAACATTATCTTTGCATTCACTTTTTTTTACAATTCAACAATTACAAATTACTATGGATTTTAATCTTACCGAAGAACATATAATGATTCGCGACGCAGCGCGCGATTTTGCACAGTCAGAATTATTACCTGGCGTTATAGAACGTGATAACAAGCAAGAATTTCCTCAAAAATTAGTTAGAAAGATGGGCGATCTTGGTTTTATGGGTATAATGGTAGATCCAAAATATGGCGGAAGCGGTATGGATGCCATTTCTTATGTTTTAATTATGGAAGAATTATCCAAAATTGATGCTTCGGCTTCAGTAATTGTTTCTGTAAATAACTCACTAGTTTGTTACGGTATTGAAGCTTATGGTAATGACGCGCAGAAAGATAAATATTTAAATAAATTGGCCACTGGTGAATTTGTTGGTGCTTTTTGTTTAAGTGAACCAGAAGCTGGAAGTGATGCCACATCCCAACAAACAACGGCAATAGATAAAGGTGACCATTATATTTTAAATGGCACAAAAAACTGGATTACTAGTGGTGGTCGTGCCGATGTTTATTTAGTGATTGCACAAACGGATAGAGATAAAGGACATCATGGAATTAATGCTTTTATTGTTGAAAAAGGTATGGCAGGTTTTCACGTTGGCCCTAAAGAAGATAAATTAGGAATTCGTGGTAGTGATACCCATACATTACAGTTTAATGATGTTAAAGTTCCTAAAGAGAATAGAATAGGTGAAGATGGTTTCGGTTTTACATTCGCTATGAAAACATTATCTGGCGGACGAATTGGAATTGCTGCACAAGCATTAGGTATTGCAGCTGGCGCTTATGAATTAGCTAAAAAATACTCCAAAGTGCGTAAAGCATTTGGTACTGAAATTTGCAATCATCAAGCTATTGCTTTTAAAATAGCAGATATGGCTACACAAATTGAAGCAGCGCGTATGTTAGTGATGAAAGCAGCTTGGGATAAAGATCAAGGTAATAACTATGATATGTCTAGTGCTATGGCAAAACTATTTGCTAGTCAAGTGGCTATGGATACTACTATTGAAGCGGTCCAAGTGCACGGAGGAAATGGATTTGTTAAAGAATACCATGTTGAACGTTTAATGCGTGATGCCAAAATTACACAGATTTATGAAGGTACTTCAGAAATTCAAAAAATAGTCATTTCTAGAGGTGTATTGAAAGACTAATCTTAAAAAGATTCTATAAATAAAATCCCAATGTTTCATTGGGATTTTTTTATTTAAGGCTTTCTAAAACTAGTCGTATTTCACCATAATCATACTTATCATCTAGCTGCTTTTTCAAGTCTGATAAATTTTCATAGGAAATTTTAGGAATGAGTTTTTCAAGTTCTTTAAAATGCGATGCACTCATTAAATCTGTTACTTTTATTTTACCACTGGAAATAAAAGTTACTAAATGACCAAAAATAGTATTCTCATTTAACTCCCGCACATTAGCAATTTCAGCAATAGTTTTACCAGATTTAAAAAGGTTTAAAGATTGCAATTTGGTATCCACTTTGGGTTCTTTCTTTTTTTCGGGTTTGGACAATTCTAATACTTCTTCAAATTCAATGTCATTTTCCTCACAAAATTCTTGAATCACTTCCAAAATAGCTGTGCCATATTTTTCAACACGCACTTTTCCCATATCCACAATATCTAAAAGTTCTTTTTTAGTTGTTGGCAAGGTTTCGCAAATGGCATAAAGCGCTTTTTGGGTGAATACTTGATAATGCACTAGATCATTTTCTTGAGCTATGTTGTTTCTTAAAACGCGAAGCAATTCAAATAATTCCACATTGGTAGTGCCATCAATAATTGCTTTCTTAAGTTTTTTAGGTTTTTCTTTAACCAAAAATACGGCTTTAGCGCGTAAATCTAAAAACAAGCGGGTTTTAAAACCATCAGTAAGTTCTTTAAAATATAAAATTTTAGTTTCTAAATGCTCTTCTATAATATCACTTTGGTTTGAAATATCCTTTTCCAAAGCCTGATTGTCTGTAGTGAAATTAAATTCTTTAAAAGAAGATACAATAGTAGAATCTAATTCCTTTTTAAAATACGAAACGGCTTTAATAAAACGCTCTTGAATTATGTTGCTCGTTTCAGGTAAATTTTCTTCATTAGAAATCGTTTTTAATTGATTATTGAAGGAATTACTAACTTTTAAAAGTTTAGTAACCGCATCTTTCATAGCTATTAAAGGTGCTTCTACTTTCCCTTCAATGCTCCCTCTATTTTTATAATATATATCCAAAATGCGATTCATAGGATATAAAAATGAATAGAAATCGAAAACTTCAGAAATCAATCCTAATTGAAACCTTTTTTGTGATGTTTCTAATTCCACTTCATCCGGCTGATTCTCATTGGCAGACTCATTAAACAAAATTACCTGACTATCACTAATTATTTGACTAGAGGTAATTTTACTCTTCAATACCAAACCTTCCAATGATTTACATCGGCTTAACGCTACATAAGTTTGCCCATGAGCAAAAGCACCTTGGGCATCAATTATAGCTTTTTCAAAAGTTAAACCTTGACTTTTATGAATGGTAATGGCCCAAGCCAAGCGCAAAGGTATTTGAGTAAATGATCCTATTTTATCTTCCGTTATAGCTTTTGTTTCTTGATTAACACTGTAGTTAATATTATCCCATATTTCAGGTTTAGTAACAATATTAAAATCGTCATCAGGACAACGCACTACAACTTCATCTTTATTCAACTTGATAACTTTGCCTATTTTCCCATTGAAATAACGTTTCTCTTGGGAACTATCATTTTTAATAAACATAACCTGCGCACCAACTTTTAAAGCTAAAGTTTCCTTATTGGGATAAGCATGCTCCGGAAACTTACCAGATAATTGGGCTTCAAAATTTTGAATTTTAGTTTTCAATGCGTCGAGCTCCTTTTGATTAGTAAGCTCTGCTCTATTATTATGCGTGGTTAACTGAATATAACCCTCATCTGCATTTGGACTGAAATCTGGTTGAAAGCGCTGATTTAATATTAATTCGGCTTCTTTAGAAAGTCTATTATTCCGAATTTCATTTAGAATGTTGATAAATTCGGGATTCTCTTGTCTATAAATATGTTTTAATTCTATAGTAATAGACTGACATTGTTGATAAGCATGACTACTAAAAAAGTAACCATTAGCATAATATTTTTTAAGCAAAGACCACTCATGATCTTTAATTACAGGAGATAGTTGTTGCAAATCGCCAATCATTAATACCTGAACACCGCCAAAAATCTTATTCTTATTCCGAAAGCGTCTTAATGTTTTATCAATACCATCTAATAAGTCGGCTCGTACCATACTAATTTCATCAATAACCAATAGATCCATAGATTTAATGATATTGATTTTAGTTTTACTGAATTTCCTATTAAAACCTTGAGATGCCTTCACATCCGCATCGGGTAAAATAGGCCCGAAAGGTAATTGAAAAAACGAATGAATAGTAACGCCCTTCGCATTAATAGCGGCCACTCCTGTTGGCGCAACGACAACAGTACGTTTAAGTGATTCGTTTTTTAATTTATGAAGAAAGGTTGTTTTACCAGTACCTGCTTTACCTGTTAGAAAGATAATTCTATCCGTTTCAGTGACAAACTGCCAGGCAAGATTAATATCAGGATTGGTATTCACGATTGATAATTTAGAATTTATCATGTAAATATACGAAGTATAAACATTTTAGAACAAAAAAAATCCTCTTCAGTTATGAAGAGGATTCTTAAAAAAGGCGGCGACCTACTCTCCCACGAGATGCAGTACCATCGGCGCAAACGGGCTTAACTACTCTGTTCGGAATGGTAAGAGGTGAGCCCCGTCGCTATAACCACCTTAAGTTATAGCTAAGGTAATAGGTTTTTAGGCCTATTACATCAGCGTCACATATAGATGTGACAAATATCTTAACATATTGAAAAAGAATTACATGATTTGTTTTGTAAACTTTGTATAAAAAAACAGGCGTACAATAAGCCTATGGGTTATTAGTACTACTCGGCTATGACATTACTGCCTTTACACCTATAGCCTATCAACGTGGTAATCTCCCACGACCCTTTAAAGAAATCTCATCTTGTGGTGGGTTTCGCGCTTATATGCTTTCAGCGCTTATCCCTTCCAAACGTAGCTACTCTGCAATGCTCCTGGCGGAACAACAGATACACCAGAGGTTTGTCCAACTCGGTCCTCTCGTACTAGAGTCAGATCCACTCAAATTTCTAACGCCCACTGTAGATAGAGACCGAACTGTCTCACGACGTTCTGAACCCAGCTCGCGTGCCACTTTAATGGGCGAACAGCCCAACCCTTGGGACCTTCTCCAGCCCCAGGATGTGACGAGCCGACATCGAGGTGCCAAACCCCCCCGTCGATATGAGCTCTTGGGGGAGATCAGCCTGTTATCCCCGGCGTACCTTTTATCCTTTGAGCGATGGCCCTTCCATGCGGAACCACCGGATCACTATGCTCTACTTTCGTACCTGATCGACCTGTATGTCTCTCAGTCAAGCTCCCTTATGCCATTGCACTCTACGCACGATTACCAACCGTACTGAGGGAACCTTTAGAAGCCTCCGTTACTCTTTTGGAGGCGACCACCCCAGTCAAACTACCCACCAAGCACTGTCCCCTTTTTTGAAGGGTTAGACTCTAGATAAGCAAAGGGTGGTATTTCAACAATGACTCCACAACGCCTAGCGACGCCGCTTCAAAGTCTCCCACCTATCCTACACATTACTTATCCAAAACCAATACTAAGCTATAGTAAAGGTGCACGGGGTCTTTTCGTCCCACAGCGGGTAATCGGCATCTTCACCGATACTACAATTTCACCGAGCTCATGGTTGAGACAGTGTCCAGATCGTTGCACCATTCGTGCAGGTCGGAACTTACCCGACAAGGAATTTCGCTACCTTAGGACCGTTATAGTTACGGCCGCCGTTTACTGGGGCTTCATTTCAGATCTTCGCCGAAGCTAAACCCTCCACTTAACCTTCCAGCACCGGGCAGGTGTCAGGCCATATACGTCATTTTTCAATTTAGCATAGCCCTGTGTTTTTGATAAACAGTCGCCTGGACTCTTTCACTGCGGCCCCCCCGGAGGGGGGCGACGCTTCTCCCGAAGTTACGCGTCTATTTTGCCTAGTTCCTTAACCATGAATCTCTCGAGCTCCTTAGAATTCTCATCCCAACTACCTGTGTCGGTTTAGGGTACGGGCTGCTTCACTCGCTTTTCTTGGAAGTCGATTTGCTGGATTATCACCGCAGCCGTAGCTTTAGTGTACTATCGGAGTGTTACCACATCCTTCAACGTACTATTCCGTCAGTACGCACCAACTTTTCGCCTCCGTCACTTTTAGTGTGAGCAGGTACAGGAATATTAACCTGTTGTCCATCCACTACCCCTTTCGGGTTCGCGTTAGGTCCCGACTAACCCTCAGCTGATTAGCATAGCTGAGGAAACCTTAGTCTTTCGGAGTGCGGGTTTCTCGCCCGCATTATCGTTACTTATGCCTACATTTTCTTTTGTAGCTTCTCCAGCAAGCCTCACGACTCACCTTCGACGACACTACAATGCTCCCCTACCACTTATTAATAAGTCCATAGCTTCGGTAATATGTTTATGCCCGATTATTATCCATGCCGAACCGCTCGACTAGTGAGCTGTTACGCACTCTTTAAATGAATGGCTGCTTCCAAGCCAACATCCTAGCTGTCTAAGCAGTTCAACCTCGTTTTTTCAACTTAACATATATTTGGGGACCTTAGCTGATGGTCTGGGTTCTTTCCCTCTCGGACATGGACCTTAGCACCCATGCCCTCACTGCTGATTATCATTATATAGCATTCGGAGTTTGTCAGGAATTGGTAGGCGGTGAAGCCCCCGCATCCAATCAGTAGCTCTACCTCTATAAAACTATAAAATCAACGCTGCACCTAAATGCATTTCGGGGAGTACGAGCTATTTCCGAGTTTGATTGGCCTTTCACCCCTACCCACAGGTCATCCGAAGACTTTTCAACGTCAACCGGTTCGGTCCTCCACTGTATGTTACTACAGCTTCAACCTGCCCATGGGTAGATCACACGGTTTCGCGTCTACCACTACTAACTAAAGCGCCCTATTCAGACTCGCTTTCGCTACGGATCCGGACCTGAAGTCCTTAACCTTGCTAGCAACGGTAACTCGTAGGCTCATTATGCAAAAGGCACGCCGTCACCCCCTAAAGGGCTCCGACCGCTTGTAAGCGTATGGTTTCAGGTTCTATTTCACTCCCTTATTCAGGGTTCTTTTCACCTTTCCCTCACGGTACTAGTTCACTATCGGTCTCTCAGGAGTATTTAGCCTTATCGGATGGTCCCGACTGTTTCATACAGGATTACTCGTGTCCCGCACTACTCAGGATACCACTATGTTTGTCTTCTTTACCTATACGGGACTATCACCCTCTGTGGTCGCTCTTTCCAAAGCGTTCTAATTCATATGACATTCAATGTTGTGGTCCTACAACCCCAAATTTGCCGTAACAAATCTGGTTTGGGCTAATCCGCGTTCGCTCGCCACTACTTACGGAATCACTATTGTTTTCTTCTCCTCCGGGTACTTAGATGTTTCAGTTCTCCGGGTTTGCTCACCTTACGGTGTAACATGTCTTCAACATGCTGGGTTGCCCCATTCGGATATCTGCGGATCAACTTGTATGTGCCAATCCCCGCAGCTTTTCGCAGCTTATCACGTCCTTCATCG
Organism: Bizionia myxarmorum; assembly: GCF_008086205.1. Taxonomy (GTDB): domain Bacteria; phylum Bacteroidota; class Bacteroidia; order Flavobacteriales; family Flavobacteriaceae; genus Algorimicrobium; species Algorimicrobium myxarmorum. Next base: position 1,412,037 of record NZ_VSKK01000001.1, on the reverse strand, counting down.
CCTCTGAGAGCCAAGGCATTCCCCATACGCCCTTATTTAGCTTATTGTACTATTTGCTTTTTTAATGAGTTTACTGTGATTAATTAAAAGCTCGTAACCCTAATTAATCACTTTTTTAATCTAATAATTAGACGATTCTAATTATTAGATTTCATGTATCTTTTTCAATATGTCAATGAACGTTGGTTCTCTAATAAATTAGAGACCTCACTTGGTTGTCTTTCAATTAAATTGACAGCATTCCTTATGAGATACCCACTTTCGTGAGTATGTTTGTGGAGAATATCGGAGTCGAACCGATGACCTCCTGCGTGCAAGGCAGGCGCTCTAGCCAGCTGAGCTAATCCCCCATGTTCTAAATGAAATTTCGAAATATAAATTCCTAATTCCAAAAAGGAGAGGTATCTCAACTTCTAAAATTTCCTTTCAGTATGTAATGAACGTTTTCAAACCTTAATTAATCAAGTTTTGAACTCTTTTTTGTTGTAGTCTCAGGCAGACTCGAACTGCCGACCTCTACATTATCAGTGTAGCGCTCTAACCAGCTGAGCTATGAGACTCTTTTCAGTTTTTAAGTGTTTTAATTCAATTTTTAGTATTAAATACTGCATTATGAACTATTATACTGTGAACTGATATTATTTTAAATTAACAGCTTGAGAATAAGCCACTTCTTTTATTTAGAAGTATTCAAATTAGTCGTCTTTCTCTAGAAAGGAGGTGTTCCAGCCGCACCTTCCGGTACGGCTACCTTGTTACGACTTAGCCCTAGTTACCAATTTTACCCTAGGCCGCTCCTTGCGGTGACGGACTTCAGGCACTCCCAGCTTCCATGGCTTGACGGGCGGTGTGTACAAGGCCCGGGAACGTATTCACCGCATCATGGCTGATATGCGATTACTAGCGATTCCAGCTTCACGGAGTCGAGTTGCAGACTCCGATCCGAACTGTGATAGGGTTTATAGATTCGCTCCTGGTCACCCAGTGGCTGCTCTCTGTCCCTACCATTGTAGCACGTGTGTAGCCCAGGACGTAAGGGCCGTGATGATTTGACGTCATCCCCACCTTCCTCACAGTTTGCACTGGCAGTCTTGTTAGAGTTCCCGACATGACTCGCTGGCAACTAACAACAGGGGTTGCGCTCGTTATAGGACTTAACCTGACACCTCACGGCACGAGCTGACGACAACCATGCAGCACCTTGTAAATTGTCCGAAGAAAAGTCTATCTCTAAACCTGTCAATCTACATTTAAGCCCTGGTAAGGTTCCTCGCGTATCATCGAATTAAACCACATGCTCCACCGCTTGTGCGGGCCCCCGTCAATTCCTTTGAGTTTCATTCTTGCGAACGTACTCCCCAGGTGGGATACTTATCACTTTCGCTTAGTCACTCAGTCCGAAAACCGAACAACTAGTATCCATCGTTTACGGCGTGGACTACCAGGGTATCTAATCCTGTTCGCTCCCCACGCTTTCGTCCATCAGTGTCAGTGTATTATTAGTAATCTGCCTTCGCAATTGGTATTCTATGTGATATCTATGCATTTCACCGCTACACCACATATTCTAACTACTTCATAATAACTCAAGATAACCAGTATCAAGGGCAATTCTACAGTTGAGCTGCAGACTTTCACCCCTGACTTAATTATCCACCTACGGACCCTTTAAACCCAATGATTCCGGATAACGCTTGGATCCTCCGTATTACCGCGGCTGCTGGCACGGAGTTAGCCGATCCTTATTCTTACAGTACCGTCAAGCCCCGACACGTCGGGGTGTTTCTTCCTGTATAAAAGCAGTTTACAACCCATAGGGCAGTCTTCCTGCACGCGGCATGGCTGGATCAGGCTTGCGCCCATTGTCCAATATTCCTCACTGCTGCCTCCCGTAGGAGTCTGGTCCGTGTCTCAGTACCAGTGTGGGGGGTCCCCCTCTCAGGGCCCCTATCTATCGATGCCATGGTAAGCCGTTACCTTACCATCAAGCTAATAGAACGCATACTCATCTTTTACCGCCGAAACTTTAATTATCAATTGATGCCAACTAATAATACTATGCGGTATTAATCCAAATTTCTCTGGGCTATCCCACTGTAAAAGGTAGATTGTATACGCGTTACTCACCCGTGCGCCACTCGTCAGCAAATTAGCAAGCTAATTCCTGTTACCGTTCGACTTGCATGTGTTAAGCCTGCCGCTAGCGTTCATCCTGAGCCAGGATCAAACTCTTCATCGTTAATTCTTAAATATTATTTAACAACTAATCGAAATAGATTTAATTCTCTAATTACTCAAAATGGTTTATTCTCTTTTGTTCAACTTAACCGTTTCCAGTTAAATCTTACGCTGTCAATTCAATATGTCTATGAACTTTTTAATCTGTTTCTTAAGGCGTTTATCTCTTAAGCGGGTGCAAATATAATTACTCTTTTTGTAACCCGCAAACTTTATTTTAGAAAAAATTTAAATTTTTTCCCAAACTCCGTTTTCAATATTTCCTCTGGAACTTTCTAAGAACGTTGCCGTTTTTAGCGGCTGCAAATATACAACCTTTTTTATTCCTGCAAAGCTTTTTTAGATTTAAATTGAAATTAAATTCTAATGTCAAAATCTTAATCTTTATTGTGCTTCTCAATGAACGTAGCTTCCAACAGCGTTGCCGTTTTTAGCGGCTGCAAATATACAACCTTTTTTATCCCTGCAAAGCTTTTCTTGATTTAATTTGAAATTAATTTTTTAACCTCCTATCTTAATCCTTTTTTGCCTCTCAATGAACGTAGCTGCCAACAGTGTTACCGTTTTTAGCGGCTGCAAATATACAACCCAATCTTTCCCTTTTACAAGCTTTTTTTAAAGTATTTTTGATTTAATTTTCTAAAAGCAGAATATCAAGACGTTACAACTCAAATTTTATAATCCTAAATGCACTTTTAATGTGCTTTGAACCGCCTTTGTTTGGAAATGGGATTATAAGTGGGATTTTAGGTAGGAATTTGGGGTTGTGTTATACTATATATAGATATGAAAAGCACATTTCAGTTCTTCATATTATAAAAAGAAGTTCCAAACTACACCAAACCGAACGGCAAAATCTCTGTATGGATAATTGGGTGCTGAATAAAAATTGTATCCAGTCCAAGCCGAATTGAAATGTTCTGCCTTCAAGTAAATCCGTATTTGGCTAATTTTAGCATTTACGAAAAAATCGAATCTTGGGAAATTTCCATAGTCACGATCGTTCTGAACATAAAATTCTGCCAATAATGGATCATAGCCATTCATTTTATAATTACTGAAGTAGCTAAAGGTAATTCCCGTTTGCAGGAATAGCGCATCTTTGAAAAAGCCATTAGAATACATCAAGGTATTGCGCGTTGTTAATTCAGGCAGATTAAACACGGCGCCATTATCCTGAACATTCTGATACATGATGGTATTATATAAGGTAAACTTTCTAAAAAAATCAAAACCCTTCTCCCACCTCACCTTAACGTAACTTATAGATTGATCGGTTTGAAATGGTTTTATTAAATTATTAATACCATCTTTCTTAAAATAGGTGAAGTCGTTGATGTTTGTGAAATCTAAAGTGGCTGTTCCTAATAATTTAGATTCCACCAGGAAACCCAGTTGCTGTGTTTTGGTATTTTTAAAGCTGTTTTGCCAGTTGTAGTTAGCATATACACTTTGAAATAATTGATAGTTATAATTTGGCGCTCGGGAATTGTGGTTTACATGTGCTCCAAATTTGAAATTCTCGTTCATTGTATAAGAAGCGTTTCCGGATATATAGTTGCCATCGAAATCGCCAGTTACATTCAGGCCCGCTTCCGCATGAAGTTGGAAGCCGCTAATAATTTTGTTGTAAGCACCATTTACCGATACGACATCACCTTTCAATCTGTTGGTAATATACCGACCATTTAATAAGGCTACCTTATCATAACCATAATTATAGTTGGTATGGGCTACATTGAATTTTACATTACCTATAATGTTGTTCTCATAATTTAAACCCAATTCATTGTAGAAATTCTCCAGCGTTACACGATCTCTTAATCCTTTAGATTGAAAAGCATTACCAAAATAATCGTTGGCCGCATCTTGATTATATTCATAAAACTTATCTTCAAATGAAATAACATGATTAACACTTAACGCATTTTTAGATAAAGAATCTGTAGGTTTAATAATGTAGTAGTAATGATCTAAATGAAAACGCTTCCCTTTAAGGATGTTTTCAGCATCTTGAAAATTAACCGCTAATACCCCACGATCTAGAAATTCTGGATTGCCGGATTCGAAAAAAGGAATATTATCATCGCGAACGCCGCCGTTTTCTTGATTCATTAAATCTTGCATCACAATATGTGCATTGGCAAAATACCGTCTGTTTTTGGTATTATAACTAGTAGTAAACCTAAAATTCCCTGTACTGGTTAGGATATGTTGGTATTTACCTAAAGATCGCAATCCTTTATATGCTAGAGAAAAGTTGAGCTGTTTAGAGGTATTCACTGTAAAAAACGCATCAATCTGCTGACCTTGTTTAAATGCCGTTTTGTAATATAACTCCGTAAATGGTGTTGGAACTTGATAATACTTAATATCTTCAATTTCCATATAATTAAAATGGCGTGCTCTTGCTCCAAACAATGGCATGAGTGCATCTTGTTTATAAGTATAGCTTAAGGAATTATAGGTTTGGCCAGCATTTGAAAAAGGAAGCAATTCAAAATTATCGCGACGTAGGTAGTTGAATTTATACTCTTTTTGAATGGTTAAAGTCGTATCAACATAAGTGGTATCATTACTTTCTGTTATAATAAGGTACTGCTCTATTTTAGCATCTAGATTTTTAATATCCTTAATACTGGTACTTTCAGTGGATCCTCTTGAAACCGAATCGTTATAACGCGGGTTTGCTTGATCAACAGTTCCCTCGCTATTTATTCGCTGTTTTATTTGACCAACCACTAAATTCATGCAGAACACTAAAAAAAACGCTAAAATTATTTTCCTCATAATTATTTTTTCGACCTTGCAAATGTATATACAATTTATAATACCGTTGTTATATTAAGAATTATTTACATGCTAAAATTACACTATTCAAATTTTAAAAACGAATGCGGCACCGACGAGGCTGGCAGAGGTTGTTTAGCCGGACCTGTTACAGCAGCAGCCGTTATTCTTCCTGAAAATTTTAAAAACGGTTTATTAAACGATTCTAAACTTCTATCAGAAAAGAAACGCAATATATTGAAACCTATTATAGAGTCCGCCGCTTTAACATTTAGTTTTGCGCATATTTTTCCAACGGAAATAGATGAAATTAATATATTAAATGCTTCTATTTTAGCCATGCATCAATCTATAGCCAGTTTATCTATTAGTCCTGAATTCATTATTGTGGATGGCAATAGGTTTAAACCTTTTGAAAAAATTCCACATGAAACCATTGTAAAAGGCGATTCGAAATTTTTAAGCATTGCGGCAGCTTCCATTTTAGCTAAAACTTATAGAGATGCTTATATGGAAACTATTCATGAGGAATTTCCTATGTATAATTGGAAGCAAAATAAAGGGTATCCCACTAAAGAACATCGGGAAGCCATTAGAAAATATGGTCCTACAAAATACCATAGAAAATCCTTTCGACTACTGCCAGAACAACTAAAAATGCCATTATAAGTTCGGGAGTATTCATTTTAAAGCTATTATTTATTTATGTAGTTTTGTACAAACTCTCCCTTCAATGAAAAACATTTGGTTTTTATGTATTTTAAATCTGCTTTTTATAGGTTGTAATTCTTCACAAAAGAAAACGCAATTAATGGATTACTTAAATAATGACGCAGCCGTTATTATAAAGGTGAAAAATGTAGGCAGCTTGAAAAGCAATATTAGTAATAATGCTTTTTTAAAGGCTTTGGAGGTTTCGCCAAGTTATGACCGACTTTCAGAAAAACTGAATCTTTTACACTATTTAAAAACGGAAGATGATTTATATCTCTCCTTATTTCAAATAAAAGATAGTTTAGAGTTTTCTATTGTAACAAAATTAAAGTCTGATTTGTTTTTAATAGATTCACTTCCAAACCATAGTATTGAAACTTTAAAGTATGCCAAACACACCATTACTAAAAGCGCGGTTGGCAAACACGAGTTATTTAGCATTGTAAAAGATAGCGTTTTTATTGGAGCATCTACCAAAGACTTATTAATTTCATCTCTGGAAGATGCTAAAATAGACTCCAAAATTAAAGCCTTAATTAATTCTTCAAATGCCGAGAATCAACTTTCCGTTTTCATAAATAAACAAAAAGAGAATCGTTTAAATAGCTTTTTTATAGATGCGGAAATTAGCACCTTAACTTTAACCGACTATTTGTTTTTTGATATGGATATTGAGCAAAATGCTCTAAAACTAAATGGTGTTATAAAATCTGCCGATTCCACGAAAAAATTAATAGATGTTTTTAAAAACACATCACCACAAGAAAACAAACTTGCAACTATTACACCAGCTAATAGCGATGGTTTTTTAAGTTTGACATTTGGTGATTATGCTGTTTTCAATAAAAACCTCAACACTTTCCGAAAAGTAGATTCAATACAAACAACCACACTTTTGGATAATGTTATTGAAGCGGGTGTTATTTATGAAGGCTCCAATCGCGCCATTGTTTTAAACTCTTTGGATGTCTTCATTACTAAAGATGCCTTACTAAACGATCAAGATATTATAGAAAACTATCGAGAAATTGATATTTATAATTTTAGTCAACCGGAATTATTCTACAACATTTTATATCCATTTGTAACTTTTAAGGAAGCTAACAAATATTGCATCGTTGATAATTTCGTGATTTTCTCTAACGATTTAGAAATGCTTCACACTATTATTGCTAGCTATAAAAACCAAACAACCTACAGTTCCCGCAATCATTATAAAACGTTAACGGATCAGTTTAGTGATGAATCGTCTATGTTAAGTGTTGTAAATCCTAGTTATTTGGAAACTATTGTAAACCGAAATTTAAAGGATAGTTTAAATTTGATATTGGATGCTTTTAGCACAACGGGTTTACAATTTATATATGATACAGATTTTGCACATGTGAACGCTGTTATTCAAAAAGGAAAAACGCGAGCAGTAGAAAATGCTGTAACTGAAATTGCCGCCGTAAAAATAGATGCCGATATTTTAAACGTCCCACAATTGGTAACCAATCATAGTACTAGCGAAAAGGAAATTGCCGTTCAAGATATTAAAAACAATCTCTATCTAATTTCTAGTACTGGAAAAATTCTGTGGAAAAAACAACTTCAAGGCGCTATTCTAGGTAAAATTGAACAGATAGACATGTTTAAAAATGGCCGTTTACAATTAGCATTTGCCACCACCAATCGTGTTTATGTTTTAGATAGAACGGGGAAAGACGTGGCTCCTTTTCCTTTGAAATTTAACGATCCTATTACCCAACCGCTTTCTATATTTGATTATGATGGAAATAGAAAATACCGCATTATGGTTACCCAAGGAAAAAATGTCTTGATGTTGGATGACTCAGGGAAATCAGTAAAAGGTTTTAATTTTAGTGCTGCGGCAGATAATTTAATTCACAAACCCCAACATATTAGAATTGGCAGGAAAGACTATTTACTTTTTAAAACGGTTAAAAAGCTATACATTCTGGATCGGGTTGGAAAAACACGTGTAACGCCAAAAGGAGATTTCAACTATTCAGATGAAGCCGTATATTTATTTAATGGAAATTTCGCCACTACAACTACGAATGGGAAACTAGTCACTATAGATTCCAAAGGAAATACCTCTACTAAAGATTTAGGATTAACGGATAGTCACCATTTAGAAACCACCACTAAAACGCTGGTTGCTTTATCTGAAAATCGTTTAACCATTAAGAACAATACGTATGAATTGGATTATGGTAATTATAGCAAACCGAATATATTCTATTTGAATGATAAAATTTATGTATCCGTAACCGATAAGCAAACGCAGAAAGTATACCTATTTGACAGCAATGCTAAACTCATGGCAAACTTCCCTGTTTATGGTACTTCAGCTATAGATATGGCAAATATGGATAAAGGAAGAAATTTAGAATTTGTAACAAAAGGTGATGCGAATACGGTTTTGATTTATCAGATTAACTAATTAAAATCAGTTATTTAAAAATAAAATGATGTTTTTTCACAATAAAATGTAGTTAAATATGTTAACTTTATAACATACCCCATATTAAAGTATCTATTATATAATTAATATTAGAATTATGAGAAAAACGATTTTCACTCTACTCCCAATGCTCCTCCTTATTTTTATGGTAGTGAGCTGTGAAGACGACGAGGATTTAACTGGCGATAATAACGATAAAATTGTTTTAACCACTGAAAACAATTTGTATGAAGGTGATTTATATGTTATCTATTTAGAAGAGGAAATAGACGATACGCAAAACACCATTCTTATGCTTCAACAAATGATTGAAAATGGTGAAGGTACTGCTGAAATAGAATTACAGTTATCAGAATCAGAAGCACAATTGCAAATACTTAATGATAATTTAGCCTATCAAATAGGTATCGAAGTGGAATATCTTTTACCACCACGTAAACCTAGAAGACCACCAAATCCACCGCCTCCACCATCACCATGTATCGGTTGTGTTCCATTGGAAGGCAATTTTTCTTATTTAACGATTACTCCAGACATAACAAATATAACTATCCGGTTTTTAGATTATAATACCGAAGCGGAACTAGAGGTGGTAAATTTTAATGTCTTTAATCCTTCAGAAGATTATAATGGGGTTGTTTCTATCCAACCAGCATCTTTAAATAATTTTAAAGGTCAAGTTATTATTATTGTAGAAAGACAAGACGTCAATGATGTTAAAACTTCGTACAGCTTAAACGCTCGGTTTTATTAATCTAAATACATATCATTATAAAAAAGCTTTTTGTAGTTTTACTTAAAGCTTTTTTTATGCGCTATATTAAAATATTGGTTTTTATCATAACCGTTTCTCAAATCAGTTATGCCCAAAATGCATCTTATATAGATGATCTAGATGCAGACTTTGAAAAAGCCTATGAATATTATTACAGTTCTAAAGATTCCTGCTATTTTTATTTCAATCGAATTAAAACAACGGCGACAGCGAATCAAGATATCCCCTATTTACTTGAAGCTTTATTAAGAGAGTCTTGGTCAGCCAATTTTCATAATGATTTACCGATCATCAAAAAGAATCTGCGTCAATTAGATTCTATTGAAAGAAATAATAAGGGTGTTATAGATACGCTCTATTTGAGAAATTATTATAAAACATCTATTCAGTACACCAAAGGACTTTATGAATACGATTTAAACAATTATAAAAATGCCTTAAAGTATTTCAATCAGTTTGTAAAAACCATTGAAGATAATCCTGACTATTTAGAAGATCCGGAAGTTTTAAAATTGTATTTATCTACAACAAGTTTTATAGGAAACCTTTATGTTAAAGAAGGTAAATACAAGCTTGCTACAGATTTTTACGAAAAAAACTTAAGAACCATAAGACAAAATGATGACATTGGTATTGGCTTTTCTAATAACATTCAAATTTTACTGGCTGATATTTATCAAAAAGAAGGTCAATATGAAAAAGCGAATAGCAGTATCCTTAAAGTTTTAGATTATTATATTTCGATTACCAAAAACAACAATCGCGTTATTACTTCCTATCAACGCGTTGTTGAAAATCATTTAAAACTAGGCCAATCTGATAGCGCTCGATTCTATTTGGCTAAAATGAAACCTTTTATTTCGGAAAAGCATCCGCTATCAAAAATATATCTTGCCTCAAGTGCTCAAATAAATAAAGCATTAAACAATTATAGTGCTGCAGAAAAGGATTTAGAGCACGTAATCGGCTATCTCATAGCTAAAAACAAACCTTTGCCAGATGAAGAGTTAGCGCAAGCTTATCAGGAAATAGGCTTATTACATATGTATTTTAGGCAACCTAAAAAAGCTTTGTCTTCTTATGAATTAGCAATTCATAAAATTGCGGATCCTAGTAAATCGACCTTAAGCCAAACTATTTATTTGCAAATACTAAAAAACAAATTAGAAGCCTTAAACAGTTTGGGGTCTTATCAGGAAAGTTTAGAAACAACACAATTAGCTCTAGATGTACTTGATAATTTAAAGCCATCGTTTAAGAACAATTCAGATAAAATGTTTTTAATGGAGGACGCATTTCCTGTTTTCGAATCGGCGTTAGAAGCAAGCTTTAATTTGTTTGATCAAACACAAGAAGATTCTCTTATTGATAAAGCTTTTTATTATTCTGAAAAGAGCAAAAGTGTATTATTAACAGAAGCACTTTTAGGAATGCAAGCCACGGAATTTGCTAATATTCCTAAAAATATAACTGAAAAAGAACAGCTTCTGAAATCCCGAATTACCTATTTAGAAAAGCAATTAAACAATTCTCCCAATGATGAGTTGGCATCTGAATTATTTGATGTTAAAAAAACATACCGCGAATTGATCTCCACTATTGAAACAAACTACAAAACCTATTTCAATTTAAAATACAACGCTCAAGTTATTTCATTAAAGGAGGTTCAAAATTTATTGGATTCTAATACCGCTTTAGTTTCTTATTTCTACGGAAACAAGGCCATTTATAGCATTACAATTACCAATAACAGCAAATCGATAAATCAAGTAAATCATCATGATGCCTTGGAGAAAAATATTAATAGCGTTTATTCTATGTTGAAAAATCCGAAATCGAATTTGGAGGACCTCAACAACCAATCGTTTCAGCTATATTCTTATTTAGCGGAACCAAGCATAAAAAATCTAAATGAGGAAAACATCATCATTATAACAGATGGCTTGCTAAATTATATTCCATTTTCCAGTTTATCTGTCAATGGTGCTTCTAAATATTTAATACAAAATCACGCCATTAGCTATGTTAATTCTGCTACGTTATTTAAACAGCTTTCAGAAAAGGAAGTTATGAATACGAAGGTTCTAGCATTTGCTCCAAGTTTCACGGACTCAAAATCCAGTAAATTATTGGCTTTACCACATAACAGAACGGAAGCCGAAGATATTCTAAAGTATTTTAACGGTAAAACCCTAACGGATAATGATGCTACACTTCAAAATTTTAATTTAGAAAGTACCAATTATGGCGTTTTACATTTTGCAACCCATGCCATATTAGATGATGAAAATCCCGAATATTCCTATTTAGCATTTCAACCAAAAGAGAATGGTAGCAGTTTATTATATGTAAGTGATTTGTATAATTTAAACCTCAACACCAGTTTAGTAACCTTAAGTGCTTGCGAAAGCGGCATTGGTGACTTAAAACGAGGAGAAGGTTTTATTAGTTTAGCGCGCGGATTCTACTTTAGTGGCGTTACTAGTATTTCAAGCACCTTATGGAAAATTAACGATGCTTCCTCTTTGAACATTATGGAAGGCTTTTACAAAAACTTATCTGAAGGTTTAAATAAAAGTCAGGCATTGCAACAATCACAAATTTCTTTTATAAAGGACAATAGCCAAAATGCCTTGTCGCATCCGTATTATTGGTCGGGCTTTGTTATTTCAGGAAATACTAAAGCCATGGTGACTTCTAATAACTGGATTTGGTATGTCGTTGGCTTTACTGGACTTATTGTAGTTGGCTATATTATAAGGAAACGCCGGAAATCTAGTTAAGTTTTTTCAACAACTCTTTCGCTTCTGCTTGATTGTAACTGTAGTTGGCAATTAATTTTTCTAAATAATCGGTAGCCTGCTCTTTATTCTTTTCTTTAATAGCTATTAAAGCTAAATACCAAGTTGACTCCGCTGCGAAATCAGTTTTATTTGAAACTACTTGTATAAATAATGGCTTCGCTTTTTCAAGATTATCTATAATTAAATACGACTGTGCTTTATAAAACGGAATATATTTCTTTTGATCAGCTTCTGGAATCTCATTAAAATAATCTAAAGCCTTCTCATAATTTTTGGTTTCATAAGCTACAAAAGCATCGCGTTCTGCAGAAACAGCATCATCACCTCGCGTAATGGAATAAGCCGTATTTGGATAAGCCGTAAAATTAGAAGCGTATAAATTGTCATAATTAGTACGGAATATGGAATTATAGCCAAACCAGCCCATTAAAAACAATAAGCTCGCGGCAATGGCCAAAAAGGCAAATTTGAAATTCGTGTTTTTAGGTGTTTTAAGTTCACTTTCAAAACCTTGCAATTTGGTTTTTAAAGCATCAGACTCATGACTTTTAATAGCTTTCTTCAAATTATTTTCATAATCAAATTCAGACTTAAAGTCGGGGTCTGTTTCCAGAAGTTTTTTGAATGTAATTTCCTGTTCAGCGGTTAAGCTGTTAGAAAAATAGTGATATATTAAATCTTGATTATTCATTGCTATTGCTATTAATACGTTCTTTAAGGGTTTTCATACAACGTGATTTGGCACTTTTTACTACATTTTCGCTGGTATATTCACTAGTTTCAATGATATCTTTAATAGTATACCCGCGGTAATAAAATAAGGTAAGCAGTTCTTGACATTTTTTACCTAATGTAGAAAAGTGCTTTTTCAATAAAACTTGCTCTGTTGTTAAATCATCCAGATCTAAATCAAATGAGGCATCCACCAAAGCATCACGTTCTCTAATAAGCGACAAATCAAAATCTGGATTTATAGTCTTATTATTTTTTCTCATTTTATCAAAAATTAAATACTTCCCAATACTGAACAAATAGGTTGAAATAGAGCTTGTAAATCCCTCTATTTTACCTTCCATTACATTATTATAGAAAATAATATAGGCATCTTGATAGACATCAATAGTATCGTCTTGCGACAGATTATACTTTCTAGCAAAATTGAGAAACTTCTCCCGATTGTCTTCATAAATTTCTTTAAACAGTCTATCGGAGCCTTGTTTTAAGTCTTCAATTGTAATGTTCTCTTGAACGCTTTCCATTTAATAGCCTAGAATTAAAAAGGTTAACACATTTCTGCTAAATTAACTTTTTTTGTGAATATGTTATGATTTTTGTAGGAGATATGTCACACCTTAAGTAAATAGATACCCTTTATTAAACCTGAAAATAATTGGCTGTACAAGAATGTACCTTATAAAGCATCTGGATAAAAACATAAAAAGTCAATACATCAACTAAAAGCATTCATTTGTGTTCCTCACTTCACTTTAAAATTGAAATTCAATTTGCAAGATTATTTTTCAAAATCAACAATATGGCCAATAAGCTAAAACGAAATACATATTTATACTTTTTTATGATCTTATGTTAACCTTTAAGGTTATAGGACATTAAATTAAAACATCAATAATTTAAAATATTAAAAACATGAAATTAGTAAACATTAAACGATTCAAAAACAAAAAGGCCTTATTAGTATTTGGCCTTATTATTATGGGAGCTTTTCAAACTCAAGCGCAAATTGCCATCGGTGGCGGATTGGGTTATAATGAAAAAATATCTGCTCCAGGTGTCACCGTAAAGGCAGAATTTACTATAACAGATGACATTGCTGTATCACCAGGCGTTTCGTATTTCTTTGGAAACAGCTTATATGGATTCAATCAAAACACACTAGCTATAGACGTGAATGCTCATTACTTTTTTGAAATTATAGAAAGTAAACTCAAAATATATCCTTTGCTTGGTTTAAATTATTCCAGTTATAAATCTGGTGCTTCATATTACAGTTTTTATTATGACACTTATGAAGTAAGCGATAATGCTTTCGGTGTAAACATTGGCGCGGGTGGACGCTGGAAATTTTCAGAAAAATTAAGTGTGTATTTAGAACCTAAATATGTGATTAGTGAATACGAGCAAATAATAATTAATGCCGGTATTTTATTCCAACTCTAAAATTCTATTATTTTATTTGAATTAGTCTTCAAGTTAAAAGTCGGAAAATTATTTTCCGACTTTTTTTTATGATTTACGTTAACCTTTTATTAATCAACTTCATAAAAAAGTAAATCTAAAATATTTATACGATGAAATCATTTAAAAATCAAACCGAAAAACAATATATAAGAAAGACACTTATATATACCTTTTTAAAAACATGTTGTGTTTTTACTTTGGGAATTTTAATGTACAACTGTGAATCAGATGACAGTCCTACTAATGATGATCCGACGCCACCCTCACAAATCACGGCCTATTCGGAAATTAAGAATGCTAATTGGCGTGATAATATTGGAAAGGAATTTGAAGTTGAAGGCATTCTTATTGAAGAAAATGGTGTCGCTAAATTACTGATAGATAAAGACGACTATTATATTGATGCAATGACGCCTGAAGAAAATTATATCTATATAGATAGAATTTCAGAACTAGATAATAGTATAAACTTTAGTGAACATTTTGGCAAGAAAGTAAAGGTTAAGGGAATTTGTCAGGAAAATGATAATTCCACGATTCGAAATACTGCTGAATTATTTGGAAATAGGTCATTAGCAACTATAGTGATCCAAACCATTCCTAATTTTAAAATTATAACTACTAACATACTCATTCCAAGACCATCAATTATAAATATCTGTGTATTGTATCCACAATTATGTGAATTCGATTTTTCGCAAGAAAATAAAACAGCTTTGTTATATAGTGGGGGAATAAATGCTGCAAGTGCACATTTAAGATATTGGAACGATTTAAAATTAATGTATAGCATCCTACGATCCAAAGGTTATCCTGAAAATAAAATTCGCGTAGTCTATAAAAATGGTATTGGCGAAGATGATGAAATTCCAGTTCACTATGCCGCAAATCCAACAGGGTTAAATGAAGCTTTTAGCTATATAGATGAGTATATGAATTCCACAACCAAATTCTTCTTAATGATGAATAATCATGGAGGCGGCAAAGATAATTTTGGTCGTCGTAGTACAGGAGTAAATGATAATAACGGTGATGATAATAGAGGTAGTATTTCAGACAATACAGATGAGCAATATTTCTATTACAATTCGTCTACGCCATTAACAGATGATTATTTAGCCACTAAAATCAACGAATTGTCTATGGGTTCTATGATAGCAGTTGTTAAACCATGTTATAGCGGTGGCGTTATTTGGGATTTTAAAGGACCAAATAGAGTTATTATGACTTCTGGAACAGAATTTCAAGTCACTTGGTCTCACCGTTCTGGACAATATGGTGAATTTACATACCACTTTTTTGCAGCAATAACAGGAATAGACCCAATATCTGGTGCTACAGTTAATGCCGATTTAAATGGAAATGGAAGTATATCCATGTACGAAGCGCAAATGTATATTTTAGCAAATGACACCGCTTCTGAACAACCGCAATATGAAGATAACAATGATGGCATAGGAACCTCATCACCTAACGCAACTGGATTTGGTGCATCTACTTATTTATAGCTAAAACCTTGAGCATTTAAAAAACCGAAACGTGAACGTTTCGGTTTTTTATTTAGTTCATGTTAACCTTTCTAGCCTCACTGACATTAAACAAAACCAAGACATTGAAAAAATACTCAAAACTACAGGTTGCAACATATGTACAAGACTAAAGAACATTTGTGTTGTCCTAATTAGATGCTTCCAACTAGATTTGAACAGTATAACATGTTAGATATCACGTATTCATCTTTGATAGAACAATCATTGAAAATAATGTATTCACTAAAAATAATTAATAATCAATAAATTTTAAAATCATGAAAATAATTCAAACAACAATTCAAACAACAATTTCAAAATCAAAGTATGTCTTATTGGCGCTTTTAGTAGTATTTAGTTTTTCCTGTTCTACAGAAGATGGAGAAGATGGCCCAATTGGACCTGCAGGAACAAATGGTACAAATGGTACAAATGGTCAAGATGGTAATGCAAACGTTCAAACATTTATATATGATTTTTCGGCTAAAAGTGGGAGTTCAGTATCTCAAGCAATTCCAGAATTAACAACCGATGTTTTGACAAATGATGTGGTATTAACTTATATAAGTGCATCAGATGTTTATTATCAAGTACCCAATATAATGAACCCTTCGGGAACAACAATTTTTGTTAGAAATTTTTCGGAAACAGGTAATATGAATTTTAGATTTTCATTGGCTTCAGATAATACATCATATTCCCTGCCCGAAGGAACTATTGATGAACTAAAGGTAATAATCATAGAATCTTCTAGTATAACAACAACTGGACGAACAATATCGGGAAAACAACAAATCTACAATGAGCTTAATCAGGCTGGAGTAGATATTAACGACTATCATGCTGTTTGCGATTATTACGGAATTGCATACTAAACTAATCTATTATCAATTTTATAAAAACCGAAGTTAAAAGCTTCGGTTTTTTCATGTATAAATGTTAACCTTTTATTAATCCAAACATAAAGTAGAAATAAACAATAAATTTTAAAGTCATGAAAACAATTAAGAAAACGATTCAAACAACAATTTCAAAATCAAAGTATGTATTATTAACACTTTTAGTAGCTTTTAGTTTTAGCTGTTCACCAGAAGACGGAAACGATGGTGCAGTAGGACCTGCAGGACCTGCTGGCTCAAATGGTCAAGATGGTAATGCTAATGTCATAGCTTCAGATTGGATTCCAATAAGCCTTTCAGATGGTTCTGCTTCACAGTTTGATGTTATTGACACCAATATCAATGCCGAAACTTTATCAAGTAGTTTAATAGTGGTTTATGGAAAGTTCACCGCTCAAGATATTGTAGGAATACCATTCACATATAGCAATAGAACATACTATTTTGTAGCCTTTCAAGACACCAATACATTCCGAATTCTTGGTAGAAGTTTAGATGGAACTTCTGAAAGTTTTAATGATATTAGCGATGTTAGGTATATAATTATTCCATCTAACAATTCAACAAGAGGCAATATTGACTATACTAAAATGTCGTACCAAGAAGTCATAAACCACTTTGATTTGGAAGAATAACCTCCCAAACACTTCCCTAAAAACCGAAATTAAAAGCTTCGGTTTTTTTTATGCCTTTTTGCCTTGAAATGATTAGTATTGTAATCTCAATTTTAAGACTATGATTTCTAGAAAAAACGCCTCCATTTCCAAATGTATTATTCACAAAGTAGGAAATAAACATAATAACACAAAAAATGCGTTTTCTGAAAAAGAAGTCATTTTTGACGAGGCTAGTTATGAACTGATGTTACCGTTTTTATTAAGGCCATTTGCATCGGCTGTGCAAACATTCCGTTTTAACCATCATGCTGATATTTCTCTTAATGAAATAAACACCTATAGTGCGCAGGTTTTTGCGGATGAAGAAAATTTCATTGAAACGTCTCAACATATTGTAAAACATTTATTTGAACAATCCAATTCGGCACAAATAAAAACAGGCGATGTTTTGGTGGTACTTTTTGAAGGTATTGAATTTAATGAAATGACCACCAATGCTATTGGAATTTTTAAAATTGAAAACAAAGTGAATTTCTTTCAAACCTATTTGGAAAACAATAGTTATGATGTATTAGTTCAAAAAGGAATTAGCAGTAAAAAAGTAGATAAAGGCTGTTTAATTTTAAATCAAAGCGATACCGAAGGACGCATCATCTTCAGTGCGGATAATAACAACTACGATGCCCAATATTGGACCAATCATTTTTTGAATATTAAATATGCTGATGATGCCAATAGTCATACCCAACAATACATTGAGTTATGTAAAGATTTTTCTGAAGATATTTTAAAAATCTCCTATGGAAATCAAGAGCAAAATACGTTTTTAGCGAAAACCATCGACTTTTTCAAAGAACATGAGGTTGTAAATGTAGAAACCTTTAAAGATGAATTGTTTCATGAAGACAAGCACAAAACCTTGTTTGACGACTATAAGAAAACCTTTGAAAGCGAGAAAAATCTCGTGATTCGAAATCAGTTTGATGTAGCTGAACTCGTGGTTAATAAAGAAAAGAAAAAGATAAAAACTGAAATTAAACTGGACACCAACATTCAAATTAAATTAGATATTGATGCACCAGAAGCATCTAGCGAATATTTAGAACGTGGTTATGACGATGAAAAGAAAATGCATTACTATAAAGTGTTTTTTAATACAGAAGGATAAAGATTTCTGATTGTTGATTGTTAATTGTTGATTGTTGATTAAAAAGTAAACCCAATTTTAATACCACCATATTTGGCCGAAGAACCTGTTTCAAATTCCCTAGTAATAGCAGATCTGGAATATTCAAAATATAAGGTTTTAGTTTGCACCACAAAACCATAATTAAAGGTCGCAGTTAAGCGTTCAATCTCATTAGAATTTATAGTATAAACGCTTTTTCTATTCAATAAACCGCCTTGCAAAGTAGCATTATAACCAATAACATGTCCAATGGTTTCAGCATAAGCATAAACTCGAAACCCTTTTTTACTTTTAGAATCTGTAAAAGCCGTGTTTATTAATCCTAATGTCGCATTCAACCCTAAAGAAGCATTTGTAAATAGGGTTCCAATTTCAACACCAGTTTCGCCTTGCAGTGAAAACACATTTTGGATGTTGACTAGCTGCTTTTCATAATCCAAGCTGTAATTTAAAACCACATCATTCTTTACTTGATGCTGCCAACCTTGAGGAATTTTATTTCCGGTAGCTTCATGAATTCCTACTTGCATTTCTTTTCCAAATGCACCGGGCCCGATAATACCCAAACTATAGGATTGGGATAAACGATATTTCTGTTTGGTATTAATGGCAATTATAAACGACTTCAGCATAATGGCTGCAGCAAATGGCCTATCACCTATTTGTATTTCCTTGCTTGCATAATCATTAGGTGTAAAACCAATATGTTCAATAGCTAATCCATATTTGGTAGTTGATTCCTTCGCTTTGAAAAACAAACTATTAATTGGATTATTCTCTAAAATTGGCAAAACTATTTCCAAATTATAGCCTTGAGTATAATTTTCATCAGTAGCTGCAAAATAATCATTATCATAGTTAAACCTGAAATAGCGTTCACTTCCCATGTCGCGGAAGGATTTGAAGTGCTCAATTTTTTGGGCAAACACAGATAAAATGCAGGTAAGAAAAGTAATGAGAAGTAGCTGTTTTATTTTCATACCAATACCTACGAGAATTAAAGCGTGCTGGTTTTGATTTGTAATCATAAAAGTCGAACTTTAATTCAAATATTTTCATCATGAAACTTTCAAAAATAGTACTATCCCTTCTCCTTCTTTTATTTTCCCTAAACCTTTCAGCCCAAGATCGGGACATTAGTTATATGACTTCTGGTGGCGAAATTCATCCTATACAAGCTAATATGGATATTAGACATTACACTATTAATTTAGATGTGGATATTGAAAATGAGTCGATTAATGGTTTTACAGAAGTTACGATGCTTCTTGAAAAACCAAGCGATTCTCTACTGTTGGATTTAATACATTTTCTGAAAGTAAATAGTGTTTCTGTGAATGGTGAAACAACAGCGTTCTTTCAGAAAAAAGACTATTTATACATTGTAAACAAAAATTCCTTCCAAGCCGGAAAACAACTAGTAAAAATAGATTACGGAGGCAAACCACCTGTTGCTATTAAGCCACCTTGGGATGGTGGATTTACATGGACACAAGATAAAAGTGGTAATCCTTGGATTGCTATTAATTGCCAAGGTGAAGGTGGAAAAATATATTTCCCTTGTAAAGATCACCCAAGTGATGAACCCAATGAAGGTGTCGATTTATTTATATCCGTTCCTACAGGTTTAAAAGTGGCCAGTTTTGGACTATTACAAAGTAAAACTTCCCTACCAAATAACAAAACCCAGTTTCATTGGAAAACAAATTACACCATCAGCAATTACTGTGTGGTTTTTAATGTGGCCAAATACCATGTAGAAAAACGCATGTATACCACTATAGATAATAATGAAGTTCCTATGGAGTTTTATATTTTGGAAGAAGACAAAGAACACGCTAATAAAGTGTTAGATATTCGAGAACGCGATGCCCGAGTTTTAGAAAAGTATTTAGGTGAATATCCTTGGGTTAATGAAAAAATAGGCATTGCACATGTGCCAAACCCTGGAATGGAACACCAAACGATGGTTACTTTTGGCGATCCATTTGATTTTCAACAAGTCTATGGCCAACCGTACTCACCTAATTTATATCATGAATTTGGCCATGAATGGTTTGCTAATAAAGTCACCAATAGTGATTGGACGCATATGTGGATTCAAGAAGGCATTGACACGTATACCGAGTCTTTTTTATTTAAAGAAATTGGAGGCGAAAAAGCTTATGATAGTATTATAGCAAAATTTAAAAAAAGTATTAAAAATAAGCAAGCTCTCGTTTTGCGCGATCATGAAACGGAAGCCGCAATTTATACCGGAGATATTTATACAAAAGGCGCCTTTTTTATGCATTCCTTGAAAACCGTAATTGGAGATGATGTCTTTTTCAAAACACTTAAAGAACTAGCTACCAATCCAAAATACACCTATGACAATACAGTAACAACGGATGATGTGGAGCAACTATTCAGCATGCGCTCAGGGAAAAACTTAAAACCTTTTTTCGATTTCTATTTACGTACCACCAACACTTTAAATGTGCAAGTTAAAAAAGGAAGAAATGGAAATTATACCATTCTATCTTCCAACGCGCCTATTCCGTTACCCGTGAAAGTAACAACGAATTCAGGGATTGTTGAAGTTTTACTAGAAAAAAACAAGCCTGTTTCTATTTCGAGTAAAACACCTCCTATTTTAGATGCCAGTAAAAATTATATAACGGATATTGATTTTAAATAAAAATGAAACATAATTTCAGTGAATGAATTAATGCGAAACAGTAATAAATATTGATTTTTAAAATTTAGTAAAAGATTAAAGAATTATGAAAAAAACGCTTCAAATAAGTAATGGTGTGGCTTTAGTATCTACCATTATTATCAACTATTTATCGAATACCGGTAAAATAAATAATGCCACCATTGGAGAAGTTTCAAAAGAATTGAATTCCCTTTTTACACCTGCAGGTTATGCTTTTTCTATTTGGGGATTCATTTATTTATTACTTCTTGGGTTTATTATTTATCAAGGTCGCAGTTTATTTGTTAAAGTAAGAAACGACGATTTTATTCTAAAAACCGGTTGGTGGTTTGTCATTTCTTGCCTTGCCAATAGCGCCTGGGTATTTGCATGGTTGTATGGATATACAGGATTATCATGCGTTTTTATTTTCCTATTGCTGTTTTCACTTCTTAAAATTGTTTATGCCAATGCCATGGAGCTTTGGGACGCACCACTTTCAACTATTGCTTTCTTGTGGTGGCCGTTTGTGTTTTATAGTGGTTGGGTAGCCGTTGCTAGTATTGCTAACGTATCCTCCTATTTGGTTAAAATTAATTGGGATGGTTTTGGTTTATCACCAGTTTCATGGACACTTATAATGATTGGTATTGCCACTATTATTAACTTGGTTATAACTTGGACCCGGAATATGCGCGAATTTGCCTTGGTTGGCGCTTGGGCATTAATTGCCATCGCAATTAGAAACCAAACGAAACAGGAAACGATTTATGCAACCGCAGCTATTGCAGCGGCAATACTAATAATTAGTTCTGGAATTCATGGATTTAAAAATCGGGCTACCAATCCTTTTAAGAAATATATGGAGCGTCATGAAGGTAAATAAGCTATTAAATCGTGGTTGATTCCAATGTAAATGTCGATTCAAAAAGTGCTGAAAAATGTTTCAAAAGCTTGGCTTTGAGTTCATCTTCGTCTATCACTTTTTTACCTAATTCTACGTTTAAAGAGGTCACTGCTTTTCCTTTAATACCGCAGGGAATCATATGATCAAAATAACCCAAATCCGCATTCACGTTTAACGCAAAACCATGCATGGTTACCCAACGACTAGCGCGAACACCCATAGCACAAATTTTTCTCGCAAATGGCGTTCCAACATCTAACCAAACGCCTGTTTCACCGGGACTACGTTCTGTTTTAAGTCCGTATTCATCTAAAGTAAGAATAATCATTTCTTCCAAAAAACGCAGGTATTTATGAATATCCGTAAAGAAATTTTCTAAATCCAATATAGGATAACCAACCACTTGACCAGGCCCGTGATAGGTAATATCACCACCCCGATTTACTTTATAAAATTTGGCGCCTTTTTCTTCTAGTTGCTTTTCGGAAATTAAAAGGTTAGACAAATCACCACTTTTACCCAAAGTATAAACGTGTGGATGTTCCACTAATAAGAAATAATTAGCGGTTTCTAAATTGGCATCTTCCCGTCTATTCTTGATTTTCGTATCTACAATACGCTTGAAAAGTGTTTCCTGATAGTCCCAAATTTCTTGGTAATCGCGGAGTCCTAATTCTTGTAGTGTAATTTGCTTATTCATAGATGGCAAAATTACGATAATTTCTTATGAAACTTTAAGTGTAAATAGAGAAACTGCACATAGAATATTTCGACTTTAAACTAATTTTTTGGATTATTCAAGATAACCAAAGCAGCAATTACGCCAGGAACCCAACCGCAAATCCATAGTATAAAAACGATTAAAATAGAACCGCAGCCTTTATCCAAAACAGCTAAAGGAGGACATAAAATAGATAGCAAAACACGCCAAAAACTCATAATAAATTTGATTTAATGATTGATGTATCTATAGGACTACAAAAGTACCCAAACGTTACAGTTGATTTTCATTACAATATATTGAAATGCTAAGTAATAGTAATTATCTTTGTAGGCTTATAAAAACATTCAATTTATACATATGTCGCAGTTATCAGAGGTAGAAATCGTAAGAAGAGAGAAGCTAGCCAAATTACGTGAATTAGGAATTAACCCATATCCAGCAGATTTATATCCTGTAGAAGAGACTTCTAAACAGGTAAAAGATAGTTTTATTGAAGGCAAAAAGGTGGTTATTGCTGGACGTTTAATGACACGACGTATTCAAGGAAATGCTAGTTTTGCCGAGTTACAAGATAGTGCTGGCCGTATTCAATTATATTTTAATCGTGATGAAATTTGCACGGGCGACGATAAAACACATTATAATACCGTCTATAAAAAACTATTAGATATTGGTGATTTTATTGGTATTGAAGGTGAACTTTTCACAACTCAAGTTGGTGAAAAAACCGTTATGGTTAAAAATTTCACACTTTTAAGTAAAGCGTTAAAACCATTACCACAGCCACGTGAAGATGTGGATGGAAAAGTCCATGATGCCTTTACAGATCCAGAGCAACGTTACAGACAACGCTATGTTGATTTAGTTGTTAATCCGCAGGTGAAAGAGGTGTTTGTAAAACGAACCAAATTATATACAGCCATGCGTAACTTTTTTGATAGCGCTGGTTATATGGAAGTAGAAACCCCAATTTTGCAACCCATTCCAGGAGGTGCGGCCGCTAAACCATTTATAACACACCACAATAGTTTAGATATGCCTTTATACATGCGTATTGCCAACGAATTGTATTTAAAGCGATTAATTGTTGGTGGATTTGATGGTGTTTATGAATTTTCAAAAAACTTCCGTAATGAAGGTATGGACAGAACCCATAATCCAGAGTTTACGGCTATGGAAATCTACGTTTCTTACAAGGATTATAATTGGATGATGGATTTCTGTGAGAAATTATTAGAACATTGTGCTATTGCGGTAAATGGAACTTCTAAAGCGACTTTTGGCAAACACAATATTGATTTTAAAGCGCCTTATGCACGTGTTACCATGGCGGAATCTATAGAACACTTTACAGGTTTTGATATTACAGGAAAAACAGAAAGTGAAATTTTTGATGCTGCAAAAGGCATGGGAATTTCTGTTGATAAAACCATGGGTAAAGGCAAACTGATTGATGAAATTTTTGGTGAAAAATGTGAAGGAAACTATATACAACCAACTTTTATAACGGATTATCCAAAGGAGATGAGTCCTCTTTGTAAAGAGCACCGGGACAATCCAGAATTAACCGAACGTTTTGAGCTTATGGTTTGCGGTAAAGAAATAGCCAATGCCTATTCCGAATTAAATGACCCAATAGATCAGCGCGAACGTTTTGAACACCAATTAAAACTAGCCGCAAAGGGTGATGACGAAGCCACCGAATTCATTGATTATGACTTTTTACGCGCTTTAGAATACGGCATGCCTCCAACATCAGGTATGGGAATTGGCATGGACCGATTGATTATGTTTTTAACCAATAACCAATCCATTCAAGAAGTTCTATTTTTCCCACAAATGAGACCCGAGAAAAAACAAGTCGCTTTAAGCGATGATGCTAAATCTATTTTGGAAATTTTGAAAAAATCAGAGCGAATGGAATTAAATGATTTGAAAGAAACGTCTGGTTTAAGTAATAAAAAATGGGACAAAGCCATTAAAGACTTAACCAAAAATAAAATGGCTAGCGTTGAAAAAGTAGACGACGGATTATTTGTCCAAATTTCTTAAGTATATTTAAAAAGAACTGTTTTCACAAGCAGTTCTTTTTTATTTTAAAATAAGGTGATACATTTATAAACACTATATCCTCAATATGAAATCCCTAGTATCTCGAATTTATAAAACGGTTGTCCAGAAAACCTTTATGCTTCCGATATTGGCTTTTATTTCTATTACAGCATTAGTTTTTACGCTTTGGGATAAATCCGTCTTGGATTATCAGGTTTGGGTTAAAAGTCAAATTCAACAAGCGGGGGAAATAACGACACAGGAATTTATTAGCTCTGTACGAAAGGAAATCATCCAAATAGAAAATCTTAAAAATAGGATACAATTTACGGAAGGGAACCATCAAAAATTTTGGGATCAAGACGTGAACATGTTACTAGAGCAATCCAATTCCATTAAATTTGTGGAATGGATAGATACGTCTATGGTGGTCCGAAAAGTGAATCCGACCAAAGGCAACGAAGATATCTTAAATCTTGACATATCAAATTTAAATTACCGAAATGAAGAATGGATTGCTCATACTTTGGATAGTTCCATAAATATCACACCTTGGATAAAATTGACTCAAGGTGGAAATGCTTTACTTATTGATGTTCCTACCTATTACGACAATAAATTTCAGGGAACTGTTACTGCTGGAATGGATTTCACTTCCAATTTCAATAAATTCGCGGCAAGACTGCGCGATTACTGTGTTGAATTAAGAGATGATAAGGGAACTTTAATTTTCGAATATAATGAAGATAAAAAAGCGGTAACCGATTCAAGTTTCATCTTTACTAAACAACTCACCATTGATTATTTAGAAAAGCATTTCTGGCATTTAAAAATCTATCCTACTAATGATTTGTTGTTTCTAACGAATAAACGAACCTTCATTAATTACACCTTAATTTTCGGTATTACATTATCATTTTTAATTAGTATGCTTATTTACTTCTATTTAAAAGCATTAAATGCAACCTCACGCGTTTTAAATATAAACCGAAAACTAGCCAATGTAAATACGAGTTTAAATATACAAAAGCAGAAAGCTGAAGAAGCATCCATAGCCAAAACAGATTTTCTATCTAATATGAGTCATGAAATACGCACACCTTTACATGCTATTTTAGGTTTTATTCAGGTTTTAAAAGGAAGTAAGCTTGAAGAAAAAGACAAGGAGTATGTCAATTTAATGGATAAATCATCTAACAACCTATTAACAATTGTTAATGATATATTAGAAATTCACAAAATTGAATCAGGCGCTATCAGTTTAGAAGAACACCTGTTTTGTCCATCTAAAAAATTGCAAGAACTCATTGAAACCTATGCATATCATTTTAAAGAAAAAGGTCTTACACTTAATTTAAATTTAGTAGAACCAGCGGGTTTGAATGTAAAAAGTGACATGAGTAAATATTCACAAATCATTACAAACTTATTAAAAAATGCTTTAAAATTCACTATAGATGGAGGTGTTGAAGTTGAATATAAGGAAGAACGCATAGCCGAGAAATTAAAAATAAGCATCATCATAAAAGATTCGGGAATTGGTATTTCCAAAAATAAATTGAAATCTATTTTTAACCGATTCACACAGATAGAAAGCAGTTTAAAAAAACAGCATGAAGGTAGTGGTTTGGGTTTATCTATCAGTAAAGATTTTGCCGAACTATTAGACGGCTCAATTACAGTTATAAGCAAGCCAGAATCTGGAAGTTCATTCACTTTTAATGCTATGCTAAACATTAGTGACCAAAATATGCTTCAAATTAATGAAACTTTTGATAATTTGAAGCTGCCGCACTTAAAAGTACTGGTCGTAGATGATAATACGATTAATGTTATCGTGCTTAAAAAACTACTTCAAGATATTGATATTCAAGTTGACGCCGTTTCTAATGGACAAATGGCTATAGATAAATTCCGCACTGAAGATTATCAATTGATACTTATGGACGTTCATATGCCACAAATGGATGGTTATGAAGCCACCTCAATCATTAGGGAAGAAGATGATAAAATAATTATTATTGGACTATCTGCTAATGTTACTTCCACAGCCATTCAAAAAGCATTGGATAGCGGAATGACTAATTACCTAACCAAGCCTTTCACTAAAGAACGTCTATACAAGCTTATTTTAACCTATTTTACTTAAAATCAATATAAAAGCCTTTAAGACATTTTTGATCTGCCGCAAAAAACGTATTTTTAGTTTAATGAATTCTTAAAAAATCACTTGAAATGAAAAATCACCTTTTTAGTGTTATTTGCTTTTTGACGCTTTCCACTTTTACTTTTTCGCAGACTATTAATAGTGAAAAATCTGTGGTAGATTTTAATATAAAGGCAGGTGGTATTTTTAATGTGAACGGCACATTTACAGAAATGCAAGGCACATTTAATTTTGAAGAAGCTGCAGTTGAAAATGCCTGTTTTGATATTTGTATTAATGCGAAAACCATTAATACGGAAAACAATAAACGAGATACACATTTGCGAAGTGATGATTTTTTCGCTATTGAAAACTACCCAAGTATTTGCTATAAATCGGATTCGGTTTCTAAATTAAAGGATGGATTTAGTACTACCGGAAATTTAACCATTCATGGCGTTACGAAAACAGTTATAATTCCTTTTTCCTATAAGAATAATGTTTTTAAAGGCGAAATAGAAATTAATCGTTTCGATTACAATATAGGTGATGATTATGGGTCTTGGCGCGTTGGAGAAACAGCTTCCGTAATCATCACCTGTATCATTAATTAATCACGAAGTAAAGGCATGGTGCTGCAACGCAACAAACCTTCTTGCTTGGCAATTTCGGCGTAAGGAACTTCTTCAACCGTAATGTCATTGCTTCTCAACCACGCATTTAAACGTGTGAAGTTTTTCTCGGAAATAACCACATCTTCAGAAATTGAAAATATGTTACTATTCATATTATACATTTCATCTCGTGTAATATGAAACAGATTATCTTTTCCAATTAAATCTACTAAATACATATAATCACTCTCTTCACGGAAGCCACTTTTGTAAATAATACCCAAGTTTTTACCAACCGGTTGGAAACAACAATCTAAATGCAAGGCGTTATCACGCGGTTCAATTTTAGATTTTATCAAATCGAATTCCTTAACCGTCTTATTTGGGAATAAATCTTTGATGTATTGCACGCCTTCCATATTAGTTCTGGCAGTGATATAATTTTTATAATCGCTCCCTTTATAAGTTCCAATGAAAATATGATCATTATAAAGCATGACATCGCCACCTTCAATATGCGCCTTTTCTGGAGGACGCACCACTTTTTTAGGATCAATTTGATCTATTATATATTGAACTGCTTCCAGTTCTTCTTCACGATTAGGAAGAATATTCGCTTTAATAAAAACATCATCGATGACAAATGCAATGTCACGCGTGAAAATCTGATTGCAATCTTTAATTAATTCAGGTCTGTAAATTTTAACATCATATTTTTTAAAGATGTCTTCAACAGCCTGCATTTCTTTAACCATATCAGCTTCTAGCGGATAGGTTCCCGCTTTTATATGCTCCAACGATTTCGGGTCATAAGCTTCATGTTCCTTTGGTGTTGGTCCATTGCTTATTGCGGTGCCTAATACTACAGCACGCAATCTTGATGTTTCATTATGTACGTTAAGTTTTATCATAATTTTGTAAACCTAATAAATTAATTTTGGAATGAGAATTTCAATAAATTTTTGATATAAAAAAAAGCTCCATTAATTAAGAATGAAGCTTTTATATATTTTGAAAAACACTAACGTTTTTCGATAGCTTTGAAAGATCTTAAAGTTTCACCAACATAAATTTGTCTTGGACGACCAATTGGCTCATTGTTTAAACGCATTTCACGCCATTGGGAAATCCAACCTGGTAAACGACCTAATGCAAACATTACCGTAAACATATCTGTTGGGATACCCATGGCTCTGTAAATTATACCAGAGTAGAAATCCACATTTGGATATAATTTTCTATCTACAAAGTAAGCATCTTCTAAAGCTTCGTTTTCTAAAGCTTTGGCGATATTTAAAATAGGATCATCAACACCCAAATCATTTAAAATTTCATCTGCAGCCTTTTTAATAATTTTAGCTCTAGGATCAAAATTCTTATAAACTCGGTGTCCAAAGCCCATTAATCTGAAAGGATCTTCTCTATCTTTAGCTTTAGACATGTATTTAGCCGTATCACCACCATCTTCATTAATGGCTTCAAGCATTTCTAAAACGGCTTGGTTTGCACCACCGTGAAGTGGTCCCCAAAGTGCAGAAATTCCTGCAGAAAGTGAAGCAAATAATCCAACATGAGATGACCCTGCTATTCGTACCGTAGAAGTAGAACAATTTTGCTCATGATCCGCATGAAGTATTAATAATTTATCCAAAGCATTAACTACAATGGGATTGAATTTATAGTCTTCATTAGGTTGCTTAAACATCATTTTCAGAATGTTTTCTACATAACCTAAATTTTTATCACCGTAATCTAATGGTAAACCATTCTTTTTTCTGAAAGTCCAAGCCACTAATACTGGAAATTTCCCTAGTATTTTTACGATAGCTTTGTACATATCTTCCTCTGATTTCACATTGACAGAAGACGGATTAAAAGCAGTTAAAGCACTCGTTAAAGAAGCCAAAACACCCATTGGATGTGCAGACTTTGGAAATGCGTCAACAATTTTTCTTAAATCTTCATCAACAACAGATTGTTCTTTTATGTCTTTATGAAACTTGTCTAATTGATCTTGCGTTGGCAACTCTCCAAAAATTAACAAGTAAGCAACTTCTAGAAAATCGGCTTTTTCAGCCAGCTCTTCAATAGAATAACCGCGGTATCTCAAAATGCCTTTTTCACCATCTAAAAACGTAATAGCACTTTCACAAGAACCTGTGTTTTTATAGCCTGGATCAATAGTTACGACACCGTTGGTAGTACTTCTTAAATCTTTAATATCGATTCCAATTTCATTTTCTGTTCCTTTAACTAAAGGAAATTCGTACTTTTCGCCATTAATTTCTAAAGTAGCTGTGTTTGCCATATATCTATATAATTATTATAATGTTGTTTGAATTCTTATAGGTTTACGAAAATACAAAATATCTACCTATTTTTAAAGTGAATTAACAAGCTTTTATCAATAAAGACATTGGTAAAATTGATACAAAAAAAATAGCGATTACTAGGCTGCTAGTAATCGCTATTGAAATTTTACTCTCAAAAATTAGGGCTTAATTCTGAACGAAAACGAAAGCGAATTACTGTTTTACTTTAAATGCTTTCATTCTAGGGTAATAAGCTACATCCCCTAATTCCTCTTCAATACGCAGTAGTTGGTTGTATTTAGCCATACGGTCACTTCGGGATGCCGAACCTGTTTTAATTTGTCCGCAATTTAAAGCCACAGCTAAATCAGCAATGGTATTATCTTCTGTTTCTCCTGATCGATGTGACATAACAGTTGTATAACCCGCATTTTGAGCCATATTTACAGCAGCAATCGTTTCCGTTAAGGTTCCTATTTGATTTACTTTTATTAATATAGAATTGGCTGTTTTGGTCTCAAAACCTTTTGATAAACGCTCCACATTGGTAACAAAAAGATCATCTCCAACTATTTGCACTTTATCCCCAATTAGTTCGGTTAAATATTTCCAACCATCCCAATCGTTTTCATCCATTCCATCTTCCACGGAGATTATTGGATATTTATTGCACAATTCAGCAATATAATTTGCTTGTTCTTTGCTCGTTCTTACTTTACCTGAATCACCTTCAAATTTCTTATAATTGTATTTACCATCTACATAAAACTCGGCAGCAGCACAGTCTAAAGCAATCATAACATCATCACCAAGTTTGTAACCTGCGTTGTCCACTGCTTTCTTAATAGTATCTATAGCATCTTCCGTTCCGCCTTCTAAATTAGGTGCAAATCCGCCTTCATCACCAACGGATGTGCTTAAGCCACGATCATGTAAAACTGCTTTTAAATGATGAAAAATCTCGGTTCCCATTTGCATGGCATGGCTAAAGTTTTTCGCTTTAACAGGCATAATCATAAACTCTTGAAACGCAATGGGCGCATCACTATGAGAACCGCCATTAATAATATTCATCATTGGCACCGGAAGCGTGTTGGCGGAAACGCCTCCAATATAACGGTATAATGGTAAACCTAACTCATTTGCAGCCGCTTTAGCCGCCGCAAGGGAAACCCCTAAAATAGCATTCGCTCCTAAATTGGATTTATTTGCTGTTCCATCCAATTCAATTAATATTTGATCTATTGTGTTCTGTTCAAATATAGATGTTCCTAATAATTCTTGAGCAATAATAGTATTCACATTTTTAACGGCTTTGGTTACACCTTTACCCATAAATGCTTTACCGCCATCGCGTAATTCTACCGCCTCATGTTCACCTGTAGAAGCACCTGATGGTACGGCGGCGCGTCCTAAAAAGCCATTTTCAGTAGTCACATCTACTTCTATGGTAGGATTACCACGTGAATCAAAAATTTGTCTGGCGAAAATATTTATTATAATGCTCATAATTTTGGTTTTAAGTTTAGCAATGTCAATTTACGAAATCTTAAAATGACGGTAAATTCAATCTGCTAATTTTATGTAAAAGTTTTGCGAGAAGGTTCTCAAAATGAAAAAACCCCAGAGACATTTAAATATCTTTGAGGCTCTTGTGATTTTTATGTTTATGCGTTTTTTATATTTTCAATAAATTGATCAAAAAGATAGGTGGCATCATGTGGACCAGGACTAGCTTCCGGATGATATTGTACTGAAAAACAATTTTTACTTTTCATCTTAATCCCCGCAACCGTGTTATCATTTAAGTGAACATGGGTAATTTCAATATCTGTGTGCTTTTCTGTTTCCTCTCTATTAATAGCGAAACCATGATTTTGTGATGTAATTTCACCTTTTGTAGTAATTAAATTTTTTACAGGATGATTTATACCCCGATGGCCATTATGCATCTTATAGGTTGAAATACCATTTGCAAGTGCAATAACTTGATGCCCTAAGCAAATACCAAATAAGGGTAAATTACGCGAAATAATTTCTTTAGCTAAAGTTTGAGCTTCTACTAATGGCTCCGGATCGCCAGGCCCATTGGATAAAAAATATCCATCTGGTTTAAAAGCCTCCAAATCTTCAAACTTCGCATTGTAAGGAAACACCTTTACGTAAACATCGCGTTTGGCTAAATTCTTTAATATGTTCTTTTTAATTCCAATATCCAAAGCTGCTACTTTATAAGTGGCATTTTCATCACCATAAAAATAAGATTCTTTGGTAGACACTTTAGAAGCTAATTCCAAACCAGCCATATTAGGCACGTCTGCAAGTTGTTTTTTTAATTCGGCTATGTTATCAACATCGGTTGATATAAGCGCATTCATGGCACCATGATCTCTAATATAGCTTACAAGCGCACGTGTATCCACATCTGAAATAGCCAGCACATTCTGTTTTTCAAAAAACTGTTCTAAACTACCTTCTGCTGACGGTCTAGAATAACTAAAACTAAAATTTTTACAGATTAGACCAGCTATCTTAACAGAGTCCGATTCAGTTTCATCTTCATGCGTTCCGTAATTACCAATATGTGCATTGGTAGCAACCATTAGTTGTCCAAAATAGGAAGGATCCGTAAAAATTTCTTGATAACCCGTTGCTCCTGTATTGAAACACACTTCGCCAAAAGCGGTTCCTTTTTTACCAATTGATTTGCCGTGGAAGATAGTTCCGTCTGCTAAAAGAACTATGGCTTTTTCTCGTTTGTTATATTTCATTCGTTCAAAATGTTTGGCAAAATTGCATAAAAAAAAGGATAAACTAAAATGTTTACCCTCTTTTAAGACAATTAATTTCTTTTACCTTAAAGTGTTTTGTTATAACGAAGCATTTTTAAAAAATCAGCTTCATTTTTTATAGAAAGGTTATTATCTTTAATAAAATTTTTCATTTTTTTATCGTTGTCCTTAAAAAGGACTCTGAACGTTTTATTGTTAAGTTTTATTTCTTCTAATTTATCATTTTGGAGTAAATAAAAATCTTGATAAACAAAATATCTATCGTTTTCCATTTTTTCTTTAGTCATTTTACTAATAGAGCCCTTAATAATTTTGGCTTTAATTCGCTTTAAAATGGTAAATTCCTCATTCTGATCAAGAACAAAAAAGTATTTCATCTCATTATTTTTATCCTTAAGTTTTAAAGCTTTCGTATTATTTATCATAGCGAAGTCAATATCAGAATCATTGAATTCATAAAATAAACCATTTTCTAATTCTATAACCAATTTATCATTGAGACCATTATAATTACCTTCCTGGAACTTGTAATACTTATCATTTTTTGCATGAATTATTAACGTATTATCTTTGCCCTCAAAACCTAGCGGAGAACCATCAACGGGTTCACCCATTTTTGAATTGTTATTGAGTGGATTTAAAGCATCCGTAATATAAGACGATGAACCGAAATAATCTTGAGCAGCAAGCACCTGATTGGGCATCAATTCAATTGCTTGTGGAACATAATAGGTGTTTTCTGATATTTGAGAGAACCCAAACATAGAAGATGCAAGGAATGTAAAAAGTATATAATTCGTTTTCATGTGTAAGTATTTATCGTTCTGCAACTTAAAGTAATTAAAATTATTTACATGAGCAAACAAAATCTTAACTGCTGTATTATATCTATGAAAAAAATAATTTCGTTATTTAATAAAATATCTTTAAGAATTTAGGAAGCACGCTTGAAATAGTAGTTATCCAGTATAAAAAAAGGGATAAACATAAATGTCTATCCCTTTTATTTAAAAGTAAAATGGATTTATAAAGTCGAATAGTAATTAAATATTTTTAAGAAATCATTTTCATCTTTAATATTTAAGTCATTTTCCTTTATGTATTTCTTAATTTCAGTTTCTTTATCAGAAAATAATTTAGAAATCAGTTTCTTCTTTAACTTAAGACCTTCTAATTCATCACCATTTTTGATATACAAATCTTCAACCATATAATAACGATCGTTAGATGTACGAGCCTGCGTCATTTTATTAACACCGCCTGGTTTAATTTTGGATTGTCTTTTTTTAAGAATATAAACATCTTTGTTAGATGCTAAAACTTCATAAAAACGAGCGCGTTCTTTTTCACCGCTAAAACGTTTCATTTTTTTATTATTCATAAGTGCATAATCAATTGATAATGCATTCATAACATAAATAGAATCTTGACTAATTACCGATACAAACTGATCAATTTGTGCGTTATAGTTACCGTTTGGAATATTGTAATTAGTACCATCATTAGCTACTAAAACTAGTTTATTGCCACCAAGTTCAAAAGCTAAAGGCGTTCCATCTACGGAATATCTGTTTTCTACTGGTAACCAACTACCTCTTGAATTTAAAGCATCCATGGATTGACCCAATGAATTACTTTGTGTTCCTTGTAGATTTGATAGGCCACCACTACTGCCTTGCGCAAAGGAAGTCCATACTGATAGTGTTAGTACTGCTAAAATAAAAGCGTTTTTCATATTGTTTTTTTAAAATTACTGAAAACAAAAATAGGGTAAATTTTAAAAATTTACCCTATTTATACAATTCGTTAACAAAATTTAACGTTTATTCCTCTTCTTCGTTTGAAGTTTTGGTTTCTGCAGCAGGTGCAGCAGCTGGTTTAGAACCGCTTCTTCTGCTTCTACGCGTTGTTTTCTTGCTTGCTTTATCAGCGTTGTAGATTTCGTTATAATCAACTAATTCTATCATAGCCATATCAGCGTTATCACCCAAACGATTACCTAATTTGATAATACGTGTGTAACCTCCTGGACGATCACCAATTTTTGGTGCAACATCTCTAAATAGTTCAGTAACTGCATCCGTTTGTCTCAATCTAGCCATAACAATACGTCTGTTGTGAGTCGTATCTTCTTTTGATTTAGTAATCATTGGCTCAACAAATTGCTTTAAAGCTTTTGCTTTAGCAACTGTTGTGTTAATACGCTTGTGTTCAATTAATGAACAAGCCATATTAGCTAACATTGACTTTCTATGAGCAGTTTTTCTACTTAAATGGTTTATTTTTTTTCCGTGTCTCATGACATTTGTTTTATCATCTTGCTACTAAACTCGACATCGAGGAGCAAAATATGATTAATTAATCTTTATCTAATTTGTATTTTGATAAGTCCATTCCGAAGTTAAGACCTTTAACATTTACAAGCTCTTCAAGCTCTGTTAAAGATTTTTTACCAAAGTTACGGAACTTCATTAAATCGTTTTTGTTGAATGATACCAAGTCACCTAATGTATCAACTTCTGCAGCTTTCAAACAGTTTAATGCACGAACTGACAAGTCCATATCAACCAATTTGGTTTTCAATAATTGTCTCATGTGAAGCGATTCTTCATCATAAGTTTCTGTTTGTGCAATTTCATCAGCTTCTAATGTAATACGCTCATCAGAGAATAACATGAAGTGGTGAATAAGTGTTTTAGCAGCTTCCGTTAACGCATCTTGAGGGCTAATTGAACCATCTGTAATGATTTCGAAAATTAATTTTTCGTAATCTGTTTTTTGCTCTACACGGAAATTTTCAATGCTATATTTAACATTTTTTATTGGTGTGTAAATAGAATCCGTAAAGATAGTACCCATTGGTGCAGATGCTTTTTTGTTTTCCTCTGCAGGAACATAACCTCTACCTTTTTCTATGGTAATTTCCATATTGATATTTACTTTCGGATCTAAATTACAGATTACTAATTCTGAATTTAATACTTGGAATCCTGAAATAAACTTTTGGAAATCGCCAGCTGTGATTTGATCTTGACCAGAAATAGAAATAGAAACAGATTCGTTATCTACATCTTCTATTTGGCGCTTAAAACGAACTTGTTTTAAGTTTAAAATAATTTCTGTTACGTCTTCAACCACACCAGCAATTGTTGAGAATTCGTGGTCTACTCCTTCTATTCTAACTGATGTAACTGCAAATCCTTCCAAAGAAGATAATAAAACTCTTCTCAATGCATTTCCTACTGTTAATCCATAACCAGGTTCTAAAGGTCTGAATTCGAATTTTCCTTCGAAATCAGTAGAATCAATCATGATTACTTTATCAGGTTTTTGGAAATTAAATACTGCCATATTTTCTTCGTTTTAATTGTTATTTAGTTGCGCGATTTAAAAGCATGAAGAAAACTTATAAATCCTTTGGCTAAATACCAATATGTTAATTATTATTTAGAATAAAGTTCAACGATAAATTGCTCGTTGATGTTTTCTGGAATTTGAAGTCTAGCAGGAATAGATACATAAGTACCTTCTGATGTAGAATTGTTCCAAGTAATCCATTCGTAAACAGTGCTTGAATTAGCTAAAGAGTTAGTAATAGCTCCAAGTGATTTAGATTTTTCTCTAACAGCAACAACATCACCAGCTTTAAGTTGGTAAGATGGAATGTTTACTATTTCACCGTTAACAGTAATATGTCTGTGAGAAACTAATTGTCTAGCACCGCTTCTTGAAGGAGAAATTCCCATTCTGAAAACAACGTTATCTAAACGTGACTCACAATATTGTAACAATACTGTACCCGTAATTCCAGGAGCAGCAGTTGCTTTTTTAAACATGTTTCTGAATTGTTTTTCTAAAATACCGTAAGTATATTTAGCTTTTTGCTTCTCCATTAATTGGATTGCATATTCAGATTTCTTTCCACGACGCTTGTTTGCACCATGTTGACCTGGAGGATAGTTTCTTTTTTCAAAAGATTTATCTTCTCCGAAGATAGCTTCGCCAAATTTACGAGCTATTTTAGTTTTAGGACCAGTATATCTTGCCATTTTAAATTGTGTTATGAGAGTGATTATGAATTAAGGTCTTAATCTTATCCTTCGATAACCGTTAATCTCTCGTTGATACTTGTTATTAATTATTTTTTTCAGTTTGCAAATTTACATAATAATATTGACATCAACTATATAAATAATGTTGATGTCAATTATTAAAATATATATAAATTATACACGTCTTCTTTTAGGAGGACGACATCCATTATGTGGTAAAGGCGTAACATCAATAATTTCTGTTACTTCAATACCTGCATTATGAATAGAACGAATAGCAGATTCTCTACCATTTCCTGGACCTTTAACATACACTTTTACTTTTTTCAATCCAGCTTCTTGTGCTACCGCAGCAGCATCTTCAGCAGCTAATTGAGCAGCATAAGGTGTGTTTTTTTTAGACCCTCTGAATCCCATTTTACCAGCTGATGACCATGAAATTACGTCACCTTTTTTGTTGGTAAGAGAAACAATGATGTTGTTAAAAGAAGCAGCTATATGAGCTTCTCCAACAGCGTCTACTATTACTTTACGTTTTTTTGTACTTGACTTTGCCATATTGTTATAGTTTCTAGTTGTTAGTTTTTAGTGTTAGAATCCTAAACATTGCTATTTCAAACAGATTCATCTAACGGCTAAACTCTAATGACTAATGTCTATTAATTATTTAGTTGCCATTTTTTTGTTAGCAACAGTTTTTCTTCTACCTTTTCTAGTTCTAGAGTTGTTCTTCGTACGTTGTCCACGTAATGGAAGTCCGGATCTATGACGTATACCTCTGTAACATCCAATATCCATTAATCGCTTAATGTTTAATTGTGTTTCAGAACGTAATTCACCTTCAATAGTAAATGATCCAACAGCTTCACGAATGTTTCCAATTTCGTCATCTGTCCAATCTTGAACTTTTGCGCTTTCGTCAACTTTAGCAACTGCTAAAATGTCTTTTGCTCTACTTCTACCTATTCCATAGATATAAGTAAGCGAGATAACTCCTCTTTTGTTTTTTGGTATGTCTACACCTGCAATTCTTGCCATAATTATCCTTGTCTTTGTTTGAATCTAGGATTCTTTTTGTTAATGACGTAAAGTCTGCCTTTTCTGCGGACGATTTTACAGTCTGCACTTCTTTTTTTAACTGATGCTCTAACTTTCATCTGTTCCTTTATTATTAGTTTAAAACTGTTTAGATAAACCTTACGGATTTATCTTTTTAGTATCTATAAGTTATTCGAGCCTTAGTTAAATCGTAAGGACTCATTTCTAATTTCACCTTATCACCTGGTAACAACTTAATGTAATGCATACGCATTTTACCGGAAATATGGGCTGTCACAATGTGACCGTTTTCTAGTTCAACACGAAACATAGCATTTGATAATGCCTCAATAATTGTTCCGTCTTGTTCTATTGCTGATTGTTTTGCCATAGTATAATTATTGAGCTACTGCTTTTCTATTTTTACCGGTTTTCATCAGGCCATCATAATGTCTGTTTAACAAGTAAGAATTTACTTGTTGCATTGTATCAATTGCAACTCCAACCATAATTAAAAGTGAAGTTCCTCCGAAAAACAATGCCCATCCAGATTGTACATTCATAAGTTTAACGATAATCGCCGGGAACACAGCAATAAGTGCTAAAAACATAGAACCTGGTAAGGTTATTTGAGACATAATTTTATCTAAATATTCAGATGTTTCTGTTCCTGGACGAATGCCTGGAATAAAACCACCGCTACGTTTTAAATCATCTGCCATTTTATTGGTAGGTACTGTAATTGCCGTATAGAAATATGTAAAAACAATAATCAATAATGCAAATACTAAATTATACCAGAAACCAAAAATGTCAGTAAAATTTGTAGCCATCCATTGGCCAGAAGCCGTATCCTTAAGAAATGATGATCCACCAATTAAACTTGGTACAAACATAATAGCTTGAGCAAAGATAATAGGCATTACACCAGAAGCATTAAGCTTTAATGGAATATACTGTCTAGATCCAAAGACGTTTTTCTCATAACCACCAGAAGCAGTTCTTCTTGCGTATTGCACTGCAATTTTCCGAACTCCCATGACCAGCATGATAGAAGCTAAAATAATTAGCAGCCAGATTACCAATTCAAAAAGAATTAGCATAACACTGTTTGACTCTAATCTAGAAGATGCGTTTAATAAGAAGTTTTTAGGTAATGTAGCAATAATACCCACCATAATTAATAGTGAAATACCATTACCGATACCTTTATCAGTAATTTTTTCACCTAACCACATCGCGAAGATACAGCCTGTTACTAAAATGACGATAGATGAGAAATAAAACAAACCACCTTGACCTAATAAGAATGCCGATGGTGGAATTCCTAAAGCTGGTAAACTTGCTAAATAACCTGGAGCTTGAACTAAACAAATAGCAATGGTTAACCATCGCGTAATTTGATTAATTTTCTTTTGTCCACTAGCACCTTCTTTCTGAAGTTTTTGTAAATAAGGAATCGCAATTCCCATTAACTGAACTACAATAGAAGCCGAGATATATGGCATGATACCCAATGCAAAAACAGAAGCATTTGCAAACGCACCTCCTGTAAAAGCATTTAATAAACCTAATAATCCGTCTTCAGTACTACCTTGTAAACCTTCTAATTGCGCCGCATCAATACCCGGTAATACAACCTGGGCACCAAAACGATAAACCAATAACAAACTTAATGTAACAATAATTCTGTTTCTTAATTCTTCTATTTTCCAAACATTTTTTAATGTCTCTATAAATTTCATGCGCTTAAACTAGATTATAACGTTACTACTTCACCTCCTGCAGCCTCAATAGCAGCTTTTGCTGAAGCGGTAAACTTATGTGCAGATACTTTTAATTTTGACTTTAATTCGCCACGACCCATAATTTTAACAAGATCATTCTTGTTAATAAGACCTAAACTCATTAAAGATTCAAAATCAACGACATCATTTATTTTCTTTTCGTCTACCAATTTTTGAAGCGTATCAAGATTAACACCTTGATGCTCTATACGATTGACATTCGTAAAGCCAAATTTAGGAACACGTCTTTGAAGAGGCATTTGCCCACCTTCAAAACCTACTTTCTTAGAATAACCAGAACGAGACTTTGCTCCTTTGTGACCACGAGTTGCAGTACCACCTTTTCCAGAACCTTGTCCTCTACCTATTCTTTTTCCTTGACTTTTAACTGAACCTTCTGCAGGTTTTAAATTACTTAAATCCATTTTCAGTATTATTGTTTAGAATCTTCAACAGAAACTAAATGTGAAACTTTAGCTACCATACCAAGGATGTTTGGGCTGGCTTCATGCTCTACAACTTGACCAATTTTTCTAAGACCAAGAGCTTCTAAAGTTCTTTTTTGTCTTAGGGTACGATTGATTGCGCTTTTAACTTTTGTTACTTTTATCTTTGCCATCGTTCTTATCCTTTAAATACTTTTTCAAGAGAAATACCTCTATCATTAGCAATTGTTTTAGCGTCTCTTAATTGCAATAAAGCATCAAAAGTTGCTTTAACAACGTTATGTGGGTTAGATGAACCTTGAGATTTTGATAAAACATCATGAACTCCTACTGCTTCCAAAACTGTTCTCACAGCTCCACCGGCAATAACTCCTGTACCAGGAGCTGCAGGAATAATGTTTACTCTTGCTCCACCGTATTTACCTTTTTGTTCATGTGGTAAAGTTCCTTTAATAATAGGAATACGAACTAAATTTTTCTTAGCATCTTCTATTGCTTTAGCAATTGCACTAGCCACATCTTTAGATTTACCTAAACCTTGACCAACAACACCTGCTTCATTTCCAACAACAACAATTGCTGAAAATCCGAATGCTCTACCACCTTTAGTTACTTTTGTAACTCTCTGTACACCAACTAAACGATCTTTAAGATCTAATCCACTTGGTTTTACTAGCTCTGCGCTTTTGTATTTATGATACATAATTTCTTAAAATTTAAGTCCTGCTTCTCTAGCACCATCTGCTAATGATTTAACTCTCCCGTGGTATAAATAGCCACCTCTATCAAAAGAGATTGTATTTACACCTGCTTTAAGGGCTTTTTCAGCAACAGATTTTCCTACCATTGTAGCAATTTCTGATTTTGTACCTTTTGCAGAACTAATGTCCTTATCTCTTGAAGATGCTGCGCTGATAGTTTTACCAGAAACGTCATCTACAACTTGTGCATAAATTTCTTTATTGCTTCTAAAAACAGATAATCTTGGTCTAGCTTCTGTTCCAGAAACTATTTTACGAACTCTGCTTTTTATTCTTATTCTTCTCTCGTACTTTGTTAATGCCATAACTATCTTATTAAGCTGATTTACCTGCTTTTCTTCTTAATTCCTCGCCCACAAACTTCACACCTTTTCCTTTATAAGGTTCAGGTGGTCTAAAGCCGCGAATTTTGGCAGCTACTTGACCAACAAGTTGTTTATCATGAGATGTTAACTTGATTATTGGGTTTTTACCTTTATCTGATACTGTTTCAACCTGTACTTCTGGAGCAATGTGTAAAACAATATTGTGAGAAAAACCTAAAGCTAAATCAAGTTTTTGTCCTTGATTACTTGCTCTATATCCAACACCAACTAACTCTAAATTTTTTGTCCATCCTTTAGATACACCTTCAATCATATTATTGATAAGTGATCTATAAAGACCATGCTTTGCTTTTTCGTCTTTCTTATCAGAAAAACGTTCAACTATAACATTTCCTTCTTCAACTTTAATTGCTACGTCAGAAAATTCTTGTGTTAATTCACCTAATTTTCCTTTAACCGTAACCAACTTATCGTTGATTTCAACTGTAACTCCTTCTGGAATTACTACTGGGCTATTACCTATTCTTGACATGCTTTATAGTCTTTTTTAATTAGTAAACGTAACAAAGTACTTCGCCACCAACATTATCTCTTTCAGCTTGTTTGCCTGTCATTACACCATGAGATGTAGAAACGATTGCAATACCAAGACCGTTAAGAATTCTTGGAAGTTCTTTTGAGTTTGAGTACTTACGTAAACCAGGTTTACTTATACGCTGAATCTTTTTAATTACAGATTCTTTAGTATCCTTATTGTATTTAAGCGCTATTTTAATAGTTCCTTGTACAGCTGAATCTTCAAATTTGTAACTTAAAATATATCCTTGATCGAATAATATTTTAGTGATTTCTTTCTTTAAATTAGATGCTGGAATCTCTACCACTCTGTGGTTAGCACGCACTGCGTTTCTAATTCTTGTTAAATAATCCGCGATTGGATCTGTATTCATAATTATAAATTTACGGTAACGGTTTTCAATCCCGACTATTCCGGACTAAACCTGAAACCAATTAATATTTTTTACCAACTTGCTTTTCTAACACCAGGTATTAAACCTTGGTTAGCCATTTCTCTAAACATTACACGAGACAAACCAAATGTTCTCATATAACCTTTAGGTCTTCCTGTTAATTTACAACGGTTGTGCAAACGTACAGGTGAGGCATCTTTAGGTAACTTTTGTAATGCTTCGTAATCGCCTGCTTCTTTTAAAGCTTTACGTTTTTCAGCATATTTCGCTACTGTTTTTTCTCTCTTAACCTCACGGGCTTTCATTGATTCTTTAGCCATATCTTAATTTTTTTGAAAAGGTAATCCTAATTCGGTTAATAGTGATTTTGCTTCTTTATCAGTTTCTGCATTCGTAACAAATGTTATATCCATTCCTGAAATTTTGTTCACTTTAT
This sequence comes from Bizionia myxarmorum, assembly GCF_008086205.1. GTDB lineage: Bacteria > Bacteroidota > Bacteroidia > Flavobacteriales > Flavobacteriaceae > Algorimicrobium > Algorimicrobium myxarmorum. Next base: position 1,369,769 of record NZ_VSKK01000001.1, on the reverse strand, counting down.
CAATGTCAATTTCTGGAAAGATAATTTGTTCTGTAATTCCTAAATTGTAATTACCTCTACCGTCAAAACCGGTTGCTTTAATACCACCGAAATCTCTAACACGTGGTAATGCTGATGTAATTAATCGATCTAAAAATTCGTACATATTTTCACCACGTAAAGTAACTTTAGCGCCAATTGGCATTCCTTTACGTAATTTAAATGAAGCAACATCCTTTTTAGAAATTGTTGCTATTGCACGTTGTCCTGTTATAGTTGTTAATTCTTCCACTGCGTGGTCAATTAACTTTTTGTCTGCAACTGCTGCACCTACACCTTTAGATAAAACTATCTTTGTAAGTTTAGGTACTTGCATAACATTTTTATAACCAAATTCGTCTTTAAGAGCTGCAATTACTCTGCCTCTATACTCTTCTTTAAGTCTCGGTGTATATGCCATAACTATATTACTTCATTTGATTTTTTAGAAAATCTCACTTTTTTGTCGCCTTCCATTCTGTATCCAACACGAGTCTCTTCACCTTTAGCGGTTAATAAAGACAAGTTAGAAATATGAATAGCTGCTTCTTTTTCAACGATTCCACCTTGAGGACTTTGTGCACTTGGTTTCATATGTTTTTTCACCATGTTCACACCCTCAACAATCGCCTTGTTCTTATCTGTTAATACCTTTAGTACTTTACCTTCAGATCCTTTATGATCTCCAGCATTTACTTTTACGGTATCTCCTGATTTTATTTTAAGCTTTGTCATTTTATTTTTCATTAAAGCACTTCAGGTGCCAATGATACAATTTTCATGAATTGTTTATCACGAAGTTCTCTAGCAACAGGACCAAATACACGTGTTCCTCTCATTTCACCCGTTGGGTTTAATAAAACACATGCGTTATCATCAAATCTTATATAAGATCCGTCTGGTCTTCTTACTTCTTTCTTAGTACGTACTACTACTGCAGTAGAAACAGCACCTTTTTTAATGTTTCCATTAGGTGTTGCATCTTTTACGGAAACAACAATTTTGTCTCCTACAGAAGCGTATCTTCTTTTAGTACCACCTAATACACGAATGGTTAAAACCTCTTTCGCGCCGGTGTTATCAGCTACTTTTAATCTAGATTCAGTCTGTAACATAATTACTTCGCTCTTTCAATTATTTCAACTAATCTCCAACATTTAGATTTACTCATAGGTCGTGTTTCCATGATCTTTACAGTATCTCCAATGTTACAATCGTTCGTTTCATCGTGTGCAACATATTTCTTTGTTTTCAACACGAATTTTCCATACATAGGATGCTTTACTTTCTTAACTTCAGCTACTACAATAGACTTCTGCATCTTGTTGCTAGTAACAATTCCTATACGTTCTTTTCTTAAATTTCTTGTTTCCATCATTCTGCAGAATTATTGTAATTCTCTTTTTGTTAATTCTGTTGCAATTCGCGCCACGTTTCTTCTTGCAGAACGCAACTGAATTGGATTTTCTAGAGGCGAAATTGCATGAGTCATCTTCATTTCTGAATAGCTCTTCTTTGTCTCACCAAGTTTCTCTTGTAACTCGGCTACAGATAATTCTTTAATTTCTGATTGTTTCATAGTATCAAATAAATTATGCTTCGTAATCTCTAGCAATTATAAATTTAGTTTTAACTGGCAATTTCTGTGCTGCCAATCTTAGTGCTTCTTTAGCAACCTCAAGTGGTACACCACCGAGTTCAAAAAGTACCCGGCCTGGTTTAACTACAGCTACCCAATATTCTACGGCACCTTTACCTTTACCCATACGTACTTCAAGAGGTTTCTTTGTAATAGGCTTGTCTGGAAAAATTTTAATCCAGATAGATCCTTCTCTCTTCATGAAACGTGTGGCGGCAATACGTGCAGCTTCTATTTGACGTGCTGTAACGAAACTTGTCTCCATTGACTTTATACCGAAGGTTCCGCTAGAAAGTAAATGCCCTCTTCCGGCATTTCCTTTCATACGTCCTTTTTGCATTTTACGAAATTTTGTTCTTTTAGGCTGTAACATTCTTTCTTTTCTTTAAAAAATTACTTTCTACGACGAGGTTTACTGTCTTTACTTGGACCACGTCCACCTTTTCCTTGCTTTTTAGATAATCCAACAAGCGGAGAAAGCTCTCTTTTTCCATATACTTCACCTTTCATGATCCATACTTTTACACCTAATCTACCATAAGTAGTATGTGCTTCAACTAAAGCATAGTCAATATCGGCTCTAAAGGTTGATAAAGGAATACGCCCTTCTTTGTAGTGCTCGCTACGTGCCATTTCAGCTCCGTTTAAACGACCACTAATCTGAATTTTGATTCCTTCAGCATTCATTCTCATAGTTGCAGCAATGGCCATCTTAATCGCACGTCTGTAAGAAATACGATTTTCAATTTGACGCGCCACACTAGATGCAACTAAAAAGGCATCAAGTTCCGGTCTTTTGATTTCAAATATATTTATTTGAACTTCTTTACCAGTAATCTTTTTAAGTTCTTCTTTTAACTTGTCTACCTCTTGGCCACCTTTCCCGATAATAATACCTGGTCTAGCAGTAGTGATAGTAACGGTTACAAGTTTAAGCGTACGCTCAATAATTACTCGTGAAACACTAGCTTTAGATAGACGTGCATGAACGTACTTTCTGATCTTATCGTCTTCGGCTAGTTTATCACCATAATCGTTTCCTCCGTACCAGTTAGATTCCCATCCTCTGATAATTCCTAAGCGATTTCCGATTGGATTTGTTTTTTGTCCCATATCTCTATCTTAACTTTGTGTGTTATTGTTAGCTCCAACCACTATTGTTACGTGGTTTGAACGTTTTCTAATTCTGTGAGCACGACCTTGTGGTGCTGGACGCAATCTCTTTAACATTGAGCCACCATCCACACGGATCTCCTTAACAAATAATTCAGCTTCTTCAATACTTGCATCTTCGTTTTTAGCTTGCCAGTTTGCAATAGCAGACATTAACAAAGTTTCTAAACGGTTTGATGCTTCTTTTTGGCTAAATTTCAAAATATTAAGCGCCTTCTCTACGCGTTCACCTCTTACTAAATCGGCTACTAAACGCATTTTTCTCGGTGATGTAGGACAGTTATTAAGTTTAGCAAAAGCGATTTCCTTTTTTGCTTCCTTAATAGCGTCTGCCATTTGTTTTTTACGACTTCCCATAGCTTACTACTTTTTACCTTTATTTTTAGCACCTGCGTGACCTCTAAAAGATCGTGTAGGTGAAAATTCTCCTAACTTGTGTCCTACCATGTTTTCAGTTACATATACCGGAACAAACTGACGTCCGTTATGTACTGCTATAGTTTGACCAACAAAATCTGGAGTAATCATAGAGGCTCTAGACCACGTTTTGATTACTGTTTTTTTGTTGCCCTCTACATTGGCAGCCACCTTTTTCTCTAATTTATAATGAACGTAAGGTCCTTTTTTTAATGATCTTGACATGACTTATTATTTCTTTCTACGTTCTACAATATATTTATTACTCGCTTTTGTTTTAGAACGGGTTCTATAACCTTTAGCAGGTATACCATTTCTAGAACGTGGATGACCACCTGATGATTTACCTTCACCACCACCCATTGGGTGATCGACTGGGTTCATCACTACTGGTCTTGTACGAGGTCTTCTTCCTAGCCATCTTGATCTACCAGCTTTACCTGATACTAACAATTGATGATCTGAATTAGATACCACACCTACTGTAGCCATACATGTAATTAACACTAAACGTGTTTCACCTGATGGTAATTTAATAGATGCAAATTTTTCACCTCTAGCCATTAATTGTGCAAATGTTCCAGCACTTCTAGCCATAACAGCTCCTTGACCTGGACGTAATTCAACACAAGAAATAATAGTTCCTAATGGGATTTGAGAAAGTGGCATTGCATTACCAATTTCTGGAGCAACATTACTTGTTCCTGAAACGATAGTTTGACCTACTTGTAAGCCAGTTTGAGCAACAACATATGCTTTCTCACCATCTTGATAGTTTAACAACGCAATAAACGCTGTTCTGTTTGGATCATACTCGATAGACTTAACTTCAGCTGGAATTCCAGTTTTGCTACGTTTGAAATCGATTATACGATACCTTTGTTTATGACCACCACCTATGTAGCGCATAGTCATTTTACCTTGACTGTTTCTACCACCAGACCTTTTTTTCGGAGCTAATAGACTTTTCTCCGGCTTATCAGTAGTAATGGCGTCATACCCATTTACTACTCTAAATCGCTGTCCTGGTGTGATTGGTTTTAATTTTCTTACTGACATTTTTTTTTGTCTTTAATTACATGTTACTGTATAAATCAATCATTTCACCTTCCGCCAGTTGTACAATTGCCTTTTTAACAGCATTTGTTTTACCATGTTGAATACCTGTTTTTGTAAACTTGGTACTTCTATCTGGACGGACATTAATAGTACGAACTTTTTCAACAGAAACGCCATAAGCAGCTTCCACCGCTTTTTTGATTTCTACCTTGTTCGCCTTCGTATTCACCGCGAATGTATAGCAGTTTCTTAACTCGCTATTTGCAGTCGCTTTTTCCGTGATTATAGGTTTAATTAAGATGTTCATCTGTTTCTTATTTACTTAAATTCGATTCAATTCCTTCTAAAGAACTCTCAAAGAGCACAACTCGATTTGCATTTAAAATCTTGTAAGTGCTTATTTCTGAACTAGTTATAACTTCAGAGCCTTTTAAATTACGTGAGGACAAATATACATTATTATTTGAACCACCCAACACAAAGAGAGATTTTTTGTTTACTAGGTCTAATGCTTTTAAAACTGCCGTGAAATTTTTTGTCTTTGGAGACTCAAAACTTATGTCTTCTAAAACTACAATTGACTTCTCATTTGCTTTCATTGTTAAAGCAGATTTACGAGCCAATCTTTTCACGTTTTTGTTTAATTTAAAGCTATAGCTTCTAGGTCTTGGTCCGAACATACGTCCACCACCTTTAAAAACTCCAGACTTAATACTACCCGCACGAGCAGTACCAGTTCCTTTTTGTTTTTTTATCTTACGTGTACTTCCAGAAATTTCTGCACGCTCTTTTGCTTTATGAGTCCCTTGTCTTTGGTTAGCTAAATATTGTTTAACATCCAAATAAACTGCATGATTATTAGGCTCAATAGCAAACACATCATTTGACAAGTCAACTTGTCTTCCTGTGTCTTTTCCGTTTATATCTAAAACTGCTACTTTCATTATTTTCTAATAATTACATAAGCGTTTTTATGTCCAGGAACACATCCTTTAACAACAAGTAGATTCTTTTCAGCAACTACTTTTAAAACTCTTAAATTTTCAACTTTTACTTGATCAGTTCCCATTCTTCCAGCCATCTTCATTCCTTTAAATACTCTTGCAGGATATGAAGCCGCACCAATAGAACCTGGAGCTCTTAATCGGTTATGCTGACCGTGAGTCGCTTGACCTACACCAGCAAAACCATGACGTTTTACAACACCTTGAAATCCTTTACCTTTAGATGTTCCAGAGATATCTACGAACTCACCTTCCATAAAATGTTCAACAGTGATAGCATCACCTAATTTGTACTCCTTATCAAAACCTTTGAATTCAACGATCTTGCGTTTTACAGAAGTTCCTGCTTTTTTAGCATGACCTAAGTCAGCTTTAGTAGCGCTTTTTTCTGTCGCGTCATCGAAACCAAGTTGTACAGCATTATAACCGTCAACTTCTTCAGTTCTGACTTGGGTAACGATACATGGTCCAGCTTCGATTACTGTACATGGAATGTTTTTTCCATTTTCATCGAAGATGCTGGTCATACCGATTTTTTTTCCAATTAACCCAGACATAATTTATCTTTATTATATTATGGACAACTCGCGATTTGTCCTGCTTGTTTTTTGTATGATTTAGTCGCGACTAAACCGTTTTTTAGAACAAGTATTTTTGTTCCTAAAAGAATTAAGGCTGAAAAATACATTTCAGCCTTGAATTGTAATTTTCCGTTTTTCCTTAACCAATCGTTAAGGACATGTAAGTTTATAACTAAACTTTGATCTCTACTTCTACACCACTTGGCAACTCTAACTTCATTAGAGCGTCAATTGTTTTTGAAGAAGACGAGTAAATATCTAATAAACGCTTATAAGAGCTTAATTGAAATTGTTCTCTTGACTTCTTGTTAACGTGTGGTGAACGTAATACAGTGAAAATTTTCTTGTGAGTTGGTAATGGAATTGGTCCCGTTACTACTGCACCTGTACTTTTAACTGTTTTTACAATCTTCTCAGCAGACTTATCTACTAAATTATGATCGTAAGACTTTAATTTTATTCTAATTTTTTGACTCATTTTCTTAAGATTTACGATTCGATACCTTTAGCAGCTTTTATAACTTCTTCTGAAATATTAGAAGGCGTTTCAGCATAGTGTGAAAATTCCATTGTTGATGTTGCACGTCCTGAAGACAATGTTCTTAATGTTGTTACATAACCGAACATTTCTGATAAAGGTACAGTAGCTTTTACAGTTTTTGCACCTGCTCTATCTCCCATATCACTCATTTGTCCACGACGACGGTTTAAATCTCCTACAATGTCACCCATGTTTTCTTCAGGAGTAATTACCTCAAGCTTCATGATTGGCTCCATTATAACAGCTTTAGCCGCTTTTGCGCAATTTCTAAATCCTATTTTAGCCGCTAATTCGAATGATAATTGATCCGAATCCACATCATGGTAAGACCCATCTCTCAATGTTACTTTCATTGAATCAATTTCATAACCAGCTAAAGGTCCATTAACCATGGCCATTTTAAATCCTTTTTCAATTGAAGGGATAAATTCTTTAGGAACGTTACCACCTTTAATTACAGACTCAAATTGAAGACCTACTACACCTGGATCTGCTGGTTCAACCGTAAATACGATATCAGCAAATTTACCACGACCACCAGATTGTTTCTTATAAACTTCTCTATGATCAGCTGCAGCCGTAATGGCTTCTTTATATTCTACTTGTGGCTCACCTTGGTTCACCTCTACTTTGAATTCACGACGTAAACGATCTACAATAATATCTAAGTGAAGCTCACCCATTCCTGATATAATTGTTTGACCTGAATTTTCATCAGTTCTAGCTGTAAACGTTGGATCTTCTTCAGCTAATTTAGCTAAAGCCATACCTAATTTATCAACATCTGCTTTCGTTTTTGGTTCAACCGCAATACCAATTACTGGGTCTGGGAAGTCCATAGATTCTAAAACAATTGGATGTTTTTCATCAGACATGGTATCACCAGTCTTAATATCTTTAAATCCAACTGCTGCTCCAATATCACCTGCTTCGATATAATCAATAGCAATTTGTTTGTTAGCATGCATTTGGTAGATACGTGAAATACGCTCCTTCTTCCCTGAACGGTTGTTCAAGATATACGAACCAGCATCTAAACGACCTGAATACGCACGAAAAAATGCTAAACGACCCACAAAAGGATCTGTTGCAATTTTAAAGGCTAAAGCAGCAAAAGGCTCCTTAACATCTGGTCTACGTTTTTCTTCTTTATCTGTATCTGGATTAACGCCTATTACACTTTCTCTATCCATAGGAGAAGGTAAATAACGACAAACAGCATCTAATAAAAACTGAACACCTTTATTTTTGAATGATGAACCACAAACCATAGGAATGATTGCCATATCCATAACAGCAGCTCTTAAAGCAGCATGTACTTCATCTTCTGTAATAGAGTTTTCGTCTTCCATGAATTTCTCAAGAAGATTCTCGTCGTAACTTGCAACTTCTTCAATCAATAAAGCACGATATTTACGTACTTCCTCTTTCATATCTTCTGGAATCTCTACTACATCAAAAGTAGCCCCATAATTTTCATCATGCCATACGATAGCTCTATTCTTTACTAAATCTACAATACCTTTGAAGTTTTCTTCATCCCCAATATTTAAAACAATTGGCACCGCATTGGAACCTAACATTTCCTTAACTTGCTTACAAACCATCATAAAATCAGATCCTTGACGGTCCATTTTATTAACGAAACCAATTCTAGGCACTTTATAGTTATCTGCAAGTCTCCAGTTAGTTTCAGATTGTGGCTCAACACCGTCCACTGCACTAAATAAGAAAACTAAACCATCAAGAACACGTAATGAACGGTTTACCTCTACGGTAAAATCTACGTGACCTGGTGTGTCAATAATGTTAAAGTGATAACTTTGTGCATCTGCAGTAGGCTCCGCGTTTTCCATAGGAAAAACCCAGTCACAAGTTGTTGCAGCAGACGTAATTGTAATACCTCTTTCTGCTTCTTGCTCCATCCAGTCCATTGTAGAAGAACCCTGGTGTGTTTCACCCATTTTATGGTTAACACCTGTATAAAAAAGAATACGCTCTGTTGTCGTTGTTTTACCAGCATCAATATGAGCAGCAATTCCGATATTTCTTGTTAATCTTAAATCTCTAGCCATATGTTAAAATCTAAAGTGTGAGAATGCTTTATTCGCTTCTGCCATCTTATGCGTGTCAACACGTTTTTTAACCGCCGCGCCTTCTTCTTTAGCTGCTGCTAAAATTTCTGATGCTAAACGTTGTGCCATAGATTTTTCGTTTCTCTTACGTGAATAGGTAATTAACCATTTCATTGCTGTAGAAACTTTACGATCTGGACGAATTTGCATTGGAATTTGGAATGTTGCACCACCAACACGACGACTACGCACTTCTACGTGAGGCATCACATTAGACAAAGCATCTTTCCACAACTCTAAAGCTGTTTTCTCCTCATCTGTTTTCTTTTCTCCTACGATATCAATTGCATCGTAAAATACTTTAAAAGCTACTGACTTTTTACCATCCCACATCATCATGTTTACGAATCTAGTTACTAACTGATCGTTAAAACGTGGATCTGGCAAAAGAGGTCTCTTTTTTGCTGCTTTTTTTCTCATGTCTTCTTCTTAAAGTTTTTTAATTACTTCTTAGGGCGTTTAGCACCATACTTAGATCTACGTTGCGTTCTACCTGCAACACCTGCTGTGTCTAAGGCACCACGTACAATGTGATATCTAACTCCTGGTAAATCTTTTACCCTTCCACCTCTAACCAATACTATCGAGTGCTCTTGTAAATTGTGTCCTTCTCCTGGAATATAAGCGTTTACTTCTTTACCATTTGTTAACCTTACCCTTGCAACTTTACGCATCGCAGAGTTAGGTTTTTTAGGTGTAGTAGTATAAACACGCGTACATACTCCACGTCTTTGTGGACACGAATCTAAAGCAACCGATTTACTCTTCTTGGTTATTTTGGTTCTTCCTTGTCTTACTAATTGTGAAATTGTTGGCATATATTTCTATATAATTTATGTTTAACCTCTCATTTGAGGGCTGCAAAGGTAGAAATAAATTTTTATTTTTCAAATCATAATCCATTAATTTTCAATAGAAATTAAAAATCAACACTAAATTTATATCAAAACAGTTCTTTTTGCGTTAGTTTTACAGTTCTAACACCAAAAAACAAGCGTGCAGAAATTTTTAATTTTTCTCCTCATAATATACGCTAGTTCATCAACCGATTTGATGGCACAAAATTTCTATTTAAAAATAGAGGACTCTATATCAAAACAACCCAATGTTCTAGATTCTATAAATTATTTTAAACGCCATTCGGATTATAGCGCTTTAAAACAAGAAGTAGATAGTGTAAAAAGCAAATTATACAAATTGGGGTATTTGGATGCCCATTGGAATAATTTAGAAAAAGAAAATGATTCTGTATTTCATGTAGCTGCTACTTTAGGACAACCTTATAAAAATATTCGAATTTATTATGATACTAAGAAATTACCGCCAACCGCGTTAAGACAATTGCGGATTCATGATAGTAACACGTATTTCACTTTACCATTTAAAGAAGTGGAACAAACCCTCAAGTTTATAAATCAAAAAATATCTGACCAAGGTTTCCCATTCAACACCGCTCAACTTCAAAATATAACAAAAGCAGATAATCATAACTTAACTGCAAATCTTATAATTTCAGGCCAAGACAGCAAACGTTATGTTGACAAAATTTTAGTTAAAGGCTATGAGAAATTTCCGAAATCTTATTTAAAATATTACTTAAAACTTAAAACGGGTAAAACTATTAACTTATCCGAAGTGAAACAGCAAACCAATTTATTACAAGAACTACCATTTGCTAATCAAATTAAAGAACCGGAAATATTATTCAGTAAAGATTCTACCATATTATATGTATACATAGAAAAAACCAAAAGCAATACCTTTGATGGCTTTTTAGGTTTTGGCACCAATGAAGAAACAAGTAAGCTAGAACTTACAGGTTATTTGAATTTAGAATTGACCAATAACTTAAATTATGGCGAATCCTTATCACTAGCATACCGAAGTGATGAAAGCGAACAAAAATCCTTCAACGCTCAAATTAAATTACCCTATTTATTCAATTCACCTATTGGAACAGAATTGGAGTTGGACATTTTCAAAAAAGACTCCTCTTTTACAACGGCATATCAAGCGGCGAAAGTGACCTACCAATTAAATTCTAAAAATCAGTTTTCGTTGGGGTTAAAATCCATCAAATCCAATAATCTTTTAAGTACGGCTAATTTAAATCCGTTTATAAAGGATTATCAATCCACTTTTTACAACATAGGTTATCAATTTATTAACCGTTTGAAAAATGAACGCCTTTTTAAGCGCAATGCCCAGATACTATTTGAAACAGGTTTAGGAAATAGAACTATAAAAACCACAAAGGATAGACAAGTACAATATTATCTGAACGCATTTAAAATATTCAACTTGAACGTTACCAACAGTATTTATCTAAAAACCGCTAGTTTCGGCTTATTTTCCAATAGCTATTTAGAAAATGAATTATCGCGGTTTGGAGGTATTAATTCTATTAGAGGTTTTGAAGAAAATAGTTTAAATGCTACTTTTTACACGCTTTTGGCAACAGAATACCGATATGCTCTGAGTCCTATTTTATACATTCATTCCATTATTGATATAGCCTATTTTGAGAACCAAATAATTGATCAAAAAGAGAAGTTATATAGCTTTGGTTTTGGATTCGGATTAGAGACCAAAGCAGGCCTGTTGCGCTTTAACTATGCCAATGGTAAAAGCGAAAATCAAACTTTCCAATTTTCGAATTCCAAAATACACCTCAGTTTATCAGCACTATTTTAGCGTTAATAGTAGATAAATTGGGAAGCTTTTTAAAATAATTTGAAATTTTAACCCTTATTTATTGTTTAATTAACTTTTTATTATGATTTTTGGCGTAGACTAATTCAAATAAAATATAAAATGAAAACAAAGTTTAGTGGAATTTTAACGCTGTTTCTAGCGTTTGTTGTGCAACTTACGTTTGCGCAAGAAAAGACAATTTCAGGAACGATTTCCGATGAAAACGGATTACCTCTTCCCGGAGTTAATATTATTGTAAAAGGTACTACAACTGGAACACAATCGGATTTCGATGGTAATTACGCCATTAATGCGAGTACTGGTGCTGTATTAGCTTATTCCTTCATTGGTTACACAACAAAAGAAATGACTGTTGGTACATCCAACAAAATTAGCTTTGCAATGGAAGTGGACAGTGAAGCCCTTGAAGAGGTAATTATTACAGCTTTAGGTGTGGAAAGAACTGCAGGTCAGTTAACAGCCGCTACGAAAGTAGTAGACGCTGAAGAACTGACGCAAGCAGCTAACCCGAATGCTGTACAGAGTTTAACAGGTAAAGTATCTGGTTTAAAAATTAACACTACGAATAATGGTGTTGATCAAACAACTAGAATTGTATTAAGAGGTAGCCGTTCATTAACAGGTAACAACCAAGCGTTGATTGTTATTGATGGTGTAATCTCTAGTGCAAATACTTTAGCTAACTTAGCTCCAGAAATCATTGCTTCTACCAACGTAATTAAAGGTGCGGGTGGTAGTGCTTTATATGGTTCTCAAGGTTCTAACGGTGTTATCATCGTAACAACTAAAAGTGGATCTGCAAGCGAAAAAATTGAAGTATCTATTAACTCATCTATCTCTTTTGAAGATGTAGCATTTGTTCCTGAGCGTCAGACTAAGTACGGTCAAGGTTGGGATGGTGTTCACACATCTTACGAGAATGGTGGTTGGGGTCCAGAATTTGATGGAACTATGCAGCCTGTAGGTTTACCTCAAGCTGATGGAAGTTATATCATGGCGCCTTACACGGGTGATAGTGATAACATCAAAGAATTCTTTAAGACTGGTACTATTTTACAAAATGGTGTTACGCTTTCTTCTGGAGATAAAACAGGAAACGTTTTACTTTCTGTTAACAACCAACAAACTGAATTCGTTGTTGAAGGTGATGAATTAAACAGAACTACTGTTTTATTTAAAGCTGGAAAACAATTAGGTAAGTGGAATGTAGGTGGTAACGTATTGTATAACACATCTTCTGTTAAAACTACAACTTCAAACTTATTTACTGAATTATTACAAACAGCGTCTAACGTTCCTGTTGCACAATTTGCTAACTCTGGAAACGAAGGTCACTGGACTGCATATTACAGAAGTCCATATTGGATGAGAGATAACATTAGAAATGCTAGTAATACTACTAGAATGAATGGTGTTATGAATGTTAAGTACGACATTAATGACAACATTAATGTTGTAATGAACTCAAGTGTTCGTAACTTCAAGTCTTACACCAGAAATTACACTAACGAATATATTGATAACATCGGTATTGGTGGTGGAGATCATTCTACAATTTCTCAATTTGGACAAAGCAACAGTGAAGAAACTAATATCTACAATGATATCTTCGTGAATTTTGACTATATGTTAACTGATGATATTTCGTTAACTGCTTTAGTAGGTAACAACATTCAAGATAACATGTTTACTGCAACTCAAGTATCTGGTAGTAACTTAACTATTCCTGGATACTATAACATTGATAACATTACAGGTAAACCAACTACATTTAACACTATTCAGAGAGACCGTCGTTTTTCTTTATTAGGAAGTGTGGATTTAGGTTATAAGGATTTCTTATACTTATCCGTAACAGGACGTAATGACTGGACTTCAAGATTAGCTTCAGATCGTAACAACTTCTTTTATCCATCTGTAGGTTTATCATTCGTACTTTCAAACGCTTTCCCAGATTTGAAAAAAGGTGGTGTATTAAATTATGCTAAAGTTTCAGGAAACTGGGCTAAAGTAGGTAACGACCGTGTTGGGCCTTACCAAATTCAGTCTACATTAAACCAGGCAACTGGATATCCATTTGGAGGTTTAAACTCTTTCGTATTAGATCAAACAATTGCTGATCCATTATTAGTGAATGAGTTTATTGAGTCTTATGAGTTAAACCTTAGTTTAGCTTTCTTTAAAGGTGATAGAGTACGTTTAGATGTTTCTGTATACGAAACTAAAAACACGGATTTAGTTACAGGTATTACTACCTCTGCTACTTCTGGTTTAGCTAACACAACTGTTAACGTTGCTTCTTCTACAACTACTGGTTTTGAAGTAGATTTAGGTTTAACACCTATTAGAACAAAAGATTTCCGTTGGGATTTAGATCTTAACTTTGCTACGGATAAAACTATCATTGACAAAATTTCTGATCAATCAAACGAAGTTGCTTTAGCTGCTTTTGATGATGTAGGTATTTTTGCTACAGCTGGAGAAGAGTTTCCTTTAATTAAAGGTACTGCTTACCAAAGAGATGATCAAGGTCGTGTATTAATTGACCCATCAACTGGTAACCCATTAAAAACTGGAAGTTTCCAAGTTTTAGGTAAATCTAACCCTGATTATATAGTTGGTTTAAATACAGCTGTTAACTACAAAGGTATTAGACTTGCTGCTGTAATGGATTATAGAACTGGTCACCAATTTTGGGCTGGTACTAAAGACTGGTTATCTTGGTCAGGTCACTTAGTAGAATCTGCTGAAGGTGGACGTAGAGGATTTATTTTCCCTAACTCTGCAATCAATACAGGTACTGCTGCTAACCCAGTTTACCAAGCAAATACAAATATTATTACAGGAGGTACAACTTATTCTAATTACCTAAACTATTTCTCTAATGAGTATAGAAGTGTAAGTGAAAACTTTGTATTAGATGCAACTGCCTTTAAAGTAAGAGAATTATCATTAAGTTATGCTTTCTCAAAAGAGATGTTAGATAACGTAGGATTAACAAGTTTAAGACTAGGTATTAACGCAAGAAACCCTTTCACTGTATTACCTGCTGAAAACAGAGGTTATGCGGATCCAGAAATCGGAAGAAGTTCTGGTAACGATCAAGGTTTAAGTGTTACCGGTCAATATCCTATTACAAGAACATACGGTATGACTCTTAATTTAACTTTTTAATAAATAAACATGAAAACGAAATATAAATTTTTATTATTAGTAGTCCTTGCGATTACTGTATCATGCAGCGACTATTTGGATGTCAACGACAACCCAAATTCACCTTCTGCTGATGATGTGACACCGGATTTAATTCTAGCAGGTGCTATGAGTAATACTTATAGAACACAAGCTAGATCTATGAACCGTCTAGGTAATGTTATGATGAACAACTGGGGTGCCAACGTAAATTCATATACGGGTGGCTTCGCTGAAGAATTCTCATTAGCTATTAACAACAACTTCTACAATGATATCTTTACAGGATTATATAGAGGTACTTATAACTTCCAAGCAATCATTGATTATGAAGGAGATGCGTATAACAACCACAAGGCTATATCTAAAATCATGAAATCTTTCTACATGCAATATGTAGTAGATTTATATGGTGATGTACCTTACTTTGAAGCACACCAAGGAATTAAAAACTTGACGCCTGCTTATGATAATGACCGTGTTGTTTACGAAGAATTATACAAGCAAGTAACAGAAGCTATTGATTTAATCAATGCTGCTGATGCTAACACTATTCCTGTAGGAAGTGAAGATATCATCTTTAACGGATCTATGTCTAGCTGGATTGCTTTTGGTAACTCTTTAAGATTACGTATTTTATTACGTCAAACTATAGATGCTGAATCTGGAGATGCTGAATCTTTAGCTTTCATTACTTCTAAATTTCCTGACTTACAAACTGTTGGTTTTTTAAACAATAATGCAGCTATTAACCCAGGCTACTCCAATGGTAGTACTGCTCAACAAAACCCTTTTTATAACCTTTTTGGTTTTTCTAATAACGAAACAACTTCAACTGGTTATAATTTCTATAGAGCTTCTAAATATGCTGTAGACTTCTTAACTAATACTGGTGATGATCGTCTTAACAGATTATATGACAAAGCTGATGATGGTAGTGGTGTGGTTGTTGGACATGAGCAAGGAGCTGATAGTGATAACTCTCCAGCTGGATTATCTCCACTTGGCGAAGGTGTTTTAATCAATTCTGCTCAAGATGGTTATGTAATGACTGCTGCTGAAAGTTTATTAATGCAATCAGAAGCGCAGTTAAAAGGTTACATTCCTGGAGATCCAAAAGCAAGTTTTGAAGCGGCAGTTACTGCTTCATTCCAATTGTTAGGTGCTGATGAATCAGGTTATGATACAGATGGTCTTCCAGCCGGTATTGGATGGACCGGAACTCCAAGTGATCAGTTTGAAGCTATCATGAGACAAAAATGGATTGCTACAAATGGTGTAAATGCTATTGAATCTTATATCGAGTTCACAAGAACTGGTTTCCCAGATGATATTCCTTTAGCTTTAACCGCTCAATCTTCAACAAGACCAAAGCGTTTAATGTATCCATCAGATGAATACATTTCAAACTCTGCAAACGTACCTGCACAAGTTAGTGCTGATGTATTTGCTACTGGTCCATTTTGGGCACAATAATATAAAAAAATAGAAATTATGAAAAATTTAAAAATTTATTTTACAGCCATCATGGCTTCCGCGTTATGCTTCTCTTGTTTAGTAGATGACGAGGTAGAAAATACAACTCAAAATGAGGACTTATCTAGAATCATTGGTTTTAAAGAAGATGTTACTTTAGGTAACTTCGTTCAAGATGCCGGTGCTACTTTTAACTTTGGGGTTCCAGTTCACCTTTTAGGTGGTAACAATGGACAACCAGCGGATGCAAATATTACTGCAACCTATGAGTTAGGTGACATTGAAGATTTGAACTTATCTCCAACGGATTACACGAGTATTTTTACTTTAAGTAAAGATCAAAGATTAGCTTTAGAAGCTGGAACTGCAACAATCTATGATTATGTAGTTAAAGGTGAAGAAGGTACTCATTTTGATTTAGTTGATACGACGTTGGAATCTACAATTCCTGCTAACACAACGTTTGACTTAATTGACACAAACATTTATAATGATGCATTGGATGCTGGTAAAATCACGTTTTTTGTTTTAAATTTAAAAACGATTACCACAGTAGGGGATGTTGTTATTGCTGAACAATTAAAAACTACTATTGTTAAATTACAATTATGTAGAACTGATTTAGGTGGTAACTACACGATCAACTATGCTACTGGACCACAAACGTTCGTAATTACAAGTTTAGGTTCTGGAAACTACCAAATGAGTAGTATGTTCGGTTGGTCTGCAGCCGCTGGTTACACATCATTCTTTTATGCATGTGCTGGTCAGTTAGTATTTACAGAGTGGGCTTTCTCTAACGCAATTATTCAAGGTGTTCCAGGTTATGAAGCAGCTAACGGTAATTTAGTTTTCGAACAGTTTGGTATAGAAGATGTATATTCCAACAGAACGTATACTTTAGTTCCTCAATAAGCATTACTAATAATTAAATTTAAAAAAAATGAAATACATAAAACATTTAATGCTTTCAGCTTTAGTTCTAGCAAGCTTTACGTCGTGTGAAGATGATGATACAGATTACACGTACCGTACAAAAGCTTTAGTAACTATAGATAATGTATCTGAAAGTGCGATTACTGAAGGTGAAAGTGTAACTGTTACCTTAACAGTAGATACTCCTTACAAGGAAACTTTAGATTTCAAATTAGAAATGATCTCTGGAGGAAACAACGCTGATTTTAACACGGGTGACCCAAGTGAGCCAAACGCAGAAACTACTGCTGATGACGGTTTTGGTAGCACAGGTTATTTAGTTCAGATTCCTGCTTATGCATCTTCTTACACATTCCAAATTAACTCTTTAGTTGATTTAGATGTTGAAGGTACTGAAAAGTATACTTTTAGATTAACTAATACTAGAAATAGTAATGCGTTAATTAGTGGTAATAACATTATTTCTTTTGATGTTGCTAACTACGAAGATGACAACATGGGCTTACGTTTAAGCTGGTCAAAAACTGAAAACTATCAGATTTTAAAGCTAAACCATGAGGATATTCTATTGGACGACGATGGTAATGCAGTGCTAGACGCAAATGGTGACACAATACCAGTGGCTTTTCCTAGTGATGATCAAACGTTAGCAAAATCTAAAGATTTATGTGATGTTGTTGATTTTGACATGTTTTTAGATGCAGCTAACGTATTTGCATACACTGGTGATTGTCCAGAACTTGCTATGACTGGAACGGCAGTACCTAACGCAAATAACACTGAAGTTCTTGCAGATGGAACATACCAAGTTATAGTAGACATGTGGACGTTTGATTTAGCCTTGAAGGATGATGAGTCTTTAATTGGTAGTTTTGCAGTTCCTATTGAAATAGAAATTGCTAAAACTGGTAAATTCAAAACGAGTATTTCTTACCCTAGTCTATATTTCTCTTACACTGAAGTAAGTGATGATGTAGCTGGTTCAGGAGAAAGAGTTGTTGCAACAGTTGTTGTAACAGGTGGTAAATACACAGTTTATGATAATGAGGGTACTTTAGTTGCTCAAGAATAGTAAATAATCATTTTATATTTTAAAACCGCTTCCCTTTGGAAGCGGTTTTTTTATACCTTTGTTTTATGGAAAACGACACACTTATTTTTGGTTTACATTCAGTTATAGAAGCTATTCAAGCCGACAAGACTATTGAGAAAATATTTATTCAGAAAGGCTTGCAAGGAAGTCTATCACAAGATTTAGAATCTCTTATTAGAAAGGAAGGTATTAACGCTTCCTATGTTCCTGTTGAAAAGTTAAATAGATTAACCTCCAGTAATCATCAAGGTGTGGTGGCGCAAATTTCGCCAATAGCTTATTATGATATTGAGAATTTAGTAATGGATGTAATTGAATCTGGTAAAACGCCTCTATTCTTACTATTAGATCAGTTAAGTGATGTCCGGAATTTTGGTGCCATAATTCGCACAGCCGAATGCACCGGGGTAAACGGTATCATTATTCAGAAAAAAGGAAGTGCACCAATTAATGGTGATACTATTAAAACAAGCGCTGGTGCTGTTTTTAAAATGCCTATTTGCCGCGTGGATCATATTAAAGATGCCATGTTTCATTTACAAGCTTCAGGTATAACCGTTGTGGCTGCTACTGAAAAGACAAACGATACTTTATATGATATTGATTTTACGGTGCCTTGTGCCATCATCATGGGATCTGAAGGGCGTGGAATTAATCCATCTGTATTAAAACTTGCAGATCATAAAGCGAAATTACCCATATTAGGAACTATAGAATCTTTAAATGTTTCTGTAGCCTGCGGTGCGTTTTTATATGAAGTAGTAAGACAACGTTTAGTCTAATGGTTCATCCGTCTTTTTGAAGATATAATTTATAGTCATTGGCTGTTGTTCCTCCTGCCCTATTTCTGGTTCCAATTCTATTGGTTCAGGCTGGCTTTCAATAAAGTTTCCATCGGCATCAAAATGTTTTAAAAACGGATCGTCTTCTTCCTTATAATGTGGTTGTTCCCAATGGTATTTATTAGGTTTCGGAATATCCTTCTTAAATAAAAAGGCGAAGACCAAACCCACAATTAATCCTGATAAATGGCCTTCCCATGAAACGCCTTCCTTTATTGGTAATACATACCAAATCATACTTCCATACAGAAATATAACTAATAAAGACAAAGCAATCAATCTGAAATGTTTTGTTATTATTCCTTTAAAAAAAAGAAAGCTTACTAATACGTAAATCAAACCACTGGCACCAATATGGTAGGCAGGCCTTCCAATACTCCAGGTTAGTAATCCGGATAATAAAACACCCATTATCAAGATTTTCCAAGCCATGTTTCTATAGAAATAAAATAGAGCGGCCGTCAACACGAATAAAGGAATGGAATTATGATAAAGATGCGTTATATTAGAATGAATAAACGGACTAAATATGACGCCACGTAAACCGAAGAGTTTTTGAGGAAAAACACCAAAATTAGTAAAATCGAAGCCAAAACGAATTTCAAACCAGAACACAGACCATATAATCAAGGTGAATGCCACGGGAACTAAAATCACGC
Organism: Bizionia myxarmorum; assembly: GCF_008086205.1. Classification (GTDB taxonomy): domain Bacteria; phylum Bacteroidota; class Bacteroidia; order Flavobacteriales; family Flavobacteriaceae; genus Algorimicrobium; species Algorimicrobium myxarmorum. Next base: position 1,350,289 of record NZ_VSKK01000001.1, on the reverse strand, counting down.
TGTTTGAAAATTTAAACTCCTCTGGGTTTTTCATACATCCTATTTTACAAATAGCTATCCATTTTTGAAATTATGTAAAATTGTCAGTCTTACTATAAAACTCATATTTACAGATTAATAAGCAAAATGTACAAAACCGTTCCCATAGAACCTATAATTTATTTTAAATTTGCATTATGAATGAACCTTTAGCAGAACGTTTACGCCCCAAAACATTAGATGACTATATTAGTCAAGCGCATTTAATTGGTCCAAATGGCACATTAACCAATCACATTAAACAAGGGTTAATTCCTTCACTTATTTTATGGGGACCTCCTGGCATTGGAAAAACAACATTGGCGAATATTATTGCCAAAGAATCAAACAGACCTTTTTATACGTTGAGTGCTATAAATTCTGGTGTTAAGGACATTCGTGAAGTTATAGATAAAGCCAAACAGTCTGGCGGTTTATTTACCACTAAAAATCCCATTCTGTTTATTGATGAAATTCATCGTTTTAGCAAATCACAACAAGATTCTTTATTACAAGCTGTTGAAAAAGGTTGGGTTACCTTAATTGGTGCCACTACTGAAAACCCCAGTTTTGAAGTTATTCCGGCGCTTTTATCCCGTTGTCAGGTTTATATTTTAAATGCCTTCAATAAAAGTGATTTAGAAGCGCTTTTAAAGCGCGCCATGGAAAAAGACAGCTACTTGTCTCAAAAAAACATTACGCTTAAAGAAACCGAGGCTTTGCTGCGTATTTCTGGAGGTGATGCCCGTAAATTATTAAATATTTTTGAGTTGATTGTTAATTCTCATGAAACTGAAGATATAGTTATTACCAATGAACTCGTCATGCAGCGCATTCAAAATAATACCGCACGATATGACAAAACTGGTGAACAACATTATGATATTATTTCAGCACTTATAAAATCCATTCGTGGAAGTGATCCTAATGCTGCCGTTTATTATTTAGCACGCATGATTGAAGGTGGCGAAGATGTGAAATTTATTGCTAGACGTTTACTCATTCTTGCCAGTGAAGATATTGGCAATGCCAATCCAACAGCTTTGGTGATTGCTAACAATACGTTTCAAGCTGTTTCTACCATTGGAAATCCCGAGTCGCGTATTATTTTAAGCCAATGTGTAACATATTTAGCGTGTTCAGCTAAAAGCAACGCTGCTTATGTAGCCATTAGTAAAGCACAGCAAATAGTGAGGGAAACGGGCGACTTAAGCGTGCCATTATCCATAAGAAATGCGCCAACAAAATTAATGAAGGAAATTGGTTATGGTGAAAATTACCAATATGCGCATAATTACGAAAACAATTTTGCCAATCAAGAATTCTTACCAACAGAAATTAGCAATATAAGATTCTATGAACCGGGAAATAATCCGAGGGAAAATGCACAACGCGACTTTTTAAAGCAACGTTGGAAAGATAAATATGGTTATTAAAAATTGGTGTTTAATTTTTCAACTTTTAATGTGCCATCCGCCAATTTTTTGGCAATAACCCAACTTCCATCTTTTTTGTAAACGGTAGCTTGCATGTCTTTTACCATATAAAATTCTTCTTTTCCTGAAAACAGCAAGGTGTACACAATTTCAGAATTAGCATTCAGCAATTCATAATCTGAACCATTAGCTTTGGCTTTAAGCACTTGAGAGTTATCGGTTTTAATTTCAGTAATGCTAACTTTAGAAGGTTTTGGAACGGAATTCGTTTCTGCCTCAACTGCTTCCACTTCTGTTTTAACATCCTCAATTCTGGGTTTCATTTCGGCAGCAGGAACCTCCATTACTACAACTTGAGTTTCCGTAATGCCTTCAGGCTTGTAGCTATAATTTAGAGTTTTAAAAGATTCAAATGCTTGACGTAAGGCCAAATTATAAGCAACTTTATATTTCTTTTCTCTAGACTGCCCCATTCCAGAAGTGTAAACAACCTGTTTACGGCAGTTTTTAAGTTCAATGACAAATTTAGTAACAAACATATTCGATTCATTTCTAACATCAGCCCATAAAGCCAAGCAGCCATTATTAATTAAATCTTCAGGCAAAGCGTCATCAGCCATAAGGACTTCAAATCCTTCCTTCTGAAATAAAAATTTGGACAACGTATTTAATTGATATTGATCTGGTTCTATGGTGAAATCAAAGGAATTTGGCACAATAACATATTTAAATGCATCCAATTCGCTTTGTGCAAAACTAGATTGAAACGTAAAGTATAAAACAAAAAGTAAGCAGATTTTTTTTATCATGATTCCATTATATATTATCAAATAAATATACTGTAAAATTACAAATAGCTTTTCAATTCTAGCAAATTTGTAACTTGTTTTATGTGTTCATCAATTTTCGAACCATGATAGTTAAAACAAATGGCATCCATACCGTAATTCAAAGCACCCAAAACATCAGCTTCCATATTATCGCCAATCATTAAACTTTTCGTTTTTACCGTTGTGGCACTATTTAATGCGAAATCAAATATGATGGGGTTTGGTTTTTTAACTCCCGCTAATTCCGAATTGGTAACCGTAGTAAAATATTCAGAAATTTTACTTTGCTGCATTTTTTTATCTTGCGCTTCTTGAAAACCATTGGTTATTATATGTAAACGATAATTTGGTTTTAGATATTCCAACAAATCTAAAGTCCCTTCAAACAAATGATTGAAAGTGGGCAAACTTACTATATAATCTTCAGCTAATTTATTAATTACCTCATCAGAAACTGAAGTTTGAACGGCGTCAAAACTTTCTTTTAACCGTCTATATCTCAAAGATTCTTTATCAATTTGATCATCTCTATAAAGTTTCCAATACCTTAAATTTATGGGTTCATAAACTTTTAAAAAATCAACTATATTAATTGAGATTTGATGGGTTTTAAAAATTTTATCAAATGTTAATGCTGAATTTTTATCAAAATCCCATAGCGTGTGGTCTAAATCGAAAAAAACATCTGTTATCCCTTTAATCTTCATTTCCTGCATCCAATATCATATTAAATAATTCCTTAAAACCATTCCATCTTTCTATATCACTAAAGGTATAATTGTGAAAAACCGATACAAATTCACCATTAACGTCCTTCACTTGATTAATGACACGCTGAAGCGCTTCTTTTTTATCTAGTAAGGAATTATGTTTTAGAAGTGTATAATCTAAAACATGATATCCTGTTATTTTTAAAGGTGTTTGTATTTCAAAATCTAAATCATAGAAGAAAAATGGCGTACACGTTCCGGCACGAAAACCAAGTTGATTGACATAACCCATAGTATAATCTTCTAAAATTTCTAACTCCACCAAATTCCTATAAGACATAGGTAAATTCAGTTTTGAAAAAGATTGACGCGATGCCACTAGAGAGGTGTTTACTATGGATTCCATCCGTTTCTTTTCTTTCCTTAAAAGCGCTATATTATCTAAAGCAAAAAAGGACGCTTTTAAACCCACATTGCAATAATCTGCTACTTGTTTAATGAGCGATATAAACTCTTTTTTCTGGGGATTTACGCCTTTATCATAGGTTGAATAATCACCCAATAAAAAGAAAAATTGAAATTTTGTTTTATAATGTTTTTGTCTGTTAATTATATATTTAAAAGTATCATCTGGATCATGCTTTAGTCCCAACAAAACCATGTACCGCGTGTATATTCTATGAAATTTTAAACCTAAAATATCCTTAAGTGTTCCGCCAACGGTTCGCATCATACCTTTAGCCTTAAAACTATATGCTGATGGTACGTCTATTATTGGTTTTACTGAAAATGTTCTCGTTGGAAATATAAAATCGGGAAACTGTTTTTCTAGAATTTTTTTGAATTTATAAGCCCAAATATCTACAACAGGTTGGTGCAAGAAACCATGTGCATAAGCTAAACTTTCGCCAGCGGTAAACCGGCCATATTCATCCTTTACATGTGGTAGATATTCTTCATACCGACTTAACATATAAAAAGTAGCGGCAAACAAATCATATGGAATGCAACTTTTCTCGTTGGTGGTAAAAAAGCATTTGGTCTCTTCCCAATCGTGTACTTGAACCTCTACATCCGATAAGCCTTGCTCAAACATTAAATCGTTGCTTTTTATAAACAATTCATTGCCTAGAGGTTGTTTGGTATAGGATATTTTTAATGAATGATGCGAAATAAAATCTTCAACAGTTGTTGTAAAAGAAACAGGAATTTGTAAAACGCGCGTAAAAATGTGCTTAAAAGCGTATTTAATTCTGGGCGTAATGTTGTGCGTGTATATGAGGATCATTAAAGTAAATTATCGTCGGCAAAGCTAAAATAAGCCTTTTCCGTTACTATAATGTGGTCTAAAACTTTAATATCTAAACTTTCACCCGCTTTTTTTAGTTTTTGAGTAATTTGCTTATCCGCTTCACTGGGTTTTAAGGTACCGGAAGGATGGTTATGAGCCAAAATAAGGCCGACGGCACCAAATTCTAAAGCCGTTTTAAGCACTAATCTCACATCTACCAACGTACCGGTGATTCCACCTTTGCTTAATTGTTGCTTTTGAATAACCTTGTTGGAATTATTTAAATAAATAATCCAAAATTCTTCATGTGGAAGTTCTCCAATTATAGGCTGCATAAGTTCGAAAACGGACGAACTAGAAGAAATTTGTTTCCGTTCCAAGGCTTCTTCTCCCCTACGCCTTCTACCTAATTCCATGGCAGCTGCAATAGAAATAGCTTTGGCTTCACCTATTCCTTTAAACGCCATAAGCTGCGTTAAACTTAATTTACCTAATTGATTTAAGTTATTATCCACACTGGCTAAAATACGTTTAGATAAATCTAAAGCGCTTTCATTTCGACTTCCGGATCCAATGATGATGGCTACTAATTCCGCATCACTTAAAACGGCTTTACCTTTATCGCGCAATTTTTCGCGTGGTTGATCATCTTGAGACCAATTTTTAATGGAAAATGAAGATTCTTTTTCACTCATAGTTTAAAGATAAATATTGTAAATTTCAACAGTCATTAATTATCAACTTAAAACATATTTCCAGAGATATCTGGATCCCTATTTTGAGCTATCCATCCAAACACCATCAAGATACGAATAAGAATAATATGATTCAGGTTATTAAAACCTATCCTTTAGCTACCGTTATATCGGTTTTAAATAACGAACCTATTATTACACATCTGCCTCTAATTTATAAAAACAATGAATTGGTTGGACATTTAGATCAGAATAATCCGCATGCAGAATTACTTAAAAACAATAACAAAGTAACGCTTATTTTTTCTGGACCGCAGTGTTATATTTCACCCAGCATTTATAAAACCAAACAATTGCCAACCTGGAATTATATTTCTGTTCATTTAAAAGGTATTGTTTCTGAAATTAAAGATACTGAAAGTATCAAGCAAAGTATGGTAGAAATGACAGAGTTTTTGGAGCAACCAGACCATAAATACCGCTTAAACCATAATGACCCTGATATGGAAAAATATATACCTTTTGTGAAGGGCTTTAAAATTAATATTACAGATTGGGAGGGAAAATTTAAAATGTCTCAAAACAGAAATCCCGAAGATTTTGAGTTAGCAAAAAATGAATTAATCCAACGAAATCAGGTACATTTATCTGACTTTTTAAATACTATATTATAATTTTAGTAAACTCCTTATGAAAAAAAACCTACTACTACTTACGCTTGTATTTTCAAGTCTATTTGCGGGAGCCCAAAACACGATTCTTTGGAAAGTAAGCGATACTATCAATAACAAAACATCTTATATAGTAGGAACATTTCATCAGTTTGGTAATTCTTTTGTAGATAGTATTCCACAAATTCAAGAAGCCATATTAAAATCAGATTTAGCAATCTTTGAGTCTATTGATGACGCTGATAGTACGCGTGAAATTATTGACGCTAGAGATGCGACAAATGCCATTGACAAAAATTTTAATAAACGCGATTTACAAAAACTTCAAGCTATTACCACTAATTGGAAAGTGGACATTTATAAGTTACAACCTATAGAACTACGTTGGAAATTGCAGCAAGAATTTCAGAAAATTATATGTGAAACGGTCAAACCAACAGACACTTGGGATCATTTTGATAACTATTTACTACACATTGCTAAAGCGCACAATATTAGCGTTTTAGGATTAGAAACCGATAGTTTACAATTGAAGTTGATATCAAAAGAAAATAAAAATCCGAATTGGAAACAAGAACGAAAAGTAATTTCAGAACTCATTGATCTGCTTACCCTTAAAAATCCCTCTGTAGATTACTGTGCACTTGCCAAAAAATACCGAAAATTTGAATTAGACTATGGCTTTAATGAACCATGTGATGAAAGTATTCTAATAAAAGAGCGAAATGAAAACTGGTTAGCCGTCTTGCCTGAATTGCTAAAAACAAACAACTGTTTTATTGCCGTTGGCTACGCGCATTTACGAAACAGCTGCGGATTATTAGAACAATTAAAACAGCAAGGCTTTTTGGTAGAATCTGTTATGTTAACTTCTCGAGATTAGCTTATTTATTGAACAAAATAAGTATCTAATCGGCGCTCAATGCTATGATGAGCCGTTGAAATAAATGAGGTCGTATCATAAATAAGTCCAATTCCTTCCGCATAATAGAAATGATCTAAACCAGGAAATTGTTCACCTTCTGTTGATTTTGCATATCGTTGTGAAAACACGCAATCAAATGCTCCGGCTTCCACAGTGATTGATGCTTCATCTGCATTTAAAGTTTCATAAGTAGTTCCCCAAGAATCCGTATTTAAAAGGCGTTCGCTATAATTTGAATTGGTGAATTTAACAGCACCAAGCTCATTCACAAGATTGCCAAGCGAATCTCTTAAATATTCAAAATGTTCGCCGTTAGGATTACAAAAAGTAATGTTTGCCTCATTCCCGATAGTATTTCTTCTAAATTTAAAATAGGTACTCCCATTAAATTCTTGTGTCCCAACAATGCTCACGGAGTCTATCACACCCGTGTCATCATAAGCTTCCGTATTAATATTACGTTTGTAGTTTTTATAAGTCCACGAATTGCCTACTTGAAGGGCATAAAAACCAGGATCAACTTGTTCATTTTCATCAGGCACTATGCTTGGTTCTACATTGGTATCATCTGAAGAGCAGGAATACGTTATTGTTAAAATAAAAATAATTAGAAGATTACGTATCATTTTTTATACATATTAGATGGTTAGTACAGGCCAATTAAAATCGATGTTATTAATTGGTTTACATGGCTTTAACGATTTAGATTTGTGATTATTGCCTTTTGAAATTTTAAATATTTATATTTGAATCTATTAATTTAATTTCTTAAACTTTAAAATGAACTTCAGCACATTTCCAGAAATTCAAACCGAACGATTACTACTTCGACTTTTAAGAACCTCTGACTGGGAGGCTATTTCTTATTTACGATCCGATAAGGATATCAATAAATTTATTAAAAGATCTACTGCCGAATCTAAAGAAAAAGCTTTCGAATTTATAGAGAAAATTGAAAAGGGTTTTAATAAAAACGACATGTTATATTGGGCCATAACTCATAACAATCCGGATGAAATGGTTGGAAGTGTTTGTTTATGGAACTTTTCTGAAGATAGAAAAACAGCCGAAGTTGGTTATGATTTAAGTGCCACGCATCAAGGAAAACGCATTATGGATGAGTCTTTAAAAAGTGTTGTTAATTATGGATTTAATACGCTAAACTTAAATACAATTGAAGCTTATACCCATAAAAGGAATACGCGTTCTAAAAACCTATTAAAAAGAAATGGGTTTAATTTATTGACAGAGAAACAGGATGAAAATAATTTGGATAATGCTGTTTATGAGTTGAAAAGGGCCCTATAACTATAAATTATGTATTTAAAAATATTTCGGTAAATCGCGACTACCATGCAAGACTCTAACAACATGTATGTAATTTCCTATTACATAATAAAAAATAACTTGTTGCTGCTCAACAATACTTATTAATCCATCTTTTATTTCGTTTCGCTTTCTCCCTATCTCAGGATTGGAAACCAAACTATTAAAAACCGCTTCTAAATTAAAAAGGTATTCTACAGCTTGATTGAAACCATATTCCTTTTCAGTATAATCAAATATAGAATCAATATCTAAATCAGCAGTATTTGAAAGCTCGTAATGCGTTATTTTACTAGACATTTAACTAGCCTTTCGTTTTTGTTTATCAGCTATGATATCTTTTACGGAACGGTTGCTAGTGCCACTAGTCCAACCTTTTTCGATTTCAGCTTTTAAATCTGCAATAATTTTATGTCTGTAAATTTCATGAAGCCGAAGGGCATCTCGAACTAATTCACTGGCATTTTGAAAATCTCCAGAAGCTATTTGTTCTGCAATATATTCCTCCTGTTTTTTGGTTAAGCTAACATTCATAATTCCTTATCTTTACTATAAATATACTAAAAGTGGCTATATTTAGCAAATATGGATATTGTTATTTAATTATTTGCTTTTATTCTATGCCATTTTCTAGTTCAAAAGATCCTTCACCGCATCAAAATCCAATCCTCCATAATTTCCTGAACTCATTAATAACAACGCTTTATTAGTAAAGTCTTGAGAAAACAAGAAACTTTTAAATTCATCAGGATTGGTATAAATAATTAAATCGTCACGCTCAAATGCATTGGCAATCTGTTCTTTTGAAACAGCATCTAATTTTTTAATTTCAACGGCATCCGGAGAATAAAATACTACCGCAACATCTGCAGCATCCAAAGCGCCTTTATATTCTTTTAAAAAATCGGCATTCAAGCTGCTATAGGTATGCAATTCTAAGCAGGCAATTAATGTCTTATCTATATATTGAGCTTTTACAGCTTGCGTTGTAGCCAAAACTTTACTAGGCGAATGCGCAAAATCTTTATAAGCCACGCTTGTTTTACTTTCGGCAATTTTTTCCAAGCGCTTACTCGCACCTGTAAATGTCGCAATAGCTTCATAAAAATCGTCTTCATCAATTCCCATATGCTGACAAATCCACTTGGCGCCTGCTAAATTGTTTAAGTTGTGTTTCCCAAAAATTTCTATCGGCAATGGCCCTTCAGGTGTTTCTAAAAACGTTTCACCATTTTCAACCGTATATTCCGGCGTATAATAAGGAAGTTTCCGAATAGGATTGATAGAAGACTCTACTGCTTTAACCACTTCAGTATCTTCAGCATTATAAGTGATGCTGCCACCATTAGCAATACTGTCTACAAATATTTTGAATTGCTCCACATAAAAATCATATGTAGGAAATACATTGATATGATCCCAAGCAATACCGCTTAACAACGCAATATTAGGTTTGTACAAATGAAATTTTGGTCGCTTATCAATTGGTGAACTTAAATATTCATCACCTTCCAAAACTATAAAATCATTGGTGTCCGTCAGTTTAACCATAACATCAAAACCTTCCAATTGTGCGCCAACCATATAATCTACATCACGATTATGAAAATGCATAACGTGTAATATCATAGAAGTAATAGTCGTTTTTCCGTGACTACCACCAATTACCACACGCGTTTTATTCTTGGATTGTTCATACAGAAATTCTGGATAACTATATATTTTTAAACCTAGTTCTTGCGCTTTCAGCAACTCCGGATTATCCGCTTTGGCGTGCATGCCTAAAACAATGGCATCTAAACTAGATGTAATTTTTTCTGGAAACCAACCTAATGTTTCTGGAAGTAAACCTTTGGCTTTCAAACGGGATTTTGATGGATCAAAAATAGAATCATCACTTCCTGTTATCTGATAGCCTTTATTGTGTAAGGCAATGGCTAAATTGTGCATGGCTGCTCCGCCTATGGCTATAAAATGTACGTTCATAGAGTTATTCTGAATAAAAAGTAAAGATAGGAATTGGAATTAGTTTGAATTAATAATTATACAGTAATTTTTTAGACACGGATTTCATAGATTTACCCAAATTGTTACGGGAAGATTTACGGAGTTTATATTAAAGAGAAAAAAATAATTTGAATAGATAGTTTTTAAGCAAACTGTTTTTGATACGAATTTCAAGGATTGACACAAATTGTTGCGGGAAGATTTGCGGAGTTTCGCCCTTTTTGAAAATAGATTAAATTTTATTAATGCTTTTTTTGGAGGCTTCCATAACCAAAAGTGCTTTTTCAGGTTGGTTTTGATTTTCGTAAAAACTAGCTAGCTTTTCATAACAGGTCACAGAACCGCCAATATTTACAGCCATTTTATAATATTTTTCTGCTAAATCAGGCTTTTTATCGTATTCATAAATAGTGCCTTTGGCCAAATAACCATCCACTTTTGAAATGCCTTCCAATTCATCGGCATATTTCAATGATTTCTTAATACTACCCCCAACAATTGCGGGTAATTTCATGTATAATTCCACTAAAGCCCATCGGGTATTAATATGTTTACTATCTAATTCCGCAGCCTTTAAAAAAGATTTTTCTATATCGTCAATCAACAACAAAGCACTAAACTTATTTACTTCCAAAGCCTTCATGCCCATAGCTCCGCCGTACTTATAATAGTAGTTGGCTTCATTTTGGTCCAATGCTACCAATTGTTTATATTGTGTAATAGCAGCGTCCCAATTAGCTTGATGGCCATAGGTATCGCCCAATAATTCTACAGCTCTTTTACTGGAATTATTTTGTGCAACAAAGGGTTTTAATAAGTTTTCAGCCTGTTTGTAATGCTTTTGTTGAAGCAATTTGTCAGCTTGGTCCAAAGTTGGTTGCGCTATTCCAATAAGCGGCAATAGTAAACAGAAAAGCACTTTTTTTATCATACCATTTTCAATTAGTCAAATATACCTTTTCCAATGCATATTTGGTATTAACGCTTTTACAGAAGCAAATATTATCTAATCTTAAACGCTTTGCTCCCTACCCCAAACCCTCAACTCACGAAACCAAACATCGTATTTACCCATTATCACTTTTTTGGAACAACTTTTGAATGTAACCTTTGAGAAATAAAAACGCCTTCAAACGGCTTCCAATAAAATATGGAAATCCATTTTGAAATGCGTAATTTTAACCAATGCTAAACCCCATAACATCAAGGAATAGCAATAAGATAATATACATGAAACAGCTGACAACACTTTTAATGATTATACTTTTCGCCAATTTTACCGAAGCGCAAAACACCGATTATACTATTTTATGGAAACAAGTTGAAAAACTAGAAAATGACGGATTGAGCAAGTCAGCTATGGAAATGGTATCCAAAATTTCAGCTAAAGCAAAACATGAAAACAACAAATCACAGATTATTAAATCTTTATTGTATAAAAGCAAGTATTCCCTGACGCTTGAAGAAGATGCGCAATTACAGATTATTTCCGACTTTAAAAATGAAATAGCTGGAAGCCAAGCGCCAACTAAAAATATTTTAGAAAATATGCTAGCCACCATGTATTGGCAGTATTTTCAACAGAACCGTTGGAAATTTTATGAGCGCACAAAAACGTCAGAAAAAGTAGATGAAACCGATTTCAGAACTTGGGATTTGGAAACGCTATTTGCAGAAATTCAATTTCATTATAATCAATCTTTAACCGATGAAATTATTCTTCAAAAAACATCTGTTTCTGATTTTAAAGACATCATTCAAGAGCAAAAAAATTCCAAGCAATTTAGACCAACCCTTTACGATTTACTAGCAAATAATGCCATAGATTTCTTTAAAACAGATGAAAATAGTATCAGTAAACCATCTTATAAATTTAAAATAGATTCACCTGAATTTTTAAGTCCTAACAAAACCTTCTCTCAATTAAAATTTACTTCAAAAGATAGTACATCATTACAATTACAAGCCTTGAAAATTTATCAGAAGTTGATTCAATTTCATTTAAAAGATTCAGATACTAAGGCTTTAGTAGATTTAGACATTGCCAGACTAAAATTCGTTTTTGAAAACGCTTCTTTCACCAATAAAGAGGAATTATTTTTGAAAACGCTACAAGCGGCAAGTTCTGCCAATACTTCCGAAGAATCCGCTTTATACGATTTCGAAATTGCTCAATTATGGCAAGATCAAGGTGCTAATTACGATCCAAAGGCAAATGATAATTTACAATGGAAAATTAAAGATGCTTATGAGTTATGTGCAAAAGTAATAGCGAAATTCCCTAATAGCATTGGCGCCGAAAAATGTCAAGTTTTACAACAGGAGATTCAGTTACAGAGTTTACAATTAAAAACTGAAATAAATCTTCCACTACAACAGGAGGCTAGAATGTTGGTAACCTATACTAATTTCAAAACCTTAAGTTTTAAAACGTTCAAAGTCAATGAAAAGGAATTCGAAGCCTTTAGCAATATGTATCGAGATGATGAGCAGTTAGCATTCATCAAAAAATTACAGGTTTCTAAAACTTGGGAAGCGAGCTTAAAAAATGAAGGCGATTATCAACAACACCAAATAGAAGTGCTTTTACCGGCCGTGGAAAATGGACGTTATATTGTAATGGCCAGCACGAATAATACAGAAGGTACTTTCGCCATTCAAGCATTGCAGGTTACAAATATTGCTTTGGTTGATAAATCTGAAAACGACAAGCAAACCTACCAGTTTATCAACAGATTAAACGGACAGCCCATTCCGAATCTTACTGTGAAAATTTCATATAAAAAGAATTATAATGGGGGTAATCTTTCTAAAACCTTCATTACCGATTCAAAAGGAATGGTTGAAATCATTAAAAATCAAGAGCGTTGGACACACATAAAAGTGGTAGCCAATTCAAAAACGGAAACGGCTCATTTTGGAGATTATCATATTAATTCAGAATTCAAACATACTAAAAATAAAACGGCTTATAAAGGCTTTCTGTTCACCGACAGAAGTATTTATAGACCGGGTCAAACGGCTTATTTTAAAGGAATTTTAATTAAAACAATAGATGCAAAATCTGAAATTTTAACAAATGAGGAAACGGATGCCGTTTTATACAATGTTAACGGTGAAGAATTAAAACGATTAAGCTTAAAAACAAATGAATACGGTTCTGTGTCAGGTGAATTTATTTTGCCAAATACGGGTTTAACTGGACAATATAATATTCGTTTAATAGGAAAATCGCATCATTTAGGAAGATCTGAAAGCTATTTTTCAGTGGAAGAATATAAACGTCCAAAATTTGAAACCAAATTTAACCCTATTTCAGAAACTTTTAAAATTAACGATTCTATAACCGTAAAAGGCAATGCATTGGCTTACGCTGGCAGTAATATTACGAATGCCAAAGTGGTTTATAAAGTTCATAGAAAAGTACAATATCCAGATTGGTATTACTGGTATCGCCCTTCCTTTAATAGTGAGCCGCAGGAAATTACTCATGGTGAAAGCAGCACTAATGATAAAGGCGAATTTGAAATTACTTTTAAAGCCCTACCAGACAACAGCGTCGACAAAAGCAGTTTACCGATTTTTAATTATGAAGTCACCGCAGATGTTACCGATATAAATGGTGAAACCAGAAGTAGCACTACCGTTGTAAATGTAGGTTATCATGCAATGACTGCTTCTATTTCTGTAGCTGATAAATTGGATAAAACAGATAAAAAACATAGCATAGAAATAGACACTAAAAACTTAAATGGTGAATTTGTACCCGCTACAGGAACCTTAAAAATATTTAAGCTTAAAGCGCCAGAATTTGTATTGCGTAATAATTCTTGGGAAACTCCAGATTATAAGATGCTTTCAGAAGAAGATTTTAAAGCGAAATTCCCGCATGATGCTTATGCAGAAGAAGCTAATTTAAACAATTGGAAAAAAAGCGAATTGGTTTTTGAAAGTAATTTTAATACGGAAAAGTCGAAAACCATCGCATTAGGAACTATTAAAAAGTGGGATTCTGGCCAGTATATCCTTGTTTTGGAAAGCACCGATAAATTTGGTCAGGCTGTTAAGGCAGAAGCTAAAACAAGTTTATATAGCCATCTAGATAAAACAGTTGCTGATAAGGCCTTATTCACTATTACAACTAATAAAAATCAGTATCACCCAACAGAAAATGTGGTTTTAACTATTGGTTCTGCTGCCCAGAATTTGGTGGTTACCATTGATATTGATAAAGACAGAAAAACTATTAATACCTATCTCTTAACACTTAACAATAATAAGAAATCACTTGAAATTCCTGTTACTGAAGCTGATTTTGGTGGTTTTGCCGTGCATTATAGTTTCGCATTCTCGAATAGTTATGTTTCTGGTTCAGAAATTATTTCGGTTCCCTATCCTAAAACAGATTTAGAAATTGAAACCACCACCTTTAGAGATAAACTACAACCGGGAGCGGACGAAACTTGGGCATTTAAAATTAAAGGACCAAAAGGCGATAAAGTGGCTGCTGAAATTTTAGCCAGCATGTATGATGCATCTCTAAATCAATTTCAACCACACAATTGGACATTTACTCCTTTAGAAAAACCAATGTATCAAGCGCAAGGCAGAAGACAAGCTGGGTATAGTTTTGGAATACTAAATTTTAGAACCCAAAATGGACCACGATTTATGGGTATTTTCCCGCATCAAGCTTATGACCAATTAAATTGGTTTGGCTTTTATTTGGGTGATAGCCATAATTTATACATTGATCGCGTGTATGATATGACCGCTACTGAAGGTAATGTTGTTGAAAGTTTACAAGGGAAAGTTTCAGGATTAGTAATAAATTCAGATAAAGCTGATTCTAATGCCGAAACAAAAATTGTATTGAGAGGAAATCGTTCTATGACTGGAGCTAATCAAGCCCTGATAGTAATTGATGGTGTCATATCCAGTGCTGAAACTTTGACCAGTTTAGCTCCGGAAAGTATTGAGTCCACAAATATTCTTAAAGGTGCCAATGGAACGGCGCTTTATGGATCTCAAGGTGCAAATGGTGTTATAATAGTTACTACAAAGAAAGATAATTTTACTCAAGTTAAAGTCCGCAAAAACCTCCAAGAAACGGCTTTTTTCTTTCCGCAATTACAAACGGATTCTGAAGGTCATGTCAGTTTTAGCTTTACCACGCCAGAAGCATTAACCAAATGGAAATTACAACTATTGGCGCATACAAAAACATTGGAAAGTCAAATAACGAGTCTGGAAACCGTAACTCAAAAAGATTTGATGGTTATACCAAATGCACCAAGGTTTTTACGTCATGGTGATGATATTACTATTAGTACAAAAATCGCCAATCTTTCTAACGAAAAATTAACAGGTCAAGCCCAACTTCAATTAATAGATGCCATAACAGGAAAACCAATTGATGCTATTTTAGGAAACACAAACAACACGAAAAGCTTTGAAGTAGACGCCAAAGGCAATACACAAGTTTCTTGGAATTTATCAATTCCCGATACTGTAAATGCTGTTCAATATAAAATAGTGGCCAAATCAGGAGACTTTAGTGATGGCGAACAAAATGCCATGCCGGTTTTATCAAACAGAATGTTGGTAACCGAAACCTTGCCTATGTGGATTAAAAGCAACGAAACCAAAACATTTACTTTAAATAAGTTGAAGTCGAATAGGTCTACAACCTTAAAAAACCACAATTTAACACTTGAAATAACCTCTAATCCCGCTTGGTATGCAGTTCAGGCACTTCCTTATTTAATGGAATATCCTTATGACTGTAATGAGCAGACTTTTAGTCGTTATTACGCAAACGCGTTGGCAAGTCATATAGCAAACAGCAATCCGCGTATTCAAGACGTTTTTAATCAATGGAAAAATTCAGATGCTTTACTGTCTAATTTAGAAAAAAATCAGGATTTAAAAAGTATTTTAATTCAAGAAACACCTTGGTTGCGCGATGCTCAAAGTGAAACGGAACAGAAAAAACGTATTGCACTTTTATTCGACTTGAATAAAATGACAAACGAATTGCAAAATGCATTAGGTAAATTAGAACAAAGCCAAATGGAATCGGGTGCTTGGCCTTGGTTTAAAGGCGGTCGTGAAAACCGTTTTATAACCCAGCATATTATAACGGGCTTCGGACATTTAGATAAATTAAATGCCATTAAAGAAAATGATCAAGTATCCGAAATGATTTACAATGCCGTTCACTATTTGGATGATGCCTTTGTAAAAGAATATAAAGATTTAAAGAAATATCAAAAAGATATCGATTTAAGCAAGGATCATTTAAGTTATACGCAACTGCATTATTTATATATGCGAAGCTTTTTTCCTGAATTACAACAAAGTCAGGAAGTCAAAGATATTTCGGCTTATTATATGACGCAAATTGAAAAATATTGGTTGTCACGTTCTTTATATGCCAAGGGTTTAATGGCGCTTATTTCGCATAGAAACAAAGCCGATAAAACCGCCGCTAAAATTTTAAATTCTTTAAAAGAAAACAGTATTACTAATGAAGAATTAGGCATGTATTGGAAAGATAACAAAGCATCTTGGCATTGGTACCAAGCACCCATTGAAACGCAAGCCTTGATGGTTGAAGTGTTTTCAGAAGTTGGTCCTAGCATTCAAAGTGAAGCTAAGAATCTAAATGATATTGATAACCTCAAAATGTGGTTGTTAAAAAATAAGCAAACCAACAAATGGGAATCTACGAAAGCTACAAGTGAAGCCGTTTATGCACTTTTATTGCAAGGCAGTGATTGGTTATCAGTAACAGATGCCGTTACTGTTTTAATTGGAAATAAGAAAATTGAGCCTTCAAAACTAGAAGCCGTAAAAGTGGAAGCAGGAACGGGTTATTATAAAACCTCTTGGAAGGGATCTGAAATAAATTCAGAAATGGCCAATGTTACACTAACTAAAACAGGCGATGGTATTGCTTGGGGAAGTTTATACTGGCAATATTTTGAAGATTTAGATAAGATTTCAACAGCAAAAACACCACTAGAATTGAAGAAAAAACTTTTCATAAAAACGAATACAGATTCCGGTGAAGTTATTTCAGAAATAACTCCTGAAACAGCCTTGAAAGTAGGCGATTTGGTTCGAGTACGTATTGAATTACGAAGTGATCGTGACATGGAATTCATTCACATGAAAGATATGCGTGCGGCTGGATTAGAACCTGTAAATGTGCTTTCCGAATACAAATGGCAAGCTGGTTTGGGCTATTATGAAAGCACGAAAGATGCCAGCACAAATTTCTTTTTCGACTTATTACCAAAAGGCGTTTATGTTTTCGAGTATGATTTACGGGTTAATAATGCGGGTAATATGAGTAATGGTATTACAACTATTCAAAGTATGTATGCTCCAGAATTTACTAGTCATAGTGAAGGCGTACGTATTTCAGTAGATTAAATTAATCTTATATATCATAAAACATGTAATGACTTATAAATGAAAACACTATTTTTATCGCTTTATAAATTAAGCTATTACTCATGAAACATACCCTTATTATAATAATAATCCTTTTTGCGGTAAACACAACTGTTCTCGCGCAAAGCAGTCCGTTAATTCAGCAGACTGAAAAAGCAACAGATAGCATGGTTTTTCTAACCTATCACATATCTAAAACTTCTAAAGCAGCTTCTAATTTAGAATACAAGAAAACTATTTTAGCCAAGGGTCGGATTAAAGGTTTTCATGCGGAAAAAGCGCTCAATAAAAAAGGAAATTTAGTGTGTGAATTATTAGATGCCGATTTAAATGTTATTGAAAATCTTTACATAGAAAATCCATTAGAAAAAATTATTGAGTTTGTAAACGACTCTGGTGATTTGGAAAAACGTTCAATTTCATTGGATAAAACCGATTTCACTTTCAGAATGCCTTACACTAGCGCAGCTAAATTTGTACGTATGCATATTATTGCTAATTCTGACACCATCAATTATATAATGCTCAAGCTTTAATTGTTATGAAAAAAATACTACTTCCCTTATCATTCTGCCTTTTTGCAGCATTAGCATTTTCTCAAACTTTTGAAGTTGAAACTATTAAATATGCTGGTGATAATGATAAACGTATTAACATTGTTATTTTAGGTGATGGTTACACCGAAAGCGAGATGACTACATTTCGTGACCATGCTTTAAATTTTTCAAATGATTTCTTTGGCCAGTCGCCGTTTTCACAGTATGCTGATTATTTTAATGTGCACATTATAAAAGTTATTTCTAATGAAAGTGGTGCCTCGCATCCGCAAAATACTGCAGATGCAGGTTGTGCAACACAACCCATAAAATCTGTAGATAATTTCTTTGGTAGCACTTATGATGGTTATGGATTTCACCGTTTATTATTTGCTCCAGAGTATGATTTAATATTGAGCGTTTTAGCAACTAATTTTCCAGAATATGATCAGGCTTTAATTTTAGTTAATGAAACCTATTATGGCGGAAGTGGCGGCCAGTTCCCCGTTTCGGCAACAGGCTCTAGTGCTGAAGAAATTGCCATTCATGAAATAGGACATTCTTTAGTAAATTTAAAAGATGAATATTATCCTGGTGACGCGTTAGCGGAAGAAGGCATTAATATGACTCAAATTACTGATCCAGCTTTAGTGAAATGGACCAATTGGATGGGAACCACTGGTGTAGGAATATACCGTTATTGTGCATCTGGAAGTTGTGCTTCTTGGTACAGACCTCATCAAAATTGTAAAATGCGTTATTTAGGAAGTCCTTTTTGTGCGGTTTGTAAAGAAGGCATAATTGAGAAGATTCACGATTTAATATCGCCAATTGATAGTTTTTCACCATCTAGTTTAACGGTTGAAAACCCAATTTTTCCTATTGATTTTAATCTAACACTTATAAACCCAACTACTAATTCGTTGGAGAATTCTTGGACCTTAAACGGTACTATTTTCGACACGAATGTTAGTATGGTTTCAGTACTTGAAACAGATTTAAACGACGGTTTAAACAGCCTTTCAGTGGTGGTTTCAGATAACAGTGATTTTCTGCGAATTGATGATCACCAAACAATTCATGTCAATGTGGTAACCTGGAATATAGACAACAGTACTTTAGGTATTACAGATATTCAAGCTGAAGAAAACGCATTTTCATTGAGCTTATATCCAAACCCAACAAGCAATCAACTTTTTGTAAAGTTTGATAGTTTTCACACGACATCTTTACGATTAGAATTAACCAGTATGGACGGCAAACAGGTTTTGTCTACCAATTTGGAGGCTGGAAAAACAAACACGATAAATTTAAATCAGCAAGCTGCTGGAATATATATCGCTAATTTCTACAGTGACTCCTTGTTATTAGCACGCAAAAAGATTGTGAAAAATAGATTTATTTTTTAGGCGGATATTTCTCTAGTAGTTTCAAAACAACTTTTTGAAATTGTGCAGAACGTGCTTCTGGCGAATTTGCAGGAGCCGATGGTTCACTGCTTACACCTTGCCAAAATAGCTGCTGATTATTAGCGTCTACAAAATCTAATATAATACGTCGGGAAACGGAATTCTGACCTATAGGAATACCAACTGAAACGCCTCCGCCACCTGACCCAACACCCATTCCAACTGAACTGGATTGTGGCGTTTGAAAGGTTCTACTTTTTACATCAATAATAAAATCTGGAGTTTCAGAAAGCACAAAGCCTTTGCTTTGAAGTGAAGTATCTAAAACCTCAAAAAAACGTTTAGAATCCAATTCACTCAAACCGGTTTCCATATTATCAAAATAATTATAGGTTTTGTATTGGGTGAAGTCTGTACCTTTTTCGTAATCGTAATTTACGGAAACGCCACAAGAAGTTAGTAGCAAGGCTAGAATTAGGGCTTGAAATATTTTCATTTTTTATTTTAAATATACGAAAATTATTCAGTTTTACTATCTACGGATTTGGTTAAAGCCGAGGAAATAATACCTGTTGGAATAGCCACAATCCCCAAACCAATCAGTAAAATGATAAAGGTAAACACTTTTCCTCCAACGGTTATTGGGTAAACATCGCCATAGCCAACGGTTGTTAACGTAATAATGGCCCACCAAAGACTATCAAAAATAGAACGGAAGTGTTCAGGCTGCGCTTGACCTTCAAAATAGTAAATGCCAACAGCCGAAAAGTATATTAAAATTAAAGTGATAAATAGGAATAGGATTATTTGTTCTTTGGCAGATTTTATAGCAAAAATGAAATCATTTAAAGCTTTGTTATAGCGCACCAATTTCAGCACGCGGAACAGTCTTAAAAGTCTCAACGCACGCAACGAACGTAAATCGATTCCAAAGGATAAATAGAAAGGTACAATAGCGAACAAATCAATAATACCAAAGAAACTGAAAACGAATTTGCGTTTGCTATCCGCTACATAAATACGGAAAATGTATTCAAACGTAAATATAATAACACTAAAGGTTTCAATAACGCGTAAAATTTTACGCGTGGTTGGTTCCAAATCGGGCTCGGTTTCTAACGTAAAGGTAACAATAGATATTAAAATTAATAGTTGAATGGCAAAAGCAAAAATTTTACTTTCTAAATTATCATTAATTTCAATTATGTTTTTAATACGTTTTTTCATACCCCATTACACGTTCAAAGATTTCCAGAGTTTATCTTTTAATTCTTGAAGTCCTTGTTGTGCAACAGATGAAATAAAAAGGTAATCTACGGGCAAATCCCCGTCTAATTCGGTTTTTAATTCGGCTTTAAGCTCATCATCCAACATATCACATTTTGTAATAGCAATAATACGTTCCTTATCTAAAATTTCTGGATTGTAACGTTTCAATTCGTCTAATAGAATATCATATTGCTTTCTAATATCATCCGCATCTGCTGGAATTAAAAATAGCAAAAGTGAATTTCGTTCAATATGTCGTAAGAAATAATGTCCAAGACCACGACCTTCGGCAGCACCTTCAATAATTCCTGGAATATCTGCAATAACAAAAGACTGATGATCACGATACTCTACAATACCTAAATTGGGTTTCAATGTCGTGAATTCATAATCTGCAATTTTAGGTTTCGCAGAGGTTAAAACCGACAATAATGTTGATTTTCCAGCATTTGGAAAACCGACCAAGCCTACATCTGCTAACAATTTTAATTCTAAAACGACTTCAATTTCTTCACCAGCAATTCCTGGCTGTGCATAACGCGGTGTTTGGTTTGTAGACGTTTTAAAATGCCAGTTTCCACGACCACCTAAACCACCTTTGGCTATAATGCGTTCTTCACCTTGCTCGGTAATTTCGAATAAAATATCATTCGTTTCTTTATCACGAACAACGGTTCCTAAAGGCACATCCATATACACATCACCACCATCAGCACCGGTACTTCTACTTCTACTGCCATGCTCGCCATGATCTGCTTTAAAATGTCTTTTAAATTTATAAGTATATAATGTCCAAAGATTCTTATTGCCACGCATAATTACATGACCACCACGACCACCGTCACCACCATCTGGGCCACCTTTTTCTAAATATTTTTCACGATGTAAATGTGCAGAACCTTTTCCGCCATTTCCAGAGGACACATATAATTTTACGTAATCCACGAAATTTCCTTCAGTCATAATTATCTCTTATTTTTTTTAACTTAAATTTGAAATTTTCTCCAAGCTATTTTATGCGTTGAAGGTCAATCCGCTAATAAGTTGCAACTAGTTCCCTAAACGGGATTCTTTATATAATTTCTAATTCTAGAACTTATTAAACATTTAGACGTTAAATAAGTAAGAAAAAAGATTTTACAGCTTGTCAATTACCTGACTTAATCTTTTGGTAATGTCCTCAATACTGCCAACACCATCTACTCCAAAATATTTATCTTGGGCAGAATAATAGTTTTTTAATATGGCTGTTTTATTGTAGTATTCCTTAATTCGGTTTCTTATAATAGACTCGTCCGCATCGTCTGCTCTACCACTTGTTTTTCCGCGTTCTAATAAGCGTTTTATTAACACCTCATCATCTACTTCCAAAGCAATCATAGCATCAATTTGCGAATCTTTTTGCTCCAATAATTTATTTAAAGCATCAGCTTGCGCATTGGTGCGTGGAAAACCATCAAAAATAAAACCTTTAGCATCGGCATTTTTATCTACTTCGGCATTCAACATATCTATAGTGACATTATCTGGTACCAATTCACCTTTATCCATAAAGGATTTGGCCAACATACCAAGCGCCGTTTCATTTTTTATATTAAAGCGAAACACATCACCTGTAGAAATATGCACTAAACTATATTTCTGTTTTAAAAACTCGGCTTGTGTTCCTTTCCCTGCTCCTGGAGGTCCAAATAGGACTAAATTGGTCATGTGTTGTGTGGTTTTAAGTTGGTATATTTCAGGTAAATCACGCCCTAATCCATTGTAGTCTAAACCGTAGCCCACAATAAATTTATTTGGAATTTCAATACCTACGTAATGTAATTTATAATCTTTTTTATAAGCTTCTGGCTTGTAAAACAACGTGGCAATAAGCAGTTGTTTTACTTGCTCATTTTCAAAAATCCGGTGGACTTCCGTAAGCGTGTTTCCAGAATCAATAATGTCTTCTAAAATTACAACTGTTCTACCTGTTAAATCCTGTGTTAATCCAATAAGACGTTGAATATCTTCTGTAGATTTTACACCTTCATAGGAAGCTAGTTTTATAAACGTGACTTCACATGGTTTCGGGTATTTTTTAACAAAATCACTCACAAACATGAACGATCCATTTAATATTCCAATAAACACAGGTATTTCATCGCCTAGTTCATCTGCAATTTCATGAACCATGCGTTCTACAGCAACCGCTATTTCTTCTTGAGAAATAAACGGCTTAAAATATAAATCGTGAAGCTTTATCACTTGTTATTAATTTTAGAAAGGCAAAGATAATCATTTGATTAACGTTTTACGAATTCTGATATATATTGTTGGGAAATAAGTTTTTTCGCAGACCTAACCTTTGTATTTTTGTTGTGAACTAATTATAAGGTCGTAATCCGGCTTTAACTTAAAATCTAATGAATTACTTTTCTTCAAAATTTAAATTAGGCATTTTAGGCGGTGGCCAATTAGGAAAAATGCTTTTGAATGACACGCGAAAATTTGACATTTACACCAGTGTTTTAGATGCTAGCAACGAAGCACCTTGCAAAATTGCCTGTAACGAATTTCACATAGGAGATTTAATGGATTATGATGCCGTTTACAACTTTGGAAAGCAGGTAGATGTTTTAACTTTTGAAATTGAAAACATCAATATCAACGCTTTGGAAGATTTAGAAAAAGAAGGTGTTAAAGTATATCCGTCCTCCAAAACTTTACGCACCATTCAAAACAAAGTCACTCAAAAATTATTTTATATAGACAATGGCATTCCCACGGCCGATTTCACACGTTTTGCGTACACCAACGAAATTGAAGATGCTATAGATAATGGCGGTTTAAAATTACCGTTTGTTTGGAAAAGTGCACAATTTGGTTACGATGGAAATGGCGTTAAAGTGGTTCGGAAAATGGAAGATTTAAGTGGCCTTCCCAATGTAGAATGTCTGACAGAATCCCTAATTCCGTTTAAAAATGAATTAGCTGTTATTGTTGTTAGAAACGCTAATGGTGACATGGCAACCTATCCCGTTGTGGAAATGGAGTTTCATCCAGAAGCCAATCAAGTGGAATATGTTATTTGTCCAGCACGAATTGATATGGAAGTCGCTCTAAAAGCTACAGAAATTGCATTGCGGGTTTCCAAGGCTTATAATCATGTTGGTTTATTGGCGGTTGAAATGTTCCAAACTCAAAACGATGAGATAATAGTTAATGAAGTGGCTCCAAGACCGCATAATTCAGGGCATCAAACTATTGAAGCCAGTTATACATCTCAATTTGAACAACATTTACGAGCTATCTTAAATTTACCATTAGGAAGTACAGAAAGTAAAGCTGCTGGTGTTATGGTAAATTTAGTGGGAGCTGAAGGCCATACTGGTGACGTTATTTATAAAAATATTGAAGAAATAATGGCTATGCCTGGTGTAACGCCTCATATTTATGGCAAGAAAGAAACCCGTCCGTTTCGAAAAATGGGTCATGTCACTATTGTAAGTCCATCTGTGGACGAAGCAAGACGCATTGCTGAAGAAGTGAAGAAAACAATTAAAGTAATTAGCGAATAAATAAGAATAAACAAATTCTAACAATTTGGAATTTGGAATGTAAAATTTGGAATGTATTATGAAAGTAGGAATAATCATGGGAAGCAAAAGCGATTTGCCAATAATGCAAGACGCGATTGACATTTTAACCGATTTCGGAATAGACATTGAAGTGGATATTGTATCGGCGCACCGAACTCCAGAAAAACTTTTCGATTACGGAACAAACGCCCACAAACGCGGCATAAACGTTATCATTGCTGGCGCTGGAGGTGCCGCTCATTTACCAGGAATGGTGGCCTCACTATCCCCATTACCAATTATTGGCGTTCCAGTAAAAAGTAGTAATTCTATTGATGGCTGGGATTCTGTTTTGTCTATTTTACAAATGCCAGGTGGCGTTCCTGTTGCTACAGTTGCTTTAAATGGCGCTAAAAATGCGGGTATTCTAGCAGCCCAAATTCTAGGTTGCTCCAATCAAAAAATCATGGATAAAATTATCGCGTACAAAGAAGATTTGAAAACGAAGGTTATAGAGTCTGCCAAATCTTTAAATCAAAATTAATACAAAAAATAAACCCCGACTGTGAGGCCGAGGTTTAACGCTATTAATCAATAATTTAAAATGAGCATGAAACTCTCATGAAAAATCTACTGCAAAAGTAATACTTATTAGCAACACCTTTTTAAATTAAAATCTTAAATTTTAGTTAATAATAAGCCTTTAATTGTTGTTGTACGAAAGGATATACAACTTTACAGTCTCAATACAAATTGAATCAAATTCAAGGTGAAATTTCACCACGTATTTACGTTTTAAAACACATGTTATGAATATACTGAACACCAAATTCCAAACACCTTTTCAAACCGCACCTTTTTCTAAAATTACCGATAGTGATTATCTACCTGCTTTTGAAATAGCAATAGATAAAGCCCGTTCAGAAATTGATGCCATAACAGCAAACACCGAAGCACCAACTTTTGAAAACACAATTGAAGCTTTAGATTTTTCAGGTGAAGAATTAGATCGGTTATCCAGTATATTTTTTAATATGAATTCCGCTGAAACAAATGACGCGATTCAAAAAATAGCACAAGATGTTTCACCATTATTATCGGATTTCAGTAATGATATTACTTTAAATCAAGCCTTGTTTGAACGCGTTAAAACTGTATATAATCAAAAGGATACACTTCAATTAAACACAGAGCAACAAACGCTACTGGATAAAAAATATAAAGGTTTTTCTAGAAATGGCGCCAATCTTCCAGAGGATAAAAAACAAGAACTCCGTGATATTGACAAAGCTCTAAGTAAATTTAAATTAACCTTTGGAGAAAATGTTCTAGCAGAAACTAATAATTTCGAATTACACATCACCGACGAAGCCGATTTGGCAGGTTTACCAGAAGGTGAAAAAGAAGCGGCCAAAGATTTGGCTGAAAGCAAAGATAAAACAGGCTGGTTAATTACTTTGGATTACCCAAGCTATATTCCTTTTATGACCTATGCTGATAATCGGGAACTTCGCAAAAAACTAGCTATTGCTTCAGGTGCTAAAGCATTTCAAAATAATAAATTTGATAATCAAGAAAATGTTTTACAGATTGCCAAACTTCGATTTAAACGCGCCAATTTATTAGGTTATAAAACCCATGCACATTTCGTTTTAGAAGAGCGCATGGCTAAAAACCCAGAAACGGTTGAAACCTTTTTAAATGAATTATTAGAAAAAGCGAAGCCTGCTGCCGAAAATGAGTTTAAAGAACTGGAAGCTTTTGCTAAAGATTTGGACGGTATTGACCAGCTTCAAAAATGGGATGCTTCTTATTATGCTGAAAAATTAAAGCAGAAACGTTTCGATTTAGATGACGAAAAACTAAAACCCTATTTCAAATTAGAAAACGTTATCAAAGGCGCTTTCACCATTGCTCAAAGATTATATGGTTTACATTTTGAAGAAATAACAACTATTGATAAATACCACGAAGACGTACTTACTTATAAGGTAACCAACACCGAAGGCGATTTAATTTCTATTTTTTACGCCGATTTCTTTCCTAGAGCAGGCAAACGAAATGGTGCTTGGATGACGGTTTACAAACCTCAATACGTTAAAAACGGAGAGAATAGTCGACCGCACATTTCCATAGTATGCAACTTTACCAAGCCAACAAAAACAAAACCATCATTATTAACTTTCAATGAAGTAACCACTCTATTCCATGAGTTTGGTCACGCGCTTCACGGCATGTTAGCTAACACCACCTATCCAAGTTTATCTGGAACGAGCGTATTTTGGGATTTTGTGGAATTACCAAGCCAAGTGTTAGAAAACTGGTGTTATGAAAAAGAAGCCTTGGAAATTTTTGCCACGCATTATGAAACTGGTGACGTCATTCCAATGGATTTAATTAAAAAAATTAAAGCATCAGCAACTTTCCATGAAGGCATGCAGACCATGCGACAAATAAGTTTCGGATTATTAGATATGAACTGGCATGGCCAAGACCCAACAGCCATTACTAATGTTAAGGCTCAAGAATTACAAGCTTTTGACAACACCAAATTATATCCTGATGTTGCGGAAAATTGCATGAGCACGTCATTCTCTCATATATTTCAAGGGGGTTACAGCTCTGGGTATTATAGTTATAAATGGGCTGAAGTTTTAGATGCAGATGCTTTTGAATATTTTCAAGAAGAAGGCATTTTCAATGAAGAAGTAGCTAAAAAATTTAAAGATCATGTTTTATCTCAAGGTGGAACAGAAGACCCCATGATTTTATACAAACGTTTCCGTGGAAAAGAGCCACAACCAGATGCCTTATTAAAACGTGCGGGACTGATTGAAAAATAGTCTATTTTTGAATTAAATTGTTGAAACACCCATATGCCTAAACACCTTATAAATCCAGATCATTGGATTGATCGTTATTCGGATTACTTGTTTAATTTCACGATTTCGCGTGTTAGCGATCGTGAGATATCCAAGGATTTGGTGCAGGATACTTTTTTTGCAGGGTTAAAATCCATGAAAAATTTTAAAGGAGAAGCTAGTGAACGGACCTGGTTAATTTCCATATTGAAGCGAAAAATCATTGATCATTACCGGAAGATAAATTCAAAAAAAGGTCAGGCTGAAGTTCGGATGACCTATAATACCAATGAAGATGAAGGCGATTGGTTGGAAGAACGCGTTGCCGATCCTTTTGATAAAACAGCTCAAGACACGCTTGAAAACGAAGAGTTAGGCGATGCCATTTATAGTTGTTTAGAAAAACTTCCTGAAAAGCAAGCCATCGTTTTTAAGATGAAAACTATTGAGGGACTTGAAACCGAAGCTATTTGTAATGAATTAAATATTACGCCGTCTAACCTATGGGTAATTGTTCATAGAGCCCGTACAGCTATGGCAGAATGTATGGAAAAAACCTGGTTTAATTAATGGCATGAAAAAACGATTTTTATTTATTTCTTTTAAAGAGGCACAGCATATTTGCGACAAAGCGCAATATGATGAAGCAACAGGTTGGGAAAAAACCAAACTAATGATGCGTTACGCCTGGTGCCGAATAACACGCGCTTACGTCCAAAGAAACTCCAAATTGTCTGACTCGGTGAAAACATCAAAATTGAATTGTTTAAACGCCACAGAACGCCATCATATTAAAGCGCAGTTTGATAAAGAGTTAACCAAACAAGAGCGTTAAAACCAGCCATATTATTGGGATGCTTTCTACCCAAAATCCGCTAAAATACCGCCCCTGATTCTTTCTTGAGAATATAATACTGAAAATTAAAAGCAGTGTAATTCCCAATTGAATTAGCAATTTACTTAAAGGCTTTTCAGGCATAAAAAACTCCAATCCAAAAAATAGCAGACTTAAAACGAGCCCCATTATTTTCGTGTTTTTAATACCTATGCGTTGCGGTATGGTAGCTAATTTTATACTATCAAATTGCATATCCCGAATTTCAAAAGGAAGCATAAGTGCTAAAACCAAAAAAAAACGTTGTGCAAAAGCCCAAATAACGGTTGTATCTAAAAGCTGATTGTTGTTAATAAGCGGAATCAATACGGTTACACCAGCCCAAACTAATGCAATAACATACACTTTCAACCCGCTTACATTTCGCAAATTTTGTTGTGTATCTAAATAGAACTTTTTAGGGATAAAAGGAATGGCATATAGAAAAGTTATCGTTGCAAAAACACCTAAATACAAAATAGTTTTAAGCTGCAATTTAGAAGCAAAATAACCCATTATTAAAAAACAGATAAAAGACATTAGTTGGATGAATTTTAACCAACTAGAAAGACTTCTATGGTGAAATTTGGCGAGACCGAAGAACTTCACAAAATTATAACCTGTAATAGACGCAAAAAATATAAAGAAAAGCACGGCGGCATCAAAGGGAATTTCATATTCAATTAAGGTTAACCAACTTAAAGAAAACACGGCTAAAGCCACGTGTAAACTGCTGTTTAAATAAAAATCGAATACTTGTTTTGCTAATCGCATATAACAAAAATACATAAAGTGTTAATAACAAAATCAATTGGTTAAAAACTTTCATTTTCATTAACACATTAGCGTGAATAATTCCGTAAATTTGCAGCCTAAATTCAACACAACTTTTAATGAATACAACTGCATTTGCACAACGTCACATTGGTCCTAGAGAAGAAGATCAAAATAGCATGTTACAAACCATTGGTGTAGACTCCTTAGATCAACTTATTTATGAGACTGTTCCTGATGACATCCGCTTGAAAAACGAGTTAAATTTGGATGAAGCCATGAGTGAGCAAGAATACTTGACCCATATTCATGAATTATCTAAATTAAATAAAACCTATAAAACTTATATTGGTTTAGGGTATCATCCAACCATTTTACCAGCGGTTATTCAGCGTAATGTTTTAGAAAACCCGGGTTGGTATACTGCTTACACTCCTTACCAAGCAGAATTAGCACAAGGTAGATTAGAAGCACTTTTGAATTTCCAAACCATGATTACCGATTTAACCGGAATGGAATTGGCTAACGCTTCTCTTTT
Source organism: Bizionia myxarmorum (assembly GCF_008086205.1). Taxonomy (GTDB): domain Bacteria; phylum Bacteroidota; class Bacteroidia; order Flavobacteriales; family Flavobacteriaceae; genus Algorimicrobium; species Algorimicrobium myxarmorum. The sequence goes on along the minus strand of NZ_VSKK01000001.1, from coordinate 1,321,098 downwards.
AGATGAAAGTACCGCTGCTGCTGAAGCTATGAGCTTATTATTTGCTGTAAGGCCAAGAGAACAGAAAAAAGACAATGCAAATCAGTTTTTTGTTTCTGAAAACATTTTACCTCAAACCTTATCATTGCTTGAAACACGTGCTAATCCTATTGGGATTGAGTTAGTAGTTGGCAATGAAGAGACATTCGATTTTTCTTCGAAATTTTTCGGAGCCTTACTGCAGTATCCAGGTAAAGATGGACAAATAACGGATATTAAAACATTTATTGCTAAAGCCAACGATAATGATATTAAAGTAGCTGTTGCTGCTGATATTTTAAGTTTAGTAAAATTGGAAGCACCTGGAAAATTTGGTGCAGATGTGGTTGTTGGAACAACGCAACGTTTTGGCGTACCTATGGGTTACGGCGGACCTCATGCGGCTTACTTTGCTACGAAAGAAACCTACAAACGTGATATTCCAGGACGTATTATTGGTGTAACCAAAGATATGAATGGTAACCGTGCTTTACGTATGGCTTTACAAACACGAGAACAACATATTAAGCGTGATAAAGCAACTTCTAACATATGTACAGCTCAAGTGCTTTTAGCGGTTATGGCTGGTATGTACGCGGTTTATCATGGTCCAAAAGGATTAGAATTTATTGCGAATCGTGTGCATAGCACAGCCGTTTCGGTGGCCAACGCATTAGAGAAATTAGGATTTGACCAAACTAACACAGCTTATTTTGATACTATTAAAATAAAAGCAAATTCGGAACATATTAAAGCAGCTGCTGAAAAAGCAGGTGTGAATTTCTTTTATCCAGATGCTGAAACAGTTACTATTTCTATAAACGAAACCACAACGCTAAAAGATGCTAATCAAATAGTATCTATTTTCGCTGGTGTTTCAAATAAAGAAACCGTTGTAATTGAAAGTCTTTCAGAAACTAATATGGTTATGGAATCTTTACAAAGAACTTCTGAATTCTTAACATTTGATGTATTTAATTCTCATCATTCTGAAACGGAATTAATGCGTTATATCAAGAAACTAGAACGTAAAGATTTATCCTTAAATCATTCTATGATTGCTTTAGGGTCTTGTACGATGAAATTAAATGCAGCGGCAGAAATGTTACCATTAAGCTCGCCAAACTGGGGAACTATTCATCCGTTTGTTCCTGCAGATCAAGCCCAAGGTTATTTAACCATTCTAAAAGAATTAGAAGATCAATTAACAGAAATAACTGGGTTTGCAGCAACATCTTTACAACCAAATTCTGGTGCACAAGGTGAATTTGCTGGACTAATGGTTATTAAGGCTTACCACGAATCGCGTGGTGATCACCATAGAAATATTTGTTTAATTCCATCTTCAGCCCACGGTACCAATCCAGCAAGTGCTGTTATGGCCGGAATGAAAGTGGTAGTAACCAAATCTACTGAAAAAGGAAATATTGATGTGGAAGATTTACGTGAAAAAGCGGAATTACACAAAGATAATTTATCCTGTATTATGGTAACCTACCCATCTACACATGGTGTTTATGAGTCGGCTATTAAAGAAATTACGCAAATTATTCATGACAATGGCGGCCAAGTTTATATGGATGGCGCCAATATGAACGCACAAGTAGGAATTACAAACCCTGGAAATATTGGGGCTGATGTGTGCCACTTAAACCTTCATAAAACCTTCGCTATTCCTCATGGAGGTGGTGGACCCGGCGTTGGGCCAATTTGTGTAGCCAAACAATTAGCACCATTTTTACCTAGTAACCCCATTATTAAAACAGGCGGAAGTCAAGCTATTTCAGCTATTTCGGGCGCACCTTTCGGATCGTCATTAGTTTGTTTAATTTCATACGGATATATTAAACTGTTAGGCGCTAAAGGTTTAACCCAAGCTACCAAAATTGCTATTTTAAATGCCAATTATATTAAGAATCGCTTACAAGGCCAATTTGACACTTTGTATTCTGGTGAACGCGGAAGAGCGGCTCACGAAATGATTGTTGACTGTCGTGCTTTTAAAGAAAATGGTATTGAAGTAACTGATATTGCGAAACGTTTAATGGATTATGGATTCCACGCACCAACGGTTTCTTTCCCGGTTGCGGGAACTTTAATGATTGAACCTACAGAAAGCGAAAGTAAAGCTGAAATGGATCGTTTTTGTGATGCTATGATTTCTATTCGAAAAGAAATTGAAGCCACATCAAAAGAGGATACTAATAACGTTCTGAAAAATGCACCGCATACTTTGGATATGATAACCGCAGATGAATGGTTAATGCCATACACCAGAGAGCAGGCTGCTTTTCCTTTAGATTTTGTACGCGACAATAAGTTTTGGCCAACTGTAAGGCGTGTAGATGATGCTTATGGCGACAGAAATCTGTTTTGCACCTGTGCGCCTATTGAAGAATATATGGAAGCATAAACCTAATTAATATAGTAATAAAGCCTTCTCTACGGAAGGCTTTATTTTTATGAAATATTGAAAATCGTCGTCTTTTTTTATCATATTCATAAAAAATTTAACAATTACACAGGCTATAGCTATTAAGACTGATATAATACTTAATTTAGCCGTTGCCCACTAACATCAATGCAACTCTATGGCAATAAGAATTACAGGAACGGGAAGTTATATACCCAACAGTATTGCACGGAATGATGACTTCAAAAAGCATGAATTCCTTAATAGCGATGGATCTACTTTAAACCAAAACAATGAAATTATCATTGAAAAATTTAAAGCAATTACCGGAATTGGTGAACGTCGCTATGCAGATAATGATTTAAACACATCCGATTTAGGTTTTTTTGCCGCTCAAAAAGCAATTGCAGACGCCCATATTGATCCTGAAACACTAGATTATATTATTGTTGGTCATAATTATGGCGATGTCAATCACAATCACGAACAGAGTGATACGGTTCCAAGTATTGGATCGCGTATCAAACATCTTTTAGGCATTAAAAACCCTAAATGCGTGGCTTTCGATCTTCTTTTTGGTTGTCCAGGTTGGAACGAAGGTCTTATTCATGCCAACGCTTTTATTAAAGCCGGAATTGCAAAAAAATGTTTGGTTATTGGGACCGAAGCTTTATCGCGCGTCATTGATAAGCATGATAGAGATTCCATGATTTATAGTGATGGCGCTGGAGCTGTTATTTTAGAAGAAACAGATCAAGCAGGCGGCATTATTTCTCATGAAAGTGCAACCTATGCTTTGGATGAAGCGCATTTTATATTTTTTGGAGCCACTAATAATACGGCCAGTGCAGATCAGCGTCGTTATATAAAAATGTACGGCCGAAAAATTTATGAATTTGCTTTAAAAAATGTGCCATTAGCCATGAAATCCTGTTTGGAAAAAAGTGGATACGGTATTACAGATTTAAAGAAAATTTTAATTCATCAAGCTAACGAGAAAATGGATGAAGCCATTGTACAACGTTTCTACAAGCTTTATAATATGGAAATGCCTGCTAATATTATGCCTATGACCATTAATAAACTAGGAAATTCTAGTGTGGCGACCATTCCAACCTTATTAGATTTAATTTTAAAAGGCAAATTGAAAGGGCATTCCATCAACGAAGGTGATGTAATTATGTTTGCTAGCGTTGGTGCCGGAATGAATATTAATGCTATCGTTTATAAATATTAAATAGCTTTCTTTTTTTAAAGTTTCAATGAGCTTATTGCTTGGCAGAAAATGTTATGTACGAAAAGACTTATCCAAATAAACGCTTTAAACACACAGCTGAATTTCTTCAAAAACACATTTCTACTAATTCTGAAATTTTAGATTTAGGTGTTGAAAATCCGTTTACACCTATAATGAAAGGTTTGGGGTATCGCGTAAGCAATACGTCTGGTGAAGATTTAGATTTGGATAAAAATACTATTGAAAATTCCACAGCAGATGTTGTGACAGCTTTTGAAATTTTCGAACATCTATTAGCACCGATGAGCGTTTTGCAAAGTATAAAAGCGACAAAACTAGTAGCGAGTATTCCTTTACGTCTATGGTTTTCTCCTGCCTACAGAAGTAAAACTGATATGTGGGACCGTCATTATCATGAATTCGAAGATTGGCAATTTGATTGGCTTTTAGAAAAGGCTGGTTGGAAAATTATAGCTCGCGAGAAATGGACCAATCCAACCAAGAAAATAGGCATCAGACCTATTTTACGATGGTTTACACCAAGATATTACATAGTTTATGCGGAACGCATTTAGGGCTGAACATTAAGGCCCTCTTTCATCTTTGCAAATCAAGATTTCGTAATCATTTTATAGACGAATTGTTCTAAAATATCTTCTATCTTTTTAATGTGAAGTGCGATCTATAAGATCTATTTTCCCCTTCATACATATACTCCACAAAAAACCAATAATCACTTGTTGGCATTTGCTGTCCTCTGTAAATTCCATTCCAAACATTATTTTGAGGCGTCAAGGTTTTAAGAAGTTTTCCATACCTATCAAATATCTTTAGGTTATAATCGCAACCTTGAGAAGAAATAAATTCAACGGACCAAGAATCATTATAACCGTCATCATTGGGCGTGAAAACCTTTTTTACCTTGATACATTTTAAGTCATCCACTAAACACTGTAATTCTACAGGAGATAAATTTTCAGAACAACCGGTTGAAGTTTCTACTAATGTAAACTGATTATAAATTCCCGATTTTAATCCTGTTATGCTTAATTCTCCGTTGGCATTTGTAGTTAAGCTTACAGTTTGAACTGAACCATCATCAAAACTCACCGTGTATTCTGTATTGCCAGATAAACCTGCTATGGTTATGCTCCCATCGTCTGAACTGCAGTCTGATGGATTCACGGATGATATACTAGCATTAAAACCTGTAGAGATTAAAGTTATGTCACCAACAGTTCCAGAACATCCCGTTACTGAAGTTTGCACGATAATATCACTATAAATCCCTGGTGATAATTCGGATAAAACCAGTTCTCCATAAGCATCTGACAACAACATTACACTTTGTAAACTACCATTGTTATAACTTACTATGTATTCTAAATTTACTGACAAACGGGAAATGGTTATAATGCCATCATTCGCGCTGCAATCTGTGGGATTTACATGAGTAATACCGGCGTTTAAACCGGTTGATGTCAAGGTAATTTCACCTATATTGTATATACAACCGCTTCCTATTTCTTCTAAAACAATATCTCTATAAAAACCAGATAGCAAACCTGTAACAACAATTACGCCACTACTATTTGATGTTAAGGTCTGGGTTTGGGTTAAACCATTATTATAACTAACGGTGTATTGCATATTGGGCAGCAAGCCAGAAATAATTATACTACCGTTATTTGAACTACAATCAGTAGGTACAGTTAGCGATATAACAGGATTTATACCGGTGGCGATTAAAGTAATCTGGCCTAAATTAAAAGTGCAATCTGTGTGATCCACATCCACAATAATATCATTATAAATTCCTGGTGTTAAACCGGATAAAATGATGTCGCCATTTGCATTGGCAACTAAAGTTAATAGGTGATCTGACCCATCATTGTAACTTATGGTATGCTGTGTGTTGGCAGGAAAACCACTTATAGTTATAACACCGTCGTTAAAACCACAATCTGAAGGATCTTCAAAAGAGGATATGCTATAAGATATTTCACCTAAAGTTAAAATATAAACAGCTCCTTTTCTATACCCATTTTCACTGTCTCTATAAGATCCTATAGCCATTTTAAGATTATTCGGATCTTTCGTTAAAAAACTGACAGAGCCACCAAATAAAACATCATGTTCTAATTCTGCTGTAAAGCAATTTTCACGATATGTGTACATCCTATCTTCTGAAACCGTTCCATCAGCATTTAATTCAATTAAAAAGAAAGCACCTGTAGAAAGAGAGAAAAAAGTAGGATTCACTTGTTTCATAGCGCCTACAATTATCTCGATCTTTCCATCGTTATCAATATCAACAACACCAGCAATTGACTCCCCAAATAATGCATTGGGCGTAATTTCATGTGTTAATCCACCTTCTAAATTAGAAATCTTGGAATGACTTTTTACAGTTCCATCGGTATTTAAAAATAAAATATAAACGCTTCCAGAATTAATTAAAAGGTCATCATCTCTGCTACATCCAACAGCAATATCCACAACGCCGTCACCATCTAAATCGCCAATATTTGCAACGGAAGAGCCGAAGAAATCACCTAGCTCCAAATTCCCTGTAAAACCGCCTTCTACACTACTAATTTTCTGGGAACTATTGACCGTTAAATCAGTATTCATAAACAAAATCCAAACGGCTCCTGTATCTCTTCCACCGTCATGATCTTGATTTGAACCTACAGCTAAATCATCAACGCCATCACCATTAAGATCACCAATATTTTCTATATCAGCTCCAAAAATTGCTGAACCATTTATTATTCCATTAAAATTGCCTTCAATATCGCTAATCTTTACATGAGAATTTACAGTCCCATTCGTGCTTAAGGATAAAATCCATACGGCTCCGTGCATCAAGCCACCATCATTATCAAAATCAGCACCGACAGCCAACTCCTTTAGTCCATCATTGTTAACATCACCTAAATAGGAAACGGCGCCACCAAAACGATCGCCATCATTAATCTCTCCTGTAAAACCACCACTAATACTGCTGATTTTTGTATGAGAAAGTACGCTATCATCAGATTCTAAAAAAAGTATCCATACCGCACCTCTGTTATTGCCGCCATCATCATCAAAATAGGAGCCAACAGCCAAATCATTTACACCATTTCCATCCAAATCACCGATTTGTGTAATGGATACGCCAAAATTATCTTCATTATTTAAAGTACCCGAAAAACCACTATTAATTTCATTGATTTTTTGAAAATAACTGACACTATAGTTTTGAGAAAAGCTAAAATTGATGAAGAGTAAGAATGATATAAGCAAACAGGATTTTTGCATTGAAATTTTAATGTTTTTTAAAAATTAAATAAGCTAATTGAAAACATCCTTACCCGAAATGGAGTAAAATTATTCAGTCAGGTATTTCATTAGCTTCTATAAACATATGATTATTTGATTACTTAAACACATTGAAACCGAGTTTATTCTGTTTTAAAAGAATTAATTGACATGCATTTCTAATATATTTAGACCTATATGTTGTTTAAACTTTCTAATGAATTTTATTAGAATTAGAACAAACTAACTAATTGAACATTTCAATATTGAAAAAAAATTCAAAGCCTAAAAAACGAATTATGGCATTAGAATCTGTTACTTTGTATTAAAATTAAACTTTTGAACTATTATATTGTTATTCCTGCTCATAATGAAGCGGCTTTTATTGCTTCGACTTTAGAGTCTTTGGTTCATCAAACGTTACTACCCAAAAAACTGGTGGTTGTGAATGATAATTCTACTGATGATACTCAATCTATAGTGGCAGAATTCGCCTCAAAATATAACTATATAACCTTAATCAACTCAAAATCTTCAAATGAACATTTACCGGGCTCAAAAATTATTAATGCGTTTTATAAAGGCTTTGAAACATTCGATGCTAACTATGATGTGATTTGTAAGTTTGATGCCGATTTAATATTTCCAGAGAACTATTTAGAAACTTTAACACAACACTTTCAAAATAACGACAAACTCGGCATGGCTTCAGGATTTTGTTATATCGAAGATACTGGACAATGGAAATTGGAAAATCTGACTCGGAAAGATCATATTCGTGGCGCACTAAAAGCTTATAGAAAAGCATGTTTTTTAGAAATAGGGAAGTTGAAACCCGCTATGGGTTGGGATACTATTGACGAATTACTAGCTAAATTTTATAGTTGGGAAATTTTAACCGATGAAACGTTGCATGTAAAACATTTAAAACCCACTGGCAAAAGCTACAATAAAGCTTCAAAATATCTCCAGGGTGAAGCTATGTATAAAATGCGTTATGGGTTATTAATTACGTTCATTTCAGCTATAAAATTAGCTTATAAAAAAGGAAGTTTTACTTTATTTAAAGATTATGTAACTGGATATTTTAAGGCGAAAAACGAGGAAATAGAACCTTTAGTAAATGAAGAACAAGGTGCTTTTATTAGGAAACTTCGTTGGAAAGGAATGATTGGAAAATAAATATCAAAAAACAAAAAAGTCTACTTTACAGCAGACTTTTTTACTATAATTAATTTATAGATTTTAATACTTCACAAATTTAATATTTTGGATAGCACCAGAATTCATTTCTAGTTTCAAAATATAAACGCCTTGAGTGATTTTTGCTATATCAATTTTTTCTGATTTTATATCTTGAAGAGCATGCACTTCTTTTCCTTCCAAAGAATAGATATAAAGGCCTTTTACAGAACTTAAATCATCTAAACCCAACAATTGAAGCGTTTCGGTGTTCTTATCAAATAGCACTTTTACCGATTGATAATTTTCGAAGTCATCAACACCCAATGTTGCTTGTTGATATACAATAGAATATTGATTATTATAAGTTCCAGCTTGAAAAGCAATACTTGCATCACCTGCTTTTAAATCATAAAATCTATTCGTCTGATTATCTTTTAAATAAATAGCGGTGTCTTCTGGGAAATTTAAAGTCCTGTTCAATCCAATAATATAAGTTCCAGAAGTTGAAATCTTTATCGATAAGGCAATATCATCTTCCACATTAAGCTGTTGTAATCCTTGAATAACTAATAAATTATCTGCTGCATCCCACAACATGCTATCTGGATAATCACTTAAATCAATAGCGTCATAACCTTTGTCAAAGCCTTCGGAAGCATTTTCGTCATAACCTAGAGCTATTTCTCTCATACGTCCCGATGAGTCCGCAAAACTTAACCAAAATTTAGTTCTGCTATCGGTTTCACTGTTCACGTTACCATCTCTGAAGAAAATAGACTGATCCATTGATTCTTTGGCAAATACACGTTGCGTGTTATTAAATCGAATATCACTATTTTGAATAATGCTAACAAAAAACCCTTGACCTACAGCTATATTATTGGTTGGAGCTCCTTTGGTACTTGAACCTTCTGAACCTAATCCTGATGTAGCTTCTGTAGCAGCTGGAACGCTGCCTAATAAATTTAAAGTAGCGTAACCTCCTTGGTAATCTCTTAAAATATGGGTGTTATTGGTTTGAAATTGTTCATAGAAATACAAAGTTCCAGTTGTAACATCCAGATTATCTTGAATGAATTTATTAGCATTAAGAGCTGAAGGATAAGGATTTCCAATTAGAAAATCATTACCTGAGGTGGCTATATAGGAATAATCACCACTGTTTGCTGTACCAGAAAACACATATTCCTCCTCTGTTAAGCTAGGGGCTGAACCCGATCCTTTTAATGTGTAGCCAATTCCAGGCTCAATGTTAGTGGTTGTATTTATCCGAGCCCAGCCCATAATACCATTAGCTAATGTTACAGATGCGTTATATTTATATAACCAACGACTACTTAAAGTAACGGGATTGCTAGTTGGAATTTGTGATTGAGCGGGACTAAATAAAACGTTACTATTTTCTTGTTTTAAAAAACCAATTTGCCAAAAACCGTCCGTACTTACAGGCGAACTCCAATAATTATAATTATGTAAATTGGTTGTACCCTGTTGTCTTATTTTTAACTTTCCAGATCCTGAATTTATATTGGCTCCTTTATGGTTTTGAATAAGCTGAGCCTCTCCCAATAAATCAATTGTACCATTATTTACTATTCTATTTTGAACAGTAAGCTCTAAACCATCCGCAATATTTAAAGTTGCTCCAGTTTGAACTTCTATTTCACATACAAATGCATTTTCGTTCAAGGTTACTGCAGTGTTTTCTAAAATCACTAATGATTTATTCGAGTCTGAAACAGATGGCGCACCTACAACTCCCGAAGCATTGGTGAAATTTGTGCCATTCCATACGATTTTCTCATTTTTACGATAGCGTAATGTAAAATGACTGCCGTCATTCATAGTTACACCGCTTGCTGAAGCTATTCCACCTGAAACATTTAATTGATAAATTTGTTGCGGAATTTCAAAAAGATCAATGTATTGATTAGTAGTTCCCGTAGAATAATCAAAAGTATCGGCACCTATTACAAGTTCTAATGAATAACAACCTATTATTTCAGGAAAGCTTGATATTTCGAATGACATATCTACGGCTTGAAAATCTTTATGATCTTCACTTTTACTAACACGCCAAATAACATTTAGATGTTGATGATTTTGTAAGATTCCTGCACCATCTTGGGCCTGGATTTCAGTATTAAAATCATAAATAGAACTCATTATATTTTGCCCCCAGAAAAAATATTTATCATTGGTATCGCCTAGATTAAGTGGATTATTAACGCGTAAAATACCACTGCCTTGAGAATCTAAATGTGCGGCATCAGAAACTCTTGCTATACCCGCAACATGGTGATCAAAATTGCCCTGGACAATTTCATCTTGAGTATAAAAATTATTTAAAGTTAACGGTGTATTGTATTTAGCTGATAAATAGTTGTGTACAATGGTTCTTTCTGCTATGTTTAATTTATAATTAAAATGAATAATCTCGGCAAGTTCTTCTGTAGCATGTCTTCCATCACCAACATTTAACTGGCCAATAGTTAAAGGTGCCGTAGAAGCAAGAACACTTTCCGAGGTTTCTCTAGCTGTTCTTAAGAGGATTCCATTACGAGACATAGAACTTCTAGAAACTTCAGGTAATGAACCGTCAAAATCAAAACTTAATACATAAGTAGTATCGTTGGAGAAAACATAGTTTGAGTCATAGCGATCATTTGCGTCCGTGATGTCATTTGTTAGCTTGTTATTATAAAAGAAAAAAGTATAAGCAAATTGATTATTTGAAGTGTTATAACCGTTTCTTTTAGATACCATGGCTTGCACTACTTGAGTTTTAGCAAGTCCTTTGGGTTTAACTACAGTAAAATAATTTATGGAAGTAGTCCCGTCTAAAATATTAGCATCTTTTACGCGCAACCAATCGTTACTTCCATCAAAATCTATAGAAGGATAATTATTGAAAGAAGATTCGCTGATAAATTTAGGTGATTGTTCCGATACTGTTTGGTTAGCATGATTCTCATTTCCAGAGGCATCTTGCCAGATAGCAACTCCTTGTCCATCAACTAAATTTAAGTCGTCTGCTTTTAACCATAAACCATTTGTAGAGCTGTTTCCAACGCCTCCTGGGCCAGTTTGCGCAAAAATTGGGTAGATAAAAAAATAAATTGCAAAAATTAATAATGTTTGTAGGTGTTTTGTCATGTTAAATTTGGGTAAATTTTATGTGCAAAAATACCTATAAACTAACATTTAAAAATAGCTTTTGTAGGAATTTAGCTGAAGCGCAGAAAACAACGTTATGTATAGCACAAATTTGAAATATATGTTGAAAAATGAGGTTAAATTCTAGATACTCATAAAATATCAATGGATTCAAGTCCTTACGTCAAAAAATAAAGGATTATGGTTTAGCCTTTTCTATTTGAACTTTACAACATAAATACTTTCCAACCACAATTTTTAAAGTGACGCGTTTCAGCATAAAAAAAGCAATAGTAAATTCTTAATCTTTCGATAAAAATCTACTATTGCTTATTGTAAACTGCTCAAAATAATACTACATAAAAACGCAGAAAGGCGTTTATCCAGATTTATACTTATAAAGATTTTATTTCAGGCTCGCTAAACTACTTTTTAAAGTCTCAATTTTAGCTAAAGCATCTGCCTCTTTGTTACGTTCGTTGGTAATTACTTGTTCTGGAGCTCCAGCTACAAAACGCTCATTGGATAATTTTTTCTGAACGGATTTTAAAAAACCTTCGGTGTATTTTAATTCTTCCTCAAGTTTAATAATTTCCTCTTCCACATTAATGGCGCCAGCTATTGGAATAAAATACTCATTGGACTTAACGCGAAAGGTTAAGGCACCATCAACGGCCCCAGCCACATATTCTATGGCTTCTAAATTTCCTAATTTTATAATAACGGAATCTAAAGATTTAGAAACCGCATCATTATTAATTACGGAAAAACCAACAGCATCTTTAAAAGGAATATTTTTATCCTTACGAATATGACGAATACCTGAAACCACATCCTGCATAAAAGCAAATTCAGAAATTACTTCAGAATTTACTGCTTTTTGCTTTGGCCAAGCGGTTACAATTAAAGCATTCTCTGGTTTACGTTCTTCCATGAATTGCCAGATTTCTTCAGTCAAGAATGGCATAAATGGATGTAGTATTTTTAAAATATTTTCAAACTGATCTATAACCTCTTGAAGCGTTTTAGCATCTATAGGTTGTTGGTAAGCTGGTTTTACAATTTCCAATAACCAAGATGCAAAATCGTCCCAAATAAGTTTGTACGTTGCCATTAAGGCATCAGATAATCGGTATTTACTGAAATGATCTTCAATTTCGACTAATGTTTCTTGAAATTTAGCATCAAACCATTGTAAAGCAATCTTGCTAGATTCGGGTTGTTCAATAGTTTCGCTTACTTCCCAGCCTTTTATTAAACGGAAGGCATTCCATATTTTATTAGCAAAACCTTTTCCTTGTTGACAAAGTGCTTCATCAAACATTAAATCGTTTCCGGCGGCTGAACTTAATAATAAACCAACACGCACACCATCAGCACCATAATCTTCAATCAATTTTAAGGCATCTGGTGAATTCCCTAACGATTTACTCATTTTCCGGCGTTCTTTATCACGAACTAATCCCGTTAAATAAACATTGTTGAAAGGTTTTTCTCCTTTATATTCGTACCCAGCAATAATCATACGGGCTACCCAAAAGAAAAGAATATCTGGACCTGTTACTAAATCGTTGGTAGGATAATAGTATTTTATTTCCTCGTTTTCAGGATTTCTAATGCCATCAAAAACACTCATTGGCCATAACCAAGATGAGAACCACGTATCTAAAGCATCCTTATCTTGACGTAAATCGTTGGCTGTTAATTGTTGGTTATTGGTTTTTTCTTTGGCTTTTTCTAAAGCTAATTCACTAGTTTCTGCTACTACAAAATCTTCTTTTCCGTCGCCGTAGAAATATGCTGGAATTTGCTGTCCCCATAATAATTGTCTAGAAATATTCCAATCACGAATATTCTCCATCCAATGTCTGTAGGTGTTTTCAAACTTTTTAGGAAATAGTTTTATTTCAGCATCTTCACCTAAAACAGCCTCAATAGCTGGTTTAACTAAATCTTCCATTTTTAGAAACCACTGATCCGATAGTCTTGGTTCAATGACGGCTTTGGTGCGTTCCGAAGTTCCAACCTTATTTAAATGTTGTTCGGTCTTGATTAAGGTATTACTTTCTGTCAGTTCTTTTACAATTTCTTTTCGAACCACAAAACGATCTTTTCCTTCATAATGCAATCCGAAGCTATTCAACGACGCATCATCATTAAAAATATCAATGACTTCTAAACTATGTTTATCTCCTAAATTCTTATCGTTTTCATCATGAGCCGGTGTTACTTTTAAACAGCCTGTTCCAAATTCAACATCTACGTACTCATCCTCAATAATAGGAATAACGCGATTGCAAATTGGCACAATAGCTTTCTTACCTTTTAAATGCGTAAAACGTTCATCATTTGGGTTGATACAAATAGCAGTATCACCAAAAATAGTTTCAGGACGTGTGGTTGCAATGGTTAACGTTTCATCACTTCCTTCTATTTTATATTCTAGATAATATAAGTTTCCTTGTTGTTCAACATGTATAACTTCCTCGTCAGACAAGGTTGTCTTTGCTTCAGGATCCCAGTTGACCATGCGAAAACCACGATAAATTAAACCTTTGTTATATAAATCTACAAAAACTTTAATTACCGATTCAGACATATCGTCATCCATGGTAAATTTGGTTCTATCCCAATCACATGAGCAGCCTAATTTTTTAAGCTGTTCTAAAATTACGCCTCCATATTCATGAGTCCAATCCCAGGCATGTGCTAAAAACTCATCACGTGTCAGGTCATTTTTATCAATTCCTTGTTCCTTTAATTTAGCCACTACTTTTGCCTCTGTTGCAATTGACGCATGATCCGTTCCCGGAACCCAACAGGCATTTTTTCCTTGTAAACGCGCTCGACGAATCAATACATCTTGAATGGTATTGTTAAGCATATGACCCATATGGAGCACGCCAGTTACGTTAGGCGGCGGTATTACAATAGTATATGGTTCTCTATGATCGGGCTTGGAATGAAAATAATTATGTTTCATCCAGTAATCATACCATTTACTTTCTACTTGACTTGCATCATATTTTGATGGAATTTGCATACTTTGGAATAGTTTTTGAAATATAACATACAAAAGTACTTATATTTCTTTTTTCATTAAAATTATAAGGCGTGATAATGTAGAACATTTTAAGTTTAACATATAAAAATCGCTGTTATACATCTAATAATTTTGTATAATATTGAAAAAGTGAGTAAGTTTACAACCATATTAAACATATAAATTATGAAAAATTTAATTACAATTCTATTTGTTGGGCTTATCAGCTTTGCGGTAAATGCCCAAGAAAAAGTTGCAAAAATCGAATTTAAAGAAACAACAATCGACTATGGCGTTATAGAAAAAGGCGCTGATGGTGTTCGTGTTTTTGAGTTTACAAACACAGGTGATGCACCTCTAATTATTTCAGATGTAAAGTCGAGCTGTGGCTGTACGGTTCCAAAAAAACCAGAAGGTCCTATTGCTCCAGGAGCAAAAGGTGAGATTTCTGTAAAATATGATACGAACCGCGTTATGCCTATTCGTAAAACTATTACAGTTCTTTCCAATGCAGATACGCCAACTGTTGCGTTAAAAATTAAAGGTGATGTAATTGATCCTTCAAAATCTAGCGTTTTAGAGAAGAAAACTACAAGTGTTATGAATCAATAATATGCGATTCAATCATTTATAAACAAACAAGCCTTGAGAAATCAAGGCTGTTTTTGTTTTAGTAAATCTTTTAGATGAAATTCGTACAGAAATATTTTTTCGTTCCTTTCAATCTTTATACTTATTTTTTTTCCTTCACGTCCTTTAAATAAATGAATAACTTCCTGAAGTTTATATTTATTAACGTCCGTGCCATTTATTTCCAAAATAACGTCTCCCAATTGTAGGCCCACTAATTTGGCAGGACTATTAGGCCTTAGATTAACAATTTCAAATGCTGGAGCTGTTTCTAAACGAAAATCATCTTCTAAACTTTTATTCGAAATGTGTCTGGTTATATCTACGCTTTTACCAAAAATTAAGCGACCATTATCTAAAGTATATTGATAGTTTTTTACAATTCGAACACCACGATGCTCAATATCAATACCACTTTTATTGTAGCTAAATTCTCCATGAAAATTACTATTTTTCTTTAGGATAATATAAGATTCTTGATAATTGAATACAACGTGAAATCGCTTTAAAATTTCAGCTCCAATGGTGCCGTTCCTATCTTTTATTTTTTTTAATGTTTCAATTGATTCACCTGTGGGAAAAGCAACTAAAGATTCATATATAACAAATGACGCTATCGTTAAAGATTCCAGTTTAGAGCGCTTACCATAAAGACTACCGCTTAAACCGTGTCCTAAAAAATCATCAAAATAATTAGCGGTTGAAACAATTTCTTGAGAAGCATCTTCAAATAGCCAAAGGGCATCGCTTGCGCCTGTATCCAATAACATTTTTACAGGAATTTGTTTGTTTTCCATGGTAATTTCAGCCAAGATATAAGGTTTCGAATTATGAAAACTTAAGGGTAATTTTTCACAGCTTCTGCATAATTTATCGGAGTAGTTTTCAGGTGAAGTTAGTTTGATATATTTTGATCGATAGTTTATTTCAACCACAAAATCCTTAAACACATCATGACCAATAATGCCGTGAATAGGGATTCCTAATTTAGGCGTATAATCCAAATTACCATTAAAAATGGCAAAAATAGTTTGCTGCTGCTTTTCAGCATTCCCTATTGTAATTTTGTTGTTCTTGGACTTAATGGCTTCTAAAAGAGAACCCTCTCCCAAACCCTTTAAAAATATGATTTCATTTGTTTCTGAATTTAAAACTTCTAAACCATTCAGGTTATCAAATAAAATGGGCTTGGTAACGCCGCTATCCAGAATAAATGATAGCTCCATATCATTGATAACAATAGGAATTATTATGAGATTATTAATTAACTGAAAATTAATTTTATCGGAAGTTTTGCCATTTGTAAATTGAAACGATTGCTCCTGCGCTTGTGTATTAAAACAAACTAAGAGTGTTAAAAGAATAAAAACAAGTTTAGAGCGTTTCATCTGTTACCCATCCAAAGACGTATTAAATTACAATAAATTCCTGATAATTGTATAATTACAACGTCTTTTTAACAATGAAATCAATATAATTTTCAGAACTTCGCGCCTTTAATACTATAAGCTCATGCCAAAAATATCTCAAAAGGGGGCAGCTATGCCACAATCGCCTATTAGAAAGCTAGTTCCATTTGCGGAAGCAGCCTACAAAAAAGGGAAGACGGTTTACCATTTAAATATTGGACAACCTGACATTAAGACGCCAGAAATTGCTCTGGATGCCGTTAAAATTAATTCATTAGAAATTTTAGCCTATACTAGATCTGAAGGTTCAGATGAATATAGAGCCAAAATTGCTAATTATTATAGCCAACACGACATTAGCGTAACCAAGGAAGACATTATTGTAACAACTGGTGGTAGTGAGGCCTTATTATTTGCTTTTGGAAGTATTATGGATGTTGGTGATGAAGTTATTATCCCAGAACCATTTTATGCCAATTATAACGGATTTTCAACTGCATCTGGCGTAAATATTGTGCCAGTTATTTCTAAAATTGAGGACAATTTTGCATTACCTCCTATTGAAGAATTCGAAAAATTGATTACGCCTAAAACGAAAGCAATTTTAATTTGCAACCCAGGAAATCCAACAGGATATTTATATACTAGAGAAGAAATTAAAAAGTTAGCTGAAATAGTTATCAAACATGATTTATTTCTAATTGCTGATGAAGTGTATCGTGAATTCGCCTATGATGGCATCACGCATTACTCCATCATGCAGGAAGAAGGTTTGGAAGAACATGCTATTATGATAGATTCCGTCTCTAAACGTTACAGCATGTGTGGCGCTAGAATTGGTTGTTTAGTTTCAAAAAATAAAGAGGTTATGTCTACGGTTTTAAAATTTGCGCAAGCACGTTTAAGCCCACCAACTTTAGCTCAAATTGCGAGTGAAGCTGCTTTGCAAACGCCTCAAAGTTATTTTGACGATGTGAAAACAGAATATGTTGCCCGTCGCGATATATTAATTCAAGAATTAGAGAAAATTGAAGGTGTCAAAGTTGCCAAACCAAAAGGCGCATTTTATTGTATTGTAGAATTACCTATTAAAAACTCGGATGTTTTTGCCCAGTGGTTATTGGAAGATTTTGATGTGGATGGTGAAACAGTAATGGTTGCTCCAGCTGCTGGTTTTTATTCAACGCCTGGCGTAGGATTAAACCAAATTAGAATTGCCTATGTTTTACAAAAAGAGAGTTTAGTAAAAGCGGTCCACATTTTAAAAGAAGCCTTAAAAGTGTATAAAGATTAGTGCAAATCTTAAAAAACATATCATTAAAACCATATAACACCTTTGGTATTGATGCAACTGCGAAACATTTTATTTCGGTTAGCAGTTTAGCAGCTTTACAAAAGGTGTTGGCTTTACCAGACTATTTAGAAAAATTTATTTTAGGTGGCGGCAGTAATATGCTACTCACGAAAAATTTAGAGGCTCTGGTTATTCATTTGAATATTAAAGGTATTTCGGTTGTTTCTGAAACTGAAAATACCGTAAATATTAAAGCCCATGCTGGTGAAAATTGGCATGAATTTGTTTTATGGTGCTTGGAACATGATTTTGGTGGATTAGAAAACTTATCCCTAATTCCCGGCAATGTTGGAACGGCACCCATTCAAAATATAGGTGCTTATGGCATTGAATTAAAAGATAGTTTTGTGTCTTGTGAAGCTTTAGAAATTTCCACCGGAACTATTAAAACCTTTGATAAAACAGCTTGCCAATTCGATTATAGAAATTCTATTTTTAAACAAGAAGCAAAAGGTCACTATGTAATTTTTAGCGTCACGTTTCAACTCACTAAAAATAATCACGAATTACATACCAATTACGGTGCTATTTCGAATCAATTAGAGGAAATGAGCATTAAGAATCCAACTATTCAAGATATTTCAAAAGCTGTTATTGCTATAAGACAAAGCAAATTACCAGATCCCAAAGAAATTGGAAATAGCGGAAGCTTTTTTAAAAACCCCGTTATTTCTTCAGAAGCATACAGTATTCTAAAATCACAGTTTCCTGATGTACCTGGTTATGTTATTTCGGAAACAGAAGTAAAAGTACCGACAGGCTGGCTTATTGAAAAAGCCGGATTTAAAGGCAAGCGTTTTGGTGATTATGGCGTTCATAAAAAACAAGCACTTGTTCTGGTTAATTATGGCAACGCTAAAGGATCGGATATTTTAAAGCTTTCAGAGTTAATTCAGCATACCATTCAACGCCTGTTTAATATTCAAATTGAAGCCGAGGTAAATATCCTTTAATTGGCTAAAATTCTATAACTTTGGCCCTTGTTGCTAACAAAAACTAACAAACTATAACGTCATCTAATTAATATTTTGAGTACACCAATAGAAGAAGAAATAGTTGGCTTATTAAAACAAGGCGACAAAAGAGCCATTTCATTATTATATGAAAACTATGGTGATGCCCTTTTTGGCGTCATATCCAAAGTGCTCACCGATTCGGATTTAGCACAAGATGCTTTACAGGAAACCTTCATTAAAGTTTGGAAGAAAGGAAAATCTTACGATTCTAAAAAAGCTAAACTATTTACTTGGCTATATAGAATTGCCTATAACACAGCCATTGACAAAGTCCGCTCCTACAATAATAAAACGGGGAAGGAAATCCAAATGGACGCTTCAAACGTATATACATTAACAGGTGATAGTTTAAACCAGGACACGCTAGATATTCAAAAGCATTTAAGTTCTATTGATGAAAAATATCAGATTGTTATCCATGCACTCTTCTTTGAGGGCATGACACAACAAGAAGCTAGTGATGAGTTGGACATTCCTCTTGGCACTATAAAATCAAGATTAAAAATTGGATTGCGTGAGTTGAAGAAGATTTACGACCCAGAAACAAAACAGTCATGAATGATAAAATAACTACATTTTTAAATTCTGACCTACTAGAAAAGTATCTTTTAGGCCAAACGACTTCAGAGCAAACTGACATGGTAGAAATTTACCTTGCAGAATATCCAGAAGTAGAGCGCGCTTATAACAACATGCAGAATCAATTAGAATTGGTTTCACAAACGCAGGCTGTTAAAGCACCTCAAGCTGTCCTTAACTCCATTTTGGATAAGCTTGATGAGGAAACACCGGTTTATTCAATGCCTAAACCAAGATCTCGTAAAAGACGTTTTCAATTAAGCATTGCTGCTAGTGTTGTTGCCATTATGTTTGCCGGTACATCTTATATATTCTTTCAGCAAAATCAATTATTAAAAATTGAAAATCAGAAAATTGCTGATGAAATTTATGACAGGTTAGATGATTTGGATAATAAGAACAGACGTTTAGATGAAATTATGCGTCAGATGAAACAATTAAACAATCCAGAAACCGAGAAATATATTATAAATGGTAACAATCGTGCTAAAAACCTAAAAACAGTTGCTTACATAAATCCTAAAGATAAAACATCCATGATTGATGTGGTTTCTTTACCGCGATTACCAGAAGAGCAGTGTTACCAAATTTGGGCTGAATTAGAAGACAAAATGGTGAATTTAGGTATCCTAAATGAATCTGATAGAGAATTAAAATCTATCCCTTATACTGAAGATGCACTTGCATTAAGTATCACTATAGAACAAAGAGGTAGTAAAATGACTGCAAATAAAGAAAATTCTGTTGCAGAAATTACACTAAATAAATAACACTTTTTTACCATAATATTTGACCTCGGTTTTCTTTGATAATCGAGGTCTTATTATTTACGAAATTCCGTATCTTTGCAAAAACAAATTTTATGAAACTCTTTTTAATAACATTAGTATTGCTAGGGATTGCCGTAGCAGGAATTGCCATTAAATTATGGGCAAAAAAAGACGGAAAATTTGCTGGTACTTGTGCAAGCCAAAATCCTATGTTGAATACAACAGGTGAATCATGTGGTTTCTGCGGGAAATTACCAGAGCAATTTGAAAACTGTAACGAACCTCAACACTCGTAAATTTAATGCTCATATTAGACATTCTCTACTATGTGTTTATCATAGTAGCGAGTTTTCAGGTTGCCTATTATTTGATCTTTTTTAGTCAATTTGCTTTTCAAAAAGAAACGGTACCCGTTCCTAAAAACATTCCGATTTCCGTTATAATATGTGCTAAAAACGAAGAAGAAAACTTAAAAGAATTTCTACCTTCAGTAATTAGTCAAAATTACCCCAATTTTGAAATTGTTTTAATTAACGATGCTTCTTATGACTATTCATTGGAAGTTATGGAAGATTTTGCTTTTAAACATTCCAATATTAAAATAGTAAACGTTAGAAATAATGAAGCCTTTTGGGCCAATAAAAAATACGCACTAACTTTAGGCATCAAGGCTGCAACGCATAACCATTTATTATTTACAGATGCCGACTGCAAACCTATTTCAAGCAATTGGATTTCTCAAATGAGTGCTCATTTTAGTTCTGAAAAACATATTGTTTTAGGTTATGGTGGCTACTTTAAAATTAAAAAATCTTTACTCAATAAATTAATTCGTTTTGAAACCTTATTTACCGCCATGCAGTATTTATCGTTTGCTAAAATCGGAATGCCTTATATGGGTGTTGGCCGAAATTTAGCTTATACTAAAGACGATTTTTTTAAAGCTAGCGGTTTCATGAAACATATGCATATTCGCTCTGGCGACGATGACTTGTTTATCAATGAAATTGCAACAGCTACTAATACCAGTGTTTGCGTATCTAAAGATAGTTTTACTATTTCGCATCCTGAAACAACCTTTAAGTCTTGGGTAAATCAGAAAAAACGTCACGTTACAACGGCCAATCATTATAAACCAGTTCATAAAGTTCTTTTAGGTTTATTTTACGCGTCACAATTATTATTCTGGCTTTCTGGAATTATTCTTTTAAGCTTTTTATTTTATTGGGAAGTTATCTTGTGTTTTCTGCTTTTGCGCTTTATCAGTCAATTTATAATTGTAACATACACAGCCAAAAAATTAGACGAGCAAGACCTCTTGCCACTACTTCCTTTTTTAGAATTCTTTTTAATTATTTTTCAATTGACTATATTTATATCCAACCTCGTATCAAAACCTAAACATTGGAAATAAATCAAGCTATTGAACGTGCCAAAAGCAATGACCAAAAAGCCTTTAATTTTTTATTGGATACCTTTTGGGACTATGTCTATGGCTTCCAATTAAAACGGGTTAAAAACGAAAATGATGCCGAGGATATTACCATCCAAACGTTTTCAAAAGCTTTTGATAAAATAGATACTTACAAAAGTGACTATAATTTTAAAACTTGGTTGATTACTATTTCCAAGAATATTCACATTGATTTAGTGCGGAAACAAAAGAACTCCATTTCCCAAAATATTACGATTCGAGATGACGAGAACTATCAAGATATTTTAGATGATTCACCTTCACCAGCTGATAAATTAATTTCTGAACAAAATTTAGCAAATTTACTTCGCGACATTAAAAAATTGAAACCACATTACCAGGAAGTCATCAATTTAAGATATTTTCAAGAGTTGAGTTACAAAGAAATTTCAACAGAAATAGACGAACCCATTAACAACGTGAAAGTTAAGTTGCTTCGCGCCAAGAAATTACTCGCAGAAATCATTCATTCTAGCCCATCTTAAGTCTATTTTACTTAATAGGACTTTAACGGAATCCATATATTTTTTCCATAATACTTTGTATCTTTGCAAAGCAAATTTTAGTATATGAAAATAGAAACAGCTCCAAGTATTTTACCTGAAAGACAAGCCAAACCTAAATGGCTGCGTGTAAAATTGCCGACCGGTAAAAAATATACCGAATTGCGCACCTTGGTTGACAAATACAGTTTAAATACAATTTGCACCTCTGGAAGTTGCCCAAATATGGGAGAATGCTGGGGAGAAGGTACCGCAACATTCATGATTTTAGGAAATGTTTGTACACGTTCTTGCGGCTTTTGTGGCGTTAAAACCGGTAGACCAGAAACGGTAGATTGGGATGAACCTGAAAAAGTAGCACGTTCTATTAAACTCATGCAAATTAAACATGCCGTTTTAACCAGTGTAGATCGTGATGATTTAAAAGATATGGGAAGTATTATGTGGGCAGAAACTGTACAATCTGTGAGACGTATGAATCCTGATACAACTTTAGAAACGCTTATTCCTGATTTTCAAGGTATAGAACAACATATTGATAGAATTATTGCTGTTGCGCCAGAAGTGGTTTCTCATAATATTGAAACCGTACGTCGTTTAACGCGTGAGGTCCGCATTCAAGCTAAATATGATCGTAGTTTAGGGGTTTTAAAATATTTAAAATCGCAAGGACAACGCAGAACTAAATCGGGCATTATGCTTGGTTTAGGTGAAAAGCGCGAGGAAGTAATTGAAACACTTCACGATTTAAGAGCGCATGATGTGGATGTAGTAACCATTGGTCAATATCTACAACCTAGTAAAAAACACTTACCTGTTCAAAGTTTTGTAACTCCAGATCAGTTTGAAGAATACAGAGAAATTGGATTAGATTTAGGCTTCAGACATGTGGAAAGTAGTGCGCTGGTTCGTTCTTCTTATAAAGCACAAAAACATATTAATTAATGATTCGAATAGGCATTAACGGTTTCGGCCGAATTGGCAGACGTGTTTTCAGACTATTGCATAATCATCCACTTTTAGAAGTGGTGGCCATAAATGATTTAGCCGATTCTAGAACCTTGAGTCATTTATTAAAATACGATAGTATTCATGGTATTTTTCATGAAGAAATCTCCTATGACGAAGACCATATTTTGGTTAACGATCAGAAAATAAGTTTATCCCATCATAATTCTCCAGAAAATATTAACTGGAAAACGTCTAATGTGGATTATGTAATTGAAGCCACCGGTAAATTTAAAACAACCGAAGCTTTACAACATCATCTGGAAAATGGTGCCAAACGCGTTATTTTAAGTGTTCCTCCAGAAGATGATGCCATCAAAACTATTGTAATGGGCATCAATGAATCTAGTTTGGATGGAACTGAAACTATAATATCAAATGCGTCTTGTACCACCAACAATGCCGCACCCATGATGGATGTTATTAATAAGTTATGCGGCATAAAACAGGCTTATATTACAACCGTTCATTCTTACACTACAGACCAAAGTTTGCATGACCAACCACATCGTGATTTACGTCGTGCGCGTGCAGCTGGACAATCTATTGTACCAACTACAACCGGTGCTGCAAAAGCTTTAACACGTATTTTCCCTGAACTTTCTGATGTTATCGGTGGTTGCGGAATTCGCGTTCCTGTTGCAAATGGTTCCTTAACTGATATTACCTTTAACGTTGAAAAAGCGGTCAGTATTGAAGCTATTAACACGGCTTTTAAAACAGCTTCTGAAGGGTATTTAAAAAATGTGCTCGCTTATACAGAAGACCCGATTGTCTCCATAGATATCGTAGGAAATCCCAATTCTTGTGTTTTCGATTCAGAAATGACCTCGGTTATTGGAAACATGGTTAAAATTATTGGCTGGTATGATAACGAAACGGCCTACTCCCAAAGAATCATTGATTTAATTTGCTTTTTGTCGGCAAAAAAATAACTTTTATCTGCCAAATAATTATATTTGTTTATAATAGTTAAGCTGAAATGTCCCAGAAATATAAATATATAGGTGCTTTATTAATGCTGTTAAGTTTTAGCCTTTCAGCTCAAAATGAAATTAATGAAGATCATGAGACTATTCAGATTAACATTGACTACAAAATAAATCAGGCGCAACAGGATATTGAAAGCAGCAACTATTTTGAGGCCCAAAAAAAAACTGGAAATAGCTTTAGCACTTGCTGAAAAAATAAGCACCAAAAAAAGTATCGGAATTATTTATGCCAAACTTGGTAAACTCCAATACATTATTGAAGAACCAGACGCTGCACTTGTAAGTTTATTTAGAGCTAATGAAATTCAACGCATTATTAAAGATGATGTTAACCGAGCCGAGACTTACAAAATTATTGGTAATGTTTACAGCAGTAAAAAAGATTACAGGCAAGCTCTAGATTATTACGTATCCGCCAACACGCTTTTTGCACAAGAAGGTTTAGACGATTTTGTAGCAGAAGTTCTTCTTAATGAAGGTAAAACACTCCTTAAATTAAATGATTATGATAAAGCCAACAAGCAATTGGAAAAATCCATTAGCTTGTCAAAACGCTACGATTTAGATAAAATTAGAAGTAGTGCCATGATCCATAATGGATTAGCTTTAACAAATTTAGGTAATGATAAAGAAGGATTACGCTACACAATGGATGGTGTTAAACTAGCGAAAGATTATAAATTTCATACTATTTTAAGCAATGGCTATTTAATTTTAAGCGAATTAAATGAAAAAAATGGCGATTATCAAGCTTCAGCCGATTACTTAAGAAAACACATGAATTTATCTGATTCTTTGCTTCAGGTTAAACGTGATAACCTTTCGCCAGAGAAACGCGTTAAAATCTTATTGAATAATCAAACTGAATTTCAAAAGGAACAAGCCGCGAATTTAGAGGAAAAAATCAAAGAAAATAATTTAAGTAAGCTAACTACTATTTTAAGTATAGCCTTAATTACTATTTTATCCTTACTAACATTATCACTTTACAAAAACAATAATATTCGTTTAAAAACCAACAATATGCTTCACATTAAAAATAGTGAACTGATTGTTGCCATGGAAAAAGCTGAATTAGCATCTAAAACAAAAGCTAATTTCCTATCTACTGTAACTCATGAATTACGAACACCGCTCTACGCTGTTACAGGATTAACAAATATGTTATTGGATGAAGATCCAAAACCCAACCAAGTTCAACATTTAAAGTCACTTAAATTTTCGGGAGAATATTTGCTAACCTTTATTAATGATATTCTTCAAATAAATAAAATTGAAGCGAGTAAAGTCGATATTGAACCAGAAAATTTCAACCTTAAAAAGAAAATGACCAATGTTATCGCGGCTCTTAATAATTCAGCCAATGATAATAATACCAAATTGCATTTAGAATATGACAGTGATATTCCTGAAACTTATAATGCAGATCAACTTAAAATTTCGCAAATCTTGATCAATTTAATAGGTAACTCCATCAAGTTTACAAAAGATGGAAATATTTGGATTCGTGCTAAAAAACTGAATCAAGATGGTGATAATTACACCATCCGTTTTGAAGTTGAGGATAATGGAATTGGCATTAGTAAGGAGAAACAGGAGCGTTTGTTTGAAAGTTTTTCTCAAGGATCTATTCAAATTAACCGTAAATATGGTGGAACCGGTTTAGGCTTATCTATTGTGAAAGGTTTAATTGATATTTTAAAAGGAAATATTTATCTAAAAAGTGAATTAGGCAAAGGCTCTAAATTTACGTTTGAAGTTCCTATGAAATATTCTGAACCTGTTGCTAAACCTAAAAAGATTGAATATTTCAGTAATATAGCGGATATAGATTTAGACAATATTAAAATTTTGGTTGTTGAGGATAACAAGATTAATCAAATGATTACTAAAAAGATCCTGAACAAAATGAAGCTTAATTGCGACATCGTTGATAATGGTGAAGAAGCCGTTGAAAAAGCCCGGAACGAAAATTACGATGTGATTTTAATGGATATTCATATGCCAGGAATCAGCGGACTTGAAGCGACTAGACTTATCAGGGAATTCAATAAAGACTTGACTATTTTTGCTTTAACGGCCGTGACTATTGAAGATAAAATGCATGAATTTGATGAAGCTGGTTTTACAGATATTATTTCGAAACCATTTAAACAAGAGGATTTTGAGAAAAAACTGTACGAAGCATTAATTGATAATGGCGAAACTAAAACAGTTTAAACCTCTGTATTTACATAGTTCAATATAGAAGTATTAAAAACTTCTTCCTCGTGAACAACTGCTTTAATAGGTAGATAAAACAAATTAGCATTCAGACTTTGAAAAGTTTTTAAACGCATAAAGTCTTTTTCCGTGGTAAGCAACAAACCTTTTTCCTCTAGTTTATTGATATCAGAATCCGTAAAAACGTGATGATCTGGGAAATTTAAATGTTCAAACTCTAATCCTTTATTTTTCAAATACGCAACCAACGGATTTGCATTAGCAATACCTGTAATCAGAGTAAAAGATTCTAAATCCATCAAACTTCTTGATTCATTTTCTGAAAAAACAAGATCAGAATACCCAATAGAACTAAAGAATACCTGTTGAAATGTTTCAGGTTTCAACTTTGAAATAATCTGTTCTTTTTCAGACGTTGAAATTTCTTCAGGACATTTAGTAACTACAATTATTTGAGCACGTTTAGCGCCTTGTTTTGGTTCGCGCAGATTGCCAGTAGGCAAAACCCAATCATCTGTATATAATTCGTGATAGGTGGTGAGTAAAATATTAAATCCCGCGCTAACTTTCCGATGTTGAAAAGCATCATCCAATAAAATAACATCTGGCTTTTTGCTTAAACCCATTAAGTTTTCAATACCTCGTTGGCGGTTGGAATCAACTGAAACTTGAATTTCGTTATGGTATTTATTATAAAACTGAAAAGGTTCATCCCCTAACGTTTTCGCATTATCAGAATCATTGGCCAGTCTAAAACCATCTGTTTCTCTTTTATAACCGCGGCTTAAGGTTGCTATTTGATAGGAGTTTTTAAGACGTTCAATTAAAAACTCAATCATAGGTGACTTTCCGGTGCCGCCCGTACTTAAATTACCAACGCAAATAATGGCTTGATTGTAAGATTTGCTCTTAAAAATTCCCCAATCGTAAAACCGATTTCGCAACCACGTTACCAAATAGTAAATGGGAACAATAGGAACTAATATTTTTCGCAGAAGCTTCATAACAACGAAAGTAATTATTTTATCTTTGAACTTAAACATAAAAAGAAATGATTGTTCAAGACGTTATAGATTCTTTAGAAAATTTCGCACCCACTTCCTACGCTGAAGATTTTGATAATGTGGGTTTATTGGTTGGTAATAACCAGGAAACTATTTCGGGAATTTTAGTAACATTAGATACTACAGAAGCTGTAATTGATGAAGCCATAGCAAACAAATGTAACCTGATTGTTAGTTTTCATCCTATTATTTTTTCTGGTTTAAAAAAAATTACTGGGAAAAATTATGTGGAGCGTGTGGTTATAAAAGCCATTCAACATAATATTGCCATTTTCGCTATTCATACAGCACTAGATAATTCGTTTCAAGGTGTAAATGATATGATTTGTGAAAAATTGAATTTAAAAAACAGACAGATTCTTATTCCACAATTGGGCACCATAAAAAAACTAACTACCTATGCACCCATTGCTGAAGCGGCCGCTATCCGAGAAGCACTTTTTAAAGCGGGCGCTGGAAGTATTGGCAATTATGATCATTGTAGTTTTAATTTAGAAGGAACTGGCACGTTTAGAGGTAGAGAAGATTCCAATCCTACTAAAGGCGAAATTTTAAAAGATCATTCCGAGTCTGAAACTCAAATTTCAGTAACCTTTCCAAAACATTTAGAATCGCAAATCTTAAAAGCACTTTTCACCACACATTCTTATGAAGAAGTGGCCTATGAAATCATCAGTATAGAGAACACCAATCAGCATATTGGCATGGGAATGATTGGTACTTTAGAGATTCCGATGGAAGAAGTTGATTTTTTGAATTATTTGAAAAATCACATGCAAACAAATACGATTAGACATTCTGCTTTACTAAATAAACCAATTCTTAAGGTTGCTGTTTTGGGTGGCTCAGGTAGCTTTGCTATTTCGGCCGCTAAACGTGCTGGAGCTGATATATTTATAACAGCAGATTTAAAATATCATGATTTTTTTCAAGCAGAAAAAGCCTTGATTCTTGCTGATATTGGACATTATGAAAGTGAGCAGTTCACAAAAAACCTTTTAGTAGCATTTCTTATGAAAAAAATCACTAATTTTGCACCTGCCTTACCGGAAGGTAGGCTCATTTTATCAAATACCAATACAAATCCTGTTAAGTATTATTAGAGTATGGCAAAGAAGAAAGAAGCAACGGTAGAAGAGCGTTTAAGAGCATTGTATGATTTACAACTTGTAGACTCTCGCATCGATGAAATTAGAAATGTTCGTGGAGAACTTCCTTTAGAAGTACGCGATTTAGAAGATGAAGTTGCTGGCCTAAACACCAGATACGAAAAGCTTGAAGACAGCTTGGATGTAATCAAAAATGACATCAGTTCTAAAAAGAACTTGATTGAAGAAGCCAAAGCACTTATCAAAAAGTATAACGAGCAACAAAAAAATGTTCGTAATAATAGAGAATTCAACTCTATTTCAAAAGAAATTGAGTTTCAAGAATTAGAAATTCAATTAGCTGACAAAAACATCAACGAGTTTAAAGTTCAAATTGAGCAGAAAAAGGATGTGGTAGCACAAACTAAAGAACGCCTAAAGGAACGCCAGACACACCTGAAGCATAAAAAAGGTGAATTGGATGACATTCTAGCTGAAACTGAAAAAGAAGAAGAAGCACTGGTTAAAAAATCGGACGAATTTAAAAAATCTATCGAAGAGCGTTTAGTTGCTGCTTACACGAGAATCAGAACGAACGTAAAAAATGGATTAGCAGTTGTGCCAATTGAAAGAGGTGCAGCAGGTGGATCTTTCTTTACTATTCCGCCACAAGTTCAAATGGAGATTGCAGCTCGTAAAAAAATCATCACTGACGAACACAGTGGTCGTATTTTAGTAGACGCGGCATTAGCTGACGAAGAACGCACGAAAATGGAAAAGCTTTTTGCTAAATTATAAAAGCAAATTCTTAATTATATAAAAGCCCTCAAACTATTGAGGGCTTTTTTTTTAATATAACTTTAGTATTTAATTTATAAGGATTTTACATTTCATTCGACTTAATACAAAAATAAAACTATGAATAAGTTACTCGTAATAGTCTTCGTGGCTATGTTATTTAGTTGTAATAACACAGCACAAGTTAACCCAAAACAACAAGATATTATGAATGCGGAACCTATTGAGGTTGCCATCCAAAACGGAAAAGCAAAAGCCTATTTTGCCAGTGGTTGTTTCTGGTGTGTAGAAGCCGTTTATGAAAGTGTAATAGGCGTAGAAGAATCTATTTCTGGTTATGCAGGTGGTCATACCGCTAACCCAACTTACGAGTCTAGTAATACGGGAAGAACGGGTCATGCCGAAGCTGTGGAAGTAATTTACGACCCGAAAGTGGTTAGTTTTGAAACCTTATTAGATGTGTATTTTGCATCTCAAAATCCAGCGCAAGTAAATGGTCAAGGTCCAGATAATGGTTCTCAATACCGTTCAATTATATTTTATCAGAATGCGGAACAGAAAGCTATTATTTCAAAAAAAATAGCAGCATTGGAAAAACAGTTAGACATAAAAGTTGCGGCTGAAGTCTATCCATTTCAAAAGTTTTGGAATGCGGAAGATTATCATCAAAACTATGAGCGTTTAAACCCAGATAATCCTTACATCCAAAATGTATCGATTCCTAGATTAAATAATTTCAAACGAAAAATGCCTGAAATTCTAAAAGCAAATCATTAAACAATTCAATCATTCTGACTACAAAATCGTGTATTCAGAATGATTTTTTATTTTATTTTAGTTGCTTTTAACGTGAAAATTAAAGGATACAAATCAGCGGCAGTCTTATACATGCCGTTTTTTGTTTTAATTAAATTAGGCAACACATTATAAGGACTTTCGGAATATTCATTTAAATATTCAATATGTAATCCAGCTACGGTTAACGCATTGATGACTTCACTTAAACCGTGATTCCAACCATATTCCTTACTTATCATTTTAGAATCTTGTTTGGCGTATGTACCTTCATATTCTTCATAAATAGGTTCATCCTGCATATAACCATATTTCATAGCGGGTTTACCTTCTAAATAATCAAACATCCAAACTATAGGATGAAATTCAGCCATAAAAAAAGTACCGCCAACTTTAAGACGTTCAGCAATCATTTTTCCCCAAGGCTTTAAATCCGGCAACCATCCTATCACACCATAACTGGTGAAAACAATATCAAATTGTTCCGAAATATGCTCCGATGTATCTAAAACATTGCAGCAAACAAATTCAGCATCCAATTGTAATTCCACGTTTAATTCTTTGGCTAATTTGATACCTTCATCACTTAAATCGACACCAACACATTTAGCTCCTAACCTACTCCAACTTAAAGTATCTTGACCAAAATGACATTGCAAGTGCAATAAAGACTTTCCAGAAACATTTCCTAAAGCCTCTAATTCATATGACATTAAAGAGGATTTGCCCGATTTAAAAGCACACATATCGTACATTTCACTTTCTGAATGAACTTTCACTTTAGTATTCCAAGTCTGTTTATTTATGAAAAAATAGTTTTTTTCTAAATCCATAATCGCGCAATATTTCTGCCTAATTTACTATAACTTTACAACTTCTTAAACTTTATACCCATGAAAAAATACGTTCTTCTTTTTACTATTTCACTAGTAATTATGTCTTGTAAAACAGATAAAGACAATAAAACCACGACCGAGTTAGATGAAACACCATTAACAGTTTCCGAAAAAATAGCACAAGCTTATGGTATCGAAAATTGGGACACGGTTAACGAAATAACCTTTTCATTTAATGTAAAAAAAGATTCAACGCTTTTTAAACGCTCTTGGAAATGGTCGCCAAAAACTAACGATATCTACTTTACATCAGGCAGCGATACGTTAAATTATAACAGAAATAATATGGACAGTACTTTAATTAGGGCAGATCAAGCCTTTGTTAATGATAAATTCTGGTTGTTAGCACCTTACAATTTAGTTTGGGATTCTGGAACAACAAAATCAGAACCCGTTCAAGAATTAGCGCCAATTAGCCAAAAAAAGCTTAATAAATTAACTGTAACCTATCCAAATGATGGTGGTTACACACCTGGTGATGCCTACGATTTTTTTTACAATGATGATTACCTTATTGAAGAATGGATTTACAGAAAAGGAAACTCTGCAGAACCCACTATGGTATCAACATGGGAAAATAACACGGATTTAAAAGGGTTATTGATGTCTTTAAGTCATAAGAAAACAGAAGATAATTGGGAGTTATTTTTTACCTATGTTAGCATAAATTAATTCGGAAACATCCAAACATATAGTTTACACGTATATATAGAAATATCCCGCTTCAAGCGTCTATATATATATTCAGAAAGCACTTCAATCAATGGTTGAAGTGCTTTTTCTTTTTAGCGGTCATTCCTAAAATTATAATTCTTATTTTTGTGTGAAACCGAAAAACAAAACACTTTGTCCAACTTCCAAACTGGTCTTGATTTCGCAAAAAACCAAGACAAAAACGACACATTAGCCGCTTATAGAAATCAATTTCATATTCCTAAAGACAAACAAGGAAGTGACATGATTTACCTCTGTGGAAACTCTTTAGGTTTACAACCAAAAGCGACCAAAGATTATATAAATCAGGAATTAGAAGATTGGGCAAATCTAGGTGTTGAAGGTCATACACATGCTAAAAGACCTTGGTTGCGATATCATGAATTTTTAACGGAAAGCATGGCAAAAGTAGTTGGCGCCAAACCTATAGAAGTGGTTGTTATGAATACCTTAACGGCCAACTTGCACTTTATGATGGTTTCTTTTTACAAACCAACTGCCAAGCGTTATAAAATTGTCATTGAAGCAGATGCTTTTCCATCTGATAAATATGCTGTAGAATCGCAGTTACGTCATCATGGTTACGATGATAAAGATGGTTTAATACTTTGGAAAGCGCGTGAAGGTGAGGAATTACTGCGTTATGAAGATTTAGAAGCCATTTTAGAAGCGCACGGCCAAGAAGTGGCATTAGTAATGATTGGCGGTGTTAATTATTACACAGGACAGTTTTTCGATTTGAAACGCATTACCGAACTCGGACATAAACACGGTTGCGTGGTTGGTTTTGATTGCGCGCATGGCGCCGGAAATGTGGAATTAAACCTTCACGATTCAGGTGCGGATTTTGCCGTATGGTGTACCTATAAATATTTAAATTCTGGTCCTGGCAGTTTAGGTGGTTGCTTTGTCCATGAGCGTCATGCACATGACGAAAGTTTAAATCGCTTAACAGGTTGGTGGAGTCATAATAAAGAAACGCGCTTTAAAATGCGGGATGAATTTGATGTTATTCCTGGTGCTGAAGGCTGGCAATTAAGCAACCCTCCTATTTTATCTATGGCCGCTATTTTAGCGTCATTAGATATGTTTGCAGAAGTTGGCATGAAAAAACTAAATGAAAAATCGCGAAATCTTACAGCTTATTTTGAGTTTCTACTAAAGCAAATAGGCGAAGATGCTATTCGAATCATTACACCTGAAAATCCAGACGAACGCGGATGTCAATTGTCTATTCAGGTTAAAAATGCGGACAGAAGTTTACATGATAAATTAACCGAAGCCGGCGTTATTAGTGATTGGCGCGAACCTGACGTTATTCGCTGTGCACCCATTCCATTATACAATTCTTATGAAGATGTTTACAGAATGGTGGAACGTTTAAAAGAAATATTAGAAAATTAATATGTTTCAAAAATTAATTTCTGGAGAAAAAGTAATCGTTAAAATAAAAACTAAAAGTGATATAGCCTTTTGGCAATACCAATTATTAGGAGTTTTAAGTTTATTTACAGAAAGAAGAAACAACTTTTTCATAATAACGGATAAGCGAATTATAATAACTCAAAAAGATAGTATTAAGCACAATATAGAATACAACGATTTTTACAAAATTAGTTTTAATTCAAAGTCCGATGTGCTAACCTTTTTCACACTAAATAACGAAGAAAAAAAGGTGTCGCTAACAGACTTAAAATTAGAATACGATGATTATCAATACATAAAACATCAATTACATGCAGAATAGCGGTTCAGAAAAACAAAACATACTCATCATTGGCGCCGGACTTTGTGGTTCACTTTTAGCCTTGCGTTTAGGTCAACGCGGCTATAAGGTTACCGTGATTGAAATGCGTCCCGATTTACGAAAAACCGATATTAGCGCTGGTCGTTCTATTAATTTAGCACTTTCCGATCGGGGTATTAAAGCTATGAATTTGGTAGGTATTCAAGATAAAATTGAACCACTTTGTATTCCTATGAATGGCCGTTTATTGCACGATATTGAAGGAAACACAACGCTTGCACCATATAGTGGTCGCGAGCATGAATATATTAATTCTATTTCTCGAGGTATGTTGAATGCTTTGCTTTTAGATGAAGCGGAAAAACATGATAATGTCAACATATATTTCAACAGAAAATGCGAATCGGTAGATTTTGAAAATACCACCGCGCATTTTACTGAATTCGATACCAAAAAAGAATTCATAGAAGATGCCGATATCATTATCGCTACAGACGGCGCTGGTTCTGCTCTTCGTCAAAGTTATTATTTAGGACGAAAATTTTTATTTAGTTTTTCACAAGACTATTTAAGCCATGGTTATAAAGAATTAAGCATTCTGCCAGGTGAAAACGGCAGTTATAAAACCTATAAAAACGCTTTGCACATTTGGGGACGTGAAGCTTTTATGCTAATTGCCTTGCCAAATTTAGATGGTAGTTTTACCGTAACCTTGTTTTTAAGTTATGAGGAAGGCGACTATAATTTCAATAACTTAACAACCAAAGAGCGCGTTTTAGAATTCTTTACCAAATATTTTAAAGATGCTTTGGATTTAATGCCGAATTTGGTGGAAGATTTCTTCGCAAATCCTACAGCACCTTTAGGAACTGTTAAATGTTCGCCATGGCATTATAAAGGCAACGCGCTTTTAATGGGTGATTCCGCCCATGCTATTGTGCCATTTTACGGACAAGGCATGAATGCTTCTTTTGAAGATGTTGTTGAATTTGATAAAGTTTTAGATGAAGGACATGAAGACTGGGAATCTATTTTTAAGGCTTATGAAAAATCTCGAAAACAAGATACCGATGCCATTGCGGATCTAGCAATCGATAATTTCCATGAAATGAAAGGTCATGTAAATCACCCGAATTTCAGAGAAAAACGCAGTTTAGAGATGGCTTTCGAAAAAACATTCCCTAATGAGTATTCCTCAAAATACTCATTAGTTACGTTTAATGAAGAAGTTGGTTATCGAGAAGCCATGTTGCGAGGTCGTGCACAAGATAAAGCCATATTGAATATGCTCGCGGATGGCAGAATTAGTCACAGTAAAAATTTAAGCAAAGAAGAATTAGGTCTAATTTTAGAGAAAGTAAAAGCAGAAACAGAAGCGATTTTAGCAAATAAGTAAAATCCCGCCCCTGCCCTCCCAAAGGGTGGGAGTATAGAAAACGGTAAAATTATTAATTAAGCACTCTTAACCGCCCGAGTAAGAGTCCCTTCCCTTTGGGAAGGTTAGGATGGGATTATATTATGAGCGATAAAAAAAATGAGGCTCCTGCCTCCGCAGGAACGAAGGTAACACCAAGAGGAGCCTATCCAGCCGTAAAACGTGTCGGCGATTTTATATTTGTATCGGGAACTAGTTCACGTAAAGCAGATAATACGATTGCTGGCGTCGATATTATTGACGAAATGGGAACAAAACACCTTAACGCCGAAGTTCAAACACGTGAAATTTTAAAGAATATTGACAAGAATTTACAAACCGTTGGGGCGTCTATAAAAGATGTGGTTGATGTGTCGTCCTTTTTAGTTAATATGAACGATTTTGCCGGTTATAATAAAGCCTACGCGGAATTTTTCGATAAGGAAACAGGTCCAACTAGAACAACGGTTGCCGTACACCAATTACCACACCCCGATTTGGTCGTGGAAATTAAGGTGACGGCTTATAAACCAACTCCTGCGTAGGTAGGAGTCTCATAAAAAGACGAAAAGAATTCGAGGTTACTAGATTCTTTTAAATCGGAATTTATAAAAATTCTATATTCTCAATACAGAGAACTTTAGATAAAATCACTAGCAAGTGGGAACCATAGCAGAAAACATAGAGATTCCTGCCTTCGCAGGAATTAAAAATTATATAAACGGAAAATTCATGCCTCCCATTGCTAATGGGTGGTTGGACAATTACGATCCTTCTTGTGGCAAAATATATGGGCAAATTCCAAATTCATCAAAAGAAGATGTTGAGAATGCCTATATAGCAGCAAAATCAGCTTTTCCTACTTGGTCGAAAACAACTTTAGATGAACGTAGTCGCATTATGCTTAAAATTTCGGAATTAATTGAGCAGAATTTAGATGCTCTCGCCGAAGCCGAAAGTAAGGATAACGGCAAACCTATTATTTTAGCAAAAGCTATTGACATTCCAAGAGCTTCAAGTAATTTTCGCTTTTTTGCCAACGCTATCACACAGTTTTCTAGTGAAAGTCATGAAAGTGTTGGTCAAGATGCCATAAATTACACGCTACGCCAACCAATTGGTGTGGTGGGTTGTATTTCACCTTGGAATTTACCGTTGTATTTATTTACTTGGAAAATTGCCCCAGCTATTGCTGCCGGAAACTGCGTAGTTGCTAAACCAAGTGAAGTGACACCCATGACGGCTTATTTATTAGGCCAAATTTGTAATGAAGCCGGTTTACCAAAAGGTGTTTTAAATATTGTTCACGGTTTAGGTGGCTCAACAGGTCAAGCTATTATTGAACATCCCGATATTAAAGCCATTTCTTTTACAGGTGGAACAGCAACTGGCGCGCATATTGCCAGAATAGCTGCACCGATGTTTAAAAAATTATCTTTAGAATTAGGCGGAAAAAACCCCAACATCATTTTTGCGGATTGTGATTATGACGATATGTTGAATACTACTGTCAAATCCTCATTTGCCAATCAAGGGCAGATTTGTTTATGCGGTAGTCGCATTTTTGTTGAAGCATCCATTTACGAGAAATTCAAAAACGATTTCGTTGCGAAAGTTAAAGCTTTAAAAGTGGGACATCCATCGGAAAGCACCACCGATATTGGGGCATTGGTTTCCAAACCACATTTAGAAAAAGTACTGGAATATATCCAAATTGCCAAAGACGAAAACGGAACTATTTTGTGTGGCGGTAATCAAGTAACCATTCCGGGATTTGAAAATGGGTATTATTTAGAACCGACCGTTATTGAAGTTCCAACGGATGAATGTCGGGTAAACCAAGAAGAAATTTTCGGACCTGTTGTCACAATTATGCCATTTCAAACAGAAGATGACGTTTTGCAAATGGCCAATAAAGTCAAATATGGTTTATCAGCTACCTTATGGACCAACGATTTAAAACGCACCATGAGAATGAGTAACAAATTACAAGTCGGTATTGTCTGGGTTAACACTTGGTTGATGCGCGATTTACGCACACCTTTTGGTGGTGTAAAAGCATCAGGCGTTGGTAGAGAAGGCGGATTTGAAGCTTTGCGCTTTTTTACCGAAGCGAAGAATGTTTGTATAAAGTATTAATCCCACCCCGACCCTCCCAAAGGGAGGTAGTGAGACGGGAATAAAAAATAAATATTAACGAACTCCGCTACCCAAAACAGGAGTTCCTTCCCTTGGGGAAGGTTAGGATGGGAACATTATGAATCTAAACTTAAATAATAAAAACGCACTAGTTTGCGGAAGTACAGCAGGAATTGGAAAAGCAACAGCTATGTCTTTAGCTTCCGAAGGCGCTAACGTAACTTTAATTGCCAGAAACGAAGAGAAGTTAAAAGCTGTTTTAGCCGAATTACCAAAAGGAGGAAGACATAGTTATATTGTTGCTGATTTTTCAAATCCAGAGGAATTACATCAAAAAGTATCAGAATTCATTTCTGAAAATAATGGGTTTCATATTTTAGTAAATAATACGGGTGGGCCAGCAGGCGGACCTGTTTTTTCGGCAAATCTAGATGAATTTCAAAAAGCGTTTACCCAGCATTTAAAATGTAATCACGTTTTAGCGCAAGCGGTTGTTCCGTTTATGAAAGAAGCGGGTTATGGTCGGATTGTAAACGTTATCTCTACATCCGTGAAACAACCTTTGGACGGTTTGGGTGTTAGTAATACCATTCGTGGTGCCGTTGCCAATTGGAGTAAAACCTTATCTAACGAATTAGGATCTTTTGGAATCACGGTTAATAATGTGTTGCCCGGCGCTACAGGAACGGATCGGTTAGCGGAAATAATTAAAAACAAATCGGCTAAATCTGGTAATACTGAAGAAGAAGCTGCCAATGCTATGAAACAAGCGGTTCCTGCCAAACGTTTTGCCAAACCAGAAGAATTAGCGGATGCTATAATTTTTTTAGCAAGTGAACGCGCTGGTTATATAAACGGTATCAATCTACCTGTTGACGGTGGGCGTACTAAAAGCTTATAAAAAAACATATGAAAACCTACATCACGTGCCTATTTCTGATGTTATCCGCCATTGGTCACGCTCAATATGTTATAGAAAATTATTCGAATGCGGAAATAGATCAGTTACCAGCGGTTGAAGAAATTGCTAATTGGATTCAATTTAACAATAGTAATAATGTGATACCGTTGTTGGAAAACCCCAATACGGTAGACCGTGTATACTTAAACACCGAATCGGCATTCTTATCATTAGAGTATACCAGAAAAAACGCAAATTCTAATGCGCACCATTATATTAATGATGACCGAAATATTGTTTGGTACGAGCGGAACTTTTACAAAAAGACAAAATCGGAATTAAAACCGCGGTATCAAATTTACTTTACGGTTGAATTCGTTAACGACTCCTATAAAATAATAGACCTTCAATTTGGTAAGAAGCGGAAAATAAATACCAGTGATTATATCACAAATTGATTCCAAATGAGAATTTACGTTTTCATAATTTATCAGTTAAGGTATAACCAATTCTAATGAAC
Source organism: Bizionia myxarmorum (assembly GCF_008086205.1). GTDB lineage: Bacteria > Bacteroidota > Bacteroidia > Flavobacteriales > Flavobacteriaceae > Algorimicrobium > Algorimicrobium myxarmorum. The sequence goes on along the minus strand of NZ_VSKK01000001.1, from coordinate 1,282,706 downwards.
CTAAACAAGGTGAAGCGTTCGAAAAACGAACAAATTAAAATTGTTTATAAAAATAGACCTCACAGGTTTTCAAAACCTGTGAGGTCTTTGTATATTTATAAGATTATTCTGCGTTAAGGATTGAGCAATTGTTGGAGCTCTCCCGATTTTTTCATCGGGAAGCGACTTGCGAAAGCCTGACGTTACGCAGCTTAAGCGAAGTAACGGAACGCCCAAAAAAACAAATAGCTTATGAGTCAATTAGTTTCGCCTTTAAATTTCAAGGCTTGGATTGAGGAAAATAGACATTTATTAAAACCACCAGTTGGAAATAAAGTAGTCTGGAAAGATGGCGATTTTATTGTGATGGTTGTTGGTGGACCGAATAACCGAAAGGATTATCACTACAACGAAACACCCGAATTTTTCTACCAAGTGGAGGGTGATATGGTGCTGAAAATAATTGATAATGGCACGCCAAAAGATGTGCATATTAGAGAAGGTGATATTTATTTATTACCACCAAAAGTACCTCATTCCCCGCAAAGAGAAGCCAATACTGTCGGATTGGTTATTGAATATAAGCGTCCAGAAGGTATGCGTGATGCCTTGTTATGGTTCTGCGAAAATTGCACAACCAAACTATACGAAGAGGATTTTACTGTTGAAAATATTGAAACCGATATGCCGGTAATTTTCGACAAATATTACAGCGATACCCAAAAACGCCAGTGTCCTAATTGTGGCGAAACGATGGAGCCGCCAAAAAAAGTTCAGATTGATTAAATAGCTTTTTTTAATATTAAACAAACATTTTACAGCGCACAATAACTTATGGAATCTAGACGAAAACTTCGCATTAACGGTCACTCTCACCTACTTCCCTATCCAGAGGAAATTCCGCAATTTATGCAGGATAAGGAAATTTTCTGGGTAGATAAAGATCGGAAATTCATGCTTCAAAAAGATTGGAACCGACCAATTACGGATTCTAGTTTCTTTTTAGATGAAAAGTTAGCGTGGATGGAGCGTTTTAATATTGACCATGCGGTGGTTTTAAACCTTTCTCAATTATATGGAAACGGGTTACGCGTGGAAGAAATGCGCAAAGCTTTACGTTTTCAAAATGATTTTAATGCGAAAGCCCAACGTGAAAATCCAAGTAAATTTACCTGTGGTTTTGTAGTTCATCCTGGTTTTGTAGATGGTGCTTGTTGGGAAATTGAACGCTGCGTTAACGAATTAGGCATGCAATTACTTTGCCTTCCAACGCATTACATGGATACGATTGGTACTTGGCGTTGTATTTTTGATGAAGAAAATGAGCCTATTTTTGAACTGGCCAACAAATATAATTTAGCAGTAGAAATTCACCCGTATGATGGTGAAAAATTTATAAAATTGGAAAATACATCTTGGCGTTTTCATTTGATATGGATGTTGGCGCAATGTGCTGATGCCTATCATTTTTTAACTTTAAATGGTTACCAAGATAAATACCCAAATATGCGAACCTGTTTTGCGCATGGCGGACAATTAGCACAAATTAATTTAGGCAGACGTATTCAAGGTTTTGATGGTAGACCGGATTTATTTGAAGGGAAAAGTCATCCAAGAAAAGCGGTTGGACACAAAAACATATTTTTTGATACGCTTGTTCATGATACCGGCGGACTGCAATTATTGATAAAAAATCAAGGATCCAAGCAAGTATTAATGGGACTGGATGATCCGTATCCTTTAGGAGAAATGGAAAGCGCCCAACAATCATCTTACCCAGGAAAGATTTTGGACTTGGCCATGGAACAAAAAATTATTAGCGAAACGGAGCGTGATGCTATTTGGGAAGATAACGTGATTCAGTGGCTTTGTGGTGATGATGAAGCTGCCAAAAAGAAATTAGTGAATCGGATTTTAGGATAAGGGTCTCTGCTCCAATACAACAGTAATTTATATTTTTATAGAATGTTATAAGTTGAATGCGCCTAGATTATATTTCACTATTTGAAATAGGTTTCGACTGCCTGCCTGTCGTGAGATATGGCGCTCAACCGGACAACCCATAACTCATAACAGATATCTCATAACTCATAACTTGAAATAATGCATTTCCTTTCAGAAGATTTAGATACGTATGTTGTAAACCATTCGGAAGACGAGCCGGCATTACTACAGCAATTAACACGCGAAACCTACCAGAAAATTTTGCAGCCACGCATGTTAAGCGGGCATTATCAAGGTCGTGTTTTAAGTATGCTTTCCAAATTGGTAAATCCTGAAAACATTTTAGAAATTGGTACCTATACAGGATATTCAGCTTTATGTTTAGCAGAAGGGATTCAAAAAACGGGCGAACTTCATACCATTGATATAAATGAAGAATTAGTAGATTTCCAAAGGATGTATTTTGACAAATCTGACTATGGAAAGCAAATTCACCAACATTTAGGAAATGCTTTAGATATTATTCCAACCCTTAATAAAAAATTCGATTTGGTGTTTATTGACGCCGACAAGGATAATTATGCAGCCTATTTTGAGTTAATTATAGCCCGTTTAAATACAGGTGGCATTATCTTGTCTGATAATGTGCTTTGGAGCGGAAAAGTGCTTGATACAAGCTTTAAAAAGGATGACACTTCTACCCCGGCACTTATTGCTTACAATAAATTACTGAAAGAAGATTCACGGGTAGAAACGGTTTTGTTGCCCATTCGTGATGGCATGACTATTAGTAGGAAGTTGTAAATTCCTGCGGAAGCAGGAATCTGTTTGTATAAATTTAGCTAACTTGGTTTCTGTCAGTTATAAATCAGATAAACGATTTCACATCATGTTGTTGTGTTATCTAAATCCTAATATATTACATTAATAAATTATCTTAATATGAAACTAAACCTATTGTCATGTGATGCTCAAAGACCCGACAAAAGAGCCATAGCCAAATGTATTGCAGAGGTTTCAATTAACATAAGTGATTCCTTATCTCATGAACTTGCAGATATACTTTTAGAAGGAGACGCTGTAGATATTGAAGTGGATGATAAAAACTCGGGATCAGCTTTGAGAGCTTTAAGAAAATTGGATATTGATTATGAGATTATAGAGTAATCCTAATTCCTTATAGCTTGTCATTTAGCAGAAAAGTTGAAACTTGACTTTCTTAAAAAAAAGAACGAACTTCGTTTACAATTGATATAAAACATTCAAACGATTTCATATCATGACGTTGTAAAGCATTAAAATGAACCGACTTTTATTAATAGTAGCCATATTATCATTTACCAGTTGTCAAAATGACACCGAACTATTTGATAACGTAAATGAAATGGCTCAATTTGATAGAGTTTACAAACCAACTTTGATTCAATCTGGAGAAGAAAACGGGTTTCTTGAACCTATGGCAGAGTACAGCCTATTCAGAATTGACTCTTTAGATTTTCAATATTTGGAAAATTCAATTTTAACAAATGATAGGTTTAAGAAAGGTACGTTCTACTTAAATATCGAATTGAACGACTACATTTATAATAATGACCTCGAAATATTGAATATGTCCAAATCATTAATCACGGAGAATAAATATGACAAAATCTACTATCTCTATTTACTGTCGGATAGAAAAACTTTTGCAGTTTGTAAAGTCAACCAGTAAATAAAAAACGCTTTACAACAATGTATAACCGCAATTACGGCGGATTCGACTGCGTCCGAATCCACGCCTAATTGCTACCGTCGGTGCATAACCGAAAAACATTAAATTTAATCCCGTAACTGCGGTTATACTAAACGTGAACTATAAAGAAAAAAAATCAACTTAACCAATTGCTCATATAACTTGAACACAACAATTCAAGAAAAGTAAAGTCTGTCAAGAAATTATTTGTCTAAATACTTTGTAAAAACAGATGTTAAAAATGAGATTAGCTTCTCTAAATCTTGGATTTCCTGCCTTCCTGCCTTCCTGCCTTCGCAGGAATTTATAACTTACGTCTCACGGAACCCGTAAAATCCTCTAATTGGTCTTTTACTTTATTAAGTTCGTCTTGAACGTCTTTAGTAACGCTGGTATCAATACCGTTTTTTTCAGCACTTTTCGTGATTTCCGATTTGATATCATTGGAAGCATCTTTCAGCATACGCATTCCTTTTCCTAATCCGCGGGCAATTTCCGGGATTTTATCAGCACCAAAAACCATGATTACTATAAATAGTATAAACATGATTTCGGTTGTACCGATGAATAAAAATATTACTTGCTGTATCACGATGCAAATATAGTAAGTAGAATGATACGAATAAAAAAAGCCGACTGATAAATAGTCGGCTTTTAATAAAATTTATTCTAATTAGTCTTTAGACTTATTTTTGAACTTGTCAAATTGGCTTTGAGTTACCTCTCTTGGCCAAGAGTTGTTAGATGTATCTACATCGGCAGTTTCTAAATTAGGATCTACTGTAATTTTTACAATTTCCTTATCTGAAGCAACCGCTTTACTAACTTCCTTATCATTTAATCTCCAAATTTGTGCTGGATATTTCTCCATTTTAGTAGTACCATCAGCATATGTATATTCTACAATAATAGGCATTACCAATCCGCCTGGTTTTTCAAACGTTACACTATAGAAGTATTTTGGTTGTTTGATATTCTTACGCTCTTCAGGCGTAAAGTTATCCATAACATACTCGTTTAAAGTTGGTGAATTTTCTAATAACGTTCCTTTTTTCATGTTCTCGTTGAACTCTTCACTTCCTTCTTCAACCATATAAACTAATGGTGGTAAATCGCTCATTTTCATACCACGCTGCTTAACCATAGCTTTAACTTGCTCGTTTGGTTCTGCAGATACGTAATATTTCTTCACATCTTTCACGCCCATATCCACATAATCTGTAGTATAGAACCAACCTCTCCAATACCAATCTAAATCAAATGCGGATGCATCTTCCATGGTTCTGAAAAAATCTTCTGGAGTTGGGTGTTTAAACATCCAACGGTGAGAATATTCTCTAAAAGCATAATCAAATAACTCATGCCCCATAACTGTTTCTCTCAAAATATTAAGAGCTGTTCCTGGTTTTCCGTAAGCATTATTTCCAAATTGGTAGGTATTTAAACCCTTGGTCATAATTGGTGCAATATAATCTTGATCACCGCCCATGTAAGGAACAATATTAGCTGCAGGTCCGCGGCTTGAAGGATATTTTGCATCACCTTTAGAGAGCGCTTTTGGATACCATCCACCAAAATCTTGCTCGGCAACATATTGTAAGAACGTATTTAAACCTTCATCCATCCATGTCCATTGACGCTCATCACTATTTACAATCATTGGGAAAAAGTTATGTCCCACTTCATGAATAATAACGCTTATCATCCCGTATTTTGTACGATCACTATATTTTCCATCTTTATCTGGACGACCATAGTTAAAACAAATCATTGGATATTCCATTCCTTGTTGCTTGGCATGAACCGAAATCGCTTTGTGGTATGGATAATCAAATGTCATTCTAGAATAAGACGTTAATGTACTTGCAACGGCATAAGTAGACCATTCTTCCCATAACGGATTTCCTTCTTTAGGATACATAGATACAGCCATTACCGTTCTATCACCGATTTTAACGGCCATCATATCCCAAATATATTTTCTTGAAGAAGCAAAACCGAAATCACGCACATTTTCTGCGTAAAATTTCCAAGTTTTAGTTCCTTTTGCACGCCCTTTTTCAGCTTTTTCAGCTTCAGCTTGTGTTACAATCATAACTGGCTTATCGTATGATTTCTGGGCTTGTTCAAAACGGTTCATCATGTCTTTTGAAAACACTTCCTTACGGTTTGTCAATTTTCCAGTTGCATCTAAAATATGATCTGAAGGAACGGTAATGTTCACTTCAAAATTTCCGAATGGTAATGCGAATTCATCACGACCCCAAAATTGGGAGTTTTGCCAGCCTTCAACATCATTATAAACAGCCATTCTTGGATAGAATTGCGCAATAATATAGTTTCTGTTGCCATCTTCTGGGAAAAATTCATAACCTGAACGTCCACCCATATTCACATAATCATTAATATTATACCACCACTTTACAGCGAAACTGAATTTCTCTCCAGTTCCTAAAGCTTTTGGTAACTCTACACGCATCATGGTATTATTAATCATGTGCGCTAATGCTTTTCCGTTTGTATCTGTAATAGATTCAATTTTAAAACCACCATCAAAACCGTCAGACATATATTCTGAAGCAAAAGCGCCTGCTTGTTGTGCTGGTTGTACGCCACTTCCTTCAATTAAAGGCGATTCTGAATCTTTAGCACGCATGTTTTGATCCAGTTGCACCCATAAATACTTTAACTGATCTGGGGAATTATTGGTATAGGTAATTGTTTCAAAACCAGAAATTCTGGCTTTTTCGTCATCTAAGGTAATGTCAATTTTATAATCCGCTTGTTGCTGATAATAAGCTGGCCCTGGTGCTCCCGAAGCTGTTCGGAACATGTTTGGTGTTGAAAACTCATCATACAACTGCTTAAATTTGTTAGTGTTGGTATGACCGGGTTTGCGCTCTGGCTTTTGTTCCTGATCTTGGGCAAATGCACCGACCGAAACAAATAAAGCGGATAGAAATAAATACTTTAGTTTTTTCATATTGGAGGTTGTTACTGTGTAATTGAATGGAAATTTAACACTTTTTAAGGTTTACAAAATAATTTATTAGAAATTTAACATTCCTTTATCATTTCGCTTTACGAGCATAAAGCTTTTGTTTTGACCGTTTATATCGGTTCTAACAATATTTTTCTGATCACTAAATACATCAAACAAAACTTGATTTATTATTTCGAAAGATTTGATAGATGTGACATTCTTTATTTCTAAATAGCAATATACCAAGTCGTTTTCATACTCTTTGCCAATAAAAACTAGTTTTACAGGCTTACCATTGATTTGAACGCCAATCTTTTCATTTAAATACTTACTGATATAATAATTTACTTTATCTGACTCGTTTTCTTTAGATAACGTAATGGTTTCATCATAACGCGTGCGTATTAAACGCTCAAAATCATCAATAAAAATCCTAGAAATAATTTGAACCGTTTCTTTCTCTTTTACATATTCCACTTGCGTAATACTGACATAGTATTTGTGTGCCGCCGTAAAGGCCAAAAGTGGAACTACTATAAGAATCAATATATATTTAAGAGATTTCATTTTCTTTTAGGTTTAAAGTGCTAAAGTACATATTTGATACTTTCAAAAAGTATTCCAAGCGGCAATTAATTGGAGGTGATATTTTATTTATTTAAAAAAGTTGATTGGTTTTAAGTTTCAAAACTATCTAAAGGTACCATCATTCGCTTCTGTTTTCTTTGTAAACTTCTAACTTTTCTATTAAATATTGCAAAACTAAAACACCGTTTTTATTTTTACAACGTTCCAAAAAATCGGGGCCTTCAGCACAAAAATACCAAAATTCCATCCGCAAATTGGATTCTAAAGGAAAGCTAGCAAATAAATTTTCTTCCTGTTCTGCGCGAATTTTATGGATTAGTTCCTCCTTTTCTTCCAACTGCACTTGCATTTTGAAACGTTTAATATTTCCGTTTAAACTATTTACTATCATTCCTATCATTCCGCTGCGGGCATAACTCAATCGTCTTTCACTTTGGGTTGGCATTTTGCCTTGATAACTTGGTATGCCAGCTTTTAAAGCGGTCATTGGTGTGCAGTCAACATTTTGCAAATCTTGCATTAAATTTCCTGAAAGTACTTTTCCAACTACAACCTCATCTAACAGATTAATTAAGGGTTTTAGGAAAATTTGAAATTTCTTATTCTCTAGCATTTCCGCATCAATTATTACCGAAACCAATTCATGTTGAATGGATGAAATAATAAGCGTATCATGTAATTTACTCGGAATTGTGAAAAACCCAGTCGCATTTGTAATGGTAAACTTTTGAGAAGTTCTATTTATGATATGAATATTTTCAGCTTCTAAATCGGTAATAACTTGACCATGCAGTTCTGTTGTTTGCGAAAACACACTTGACGTAAACCCCATTAGAAATATTACGTATCCAAGTCTAATCACTTTCATTGGAATCAACACTTTCAAGTTTGCCCTTATACACTTGCAATTTTTCAATTAAATAATCTAAAACAAGTATCGAAGATTGATTTTTACAGCGTTCTAAAAAATCAGGTTGTTCTAAAACAAAATAGAAATATTCCATGACGTATTGTTCCGGCAAGGGATTTTCGGAAAACAAATCGTCAGATAAACGATCTTTTATTGAAAACATCAAATCGTCCTTTTCCTCTAATACAATTCGTTTTTTCAGCATTTTAGTTCTGCCAGTTATGGCATTAATTATGGGATTCAAGGGAATGAAGCCTCCGCCCGTTGTAGCTTCATTAAGTTTGCGTTCACTTTGCGTTAACAGCGGTCCTTGATAACTAGGTATTCCCAATTTCAAAGACGTTAAAGGTTCACCTTCCACGTTAGAAATATCAGAATTCATATTTCCCGTTAGTATTTTTCCAACAACTACTTGATCGAGTTCGTTTAGTTGCTCTTCCAAAGAAATTACCAACGTTTTATTTTTAATTATTTCTGCATCCACAACCACTGTCAACGTTTTATGTTGAATGGATGTAAAAATAATGGAATCGTTTAAGCTTGCTTCAATTCTGAACGCACCTTCTATATTGGTAACGGTGAATTTTTGAGCTGTTTTATTTATAACATGTATGTTCTCAACATCCATTTTACTTTGAACTTTTCCTAATAAATCAATAGTTTGAGAATAGCTTTGCTGCACGAAAACAAGAAAGATTAAAACAACTAACTTATTTCTAATCATTTTCTGCTTTTAAAAACAAATTACTTTGAGTTTTTAAAAACTCCATACGTTTCATCTCATTTTTTTTTCCTAGCAAACTGGCCTTAAAACCATTTTCTGTAACAAAGGCAAAAAAGGCTTCAACCCTATTTAATGGAATATTATAAGTTTCGTTTATATATTTAGGTGAATAAATATCGCTTAAATCCAAAGGTCTATTTTCATCTAAATTCTTGATAGTATCCTTTTTCAAGGGCTTGTTAACCCATTTATTTATTCCTAAAATAGAGGCGACATTAATTCCATTATAAAAATCACCTTGATTGGTTACCGTATTTATAGGTTTTGTAAAAGCATCTTCAGGAAATTCAAAGTTGCTTAAGTTTCCGAAACTCATAATAATGGCTTTTTGAACTTCAGCATTTTTAATATCCACTAGTAAATCACCAGTTAATTTGGATGGAAGCAAAAGGACTTCACTTAAAGTGGTTAAAGATTCCACTAAAAACAAACGTAATTTTTTAGAATCCATAACATCTTGATTAATAGTAACGGTTCGCGGTTCATACTGTAATGCAGAAATTTCCAATATATCATTCAATCCCACTTCTATAGTAAAATCGCCATCAACGCTAGCAATTGTTCCTTTTTTAGAAGATTTATTGAAAATAGCAACGCCTTCTACATCGTTGCTGGCAATAATTTTTCCTTCTACTTCAACACGTTTAGTGGTTTGAGAAAAAATGGTTCCAAAAGTAAGTAGAAAAATAAATCCGAGTAATTGTTGTTTCATAGTGGTTAGTTTAGTTTGAATAAAGAAACTATTTCAAATCTTAATTAAAATGCAAAGTGCTGATAAACTTTTGTTAAAAGCAATCTTTCCTTAAATTTACAAAAAATCGGCTCATGAAACAATTATTGATAGCAAGTACGTCCACCATTCACGGAAGTGGTTATTTAGACTATTTATTGGAAGATTTAAAGGTGTTTTTTAAAAGCTGTAAAACTATTTTATTTATACCCTATGCAAGACCGGGCGGAATTTCTCATGATGCCTACACTGAAAAAGCACGTGAAGCTTTTCGTAAAATAAATATGGACCTAAAAGGCATTCATGAATTTGAATCAGCTGCAGAAGCTATTAACCAAGCTGAAGGTATTTTTACTGGCGGTGGCAACACCTTTGTTTTGCTCAATCATCTGTATAAAAATAAGTGCATTGAAGCCTTGCAAGATGCTATAAGTTCAGGTATTCCGTATTTAGGAACTAGCGCCGGCAGTAATATTTGCGGACTAACCATTAACACAACCAATGATATGCCTATTGTATATCCGCCAAGTTTTAAAGCGTTAGCCTTTGTGCCTTTTAATATTAATCCGCATTATTTAGACCCTATTCCTGACACCAAACATATGGGTGAAACACGCGAAACCCGAATTAAAGAATTTCATGCTTATAATTCCTTCCCTGTTATTGGTTTACGTGAAGGCAGTTGGTTGGAAGTGACAGATAAAACCATAATCTTAAAAGGTGTTTTAGATGCACGTATTTTTGAATATGGGAAAGAACCTTATGAAATTAAGACCGAAACAACCTTGCAGCATTTAAAATAATATGGAAAATAATTTAGCTGAAATCAACCATTCCAATTACAGCATTCGGCTGGTTCCTGCGGAAGACACCTACCCGATTAGACAAGCCATTTTAAGAGCTGGAAAACCAATTGAAGACTGCGTTTTTGAAGGTGACACTTTAAAATCCACCTTTCATTTGGGATTATTTTTTAAAGATTCTCTTATTGGAGTAGCCTCATTTATACAGAATAATCATGATGATTTTATAGAAGATTTTCAATACCAATTACGTGGAATGGCTATTTTGCAAGATTTTCAAAAGAAAGGTTTAGGCGAAATATTAATTATTGCTGGCGAAGAATATTTACGGAAAAGAGATGTGTTCCGCTTATGGTTTAACGCTCGAGAAAAAGCTGTCAACTTTTATAAATCCCATAAATACAGCATAGAAGGTGATGCTTTTGATATTCTAGGAATTGGAATCCACTACCTAATGTCTAAAGAAATAGATTAGATTATTTATAGCATTACTCATCATAAATTACGTCTTTATCAAGAACTCCGCTTTAAGTTGAATACCAATTTTGGAACCCGTTTTCAAACCCAAGACAGAATAATCGCTTACCTTTGTAGCATAAATTTTCACCATGAATAAAAAAGTTATACTGATGATTTTAGATGGCTGGGGGAAATCTCCCGACCCTAAAGTTTCCGCTATAGATAACGCGAACACGCCTTTTATTGATTCATTATATTCAAAATATCCGCACGCTAGTTTACGAACGGATGGTTTGCATGTAGGACTTCCTGTAGGCCAAATGGGAAATAGTGAAGTGGGCCACATGAATCTTGGTGCTGGCCGCATTATATATCAAGATTTGGTGAAAATTAATTTAGCTGTTGAAAATAAAACACTTCAAAACGAGCCAACACTTATTGATGCTTATGAATATGCCAAAACCCATAACAAGCCTGTTCATTTTTTAGGATTGGTAAGTGATGGTGGCGTACATTCTCACATCAATCATTTATTTGGTTTAATTAATGCTGCTAACAATGCGGGTGTTCCAAAATCATACGTTCATGCCTTTACCGATGGTCGTGATGTAGATCCGAAATCAGGTTACGGTTTTATTTCTTCATTAGAAAATTTCATTATTAATTCACCCACAGAATTAGCCAGTATTACAGGCCGCTATTACGCCATGGATCGTGATAAACGCTGGGAACGTATTAAAATAGCTTATGATGCTTTGGTTCGTGGCGCGGGTGAACATTCACAAAATGCTACAAAATCTATTGAGCAAAGTTATGAGAATGGCGTTACCGATGAATTTATAAAACCTATTATAATGGTTGACAGTAATAATCAACCGAAAGCCATTATAAAAGATGGCGATGTTATTATCTATTTTAATTTCAGAACGGATAGAGGTCGAGAATTAACTGAAGCCTTAACGCAGGCAGATTTTCACGAGCAGAACATGCATAAACTCGATTTATATTATGTTACCATGACAAGCTATGATGACACCTATCAGAATATACATGTGGTTTATCATAAAGACAACCTCAACAATACATTAGGTGAAGTATTAGAAACCTATCATAAAAAGCAAATTCGTATTGCGGAAACTGAAAAATACCCACATGTTACCTTTTTCTTTTCTGGAGGTCGTGAAAAACCGTTTGAAGGTGAAACACGTATTTTAAGAAACTCGCCAAAAGTAGCCACTTACGATTTAAAGCCGGAAATGAGCGCCTATGAATTACGCGATGCTTTAATCCCTGAACTAGAAAAAGGCGAAGCCGATTTTGTCTGCTTAAATTTTGCCAATGGAGACATGGTTGGCCATACGGGAAGTATGCCAGCAGCTATAAAAGCTTGCGAAGCGGTGGACGTTTGCGTAAAAGATGTGGTTACATCTGCATTAGAAAACAGCTACACCACCTTATTAATTGCCGATCATGGAAATTGCGAAACCATGATGAACCCTGACGGTTCGCCACATACGTCGCACACCACGAATCCGGTGCCGATAATTTTAATTGACAACGATTTAAAATATATTAAAGATGGTGTTCTAGCGGATTTAGCACCAACTATTCTGAAACTTATTGGCATTCCACAGCCAGAAGTTATGACACAAAAACCCCTTATTTAAGCCTAATTTTAGTATTTATATTATATTATGAATTTTACAGATAAACTTATTATAGCCGTAGATTTTGATGGCACCATTGTAGAAGACGCGTACCCGAAGGTTGGAAAGCCTAAATTATTTGCTTTTGAAACTTTAGAGCGCTTACAAAAGGAAGGCCATCGCCTTATTTTATGGACGTATAGAAGCGGTTCACGTTTGGATGATGCTGTTGATTTTTGTAAAGAAAATGGTTTGGAATTCTATGCTGTAAATAAAAGTTTTCCTGAAGAACAATTTGATTATTCTAAAAGCCGAAAAATCCATGCCGATATTTTTATTGATGATCGGAATATAGGAGGACTTTTGGGCTGGGGCGAAGTGTATCAAATGCTTGCCAACCCAAAATACCATCCTAATCATTTAACGAAGAAGAAAGGTTTTTTCTCGTTTTTGAAACGTTAAAACTCTAACTTCTAATTAATTTAAAATAACTTTTATCAATAGATTCTTGGTGATCTGGATGTGCAATATTAACCAATGCTTTCACACGTTGATCAATAGTTTTACCATATAAATTGGCAATTCCAAATTCCGTAACCACATAATGAACATGTGCTCTCGTGGTAACAACGCCAGCACCAGGTTTTAAATTAGGTACAATACGACTGATTCCTGTTTTAGTAACAGATGGCAAGGCAATAATAGCTTTTCCACCTTCACTTAAGGAAGCGCCTCGGATAAAATCCATTTGTCCACCCACACCAGAATACATGTGTGCTCCAATAGAATCTGCACAAACTTGCCCAGTAACATCCACTTCAATAGCGGAGTTTATGGCTACCATTCGTGGATTTTGTTTAATTATTGACACATCATTTGTGTAATTAGATGCGCGCATTTCTACAAAAGGATTATCATCTACATAATCATAAAGTCTTTTGGAACCCACTAAAAAAGTGGTTAAAGCACGACCACGATTGATGCCTTTATAGTTTCCGTTGATGACATTATTTTTTATTAAATCGATTACACCATCAGAAAACATCTCCGTATGTAAACCTAAATCTTTATGGTGCGTTAAACGCGCTAAAACAGCATTTGGAATACTTCCAATTCCCAATTGAAGCGTACTTTTATCTTCGATTAAACCCGCTACGTGAACACCAATTTTATTTTCAATTTCTGAAGGTTCTGCCATATCATGTGTTGGCAAAGGCTCATCACATTCCACAAAAATATTAATTTCAGACTGGTGAATAATGCCTGCGCCATGTGTTCTTGGCATTTGCTTGTTTACTTGTGCAATTACATAATCTGCATTATCAATGGCTGCTAAAGTTGCTTCCACCGAAACACCTAAAGAATAATAACCATGTTTATCTGGTGGCGAAACATGAATAAAGGCATATTGTAAATCGATGATATTTCGTTTAAAAAGCAACGGCAATTCGCTTAAAAAAACAGGTGTGTAGGAACCATTACCTGCTTTCAAGGTATGGCGCACGTTCTTACCTATAAAAAAAGAATTCACGTGAAAACTATCACGATATTCTGGGTTGGCATAGGGCGCTTCACCTTCCGTATGTAAATGGCAAATTTCAACACCATGCAATTCCTCGTATCGAGCAGATAAAGCACGAATAAGCAATTGCGGTGCGGCAGCTGCTGCTTGAATATATATTTTACTATTGGATTTAACAATTTTTACAGCTTCTTCAGCTGTCACTGACTTATACATAGAATAAATTTTATAAGGCAAAGTTGCTAAAAAAGAATCAATAAAAACCTATCAAAAGTCATATAAGCTAAAGATTACCTAGGTGATCAAAATTCAGTATCTTTGCCCATATTTTTGAATTTATGATAGTAGTTAAAACAAGAGAACAGATAGAATTAATGCGCGAAAGTGCTATAATTGTTTCAAAAACTTTAGGCATGTTAGCCAAAGAAGTGAAGCCTGGTGTAACCACTTTACAATTAGATAAATTAGCGGAAGATTTTATTCGTGAACAAGGTGCTATTCCCGGGTTTTTAGGGTTATATGATTTCCCAAATACGCTTTGCATGAGTCCAAATTCGCAAGTCGTTCATGGATTCCCTACCAAGGAACCGTTGCAAGAGGGTGATATTATTTCTATTGATTGTGGTGCCATAAAAAATAACTATTATGGCGATCATGCTTATACTTTTGCCGTTGGCGAAATTGCGCCAGAAACGCAAACGCTTTTAGAGGTTACCAAACAATCGTTATACGAAGGGATTCGTGAATTTAAAGTTGGCAATCGTGTTGGTGATGTAGGATTTGCCATTCAGAAATATTGTGAAGACCGCGGTTATGGTGTTGTTCGTGAATTAGTAGGTCATGGACTCGGCACTAAAATGCACGAAGATCCAGAAATGCCTAACTACGGAAAACGTGGTCGCGGTAAAAAGTTTATAGAAGGTCAAGTAGTTGCTATTGAACCTATGATAAACATGGGAACTCATAGAATTAAACAGCATCGTGATGGTTGGACCATTACAACTTTAGATAATAAACCATCAGCACATTTTGAGCATGATGTGGCTATTTTAGATGGCAAACCAGAATTGCTTTCTACATTTGCTTATATCTATGAGGCGCTAGGGATTTCTTCTAATGAGGAGGATGAGTTTAGACAGGAGGCGATTATATTATAAAATTAGACACAGATTTCACGGATTAACACGGATGGAAACGTCTAAATTAATATCACGGATTTACAATATATAATTAGCTAAAATATTATGGGACAATTACTTTATAATGAAGACACTTATAAAATAATAGGTTTATGCATGACTGTTCATAATGAATTGGGAAAAGGATTTAACGAAATTGTTTATGGAGATGCATTAGAAATAGAGTTTATAGATAATAATATAAATTACTCAAGAGAAACTATTTATGATATTACATATAAAGGAAACTTATTACCTCATAAATACAAAGCTGATTTTGCTATTGATAGCAAAATCGTATTAGAAATAAAGGCTATAAGCTCACTAACGGACGCGTACATTAAACAAACGCTAAATTACCTAGCTGTTTCAAAATTAAAATTAGGACTACTAATTAATTTCGGAGAGGATAGCTTAAAAACTAAAAGAGTAATCCTTTAATCCGTGCAAATCTGTGAAATCTGTGTCTAAAAAACTATTCAAAAAAATCCTAAACACCGTTCCAAGACCAATTCTAATTAGGTTAAGCTACGTTGCACGTCCTGTTTTGGCTATTTTCATGAAAGGTGATACCTTTACAGATCCTATTGATGGAAAAAGTTTTAAATCCTTTTTACCTTATGGTTATGGCAACCAGCGGAACAATGTGTTATCACCTTCTACCCTATCTTTAGAACGACATCGTTTGCTTTGGTTGTACTTAAAGAATGAAACGGAATTTTTTACTAAAGAAAAGAAAGTGCTTCATTTTGCGCCAGAACAATGTTTTTTAAAGCGTTTCAGGAAACTTAAAAACCTCAACTATACCACCACCGATTTAGAGTCGCCAATTGCTGATGTTAAAGCGGATATTTGCCAACTTCCATTTGAAGATAATAGCTATGATATTATTTTATGCAATCATGTATTTGAGCATATTCCTGATGATACGAAGGCCATGAAAGAATTATATCGGGTTATGAAACCAGATGGATATGGCATATTTCAAATTCCGCAAGATGTATCACGAGAAAAAACTTTTGAAGACAATAGCATAACCGATAGAAAAGAACGGGCTGCCATTTTTGGACAATATGATCATGTTCGGATTTATGGTCGTGATTTTTTTGATAAACTCCGAAGTATTGGATTCACGGTTGAAGAAGTTGATTATACAAAGAAGCTTTCAGAAGCAGACGTTGAAAAATATTGTTTAGCTAAAGGTGAAATTATTCCCGTAGTTTATAAGATCTAAAAATAATATGACACAAGATATTATAATTGCAACAGCTGCACTTTTCGGAATGTTATCTGTAATTTTTGGCGCTTTTGGTGCGCATGCTTTAAAGAAAACTTTATCTGCAGAACAATTACAGAGTTTTGAAGTGGGGGTAAAATACCAAATGTATCATGCCATTGTTTTATTAGTTTTAGGCTTTAACTACACAAATCTATCACCAGCAATCTATTGGTGTTTCACAATAGGAATTCTACTATTTTCATTTAGTATTTACGGACTTGTTTTATCGGATTCAAGAGGAAAGAAACTGCGGTTTTTAGGGCCGATAACGCCTATTGGCGGTTTGCTTCTGGTTATTGGTTGGTTGTTACTTTTAATAAACGCATTTTAGATATTATTCTGGAAAACCATTAATAGATAACGTTTCAAATTCTTTTGCATCATTCTCATAAATCAAAAACACTTTTAAATCGGTATGTGTTTTTAAAAATGACTTCGTAGTTTCCAATCCCATAGCTTTAAAAGCCGTTGCATAAGCATCAGCCGACATACAATCTTTGGCTAATACAGAAATACTCAATAAATTTGTTTTGCTCGGATAACCCGTTTTAGCATCAATAATATGTGAATAGCGGTTGCCATTTTCATCCACTTTAAATTTTCGATACGTTCCAGATGTGGCCATGGCTTCATTATGTAAGCTGATGGCATTTAATATAATTTGTTCACCATCAAAATTGGGTAGCTCTACGCCTACTTTCCAGTCGCTTTGTTTTTCTTTATTTTTACCACGCGTGCGAATTTCGCCTCCTATTTCAACCAAATAGTTTTTAATGTTTTTTGACTCCAAGAATACAGCAATAACATCCACGCCATATCCTTTTGCTATGGCATTAAAATCTATAAAGGTAATTTCTGGTTTAATAATCTGGTTGTTTTGAACAGAAACCTTGTTAAAACCAACGCCTTCCATAAGACTATCAATTTTCACGCTATCTAATGCAATTATTTTTCCTTCAGGACCAAAATCCCAAGCATTTACAATAGCGCCAATAGTAGGATCGAAAGCGCCTTCTGTAGCTTGGTAAATTTCGTTAGATGCATTAAAAACATGTAAAAAGTGTGAATCAACAGTTACAGGTTCATTTCTATTTAATTTCGAAATATCAGAATCAGGAATATATGTAGACATGGATTTATTGACTATAGCAAAAAGGCTGTCAAATTGCTTTTCATAATTTACATCAGAATCATAAATTACTGAATAAGACGTTCCAAAAACAGACCCTGATAATTTGGTGTTTGTTGGTTCTTTTTTACAAGAAAAAGAAATGAATATTAAAAAAACGCACAAGGTCTTTGCAACGCTCAAGGAGAGATTAGAATCATGGTTACTCTTTAAAAATAACTCCGTGAATCTTTGCGTTTCCTCTGTGAATCTCTGTGTCATAACTTAATTTAAATTATTTTCAATAACTTGAATACCGTTATATTCAATTAGATATTCTTCATTTAAATATATAGGCAAATCTTCGCTGTCTGGATTTCCAAGTCCTACGCCGGCGTAAAGAACTTTAGCATCTTTTTCACGAGCATGATCTTTAAAGGTTTCCATCCAAACTATATCATAATTATTGGGATTATCTGGCAATAGAACAGCCCGCACAATCACAAAGAAATACTGACTATTCTTGTCGATGCAAACAAATTGCGGATGCTTTTTTAGTTTGCTATTAATAGCTACAAATTCAAATCCACGTGACTCTAAATCTTTACCCACATGGTTCATAGCCAAATTATGGCGTTCCTGTTCTGTAAGTGCTTTTTTCATCTTGCAAAATTACTAATTTATTGGAGTCCTAACCAATTAGGTTACCTATACTTAAAAAATAAAATATTTTTTTGTAACTTTTACTGACGCAAACTAAAAAAACGTAGAACTATGAAAAATTCGTTTCGTTTTAATCAATCTATTGAAAAATTATATTCGGCGTTTCATAATAACACCTTAAACCCTGAAGACTGCAAACAATGTGCTGTTGGTAATATTGTAGATAACAATGATTTGTGGAAACACCTAACCGACAATCATGGTACCGAGAAATTAAATTATTTGGGTTCACTTCATCAAAGATTGGGCAGACGATTTAATGGCTATTCACCCTTAGAATTATTACAGATTGAAAGATCTTTTTTGATAGGCTGTGGTTACAAAATCACTAAAAATAACAGACTACTTAAACCAGAAATACTAGATAATAATAGCCTATTCCATGGTTTATGCAGTGTGGTTATACAACTTTGCAAATTGGACGGCGTAAAAGATGTTATGGATTGCACGGCGTTATTTAATTTTAAAATAGAGTTGCTTGATCTTCACACGTAATTATCCATAAAAATTCATATAAAAAAAACCAGCACAATATGCTGGTTTTTTCTTACTTCCTATTGCTTTCCAAGCATTAAGCTTTTTATTTTCAAATTTAGACCTTAATTAATCATGCAGAAATTATCAAATCCTAAATACATTTTTCCATAATGATTAAAAGGCAGGTGGGAATTGGTAATCATAATATGGTTAATTCCGTTTGTTGGGAACGCTAATAAGCTTGTATCTATAGTCAAGCTAGTTGTAATCCAAGCGTTTGTTGTGCTTGCTGTTACGATTACTTCACCTAAAAACACCGTATTTGTCGCACCAAATAAATCCAGGTTGCTTGGCGTTGCAATGCCTGTTGGACTAGCTGGTAATGGGTTTGCAGTAGGATGGTAAACACCGTATACACCAACCTTAACATCGTTGGAACTCGCACAATTTTCACTCATGTTGGCATAGTCAAAAGATAATGTATATGAACCTGTATTCTGATTTATGGTCGTTGTTAGCTCATTAAACATACCTTCTCTATAAAGGGGTCCGCCTGCTGGATTAGTTGTGTTTTCAATCCACATGCCAGCAAAAACGCCAGACAATGGTGTTGGTCCACTAAAGCAGCCCGTGCCATAATTAGCTGTTGAATCATCAAACAAATCAGCAAGACTTCCGGTTTGCCAAAGTGCTTTCCAGTTCGTGGCTAAATCTATATCTTCATCAATCACGTTATTTGGATTGCCTATTATAATTTCAAAATCACCATTTTGAATAAAGCCAGGACAAGATCTTATAATTGGGAAATCTGGAATACATTGACATTCATCATTTATCGTTCCGTCATTAATTCCATCATTGTCGGAATCACAGGCATCACCAATATTAAGTTGCAGATCTTGACAATCAAAAACACGATTATCTGGCAAACATTCACAAGAATCACTTACAATGCCATCCATAGAGCCCGTTCCATCAAAATCACATGGATCGCCTATATTAAGTTGCAAATCTTCACAATCTAAAACACCTGAATTGGGTAGACATTCGCAAGCATCGTTTACAATTCCATTTTTAATTCCATCTCCATTAGAGTCACAAAGATCGCCTACATTTAGCAGCAAGTCTTTACATTCAAAAGAACTTTGGTCTAGAGAACCTTCATCATAAGCGCAAACATCTTCTTCGCTGCAAGACATTACTGACATGAGTATCATAACGCAAAGAAACTTGAAAGCGTTATTAATTATGGTTGATAACATTGGGTTTTCGGGGTTTATATATAAATATTTCATGTTTTTTAAATTTAAATCAAGGCAGCAATTAACAACTGCCTTGATTGGATTAATGATTAATAGCAGACTCATTCAAATATTATTAAAAGCAAACCACTTTAAATTCTGTTCTACGGTTTACACGGTGCTCATCATCTGTACATGGTACATTATTGGCACATTTTGCATTTTTTAATTCGGTTTCTCCAGCACCTCTGGCAATCAAACGATCTTTTGAAATGCCTTGTTTAGCTATGTAATTGACAGTAGCATCTGCACGACGTTGTGATAGTTTCTTATTATAAACATCAGATCCTTGACTATCTGTATGCGATGACATTTCAACTTGAATGTTAGGATTATCTTGCATTAATTTTACAATGCGTTCCAAATCTGGAATGGATACAGGGAGAATATCAGATTTATCTAAATCGAAATTAATATTATCCAGTTTAATAGCTTTACCACATGGATCTACACACATTTCAAAATCTATAAACAAGGTTTTATCACGTTCGTAGGAATCCGTTGAAACCTCTACTTCACTTGAATAGTAACCATCTTTTTTACCGTTTAAGGTGTAAGTTGATGCTTGTTTTAAGTGAAACATAAAGTCGCCTTCAACATCGGATAGTGTATGTTTTTCACCGGTATTTAACTTGTCTTTTAATATAATATTGACACTTTGAATTCCTTGGTCTACATTACATTCTACAACATTTCCTTTAAGAATAAAGTTTTCATCGGTATACAAAATCACTTTTTGAATTCCAGCGCTATCTTTTTGACAGTTTTTAAATTCTTCTTTTGAAATGCGTTCATCTTCTAAATTTACCGTGTAGAGTTTCCCACTTATTACGTAATCATTCTCTAATACCTCATTAAAAACCACAACACCGTAAGCGTTTGTTGTGCCACTTTGCACAATATCTCCATTTAGATTTTTTAGGATTATATCTGTTTCAGGTAAAATTTCGCCTGTAAATTTATCTTTTGCCATTATAGTTATTCCACAACCACAGGTTGCACAGCAATGAGGCAAATGATCTTCCTGACAAACTGGACAAACGTTTTCAACCTCTTTAACTACTTTGTTTTTGGTAAATTTATAGGTTACACCTGCAAAAACACCAATAGATGAAATATCGCAATCACAAGGTTCTGATCTAGAAAAAGCTTCACGATCTAAAACGTTTATTGGTTGCTCCACATTTTCGGTTACTAATGTGGATGGATGATATAATGCCGAAACACCAGATTCATTCAACTCTTGTACACCGAAATGCTTCATATAATAAGCGCCTCCGTTTATTCCCCAGTTTTTATTCAGGAAATAAGTTAAACGAACTTGACCTTTAAAAGTTAAAACACCAGAATCTTTATAGCCAGCATGAAAATTTAAAGGATGTGTGGTTAAACCCAATAAATTGGTTGAAGTACCTTCCAAATTAGTTCTTCCGCCAGAAATAGAAGCCAGTCCTATTCGTGTATTCAGTTCAGCAGTAAACTTTCCTGTTTTAGTTCTGTATTGTGCATTTGGTCCAATACCATAAAACATACGTGTGATTTTATCTTCACTTAAACTGAATGTATTTATAGGTGTTACGCGGTCTGATTCATAAAGATCAGTGGTACCATAGGTGCTTTCGGGGCTATTTGTTATATAATCAAAATCAGCACCTACACCAAACCAGTTCCAGTAATAGTCCAATGAAAGACCAAAATCTGGTCCACCTTTATAATCTATATAAGGCGTATTGTTATTATAAGAAGGAAAGTCATATCCTATTCGTGGACTTAATTGAAAATAATTCCGATCCAATGGCTCGTCCTGTGCCATGGCTGAAAATACGTTTGCGAACACAAACGACATTAGCAGTAGTTTTAATAAATTCTTCATTTTAACGTGATTTAAATTATGTTACTCGCTCTTAAATCAAAAAGCACATAAAATTGTTACCCGTTTTTAGAAATAATTTTTAAAGAAAACACCAAACCTCGAAAATGATATGGAAAAATGACACGCTATTTTTTCGAAATACACGGTATTTAAATACAGCAATTGCTCAAACAGAAAGGCAATGAAACCAGAAGTATTTCACTAAATTTGGGCTGGATATTAAGTTTAAAAACTCTTAACATTTATGGCCTATCAAAACAGCACAATAAAATCAAAAAACAACCCTTTAACGCTGGATGAACTTCATTTAAACAATGAAGTCCGAGATAAAATAGACCAGCTTTTAGAGGAATTTACTTATATAGATGCGCTTAATAAATTACATATACCGGTTGATAATAAGATTTTATTACATGGACATACTGGCTGCGGAAAAACAGCAACGGCACATGCCATTGGATTAGCGCTCAATAAAAATGTTATTACTATAGATTTAAGTGGATTTATTTCCTCGCGTTTAGGTGAAACAGGAAAAAATCTTGCTGAACTTTTCAAGCGCGCTTCCACTGAAAATGCCATCCTTTTTATAGATGAATTTGATTTTATTGGAAAATTAAGAGATTATGACATTAAGGATTCAGGTGAAATGAAACGACTCGTGAATTCCTTAATTCAACAAGTTGATTATTTAGCAGACAATTCCTTATTAATTTGCGCCACCAATCATATTGATATAATTGATACGGCAATACTTCGTAGATTTCAAATAAAACTAAATTACGAGTTACCAAGTAAGGATAATTTAGATCGTTATTATAATCGGCTCCTTTCCAGTTTTCCAGAAACCATCACAAATATCAATAGAACCTATGGCATTTCTTATGCAGAAGCCAAAGATTTAACCTATCAGCAAATTAAAGCTCATGCCATTCAATTAGAAAAGAATAAAAAGCATTTAATTTTCATGTATGCGGGCTTCCTTATAAATAATTTAGAGAATCAATTTTCAAGTGAAATTGGCCAAGAAAGAAAAGATAGTATCTCTGGTTATCAACTTCAAAATTTGAATAGTACAGAAGCTTTGACACATGACAAAGGCGAAAATATGATACCACAGATCGCCATGAAATCGAAAGTAGAAAATGATTTGATAGATGGATTTGTTTTTGAAATAACGGGTGAAGAACTTCTCAAAATTGATAAAAACATGCTTTCACATTACAAACGCGTTCAAGAAACCACGAATTTAGGAACGGCTGTTTGGGTTTATGTCTCGCGAAATATCTTATAATATGAAAAATGACATTCCAAAAAACCTTCAAAGCATTCTAAATCGCATTGAAATAGCTTGCGAAAATGCAGGTCGCAGTCGGAAAGAGGTCAGGCTTTTGTTAGCCACTAAAACGGTTTCCGCAGAAAATATTAAAATGGCGCTTGCAGCAGGTGAAACTTTAATTGGTGAGAATAAAATTCAGGAGATTAAAGAAAAATACGAGGACCTAAAAAGCGTCCGGCATGAACAGCATTTTATTGGTCACCTTCAAACAAATAAAGTCAAGGAATTGCTACGCTATGATGTGGCTTGTATTCAGTCATTAGATAGACTTAGATTGGCTAAAAAACTTCAAAACAGACTGGAATATGAAAACAAAACGATAGATGCCTATTTGCAATTTAATACCTCTTATGAAGAAAGTAAATTTGGCATGAATCCAGAAAATGCCGTTAATTTTGCTTTAGATGTTCAGCAGTTTAACCGTATTAACATTAAAGGCCTTATGACTATTGGACTATTTTCAGCAGAGGATGAAAAAGTTAGAAAATGTTTTAAATTATTAAAAAATATACAAACACAACTTCTTGACAAAGGCATTTCAGCCCATGAATTATCCATGGGTATGAGCAGCGATTTAGAAGTGGCTATCCAAGAAGGAGCCACCATAGTTAGAGTTGGAACCGCCATATTTGGAAAACGTGAACATCCCGATAGTTATTACTGGAACGAAACCAACTAAAATAGAGACTCTTTTACCTAATTCTACAATTTTAATTAATAAAAAAAAGCCGACTCAAATGAGTCGGCTTTTACTTTTGTATATAACTTTGAATTAACCTCCAAAGTCATCAAAACGAATGTTTTCATCTGGAATACCAAAATCTTCGCCCATTTTTTGAACAGCTTGGTTCATTAACGGAGGTCCACAGAAGTACAATTCTATATCTTCTGGTGCATCATGATGATTTAAGTAATTATCAATTACACAGTTGTGAATAAATCCTACGAAACCATCACCTGGCGCATCAATATTTTCTTTAACCTTCCAGTTATCTTCTGGAGCAGGTTCCGATAATGCCAAATAGAACTTAAAGTTAGGAAAATCTCTTTCTAACTCACGGAAATGTTCTAAATAGAATAATTCACGTTTAGAACGACCACCGTACCAATATGTTACTTTTCTACCCGTTTTTAAAGTTTTGAATAAGTGGTATAAGTGTGAACGCATTGGCGCCATTCCAGCTCCACCACCAACGTATAACATTTCAGAGTCCGATTCATTGATGAAGAATTCACCATAAGGACCAGAAATAATCACTTTATCTCCTGGCTTTTGAGCAAAAATATATGACGAGGCAATACCTGGATTCACATCCATCCAACCGTTCTTAGCACGATCAAAAGGTGGTGTTGCAATACGTACGTTTAACATAACTTCACGTCCTTCTGCCGGGTAAGACGCCATAGAATAAGCACGCTCTACCGTTTCTGTATTTTTCATGACTAATGGCCATAACGCAAACTTGTCCCATTCTGCTTGAAACTTATCTGGCGTTTCATGCTCTTCTGGATGCGCTGTAATATCTATATCTGCAAATTTAATTTCACACTCAGGAATTTCAATTTGAATATATCCACCGGCTTTATAGCCCATATCTTCTGGAATTTCCACTACAAATTCCTTAATAAATGACGCTACGTTATAGTTCCGAACAACAGTAGCTTCCCATTTTTTAATACCAAATACTTCTTCAGGAATGGTAATTACCATATCCTGTTTTACTTTAACCTGACACGCTAAACGAACACCATCTTTCAATTCTTTTCTTGAAAAGTGAGGTGTTTCGGTAGGAAGAGCTTCACCTCCTCCAGAAACAACGTGGCATTCACATTGAATACACGTACCACCACCACCACAAGCAGATGGTAAAAATATTTTATTACCACTTAGCGTAGATAGTAAAGTTCCTCCTGAAGAAACTTCAATTTCTTTTTCTCCGTTAATAGTTATTGTAACAGGTCCTGATGGCTGTAGTTTCTGTTTAACAAATAATAACAAACTTACTAGTACTAGCGTAATAATTAAAAACGCTATTACTGTAGTTGCAACTGTTCCGAATGTTTCTGCTGCTAAAATCATATTAGTCTACTGTTTTAGTATTTTCAGCAACATTTTCATGTTGCGTGGAATTAAATTCTGACAGGTCTTCAGTTTTAACCTGCTCTACTTGCACTGTTGGCTCTGTTGAAGGCTCACCTTCTTCATCACCACCTGTTAACATACCACCAAAACTTAAAAATCCAATTCCCATTAAACCAGTAATGATAAAAGTAATTCCTAAACCTCTTAATGGTGCTGGAACATTTGAATATCTAATTTTCTCACGAATAGCTGCAATAGCTAAAATGGCTAAAAACCAACCAATTCCCGAAGAGAAACCGTAATTAAGTGCTAAACCTAAAGTTTCAATTTCACGAGATTGCATGAACAAAGAGCCACCTAAAATAGCACAGTTTACAGCAATAAGTGGCAAGAAAATACCTAATGAGTTATATAATGAAGGAGAGAATTTCTCTACTACAATTTCCACTAACTGCACCATGGTTGCAATAGTTGCAATAAACATGATGAAAGAAAGGAAACCTAAATCATAATCAGCAAATTCTGGTCCTAACCATTTTAAAGCGCCCGGTTGTAATAAATACTGATCTAATAACCAGTTTAAAGGAACGGTTATAGCCAATACAAATATTACAGCTGCTCCAAGACCTACAGCTGTTGCCACTTTTTTAGAAACGGCTAAGTATGAACACATACCTAAAAATACCGCAAAGACCATGTTATCGATAAAGATGGACTTAAAAAATAATTCTATATGTTCTATCATTTTTTTATTTTTTTAAATTTTATACTATACATACTGTTAACTGCTTTTAAAAACGGCTAACGTACTAGTCCTCTATTAAAGCTTTGTTTCGACTACGTTGTACCCAAATAATTAATCCAACAATAATTAAAGCCATTGGCGGCATTAACATAAAACCATTATTTTCATAACCAAACGCATAAACCCCTGTCTTTTCAATTGGATCTCCTAAAACTGGAAAACCAAATAACGTTCCTGAACCTAATAACTCGCGGAAAAAACCAACTATTATTAGAATAACTGTATATCCTAAAGCATTACCAATACCATCTAAAAATGATCTCCAGGGTCCGTTACCTAAAGCAAAAGCTTCAAAACGACCCATAATAATACAGTTGGTAATAATTAAACCAATGAAAACAGATAAGGTTTTACTTAGTTCAAATGCAAATGCTTTTAATACCTGATCTACCACAATTACTAATGAAGCAACAACGATAAGTTGAACAATAATTCTAATTTTTGAAGGAATGATATTTCGCATTAAAGAAATAACCACGTTACCAATAGCCAAGACAAAAATTACTGCAATACCCATTACAATGGATGCCTTAAGTTCTGCTGTAATTGCCAGAGCCGAACAAATACCTAGTACCTGAATGGTAATTGGGTTATTATCTGCTAATGGATCTGTAATTAACTTCGCGTCTTTTTTTGATATAAGTGCCATATTAATTATTTTTTAGAGTTTGAAAGTATGGTAAATACAGTTTTAAATCTTTTTTAATCATATTAGCAATACCATCACCTGTAATAGTCGCTCCAGCTAACGCATCAACTGCATGATCTTCTTTTCTTTCGTTTTTAGGATCGTTGTTACCTTTGGCAACATTAATACCTTTAAAGGCACCCGATTCTGACAGCAAATGTTCGCCATAAAAATCGTCCATAAAATAACGTTGTTTAATGTTGGCTCCTAAACCAGGCGTTTCACCGGCATGGTCAAAGAAGGTTCCTTTAACTACCATATTTTCATCTACGGCAACATATCCCCAAATTTCATCCCATAATCCTTTACCTCTTATTGGTGCTACATAAACCGTTTTACCTTCCATTTCCCCAACGAATAAAGGTAAAAATCTAGATTTACCTTCTTTAGCTCTAGTTTGCTGCTTTTTAACATCAATTAAGTATGGTTCTTGCTTATTATTAGCAGCCATATAATCTTCACGTGTCATTACCTGAATAATTTGACCGTCTTTAGATTCTAAAACTAATTGTTCTGAAATTTTAGTTGAGAAAGCTTCAGCTACTTCAGAAGTTGAAATGAAGGAAATATCTGATGGTCCTTCATTTCCATTAATTCCTATAGCATACAGAATATTCTGTTGCTTTTCCATTCTTTCGTTTTCTTCAATATTAGGTTTTAAAGACGATGCCGTAAACGCTAATATGGAACCTACTACCACAACCATTACTACTGCAAATAGTATGGTGTATGAATTTTTATCTGTATTAACTGCCATAATTATGCTGTTTTAACTTTTAAACGCTTCATTCTACGTTTCACATTACCTTGAATCACATAATGATCAATAGTTGGTGCAAAAACGTTCATTAATAATATTGCCAAGAATACACCTTCTGGATATGCTGGGTTGAAAACACGAATCATAATAGACAAAAATCCAATTAAGAAACCGTAAATCCATTTTCCTTTGTTGGTTTGCGATGCGGTAACGGGATCTGTTGCCATATATACAGCACCAAATAAAATACTACCAATAATTAAATGTTGCCAGAAAGGAACACTCATTAATCCGTAAAATTTACTTGTATTTGTAATCCATCCAGCATCTACAACACCGTTAAAAATTAAGCCCATTACTAAAGCACCTACCAGTGTACTTACAATAATTCTCCAGCTTCCAATTTTCGTGAAAATAAGAATTAAAGCGCCTATAATGATTAAGAATTTAGATGTTTCCCCTACTGATCCAGGTATAATTCCCCAGAACATATCCCAGTAATCATAAGCTATAGAGCTATTTTGAGCATAGGAACCTAAAATGGTTTCACCTGAAATAGCATCTGGCGTTCCAGCACGTTCAACAGCACCGTGAACCCAAACTTTATCTCCCGACATCCAAGTTGGATAAGCGAAAAACAAGAAAGCACGTATAGTTAATGCGGGGTTCAAGATATTCATTCCTGTTCCTCCAAAAACTTCTTTACCTATTACCACACCAAAAATAACGGCCGTTGCTAACATCCATAAAGGAATATCTACAGGCACAATTAATGGCACTAACATACCAGTTACTAAATAACCTTCCTCTACTTCATGTCCTTTTATAACGGCAAATAAGAACTCTACTCCTAGTCCTACTCCGTAAGAAACAGCAACTAAAGGTAAAACGGTCCATGCACCAATTATTAAATTATCTAAAGTCCAGAAAGAAGCACCTAAAAAACCTTTAGCTGTTTCAATTTCACCTAGCGCGTAATAATGCTGATAACCGGCATTAAACATTCCGAAAATTAAACAAGGAACCAAAGCAAGAATAACAATATTCATGGTTCGTTTTAAATCATCGGCAGCTTTAATATGAGTCCCATTATGTGTGGTCTCATTTGGCAAATACAAAAAAGTATGAAGTGCGTTAAACGCAGGTGCCATCTTGGTACCTTTGTACTTCTCCTTTAAGTTATGTAAATTACTTTTTAAACTCATCTTTATATATATTTTTCATTTCACAAGGAACATGAATCATTAACCAATTTCTTTAATCATAACGTCCAAACCTTCTCTAATAATTTGCTGATGTGGTTGTTTAGACACGCAAATAAATTCTGTTAAGGCAAAATCTTCTGGAGCCACTTCGTACATACCTAAAGCTTCCATTTCATCCAAATCCTTATACATACAAGACTTTAAAAGTTGTAAAGGGTAGATATCAAAAGGAAAAACCTCTTCATATTTTCCAGTTAAAACAAAGTTTCTATGCTCACCGTTTGTATTGGTTGTTAATTCAAATTCTTTGTTTGGTGTTAACCATGAAAATGTCAACGCTCTTGAGGTTGAAATTTTATCGAAAACAGGTTTATTCCAACCAAAAAACTCGTAATCATCACCTTCTGGAATTACCGTAATGGTATTGCTATAATAATCCAAACTTCCGTCTGGCTTTACTTGCTTACCTGATAATACGCTACCTGAAATGATACGATCGTTTCCATCTTTTTCAACACCATTATCATAAACCATAGTAGCAACTTCACTACCTATTTTAGTTTTGAAATATCTTGGTTTTTTAACAGATGAACCTACTAAAGCAACCAAACGCTCGGCATTGAATTTACCAGTTAATAAAAGCTCACCGATAATAACCAAATCCTGCGGATTAATAGTCCATACGGTTTCTCCTTTATTAACAGGATCTATTTTATTAATCTGTGTCCCTACGTTTCCTATTGGATGTGGTCCAGATACATTGTGAAGTGTCATTCCGCTTAAACCTGCTAAAGGCGAATTGGTGTTTTTACCAACAGAAACGTGAACTTGACCTGTTGTTAACTTACCTAAAGCGTTGATAGCAGCTTGCAATTCAGGTTCTTTTCCTTGAAGCACATAATCGTAATTTGCTACTAGAGGCGCCGATGCATAACCCGAAATAAAGATTGCTTTTGGCGTTCTTTCTGGATCTGCAATAATATCATAAGGTCTTTGCTTGATAAAAGGCCAACAACCTGATGCTAATAAATGCGCTTTAATGGTTTCTGGAGTAGCATCTGCTGTGTTAAACGCACCATGATCGTGAAAAATTTGCTCTTTATCTGCTTGAATTTTAACTGATAAAATGCGACGTTTCTCACCTCTTGGAATATCAACAATAGTTCCTGAAACAGGTGCAACAAACATAACAGAATCTTGAGCCTTGTTATAAAAAATAGGCTCTCCTGCTTTTACTTTTGCTCCAACTTTTGCAATTAACTTTGGTGTAACACCGTGGAAGTCTTCTGGTCTAACCGTGCAGAAATTGCTAATAATAGCATTTTCAGTCACTTTTTCAGCAGCACCTTTAAGCTTGATGTCTAGACCTTTTTTAATGGTAATGTCGTTTGACATGTTTATAAATCTATTCGTTAGTAGTAAAAAATATGATTCTGACCTTTGATTAACTCAAAAAATCGGTGCAAATTTACGAAATTAAACATCATTTAACATGAGACTTGCCTGAAGTTTGTTATTTATACCCTTTCTAAATAAGGAAAAATTATAGCGTTCAAAATTTACTTATCTTTATCGTCTTAAAACAAATTACGTATGTTTAAAACGTTTACAACTTTACTTGTAATTGCATGTAGTTGTGGTGGTTATGCGCAAGTAGAGCAAGAAGTGAATCCTCCAGGTTATATAAAATCTATTAGCTTTCAAGGTCAAACACGAGAAAGCCAATTGCCTATTTTACAATTGGGTCAACAATTAAATTTGGAATTTGATGCCTTAAATGGTGATGAAGACGATTATTATTACAAAATAGAGCACTTTGACTATGATTGGACGCGCTCGCAACTCATGCAAACCGAATACTTAAACGGTATTGATAATCAACGTATTCGCGATTATGAAAACTCTTTCAATACCTATCAAATTTACTCACATTATAAATTACGTTTACCAAATGAGCAAACCCGAGGTTTAAAAGTTTCAGGGAATTATATGATTAAAATCTATAATGATTTCGATCAACTTATTTTTTCTAGAAAATTTATGGTTCAAGAAAATTTAGCCAGCGTAGGCGTTTCTATTAAAAGATCGCGCGATGTTAGAAAAGTGGAAACCATGCAAAGCGTTGATATTGTTATTAATTCCGGAAATATGCAATTTAATAATCCGGCACAAACGGTAAAAACGGTAATTATTCAAAATAATAACCTCAACACGGCTATTAGAGATGTACCACCACAATATACCATTGGAAACGAATTGATTTATAAGTACACCCACGAAACTCTTTTTGAAGGTGGCAACGAATATTTCTACTTTGAGAATAAAGATATTCGTGGCGCCAATTCGGCCATTCAATTTATAGAATTACATGAACTTTACAGCAATTACCTATTCACGAATGTGCCGCGTTTTAATCAGCCTTACACCTACAATCCGGATATTAACGGCAATTATTTGGTAACAGCCATCGATACCGAGAAGCCTTATATTGAAGCCGATTATGCCTGGATGCATTTTTCGTTATTAATGAAGGAGTTACCAGCCAATCAATCGGTTCACGTTTATGGAAACTTTAATAATTATGCCATTAGCAAATTCACTAAAATGACGTTTAATCCCAATCAAGGCATTTACCAAGTTCCTATTATACTAAAGCAAGGTTTTTACAACTTTAAATACGTAATCGTGGACAACCGAACAGGTGCTATAAGCGAAAGTGCCATTGGCGGTAGTTATTGGCAAACCGAAAATGATTATAAAGTCCTCGTTTACTATCGTGATTTGGGTGCTAGATATGACCGTATTATTGGCATTGGCGAAGGGAATTCGGTAAACATTTCTAATTAAGTTACCCTTTAATCGACAAAATTTAATTTGTTTTCTTTCTATGTGATTATTTCCTACATTAGCATAAATCTAAACCCTTGAAACCCTTAATAGCATGGTTCAGCAAGTTACAAAAGGTATTAAAATTTCGGTGGAAACCCATTTTGAAGGCTCATTTTATAAAGATTATAAAATGCAATTCGCCTTTGGTTATCAAGTAACCATAGAAAACCAAAGTAAAGAATTGGTGCAGTTATATGCTAGAGAATGGACTATTCTAGACGCTCTTAATAATGTTGAAATAGTTAAGGGTGAAGGTGTCATCGGGAAAAAACCTATTTTAAAACCTGGCGAATCACATACCTATACGTCCGGCTGCTTATTAACATCGCCCTTTGGTGCCATGCAAGGCTTTTATAGCATGATTAATTTAGAAACCACTAAAAAGTTTAAAGTTAATATTCCAACTTTTAGATTAAGTGCGCCTTTCGCTATAAATTAAAGTCCACTTTATTAATTTGAAAAAAGCATCTCTTGCTCCACCGTTTCCTGGTTTTGCAAATTGAGGTACCACATTTTTAAGAGCTGATTCGTCTTTTCTATTTGCGTAATACTGGTTGTTTTCACAATTTTACGATCCATGAGCAACCCAAAATCCAAATTGTCTTTTTCCGTTGTTGTATGAAACTTTAACCAGTTTTCTGCAGAAGCATCATGATTTTCTTTGAAATTTTTAAACCAAGTTTCTCGCAAACTCTTCATAGACTCGGTATATAAAGATGATGAAGACCATATTCGCGCTTCCATTGGTAATTGGTCAAAATGTTTGGTATTCCCATCCCAAACCAATTGATAGAGCTGTAAATCGTTTTCCCAATCTAGGATAACCATTGTAAATGGCTCTACGCCTATTAAATTATACGTTTCTATAGTGTTTAGAAAATCTGTAGCACATAAAACATCTTTCACAACAACACCGCGACTTAAGCGATAGGTTCCGCCGTGTTCATGCGCCATAAAGCCTCCATTCAATAAAGAAACTAATCTGCTTTTTTCGCTGACACCAATCCACGTGCCACCGGCTTTCTCATCTTTTGGATACAGTAATTTCACATGATTATCTATATAAAAATCAGGCGAACGTGTGGGTCTGTTGGATGCCTCATCACGATTGGAGGTAAGAATAAAATCGTTGTTACCTTTCGGAATAAAAGTTAATGTACACATAAGCATGCTGTCCTTAAAATTATCGAAACTTACAAAATTAGTTCAAGATTTAACGCGCATTTAAGAGCCTTTGTATCAAAAAAATATCTAAAAAACCTTACCTTTGCAGCTTGAAATTAACATAAACATTAAAATACACATACACTCATGGGAAAAGGATTCTTTAACGTACCAACTGCAGTGAACGAGCCTGTAAAATCTTATGCACCAGGATCGCCAGAACGCGAAGAAGTTTTAAAAGCTTACAAAGACATGTACAACGGACAAGTTGATGTACCAATGTACATCAATGGAAAAGATGTAAAAACAGGAAATACGAGAACAATGTCTCCGCCTCATGATCATAAACATATTGTTGGGACGTATCATTTAGCTGAAAAGAAGCATATTGAAGACGCTATTTCTACAGCTTTAGAAGCGAGAAAAGAATGGTCTCAAATGCCATGGGAACAACGTGCAGGCATCTTTTTAAAAGCTGCTGAATTAATTGCAGGTCCTTACCGCGCTAAAATAAATGCCGCAACCATGATTGCGCAATCTAAAAATATTTACCAAGCTGAAATTGATGCAGCTTGTGAGTTAATTGACTTTTTACGTTTCAACGTGCAATTCATGTCTGATATTTATAAGGATCAGCCAGAAAGTACTAGTAGTGCATGGAACCGCGTGGAATATCGTCCATTGGAAGGTTTCACCTATGCTGTAACACCTTTTAACTTTACAGCTATTGCTGGAAACTTACCATCCTGTATGGCATTAATGGGGAATGTTGTTATTTGGAAACCGAGTAACAACCAAATTTTCTCTGCTAAAGTAATCATGGATGTTTTTAAAGAAGCAGGTGTACCAGATGGCGTTATTAACGTGGTTTTTGGTAATCCAGGTATGATTACGGATACGGTTATGGCTAGCCCAGATTTTTCTGGTTTACATTATACGGGTTCAACACCTGTGTTCCAAGATTTATGGAAACAAATAGGAAATAACATTACCAATTATAAAACATACCCAAGAATCGTAGGTGAAACGGGCGGTAAAGATTTTATCGTTGCGCATAAAACGGCCGATGCTAAACAAGTAGCAACGGCTATTTCTCGTGGTGCTTTTGAATTCCAAGGCCAGAAATGTAGTGCAGCTTCTAGAGCTTACATTGCTAGCAACCTTTGGGAAGACGTTAAAAAATACGTAATAGAAGATGTGAAGTCCTTTAAAATGGGTTCTCCGGAAGATATGGGCAACTTTATTACGGCTGTTATCAACGAAGGTTCTTTTGATAAATTAGCAAAATACATTGACGACGCAAAATCTGATAAGGATGCTGAAATAATTGTTGGTGGAAATTACGATAAATCGAAAGGATATTTTATTGAACCTACGGTTATTGTAACAACGAATCCGAAGTACACAACTATGGTTGAAGAATTATTTGGACCAGTTATGACCATTTACATTTATGACGAGAACGATTTTACGGAAACTTTAAAAATGGTAGACGAAACGAGCCCTTATGCTTTAACAGGTGCCATTTTAGCAACGTGTCGTTACGCTGTTGAAGAAGCTACAAAAGCACTTCAAAATAGTGCTGGTAACTTCTATATTAATGACAAGCCAACAGGCGCTGTTGTAGGACAACAACCATTTGGAGGTGCAAGAGCATCTGGAACAAATGACAAAGCGGGTTCTTCACAAAACTTGTTACGTTGGGTTTCACCTAGATTAATTAAAGAAACATTTGTAACGCCAGTGGATTACAGATATCCATTTTTAGGCGAATAAAACTTACAAAATTTTATAAAAAACCCTTTTCATAACCTGTCAAGGGTTTTTTTATGTCGTTTATCCAAACAATTAGTTTGCTTCAAATGGAGACTGTATATTTAAATAACCAATACTTTAACCACATGAAAATTAACTACGTTCTTTTCGCTTTTTTGCTTTCTATTTCTGGTTTTTCACAGAATCAAAAAGCATTTGAAAAATTTGACAAATCTGGTATGGAAACCAGCATTTTAGTGCCGCAATCACCAGTTGTAGATATCACAGATTACAACCACAAAATCAATAATACCTATAGTTTTTATCAAGCATACAAAGCCATAGCGCAAAATGATTTTGAAAATCGTTTGAAGCCCCTTTCTAATTTGAAAAAACAAAGTGAACAAAGCCAATTGGACCATCGTGTTCCTTTAGCAATTTTACATAGTGATTTTGAATCTATCACAGAACACGCCATGCGAAGTCAGGCAATAACGCGTGATGCTCAAGGATCTATTTTAAGACGAGATTCTAATGAAAACATTTTTGAAAAGAAATCTATTTCTATCGCTTCCCCTTTACTTACAAACCATAAAGGTTTAAACACAACCTTTACCTTAACAGAGAATAACGTCATCAACACCACAGAAAACGCTATTGAGAGAATCTCTATAAATTTTGATGATGGTCTAGGTTTTAGATCCGTAACCGCGAATGAAACTATTCAGATTACGTTTTCAGAGGCTGGAAATAAAAATTTAACTTTTGAAATAATCTTTCAAGATGAAACCGTCATTGTACGCCATGCTTCATTGAAAATCAGTAATTCAAACGCCGATTTACAGTCACATTTCAACAGAACAGTAGCAACTTTTAATTCTACTATTACACCGGATTTATCACCTTACGGTGAAGCCATTTCATATGTAGGAACTGGTGAGTATGAATTATTTTTAAGCGCCGATAATATTCTAGACAAACCTATTATTTTAGTTGATGGTTTTGATCCTGGTGATGGTCGTGATATTACAGGTATTTATGAATTACTAAACTTTGAACAAAATGGTACAACATCCAATTTAGGCGATTTAGTAAGAAACGAAGGTTTTGATGTTATCATATTAAATTTTCCAGTTTACGAGCGTGCTGACGATTCTAAAATGATTGATGGCGGAGTTGATTTTATTGAGCGTAACGCCATGTTATTGGTAGAATTAATCAACATTATAAATGCAGAAAAAATAGGTGTGGAACCAAACGTCATAATTGGTCCAAGTATGGGTGGTTTAATTTCCAGATATGCTTTAAACTATATGGAAAATAGCAATATGGATCATGAAACGCGTTTATGGATTTCTTTTGACGCGCCACATCATGGTGCGAATGTGCCCATTGGATTTCAACATCAATTTAATTTTTTAGCTTTTGGATTAGATGATTTCTGGGTTTTAGGAAGTCAAAACGTAGAAGAATTACAACCAATTATTAATGGTATGCTGCGTTCATCGGCAGCCAGACAAATGTTAGTAGATCAATTTGAACCACATATTACCAATAGTGATAATGTATCATTCAATACTAGTTTAACATTGCCAATGGTTCATCCCTATAGAAGTATTTTCGATGCTAGAATGAAAAATTTAACGGCATCTGGTTTCCCAGAATTATCTCGAAATATTTCTATTATTAACGGTAGTGGTATTAATGCCAGAATCCCAGATAATACGGCTGCACAAAATGATTTAAATCCTGGAAGCCGTATTGTAAATGCAAATATTGATGTAACGACTGGCGCCGATATGAAAGTAAAGACCTATCTCACACCAAATGCGGGAAGCCGTGCATTTAATAGTAAAGTTCACTTGGATTTTGCTTGGTGGTTTCCTTTAGCAAATGATCGTATTAGCAATGCTGAATCAACTTCTCATAGTTTTTCTAACGGTGTAGATGCGGCTTCTGGTGGCATGTTTGATCTTATAAAATTAACGGCGGATTTATCTACAGACGGATTGGTTGGCGAATTTCTTTCTGCTTTAAGTACGGACTATTTCAATTTTATACCAAGTGTAAGCGCTATGGCTTTTCAAATTACGTCTAATGAAATTAATTGGTTTCATACACCATCAAACGTTACAACGGGTCGCGGAACAACTAGCACAACACCTTTTGATGCTTGGTATATGCCAAATGCCAACGAACCACACGTAACCTTGACGCCATTAAATGTAGAGTTTGCTTTAAACGAAATTATTTTGCAAACCTTAAATACGGATTCATTTACCCAAAATTCGATTAAATTAGAACAAAATCCTGTTTCCAAAAGCATAACAATTTTAAGTTCGCAAGTATATCAAGATGCTAAAATTTCGATTGTTGATATGACTGGAAAAGTGGTTTTAAATTCGATTGAAACTATTAATCAACGCACGAGTCTTCTAATTCAACTGGCCTCAGGTTTATATGTTTTAAATATAGAATCTGCTGATAACACCATTTTAAAAACGAAATTATTAGTGAAATAAATTCTAAATTATTATCAAGGAAAAAGCTCCAAAATACATTTGGAACTTTTTTTATTTTAATTAATTTCTATAGTAAAACAGAAAATCTAACCTCTAAATTTAATGGGTAAATGCACGACTTTTTTAGTATTGAAAAAATCTTCAGAATAAAAATCTGAAATATCATAAATAGTGGCGGTTCTATAATCTTGAAGTTCTTCAGAAAGATCACCACCTTTTAAATATAGAATTCCATTTTTAAGTTCGTGGTTTTGCTGTTTGGCAATCTTACCCTTTACCCAATGCACGAAAGTAGGCATTGCAGCAACGGCGCGACTGATAATAAAATCATAAGTTCCTTTAACATCCTCAACGCGAGCATGTGTGGTTTTTACGTTTGTTAGTTCCAAACCAGCAACAACCTCATCTACCACTTTCAGTTTTTTGGCTATGCTATCTACTAAATGAAAGGTACATTCTGGAAACAATATGGCTAAAGGAATTCCAGGAAAACCACCGCCTGTTCCTACGTCAATTAATTGGGTTCCTGGTTTAAATTCTATAACTTTCGCAATCGCTAATGAATGTAAAACGTGGCGTAAATACAGCTCGTCAATATCCTTTCTAGACACCACATTAATCTTCAGGTTCCAATCCTGATATAGCGTTTCTAATAAGGTAAATTTATTAATCTGTTCCTCTGTTAGGTTAGGAAAGTACTTTAAAATAAGCTCCATGCTTGAATATTTTCGACAAAAATAGGTAAATTTTTACGCATATTTTTATGAAAACTTTGTATACATACCCGTGCATATTATTTATATTTGCATAAATATGGAAATAACCCAAATAAGCGTTATTTCTTTTTAATATTAAATAGTATGACAAATAAAGCGCTTTCTTTCTCGCGAAACGACTCTGCAAAATTTTTCAGAACACTGAACAAACGTGTCAACGATTATTTTAAAGAGAATAATATAAAAAAAACAGGTAATTGGAAATTATACATCAAAGCAATTATCATGTTCACCTTACTTTTAGGGCCACTTATACTTTTATTAACGGTTAGTTTACCAGGATGGGCACAAATTATATGTGTAGTGGTAATTGGAATTGGTATTGCTGGTGTTGGGATGAATGTTATGCATGATGCCAATCACGGTTCTTTTTCTAGTAAAAAATGGGTTAACACCTTAATGGGAAGTAGTATTCATATTCTTGCTGGAAACGATTACAACTGGAAAGTTCAACATAATGTTTTACACCATACCTACACAAATATTCAAGGACATGATGAAGATATTGATGCGGGACGTATTATCCGTTTTTCTAAACATTCTAAATGGTTGAAAATTCATCAATACCAAAAGTATTATGCATTTCTTCTTTATGGATTATTAACGGTTAACTGGGCCATTACTACAGATTTTAAACAAACCTATATTTATTTGAAAAGAAAATTATCTTACGGTGATTTTCCTAATCCAGCAACCCAATGGACCAAGTTAATTATTGGTAAAATTTTATATTACTCCCTTTGGGTAGTGTTACCATTATCATTAGGTTTCGCATGGTGGCAAGTATTAATTGGATTTTTAATTATGCATTATACGGCTGGTGTTATTTTAAGTCTTATTTTCCAATTAGCGCACGTTATGCCAAACACAGATATGCCAATGCCAGATGAAAACGGCACCATGAAAAATACCTGGGCTATTCACCAATTATTTACAACATCTAATTTTTCTCCGAAAAGCTGGATGGTTGAGTTTTATACAGGTGGATTAAACAGACAAGTGGAACATCATTTGTTTGCTCATATTAGCCATGTGCATTATAAAAACATAGCAAATATAGTTCGGGAAACGGCTCATGAATTTAGCTTACCATATAACGAATACAATTCTATTTGGACCGCTATTGCAGAACACTACAACCAATTAAAAGTGCTTGGCGTAAAACCCGTATTAGCTTAATTAATTTTTCAATTTAAAAAGATAAATCTACATGAATGTACTTTCAGATAGAGTTTTAAACATGGCCACTTCAGCCACTTTGGCTATGGCTGCTAAAACACGTGAATTACGTGCGGAAGGCAAAGATATTATTGGTTTAAGTTTGGGTGAACCAGATTTTAATACACCTGATTATATTAAAGAAGCCGCTATTCAGGCTATCAATGATAATTATAGCGCTTATACGCCAGTTGATGGGTATGTAGAGCTAAAACAAGCCATTATCACTAAATTTAAACGTGATAACAACTTAACATATACACTACCACAAATTGTGGTTTCCACAGGTGCTAAACAAGCATTGTATAATGTGGCACAAGTAATGATTAACCCTGGAGATGAAGTTATTTTACCATGTCCATATTGGGTTAGTTATGCAGATATTGTAGAGCTTGCGGAAGGTGTTCCTGTAGAAGTACAAACAAGTATTGCTACCGATTTTAAAATGACGCCAGCGCAATTAGAGGCGGCTATTACACCGAAAACTAAAATGATTTGGTACAGTTCACCTTGTAATCCAAGTGGCTCATTATATAGCAAAGAGGAACTTCGTGCTTTGGCTGATGTTCTTGTGAAATATCCAAACATTTATGTGGTTTCTGATGAAATATACGAGCATATCAACTTTACACAAGATGGTCATGCAAGTATGGCACAGTTTCCTGATATGTTTGATAGAACTATAACTATTAACGGTGTTTCTAAAGCTTTCGCCATGACGGGTTGGAGAATTGGTTATTTAGGTGCTTCAGAAAAAATAGCTCGTGCTTGTACTAAAATGCAAGGTCAAGTAACTAGTGGCGCTAACTGTATTGCACAACGCGCTGTAATTACTGCTTTAAACGAATTGCCAACTCGTGTAAAATACATGATTGATGAGTTTAAAATTCGTCGTGATTTAGTTTTAACGTTGTTGGATGATGTGCCTGGATTTATTAACAATACACCAGAAGGCGCCTTTTACGTATTTCCAAATATCTCTGCTTTCTTCGGAAAAACATTGAAAGGAATAAAAATTAATAATGCAACCGATTTCTCATTGTTCTTATTAGAAGAAGCGTTGGTAGCAACCGTAACAGGTGATGCTTTTGGCGATCCCAATTGCATCCGTTTATCCTATGCTGCTAGCCAAGCGCAAATTGTAGAAGCGATTAAGCGAATTAAGGAAGCTGTAAGTTAAAAAGATTAAACACCTATTATATTATATAAAAAATCCACTTCAAACGAAGTGGATTTTTTAGTTTTAAGATTATCTATTTCGCCAGAAAAAAGGCGTCAATAATATTAAGACCGTAAAAAGTTCCAAACGTCCAATCAGCATTAAGAAGGCGGCCCACCATTTAGCTAAAGACGGTAAAGCCGCGTAATTATTAACGGGTCCGAAAGCTCCAAAAGCTGGACCTATATTACCTAAACTGGAAGCGGCAATTCCAATGGATGACATTAAATCGAATCCAAACATGGAGAATACCAAAGAACCTACTATAAAGGACAACATATACAGAATAAAGAAGGCCAGAATATTAAAAACAATTTCACCGGAAACGGCTCTTGAATTATAACGAACTGGCAGAACAGCATTGGGATGGAGCGCCCGTTTGAATTCTAAAAAACCATTTTTAATCAAAATTAAATGGCGCATAACTTTCACACCTCCAGAGGTACTTCCAGCAGAACCACCTAAAAACATCAATCCGAAAAAGAAAACCACTAAAAATGGCGACCATAAGGTATAATCGGCCGTAATAAAACCCGTGGTAGTAATAACCGTTATAACTTGAAATAAAGCATGACGGAAAGCACTTTCTGCTTGGCCCCAAACCATAGGATGATCTATAGATGAAATGGATGGATCTGCTTTAAAATATATAATCAATGCAGCTATAATAGCAAAAATAGCAGTAAACAGAAAATAGAGTTTAAACTCTTCGTCTTTAAGCACCTTTTGAACTTTTCCTTTAAAAGCAAAATAGCTTAAAACAAAATTGGTTCCCGCCAAAAACATAAAGAAAATAATAATGTATTGAATAAGCGGTTGATCATTCCAGTAAGCCACGCTGTCATTCTTAGTCGAAAACCCACCTGTAGACAAGGTACTTAAAGAGTGATTTATAGCATCAAAGAAATTCATACCTGCCAATTTCAATAAAATAGTTTCAGCAATCGTATAGCCTACATAAATAAGCCATAACCGTTTAGCGGTATCGGTAATTCTAGGATGTAATTTATCGCCAGTTGGACCTGGTGCTTCGGCTGCAAAAAGCTGCATCCCTCCTATTCCCAACAAGGGCAAAATGGCGATGGCCAAAACAATAATTCCCATTCCACCAATCCAATGCGTCATACTTCGCCAAAACAGCACACCTTTTGGTATACTTTCAATATCGCTTAAAATGGTAGCGCCTGTTGTCGTGTAGCCCGACATTGTTTCTAAAAAAGCACTAGAAAAATCGGGAATGGCACCCGTAAAAACATAAGGTAAAGTTCCTGAAAAAGCCATAATAAGCCAACCAAAGGTAACCACTATATAACCTTCCCGTTTATTCATAATCTTTTCATGATTACGGGTTGGAAGCATTAATGCAATACCGATTACGATAGTGCTGATAGCGGCCATCAATAAACGAAAGGTTATACCATCTGTATACGCGAAACTTACAAGTGTGGATAGCAGCATAAAGCCACCATTAAATAGAAGTAAAAGACCTAAAAAGTGAAATATAATTTTATAATTCAGTTTCATACCTATAAAAATAGTTTTTCAACATCTTTAATAGAACGCGGCAAGCCACAAATTACAACACGGTCTCCTTCTTGAATTTTGAAAGAACCTAAAGCAATATTTCCAACGCCGTCACGAATAACGCCACCAATAATAGCAGATCTTGGGAAATCAATATCCTTTATTAATTTATTACAAACTCTGGAACGCGCTTTAACTCTGAATTCTAAAAGTTCAGCGTTCATATTATTTAATTTAGTCATGGCTACTACTTCACCACGCCTTACATATCTAAAAATAGTATTGGCTGCCAAAAGTTTTTTATTGATTAGCGTATCAATACCGATGGATTGCGATAATTCAAAATAATCCATGTTTTCAACTAACGAAATAGTTTTTTTAACGTTTTTAGATTTTGCTACCAAACTGGACATAATATTCACTTCACTATTACCTGTTACCGCAATAAAAGCATCCATATCGCCAATATTTTCTTCTTCCAATAAATCTACATTTCTACCGTCGCCGTTTATAACCAATACATTTGGAAGTTCATCAGCAATATCAAAAGCCCGGTTTTTATCTTTTTCAATTAATTTCACATTAAAACCACTACCAGCCAAATCGCGAGCCGTTTTAAAACCAATTTTACTGCCACCAAGGATCATAACATTCTTAATTTCTCTATTGGTTTTTCCAGTAATTTTACATAATTCTTCGGCGCCACCTTCTGATGTAATAAAAACCACATGATCACCATCTTTTAATTGGGTGTCACCTCTAGGAATAATGGTAAACTGGGTTCCAAAGCGCTGAATAGCAATAGGAACAAAATGTATTTTCGGGAAAATTTCTGCCGCTTCTTTTACCGTTTTTCCAGCAAAAGCCATCGTTCTCGTTAAGTTAAGAGCTACCATAGTCAGTGCGCCTCCCTCAAACTCATAGGTATCACTAAAAGCCGATTGGTCCAACAACAATCTAATTTCCGCAGCTGCTAAAGCTTCTGGCGAAATTAGCTCATCAATTCCGAGTTTGGTAAAACCAACTTCGTCTTTGTGCTGTATAAATTCGGTATTGGAAATACGGGCTATGGTACGTTTAGCGCCTAATTGTTTGGCTAAAACGCAAACGGTAATATTGGTTGTTTCTGAAGAAGTTACAGCAATAACTAAATCGCTTTCCGCAACGCGTGAATCCTTTAAAATAGATATAGATGTGGCATCGCCTTTAACAACTTTTATATCTAAATGATTATCGGCGTTAAGCAAACTCTCTTTATCAGGATCTATTAGGGTAATTTCTTGCGATTCATAGGACAATAATTTTGCTAAATGAAATCCTACTTCACCAGCACCCGCAATAATTATTTTCATTGGTGTATTTTAATTGTTTTCTCAATATTCATAAGAAACCTCTGATTAATACCTATCACAATTTTATTTAGAACTGCAATACCTTAAATCTTTAAAGTTTCAAATGTATTTTATTAAAAAGTGGAACAAAGATATAGGAAAAAATAGGACTCGCATAAAAAACCGGCGTTTATAATAATTTACTAACTAGTTGCTTAATGGTTGGGTA
Source organism: Bizionia myxarmorum (assembly GCF_008086205.1). GTDB lineage: Bacteria > Bacteroidota > Bacteroidia > Flavobacteriales > Flavobacteriaceae > Algorimicrobium > Algorimicrobium myxarmorum. The sequence continues at coordinate 1,239,183 of NZ_VSKK01000001.1, read as the reverse complement.
TTAGTTTATATTTGCAAAAAAAAACACCTTGTCAAAAGTAAATCCTTATAAAGACAGTGACCTTGGGAAGAAGGAACAGGTTACGCAAATGTTTGATGCTATTTCTGGAAACTACGATGGTTTAAATCGGGTTATCTCTTTTGGCATTGATGTGTCTTGGCGTAAAAAAGTGTTAGCCATTGTTAAAGCTAGCAATCCTAAAAACATTTTAGATATTGCTACAGGAACCGGTGATTTAGCCATTATGCTTGCTCAAACCAACGCCAAAAAAATTGTTGGTTTTGATATTAGTAGCGGGATGCTAGAAATTGGTAAACAAAAAGTAGCGCACAAAAACCTGAACGATAAAATTGATATGGTTTTGGGCGATTCCGAGAATATGCCTTTTAAAGATAATTCCTTTGATGCCATTACGGTTGCTTTCGGTATTCGAAATTTTGAAACTTTAGAAAAAGGCTTGGCTGAAATTTACCGCGTGCTAAAACCAAACGGTACATTTGTGATTCTTGAAACGTCCATGCCCACCAAAACACCATATAAACAAGGCTATAATTTTTATACTAGAAATATTTTACCACTTATTGGCAAACTATTTTCAAAAGATAAAACGGCTTACGCTTATTTATGTGAATCGGCTTCTGTTTTTCCTTTTGGTGAAGAATTAAACAATATTTTACGTAAAATTGGGTTTACTAATGTGAATGACTTGCCACAAACCTTCGGGGTGGCGACTATTTATACATTATCAAAATAGTTTTATGAAAAAAAACCTGCTTCTTTTTGGGCTTATTTTACTTTCACAAGTAGCTTCTGCCCAATTATTTTCAAAAGAAAAAATTAGAAATTTAGAAACTGATGACAAAAAGCTTTTGAGCTATGGCTTCTTTTTAGGCTACAATAGTTACGATTTCAATTTTGATTATAATGCGAATCAAAAAGATATTTTAGTCGAAAAAACAGGCGGTTTTAGTGTGGGTTTAATTGGAAACTTGCGGGTTATGGAATATATGGATCTGCGTTTTGAACCCGGTTTATATATTACGACTCGAAATTTGATTTATGACGAAAGTTACTTTAATGGTATGACCTATACCGATTCGGATTTAAAACGTGAAGTAAAATCAACCTACATTCATTTTCCGTTATTAATGAAATTTTCTACAAAACGAATTAACAACTTTAAACCTTTTGTGGTTGGAGGATTATCTACAGCTTTAAATTTATCCAGTAACGAAAATAACCCAGACGATAATAGTAGTGGTCAATTTAGAACCAAGAAAAATATGGTTTTTTATGAAGTAGGCTTTGGCGTAGATTTCTATTTATACTACTTTAAATTTACACCTTCCATTCGTGGCGTTTTCGCATTAAATAATGAAATTGTTCCAGATTTAGATCCGAATAGTCCTTGGACCGGAAACATAAACAGCATGAAAACACGTGGTGTGTTTTTGAATTTCACATTTCAATAGAGTTTTGAGGTTTGGGGTTTGAGGTAATTAAAATTTCAAAATTCCACATCTCCTCATCCACGCATCAACTCATCTGCAAATCCAAACATCTGCACATCTAAAAACTAACTCCTTCTAAATTCACTCAACAAAATAGCGGTTGCTGTGGCTACATTTAAACTTTCGGCGGCTTGAATTTCTCCAAATCGCGGAATGCTAATGCGTTTCGTAATGCGCTTTTCTATGTTTTCTGAAATTCCGTTGGCTTCGTTTCCCATAACCAAAACACCTTCCGGTAACAATTTCTCTTTATAAACGTTTTGTCCATCCATAAAGGCCCCATAAATTGGCAGCACGGACTCACTTAAATAAGAATTCAAATTGGTATAACTTACTTGAACACGCGTTATAGAACCCATGGTGGCTTGAATAACTTTAGGATTATAGCAATCTACCGTTTGTTCACTGCAAACTAATTGGGTAATTCCAAACCAATCGCATAAACGAATAATAGTACCCAGATTTCCAGGATCACGAACATCGTCTAATGCTAAAATTAATCCGGTTTCGGAATGGGTTTCGATGGTTGGAATTTCAAAAACCGCCAAAGCTTGATTGGGCGTTGTTAAAGCGCTTATTTTCTTTAAATCTTTTTCATCAATAATGGTTTCCTTATCAGCGTCCAAACCAAAGGTGGTTACCGTATATAATTGCTGTAAGATTAATGTTGAATTTAAAAGCTCTTGAATGGTTTTTATACCTTCAGCAATAAACAAACCGTCTTGCTGTCGGTACTTTTTTTGCTTTAAACGCGTTAGTTGTTTTATTTGGTTTTTTGATAACATGAAACCGCTTTTTATTGGTGGCTACTAAATTAAAAAGAATAAAATAAAAAGCTTTCTAAATGTGTCAATATATTAATGCTTTATTTCAATGGAAATAATGTATTTTTGAAACAATTTTGAGAGTATTTGTCAGCCGTAATTACGTACAAAAACCATCGCCAAATTTTTATAATTTTAAGAATCCTTGAGAATACATTCTTCAAAAATACCACTTTATATTAGTTTCGTTCTGCTCTTGGCATCTTGCAACACCATAAAACGTGTTGGCGACGATGAAAAATTGCTGACGAAAAATACGGTATATATAAATGACAAGGCCAATAATACCGAAACCATTACCAATTTATTATACCAAAAAGCCAACCGAAAACTTTTAACAGTTCCCATAAGGTTGCATATTTATAATTTAGCCCGACCAAATATTGATTCTATTTTAGAAGCTAATATTGCGAAAAAGCCTAATCGCGAACGAAATCTGGAACGTTTTTTATCTAAAAAGCAGCTGGATCAATATATTGATTCCCGCAAAGGTTTTAATAATTGGTTAAAGAAAACGGGGGAAGCGCCGGTTATTTTAAACCCAGAAAAAACCAAGCGCTCTATGAATCGGTTGGAAGCCTATTATTTTCACAACGGCTGGTTTACGGCTACAGCAACTTCTGAAATAATTAAAATAGATTCTAGTCGCGCGCAAGTGGATTATTATGTCACCACTGGCGATCCGTATTTTGTAGATTCCTTGACTGTTAATATTTCTTCTCCAGCAATTGACACGCTTTATAACAAATCCAAAAAGAAATCGCGAATTCAATTAAACAAACAGTACAGAACCTCCACTTTTGAACAGGAAAAAAATAGATTAACTGATAACTTCAGGAATAACGGCGTATTTCATTTTACTGAAGATTATGTTTATTTTGAAATGGATACCATTCAAACGGATAAAAAAGTAAAAGTGGAATTGCAAATTCGCAACCGATTAATTAAAAATCAAGATTCATCGAGACGCGAACCTTTCAATATTTACAAAATAAAAGAAGTTAATATTTTTACAGACTATTCGTATTCTGATAGAAATAAACAGCAAAAAGATTCAGCCAAATATAGAGGCTATAACTTATATAGTAATGACAAGTTGCGCTTTAGACCCAAAGCCTTAACTGACGCGATTTTTATTACGCCCGATTCTATATTTAGAGATCGAAATAGAACCTTGTCTTACAGACATATTTCAGAATTACGCACCTTTAAATATCCAAACATTGAATATATTGAAAATGCTGACACCACATTAACGGCCAATGTATATTTGACACCTTTAAAGAAATTTGGTTTGGAATTCAGTGCGGAGGTTTCTCAAAGTAATATTCAAACGGTTGGCTTGTCTTTTAATCCATCGGTTTTAATGCGAAATGTTTTTGGTGGTGCCGAAACCTTACAACTCACCGCTTTCGGATCTATTGGAGCCTCCAAGGATGCGGCAAACGATCAAGATAAATTTTTTGATATTAACGAATGGGGAGCCGATTTGAAATTAACCATTCCTAGAATATTCTTGCCATTTAACACCAATAAAATCATCCCTAAAAGCATGTCGCCAAGCACATGGATGAGTATTTCAACATCTAGTCAAACCAATATTGGTTTGGACAAACAAACGCTTACAGGAACGCTAAACTACCGTTGGAAACCGAATGAAAAGGTTACCAATCGTTTTGATTTATTCAGCATTCAATATGTAAAAAACCTGAATCCTGACAATTACTTTAACGTTTACAGCACATCATACAACACCTTAAATGATATTGCTCAAGACATTAACTATATAGGCCAAAATGAGGAATTAAGCATTCCCGACCAAGCCAACATATTTATTCAGGAATCTATAGGTAACAATCCACCAACTGGTTTAACACAGGATAATATTCAAAATATTAATTATATCAATGAGCGTCAAGAGCGTTTAACAGAGAATAACTTAATTATTGCTTCCAGTTACAACTATGTTCGCGATAACAGAACCAGTTTATTTGATGAGAATTTCTGGATTTTTAGAGGAAAATTAGAATCGGCTGGAAATTTAATGTCATTAGGATCTAGTTTATTTGGAGCTCCTAAAAACATGAGCGACAATTATGAAATTTTTGATGTAGCCTATTCCCAATATGTAAAAGTGGAATTAGATTATATTAAACATTGGGATTTAGGTAGAAAAAAAGTATTGGCACTCCGCACCTTTTTCGGGATTGCTATTCCTTACGGAAACTCCAATAGTATTCCTTTTTCAAAGAGTTTCTTTGCAGGTGGCGCTAATGATAACCGTGCTTGGACCGCTTATAATTTAGGACCTGGAAGTTCAGACAGTAATGATGAGTTTAACGAAGCCAACATGAAACTGGCTTTCAATTTAGAATACCGCTTTAATGTTTTTGAAGATTTCTATGGTGCCATTTTTGCCGATGCAGGAAACATCTGGAATGCGCTCGATAATATTGAAGATCCACAAGCCACTTTTACCAATTTTGAATCGTTAGAAGATATTGCATTAGGATCAGGCTTTGGATTGCGCTATGATTTTGGATTTATAATATTTCGCTTTGACGTCGGATTTAAAACCTATAATCCAGCTTACCAAAAAGGCAATCGTTGGTTCCAGGATTATAATTTCAACAACGCAGTTTACAACATTGGTATCAATTACCCCTTTTAAGCTATTTAATTTTATTATTTTTGTTTCACTAAAAAACAACAAATCATGTCACATTCTATTAAACCTGGCGTTGCAACCGGACACGAAGTTCAAGCTATTTTTAAACTAGCCAAAGAAAAAGGTTTCGCCTTACCCGCGGTAAATGTGGTAGGTTCTAGCAGTATCAATGGTGTTTTAGAAACAGCAAGGGACTTAAATGCACCTGTTATTATTCAGTTTTCTAATGGCGGTGGCGTTTTTAATGCTGGTAAAGGTTTAAGTAATGAAAACGAAAAAGCAGCCATTGCAGGCTGTATTGCCGGAGCTAAACACGTGCATTTAATGGCAGAAGCATACGGAATTCCTGTTATTTTGCATACTGATCATTGTGCCAAAAAGTTATTACCATGGATAGACGGATTATTAGATGCTAGTGAGCAACACTTTAAAGAAACAGGCAAGCCACTTTACAGCTCGCATATGATTGATTTAAGTGAAGAACCTATAGAAGAAAACATCGAAATCTGTAAAACTTATTTAAAACGCATGAGCAAAATGGGCATGACGTTAGAAATAGAATTAGGCATTACAGGTGGTGAAGAAGATGGCGTTGATAATACCGATGTTGACGATTCTAAATTATACACGCAACCAGAAGAAGTAGCTTATGCTTATGAAGAATTAAGCAAAATTAGCGACCAATTTACCATTGCGGCTGCTTTTGGAAACGTACATGGCGTTTACAAACCAGGTAACGTAAAATTAACCCCGAAAATTCTTAAGAATTCTCAAGAATACGTTTCAAAAAAATTCAATGTGCCGCATAATCATATTGATTTTGTGTTTCACGGTGGCTCTGGAAGTACGGTTGAAGAAATTCGTGAAGCGATTGGTTACGGTGTGATAAAGATGAACATTGATACCGATATGCAATATGCTTTCACAAAAGGTGTTCGTGATTATATGAAAGAAAAGGAAGCGTATTTGCAAGCGCAAATAGGAAATCCAGATGGAGACGATGTACCAAACAAGAAATATTACGACCCACGCGTATGGATGCGTAAAGGAGAAATAACATTTGTTGAACGTTTAAAAAAGGCTTTTGAAGACTTAAATAACGTGAACACTTTATAAAATAAAAGCGCAATAAACACGGCATTAAATATAAACGTGTAATTTTGCTAGTCTAATTAACGCGAGTCCTGACGATTTTTAATAGTGAAAATCGTTAATCGCATAACTAAAAATCGTTAATCGATATGTCTTGGTTTAAACGAAAAGAAAAAGGAATTCAAACTTCTACGGAAGAAAAGAAAGACACTCGTAAAGGGTTGTGGTATAAATCGCCTACAGGTAAAATTGTAGATGCGAAAGAATTAGAACAAAACTTCTATGTAAGTCCTGAAGATGGTTATCATGTAAGAATTGGAAGTAAAGAATACTTCGAAATCTTATTTGACGACAATTCATTCAAAGAGTTTGATATGAAATTAGAGTCTAAAGATCCCTTAAAATTTGAGGACACTAAAAAATATCCAGACCGTTTAAAAGCGGCTCAAGAAAAAACGCAACTAAAAGACGCTGTGCGTACAGCAGTAGGAAAATCTAAAGGAAAAGATTTAGTGGTTGCCTGTATGGATTTCACCTTTATTGGAGGTTCTATGGGATCTGTGGTTGGTGAAAAAATAGCGCGAGCAGGGCAATACGCTTTAAAGAAAAAAATACCTTTCATGATTATTTCCAAATCGGGAGGTGCCCGAATGATGGAAGCCGCCTTGTCCTTAATGCAATTAGCAAAAACCTCTGTTGTTTTAGCGCAATTAGCAGATGCCGGAATTCCTTATATATCTTTATGTACGGATCCAACAACAGGTGGAACAACAGCTTCCTTTGCTATGTTAGGCGATATTAATATTGCAGAACCTGGTGCTTTAATAGGGTTTGCAGGACCACGAGTGGTTCGTGATACAACGGGTCAAGATTTACCAGACGATTTCCAAACATCGGAATTTTTATTAGAACACGGTTTCTTGGATTTCATTACACACCGAAGAGATTTAAAAAACAAAGTCAATTTATATATTGATTTAATTACCAATCAACCGTTAAGAGCATAGCATATAGCATTTTACTTAAATTTGCAGCGTATGTCTTTTTTTAACAAAAAACGATTGAATACGTAAAATTTACTATATTTGCACCTTGAAAGAAAATCTTTCATATACATAACAATCATTTACAATAATATTAGAATGTATTTATCAAAAGAAGAGAAGCAAGAGCTTTTCGCAAAACACGGTAGCGGAAAAAACGATACTGGAAGTGCAGAAGGGCAAATAGCCATTTTTACACAACGTATTGAACACTTAACTGCACACTTAAAAAGTAATCGTAAAGATTATAATACAGAGCGTTCATTAGTTATGTTAGTAGGTAAGCGTCGTGCTTTACTAGATTACTTAATTAAGAAAGATGTTTTAAGATATCGTGCTATTATTAAGGAATTAGGATTAAGAAAATAATCACAATAAAAGAGGCTTCGCGCCTCTTTTTTGTTTTATAAGTAACTCATTCGTAAGAGTCTAAAATGCGTAAATAAGAAGCTATTATAGTTTTTCATTGGGTATACTACTACACAACACAACTACCAATGTTTAATTAGAATTAAAAATTTATGATTCCAAAAGTATTTAAAGAGGTTATAGACCTTGGCGATGGTAGAGAAATCACCATCGAAACAGGAAAATTAGCAAAACAGGCCCATGGTTCTGTTGTTGTTCAGTCCGGAAAATGTATGTTATTATGTACAGTTGTTTCCAATTACAAACAAAGTGATGTTGACTTTTTACCATTAACGGTTGATTACAGAGAGAAATTTGCTGCATCAGGTCGTTATCCAGGTGGTTTCTTCAAAAGAGAAGCAAGACCTAGTGATGGTGAAGTTTTAACAATGCGTTTAGTGGATCGTGTTTTACGTCCATTATTCCCAAAAGATTATCACGCTGAAACACAGGTGATGATTCAATTAATGTCTCATGATGATGACGTTATGCCAGATGCTATGGCAGGTTTAGCCGCTTCGGCAGCTATTCAATTATCAGATTTTCCATTTGAATGTCCTATTTCTGAAGCCAGAGTTGGTCGTGTAAATGGTGAATTCATTATCAATCCAACACGTGCACAATTAGCAGAATCTGACATCGATATGATGATTGGTGCTTCAGCTGATTCTGTAATGATGGTGGAAGGTGAAATGGATGAAATTTCTGAAGAAGAAATGGCAGAAGCCATCAAATTTGCTCACGAAGCAATTAAAATTCAATGTGCTGCTCAAGTAAGATTAGCAGAAGCATTTGGAAAAAAAGAAGTTCGTGAATATGAAGGCGAAAGAAAAGAAGACGATTTAGAGAAGAAGATTCATGATATGGCTTATGATAAAGTGTATGCCATTGCAAAAGCTGGATCTGCTAAACATGAAAGAAGCGCTGCTTTTCAAGAAATAAAAGAAAACATCAAAGCCACTTTTTCTGAAGAAGAATTAGCGGATTATGGTGGTTTAGTTTCTGATTATTACCGTAAAGCTGAAAAATCTGCTATTCGTGATTTAACCTTAAATGAAGGTTTGCGTTTAGATGGTAGAAAAACAGATGAGATTAGACCAATATGGTGTGAGATAGATTATTTACCTTCTACACACGGTTCAGCCATCTTTACACGTGGAGAAACTCAAGCTTTAGCAACGGTAACTTTAGGTACGTCAAGAGATGCTAACCAAATAGATATGCCATCTTATGAAGGTGAAGAGCGTTTCTATTTACATTATAACTTCCCACCTTTTTGTACAGGTGAAGCAAGACCAATCCGTGGAACATCTCGTAGAGAAGTGGGTCATGGTAACTTGGCGCAACGTGCATTAAAAGGGATGATTCCTGATGAATGTCCTTACACAGTAAGAGTTGTTTCTGAAGTTTTAGAATCAAACGGTTCGTCGTCAATGGCAACGGTTTGTGCTGGAACTATGGCACTAATGGATGCTGGGGTTCAAATGAAAAAACCAGTTTCTGGTATTGCAATGGGATTAATTTCTGATGCAGCTTCTGGAAAATATGCAGTTTTATCTGATATTTTAGGTGATGAAGATCATTTAGGAGATATGGACTTTAAAGTAACTGGAACGGCTGAAGGTATTACAGCTTGCCAAATGGACATTAAAGTAAAAGGATTATCATACGAGATTTTAGTAGCAGCATTGCAACAAGCTCGTAATGGTCGTTTACACATTTTAGATAAAATAGTTGAAACAATTGCACAACCAAATGCAGATGTTAAAGAACATGCTCCTAAAATGGTTACTAGACGTATTCCTAACGAATTCATTGGTGCTTTAATTGGACCAGGTGGAAAAGTAATTCAAGAAATGCAAAAAGTAACTGGAACAACTATCGTTATTAACGAAGATCCAGTAACTGAAGAAGGTATTGTTGAAATTTTAGGTGTAGGTAATGAAGGTATTGATGCTGTTATGGCAAGAATAGATTCTATCTTATTTAAACCTACAGTTGGTAGCGTATACGAAGTAAAAGTAATCAAGATGTTAGATTTTGGTGCTGTTGTTGAATATATGGATGCTCCAGGAAACGAAGTGCTTTTACACGTAAGTGAATTAGCTTGGGAACGTACTGAAAATGTTAGCGATGTTGTTAATATGGGAGACGTTTTTGATGTGAAATATTTCGGATTAGATTCTAGAACACGTAAAGAAAAAGTATCGCGTAAAGCTATTTTACCTAAACCTGAAGGTTTTGTAGAAAGACCACCAAGAGATGACAGTCGTTCTGATAGTCGATCTGGCGGACGTGATAACCGAGGTTCTCGTGACAATAAAGGTCGTGATAACCGTCGTGATGATCGTCGTGATGACAGAAAACCAAGAGAAGATAAGAAGGACGAATAATTAGTAGTCTTCTTTTTAAATAATTTCCAAACCTCACAGATTTTAAAACCTGTGAGGTTTTTTTGTACATTTATAGTTCAAGAATGCACTTTTAGCAATTATGTCTAATACATCACTTGAACCATTTACATAATTCACAACGTCCTATTGCCATAAAATTTAAATATCCTGACTTATTTGCGGGATATAGACAATAAAAGTTGTTATATAACGAGTTGCCACCAATTATGAAAAAAATCCTGCAAATAACAATATTTCTATTTTCAATCGGAGTTTTCGCTTGCACTTGCGATGACCCAAAAATAACTGAAAAATATATTGAATCCGATTTCGTTGCTAAAGCGACAATTGTAAAAAATTATAAAAACGAAAACTCAAGAGAACTTTATAAAGCTGATATTATAATTAGTGAAATATTTAAAGGAGAAAAATTAAAATCAATTTATGTTGCTGGAAGAAGTGATGGAGGAATGGGAAGTTCTTGTTCTATATTTATTCCAAAAAATACTGAATTAATTATTTATGCAAGAAAAAATAAGGATGGAAAATATAGCATTGGAATGTGTTCTGGATTACTATATTTAAACAATCGAAATGCAAAAAGACAAAAAAGAGAATTAGATATTTTAAAAATGTTTAAATCAAAGAATATTGACTTTACCGATAAAATAAATTACAGAGAAAGAGCAAAACTTCATAAAGATTTAGAGCAGTTTAAGGGAATCGAACTTGAGAAAAATTATGGAATTTATGAAATAGCATTTGAATCTGATTTGAAAATTAAAAATGTTACAGAAATTAGTGGTTTCGAAAATCCAATTGACCAAAAACTGATTGAGATAATAAAGAAAACAGAATGGTCGAGTTTCGACAAAGGAATAAAAGACAAAGTACCTGACAATAGCAAATTACTAATCGGAATATATTATTACGAAAAGGATAAAGAAAATCCGAGTTTTTTAAGTCAATGGTATCTCTGAATAAATAACTGATGGCAACATTGTATATAAAAAATGCGTAATTTAGTGCTAAACCAAAGGAAAGTGCGTACTTGCTTTCATCCGATTTTCGTTCCGAAAATCCGCTGACTCAAGCACGCACTTTTCAAATAAAAAACCGTTGTGCGTAAGTTAAGAAAACCTATCTGATATAATTTTTTATGAAAAAATATTTTCAAATTTCATAAAAAGCATATGAAAATAAAATTTTTAATATCTTCTATAATAATTTTTATGCTTTTTCAAAAAGATGATATTGTAGGAAAGTATAGAGACAATTTTGGAAGTGAATATATCTTTAATTCAGACTATACTTATGAATATAATGCCTCTTTCCATTTTAAGGGATTTTGGTCTAAAGGAAAGTGGAGAGTTAAGAATGACACTATTTATTACGAAGCTATTCCTTCTTATCATACTTTGAGAATTGCTGGAAAAAAGGACTCTTTAATTTTATCGAGAAATAAAACAGCTCAATTGATTTCAGCCAATAGTTACGAAGAAGTATTTTGGCCAAGATCATCTGGAGAACAAGATGTTCATAAAAATAAGTTATTTTTTAAAGATGGAAAACTTTATAAAATAAAAAAGAATGGAAAACTTATAACAAAAAAAAGAACTAAAAGTGATAGGATTGACGGTGAAAAATTTGACCCTTGGTTTAATAAAGTACACGACTAAAACCTACGCACAACATCCGTATATAACAAATAATACTACCTTTTTTTAATCCATTTAGATTCTCTACACCCAAAAGTTAAATCCTCCAATTTCCCTTCAAAAACGTTTAAATTCGATAAAAGGCATAATTTTTTCTTAATAAAAGATTAAAAAGCGTCTAAAACACTATCAAGCCCGTACATACCTAAAAGCATTAATAATATAACGACTGAAGGATACATGGCTGCCAAATTTACAACTCCGAATACATTAGAATCTCAAACTCCAAATAGAACCCAGAAACTTAAGAATTTTTTAGCACACACTTTTAATGGTAGTGGCAAAACTCAAAGTTCATACAATAAAATTATTTTAATAAGCACCATGATCTTTATAGCCATGGGCGTTTACTTATTCAGCGTATTTTATAATGACTTTGAACAATTTAACGCAGATAGAAGAAGCTCCGCAATTGGTTTAACCTTTTTCATCATAGCAGGTTCTCTATTTGCTTTCAAAATATTTTACTTTCTTTTTATAGCCTATAAATATTTTAAATATAAGGCTATTGAATCAGTTTCAAATGAAAAATTGCCAACCGTTACTATAATTGTTCCGGCCTATAACGAAGGGAAACAAGTATGGGATACCTTAATGAGTTTAGCTAACAGTGATTATCCACATGATAAAATACAGCTTCTTGCCATTGATGATGGAAGTCTAGATGACACTTGGGATTGGATGGTAGATGCTAAAAAAATATTAGGTAAGCGCGTAGAAATTCTCCAACAACCAGAAAATAAAGGAAAACGTCATGCTTTATACCGTGGTTTCAATTTAGGAACTGGTGATGTTTTTGTTACGGTTGATAGCGATTCTGTTGTTACGCCTGAAACCTTACGAAATTTAGTGAGTCCTTTTATTACAGATGAAAAATGTGGGGCTGTAGCCGGAAACATTCGCGTTTTGAATAATAAGAAAGCGATGCTTCCAAAAATGTTGGACGTTAGTTTTGTAATGAGTTTTGAATTTGTTCGTTCAGCAGAAAGCACTTTAAATTCTGTTTTATGTACACCAGGCGCTTTAGCTGCTTACCGCAGTGAAGCTGTTTTTGACTGCCTTCCAGAATGGATTAATCAAACTTTTATGGGGCAACCATCAGATATTGGTGAAGATCGCGCCATGACCAACATGATTTTAAAACAAGGGAGGCACGTGCTCTTTCAAAGAAGCGCTGTAGCTTATACAAACGTTCCAGAACAATATCCTGGGCTCTATAAAATGTTTATTAGATGGGGACGTAGCAATGTTCGAGAAAATATAAATATGGCTAAATATGTTTTTACCAATTTCAAGGAAGAAAACAAATTTGGAACACGTTTACTTTTTATAAGTCAATTTTCACGCATCATTATGAGTTATCCGTTTGTACTCTTTATGTTATTCTTTGTTTTAACGCATCCGTTATTATTTTTAGGATCCACATTATTGAGCATATTAGTAACCTCTACATTTTCGGTACTGTTTTACGCACATCGCTATGAAATTAAAGAATCCATTTGGGCTTATACCTACAGCGTATTATTTACATTCGGTTTATTCTGGATTACACCCTACGCTATATTTACAGCAAGTAGACGCGGCTGGTTAACACGTGGGTTAGAAGAAAAAAAATAAATTAGTTCTATTTTCAAGATAGAAAGAGAAGCCTTACAAGAAATTGTAAGGCTTTTTTTATGTGAAATTTTATCTGATTCATACTTTATATGCTGTTTTCCCGACAGCCTGTCACCTTTTTGGCAGTTTCAATAAAAATTGAAATTATCATATTCATAATAAATAAGCTAATTCATTACGAATTCCCTAACTATTAGAACTAGTGTTGTTCTATATGGGATTTCTTAAAATTAAATGTTTTTTATAGGCATTCCGTACAGTCCTTGCACTCTATATAGAAATTAATAGTGATAATCAATACATTACAATAACATGAAAGTATTAGTAATTGGAGCAGGAAATATGGGATTAACGTATTCTGAAGGTATGGCGAAATCGCCTTTATTAGGAAAACAGAATCTGAAAATATATGACACTGATCCGAAAAAAATTACAACCTTAAACAAAGAACCACATTTTGACGTCTACGACAATTTAGAAGATTGCTTACCAAAAGCAGACATCGTCTTTCTTGCCGTAAAGCCATATCATACGGAAGAATTATTCAAAACGATGGCGCCGCAAATTAACGAGCAGCAATTGTTTGTATCCTTAATGGCGGGTGTTACCATTGATACCATAAAAACCCAATTAGGTGCCACGAAAGTAGTTCGTGCTATGCCTAATTTACCAGCCAAAGTTGGTAAAGGTGTTACATCATATACAGAATCTGAAGCGGTTTCAAAAGTAGAACTCATCATGGTTCGCAATTTATTAGATACGACAGGAACCTCTATTCATGTAAGCACCGAGAAATTCATTGATGCCTCAACCGGTATTTCAGGAAGTGGACCCGCATATGTATTCTACTTTATGCAATCCATGCTGGATGCAGCATTAAAAATGGGCTTTTCTGCCTACGATTCTAAAGTATTAGTAAGCAACACGTTTGAAGGCGCTATAGAATTATTTAATCAATCAGATATTTCTCCTGAAACATGGATTAGCCGCGTAGCATCCAAAGGTGGAACCACACAAGCAGCCATAGATTCTATGGACGATAATAATGTAAAACAGCTCATTGAAGATGCCGCTTATGCCGCATTTGATAGAGCAGTAGAATTAGGAAAAGAAAAATAAAAACATGGACGACGACATTAAGCGCGTAGTAGTAAAAGTAGGAACAAACGTATTAACAAATAAAGATAACCGTATTCTTGGACCGGTTTTAAAAGAATTAGTCCGTCAAATAGCCGTCCTCTATGAACGCGATGTGATGGTGGTTTTAGTTTCTTCTGGTTCAGCTATTGCTGGAAAAGAAGTTTTAGGCGAATTGAAACTTACGGATAAATCCGTACGGCGCCAAGTCTATTCAGCCGTAGGACAACCCAGAATGATGCGTCATTACTATAGTTTATTTCACGACTACGGTATGCGATGCGCACAAGTTTTAGCAACAAAACGCGATTTTGCCCCTGGCAAACACCGCGAAAACATGATTAAGTGTTATGAAGGTTTATTGTCTGAAGGCATTGTACCCATAGCTAATGAAGATGATGCCGTTTCCATAACCATGTCTATGTTTTCAGATAATGATGAGTTAGCCAGCTTGGTAGCCGAATTAATTGGTGCCGACCGTTTAATTATATTATCAGATACTGAAGGACTCTTCACAGGTCACCCTGACGATGAAGATTCCATAAAAATTAATGAAGTTTCCTGTAATCAAGATGTGGAACAATATGTAAAAGCTTCCGGTAAAAAAGAAGGTGAAGGCCGTGGTGGCATGGCGTCCAAATTACGTATTGCAAAAGGATCTGCAAAAAGGAACATTCCGACCTATATTGCCAATGGAAAACGTGCAAACGTTATTGTTGATATCCTAGATAATAAGGAAGTCGGAACCAAATTTATTAACTAAAAACAAAACACATGGAATTATTACATACAGATAAAAAAAATGACGTTTTAAATTCAATGATTACACTTATTGATAGAGAACGGGATAACATTATAAAAGCAAACAAACAAGATTTAGATGCTTTTGATAAAGAAGATCAAGCCTTATACGACCGTTTAGTTGTGAACTCTGCCAAAGTTGATGGTATGATTCAGGCTATTAAAGAAGTTCGCGATCAAGAAGATCCAGTTGGTAAAACTATTTCGGATATGACATTGGACACAGGTTTACAAATAACCAATAAAACGGCACCTTTTGGAACCATCATGATTATTTATGAATCCAGACCAGATGTCACCATTGAAGCTGCTGTTTTAGCCTTTAAAGCCAACAACAAAATTTTATTGAAAGGTGGAAAAGAAGCTATTCATAGTAATCTTATTTTAGAAAAATTATGGCATGAAGCCTTAGCGGAAAACGGACTATCTAAAGACTGGATTAAGCTGTTGCATTTAAAGCGTGAAGAAACACAGGAGTTTTTAAGAAATCCGCCGGAAAAAATAGATTTAATCGTTCCTCGTGGTGGCGAACGTTTAATTAAGTTCGTTAAAGATCACGCCACCTGTGCCGTTCTAATTTCAGGTCGTGGAAACAACTTTTTATATGTTTCTAAAAATGCCGATTGGGAAAAAGCTGTTAAAGTGATTATCAATGCGAAAACAGATAAAATTTCGGGTTGCAATGCTTTAGATAAAGTATTGATTGACAAAAACATTTTCAATTATGAAGCTAAAGTTAATGAACTTCAAAAAACCTTAAAACATGTTGGTGTTGAATTGGTAGTTGATAAAAAAATCGGCGCGATTCTAACCAATGAAACTCAAATTCCGAATGAAGATACCTGGTATGAAGAATTTCTAGCCATGAAAATCCTAATTGGAGAAGTGGATGGACTAGATGAAGCTATAAGCATAATTAACACCTATTCCGGCGGACATTCCTCGGTTATTATGACGGAAGATAAAAACGAAGCCGCTACGTTTATGCAGCAAATAGACAGTGCTGCGGTTTACCACAATGCCTCTACCCGCTTTACAGACGGTGGACAAATGGGTGTTGGTGCTGAATTAGCTATTAGTACAGATAAGTTACACCACCGCGGACCATTAGGCTTAAAGCAATTGGTAACGAATAAATATTATGTATTTGGCGATGGTCATGTACGTGTTTAAATAGTATTAAAAGATATTTACAAACGGCATTGGTTTTAAACTGATGCCGTTTTTTTTTGCGTCATTTAGAGTGTCGCGATTTTTATAGGCAAGTATCAAGAACGCTTTTAAAGGGAGTCATGGACATATTAGACCAGAAACCATTATAATATATGCACCTGTAATTAGAGAAGGTTTACAGAAAAAAGTAGTTTTTGGATGCTGCCATAAATAAATTATATTTACGGGATAACAACAACAAAAATAGTTACTTATCATGACTTATTTCCGGGATATCAACAATAAAAATTATTATATAACGAGTTGGCAGTAAGTGAACAAAAAAACTAAAAAAATTAATAACCTTATATTTGTATGAACAAAATATTTACCTTCTTATGCTTTATTTCTATTTGGACAATTTCCAATGCTCAGCCTTATACAGTAGAAGAATTGCAAAAGAAATTCAAACCTGAAAATTATGCTGAAAAGGTTTTATTAGAATTCCAAAAATCAATAGAGCATTTAGAAGAAAAACCGGACCTTTACGAATATATTCCAGGAGAAGTAATAGCTTGGTCACTAATGGACGGGCGATTTCTTTTGAATAGTATGTTCCTTATAAAAAATGATTCAATAAAGGCAGTAGAAGCCTTACCAAAAGGTGATGATTTCTTAACAAAATTAAATAGTTATGTACCTGAAAAATCTAGATTTATTTATGGAAGAGAATTATGGACACTTCCAGCCGTAAAAGGAAAATTAGCTGATAATTCTTACTTAATCAGAGTAAATGTTAAATCATACAACCCTCGCCCTTACGAACCTAGTCCGGATATTCTAACATATAATTTAGAATATACAACGAAAGACTTTTTGAACTTTCGACTGACTCGACTTAAAAATGCGCATTCTGAAGAATGGATTGAAGCGGGTGAGTATTGAATACGTAGCAAATGATTAACAATACCTACCGCTAACAGCGTGTATAAGAAATAGCGGTTACAGTGTTAATTCAAAGGTCAGTACTATTAATAAAAGTCGGTGCCAAACTGAAATTGAAATACTTTTAAATCCGCTACTTCCCATACACGCAAACCGTTGCCAACAAGCCGAAAAACAAACCGCACGACGATTAAAAAACGAATTGATAAAGGCGAGTAAATTAAGAAATAAGTCAAGCCAATTTTGAAAATGAATTACTTCCGAAAGAAATCTCTCAACTGCCTAAAGAAATACCGTTACTGCATTTAGAATTATAGCTACTGCCAAAAGAAATCTCTTAACTGCCGAAAGAAATATCGTTACTGCATTCAGAATTATAGCTACTGCCAAAAGAAATCTCTTGACTTCAATTAGAATAATAGCAACTTCGTTTTAGATTGGAGCAACTTAACTTTATATTCTTGCGACTTCATTTTAAATTATAGCGTCCGCTTTAACACTACTCGCGTCCGCACTTTATATTTTCAATTCCGCATTAACAATTCTTGCATCCGCTTCAACATTTCTTGCATCCGCACTTTATACTCTCGCTTCCGCATTAACAATTCTTGCATCCGCCTTAACATTTCTTGTATCCGCACTTTATACTCTCGCTTCCGCATTAACAAATCTTGCATCCACTTTAACAATTCTTACATCCGCACTTTATATTCTCGCTTCCGCATTAACAATTCTCGCATCCGATTAGTCAATTCTCGCATCCGAACTTATAATACTGTCAAAAACTTTACCGAACAAAACTCAAAACGTTCATCTGATTAAAAGCAGAACGGAAAAAAAAGCCTGTTGGCAACAAAGTACTGTGGTAAAAAACCTGTCTACCGACAGGCAGGTAAGTGAAATTGATTTAATTTTTCACCAAAGTACGTCTGTAAATATTCTAATATTTTAATCCTGATTTAGCATTAGAAAAAGTGTGAACAAATAGTTTATTACATACCGTTATTAACGCTCATTATTGCGAAATACAAGAACGAAGGCGCAACTTTCATGCAACAAATGCCGTTTTTTAATTTCAAAATGGAAATTTTTTTATTTTCGTACCGGAAATTTGAATGCGAAATCTAAACTGACGAGATGTTCATATGTAAATTCAGATTTGGGCTGTATTTGATATAAGCTTGGCTTATAAACTACTCCAACAAAAAAGTATCTTCCAAATTGAAAGTATACATCCGTAGAAAGTCCGAAGCTTTGACTTTTTCTGGTAATTTTTATTTCGTTTTCATAGTCTGAATTATCCATAAAATTATAGGTATTAAAAGCATAATTTAATCCATAACCAATGGAAAATCGATTGATTTTGATATTATCTGTCAATGCAAAATTGAAACTACCCATGGTTTCATATTCGCCATCATAGTCAACTGGTGCGGGGAAAGGAACAAACAAATCAGTAGATGCAGAAACTTTAAAACTTACATATTTTTTAGGTTCGTAGAAATATTCTATTCCTGCAGAAATTCCGAAAAAACCAACATTAGATTTGGTGCCAAAACCTTGAGGTTTCAAATAAAACGCGTTAACGTAAGGTAAAGACGCTACTAAATTAATAGCATTCTTATTTTTAGGATAGGTTTCCGCAAAAAAATCGGTATAATATTTAGTGGCTGGTGGCACGATAATGCGCAAAGTATCATTGGTGTTTAAATAAACCTCTTTACCATAATAAAAACGCTTTTCATTAGTAAAATCAACCGCATAATTTAAAGGTGCAAAGTGTGCTCCAATTAAGTTCAAATAAAGAAAAGTAGGATTGGGTGACGTTTTTATAACGTAATGCACATCTAAACTATCTCTTATCAGTGTTAAATCTAAATCGTGTTTAGATCTAGTCACTTTTATTTTATTGGGAAGATTATAGATGCTATCATACACTTTAAGTTTGGCATTCGACTCGTTGGATAAAATGTGCAAATTATAAGTTTTCTTTTTTAAAATGGTAGCACATGATGTGAATAAAAAGCACATGCTTAAGGCGAAAAGGAATCTTTTCATACGTGTTGGTTAGTGTTTTTCGTGATGGTTTTATACTTAAAGATACATATATAACAAAAAGGTTGCGTTGGGCTTAAATATTGTGCGATTAATAAATTATTGTTCGTTTTTTGTTCTGCGTTAGGGATTGCAGCGGCATCCTTTTTTAGGAGTTCTATATACCTTCCGACGCTCTCCGAAACTCCTAAAACGACTAAAAAAGATTTAGCGTAAAGCCCGACTTTTTACGTATTTCAAAATAATTTAAAGTGTAACGAATTCATTTTAAGCGTAAAAAGGAACGCCCCTAAAAATACTTAAAGTTTTTTGTAACAAAATCTAGTATGCTTACGTATAACTATATAGAACACCTTGTTCACATAATCTAATCAGAGAAAGAACGTACATGAGACAACTTAAAATTACCAAGCAGGTTACCAACAGGGAAACTGCTTCGTTAGACAAATATCTTCAAGAAATAGGAAAAGTTGACTTAATTACCGCAGACGAAGAAGTAGAATTAGCACAGCGCATAAAAGCGGGTGATCAGTTGGCTTTAGAAAAGTTGACGAAAGCTAACTTACGTTTCGTAGTATCGGTAGCTAAGCAATACCAGAACCAAGGTTTAACTTTACCAGATTTAATTAACGAAGGAAATTTAGGCCTTATTAAAGCGGCTCAACGTTTTGATGAAACTCGTGGATTTAAGTTTATTTCTTATGCTGTATGGTGGATTCGTCAATCTATCCTTCAAGCTTTAGCGGAACAATCGCGTATTGTGCGTTTACCGTTAAACAAAATTGGATCAATTAACAAGATTAATAAAACTTTTGCTTTCTTGGAGCAAGCGCATGAGCGTCCGCCAAGTGCAGAGGAAATTGCCAAGGAATTGGACATGACTATTAACGATGTTAAGGAGTCTATGAAAAATTCAGGTCGTCACGTAAGTATGGATGCGCCTTTAGTTGAAGGTGAAGATTCTAACTTATATGATGTATTAAATTCAGGTGAATCACCAAATCCAGATCGCGAATTATTACAAGAATCGTTACGTACGGAAATTGAACGTGCTTTGGAAACTTTAACACCTCGTGAAGCAGATGTTATTCGTTTATATTTCGGTTTAGGAAACCAACACCCAATGACTTTAGAGGAAATTGGCGAAACCTTTGACCTGACTAGAGAACGTGTAAGACAAATTAAAGAAAAAGCTATTCGTAGGTTGAAACATACGTCTAGAAGTAAAATATTAAAAACTTATTTAGGATAAGTTTTAGATTTCAAGTTAAAAAACCCAAATACCAAGAAGTTGCTATTTGGAATTTTAACTTTTGAAATTTTACAGTAACTAACAGTATATGCTTACTTCGGTAAGATACCCGTTTAGGCGGGTAGCATAACTGTTCGTTTTTTGATTGATGAAAGAACCCACGGCTGATTACCGTGGGTTCATTCATTTTATTCCATCCCTGAATCCCTTCCCAAGGGGAAGGGACTTTATCTTCCCTTCTTCCCTCTTTCCACAGGCAAGAGACTTCTATATTTATACTACTTTCGACAATAAGCGCCATCTTGATTAATTAGAACTTGTTGCAAGTATTTATACGAAGCTTTGAAATGGACAAGTCGAAGACTTATTTTTTATTTATCTTTGACCAAACAACAAAACAACATACCAATGAACTCTAAATTAATAGCACCTTCCATGCTTGCTGCCGATTTTGGCAACTTGCAGCGCGATACTGAAATGGTTAACAATAGTGATGCTGACTGGTTTCATATTGATGTTATGGATGGACATTTTGTTCCAAACATTTCTTATGGTTTCCCAATCATTGAAGCTATTAAAAAGTACGCTACCAAACCGCTTGATGTGCATTTAATGATTGAAAAACCGGAGCGCTATATTGAAAAGTTTGCTAAAGTAGGTGCCGATATTATTACTGTTCATTACGAATCTACCGTGCATTTACACCGCACCTTATCTCAAATTGAAGATGCTGGTTGTAAAGCGGGAATTGTTTTGAATTTAACAACGCCTGTAAGTGTTCTAGAAGATATTTTACCAAAATGTTATATGGTTCTATTAATGTCTATAAATCCAGGTTTTGGTGGTCAGAAGTTTGAAAACATTACCTACAATCGTATTAAGAAATTACGTAAAATGATTGATGACCAAGGTTTAAACACGCGCATTGAAGTTGATGGCGGTGTTACCGATAAAAACATCAAGCAACTCGTAGAAGCAGGAGCGGATGCTTTTGTTGCCGGCAGTCACGTTTTTAAAAGTGACAATCCTACAGAAACCATTAAAGAACTAAAAGCACTTGCCAACTCATAAAAAAAAGCTCCTCACGGAGCTTTTTTCGTTTTAAATTTAGTTAGTTAAAATTGTTCAATTAAATAGTTAATTAAATCGGTAGTAGTAACAATTCCTACTAGTTCATTATCGTCCACAATTGGTAAGGCGTGGAATTCCTTAACTGCTAAAATTTCAGCCACTTCTTTTATGGTTGTAGTTGATGGAACACTTACTAAATTTTTGGCCATCACCTGCTCAATAGTAAACATATTATAAACAACGGTATCTACAGAATCATCATCTTCATCAACAGCATCTGCAAAACTAATACGTAGTAAATCGGTATAACTTAACATTCCTTTTATCTCTTTACCACTCACAACAGGAATGTGACGGATTTTTTTGCTTTTGAAGATTTTTTCAGCTGTTTCTAATTCATCCGTGTGATTTAATGTAATGACTGTTTTAGTCATAATTTCGGAAACTGGTGTGCGTTTTTTCATCTGTCTTGGTTTTTAATTTCTATATTAAAAGTACGCAAGAATCTCCATGAAAAGTATGATATAAGTCAGCTTAAAAATTAATAGCCATCAAAGTGGAAGTTCAGCATTTGTTTGGTTTTAGCATAGACGCGTGGAAATTGCGCCCGAAACTCCGTCGGTGTTTCAATAAAATTTTCAATAATAACGGCTACAAATTCGTAGGGGTTAGTATAGGCATAATTTCTAATATATCCTGAATTTAATAAGCGTTGGCGCAATTCAGGTTCTGCAGCTAATACTTCAGATAATTCTTTGAAAGAATCGGCGAAAATCATGGAACTCACATCGCGGTTTCTTAAACTATTAAAATGAATGGCGTGTGCAAATTCATGAATTCCTAAATTTAAATTATCATTGGAGTTGGAATAGCCTTCCATAAAATGTTCCCACGATAAAACGAGCGCTTTTAATCTGGGATTGTATTCACCTTTATGATGTTCTTCATTGGTTTCTGAATAGAAAGCGGATGGATAGACTATAATATGGCTAATCATTTTCAACTTATAATCGCGAAAGCCGAAGGTGAGCATAACCGCTGTTGCGGATGTCATGACAATAATTTCATCAGTGAGATCCAAATTATCGCGCGTAACAAACGTTTTAGATTTAATAAAGTAAGCTAACCGATGATTAAAAACCAGTTTTTGTTTATCTGATAAACGTTGGTAAAATCGGAATTGAGATTGTAAAAGATGTTGTTGCTTTGCGGGTAACTTTTTAGAAGGTGGCAGCAAATACCGGTATAAAGGTTTCCGTTTTATTAAAACATAGCCCGTATCCACCATATTTACAATAGCGTAAATGACGAGAGTAGAAAGCGCCATTACCAGAAAAATGGCCATAACTTTATAAAAAAGCGGTATTTCTTCAAGCTCGAACATAGATAGTTTTAGGGTGTTTCACTTTCGTAGGTTAGATGATTCAATATACGAAATGCCGTTAATTTTTATAAGAAAAAGATATTTTTGAATTGGAAGTGAAAAAGTTTTCATTTAAGAACTGTAAATATTTAGATTGAAGCACATTTTTTAAAGCTTTGATTCGAGAATATTTCAAATAAAAAAAAACGCTCAAGCAAGCTTGGCGTTTTCCCTAATTTATTTCTGCATTTGTGACCTCGAGAGGGCTCGAACCTCCAACCATCAGAGCCGAAATCTGATATTCTATCCAATTGAACTACGAGGCCATAAATTCCTGAAAAAGCAGGAATCTCTTATTTAAAAATATTTAAGACAACTTCGCCTTAACAATATTTGATATGGTTTTTCCATCTGCTTTACCAGCCAATTCTTGACTAACAATGCCCATAACCATACCCATGTCTTTCATACCTTCGGCACCTGTATCGGCAATAGTTGCCATTACAACCGCTTCTATTTCTTCATCCGATAAAGCTTCAGGTAAAAATTGATTAATTATTTCTGCTTCTGCCAGTTCTGGATCGGCTAAATCTTTTCTATTTTGCTCCAAATAAATAGCAGCACTATCTTTACGTTGCTTCACCAATTTTTGAAGAATTTTAAGCTCCTGCTCTTCGGTTACATCCATTTGAACACCAGATTCTGTCCGCGCTAAAAGAATTGCCGCCTTAACCGCACGAAGCGCTGTTAAAGCCGTTTGATCTTTAGCTTTCATGGCTATTTTCATAGCCTTCATTATATCGTCTTGTAAGCTCATAAAGGTGTTTTCTAATACAGACGCGAAGATACTAAGAAAAACCGTTTTTTGAGGTTATAGATAAAAAAAAGAAACCCGAAATAGCATTTTATGCCATTTCGGGTCAGTACAAATTATAAACACTAAACTTAATACTTGTTTTTAGTCGACGTTATCATGTAAAAACGAATTGTTATTACGTAACTGCATATCTTCATTATCATCTAAACTCAAACTCGTTCCAGATATTCTGGATTCTGAAGAATGTCTAGATTCCTCTAAATTTACTCCTGAACGCTTATAAGCTGGTATACGCTCAATATCATCAATTTTTGAATTGTTAAACTTATAATTAAAATCTTTCATTTTAAGTCTACGTTCTGCTGCGCGTTCTTTTAGCATTTCAGAAATCGGCGTGTGGATTGGATCTATTTCCTCTCTAGAAACCGCTTCTTCAACTTTATTTGTTTCGATTGTTTTCTTTTCAAAAACAACTTCTGAATCCTCAATATTTAAATGATGCTTCGGTTTTACTTCCACTTTAGTTTCGGTATTCATACGCGACTCTGCTTCAATATAATCATCTAAAGCATAGCGAATTTCACCTAGTTGATTGGATTCCGTAACTGGAATAATTTCAACATGATCCGTAACTTGCATTTTTTTGATATCCTCATCCAATTCATGAACTACCATATCTTCCGCCTTCTCAATAGGCTTACTGCTCATGGGCATATCAAAAGTTAAGGTAATTTGTTGCTCCTCTTCAGGTTCTTCAAAAATAGTTTCAGGTGTTATATTAACAACTGTTGGCGCATTTGTAATTATAAAATCATCGGCATCGACATCTGTTAAAACTTCATCATAAACCACGTTCACTTTGCGGATAGCTTCAGTTGTTTTAATCAATCCCGTGCCTTCATCTTTTTTTGGTTCAGGCGATTTTAAATCTTCTAGATCCTCAAGGTCTAAAGTATGTTTTACAACTTCTGGCTCAACTTTTTTCTCAAAATCGATACTTGGAACCATAATAGATGGATCTTTTTCTTTACGAGATAAATCCTGCTCCATAGATTGATCATCTTCCAACGCATGAATGACTTTTTTCACTTCTGTGTTAGAAATTTCATCTTGTTGTTCAATGTCAAAACCTGTAGCAATTATAGTTACAGCAATAGATTCACCTAAAGTTTCGTCTTCACCAACACCCATAATAATATTGGCACCATAACCAGCTTCATCTTGAATATGGTCATTAATTTCACCAATTTCATCTATGGTAATTTCTTGTGTTCCAGATACTATCAGCAGCAATACATTTTTAGCACCTGTAATTTTATTGTCGTTTAATAAAGGAGAATCCAACGCTTTTCTAATCGCTTCTTTAGCACGATCTTGACCGGACGCTTTAGACGAACCCATAATAGCCGTTCCGCTACTACTTAATACCGTTTTAGCATCTCGTAAATCGATGTTTTGCGTATAGTGATGCGTAATAACTTCCGCTATACCGCGTGCAGCCGTAGCCAAGACCTCATCCGCTTTAGCAAAACCAGCTTTAAAGCCTAAATTCCCATAAACTTCACGAAGCTTATTGTTATTAATAACCACTAAAGAGTCTACAACACTTCTTAATTTCTCAATACCAATTTGGGCTTGTTGATTTCGCATTTTACCTTCAAAAAGGAACGGCATCGTTACAATTCCAACGGTTAAAATATCCAAATCTTTGGCCATTTTCGCAATAATTGGTGCGGCACCTGTTCCGGTTCCACCACCCATTCCTGCGGTAATAAAAATCATTTTTGTATTGGTATCCAACATGCGGTGAAGCTCCTCATAACTTTCAACTGCCGATTTCTCGCCAATATCCGGGTTAGCGCCTGCACCCAAACCTTCTGTTAAGTTTAAGCCTAATTGAATTTTATTTGGAACACCGCTATTTTGAAGTGCTTGCGCATCGGTATTGCAAATTACAAAATCAACACCTTTAATCCCCTGTTGATACATGTGATTAATGGCATTACTCCCGCCGCCTCCGACGCCTATTACCTTGATAACATTAGATTGATTTTTAGGTAAATCAAAAGAAATGTTTGTTTCGAATTCTTTGTTGCTGCTCATGAATTTCGTTTTATATATGCTTAATTATTCTCTTATTATTAATTTGTTCTAAAATCGCTTTACTCGGCGTTATCTAAAAAATCTTTTATACGCTCCGTAAACTTGTCTAAAAAAGACCGTTTCGGCGGTTTTGGTGGTTCTATAATTTCGGTTTCTTCTTCGGTTTCTGTTTCCGTCTCCGTTTCAGGTTCCATTAAAGATTCTTCATAAGCTATTTCTAGTTTCTTACGCTCCTGTCTTTTTAAACCATCCATAACTAAACCAACCGCTGTAGCGTAAAGTGGACTTGTAATTTCATCATCACTATTTCCAGCCAAATGCTCATTGGGGAAACCAATACGCGTATCCATTCCCGTTATATATTCTACTAACTGCTTTAAATGCTTTAATTGTGCACCACCTCCAGTTAATACAATTCCGGCTATCAGTTTTTTCTTTTGTTCCTCATGACCGTAATTCTTAATTTCTACATAAACCTGTTCCACAATTTCTACCACACGGGCGTGAATTATTTTTGAAAGGTTCTTTAAAGTAATTTCTTTCGGGTCGCGACCACGTAAACCTGGAATAGAAACAATTTCGTTTTCCTTGTTTTCACCTGGCCAAGCCGAACCGAATTTTATCTTTAATAATTCTGCTTGCTTTTCAATAATAGAACATCCTTCTTTGATGTCTTCTGTAATAACATTTCCACCGAAAGGAATAACCGCTGTGTGACGAATAATTCCATCTCTGAAAATGGCTAAATCTGTTGTGCCACCGCCAATATCTAGCAACGCTACACCAGCTTCTTTTTCCTCTTGACTTAAAACGGCATTTGCCGAAGCCAAAGGTTCTAGTGTAATATTATCTAAATTTAAACCGGCACTTTTTACACAACGCCCCACATTTCGAATAGACGAAACTTGACCAACAACCACATGGAAATTAGCTTCCAAACGGCCGCCATACATACCAACTGGTTCTTTAATTTCAGCTTGCCCATCCACTTTATATTCTTGTGGAAGCACATGTATAATCTCTTCACCAGGAAGCATGACTAATTTGTGAACTTGGTTGATTAAACGATCAATATCTTCATCATCAATTACCAAATCCGGATTAGGTCTAGTAATATAATCGCTGTGCTGCAGACTGCGAATATGCTGTCCTGCAATACCGACCGTTACGTTTTCAATTTTAACATCGGCTGCTGCCTCCGCTTCTTGAACCGCTAATTGAATAGACTGAATAGTTTGGGTAATATTATTTACCACACCTCGATGCACACCAAGGCTTTTAGATCTTCCAATACCTAAAATCTCTACTTTCCCGTATTCATTTTTACGACCAATCATTGCCACAATTTTTGTGGTTCCAATATCTAATCCTATTGCAATATTTCCTTCCATGTTTTAAGATTTAGTGCATACTACTTGGCTATCAAACTGCAGATTCACCTTACTGTAATTATCTAATATTTTTTCTTTAAACGCTTTTTTGTAAAACGCTTTTAAGTTGTTTATTTTTTTATCCAATTGCGTTAAGTTTCCAACGTATACTTCAAAAGAGCATTGTCTTAACCGCAGTGAGATACTTTTGTCTTCGTGCTGATGAATATTTGTAACGTGCTTACTTAAAAACGCATCATTTTTAATTTTTACAGCCATTTTATACACCTGTTCTAGATCAGTTTTAGCAACGTCTCCCGTAACAAGCGGAACTCTAGCTGTATAATTTGTTGATAACGGCATATGAAAACCGTCTTCATCAATATAAAAAGACACCGAACTATCCACTCGGGCTATAGGTTTTTTCTGTTCAACTTCAGCTATTAAATGTCCGTTAACATCAACGAATACTTGGGCTGACTTAATCATTGGGTTAAAATTCAGGGCAGATTCCAATAGATTCAAATCTATGGTTTCTTTAGGCACATTTTGGGTTCCACCTTGTTTTTGTATTAACAATTTACTAACAGCTTCATGGGTTATAAAGAGGTTCTCTTCCCCATTAAAATTGATAGTTGCAGCACTTACAATCCGTCCATTATTTTTCTTGGAAGAAAACGCAAATAAGCCTACCACTAAAACTAGCAGCAGAAACATTTTTATGTAATTCCAATTAATTTTCATGACTTAATGCTTCTTTAATTCCTTTTACTTGTTCGCCAATATCGCCAGCACCAATGGTTAAAATAACTTCGGCTTTACTTGATTTTATTTTACTTATAATTTCTTCTTTTGAAATGAGCTGCTTGTTTTCATTCGTCATTTTATTTAATAACCAAGAAGACGTTATACCGTCAATTGGTTCTTCGCGCGCTGGATAAATATCCAATAACAGAACTTCATCAAACTTGGATAGACTTGCTGCAAAATCATCAGCAAAATCTCGTGTTCTACTAAATAAATGCGGTTGAAAAATCGCCAAAACCCTCTTGCCTGGATACATTTCCCGAACAGCCTGATGCACAGCATTTATTTCTTGAGGATGATGTGCATAATCATCAATATAGACAAGATTATCCCGTTTTATATGATATGAAAAACGACGCTTTACACCTTTGTAAGACGCTAATGCTTTGACGACCTGTTGGTGAGGGCAACCATATTCTACAGCCATCGCCAAGGCTATTAGTGCATTAGACAAATTATGTCTACCAGGTAGGTTAAATTGTATATTTTCAATTAATGCTGTTGGTGTTTTTACATCAAACACATAAGCACCATTTTCTATTATAATATTTTGAGCCGTATAATCTGAATCATCTTCAATTCCATAGGTTATACCTTCAATTGGTAAGCCATTCTTTACAAATAATTTTCCGCCTTCTTTCAATTTATGTGCGAAATCGCGAAAGGATTTCTCTAATTCCGAAGCATCACCATAAATATCTAAATGATCCGCATCCATGGATGTTATACAAGCCATATTTGGTGATAAGGTTAAAAATGACCTATCAAACTCATCGGCTTCTACTACCGAAACCTCTGTACCATTCAAAATTAAATTGGTATTGTAATTCTCACTAATTCCGCCTAAAAATGCTGTTACTGGAACATCACAAACCATCATAATATGCCCTAAAATACTGGTAGTAGTCGTTTTTCCATGCGTACCAGCAATAGCCAAACAATAGCTGTTTTCGGTAATCACGCCTAGAACTTCGGCACGTTTTAAAACGCGATAGCCGCTATACTCGAAATAGACCAATTCCTTATGACTTTTTGGAACGGCAGGTGTATAAACTACTAATGTATTCGTGCTATTTAATAAGTAATCTTCTAAAAAACGGACTGAATCTTCAAAATGAATTGGAATTCCCGATTCTATTAAGGCATCGGTAATTTCCGTTGGCGTTTTATCATAACCAGACACACGCTTGCCATTCGCCTGAAAATATCGGGCGAGCGCACTCATACCGATACCACCAATACCAATAAAATAAACGTTACGTATGGAGTCTAGATTCATTTATTTGATTTATTTAATAATAATTCCACTTCGTCTACAATCTGTTTTGTTGCATTCACCATGGCAAGTTTTTTAATGTTTTTGCCTAGCTGTTGTTGCTTTTCG
Organism: Bizionia myxarmorum; assembly: GCF_008086205.1. GTDB lineage: Bacteria > Bacteroidota > Bacteroidia > Flavobacteriales > Flavobacteriaceae > Algorimicrobium > Algorimicrobium myxarmorum. The sequence goes on along the minus strand of NZ_VSKK01000001.1, from coordinate 1,209,652 downwards.
GGTGACACAATGAGTTGAATGAATTTATTTTGAAAATCCACTTCTAAATCATTTTCTTTAATAATAATTGCTGCTTTTTCATCTACAATAGCCTGCGCATTTTTTGCTTGATGATCTTCGGCAACATTAGGTGAAGGAATAAAAATAACTGGTTTTCCTACTATGCATAATTCTGAAACTGAAATAGCACCCGCTCGTGAAATAATAATATCGGCAGCTGCATAAGCACAAGCCATATCATTAATGAACTCATGAACTTGAATGTATTTCGTGTTTCCGTAAATTTTATATTTTCCGTAATACAACTTCCCACATTGCCAAATCACTTGAACACTATGCGTTAGTAGGAAATCATATTCTTTTTCAATTAATTGATTAATGCGTCGTGCACCTAAACTACCACCTAATACCAAAATGGTCTTTTTCTCTCTATCTAGTGAGAATTTCGTAAAAGCTTCTTCTCGTTTTTCGGCAATATGTAGCAAATCTTCTCTAACTGGATTTCCCGTTTTTATAATTTTATCTTCTGGAAAAAAGCGTTCTAAACCATCATAAGCCACACATATTTTATCTGCTTTTTTAGCCAATAATTTATTGGTGATTCCTGGATACGAATTCTGCTCTTGAATTAAACTAGGAATTCCTTTTGATGTGGCCACTTGCAATAAGGGTCCACTAGCAAATCCGCCAGTTCCGATAACGACATCTGGTTTAAAATCTTTGATGATTTTTCGTGATTTCCATAAACTACTCATCAATTTAAATGGGAAGCTTAAATTTTTCAAAGTGAATTCACGCTGAATACCTGTAATCCATAAACCGATAATTTCATAACCGGCTTGTGGTACTTTGTCCATTTCCATGCGATCTTTAGCTCCTACAAATAGGAACTTGGCATTTGGAAAACGCGATTTCAATTCGTTAGCTATAGCAACAGCCGGATAAATATGTCCGCCGGTGCCGCCACCTGAAAGAATAATTTTATATGTTTTATTACGATCTATCACAAAAATGTATCTACTTTTTAATATTAAATTGCTTCACTTAAAATATCTAAAGGATTATCCTCACTTTGTTCATTATTGACTATTTCTTCGCGTTTGGCACTCACGCTTAATATAATTCCAAGGGCTAAACACGTCATCCAAATGGAAGTTCCACCACTACTAATTAGCGGCAATGTTTGTCCTGTAACAGGAAATAATTGTACGGCAACCGCCATATTTATCAAGGCTTGGAATACAATGGGCAACCCAACACCTAAAACCACCAAGGTTCCGAAAATGGTATCTGATTTTTGTGAAACGATAACAATTCGAAATAATAAGGCTAGGTAAAAAAACAATAATATAAACCCACCAATTAATCCATATTCTTCTACGATAATGGCGAAAATAAAATCTGATGATGATTGTGGTAAAAAGTTCTTTTGAATACTCTTACCTGGCCCAACACCTTTTACGCCACCCGAAGCAATGGCTATTTTCGCTTTTTCTATTTGATAATCTTCTTCTGTAATCGCATCATCAGAAAAACTTTCCACTCTGCTCATCCATGTATCTACACGGTTTGGCATGGCATCCGGAAATGCTTTGGCAGTTAATACAAATAGCGTTAAAGCTACAAGACCCGCTCCAACAATTACAGCTAAATAGCGAATAGGATATCCACCTAAAAAAACCAGAATAATGACCATTAAAAACATAATAGCCGCTGTGGAAAAGTTAGCTGGTAAAATAAGCGCCAACACAGAAAACACAGGCATCCACAAGGGTAAAATGGATTCTTTTAAAGTGATGGCTTTATCCTTAACTCGCGACATATAATGCGCCACGTAAACCATTAATACCACAAATGCAAAGGTGGACGTTTGAAAGGAAACCCCAACAACTGGGATTTGTATCCATCTGCTGGTATTTGTTCCCGTACTCGAAGAACCTTGCATTAATGTTAAAACTAACAACATCAAAACCACTGGTAATAACAATATAGAGATGGCTCTGAAATAGCGATATGGTATTTTATGAACTATAAAAACAATTAAAAAGCCCAACAACAAATGCATAAAGTGTCCGAAAAATATAGAAAACGTCCCTTTTCCAACGCCATTGTACGCCAAATTACTGGCAGCACTATAGACTGGTAAAAAGGAAAATATTGCCAATAGCGCTACTATTGCCCATATTAATCGATCGCCTTTTATGTTTTTAAAAATTGGTTGCACTTTTTGCTTATGTTTTTGTTATGATTTTTGGTTTATATACCTTCTAAAATAGAAGCATTTTACTTTTTATAAATTTCTTACCGCGTCTTTAAACTGACGTCCGCGATCCTCATAGTTTTCAAATAAATCGAAACTTGCACAAGCTGGAGATAGCAATACATTATCGCCTGATTCTGCAATTTTGTAGGCTATTTTTACGGCTTCGCTCATAAATTGCGTTTCTACAATAATATCTACCATAGATTCGAAATTTTCAAAAAGCTTCTTATTGTCAACACCTAAACAAATAATGGCTTTTACCTTTTCATTTATAAATGGAAACAATTCTGCATAATTATTCCCTTTATCTTCGCCACCAACAATCCATACCGTTGGTGAACTCATACTTTCTAGAGCATAGTAAGTGGCATTGACATTTGTTGCTTTGGAATCATTGATATAATTAACTTTATTTATTTTCAACACTTCTTCCAAACGATGCTCAACACCATGAAAATTTTCTAAACTTTCACGAATGGTTTGCTTTCTTATTTTTAATAAGTGTGCAACCGTAGACGCCGCCATTGCGTTCTTAATATTGTGTTTTCCTTGTAATGCTATATCCTTTGTTGGCATAATTATTTGATTATTATCTATTGTTATTTTCAGTGTTTCGTTTTCCAAATACGCGCCGTTTTCTATTTTCTTCACCAATGAAAACGGCAATAATGTTGATTGAACTGGGTGTTTTTCGAGCCAATTGATAATGACTTCATCATCGGCATCATAGATCAAATAATCTTCTGATGTCTGATTCATAGCAATTCTAAACTTTGAAGCGATATAATTATCAAACTCATAATTATAGCGATCTAAATGATCAGGCGTTACATTTAATAAAACCGCAATATGTGGTTTAAAGGCTGTGCAATTATCCAATTGAAAACTGCTTATCTCTAAAACATAATTCGGAAAATCATGCTCTAAAACTTGTTTCGCAAAACTATCGCCAATGTTACCAGCTAAACCCACTTCCAGTTCTTGCTTTAACACATGATGCGTTAATGAGGCGGTTGTAGTTTTACCATTACTACCCGTAATTCCTATAATGGTTGCGTAGGTGTAGCGTGAAGCAAATTCGATTTCAGAAATTACCTGAATGTCCTTTGCTTTTAGTTGCTTTACCATGGGCACCGTGTCCGGAATTCCGGGACTTTTTACCACTAAATCTGCATTTAGAATTTTTGATTCTGTATGCTGTTCAGCTTCCCATTCAATCTCATGATGTTTAAGAACGTTTATATACTTCTCTTTAATTTTTCCTTTATCCGAAACAAAAACATGATAGCCTTTCGCTTTTCCTAAAAGTGCAGCACCTACTCCACTTTCTCCTCCTCCTAATACGACCAATCGTTTCATTGTCTCACTAAAATTTTTATCTGATTTTCAAAGTGACTATTGAAATAATGGCTAGTAAAATGCCAATAATCCAAAAACGTGTTACTATTTTACTTTCGTGATAACCCGATTTTTGATAATGATGATGCAGTGGTGCCATCTTAAAAACACGCCGACCTTCACCGTACTTTTTCTTGGTATATTTAAACCAACTCACTTGCATAACAACTGATAAATTTTCAGCCAAGAAAATTCCGCATAAAACGGGGATTAACCATTCCTTTCTTACAGCTATGGCAATAACCGCAATGATTCCACCAATAGTTAAACTTCCTGTATCTCCCATAAAAACTTGGGCCGGATAGGTATTATACCATAAAAAACCAATTAATGCACCAACAAATGCGGCTATATAAATCGTGATCTCCTCGACTCGCGGGATATACATGATATTTAAATAATCTGAAAAAACGATGTTACCCGATACCCACGCAAAAATTCCAAGTGTAAGCACAATTATGGCTGATGTTCCTGCTGCCAATCCATCAATCCCATCGGTAAGATTGGCGCCATTGGAAACCGCAGTGATAATAAAAATAGTTGCTAGAATAAAAATAATCCAAGCATATTTGGCTAAATCTGGACTAATCCATGTAATTAAATCCGCGTAATCGAATTCATTTTCTTTAACAAATGGAATAGTTGTTTTCGTCGACTTTTCTTCCATTTTAAAAAGCTTGGACGACTCCACTTTCGGGTTGGATGCTAATATTTCTTGTTGTTGCGCTTGTGGTAATTTTTCTTTCAACATAACATCAGGATGAAAGTATAAAGTAGCACCAACAATAATTCCTAGTCCAATTTGACCAAGGACTTTAAAGCGACCTTTTAAACCGTCTTTATCATTTTTAAATTTCTTGATATAATCATCAATAAACCCAATGGTTCCCATCCAAAGCGTGGTGATAATTAGGAGAATGATATATATGTTTTCTAATTTAGCAAAAAGCAAAACTGGTATTAAGGTGGCTAGAATAATGATAACACCACCCATTGTAGGCGTTCCCGCTTTTTCTATCTGGCCGTCCAAACCTAAATCTCGAATAGACTCTCCAACTTGCTGCTTTTGAAGAAATCTAATAATGCGTCTACCAAAAATGGTGGATATTAACAAGGATAATATGATAGTAACCGCTGCTCTAAAGGTTATAAAACCAAATAAAGACGATCCTGGAAAATCATAAGCCTTGTCTAAATATTCAAATAGGTAATACAGCATATTATTTATCTAATTGTTTTAATAATTCTTGAACAATTTTAAAGTCATCAAAGTCGAAACGTTCACCGTTAATTTCTTGATAGTTTTCATGACCTTTCCCAGCAATTAAAATGATATCGTTAGGTTTCGCCATTTGACAAGCCGTTTTAATAGCTTGCTTTCTATCCATAATAGATAGTGTTTTTTTGAAATTTTGCGGCTCCACACCTACTTCCACTTCATTCAATATTGTTTCCGGATTTTCGGTTCGCGGATTATCATTGGTAAAAACAACTTTGGTGCTTAAAGCCGAAGCGATATGTCCCATTTTTGGTCGTTTTGTTTTATCACGATCGCCCCCACAACCTACTACAGTTATGAGTTCTTCGTTTTTAGTGCGAATACTATTGATTGTTTCCAATACATTTTTCAAGGCATCAGGCGTGTGCGCATAATCTACAATGGCGGTAATTTTCGTTTCTGAAATCAGATATTGGAAACGTCCAGAAACACTTTTTAAATCGCTTATAAGTCTTAAAATTTCGACCTTTTCTAAACCTAATAATTCCGCGGTTGCATAAATGGCCAAAACGTTATAAGCGTTGAAACTGCCAATTAAACGGGTCCAAACTTCGCTATCATTTATTTTTAGCAATAAACCTGTAAACTGATTTTCTAATATTTGTGCCTTATAATTCGCATAGCTTTTTAAAGCGTAGGTATGTTTTTTTGCTGCGGAATTCTGCAACATCACCATGCCATTTTTATCATCCACATTTACCAATGCGAATGCATCTTTAGAAAGACCATCAAAAAAGGCTTTCTTCACATCGCGATATTCTGCGAAACTGTTATGATAATCTAAATGGTCATGCGTTAAATTTGAGAAAATACCACCTTCAAAACGCAAACCTTCGGTGCGTTTTTGATGGATACCGTGAGAGCTTACTTCCATAAAGCAAAACTCAACACCAGCATCATTCATTTGCTGCAAATACTTATTTATAGTCAAGGAATCTGGCGTAGTATGCGTGGCTTTAAATTCAGTATCATCTACCATAATTTTAACTGTAGATAATAAGCCTACTTTATAACCAGCACTTTTAAAAAGCTGATACAATAAAGTAGCAATAGTTGTTTTACCATTGGTACCAGTTACTCCTACAAGTTTTAAATTAGCAGAAGGCACGCCATAAAAATTGGAAGCCATAATGGCCAGCGCACTAGACGTATTGGTAACCTCAACGTAAACAACATTTTCAGCTCTATTTTCTGGAGTATGCTCACAAACAATAGCCGCACAACCTTGGTCTATGGCAGTTTGAATATAATCGTGACCATCAGAAAGCGTTCCTTTAATGGCAACAAAAACATCGTTTTTAGCAACTTTTCTAGAATCAAAAACAACATCGTTAATAGACACACTTGTACTGCCTGCAACTGCAAGTAATGGTACTTTGTATAATATGTCTTTTAAAATCATCATGATGTTTGAATGGTTACCGTCTGAATAATTACTTCTTGATTCTTCTTAATTTTTTCGCCTTTTAAAATGGATTGTACTTTCACTTTTCCAACACCATCTGAACTTACTTTTAAGCCCATGTTTTCTAATAATGCAATCGCGTCCATAGCTGGTAAACCAACTACATCTGGCATAATAGTTCTGTAAGTTTGAGCCGTTTTGAAATAAGCTTCGTATTCTTCATTTACAGCGATATCGTTCACTTCCAAAGTATCAATTTCATCAATAATTGGAGTGTCTGTAAATATTTTTTGAGCAATACGTTTAAACACTGGACCTGAAACATCGGCGCCATAATAGCCCTTTTTCACACTTGGCTTATGAATAACCACAATACACGAATATTTAGGATTTTCAGCGGGAAAATATCCTGCGAAAGACGATACATAACGCGGATTATCTTCCCAGTCTTTCATCCAATATTCAGATTTAGCCGTTCCCGTTTTACCAGCCATAGAAAAATAAGGCGAGTATAATGAGCGTCCGGTTCCACGAACCACCACATTTTTTAAAATTTCTTGCATCTCGCGAATCGTTTGTTCAGATGCTATTTTTTTATTGATAACATATCTATCAAAAGACTCTATATTCTTATCTAATTCTTTAACCTCTTTAATAAAGCGTGGTTTCACCATAACACCATTATTTGCAATAGCATTATAAAAGGTTAAGGTTTGCAAAGGGGTTAATTCCATATTATACCCATAGGCCATAGACGGCAGTGCATTTTTACTCCAAATTTTATCTCCTGGACCCGGAACAACAGGTTGCCCTTCACCCATAATTGGTAAACCTAAAGGCTTATCTAAAGACCAACTTTTTAAACGGTTGATAAACTTTTCAGGATTTTTGGAATAATGCTCATCTATAACTGTTGCAATACCAATATTAGAAGAAACTTCTAAGGCACGAGCAACGGAAATTTTTCCATAACCTCCATGTTTAGAATCGGTAATCGTTCTTCTATAAAACACTTTTCTGCCTCTTCCAGTATCTACGATTGTTGATGTATCCACGACCTTATCCTCTAAAGCTGCCATTAAAGCCATAACTTTAAAAGTAGAACCCGGCTCATGGGATTCTCCAACGGCGTAATTCAATTTTTCATAATAACCGCCACCTTTGGTTTTTCCTAAATTGGAAATGGCGCGAATTTCACCCGTTGCCACCTCCATAACAACTACAGATCCATGTTCTGCTTGGTAAAATTCCAATTGTTGCAATAAAGCGTGATGGGCTATATCTTGAATATTGACACTTAGTGTGGTGTAAACATCATAGCCATCTCTAGGTTCAATTTGATTATAATCTGCAATAGGCTTCCACTGCCCTTTTCCTATTTTTTGTTTTAAACGTCGGCCGTCTGTACCACGTAAATACTTTTGCCCAAAAGCACCATCAATTCCAGCACGCGTTGCATTTCCTTTTTCATCAAAGCGCTCATAACCTATAGATCGTTGTGCAATTCCACCCAATGGATGTTCGCGTTTTGTTGTTTGCTCTACAATTAGGCCACCTTTAAAAGCCCCTAATTCCAACAAAGGAAAATTTCTTAAACGCACGTAATCGCCGTATCCAATGTCACGAGCCAACAAATAATATCTGTTTTTATTAGCGCGCGCTTTTCTAATTTCTTTTTGATAATAAGCCGAGGGTTTTCCTGAATACACAGATAAAGAATCACAAAGTGGCTTTAATAACTGTTCGAACCTAGCAGCTGTAGGCGTAATAGCATCTAAACGAATATCATATTTAGGAACCGACGTGGCCAACAAATTGCCATTTGCCGAATAAACATTACCACGGTTAGCAGGAATTACCACATCTTTTATAGTGCGCTCTTCTGCCATGCTGCGGTATTCTTCGCCATGAAGCACTTGAATACTTAAAAGTTTAAACACAACTGCTATAGCGAAGATGAACATACATCCTGCTACAAAATACAATCGGTTTAATATGTTCTTCTCGTTTGTTGCCAAGCTGAACTACTTTTTAGATTTAACTTTAATTTTTGTTGGTGGAATTTCAGAAATAGCTAATCCCTTTTTTTCCATTTTCAACTCTACTACGGTTTCTTTTTTTAATTCCATTAGGCGTGTTCTGCCATCCACAAAAGCCGACCGTAATTCTTTTGCTTCATTATTTAACCGCGCAATTTGATGCACTTTTTTATCTGCACTATGGGAACTGGCAATCATAACAATGGCTAAAACTGACACAAACAGAATCATCCGCCAGCTTTTTGGAGCGTCCTCGTTTACTAAAAACGCACCTTTCATTATGTTATTAAAACCGTTTTTCATGTGACTCACCTGATAATTCAGGAATTCATTTTTTAGTTTATCAGACTCAAATAATCTGCTACTTATAATTTTTTAGCAATGCGAAGTTTCGCACTACGTGCGCGATTGTTTAGTTTTATTTCTTCTCGCGAAGGCACTATTAAACCACCTACTTTTTTCATTGGCACTTCAAAATTGCCATACATATCGCGTTCCGGTTCTCCTTCAAAAAGACCGTTTCTTATAAAGCGTTTCACCAATCTATCTTCTAGAGAATGATAAGATATTACACTTAATCGCCCGCCTTTAGCCAAGGTTTCTGGCGCTTGCATTAAGAATGCTTTTAACACCTCAATCTCTTGATTTACTTCAATGCGTATGGCTTGATAAATTTGCGCCAATACTTTATTTTCTTTTTGATGTTGTAAAAATGACTTCAAAGCCGTTTTCAACTGATCGCTCGTTTTTATAGGTTCTGTTTTGCGATGCTCAACAATAGCACTTGCCATGGCGGCTGCTTGACGCAATTCACCATACTGCCAAAGCACTTGTTTTAGTTGTTCCTCATCATAATCATTTACCACATTATAAGCAGAAAGCGCACTTTTTTGATTCATCCGCATATCTAAATCAGCTTCAAAACGGGTAGAAAAACCACGTTCTGCCACATCAAATTGATGAGATGACACGCCAAAATCGGCCAGAATACCATCTACTTCTTTCGCGCCATAAAAACGTAAAAACCGTTTCATAAACTGAAAATTTTCATGAATTAACGTAAAACGCTCATCATCAATCGTATTTTCAAGCGCATCTGGATCCTGATCAAAAGCGAAAAGCTTCCCGTTTTTTCCAAGTCTGCTTAATATCTCTTTACTATGTCCGCCACCTCCAAAAGTAACATCCACGTAAATCCCGTCTTCTTTGATGTTTAAACCATCAACGGTTTCTTTTAGTAAAACAGGGTTATGATATTCCATAGTCGTCATCGTCTTGTCCCATTACCTCTTCAGCTAAATCTGCGAAGTCGCCAGCAGCATCTTCAATAGCTTTTTCGTACTTATCTTTATCCCAAATTTCCACAATGTTGATAGCTGACGACATGACGATTTCTTTCGAAATATCCGCGAATGCCACCAAATCTTTTGGAATTAACAAACGCCCAGTTGCATCAACCTCAATAATTTTCACGCCTGCTGTAAAGCGACGAATAAAATCATTGTTCTTTTTTTTGAATTTATTGAGCTTATTTATCTTTTGCATTAATTTCTCCCATTCAGCCATAGGATACAACTCCAAGCAAGGCTGAAAAACCGCTCGTTTTAAAACAAAGCCATTTTGAAGAGCAGGCGCCAACTGTTTTTTCAGCGCAGCAGGCAACATAAGCCGTCCTTTTGCGTCTACTTTACATTCGTATGTTCCTATTAATGAGCTCAAAACAGTATTTGTTGAATCTTGGGTTTAAGTTTCAAATATATTGAAAATATTACCACCTTTTACCACTTTCTACCACTTTGTTAATAATTTTTCTATTTTACCATTAATAATCATCACACAAATAGTCTCTAATCCGCCTTATCAACTACCAATCAGATACTTAAATTGCCAAAAACTTTAACATTTTAGATATGTTAATATCTTACTTAGAATAGAGCCGTGTAGCTTTTAAGAAAAGTGAATATATTATCAATGATTTAACTATATTTGTTTGAAGAAAAGACGAACTAATTAATGGCGCATAGATTAAAAAAAGAAAAAAGTTACAGTTATATTGAAGTAGGAGAAGGCACACCCATCATCGTTTTACACGGATTAATGGGCGGTTTAAGTAACTTTGATGCTGTAACAAATTATTTTAGTCAGAAAGGCTATCGCGTAATTATTCCTGAATTACCTATCTACTCCATGTCGCTTTTAAAGACTAATGTAAAAAGCTTCGCCAAGTTTCTTCATGATTTTATTGAATTTAAGGGCTTGGACAATGTTATTTTATTAGGAAATTCTCTTGGTGGCCATATTGGCTTATATCATACCAAATTATATCCTAAAAAAGTGAAAGCTTTAATAATTACAGGAAGTTCTGGACTTTATGAAAGTGCTATGGGCGGTGGTTACACCAAACGAAGCGATTATGAAGTGATTAAGAAAAAAGCACAAGATGTTTTTTATGATCCTGAAGTGGCCACCAAAGAAATTGTAGATGAAGTTTACGAAACCGTAAACGACCGAAATAAATTAATTAAAACTTTAGCTATTGCCAAAAGTGCCATTCGACATAATATGGCTAAAGATTTACCTAAAATGACCACCCCAATTTGTATTATTTGGGGAAAAAACGATATTGTTACACCGCCTGAAGTTGCCGTAGAATTCGATCAACTTTTACCAGATTCTGAACTATTTTGGATAGACAAATGCGGTCATGCCGCCATGATGGAACATCCAGATGCGTTTAATACTATTTTAGATGGTTGGTTGACAAAGCGCGGCTTGTAAACACTAATTTTAAAACCCAAATTTCTGGGAAATAGCTATGGAAATTAAATCGGCAGAATTTGTAATGAGCAATTCTGATGTTGCTAAATGTCCTAAAAACTTACTTCCCGAGTACGCTTTTATTGGACGTAGTAATGTTGGAAAATCATCATTGATTAACATGCTTACCAACCGAAAAAGTTTAGCCAAAACATCCGGTAGACCAGGAAAAACACAGCTTATAAATCACTTTTTAATCAATAAAAATTGGCATTTAGTGGATTTACCAGGATACGGTTATGCTCGAGTTTCTAAAAGCTCTAAAAAAACATTCCAAAAATTTATTACAGACTATTTCAACCAACGGGAACAATTAGTTTCTGCTTTTGTTTTGGTAGATATTAGACATAAACCGCAACCCATAGATTTAGATTTTATGGCTTGGATGGGTGAAAATGGAATTCCTTTTTCCATCATATTCACGAAGGCAGACAAGCTAAAACCACAAGCTATTTTAAATCATGTAGCAGATTATAGCGCCGTTTTATTGGAAACCTGGGAAGCTATGCCTAATTATTTTATCACATCTTCTTCAAAAGAAGTGGGTAAAGATCAGCTTTTAAAATACATTCATGATTTGAATGAAAACATGGAGGCATGAAACTAGCTTTTACCATTATAATTATTCTATTCTTTTTTCAATCTACAAGCGCTCAAGAAAATATTTATATTGATGAAAATGGCAAAATCATAAGCAGTGAAGCGTATTCTGAAAAATTGAGAAACCAAGATTTATCTTATAGTAAATGGCTTCACATAGATGAAAATGGAGATACGCATTATACGTTAACGCAAGGCTATTATTCTAAAGGTGTCTTCGATTATTTTGAAATAAAAAGTGAAATAGAGAATTTAATCAACAGAAAGATACCGGACAGCAATACTATTCTTATAGAGTATAGGTATAAAGATGATTTATGTACAGCGCGCAGGGATAATAAGTGGACAAAAGATGAAATACTGGATCGCAAAAACTTTTTAAATCCTTTGCGAACAGATATTGAAAAGAATAAAATTACCTTTATTGTATTATTTGAAAACGGCATGACCTTGCGAAACCGTCCCCATAAAAAAGACGAATACTTTTATATAGATTCAAACAACTTTTTCAGGAATAAAATCTTCATTAAACCAACATGGTGCGGTTCTTATGCATTGATTAAACCAAACGGTGAAACCTTAATTCGAAATGGCGAATACCGACCAGATTGGATGGCAGAACACCTAAAAAATGTAAATTGGAAACTATTTTTCGATAGCAAAAATTAAAATGCTTTTACGATTTCACATCTAAAGCATCACGAAGCGCATTTCCCATAAGCATAAACGCCATTACCAAACTCATAATACAGAATCCCGGAATTAAAGCTAAATAAGGCTTACCAAGAATTATGTAATTGTAGTGATCTTTTATCATAGCTCCCCAACTTGCCATAGGCGGTTGCGCACCAATTCCTAAAAAGCTCAAACCACTTTCTATAAGAATAGCTGCTGCAAAATTGGCTGCCGAAATTACAATAACGGGCGCCATGATATTGGGTAAAATATGTTTAGTTATTATGCGGAAATCATTAAATCCTAAAGCGCGAGCGGCTGTTACATATTGCATCTCTTTTACGCCCATTACTTGACCGCGGACAACACGAGCTACTTCCACCCACATGGTTAATCCTACTGCTATAAACACTTGCCAAAAGCCTTTCCCTAGTGCTAAAGTAATCGCTATAACCAAGAGTAATGTGGGGATGGACCAAGACACATTTATAAACCACATAATAATAGCATCCACACGACCTCCAAAATAACCAGCCACACTTCCCATAAAAATTCCAATAACAAGGGAAATAAAGACGGCTATAAATCCTATAAAAAAAGAAATTCTAGCGCCTACCAAAGTTCTACTTAATAAATCACGACCATATTTATCGGTGCCGAAAAGAAAGGTTTTATTTGAAATTATATCGGATGCAGAAGCATCCTTCAAATCTAAAGATTTGGTCATACCTTCTAATCCATCTGAAGCATATTCCGTATAAGTCAGTGTATTATTTTCAACAGAATAGGCTGTAATTGGGATTTCAGTATCTTGAATTTTCTTCCCAAAAAATACTTTAGAAAACACCGATTGTTCTATTTCGGAATCTTGAGAGATGGTAAGCATTTCAACAGAAAATCCCGGTCTTTTAGAGTGAATAGACAAATGCATTTGGTTAGCATACTCTGAATTATCTGGGGCAATAACATAAGCAAATATAGAGACCAGCCCTACCAATATGATAAAACCAAAACTAAAAACGCCCCAGAAATCTTTTTTGAATTTCTGGAGCGCTAATTGACTTAATGAGTTAGATTGTTGACTCATGAATTTTTTAATCCTTAACTGAAGCTACTTTTTTAACAGAATACGACGCTTTTAAATCTTGTAATACATGTAGTGCTTCTTCAACATAAACATCTTTGCTCAAGCTTTCATGCCAGCGTTGACGCTTATCTTGCAGCACAGTATCCTTTTCAAAAAGTTTCTGCTCATATGGCAAGGACGTGTATGTTAAGTTGGTTGTATATTCACCAATTTTCTCGAACGTTTTAGATTCACTTTCGTTGCGATCTAATTGTGCTTTATAATCTGAATAATTTAATGGATAAATTTTTTCGTCCATTCGTGCACGAACCCATTGTGCATTATCAGAAATTAATTTCAACTGATCGTTACCTTTCATACGTTCATTACTATTAGTAATTGTAGTGGTATAATCAAAATCACCTTGCCATATTTTATAATCGGCAGCATCAATTTCATCCCAACCTAATGGATTTTTTTGATCCTTTTCACCAATATCAATAAAGCTAAAACGATCTGGAACAACTACATCACTTTTCACACCTTCTAATTGTACAGAACCACCATTAATACGGTAATACTTCTGTCTTGTTACTTTTAGAGCACCTAAATCACCTTCTTGATTATTCTTAACCAATTCGTTTAGATCGTAGAAAGATTGAACTGTTCCTTTACCATAAGTTTGTTTACTACCAATAATAATGGCACGCTTGTAATCTTGCATGGCCGCAGCCATAATTTCTGAAGCAGAAGCTGAAAATTCATTTACTAGAATAACTAAAGGACCATCCCAAGCAATGGATTTATCAGTATCATTTAAAACTTCTTTCGGTAATTCAGTAGAACGTACCTGAACAATTGGGCCATCTTCAATAAACAATCCAGCCATTTCTACAACCGTTTGCAAAGATCCGCCGCCATTATTTCGAAGATCTAAAACTAGACCTTGCATGCCTTGTTCTTTCAAACGCATAATTTCTTTCTTAACATCAGAGGCTGCATTTAATTTCTTGTAATCTGTGAAATCAGCATAGAATTTCGGCAGATTTATGATACCAAATTTCTTTCCATCTTTATCTACAAAAGCAGATTTAGCGTAGGTTTCTTCAATTTCAACCACATCTCTCGTAATTTTGATAACCTTGGATGTGCCATCAACCTTTTTAACCGTTAAATAAACATTAGTCCCTTTTGGTCCTTTTATTAATTTAATGGCATCATCAATACGCATTCCTGTAATAGTGATTGGTTCCTTTTCGCCTTCTTGGCGAACTCTAACAATAACATCGCCAACCTCTAATTCTTTTCCTCGCCATGCTGGACCTCCAGATATTAATTCTAGAATTTTAGTATTGTCATTTCGCTTTTGCAAACGTGCGCCAATACCTTCCAATTTACCAGCCATATCTTGATTAAAAGCCTCCTTATCTTGAGGTGCAAAATAGGTAGTATGCGGATCAAATTCTTGGGTAATGGCATTTATGTAAAATACAAACCAATCATCACGATGCATATCATCAATATAATCGTTGTAATAAATATCGATAGTTTTCAGGGTCGATTCTCTTGCTTCTTTTTCAACCTCTTTAGGCGATTTTTTTACAATAGGATCAAGTTTCAAGGAATCCGCTTTCTTGTTTAAATCAACAAGATTTTTCTGCTGCTCCATCAAATCATCATAACTCGCTAAATTGGTATATTTCAGCCTTTGTCTCCAACGCTCGGTTAATTCGCGCTTATTTTTAACGTAATCTATAGACTCATAATCTGCATTATAGGTTTCGTTTTTAGAATAATCAAATGGTGTTTCTAAAATATCTCTGTAGATAGTTTTAGCCTCTCCAATTCTTTGAATTAAACGATCATGCGTAAGTGCAAAAAATGAAATATCCAATGCTTTTAATTGATTGTCTATTTCCGTTTTATATTTCGAAAATTCTTCAATATCCGATTTATAGAAATATTGTTTTAGCGGATCAATTTGATCTAAATAGTCCGTATAAACTTTAGCTGAGAACGAATCGTCCATGGCTTTTGGGTCAAAATGACCATTCTCCAATACATAAGTTATTACCTGAATCAGCAATTTATCTTTGTCGGGGTCTTGAAATGTTTTTGTGGTAAAGCTACAAGAAGCAAAGGCTAGTAGGAGCACCAAAACTAAAATGTTATAGTTCCTTTTCATAATTCTAAAAAAATGCATAGTATATTTTTCACTAAATTAACGAAAAAACCATGCCAATATATTCAAACGCTATTAATTTTTTGTTAAACCAGATAAATTCAGACATTACGCATGATTTTATGTATTTTAGCTTCTTGAAGAATCGGCAATATATATGACAAAAAGACCTCTTATTTTAGTAACCAATGATGACGGTATTTCGGCGCCTGGTGTTCGCGCTTTAATTGAAGCCGTAAAAGATTTAGGTGATATAGTTGTAGTTGCTCCGGACAGCCCACAAAGCGCTATGGGACACGCAATTACTATAAATTCTACGCTGCATTTAGAAAAAGTTACTATTGATGATTCTGGCCGAATAGAATATAGTTGTTCAGGAACACCTGCCGATTGTGTAAAGTTAGCAGTAAAAGAAATTTTAGGCAGACGTCCAGATCTTTGTGTATCGGGTATTAATCACGGATCCAATTCATCAATAAACGTAATATATTCGGGAACTATGAGTGCCGCATTAGAAGCTGGTATTGAAGGGATTCCGGCTATAGGGTTTTCACTTTTGGATTATAATTATAATGCCGATTTTACTGCCGCCAAAATAATTGCTACTAAAGTAACCCAAGAAGTTCTAAAAAACGGCTTACCAGAAGGTGTTGTTTTAAACGTAAACATTCCAAATATTTCTACTAAAGATATTAAAGGCATTAAAGTTTGCAGACAGGCAAAAGCCAATTGGGAAGAAGAATTTGATAAACGTCAAACCCCTCAAGGCAAGGATTATTATTGGTTATCAGGCAAATTTGTGAATTTAGATAAAGGTGAAGATACGGATGAATGGGCTCTGGAAAACGGTTATGTTTCCGTTGTTCCCGTTCAATTTGATTTAACAGCACACCATTATGTTCAGCAATTAAATACATGGAATTTTAATGATTAAGAAAGAAGTTTTTATTGGTTTTTTTGTTGGTCTAGTTGCCAACGCCATTGGCGTTTATTTAGCCGCAATGTTTTTAGGAACGCACGACGATTTTATATTAGCGCTAAAAAATGCATCAGCTGAAGGATTTTTAGGAAAATTGGTAAGTCTAGGCGCTATTTTAAATTTGGCCGCCTTTTTTATATTTTTGAAAAAGAAACAAGATTATCGCGCACGAGGTGTGCTTTTAGCAACAGTTGTTATTGCTATTTCCACCTTTCTTTTTAAATTTATGTAGTATGAAATATTATATAATTGCGGGTGAAGCTTCCGGGGATTTACATGGTTCTAATTTAATGAAAGCTTTAAAAAATGAAGATTCTCAAGCTGAATTTCAGTTTTGGGGTGGCGATTTAATGCAAGCTGTTGGTGGCACTTTGGTAAAACATTTTAAAGAGCGTTCTTTTATGGGTTTTGCGGAAGTTATCATGAACCTTTCCGCGATTTTTAAGGATATTGATTTATGCAAAACCGATATTCAATCCTACCAACCAGACGTTATTATTTTTATAGACAATTCTGGTTTTAACTTACGCATCGCCAAATGGGCGAAACAACAGGGTTTTAAAACAAATTATTATATTTCTCCTCAAGTTTGGGCGTCACGAGCTGGTCGTGTTAAACATATTAAGCGCGATATTGATGCTATGTACGTTATTTTACCTTTTGTAGAAACGTTTTATAAAACTCATAATTATCCTGTAAATTTCGTGGGACATCCACTTATTGATGCTATTTCTGGGCGTGATCAAGTTGATGAAGCTACCTTTAGAGCAGAATACGAATTAAGCGAAAAACCAATAATAGCCTTATTACCAGGAAGTAGAAAACAAGAAATCTCTAAAATGCTTTCGGTAATGTTGAGTTTAGTTGAAGATTATCCGACGTATCAATTTGTGATTGCTGGTGCACCAAGTCAAGATTACGAGTTTTATAAGCCCTTTATAAAAAATGCCAACGTGCATTACATTGCCAATAAAACCTATGATTTATTAAGTGTCTCTTACGCCGCTTTAGTAACGTCAGGCACAGCAACTTTGGAAGCGGCGCTATTTAAAGTTCCAGAAGTGGTATGTTATAAAGGTAGTTGGTTATCCTACCAAATTGGCAAACGCTTAATTAAACACATCAGCTATATTTCATTGGTGAATTTAATTATGGACAAGGAAGTTGTAACCGAACTAATTCAAGATGCGTTTACGCGAAAGAATTTAAAATTAGAATTGGATAAGATTTTAGATAAATCCACTCGAAAAACCCTGTTTTTGGAATATTACGAATTAGAAAAAAAGTTAGGCGGTAAAGGTGCTAGTGCAAAAACGGCGCAATTAATTTATAAGTCACTTATTCGGTAATCGGTAATTCATCAAATAATTTTTCTGTTGAAATATCTGTTCCATCAAGCGTTTCCTTCAAGATTTTAGCGACCGCATAACCCAACAATGGCGGCACCGCATTTCCTATTTGCTGATATTGACTCAAGCCTTTCTCCCAACTCATTTTTGTTCTCATACCTTGAAAAATAAAATTATCAGGAAAGGACTGCAATCGCGCACCCTCTCGAGCTGTAAAATTTCGATGTAAAAAAGGATGAATAAAATTACTTTGAAACGAAGCTGCAATCGTTGGCGCGGGTTTATTAGCATGCAAGCGTTGATTATTTTGTGAAAAAACAATTTTCGATTTCTCTTTGGGATTTCCACGTTTTACCGCAGCATGCTCCTGCGAAACATGCGCTAAAGATTCGCCCGCTTTTATTACCTGAAACCGATTGATTAATCTTTGGGTATGGCGCATGGCCACATGATTATTGACTTTTTTACTATCCTTTCTAATAAACGCCTGAAAGTTATTTTGGGCTTTGGTTTCATAAGTCATTTTTTTAGTTCCCTCGGAAGCTTTTATTTGGGGTAAATCTGAAATTGCTTCCCAAACAGTAACGGGGTTTTCATAGATTTTTTTAGGGAAAATTGGTTGCTTCTCTAAATCCTTCCGGATGCCAATCATGATAACACGGTGTCTATTTTGCGGCACACCATAATCTGAAGCCAGCAAAACTTGATAATCCACTTGATACCCTATCCCAGCATTTTCAAAAGCCTCTCTCATCAGTTTAATAACTTCACCTTTTTGCATGGAAAGTAATCCTCGCACATTTTCCATAACAAAAGCTTTGGGTTGCAAATCGGTAACCACACGAACAAATTCATAAAACAATTCGTTTCTTGGATCGTCTTTTACTTTATTCCTGTTTTTATTGGCTAATGAAAAACCTTGACATGGCGGACCTCCAATAACCACATCCGGATTATTAGTTATTATATTTTTAATTTCAGTTGTTGAAATTTCCCGTAAATCTTTGGTAATAAACGGCACATTTGGAAAGTTATGGGTATATGTTTTTTCGCAATTTTCATCCACATCACTTGCAAAAACCGTTTCAAAACCAGCCCATTTAAAACCCAGTGCTAAACCACCACAACCCGAAAACAAATCTACTACATGCATATTCCAAAATACTATTATGAGCTAAAAGTAACCGTTTTAAAATTGGTGAGCAATGAACTTTTAAAGATGTATTTATTTTTTTAAACAAAATTGTGTATTTTCGGGATATGCAAAAAGCTTTTAT
Organism: Bizionia myxarmorum; assembly: GCF_008086205.1. Classification (GTDB taxonomy): domain Bacteria; phylum Bacteroidota; class Bacteroidia; order Flavobacteriales; family Flavobacteriaceae; genus Algorimicrobium; species Algorimicrobium myxarmorum. The sequence continues at coordinate 1,190,323 of NZ_VSKK01000001.1, read as the reverse complement.
CATCCTACTCTGTTTTTTATGTTTTTCGGCATGTAAATCGTCCATAAAAGTGACTAAAACATCGAAACGCACACATAAAACAGCGACAGCTCCTAAAGCAAGAGTGTCTAAAAATACAACTTATGACGCTAAAGCTGAATCTATTATAGATTACGCTAAAACCTTTGATGGTGTAAAATACAAGTATGGTGGCACTACCAAAAAAGGTATGGATTGTTCTGGTTTAATTGTAACTTCCTTTCAAAAAGAAGCCATTCAGTTGCCAAGATCTACCTCTCAATTAGCCGTTGTGGGTGATTGGGTTGACGTAAAAGAGGTTCAAAAAGGCGATTTATTATTTTTTGCAACCAGTAAAAATAGCAGAAATGTTAATCATGTTGGCATTGTTACCGAAGCTAGAACGGGCTTTGTGGAATTTATCCACGCATCTACAAGTCGCGGTGTTATGACTTCCGAATTGTCGGAGCGCTATTGGTATTTCGCTTTTGTTCAAGCACGACGTATATTGTAAGATATTTTTGTAACTTACTATTGTGAAACTACTTGATTTCCCAATAGTTAAACTAACATGTTGTTTCATGTTAGGCATTCTAGTGAGTTTGCATTTGGCATGGTCACTCGCGCTTTCTGTACTGCTAACTGGCATACTTCTACTAGCTTTATTAGTCCTCTACTTTTATAACAGAAATCAGTTTAAACAGCATATTTGGTTTGGGCTAGTTGCGTATGTAACTATTATAAGTTTGGGAAACCTAACGGTTATTACGCACAACCATTTACACAAAGAAAGCCATTATACCCATCACTATGATATTTCAGAAGCGCAAATTTCGCAGTTTCAAATTAGCATTTCAGAAGTACTAAAACCAAATGCTTACAATAGAAAGTATATTGCTAATTTACAAAGTATAAATGGTAAACCCGTTTCTGGAAAAGTGTTATTGAATAGTTCCAGAATTGACAGTATTTCGAGATACGCAGTGGACGACAAATTGATTGTATATGGCAAATTACAAGAACTTTCCAGACCATTAAATCCCTATCAATTTGACTATAAAAAGTATTTAGAAAACCATCATATTTATGCTCAAATATATAGTAATCCAGGAGCTATTTCGGTTCTATCTACCAATAAACATAGTATTTATGGTTACGCAGACTATGTCAGACAAACCTTAAACCAAAAACTTAAAAAATATGAATTTGAGCCATCAGAGTTAGCCGTTATAAATGCTTTATTATTGGGTCAACGACAAGATATAGATGCCAGTTTATATACTGATTATGTCAATGCAGGCGCCATTCATATTTTAGCAATTTCCGGTTTGCATATTGGCATCATTCTCCTTATTCTGCAAGGACTGTTAAAACCGTTGGTTTTCGCCAAAAATGGTCACTATATAAAAGCCATTATAATTCTTATCATTCTATGGACTTATGCCGTAATTGCAGGCTTATCACCTTCTATTTTGCGCGCTGTAACCATGTTTAGTGTCATTACGGTAGGGATGTATTTAAAACGGCCTTACAACATTTACAATACCTTGGCTATTTCGGCTTTTGTACTTCTTATTTGTAATCCCATGCTCCTTTTTGAAGTGGGTTTTCAATTAAGCTATTTGGCCGTTATTGGCATTGTGGCCATTCATCCGCTACTATATAATAAGTTGAAAACACGCTTTTGGCTTCCAAACAAAATCATCTCATTAATTTGCCTTTCATTGGCTGCGCAATTGGGAGTTTTTCCATTAAGTATTTTTTATTTTCATCAATTCCCCGGTTTATTTTTGCTTACCAACGTGGTAATTATTCCATTATTAGGATTAATTCTCGGCTACGGATTAATTGTTTTTTTGTTCGCAGCATTGGATATACCGAAATCATTATTCACAGATGGATTTGGTGAGGTAATAAGCACCATGAATCAATTCTTTAAATGGATTGGTCAACAGGAAGCCTTTATTTTTAGGGACATTCCAAGTAATTGGTTTCTGGTAATTGGATTTTATCTAATTACCCTGCTGGTTACTCAATATTTTATTTCGAAATCTTACAGCCGTTTAGTAGTTGCTTTATCTTGCATTTGCCTATTCCAAATAGGATTATTCTTCACTAATTACTGGTATCATAGTCAAAATGAAATGCTCGTGCTTCATAAAAGCAAACACAGTATTATTGCGAATAAACAAGGATACAACCTTTCCATATTTCACAATCTAGATACGCTCAATACGATATCAGATTATAGTATTTCGAATTATAAAGTTGGAAATTTCATCAAGGAAGTACGCTATAAAAATCTACCAAATAGTTATACGTATAATAATCAGCAATTTTTAGTGATAGATAGTTTAGGAATTTATAAAAACTTGACCTTTCAACCAGATTATGTTATTTTGAGCCAATCGCCCAAAATAAATCTGAATCGTTTAATTGATTCTTTGAATCCGAAAGTGATAATTGCGGATGGCAGCAACTACAAATCCTATATTAAAAGATGGGCAGAAACCTGTATAAACAGAAAACGCCCATTTCACTTTACAGGTGAAAAGGGCGCTTTTATATTGAAATAAACTAATTGCTAGTTTTTAAATTCGGGTTTAAAAGCTTGGGCATAAGCTTGAAAATCTTGCTGCGTTTTGAAAGCTGCATGATCATTATTTTTAAATAACTTTAGGTACAGTTCCAATTGCTGTGGCGTTTGGTAACCAATTACAGGCGCCAACAAACTTCCATCTTCCGCTAAATAAATAATTGTTGGATAAGAGCGAACACTAAAATAACGCGCTAATTCATGCCCAGAGTTTCGATTATTCGCTTTGGCGGGATTATAATTAGGATTCGTATATGTTTTCCCATTAAAATTTACTACGTCATTACCTTCTGCATTAAACTTTACAGCATAAAAATATTTATTTACATAATCAGCAACATCTTTATTTTGAAAGGTGTTTTTATCAAGCATTTTACAAGGACCACACCAATTGGTGTACATATCCATCATAATCTTTTTAGGATTTTTCTTTTGAAGTTTAACGGCTTCCTCCAAAGTTAACCAATTAATTTCTTGTGCTATTCCTACGGCGGAAAAACCAACGACTAGCATTAAAGTGATATATATTTTTCTCATGTTGTCTTTGTTGTTATATAGGTTTCGAACTTACAAAAAACGCGCCAAAAGGGCGCGTTTTATATCAATTTTAACAATTTTATCAATTAACGCACACCGTGCATTAATTTTTTAAGCAATGGGTTAAGAAGCATGGAAATGACACCCACTCCTAAAGGAACTAAAGTAAATATTAAAAAGAAAATACTTAAAGAGTATTGCTCGCTTATAGAGTCAATCATTCCTCCCATTTTTCCCGCAGCTTTTTGGCCAATAGCGATAGCCAAATACCAAATTCCAAACATAAAACCAATCATTCTACCAGGAACCAATTTACTTAAATAGGACAATCCTACAGGTGAAATGCACAATTCTCCCATAGTATGGAATAGGAATGCTACAATTAGAAATATCATGCTTACAGAGGCTGTTTTGGCTCCTTGAGGTACATCGCCAGTACCATATGATAAAAACGCAAAACCTAATCCTAATAAAATTAAACCAATACCATATTTCATGGCGGCACTTGGATTGTATTTACTTTCCCACCATTTCGAAAACAGAGGCGCCAATGTTATTATAAAGAATGAATTCAGAATCCCAAACCAAGAAGCGTCCACCTCGTTTCCATCCTGTGAAAATTTATCGATCAATCTGAAAATTACCAAAATCCATAAACCTATAAATGAAATAGCTAGAAAAACGTTAGACAAGCCTATTTTTTTATATGTTTTTTTAGCTAAAAGAATCAGTACCCAAGTAATAATCATTAATGGAACCGTTGTTAACAGCAAATCAACAATTTTGAATATCATGGCAGAATTACCAACTAAACTTCTATCCGTATAGTCTCTTGCAAATAAGGTCATAGATCCTAATGCCTGTTCAAAGAATGCAAAGAAAAATACGGTGAAAACTCCAAATATAGAAACCGCAATAATACGATCTCTCACGATTGGCAAATAGCGTGAAATTCTAGTAACTAATAAAATTAGAAATAAAATTAATGCTGAAAGTACCACAAAATTGGAACCACTCATATTACCTACTGTAAAAGGTAGTAAATTGGTATTCTCAATTTTTTCTAGTGGATCATTAAATAAGTACAATAATCCTCCCACAGAAGATAAAAGGATTAACACTTTATCAAACATTGTAAATGGATTCAGTTTTTCTTTAGCAACTGCAGACGTATCGTGTTCCTTTGGACTTTCCTCATTAATATTTTGAGGCAACTCTACTTCATGAACTCCAGATGGCTTTCCACCAATTTTTCCAAAAAGATCTTTTGCTAACCAAAATTGAATTAAACCTAATAGCATGAATATTCCAGCTAAACCAAACCCATAGCTCCAACCGTAGTTTTCTGCTAAATAACCACAAAGCATCATTCCGAAGAAAGCACCAGCATTAACACCCATGTAATAGATAGTATAGGCGCCATCTTTTTTGGACTCCTTACCTTTGTACATATCAGAAATCATAGACGTCATATTGGGCTTAAAAAAACCAGTACCTATTATTAGAAGACCTAAGCCTATGTAAAAAGTGTTTGTAGTTTCAAAAGCCATAGCAGCGTGACCTAAAGTCATAAGTAAGCAACCTATTACTACAGCTACGCGATATCCCGTATAATTATCTGCAATCCATCCGCCAAGAATTGGCGTAAGGTATAATAGTGAACCATATGTACCGATTAGAGATAAGGCATTTTCGCTTGTCCATCCCCAACCTGCATTGCCACCTACTAAAGGTGCCGTTAAAAATAAAATTAAAAGAATTCGCATTCCATAGAATGAAAAACGCTCCCACATTTCAGTAAAGAAGATGACAAATAATCCAGCTGGGTGGCCAATTACTGTATCCTTAAATAAATTTTCAATGTCAGTATTCATATACGTTATGTTTAATTGTTGGTAGGTTCTGCTACTTCATAGCCTTCATTTTCGTCTCCAATTTCGCGCTCATTATCTTCGGCACCATGTGTTAATTTCTTCAATTTCTTCAAGAATAATAACAACAATAGTCCGAATGCGACTGTAAATATAGTTAACCACATAAACGTTGCAAACTCTTGCTCACTTTGTTCTTCTTCTAAAACAAAAGACACACCGTAATCTTTACCATCTCCCTTATTTTCTGAAATTTGCGCCTTATCCATATCTTTTTCAAATACCAGTTTCGCATGATAAGGATTAGAAGCCGTAACATTATTTTCAATTAAATCTTGAAGTAATTTTTTAGTGTTGGAATCATCTCCATCAGACATATTAAACAACCCGTTTAAATCTTTTAAAGACGTATAATCTTTGAAAATCACTTGACCATTTTCTGGATAAACTTTAGACCTGATGCTAAAATTTTTATCTTCATTTATTGGATAATCATAAATCTTTACCACCTCATTCTTAAGGTTTTTCACTTTCATAGAGTCTTTAGAAATAAACGGCAAAACGTCTTGTTTACTAACAATCATTTCTCCTGTAAAAGATTCTAATTGGGAAGATTCACCAATAGTTCCAGCTAACTTGTTTCCAAAACCAGTGGCTGCAAAATAAACACCCATCATAATAGATGCGTATTTTAATGGTGCCAATTTGGTAATAAATGATAAGGATACTGGTGATGTACATAGCTCTCCAATAGTATGGAATAAATAGGCCAAGAAAATCCAATACATGGCTGCTTTACCAAACGTTTCAGCACTTGCTTCTTGTGATGCAAACATCATAAACACATAACCAAGTCCCATGATAATAGTACCAATAGCCATTTTGAAAATGGAAGATGATTCTTTCCCTTTCTTTTTCCACCAAATCCAGAAACCACCTACAATGGTCCCAAAAATGATAATATAACCCGCGTTAAGCGATTGGAATACGGCTGCTGGAATTTCTTGTAACCAACTTAATCCAATATTTCTATCGACTTTGGCATCTGTGTAAAGATTCATTAATCCGCCGGCTTGCTCAAAAGCACCCCAGAATACCACTACAATTAAGAAAGATATTAATAGAACAATAACACGATCTTTTTCAATTTTATTTAAAGGTCGTTTAGCTGCTAAACGCTCGGCTTCTGTAGCTTCACTTCCACCGGTAAATTCACCAACACCTTTTAAGAATTTCTGTCCCCAAATAAATACGGCCTGACCAACTAACATACCAATACCTGCTAAACCAAATCCGTAATGCCATCCGTAGTAATAAGCTACTAATCCAACTGTTATACTTGCTAAAAACGCTCCAATGTTAATACCAATATAGAAAATGGTAAAACCACTATCCCGACGAATATCGCCTTCATGATACAAACCACCAACCATAGTTGAAATATTTGGCTTTAGTCCTCCTACCCCTAAAATAATTAAAGAAAGACCCGTGAAAAAGGCCCAACTTTGCGGGATTGCCAAAATACCATGACCAACACATAGTAAAGCACCACCTACCATTACAGTTTTCTTTTGTCCTAAAAACTTATCGGCAATCCAACCTCCAGGAATAGAGGCCACATACACTAACATAGTATACCAACCATATAGCCAAAGCGCGTCTTTATTGGACCAGCCTAATCCTGGATCTATAGCTGTAGCCGAAGCTGCCATATATAAAACCAAAATACCACGCATTCCATAATAAGAAAAACGCTCCCACATTTCTGTGAAAAACAGGATAAAAAGACCTACTGGATGTCCAAAAAGTTCTTTTCTATGTATCACCTGAGTCGTATTTGCCATAATTGTATCTATTAGTTAGTAGTTGTTAGTTATTTAAATATTAAGCCGAAGTTACTTATAATTTTACTCGCTTATTTTATCGCCTAAAGTTTTGTCAATAAAATTAGTCATCTTTTTATATAAATGTAAACGTGTATTTCCGCCGTAAATTCCGTGGTTTTTATCTGGATAAATCATCCATTCAAATTGCTTATCCGCTTGAATTAATGCTTCCACCATACGCATGGTGTTTTGAACATGTACGTTATCATCACCCGTTCCGTGGATTAATAAGAAATCGCCTTTTAATTTATCAACGTGATTGATTGGTGAATTTTCATCATAACCACTTGGATTTTCTTGAGGCGTTGTCATATAACGTTCTGTATAAATAGAATCGTAAAAACGCCAGCTTGTAACAGGTGCCACAGCAATAGCCATTTTAAAAACATCATTTCCTTTAAACAAAGCGTTACTACTCATAAAGCCACCATAGCTCCAACCCCAGATTCCTATACGAGATGCATCAATATAAGATTCAGCTCCTAATTTTTTAGCGGCATCTATTTGATCTTCCACTTCGAATTTTCCGAGTTCTTTTTGAGTTACTTTCTTAAATTCAGCACCTTTATACCCAGTTCCACGACCATCCACACAAGCAATAATATATCCCTTTTGGGCTAAAAATTGATACCAATAGTCGTTTGCACTATTCCAAGTGTTCGAAACACTTTGTGATCCTGGACCTGAATATTGAAACATAAATAAAGGATAGGATTTAGAAGGATCAAAATTAGCTGGTTTAATCATCCACATATTTAAATCGTTGCCATTAATGGCGATAGTAGAAAATTCTTTTTCCGACATAACATAGTCTTTCAGTTTGTTTTCTAGAGCTGTATTGTCCTTAATTAATTTAATTTCTTTTCCGTTTTTCGCATTATTTAAAGTGTAAACAGGCGCCTTGGAAGCACTTGAGAAAGTATTAATGAAATAAGAAAAATCTGCACTAAAAGAAGCACTATTAGTTCCTTCATTGGTTGACAAACGCATTTTATCGCGACCATTTAATTTAATTGAATACACATCGCGATTGATAGAACCATTTTCTGTAGACTGGTAGAATATAGTTTTATGTTTCGCATCATAACCGTAATAATTAGTAACTTCCCAATTACCTTTCGTTATTTGGTTAATCAATTTCCCTGTTTCATCATAATGATAAATATGATTATACCCATCTTTTTCACTGGTCCAAATAAAGCTGTGGTCTTCTAAAAAAGTTAAGTTTTCCGTAACATCAACATAGGCATTATCATGTTCTTCCAAAATCAATTCTGTCGTATTTGTTTGGGCATTTACAAACCATACATCCAATTCATCTTGATGTCTGTTCATATATTGCGCACTTAAAATATCAGCTTTATTGGTCCATTCTATTCTTGGAATATAAAAATCACTATAAGTCTTACTTACCTTAACATCTTTTAATTCATCTGCATTCACATCATAAATATGCAAAGACACAATAGCATTTGGCTCACCTGCTTTTGGATATTTAAACACGTTTTGGGTTTGGTATAAATCCTTGCCATAAACATCCATAGAAAATTCTGGAACGTTTGCTTCATCAAAACGAATAAAGGCAATTTTATTACTGGCAGCATTCCATTCAAAGGCACGAACGAAACCAAATTCCTCCTCGTAAACCCAATCCGTAATACCGTTAATTATTTTATTTTTTTCACCATCAAAGGTTATCTGTTGCGTGTTTCCCGTTTTTAAATCTTTTACAAACAAATTATTATTATAACCGTAGGCTAATTTAGCACCGTCTGGCGAGAAAGTAGGCTCTTGAATTTTTTCTGCAGCCACCAGAGTTACTTGCTTGGTTTTGGTATCATATATATAATACATACCTAAAGAAGAACGTCTAAAAATAGATTCCACGTCAGTTGCTAAAAGTATCTGACTTTCATCATCGCTAAACGTGTAATCTGAAAAGTATTTAATAGCTTCCAAATTACTAGAATTTACCAATGTTGACACCTTATTTAAGGTTTTGTAATCGTAAACGTCAATAGTTGTTGAACCAGCAGCTCTATCAAAATTTAGCACTGAATATTGCTGACCATTGTTCATAGAATGTAAAGCGTCCATGCCTTGTGTTCTAAAAGTGCCTGACCAAATGTCTTCAAGTGAAATTTTAGTATTTTGAGCCGTTGAAGCAAGGCTTGTAATAAAGCAAACTAACAGAAGTTGTTTTGTGAATTTCATTAAAAATAATATTAAGAATAAAAATATGTCAAGTTTACTAAAAAATAAGGTAAAAACCGTATTTATTAACACTTAAATACCCATTGTTTACAGAACTCATACATTAATAGTATCTTTACATTTTCAACAAAACCCGAATGAATACATCTATATCAGGCTTTTCAAAATTATCGAAATCAGAGAAAATCGATTGGATTGTGACGACTTATTTCACCAACCAAGAAGACGCCAAAAACACCTTAAAACAATATTGGAATTCAGACAGCAAGTTGCAACAGCTTCATGATGAATTTATTGAAAACACCATTACCAATTATTATTTACCATTTGGTGTAGCTCCTAATTTTCTAATTAATGGAAAACTGCATACCATTCCCATGGCTATTGAAGAAAGTTCTGTAGTTGCAGCCGCCAGTAAAGCGGCTAAATTTTGGTTGGATCGCGGCGGTTTTAAAGCCGAAGTTTTATCGACTACCAAAATTGGTCAGGTACATTTTATGTTTCATGGTAATGCCGAAACATTAAAGCAATTTTTTGATACAGTAAAACCAAAATTATTTGCAGATGCCAAATCCATTACAGAAAACATGGAAAAACGCGGCGGCGGTATTCTAGATATTGAACTGCGTAATAAAACAAAAGATTTAGATGGATATTACCAATTACACGCCACTTTTGAAACGTTGGATGCCATGGGCGCCAATTTTATCAACTCGTGTTTGGAGCAATTTGCAACGACTTTTAAGCGAGAAGCGATGCTTTTTGAAAATTTCTCCGAAGCCGAAAAACAGATAGAAATTGTAATGAGCATTTTATCTAATTATGTTCCAAATTGTATCGTTCGCGCGGAAGTTTCTTGTCCTGTCAAAGAATTATCCGATTCTAAAAATATAGATCCCGAGGCCTTTGCTCAAAAATTTGTGCAAGCCGTAAATATTGCCGAAATAGAACCTTTTCGCGCCGTGACTCATAATAAAGGTATCATGAATGGTATTGATGCTGTTGTTTTAGCTACAGGTAATGATTTTCGTGCTGTAGAAGCTGGCGTTCATGCCTATGCTTCTCGAGATGGCCAATATCGCAGTTTAACGCATGCCAAAGTAGAAAACGGACTATTTACCTTTTGGATGGAAATTCCTTTAGCGTTGGGAACCGTTGGCGGTTTAACAGGATTGCATCCTTTAGTGAAATTTGCTATGGAATTATTACACAATCCATCTGCTAAAGAATTGATGGAAATAGTTGCCGTTGCTGGATTAGCACAAAACTTTGCAGCGCTACGTTCATTGACTACAACGGGCATTCAAGAAGGTCATATGAAAATGCATTTAATGAATATTTTAAATCAATTTAATGCCACAGACAAAGAAAAGATAGCTATAATCCATCATTTTAAAACGCATGTGGTAACCCATAGAGCGGTTGTGGAAGCTATTGAAGCCATTCGTCAATAAAAAAAAATTAAATATCACTTCAGAAAATACGCATCTAAACATGGAAAGCTTTTATAGCAATGGTAAATTACTGCTCACAGGAGAATATGTGGTTTTGGATGGCGCCAAAGCTTTGGCTGTACCCACTAAATACGGGCAATTTTTAGATGTAAAAGCAACAGACTCCAAAAGCATTCTTTGGAAAAGCACGGGTGAAAAAGGTTCCATTTGGTTTGAAGACACTTTTACCATTTCTGAAGGCACTATAATTAGCGCGTTGCAAAACAATCCTATTTCCGAACGTTTAATTCAAATTCTGGAAACTGCGAAACACTTAAATCCAGAATTTTTAAATTCCGGTTATGACATAGAAAGTCGCTTAACATTTCCTAAAGATTGGGGTTTGGGTTCTTCTTCTACGCTTTTAAACAATATTGCCGATTGGGCAAAAATAGATCCGTATCAGTTATTAGACAAAACATTTGGTGGCAGCGGTTATGATATGGCTTGTGCAAAACACAATACGGCTATTACCTATCAGTTAATAAATGAAAAGCGACATATCCAGCCTATTCATTTTAATCCTGTTTTTAAAGACAATCTCTATTTTGTTTATTTAAATCAAAAGCAGAATAGCCGAGATGGGATTGCGAGTTATAGAAAAACGTCCAAAACAAATACGCTAGCGCTTTCAGAAATTAGTGAAATAACAGAGCAAATTATTATTTGCAAGGAATTATCAGATTTCAATTCGTTAATTATCCAGCATGAGTCTATTATTTCAAAACTCATTAATCAGCCAACTGTCAAATCCCGTTTGTTTCCCGATTTTAATGGAGAACTAAAAAGCCTTGGCGCTTGGGGTGGTGATTTTATATTAGCGTCTTCTTCAGAAAATCCAACAGCTTATTTTAAAGCTAAAGGATTTCATACTATTTTACGATACCAAGATTTAATTCTATAAAATAAAAAAGGCCTTACACATTGGTAAAGCCTTTCTAAAATAATTTAAGTACTAACTAAATTATTGAACAGTATTTGCGCGGTTATCTTCAATTTTAGCAACCTCTTTTAAGGCTGGATACAAATTAGTATTTACGGCACTAGCTTTAGTTGACTGCACTTGATTTGCGACACCTTGGTAGTTATCTAATTCTGCAGCAGGCGTAACCTTTTCTACAAGAATCATATAAACTCCTTTTTCTCCTTCAATTAATTTTGAGGTTTGACCTTCTTTCATTCCAAAAGCATAACCAACCACTTTTGGTTCGTTTCCTGCACCTGAAATAGTCGGGTTTTTCATATTAATTGCTAATGCAGAACGCACTGATGTATTTTCAGCAGAAGCAACAGCTTCTAATGTTGTAGCAGAAATTCTACTCTTAATTTGTTCTGCTTTCTTTTGTTTACGAATTGCTGGCAAAGCTGTTACTGATGCATCTTCTGATTTCATCATTCCTGCTTTATTTTTAGACGTTAACTGTACAATAGCATAACCGCCTGGTACATTAAAACGCTTATAATCGCCTATATCCGTTCCACTTTCAAAAGCCCAACGCGTAATAGCACGTTGATTTCCTAAACCTGGGATATTTTCATCTAATACTTTAATGGTATTTACTGGACGTGTTTCAAGATCTTTCTCTTTCGCTAATGCAATAAAATCTTTTTTCTCTAAACCTATTTCAAAGTTAGAAGCATCTCTAAACACATTATTTACTGTTTGTTCAGATGGCTCTACTTTTCTAGCTATAGTTCCAATTTTAATAGCACGTTGCTTATTTTTCTGACCTAAAATTTCTATAACATGGAAACCGAAATCAGATTTCACAACACCTACAGTACCTTCATCATTTGTAAAAGCGAAATCTCTAAATTCAGGAACCATAGCATCGTATGTAAACCAATCTAAAACACCTTCTTTTTCATTACTTACTTTATCTGATGAGAAATCTAATAAAGAAACAAACTTCTTCTTGTCTGCTTTAACAACGCTCATTATACTATCTGCTGTTTTTTTAGCTTCATCTTCCGTTTGCGTTGTAGTTTCAGATTGTGAACGTGAACCCACAAAAGGAATTAAAATATGTCTTGCTTTAACCGAGTCTGGTAATTGCGCTACTGCAACAACCTTTGTTAACTTAATAAAACCGTTATCCTTGTATGGACCGTAAACATCACCAACGTTTAAGTTGAAAATGTCTTCTGCAACGGCTTCTGGTAAAGCTGTTTTTTTAATAAAACGATCGTCAAATTTAATGTCAGAGTTTGCTACAAAATTAATATAGTTCACATGGTCTTTAACTTTAGAAAACGCTTGAATGGTATCAGTTCTGCCATTTACAAATTCCGCTTGATCTGTTTTAAACTTGATAATGTCCTTTTCCATTTCCGCTTCATCTTCTACAGATGCTTCTTCTTTGAATTGCACGTATTGTAAGTCTCTAGATTCTTCAACTTCGTATTGTTTCTTATGTTTTTTCATATAAGATTCAATTTCCGATTTTGAAACTGTAATAGTACTATCAGGAATTGAAGCATATGCAATTTGCACAAATTTAATATCCACATTATCACCTTCTAGTTTATGCTCTAACTTCCCTTCTGCAATTGTTCCAATCATTCCCGCTTTAACCATGTTAAAGTAATTTTGCTGCAACGCGTTTACAGCAATAGAATTTTCGTAATCAATCCATTGTTGGTAAGCAATGGCTGAAGTTGCTTTAAGGTTAGCAATGTATTCCGTTAATTTATTATCGTCAAAAAGACCAGCTTCGTTTTGGAAATCTGGATTAGTGGCTAAATTAGTACGTAAAATATCACGCATTTGCTCTCTTTCAACCGTAATACCTAATTTTTCGAATTCCGTTTCTAAAACAGCATTTCGAACCTCTTGTTCCCAAACGCGGTTCATTATTTGTGTTGAAGTAGCTTGACCTCCCATTTGGCGGGTTGCATTTTCTACTTTTTGCATAAAGTCTACACGTGTAATGTCTTTACCATTAATAGTAGCAACTACGTTTTGAGATTTTGCTGAAAGCGCATCACTGTTTCTAAATAAATCTGATAATACAAAAGCAAATAATGCTAATGCAATAATTAAGATTAAGAAAAGTGAGCGTTGTCTAATTTTATTTAAAACTGCCATCTGTCATTTAAATTTTTTACGATATAGTGCGCGAAAATACCATTTTCTATTTAATAATAAAAGTAGAAATTGGCATAAATTATTTTAATTATCAGGAAACTAGTCTTGCTCTAGAATTTTGAGTTTAACTAAATCGATTTTTGTGGTAGAAACTTCTAAAATATTAAACTGAAAGTCCTCGGTTATAACAATTTCACCTTTCTCGGGAATACCTTCTGTAAAGTCCACAATTAAGCCACCGAGCGTTTCATAATTTTCACTTTCTGGCAAATTTAACTTGTAAGTTTCATTGAGGTAATCCACTTCCAAACGGGCAGAAAATAAGTAATTTTCATCATCAATTTTTTCTTCGGTTAAGACAACGGTATCGTGTTCGTCTTCTATTTCACCAAAGAGTTCTTCAACAATATCTTCTACAGTCATTATTCCAGCCGTACCACCGTACTCATCTAAAACCACAGCAATACTCTTGCGTTTCTTAATTAAAGCGCTTAAAACATCTTTAATTAGCATGGTTTCTGGCACAAATTCAACAGGTCTTATAATGGATTTAAGCGTTGCCGGTTTTTTAAAGAGTTCAAAGGAATGCACATAACCCAATATTTCATCAATGTTTTCTTTGTAAACCAATATTTTAGAAATACCTGTTTCAGTGAATCTAAGGTTAATGGCTTTTAAAGATTTACTTACGTCAATAGCAATTATCTCGGTTCTTGGTACCATAACTTCACGGGCTTTCACTTCTGAAAACTCCAAAGCATTTTGAAATATTTGAATTTCAGTATCTACATCATCGTGCGGTTCTGATGATTCCATTTGCTCACTGATATAATGACCCAATTCAATTTTTGTAAAGGCTAGCTGCACTTGATCGCCTTCTGTTTTAAAGAATTTTTTTAGAACGAAATCGGTTATCCAAATAATGAAATCGCTAACCCACGAAAATAAAAGGTAAAAGAAATAGGCTGGCAAAGCCAATATTTTCAGCAGTGAATTGGCATAAATTTGAAAGAATACTTTGGGCAGAAATTCGGCTGTGATTAAGATTATCAGTGTAGATATCACTGTTTGTGTGAACAAACTAAAATCTATCAACAGATAATTTACAATACCAATAGAGGACGGCAGCATGGATTTAAACCACGCCACAAGCAAATCGCCCATAAAAAAACCATAAACTACCAGAGCAATATTATTACCAATAAGCATGGTAGCAATAAACTTGGAAGGTTTGGCGGTTAGTTTGGATAATATTTTAGCCAATAAGCCACTTTGCTTTTTTTCAATTTCAATGTGAATTTTATTAGAAGACACGTAGGCAATTTCCATACCTGAAAAGAAAGCGGAAAGGATTAAGGATGTAATTATGATAATAACATCTGGATTCATAGGCTATTTCCGATCTCTGTCTTCGAAACGTGTATTAAATTTCTTCCTAAAGAAAAACATAAAGATAGCGGTAGCCGCTAATAATAAGGATAAGTAATCTATTATTTCGGCGTCTATATATTTTTGAACTGCCACATAAATAAATAGTGCGGCAAAAAATAAATAGGCATACTGAAAAAACTTAAAGATTTTCATCTTGATAATTTTGAGTTGAAATTAAAAACAAAGGTAAATAAAAAAACCTCATGCCTTTACAATTCATGAGGTTTCCATTCTTTAATTTTATACTGATGTTATTCATCAATTAATATAACACCTTCTTTTGATTCCGTAAGTTGAACTTCCGTGAATTTAACATTGGAATCAAATATATTACCTTTTAAAATATTCCCCTTGGATTTAAATGTAATAGGTTGATTGGTAAACAGCCATTCTCTATTTTGATCATAATACAATTGTTCGGCATATAAGGTATCTTTTTTAGAAGAAGCCAAAACCACATTTCCCTGCATATCAATTAAGCCTGTTTTATCGTAAATAATGGCATAATCGGCAGTAATGGTGCTTTTTTGGTTGTCATCATCAAATAAATCTAGCTCTACATGATTTGGAAATTCAGAAAACGGAAAATCTCTATTTGAGAAATCTAACATTTTTGGACTTCGTAAATTGGCCGTAACCCGACCTGAATCTGTATATTTCAAATTCATGTTTTCGGCAACACCAATAGGCGCATTTTCCGAAACACCAATTTTTTTAACGTTGTCAAAATTGTTTTTACAAGAAAAAACCATAGTCAAAGCAACTGCTATGACTATGGTTTTGTATATATGATTTTTTAAAACAATCATTAGATTGTAGGTACGGTAACAGATTTACCAATCCAACATCCAATATTAATAGTTTTTCCAGACATTCCAGATTGGAAAATCTCTGATTTCTGTGGCGCATTTGCCCTGTAACTAGCAGCAGATTGTGCAGCGGCACTTTTCATTGTTGGATCTACACGACCAGCTTTTTCAGCTTCGTCTGCAGCTAACCAGAATACCGCACGCTTGTTAAAGTTGCTATCTCCACAGTCATTTGCACTTGAGCTATACATTGCTGCAATACGTAAGTGTGGACGACCGTTTGATGGGTTTAATTGTAAAGACTTCATGTAATAAGTACGCGCATTTCCATAACGACCTTTTCCTCTTAACTTATCACCAATTTTTTCGTTTAATCTAGCCTTCTTGAATTTATCAGTTTCTAAACTAACAGCTTGCTCATAGAAAGACAATGCTTCGTTTACCTTACCTTCTTTATCTTTTAAGATTGCTAAATAGTAAGCTGAATTTGCCGATGGGCTAATTTCATGATAAGCGTTTACTAATTTAAAGAATAACGGATCATCAGTACATTCTTTTTCAGACATTTTACCAGCAGCACGTTGTAACCAAACCGCATTTGTTTTGTTGTCTTCAAAGCCTTTTTGGTATAATGGAATTAAGTTTTCACAGTTTGCGCGATCTCCTAATTTTTTATCTACACCAGTTGCAACTTGATCATAAGCATTTAAATAACTTTCATATGATCTTTGGTAACTAGCTTCTTTACTAGTTAAATCTGTTCCAGCTTCAACTTTTTCAATAAGAACATTTAATTTTTCTGAATAGTTACCTACTTCTGTTTGAATTTTTTCAGCAACATCATCATACTTATTAAATAAGTCAGCATCTGATTTACTACCCGCATCATATAAATCTACCATTAATGAAAAGTAGGTATATAATGATTTAGGATTGGTAAAGTTCTCCTTATCTGAAGTAAATACCGCATCAAAACAGTTGTACAACTCCAAATCTGAAAGACCTAAAGCCTCTTTATTGTCATATTGTAACTGACACGCTTTAGTTTGGTATTCACCAACTGGCGAATCACTAGCAAAATGAACCTGACGCTCTTCATACAACTTGGCTAAATCCTTAATAAAGTTTACTTTATCAGCACCTGTTGCGTTACTAATTTTATAATCTAATATATCAGACCCTTGGCTATAAATAGCCTTATGTAATTTTGGACAGTTAGTTCTAACATACATCCAAGGTTCATAAGCGGCGTCAAAATTTTTCGCTTTAGCATATTCAGAGAAAATGGAGAGCTTGGTCATGCATTCCTCATCTTGTTGCGCATTTACAGCTTGAAAGCCTAAAAATAGCATCACGGCTAATAATGTGATTTTCGTTTTCATAGTTTTTGTAATAAAGGTGTTAATCATATCTTTTCTTTTGGAACCATCTATCATTTAAGGATAAACTCAAACTAAAATTTAAAAAGTTCTCTTGTATTAAATTGTTATTAGTAGTTCCACGCTTTCCGTATTCTATACCTAGGTTGGCATTCGAGAAGAAATCAGCTCCTACTGGTAGTCCTACTCCAAAAGATATGCCAAACTCATCAATAGAGGTGTTATTGATATTCAAACCAGACGACTCATAACGCAGTCCAGCCCTGTAAACAACTCGTTTATAGTAACTTGAAAATGAATTATATTTTGGAATAAAAAATCCACCTAATGCAATAGTTGAACTGTTGGAATAGTCCACACCGGCATCACCATATAACTCATTTTTAAAATCTTTAGTGTTTTGGAAGGTGTATTCAGCACCCACAAACCAAATTCTTGGTTGTCCAATACCAGCACCAAAAGAATATTTAGCTGGTAAAATAAAATCAGTTTCATCCAAACCTGACGCTGCTAAATCCGCATCAATTGTATCAACTAATAATTCTTGTCCTGTTTCTGGATTGAAAATTATAGAACTAAAAGCGCGCTTGTTTTTAGATTTCAAGCTTGTTTCAGGCGTATAGGTAAAGCCAGATTTCAATTCTAAATTATCTGTAATCATGGTTTGATAGGTTAAACCAAAATTTAAACTAACACCCGTTAAATCAGAACGGTTTGTTTCTCGTGATTGATATTGTAATAATGTATTATCATTCGTATCATAATCAAAAACAATTGTGTTGTTTAGAATATTTCCGAAGTTATAATTCAAATCTACACCAACACTGAAATTTTTATTAATATAATATCCAGCAGATAAATAGGTTCTGTTAACGCCACCTTCGCCACGAAAACGCTCATTTAAACTCATGTCATTATTTCGAGTTTCCAATTTATAGCCAACAGATGTATATGGAATTAATCCAATACCAACTCCTAACCTTCCAAGTGGCAAAGCCATGGATATATAATCGAAGGTTGACGATTTTAAATTGTCTTCTCCAGAATCACTTTTAAGTTTTAATCGGGAGTGAGATCCAGCTACTGAAAACGTAACCGGTCTGTTTTCATTACCATAAACCGCTAAATTAGCACTACCATAAGAGGCAGGATTTCGTAGATTTAGGTGAATACTATCGGTGTAAATACTTAAACCTCCCATACTGCGATTTTCCACAGTACCTTTGAATTTCAAGCTTCCAATTCCATAAAAAGAATAGGGTGATGCTGTACCTTCTTGCGCATAACTTTTAATTGCAAATACAGCAATAAAAACTACTACCAGTTTTTTAATCATTCGTTTGAATTATATTGTAAAATGTGGTTTAAACCTTCTAATAAGAAATTAGAATGGGCAAATATGCTACTTTTTAATTGTTTAGACAAAAAATTAGCGTCTCCTCCTGTTAAAATAACTGTTAAATTTGAATATTTATTTTGATAGGTTTCTATCACCCCATCAATTTCAAACAAAATACCATTAACAATTCCCGAGTGAATAGCGGATTTTGTGGTATCTCCAGTTATAGTTTCAGGCATCTCTTTAGTAAGTAACGGTAAATTAGCTGTTAAATTATTTAAAGCCGTATATCGAAGTCTTAAGCCTGGCGAAATAGCGCCGCCTAAATAATGGTTGGCCTCTGAAAGAAAATCATAAGTAACACAGGTTCCCACATCAATTATTAAGATATTTTGAGTTGGAAAGTTTTTAACGGCTGCACTTACTAAGGCAATCCGATCCACGCCCAAAGTTTGAGGCGTTTTATAATTGTTAATAAATGGCAAGGATGTTTCGCCATTTAAGATTAGCACATTTAAGCTTTTTTGAACCAATTGCAACTGCTTATTGTTAAGTAAACCGACCGAAGACAGGATGCCTTTATCTATTTTAGGATACTTTTTTAGAAGTATTTCAAAATTAATTTCGAAATCGTCTAAAACACTTTGGACCTTATCAATCAACTCATCGTTCTGAAAGACAGCTAATTTGGCTAGCGTATTACCAACATCTATTATTAAATTCATCGTTTATTTTAAAGTTGTAAAACTACAAAACGATTTTTTATAAAAATTCTTTTGGTGAATAATAAAAACACGCTATATTTGCAACCGCATTTAGCGCTGGTGCCTTAGCTCAGTTGGTAGAGCAAAGGACTGAAAATCCTTGTGTCCCTGGTTCGATTCCTGGAGGCACCACCAGAAAACCCCATAAACGTAATGTTTATGGGGTTTTTCTTTTTTAAGGGGACAACATTAGGGACAACATGCTTATATTATTATTAAATATTCCATTCAATTAATAATTCTGGTTGATCAATAAAATTTTGATAAAAGTCCTTTCTAAATGCAATCGTTGGCGTTGCTATATTATGGTTTTGATTTAATTCTCGCCAATTCTGATATATTAAATTCCTTCCCATACTCCTACTTGCCTGTCCAGAAGGACTTGGTCCTGTAATAATTATTAATTCTTTGTGGAAATTTTCAAACTCAACCAAATTTATCATAACTTTATTTATAGTTGAGATTCTCAATTTAGAATACGCCTTAAATCTATAGGAGGTGTTTAAATATTCCGCGCTTTCTTGATTTATGACAATCCAATTATTATCGTTCATCAAATTTACTTCGAGTTTAAATTCCAACTTTTGTAGAATTTTCAAAAACAAATTGTAAGACCCCACTATACTTTCTCTTAAATCTCCAGCAATATGAACTCCATGATTATTTGGTACTATCCCTAATTCTTGATTACTGAAAACCGTTGAAGTATTGAAATTAAGATATACAGCATTTTCATTGGTTAAAATATGACAAATTAGTTTATAATTTGGAACGATATTATGCAACGATTGGTCTTTCGTGTCATAAGCAGTCCTTTTTACTGAATAAATTATATCAGAATAATTTATTTCTTTTTCATTCAATTTATCTATAATTAATTGTCGTTGATTAAATCTTTGGTCATTATCGGCAATCATTGGACCAATTTGATCAAGTTCATGCTCATCAAAAAAAACTTTCCACATAACACAATCATTTCCGTGATAAAATGGAATCTTCGGCTTTACGAGCACTGTACCTAATTCATTTGGTATATTCAATTGATCTCGCATATAACCAATTGGGGGAAACGTACCGATTATATACTTATTATAGCTCTGCAATTCAAACATATCCAAATAAGGATGTATTTCAACTGGAGTTTCTTCTGGAAAATTGAAATTATTATTAATTAAACTCTCTCTAAAATCTTCATTATTTGCTTCGATATTGGCCAAATAATATTCTTCGTTAATATTATTATTTAACTTTCTTAAAATCATTGATGTAGCGTTAGAATTAAACGATTGACATTAAATATATAATAAACCTCACAATTAAAACAATTGACTTGTATTAAAACGTAGTTTTTAAGCAATGTAAAAAGTTAATCAATATTATTATTTCGGTTCAAACAAATATTTTCAAAGCCAACATAAGTTTCATTTTGAAAATCGGAAATAGTATTCTTCAAATGCCAGCGGTAGAAAACATGGTCATTATTTTCCAAAAATTCCACTTCCGAAATCTTATGATTTTGAATCATCTGCTTCAAGTTGTCCTTTTCAATAAAACTATGATCACTTAAATAATCAGACATGGTTAATAACAAATTCATCTCACGTTCTATCGTTTCTTTTGCAAGCGAATAACCCTTTTTTATAGTTTCTTGAATTTCTAATTCCACAGCTTTAACATCATGAATGGCAAGGGCATCAGTTGCATCCAAATTATAATAAATTGGCAAAGCACCAAGACCTTCTGTTTTATACATGCGACTTAAAAATTTGGTAGCAGATTGAATATCATTACTGCTTCCTGTGGTCATATTTTCTTCTCCAAACACCAGTTCTTCAGCAACAAATCCACCCAAATACATGGCGACGCGCTTCACAATCTCCTGCTTTGCAACATATTTCCAAGGAAACTTACTATATACAAATCCGTTGGCATCTGTTTCGGTGGTAACGGAGTATACATGATCAGGAATGACCCTTAAAAGCAAAGCTGAAATCAGCGCATGTCCACTTTCATGAACAGCTGTTATAGCTTGCATATCATCTTTTTTAGAAACACGGATGTCCTCCAGTGGCGTTTCTATATAAACCGCTTTTTCATGAACCTCGTCATTTTCATCACTATAAAAACAAATGAGCTGCTTTTCAGCAACAACAAAACGTAATCGATTCACTTGTAGATTATGTATCAATATCTCTGAAAAGTATACAGGTAAATTAGTTTTTATTAAATAATTAATAGTTGTTAATAAAGGTCTCACGCCTTGGGTGGGAAAAACACCTTCTTTATAAATTAGTTGTCTAACCGAGCCTTCAAATTCAAGTTCTAAATCCAAATCTTCACGCGTTTGTTTCTTTACGTTCTCCAATTCATGTTGAATAATATTTTGATACGCTTTTTTGTTTAAAGCTGGATAGATTATATGAATGTTACCCAGTCGAGCAATTTGTTCATTTCTAAAGCGTTCCGTTAGCGCACGTTTTATTTGTGGAACCGTAATTTTTATCGATGCTTCATAAAAAGTATCTGCATCAATATCAGCACTTAAATTAGCACTCATACTATATGCCTCATCCAAATTACCAATAATAAAAATGAGGGCTTTTGAGAAGTTTTTAACTTGTGGCCTACTTGCTATACGTATAACATCTATCAAAAAGTTAACAGATTCTTCACCATTCAAAGTAAATAAATAAGCTTTGAGCTCACTTTCAAGAGTGAAATTATAATGTGCTCCAGCATATTCCATAATCTTATCGTAATTACCGTTATCTATAAAGTGTTTCTCTGCTTTGCTGCTGGGCACAGAAAACGCATCGTCTTCATTAAATTCAGCGGAATATTGGGTCCAACCTTTAACAACCAGTCCATTTTTAACAGCTACACCATTTTCAATAAAATATTTAAGTTTTTTTACATAAGCACTCAACCTACTTAACCCATGATACCAATTAAAATAATCTATTTTACCCGAATCAATAAGCTCCCAGACTTTTCGATTGGCATCGCTATCCACCTCTGTCCGCATAGGACCTTTTAACGTGCGACAATGCTGAAATTCATCTAACACAATTATTATTGGCTCGTTTTCATCTTTTTCGCACACGTCATTAATATTATCTTTAAAAGAATTACTTCCGTTTTTATCGCCTAAATCAAATTTAAAAAGTCGGTCTTGGTAAGACAGTAACTCTGCTAAACGTGTTATCAAAGATGTCTTGCCGACACCAGTTAAGCCCCAAAGATTAACAACTAATGGTCTATTTTGATACCCATTTAGCACATACCAGGAACGGGTGTTGTTTATTAGCTCATCAATTGCTTTATCGATACCAAAAAACTCGGATTTTAAAGTGGTTCTGGTAATTTCAAGCTGGGCTTGTTTGCTTAAAAATGATTCTTTCAATGTCAATAATTTCACACTCATAACTATGGGTTTTTAAGATTATAACACAAAACAACAAAAGCACATCGCCAAACTATGTCGAACTAAAAAAGAATCCCTATATTCCTGTCTGCCAAAAGGCAAATATAACATCGTCATGTTTTGACGGTTTCACTTATTAAATTCGTATTATATGTCTAAATACCATATATCAAGACGCTTACAATTCGTAATTCAATTTATAAATGATGAAAAACACGCTTCCAAAGAACGGATTTTAGAGTTTTTAACGGAAAAGGATTTTACAGTATCACCAAGAACATTAGAACGTGATTTTGAGAAAATAAAATCTGATTTCGGAATCGAATTGACTTATGATAAACAGCATAACGGATATTATATTGATAAAGAGAAAAGTGTGAAAGTAGAATCGTTTTTTAAATTTTTGGAATTGGTAACACTCACCGAAGTGTTCTCGGACGGCTTAAAAGGCAGTCAAAAGATATTAGATTATGTGTCCTTTGACGATTCCAGTAATTTAAAAGGCTTAGACAATTTGGAAACGATATTGTTGGCAATTAAACAAGAACGTGATTTAGAGTTTACACATTATAATTTTCATCGAAACAGTCATAATGCCAAAATCATAACCCCAATAATACTGAAAGAGTATATTAACAGATGGTATGTGATTGGCGTTCCAGAAGGAGAAAAAGAAATTAGAACCTTTGGTATTGAACGCATTTCAAATATCAAATTAGGTAAAACGTCGAAATTGGATAAAGCCCCATTTTTAAAACAAACCAAACGCTTTTACAATGTTGTTGGTTTAAATTATAGTCAAGACAAACCAGAACAGGTCGTTTTAAAAATAACCGATAGACATAAAAAGTATTTAGAAAGTTTGCCTTTGCATCATTCTCAAACCATCACAGCATGCAACGAAAATGGGTACTGGCACGCAAATTATTACCTCATTCCAAATTATGAATTTACTATTGAAATATTAAAAATGAGTATTGAATCGGAAGTCTTGGCTCCTAAATCATTCAGAAATATAATTAAACAACACTTGAAAGATATAAGTAATAAATACAACAACTAATGAGCAAACCAAAGCCAAGACACCTAACCAAGTCCCGTTTTAAGTTGGCACTTGATTGCCCAACCAAATTGTTTTACACCAGAAAAGAAGCGTATGAAAACCAAAGTGAAACGGATTCATTTTTACAAGGTTTAGCACAAGGCGGATTCCAAGTAGAAGAATTGGCACGCATGTATTATCCTGATGGTATTGCCATTTTAGGAGACGATTGGAATTATGATCTACTCGCTCAAAAAACAGCAGCGTTATTAGAACAAGAGAATGTAACCATATTTGAAGCAGCCTTTCTACACGATGGCTTATTTATAAGGGTCGATATTTTAGAAAAGAAAGGTAACAACATCAACCTAATTGAGGTTAAAGCCAAATCTATGCGAAGTGCGAATCATCAATCCTTTTTTAATGGAAATGGCTCGTTAGGCGGCGGATGGACAACATTCCTATATGACATTGCTTTTCAAAAATTTGTAATCCAAAAATGCCATCCAAATTGGCAAATAACGTCATTTTTAAAATTAGTAGATAAAGATGCCACTACTACTGTGGATGGGTTAAATCAATTTTTTAAGGTCGCAACTTCATCAGATAATCGTACTGGAATTATTAAAAAAGAAGGTATTTCCATTTCAGATTTAGGTGAATCCATTCTTACCAATATTTCAGTCAATGAAGAAGTTAATTACATTCTAAGTGAAAACCCTGTCGACGAGACAAAGTCCTTTTCAGAATTAGTTAATTATTATTTAGAGAACTATATTAACGATACAAAACTAAAGACTGCTATTGGTGGACATTGCAAAGGCTGTGAGTATTATTTAGAACATATAACTCCTGAAACCAAAAGTGGCTTCCACGAATGTTGGCAAGAACAATTAAAGCTGTCACATGAAGCCATAAATCAACCGAAAAGCTATGATGTCTGGTTTAATCCCGCAAAAAACGCATTGGATGATGGTCGATATTTCATGAAACAACTCACAGAAAACGATTTTAATATCAAAATAGATGCTGACAAGTTGAGCCGAAGTGAGCGTCAATGGCTACAAATAGAAAAGGAAATAAATCAAGACACAACACCTTATGTTGATTTAGTAAATTTAAGAAACGAATTAGCAAGTTGGAAATACCCGCTTAATTTTATCGACTTTGAAACAACAGCAGTCGCTATTCCATTTTTAAAGAATTTACGTCCTTATGAGCAATTAGCATTTCAGTTTTCACATCATATTGTTTATGAAGATGGACGATTAGAGCATCACCATGAATATCTAAATACAGAAATTGGTGTTTTTCCTAACTTCCATTTTATCCGAGCTTTAAAAGAATCTCTATCGGTAAATGACGGCAGTATTTTACGTTATCACAATCATGAAAACACCATCGTGAATGTTATTTATAATCAGCTTCAAAATTCAAATGAAGAAGATAAAACCGACCTCATGGACTTCATTCAATCTATAAGTCACAGTACAAATAGCAGTTCAGCAAATTGGACTGGAGATAGAGATATGATTGATTTACAACGAACGGTCGTTAATTATTATTACGATCCTATAACAGTAGGCTCCAATTCCATTAAAGCCATTCTTCCAGCGGTTTTACATTCAAGTACTTTTCTTCAAGAAAAGTATAAAAAGCCTATTGGTGATATAAATCTAACCAGCAAGAATTTTAATAATACACATGTGTTCATTCAGATGGAAAACGGTATGGTAGTCAGCCCATATAAAAACTTACCCCCTATTTTTGAAGGATTTGATTATGATACGCTGGAAGCAGCAGCAGAACACGCTTCTCAAAGCGTGCCTGAAATAGCAGATGGTGGCGCTGCCCTATTTGCCTATGGCAAGTTGCAATTCCTAGAGATGCCAATAGAAGAACGAGACGCAATTCATCAAGGACTATTACGCTACTGCGAATTGGACACCTTGGCTATGGTTATGATTTATGAATATTTTAAAGACATTACAAACCAATGAACATTTTATACATACACGGATTAAACGGGACTCTAAGCCCAGAAAAAAGAGAGATATTAGAACAATATGGAGAAGTAGATGCACCATTCATAGATTATGAAGTGATACCAGATTCTATAACCAAGTTAAGCGCTTCTTATCATAATCGCAAAATAGACGTCTTAATAGGCAGCAGCATGGGTGGTTTTGCTGGATATTATGTGTCTAATGTATTGCAATGTCCTGCCCTACTTTTAAATCCTGCTTTAGCAGAACGTTCAGTCTATCAAAATGTACCAAATATCCAATATAAAAAAAGTCCCTTTAAACAAATTGTTTTAGGAACACAGGACGACGTGGTAAAACCGAAAGGAACACTTAATTTCTTGGCAAATACTTTAGACAAGCATCCAAACTACCAAGTAAACGTTTATAATGATTTAGCGCATAGGATTCCTTTAGATGTTTTTCAGAAGGAAGTGGAGATGTTTTTCAAGCAGTTGTGTTATTAATTAATTATATTTCAAATAACAAAGAAGAATTAACCAAAACAAACATTAGGTGACTCCGAAATTAATAACTTATTTAAATACTATTTTTTAAAGTTTTAATAAACTATTATTTGAAGAACATATTTAAAAACATGAAAACGCATATAACGTTTTCAATTATGTTAAAGGAGAGCTCAAATCCAAAAAGCTTTTTACAACTGATTAATCAATCAATTAGTCTTATTTCACAAGTACAAGCCTCTCCGTCTGGAAGGGAATATAATACGGCAATATGGCTAAACTGTTGTCTTATCAATTCAATAGTTTCAGCAGTGGGCATTTTATCTGGTTCTAAATGGATTATAGATTCTGTTAGTAATTGAGAAGGTTTAATTACAACCCCTTCTTCTACTTTTGATGCTGTTCTACATTTTATTTCTATACGACTCATAATAATTTTCTATTTATCTCTTATATAAATATATTTCAAATATCATTTTAATCCAATAAAATCAATAAATAGTTTCAGCACCCCCTTTTCTTTATCCATTATATAAACTGGAATTGCTTTTTCTTTTACTTTTTTTCTAATAAAGTTATCAAAATTTAAAAACTGTGCGTAAGCATCGTTCATTAATTGCGGAGAAGAATTGTCAGCATATGCTTGAAGGAAATTATCAAGCCTAAAGTCCTTATCCCTTAAACTTTGCTGTAAATTTTCAAGTTCATTAATATGAATAACAGTAACTTTATTTATTCTCCATTTAATACTATCTCTGCTTATCCCTTCTTTATTTAATAACTCTTCAAATTTTTTATCAAAATTATAAGAAGCGACACCTGATGAAACTATTGGTTCATTAATTACTAATACAGGGTAAATAAACAGTTTGTTTTTAGGTATTTCAGGGTCAATGATATTTATGTATTTATCAAACTCTCTCAAAGATGTTTCGACAAGTTGATACAACCCAAAACGTCTGTAAAACTCCTCCTTATCAATATTATCATAGTCCTTTAAAGAATATACTTCTTTATAAACAATTTGGGGTAAATATGTACGTTTAGCTTGTCCAATAATAAGTTGTCTTTTCCTTCTTATATAAAAATCAGCATATTCTTTACCACTTATGAGTAATTCATTAGTAGTTTTCAAGAGAACATCTCTTTGTGTTTCAAAAGAATATTTTAATATAAATTCGATATGCTCTTCAAAAAACAATCCTACATACCCTCCCCAAGCCTCTAAATTCAAGCCATTATTTTTTAATTGGTCAAAATAAAAATCCCAAAAAAACAAATCATAACATTTCTCTGCAAAAAAAACATTGTCCATCAATATGTAAATATTATGGTCTTCACCTTCATTACAATAAAATGGTGCTTTCTTTATTTCAAGAAATTCAAACTTCTTTATTCCCGTATTCGATTTTCCTTGACCTCTTACACTAAACTGATTGAGCCTTAAAATTGCATCCTTATCGTTATGGGGAATGTAAAAAACTTGTAATTGTTGAGGAAGAGACCCTTTGGACAAAAAAAAGTTACCAATAACACTTATGAACTCCTCTGGTGATTTGACTTTGAAATTAGAAACAAAATCATTAAGCTCTTTAGGATATGATTTGCCAATATATTTAAAAAGATGAACAGCTCTTTGAAATAAATTTAAAGGGTTTTGAATATAGTAATATTGATTGTGTGGGATCTCTTTAAACATGAATACTTCAAAAAATTTATTCCCTAAATTTTTTGAATTTATTTCATTACGATAATTATCATTATAGCTTAAAAGCTCCGCATTACATAGAATCAAAAACTTAAAAATATTTTCGGTATCAACTGAAGTAAATTTATATTTTGAAACATCTTCATGTATAATTTCTTTGGAAAATATTATTTCGTTTAATCCATACAAACAAGAAACTCTTGTAAACAAAGTTACAGAACCATTTTCCTTTTTGTAAGTATCCACAAATTTTCTGCAATGTATATCAGAATATTGCCTATTAGATTCATTTTGATTGACAAGAAATATTATCTCTATAAGTTTAATTTGGTTTTTCCAAGAATTATCAAAATCGACACTTATTGGGTTCTTTATATTATGATTAACTCCCGATATTGTAGCAATTAATTCTACTCTAGGTATATTCTTAACTAAATCAAATTTATTAACAGGAGGAGCAGCAGCAAAAAAATCAGAATATTTAAGTATTCTTCCAATCATATTTATCTAATTTACGTCCATTGCATGTAAAGCAATAAATTCAAAAAGGAATCTACCGTCATAATTTAAACGATGGATCGTCATAGCAAATGTACCTCCATTATTGTGAATGATTCCTGAATGGTATGTAATCAAATAATTAAATAGTAAATCTAATTGTACTATATTCAATGTTCTACCACCTATAAAGGGGGTCAAGAAATTAACCCATTCCTCCTTTGTTTTTTTGTTCCAATTAGCAGATGATTGTTGTTGATTATTATGTAAATTAGATACAATTGCCTTAAAAACAGTTTCATTCACACCAGAGTCAAATATTTCTCTTAAAGATATTATTCTCATCCTTAATTCTTCCTCGTTTTTAATATCAAGATTCAATTCAATTGGATAATTTCTAAACATGATTTGATTTTTTATTTTGATTACACTCAACTATTAGCCTCTGATTTTAAGCACTCAAAATGTTAATTTACTTAATATCACTTTAAATTAAATATTTTGTGACATTATTAATTGAATAGCCTAATAAAATTTTCATGTAATAGGCAAATTATTCAACTTCCATTTATACGTTTTACAGTTTGTAATAAACCTGTCTAAAAAGAGCCTAAAATTATGATTGTGTTCCATAGAATACATTAATTACGGAACATTAACATATTCTATACAATGCTTTTAATTTTTTAATTATTTTTTAACTTTTATGATTAACAATTAATACTTCCAATCCACATGCCTAAAAGGCAAGTTATTTAATTCTTCTCTATACAGTCGCCATTTAGGCATAAATTCGTTCATATAGCTTACAAAAATTTCGCTATGACTGCGTTCTAACAAGTGTACAAGTTCGTGTACTATAATAAATTCGATACATTTTAAAGGCTTTTTAGCTAATTCTAAATTAAGCCAAATGCGTTTTGCTTCGGTGTTACAAGTTCCCCATTTAGTTCGCATTTTCTTTATGCTAAACTCATTAGATTGAACACCTATCACTATTTCCCATTTGCTTATGAGCTTTGGAAGCATAGATTTTAATTCAGAACGATACCATTCATCAATAACCTCTTTTCTTTTTTCCAACGACGTATTTGGTTTTATATAAAGCTCAATTGTTTCATGTTTCAAAATTACTTTTGGTGACTGATCGTGTTCTATAACTTGCAACAAATAACGTTTCCCTAAAAAATAGTGGCTTTCTTTAGTCAAGTATTCGCGAGGTGTTTCACGCTCCTGATTTTTAAAGGTTTCTTGCTGTTTTTTTATCCACTTTAATTTATTTAAGGCAAACACACGAATCGTATCCATATCCATTCTATTGGGTGCTGCAATGCGAACAGCTCCATCTGGTGGGTAGACACTTAAATGAATATTTTTAATATCCTTCTTTTCTACTTCAACTTTTATACTTCCTAATTCTATATGCTCCATTAGTACTCTTTCTGTTCTCTTACAATATTGAAAATATATTCCACTTTGTTTTCTAACCCAAAAGGTGCTGGTGGCTCCTGTGCGATATCAATTCCTGTTTCAACTTCATATGTAGCAAGCTGCTTATAAATTTCCGCTTTAATCTCTCGCTCTTTTGGTAAATTACCTCGCCAACCGTCTCGCTTAACGTTTCTAACCGCATTATCAAGTTGCATAGCTAACGCTTCATTTTTATCCAAATTGTTATACAAAGCTCTTTGTGCCATGGTGACCAATGCGTCAGGCGTTTCTTCTCCTTTGCCTTCATTTACCTTTTTTGCCAATTCAGCAATCTTCTTCAAATACTCTGCATAACTGATAGCATTTGCCTTTCGTTCTTTAATTATTTCCGCTAAAAGCTTCGACATTTCATCAAAAAATGCGGGATCAATTAAATGATCCTTAATAATTTTTTTTCGAACATTATTTTCAATTGTTTCGGCAATGGCTCCTTGATTATATTTGATACCATCTGGCATGGAGTTTATCGCATCTGCAATTCCAGTCTTTACTATAATATCTAATAATGACATATCTGCAAAAGGAGAGATTGTTTCAGGCTCATCAGCTTGAATATACGTGTCAATCAAATGGCGCATATCTGCTTCATAGGTCTTTAAGTCTAATACTTCTCCACTTGCTTGTCTAATTTCTTCACGCAATTTTAAGTAATAGTCTAACTCTTTTTTTATGCTAATAACGTCTCCTTCAGTATAACCAGCTCCTTCCATGTCGTCTGCTATATTTGCATAAGCACGGATTAATGAAACCGTTTTTTTATACAAAGCATTACGTTGTGTTTCCCTCGCTTTTAACTCCTCTTCAATCTCGGTATTACCACAGAAATAACGAATATAATCCATCGTGCCTTTTGGGTGAGCAACAGGTTCACATAAAATATGTAATTCTTCTAATGCATCATCTAAACGTTCTTTCCCCATTTTCATTCGATCTTGAAGCATAACGTCTATATCTTTAGCCTCAAATTCATCATAGTCTAAATCTGCTGTGTAAACCGCTACGGCATTTTCTACTTTTGTAAATAAATCCATATAATCTACAATGTATCCAAATTGTTTGTCTTCGGTATCCAATCGATTTACTCGACATATTGCTTGAAACAAACCATGATCCTGCATGCTTTTATCAATATATAGGTAGGAACAACTTGGTGCGTCAAAACCAGTTAATAATTTTGACACAACAATTAAGAGTTTCATGTTAGCAGGTTCATTACAAAATTTCGCCTTCGCCCAATCTTCGTATTGTTCTGTGGATTTATCGCCCAATAGATCGGTGTATAAATTATACATAAACTCTTTTTCAGTGTCTGTGCTCGCTCCGGTATCTTCGGTAGTAATATCACTGGTTTGTGGGCTATATGAGGTAATAATTGCAAATTTGTTTCTTAATTCGGAATTAGTACGCTTAAACAACTCATAATATTTACAGGCTTCGTAAATAGATCTTGCCACCAAAATGGCATTTCCCCTTTCTGAACTTAAACGGCTTTTAGTACTAAAATCTAAAATAATATCGGCTACCACCTTCTCCATACGAGAACGGCTGCTTAATACTTTTTGCATAGTTCCCCATTTCTTTTTCAATTCTGATTTCTGAAAATCATTTAGACCTCTTGTTTTAGCATCAAACCATTCGTCTATTCTTTTTTGAGAGGTCAAATGTTGGTCAATATCTCGTGCTTCGTAAACTAAATCTAAAATAACTCCATCTTCAACACCCTCATTAAACTTATAGGTATGTATATACTTACCGAATATTTCTAAACTGGTTTGTTTATCTTTTTTAAGTAAAGGTGTCCCTGTAAAACCAATAAAAACTGCATTAGGTAGCATGGCTTTCATAGTACGATGTAAACGACCACCTTGTGTTCTGTGGCATTCATCTACAAACACAAATAATTCACCTACCGTTTGTGATGGCTGACTTTCTAATTCTTTAATGAACTGATTAAAATTGCCTGTATCTTTTTTGCCGAACTTATGTACTAAAGAGCATAATAACCTTGGTGTTGGATTGCTTAATTTCTGCATTAAGTCTTTTCCGCTTTTTGTGCGGTAAATTTTCTCATCGGCATCTTTAAAAACGCTCTCAATTTGTTTATCCAGCTCGTCTCTATCAGTTAATATAGCCACTCTTGAATTCGGATTATTTTCTAAAACCCATTTTGCCAGATACACCATTACAATACTTTTACCACTTCCCTGTGTGTGCCATATAATACCTCCTTCATAACGGTTTATATATTTTTGAGCTTCTTTAACACCAAAATATTGATGTACTCTTGGTAATTTTTTGACACCACCATCAAACACAATAAAGTCATAGATAATTTCTAAAAAGCGTTTTTTATCACACATTTTTAGAAGGTATTTATCTAACAGAATCCTACTGTTGTCTGTTATATCCTCTTTCCATTTTAGATAGTATTTTTCGGGCGTTTTAATTGCTCCATAGCGGAAACCCTCTGTATCATTACCTGCAAATAAATATTGAACAGTAGCAAAGAAAGGTTCAATAAATCGGTCTTGTTGATTGGTAATATTTTGGCGAATACCATCATTTAATGTTATGGTACTTCTCTTTAACTCTAATATGCCTAAAGCAATACCATTTACATAAATAACAATATCTGGTCTCTTGGTTTTATTTCCTTTTATGGTGACTTCCTCTGCAATAGCGAAGTCATTTTTATCCCAATTTTTCCAATCTATAAAATGAACTTTCTCTGTATTTTTACCAACTTCCGTTTTTATATCCGCTCCATAGCGTAATAACTCATATACATTTTTATTGGTTGTATATAGACTATCGCTAAAATTATTAGCAGTATTTTTTAGCTCGTAAATGGCTTTAGATATTTGTAAATTATTATATCCTTTTCGTTTTAAATAAGCTGTGAGTAATGCTTCTTCAATATTACTATTGCTTTCGCGTTCTTCCCAATTACCTAAATAGGTGTAGCCTAATTCTTCTCGGAATAATTTAACTACTCTGTTTTGTGTAATACGCTCTATACTACCTACTTTTGTCATATTCAAATTGAATTATTTAATTCAGTAAATTTATTTAACAAACCATCAACGTGTATCTCCAAATCAGCATCAGAAACTATATTTTTTAAATAAGCAGGTTCGATATATTTTTCTGATAAATAATAACCACATGAATTGAGTATTTCTATAATGTAGTTATCGAAACGTAATCCTTGCTGTTCTCTAAAGGAAAATCGCAATTCATATTCTCGATTAATATATCTTATATCCATAAAGTAGGTCATTCCCTTATATTTCCAGTTATCAAAAAATGCACAAGGCTCCTCTTCTTGCTTCGTTACGTCATCATATTTTAAACTTTCAAAAGGTAATATTGATTTTCCTGACATCTTATAGTTAATCTCAAAAAACTTACTTCTCAATTCACGTTGCGTGCCTCCAGCATTCTCATTTTTTAATAATCTAACTTTATAACCATCATCAGTCTTTTTAAATGTTCTGTTATTACACGCTTTCCATAATTCAGGCGATTCTATAAAGTATTTTCTCCAAGAACTACCATTATATTGTTTTATAATTTCTTTTAAAGACTTCTCCATATTGGCAATATCTAAACGATCAAGAAGTTTTTTTAAATTGTCCCTATTATTTGCAAAAACAATACGCCAACGTTCCTCTTTAAGTCGAAAGTTAGTATTTGAATCACAAAACATCCAACGACTATGACCTTGTGAAATAAAATAATTAGAATAAGTTAGCAATGCTCTATCAAACAATTTCTGATCAGATGTGTTCATTTCACTTGAGAACAGAAACAATAATTTCTCTCTATAATCTATAAATCTCTCAATATCAAAAAATTCTAAATCTCCACTCATTTTTACAACAAAGCCAATCTGACCTTTAAAATAAGGATGTCTTTCAAATTTAATAAACTCTTTTTCATAAGAAGCATTTATTCTAATCAAATCAAGCTTTAGAATCTCCTCCTCAATGGAATTTTGTTTAAACTTAATAGTATCACTTCTTAATAATTTGGGATTCTCATAAAGTTTGTTTCCTACTTTTGAAAGTTCTATAACGGATAAAATAGCTTGACCAAAAGTTTCAGGGCTTTGTATATAATTTTGATTATAAACTAAATTATAACATAATCGAGCATAGCGTTTAAATGAAATTTCTAAATTTTCTTGATTAAATCTATTTCTCTTGATAAATGAAATAATAGCTATATAAAATGTACGATCATAATATGCTATTTTTTGAGACGATTCGTTAAAATGAGAGAAAAGCAATGAATCTAATGCATTCTCATGGTTAATAAAGCCAGTTTCATCAAAAATGAACTTTTCGTCCTGAAGCCATTCAATAAATCTATCGATATAAGCTCTATCTTCAAATATTTCTAAAAGTTTAAATGTTTCTATAACGCTTTCGAGCGTAATTAAGGATTTGCTTTTCATCTGTTGAAACGAAAGGCTTTCGTATTTAGAACTTTCGTTTGTATTTTTCAAATAAAGCTTAATTACATCAGCATCTATTCCTTTATTCTTATCATTCTCTTTTATATTTTGTTTTTCAATGTAAGTGTAGAGAATACTTAATTTAAAAAAATTAAAATAGTTTTCTTGTATATCAAAGATGCCCTTACGTTTTACACCCCAAAATATATCTAACCAAGTGGTATCTAATTTATGTGCATACTCCGCAATATCATTTTTAGTTAGCGTTTCTGGGTGATTTATTAAACATTCTTCCAGAAATTCAAGTAAAGAGTTTTTAAATATCTCAAAATCAGATAACTGCTTCCCTCTCGCATTCATCTTTATATATATCTCATCATCTATATTGTGTTCGTCTAATGGTAAAAAACTAAAACAAATTTTATTATTATCTCCCGTTAAGGCATCCCACCATGATTTTATTGAATCATCCCAATTGGTAATACTTGTAATTTGTTTCCAAATTTCATCTAACATAACAAGCATACCTTTTACAGTAGGATCATTCTTCCATTTATAAAAAAACCAAGGTTGATTTTGAATAACTTCAGCGTACGATTCACATATTATAAGATTGCAATTATGTTTCAATAGTGTTGCACAAAAATCGCGGGAGCTCTTTCTTGTTTTATAAGTGAAATTCATCATCCATTCTGGCATATAATCTAACTGATGCGCTATCACAAAATGCAATAACCATAAGGTTGTTAATCGTTGTTGCCCATCAAGTGGAAGGAATTTTTTGTTTAAGGCTATTAATTCCTTTCTATCAACAACGGGTAACTCTCCAGATAATTTAACATCTAATGAAGTGTGATATTTACGTAAAATACTTAAAAGCTGTTCTACACTTTCCGCATTCTTTTTCAATGAATCGGTATTTAAATCATCTATAATTCGACCATATATAAAATCTAAATGATGCAAGTCATTTTTATCAGAAATTAAATTATCTAATAAATCTTTTACAAATTGCTCTCGTATTTGGTGAGCTTTTGCATCTTCCCTCCCTTGAACATAATCGCGTTGAATAACAGGGATTTCAATTTTATAATTTTTAAGAGTACTCGCTAATGTTTCCATGTTATTGAGGCAAATATTTTATAGAAGACTGTTTTGAGTCTTCATCATTAATTACAGTGGGTTTTGTTTTTTTTTCATAACACAATGCTCTGTTTATAGCTTCTTTATAAGAAATAGCATCTTTTTCAGCCCAGTACGAAAATTGCAAGTCATGGCTTTGAGTAGTATAAAATTTAGTAAACACATTTAATGTTCCTAAAGGAATAAAACTGGTTTTAAGATTCCCTTTTCTTAAACTTTGACTAAAGTTTATTATTTCTGCACGCTTGGCTTTAAACGGTTTGTTACCAATTGATGAATTTTCATTTTGATGCAATAAGGTTAAATTACCTATGTGATCTAAACCAAATTTTTGAATAATAGTGGTTATCAGTTCTTGCATCTCACCCTTTAATTTCTGAAAACCAGAATCGTTAACATGTTTTAACTTTTCTTCTAAAATCAATATATCATCAAACTCTTGCTTATCCTTTTTTGTATCTAATAAAGACTTATAATCTTCCAGGAAAAGCATTGCTTCGTCTTTTTCTTTTATTACAGCTAAGTTTTGCGGAAAAATATGCTCCAATGTCCATGTTTGACTATAAAACTCTTTAAAGTTTACTTTATAATTGGTGATAAGATTTTCATACAAGCATATATTATATAGCACCAATACATGTGTTATTGCTAATTTATTTGTTTTGTAGGACAAAGAATCTAAATGATAAAGTTGAGTGATTACTCCCTCTTTTATTTTGACCTTGGAAAATGCATTTTTAATTTCATCATCTAAAGCTTCTTTAAAATTTTCCTTACTCAAACGAATACTTTTTTCATTTAACTTTTTAAGACTATTTAATTTATTGTCTCTTTGAAACAACAAAAACCCAACACGATGATAGATATAAGGGTCATTATACCATTCTACAAGTTTTTGAAAAAACAGCTTTACAGTATTCCAATTTAATTCTTCTTCTTTATTTGCATACATTCTATAAGCATACAAATCGTCTTCTTTGTCTATAACATTTAAAATAACGTCAAATAAGTAGCCTATTCGCGATGCATATTCCCTTTTAGTTTTACTTTTTATAAAATACCAGAAATCACTTTGCTGCATTTGATATTCTATCTCATCCCATTCTATTGCCAATTCATTAATTTTAAATTGAACTACCTCGGAAGAAATACTATTATTTTGTGGAGAAAGATGTAATACAAAAAGAGCTTTAATTAATTCTGCTCCTGTTAGTTTTATTTTACCACTATTTAAATCTGCAAATAGTTTTTTAGGTGATTTATGAACCTCGTTGTACCAAATTACTTGTGTGTATAAACTTATTTTATTTATAAATGCCTCTTTGTTTTTGTAAGGATAATTACAAATTAATTGTGCAGCTTTGTAAAAATGATAATTATCTACATTGTCAAAATGCTTATGCTTCTCCACATAGCCTTTCCACGAATTATTTAATGCAATTTTTAAATCCTCTAACTCGACTTTTAAATCGATACTCGCATCTATAGGCTGGGTTTTAATTCTATTTACGTAATCCTTACTGCTTGCTCGAGTTCTGTAAATAATTTTATGATGCTTATTAGCAGTTAAAAGACTTAATATTAGAAAAATAGTTGTAAGTCTTTGTTGACCATCTATTAATTCAAAAATCTTTTCAAATTCATTGATATTTAAGTCTTCGTCTTCAATTAATTGAGCCAATTCTTGCCTCTGTATTTCTTTGACTGCCACGGGTTGTAAACAATAAAATTGTTGTGCCTGTGCGTTTGGCTCAAAAGTATCAATATCATTTAGTAGATCTAATACTTGTTGTTCATCCCACTGATAACCACGTTGGTAGTCTTCAACTAAAAACACATAATTTTTCAAACTTTCTATGGTACGAAGTTTAAAATTGTTATCTTCTTGTAATCCTATCATTCCAACAAACTTTTACTTTTTAACAATTATTAAAGCTATCTATTCTTTAACACTTTTCAACTCCCTCCAATATCTCTCATCCCAAAACCGCCTGGCACTACCAGAGGTAGAAGGTGCAACATATAATTTGGTTTCGCCAATAGTTTCGGGTTGTAAACCATAACTTATATATTTTGTTTTAGTATCAAAAAAAGTAGCAGCCGCTTTTTTACCATTGAAGCAAACCATCTTTGGTTTGTAAGCTATCATCTTTTTCTTAAACTCTAAAACATCAAAATCCTGTTCGTTTAAAACATCATCATTACCACTGGTATGTTTTACCAAATCTGTTAATCCTAAATTATAATGTACTAAATCAGTATAATTCTGTGGTGTTATTTGTTTTGGCGTTAAGCCTATCTTATGGAGTATTGGATAAAACATATTTCCAGCACCAGCATAATATGCTCCCTTTTTTTCAGAATCTTTGCTTACGGCAGTCCCACAAAACACAATGTCCAAATTAGGTTGTAACAAATCTTGTAAAATCATGCTATTTTATATTAAAATTGGAATTAAAAAATTCAATAGTATTCATATTTAAGTCAGGCATATATTGATCATCTGCCATTTTAAAGATTGAACTAAATAAACGCATTTTTAATTTTTGACTACCAAACACCATATGAATATCCTTAACTATTTTAAGTTGATAGTCTTGGATAAGTGCCCAAACTACTTCTGAAAAATCTTCTGGAACCCAATCTATTGTGATTGATTGTTCTTTTAAATTTAGAAGCTCTAATTCATCGGGAATAAAATTCATGTTTTCAACAAATCCATCAAAGTCTTCAAACCTGTAAAGTTCTATGGAAGCTATTAAATAATCATGGCACAAATATGCGAAAGCTGTTGCATAAAGCCTGCCCTCCAGATCTTCATCTTCTCCTATTTCTGGATAATTAAAAAGAGAACTTACTACACTATATAATTTTGCACTTTCAGTTGCATAACTATCTAATATGCTTTCAAATGGTTTTGAAATTTTCATATTTAATTTATTTTAAAAATTTCGTTTTTGTTAGATATGTAATACGACTTATAGCCTTCATTCTTACATTCTTGTTCCCAAATATGTTGAATGATTTTACTTCTATTATAAATATCATTCATTCCTTTATGCCATGCCTTCCATATTTTAGCATCTAACCTACCTTCTTTGTACCAATAATATTCTTCTGAACAGATATTAAAAAAATCCACTACATCACCGTAAATCAATGCTTTTTCCTTTTCGTCTTTCTGTGCTTCCCATATAACCACACTCGTTTTAGAGATTTTATCTAATTTGTTATTAATTGTATCATAACGAATATTAAACTCTGTAAATAGGTCTTTCATCATTTCATCATTAGCCAATTTCTTGGCATGCCTTTGATAACGACTTGTTAGCCAAATGGCAACACCTGAAATAATTAAAGGAGCCAAATCCTTTAAAATACCAACTAAAAACAGCACATTTTCTTTCATTTTCTGTTAAAAACTTTTACAAATTGTGATAAACTTACTTGATCCACAATCCACCCATTTATTAGTAATTGTATCTACTCCAACTTTTTTAGCATGTTCATTAAAACATGTTTGCCAATCTGCATCGTTTTTAAAAAGTTTTCTTCGATTATAATCCATGTCATGACAATTTAAGAAGCCTAAATAAACCAATACAACAGGAACTCCTTGGTTTGCCAACCACCATGAATATGCTATACGATTTGATAGTTGATAGCAATTATCTCGAGAAATGTTAATTTCAGGATGTGAATCTTTAATATATTCATTGGCCTCGTTAATGGCTTCACCAATTCTTTCATGATTTTTTAAAGAGCCCTCTTTAGAACCTGAATCAGAAGTCTTTTTTTTAGGTTTATCATTTAACTCATCCGAATGCGCTTTTCCTTCTACGAGTAATAGTCCTTTTTTGCCATTGATAGTACAGGTTGAGATTAAATCCCAAACAGGTGTTCTATTAGACCAAGAATTTGTGTATAACCACCACTCTACTATTTTATTAGCAATTTGAAGGTTGAAATTATATTTCAAGAAATTTTTTAATTCTGCTTCCTTATCATTATACAAACTTTTAGGCATCCAATTGTCATATCTTGAAATTTCTGCCTTTGTGCCTTTTATTAATTTATTAATATTTTTAATAAAGTCATTTGATTCAACAAGTTTTATAACAGCATACTGACTTCCTTTCATACTAATCTAATTTTAACTGTTAATAATTATTTCGTTACAACTTTTTAAAAATTTCATTCTTATTAGATAAGTAATAAGATTTATAACCACCATTTTCACATTCCTCATCCCAAAGTCTTTGGATTACTTCGCTCCTATTATAAATATCATTCATCCCTTTTTCCCAACTCCCCCAAATATTTCCATTTATTCTACCTTCTTTATGCCAAAAATGTTCTTCGGCACAGATATTAAAAAAGTCCATTACAATGCCATATCTAATAACCTTCTTCTCTTCTTTCTGACCTTCCCATTTTTTTACACTCATTTTAGAGATTTTATCTAATTTATTATTGATTTTATCATAACGCCCATTAAACTCCTTAAAGAGCTCTTTCATCATCCTATCACTTTCAATTTTCTCTGTTTGTGCAAAGTGTGTTTTCGAGTTATTATTAAATCTATAAGTTAGTATCCCTCCAAAAACGCCAATTAGCGAAGACACAGCAATACTGGCTAAACCAATAATTAATTCTATACTCATACCAACCTAATTTTACCCATTAACAAATTTTGCATTAAACCTTGTTTTAACATTATATATTTAGATAACTTTTGCTCTAATTGTGCTATTTCCTTATTCATATCTATAAGAATAGTGGCTATCTCTGTTTGTTCTTCTTTTGTTTTTGGTAACGGAATAGGGCACTCTAAAACATCATTCTTTTTTAGATTGGTTTGCCCTGTACCACTATCAAAAGCTAAATAGTATTTGTTTCTATTTAGAATGAAATATAAAAATTTAGTATCAACATCTTCTGTTCTTATTGCACAAATACGTTGGTTTAAAGTGTATTTATTATCTATTGGGACAACAAAACATTTTGCCAATGCTTTACCATTAGGAATATCACTCATAACCATTGTAATATCTCCTTTTTTAAGAGGACAAAGATTTTCAGTTGAATTTTTAAATACAGTTCCATTCCTTGAAATAAACTTTGAATTTATTACTGTAAACTCTCCATTAGCATCAATAAACTGCTCGTGTGCTTTACCGTTGTAAAAGTGAGCGATAGTACCCAACTTTTTAATTTCCCAATCTTCTTTAGGAGTTAAGAGTTGTTGCATAGCACCTTGTTTTATGGCTCTTTTTTTAGTGATTTTTTGCTCTATGGCTTGTATTAAATTATCGGTATCGCTTAATACTTGGGCTATGGCTTTTTGTTCTGGAAGTGGTGGAACTAAAATATTGAATTTTCTTTGTGCAGAAATTGGAACTTGATTCCTTGTTGATTGTGACATTACTGAACTATACTGCTTTATAAAATGCTCAGATTGAAAATAATATAACAAATAACTATTAGAAAGATTATTTTCATTGCATCTGAAATAAGTAACTGTAGTACTTAATATCACATATTCTAACTTGGTTTTTAAAAGAGCTACAGGACCTACTGTTGCATTATGTGCAAATAAAACATCGCCATTTTTTGAAATTCCTTTTTGAAATAATGCAGA
The DNA here is from genome assembly GCF_008086205.1 of Bizionia myxarmorum. Taxonomy (GTDB): domain Bacteria; phylum Bacteroidota; class Bacteroidia; order Flavobacteriales; family Flavobacteriaceae; genus Algorimicrobium; species Algorimicrobium myxarmorum. The sequence continues at coordinate 1,149,022 of NZ_VSKK01000001.1, read as the reverse complement.
CCTTTCCTTTGATAAAAACTTACACTTGTTAAAATCTACTCTGCCATTTTTAAAATCATTGGCAGCTATATATGGAACACCTAACGATTTAAATTCATTGCTTTTCGGATATAAAGCACCGTGATTACCATCAAGATGACCTAAAATTACATTTGAATCGATTAAATCTTGAATTTTTAATAGCTCCCAATCTTCTGTGAAACTCTTGTTTCTTTTTTCTAATTCCATATGAATCCCATTTTTTGTAAATGTGCATTCACTTTGGTTTCTAAACTTTCTACTTCATTATCAATAAAAGGTAAAGGGTTTTCATAACGTTCTGCCAATTCTTTTACACGGTTGGTTAAACGTTGGCTAATATGGTTTATTTCTTCTTTTATGGCCGTTTCTATGGTTATCATCCATTTATCATCTACTACCAACTGTTTTACTTCATCTTCTGTTAAGGTTGGGTATTTAACATAAAGCTTTGCATCTAATTTGGCCTCAGCTACTTTAATCTTTTTGTTGTTGGCTGTTTGTTTATCTAAAAAAGCAATGTATTGTTTAAGCACTTTTAATTCATCAACACTATCTGTTTCATCTTTTAATTCTTTAATACGAGCGTTTATAGATACCTTGTTTACTTTTTCCATCTCCCCAAAATAACCATCTTCACTACTGTGTTCTTCCTCCAATTCAGTTAAATCACTTGCAATGATTTCTTTAATAGCTTGTAAATTGTTTAAGGCTTCTTTTTCGGTTTTAAAATAACGGGTTATTACTAAATCTTTAGGTACAAGGTCGCACGTCCAACCTTTATCAATAATTTTATTCTCTTTACCCTTAATTTCTCTCTCAACTATTATTCTATAGGCTTCAGCTTTCCAGCCATCTTGGGTGATTAAATAACTATCATCTTGCATAGTTTCAAACCAAAAGGTCATAATGTGTTGGTACATGTCGTAAGGATCTATTAAAGCTTTATTCTCATATTGCATTAATAAACTTTCGGATATGTTATGAATGAGTTCTTTTGGATTAAAGCCTTGATTTAATGATTTTAAGGTAGATGTCGTTTCAGTTTTCCAAATATTAAAAAGTGTATTCATCTCTTTTGTGAATGCCACAAACTCGGGATGCTGATAAATAGTGTCTCTAATAACATCTTTATCTATTTTTAAAGCCGAATACTTTGGTCTATCTCCTGATGTGAATATGCTTTTTTTAAAATTTGGAAATACCTCCCAAAAGCGTTGTAGCACATCAATATCCACATTAGGAATACCACCTAATAAATGGGCTTCAATATCTTGAATATCTTCTGTTTCTTGGCTTTCTATATAACGTGGAATATTGAGGTTAAAGTCGTTGGCTTCAATATCTGTAATTGAAACCATTTTACTAAAACCCGGAATGTGTTCTTGCTGGTTAAATACATCTGCTACACGGTGAATATCTTGTTCGCGTAAACGGTTTTTATTGCCGTCTTTCACAAAACCTTTCCCTGCATCTATCATGAAAATACCTTTTCGGTTTTGGGCATTTTCCTTATCAATTAAAATAATACAAGCAGGAATACCAGTACCATAAAATAAGTTGGCAGGTAAACCTATAATACCTTTAATATAGCCTTTACGGATTAAGTTTTGACGAATAACTGCTTCGGCATTTCCTCTAAATAAGACACCATGAGGCAAAATGATAGCACCTTTACCATGGCGTTTTAATGAACGTACTATATGTAATAAAAAAGCATAATCCCCATTCTTTTCAGGTGGCACACCATAGTCTTGAAAACGGTTAAAAGGATTGTCTTCTGGTAAGTTAAGTCCGTTACTCCAACGTTTATCACTAAACGGTGGATTGGCAACCACATAGTCGAAGGTTTTTAGGTTTTCTTCTTTATTAAGAAACAAAGGATTTGCTAAAGTGTTTCCTTGTTTAATGAGTGCGGTAGGTTCATTATGCAGAATCATATTCATACGCGCCAAACCAGAAGTCGCAGCATCTTTTTCTTGCCCGTATAAAGTTACTTTTCCGTTAGCCACATTGCTAATTTTTAATAAAAGCGATCCAGAACCACAGGCAGGATCGTAAACGGTAGTTTCGGCAGTAGTTTGCTCTTTATCAATGCCTATAATTTTGGCCATGATTCGGCTAACTTCGGCAGGTGTGTAAAATTGCCCTTTACTTTTTCCACTTTCAGTAGCAAAGTGACGCATGAGGTATTCGTAGGCATCTCCTAAAATATCATCACCCTCGGCTTGATTTTTACTAAAGTCGAGTTTAGGGTCCTCAAAAATGGCGATTAAATTAGTTAATCTATCTACCATTTCTTTTCCGCTACCTAATTTGGAAACATCATTAAAGTCGGGCATTTCAGCTAACTGATTAGCTTCTGCAATAGGTGCAATAATTTTTTTGTTGATTTGGTCTCCAATATCGGTTGCACCTTTAAGTGCAATCATATCTTTAAAGCTTGCTCCAGTAGGGATTGTAATCGGAGCATAAGCTTGACCAGCCCATTTATCACTTATATATTTTAGAAAGAGCATGACCAATACGTAATCTTTGTATTGACTTGCATCCATTCCACCTCTTAATTCATCACAACTTGCCCATAAGGAGCTGTATAATTCGGATTTCTTTATTGCCATCTATCTTTAATATTTTTTGTGTAATAATCAAAAGCTTAAAAATAGGATATTTAGATAACAATGGCTTATGGGTTTCCATAATTGTCCATAAATATTTAGAGCTAACAGTGTTCTACATACTTTTCATTTTAAATAAAAACTTCAAATTCTGTATCTCTTGTTTTAATGCATCAACATCCCCTTTCGTTGCAGGTAATGTTTGAGGCGCAAACAGTTTTTTACCTGCATAAATTGTAGCGTCCGCAGCAGCAGAACCAATAGCCACATTTGATATAGAACCACCATTTATTTCAGGTTTAGCAATTATACTATCTATTTTAGTTTCCAATGCTTTAATACCATCGAAAAACTCATTGGAAACAGGCAATTCATTTTCAGGGATATCGAGTGCTATTTCTTCTTTTTTATAGTGACCTGTAACATATTTATAGCCATTCCTTTTATAGCTTGCTTTTGTCTTACAGCTTAATGTGCAATAGACATGATTGCTTCTTCTGGATTCAAATGACTCATAACAATATTTGCAATTTTTAATCTTTTTCATGGTATCTTACTTTTTTTGGTTGATTTTATACTCGATTTGGCGTGTAATCCGTTAAATAAGGTTTTATTTAACCTTTTATCATTTTCTTAGACTTTGACCTGTGAATGTGACGATGTTGAACATTTCGAATAATCTATCGTAAACTCTATGTCCATATTTTTCACCTAAAGCTGATAATGTTTCTTCCACACTATTCGCTGAAGTCGCAAAATTTGTTGTTATATAGGTTACTTGATTTTTGTCATATCGGTCAGATATAATGTTCCCAATGACATCAAATAAACCATAATTACTGGCATTGTTTTCTGATCCTATGTCATCAATAAATATTTGCTTCCTATCTTTATCTTTAAAGAAATAGTCCTTGTCCATTGGAGAAGCACATTTCTCATATTCACGAACAAGAGATTTGGCATTATAGCTTTTAAACCGAAAGGAATTTATTGGCTGAAAAATATTTTCGAAGCATTTCATATTATCTGTTTTACCGACACCCACGTCACCAATAATTAATAAACCTTTATCAAAACTTGGCTCATTGAGTGTGGTAATTAAATTTTTGCATTTAAAAAATGCTGGATCTTTTAGAAAATAGTGAAATAGCACTTCCAAATTACCGAGAATTTCCTTGGTTTTGATGAGTGGTTTCCCGTATAATTTTTGAAATTCAGAACAGAAACGATTCCAAAGCTCTTGTTTTACAAAAATTGGCTTGACCTGTTTTTCTGGCGATGTTTTTCCCGTCTCGACTTTAGGTGTACAAATTGTTCTAGTTATTTTTCCTATTGATTGTGGTTGGCTATGTCTCATTAAATTGTTGGTCTATTGGTTTGTAATTCAGTTTTCTTCTTATTGCTTTCTAATTTTGGTCTTTCATTAGCTAACCACTTTGGTAAACGTTTTTCTATTTCAAAAAAGCGCTGGGTTTCAAACCGCATGGTTGTCTTATCTGTATTTAACTCACTCCAATAATCAAAAAAAGAAGTCAAAATTTTAGTATTAAAAGTTGAGTGAGAGAATACACGCTCTCTAAATATCTTTTTTCTATTTTTTATTGTTTTATTATTAGTATTAGTAGTTGCTAATTGATTGTCAATAACCTGCGATTCGTTTGTTAACTGCTTGCTATTTGGTTTGTCAAGTCGTGTGTCATTTGGTGTGCTATTATTTTCAGTAGAAGTTTCAGCCATAAAATCATGCAACCTTAAAACACCTATTTTAGTGTAATTCACGGTAGTCTCGACCAAAATGTATCCTGTAGAATCTAATTTCTTTAAGGAGGTTCTTACTTTGCTTATTGTAAGACCTGTTTCCACAGCAAGTTTCTCATAAGATGTTATAAATTCACCTTTCTGGATTAATATTCCTTGCCAGCGTTTCTTACTATAATTTACTTTTAGTAAACAATGCGTAAATACTTTATACGTATTTATGTCTGTGTACCATTCCCATTCGGTTAGCTCCCGAAAAAGCATAATAAATCCCTTATTCATCATCATCTGGCACTTGTTTTATAAGTTTAGAATTTATATCGCTTCTCTTTATATAGACTCTATTGCCTAAACGATAACTGGGAATTATTCCTGATTTACGCCAATTCCATAGCGTTTGGTTGGAACATTTCAAAATGGTTAGGGCTTCCTCAATTGTGAGCAGCTCCTCTTCTTCATTTTTTTTTGAAGGTTGAAGTTTATCAAAAAACTCCTGCAACTTGCCATCAACACCTTTTAAGATGTCGTTAGTAAGTTCTTCAGGAGTTGTCTGATAGAAATGTAATGGGTTTGATTTCATTTTATGGTATTTTATTATTTGTATACCACAAATCTACAGCTACACATCTGTTTTTCATATATTTAGGTGTATACGCTCGTATATATACACCTCAAAAAATCAAGTAAAATCGGCTGGTGGAAGTGAGAACCCTGCGCCATCAAAAATAGTTTTAGCGTTAGTATACCGTTTACTTCCATTACTTAAATATATTTCAATAGTTTTAGGAGAATCGGATTCCGCAATTGTGAAGGCTTGCATTAAGTCTCTTGAAAGACTCGCACAGTTTATTTCACCATTCCTTTTATCAGCTTCCATATACCCTTGATCAATTAACTCCCTTACAATTATCGCTAATTGAGAAGGCCTACCAATCCATTTTAAAGGTTTAACAGCACGATTATCAATGTAAGCTGTAAGAAATGAAGATATTAATTCAGATCGTTTTATGAGATTATTTTGAAGTTTATCCAAACCAGCCATATGAAACATCAAACTATATTCATATTGAGAATTTTTTATCACACCTTCGGTTTCAACAAAACCATCTTCTAATTTTATTTCTTTATAGTAATCTCCCGAAGCCTCTAAACATACTTCTGCATTTTCAATTATTTCATTTATTTTTGGAACTATTTCTAATTCTAAAACTGAAAAATATAATTCAGGATTATCACAATAATCGTAATGATATTGGAGGAAATCTTTAGCATCTAAAATGTGTAAATCAAACAAGAGCTCTCGAGTAAAGTATTTAATATAAAAGTCTGGAATTAATTTAGGCTCATAGTAACTGTAGTTATTTAATTGAAATGGATGAGGCGTGTAATTATCATCTAACTTTCTCTCTGCATAAGATTTTTCATCAACGGCAAAAGCCTCTTTATAATTTTTTCTGATCATTTATACTGTTTTAATTATTAAAGAAAGCACTATCAGCTATCTTAACTGCGCGTTCTTGTGGTGTTACTTTTATATACTTGTAAAATTCGCGTTCTGTGCTATGACCACTAATAGCCATAATATCTATGGCAGGCATTTTAGATAAGTAAGCGTTTGTGCAAAAAGAGCGCCTCGCTGTATGCGAAACAATAAGGGTATGTTTAGCCACAGACTCAACACTCTTAACGCCTCCACTTATTTTTTTAACGGTTATCATTTCATTGATTTCTGCTTTTCGCCCAGCTTCCTTAATATATTCATTTATATCTGGATCATTAAGAATACGAGGTGGAAAACCATTATGTCTTTTGTTCATAATCGCTTCTACGCGAGAATGAATCGGTACATAAACCTTTTTTCCAGTTTTTTGCTGCTTAAACTCAAAGACTCGCCTATCATCAAAGGTTTTAATTTGATCTTTGGTAATTCCGTTATAATCCGAAACTCGCTGACCTGTATAATATCCAATTAGAAAAATATCGCGTGCTAATTCCCAATCTAGAGTTTTTGATAAATCAACATTGTAAAGTGATTCTATCTCCTTTTCGGTAAGGTAAATTGATACTGTCTCCTCGGATATCGTTTTAAACTCTCTGTTCTTATATTTTAGGTTCGTATTAACTCCATCTTCGGTAGCTCTATTTAATAGAGTTATTAAGTTCTTTATGTGCTTACCAATTGTGTTTACAGCGTAATTATTTTCCTCCAAAAATTGTACGAAAGCATAATAGAACTTTAAGTCAATGCTACTAAAATCTAAATTGTACTTTTTCGCATCATTAAAATTCTTCATTCTACTTACAGTTTGCTTATAAGAACGAACAGTTATTGGACTCAACTTCACGGAGTCTATATTTTTAGCTTGATTTTCTTTTCGCTCAATGTAGTCATCCGCATAATCAAAAAAAGTAGTTATTGATCTATCATTTTCATCAATATCACGAACAATTTTAGACAGCAATACTTTTAAAGTGTTTTTGTTCTGTTTTTCTAAATCATCCAATTTAGAAACAGCATCTGCAAATTCACTTGAAAATTTCAACAAATCACTGTTAACTTTTTCCCTATTCCGAATTGTAGAAACCGCTCTAATTCGCTGATTAATTTTATCCCAATTTTTAGGTTGTACTTTATAGCCTGTTGAAAATTTTATCCGCTTAGTTCGACCAAAACTGTAGTCTAAAATTATGGAAGTTTCTCCTTTTACTTTAGGGTCTTTTAATCTATATTTAACCGTTCCTGAAGTGGATTGAATTGCTTTATTCATAACATTATAAAAATCACATAATTAAAAGGGGACAACAAAGGGGACAACATATTGTTTATTTGTTGTTATGTCAAAATTATAAAATTTAAACGAAACAGCCGCTACATATTGTAAATAAAGGGTATTTAGCCATAAACAGTTAACACAACATAACATAACATAAAGCTAAAAGTGGTACTGGAGGCACCACCATCAAAACCCAATCTGAAAAGATTGGGTTTTTTGGTTTTATAGGTTTTTTTAAATTGTTAAAAAGCCATTAAATTCCGCTTTCATCAGCCATATGATTGATTAAATTTCACGGTTTTCTTCACGTTTTAATGTTTACGTCCCTCAACCTTATAATATTTACTGAAAAATAATATATTAGCGTTGTAGTGTGGAAATATGTAATTGCTTGCATCACATTGTTGAAAATCATTAAGCCAATTCGAAAATAAATGACCTATAAATATTCTATTTGCCATCCAGAAAAAGAAAATATTGAATATATAAATAGACCAATATTAGGAAATGAAGTTGCAGAAATAGCAAAAAATTATCCTTGGATTGAAAAACTGAAATTTTCAGAGTCAATAAACCCAGAAGATATGCACTACAGTCCTTCAATTGATTTTACTTGTATCGAAAACGGAAAAAGCTTCGGTTTAACTGCTAATTTTGATAAGAACGAAAATCTAGAATTTTCTTTATGGTATAAAAGACCTAAAATAGTTAAGGTTTTATTTGTGTTATTGGGAGAAAAAGAAAAAATGGTCGTTGACGATATTTGGTCAATTAATTTCGAAAAATCTTTAAAATATTTGGAGCATTTCGTGAATGAAAACTACTTAATAATAGAGGAATTATATAAAAAATAGCGGCGTACGAAACCGAAACTACTCTTTTATATAAACGGTAGTCAAAATTTGAAACACCATTAATTATGAGAATTTTCAGAATTGTTTTAGTATCTTTTTTATTAATATCCTGCAAAAGCGATGAGGAAAACAAATTTCTAAAAAAATTCAATCCTGCTGAACATATTGAGCAGATGCTAAAAATTGAAAAAGCCATTGAGCTTTATGATGAAGGCACAGAATTTTTTAAGATGGGTGACTTTGAATCTGCAAAAAAATCATTTCATAAATCATTTGATATTGAAAATAGCCCAATTTCACTCAATGAACTGGGAACAATTGAAGTTGCAAAGAAAGACTACGCAGAAGCAATCAAGTATTTCAATCAAGGCAGAAAACTAGATCCTAATTATTGGCCAGTTTATATAAATGAAGCTAGATGCTATGAAAAACTGACTGAATTTAAGAAGGCAGAGGATTTACTTCTACTTTTAAAGAAACAATGTAAATCAGACTATTGGATTACTCAAGCGGACTTTATTTTAGCTTTAATTTATTTTAATAGTAGACAAGGTTGTGAAAAAGTTTATGAATTTCTAGACAAGTCTCAAAGCATGACTACATATCCTGAATTAAAAGATCCATACATGAATTTCAAAAACTATGTAGAAACAAATTGTGAATAAATATGTGTGTAAAAAAGGCTTAAATTACAGCCAAACTTAAAGAAACTCCTCCTTAAGACAACTAGCCAAACAGATAAAAGCAAGTTGTGCAAAAAAGCATTGCGGCAAATAAAACGATAAATTAGATAACCTCATCTTTATTTTTCATTTTTATAGCTAAAATCTCTTTTTAAAAATTATATAAATTCCCCATTCCTATAATTCCAATACTAGGGCTACAGGATTAATAATTTCATTTATGAAGCTAAAACTATACAAGACTTTTAGCTACCTTGAAGAATCTTACAACAGCTTTGAAGGATTCCTTTATTTAGAATAAAAACCTGATAGCATTTAAAATCCCAAGAATGGAACTCTTTAAAAAAATTAAGCAAATTACCCACTTAATGAAAAACATAGATTTTGCCGAATTAGGTAAAATTTCAGAAAAAATAGATTTGCCCAAAATCATGAAATCGGTTGGCGAATTGGATGATGCACAACTTAAAGATTTAATGAAAATGCTAACCGAAAAAGCCAAAAAAGGACAACACAAACTCCCGCCTATTGATGGCGATTTCTATGATTACGATTTAAAACTAACCCAAGAACAGCGTGAAATTCAATTAAAAGTCCGCAGTTTTATGGAAACAGAAATAGAGCCGATTGCTAATTATTATTGGAATAAAGCTGAATTCCCAATGGAAATCATTCCGAAATTGGCTGCTTTAAATATTTGTGGTGTGGCGTTTGAAGGTTACGGATGCCCGAACTTACCTTTTATGATGGAAGGCATAATTGCTGAAGAATTAGCACGCGTGGATGTTTCCATTTCTACATTTTTTGGTGTTCACAGTGGTCTGGCCATGGGTTCCATTTATCTTTGTGGTAGTGAAGAACAAAAAGAAGAATGGCTACCAAAAATGCAAAAAATGGAAGCTATTGGTGCCTTCGGTTTAACGGAACCAAACGTTGGTAGTGGCGTTGCTGGCGGCATGGAAACTACCTGCCAAAAAGTTGGTGATGAATGGATTTTAAACGGCCAAAAGAAATGGATAGGTAATGCTACCTTTGCCGATGTTATAATTATTTGGGCCCGAGATATTGATGATAACCAAGCTAAAGGATTTTTAATGCGCAAAGGTAATCCTGGTTATACGGCTGAAAAAATTGAAAATAAAATGGCGCTGCGAACCGTTCAAAATGCCCTCATTACCATAACGGATTGTAAGATTCCTGAAACTGACAGGCTACAAAAAGCCAATTCTTTTAGAGACACCGCTAAAGTTTTAAGGATGACGCGGGCTGGTGTTGCGTGGCAAGCTTTAGGTTGTGCTCGAGGTGCTTATGAAAGTGCCCTGAAGTATACTAAAAAACGTGAGCAGTTTGGAAAACCAATTGCCAAATTTCAGTTAATTCAAAATCATTTAGTGGAAATGCTTGCAAACCTGACGGCTATGAAAGCTATGGTGTTTAGACTATCAGAATTACAAGATCAAGGATTACTAACAGATGAACACGCCTCATTAGCCAAAGTATTCTGCTCCATGAGAACCAGAGATGTGGTTAGTCGCGCTCGAGAAGTTATGGGTGGAAACGGTATTTTATTGGAATATGACGTGGCGCGCTTTGTTGCAGATGCCGAAGCCATTTATTCCTATGAAGGGACAAAAGAAATTAACTCGCTCATTGTTGGTCGTGCCATAACCGGCTATAGTGCGTTTGTATAGAGAAGATAATCGTTTTGTATTAGAGTTGAAATTTCAAATTAAAACCGAATGATTCACTTTTTTTTGGCGATAATCATTATCAAAATCAAGAGGTTTTCATAGCAGGCGGTGCAAGCATCACGCCATTTATAGCCATTTTAAAAGATTTGGAGAAACAAAATAAAGTTTCAAAAAAAAAAATTGATTTTTGCGAATCAAACTTCAAAGATATTATTGAAATAGAATTTTTGATTTACTTCTAGGGAAAAACTTTATAAACGTTTTCTCCAAAGAAGAAAAACCCGGTTTTGAATATGGGTATATTACAAAAGAACTTATAGAGGCCCAAATACAAAACCCCGATATCAACTTTTACAGATGTGGCCCACCACCAAAGATGGATGCTGTATTAAAAGCATTGAAAGATTTGAATATCGATGATTCAAAAATCATCAAAGAGGTGTATTAATTGAAATATTCGAACTCATTTCGAATTAAAATCTAATTACACACATCAGATATTTCAAATTTAGCCATCTTTCATTAAGCTAAAAGAAAGTTGAAACAAAAAAAAACCTGAACAATGCGTTCAGGGTTTAACTTTTCTATAGTAATTTTTAAATATTAATGAGGTAATTTATCTTTAAGTAAACCATAAACATAAGTTCCTGAAATTGCCGAAGCTATCACCACTAAAATGGGCCAATAACCCGCTCCAACCAAAACATACATAGGTCCAGGACATGCACCAGCTAAAGCCCAACCCAATCCAAATAAAGTTCCACCTATCATATACCGTTTAAAGCCTTTTTCTTTGGCCTCAAATTGAAGTGTTTTTCCGTAAAATGATTTTATTTTAAAGCGCTTAATAATAAAAGTCATGAAGACGCCAAGTCCTAAAGCCACTCCTATAATACCATACATGTGGAAAGCTTGAAATTGAAACATTTCAAAAATTCGAAACCACGACGCCGCTTCAGATTTAAACATAGTGATTCCAAAAATCACACCTATTACTAAATATATACCTGTTCTCATGATCTAAAAAATTAAAGGGAATACTAAATGAACCATAATTAAGCCGCCTAAAAAGAATCCAATTACAGCAATCAAGGATGGCAATTGCAAATTACTTAATCCGGAAATGGCATGACCTGAAGTACAACCGCCAGCATAACGTGCTCCAAAACCAACTAAAAAACCACCAATTATTAAAACCAATATGCCTTTCCAGCTTGTGAAAACGTCGTTTCCAAAAAGTTCTGTTGGCATATAAGCTAATCCAGCACTTTCAAATCCTAGCGTTTTTAAATCAGATATGGTGTTTTCACTTATAGCGACAGCATCGTTTGGCGATAAAAACTCGGATGCTATAAAACCACCAATTACGGCACCAATAACCACAACCAAATTCCAACGCTGTGATTTCCAATCAAAATCGAAAAAATCTGTTTTGTTTCCGGCTCCAGCCATACTGCAAAGTGTGCGTAAATTAGAAGACATCCCGAAACGTTTGTCTACCATTATGAGTAGAAACATTACGAAAGCAATCATAAAGCCCGAAAAATACCAAGGCCAAGGTTCAAGAAAAAATGCCATGCTTATTTGTTTAATTTTTGGGCAAAGAAACAGATAATAAGCTTAAAAACTAAATCCTTTGTAACATTCGTTACACACTTTAAAACCTCAAGAACGTATCTTTGTAAACATTTGCATTTTCTTCAGTAACTTTGCAAAACAATAAATTGCTATGTGGGAGTATATTAACGCTTTTAAAGAATCCTTTATTGGAACACTTGATTGGACTTGGAAATCCATTATTTTCGAGGTGCCTTGGTATACCAATTATTTTTGGGGACTTATAGCAATTTCTGCTCTTGTTTGGGGATTAGAGATTCTTTTTCCATGGCGAAAAAACCAAGCTATTTTTAGAAAAGATTTTTGGTTGGATGCTTTTTATATGTTTTTCAACTTCTTTATTTTCGCTATTATTATAAGTGGTATTTACCGCTTAATGGAAGTGGCTTTTGCCGATTTCGGTATTTCCATGACCAGTTTAGCTTTATTAGACATGAGCGCTTGGCCTATGTGGTTACAGTTGTTGGTATTCTTTATTGTTTTAGATTTCGTGCAATGGTTTACCCATGTTTTATTGCATCGTTATGAATTTCTTTGGCGTTTTCACCAAGTACATCATAGTGTAAAAGAAATGGGCTTTGCGGCACATTTACGCTATCATTGGATGGAGAATATTCTTTACAAACCACTGAAAATTTTCGGTGTTATGATTCTTGGAGGTTTTGAACCAGAACAAGCCTATATTGTTCATTTTATTGCTATTTCTATTGGTCATTTTAACCATTCCAATATTAAAATAACCTACGGCCCTTTAAAATATATTTTTAATAATCCAGTGATGCACTTATACCATCATGCCTACAACTTACCGGAAGGCAAACAATATGGTATGAATTACGGGATTAGTTTAAGTGTTTGGGATTATATCTTTAAAACGGATTATATTCCAGAAGAAAGTGGCACGATAGAATTAGGTTACGAAGGTGATGATATGATGCCTGATAGCTTTTTAGGGCAAATGAAATATGGATTCTTCGGAAAGAAAAAGTAGAATAATTACTTTTTAATCAATTTTATAAAGAGCTCGCTGTCTTTTCTACTTTCCATAGAATTATAACTTGGTTCAAAAATATCCAAGTCGAAATACGGCTCAAAATAACGCATATATTCCGCTTTAGAACCTCCAAAAGGCGGCTTGTCTGTATTTAAAGGTTTATCAAACATTAAACCGACTAACTTACCATGTGGTTTTAATAAACTATGAATTTTCTCGGCATAAGCTGTCCGAAGTTCTGGGTTTATAGCACAAAAGAAAGTCTGTTCTATAATCAAATTAAATATTTCTGAAATATCAAAAACATTAGTGTGCAGTAAATTTTCACTTGGAAAAGCTGGAACGCGTGTTTTAAAATTTTCTAAAGCGGTTTGTGATAAATCGGCAATAAATACATTTCTAAAACCCTTATTGAATAGATATTCCGCTTCATAAGAATTACCAGCACCAGGAATTAGAATTTTGACGGATCTATCTTCTAATTGATCGAAATAAGTTTTTAAGGGCCGAGAAATTTCGCCTAAATCCCAACCTGTTGCTTTGGTTTGATAACGACCATCCCAAAACGATTCTGATAAATCCATGAATTACACGTGAGATTTTATAAGAGACACCAAATCCCTTTTAGAAGACAAACCGGATTGGCGCCATAACTGTTTACCTTGCTTATATAAAATAAGCGTTGGAACGCCACGCACTTTAAATTGGGCTGCTAATTGCTGATTTTTATCAACGTCAATTTTCAAAATCGTAACGTTTTCACCAAGTTCCTCTTTCACCTCTTTTAAAATAGGGCTCATGGTTTTACATGGACCGCACCATTCAGCAAAAAAATCAACTAAAACGGGTTTGTCTTTATTTATTAAATCTGAAAAATTACTCATAGTTAAAATTATTTATCGAATGAAATACTCCAAATACCGCGCACCTCATTTTCCATATAACCAATAGCTTCATCCATTGGGTATAATGCTTTGATTGATTTATAGACTTCCGGTTCTATGTTTTTACCATGGCATTGCAAACACATGGTATTGGTAGAAATTGGATAATAAAATTGAACCGTATCATCCGTTTCTTCAACTATAGCTTTCGGTTCTTTTTTAGCCGCGACTGATGCTTTAAATTGAGCAATATACTTAAGCTCCTGATTATTTGCTTGATTATTCGGGTTTCTAGGTTTATCTGAAACACGTTTAATATTGGCGTTTTGAACTACAGACATACTGTCGGTTAACGGATAGGCAGCTACATTACAAAATTCAACTGCAGCCAGCGTGCCTTTCTTTTGAATGGTTCCCATTAAATTTTTACCCAATTCCGCTTGCGTACTCATAGCATATTTCAGGCCAATCTCCTCATAGGACATAGCAGAATCCCTTAAAAAAGCTTGCTGCTTTTTCATGTTCTGCTTTCCAGAACGGTTCATATTACCAAGACCTTTACCGCCTTGTTCTTTAACATGATCATCAAACCATTCGGGTTGGTCAATGTCATAATCGAAGATATAATCGGCAATTTGAGTTATGGTGTTTTCGGGATACTGTGCTTTAGGCATAACACCAAATCGTCTAACAGCACCTGGCATTTTTGAGTTGGCTTCAGTAGGATTTTTAACATAACTTTCAATGTCACGTATAAAGTCGGCTTTGGTAATACCTTCACTTAAATAGTGGTTCTTAATTGCAGCCATTGGTGGCGCAATTCGCTCATCATGGTTAGCTGTTGGACTATGACACACATAGCAGTTCACCTCCATGAGTTTCTTACCTGGATGATTTTGCTGTTTGTCAATAGTTGCCGAATTCACATAATCTTGTCCTTCTTGCTTCTCGTTTTTACAACTGGAAACAACCGCTAGAATAATTGTTAGTAAAAATATATTACGAATCATGATTTGTCATTTTTCCAGTTGCACAACTAATTAAAGATTTAGCTTTTGAAACCACAGAATTAGTCGAATCCGCTGCAGGATATCCTAAAGATTTTAGTTTTTGTTTTGCCGCTAATAAATTCTCTTCCGTTTTATAATTGAAAGTAACTTCATTAGCCTCTACTGCCACAGATACGTTTTCAATACCTGCAACGCTTGCCAATTTAGTTGTAACCGTGTTTGCACAACCGCCACATTTCAAATTTTGAATTTCAAGTGTTGTTTTCATATTATTTCCAGTTTAAATAACCGCCTTTTAAATCGTAGATTTCTGTAAAGCCCATTCCTGCCAACTTATTGGAAGCCTGTTTGCTTCTAGCACCACTACGACAGTATAAATAAACAGGTTTTTCTTTGTTTAATTTCGAAATTTTCTCGCTGAACGAACCTGCAAAAGCATCGATATTTTTAGCGTTTTTAATGTGTCCTGAACCAAACTCATTTGGCGTTCTCACATCTACCAATTGGATGTTTCCTTTTCCTATTTGAGTTTTAAATTCCTCTGGTGATAAAACTTTTACTGCGGAATTTTGTGCTGTTCCGAACAACATAGATAGTAATGACATACTTATAACAATTTGATTTTTAATTTATTTCAATTTGATATAAAATTACCCTAAATATCCATTCCTATACGTAACAATTGTTACCAAAAAAGAGTGGCTTTCACCACTCTTTTAAATATACGAAATTTTAAGATATTATTTCAATGTCGTCGGACAAACAAAGTCTGTAACTGGAATCCCAGCGTCTTTTATAGCCGCAAAACCGCCAGCAACATCTACTAAATTATGAATCCCGCGACTTTTTAAAATTGAGGCAGCAATAACACTTCGGTAACCACCAGCACAATGCACATAAAAAGTCTCATTTTTTGGAAATTCGCTTAAGTGATTATTCAAAAAATCTAAAGGTGCTAATTGCGCTTCATTTATATGAGCAGCACTAAATTCACCTTCTTTTCGAACATCAAAAACCGGGATTTCTTCACTTTCTAAAATGGTTTTAAATTCGGTTGCTGGAATAGATTTAATAGTATCTATATCTTTACCTGAATCTTTCCAAGCATCAAATCCTCCTTTTAAATATCCAATGGTATAATCAAAACCAACACGAGATAACCGCGTAATTGTTTCTTCCTCCCGACCTTCAGGAGCCACTAATAAAATAGGTTGTTTAACATCGGCTATTAAAGCACCAACCCAAGGTGCAAAACCACCATCAATACCTATAAAAATAGAACGTGGAATATGGCCTTTTATATAATCATCTTGATGACGCACATCTAAAATTACAGCTTCCGTTTCGTTAGCTGCAGCTTCAAATGCGTCAGGTGATAAAGCTTGGGTACCGCGTTTTAGTACCACATCAATATCTTCATAACCTTCTCGGTTCATTTGTACATTTAAAGGAAAATATTGAGGTGGCGGAGCCAAGCCATCTGTTACTTCTTGCACAAATTCTTCTTTAGTCATATCGGCACGTAAAGCATAATTAGTTTTCTTCTGATCGCCAATACTCCCTATGGTTTCTTTACTTAAATTTTTACCACAAGCAGAACCGGCACCATGTGCGGGATATACAATAACATCATCTGCCAAAGTCATTATTTTAGTTCGTAAACTATCAAATAAAATACCAGCTAAATCTTCTTGCGTAATACTACCCGCTTTCTGGGCTAAATCTGGACGACCAACATCTCCTAAAAATAAGGTGTCGCCACTAAAAATAGCATAATCTTTCCCATTTTTATCTTTCAATAAATACGTGGTACTTTCCATGGTATGACCTGGCGTATGCAAAGCAGTAATGGTGATATCACCTAATTGAAACACTTGGCCATCTTTGGCTATAATAGAATCAAAACCTGTTACAGCAGTTGGACCATAAACGATATCAGCACCTGTTTGTTTTGCTAACGTTACATGACCACTTACAAAATCGGCATGAAAATGCGTTTCAAAAATATATTTAATTTTGGCATTATCTTTTTTAGCACGCTCTAAATACGGCTTTACCTCACGTAAGGGATCAATGATAGCCACTTCGCCTTGACTTTCTATATAATAAGCACCTTGTGCTAAACACCCGGTGTATATTTGTTCAATTTTCATAATTGTTCCGTTTAATATTTTACAAATTTACTAGTTACGCTCTTAAGGACTGTAACATCCGTTACACTACCTTTTTACAAAAAATTCCATATAAAAAATAAAAATAGCCATGGCAAAAACAAAATAACCGAAGCCTTTTTTCAATTTTTTACCATCAATAAAATTTCCTAAATAACTTCCAACAAAAATTCCCACAAGCGAAATAGATGTAAAGGTTAATAGAAACTTCCAATTAATATTCATAGTTAATGCATCACCTAGAAAAAAGCCTGACAAAGCATTCATGGCAATAATTATAAGCGATGTGGCCACCGCTACTTTAATTTCAACGTTTGCTAATAGTACCAAAGCCGGAATAATTAAAAATCCACCGCCGGCTCCTATCATACCTGTAATACCGCCAATTAAAATACCTTCAATTATAATTAAAGGATAATTATACTGTACAATTTGACCTTCAGGCTTCACTTTCTGCTCTTTTAACATGGATATGGCTGCCGGAATCATTAGTACTGAAAACAAGCCAAACATGACCATGCGTCTGGTAAATTCAAAATCGGCAACGGTAAATATAATTTCAGGGAGTGCGGGGATTACAAAATGTCTGACTAAAGAAATACCAACTATTGCAGGAATACCGAAAACAATAGCTGTGCGCCAATCTACCAAGCCTTTTTTATGCTGTTTTAAACCGCCTACCAAAGCACTCACTCCTACCACAAATAAAGAATATGCAGTAGCCACTTTTTCATTGACTAAAAATAAATAGGCTAAAACGGGAACTGCTAATATAGAGCCACCGCCACCTATTAATCCAAGAACAACGCCAATAAGCAAGGCACTTATATACCCTAATATTTCTAATAATCCCATAATATGGTTTTCAACTTTCTAGGGCAAAAGTATGTTTAAATTTTAATTTAAATTGTAACTAAAGCTACATAGCCAACTAATCAAGAATCAGAATAATATGATTTCGGTTTAATTGCACTTTACCCATATTTTCTAATTTTTTGAGCAAACGGGATATAACCACACGTGACGTATGCAACTCATAGGCAATTTCTTGATGTGTACTATAGATAATATGATCTTCAGAAACCCGTGCTTTTTCGTTTAAATATTTCAACAAACGCGCATCCATTTTTAAAAAAGCAATACTATCAATAGTATCTAGCATTTCATTTAAGCGGCTGTGGTAACTTTCAAAAACAAAATTTCGCCAGCTTTTGTATTTGGCAGACCATTCCTCCATTTTTTCAATAGGAATCATAATCAACCTTGAATCTATTTCAGCAACGGCTCTAATTTCACTTTTAGTTCTGCCTAAACAGCAGGTTAAAGTCATGGCGCAGGTATCTCCTTTTTCTAAAAAATAGAGCAATAACTCATCACCATCATCATCCTGACGCATAATTTTAATAGCGCCAGTAATTAATAAAGGCATGGATTTTACATAAGATCCTATTTCAATAAGGGTATCGCCTTCTTGCACATCTTTAAGAATACCAACTTGATTAATTTCATCCAGTAGTTCTTTTTCGAAAAAAGGCGCATAGTTATTTTCTAATTCCTGCATCATAGAGTAAAAGTTTTCAATTGGCAAGATAACCATTTTTTCTGTGTTCAATTCAGGGCAAATGCCCGGAAATTTTCTGTAATTTTTAATGAATTGCTACGACTTAAAACCGTAAATTCAATTTTTACGTAACTACTATACAATTACTTTATCATGCAAAAAACATATTACGATCCCGCAGACCTTAAAAAATTCAGTAAAATATCCGAATGGAATGAGGAATTAGGCGCTAAATTTTTTGATTATTATGGAAAAGTTTTTGAGGAAGGTGCTTTATCCGAACGGGAAAAATCCCTTATTGCACTCGCGGTGGCACATACCATTCAATGCCCATATTGCATAGACGCATACACAGGCGACGGTTTAAAACGTGGTATTACTAAAGAAGAAATGATGGAAGCTTTACATGTTTCAGCCGCTGTACGTGGTGGTGCTTCTTTAGTACATGGTGTACAAATGATGAATAAAGTGAATAAACTGGATATGTAAATGCACAATGAATTTTCATTTTAAATGGAATGGCATTTTAAAATGAAGATATAAGTTTTATCACACCAAAAAAGCCGAACACTAAAAGTATCTGAAACAAATTTCGAAATGACAAAATTTTGAATTTCGAATAATAAACTTTGAACATACGCATGATTAAATCCCTAAAGCAACAGAATAAAGAATTAGCAAATAGCAAACGGCAGGTAGAAATTTTGTCCAATGGTATTTTTAAATCTGGAGAATTACCTACCTTTAAAGATAAAATTTCAGAATCTAACCAATTTCCACTAAAAGCTAAAAAGTTAGAAATTCTGCAAATTAATGTGGGTTATATGTGCAATCAAGTTTGCTCTCATTGCCATGTGGATGCAGGTCCAGACCGAAAGGAAATCATGACCCGAGAAACGATGTTGCAATGTTTGGAAGTCATAAAAAATACGGAAGCACATACTTTAGATTTAACTGGAGGCGCACCTGAAATGAACCCAGATTTTCGCTGGTTTGTTGAAGAAGCAGCCAAAGCTGGCGTAAAAGATTTTATTGTAAGATCTAATTTGACCATTATTCGTGCTAATAAGAAATATTATGATTTACCAGAATTTTTCAAAAAGCATAATGTTCATGTTGTGAGTTCTATGCCGCATTGGACACAAGGTAAAACCGATAAACAACGTGGTGATGGTGTTTTTACTAAGTCCATCAAAGCTTTACAGGAATTAAACGCCGTTGGGTATGGTTTACCAGGAAGTGATTTGCGTTTGGATTTAGTTTATAATCCATCCGGAGCTTTCTTGCCAGGCAATCAAGCAGCTATGGAAAAAGATTTCAAAAAGGCACTTTTAGAAGATTTTGATATTCAATTTCATAATTTATTTGCAATAACCAACTTGCCAATTGCTCGGTTTTTAGATTACTTAATTGCTTCAGAAAACTATGAAGATTATATGTATAGTTTGGTAGAAGCTTATAATCCAGCAGCTGTAAATAATTTAATGTGTACCAACACCCTTTCCATTAGTTGGGATGGTTATTTATATGATTGCGATTTTAACCAAATGCTTAATTTATCTGTAAACAGTTCCATAAAACATATTTCTGAATACAATAATGATTTATTGGAAGGTAGAAATATTGTTATTTCACAGCATTGTTATGGTTGTACTGCTGGTGAAGGAAGCAGTTGTCAAGGCACCGTTACCTCATAATTATAGCCAACTTCAGTAAATGGATATAATTAATTGGCAATGGCTTTTAATTTTCGCATCGAGTCTTATTTTCTTTTTAATTTCACCTTGGGCTAAAACAACGAATCAGTTTTTTAAAGCGGTCAAAAAGAAAAAAGCACCCAGCACAATTGTGCTAACTGGAAGCCTAATTATTTCTTGGATTTTTGCAAAAAGTATTACTAATGCCGCTAATCTTGGTTGGGAATTTGGCTTGGTTGGCGGCGTTGCCTATGCCGGCTATTACGTATCTTTTGCAGTAGCTGGCGTACTTATTTATAAGTTACGAACGCAAGGTGGCTATACGAGTATTCATCAATTTTTGAGGAGCAAATTTGGAAAAGGCGCTATGCTGGTTTTCTCTATTTTAATTGCCATTCGTTTATTTAACGAGGTTTGGAGTAACACCATGGTCATTGGGAGTTACTTTGGCGAATTTGGAACTAAAGCCTATTATTTTTCCATAATAGTTTTTACATTTTTAACTTTAGCATACGCCCTAAAAGGTGGTTTAAGTAGTTCTATTTTTACGGATATTATTCAAATGATTCTATTCTCTATTCTGATTATTATTATACTGTGGCATATTTTTTCTGTTGAAGATTTTTCGCCAAAAAATGTGGTAACATCTGGAACCTGGAGTTTAGAATTTGGTCTTAATTTATTTTTTGCAGCCGTCATTCAATCTTTTAGTTATCCTTTTCATGATCCTGTTTTAACGGATCGCGCTTTTATTAGTTCGCCGAAAACCACCTTAAAAAGTTTTTTATTGGCTAGTGTTTTAGGTGCACTTTGTATTGTGCTTTTTAGTATTGTTGGTATTTATGCGCAATCCCAAGGTATGGAAGGTCAGGCAGCCGTGCAAGTAGGAAAAGCATTTGGCATCGTAATCCTTTTAGTTATTAATTTTATTATGATAACATCGGCAGCATCCACATTAGATTCCACTTTTGCCTCATTTTCAAAATTATTGGCTATCGATTTAAATTTAGGTAAAAACTTAACATTTGGTCGCTTGTCCATGATAATCATTGCTGTTTTAGGAACGATTCCGGTATTTTTTGATGCCGAAATTTTATCGGCCACTACCATTTCTGGAACCATGGTTATTGGGCTAACACCCGTATTTTTGTTCTGGAAAGTTAAAACACCACGCATAAGTTTTTACTTAAGTATTGCTTGTGGTTTGATTTTTGGTTTACTGTTAATATTAGAGATTTTTCCAAAATCATTAATTTTTAGTGAGGGAAAATATGCCGATTTACTTTGGATTAATATTTGGGGTATTTTAAGTTGTAACATTTTATATTGGATTCCGAAATGGATAAAAAAATAGAAAACATAGGAACGTTGTCAGGTAAAGTTCTGCTTTTTGGTGGGGTTTACAGCAATTTACAAGCTTTAGAGGCTTTGAAGACTTTCGCGGAAGCAAATGAAATTTCACCTGAAAATTGCATTTGCACGGGCGACATTGTTGGCTATTGCGTACAACCCGAAGAAACGGTTCAGCTTTTTAAATCTTGGAAGGCTAAAAGTATTGCTGGAAATGTAGAAATGCAATTGGTTTCAGGTGCCGATAATTGTGGCTGCGCTTTTGAGGAAGGTTCGCGTTGCGATGTCTTGTCTGAACAATGGTATGAGTATGCCCAAAGTAAAATCTCCACAAGTTCTTTGAGTTTCCTGAAGGATTTGCCAGAACATATTCAATTTAACTATGCCAATAAACAAATTACCCTTGTTCACGGTTCATTTTTTAATACCTCTGAATTTATATTTAAATCCACGAATTGGGACGTTAAGCAAGCAAATTTTGAAGCCACAAATAGCGATGTCATTATAGCGGGACATTGTGGATTACCGTTTTACGAAGAAAATAATAACAAAATCTGGATAAATCCTGGTGTTATCGGTATGCCAGCAAATAATGGCTCACCACATGTTTGGTTTGCTATTTTAGAGGATACTAAAGGTCAATTTAGCTTTAAATTTCATAATTTAGATTATGATTTTGAACTGGCAAGTCAGTTAATGCAAAGCAACAAACTACCAGAGTCCTACGCTCAAACGCTTAAGATAGGAATTTGGGATAATATGGAAATTTTACCCTTAACAGAGCAAAAGCAACAAGGCTTAAAAATTAATTTATAGTAGTATGAAAAAAATTCTATTTGTAATAATCGGCATAGCCTCCATTAATATGCATGCTCAAGATTCTTTATCCAGATTATTAAGTCGCTACAACACGCAGGATATTCCGTATTTTAGTGTTCAGGAATTGGCCATGCCTAAAACCAATTACAAAATTTTAGATGCTCGTGAACCTAACGAGTATCAAGTTAGCCATATTAACAATGCGCTTTTTGTGGGTTATAAACACTTTCAATTGGAGGAGGTTTTAAAAGAAATCCCTAATAAACAAGATACCATTGTTGTGTATTGTTCATTAGGTATTCGGTCTGAAAATATTTCGAGAAAGCTTAAAAATGCCGGTTACACATCCATATATAATTTATACGGCGGCATTTTTGAATGGAAAAATAATGACTTTCCGGTTTACAATTTGAAAAACAAAGAAACAGATAGCGTTCATGCCTTTTCAAGAATGTGGGGAAAGTGGCTTGAAAAAGGCGAAAAAGTATATAACTAGAGTTTATCTCCATGGGAATTTTAACAAACAACAACACAAATAGCGATCAAGGTCAGGTAGCTGATTTTTATTTTCCAAGTTTTAAAAGTGCCCTTATCATTTTCACGAGAAATCCGGAATTGGGAAAATGTAAAACACGATTAGCCAAAACTATTGGAGATGAAGGCGCATTAGAAATTTATAAGCACCTTTTAGTGCATACTGCGGAAACAGCTAAAAAAGTAGCAGCAGATCGGTATGTTTTTTATTCGGAAAACATTCAGAAAAAAGATATTTGGGATCCAGAATTCTTCAAAAAGAAACTTCAAGAAGGTTCTGATTTAGGCGAACGCATGGAAAATGCATTTTCAGAATTATTTCAATTAGGTTATGAAAAAGTGCTAATCATTGGAAGTGATTTACTGGATTTAAATGCCGAGCTCATTTCCGAAGGGTTTCAAAAATTAAACCAATATGATTATGTTTTAGGCCCAGCAGAAGACGGCGGATATTACCTTTTGGGCATGAAAAAATTGCATCCTAATATTTTTAGAAATAAAGAATGGGGAACTGAAACAGTGCAAAAAGACACGCTTAACGATTTGCAAAACGAGCAAACAATCTTATTAAAAATATTAAATGATATCGATACCTTTGAAGATATTGAAGGCATTGAATCCCTTAAAAAATACTATACATATCATGATTAAATATATTACAGAAACTACAGAATATTTACAAAGCAAAGGATTTGAAAGCCCAGAATTAGGCATCATTCTTGGCACAGGATTGGGCAAATTATTGGATGACATTGATATTATTGCCGAAGTGAGTTATAACCATATTCCAAATTTTCCAACAGCGACTGTGGAGTTTCATAAAGGAAAACTAATTTACGGTACATTTTCGGGCAAGAAAGTAGTAGTTATGCAAGGTCGTTTTCATATTTATGAAGGCTATTCACTTCAAGATGTTACGTATCCGGTTCGTGTTATGAAGCAATTAGGCATTAAAACCTTACTTGTTTCCAACGCTTCAGGTGCCATAAATCCAAACTTTAAAAAAGGTGAATTGATGTTAATAGACGATCATATTAATTTGCAAGGAAGCTCCCCTCTAGCATTTAGAGGCGTTGAAACTCTAGGTGAACGTTTTACCGATATGAGTGCGCCTTATGATGCGGAAATTAATAAGAAGTTTGAAGCCATTGCAAAAAAAGAAGGTATCACTTTGCATAAAGGTGTTTATGCAAGTGTGGTTGGACCACAATTAGAAACACGCGCCGAATACCGAATGCTTAAAATTATTGGTGCGGATGCCGTTGGTATGAGTACGGTTCCTGAAATTATTGTAGCTAACCATTTAAACTTGAAAGTAGCTGCGGTTTCAGTTTTAACAGATGAATGTAATCCTGATAATTTAAAGCCCGTAAACATTTCAGAAATTATAGAAATGGCGGCCAAAGCAGAACCACAAATGATTACTCTTTTTGAAGAATTAATAAAAACCTTATAATTTTTAAGGATTTAAACTATATAAAAAATCGATACTTATGAAAAATCGTATTTCTATCTTAATTGTTCTAATTGGCTTAAGCATGAATGCTTTTGCACAAAAAATAGAGCATTCCGATTGGACGAATTTTCTACAGAAACATGTTTCAAAAGAAGGTGCTGTAGATTACAAAAGTATTAAAGTAAATGCTGCGGAATTAAATAAATACCTAAACCAATTTAGTGAAATTTCACCAAAAGACTCCTGGAGTAAAAATGAAACATTGGCCTATTGGATTAATGCTTACAACGCCTTTACTGTGAAGTTAATTATTGATAATTATCCTTTGAAAAGCATCAAGGACATTAAGAATCCTTGGGATCAAGAGTTTATTCCAATCAATGGAAAACGCCTGTCTCTTAATCATATTGAACATGATATTTTACGAAACATGAAGGAGCCACGCATTCATTTCTCCATAGTTTGTGCTTCCGCTTCTTGCCCAAAACTGCAAAATAAAGCCTTTACCTCCGAAAAATTAGAGCAACAATTAACGGCTGCAACTAAAGAATTTTTAGCTGATGTTTCTAAAAACAAAGTCCAAAAAGAGAACATAGATATTTCAAAAATATTCAAATGGTTCTCTAAAGATTTCAAAGAAACTGGAAGTATTATTGATTTTCTAAACACATATTCAGAAATAAAAATTTCTCAAAACGCCAAAACAAGTTATATGGATTACAGTTGGGAATTAAATGACTAACCGAATTTCCATCGTTATTCCCATGCTGAATGAGGCCGATAATATCACTTCGGTTTTACAACATGTATTGGATTCCCTTTATTCAAAAAATAATGTTGAAATTTTCGTCATTGATGGCGGAAGCTCTGATGGATCTGACAAATTAGTTTTGGATTTTAAGTCAACATTTCCTCTACAAGAAATTCCCATAACATTGTTAAGCTCCGAAAAAGGAAGAGCAAAACAAATGAATTTAGGCGCCAAAAATGCATCAGGTAACATCCTATATTTTTTACATGCAGATTCATTTCCACCCAAAAATTTTGACCAATTAATTATTAATGAAGTATCAAGAGGCCATTTAGCCGGTTGTTTCCAATTGCAATTTGATTCTAATCATTGGTGGTTGCGTTTAGCGGGTTGGCTCACGCATTTTAAATGGCGCGCCTGTCGTGGTGGCGATCAAAGTCAATTTATTACCAAAAAATTATTTAATGACATTGGTGGTTTTGACGAATCCTTTACCATTTATGAAGACAATATTTTAATTAATGAACTTTACAATAGAAAGGAATTTGTGGTTATCCAAGATAAAATAAAAACATCTGCCCGACTTTATGAAAAGCATGGTATTTGGACACTACAATATCATTTTTGGACTATTTATGTAAAGAAATGGCTAGGCGCTACACCAGATTCGCTCTATAATTATTACCAAAAACATATTTCTTAAATTTCTGACCTCTCATCTGTTACATGTTAAAATAAAGGTAAATCTTACTTAATAAAATATTAAAAAGGTATTTCATACGTTTGAAAAGAATACTTTTCGCTTCTGAACCAACCAATATGAAATCAATCAATCTTTTATTAGCTATTTGCTGCCTCACCGTATTTTCAGCAAAAGCGCAACGTACTATTTCGGCCAAAATTGTCGATTCTACTAAACAACAACCCATTCCTTTTGCTACCATTTCTTTAAATGATAAAACAGGCGTTATTAGCAATGATAAAGGCGAATTTAGCATCACTATTAATCGCGAAATAACTCAATCCGACTCCCTTTTTATTAGCTGTTTGGGTTATGAACAGAAACAATTTGCCATCCAAAGTTTTACAGACAGTATCATTCCATTAAATAGTAAAAACATTGATTTAAGTGAAGTATTTATCACCAATAAAAACTATACAATTGATGAAATTTTAGACAAAGTAAAAGAAGGCCTAAAAACCAATTATGATTTTGGCTATACCAAACGTAAATTATTTTTCAGGGAATCCTATTATACCAAAATGCTGAAAACGGATGTGAAAATTGAAAAATCTACCATACCAGAATTCAATCAGGCATTTATAGATAGCATTATCACTTCGGTTCCAAAAAATACAAATCAACACACGGAGATTTTAGGTGAATTGTACGGCAAAATGGCCGCAGAACAGCCTCAAAAAATGGCTATTTTAAAAGCCTCTCGTTTATATGATAAGGAAAGTGAAATTACCTTTGAAAATTATGAAAAACGTTTTAACGAAATCATGAGAAAACATGTGAAACGCGATTCATATTTCAAAATAAAATCAGGATGGTTTGGCACCAAAGAAGAAATAGATTCTACCTTTTTTGAAGATGAAACAGTAGATACGGAAACTGCTGAATTCCTTGAAAAAAAGAAAGAAACGGAAGCTAAACGTCAGGAAAATTTCTTGAAATGGAAAAAAGGGTCTGTTCATCAAATGGAAAATGCTAATTTTTTAAATGAAAAATCTGACTTAAACTTTATTTCTAAATCAAGACGTTATGAATTTGAAATGCAAAATTTCGCCTATTTAAATAATGAATTTGTTTACACCATTACTTTTAAACCAAAGCGTAGCGAAGATTACGAAGGCACTTTATATATCAACACCCAAGATTTTGCTGTAGTTCGCGTGGATTATAAAAATGTAAAACCATTGCGTTCGTTTAGTTTACTGGGTATTTCACTTAAAGAATATTTGAAAGAAGGTACTATGATTTTTCAA
Organism: Bizionia myxarmorum; assembly: GCF_008086205.1. Taxonomy (GTDB): domain Bacteria; phylum Bacteroidota; class Bacteroidia; order Flavobacteriales; family Flavobacteriaceae; genus Algorimicrobium; species Algorimicrobium myxarmorum. The sequence goes on along the minus strand of NZ_VSKK01000001.1, from coordinate 1,121,790 downwards.
AAAAATGAAAATGAAAAGTACACACTTAAATATGCTGATGAATCTTCGGGACAAGAAGTAGGCATTAAAAGACCGCTTAAAATAATTGAAAAAAATAAGCACGTAAAAGGCAGACGTAAGCAGAATGAATTAGCGGCCGATATTCATTTTATTGTGAGAAATATGGATAAAAAAGAATTGGTTGTCTTTGAATCCACACCCATTCTAGAAACCGAATTTACTAATTTTACCGAAGTTCCAGAAGTAACGCCAACGTATCTGCCGGCTTACGATCCTGAATTTTGGAAAGGTTATAACATTATTGAACCTAATCAAGCTATTAAAGACTTTAAGATTATTGATACCATGGATTAAAGTATAAACTTTTTTCAGATTACAACATAAATCGAGATGGTTTTTTTTAACCAATCTCGATTTATTTTTTTATATCATAAAATGATTTTATCACCGTTTCGGCCGGTTTATTCTGTGGTGTAAATTGATTATCCGTTTCGCCACCACGCTCTTCATAATTATGAAACCATTTCCAAACAAAGCCTCCTGCAAACCAATTTTCGTCCCAAAAAGTTTCAAATAAAGCTTCGGTTGCATTTTCTTGAGCTATTAAATTTAATGAAGTAATTTCATAATCGCTTACCCAAGGTTCTTTACCCGTATAATCCATACTTCTATAACCGAATTCAGTGAATAATATAGATTTATCATAAGTTTCCGAAAGTTCTTTTAAAAGTTTTTTATGGGGTTGCCAACCTATAACGCAATCTTCAACGCTGGGTGTTTTTTCATCACTAATTGGGAAATAAGCATCAATTCCTATAAAATCTAATTCAGACCAAAAAGGTGTTCGCTTGTACTCATCCCAATTAGCGGCATAGGTCAGTTTCCCTTTATACAACTCGCGAATTAGCTTGATTAATGTTTGCCAATATTCCGGTCTGTGAGCTATAAATTGTTCTAATTCGGTTCCTATACAAAATAAAGCCACGTGTTTTTCTTGCGCTAATTTCGCATACTCTAAAATGAAATTAGAATAAGTTTCCTCTAACTCTTTCCATGCTAATTCTGTTGGCATTTTAATATGACCCGTATATTCACCGCGCCAAACCCAAATTTGAGGTTTAAGCATAATTTGAATATTTTGCCTCTCTAAAGCATCAATATATTGGGAAACTCCCATTAGGGTTTCACCAAACCACTGTCTGTCCGTATTATAAATAAGTTCCGGATGCTCCAAATTTTTTATAAAACCAAAAGGCATAATAGCCGCATAATTAGCATGTAAATCAACCACAGGTTTCAAATGTTTTTCAGAAATAGAATCTCGAGACGCTACAAAACTCACACCGTTTATTTTTGAATGTTGTGCTGTATTCATGCTACAAGAACAGAGTATTAAAACTAAAAAGCACGTTAAATATCTTGCCATAACCCATTAATTATGTTTAAATTTAAACAAATTGCACAAAGAACCTTAAGGTTGAACAAAAAGCTTCGACCAAGGCCATACTAAAACCATTTTATGGAACACGTTGTTATTATTGGAAACGGCATTTCTGGCGTGACGGCTGCGCGGCATATTCGCAAACTGTCTAAAAACAGAATTACTATTATCTCTGCCGAAACCGAGCACTTTTTCTCACGTACCGCCTTGATGTATATTTATATGGGCCACATGAAATATGAGCACACGAAACCTTATGAAGATTGGTTTTGGGAGAAAAACCGTATTGAACTAAAATCAGGATTTGTAAATAATATTGATACACGCTCAAAAACACTTCATTTTGCGGAAGGTGATTCCTTAAAATATGACAAACTCATTGTAGCAACAGGCAGTAAACCCAATAAGTTTGGTTGGCCAGGACAAGATTTAAAGGGTGTCCAAGGTTTATATAGTAAACAGGATTTAGATAATTTAGAAATTTACGCACCCGATCAATCCGTTTGTAAACGCGCTGTAATTGTTGGTGGCGGTTTAATTGGCATTGAATTGTCTGAAATGTTACACAGCCGAAATATTCCTGTTACCTTTTTAGTGCGCGAGCCAAGCTTTTGGGATAATGTGTTACCAAAAGGCGATAGTGAATTGATTAATCATGAAATTAAAAAACATGGCATCGACTTGCGTTTAGCAACCAATTTAAAAGAAATAAAATCGGATGAAAATGGCCGCGTAAAGTCGGTTATTATCGAAGAAACTGGCGAAGAAATACTCTGTGATTTCGTTGGCTTAACTGCTGGTGTTTCGCCCAATATTTCTATTGTAAAAAACAGTGATATAGAAACCAAAAAAGGCGTTTTAGTCAATCGGTATTTAGAAACCAATATTCCAGATGTGTATGCTATTGGCGATTGTGCCGAACAACATGAACCTATTGGAGAGCGAAAATCTATTGAAGCCGTTTGGTATACGGGTCGTATGATGGGCGAAGTTGTGGCCCAAACTATTTGTGGAAACCGCATGGCTTACAATCCGAGTCACTGGTTTAATTCTGCTAAATTTTTCGATATTGAATATCAAACCTATGGTTGGGTGTTTTCAGAACCTAAAGAGAATCACGCTCATTTTCATTGGAAACATGAAAATGAAGACAAATGCATCACGATTGAATACAATGATGAAACGCAAGAATTCAAGGGCATCAATACATTAGGTATCCGAATGAAACATGAGATTTTTAATCGTTGGTTAAGCGAGAATCAATCGGTTGATTATGTTATAAAACACCTTTCTGAAGCTAATTTTGATCCTGAATTTTTTAAACGTTTTGAGTCTAACATTCAAAAACAATTTGAAAATCGCTTACATACCGTATAATTCCAAGCATCATTAAACAAAAAATCATGAGTCATAAACTAAATCATAGTCTTTCATTAGCCAAACCAGATGCTTTTCACACATCGCCCAAACAAAAAATATTTCTTGCCGTTGGGGTAATTGGCTTTTTTATGCTGGTATTAGCCTTGTTTAATATGGGTTCTTTTTCGGCTTGGGGATTTTCTTTAGCCATAGCTCTTATAGCTATTGGTATTGGCGGTTTTGCAACTAATGCTTACTTGGCAAAACCGGCAGGCATAAAAAACGATGGCGTTTGGTTTAATTCTATTTCTTCACGCGGACTTTTAGGTTGGTTAACGGGAATGGTTTTAACGCTTTTTTATATTGTACTCTATTTTTACCCACATTTATTGGGGTTGGGAGCAGATGGCGCTGCAAACACAGGATTAATTTCATTCTTTGATCCCTTTAGTAAACTTTTAAATGGCGGTCCGGCCAGTCAGTGGTTTGTTTACGGAACGCTTTACACCTTGGCTATTTTAGCATTCGGATATAAGTTTTTATTGAAATACCGACACAATCGTTACGAGCAATTACGAACGTATTCCGTCATGTTCTTTCAGTTAGGTTTTGCTTTTCTGATTCCCGAGTTTATGTCAAGATTAAATTCTGAAAATTTCAGCTTACCATACTACGACTTAAAAAATATTTGGCCTTTAAATTATTATAATTTTGAGCAATATCGTGTGGATTCCATGATTAGCGCTGGTGATGTTGGTTTAGGAATTTTGATTTTTGGAGTCGCATCCATATTAATTATTACGCCTATTTTAACTTATAAATATGGTAAACGTTGGTATTGTTCTTGGGTTTGCGGCTGCGGCGGATTGGCGGAAACAGCTGGCGATCCCTTCAGACATTTAAGTGATAAAACGCAAGCAGCTTGGAAAATAGAGCGTTGGGTGGTTCATAGTGTTTTGGTTTTTGTTGTATTGATGACGACGGCCGTTATTTACACCTATTTAGGTTACGATGCTGAAAAATATTGGCTTACCAAAGATATTTTCTTGTTTCTAGTTGCTGGATTACTGACACTGGTTTTTGCTTTAGTTATGATTTTTAAACGTCATGAATTAGGGAAAGATGCTAAATTTGGTGCTATTGGTTATTTCGTCATAATCCTATTTTTAATTGGAATGCACTATTTTTCAAAGGAATCCAATTTATTCTTATTCGAGGCTGAAACTTTACGCTCCTCTTATGGTTTTTTAATTGGTTCTATTTTTTCAGGCGTTATTGGAACAGGCTTCTACCCTATTTTTGGAAATCGGGTTTGGTGCCGTTTTGGTTGCCCAATGGCTGCCATTTTAGGTTTTCAACAGCGCATGTTATCCAGATTTAGAATTACAACCAATGGTGGACAATGTATTTCATGTGGAAATTGTTCTACCTATTGTGAAATGGGAATCGACGTTCGTGCTTACGCCCAAAAAGGTGAAAACATTGTTAGATCTAGTTGTGTAGGCTGCGGAATTTGCAGCGCTGTTTGTCCACGTGGCGTTTTAAAATTAGAAAATGACAGCATGAAAGGTCGAATTAATGCCAATGAAATTCTATTAGGAAATGATGTGAATTTAATGGATTTAGTAAACCAGAAATAAATATAAACGTCCTTTTCTAATCTCTTCAAAGCTTTCAAAGTGCAAGCCGAAAAAACCGTACTTTTGCATCTTCAAATAAAACCTCTAATGCCCACAATTAAAGTTATTATTCCTGCTTATAATGAAGCCGATTCTATTGCGCTGGTTATTAAAGATATCCCAGAAATTGTAAGCGAAATCATTGTGGTTAGTAATAACTCTACTGATGCTACAGAATTCAATGCGAAAGCGGCTGGTGCAACGGTTTTAAAAGAAAGCAGAAGAGGTTATGGCTACGCCTGTTTAAAAGGAATGGCTTATGTGGCTGAACAAAATGAAAAGCCAGACATCATTGTTTTTTTAGATGGCGACTACAGTGACTTTCCTGAAGAACTCACCAAAATCATTCAACCTATTCTAGATAATACTGTAAGTTTCGTTATCGGCGCGCGTTGCAAAGAACATCGTGAAAAAGGCGCGATGACCATTCCGCAAGTATTTGGAAATTGGTTAGCAACAACTTTAATGCGTATCATGTTTGGTTCAAAATTCACAGATTTAGGTCCATTTCGTGCCATAAAATACAATGATTTGTTGGCCTTGAACATGGAAGACAGAACCTATGGTTGGACCGTAGAAATGCAATTAAAGGTTTTAAACCGCCATATTCCATACACCGAAATTCCGGTACATTATAGAAACCGAATTGGTGTTTCAAAAGTATCTGGAACAGTAAAAGGCGCTGTATTGGCTGGTTTTAAAATATTACTTTGGATTTTTAAATACGGTTTCAAAAAATGATACTTGAAGCTATTATTATAAGCATTTACACCTTGGCATTGCTACTCATCTTCATGTATGCTTTGGCACAACTTAATTTATTATTCAACTACTTATCCGCTGAAAAACAAGTTGAAAATTCACCAAAATTCGATTTATCCGTTCCTGAAGAAACACCGGTTGTAACCATTCAACTTCCTATTTATAATGAATTGTATGTAATAGAACGTTTACTAGAAAACATTTCAAAAATAGAATATCCTGAAGGTAAATTAGAAATTCAAGTTCTGGATGATTCTACAGATGAATCCTTTGCTATAACTGCCAGAATAGTTACCGCATTACAGAAAACAGGGCTGGATATTAAGCACATTCACCGAACCGATAGAACGGGTTTTAAAGCTGGCGCACTTAAAGCCGGATTAGAAACTGCAAAAGGCGATTTTATAGTCATTTTTGATGCGGATTTTCTACCAAAGTCCGATTGGTTATTACAAACCATTCCCTATTTTAAAAATGAAAACATAGGTGTTGTGCAAACGCGATGGGGCCATATTAATAGAGACTTTTCCATTCTTACCAAAATTCAAGCCTTTGCTTTAGATGCGCATTTCACATTAGAACAAACCGGTAGAAATATTAAAGGTCATTTTATAAACTTTAATGGAACAGCCGGCGTTTGGCGTAAAACCTGCATTTTAGATGCGGGCAATTGGGAAGGTGACACCCTGACTGAAGATTTAGATTTAAGCTATCGCGCCCAATTAAAAAACTGGGAATTTAAATATTTAGAACATGTGGAAACACCTGCTGAACTTCCTATTATTATAAGTGCTGCAAGATCACAACAGTTTAGATGGAATAAAGGTGGCGCTGAAAATTTTCAGAAAATGTTTTTTAAGATTTTAAAAAATAAGGATATTTCCACCAAGACTAAAGTGCACGGTTTTCTACATTTGTTAAACAGCACCATGTTTTTAAGCATTCTAATTGTGGCTATTTTAAGTGTCCCGATGCTCTACATAAAACATGCAAATGAAACGCTTAAAATGTTTTTCTATGCCACTAGCTTTTTCATCATTAGTTCAGTAATATTCTTTATTTGCTACTGGGCTATTTATAAACGCCTACATGGTTCAAGTTTAAAAAGTTTTGTAAACTACATAGGTATGTTTTTTACATTTTTCTCAATTGCCATGGGTTTTTCACTTCACAACACCATAGCCGTTATCGAAGGGCATTTAAGAAAGCGCAGTGATTTTATTCGTACACCAAAATTCAATGTAAACTCCATTAAAGATTCTTGGAAAGACAACATTTACTTAAAGAAGAAAATATCCATGCATGTTATTTTTGAAGGTCTATTCATGCTCTATTTCGCTTTTGGAATGTATAGTGCATTTGTAGTAGGAAAAGCAGGCGATTTCGGATTATTCGGATTTCATCTAATGTTATTTCTAGGCTTCGGTTATGTGTTTTTTAAATCTTTAAGAAACGATTAACAACTCCTCCCAAAACTATTAAAGTCTCGTTAAACTGCTGTCAGTTTTTGGAAAACCTTGCCTTTAGTCGTATATTAAGGTATGGAAAATGTTTTAGTAGCCGGTGCTCATGGTACCACAGGAAAAAAAATAATTAATCTTTTAAGCGAATCTCAATATTTCAATCCCATTGCTATGGTGCGAAAAGAAGAGCAGATTCCGTTCTTTAAAGCGAAAAATATTGAAACTGTTTTAGTAGATTTAGAACAGGATGTTTCACATGCTTTCAATAGCAAAATTGACAAAGTGATTTTTGCGGCAGGTTCTGGTGGAAAAAATGTGGAGGCCGTGGATCAAAATGGAGCAAAGAAATTAATTGATGCTTCTAAAACCAATAATATTAAGAAATTTGTGATGTTGAGTTCTATGGGAGCAGATGAGCCAAAATCTGTACCCGATTTAGAAGCCTATTTGAATGCCAAACAAAATGCCGACAAACATTTAATGGAAAGTGGCTTAAATTACACCATCGTAAGACCAGGCGCTTTAACAAACGACGAATTTTTAAATAAGATAGAACTAGAGCAGAAACTAAACAAAAATGGGGAAATCAGCCGAAATGATGTGGCTCAAACTTTAGTCAGAACGTTAAACGACGATATTGCTAACAAAGCAACTTTCGAAATGATAAAAGGCGATATGCTTATTGCAGACGCTTTACATAAAGTATCAAAAATGGAAGCTTAAAATAATTTCAAGTATGTCATTTTTGAAAAAATCAACTATACCTAATGGTTGATTTTTTTTGTGCAATTTTAAGTTTTCCTTGCGAAATATTAATAGTTTAAGAAAGCCATCTAATCCTTATATTTACGGGATGCAAGTTTCTCAATTTCTAAAGATTTATAAATTTCCTTTACTGCTGGTTTTTTCGAGTGTATTATTTTATGGGGCTTTTGCTTATAATTTGGAACGAACAGATAGCATAAAACTACTGATGCTTTACACAGCATTGTTTGTGTCTTTTTACAAAATTATTCAACTCACTAAACATAATCTTCAGTTTTTAACGTGGTTGGCTTTCGGGTTTCGAGCGGTGTTTATTTTAGCTATCCCTAATTTATCTCAAGACTTTTACCGCTTTATTTGGGATGGCCGCATGATTTTAGAAGGTTTTAATCCATATTTATATACGCCAGAATCTTTCATAACAAATGGTGAATTCCCAGTTGCTCAAGCACAAGAACTTTATAACGGAATGGGCGCTTTAAACGCGAGTCATTTCACCAATTATCCGCCTCTAAATCAGTTGTGTTTTATATTTGCTGGACTGTTTGCTGGTAAAAGTATTTTAGGATCCGTCGTCGTTTTACGTCTGCTTATTATTGCTGCCGATTTCGGGATTCTTTACTTTGGAAAAAAACTATTAACCCAACTTCATTTACCTGCTCATCTCATTTTTTGGTATATTTTAAATCCGTTTATTATTATAGAGCTTACGGGAAATTTACATTTTGAAGGAATCATGCTCTTCTTTCTAATTTGGAGTTTATATTTACTAGACAAAGAAAAGTGGATGCTAGCCGCTTTTGTTTTTGCCTGTTCTATTTCGGTAAAATTAATTCCTTTGTTGTTCTTGCCCCTATTTTTTAAATGGTTTAGAAAAGAAAACGTGGATACAACTGAAAAGTTGAAATCAGCTCAAAACAATTGGTTAAAATTATTAGCATTTTATGGCATTGTGGGTATCTCTACTATTTGCTTTTTTCTACCCTTTTATTCAACAGAATTTTTAAACAACTATGCCAATACGGTAGCTTTATGGTTTCAAAACTTCGAGTTCAATGCCAGTTTATACTATATATTCAGAGAATTAGGATTTTGGCTTTCTGGTTATAATCAGATTGCTGTTATAGGAAAAGCAACGGCCATTTTCATCTTTCTTTTTGTTTTGGGGTTAGCATATTTCAGAAAAGTGAATCACAGCAAGCAATTTATAGCTACTATGCTAATTGCTTTAACGGTTTACTATTTTACAGCAACAACGGTTCATCCTTGGTATGTGGCGACATTAGTTTTATTGGGTGTTTTTACAAATTACAGATTCCAGCTGCTTTGGAGCTTTATGATTATTTTTAGCTATTTAGCTTATTCTAATACCGATAACTCGGAAAATCTTTGGATTATCGCTCTAGAATATACAGTTGTTTTTGGTGTTTTCTTGCATGATATTTATAACCGAAGCGACTTGAACTCAAATTAAAACTGGCGCTGGAATTATTACACTTGTAGTTTCTTTTAATACATATACAGCAGCTAGTATTTTAAACGCAGTAGCTAGTATTCTAAATGCAGTAGCTAGTATTCTGAATGCATTAACTAGTATTTCTTTGGCAGTTGCTGAAAGACGCTTTACAGAATCTACAATTTAAAATATGAAGGTCTTTAATATAAACGTGACTATCCATTTTTTTCAAGCCTTTAAAATGGTTTAATTCTTCAATTGAGATGGAATGTATAAAAACACAGTAGTTCTCTTGAGTTTTATAGCAGTTTATTTGGTGTTTTATTGGCTAACATAACGGCCCGAATATTGGTGTGTATTGATATTTTAATAAGAATGAATTTTTAAGGCAAAAAACAGCAACTGGAAAACAATTGCTGCTTTTTGTTTTTATAAGAATAGTTCTATTTCTAATATAGCCTTTTATTTTAATGCTTAAAAGTTTCAGTTGGTTTTTTAAAGCTTTTAAATTCCAGCATATACCCATTTGGATCTTCCACAAAAAAGGATTTATGCTGTCCTATTTTCCCTTCTAAAAAGGTGCTTTCCGTCACTAATTTCATCCCCGAATCCTGAAGGTTAGCATAGATTTTTTTCCAAACAATACTATCTACAATAACACCAAAATGAAAAGTGGGCAAAACTTTACTTTCAAATACATAACTGGGTTTAGAAAACTCAAATTTCGCAGCTTTAATAAAAGTGAGTTGATGTCCGAATAAATTAATATCTAACCACGTTTGTGTATGCCTTCCTAATTTAGCACCTAATTTATTAACATAAAAATCCTGCGTGCTGCTTACACTGACACAAGGTAATGACATATGAAACGATGTTTCCATACAAATGTTATTATAGTGGTTTTAAACTTTCAACTCTGTAAATCGCTAAATCGTCATCAGAAGCAGCAGGTACTTCCACAAAAACAATTCGGAATTCCTGATCGATAAACGTATCGTCATTTTTCAAATCGTATTGTTTTAATACACGTGGATGAACGTCTTCAAAAGCAAGTTCTTCACCATTGTCAAACCAGAATGTGAAATATCCATTCTCGTAAGATTTAAAAACAGCTGTTCTCATTTTAAAAGAAATTTAATCAACGTCTTCTTCGGCGTCTTCATCGGTTAATTCAATTTCTGGATCTTGAATAGCTTCTGGATCTGTTTCCTCAAAATCCTCATAATCATCTTCATCATAATTCTCCATGGTAGCAGCTAATTTCATACTAACTTTAACCAAATACTTGGTATCCACTGTCGTAACTTCTACAGCTTCAATGAGTTCATTTTTCGCATTTTTAAAGGAGACAATCTGATCTTCATCATAACCATCAGGATATTTTTCAACGAGTAACGCTAAAATTTCTGGCGTTAACTTTTTAAAGTCTACGATTACGCGTTTTAAATTATCATTTTTATTTTTCATCACTAGGCAATTATTTATACTTTTTTAAAAAAACAAAATTACTATTTATTGTTATTAATTCGGATAACATCATAAAAATCTTTTCGTCTGTCTTTTAGGTTTTTAACGGCTCCAAAGGAATGAAGTTCCCGCAATAAACTCAAATCAACGTCTGCTACAAGGATCATTTCGGTGTTTGGTGTTGCCTCTGCTTTAATACCATTGCTTGGAAATGAAAAATCGCAGGGTGTAAAAACAGCCGATTGGGCATATTGAATATCCATGTTACTTACATTTGGTAAATTGCCCACACTCCCAGAAATGGCTACATAACACTCGTTTTCAACCGCTCGTGCCTGCGCACATAAACGCACACGCGAATAACCATTTTGGGTATCCGTTAAAAAGGGAACGAATAAAATATCCATGCCTTCGTCTGCCAATAAACGTGATAATTCTGGAAATTCCGAATCATAGCAAATTAAAATACCAATTTTTCCTGAATCTGTTTCAAAGGTTTGCAATTTATTTCCATTCTGCATGCCCCAAACCTTGGCTTCATCTGGTGTTACATGAATTTTCTCGTAACGTTCCACACTACCATCACGGCGGCATAAATACCCCACATTAAATAACTTATCACCTACCACTTCAGGCATACTTCCTGAAATAATATTGATGTTATAGGAAATTGATAATTGACTTAATTTATTCACGATGGTTTCCGTGAATTTCGCCAACTCTCTAATTGCTTCCGGTTCGTGCATATGGTTAAATTCCGCCATTAAAGGAGCGTTGAAAAACTCCGGAAAAACAGCAAAATCAGAACGGTAAGCAGAAACACTATCAATAAAATACTCCACTTGCTGCATCAAATCGTCCAGACCTTTATAAGAACGCATTTGCCACTGAATAAGGCCTAAACGCACAATGGTTTTAACCGTACTTGCTTTCTTTTTAGGCTTGGTGTAATAAATATTATCCCACTCCATTAAAACAGCGTACTCGTTGGAAGCCGTATCACCTTCCAAATAACCTTTTAAAATACGAACGGGGTGAAAATCATTAGAAATTTGAAAGTTTAAAACAGGATCATGAATTTCCTTATGTTTTACCTTTTCGAAATATTCTTTAGGTGTTAAATGTTTATGTTGATGATAATTTGGCATACGCCCACCGAAAACAATGCCTTTTAAATTAAGGTTTTCACAAACTTCCTTCCGGTAATCATAAAGACGTCTACCTAAACGTAAACCGCGATATTTTGGTTTTATAAAAACGTCAATACCATATAAAACGTCACCATCTGGATCATGATTCCTAAAGGATTCGCCAGCAATAATATCTTCGTAGGTATGCTCATCATCAATACTATTGAAATCAACAATTATGGACAAAGCGCAACCCGCAATGTCGCCATCAATTTTAATAACCACTTGTCCTTCCGGGAACTTGGCGGTTAAATCTCTAATGTGTTGTTCTTTCCAATACGAATTTAAAACACCGCCGTAAGCCTCCAAAGTTGCCGATTTTAATTCTTCATAATCGCCAACCGTTAGGTATTTTAATTCTATATTTTCTATTTTTTGGATGTCCATGATTACATTCCTAGTAGGTAAGCAAAAACCAATGGTGCAACAATGGTTGCATCACTTTCAATTATAAATTTCGGCGTATTAATATCTAATTTTCCCCAAGTAATTTTCTCATTAGGAACGGCTCCTGAATACGATCCGTAACTTGTAGTGGAATCACTAATCTGACAGAAATAACTCCAGAATGGCGTGTCTGTTCTCTCCATATCTTGGTATAACATAGGCACCACACAAATTGGGAAATCTCCCGAAATACCACCACCAATTTGGAAAAAACCGATACCATTTTGAGAATTGGCTGTATACCATTCTGCTAAAAACGTCATGTATTCAATACCAGATTTCATGGTACTTGGTTGCAATTCACCTTTTAAAACATAGCTGGCAAAAATATTCCCCATCGTACTATCTTCCCATCCTGGACAGATAATAGGCAGGTTTTTTTCGGCTGCAGCATACATCCAAGAATCTTTTAAATCAATTTCATAGTGCTCTTCTAAAGCACCTGAAAGTAATAATTTGTACATATACTCATGCGGCAAATAACGTTCGCCAGCCGCTTCTGCATCTTTCCATATTTTTACAATATGTTCTTGAATCCTTCTAAAAGCTTCTTCCTCTGGAATACACGTGTCTGTAACACGGTTTAAACCTTTCTCCATTAAATCCCATTCATCTTGCGGTGTTAAATCGCGATAATTAGGAACACGTTTGTAATGAGAATGTGCTACTAAATTCATAATATCCTCTTCCAAGTTTGCACCTGTACACGAAATAATTTGCACTTTATCTTGGCGAATCATTTCTGCAAAAATCTTTCCAATTTCTGCTGTACTCATAGCTCCAGCAAGTGAAACCAGCATTTTAGCGCCATTGTTTAATTGATCTTCATACCCTTTTGCGGCATCCACTAAAGCAGCTGCATTAAAGTGTAAGTAATACTTTTCTATAAATTGTGATATGTGTCCTTTAGTTGTCATCGTCTTCATTAAATTTAGAAAATTTATTCGTATTTTCTTTTGATTCGTTAAAATTGTTATCGAAGCTATCGCCTGCCGCTTCATCTAGAAACTTATAAGATAGCATTTTGTAATATAATTTGGCTGCTAAAAAGTCTGATGAACGTTCGGTTTCATTTGGACATAATTCCACAATATCAAAACCTACTACATTCTTTTCAGCAAATACCTGACGTAAGAAGTCAAGCGTTTCATACCATAATAAACCACCTGGTTCTGGTGTTCCTGTACTTGGCATAATCGACGGATCAAAAGCATCCAAATCGATTGTGATAAACACATTTTCTGTCATCTGATCTATTGCAGAGTCCATCCACGTATCATCCACAGCCATATCATGAGCGAAATATGTTTTTTCGAAATCCATTACCGTGGTTTCAATAACATCCATACTACGAATACCAACTTGAATTAAATTGGTGTTTTGGCTAGCTTCATAAACCGCACAAGCATGGTTACATTTACTACCGTGAAATTCCTTGCGCAAATCTGCATGCGCATCAATTTGTAAAACAGTCAGGTTATTAAAACACTCATTAAATGCTCTAATAGTTCCAATAGAAATAGAATGTTCACCACCAAAAGCCGTTACAAACTTATTGCGTTTAATATACTTTTTAGTGGCTTCATGAACCGCCTCTACCATTTTTTCTGGCGATGAATTTTCGGTGATAGGTTTCGCCAAATAAACGCCTTGCTTATAAACTTCCGTTCCCGTTTCAATATCATAAAGTTCCATATTCTCGGATGCATTTAAAAATGCTTCTGGTCCTTTATCAGCACCTTTTTGCCAAGTACTTGTACCGTCATAAGGCACTGGGATTAATACGATTTTTGAACTGTCTAATTTGGAATATTGTTCTTCTATTCCGGCATACGTTTTATTCTCCATGGTAACCTAAAATTTTAAGTAAGTCTTCACTTGTTTGTTGTTCAGCAAATAGTTTTGTGGTAATATTTCCATCAGCATCTTTATCAATTAAAATATGTTTTGGTGACGGGATTAAGCAGTGTTGCAGTCCGCCGAAACCGCCAATACTTTCTTGATAAGCGCCGGTATTAAAAAAGCCAATATATAAGGGTTTATCCTTGTTGTATTTAGGTAAGTAAATAGCATTCATATGCTGTTCACTGTTATAATAATCATCACTATCACAGGTTAAACCACCTAAAAGCACACGTTCATAACTGTCATACCAACGGTTAATTGGCAACATAATAAAACGCTTGTTGATAGCCCAAGTATCTGGTAAAGTTGTAATAAATGAGGAATTAATCATGTTCCACTTTTCACGATCATTTTGTTGTTTTTGATACAGTATTTCATAAATAGCTCCACCACTTTCTCCAACGGTAAAACTACCAAATTCTGTAAAAATATTTGGAACAGCCACATCTTCATTTTCACAGGCTAATTTAATTTGATTCAGAATTTCATCAATCATGTATTCGTAATCAAAATCAAAAGCTAATGAGTTTTTAATTGGAAATCCACCGCCGATATTTAAGCTATCCAATGACGGACAAATCTTTTTTAAGCTGGTGTAAACCTTTAAACATTTCGCCAATTCGTTCCAATAGTAAGCATTATCACGAATTCCGGTATTGATAAAAAAGTGTAACATTTTAAGCTTAACCTTTTTACTATCCTGAATTTGATTTTTATAAAACGGCACAATGTTTTTATAACCAATACCTAATCGAGAGGTATAAAACTCAAACTTCGGTTCTTCTTCTGATGCAATACGAATACCAATATTAAACTTTCCTTTTATCTCTTCAGAAAGCAAGTCTATTTCTTCGTAATTATCAATAATTGGAATACAGTTTTTCTGTCCGCCATTAATTAATCGGGCAATGTTTGTAACATATTGCGCACGTTTAAATCCGTTACTAATAACGTAGGTCTTATCTGTTATTTTCCCTTCAGCTTTCAGGCTTTCCACGATATCAATGTCGAAAGCAGATGATGTTTCAATATGAATATCATTCTTCAACGCTTCGTCCAACACATGTTTAAAGTGTGAACTTTTGGTACAATAGCAGTAACTGTATTTACCTTTATATTTGTTGTTTTTTATAGCTTTTGCAAACCAACCTTTCGCGCGCTGAATATTATTGGATATTTGCGGTAAATAGGTGAATTTAAGAGGTGCTCCATAATCTTCAACCAATTGCATGAGGTCTACATCATGAAATTGGAGGGTTTTGTCTTCCAATTTAAATTCCTCTTGTGGAAAATCAAAAGTTTGACTAATTAAATCAATATACTTTGTGTTCATTAGTTTGAATGTTTAAAATTTAAAGATACGAACTGAATAGCTTATTCAGAATTAATATAGCGTTAAATATTAATAATTCAAACTTGAATTTGGGGATGGGTCGTAGGAATGAAGCCAAACAAATGTTGGCTTGATTTAATAAAAGACACAGAAGTTAGCTCTAAAATTCGGTTACTTAATCGGTAAGCAGCTTTTGAAAATGACTTCCAAATGGTCAAAAGCCCGAACATAAAAACAGTTCTCAATTTGTTCAGCTAAATGCGGTGCAAAAGAAATATATTTTCTTCAGTTTAACGATTATTTTTTAATTTTTTTTAAATATTTTAAAAGCTGTATTACAGCATTTTAAGTGTATTAATTTCCTGAATTGTTAAATGTTTCCAATGGCCTCTAGGAATATCTTTTTTAGTAAGATGGGCAATTGCTACACAATCAATTTTAATAAGATCGTAGTTTAAATGCTCAAAAATAGTACGGATTATGGTGTTCCCTGTATTCTTAATTTTTAAACCTATTAAGTTTTTACTCTGACCTTCAATATAACTGATCTCTTCAACAGGAACCAATTTACCTTCAATCTTTATACCGTCTTGAATACTTTTTAAATCTTCAAATTTTAGATTTTTATCTAATTCTACTTGAAATAAGCGTGAAACACCTGTTTTAGAATTGGTGAATTTTTTCACAATTTCTTCGTCATTTGTAAATAACAACAAACCTGTAGAATTTCTACCTAAACGACCAATTGGTTTAACCCGTGAACTTGTAGCATTTGCTACTAAATCCATAACTGTTCTACCTTTACCATCACTAGTCGTTGTAGCAAAACCTTTAGGTTTATTTAATAAAACATAGGCTTTTTTCTCTGGATTAATACGTCTGCCATCATAGCGAACATCGTCCTCCAACAATACTTTATAACCCATTTCGGTTACTATTTTACCGTTGACCGTTACGAGGCCAATGGCAATATGCTCATCAGCTTCACGACGTGAACAAATTCCGGAATTAGCGATGTATTTATTCAACCGCATTTCTCCAGAATCATTACTTTTTGAAGTTGCAACTTTAGCTTTTGAAGTCGTTACTCTAGGTTTTTCAGGGGATTCCTTTTTCTTTATAGGGGCATTTCCTCTGGCAAAACTTTTACTTTTGGCATTATCAGATCCACGGCCGGAAACGTTGTCTCTTCCATCTTCTTGTCCTCTTCCTGCGGATTTACTTTTTCCGCCACTTCCTTGCTGTCTGCTCATAATTAATAAATTTTAGGCAAAGGTAATACAATAGTTGACAATTATAATTAAATAGGCAGCGCTTTGAATACCAATTCGTTTAAAAAATTCGGGAAAGTACTACATCTACATTAATAAGAAGGATACTGAACACTCCCGAAACAATGATAAATTTTAGAATATTGTGTAATATTAAATAATGAATTTTGGTTTTGGAAAGCCATAAAAGCAATAAGAATACAATTAATAACACCACGCAGGTATAAAAAAATAAGTACATATGGCCAATTTCATACTTATACAAAACCAAATAACTCGGTATAAGTGTTAGCAGCGTTAAAACAGTCAACATTACTTTTGAAACCTTCTCCCCATAAACCACGGGAATAGTGTGATAATTTTGGACTAAATCGCCTTTAATGTTTTCCAAATCTTTTGTCAGTTCACGCATAGATACAATTAGGAATAAAAAGGTAGCATGAACAAAAATTACGGTTTCAAAATTTCTGTAATAGATGAAAATAGCAAAAAATGGTGTAATGGTTAAAATTGCTGACGTTAGATTTCCAATAAATGGCATTTTTTTTAATTTATGCGAATAAAACCAAATACCAAAAATATAGATTGAAAAGAACAAAACGGCTTTAAATGATACATAGCTTGCCAAAACGACAGATAAAAAATTCAAAACGAAGTAAAAAGAAAGCTTGGTATTTTGGCTTACAAGTCTATCTAAATTGGATTTAATAGGTCTATTTATTAAGTCCTTTTCTGAATCGTAGAAACTATTTATAATATATCCTGCTGCAATAGTTGCCGAGGAAGCTAGCACAAGCATAAACAAATTAAGATCGAAAACTACTTCGTGCAAAGGCCTATCATGCGCTAAAATATAAATAGCTGTTAGATATTGCGCAATGATAATTATGAGAATATTATAACCCCGAATAACAGAAAACAGACTAAAAAATTTTAGTAAAATATGTTTTTGTCTGCGAGAAAGCATGGTGAAAAAGTTTAGAAGTTGTAAACGACTTCTAATTTATAATCTACCAGTGAGACTTTCGCTTTATCAATATCTTCAGTAAAACCTAAAATATAACCACCACCACCAGATCCACAAAGTTTCAAGTAATAATCGTTAGTATCAAGGCCTTTTTTCCAAAGTTCATGAAATTGCAAAGGAATCATAGGTTTGAAGTGATTCAAAACTACTTTTGAAAGTTGCTTGGTGTTTTTGAAAAGCGACTTGATATCACCTTTAAGAAAATCGTCCACACATGCATCTGTATGTTTAATGAATTGATTTTTAAGCATATTTCGGAAACCTTCTTGCTTCATATTTTCCATAAAAATATGAACCATTGGAGCCGTTTCTCCAACAACACCACTATCTAACAAGAAAACAGCGCCTTTACCATCTGCTTTTTGCGATGGAATTCCGGTAGCTTCAATATTATCTTTAGAATTGATAAGAATTGGAATACTTAAATAACTGTTTAAAGGATCAAGTCCCGAGGATTTCCCATGGAAAAACGATTCCATTTCCGCGAAAATAGTTTTTAATTGCAATAATTTTTCACGGGTTAAATTTTCTAAAACGGTAATTTTATTTTGAGCGTATTGATCATATAAAGCTGCGACCAATGCACCACTACTTCCTACACCGTAACCTTGAGGAATTGAGGAATCAAAATACATACCTGCTTCCACATCTGCTTTTAAAGTTTCAATATCAAAAATTACCAATTCGGGATTGATATTTTCTAAATAATCAGCAAAATGCTTTAAGCTAGCGTTTGATTTAATGGAAGTTTCTGTCGGGTTTTCGGCCACCTTTAAAGCACCATTATAAAAATTATAAGGTATAGATAAACCTTTGGAATCTTTGATAATTCCATACTCCCCGAAGAGTAAAATTTTTGAGTAAAAAAGGGGTCCTTTCATAAGTCAGTTTTCAGTTACTTGTAATATATAAAAATAACTGCGTAGCAAAGATACGTAATAAAATTATAATTGATTCGCACCCTTTCCAATTTGGTCACAAATAAAATGTTCATTTTGGCAATAGGCAACTAGCTCGCTCTTAATAAACTCCAATACAGGAATAGCATCCCGCTTTGGGTATAAAACATGCACATTAGCTCCAGCATCCAATGTAAAACTAACAGGTAATTTGGTTTTTTCTCTGAATCCCCAAATAGCATTTATAACTTTTAAAGTATTAGGTTTCATTAAAATGAAATAGGGCATACTGGTCATCATCATAGCATGAAGCGTTAAGGCTTCACTTTCAACCAAGGCATTAAATTCATCTAAATTCCCAGTTTCTAAAATGGTTTTCATTTTTTCCAAGTTGTCATGAGCTTGTTGAAATCGATTTTGAGCAAAAGGATGTCCATGCATTAAATCATGACCAACTGTACTACTCACTTGCTTTTCACCTTTATCAACTAGTAAAATAGTGTCTTGATACTCCTTAAAAATATCATGAACTTTAAAAGGATATTTTGTTCCAAATAAGTCACTACTACCCTTAACCACTTTGTTTTCACCCCAAACAATTAAATCGCCTTCAATACTTCTGCAAGCCGATCCCGATCCTAATCGTGCTAAAAAAGATGCTTTTTGATTGAAATAGTCTTCAGACCTTTCCACTGCGCTCAAGGTGACATCAAGATCTAAAATTTGTTTCTCCAAGCTCATTAAGCACAAAGCCAAAGCACTCATGCCTGAAGCTGAGGATGCTATGCCTGAACTATGTGGAAAGGTGTTTTTTGTTTCAATAGTAAAATGATAATCTTTTAGAAATGGTAAATACACCAGCACACGTTCAAAAAAAGATTGAATTTTCGGTTTGAAATCGGCCTTCTTTTCACCATCTAAAAACACGTCAAAAGAAAAATTATCTTTATTTTCCTTCACTTTATAGGAAAGTGTGGTAATGGTTTTACAATTACTCAATGTAAAACTAATAGAAGGATTTTCTGGAATTTGATTTTTTCGTTTTCCCCAGTATTTAATTAAGGCAATATTACTGGGCGATTCCCAAGCAACTTGACCATTTGGACGTTTTTCTGAAAGGTTTTTAGGGATAAAGTGCTCTTCTGTCATGGGAATTATATTAATCTAGCAAAGATAATAACTTTAACATGGAGTTGTAATTTCTAGAACAAGGAAATGTTTTATTACCTTATGCAAAGTATAAGACTGAGTCCGACTATTTAGAAATCTTGGGATTGATTTAAAAACCTATAAACCAAAATACTATTTGGTTGTACTTCATAATGAATCGAGTAGTTAAATTTCTCCAAGAAAACGATTCTTATGTTTTTATAGCGAATTTGAAAAGCATCTGGAAATTCTTTTATTAACTCAATGTGTTTTTCTACGTCTGACCAAAACTCATTTTCTTGCCCATTAAATTCCATAAAACATTTTGCTCTATGAAACTCAACTCTTGCTTCATCAGTAAAATCAACATACCTAGCGACCATATTGTTTTTTTATGTCTTCCCAGGAATGGGTAATTAGTTCACCTTTTTCATGACGCTCAAGCATATCATCCATCATTTTTTTATATTCTTCGGATGGTTCACTATAGCGTAAAGCAGTTTCTTCCAACATATATTCTATGTAGTTTTTTAATGAGCGTTTTTCCAATTTGGCTTGCTTTTCCAAAATAGCTATGGCTTTATCGTCTAATTCAATTAATTTTTTTGTCTTTGCCATGATATATAGATTGTATATACTAAATATACATAAAATATATTAACTTGATATAGATTTTGCCGCAATAAATCCGCCAGTCCAAGCATTTTGGAAGTTAAAACCACCTGTAACAGCATCGATATTTAAAACTTCGCCAGCAAAATAGAGGTTTTTATGAATCTTGCTTTCAAAAGTTTTAAAATTAATTTCCTTTAAATCCACACCTCCAGCAGTTACAAACTCATCTTTAAAGGTACTTTTTCCCGTAACTTGAAAAATGGCTTTGGTTAATTGGCTGACAAGATTATCTAGTTGCTGTCTGTTTAAATCACCCCAACGGTCTGTTTCAGAGATTTCTGCTGCCAAAACCAATTTTCGCCATAAGCGTTTAGGCAAATCAAAGTGTGCTAACTTATAAACTGTTTTCTTGGCAAGCTTTTGTTTAAGTTCTTTTAGTCGCTCCATACAATCTTCAGGCGTTTGCTTAATAAAATTAATTTCAATTTGAAATTTATAATCACGTTTAGCCAATTCCAAAGCGCCAAAAGCAGATAATTTCAAAATAGAAGGCGCGCTCATTCCAACATGTGTAATTAATAGTGGGCCTACAGAATATAAATCGGTATCTAAAACCGTAATACTTACATCTAAAGCCACAACGCCAGGAATATCTTGAATCCGCTCATCCTGAATATCAAAAGTAAATAAGGACGGAACGGGCTGAACAACAGTGTGTCCTAAACCTTCCAAAAGCTTCCAAAATTTAACGCTGCTTCCCGTAGCAATCAACAATTTATCAGCATGATAGGTTCCATCTTTTGTTGAAATTATAAAACCCTCTGAATTTTCTTTGACATCAATATTTGCCACATTCTGACTATACTGAACCTTAATTCCTTTTGCTTCGTTTAGAAAGCAATCAATAATAGTTTGGGATGTATTTGAAACGGGAAACATGCGGCCATCATCTTCAATTTTCAATTCTACGCCGCGCTTTTCAAACCATTCTATCGTATCACCTGTCATAAATTGATGAAATGGCCCTAGCAATTCTTTTTCGCCTCTTGGGTAGTTTTGAGTCAATTCTGAAGGTATAAATTCCGCATGGGTAACATTACAACGTCCACCACCTGAAATCCGCACTTTCTGTAAACCTTCTTTGGCTTTTTCTAAAATAGTAATAGACAAACTGGGGTTTTGTTCTGCCATATTTATAGCTGCAAAAAATCCTGCAGCGCCACCTCCAATAATTATAACCTGTTGTTTTCTCATATTTTATCGGGTACATCAGAAATAATACCATCTACACCATACGTTTTCATACGTGAAATTGTATCCGCATCATTAACCGTCCAAGCATTAATTTGATAACCTTGACTTTGCGCAAATTTCACGTTATCAGTAGAGAGTAGTGCAAAATTAGGATGGATTATTTTAGATTTAATAGTTTTTGCAAAAGTAATAGCTTCTGCCACACTAGCCTTTGTTAAAACCGCCAATGGTATATTTTTATTAATTTGAAATGTTTTTTCTAATTCTACCTGTTGAAAACTAGAGATGATAAAGTCCTTATATGTCCAGCCATGATTTCTTATATAAGCCTCCACTATTTCAGATGTCCTTGAGGCCGTATTTTTTCCTTTGAGTTCAATATTTATAATGCACTCTTTATTAATACGTTTTAAAACGTCTTCTAAAGTTGGAATTTGAAATCCGCCATTTACTCGTAATTTTTTAAGTTCTTCAAGTGAATGCTTCCCTACTTCACCTACGCCATTTGTCATTCTATCTAAGGTAAAATCATGAAAAACAACTAATTCACCTGTCGCACAAACATGAACGTCTATTTCAATACCATCCACTTGAAAACTTAAAGCTTTTTCTATTGATTCCAAGGTGTTTTCAGCAAGATATCCTTTGGCGCCACGATGGCCAAAAACGCGGACTGGATGTTTTAACATATTCTGATTTTTTTAGTGTCACTTAATGTTTGTAAATTTATGGTAAAATAAACGTGATTTGAAATTTAATACAGCGCTTGCTTTAGTTGCATCCATATTTTTAACTTGTAAATCCGGAAAACCGAAAGTTATTGCTAATTTACCAAGAAGTTTACCTGAAATTTCCGCTATTGAAAAAACGACTACATCTAATTTATTTTGGGTAATTCAAGATGCAGGCAATAACAATCATGTTTATGGATTGGATAAAACCGGCTCTATAAAAGCAGATATTACAGTTGAAAATGCTAAAAACAGAGACTGGGAAGATTTAACAGCTGATAAAGACGGCAATCTCTATATTGGTAATTTTGGAAATAATGATAAGAAGCAAATCCAATTTTCTATTTTAAAAATAACCAATCCACAAGCAAAATTAAAAAAGGTGCAAGCGGAATTTATTCACTTTAGTTTACCAGACAATGTGAAACCAGAAGATTTTGAAGCATTTTTTCTATTTACGGACTATTTTTATGTGTTTAGCAAAGAATCTAAAAATTTTATAACGCTGAAAATTCCGAATAAAACTGGAACACATGTAGCTGAACTTATTTCAACCTTTAAATTTAGCGGAAAACATAATGACATTACATCAGCAGCGATAAGCGCGGATGGAAAACGGATTTATTTGCTAAATCATGACAAGGTTTGGGAGCTTTCACAATTTAAAAATGATGCTTTCTTTGAAGGTAAAATATCATCTATTCCATTTGACCATAAGACTCAAAAAGAAGGCGTCTGCGTTATAGAAAACAAAATTTATATTACTGATGAATTCAAAAAAAATAAAGGCGGTAATTTATATGAATTGACTTTAGATTAAGTTTTGGGAATTGGACGCATTAAACCTTCTTGCGCAACAGAAGCTACCAAAACACCATCTCTAGTGAAGATGTTTCCTTTGGCAAAACCTCGGGCATTTCCAGTGCTTGGCGTTTCTAATGAAAATAGTAGCCAATCATTAAAATCAAATTCCCTAAAAAACCACATGGAATGATCCAAACTTGCTGTTTGCAAATTTCCCCAATGAGCTTTGCTGGCGTGTGGTTGAAGTGCAACCGACAAAATATTATAATCTGAAATATAAGTTAGAATTTGTTGTTTGATAGCCAAGCTTAAATTGGACACATCGCCTTTTAACTTAAACCAAACATCTGCAAATGGCGGTAAATCTTGCTTATCAAATGGATTTGGAAGTACGGTTGGCTTAAAATCTACAGGTCGTGGAATTTCTAAAAAAGACTTTGTTTTGGATGGCAGCATACTGCCAAATTGGTCTAAAATATCATTCCAACTCATCAAATGTTCAGGCTGCTTCAAATCTGATTTCATAGTAATTTGATGTTCATACCCTTCTTCTGCTTTATGAAATGACGCCGATAATATAAAAATAGTTTGCTCTTTCTGTGTGGCAGTAACGCGACGTACGGAAAAACTGCCGCCATCACGAACGATGGTGACATCATAATTTATAGGATAATCCAAATGTCCTGCCTCCAAAAAATAGGAATGCAAGGAATTTAAAACCCGTCCATTCGTAATGGTTCTGTAAGCTGCATTTAACGATTGCGCTAACACTTGTCCGCCGAAAACATTAGGACTTCCAACGGTTTCACTCACCCCTTCAAATTGATTTTCTTTAATATGTTTCAATTCAAGAATATGTAACAAGTTATCTACAGAATTCATAAAATTTAATTTTTTTACAAGATATTATTTTTAACGGTGGTTTTAGAAATTTAATCCTAATGAAAAGGCAAAACGTAAACCTTCATTACTATTAAACAGTGAAATATTCCCGGTAAAAACTTCGGCTGCTATAAGCAATACGCCACCACCATAAGAATTATGCCATTTTTCTGAAGGATCTTCTTTCATCCAAACGCGACCATAATCTACGCCAGAGTACACGCCTAAATTGATAGGTAAAACACCTGTTTTCACTTTTTTGAACATAAAGCGTAAATCGGTTAATTGGTAAAAGGAATTTTTTCCTGTGAAACGCTGATTTCGAAAGCCACGAAGCCCATCAGATGCACCAATGGAAGCTGCTTGATAAAACTCATAATTATCACCCAATGTAATATGTCCTTTTAATTTAGTAGCTAGAACTAATTTTCCGGTGGGTTCCAAATTATAATTGAAACTAACGTCTGGAATGATATAACCCATGTTTTTGGATTTATCTAAATTAGTACGAAAACCCAATTTTAAATTCGTTTCAAACCCAAGAGATGGATAGGCCGTATGATTGCGATTTTCAAAATGATAAGAAGCATAAGCGCCTACAAAGGAGTTGCTGCTTTGTGATAAATTTGCTAAATAATAATCATTAATATAGCGTCCATCTGTTTTTTCTACTTCAATGGTTTCATAGGCCAAACCTAACTTAAATACACCATCTAAAAACCCTTTATAAATTAATGAGGGTGCAAAGCGAAAGGTTTGCAATTTCACCCGGTTGTAATCTTTATTATATAAATCGTGATTATCTTCATTGGGATTTCGAGTTTCATTCCCAAATCCAAAAAAGTTAATACTGTAATTTGGACTCGTAAAAACAAGATCAAGTCCTAAATTAAAATCTCCAATTACATTGGCAAATTCACCTCTATACGAGACATCAAAACCATAGGTTGCAAAATAATACGCAGCTGATAATCTATGTTGAGCGCTGAATGGATTTCTATCAAAACCATAAATAGTGTAGGTATCTCTTAAACCGAGCTTAATTCCGTCATCCGGATTATACCCTACAATTGGAATGGCCTGATTTGTATTATTCTTAATTTTTAAATAATTGTAAGTATTTATGTTATACCGATTGGTAATATGCTTTCTACCTTTAGCAGTTTCAAAGGTATTTTCTTTTGTTTTATAATCGTAAAAATGGGTTTTACTACCATTTTTAATATTGTAGGTGTCATTATTTTGTCCACCGATTAATCGTAATTTTATATACTTATTTCCATTACCATGCACGTGAAAAACATCATTATCATCTAAAGCATAAATCCATATTTCTTTTGTTTCGTCTTTAGAAAAAGTACGCTGAAAAAATATGTCGCTTTTTTCGCCTTTTTTAATTCGATAGGCAGTAACGCTTGTTTTTCCATCAGGCAAACGTTCAATATCAAAATAATCATCTTTATCTGTGCCTTTTACCATGGCGAATTTATTCACATACGCAAAATACTTGTCTGATATTTCTTGAAGATTAGCACGTCTAGATTTCAATTTATCTTTAATATCTTCCACGTTTTTACCTTGTAATTCACTGGGAATATTTTTGAAAGCTTCCTCTATAACGGCATCGGTTAAATTAGTTGTTATATAGTTTACTTGTGCATCCCAAACGGCTTTCGCTGATTGACTTATCAAAGCCATATCCAGCGGATATGGTTCCGTATTAAACCATTTCGGGCTATTTAAATCATTATCATAACCCCGAAGAAGTCTTGCTGGCTGAAGTATTTCTGTGGTTATTCCTAATATGAAACCATCGTTCATATTAGAAAATGCTTGATCGCGATCCCGAGGCACAGGAAGATAAACCGTTTTGCCATTTTTTTCGGTCTTCGCCCAGCGCCATTGGTCATGATGCCTGTCCCAATCCCCTATAAGCATATCAAATAAGCGAACACGAATATAAGCGGCTTCATCTATAACAATATCTTCATCTGATCTGATTTCTTCAAACATATCATCTGTTCCAATTAATTTATTGGAATAGGCAAAACTCTTTAAATATCCATGATCATCACCGGCATGTTCTTCAATCATATACAATTCATCACCAAAGCTATCATTAAAAGGTTCAATTGCTTTTTGATTTGGCACATAGTACAAAACCGGATTGGTATGCAAAACACCAACAGCGTCCGATAGCGTAGCTGTTAC
The DNA here is from genome assembly GCF_008086205.1 of Bizionia myxarmorum. GTDB lineage: Bacteria > Bacteroidota > Bacteroidia > Flavobacteriales > Flavobacteriaceae > Algorimicrobium > Algorimicrobium myxarmorum. The sequence goes on along the minus strand of NZ_VSKK01000001.1, from coordinate 1,095,680 downwards.
AAAAGGCGCAAATGGATAAGATCCAGAAAACACATGAAAAATTAATTCTTCAGCAACAGTATCATCAAATTGACCTTCCACATATTGATCTTTAAACGCAAAGGCTTGAATATAATTTAAAGCATTTTTTCGTAAACCGCGCATTACATATTCTCGACCTGTTGAATCGGCTAAACGCAAGGAATTTGATTGCGTTCCACCACCTTTTCTAATTGGTTTTAAACCACCAAAAAGCGTATCTAGCATGACCGTTTTTACGGTAATAGGCGTGCTATATTCTTGAGCATAACGCTTACCCCATAAAAAATTGTAAAAAGGACTCTTATCAGTTTCTTCAGATGTGTAAATAGAAGCTTGAATTGTTTGTGGCACGTTTTGAGGATAATTTTGATCGGCCAGAATTTTAGGTTTATGAATTTCTTTTGAAAATAATTCGGCGTTTTCATTTGCCGCTATAAAACGCACTACAGACGAGCCATCTTTAAAAACATCTAATCTAGCATAACCGGGTTCGCTAGATGAAAACAAACCACTTCCTACGTTCCTGGTTGCTGTAGATTTGGAACCTGAACCACTAATTATTTGCACTAAATTATCCTGCACTAAATACTGCAAATTATGATCATGTCCAGCCACGAAAATAACGCGATCGTTTTCCTGGGCTATGGTTATAATCCGCTTTCTAAAATCGTTATAACGTTTGTTTTGAATATCTTCTGGACTGATGCCTGTTGTTTTTCTTAAGATGTTTTTTAAGGTTCCTAAAATTGGAAGGGGCTTCATATGATCCATAAAACTATACTGTCCGCCATGTGGTCCATTTGTAAAAATAGGATGATGCATGGCAACAATAGTTGTTTTGCCGCGCGCTTTTTTAATGCGACTTTCAAATTCATCTAAAAAAGCATCGCGTGTTTTAATTTCGCATTTATCATTTAGTGTTGGATGCTTGTCCCAATTGACCATGTACCATTTAGCATCTACATAAATTAATTCAATGTCATCGGTAATGGTTTCGTTTTCAATAGGACAGCCATGTTCAGGCAAAAAGGAATTTTTCCCTAATGCGCTATCTATATATTTCTCTTGGCGCTCCAACCCTATTAATCCATCCGAATACCAATCATGATTTCCTGGCAAAAAAATAGTTTTTCCTTTAAAGTTTTTTACGGCATCAATTTGAACATCCAATTGGTGCTTAGCGAAGGCATAACTTTCGGACGTTTCTTCAGGTAACCCTCTTGGATAAATATTGTCTCCTAAAAAAAAGGCTGAACTATTTTTATCGGCTTTATTTAATGCGTTTTCAAAAGCTTGAAGCGCATCAGTTTTTGTACCTATGGGCGAATTTCCGGCATCACCAATAAGATAAAAGCTATGATCAATCGTTTTATTCGTTTCTGAAACTGGCACAAAAGGTTCTTTGTACTGCGTTTTAAATGTAGCACAACCGTAAAAGGAAATGAGGAAAATAAAACTAAAACCTAACTTATACGGGTTTTTCATGCTTTTGGTACGCTCAATTTTTTATAAAACTATACAAATGAACAATTATTTTTCCCAAAGACTATCAGTAAAATAATGTTTACAATCTAAAAAGTGTGATTTGGTTTTAAATCCGGATATTTCTGCTAATTTTTCAATCTCTGAAAGATCGTATTTTTTCGATAATTCCGTCCAAATAAGTTCGTTTTGGTCAAATTCTATTACTTTATCTAATTTTTTAATCAAAACGGTTTGTTTTTTCAAACTGACAATATAACTTTTTACGCGTCCGGTTTCCGGATTGTAATAGCAATAAAAATCGAAGTCGTCTATTTTAAAATCGGCATCCAATTCTCGATTCATTCGAATTAATAAATTAATATTAAAACGTTTGGTGATCCCTTCTTTGTCATCATAAGCATTCCGAATTGTAATGGGATTTTTCTTCAAATCCAACCCTATTAAAAGTTTATCACCAGAATTCATGGTTTTATTAAAAAGTTTCAGCAAATCTATAGCATCCTCTTTTAAGTAATTACCAATATTACTTCCTAAAAAGAGCAGTAAACTGGGTGTATCAGATTTGCTCATGTCATTTAATATTTCAAAATAATCACCTACCTGTGGTTTTATGGATAATTTTGGTAATCTATCTTGAAGTTTTTTGGAAAGAATATCAATGGCTTCTTCTGAAATATCAATGGGAACATAATGAAAACTGATGTTTTGACCCACAAGATATTCTAATAATTTGAAGGTTTTAAAACCATCACCAGCTCCTAGTTCAATAATGTTGAAAGATTTATCAAAACCTAATGCATCAACAATTTGTTTGGCTTGAAGTGATAATATTTCAAATTCAGAATCAGTTAAATAATAATCAGGCATATTCATTATTTCCTGAAAAATGCGACTCCCATTATCATCATAAAAATATTTAGAGGGCAACTGTTTTTCTTTAGCCGTTAACCCTTCAACAACGTCTTTTGCAAAATTTCTATTCATATTATTTTACTAGTCTAATACCCGAAAATTGCCATCTCATGTCTGGATGAAAAAAATTTCGGTAGGTATGTCTACTGTGGTTTTTTACGGTTGCGACCGAAGCACCTCGAAGCACCATTTGATTAATCATAAATTTACCATTATACTCGCCCAAAGCACCTGGCGCTTTGCTAAAATTGGGATAGGGCAAATAGGCGCTATTAGTCCATTCCCAAAGCTGGCCATAATTGAAATTTTTGGATGCCACTTCCCATTCAAATTCGGTTGGTAAACGCATCTGCTTCCATTCTGCAAATGCAAAAGCTTCGTAAAAACTGATGTGTGTAACGGGCTTCATTTTTTCAACAGGCATAAACCCATTTAAGGTGTAATGATGCCAAACACCCTCTACCTCGTGCCAATACAAAGGCGCTGAGATAGCGTTTTGTCGGATAAAGTCCCAACCTTCAGCATGCCATAAATTAAAATTTTGATAGCCACCCGCTTTTATGAATTCTAGATACTCACCATTTGTGACGAGTTGATCACTAATTTCAAAATCCTGAAGATAAACTTGATGATTCCCTAATTCGTTATCATAAGAAAAGCCGTTTCTTTTATGTCCAATTTCATATAGTCCTTTTGAAATTTTCATAAATTCAGCAGTATTTAAAACTGGTTGTAATTCAACTTTATTCTCGATTGCTGGGAATGTGGGCTGATTTCCTAAAATATAGGTAATGTCATAATAAAACAACTCTTGATGTTGCTGTTCATGATTAATGCCTAATTCTACAATTGACAAAGCATCTTCTGATGGGTTATTGTTTAAAAACGCCGTCATTTTTTCATCTATAAAAGCGCGATATTCATAGACTTCATCAACAGATGGACGGGTCATTAAACCTCTATTTGGGCGTAAAACACGTTTTCCAGCATTGTTGTAATAACTATTAAATAAATAGGCGAAATCCGCGTCAAAAACTTGATAATCTTTAACAAACTTACAAAGCACAAACTGCTCAAAAAACCAAGTAGAATGGGCTAAATGCCATTTTGGTGGTGACACGAAAACAGCAGGTTGCACCGAATAATCTTCCGTTTTTAAAGGCTTACAAATCTCTAAAAAGCGGTTTCTGGTGTATTGGTATTGTTCTTTTATAGTCATTTATACAAGTTCAGTTTCTATAATTACTTCGTTTTGCAAGGTTTTATGCACAGGACATTTTGAAGAAATTTCCATTAAACGTTGTTTTTGAGCGTCATCCAGATTCCCTACAAATTTTAAGCGTTTTTGCACATAATCCAAACGTAATGGTTTGTCTAAATCCAGTTTTAAATCATCGCTATGTTTTTTGGAGTAAGTAATATAAGCAAAAACTTCCTTTAAATCCCACTTCTTACGTTCAGCATATAGTTTCAAAGTCATTACGGTGCAAGCTGCCAGACCTGCACATAAATAATCGTAAGGTGAGGGACCATAATCATCGCCACCAGCAGATTTTGGCTCGTCAGCAATCATAGAATGTTCTTTAGTTTGTATAGATGTGGTGAAATTATCTTCTTGTAAATTTAAATGCGCTACTAATTGTTCACCTTCCGTGTCCAACAAAATATTTTCTTGCGGCTCAAAATAGCGTTGTACCCATGATCCTATAATATTTCCCACATATTGACTGTCTTTTGAATTGCTTAATAAGTGATCTGCGCCATCCAAACTGATGAAACTTTTAGGATGATGGGCATTGAGATATAATTTTTCGGCATTATCAATACTTACAATTTTATCAAATGGCGAATGCATAATTAGCAACGGTTTTCGTAAATTTTTGGTGATTTCTGGTAGATCTATTTTACTGAAATCGTCCACAAATTCTTGGTTGATTTTAAATGGTCTACCACCAATATTAACTTCAACTTCACCTTTTTCTTCAACAGCATCTAAACCATGCGAAAATAGTTTTGTAACGTGTCCAACGGTTGCAGGAGCACCCATTGTAGCTACTGCTTTTATGTTATTTAATTTAGATGCAGCTACAATAACAGCCGCACCACCCAAAGAATGACCAACTAACAAACTAGGTGCTTTGTAATTTTCTTCCAAATAGGAGTTTACAGATAGTAAGTCGTCAACGTTAGCTGAAAAATGACTTTCTGAAAATTCACCTTCACTCCTACCCAAACCTGTAAAATCAAAACGGACAACGCCAAAACCATGTTTAGTTAATTCACGACTAATATTTTTTACGGCACTTAAAGTACTAGAACAGGTGAAACAGTGTGCAAAAATGGCATAATAATTCGGTTTTTGATTGGCGGGTAACTCCAAATAAGCTTGAAGTTTATGACCGTTTTTATTCGGAATATCTAGCTTGGTGTTTTTCATTTCTTATTAAATGTTTTAATGTGTTGGGATTGGTATAGGCTGAAAATTGTTTTAAAAGCAATTGAAGTTTTGGGTTGATAAAGGTTTCACAAAATGGTTTCTCCGGATTTTTTTGATAGTAATTCTGAATATCTTCACGAGAGGCTTTAAATTCTGAAAATGGTAAAACTTGCGTTATCAATTTATCGTTAAAATCTATTTGAAAACTTTCAATGATTTGCCATGTTTGCAGTTTTTGTGCTTCAGAATAAAAATACACAGCAGAACGATATTTATCGCGCCTGCTGTGGTTGGAAGTGCTTTTGTGTGTATACAAATGAATTTCAATTAAAACGTTAAGCAAAATATCATCTGCATTAAAATGCACAATAACCGCTTCTGAAAACCCACTATTTTTTCCCGTGGATGCTACATAACCTTGCTCTACTTTTTGAACACCAATTAAAGCTTGAAAAACAGCTTCTGTACACCAATGACAGCCTCCTCCAAATGCTATTTTTTCAACAAATTTCATAAATTAATCTTTTACAACCTCAACACCTTTCCAAAAAGCAACATGATTTTTTATGCCTTTTGCTAGTTCAGAAACTTCTGGATAAAACCAAGCTGCATCGGTATTCTGTTTACCATCCACTTCTAATGTATAATAAGACGCTTTTCCTTTCCAAGGACATGTTGAATGCATTTTACTAGGTTTAAAAAAATCTTTTTTAATACTATCATGCGGGAAATAATGGTTGTTTTCTATTACAACGGTATCCTTACTTTCTGCGATGATCTGATTATTCCATATGGCTTTCATAGTCTTCGTTTAGTTAGATGCAACTTTTATCAAAACGCGTTTTTTAAATAAAACTATCCGTGAAACGCTCAAAATGACAAGTATAACCGTCTGGTTTTCTTACCAAATAATCTTGATGTTCTGGTTCTGCAGCCCAAAATTTTGTGAATGGCTCTAAAGTAGTAACTACATCAGCGTCCCATTTATTAGAATCGTTTACAATTTTAATTAGTTCTTTGGCATCTTCCTTTTCTTCTTCATTTTGAAAAAATATAGTAGACCGGTAGCTAGAACCTAAATCATTACCTTGTCTATCTATAGTTGTTGGATTATGAATGCGGAAAAAGTAGTCCAAAATATGCTTAAATGTTGTTTCATTCGCATCATATGTTATCTCTATCCCTTCGGCGTGACCTGGATGATTTTTATACGTTGGATTTTCATTTTGGCCACCTAAATAACCTACTTCAGTATCTTTTATCCCATTTTGTGTGCGGAATAAATCTTCCATTCCCCAAAAACAACCGCCTGCTATATAGGCTTTTTTATATGTACTCATTTTCTGTTTTATTTATTATTTGTATTGTGTTTTTCTTATCTAATTTTCAATGTGTATTTTCTCGCCTGCAAATGAACATGTTTATAACACGATTCTCGATACTAATTTCATTCGTAAAAACAAATAAAATTCACGCGATTTGACGTAATTTATGAACTACAAGACAGCATGGAACAACCCACTTTATGTCGTGCCCAATCCGGACGTTTAGCAAACCATTTTTCATATTTTGGCTGCTCAGAATACGGTTTTTTTAACAGTTGAAATAATTCATCAATCAAATCATAATTTCCTTTATCGGCGTCATCTATGGCTAATTGCGACATATAATTTCGCAACACATATTTAGGATTCACAGCATTCATCAGTTCTTTACGTTCAGAATCCGAAAGCGTTTCAGTCTCTAGACGTTTGGCATAAAGTTGAAACCATATATTCCATTTCTGTCTAATTTCCGATGAAATTTCATTTGGAACATAAAAAGCATCTGCCACTACTTTTAATCCTTCTGCATGATTGTCTTTAGTAAATTGACTTAAATTTCTGAAGAAAATAGTCATATCTGTTTCAGAAAGTTGCAGATTATCTTCCAAATCCTGCATTAATTTTTGATCTGAATCTTCTTCTCTTTGCAAGCCTAATTTGGAACGCATCATGTTTAAAGATTCTACTTCAAAATCCGTTTTATAAGCATCTAATACGGCTTCTAATGGTTTCGCATCTTCTATTAATGGATACAAAGCATTGGCTAATTGGTATAGATTCCAAAGTCCCATATTGGGTTGATTTCCGTATCTATAACGTTTATGCTGACTATCTGTTGTGTTTGGCGTCCAACCAAAATCAAAATCTTCCAGCCATCCATACGGTCCATAATCAATGGTTAAACCTAGAATAGACATATTATCTGTGTTCATTACGCCATGCACAAAACCTACGCGCTGCCAATGAATAATCATTTCTAAAGTGCGTTGTGAAACTTCTGCAAAAAATTGGATATAGCTTTCTTTTGAAGGAACTCCTAAATGTGAAAAATGATGTTTTATAGTATAGTCTACTAAAGTTTTTAATGTTGCTACATCTTGTCTAGATGATAAAATTTCATAACTACCAAAACGCAAAAAACTCGGGGAAACACGCGTAACTATCGCCCCTTTTTCATAAGCTGAATTGCCATCATATAACATATCTCTTAAAACGGAATCACCGGATAAAGCTAGAGATAAAGCGCGGGTAGTTGGAACACCTAAATGAAACATGGCTTCACTGCATAAATATTCCCGGATTGATGAGCGTAATACTGCCAAACCATCTGCTGTTCTAGAATAAGGCGTTTCACCAGCACCTTTAAGCTGCACGGCCCAATTGGTATGATTATGTTCTATTTCAAATAAATTAATAGCGCGACCATCCCCTAATTGCCCAGCCCAATTCCCAAATTGATGTCCGCCATAACACATGGCGTAAGGATGGGTGTTTTCTAAAACTGTATTACCCGTAAACACCTTTAAAAATTGCTCGGAATGACTATCAGCTTCGGTTAAACCCAAATTTATAAGCATGTCATCTGAAACATGTAACATTTCTGGATTCTCTGTTAGCTTTGGTTTAACCAAAGAAAAGCAAGCTTTTGAAACCTGTCTTCTGGAATTTTCCAAAATAGGATCCGCTGGTAATTCGGTATTAAATTTATCTTTTATGTTTAGTTTTAAATTTTCAGTCATTTTAATAATTCCTTTTCATTGTGATTCTTTAAGCGATTAAATTTATCATATTTCGCTTAAAGAATCACCTTTTCAATTTGAGTATAAGTTACGTAATTCGGAAGCAAAATCAGCCTACTTTAACAGATGAGAAAATGTCATATTGACATTTTTATATATTAAAAAATTTGATAAAAATCATGATTTTCAACTGATTAAACCTCATTTAATATTCATTGAATTCGATAAAAGGCAATTTGAATATTTTAACTTTTCAGAAAATTTCTGATGTAGAATTCCCAATTTAGGGACAATAATTGTCATACAATAAGAAGCATTTGGGTTATTTTTATAATAGTCTTGATGCTCTAATTCCGCTTCGTGGAATAGTGTAGCTAATTTCACTTCGGTTAGAATGGGCTTTGGGTTCCTTTCCTGTAATTCATGAATGACATATTCCGCAGTCGCTTTTTGACTTTCCGATTTATAAAACAATACAGAACGGTATTGAGATCCATACGTCCCTAAATTTTTACGGGCATAAGAAAGCGTAGCATCGTGAATTGCAAAAAAAAAATGCAATAAGTCCGTATAAGAAATGTCGCTTTCATTAAACCAAATTTGAACAACTTCTGCATGACCCGTTAATCCAGAACATACTTCACGATACGTTGGCTTTCCAGGAACGGTTCCGCCCATAAATCCAGACACCACCTTTTCAACACCTCTAATTTCATTAAAAACGGCTTCCATACACCAAAAACACCCAGCACCAACAATCATGATTTGTAAATTATTGCCCATGCTGGCTATCTATTTTTCGGTTTTATCCAATACCAAAGACTCTGAATTCACACAATAACGCAAACCACTAGGTTCTGGACCATCAGGAAAAACATGTCCTAAATGCGAATCGCACACATTACACATCACCTCAACGCGCACCATGCCATATGTTGAATCTTTATCATATTTAATAGCATTTTCTACAATTGGTTGCGTAAAACTTGGCCATCCTGAACTAGATGCAAATTTTATAGTGGAATCAAATAAAGGTGCATTACAACAAACACAATTATATTTTCCAGCTTCATGAGCACTACAAAGCGCACCGGTTCCAGCCATTTCTGTTCCTTTTTTTCTAGTAATTCTGAATTGCTCGTTTGTTAAAATTTCGCGCCATTCATCTTCAGTTTTTTCCACTCGATGATCTGGTTCTGGATTACCATTAACACTATAACTAATGACTTCTTTCCATGTTATCATACTATTCTCTTTCTTTTGGTTATAAAAACAAGTTTACAAATCTTGATTAAAATCAATCAAAAACCTGTAGTAATTTACAATGTTACAAAATGCAAACAACTGGTTTCATAGTCGGTTTTTCAACATTATCCTTACAATGAACTGAAACCCAACTAAAGTGAATTTTGACGTAATTTTTTAGTAATTTGTACGTCCAAAGTATCCTTGATATCAAATTTATGACAAATATTATTGAAAAAGCGGAAGCCTATGTTTTTGATTTATTTAAAAGTCAATTAGATGCCTCTTTTGTATATCACAATCAAACCCACACGGAGCGCGTTGTTAAAAGTTTACGCGAAATAATAGACAATTCAGATATTTCTGAAGCAGATTCAAACATGCTTCAATTAGCGGCTATATTTCATGATACCGGTTACACAAAAACAATTGACGATCATGAAAGTGAAAGCGCTCAAATTGCCGAAGATTTTTTAAAGGATAATAATGTTAACACTAAAACCATAGAAGCTGTAAAGGCTTGTATTATGGCGACTCGATTTGAAATCATACCAGAAACGCTTCATGAGAAAATTATTTGTGATGCAGATTGTTCTCATTTTGGTAAAGAATACTTCCAGGAAACTAGCGAATTTTTACGTAGAGAATTAGAAATTCAAGGTATTGTGAAGTTTTCAGCGAGCGAATGGCTGGACGAAAACATTAAAATGCTTTCTGAAAGACATGTTTTTTATTCAGATTATGCTCTGAAAAATTGGCAGCATCAGAAGGAAAAAAACCTATCAGCTTTAATAAGTTCTAAAAATAAATTTAATAAAAAATTAAAGAAGGAAAAACTCAAAGCTAAATATAAAGCGCAATATAAAAGCGAAAGTCCAGAGCGAGGAATTCAAACGTTTTATAGAGTTGCCTTAAGAAACCATATTAAATTAAGTGATATTGCGGACACCAAAGCAAATATTTTACTCTCTGTAAATGCTATTATTATTTCTTTGGTTATTTCTAATTTGTTTTCAAAATTGGATAACCCTTCTAATAGCTATTTAATAATTCCGACCATTATTTTTATTTTATTTAGTGTAATCACTATAGTTTTATCTGTTTTAGCAACTAGACCAAATGTTACACGTGGTGAATTTACTAAAGAGGACATTGCCGAAAAACGCGTGAATTTAAGTTTCTTTGGAAATTTTCACAAAATGGAACTTAAAGAATTTGAATGGGCGGTTAGCGAACTATTAAAAGATAAAAATTACGTATATAACTCCTTGACAAAAGATCTTTATTTTTTAGGAAAAGTTTTAGATAGAAAATACCGAATTTTAAGAGTTACCTATTCTATTTTTATGATTGGCATTATAGTTTCTGTATTGGCTTTTGCCATTTCTTTTAAGATGCAAAATTTTGATTTCCTATAATATCTATAACATCATGATAGGTAAAATAGCTGGTTTCTTCCTTCATTTTGTTATTATACAAAATACTAACACGAATGGCCTTTAAGCCTGTTACGCCTTGTAAATCCTCCAATTCCAAGACTTCCAATTCCGAGCCTAAAATATTTTTGGCTTGAAAAAAGTGAATATATTTTAAGTATTCCGTTTCATCATCTTGCTGGGAAAACACGATGCTTAATTTTCCTTTTGCGGTAATACGTTCTGTTGTTCCTTTTATGAATGCTTTATCTACGCGTTTTTTCACCACTTCATATCGTGCATTATAGGTTCCATCTACATCAAATTGCTTTTCATCCATTCTAAAACGAATAGATAGCGGCTGATTAAAGACCAGAATCATAGACGCGACATCCAATGAAAGTGGGTATAAATCCTGATTATTATAAAATTCGTTTTCCATTTCACACATTACCTGTATTTGCCAAAGTCGTAAGTTATAAAGGTAAATAAGGCTAAAACTATCTTCTCGTGTAATGGATTCGCCAATGTACATATTGTGCTCTACGCCATCGGTTTTAAAACGTTCAAAAAAGTGCGGATACATTTTTTGTGCTTCAATTTGCTTATTATCCATGATAGTCGACATGTTTTTATTTATCAAACCAATAGTTCTATCATAATTCTTTCTGTGATGATATAATATGCTTAAATCTGAATTTATTCTTGAAAAATAGTCATCTATTTCCAGTTTTAATGCAAGGTTCTTTTTAGAAATTAGCTCTAATAACGGTGTAACATCATTTTTTAAAAACTGGGTAATAACATGTTCACTATCCACTTTAAAATACGTTTCCAATTGTTTTAAATAAGCATTAATTTGAAATGTTATTTGTTCAAAAATGGGCATTTTAATGAGATTATTTGCTTTTTCAATAAAATGTTTTGTTTGCTTTAATTGATCTGATAAATCTTTTTGAGTCGCCAAATTTCTAGCTTCTGATGAACCTTTTACATCAATTTGCCCAAATAGCGGATAGACGTTTTCAAAAGCGATTTTGCCAAAGGGCACATTTTTCTTTAAAATAATATTCTCCTTAATAAAGTATTGGGCAGCTTGTTTAAATCGCCAATGCACACTAGGGTGAATAGAGGTGCACTCCTGCTGTATTACAGCTTCTATTAAATTTTCCTGATCAGATTTACTGCGCTCAACCGTTGCTACGATATAAGGCATAACATCTTCCAATTTATTGGCGTTGATGCTATTTAATGCTTTGGGTTGATGAGATACTAATTCCAAAATACCCATTAAACCATCTTTATTTGCTATTGGTGCAAAAATGGCACTTTTAAAGCCTTGATCATTAAGCACTTTTATGTGTGGCACTTTGCCTTGAGTTTCTTTATAGGCTTTTTCTATGTTAGAAACTGAAATGTGTTTTTTTTCTTTTAATAATCTTTTATAGGATGACTTACACAGCATATCAGCGCAATTTCCCATGGGATTGTCATTCAGCAGAAAACTATGCATGCCTTCACCATAAACACGCTCAAAAATACCTTCATCTTTATTGAAAACCGAAAAGCCCACCCGAATATCTGGAATTCTTAAAAAGGATTGAAATATAGATTGAAGATCTTTTATGAAGTTTTTATCTTGACGTTTCCCTTCTGCAATTAAATTGGATTTTATTTCAGAAATAGCAAAGTCATCCGTGACATCAAAAATATTTGAGATGACAAAACCTTTAAAAATGTAACTGTTTTCTGGAAATTTTTGCTTCCATAGCATAATATTATCATAATTATCCAATAATTCATCAACATCTTCTTGGGTGATGTTTGGTGCTTTATCCGTTTTAATTATTTCGGTAAAATTCGCATTATAAAGTATTTTATAATAACGCATAATGCCATTTTTATCGGGTATTTCGTAGTGAAAAGGTCTTTTCAGGTTCAAATTATAGTTGTAGCAATCATTTAAGATAATAGTACAAGCCATGATATACCTTTCATTTTCTGCCATGTTCTTAATTTCCAACTGAAATTGGCTGCCCGATTTGCTAATAATATCGTGAAAACGAGATGAGAGGTTAAAAATAGTATCATGAAATGGAACCGAAGCCGCTTTTATTTCATTGTGTGTGAGTAAACTGCTAAATAAATCTTGAAGAATTTCGGCAATTTCCTTTTCGCGATTTTTTAAAATAGTCACATCAGCAAATCCATGTCTTAATTCTGGAAATTGTTCACCTAAATGCAAAATAGATCGGGCCTTTTCCGATATTAACGGATTAGGGTGTTGCGCTAATTGTTCATATTGTTGAAACAACGTATCAAAACTGATAAGCAATTCCATGGGCGAAGTAAATTGACTATTAAGTGACATGTGTAATAATTTAAGTAAAAATACAACTTATTAGCGTTGGTCGCGTCGTGATCTCCTTCATAACATAAAAAGCCTTTTAGATTGAATAATTCCACTTGAAAAACCAAGATTGTTTTATTATATAATCGGAAAAAACGAAACTTTTATCGAAATTCAGTCAAACCATACCGTCTATCGTGCTTAAAACGAATAACTTGTACTAAATAATTTCTTTTTAAAACTGAAATGTTACTATATGAAACGCTTATTTTTTAACTATCCACTTACACTATGCATTTTACTATTACTAATTGTAAATACACAGTTGGCAAATGCGCAAACATGGATAGAAGTTGATGAAAGTGAAAATTATACAGCCAGACATGAGTGTGGATTTGTTCAAGTAGGTGATAAATTCTTTTTATTTGGCGGTCGTGAAGCCTCGCAAACATTAGATATTTATGATTATGCAACTAATACTTGGACTCGAGGCAGCTCGGCTCCATTTTCATTTAATCATTTTCAAGCGGTTAATTATCAGGGTTTAATTTGGGTTATTGGCGCTTTTAAAACGAATGTTCCCAATCCTGAAGAAAACGCAGATAATGTTTTTATGTATAATCCAGCTACAGATCAATGGATTCAAGGCACGGAAATACCGGAAACTAGAAAACGCGGGTCTGCTGGATTGGTAGTTTACAATAATAAATTTTATGTAATTGGTGGCAATACAAACGGACATAGTGGCGGCTATGTTCCATATTTAGATGAATTCAATCCTGTAACTGGAATTTGGACACCGCTAAATAACGCACCGCATGCTCGTGATCATTTTCAGGCAGCCGTTTTTGGCAGCAAATTATACGCAGTTGGCGGCAGGTTAACGGGTGGTCCTGGCGGATTATTTGAGCCTCAAGTCCCCGAAGTAGATGTCTACGATTTTAATACTTCAGAATGGTCCTCATTAGGGTCGAGCCAAAATATCCCAACTCCAAGAGCCGGTTTAGGAGTGGCTATTTTTAATAATGAAATTTTTACTTTAGGCGGTGAAACAACCTTCAACAGACCCGATAATGGTCAAGTTTCTAAAGTAGAATCTTTTAATACTGAAACAAATACATGGACTACTAGAAATAGTTTAAACTATCCTAGACACGGCTTTCAACCTATTATTTCTGGTAATACAATTTACGTTGTAGCTGGATCTTCCGGAGGTATACCGATACGGAAAATGGAATATTATGGTACAGGAAATATTACAGGAGAGGCTAACATAAACAGTATGTTCTCTTCAGATGAAACCACTAAAACATTTGAATATGGTGAAGATTTTGGAAGCGTCACAATTGACATCATCTTAAATAATTTGAATGGAACAACAGGAACCTATATTGATACTATTTCCATTTCCGGAACTGAATATGAACTCGCTTCTAATTATTCGAACTTGTTAGTTGCGGCAAATAGCAGTTTAACCATTCAGGCTTTGCTTAATAACACGGCACAGGATAATATGCTTGGTTCTGTGACTGTAACTTACAATAATAATTATACGCTGACTATTTCTTTGGAAGGCACTTTAAATCCCACTTTATCAATGGATGCTATTGGAGATTCAAATTCGACCTTGCTCCTTTATCCGTCTCCAACAAAAAACACCTTCTCTTTAAACCAAGCTATTTCAGAATTACAGATTTACGATATTTCTGGCAAATTAGTAAAAACGTTTGCAGGCGAATTTGAAGAAAATCAGCACTTCAATATTTCTGAATTATCTGTGGGAATTTATATTATTAAAGCTAGAAATTCCCAAGAGCATTTCACTAGTAAATTTATTAAAAATTAAAAGAAAGATTTGTAAAGATCCGGATTCCAATACATAACTAAATAAAACAAACCAAAGGCGAAAAAGGCAATTAATAAGGCCCAAACCCAAGCTGGAATGGCTTTTGGTGTTTCAGAACCACGGATTACAAAAAAGTCAGATGTTTCACTTCCATAAGCGTTGATAGTTATAGGAATATGTGAATCTACCGTTTCATTTTCTTTTAAACCAACTACAGCAATTTCAGGACCATTTCGTACAATAAAAGGAATTTCTCGAATACCTTCTATATTGTTTGAGGATTTAGCCACAATTTTTAAAACATGTTTACCATCTGGTATTTTAGTCGTATCCAATACAATTTTAACCGGTGGTGCAAAAGATGCAAACGGCTTCGGATCATTGTCCAAAAAAACTTTTATGATTCTATTGTCTTCCATAATTTTTAAAATCCTTCGTTTCTAACAATGTTCTTTATATGATCTGGATTGGTTTCTTTCGGTTTTATTAGATATTTCACACTATAAAACAGTGTAAAACCAACAATAATAATAGCACTCCAAATTATAATAAAATCGAAGTTTCCTGACGGTCCAGCACCATGGGTAATATTTTCAAATCCTTTAGGCTGATCTTTCTTACAAACATCGCAAGCAAAGCTTATAAAAGAGCCTAAAGAAAATAATAGCGTAAATAACAAAGTTCTATTTTTCATCTTTTACTTATTTAGTTCCATCTCTACATATTGACGAATTTTAGCCACATCATCTGCTGTAACAGGCGGTGCATCATTACCCCAGCTACTACGTTCATGAGTCAGAATAGCTGCAATTTCAGCATCGTTAAGTTGATCTCCAAATCCCGGCATAACGCCATAATCCGTGCGCGCATCATATCCTTGAATAACAATTCTAATTAATTTTTCAGAATTTTCATCATTCACAATAGCACTTCCAACTAAAGAAGGAAAGGCACCAACCACACCTTTACCTGTTTCTTGATGACATGCTGCACAAACTTGTGAAAACAATTTACCGCCATCAAATCCACCTTCTTGGTTTCCACCAGCCACACGGTCTGCTTGAATTTTTTTCAAAGCAGGAATAAAATCGTCTACATTATCGCCTGGTAATTCCGTTTGTTTTAAATATTTTAAATAATCTACTAGCCTTAACGCATCATTAGATGCCACAATTTTTTTATTGGGATTTTTCAAAAATCCTCTAGGAACAGCTACAACTTTATCGTCTTTTCCTACGGATGAACTATCTACTTCTTCAAACAACCACGGATAAGATGGCATTACAGACGCAGAAACTACAGCCCTTGGATTATACAAATGTAGTAAGTGCCAATCTTCACTAGGCTGACGTTTTCCAATATTTGTAAGGTCTGGTCCGGTACGCTCACTTCCTAAAATAGAAGGTGATTGTCTCCAAATATCCAAACGTTTTTTGCTGTAATAATAATCTGAAGGAATAGACGGTCTATTTCCCCACATATTATCCATTTCAATGTTACGAACCTGTTGCGTGTGGCAGGCCATACAATTTTCTGATACGTAAATTTCTAAACCTTCTCGTTCATTCGCCGTTAACGGCTTTTCATCGGGAATTGGTTCAGTTTCCTGCATTTGAAACGCCGGAATAATAGCAATTAAAGTACTTAAGGCAATAAATACACCGCCAGCCGTAAGCACCAAGTTTTTATGTTCTTTATGGAAATTAAGCATGTTACTCGAATTATTAAACAGTTATTTCTTCTACTTTTATTGATGTTTTAGTCTTACTATATCCTTTCACCATATAATAAAAATTGTAGGCAAATACCAAGTGAGATGCAAACATCAACGTACCACCAACGGCGCGCCATATCCAATAAGGTTTCATCAATATTACCGACTCAATAAATGGTTCGCCATCTATCCAGCTTAATCCTTTATAGGTTCCTCCAGCCATAAGCGAAATCATATAGGCAAAAAGCCCAATAAACGCTAGCCAAAAATGTGCACCTACAAATACTTGCGCAGGTTCTTTTCCGGTTAATTTTGGTAGAATAGCATAAATACAAGCCCAAAGAAAGAAAGCAATAATGCCATACATCGTCATATGCGAGTGGGCAACATTAAAGTCTGTAAAGTGCCAAACAAAATTTGTAAATCGGAAAGCCTGTAAACTTCCTTGCATAGAGCCGACAAAATAAAACACGGTTCCTACTAAAAAGAAGGGTAATACATAACTTTTGGAAATGTGATTCCAACTGCCTTTCATGGTCATGAAAAAATTCGTAGTTCCTGCAACAACTGGTATAACCATTCCTGCACTAAATACAATAGCAATAGTTTGTAACCACCATGGCAATGGACTAAATACAAAATGGTGCGTTCCTATCATGGTATAAAAAAGCATTTGTGTCCAGAACGCTAAAACCCCTAAAGAATAAGAATAAATAGGTTTGTTTAAAGTTGAAGGCAGGTAATAATAAACCAAACCTAAGGTAAACGTCATAAACCACATGCCCACACCTTGGTGCATATAATAACCTTGAATTACCGTTTCACCTAATCCGTCTTGATAGAATGGTAAATAACCAATAATTGATAAGACAATAGTCCAGATTAAAGCGGCCAGTATAAACCAGTTTGAAATGTATATTTCCGAAATTTTACGGGTTGCAACCGTTTTATAGAAATTGACAAACGTAATAATCAAGCCAATAGCAAAAAGGAGCATAACTGGCCAAATATATTCTCTATACTCACCACCACCGTTGTTAATCCCAGCCATTAAAAATAAAGTGCCTAGAATAATTGTAGCATTAATAAGTTTCCAAGCGTGCCAAGCCCAACTATAATTATAGATTTTATTATTAGATGTTCGGGCAATTACAAAATAACCCAATCCAATCATGGCCATTGATGACCAACCCCAAAACACCATATTGGTATGCACGGGTCTTAATCGGCCGAAAGCCAACCAAGATTGACTATCCATTTCAGGCCAAAGAAACTTCATGCCTAAATATTGACCTATTAAAGTACCTAAAACCAGCCAAAAGGCTGCGGCACCGATATAATAGATAACTATTTTCTTTAATTCTAAAGGTGTTTCTAAACCTAAAGATGTTTTTTTCTTTTCATCAAAAAAAGCGTTGTTCGGATCTTTTTCAAAACGATGAATAAGACCTTTATCATCGCTTGCTAGATTGTCACCCGATAATTCGTCGCCTTTTAATTTATATTTTAAAGCTGCTTTTCGTTTTTCAAGAATGGCATCGATATCGCCTTCATCCATGGCAACAAGTTCATCATCAAACGCCATCCGGTTTCTATCCACTTGCCGGCGCTTCATATTATCTATATAAGCATTCAATTTTACGAATAATATAACGATTGCAATAATCATCACAATGGCTATTAAAACGAAGGTTCCAATTATACCAGGACTGGAAAGCCAATTGTCTGTAGTTATTTTTTCTTGAGCACTTATGATATTTGGAATTACTCCTAAAAACAATAAGATTGCCAACTTACATTTCTTCATAAAATTAATTTATTACTTTTTTTGACTCGTATTTTATAATGCCAGAAACACTACAAATTCATTGAATATAAAGTTCTTTATGTAAGCTAAAGAACATTGAAATACATCTGATACATGCAAAGATAAGCTGCGAATCTATTTCAGACAAATTTATCCGATATTAATTAAAAAAAACTTCTGTAGAAATTAAAAACACGATTCTATATAACCAAAATCACATATATCATTTAAAAATTGATGTATATCAATACAATAGGGTTTAATAAAAAAACCAGAAGCTTATATAAATGTCGGAATTTAAAATATTTAATAAAATAAATCAGGAGATTTTTTATCAACTTTTAAATGAACAAGAGAAATCTGAATTCTTTAAGAGAAAGAAATTGATGTTAGAATAATTAGAGAATTTGAAGAGAATTTGGAGAAATTATGAAGTGAAATTATTTCAACTTCACACATGATTTTTTACTGTTCGAATTCTAAAATATCTTTAGAATTGAAACCAATATGAATAATATCTGCCACGTTTTTATCTTGTGTCATAACCGTTAATTGTTCGCCAGATTCAAGTTTTAAAAGCAGTTGAATAGAGTCGCCAAGTTCAATTTTCTTGATAACTTGAGCGGCGGTTATATATTCACATTCAAAATCGCCCGTAGAAGGATTTACTTTTATCTTTTCATTACGAATGGCATGACAGCATGTTTCGTTTAACGGACACTTAAAAGCAGTTTGTAAATTCTTGTTAATATGAACCGTGCTTCCAAATAATGACGCCACATATAAGGTATTGGGCTTTACATATAAATTAGCAGCCACATCTTTTTGAACCACTTTACCATTTTGTAAAATTAAAATTTCATCTGCAACAGAAAGTGCATCTTGGGTATCGTGGGTAACGAATAACACCGTTACCTCGGTTTTCTTAATAATATCAAAAACCTCATTTCGTAATTGAGTCCGTAACATAGCATCCAAATTACTAAACGGCTCATCTAAAATTAATAAAGAAGGCTCTGGCGCCAAAGCTCTTGCCAGGGCAACCCGTTGCTGCTGACCACCAGAAAGTTGATGAGGATAACGTTTACCCATGTCATTTAAACCTACCAAATCCAGCATGTCTTGAGCTCTTTGCTTCTTGTTTTTAACCTTTGAAATGCCGTATAAAATATTATCCAGAATGGTTAAATGTGGAAAAAGCGCATATTCCTGAAAAACCAAACCGATATTTCTTTTTTCAGGCTGAACAAATTTATCTAACGACGCAATGATGTTCCCATTCATTGAAATACGGCCATGATCGGGTCTTTCCAATCCTGCAATTAAGCGTACCAAGGTTGTTTTTCCACTTCCACTTTCACCAACAATGGCACAAACGTGACCTGCTTTCAAATTGAAAGTCACATTTTCTAAAGCATAATTTTTGCCTTTATCAAAACTTTTGGAAAGTGAATCTATTGTTAACATGGTTATTTTTTAATCAATAATTTATTTAAAAATATCACAGGAATCATGGCTGTAAAGATAATGAAAAGAGACGGAATGGACGCCTCCATAACCATTTCATCACTGGCATATTCAAAAGCTTTTACCGCCAACGTATCAATATGATACGGTTTTAAAATAAGTGTTAAAGGTAACTCTTTCATAACATCAATAAAAACCAGAATCACGGCACTAAAAACACCAGTTTTAATCAGCGGAAATTCAATCTTAAAAAAGGTTCTTAAATTGCCAACACCTAAAACTTTAGACGAATCGGGAATAGAATTATCCACTTTTAAAGCTGTAGAATCTATGGGATTATAGGCCACAGCCAAGAAACGAACGGCATAAGCGTAAAATAATGCTATCAAGGTTCCGTTGATAATTAAGCCTGAATCAATACCTAAATTGCCAAGCATTTTAATCAACCATTTGTCCAATGCTAAAGTGGGAATCATAATCCCTATGGCAATTACAGCTCCAGGAATGGCATAACCTAGAACACCTATTCGCGCTATATTTCGAATAGAACGAAGCGCGCTCCATTTGGAAAAATAAATTAATAAAAGCGCAAAAAACACGGTAATAACTGCGGAGGTAATAGCTATTCCAAAACTTTGTAAAGACAGAATTATAAATTTAGCATCAAAAACAGTGGAAGCTGTTAATACGGCCCAGTAAATTAATTGCGCTACTGGAAAAATAAAGCCTAGAATTATAGGCAATAACACAACGGAAAAAATTAGCCATTTTATAGCTTTTCTAGGTTTCTTTCTTTGAATTTGTGTGCTGTTTGTTTTGGAAGACGTAAACTTCACTTTTCGTACTTGCCATTTTTCAAAAAGAATTAAAGCAAAAATAATGATTACTAATAAGGCAGATAAATACACCGCTGTTTGAGGCTCTTCTAAAGAAAACCACGATCTAAAAATTCCTGTTGTAAATGTATTAACGCCATAATATTTAGCGGCGCCATAATCGTTTAGAACTTCCATTAATACTAAAACCAATCCCGCCACAATGGCTGGTCTGGCAAGTGGCAACATGAGTTTAAAAAAGGTTTTTCGCTCACCAATTCCTAACATTTTAGACGCTTCTAAAAGGTTATTGGCTTGATTCAGAAAAAAGGCACGAGCACTTACATATACATAGGGAAAGAGGGAAATACTTAATACGAATGCCAGTCCGGCTCTATTCATAATATCAATTCGGATAAAATCCAGATTCAATTGTCTGAAAATTAAATCCATGCTTCCGCCGTAATCAAAAATCCCAGCGTAAGCATAACCAACAATATAGGAAGGGATTGCTAAAGGAAGAATTAACAACCATTCCATTTGCTTGCGAAATAGGAAGTCAAAGCGTGACACAAACCAGGCCGAAGACACACCTAAAAGCAAAACGAGTATACTACAGAAAAAGACGAGATATAAAGAATTCCAAATATAGTCTGGCAATAAATAAGTAACAATGTGACTCCATGTTTCACCAGGACCTGAAAACAACTCTACCCCAATAAAAATAATGGGTAAAGCCAAGAAAAAAACAATGGCCAGTGTAAATACTGACCATCGGTTACTATCTCTTTTAAGTCTTTTAAGCCTCGTTTTTAAGGAGAAAGCTTCGCTATTATTTCCAACCTGCTTCATCAAAAATCAAAACTGCTTTTTTATTATTTTCTCCTAATTGGTTTAAACCTAAATTATCTTCTTTAAAATCACCCCAATCCTTGATATCTTGAACGGCTTCTACGCTTTCTAAAATTGGATATTCATAGTTAGCTTCCGTAAATACTTGCTGTGCTTCTGCGCTAGCCAAATATTCTATAAATAAAATAGCATTCGCTTTGTTTGGTGCATTTTTAGCAACACCTGCGCCACTAACGTTTATGTGCGTTCCCCTATCCGTTTGATTCGGAAAAAACAAACCGACTTGTTTAGCAGCTTTTACTTCTTCAGGATCGGGAGAATTCAGCATTTTACCAATATAATAAGAGTTTACAATGGCTAAATCACCTTCGCCAGCAACAACCGCTTTTACTTGATCTCTATCTGAACCTTTTGGAGAACGTGCCATATTTGCAACAATTCCTTGAGCCCAAGTTTTAGCCGCGTCTTCACCATCGTTGGCAATTAGAGAAGCCATTAAAGATTGATTATAAATATTTGAGGATGAACGAACCAAAATTTTGCCTTTCCACTTTTTATTGGCTAAATCTTCATAAGTTGAAAGATCTTCTGGTTTCACGCGATCTTTAGCATAAGCTATAATTCGGGCTCTTTTAGTTAAACCAAACCATTGGTTATCCACATCTTGTAAATGTGTAGGAATAGATTTTTCTAAAAAATCAGATTCAATACTTTGCAGTAAGCCTAATTCTTTAGCGCGGCCTAGTCTTCCAGCATCCACAGTTATTAAAACATCGGCAGGAGATTGTTCACCTTCCATTTTCATTTTCTGGATTAACTCATCGGCACTAGCATTAATTACTTTCACCTTAATACCCGTTTTATCTTCAAACATTTTAAAGATATTTTGGTCTGATTCATAATGACGGTGCGTGTAAACAGTTACGACTTGGTCTTTTACAATTTCTTCAGGTTTAGGCGTCTCCTCTTTTTTAGTATCATTGCCACAGGCAGCTAATAAGGACAAAGTAGCTACAGCTAATATCAATTTCTTCATTACATGTTTTTTTAGAAGTACAAATATAGTAATTTAGAATGGATGTAAATAACAGAATGCAAGTGAAATAAATATTTTAAGAAGGTTTTGGGAAAATAGTAAAATCTTGAGGACGTATATTTTGATTATTTCTCATGATTGAAGCGTTAATGAAATAATAAATAGAAGGCATATAAATTTAGAATTTAAGCATAAAAAAAGCTCCAGTTTTCACTGAAGCTTCTCGAGTCGCTGTGCGGGCGGGGAGACTCGAACTCCCACACCTTGCGGCACTAGATCCTAAGTCTAGCGTGTCTACCAATTCCACCACGCCCGCATTAATAAGATTACAAAATAACCGTAATCGGGTGCAAATATAAACA
Organism: Bizionia myxarmorum; assembly: GCF_008086205.1. Lineage (GTDB taxonomy): Bacteria > Bacteroidota > Bacteroidia > Flavobacteriales > Flavobacteriaceae > Algorimicrobium > Algorimicrobium myxarmorum. Next base: position 1,072,852 of record NZ_VSKK01000001.1, on the reverse strand, counting down.
ATAGTTTGAATAATCAAACGCATCTTATCATAAAAATGTTCAGCGTGTTTTGTACTTTTGAAGAAACACAATAAAACGATTTCTGCTACTTCAGAAATTACAAAACCTAATATTATGAAAAACATACAAGGTTACGTTGCCGAACATAAACAACGCTTTCAAAATGAATTAATTGAACTTTTAAAAATGCCATCCGTTAGTGCCGATCCTGCTTTCAAGCACGATGTACTACGTACTGCTGATGCCGTAAAATATAGTTTAGAAAAAGCAGGTTGCGACCATGTGGAAATTTGCCAAACCGATGGCTACCCAATTGTTTATGGCGAAAAAATGATTGACGAAAATCTCCCAACGATATTAGTTTACGGACATTATGATGTGCAACCAGCCGATCCTATAGAACTTTGGTCCTCTCCCCCATTTGAACCTGTAATTCATAAAACAGATATACACCCAGAAGGCGCTATTTTTGCTCGCGGTGCTTGTGATGACAAGGGCCAAATGTATATGCATGTAAAAGCCATGGAATTCATGACTTCTACCAATCAATTGCCGTGTAATGTTAAGTTTATGATTGAAGGTGAAGAAGAAGTGGGAAGTGTAAATCTAGCCACTTTCGTAAAAAATAATCACGAGAAGTTAAAAAATGATGTCATCTTGATTTCAGACACCGGCATGATTGCGAAAGATGTTCCAAGCATTACAACCGGATTACGCGGATTAAGTTACGTGGAAGTTGAAGTTACGGGTCCGAATCGCGATTTACATTCTGGTTTATATGGTGGCGCTGTTGCCAACCCTATTAACATTCTGACCAAAATGATTGCGTCTTTGCATGATGAAAACAATCATATTACTATTCCTGGGTTTTATGATAAAGTAGAGGAATTATCAAAAGAAGAACGCGCAGAAATGGCCAAAGCGCCTTTCTCATTAGATGCCTATAAAAAATCTCTAGACATTGAAGCTGTTTATGGTGAAGCAGGTTATACAACCAACGAACGCAATTCCATTCGTCCAACATTAGACGTAAACGGTATTTGGGGCGGCTACACAGGTGAAGGTGCTAAAACGGTTATTGCGAGTAAAGCATTTGCTAAAATATCCATGCGTTTGGTACCGCATCAAGAATGGGAAGAAATTACTGAACTTTTCAAAAAACACTTTGAAAGTATGGCACCAAAAGGCGTGACAGTATTAGTAAAACCACATCATGGTGGACAAGGCTATGTAACACCAATTGACAGTTTAGGCTATCAAGCGGCTAGCCAAGCTTATGAAGAATCGTTTGGAAAAAAACCAATTCCACAACGTTCTGGTGGCAGTATTCCCATTGTGTCCTTGTTTGAACAAGAACTAAAAAGTAAAACTATTTTAATGGGCTTTGGTTTGGATAGTGACGCTATTCATTCGCCAAATGAGCATTTTGGAATTTGGAATTACCTAAAAGGAATTGAAACGATTCCGTTGTTCTATAAATATTTTACAGAACTTTCTAAAAAGGCTTAAAAACGTTTCATACCGCACAGGTTTTGAAAACCTATGGGATTTTTTTGTATTTAGAATCATAAAAAAGTATCGAAATTTAACGGTAAGTTGAATTATTCGATACTTTTTTTTGCTTTGATTTAAAATTTTTCAACTCTACACTTGTAGAATAGAAATTTATATTCTATGTTTGTAGAACACAATCTAAACTTGTAGAACATGCAACTGTCAAAATCGGAAGAAGCCTTAATGAATCACCTTTGGAAATTAGAGAAAGCCTTTATGAAGGATTTACTAGAAGCCTATCCAGAACCAAAACCTGCATCAACGACTCTTGCAACCTTGTTAAAACGGATAACAGACAAGGGATTTGTAGGGTATAAAACTTTTGGGAATTCTAGAGAATATTATCCATTAGTAAAAAAGAAAGCCTATTTCTCAAAACAGGTTAATAGCTTGATAAAAGATTTTTTTAATGATAGCGCCTCACAGTTTGCGTCTTTTTTTACGAAAGAAACCAATTTATCAAAGTCAGAATTGGAGGAACTGAAAACACTGATTGATCAAGAAATTAAAAATAAGTAATTATGGAAATCTTCATTCTAAAATTCAGTGCTTGCTTGGCCGTTTTCATGGTATTTTACAAATTGCTACTGGAAAAAGAAAGCATTCATCACTTTAAACGATTCTATTTATTAGCGGCTTTAGTAACTTCAGTTGTCATCCCCTTTATTACGTTTACAAACTTTGTTGCAGCTGCTCCAATTTTAAATACGGGAAGTTTTACCACTTTAGAAAATAACACTACACTATTAGAAGCATCCCCTACGCTTTTGCATTATATGCCTACTATTTTATGGAGCATATACTTTATAGGTGTTCTTATTTTTTCCATTCGATTTACGAAAAATATTGTGCAATTGCTAAAGCGCATCAAAGAAAATCCGAAATATAAAACACAGGGTTTTATTCATGTTTTGATGACGGATTTAATATATCCACACACTTTTTTACAGTACATTTTTTTAAATAAGTCGAAATATGAATCGGGTGCCATTCCTAATGAAGTTTTACTTCATGAAGAAACGCACGCTAAACAAAAACACGCTTTAGACATTTTATTTATTGAAATATTTCAGATTGCATTTTGGTTTAATCCGTTGTTGTATTTCATAAAAAAAGATATTAAACTTAATCACGAATTTCTGGCAGATCAAGCCGTTCTTAATACGGGAACAAATACAAAAACCTACCAGCATATCCTATTAGCATTTTCAGCTTCCAGTAATATGGGAGACGCACAGACTCATCATCTGGCGAATGCTATTAATTATTCATTAATCAAAAAACGATTTACAGTTATGAAATCACACACATCCACCACCGTTAAATGGGTTAAAGGACTTATTATCCTGCCCATATTGGCTGTATTAATTTACAGTTTCAGTACCACCAAAGAAGTTTATGCGCCAGCGCCTCCCAAAGCTATTGAAAACAACATGTTGCAGGATATTCAAAAAGGAGCCTCCAAAGAGCAAATTGCAGAATATAACAAGCTGGCTAAATATTATAATTCTCAAAGTAAAGACAACTACATTCTTAAACTAAAAGACATGGAGCGTCTTCAATATTTATATGGTTTAATGACAGAAGTGCAGAAAAGAGCAGCAGAACCATTACCTAACTTTCCACCGCCACCGCCACCACCTGCCCCAAATTTATCCAAAGCACAGCAAAAAGAAAATGCCGAAATGTCCAAAAAAGCGCAGAAGGGAGAAAATTATTCATACCAGTATAGAGATAAAGACGGAAAATTAGTGAATGTAACAATGGATACAAATAATGCAACTATACCGCCACCTCCACCACCACCAATTCCTGAAAATGCAACACCTGAACAAAAAGCGAAATACAAGAAAGTACAGGAGGATTATAATGAAAAATATAAAGTGCAAAAAGGAGAACCTAGCAATATTCCGCCACCGCCACCGCCACCTGCTCCACCAAAATTAACACCTCCACCACCGCCACCTGCTCCAACAGAATTAGCGCCACCACCTCCGCCGCCTGCTCCAGCAAAACCAATGGCTGTTGGAAGTAAAATAAATCAAGATTATTATGATTCCTTGGGAGCATTAAAAACGGAAGAAACGACCAAAGAAAAAAGTCCTTGGGGAATTAGCACCACAGCCATTTCAGATAGCAGAACGGAATCCACCTCAAATAAAAACGTACCAGAAACGCCACCTTCTCCATTAGAACATATTGAGGAGCTTGCCAAAGAAGGCGCCACTTTCACTTATAATGGCAATAAGATTAAAGGTTCAGAAGCCATTAAATTAACAAAGGAGAATTTCAACTTACACATTTATGTTTCTAAAACCGATACATCCACGAAACCTATGGTAAGAATTTATGACAAAATTGAAACCAATGTAATGTCTGAAGAAATCACTGAAGTTCCAGCAGGTCAATTAGATACCAATACACCTAATACCGCTTACAATTTCATAAAAAGTTTAAAAGATGATGATATTAACTATTATTACAATGCCAAACAGGTAACTTATAATAAGATTTTAAAAATAACTAAAGATGAAACACGTATAAATGTGTCCTCAAAAATTAATGATGGAAAAGGCACGGTACATTTTACGTCTGTGAAATAACAATTTAATTAAAACATATTAATCGGACCTTAAAGGAAATTCTTTAAGGTCTTTTTTATTTAACGAAATCCTTCACTTTAAATTTTAGTTTGTACTTTTAAAAAACAAATTAATAATCATCTTATGAAATCTCTATATCTTATTTTAAGTCTATTGTTTTCCATTGGACTTATGGCACAAAAGGACATATCAAAGACACAGCAAGAAGATAGTCAAGCTATTCGTTTCGTTTTAAACACACAACAAGATGCTTGGAATAAATTTGATTTAGAAGGTTTTATGCAAGGCTATTGGAAAAGTGATTCCTTACAGTTTTACGGCAGCAGTGGTCTTACCAAAGGCTGGCAAAAAACATTAGACAATTATAAAAAAGGATATCCTAGCCAAGCACATATTGGCGAATTAAAATTCACCGTTAAATCCATTGCACCTATAGAAAACGAATCTTATTACGTAATGGGCCAATATCATTTAAAACGAACGGTTGGTGACGCCCAAGGCGAATTTCTAATAATCTTCAAAAAAATTGAAGGCGAATGGAAAATTATCGCAGATATGTCTAGCTAATTAGGCGGCATCATTGGTTTTAAAGTGGTCGTATAAATCTTTGCAACCAAAACCAACAATAGATAATTGCTTCTTTTTCTGTAAGGATTCATTATGCAATTTGGCCAAAGCCATAACACCAAATTTATCGATGCTATCTAATTCTTCGATACTAATAGTAACAGATTGTAAATTGTCGAAAACGTGTTCAAATTCATTTTGAAACATACTTACCGACTTTTTATCGAGGATGCCTTTAACTTTAAAAAAGTTGTTGTAGTGTGAAATTATTAAGCTCATAACATATGATGTTTAAATATTAAGTAATAACTAATTTGCTATTAATCATATGAGGGATGCCGTAAATATAAGCTGTTAAAACAATTTCGCATCTTGTTTTCGACATACAGCAGAACTTTTAGTTAATCGTAATTATAATGTAGGTAAAGTCGACAAACAACTGCTTTTTAATGATTTACATATAAGATAAATCCTGAAAAATACTTTTCATCCTATTCCCTTCTTGAAGTTTTCAAGCTATTTTCGTTCCGTTTGGTATAACACGCTCGGGTTGTAATAATACTACATCTTTATCATCGCCCAATCCACCTAAAATTAAACACTCGCTCATCATATTCGCAATTTGTTTGGCTGGAAAATTCACAACAGCAACCACTTGTTTTCCTACAAGTGATTCCACGCTATATAAATTGGTAATTTGCGCAGAGGTTTTTAAGTTACCTAAAGTTCCAAAATCAACTATTAATTTATAAGCGGGATTTTTAACTTCTTTAAAAATTTCAGCCGAAATAATGGTTCCAACACGCATGTCCACTTTTTCGAATTCATTCCAGGTTAAGTTTTTATCTATCATCATTTCTAAAACAGTTATGTTTAGGCTAAATTAAGAATATTTCCCAGACGCGGCATTTCTAATGTATGTGAAGTTTCAAAAATACATACGCTATTATCCCAATTTCTACTTGAAATTCAACTAATGAATACTATTTGATTATTTTTGTGTTTGAAGTCCTTAAAATTTCAAATGAAAGTACTACCCTTTAAAATACCGAAACCCGAGCAAGATGCTTTTGTGTATCAAGTGGATTATGTACCTGCTTTTTATGACAAACTTCATCAACATGAAGAAATTCAAGTAAGTATTATTTTGGAAGGAGAAGGAACACTAGTGGTTGGCGATAGCGTGAATTTCTATACAAAAAATGACATTTTGGTTCTGGACAGTCACATGCCACATGTTTTTAAAAGTGATGTGGAAGCTTCTGAAAACTCGCACATGCTTTCCATGTTTTTTACAAAAGAATCCTTTGGAACCGACTTTTTTAATCTTGAAGAATTACATGAAATACAGCCATTTTTTAAACGGTCCAAACATGGTTTTAAAATAACGTCCAACAAAAAAGCCATTAAGAAATTATTTCTGCAATTGGAATCCGCTTCCAAAATAGAACGTTTCATCATTTTACTTCAATTACTAAAAATAGGTGCTACTGCGGAATATGAAAGTCTCTCATCTTTTATTTATAATAAGAAATATTCCGATAATGAAGGAAAACGCATGCGTCATGTTTTGGCTTACACCATGAATCAATACACGAAAGATATTACTTTGGATGCCGTTGCAGATGTATCCAACATGACCAAAAATGCTTTTTGTAAATACTTTAAAAAGCGAACCAATAAAACCTATTTTCAGTTTTTAAATGAATTGCGAATCGAAAATGCGTGTCGTTTAATGTTATCGCAACCGGATGATGCTATTTCGGAAATTGCCTACCAATCGGGTTTTAATAATATATCAAATTTCAACCGTCAGTTTAAAATGATTAAAGGGAAGTCGCCAAACAACTACCGGAAAAATCCTAGTTCATAATTTGAGATATTATAAGACAATTGCGGGATATGAAATTTAGGTTTTCTTCACGTATTTGGTGATTATCACAATTTGCTGACCATCTACTTTACCTTCAATAAATTCGGCATTTTCATGATCCAAACGAATATTTCTAACAGCGGCACCTTGTTTAGCAACCATACTAGAACCTTTCACCTTTAAATCTTTAATTAAAACCACAGAATCGCCGTTTTCTAAAATAACGCCATTCACATCACGGTGGATAATTTTGTTGGCTTCGTCTTCATGTTCGCCAGTTGCACGTGCTAAAGCCAATGCTTCGTCGTCTAAATACATCATATCCAACAAATCTTTTGGCCAACCTTCACCACGCATACGTTGCAGCATACGCCATGCCATGATTTGAACCGCTACATGCTCACTCCACATACTATCATTCAAACAACGCCAGTGATTGGTATCCATTTCTACATTACCTTCTATTTGATCTAAACAGGTTTTACAAACCAAGACATCATTAGCCACATTCTCATTTAAAGATGGTGGAATGGTATATTGTGATAAGCCTTCAGTTGAAGTACATAATTCGCAGGTATTATGGCTGCGTTCTTGAATCATTTGCAATACGCTCATTTTGATAAATTTTGAAGATTAAAAGGGGTCTATTTCAAGTTGCGAATATACCACTTTTATTGGAGTGAATCACGTAATTTTTTAGTCATGCCTTTTACAACCATATCATAGGAATGGTCTATCAATTCCATTAAAAATGAGGCGGATATTTCGCCTTCGTGAATAAAAACAGTATTCCAATGTTTCTTGTTCATATGGAAACCTGCGCGGATACTTGAATGCTGCTCACGCAATTCTATAGCATAATCTGGATCTGCTTTTAAATTGATAGATGCTTCACCGCATTCCCATTTTCCCAAAGGCACCAAAGCAAATATTTTATCCAGAACTTTAAAAACTAGTGTATCTTCATCAAATGGAAAATTCTCGGTAACGCTATGCTTCGAAAGGCAATAGCTGCGGAGTTCTTCCATATTCATGATTTAAGCATTACATGTTCCTCAAAATTAATTTTCTTCTATTTCAAACAAAATCGGCTTACTGGGCGTCGCATCATTTTCAAAAGGCGCTATTTGCAAGTTTAAAAAATAGGTGCCATCTTCAACAGAATTGGGAACAAAAATTAATTCGGTGATGGTTGCATCCATACGTTTTCTGCCTGTTGTATTCCAAAAAGCGTGATGAGCCAAAAGTTCGCCATCATCTTTTTCTTTATCAACGCTAGGCAAATCTATTAATAAATGTTTCACACCTCTTTCACGTAGATAAATCGCCGCTTCTTCTAATAAATAAGGCGGATTGGTATCAGAATATTGATGGTTTAATTTCTCTCGTGTATTAGGAATGGTGCGAATAATAACGGCATCGCGCTTTTTATTTCCTAAAGCGAATTGAATTTGTTTTTTAGAAATAACAAAGTCCTTCTTACTTTTTTCTGGTGCCACTGTAATGACTTGAGCTAAAAAGAAAAATTGTTTCAAATTCTGATTTACAGAGTGCAACTTTTTAGTAATATGCCCAACACATTCTGTATGCGTTCCATGAGCATGCGGATTAAAAGTAATAGTATTGAAATTAATATCAGCACCTTCAGCCACACTTGCAGTCCATTCCCCATCCACTACGGGTTCAATTTTTGGCGGATCTTGATACCAAGCATTCACATTATTTTCTGAAGCGCGAAGTGGTATGGAAATATCTATAGCTTTGGATAAATCTATTTTATACTTTTTAGAATTGGTTTCAATAGTTGCAATCATGTATAAGGTTTTTCTGTATTCAATATGTTTATAATTAAGGCAAAAGTCTGCAAATAACCTACTTTGAAAGACCTTAATTTAATAGAAATAAATCGGAAGCAATGCCATCACTTAAAAAAGCACCTTTCTTGGTAACATGTAGGGTTTCATCTTCAATTTGAAGCAAATTATTAGCTATATGTTTTTCTGATTCTTTGAGTAAAAACGCCTTAAAATGCAATCCAAATTCACGTTCTATTTTTTCTAATGAAACGCCCCAGATCGTTCGTAAACCAGTCATAATATATTCATTATATTGATCGGTTTTCGATAACTTTTCGATTTCCATCGGTAAACAACTTTCCGAGATTGCTTGAATGTATTTTGAATTATTTCTAATATTCCAGCCACGTTCTATTCCATTAAAGGAATGTGCTGAAGGTCCAATTCCTAAATAGGATTTGCCTTGCCAATAGGCCGAATTATTCCGACTGAAATAATCGGGTTTCCCAAAATTAGACAATTCATAGTGTATAAACCCACGATTGGTTAATGTTTCTACCAGAATATGAAATTGCGCTTCTGCTAACGCATCGTCTACATTTTCGATAATTCCTTTTTTAATAAAATTGGCTAGAGCGGTTTTGGGTTCAACCGTTAAAGCGTAACTGGATATATGCGGAATATTGAAAGACAAAGCCATTTCAATATTTTCTAGCCATTGGGCATTTGTGGAACCGGGAATACCATAAATTAAATCGACAGAAATATTATCAAAATGTTGAGTTGCTTCTTGTAAGGCTATTTTAGCTTCTTCGGAATTATGCGCACGATTCATCAATTTTAAATCGGCTTCAAAAAACGATTGAATTCCTATGGACAATCGGTTTATGCCAATGGCTTTATAATCTTGAAAAATAGTTCTAGACTGCGCTCTAACGGAAACGATATCATCTGGATTGGCTTCTAAAGTGATTTCAGGCGTATCAGAAACGCGATAATTTTCATAGACAGCATCAATAATTAGCTTCAATTCTTCAGCAGATAAAAGACTGGGTGTTCCGCCACCAAAATAAATAGTTTCAACTTTTTTGTTCTCAAATTCGGCTTTGCGCAGTTTAATTTCAGTAATTAAAGCTTCAATCAGTTCATCTTTCTTTTTTAAGGACGTTGAAAAATGAAAGTCGCAATAATGACAGGCTTGTTTGCAAAACGGGATATGAATGTAGATACCAGCCATTTTTTTAGTTTTGAGTTTTCAATAAAAGTGGAAAGTCGTTTCTTAAAACTTGTGATTTTATCATATTTCAATTATTATTCCTGCAAATCAAGTAAAACTGAATACTGCAACTGCGACTGCGACTGAAAACTGCTTACTTCTTTTTAACCCGATCCGCATTTTGCTTCACAAAACTATCCCAACCTGAATAACTTTTACCAATTTCAACGCGGCCTTCATTATAAAAATGACAAACGGCTGCTGCCAATCCGTCCATAGAATCTAAATTTTTTGGTAAAGTTTTTAGTCCTAATAAACTTTGAAGCATTTTGGCCACTTGCTCTTTACTAGCATTACCATTTCCTGTGATAGCCATTTTAATTTTTTTAGGCGCATATTCTGTAATAGGAATCTCCCGACTTAAACCTGCTGCCATGGCCACACCTTGAGCGCGCCCTAACTTGAGCATACTTTGTACGTTTTTCCCAAAGAAAGGTGCTTCAATTGCAATTTCATCTGGATGGTGGGTTTCAATTAACTCAATAGTCCGTTCAAAAATTAGTTTAAGTTTTAAGTAATGATCGTCGTATTTCTTTAAATCTAATTCATTTAATTGTAAAAAAGACATGTTTTTGCCAACCACTTTTATGAGTCCGAAACCCATAATAGTTGTACCGGGATCTATACCTAATATAATTTTTTCTTTACTCATTAATCACAATAATAGCAACCACTTAATGAAACTGAAACTCCTACTGTTGCCGTAATTAGGTTTCCGTTAAATGACCCAAACCCATCAGAAACGGGTTTAAATTCCGAGCTAAACCCGTAAATATAAGACGTATCTAAAAACACGGAGAGCGTTCTTGAAATAGTATAATGAAATTCCAAACCAGCCATAGCATTTAAAAATGATGTATTATTTTCTGAAAAGCCACTCAAAGGTTTAACTATAGAAAATCCGGGGCCTGCATGCGCAGCAATTCCTAAATATGTTGGCAGAAAATTAGCTATCGGTGATAAATCATATACAAATTGGACATTAATTCGCGAGTAATTAATTTTGAAATAGGGCGAACTAGCGTCATGATCTAGTTTATTAAAACCATAGTCTAATTTTACACCATATTCTTTTTTAAACATGCGTTGCACACCTAAATGAAAGGTAGGGAAATTAATAGATTTACCCTCATAACCAATAGCAAATCCATCCGAATTTGGGCTATTTACTCCTACAACAAACTGCGCTTTCCAACGGCTAGCTTCACTTTGAGCAAAACTATTTGGTATCATCAACAGTAAAAATGCTGCCAAACTTATGTTTCTAATCCGTTTAAAAGTTATGTACATAAAATTTCATGTTTAAATTTGTAATATTACCCTATTAAAGAACCCAGCAAAATATGTTTGGAACTATTCCTCACAAAACTAAACAATTCTTTTTTGTGCTCATGAAATTGAGCATTGTTGTTGCTGCTTTTTATTTTATTTTTTGGAAACTAACCCGTAATCCAGATCTAGACTTTAGCAGTTTTGTTCATTATTTAATAGAAAACAATCGATTTTCTGTAATAACCATTATTTTTCTAATCATTTTGAGCAGTTTCAATTGGTTTTTGGAAATTTTAAAATGGAAAACTCTCGTATCTACTTTCAAAGAAATTTCTTTATATCAAGCGTTGGAACAAAGTTTAAGTTCACTAACAGCATCCTTACTAACACCCAACCGCATTGGAGAATATGGTGTAAAAGCTTTATATTTCGCTTCAACAGAACGGAAAAAAATTGTAGCTTTAAATTTGATAGGAAACAGTTTACAAATGCTCGTAACTGTTTTATTGGGATGTATTGGCTTATGCTTTTTTTTAAACAGCCATGAAACTGACTTAAAATACGGTCATATATTTATATTTACGGGTGCCGTTTTTGGATTATTTCTTATTGGACTATTCTTTCTGTTAAAAAGTAATAGAACCATTAAAGGTATTTCACTTCCTAAAATTAAAAACTATTTTAGGCAACTTCCTTCTTATATTTATGGACAGGTATTTTTAATAGCTTTTTTACGGTATACCTTATTTTCGTTTCAATTTTACTATATTATGACTTTATTTGGCGTGTCTTTTTCTTATTTCCAAGGCCTTATAGTTATAACAAGTATGTATTTTTTAGCATCTGTAATCCCGTCTTTATTTATTTTTGATGTGGTCATAAAAAGTAGTGTTGCCGTATATTTGTTTAGCCAAATTGGTGTAAACGCATTTACTATTTTAAGTACCGTTACAATAATGTGGCTATTAAACGTTGTATTACCTAGCATTTTTGGCAGCATTTTCGTTTTAAAATTTAAACAAATTATACCTTAAAAATGGTTTTCATAATTGCTATATCCATTACGCTTGCATACTTAATTTTAATAAGTGTGTTGGTTTACGGGTTTGATAAAATTCCTAAATATTACATAGAAGATATCCCGGCTATAACGGCTTTTAGTATCATTGTTCCTTTTAGAAATGAATCTAATAATTTACCGCAGCTTTTAAAATCCATTAAGGATTTACACTATCCTCCTGATCTCTTTGAAATTATTTTAATTGATGATGCATCCGAAGATAATTCGGTTCAAATCATTAAAACATTTATTGAAAATGGCTTAAAAAATGTCACCATTATAAAAAACAAAGGCGCGCTTATTTCGCCAAAAAAAGAGGCCATAACTAGAGCTATAAATAAAGCGAAATACGATTGGATTATTACTACAGATGCCGATTGTCGCGTACCCAAATTTTGGCTTCATAGTTTTGATTGTTTTATTCAAAAAACAACCTGCCGTTTAATTGCAGCGCCTGTTAATTATTATGATATCGCTTCTTTTTTAGATCGCTTTCAAACTATGGATATCTTAAGTTTAATGGGAACGACCATTGGCGGATTTGGAATAAAGGAACCATTTTTAGCTAATGGCGCCAATTTAGCCTATCAAAAATCCTTATTTATTGAACTTTCTGGATTTAAAGGTTCGGCCGAAATAGCTAGTGGTGACGATGTTTTCTTCTTACAAAAAGCCGTTAGAAATAACCCTAATGATGTGTGTTATTTAAAATCCATTGAGGCAACGGTTGAAACCAAGCCACAACGAAATTGGAGCCAATTAGTGTCTCAACGCCTACGTTGGATGGCAAAATCTACACATTATAAAAGTTTTTTTGGGATACTGACAGGCATTGTTGTGATGCTCATGAATTTGTTGCTTATTCTTTTAATTCCCTTTTTAATATTAGGCTATTTAAACTTTGCAGACTTCCTTTTTATGGTGCTTATAAAGTTTGGAATTGACTTTCTTTTAATATTTAAAACGAGTCGGTTTTTACAGCAGGAATCCGTTTTACCCTCCTTTTTTACAGCCAGTCTTTTTTATCCATTTTTTAGTCTGTATATAATTTCTTTATCTTTATTTGCAAGTTATACTTGGAAAGGTCGAACCTTCAAAAAATAGCACTATTTTTTAAAAGTTATAATTTAATTTATATAGATTTACAGGTACTCAAAATCAGCAAACAACATGAAAAAGATCTACTTTTTAATTGGTTTCTTAACTTTAGGGTTTTTAGGTTTCTCGCAGAAATCCTATACCATTAACAATGAAACTATAGAATTGGAAACTGCCATTGAAGGTAATCTAGATTTGCTTTGGACGATTGATGACGGCACGTATCGCTATTTTGTAAAGTCAAAAGATGGGCGTATTCAAGAATTGGTGAACACCAAAAATCCGGAAACTAAAAAATATCAAGAGCAATATAAATCTGTTTTAAATACATTAACGGAAGGTTACGGCGTTCCAACAGAAAAAGTAAAACTAACATTACATAGTTTGGAAAGTTTTTTCAATATGTATAATGCCACAACCGATTTAAGCTATAATTACGATGCTCGTGCCAAATTACAAGCTCGATTAGGCGTTTTTGGTGGTATTACCAATCAACCTTTCGTAGAAAACCCAAACAATGCCAGCGTCCCTTTTTTCGGTTTGGAGTTTGAGTTTTTCGAAGCCACTAAATTACCACGTCACGCCTTATTCTTTTCTTTCAGACATGCCTTGGAAGCTGATGATTTTGAATATTCGTCAACCCAAATGGCTATTGGATACCGATACCGTTTTGTCAACGCGGAACGCTTTAATATGTATGGGAATTTAAAACTGGTGACATATGATTTTGGGAATGCAACCTATCAATTGCCTATACCAGAAATAGGAACCTATAAAGAATCGTTTTCTGGAATTGATGTACCGTTTATTTTAGGAATTGGCGCAGATTACCGCGTAACGGAAAACAGTTTTATCACCTTTGCTTATCATGATATTTATTCTCTGTTTAGTGATAACAGCGATAATTTTCCAATCGATTTCGCTTTAGGATATAAGATTAACCTTTAATATTTCAGCAAAAACGCATTTAATTTACTTTAATAATAACAGGCAAAGTAAAGGCCGTTTTCACTTGCTGACTGCGTCTTATTGCTGGATAAATTTTAGGAAGAGAATCTACACTTTTATGAAGTAATTCTTTAATATTCGGTATTTCCTGAAGTGTTATAGAATCCGCTTTAATGGTAAGAAGCGATAAAATTCCTTCTTTTGAAATTTCAAAATTTATATAAACCGTATCATTAATATCCTGTGTTACTACTAGCGTATCGCGCTGCAGTTTTTCAGTAATAATGTTTGTTAAGGTATTCTGAAAACAATGTTTTTTATCTTCTTTTGAAGCGCTACCATCGCAACTTTCAAACATGGGATATTCATCCACTTCATTCCAGTTAAAAGTGAGAAGTTCGTTTTCCAAAATTACTTCAGATGATGTTTTTTTAACATCGAAATAATTACAGGATGTTACCAATAAACAAATTAAAATAAAGGAAAGCTGTTTCATGGGTTGTTATGAAAGCGAAAAATACGATAATTTTAGATTCTAATCTGTATTCATAAATTTTTCTTGCTTCAATTCCTGCAGTCGACTTTTCGCTTTATACAAAAATAAATTTTTAGGATATTTTAAAATGAAATCTTCATATAATTTAATGCGGGTATTAACATCTTTATAATACTGATCTTTGGTGAAAACTAAATAAAAAGCAGCATACTTATTATTTGGATTTTCATATAAAGCCCTTTGAAAAGACTGGATGGCTTCCGCATATTTTTTTTGTTGATTTTGAATAGTTCCTAACTTCATATATTCAATATCCAAAGGCACGTCTACTATTTCAATGGCCTTTTTTATATAGTTTTCCGCTTGCTTATAATCGCTAATTCGGGTGTATAATAATCCTAATTTATAGATGTTTTCCACATTGTTAGGGTCTTTGGCAATGGCTAACTTTTGTTGGTCAATAGCTTTATGAACTTCTGACATTTCAGAATAACAAGAGCTTAATTTTTCATGAACAAATTGCGAATTCTCACCCAGTACCAAAAGTTTCTCAAACCAAATAGAAGCGTTTTCAAAGTCTTTTTTCCAATAGGAATTTTGTGCTTTTAAACTAATCAGTTCCACATTGTTTTCATAAGCTTTTAAGCCTATATCCACATAATAATCTACCGAATCATAATTCCTAATTTGCAATTGGCGCTTGGCCAATTTAAAAATAGATTTTTGATGCCCATTGTCTAATTTAAAACTTCGTTTAAAGGATTTTAAGGCCAAAGAATCTTGTAATTGTTCATATACCAAACCCAATTCATATGGATAATTAGGATGCAAAGAATCCATTGCTATGAGCTGATTAAAAACAGATTTAGCCGTTTGATAGTTTTTCGTTTTGGCTAAAAGTTGCCCATAATCGTATTTCAAAAGGACATCATTAGGAAACACTTTTATACGCACTTGATAATAGTGCAAAGCTTCATCATAGTTTCCAATGGCAACATAAGATTTTGCTAATTTATAGGATACGGCATCTACATTTTCATAGGATTTATAGGTTTTAATAGCTTCAGAAAAGTTGCCATTTGCAAACAAGCTATCGGCAACATTTAAAACCGAAGTTTGCGCTTCGGTTTTAAAAAAAATTAGAATACATACTAATAGGATACCTTTATTCATTTACTTGAAACTTGATAGGTAAGTAATAGGCAACTCTTACTTTTTGACCCTTATTTTTTCCTGGAATTAAATCGGGCAACATGTTTAAAACACGTTTTGCCTCTGCTTCCAATTCTGGTTTTGGAGCTCTTGCTTTAATGTCCACAATTTTACCGGTTTCACTTATTTTAAAGAAGACTCTAATCTGCTGAATACCCGTTAAATTTAAAGTAGTCGCTAATTCTGTATTGAAATTTTCGGCAACAAAAGCATTCAGTTTTTTACTCATACATTGTTTATTTACTTCATTTGAACTGCCGCTTTCACAACCTGGAAAAACAGGAACTTGATCTACCACGGCAAAAGGAACTTCTTGAAAAGTCCCATCCGCATGTAATTCAGAACCTTCAACAACCTTTTTATTGGCGCTTTGCATTAAAAGTGTTCGTAATGCTTCTTTATTAATTTCGGATAATTCACCATTAGCTTCAATAGAATTTTTTAAAGCTTCTATCTGATTTTCAATTGTTAATTCCTGTTCCACCACTTCTGTTTGAGTAGCATCTGCAGAGCATGATGAATATAGTAACATGGCTGAAACCATTGGAATTAATAAGGCGTACTTGATTAATTGTACTTGTTTGGATTTTGATTTTTGTAACATAATAATTCGTTTTTTGATTAATGATTGTTTGAAAAATGGATTGATGAATGATACGTGATTCGCATCGAATATTTGTGCTAATAAGTTTTCGT
Source organism: Bizionia myxarmorum (assembly GCF_008086205.1). Classification (GTDB taxonomy): domain Bacteria; phylum Bacteroidota; class Bacteroidia; order Flavobacteriales; family Flavobacteriaceae; genus Algorimicrobium; species Algorimicrobium myxarmorum. Next base: position 1,056,401 of record NZ_VSKK01000001.1, on the reverse strand, counting down.
AATATTGTTTTTTGTTGTTTTTTACAGCTTTGGAATCGGCTATAAACTCATGTAATTCAGTCATGCGATTTTGATACATATAAACCAATGGATTAAACCAAATTGCAATACGTAACAATTCAAAAAATAGTAAATCCCAGCTGTGTTTTTGGTTTACGTGCACGATTTCATGCTTTATTATTTGAGCACGTTCTGTTTCCTGAATATTTTCACCTAGGAATATGTAGTTGAAAAATGAAAAAGCGACTGTACTTTTCAGAATGCTTACATAATAAATAGATCCTTGTTTTTGCTTGGAATTTTGAAAGCTTAATTTGAAAATTTGAAACAAGCGCACAGTAAAAAACACGAAGGCCAAAGCACTTCCTATTAGCAAAATAAGTGTGGTATACCACAAAATACTATGGGATGAATTGCTGCCATTAATGACCACTTCTTCCAAAAAAATAGTATTTGGCGTTTGCGATAAAACCTGTGGCAGACTTACTATAAAATCTGGTGAAACAGCATTTTTAAAACCTTCAATTTTAATAAATGGTAGTAAAACAGATAAGAGGGCCGTCATTAATAAATACGCGCGATTCCAATTAAAAAATGTTTCCCTTTTTAAGAATACATCATAAATGAGCAAAAAGAATACTTGAAACGCGATGACTTGAATAATGTAGTGTATCATGATTTTTCGTCTTTATGAATCTCGTTTAAAACGGATTCTAATTCTTGTAAACTGATATCATTTTTCTTCATAAAAAAAGATACCATACTTTTAAAGGAGCCCTGGAAATAATTATCAACCAGTGAATTAATACTTTGATTACTATAATCCTGCTTTTTTACTTTCGGAAAATACACATGTCCTTTCCCCTGCTTTTCATAATCTACAAATCCCTTACTTTCTAAAATTCGGACAATGGTAGAAACGGTATTATAAGCAGGTTTCGGTTCTGGCAACTCTACTATAATATCCTTAACGGCTGCTTTTTCCAAATGCCATAAAACCTGCATAATCTCTTCTTCGGCTTTCGTTAATTGCTTTTTCTGTATCATATTTACGCTGCTCTAATTTATTCAACTAATGTTTTAGTTTATCAAATATAACTAAAAATTTAGTTTTAACTAATTATTTAGTTGATAAATTGTGAGATTCTTTTTTTATCTTCGTTTCATATAGCACAAATCCATGGATATATTATTAGTTATTTTAGGCTTTATTATCATGCTTGTTGGCATTGCGGGAAGTTTTTTACCAATTTTACCTGGAGCACCTTTGAGTTGGATAGGTTTACTTCTACTCTATTTAACAGATGCTGTACCCAATAACTGGTGGTTTTTAGGAATTACTTTAGCCATAGCCCTATTGGTTTTTGCTTTGGATTATATCATTCCTGCTATAGGGACCAAGCGTTTTGGTGGCAGTAAGAAAGGTGTTATTGGAACCACAATAGGACTTATAGTTTCCATTATTTTTCCAGTTTTAGGTCCTTTTGGTATTATAATTTGGCCTTTTGTTGGCGCTTTTATTGGCGAAATGATAAATAAAGCAGATTCTAAAATTGCAGCAAAAGCCGCTTTCGGTTCTTTTTTAGGATTTTTAGCCGGAACATTTATCAAGTTTATTGTGACGATTGTTTATCTCGGCTTTTTTATTTGGCGCGTTTGGGAATATAAAAGCGACATTTTTTCTTTTTAATAAGAAGAAACCTCATGGTTTCCAATTCAAAAAATGAAAATCCATGAGGCTGTTGTAAATGCTATTAATTCAACAAATTTCTTAATGAGGGATTTATTTGTCGTTGACTTTTTAAAAGTAAACAATAGTTTTAACTTGCTGTTGCGGTTTTACCGTAACAGGTTTACGGTTAAACCGTAATTGCTACTAATAGCAAGAGTTTTGAACCGTAAAAATTTGAAATAAAATTGATTGTTTAATAATTTTAAAGCACAAAGCTTTTAAATAAAGCCTTCTTTCTTGGCAACGGCCAATAAATTTTCATCGCTGCCATCTTGAACATCAAAAATTAATTTAAGTTGTTTCTTGCGTTTTTCAATGGCGCTTAAGGATATTTCGAAATGATCTTTTAAACTTTTTGTTCTTACACCTTGCGAAAGTAGATATAATATTTTCCTATCTATTTCATCTATACTAATCGTGTTTACAATGGTTTTTCGGATAATATTACTAACAGAGGCGCTATAAAATGGTGGTTTTTTTAAAACGGCTTGAAAGGCACTGGCCAATTCACGCGACGTTAAATCGCTTTTAATTAAAAATCCTTCAGGATCTATATCCTTAATAATGTTATGAATCCTGTAGGGTTCATTAAACATAGTAAGCATAATAATTTTACATTTCGGCATAATGCGTCGTGCATATTTTGCTAAATCTTCGCCAGACGTAAAGTCACCATCACTAGAAGGTGGTAAACTGATATCCATAAATAGAATATGGTAGGGTTTTTCAATATCTATTGCCTTGCGCATAAAATTTAAGGATTGATCGCAATTATTAGCAATATCAATTTGCAATTCTTGGTTTTCTTTTTTAGTAGCTAGTAACGTATTTTGATATCCTTCAATAATCATTGGATGATCGTCGGTCATTAATATACGCAGTGTTTCTATCATTTTTATTTTAAATTTAAGGTTGATTTGGTATTTTTATAACAATAGTAGTTCCTATTTCTTTTTCAGACTCAATTTTAAGTTGACCTCCAAATTCGCTAACACGTGCCTGCATATTTTTTAAGCCAATGCCTTTTCTTGATTTTTGGACTTCAAATCCAGTTCCATTATCACTGATTTGCAAGCAAATTACATTTTTTTCTTGCGTAAAGCTAATATCTACATGGCTTGCTTGTGCGTGTTTAAATATATTTTGAAGTGATTCTTGCAGCATTCTGTAAATGTGAATTTTAGTTTTATTCGGTATATCTTCCCACGGAATATCGCTATTTGAACTGAAATTAAAGCTTAAGTTATAAATTTTAGCTTGCGTTTCTATTAAAGATTCAATAATATCTGGAAATCCTGAATTCGTGATAAAATCAGCATTTAATTCATGAGAAACTTCCCGAATATCCTGTTCAATAATTTGAAGTTCGTTTATATAGGTTTCGCGAGTTTTCATGGCTTCATCAGTCGTGCTTAAATTCAAACTATCTAAACTTAATCGCGTGCCAAATAAACGTCCTAAAATACCATCATGCAAATCTTGCGAAATCCGTTTTTTCTCTTGAGACCGCGCTTCATCTACTTTATCCTGTTGGCTTAACATTAAATTATAGATTTCTTCATTCGCTTCTTGTTGCTGCTGTAATAGCCGCAATTCTTTATTTTTAGCGCGTTGTGTACTTATTATATACAAAAGTATAATGGTAAAAACCATACTTGCTGAAAATATAATTAGCCATAAACGCTCTCGCGAAATGCGTTCGTTTTCTATTTCTATCTGTTCAGTTTCAAAATCTATTCGCGCAAATTTATTTCGGATGGCGCGTTCTTTATTTACTAAACTATCATTCAAGTGAATATAATCGTTTAAATAGGATACGGATTTCTGCGGGCTTTCAATTTTCGATTTTAAAAATAAGGCGTTTAAAATAACGTCATTGGTTTGGGAAGTTTCACCTTTTTGATAGGCAATATTGGCAAAGATTAATGCGGAATCTGGTTGTTTTAAGTCCAGATAAAATTCCGAAGCATTTAATGAAACAGACATGATACTAGAATCATCTTCAATACTATCACTAACATGATAAGCTTCTAACAACATTTTCTTTATATCCTTACTTTCAAAATTACCGGATTTATGTTGTAACAGAGCGTAATCGCCCAAAATCAAGGCATAATTAGCTGGTTCCTGTTTTAGTAAACTTTCCTTTTCAAATAATTCTTGATAAATTTTTAAAGCTTTATCAAACTGTTTTTGCTCTTTATAAATAAGCGCAATATTACTATTAGAATACAGTGTGTATAAAAAATTATCTGCAATTCGGTTACTGTAGGATAAGGCTTTGTAGTGATATTCAATGGCATTATCATAAAGTTTCAACTCATCGGAAGCTATAGCGACTAAATTAAACAGACCCCATAATCTATCAAGAATATCTACAGTTTTAGGCAAACTTTGATAGAGTCGAATAGCTTTAAAAGCATTGCTCTCACAACCCACATAATCCCGTTCTTCAAATTGAATGGTTGCCATGGAATTAAAAGCGCTTGCCTGATCTTTTACCATCTGTAAAGATTCGAAATCTTTGGAGGCGTTGTAATAATAGGTATAGGAACTATCATTCTGATATTTTTCGGAATGATACCAACCCAGCACATTATTTATATAGGCTATAGCCAAAGTATCCTTTAGCTTTTTGGCCAACTTCAGGTTTTCAAGATTTAAATCATATAGAGAATCTACTGCAAATTGCCGTAAATAAAGCGTGGCCAATTGGCGCTTGGTTTTTAAAATAGTAGAATCTATTTTAGATTTTTCAGAAAAAACAATTGCTTTTTTTATATAAGAAACGCGCTGATCCAATTCAAAAGATTTGGTCTCCGCCAAGGCGCGATAATAGGCTACACTATCTAAATAATTTTGTTGACGATTATTTTGAGCCGTTAAAAATCCGCTAAATGATAATGTTACAATAAAAATAAGGTGTTTTAAATACATAGAAGCCCATCAAGTCTTTTCAAATTTAAAATTTTTTATTACAAGTAAGGGGCTACAGCAGATTTATAATCACAATAAAACTTAATAGCAAAAAAACCCTTTATAAATAAAGGGTTTTAAATTGAATATTATAAAAGTATTATCCGTTTGTTGGAACGTCTTTTCCTCTTTTCACATGTCTCTTTGTTTGAAACGCATAAGTGAAATCATCTTTTTCAGAAACGGTTTCTTCAGTGGTGTCGGGAGTTGTTGTTTTGCTTTGTAATGTTAATCCTGTAAGTGTCATACAAAAAATGGCTGCTACTAAAGTAATTTTAAGGGTTTTCATGTTAGTTTGTTGTTTAGGGTTATTTATATTAAAAATTATACGTGTTTATAACAAAAACAATTGATTTTTTTTAATAGAAAATGACTAACAGAATAATGCCAATTAGCATTTTAAAAAGCGCGTAGCAAAAATGCTACTAACTAAAAAAATCAAACATGAGGGAATAGACAAAAATGTCTTAAATGGATTAATGAACCTTGAATAAGTAGAATACTACAATTTAGGGACTTACTAAAGGCTTGCAAACATAATTTAAATATACGTAAATTTAACAATAAACAAGTTTAAACGTATAATTTTATCGATTAAAAGCTAAAAAGCAGCGTATTTCCTACTTAAAATGTTAATAAGTGGCTTAAAAGTTTAGCTCAAAAAATAGTTTTCCTACAATTTGATTTTTTTTTATTAAAAATGTTGAACTTGTAATCCTAAAATAAAAGCATGAAATCCCTTTACAACCGTTTTATTAGTTTTATAAATACCATTAGAGGCAAAATAGCCTTCTACCCGACGCTTTTCAGTTTTTTTGGCTTCAACTTTGCCATGCTGATGCTGTATTTAGAAAAGAAAGGTATTTCAGCTTTTATTATTGAACATGTTCCACAATTAGTTATTAATAATGCCGACACCGCCAAAACACTTTTAAGTTTTTTAACGGGCGGAATTATTTCCATTATGGTTTTTAGTTTCTCCATGGTTATGGTTTTACTAAATCAAGCTTCCAGTAATTTTTCACCACGGGTTTTGCCCGGATTAATTTCCAATAGAAATCACCAATATGTTTTAGGAATTTATTTAGCCACTATTTTATACAACACGTTTACGCTGGTGGGTATTAATCCGCAGGAAACTGACAAATATCAATTACCGGGTTTCTCTGTACTTATTGGTATTATTCTAACAGTTATTTGTTTGGGTGCGTTCCTGTATTTTATTCACTCCATTTCGCAATCCATTCAGGTTAATAATATTTTAGACAGCATTTATAAGAAGGCAAAAAAGCGCTTGGACCAATTAATAGAAAGAGAATCTGAAAGCGCAGCTGACTTCCCAGATACGGCTAATTGGAAATCTTATTACAGTTCTGAAACGGGTTATTTTCAAAATATAGCCAAAGCAAATTTGATAGATATTTGCGAAGAACAAAACATTCAACTAAAAATTTTAGTTATTCAAGGCATGTTTGTTTTAGAAGGCATACCCATTATTCAAGTCAGTAAAGAAATTGATGCTGAATTAGTTGAAGATATACTCTCAAATTTCAATTTTGCTCGAGGCGAATTTGTAGAAGACAATTACACCTTGGCTTTTAAACAAATTACGGAAATTGGCATGAAAGCCATGTCGCCAGGCATAAACGATCCTGGAACCGCCATTAGCACCATTGATTACTTAACGGAACTATTTGCCTTGCGCCTTAAAAAAAACGACCGTACTATTTTCACCTCTAAAGATAACGAGCGCTCTTTAATTGCCGTAACTACCATAGATTTCAAGGAATTATTATACCAAGTTATGGTATCTTACAGAACCTATTGCAAACATGATTTAAGCTGTATACAAAAACTCTTTATCATGTTTAAATATTTATTATTGCAAAAGGCACATTTACCTGAATATCAAGATGCTTTGCAAGCAGAAGCCAAATTACTTTATGAGGACAGCCAAGCAAGTATACAAAACGCTACGGATTTGCGACGGATTGAGAAATTATATCAGGCTTTGCCGGAGGTGAGGCGTTAAAATGCTATTTAGAGTATGCACCACAATTTAAATAGAAAGAACCTTCAGTTCTAAAGAACTGAAGGTTCAATTATAAGGTAATATCTTTAATTTTTTTATTCACTTATACTATCTAGCAATTAAGTTTAGCGATACCGTTAGCATGTTTCCTGCACCAGAAAATCGCTCTGCCCAAATTTCAATATAATCAGAATTTTTCATTTCCACAGTTCCTATTGTCGGTAGGGCTACAACATCATTAACACCGTCAGCTTTACCGTAAACTTTTGTTTGCGTAATAACAATACCATTTTTAGCGATGTAAAGGATTAAAATCATTTCAGCAGTAGCCTGAAAAGAAACAGATCCAGCTACTTGAAAATATCTAGTCTTATTGCCCTCATAAGTTATTTTATTATCTCCATCTCTCGAGAATCTAAACAAATTATTAGATGTAGTGGTACCATCTATTTTTTTTCTACTTGAAGTACCTACTCCTGAAAATGAAGTCGTTTGACCGGTTCCAACTGACGATGAAAAATTAATATCTCCAGTAGCTTCTGCATCACCTTCTCGTGGAATACCCGGTGCACTAACAGACCAAGCATTACTAAAATTAAAACCAAGATATGTTTGAGCAGGAGCATATCCTTTAATGTACCCTGAAGGTGCGCTAGTTGCGCCATTAAAAACAGTCGCTTCTATAATTCCTGTTCCCACAGCTAAACCAGCAGTACTAACGTCTAGGGCAATATCAGATCCATTAACAGAGCTAAAGCCACTCCCTTTTTCAATAAGGTCGAAGTTACCCGTAAACTTTTCAAATGTTCCATTATTGGAATCTAACCATGCCTGATTATCCAAAAGACAATTACCAATATTTGAATAGGTAATGCCATTTGTATTCCCTACAAACTGAACAATCCCACCATAATATAAACCTAAACCGGAAATACTTCCAACACTACTGCTCATACCAAATATAATTGTATTTTGGACTAAAAGCGATGAATTAGTGGCAATTCCAGGACCGATTATCTCAAAAGCTTTAGCTCCTTTTAATGTTAGATTTTTAATACTTCCTCCCGTGTTTCCCTTAAAAACAGTACCTCCAGTGTTTGATAAGATATCTTCATTGGCATCCATACCAGCAATATAAGCGTTGTTTAAATTAATAGGTTTAACTAATGTTATCGTACCATTAATTTCATAAAAGGTATTTGTGTTTAATAAATAACTTGTACCTCCACCGTCTATTGACTCTTGTGCCAAATCTGCTGCAGATTTAATCAATTTATAATTATTTCGTTTATTCGCAGCATCATTAGCTAGCTTTACCCAAGTAGTAGTAGTTGTATTATAGAAATAAAAGGCTTTCTCATCTGTGTCAAATACCAGTAAGCTTTCTGCTGGCGAGGCTATTGCTATCCGATCAGTGGACCTCATACGTGGCGCTAGCAAGCCTTGAGAAGTAGATGTAATATCCAACATGGCTGATGGATCGGGTATTAAATTACCAATACCCACTTGGGCATAAGTTGTGGCGGTTAGTAACATCACAGCTATTAAGCCGCAGGTATTCAAGAATAGTTTTTTTGCTTTCATAATGAGTATTTTATAGTATTAATATTTTATAATTTTAGTGGATTTTTCACCCGTATTCATTTTTAAAACAACGAGATAAACACCGTTGCTTTGATTAAAAGGAATGCGTATGATGTTCTGCTTGTTAAGATTTTCTGTAACTGCTAAAATTTGCTGGCCTATCATATTGTAAACCGTAACAGCATTAACCGTTAGATTATTAAGATTAGAAACGACTATTTCTTCCTGTCCGTTATAAAAAACGTTCACATTACTTATTTGAGTTTCCGGATTAGATAAGGTGTAAATGGGCTCAAACACAATAGAAAAACGATTTAAATAGTCACCTGGAAGTAAATTAATTTCATAATCAGAATCTGATAAATTAAAAGTAACATCTAACTCATTATCTTTTAAATACACAATGCCTTCAAAATTCTCAACAGCATCCAACATAAATTTATGAGATCCATTACCAGACATAACTAAACCGATTGGAAATTCCATAGCTTCTGAAAAACCATCTACACCTTGAATGGCGTAACGTTTGGCTGCGTCGTTTTCAATAATAAAAAACATATCATCAGCTCTAGACATCATTTGCAGCGCATCATAACCCGGATTATAATTTAAATCAGCCGCTGAATCAGGCATAAAACCTAACAAAAGTTGTCGGTGAAAACCTTCCGGACCTTCATAGCCAATACGTACATATTTATCATTGGCGCCTCTGGCAGGTTCCATTTCAAAAACTCGCTGTGAATTTTTGAAAACGATAGTTCCGTCACTTGTGGCTTTAACGAAAAAACCTTTTCCAATAGGTACAAATGGTAAAGATATAACTAGATCAGCACTACCAGCGTTAGCAATTTCCGATGGCACATAAGCTAACGTTTGACCAGTTAAGTTTTTAACAGCATAACCGCCTTCATAATCGGATAGGATATGAGAGTTTGAACCACCATCTACCCAAAAATATAGGGCTTGTAAAATATCAATGTTATCACCAATGAATTGTTCAGAATTCAAGGCAGATGGATACGGATTACCTAATAAAATTTCTTGACCATCAAAAATTTCAAATGAATAATCACCATTATTCGGCGCACCATAAAACACATAGTTTTGTTTTGGCGTCAATGTGGTATTAGCGCCTTTCATGATATAACCTTCACCTGGATTAAGTGTACTCCCACTATTTAATCGAATCCACTCCCAATAATCACCTGAACCACGCGCGTACTTATATAACCAACGGCTACTTATAGTTAAAGCAGTGGTTACGTTTCCAGATACGTCAACAGTAGAAGGCAAGCCTTCTCTAGCAGTAGTAAACTGAATTTGAGTTGGATTAAAAGGTTTCAGTGATGAATCCGTACCATCAAATTTCCCACCCAATAGTGCAAAAGTTCCGCCATTATTAACCGGAGATGACCAATAATCATAAGCATAAGGGGAAACTGTTCCTTTCTGATCTCTTAACAATTTTCCAGAAACGACAGTATTACCATTTACGCCGGGATGCATTTGAATTAGTTGCGAACGCCCAACCAGCCTTAAATCACCACTTTGAAAATTCATAGCATTTTCAACCTGAAGATTAAACTCATCTGCTACTAAAACACCTTTTTTACCTGTGCCAGTAACATTAATTTCCAGATTGTAAAAAATAGCTTTTTTACTAGTTCCAGTTAATTCAATTAAAGGATTCGTAGCACTTTTGAAAAAGGTTGTACCAGCAGCAGCAACCGTTGTTCCATTGTTTATAAAATCATGGTTTAGATGCAAGTTACCATCGGAATCATGAGTTGCCGCAACTGCATTCGTGTAGGCGTTCTGGAAATACACATCTGTACCTGCAGATATTTTCAGAATTCCTTTATTTACTATTTGGGCATTCGCCAGGAAGCAAATACTCAAAATAAAAAATAGGGTTAGAGTAGGTTTAAATTTCATAGTAGTAGGATTTAGATTAGGGTCTAGATTATTTTTTTAAAGGGTTCGTCTTGACTGATGCTAACAGACTTATCTAATAAACTTTTAAGCTTATCAACTGTCAAAGGTTTTGTAATATAGCCAGCACAGCGCGATTCGTTTTGTGCTTTTTTAATATCATCCGGACTGGTAGAAGATGACAATATGTAGACATCTATCTTATTTTTATGCATAATATTAAGTTGCTTAAATTCTTCGAAGAAATTAAAGCCACTCATTTCAGGCATATTAATATCCAATAGGATAACGCGAGGGATTGCTACCGATTTAATAGTAGCATTCAATTCCAATAATTTAAAAAAGCTTATTGCCGAAAGGCCATTAGTAAAAGCCCTTGTTTTTACAGCAGGATTATACTTTTCAATAATTCTTTGATTAACAAACAAGTCTATCTTGTTGTCGTCAATCAGCATAATATTATCAATTGTCATTTTCTTTTTATTCTTTTAGATTTGGTAAACACACATTAAATGTTGTGCCCTTATTAATTTCACTGGTTACGCTTGCTTCGCCATTAAAGTCGTCCACAATACGTTTTACTATATATAGTCCAAGACCGGCGCCTTGGGATTTTGAACTGCAAGCTCTGAAATAGAGATCGAACACTTTGTCTATATGATTTTCACTTATTCCAAAACCGTTATCTTTTACAATTATATTAACGTCCTGGCTCGTAACCTGAATCTTCACGCTAATGGTAGGCATATAGGTTGCCGTTTTTGTTTTAATAAAGCTGACGGCATTATGTATTAAATTTTGTAAAATGGAATCTATTAAATCCGTATTGAAATAGAAATCTACGTCTTGCTCAATGGCAATATGAAATGCGGCCGACCGAAAGTTTTTAAGGCCTTTCAGCGCTGTCATTATACCACCTATTACCTTCTGAAAATCGACTGCTGAAATATCGTGTCGCTTTTCTGAAATAACAGAGGCGAAAGCCAAATCATCTAACAACATCATGCCTTTACCTAGAGTTTCATCTAGCATATTCACAATTTGTGACGCATTTTTATCTAGATTTTCTTCTTTCAGCAAATGCAAAAGGCCTTCAGCAGATGTTAATGGCGCTTTTAGGTCGTGAGCAGAACGGTATAGAAACAGCTCCAAATCTTTAGAAGTCTTGGTTAATTTTGCTTCTAGAGCCTTACGTTTGGTGATATCCAACATAAACGCACAATAGAAATTTTCCTTCCCATTTTTCCAGTGACTCACGGCAAATTCCACAGGAAATTCTTCACCATTTTTTCGCTGTCCAAGCATTTCAATATTCTCACTGTAAGAATCCTTATCTAGGTTATCTTTAGCTTTTAAAATCGCCTTAATTCCTGTATCTACTTGCTTATCTGAAATTAAAATAGTTAAAGGTTCTCCAATAATTTCTGAACTGGTGTAACCAAAAGCCAGTTCGGCACCTTTGTTCCATTCAATAATATTTCCCACACTATTGGCAACCACAATAATCCCTACGTTAATAGACTGGAAAATATTACTGTATTTGGTTTCAATAGCCTTAAGTTGGGTATTGGTTTTGGTACTATCTTTTTGCTTTTTAGTTTTTACCGTAGCATAAATAATTTCCTTATTTAGATTGTAAACAGGCTTTATTTTAGAAATGTAAACCGTCTGATTTCCTTTGGAAGACAAACCTAAAGACTGATACTTACCTTTCTTGCCTTGGTTAAAAGCTTTTTGAATTTGATTTTGAACAAAATCGTAATTAATAGGATTAACAAAATCAAATAAGCAACAACCTACAATATGATCTTGGCTTTCTTTTAAAGCATGTTCCGAGGTATTGATAATTTTACCCTGCTTATTAATATACAAAATATCTTTTGAAAAACTTTCTAACCACAAATTCTCTTCACATGAAGAACGTCCGCGATCCAATGTTTTCGGGTAAAATTTGCTAACATCATTACAAACAGTTACATACTGAATAACGTCCCCTTCAGAATTATGAATAGGTGTAATAGTGGTATTCAGAATATAGGTTTTAGTGGCTGTAGCTTTATGATATAAAACACCCTTCCACTCATTTCCTGATAGAATCGTTTTCCAAACATCCCAAAAAAGTTTTTTAGAATGAATAGTAGCTTTCAGCAACTGATGGGTTTGATTTATAGATTCGTCATCTGATGCACCTACGATTTTTAAAAAATTCCTATTGGAATAAATTAATTTTCCGTGCGCGTCTGAAATAGCAATAATGTGATGGTTATCTAAAACTGCCAATAACGATTTGTCAGGCATATTTAAAAAAGCCTTTTTAATTGTTGTTAGCATTATATATTTTTAGAGATTTTGCACAATAAGCTAAAGCTTCTGCTTTAGTTGTACATACTTCAATATGGATATCCGGGGCATAAATTCTAGAATAAGAACTTATTAGCAATTTCCCATGCAAGGTATCTGCAATAAATACACGAAAACTAAGAATACTCAACATGCTACTCCCGGCAAATATTTTAGCTGCGTTTGGCTCGAAATTTCCGGTAAAACCACGAGCGTCAATAACAAATGGCATGCGTTTGCCTTTGGTGAGCTCTTCTATTTTGGAAACTTGAGATTTGGCATCATCTTCTGACCAATGATAATCGTTTTGATTAAAATTACAGAACAAAATATCATTTTCAATCCAGAACTTGACACTCTCTAGCTGATGTAAAGTAAGCGCGTTCATATATTAGTAAATTTGGGGCAATAAGAGTATGCCAATATATGTGCCAAACTTAAAATAGCTAGAACAACAAAGCGTATATAACTGGTTTTAAGTGAAGTAAAATAAAAGTATGTTTATAGAATTCAATTCGATTTCTCGGTATACCGTGCAGAATGTTCGACAAACTGCAAAACCACGGTATACCGTTAGAAGCGATTAGCGCTCCATACCTAATTTCTTCATCCTGTCTCTCAAGGTACTGGGATGTATTTCTAGATATTTGGCGGCACCTTCAGGACCGTCAATTTTACCTTTACATTGTTTTAACACCTTTTTAATATGAATTCGTTGCACATCATCAAGAGATAAAATAGTATCTGAAATTAATGTTTCTTCAGATGACGATTTAAAATTTGGAATAATTAATTTTTCGTCATTTGATAAAATAACCGCACGTTCTATCAAATTTTCTAACTCACGAATATTGCCAGGCCACAAATAAGCTTGCATATTACGCTTGGTTTTTTCAGAAATATATTTAATGTCTTTATTATATAGTTTACTGAACTTATTAACAAAATGCTCAATTAAAATAGGAATATCTTCAATACGATCACGTAAAGGCGGGATGGTAATTGGAAACACATTAATTCTGAAAAATAAATCTTCACGGAAGTTTTTCGCCTTAATTTCTTTTTCCAAATCTCTGTTGGTAGCGGCGATAATGCGAATGTCTACTTTCTGCGTTTTAGTCCCACCTATTTGCTCTATTTCCGATTCTTGTATAGCTCTTAATAGCTTGGGTTGCATTTCCAGAGGTAATTCGCCAATTTCATCTAAAAACAATGTTCCGCCGTCTGCCAATTGAAACTTACCCAACTTATCTTGAAAAGCCCCCGTAAAGGAACCTTTTTTATGCCCGAATAATTCACTTTCAATTAACTCTTTAGGAATTGCCGCACAGTTAACCTTAATTAACGGTTTGTTTTTTCTGGCACTGATATTATGAATAGCACGGGCTATTAATTCTTTACCAGTTCCCGATTCTCCTAAAAGTAAAACCGTTGCGCTGGTTGGCGCTACTAACTCTACATTGGTTAAAACATCACTAAAGGCGCGGCTCCCATAAACCATTTCTTCATAATTAAAAACCAAATCAATTTCCTCACGCAAATACGTGTTTTCCTGCTCTAACTCTTTTTTCAGCGTATGTAATTCACTGTTAACATATTTAAGCTCACTAACTGCTTTTATAAGTTGATTTTCAGCAGTTATGCGTTCTCTACTTTCTACCATAAGCCAAATAATATTAGCTACAGAAGCCGCAAAGCTTTCTTCTTCATCAGAGGCTTTACATGCTTCTCCAAAACGCTCATAACTCATAATCCCGTATCGCATATCTTTACCGTGAATTACCGCATCCATCCTACTTGTAATTTGAGAAGGATGGTTAAACGTTTTAGCATAAGCTTTCATCATGGGATGCGTTTTTATATTGGCAACGCTTAAGCTTGAATTGGTATCAAATACTTCAAAATATTTAGGGAAATCGGTTTTATTTAATACCAAATCTTCAGTTCCTAATACATCTTCTTTTACATTATAAAAAATCTTACTTACTAGTTGATTTTCCTGATCTTTAAATTCCCACAACGTTACCCTATCCGCATCTAGAGCCTCAGCAGATAATTTAGCGATAAGATATATGGTGGACTCATAATCCTGGCCAACTATAGATACTAATTTTGAAATAACCTCTTTGCGTTTTAGAGAAAGTTCAATACGTTCCTGTAAGACTTCTTCTTCCCTTATTTTTTCTGAAATGTCTATAATAGTGGCAAAATAGGCTATGGTAATGCCGTTTTTATCCTTTACTGTTGAAAATGCAATGGAAGCCGGAAATCGTTGGCCATTTTTTCGCATTAACGTTAATTGGCGCGTACCATTTTCTTCCTGACTTACATTACGGAATGCTTTGTAAATTTCATCAAAACATTCCGGCGGGAAATATTTAAATGGCAATTTATCACCTATTAATTCATCTTCCGAAAATCCAGTAATTTGACATAAAGCATTGTTAACACGAATAATTTTTTTATCCAAATTAACAACGGACAAACCTTCTAACAAAGAATCTACTAATTCTTCTGAAAATTCCTTTTCTATAAGCAGCTTCGTTTCAACCTTTTTACGTTCAGAATTTTCCACTGCTAATGAAACTATACTGGCAATCATTATGGCAAACTCTTCTTCTTCATCGGTCCATTTTCTAGGCTCACCTTTATGTTCAAAACAGATAACTCCAAAAAGTCCATCACTACCTTTTATAAAGACATCTAACACCGAAGAAATTCCTAAAGGACCTAGATATAATTCAATAAACTCTTTTGTTAAATCACTTTCAAAAGCATTATCCACCCTAATACTTCTGTCCTTGTAAAGTTTCTTAAAGTAATTTGGATAATCTTTAGTATGTACTATGGAATCACCGTTAAAACCATCTTTATTTAAGCTAGAGGCACTTATGCACTGCATAGCGGTTTCCATGGCATTGAACTTCCAAATACGCACACCACTTACCTCCATAACTTGAGCAGCAATTGTTGTAAGTTCTTTGAGCGTTTCATTAAAATCCTTGCCAACTAAATCCACCAACTTTAAAATTGCATCTTTTTTTTGAATAGATTTTTTAGAATTTTCCAGTAATTCATTTTGAAAACTTAATCGTTCTGATATATCAATGGCCGTAGAAACATAGCCTATAATTTTGTTGTTAAGATTCTTGACAGCACTGGTAGAAATAGAGATTTCGAATCTTTCTCCATTTGCTTTACGCATGGTTAGCTGCTCCCGTTTATCAATGGAACCATTTAAAATTCTTTTTAAGTAGTCTTCAATAGCATCATAATGTTCAGGAGGCCAATGAATGAATGGTACTTTTGTGCCAATTACTTCGCTATCTTTAAAGCCCGTCAATTCAAAAAATGCTTTATTAACTTTTATACAAACAAGATTAGCATCATATACGAATATAGCCTCATGCATACTATCTAATACACTCTCCGTAAAGTTATTAGCAAGAAATAATTCTTTTTCAGATTCTTTTAATTCACTAACATCTAAAATGGTTGAAACCACATAAGTTAACTCTCCCAATGTTATAAATTTAAAGGTAGCCAACCCATAAGCTGACTCTTCATCTTCTTTTTTTATTTCAACTTCGTAATATTTAAATTGTTCGTTCCCATCTAAAATATCTCTTTCGGCATCTGAATGAAACAAAATAAGATCCAACTTTTTTATAGAGACACCTAAAACATCTTCTCTTTTATAACCCGTAAACCGCTCCCAAGCCTCATTGACGTCAATAATATTTCCATCCGTTTGATTGAAAAGGGATTGAGGGGTTGGATTACTATGAAATAATTTTGGGAAAATACCTTCGCCAAATGGAAAGCCATCTGAAGCACTCAATATTTTAGGGAATTGGCTCATGTATAAAATATTAGGGGAAAATTATGCGCAATGCAATATCAGCAATTCAGAAGCTATATGCAAAATTATGATTTTATTAAATTAACTATTTTTTAATATAAAAAAAATTATTAAGCAAGAAAGTTTCAATATTCAAATCATTATAACCTCATTTTTAAAATATTGGCACTAATGTTTAAAATACTCGTGTTCAGAACCTTGAAACATATAAATTAAGCAGAACCTCAACTTGTTAGAATTTTTTGGTACTGAACTGTAGTTTGTATCAAATACCATAAAATTAATTTGAACCTAGAAAAAGAAGTTCCTGTAAATTTGTACTACCGGCCTAAAAAGCCTTTCAATTAAAGACTGGAACACCTAAAGTAAAAAAGGACACCTTTTAAGCTCCCTTTTTAAAGTTAGTTTTTACTCTTTTCAGAGATTACAAACAGTCCTAAAACAAAAAAGCATCCCAATCTTCTTATTCAGAAAAAAGGAAAGCTTTCCATCGGTTTAACTACTTAAACCCTTGATAGACTACTACATCTATCAAACAACACAACTAAATTTTTAACTACCTACGGCAGTTTTATGGCCAAAAAAAGCTTCAATTTCTTGAAGCTTTAGCAATTTTAGCGGTCTGGACGGGACTCGAACCCGCGACCTTCGCCGTGACAGGGCGACATTCTAACCAACTGAACTACCAGACCGTTGCTTTATTGCTTGCTTAAGCATTTTTTACTTACGTAATAACCTCTCAAGCGGCTGCAAATATAAGCAGCTTTTTCAATATGCCAAATGTTTTAGTCATAAATTTTAAACTTTTTTTGACTATAAAAACTTTTCACGCGCTATCATATAGGTTGTCAATATGTTATTGAAATCTTTATTGATATCTGCCTCCACATAATTAATCCGATATTGACCACATTTAAGTCGGATGGCTTCAAAATAATCTTTCACTGCGGTTTCATAGGTTTCTTTAATGCGGTCTGCGTATAAATTAATATGTTCACCGGTTTCTACATCTATAAAACGCTTTGGAGCATTATCAAAATCGAATTGCTGCTCCTTTTCCTTGTCAAATACATGAAATAATACCACTTCATGCTTATTATGTTTTAAATGCCTTAAAGCATCAAATAACTTATCGTCCTCGGTTTCTGTTTGAAACATATCTGTAAATAAGAAAATCAAAGAGCGTCTGTGAATTTTCTCTGCTATTTGATGTAAATAGGTATAGGTATCCGTTTGCCGACCTTCTGGTTTATTAACCAACATCTGGTTTAATTGATGTAATAACATTTGATGATGACGCTCACTTCCTTTCTCTGGTGCGTAAAAATCATAATTATCACTATAAATACTTAAGCCAACGGCATCACGTTGTTTTTTTAAAATATGCATTAATGAGGCTGAAGCCAGTGCCGAAAAAGCAATTTTATTCAACTGATTTAGTCCATATTCTTTAAGCTCTGGATAATGCATGGAACTACTATTGTCTACAATTAAATGACAGCGGAGGTTGGTTTCATCATCATAACGTTTGGTGAATAATTTATCCGTTTTAGCAAATAGCTTCCAATCAATATGACGGGTACTTTCGCCTTGATTGTAAATTTTATGTTCCGCAAATTCAGCAGAAAAACCGTGAAAAGGACTTTTATGCATACCCGCAACAAAACCTTCCACAACTTGTTTGGCTAACAATTCCAAGTTTTTAAAACCGCCTGCTTTATTTAGTTCTTTTTGTAAATCCATTCCCTTTCTGTCCTCTGGACATCTTTCCCAAAGGGAAAGAATAATTGATTAATGATTTTTATCTCATCTGTCGCTTTTGCGTCATCTTCCCAAAGGGAAAAATAGAATCGTTTGATTAATAATTTGGATATTCTGCGTCAAGCAAAAATTAACATAGCCCTAAACTAAAAAAGGTTTGCCATAACAGCAAACCTTTTCTATTTTATCTTTTTGAATCGAAACTAGAGTCAATTTTCTAGCTTCTAAAAAAATCTATAAAAGTGCGTCAATAGCATCTGTGTAAGCACTTTTTTGTGCAACACCAACTTGACGACCAACTACTTCACCGTTTTGAAAAACCAATACTGTAGGAATGTTACGTACACCGTATTTAGCAGCAAATTCTTGATTTGCATCAACATCTACCTTACCAACAACGGCTTTACCTTCGTATTCTTTGCCAATTTCATCAATGATTGGTCCAACCATACGACATGGTCCACACCAAGCAGCCCAAAAATCAACCATTACAGGTTTGTCACTCTTTAATACTGTTTCTTCAAACGTTGCATCTGTAATTTCTAATGCCATAATATTCTAGTTTAATGTGTTATACTTCAAATTCAACTGCCTGTTACCAGACATCTATGCAATATTAGTCAAAAATTTTGCCAAAGCTTACAACCTGACAATTTGTTTTGTTTATTGCCACATTGCCTGTCACTATACTAAGTAATTGTAAATAACACTTTTCAAAATAAAACCAATACATCAAGCTTTCAAAGGTATCCAAAGTTGTACTAATAGTTTGCAGTGACGTAATTATAGAAACGTTGTTTTGGTACTTTCTATTATATATTAAAAAAAAGAAAACGCTTTCAATGATGGCGTTTTCTTAAAACGTGACTGAATTATAAATTTATCTATTATTAGATTTCTCTAATTTCTTAATTGCAGATGGTGATAATGAAATTGACTCCATTTTTCTTCCAGTTCTGGAAGCGCGAGATCCATCCTCTAAAATTTCAAAAGAGAAAACAGGCGCTATGTCATTTGCAATATCAGATCCACCGCTATTGCTAGGAAAACCTACGGGAAAATTACCTGCAAATGGATTTTGCGTTGACGTTGGAATTTCTACACCATTTAAATAAACCGATGCTACGAAGTTAGTGGCTACGTCAGCATTACAATTTTCATACATATCTACATATACATAATAGATACCGGCTTCTAAAGTAGCATCGTCTGAGTAAAATATATTCTCATTGTTAATCCCATCAATAGAACAAGCTGGGTTTGAGTCTAAATCTAAAAAGCCACCATTGGCACTATTCATATTACCGTAGTAAATATGATCGCCATTGGGTTCAATAAGGTGTAAATCCACATCTTTATCATTATCAAATGAGAGACTCACTTGCAAGGCTCCTGTGCCAACTGTGGTTACAAGCAAATCGGCATAGACTGGTTGACTTACATGGTTGTTGTCATCCAAATAAGCCAGAATAACAGAAAAACGATTCTCTGTAATTAACTGATTTATTTTTAAAATAAAATTTTGATTTAGATCGGCATTATTTTCAGGTAGCATTTCATAATAACCCATTCTATCTATAGCACCAATTAATAATTTGCGCGCTGGCGTGCTCGTTTGAATGGTGGCATAAGAAGTTCCTCCAGGAATAACATTGGCGTTTATACTTAAAATTTCCAAACTCATATCTGAATTGGCTGCTGGAAACGGATTGGTTTGTAATGTGGCGTCTTGCACATTAAATAAGCCGTTAACAGATGGAATAACAACTTCTACCTGATCATCATCGCTGCTACAAGAGAAAATTACTACGGATACTAAAGCTAATGATAAGCTTCTTAAAAAATTTAGTTTCATGTTTATATGTTTTAAATTAAACTGTGGTTATTTCTTTTAATAGAAATTAATTCAAAAGGTTAACATTGAGGATATAAAAATTTTATTATTTTTTTCGAAATAAAACTATAAAGCGAAACAAAATGGCTGCGGATTAAAAATAAAAAAACCTATCAAAAATTGATAGGCCTTGCCTTTATGGGATCAGCTTTGAGGAATCGTCGCTTTCCTTAATTAATTAAAAATGGATTAGTTCAACTTATAAAAAACATCATTTTCCTCCAGCTCCAACAATAACTCCTGTGAAATTTGCACTTTTTGTTTTCTACTTGGCATGCTTAATTTAATCTGTTCTTCATTATCATAAACAATAAAATTCAGCATATGATCGCCAGCATGAAGTTTTAATAACTGTTGCAATTCTGTTATTTTCGATTCTTCCAAATCGGCAATATTCAATTGAATAGATAATTTTTTGGCATAGGTTTCCATCACGTCATGCAACAACTGAAAACTATTAAATTGAATCCGTGGATCACTCCGAACGCCGGTTTCTTTATTAATCCAACCTTCACGAACAAATACCTTTATATGAACAAAGGAATTCTTTAACAAGAAGTGTCTGAACTTTAAATATTCTTCGCCAAAAATTCGAAATTCAAAACTATTGGTATAATCATCAACAGTGAAAATAGCCCAGCCTTTTCCTTGTTTACTCACACGATGTTGCACATCGGTAACCACACATCCAAAAGTCATTTCCCGATTTACATAAGGCTCTAAATTCTCTAATAAGGCTAAATGCGAATTACAGAACGTTTTCATTTCAATTCTAAAATCATCCAACGGGTGACCAGAAATATAAATACCCACTACTTCTTTCTCTTGAGCAAGTTTCTCCATGGTTCCCCATTCTTCACATGGTGGTACTTCAGGCTCCGCAATTTGAACATCACTGGCTTCACCAAACAGACTTACCTGTGCGGAATTTTCATTTTCTTGATGCTTGGCGCCATATTTTATGGCTTTTTCTAAAAAGGTAATCCCGTCACCATCATCATGGAAATATTGTGCGCGGTGTGTGCTTGAAAAACCATCAAAACCACCGGCTAAAGCTAAATTTTCAAAAGCTCGTTTATTGGCTGCGCGTAAATCAATCCGTTTAGCAAAATCGAAAATAGATTTAAACGGTCCGCCTTCATCTCTGTTTTCCACAATGGTCATAACCGCACCATGGCCAACACCTTTAATGGCGCCCATTCCAAAACGAACGGCATAATCTTGGTTAACGGAAAACTTATAATAACTTTCATTAATATCCGGACCTAAAACAGGCAACTTCATACGTTTGCATTCTTCCATAAAAAAGGAAACCTGCTTGATATCATTCATATTATTTGAAAGTACAGCCGCCATATATTCCGCTGGATAATGCGCTTTTAAATAGGCCGTTTGGTAAGCAATCCAAGCATAACAAGTGGAATGCGACTTGTTAAACGCATAACTAGCAAACGCTTCCCAATCCTTCCAAATCTTCTCTAATTTTTTGGCATCATGTCCATTAGCTTCGGCTTGCTCGATAAATTTTGGTTTCATTTTATCCAAAACGGCAATTTGCTTTTTACCCATGGCTTTACGCAACACATCGGCTTCACCTTTTGTAAAGTTGGCAAGTTTTTGCGAAAGCAACATTACCTGCTCTTGATATACCGTAATGCCATACGTTTCCTTCAAGTACTCTTCCATGGCTGGCAAATCATACTCAATATCTTCTTTTCCATGTTTACGTCTGGTAAAACTAGGAATATACTCCATAGGACCCGGACGATACAAGGCGTTCATAGCAATTAAATCTTCAAAAACAGTTGGTTTTAATTCCTTTAAGTGCTTTTGCATGCCAGGCGATTCATACTGGAAAACCCCAACAGTTTCCCCACGCTGAAATAATTCATAGGTCTTTTCATCATCCAATGGAAAGGTATCGGGATCTAATAAAATATCGTGCTTGGCTTTTACAATTTTAACGGTATCCTTAATTAAGGTTAGCGTTTTTAGGCCCAAGAAATCCATTTTTAATAAACCAGCATCTTCTACAACCGAGTTATCAAATTGGGTGACATATAAATATGAATCTTTAGCCGTGGCAACGGGAACGAATTTGGTAATATCATCTGGTGTAATAATAACGCCACAAGCGTGAATTCCTGTATTTCTAACCGAACCTTCCAAAGTTCGCGCTAAATTTACCGTTTCGGCTTGTAAATCCGAACCTTCTGAAATATTTAAAAGCTCGTTTACTTTTTCTAAATCTTCTGATCGGAATTTAGAACTCAACTCCTTTTCACTCATGCCAAAAATCTTCCCTAACTTAGACATAGTTGGGATTAATTTGGCAATCCTATCCGCATCAAACAACGGTAAATCTAATACACGTGCTGTATCACGAATAGACGACTTGGCCGCCATGGTACCATAAGTAATAATTTGAGCTACTTGATTGCTTCCATATTTATTGATAACATAATCCATCACACGACTTCGGCCTTCATCATCAAAATCGATATCAATATCGGGCATACTCACACGATCTGGATTTAAGAAACGCTCAAAAAGCAAGTCATACTTTAAAGGATCAATATTAGTAATCCACAAGCAATACGCTACTACAGAACCCGCCGCAGATCCACGACCTGGCCCAACGGAAACATCCATGTTTCTGGCTTCGCGAATAAAATCTTCAACAATCAGGAAATAACCTGGATATCCTGTATTTTCAATAACACTTAATTCGAAATCTAAGCGTTCGACAATTTCGTCCGTTAATTCTTCACCATAGCGTTTTTTGGCACCCACATAGGTTAAATGCCGCAAAAATGCATTCTCACCACGCTTGCCTTTATCAGCAACATCGGCCGCTTCTTTAAATTCTTCAGGAATATCAAAAGCGGGCAATAATACATTACGCGCTAACTCATAAGCTTCCACTTTATCAACGACTTCTTGAATGTTGCTAATGGCTTCCGGAACATCTTTAAAAAGTTCCTTCATGGCATCCGAAGACTTGAAATAGTATTCTTGATTGGGCATTCCAAAACGATAACCACGACCACGACCAATAGGCGTTGCTTGCTTTTCACCATCTTTTACACAGAGTAAAATATCGTGTGCATTGGCGTCTTCTTTTTTAGCGTAATAGGTATTGTTAGAAGCGACTAATTTTATATTATGCTTTCTAGAAAATTCGATTAACACTGGGTTCACGCGGTTTTCATCTTCCTGATTATGACGCATAATTTCAATATACAGATCATCACCAAACTCCTGTTTCCACCATAACAAGGCTTCTTCCGCTTGGTTTTCACCCATATTTAAAACTTTACTAGGCACTTCGCCGTATAAGTTTCCGGTGAGAACGATTAAATCTTCCTTATACTGTTGAATCAATTTTTTATCAATTCTAGGTAAGTAGTAAAAACCATCCACAAACGCATGAGATGATAATTTGGCCAAATTGTGATAGCCTTTTTTAGTTTTAGCTAGAAAAACAATTTGATAGCCATTGTCTTTTCTAGATTTATCGGTGTGATCTTCACAAACAAAAAACTCACATCCTAAAATGGGTTTTATAATCTGTAAAGTCGGCGTTTCACCGCGTTCTGTGGCTTCTTTATTTTTAGCCTGAACATTTCTATTGTGACTTCCAACAGCATTAACAAAATGGAAAGCACCCATCATGTTGGCATGATCGGTTAAGGCTACGGCTGGCATATTATGCTCGGCTGCAGAAGCCACTAATTTGGGAATGCTGATGGTAGATTGTAAAATAGAAAACTGCGAATGGTTGTGTAAATGCACAAAATCCGCCGCTTTCAATTCCGAAATATTCTCTTTTATTTCTTGAGCTGAAAGTCCATCATCTTGCGTTTTTAAAATGCGCTCTCGGATTTTTGCACTCGCCTGCTTTAAATTGATATGCTTTAAGCCAATCAGTTTAATTTCCTGCGGATTTGCTTTGGAGAATCTTTCGAAATAATCCGGTTCTACATCTAATTGTTCTAGGCTATATTCTTCACGCCTTAACAATTCTAAAAAACAACGCGTAGTTGCTTCCACATCGGCTGTGGCATTATGTGCTTCGGAAAATGGCTTGTTAAATAAAAACTGGTGTAATTCTGTTAGTGTTGGCAATTTAAACTTTCCGTAACGACCGCCAGGTAGCTGGCATAAACTAGCCGTATGTTCGGTACAGGTATCTAAAACCGGTAATTCTTGCAAATTATTGGCCATGTTGCCACGAACAAATTCAGCACCCATAATATTCAAGTCGAATTTTACATTCTGACCCACCACAAATTTGGTTTTATTTAAAGCGTCATTAAATTTTTCTAAAACGTCTTGCAAAGGAATGCCTTGTTCTTGCGCTAAATCTGTAGAAATACCGTGAATTTTCTCGGCATCATAAGGAATGTTAAAACCTTCAGGTTTTACTAAATAATCCTGATGCTCGATACAGTTTCCCATATCGTCATGCAATTGCCATGCAATTTGAATACATCTTGGCCAATTATCGGTATCGGTAATAGGTGCATCCCAACGTTTTGGTAAGCCGGTTGTTTCTGTATCGAAAATTAAGTACATCTGCTATGGGGTTGAATTCTGTTTGTCGCTTAATTGAACTAAAACTAGCTCAAATACCGAAATAATTTATGAATTTGTTCAAAAAAACAAGACTATAAAATTACGGAGAATTAATGCTTTATTAAAATGAAGTTATAAACATTTAAATATAAAAAGCGCAACTGTTTCCAGTTGCGCTTTTCTAATGTAATTTAGATATTTTTCTAGGAGACTAGTTCTTCATGAACTTTCTCCGTGTTAATGGCGCCTTGAATCGCATTTTTGTGCTTAATCAACAAGGCATCAATACTTGGCGGTAAGGTTCTATCTTTTAGGAAGTCTTTATACTCCTCTAAACTCGCTTTTTCACCACGAATGGCTTCTTCTAAAATAGCTTCCGTATCGTTGGATGAAAAGGTTGATTTCAGTGACATCCAATTTCTATGCAGCGTGCCTTTAAAACTACCAGAATCCTCTGGAATTTCTCCGTATTGCAATATTTCTGTTCGCAATTCTTTGGCAAACTGACTACGCTCGGAAGCGCGGCGTTTGAAAAACATTTTTAATTCGGAGTCATCTACGTTATTCATGGCATTTATGTAGCCTTTTTCAGCGTCATAATTTTTTACTAATAATTCGTTTAATTTGTTTGAAATTTCTTCTGTGAACTTCATCATAATATCGCTTTCATTTAAATTTCAATAGGTTCTTTATAGATGCGTATTGTTTCACATCTACTTTTAAGATACAGCTTTTAAGCCCTAATGCCAGGTATAGCGGCATAAACCTGAAAAACTTTGGCTCTTTTTAACACCAAACGCAGCCTTTTAGCTGCGTTTGTTAATTTTTTTGTGAGTATTGGCTAGTTATTATCCAAATAGTCTGGAATACCGTCTCCATCTGTATCGTCATTGGTAACATCACCATCACTATTGGCGTCTTCATTGATAGTAAGAATGCCGTCTCCGTCATCATCATTATCTAAATAGTTTGGAACGCCATCGCCATCTGTGTCATCATCCGTAACATCGCCGTTGGCATTTACATCTTCATTTACAGTTAATAAAGAATCGTTGTCGTCATCATCATCTAAATAATTTGCAAAACCATCTCCATCTGTATTATCATTGGTAGGATCGCCATCTTCATCTAAATCTTCATTTATAGAAAGTATTCCATCGCCATCATCATCATTACAGAATAAGGTATCTATAATAGCTTGAATGCTTCCATCTGTATCAACACAGGCATTCTGCTTATTTATAAGGGCCTGTTTGTAAGCATTACAATTGGCTGAATAGTCCAAAGATGTTGTGGGTGTGCTTGCATAAAGTGCTTCTGCAATAACCTCTTGGGCTTCCGCATCATCACAGGACATAACATTTGGACCAGCGCCAATAGGCAAAGGAATATCAAAAAAGACGCCTTCACTAAAATTAACCGTTTTTAAACCATCATTAGAATAGGCGCTATAATAAAATTCACCTGAAACCGTATTATTTCCCGTATCATATCTAGAAATAGTAATTAAACCATTGGGCGGATAGAAATTAAAATCGGGGTCAGGTTCATTATTTGTTGAATAGCTAATATCTTGGGTATCTAAAAATTCAGCATAACTGTTTTTTCCAATTCCTAAAGGATAATCGCCAATTGCTAAGGCGGAAATATGCAAGGAAACAGTTTCAAAATTATCACCTCCCGTAATCACCAATTTACCAACCTCATTATAGGTTGCTCGGAAAACTACAGCTTTCCAACGATTCCCATCTTTTTTCCCTTGCAGTGCAGGAGAATTAAATTCAATTTCATCGCCACAACTAAAAAGAGTAACAAAAGCTAGGGCTATAACAAATAATTTTTTCATGATTTTGTGTTTATTCGACTATAAAGTAGTCTCAAAAATAGAATAAAAAAAACAAGTAATAGAATTTTACATAACTATTTAAGTTTCAAAAAAATATAGTATCTTTGCGGACTTATTAATAATAGAGGTCGCGAACCTCACAAATTAATTTTTTATGGCAGTTAAAATTAGATTACAAAGACACGGTAAAAAAGGAAAACCTTATTACTGGATCGTAGCAGCCGATGCACGAGCAAAAAGAGATGGTAAATACCTAGAAAAAATAGGTTCTTACAATCCAAACACAAACCCAGCAACTATTGAATTAGATATTGATGGTGCCGTTAAATGGTTACAGAATGGTGCACAACCAACTGAAACTGCTAAAGGTATTTTATCTTACAAAGGTGCTATGTTAAAAAATCACCTTGCAGGTGGTGTTAGAAAAGGTGCTTTAACAGAAGAGCAAGCTGAAGCGAAATTCACAGCTTGGTTAGATGAAAAAGCTGGTAAGGTAGATGCTAAATCGCAAGGTTTAACAGTTGCTCAAGCCGAAGCAAAAGCAAAAGCATTAGAAGCTGAAAAAGCAACTAATGAAGCGCGTATTGCAGCCAACACACCAGTAGTAGAAGAAGTTGCGGAAGAAGTAGCGGAAGATGCTCCTGTAGATGAAGCAGATGCTTCAAAAGAAGAAGAATAAAAAACAAAATTTTTTATACTTTTGAACCCAGACTGATTCAGTCTGGGTTTTTTATATCTAGAAATGTCACATCGAGCGCCGTCAAGATGTATGTAACTTGACATTTTAAAGTTCTCGACTGCGCTCGAACAGACAACAATAGCATGAAAAAGGAAGATTGTTTTTATTTAGGAAAAATAGTGTCAAAATACAGTTTTAAGGGTGAATTACTAATAAAACTGGATACGGACGAACCGGATTTATATGAAAATCTAGATGCCATGTTTGTAGATTTACGTAATAATTTGGTGCCTTTCTTCATAGAATCGTCCCAACTGCATAAATCAGATTTGTTGCGTGTGCGTTTTGAAGATGTTGAAACGGAGGCTGATGCGGACTCCCTTATAAAATGTGATGTCTATTTACCTTTGGACCTTTTACCTAAATTAGAGGGCGATAAGTTCTACTTCCATGAAATAATTGGCTATAAAGTAACGGATGTGAATTTCGGACATGTGGGCATTTTAGCATCCATAAATGATTCGACACCTCAAGCGCTTTTTGAAATAGACCGCGATGGAACTGAAATATTAATTCCCATGAATGATGCATTCATTGTGAAAGTTGACAAAACCAACAACGAAATTATTTTAGATACACCAGAAGGTTTAATTGATTTGTATTTGGATTAATTATCCGATCGTTTTAGATTAAAAGCGAAGATACTTCCACCATTTTCTGGAGCGGTTACTTGAATCTTTCCTCCCATACTTTCAACTAGTTTTTTAACGGTGGTTAAGCCTATTCCGGTACCTTTATTTTTGTGTTTATCTTCCCCTAAAACCGCAAACAAGTCGAAGATAAATTCCAATTTATCAGCAGGAATACCAGGACCATTGTCGCTTACCTCAAAGAAATAATCGGTTTCATCTTGAGAAAAATTAACCGAAATATGCGTTTCCTCTTTGTCATTATACTTAATAGCATTGGTAATGAGATTTACCAAAATCTGTGATAAAGCCGATTTATTTACAAACACCTCACCTACTTCTGGTGTAAAGGTAAAAACAACATCTTCGGTGTTTTTGAAACATAAATTCTCAATATGTTCCATAAAATCATCAAACTGCAAATGCTCTTTATTGCTTTCTATCAATTCCACATTACTATAAAACACCAATAAGCCATCAATATAATCGCGTAATGAATTAGAAGAACTCTTTAAATATTGTAAATATTCTAAAGATTCTGGAGAGGTTTTACCATCCTCATCTTGCTCCACTAAATCAATTAAAGCCGTAATATTTGCTAAAGGCGATTTTAAATCGTGACTCACGACATTCGCAAATTTCTTTAAATTTTCATTTCGAAGTAGTAACTCTTCTTTAAGTTTTTCCAATTTTAAATTTACTAAACGTTGCTCAAATAAAACTACCACTTGATTGGCTAAAACCTTTAAAATGCTAATTTGTTTTTCATTTAAAGAATTGGGTTTGGTATCAAAAATGCACAGCGTTCCCAATCTTAATCCTTGAGGATTTACTAATGGGACACCCGCATAAAAAATGGCATTTTGCTCAAGTACTAATGGATTATCGTGAAAACGTTCATCTGCTCGAGCATCTGGAATAATAGTAATAGGATCATTTGAAACAATGGCGTGACCACAAAAAGACAAATCTCTAGGTGCTTCATTAAAAGGAATGCCAAAGTGCGATTTGAAAAAGTTTCTATCTTTATCCAAAAGCGTTATTAAAGAAATTGGGGCATCCGTAATATAAGAAGCTAAAGCCGTTATTTCATTATAACTGGCTTCTGGCAGCGAGTCTAATAATTGGTATTGCTCAACAGCAAGCTGTCTTTGCTTTTCATTTTCCGGGGTAGATGGGGCTATCATAAGTGAAAATATTCTGCTTCAAATTTACACATTAATATTCCTCTTATTGGGTAATTAAGAATAATTTAGCAACCGCAAAACCTTATAAAATATAAATATGTCCGCATTTAAATTCAAACAATTTACTATTAAGCAGGATCGTTGTGCCATGAAAATTGGAACAGACGGTGTGTTGCTTGGTGCTTGGACTTCTGTGGCGCAGCAGCCCTTTTCTATTTTAGATATTGGCGCTGGAACAGGCGTTCTATCTTTAATGTTAGCGCAACGAAGCACAGCAGAGGTAATCGACGCTCTTGAAATTGACGATGCTGCTTATGAGCAATGTGTGGATAATTTCGAGCATTCAGTTTGGGCAGATAGACTATTTTGTTACCACGCCTCTTTAGAAGAATTTACAGATGAAATTGAAGACCAGTACGACCTGATTGTTTCCAATCCGCCTTTTTATAACGCCGTGTCTTCTATCACTTCCTCTGAAGACAAAAAAGAATCAGCGTCTTCAAGAGAAACAGCACGCTTTCAGGATGCCATGCCTTTCGGGCAATTGCTTGATAGCGTTTCTAAATTACTTTCGGAAACAGGAGAATTTTCGGTTATTATTCCGTTTCTAGAAGAAGCTACTTTTATCAGCTTAGCTGAAACTTTTAATTTGTTTCCTTTCAGACTCACCCATGTTCAAGGGAATCCGCAAACCGAAATCAAGCGCAGTTTAATCGCTTTTAAACGCACAAAAGAAGTTGTAGAAAAATCCCATCTGATTATAGAAACCGATAGGCATCAATACACCGATGCTTACGTGGCACTTACTAAAGATTTTTACCTTAAAATGTAATTTATAATTGCTAACTGAAACGAATTTCGTTATTTTTACACATTACTTAAAAAAAAATACATGAAGCCAGATTTATTTGAAGCTCCAGATTATTATAACCTTGATGAGCTATTAACAGACGAACATAAATTAGTACGTGATGCAGCCCGTGAATGGGTAAAACGTGACGTATCCCCTATTATTGAAGACTATGCACAGCGTGCTGAATTTCCGGAGCAAATTATTGGCGGTTTAGCTGAAATTGGTGCTTTCGGACCTTATATACCGGAAGAATATGGTGGTGCGGGATTAGATCAAATTTCTTATGGTTTAATTATGCAAGAAATAGAACGTGGCGATTCTGGCGTTCGTAGCACCGCTTCTGTACAATCGTCTTTAGTTATGTATCCCATTTGGAAATACGGGAACGAAGAACAACGTAAAAAATACTTACCTAAATTAGCTTCAGGTGAATGGATGGGTTCTTTTGGTTTAACAGAACCAGATCATGGTTCTAATCCAGGAGGCATGACCACTAACTTTAAAGATATGGGCGACCATTATCTTTTAAACGGTGCTAAAATGTGGATTTCTAATGCGCCTTTCTGTCAAATTGCGGTGGTTTGGGCTAAAAATGAAGAAGGTCGTATTCACGGATTAATTGTGGAACGCGGTATGGAAGGGTTTACAACACCCGAAACTCATAATAAATGGTCTTTACGCGCATCTTCTACAGGTGAGCTTATTTTTGATAATGTGAAAGTTCCCAAAGAAAACTTATTACCTAACAAATCTGGATTAGGCGCGCCATTAGGCTGCTTGGATTCGGCGCGTTTTGGTATTGCTTGGGGCGCTATTGGTGCTGCTATGGATTGCTATGATACGGCTTTACGTTACAGTAAAGAGCGTATGCAATTTGGCAAGCCAATTGGACAGTTTCAATTGCAACAAAAGAAATTAGCTGAAATGATTACAGAAATCACCAAAGCACAATTATTAGCATGGAGATTAGGCGTAATGCGTGAAAACGGTACAGCTACGTCTGCACAGATTTCTATGGCTAAACGTAATAATGTGGATATGGCTATTAATATAGCCCGTGAAGCCCGCCAAATGTTAGGTGGAATGGGTATTACTGGAGAATATTCTATTATGCGTCATTCCATGAACTTGGAAAGCGTAATTACTTATGAAGGAACTCACGATATTCACTTGTTAATTACTGGAATGGATGTTACAGGTTTAAATGCTTTTAAATAGTATATTATTTAATAAGTAAACTCCCACTATAAAAAACAAAATGCTCTTCTAAATGGAAGAGCATTTTTTTATGATTAAAAGTTGTTATAGAAGTCTAAAAACCCTGACTTCGCAGGAATTGTATATACAAGGGTTTAGAAACGCTGTGTTGGTCTCCAAATAAGACCTAAAGAGTATTTATAGAAATTGCCAACTTCAGATACGTTCGACGTTAAATCGAAATTAGCTTTTGCCGTTAGGTTAACACCAAAATTATCGGCAAACCAATAGTTAAATCCTAAACCTGGGTTAACGGTAATGCCTGTGCCGCCAAAAGCTTTATAAGCGCCACCTCCTACAATACCGTAAAAGTCAATAAAACTTCTAGCCGTATTAGAAACTATATAATAATTAACGTCCGCATTCACACCAAAGAAATTGGATTCCACACCTAACTCTTTTAATTTATTGAAAGACGCATTGGCACCAAAACTCCAGGAACTATTTATCTGATAATCTGCACCCACATAAAGCGGTGTATTAAAAGCAACATCATCAATTCCCCATGGAGCTTGAGAAGTGCTGTTACTATTATCAATAGCGTTTAGACCGAGAACGATTTTAAAATGAGGTTCTTCTTGTGCTGATATTTGTAAAGCAAAAAGACTTAAAAAGGCAACAAGGATAAAGGATTTTCTAAAATTCATTGATTAATTGTTTTTAAAGTAAGAATAAGTAGGTATCTATTAATTAATTACTTTTTATGAATAGCGTGCACACCGCAGTATTTTTCATCCGCAATGTTCTTATGTACTATATGAATTAGCACCACAGGAAACACCGTAAAAGATTTTATAAAAGTATAAAACGAATTGATTACCTATTTATTTTAAAATTGAGGAGTTTTTTAGGCCGTTACCTCCAAAATTGATACCAAGCCTTATTAGGCATTTCAGCTGAATAACCATAACCATAACCGTAGTTATAACCATAACCATAAGAGCCTCTGTAATCAATATCGTTTACCACATAGCCCATATCACCTAATTTATTCTCATCCACTAGTTTTTTAGAGTAATCAACAAGTTGTTTTTTAGTAACGCCCGAACGCAATACGTAAAGGGTGAAATCTAGTTTATTCGCAAACGTCAGTGTATCCGATACGAGCAAGGTTGGCGCCGTATCAATAATTATGTAATCATATTTGGTTCTAGCTTCTTTAATAAACTTCTCAAAACGCGGGTTTGATAACAAAACAGTAGGCATAGGTGGTATGGCGCCAGAAAGCAGCACATCAAAACGGTTTGCACCTTCATTGATATTTAGTACGTAATCCTCCCAATTGGAATCCGATTCACTTAAATAATTAGATAGTCCAGCCTTATCTTTAGTTTCATTAATATAAGGATGCAACTGTGGATTTCTTAAATCTGCGCCTACTATCAACACATTCTTTTTCAACTGAAAATACGTTTGTGCCACCTTAAAGGATACCGTTGTTTTACCTTCACCTTTTACTGAAGATGTAATGCCAATAACATGACCACCAACGTGGGAATTTTTAACCTGCATAAAATTTAAATTATGCGCTAAAGTTCTAAAGGCTTCTTCAGCTTGTGGATTATCTGAAGAGTTTTGCATGAGGTCTTTGGGATTGGTAATAACTGGGATTTCGCCTAAAATAGGTGCATTTGGATTAATAGCCTCAACATCTTTACCCGTGTATATTTTATTATTTAGTAAAAACTTCAAGTAAATAATCCCTACAGGAATTAAAATTCCCATAAGAAGGGCTCCTAAATATATTATTTTGCGTTTGGGTGCAACCGGAATAGAGTTTGTTATGGCGTAATCAATAATCTTAATATTGGCAGACGTTATGGCCATATTAATAGCGGCCTCTTCCCGTTTCTGAAGTAATAACAGGTATAAGTTTTCCTTTAAAAGCTGTTGGCGTTCAATACTACGCAAAATCTTTTCCTTGTTAGGTAAGGTGCTAAAAGATTGTTGTACCTGGTTTTGAGCGCGTTGGTTTTTCTTTAAAGATTCTTCCAACTGACTTTTGTAGCCCGATAAAGAGCTGCTTATATTGGCGTTTAAATCTAGAATAGTTTGTTTTAGTATTTTAACTTTAGGATTGCTATCACCAGCTCCAGTTTTCCATTTATTATATTCTAAAACGGCTAAATTATAATCGCTTATTAAATCATTGATAGCACCACTACTCAAACCAATATTAGCTGGCAAGAGTTGCAGATCCTTTGTGTTACTCATGCTTTTTTCCAAAACATTAGCAAGCATCAATTGGGTTTCTGCTTCAAAAAGTTGTTCATCTTTAACCGTACGTTTTTGAATGACGGTGGCGGCATCCACTTCAAAAACACTTAAATTGTTGTTTTGCTTGTAGTTCCCTTTGGCTAATTCAATAGAATCTAACTCGACAGAAAGAAAAAGAAACCGCTCATCGATGAACGAAATAGTTCGTTTAGAAACTTGTTGCCGGTCTAATATACCGTCTTCCGAATAGACTTCAATTAAGGTATTTAAAATGTCTTGCGACTGATCTTTGTTAGTCCCATCTAAACTTAATATGAGAATATCACTATTTTTTCCATCGGGTGTTATTTTAATACTTTGCAGTAAGCTTTGAGTAGCCCGGCTTTCGCTGGCAATTGTTACTGTATACACAGGGTTTTCACCTGGTACAATTGTTCCTGCCTCACGCGGTTCCAAAGTAAATGGGAATTGATCTGTTGGGGTATTATAGTAGTAATTATCAACATCCAAAGTCGTTCCAGTGTTTACATTACGTAAATTGTAACCTCTAGGTAAAATAGTAATCTCAAATTCTAAACCTGTATTAGTAACATCTGCTTCGGGAGCATATTTCGCCATAAATGGTGCCGAATAAACTTTTCTTTGGTTTACACGTCCTGTTTGAAAATAGGTAGTCTGTAAATTAAGTTGTCCTACTACTTGGCGGTTTAGGCGGAAGGAGTTTAAAACAGCACGTTCATTTTCCAGATTCACATTACTCTTCCCTAATATCTTGTCTAAATCCAAAGAAATGTCCGTAGCCTCTTTATCACTAAGAATCTTAACTTTGGCAACCGTATTATAACTATCTGGTGTATATCTTAAATATAAAACAGCACATAGAATGGCTATAATAATACTGACAATGATCCACGGCCAATAATTAAGGTAACGAAATAATATTCCTTGAATATCGACCTGGTCGTTTTCAGGTTCTTTTTCCATTTGGTTATACATACTTATTTATATCTTATCGTGTAATTAATATAGTGGCACTTAATACTAAAGAAGCAATAGCAACTATAGTAGATACATTACCCACATAGCCCGCGGTTTTCACTTTAGCCTTATTAGGTTGAACAACTAAAACATCGTTTGGTTTAATGGTGTATTTAGGATTAGACATCCAGTCGGCAGTGGTAAGATCAATATGTGTTATACTACGTACACCATCTAACTCACGAATCAATAAAACATCATCTCTACGGCCATTGATTGTTAGGTCACCAGCATACCCTAAAGCTTGAGGTACGGTTAAATATTGCTCTGTAAAATTAAAAGTTCCAGACTGTTTAACTTCTCCCAAAACAGTCACTTTCGCATTCAGCAATCGCACCGTTACAGTCGGATCAACTAAATGCCCTCCTGTTTCTAAAAGGTTGGAAATTTCGGTTTCTAAATCCGAACTTGTTCGTTTTTTAACCAATACTTTTCCTAAAACCGGAATGGAAATAAAGCCTTCTGGATTCACCAAATACCCTTGTAATTTCATCACCTCTAAATTATTGTTATTTACAACGGCATTGGAACCTGTATTCCGGTTGTATGGAATAGCAGTTTCTGGAATAGCAGCACTAATAGTTACCGATAAGATATCGTTTGGTTGGATACTATTTTCTCTGTAGCTTATAGCTGTTTCCTTGAAAGCATCCGCATCTTGGAAGTATAAAATTTCCTTATTGCTAACGCAACTGCTAATAAGCAAACTAGCTATAGCAATTATAAAAAGTTGAATCGTTTGTTTTTTAATCATGAATTATGTTTCTTTATCACACTTTTAAAATAGTTTGCAAGAAATTTATAATCCCCATTTGGTCGTATGGATTTCTTTGATACTATTTATTTCTATATCCACTATTATAATTATCTTTAGCCCGAAAATCATTCTTATAATACCTTTATAAGAATAGAATGCAGACCCCTAATATTAAAACTTGGGCAAAAATAATAACAAAATAGTAGATTACAACCGTAAATGCTATTAAATGTTGGTTTTTAGGTGTTGATTGGAGGAATTTAAGCTATCTCGGCATTATTTTATTAACCCACTTATCTTTTCATTTTCGAGTAAAAACAAGCTTACTATATACAGGAAATCTCTATAATAGGAGTCATCGCTGCGAAGCCGTTATTTCTTTTTGGAGAGTCTACATAAATTGCAAATGGACAATAACTCTTCGTAGCTACCTCATTTATTTTCTAATAAAAATAAAAAAAAAGACCAAAACAGAGGATAAACCTTGTATTTCTTTCTTTACCGCTTTATGAATTCCTTTTACAACACTAATTAGATTAATTTGAGAAATGTAGATATCTGGTAATTTAGGCCTAGTTAAGGATTTGAATTGTTTTCTATTTTCTTAAAAATGAATAATATAATCCGGGATTTAGAGGTGTCTGCGCTTTTTCCATCGGTTATGGGTGTCCAATCTTAAAATTATTCCATCCAAAAACAGTCTAACCCATGAAAAAAATAAAAATACAAACCCCTAAAAGACTCAAAACAAGACATATAGATCTTTCCATTTTGAATCCGTATAATTTAAAATAACTTGTAATTTAGGTTTTATTTTTAACATTAAGTGACGTATCTTTGCAAAAGAATTTAAAAAATAAATATTCGAGTATGAAAAGGATAACATTACTTTCGCTGAGCTTGCTTTTTACAACAGCTATTATAGCTCAAGAAAATTACAACCGTTGGTCTGTAGAGGCTGGAGCTAATATGACTAGAGCTTTTAAAGGCTACAGCAATTCATCTTATAATAACGCTATGGCCGAATCTATTGGAGGTGAGTTCACGGCACGTTATATGATTAACAACAAGTTTGGTTTTCAAGTAGGCGGATTTTTTGGTGAATTAAACACAACAAGTAGATCATTGCCATTTAAAACGGAATATTACGGTGGTCAAATTGAGGCCGTAGCCAATTTAGGAAACCTTTTAGGTTTTAGAGAATGGACACAACGTTTAAATGTATTAGCTCACGCTGGTGGAGGTATTAGCATTCTTAATCCAGTAAGTGACCCAAACGAAATGCCTATGCCTTTTTACGGAAATGGTAGCGCAGATCACACTCCAACTTTAGTGGCTGGTCTTACACCACAATTGCGTTTAAGCGATCGTGTATCTTTATTTGGAGATGTGAGTTTCCATGCTAACTGGAAGCAGGATTATGCTTGGGATACAAACTCTAAAATAGGTGGTCGTTTTATTGAATCTGGATTGGCTACGGTTTCTGCAGGTATTCAAGTGTATTTAGGGAAAAACAAGAAACATGCTGACTGGGTAGATACGAATGTATACCAAGAAGATCTTGTAGCATTAGATAGCCGTATTATGGTTGTTGAATCTCAAATAAAAGATCTTCAAGACGAGTTAATAGAAACGCAAACGACTATTGCTGAATCACAAACTACAAACTTTGTTGATAAAAACAACAATGGTATTGATGATGCTATTGAGAATTACGTAGATACACGTATGGCAGATAACGCAACAGCTGCCGCAACAGCTAAAAGCTTATTAAATAACGGTTATGTAAACGTTTACTTTAAATTTAATAGCGCCGAACCAGAAACCTATTCTTTAGAGTCTATAAACTATTTAGTTAAGTATATGCAAAACAATCCTTCATCTACAGCTGAATTAATTGGCTATAGCGATGAAATTGGTAATGCTGCTTACAATAAAGCCTTATCAGAAAAGCGTGCTAAAAAAGTATATGATGTTATTGTAGCTACTGGTATATCAGCAGACCGTTTATCTTACGAAGGTGGTGGTGTAGATGATTCAGTAGATAAAGCATCTCCAAATGCACGTCAGTTAGTACGTCGTGTTACTTTTAAATTGAAATAAAACAAATACTGTAGGTCATTTTTAAATAACCTATGTTCATATTAAAAAAGGGTCGTCTTTATATAAAGACGACCCTTTTTTTGTTTGGGATATATTCGTGTTTTATGTGGTAACTAGTCGCAGTTTTCAGTCGCAGACAGAGTCGCAGTCGCAGTTTTCAGTCGCAGTAGCAGACTAATTAACGATTGGGTAATTGATGATTAATGATTGGAGATTAACGCTTGCTGATTTTTGATAAACGATTGGAGATTAACGCTTGCTGATTTTTGATTCATAATTTAAAGTTCGATTTCCATATGCTTTGAGTTTAATTAAAGCTTAAAAACAGGACAGCAATCAAAAGTTACTTTATAAATCGTTATGATTTTCCTTAAGTTCCCATTTCTGGATGAATCTTCCACTTACTTCCCCTATGTTCCCTTTTTGTCCACTTTAGGATAAAAACTTCCACTTTTTTCCTGTTTAAGGCTAAAAGTTCCTGTTTGTTACTCTTTTTTCACCTTTCTGTTTTTCATAGGTCTACCATAGGGTATCCATAGGGTATCCATAGGATTACTATAGAGTAAGGATTTGTGATTAGGCCTATTTAGTGAAAAGTGAGTAACGGAAAATGATTAATGATTGGGGATTAAAGATTAACGATTGGAGATTTTTGATTAACGATTTTTGAACACTGAATTTTGAATATGGAATATGGAATATGGAATATAAAATACCAAACCTCAACTCTAAACCTCACTTGTTAACACGGCAACAATGCGCTGTGCCGTTTTCCCATCCCACATAGGAATAGAACTTCCCGTCTTCCAGTCGCCAGCAAATAGGCGTTGTAAATACGGTTTGATATTTTCGGGATTGGTGCCTACTAATTCGTTTGTCCCCAAAGAAATGGTTTCTGGTCGTTCGGTATTATCACGTAGTGTTAAACACGGTACGTTCATTATCGACGCTTCTTCAGTTATGCCTCCGGAATCGGTTATGACAGCTTTGGCATTTTCTACTAAATAATTAAATTCTAAATAACTTAAAGGTTCAATCATATGTAAGCGTTCGTCACGCACTTGTAAACCTTCCAATATTTTCGCAGTTCGTGGATGCACCGGGAAAACTAAAGGTAAATTTTCCGTATTAGTTATAATTTCATCTAACATGGCTTTTAGCTGCGACGCTTCATCCACATTGGCTGGGCGATGTAAGGTTAAAACGATGTAGTTTTGTTTGGATAAATTTAAATCGGTCCAAATTGGTGGTGCTTTAAAATTAGGACGCTGTTTTAATAAGGTATCAATCATGGTATTTCCTACGAAGTGAATGCGTGCGTTAGGAATACCCACTTGACGTAAATTTTCGTTCGCCAATTCAGACGTTGTAAAAAACAAATCCGTAATCGCATCGGTTACCATGCGGTTAATTTCTTCAGGCATGGATAGATCGCCAGAGCGAATTCCCGCTTCCACATGAGCCACCGTAATATTCATTTTCTTGGCTGTTATACTGCAGGCCATTGTCGAGTTCACATCGCCCACTACCAGAACTAAATCTGCAGGATTAACTATTAACTCTTGCTCAAAGCGCACCATAATATTCCCCGTTTGCTCGGCTTGCGTGCCACCGCCCGCTTCTAAATTCACATGAGGCTCGGGAATTTCTAATTGCTCGAAAAAGCTTCCCGACATTTTCTTGTCGTAATGCTGTCCCGTGTGGACTAATCGGTATGAGATATCAGCGCCTTGATTTTGAGCTTCGTGAATAGCGTGGATAATGGGTGCTATTTTCATGAAGTTTGGTCTGGCGCCTGCTATTAGGGTTATTTTTTTCATGTTTTGTAGTGATTTAGGTAGTATTTACGTCCTAGATGTTAATTATAGACTTACGTCCTCGTTATGTTAATCCAGGACTTACGTCCTAGATTATTATGTCTCGTCCTTTCAGGACTTGATTAGATAATCGTGAAAATAATATATATTCCTGCTAAGTCCCGAAAGGACGACACCTATTAATCCCATATATACCGCTCGTCATAATCCATATTATAGGTCTTTAGAAATGTCAAATATTCCTCTTTAAAAGTTTTTTGTGCATGGTGTTCGTGTTGGTTTTTGATGTAATTAAACACGACATCTGTTTCACTAGGCTTTACCGAAAAGGCACCATAACCATTCTGCCAACAGAAATCGCCTAAACTTGTATCCTGATCTTTCATCCATCGTGATGCATTTGCTTTCACTTTTTGAACTAATGTCATTAATGCTATCTTTTTAGAGAGCATGCATAAAATATGAATATGATCGGTATAACCACCTACTATTAACACATGGCATTCCAGGTTATTACATACTCCTGCTATATAGGCATGAAGTTTTTCCTCATGCGGTGGGTGAATCCATTTACTTCTATACTTCGTACTGAATATGATATGTACATAGTTTTTAACTAGTGACTGGCTCATGTTTATGTTTTATAAACATGAAGTTACATATAAAACACGACATGCACATATATGTATCGTCCTTTCAGGACTCGGTTACGTACGTGTACTATTAGTTTAGGACTCACGTCCTCATCAATGTTTATTAGCGTCCTTTCAGGACTTGATTAGCTCGTCGTGAAAATAATAGATATTCCTATTAAGTCCCAACGGGACGGAACATATAAGAACCGAAGGCGATAGCCTTTGGTTAAAACACGTCTTACATATAAAAGTCCCAACGGGACGGAACATCTCCTAGCTAAAAACGTAAGTTTTTAGCGAAACGCGTCCTACATATAAGAGTCCTGAAGGGACGGCATAATACTCCATAATTCATGTGTTTATGTATCATCCTTTCAGGATTCGATTAGATAGTTTTAATAATTATAGATATTCCCATTAAGTCCCATTGGGACTTAACATATAAGAACCGAAGGCGTTAGCCTTTGGTTAAAAGCACGTCTTAAATATAAAAGTCCCGAAGGGACGGAACATCTACTAGCTAAAAACGTAAGTTTTTAGCGAAACACGTCATATAGATAAGAGTCCTGAAGGGACGGTATAACTTCATAACATATATGTATCGTCCTTTCAGGACTCGGTTTCATATGCTTTAACTATTAGTTAAGGACTCACGCACTTGCCTATGTAATCTAGGACTTACGTCCTAAATTATTATGTATCGTCCTTTCAGGACTTGTTTAGATTGTTCTGTAAGGCCGGCATCGGAGGTTCTAAAAAGGGCGTTTGGGTAAATCTCTAAACCAACTGTAAACGATTTCGCTGGTAGGGTTTAGGATAACCCATGCCGTGATGATGATTATTTTAATATCTACTAAAAATGATTCATGGGCTTGATACCATTTTTCCACTTCCCCTTTAAAGGGATAAATTTTATTGGCGTAAAATTCCCAAGGGTCTTGACCGCTATTTTTTACTTGTGTTATAAGCTCTTCTTCATCTCTAAAAATAATAGAACCAATTCCCGTAAGTCCAGGTTTGACATTATAAATTACGGCTTGAACATCTTGTGGATAGGCTTCAAAACTCTTCTGCATCACCGGTCGAGGTCCCACCACACTCATATCGCCCTTAAAAATATTAATTAACTGCGGTAATTCGTTGATCTTGCTCTTTCGTAAAAAACCACCCATAGGTGTAATTCGCGGATCTTTTTTGGTGGTCATAATACCGCCTTTCATATTGGGACTGTTAAGAAGCATAGTAGCAAATTTCCATATTAAAAAGGGCTGATTCTTATAGCCCACACGTTCTTGCTTATACCAGATATAACCTTCGCCTGTCAGTTTTAAGCCAATCATGATCGGAATTAATAAGGGCGCTAAAATCAATAAGGCCATACCAGACACCATAATATCGGCCAGTCTTTTAAATACTAAATACATAGGTTACATTTTTTGGTCTAAACTTTTTCCGGTTTCAATATGTTCGAAATCGGGAAGATGTTTTTTTAATAAATTAACGATGGCTGTTTTATCATAATCGCCTGAATCCA
Source organism: Bizionia myxarmorum (assembly GCF_008086205.1). GTDB lineage: Bacteria > Bacteroidota > Bacteroidia > Flavobacteriales > Flavobacteriaceae > Algorimicrobium > Algorimicrobium myxarmorum. The sequence continues at coordinate 1,015,098 of NZ_VSKK01000001.1, read as the reverse complement.
TTAAGGCTTTTAATTCTAAAATAGTTTTATTAATGGCTTCTTGCGATAGTTTTCTAGCATTTTTAATAACCCCCAAGCTTGAATAGGTTTCTTGATCTACCACATCGGTAGCGGTGAAAAACTCTTCATACAATTTTTCACCCGAGGTATCGGTATCAAAAAAATACACCGGATATGGATCGCCTTCTTTGGTGGTTAATGCTTTTTGCTTGGCCTCCTCTTCTGACGCACATTCGAAAATTGGTCGGTTGGATGCTTTAAAGAAATCGATGGTAATAGCTTTAAAATAGGCCATTTGTTCCGCTGCTAGTTTCGGAAAGAAAATTTCTCCTGAATTTCCTAGCATACATGCCAACATACAAATCTGACCACTTTCTTCGGGCGATACAAAAAAGCGTTGCACATCAGACGGACATGAAATCGGCTGATTTTGAAACAAGCGCTCAATATAGCCCGCCAATAGCGAACCGTTTGAAAAAGCCACATTGGCAAAACGTGCCGTGGTAATTTGCAAATCGCTGCTATACGCCATAATCACTTCTTCCATCAGTTTCTTACTGGCGCCCATAACATTCACCGGATTCGCTGCTTTATCGGTAGACACACAAAAGAAATGTTCTGGCTTTTTGGTGACTAATAAATCTAAAAACGCTTGGGCTTTAAACACGTTATTATCAATCATGGCTTCGATGGAATACTTATCCTTTTCACTACGCACATGTTTATGCGCGGCAAAATTCGCTACAATATGAAAGGTGTCTTCTGCCAAAAACATTTTCTTAAATACTGGATCGCCAAAATTCATGGGATAGGTTTTAAAATCGTCCGGCACATACATATTCGCATCCGATCGCAATTGACGTGTTAACTCCGTTAATCCGTTTTCATTGGTATCGACCACATATAATTTTCTAGGCTTAAATTTCAAAATGGCTTTGATATAGGACGAACCAATGGTTCCAGCACCCCCAATAACCAAAACCGATTTGCCTGCAATTTTTTGAGATAGGGTTTCTTTATGGGCTTCAATATCGTTTTCAAAGAGACTCGTTTCTCGTTTGGTTATGTAGTTGTTAATGAAATTTGGTATGTCTATTAGGTTCATAGTATTAGTTGTATCGTCCTTTCAGGACTAGATTGTTTTTACGTTTAACGTTTAGGACTCACGTCTTAATTTATAATAATTTTAGAACTCACGTTCTATACTTTGGTTATACGTTCCTTTCAGGATTCGAATTTCAGGATTCACGTCCTAAATTATAATAATGGCTTCCTTTCAGGACTAGATTACGTCGGTTTTAGTTTTAATAATTATAGATATTATCTTTAAGCACTCGCCATATCTAAAAGCGTAAGCCTTTGGTAAAAGTCATAAAGGGACGGCACACATTAGCATGGAGCGTTAGTTCCATTCTAATATTGTATTATGTTATCCTAGTCCTGAAGGGACGACACCTATTAACTATGGTGTGATTTTTATTAATAATGTACCGTCCTTTCAGGACTTGATTTTATATAATTACACGTTTATCGTTAAGACTCACGTCCTTTCCTATTCTTGGTGTCGTCCTTTCAGGACTCGTTACGTGTGATTACGCATTCATGGATCAAGGACTACATCCTTGATTAATATATACCGTGCTTTCTGTCTAGCACTCACGTCCTAAACGATGGTAATACCGTCCTATCAGGATTCGAATTTCAGGACTCACGTCCTAAATTATAATAATGGCGTCCTTTCAGGACTAAGTTACGTCGGTTTTAGTTTTAATAATTTTAGATATTCTCCGCACACGCCATATCTAAAAGCGCAAGCCTTTGATAAAAGTCCCAACGGGACTAAACATACGAGAACCGAAGACGTAAGTCTTTAGGTTAAAACACGTCACACCTATAATAGTCCCAACGGGACGAAACATATAAGAACCGAAAACGTAAGTTTTAGGTTAAAATACATCCCTTATATAAGAGTCCTTAAAGGACGACACATTTAGTCCTTTCTATCCTCTATCCTATATTTTCAAAAACGCCCCTCTCAACTCTCACTCCTCATAAAACGCCTTAATCGTCCGCACCACCGTCTCCAACTGCTCCTGCGTTATCCCCGCTGAACTCGGAATACTAATACTCGTTTCGTAAACTGAAGCAGATACATCATTTTTTGTGATATAGATATCGTGTTTGAACATCTCCAACTGATTCATGGGCATCCAAAAAGGACGCGACTGTACGCCGTTTTCATTGAGGTAGGCTAATAATTCACGCATACGCGACGTACTAAAGGTAAACAACCAGCCGTTGGGTTGGGCGCCTTCTGGAATGGCTTGAAACGCAATATCGCCTACACCCTGTAAATGCTCACGGTAATAGACGTCCATAGCGCGTTTATCTTTTAAAATGCCAGGGAACTGCTCCATTTGTGCCACGCCAATCGCGGCCAATACATTTACGAGGCGGTAATTAAAACCGATTTCGTCATGAATGTAATCCATCGCGCTGACTTTGGCTTGCGTGGTTAAGTGTCGTGCTTTATTGGCGAGTGCTTCATCATCGGTCACGATAACACCTCCACCACCGGTAGAAATAATTTTATTTCCATTAAAACTAAAAACACCTATACTACCAAAAGTTCCCGCATGTTTGTTTTTAAAGGTACTGCCAAGCGCTTCGGTGCTATCTTCAATAATATCTAAATGATAGGTTTTGGCTAGTTGAACCATACGTTCCATATCGCCAATATTCCCTAATACATGCACGGGCATAATGGCACGCACACGTTTGTTGGTGGATTTATCCACCCGACATGTTTCAGTATCTCGAGTTTGGGTTTCGGTTTGCGTTTCTAAATACTGCTCTAGCAAATCTAAATCCATTTGCCAATTATTGGCATCCACATCTATTAAAATGGGTTGTGCTCCCGTATATTTTATGGCATTTAAGGTAGCAATAAAGGTAATATTAGGCGCAATAACATGATCGTTCTCTGTTACGCCCAATAAAATTTGGGCTATATGCAATCCTGCCGTACCATTCATACATGCCACGCCATATTTAGCTCCCGCATATTTGGCAACCATGTCTTCAAATTGGTTGACATAACTTCCGGCCGAAGAAATCCAACCTGTGTTTAAACAGTCTTGGACATATTTCCACTCGTTACCGTTTAGTTTTGGAATTGATAAAGGAATCATAAATTTTGTTTTATTTTTTAAGGGGTTTTGCTGGAATACCAATATAAACACCTGGTTCGGTGATATCTCTTGTTACAATGGCGCCCATTCCAATGGTAACATTTTCTATTATGGAAACGCCTTGTTTAATACTAGACGCTGTTCCAAAATAAACATGATTACCAAACGTACAATTCCCACTAATATTAACATTTGGCGCTGTCGTGAAAAAGTCTCCTATTACACAATCATGACCAATGGTTGTATTCAGATTTAATTGAACGTGTTTACCTATCTTAATATCACAAGTAATAATAGTCCCGGCACATACAACTGAACCTTCTCCTAGTGTTACCCATTCAGAAACTACGGCAGTAGGGTGAATTAACGTAATGAACTCGACACCTTTTGGAAGTTGCGTAATGGCTCGTTCTCTAATAATCGAGTCGCCAATAGCTATGGAAACCAGATGTTTTTCAGGATCTACTTGCGAATACGGCAAAATAGGTTTTCCCATAATTTGATCTGGTAAATCCCCTTTTTCAATTATAAAGTCTGGTTCTATAAAACCAAGAACATCATCATACCTACCTAAATCTGTAATTAAGCATAATACTTCTTTTGAAAAGCCTCCTGTACCAGCGATAAGAATTTGTTTTTTCATTTTGATTGTTTTATTGCTAAATTATTTTTTTCCAACTTCTAACAAATAACCTAAATAGGTTTTAGCTAACGTTTCTCTATCAAAATGTTGCTTCGCATAGTGGTAACCACTTTCTCCCATTTCAATAAGCTTTTCAGGTTGATTATAAATCGCTTTAAGTTTTTCTGCTATATCTTTTGCGTTTTCAGGCTCTACATAAACCCCACATTGTGCCTCTTCAACTAAATCTCGTGAAACACCATCAATTGCCAATAGAATTGGTATTCTACATGACATATAGTCGAATGTTTTATTACTATATATGGTTTTAAAAGTATCTACGCGTTTCAAAACAGACGCGCCCATATCTGAAGCCATAATATATTTAAACACTTCTTCTTTAGCCACAGGATCTCTAAATATAATATGCTGTTCTAATCCGCGCTTTTTAGTTTCCTCTTGAAGCATTTGTTTTTGCATACCACTTCCAATTAACTGGAAAACGATATTCGTATCTTTAAGATATTCCGAAGCATCCAGCAATTGAATTAAATGATTGGCAACGCCATGTGCACCCACATAAGTAATTACAAATTTATGCTCTAGTCCCAGTTCTTTTTTAAATGCTTCGCCATCAAAATCAGTAAGCTTTTCCGAAAGTGTGAAGTCTGCTGCATTTGGAATAAATCGAATTTTTTCTGCAGGAATTCCTTTTTCAATCAGTTTATCGCGAAAAGCTGGTGTCAACACATTGATAAATTGGGCGCGTTTATACAAGAATTTCTCAAACCAATATGCTAATTTTATTATGGTCTTATTTTTTAATACACCTGTATCAATTGCTGATTCCGGCCATAGATCTCGTACTTCAAACACAAAAGGTATGCCTTTAAGTTTAGATAACACATACGCTGTCATTCCAACAAATAACGGTGGAGAGGTTACCAAAATAACATCATATTCCCCTTTCGTTTTTCTTAAGCCACCCCAAATAGCCGAAAACATAAATGAGAAATAACCCCATAAACGTCCTAGAAAATTTACGTTATAACTTTCGGAGACATGACAACGTAATACATCTACATTCGGATAGAAGTCATGGTCTTTATAGTAATGTTTACCTTTATAACGCTCTGGTTTTTTACCTGATGTATAATTCACCATTCCTGCCAATACCGTTACAGAGTGACCTAATTTACTCCATACTTGCGTCATTTCATTAAAACGGGAACCGCCACCTTCGCCCTTTTCTAAAAAATATTGGTGTATTAATAATATTCTCACTTGTCGTCTTTTATCTTTATTGTAAGTTCAAGTTCTATTTTAGATTTAAAAGAATTTCTATTATTCTTTCAGCACAATGTCCATCCCACATGGGGATTTCTTGGTTTTGCTTCCAATTACCTTCAAATAATTTTTTCATGGCAGGTTGGATTGCTTTTGGATCGGTTCCTAATAATTCATTGGTTCCTAAACTCATAGTTTCAGGACGCTCTGTATTATCTCTTAAAGTCATGCAAGGCACATTCATAATCGAAGCTTCTTCGGTAATGCCACCAGAATCTGTAACAACAGCTTTTGCTCTTTCCACCAAATAGTTAAACTCTAAATAACTCAATGGTTCAACCATATGTAATCTTGGATGAGAGACGCCCAAGCCTTCTAATATTTTTGCGGTACGGGGATGTACCGGGAATATTAAGGGTAAGTTTTGAGAATTATTTATTATCTCATCCATAAGTTCTTTTAGTTTAGACTCTTCATCCACATTGGCTGGACGGTGAAGCGTCATCACGATGTATTCTTTTTCTTTAAGCCTTAACGCATCCCAAACTTCTGGTTTTTTAAAATTAGGGCGTTGTTTTAATAAGGTATCAATCATGGTGTTACCCACAAAGAAAATTTGGTTCTCTTCCACACCAGTTTTTCTTAAGTTTTCATTAGCCAATTCGGACGTAGTAAAAAAGTAATTGGTAATAGCATCTGTTATCAAGCGATTAATCTCTTCAGGCATGGTCCAATCTCCTGAACGAATTCCCGCTTCCACGTGCGCCACTTTAATTTGCATTTTTTGCGCTGTTATAGCACAAGCCATGGTTGATGTGACATCTCCAACTACTAGTACTAAATTTGTAGGATTATCCATAAGCTCCTTTTCAAACCGCATCATGATGGCTGCTGTTTGTTCTGCTTGCGTACCACCACCTGCTTCTAAATTAGCATGCGGTTCTGGAATTTCTAATTGTTCAAAGAAATTACCAGACATTTTTTCATCATAATGTTGTCCAGTATGAATTAGCCTAAAATCTATATCCTTTCCTTTACTTTTTGCGTTTTGTATGGCATGAACGATAGGGGCTATCTTCATAAAATTCGGCCGAGCACCTGCGACTAACGTAATTTTCATAATGTATATTTTTTTAATTTCTTACAAATTGTTGTTAATTCGTTAAATTGAATGACCCAATTTAGATTTATTTTAATATTAGGGTTTTGTCGATTATCTCTTATTTTCACTATTTGAGAACTTTTTTCTATAGTATTGATTGCTGAACTTAATATTTCTAACAAAATAACTATATAAGACAAATCCTTTAGCTAAATTGATTAATTACATTTCGAATTTTCCCGCCTAATGTGGTCAGGTTTTCAACATAAGTAATCGTAAGAGTCATACCTTTTCCTAATACATCTTGAAGCATTTTAATAACTTCTTCTGTTTTAATCTTTTTATTTAAATCTATCAGATTAAGATTAAAGGCGTTGTGGCCAGTTTGAATTAGTTGATAATTAGTATTATCGACAAGAAAAGGTTTCATACTCATTCTTATCGTTACCGGTAGAATTTTATTGCCCTTACCATCCATTAAAACATCATCAATTCTACCAATTACTTCTTTAAAAATTATAGGTAAACCGAATTCTTTTGAATGTGTCTTTTCTATGGGTAGTACAAAGTCTCCAATTTTATATCTAACAAAGGGCATCACATCATTTAAGAGTGAGGTTACATATACTTCTTTATATTGCTCATTACCTATCATTTCAACATAACCATGTTCATAATTTAAAAGATAACCAATTTCGTCTGGAGCTTCTTGAGCTGAAAAAGAATTTTCACCTGATCCATATTGTTGATAAACATGGGTTATAAATGCTTTTTCTATGATATGTTTATCATCGGCGATTAAGGTTTCTCCTGTCGTGAAAATGGCCTTTAAAGAAACTTCAAGTTGGATGTTATTAGTTTGAATATATTTTGCCATAACCAGAATTGCGCTTGGATGGCCTTGAATAAAAACTGGTTTATATGAATTTATTTTTTTTATATATTCTGAAATATTCTTGTCAGAAAGATGATGTGCAGAAAGTAATAATTGGTTTTCAAAATAGTTAATGGCATAAAATGGCTTTCTATTTGTAAATCTACGACCGCCAATAGTCACGCGTTTATCTTTTGGTTTTATGCCTGCCATGGCGTAGAACCGATACATCAATGCCGTATTCTTTTTATTTATTAACTCCTTTGGCAGCAAAAAACGCAGTTTTTCACCCGTAGATCCACTTGTAAAATGTTCTTTATAATTAGCTTTAGGGATTTCCTTATTATACAGATTTTCAAACTCTTTTTTTATAATATCTTTCGTTAAATACGGTATTTTTTTCAGCTCTTCCGCAGAAACCATTTTATAGGGGTCAAAGTTGTTTTCTTTAAAAACCCGCTTGTAATAGGCAATGTTTTCAAAACAATAAATAAGGTTTTTCTTTAATAAGTCGAACTGTTCCTTTTCTATTTGTTTCGGTGGTTTAGATAAGTTATTTTGAAACTCTTTAAAATAAAACTTAAAACTTCCTGAAAAGCGTTTTCTTGAAAGCATAAAGCCATAAGTATTTATAGCAATCTGTCGAATCCAATAAGGACTATTACATATTAATGTTTGGATACTCATTATTTTACTTTTCCTTTTATAATGCGAACGGCATAAAACCCTACTAAATTTATTTTTTTAAACATAAACTTAAGAGTAGATCCTAATCCTTCATTTTTTAGAAGATATTGTATTCTGTCTGTTTGATAACTTAACATTTCATACAAATAAAGCTTCTTATACGTTTTATTATAGTTTTTTGACATTAATTTATCCGACACAGAATTCCATCTTTCAAGAATAGATTCAGAAGTGGTTTGATTTGCAAAATCCACTTGTAACGAATTACTAATTTGCGTTGGAAGTAGTTTAAAATCTATTTTGTTATTTATAATAGACATATCTAAAATTGCCCCTCGTCTCCTTTTGTTGCTTTGACCATCAAAAATAAAATCGCCCAAGCTATAAATTACAGGTTTGTTGTTATAAACTTCGTGACCACCTAAAACATGAGGATGATGCGTAATTACAGATGAAGCACCAGCATCAATAAAACTGTGGCACAAATTTCTAAAGCTCGGTTCTGGATATGAAATCATTTCATTCCCGCCATGTATTAAAAGAAATAGAAAATCGACTTCTTTACTAAAATTAGTTACTTCTTTTAAAAAATCGACGTCTTCCGCTTGTGTAATATGCGGTAATAAATGGTTTTCATTTTTTATACAAGCATTCACTGCTGCTGAAATGAAACCAAAAGATTTCCCTTTAATATTAGTAGTAAACTTCGAGATGTCATCTTTCTTGTTAGTTAAACCACAAGTTTCATAACCTTTTGCTTTCAAATATTTTAAAGTTTCGGCTGCACCTAATTTTCCACAATCAAAAATATGATTGTTAGCTAAAGTTAATAAGTCGAAATCTGATACAACCTTTAAATTTGAGTGATTAGCTTTAAAAGAATGATCGTTAGTTTTTAATGCATTAACGGCAACAGGACATTCTAAATTACCTACAACAAAATCAAAAGTCTGTAGCTTATCTTTTATTGCTTCAGAAAGTACACTCCAATCTTCAGGCTTTTGTTTCAACGCTTCCCCTATGCCTCGAGAAAGCATGATATCTCCAGTAAAAGCAAGTTTAATCATTAAAAAAAGGTGGTATCTCTTGTTCTTGATATGGTTTATTTTCCATTCTTAATTTATAGAATTCTAGAAACTTAATTTGTTGCGCTTCAGAGTTCCATTCTTCTTCGGTTTTCATTTTGGCATTAGCGCCTAGTACTTTAATGTTTTCAGGCTGTTCTAAAAAATAGCTCATCTGTTTCATCAAACCTTTAACATCACCTGGCCTATAATGAAGGCCATTAAAATAGTCTTGAATAAATATATTTTGAGGCGGTAAATTAGTAGCAATCACAGGCATTTCAGAAGCCATATATTCAAATTGTTTCGTAGCAATATTGTTTTGAAATTTCGGCAAATCTAGAAGCGGAATGATCCCTACTTTACAATCAGCAAGTGCATGCGGTATTTCAAAATACGGAATGCGCCCCGTTACCAAAATTTGATCTTTGGTATTGTAGGTTTCCATACTTTCTTGAATTTGTTTGAAAAGAGTTTGATCGATTTCGATACTGCCTATAAGTTTTAAAGAAACAATAATACCTTTCTTTTTAAATTCGCCAATGGCATTAACAACATCCAAAACTCCGGTTCTAACACTCATAGATCCCAAAACGGTAAAATCGTATTTTTTATCAAGCGTTCTATGCACTTCGTTGAACTGACTTTTTAAAGCCATGTTATAAAAAATCATTTTCTTCTTGGCTGGCATAGCTGTATGAAACTTATAAATAGCAGGGTCGGAATCAATAAAGCCGGTAAACGTTTTTGATGCAAAAAACTCTAAAGTCTTCACTCCAAACCCGAGACAGTAACGTATCCATTTTGGAAACCAAACTTTACTATGCAACATCGCATGATAATGGTCTTCACGACAATCATAAAAAATTTTCTTTTTAGAAAACAGTCCTAGAAGTACACCAACAGGTAGTAATTCAATATTACAAAGCTGTATGGCGTCCTGTTTTGAATTAAATAACGTAAAAAACAAATTAAGGCCGCCCGTCATGCGCGTCCATTTTGCTTTTTTAGGACTAATGGTAATCAGCTTAAACGGCACATCTTTAATAGTTGGATCTTCAGGTATTAAATACGTGATGTCTGCATAATCTTCTTGAAGCGCAGGCATTTGCTTAAAATAATAGCGATGATCCCACCATGAACCTGTGGTATGAACAAACATGATTCGTTTTCTCATTTAAATATTCTTGAAATTTATTAATTGAATGTTATTGTCTATTGTATACTGACGTACTTCTACCGAATTAGCAATTTTTAAATCGCGCATTCGGAGCTCCGCGGTTTTTTTTGAGTCATTAGGGTCTGCGTTTAAATACCCAGGATGAAAGCTAATTTCAGTTACTCCTGCTTTGAGCATACTTAAAGTTCTAATAAATTGTTCTATTGGATCGTTCAATACAGGTAACACTCTATTGGGTAATGTTTTTGTATCGGGCGTATGGAATCCTTGTTTCCGTAACTGTGTTTTATTTCTTTTATGTATAAATGCTTTGGGAGCATTTTTAAAAATGTGTTTTACTTTAGATAAAGAAGACCCCTGATAAAATGATGAATATAAAAAATCAATATTTGTAACGCGTGCTTTATTAATTTGGTATTGTTTAGCAATATTGGCAGATGCTTTAAAAGCTAAAGGCACACCTGTAATATGGTGATGACTATCAAAATGTGTTGGAATAATCTGGTTATCCAATAAATTTTCCAATTGGTTTTGCAACTCCAGTTCTATTTGAGTCAATTTATGTTTTCCAAATAAAAAGTTTTTTCGCTGAACAGCATTGGATCTAAAATTACCCTGTGCATCAATTAAATCCGGGATTTTAGAAACTTCAGTTATGGGTTTTCCTTCGGTTAAATTAAAATGAATGCCGACACCTAAATTCGGGTTTTCTTTGGCCATTTTAGCTGCGTATTCAAATCCTGCCATGTTAGACATCATAGTTGTACTTGTCATGATTCCGTTAAGATGGGTATCGATGATAGCATTGGTAATTGAATCTGTTAAACCGAAATCGTCGGAGTTTGTGATTAGTTTTATCATATATTTTTTTTAACAAATTCAGAAGATTTTCTCAATATATTCCATTCTAAATTTTAATAGCTAAAGGTGAGAAATTTCTACTTTGAAATCCAAATAAATCCTCTTTAGATACAGCAGTTGGAGTGAAAACGAAATAAGTAAAGAAATAATAGCTTTTATTTTTTATATTCTTCTATTATTTCATTTATGGAAGCTGCTCGTGCATTTAAAGAGTATCCGCCTCGATCCAATCGCAAGTTGTTAGACATTTTTTTTCTCAATTCAGGATTTTTAAACAATATTAGAATATGCTCTTTTATTTCGTTAATATCTAGTGGGTTAATCAAAAATCCATTATAACCGTTTTCTATTTGTGTTTCAACCGTTGTTCCTTTTGAACTAATAATAGGCACACAACAAGCTTTTGCCTCTTCAATCACATTACAATGTCCTTCACTTAAGGTAGGTAATACAAAAACATCAAAAGCATTAATAATATCAGGAAGCTTTTGATTAGGAACTGGAGGAATTATCTGTGTGAAATTATTTTCTATTAAAGCGCCACCATTTCCAACACATACCAAAGTTATCTTATCGTCATTTAAAAGTGAAATAGCCTTGATAATTCTATTTGGTCCTTTACGTTCAATAAAATGACCAATAAAGCCTACAACAAATTTATCTGTATCAATTCCTAAAGCTTTTTTTGCATTATCTTTAGCTTTAGGTTGAAACATTGTAAAATCCACAGTATTTGGAAGTACTTTCATTTTTCTTGGATCATAACCCAATTTCTCCAACTGTTTTTGATTAGAAGCTGACACACATATAATAAAATCAGTTACATCAAAAAAATCAACAATTTCTTGTTTAGAATAGTAACTATGAATATGAGAATAAGACGATTCACCAGAAGCGATAATCATCGGAATTTTATTTTTTTTAACGTATGGTGTCACACTTATTCCTGTAGACAAAAAATGACAATATATTAAACTAGGCTTATTCACTATAGAATTCAAAGCTCTATTCCTAGCCCAATTATGAGACCAAGTAGTTAATTTATGTAAATTTAAACCCAGAAATCTCCGATTACCCAACGACAAATATAGCGGACGGATAACTTTACAAGATTCAGGACCGTAATCCTTACCTTTTCTTTTAAAAACATCTGTTATCTTAAAAGGTGCAATCACGACAATGTTTTGGATTTTGCCTAATTCCTGAACCAGATTATAAACAAATGCACCATTCTGTGGCATTGATCTTGAAGGATAATTATGAGAAATTACTGCTATACTTTTCATGAAGTAGATTAATTTTTGTTTTTTGTGGCGAGCAAATAAGGTAATAATAACATTTGAGAATAGCCAAATGAAGATCCATACCATCTGGAAGTTAGAGAAGTGACTAATCCTATGCCCATCAAACACATAAACGCAACCTTTTTATTAAGTATCCAATTTCCTGAAATAATTTCTTTTAAACTACTATAGAAAAGGGTTGCATATAGACCAAAGCCTAATAGTCCAAAACTAGCTAATAAATCTAACCAATCATTATGTGAAACGTTAATAGTTACATCACCCGAGGTTGCAAAACCGTTTCCAAATAACAATGTTATATAATTATTACTTTCATACCATGCCGCAAAAACTATTTCATTCAATCTATCTCTTCCAGAAGAGCTACCTTCATACATATACTCTAGGCGAAGTAATATATAGTCATTAGTCATTAAGTAATTATAGCCTAAATAGCTTAATCCAAAAATCACGGAAATTGTAAAAATATAATTGAGTAATTGGTGTTTTTTATTTACAGTTTTTAACTGGTAGTAATAAAAGAGTAAAACTCCATAAGCACCACATATAATTGCAGCACGTTTAGAACTTTGAACTATAATAATCCAAAGAACTAGAAGAGTTATTAAAGAAAATAATTTTCGTTTAAAAAGAAAAGCAAAAGGTATCAATCCTAAAAACATATAAATCGTATTATCTACAACATCTTCTCGGTTTTTAAGTGCCTGCAGTTCAATATTACTTTGAATAAATTTATATATAAAGATCGGAAGTAAAAGAACTAGAAGTGTAATTAGATTGTTTTTAGTTAAAACATCTTTTCTCGAAAAATAATGAAAGGTATAAAAAGGTAACATATTGAGAAGAATACTTTGAAGAGCTCCAAAACTTTCAAATTTTCCCTTTAAAAAAAAACCAATTACATTTAATAATAATAATGCAGTCCAGGCTTTAACAAAAAGACTAATCTTTAGTTTCTCCAAAAAGAGTTCTTTAATAAAGTACACTATACTAGCTAACATTAATATTAAAAGACTAGCTTGAGATAATACACTACCCATAGGATATACTATACCTTGTCCATAATATAATAACACTAATATTAGTAAAAAGTTACAGATGTATTTATCTTTTAGCATAATTGTATTTAATAGATAATTTTCTCAATTACAATTCCTCCTTTTCAAATATCAAACAAGTAAAATACAAACTTATCATGTCAATCGTATTATATAAAATCACTTTAGAGGGTTATCCGTATATGAAATAATTTTAATTAATCTGAAAAGTATCTAAAAACTTATAAACTATATTCTTATTATTCATAGCCTCTTCATGTAAAACGTTATCAGTTTCATCTAATTCATCAAATTTATCACACAATAACTTGGTGTTTATTTCACTTAATGGAATACAAAATTCCTCTCGTTTAATTTGTTCATAAAAACGAATGGTTTTAGTATGAAGAGGAATAGAAAGTGTTGGTTTTCCTAGCGCATATCCTACAATACCTACATGTAATTTTGAAGTTATTATTTTATCCATTCCTTGAAGTTCTGTAATTAATTTGGAAGGATTCTTATATCGAATAATAGGCAATTCAATGCCGTGTTTACTTAATATGTTTTTCAAATTATCTTCTCTATCATTAGAAAATTGTCCTTCTGCATCTTCTAATAAATAAACGTCATACTTAACAGTTATTTTTTCAATAAATTGAATAAATTCATTAAATTTCCCTGACTTTATTAATTTATTATTTGGATAATGAAGTGCTACTTTTGGTGTTTTATTTTCACTTTTGATATTTGCTTTACTTAATGTCAAGGCAACATCCGGAGCAATCGAAATTTTTTGTGCACTGACTCCCCAATCAACTAAATATTGTTTTGAATATTTATCTCTAACTGATATAAATTCCGCTTTTTCAAAAAGTTTAATGATTTTTCTTTTTAAAAAGTTAAAAGAAATTGGTCCGACGCCAACTCCGACAATCATGTACGGAACTTTGTACTTAAAAAGTTCTTTATTCCATGAAATATGTCGTCTATAATTTCGTATTGACCATAACAATCTTCTAACAAAACTCCCTGGTTGTTCACCAAAATATCCGCCTGGACCAAAAATCAACCCGTCTAATTCCCGAATTTCTTTAATCTTATTTTCACAATTAAGAATCTCAAAGGCCTCTTTTTCCGATGTGACAAATGGAAGGCTTATGTCTATATCTTGGGAGTACTCTTTAACCCAATTTTTAATAATATAAAGTATAAGTGTATCTCCAAAATTACGGACATAATATGAACCATGTATTCCTATTTTTTTCATTATATTAAAATTTAAATTATTACAATTATTTATAATTTCTTAACATTTTTTTAAAAACCCCTTTAATTGGCAATAATTTTATAAAGCTCAATTTCTCCCAAAAGAAATAAAGTAAAATCAAACAAATAACTCCATAAACTCCGTAAGCCGCTAATAGTATCAAAATATCAGATGTTATTATTAAACGTGCAAGAAAGATAATCGCGATAAAAATTACTGCTAATAAAAGCGTTATAGGAAGTTCTATAAAAGTTCTTTTTAAAAAGTAAAGCCAGTTTATTTTTAGAATAGAAAGACTTAAATGAATCATTAAAATATAATTTACCATAATTGCCAATAACGTTCCCAGAGAAACACCTAGAATACCCCAATGAGTACCAATATAACAACCGATTAACACACAAATTGCATAGAATACATTTCGTTTTGCTCTACTATAAACATTTCCTGTCGCTTTACTTAAGATATCTCCCATTTTATAGCCCATTCTAAAAATCAGACCTGCTGTTAATATTTGGAGAGGCACTATTGCTTCAACCCACTCTTCTCCTAATAACACATGAATTATCTCGTTTGAACTAAAAATTATAACAAAAGTTATTGGTATACATAAAAAAGCAATCAATTTAGAACCATTTATAAAAGCCTCAATTAACTTATCAGGTTGATTTTGTCGAGAAGCCATAGCTGGAAACAAAACTTTATCTAATGCTGTTCCTATTAAACTAACAGGCTTAACCATTATAGTATATGCCCTACTATATATACCCAGTGCATCAGCTCCCAAATATCTCCCAGCAATAATGTTATCTCCTTGATTTGCCAAATAATTAAAGAAACGAGCAATTGTAAATCCGCCACCAAAATAGAGTAATTCTTTAATTTCTCTTTGGCCAAAGAAAGGTATTAAAGAATGTGGTTTCATAATAAGTACCACAATATTTTTGACAACTGCTTGTGCAATAACTCCCCAGATTAAAGCCCAAACTCCATATCCATAAAGCCCTAATACAATAGCAACAAGTCCATATCCTACAGAATAGGAAATTAAATCCGCTATTACTAACGCTTTTAATTTCATCTCCCTTTGCAACAAAGATTGAGAGATAATTGTTATACTTTCCAGTACGAATATGACGGAAACCAATTGAAGAACTGGAAAAAGATTTGGCATCTTAAAAAACAAAGAAATAAGTGATGCACCAAAATATACAGCTAAACCAAGGGTAATTCCCAAAATCAAAGATAAAGTTGATCCTGCTCGTATATGATTTTCCGTCAATTCACTTCTTTGAACAATAGCAGGACCAACTCCCATTTGACTTAAAAGGTTAGCAAAACCTACAACTATTAGAGCAGACTGTGCCACACCAAATTCATCGGGAGCTATCAGTCTAGCTAATAAAACTAACACCCCTATTTGAATAACGGATTGAAATCCACTACCTATAGCTTGCCAAAAGAAACCGCGATAAGCTTGTTTAGTTAATCCCTCTTTCATCTTAAATTTTATTAAGACACATAATAAATTCGGTACCACTTAACAAACGCATCCACTCCCTTTTTTATGGCCGTATGAGGCCGATACTTAAAATCTACTTGCAACGATTTAGTATCTGCCCAAGTCCTTTCCACATCTCCAGGCTGCATAGCACACATTTGTTTTACAGCTGTTTTACCAGTTGCTTTTTCTATGGCTTCAATAAAATCCATAAGTTTAACGGGTTTGCTATTTCCTATATTATAAAGTGAGTAGTTTTTCTTTTCTTTTCGTTCAGCAAGAAGTGTTGCAACCACACCATCCACAATATCATCTATATAGGTAAAGTCTCTGGATAAGTTTCCTTCATTAAAAACTTTAATCGGTTTGTCATTTAAAATAGCATCTGTAAATAAAAACATTGCCATATCCGGTCTGCCCCATGGGCCATACACCGTAAAAAACCGTAAGCCAATGGTTTCAATATTAAATAAGTGGCTATAGGTATGCGCCATGAGTTCATTGCTTTTTTTAGTAGCGGCATACATGCTGATGGGATAATCTACATTATCATCCGTGGAAAATGGAATCTTTTCATTCATTCCGTAAACGCTGGAACTACTTGCGTAAACCAGTTTAGCTACTTTAGCATGTCGGGTACATTCTAGTAAATTAACGAAGCCCACTATATTGCTTTCCACATATTTCATAGGTTTTTCAATACTGTAGCGAACGCCTGCTTGAGCAGCAAGATTGCAGACTATATCAAAACCATTTTCATTAAAAAGTAGCGGTAGATTTTCTTGATCTTCTAAATTCATTTTTATGAATTTGAGTTGCTCTCCATGTAAATCACTTTTAACAAGTTTATTATATTGGATGTCATTTCCTGAAACACCTAATTGCTTAAGACGCGCCAACTTTAAATTAACATCGTAATAATCATTAAGGTTATCAAGGCCAATAATATCATGCCCTAATTTTACTAGTCTCTCACATAAGTGATAGCCTATAAATCCAGCGGCGCCTGTAACTAATATCTTCATTTATTACTTTGTGTTTTCGAAACCCCAATAGAGGTATAATCAAAGCCAATGGTCTCCATCATTTCAGCATCCAATATCTTCCGTCCATCAAATACAAAAGCAGGTTTTATTACGGCTTCATATATTTTTCCCCAATCGTAGGTTATAAATTCATCCCATTCTGTTAATATAGCAATGGCATGTGCATCTTTGCAAGCTTGATACGGATCATTGACCACTTTTAATAAACGTCTATTTTCTTCAGGACTTCGGGTGCCTAAATAGTCTAAATCTTCATAAATGCGACTTTCACTTACTTTGGGGTCGTAAACCGTTATTTCGGCTTGTTCATTTAATAAAGCATCGGCCACGTAAATAGCGGCAGATTCTCTGGTATCGTTGGTATCTTTCTTAAACGCCCAGCCTAAAAAGGTGATTTTCTTTCCAGAAACCGTATTGTAAAGGGTACTGACAATCTTATCTGCAAAACGCCTTTTTTGATAATCATTCATAATAATCACCTGCTCCCAATAGTCGGCAACTTCATTTAACCCATAAGATTTGGCAATATACACGAGGTTTAAGATATCCTTTTGAAAACAAGATCCTCCAAAACCTACAGAAGCTTTTAGAAATTTAGGACCTATTCTGCTATCCATACCAATGGCTCGACTTACTTCGCCCACATTAGCGCCTGTAACTTCACATAATTCTGAAATGGCATTAATAGACGACACCCGTTGGGCTAAAAAAGCATTGGCAACGAGTTTAGACAATTCTGAAGACCACACATTGGTAGTCAATATTCTTTCTCTTGGAATCCAGGATTCATATATAGCCACTAAAGCTTCCATGGCTTCTTTTCCTTCTTCACTTTCTTCGCCACCAATTAAAACACGGTCTGGATTCAATAAATCTTGAACGGCCGTACCTTCAGCTAAAAACTCGGGGTTTGATAAAATTTGAAAGGTTACACCATTTCCTGTATAGTCTAATATATCTTTTATGGCTTGCGCGGTACGCACTGGAAGCGTGGATTTTTCGACTACTATTTTATCAGATTTCGCTACTTTGGCTATTTGTCGGGCGCAAAGTTCGATATATTTTAAATCGGCTGCCATGCCTTTTCCTTTTCCATAGGTTTTGGTAGGCGTGTTTACGGATATAAAAATCATTTCTGCTTCGTCAATGGCTTTTTTTACTTCTGTACTAAAGAATAAATTACGCCCTCTGGCTTCTTGCACCACTTCTTTGAGTCCTGGTTCATAAATGGGCAGATTGCTTAAATCGGTATCATTCCATGCGGCAATACGCTCTTGATTAATATCAACAACGGTTACTTTTATATGTGGATTCTTTTGTGCAAGGACAGACATGGTGGGTCCGCCAACGTATCCGGCGCCAATGCAACAAATATTTTTAATGATCATGTATTTAATTTTCTCTTGTAATATAATTTATTTCAAATTCCCCCAATACCATTCCACAGCCTCTTGAATCCCAGTATCAATAGTATGGCTCGGCTGATAATCCAATAAACGTTTGGCCTTCTCTACAGATGCCAAGGAATGTGGAATATCGCCTTGGCGGTTTGGGCCGTGTACGATATTGACATCCGCTATTTTAGAGTCGTGTTTGGATAGGTGTTTTTTTAGTAAGTCGGTTAATTGTACCAAATTGGTACGGTCGCCCACCGCGGTATTGTACACTTGGTTAAGGGCGGCTTTATTTTCGGTGGTAATGGCGCGTAAATTCATTTGCACCACGTTATCGATATAGGTGAAATCTCTGGAATAGGTTCCATCCCCATTAATGATTGGGTTTTCATGTTTCATAAATTGTTTTACGAATAAGGGAATCACCGCTGCATAAGCACCATTTGGATCTTGGCGTCTGCCAAACACATTAAAATACCGCAGTCCGATGGTGTTTAGTCCGTAAGTCGTGAAAAAGTTTTCGGCATATAACTCGTTAACATATTTGGTAATGGCATATGGTGATAACGGTTTGCCTATAGTGTCTTCTACTTTTGGCAAGGCTTCAGAATCGCCGTAGGTTGATGAACTGGCTGCGTAAATGAATCGCTGTACGTTGTTATCACGTGCTGCAACGAGCATATTTAAAAAACCGCCTACATTAACGTCATTTGTGGTAATAGGATCGGCAATAGAACGTGGTACGGAACCTAATGCGGCTTGGTGTAATACGAAATCTTGGTTTGCACAGGCGTTATTGCAGGTTTCTAGGTTGCGGATATCGCCTTCGATAAGTGTGAAGTTTTTGTTTTCTAGAAATGGGGTGATGTTGTGGTGGTGACCTGTAGCGAAGTTATCGAGACAGGTTACATTTGCGCCTATTTGAAGTAATGCTTCGCATAGGTTGGAGCCTATGAAGCCTGCGCCGCCTGTTACGAGTACTTTCTTGTTTTTTAATGTTTTGAATGGGTCTAAATTCATTTGTTGTGTTTTAATAGTATTCTATTTAACCCCTAAATCCCCTAAAGGGGACTTTAAATTCGGCTTGATATTAATTTATTTCATGCTCCCTTTAGGGCCGGGGTAACTCCCAAGTTCATGCTCCCTTTAGGGCCGGGATAACTCCCAAGTTCATGCTCCCTTTAGGGCCGGGGTAACTCCCAAGTTCATGCTCCCTTTAGGGCCGGGGGAACTCCCAAGTTCATACTCCCTTTAGGGTTGGGGTAACTCCCAAGTTCATGCGCCCTTTAGGGCCGGGGGAACTCCCAAGTTCATGCGCCCTTTAGGGTTGGGGTAACTCCCAAGTTCATGCGCCCTTTAGGGCCGGGGTAACTCCCAAGTTCATGCGCCCTTTAGGGTTGGGGTAACTCAATCTCCATGCTCCCTTTATGGCTGGGATAAAAAATTATAATTGAAGTAATGCATCAACCTTAACTTCAATGGATTCTATTACTTTATTTAAATTATCATAAACTTCGTTATTCGTAAATCGGATAACGTGAATATCCTGAAAATTTAATAGTTCCGTTCTTTCTTTATCAAGTGCTTTCTGTTCTTCACTGTTATGATATTCACCATCTATTTCAATGACCAAAGCTATTTTATGACAATAAAAATCAACTATAAAGAGATGTAAAGGATGTTGTCTTCTAAATTTTAAACCTGTACAGCCATTATTTTTTAGGCGTGACCATAACATTACTTCTGCCTTCGTCATATTCGACCTTAACTGCTTCGCTTTTCCAAAACTACTCGAAGGTGCCCCTTTATGCATACCCTCATTATGATGTGGTTTTTCTTTAGACATTTATATAGCTTGTTTCACTATAACTCTTACCCCTAAATCTCCTAAAGGGGACTTTACATTCGGCTTGATATAAACTTATTCCTTGCTCCCTTTAGGGTCGGGGTAACGCTCTAACTCTTTAACCCCTAAATCCCCTAAAGGGGCCTTTACATTCGGCTTGATATAAACTTATTCCTTGCTCCCTTTAGGGTCAGGGAAAATCCTATACTCGCTTGCTTTCCCAAGCCCCGTGCTCCCTTTAGGGTCAGGGAAAATCCTATACTCGCTTGCTTTCCCAAGCCCCGTGCTCTCTTTAGGGCTGGGGAAAATCCTATACTCGCTTGCTTTCCCAAGCCCCGTGCTCCCTTTAGGGCTGGGGAAAATCCTATACTCGCTTGCTTTCCCCTAACCCCGTGCTCCCTTTAGGGTCGGGGTAACGCTCTAACTCTTTAACCCCTAAATCTCCTAAAGGGGACTTTACATTCGGCTTGATATAAACTTCTTGCCTATTTAACACTGTGACTGCGACTAAACATTACGACGCCACAACAAACAACTTTACATCTCCTCACTAAAAAATAGGACTTCTACTAAAAATATAATTCATAATTATAGATACTGCATAGATGGTGTATGGATGGTGTATGGATGGTGTATGGATAGTGTATGGTTAATGTATGAAAAAGCAATAATGAATTTTACTGTGACTAAAAACTGCGACTGTGACTGAAAACTAACTTTCCCTTTCTGGAACAGATTGCCGCGATCGTACCTCTTGTCTATTCCAACGGTTTCGACTGCGCTCAACCTGACAGATTGCTACAGCGTGCCGCAGGCATTTGGCAAAATACCTTTTACGTCGTAAACGATGGCCTTTTCTGATTTTAAAGCATCAAAATCTAAATTTAAAAACTGGTCGTGCGCTACTGTTAATACAATAGCATCAAAAGTGCCTGATGGTAATTCTTGGGCCGTTTTCAAATTATATTCGTGAGCCACTTGAGCCGGATTAGCCAATGGGTCATAAATACAAATATCAGCGCCATATTGTTTGAGTTCGCGCACCACATCTACGACCTTGGTATTACGAACATCGGGGCAGTTTTCTTTAAAAGTAATTCCTAAAATTAAAATCTTGGAACCTTTCACTTTTAAATCGCTTTGCAACATGAGTTTCACCACTTCCGAAGCGACATAAGCACCCATGGAATCATTCATACGACGACCCGCTAGTATAATTTCCGGGTGGTAACCTAATTCTTGTGCTTTTTGCGCTAAATAGTATGGGTCCACACCAATACAATGTCCACCAACTAGTCCCGGTTTAAAGGGTAGAAAGTTCCACTTGGTTCCCGCCGCTTCTAAAACAGCTTTGGTATCAATATCCATACGGTTAAAAATCTTGGCCAATTCATTAACAAAAGCAATATTAATATCACGTTGAGAATTTTCAATAACTTTTGCCGCCTCTGCCACCTTAATGCTTGGTGCTAAATGGGTACCAGCCGTAATAACACTTTTATATAGATCATCTACTTTTTTACCAGCTTCTGGCGTAGAGCCTGAAGTTACTTTTAAAATTTTCTCTACCGTATGTTCTTTATCACCCGGATTAATACGTTCTGGAGAATAGCCTACGAAGAAATCGACATTAAATTTCAAGCCGCTGTGTTTTTCTAAAACAGGTACACATTCATCTTCCGTAACACCTGGATAAACAGTAGATTCGTAAATTACGGTATCACCTGCTTTTAAAACTTTAGCAACCGTTTCGCTACTTTTATATAAGGGCGTTAAATCGGGGCGATTATTTTTATCTACCGGCGTGGGTACCGTTACCACATAATAGTTGCAATCCGCAATCGCTTCCAATTCATTAGTACAAAATAGACCATTGCTAGTATTGGTTTCGTTGGCACTTTTTAATAGAACACGTTTAAGCACAGCGTCAGTCACCTCTAAAGTGCTATCGTGTCCACTCTGCAATTCTGCAATACGCTGTTGGTTAATATCAAATCCTACAACAGGGTATTTGGTTGCAAATAATCGTGCTAAAGGTAATCCTACGTATCCTAATCCGATGACCGCTATTTTCATATGCTATTTCTAATTTAAATTGGTGTTTTATAATTTTTTTCGAAACCTTAATTCTTCAACTAAACAGTTTCTATTTATATGTGTCGATTTAGTTCTTTTTAGGAAAAACCAAATCGTATTTATTCCGTTTTCGGTGAACTACAAAAGGAAGTAGCATAATACCGGCAGCTACTGGTAATATTATAGCAAAGACTAAATTGATGGGGAAATCATTTAATAAAAACGTTAACACCGTAATAAACATGGTATAGATGGCAATAATCACCGTGGCATATTTATGAGCTAAACCCAAGTCTATTAACCGGTGGTGAATATGATTTCGATCCGCTGAAAATGGACTACGTCCATTTTTAATTCTGATAAAAAATACGCGCAAAGTATCTAATAAAGGGTATGACAACAGCGCTAAAACAAATATGGGTGCATTTTTAAAGACCTCCAGCTCTGGCTTTAAATCACTTAAATGCAAATACAAAACAACCTGAACGGCTAGAACAAAACCAACAACCATGGAGCCTGTATCACCTAAAAATATTTTAAGGCGGCGCGAAAAGTTGAAAACTAAAAACGCCATTAAGGATCCAACAAGTGATAAGGAAATGAGACTTAAAAAGTAGTAATCACTTAAGTAAAAAACAATGGCCAGAAACCCAGAGATCACAGTACCTAGCATTCCCGCTAATCCATCAATACCATCAATTAAATTATAGGCGTTAATAATGAGCACAATAACAAAAACAGAGAAAATCATTCCTATTCCTGTAGGGATATGAGTCATACCAAAGAGTCCCGAAAATGAACTAATAAAAATATTGGTGCTGATTATAAAAGCGAATGCAATAATGAGTTGATAGAGAAATTTCTTTCTAGCTGTTATAGTCATAATATCATCTAAAACACCCACTAATAGCAGCATTAAAACCAGGATATTAAAAATCATAAGGTCTATTAATTGACCATAACTAGCGAATAAAACAGCTGATATATTAGCCGATAACAGTAGGCCCGTAAAAACGCCAATACCACCAAGTGTGGGTACAATACCTCTGTGCGATGTACGCGCATTGGTTGTAGCCGTTAGATTTTTCTTCTTACTAATAAGTATTATCTTAGGCATGACAATAAGTGTCGTGACTATAGAAAATAATAAAACCATAAGGGCAGAGAGTTCCTTATAGCGCATTAAAAATGCTGAAATGTCTGCGTGACTAATAGGTGTAAAGTCCAAAATTATTCATTTTTAAATTGATATTTTCACAATTGCTATTTAGTGAGTATTTAAAAATATGATTATGTACGTATGGGATTTCATTTTGACACTTTTATTTTTTGGAGCAATATAACCACATAAAATAAAACACTGAAATACACTAAATTACATAAGGGACTCATGACTTATAATCATGGCTTCGCCGCTACCTGTCACAAAAACAAGTGTTATTTTTAATACCAAAAACTCATGCATGACCAAAAAGGAAATGCGTCTTAACTGTTATTAAAAACGTTTGCCAACTGAAATATTATTTAATACTTCCGTTAGAAACGTTCCATTAAGGTAAAACTAAAATGAGTTTGTAAATCACTATCTGATTAACATAAATTACGCTAAATCTGATCGAGATTTACACAAGGGTTTTTTATAAAAATTATTCATAATAAAGGCCATTATACCTTTATTAGGCGTGCTATTAATTAATTTGCAATTTTACGACAAATCCTAAAGATTCCAAAACAACCCAAATGTTATTTTTAGTTGATTTTTGAATAATACCATCCTCATTTTCAAATCCAAAACGATCTAAACTTATTAAATCGCCAGGCGCCATTTCTTCAATCTCATGACCTATTATGTTTAGGTTTTCAGAAATATGTTTTAAATGGGTTATCTCGTTTTCCTTCACCAAACCAGGTTCACCATTATCATATAAATAATTAACGGTTCCTGGAAAATCAAAAACCTGCGCTCTATCCGCCTCGAAACACTGAATAAAAACGATTCGTGACAATAAGGGAATCTCAACCTTTTTCTTTCTATCACTCCAAACGCGCATTTCTGTTCTGGTTGGACAAAATGCCACTATATCTACGTTTGAGTCATTAATACGCTTTTCCACTTTCTTCTCATGATTGCTTTTTACATATAAAACATACCACTTTTTCTCTAGCATTTGGAATCAGAAATTAAGGTTCTTAACGACTGCAAAAATACTAACTCTAAGGCAAATTGACTAATTATCAATCTGCTATTTTTAACTCATATGAATTCTTAAGTGCTCTGATATGCAAACAAATAACCCATATCATTACTTTCATTAGTTGAAATATATAAGTTCAAAATCACTATTTTTAAGAGGTTATGATTATCGCAAACGCCCCTTGTTGGTTATATACCATGTACGCACGAAATACCCAAATAGATTTTACAAATTTTAAATCTTTTCAAACATAAGCCCAGTTTACAGGCTAAAAAGTTGTGGAAGCAGGGCGTTTAAAAACAGGAGGACCTTATGAAAAGTGCCTTCCAAACGAATTAATTTTTAGGTTTTTTGTTTACATTTACACCATGTTATCCAGCAAAAAACGTTTAGACCGCGCGTATAAAGAAGCCCAGATTATCAACTTTGATGATACGAGTAAGTTTATTTTATTTAGTGATTGTCATCGTGGAGATAATAGTTTTGCCGACGATTTCGCCAATAATGCAAACGCCTATTTTCACGCCTTAAAACATTATTATGCCGAAGGTTTTACCTATCTGGAATTAGGTGATGGTGATGAACTTTGGGAACACCGGACCTTTAAAACTATTTTTGAGGCCCACAAACACGTCTATCTATTATTACGGGAATTTCATAAAAATAAGCGATTTCATATGCTTTTTGGGAACCATGATATGGTGTATCAGAATCCGGATTATGTAAAAAAGCATCTTTACACCTATTTTGAACCTATTACAGGCAAGGAAGAACCCTTATTTACAGATATCACAATTCATGAAGCCTTAATATTAAAACATAGCACCACCCAACAAGAGCTTTTTTTAACCCATGGCCATCAAGCGGATTGGTGGAATTATAGTTTTTGGAAGTGGAGTCGGTTTTTAGTGCGCGTTTTATGGAAACCTTTAAACGTCATGGGTATTTCAAACCCAACAAGTCCGGCAAAAAACCGTTTGGAATTAATGCGCATTGAAAAACTGATAAAACACTGGATTATTAGTAAAAACAATATGCTCACTATTGTAGGACATACCCACAGGCCACGCTTTCCGGAAGCTAATGATATTGCCTTTTTCAATGATGGATGCTGTGTGTTTCCTAGAAGTATTACGGGTATTGAAATTGAAAACGGCGAAATTGCGCTTATAAAATGGCAAATTGCCACTACAGATGATGGTACTTTGAAAGTCGTACGCGTTTTGTTAGAAGGCCCACGAAAACTTGCGGATTATAAAACGAACTTATAAATAACGAAGACAGCGGATAATAAAAGCAACTAGGCTTCTGCAGAATCATAACAGCTAAAAAAAAAAGCTTTTAGAGTGCCGTTTAAAAGTTTTGAAACCTAGCGTTCTTCTTGTAGCAAAAAACACTAATTTCTACTTAATCTTAAAAATACAACGCTTCTGGAATGGATATGAAAAAGAGTCATTTTAGGTGCGTCCTGACTCCGACCTAACTCCGAGGGTAGTCCGAGTGTAGTTTGAGTGCTTATTTTAGCCTTAGTAATTAGAACCTATAGCATAAAAAATACCGCTCTGAACAGCATAAAATGAGAAGATGTATTTAGTACCGATTACGAAATAGTAAAGCTTCACGGTTAAAACGCCTTACTTTTTTCTGATAATCTTGAGACCCCAGAACTTTTGGATTTGCCCCCAATTTATTCAGCAGGTGCCAATTGTACTTTCAAGCCTTCCATTTGAGGGGTCATTTGAATTTGACAACCTAATCGTGAATTCTCTTTCACAAAAAATGCTTCCGAAAGCATGGCTTCTTCGTCATCCTGTTTTTCTGGTAAAGGCGTTTCACTCAACACATAACATTGACAACTAGCACACATAGCCATGCCACCGCAAATACCAATGGTACCTTCGGGTGCGAGTTCATAACTACGAACCACTTCCATAAGATTCATAGCCATATCTGTTGGTGCTTCAATAGTATGCGAAACACCTTCACGATCTATAATGGTAATATTTATGTCTTGTTCCATATCACTTCCCGTGAAAACGGGAATCTTCTTTTTAAATTATACTAGATTTCTTCAGTTCTAAATAATTACAAAAAATATATTTATTCAGAAAATATTGCCTTTTCTTTTTTACTCACTTCGCTTTTATTTTATTTTTGGTGTTTGTGAATCTTCGATTTGCATTGCCCAAAAAAGAAACAAAAAAGTCTAGGCTTACGAACCTTTATCTAAATTTATCATTCGATACCTAAATTTTAGGAACTCGCTTAAAAAAGGTTTTGACTCCTTTAACATTTTGCGAGCTCAAACAGCCTAAAATTTCACGGTAACTTCATTTCAAATTTATCGATAAATTTTCGATAGGCCGAATAGGATATTTTACCGACAATCAATAATACTTTTAAATTAAGGAATCTCCAATTTATAAGCAATTAAGCAAAAAGTCGCATAAGATGTCTTTTTTAATTAAACTCTCTAATCAAATGCTTTTACAACGGCTTTTTCTGCTTCTTTTCTGGTTCCATCAAAACCATCTACGCCTGCAACTGTCGTATACTTTAATACATAGCGTTTGCCTGGATTAATAATTTGATAGGCAGATTGACACATCAGCGTTGCTTCATGAAAACCACATAAAATCAATTTCAATTTACCTGGGTAAATATTGACATCGCCTATTGCAAAAATACCCGGAATATTGGTTTGATAATCCAAACAGTTGTCCACTTTAATAGCGTTCTTTTCAATTTCTAATCCCCAGTTGGCAATGGGTCCCAATTTAGGTGATAAACCAAAAAGCGGAATAAAATGATCACATTCTAACTCAAATTCCTTTTCAATATGCGCTGCTTGTGAAACAACTACAGCAGCCACTTTTTCATGGCCAACAATACCCGTTACTTCAGCCGGCGTAATCAGATTTATTTTACCTAAATTTTTAAGTTCTTGAACTTTATCAACAGAATCCAAATGTCCTCTAAACTCATTACGTCTATGAATAAGCGTGACTTCACTTGCAATATCACTTAAAAAGATACTCCAATCTAAAGCAGAATCGCCACCACCGGCAATAACCACTCTTTTACCCCGATACATTTCAGGATCTTTAATCATGTATTCCACACCGTTATCTTCATAATCCGTAATATTATGAATGAGTGGTTTACGCGGTTCAAAACTCCCTAAACCACCAGCTATAGCTACAACAGGTGCTTGATGTTGGGTGCCTTTATTGGTAGTCACTATAAAGCTACCGTCCTCTTGTTTTTCTATAGTTTCAGCGCGCTCACCAAGCGTAAAACCTGGTTGAAATTGTTTGCACTGCTCCAGTAATTTCAAAGTCAAATCGCCCGCCATAATTTCTGGATAGGCTGGAATATCATAAATAGGTTTTTTAGGATATAGTTCGGTACATTGCCCACCTGCTTGTGGTAATGCATCAATAAGGTGACATTTTAATTTGAGTAATCCAGCTTCAAAAACGGTGAATAATCCGGTTGGCCCTGCGCCAATAATAAGTATATCTGTCTTTATCATAGTCATGCCCAAAGTGTTGGGTACTTCTTTTATTCGACTTTTGTTTCAGATGCAAATTTCAGATAAAAATCAGGCATTTTTTATGATAATTATCAGTTTGCGTGAACGTTGAAACTATTTAATTGAGCGCTTCCTACTTTTATATTAGGAAGCGCTTAAAGAAAATCTGGCGATTAAGCCTCTACATTAATAACTTGTTCAATTTGTGGGGCGTATTTTTTAATAGTCATTTCCACACCCGTTTTTAAAGTCATTTGGTTAACACTACAACCAACGCACGCGCCTTGCAACTGCACTTTAACCACCTTACCATCTTCAACAGATAGCAAGGAAATATCGCCGCCATCGCTTTGTAAAAAAGGACGGATTTCATCTAGCGCTTTTTCAATATTTAATGTGAGTTCTTCTGCAGTCATAACCTATTTTTTAACGGCTGAACATCCAGCCATGGTTGTAATTTTAATGGCTTCAGTTGGCGGTAACCCATCATTTCGTCTTACCACTTCTTCTACCACATTTTGTGTGAGTTTTTCAAAAGACTTCTCCAACAGTGTTCCGGTTTGCATAGCTGCTGGACGACCTAAATCCCCAGCTTCACGGATACTTTGCACTAATGGAATTTCGCCTAGAAAACGCACGTCTAAATCGGCCGCTAAATTTTTAGCACCCTCTTTTCCAAATATATAATATTTATTATCGGGTAATTCTTCTGGTGTGAAATAAGCCATATTTTCAATGATTCCTAAAACAGGGACATTGATACTGTCTTGTTGAAACATAGCCACCCCTTTTCTAGCATCTGCTAAAGCCACGTTTTGTGGTGTGCTTACTACAACCGCACCTGTAATGGGTAAAGCCTGCATGATACTTAAGTGAATATCGCCTGTTCCTGGCGGTAAATCTATTAACATGAAATCTAATTCGCCCCAATGTGCATCAAAAATCATTTGATTTAAAGCTTTGGAAGCCATGGGGCCACGCCAAACCACCGCTTGACCCGGTTGGGTGAAAAATCCGATAGATAATATTTTAACGCCGTAATTTTCTACAGGTTTCATTTTAGATTTCCCGTCGATAGTTGTCGCTAAAGGACGTTCATTTTCCACATCGAACATAATCGGCATGGAAGGTCCGTAAATATCGGCATCTAAAATTCCGACTTTGAAGCCCATTTTAGATAAGGTTACTGCTAAATTAGCTGTTACAGTTGATTTACCAACACCACCTTTTCCAGAAGCTACAGCAATAATATTTTGAATACCCGGAATTGATTTCCCTTTAATCTCGTTTTTAGGTTTTGCAGGAGGCGCTTCTACCTTCACATTAATAGTAATTTTAGCTTTTTCATAAACCAGATCATGAATGGCTTTTAAAATTTCTACTTCTGTTTTCTTTTTAGCTTGAAGACTTGGATTGGCTATGGTAATATCTACAATAACCTCATCACCAAAGGTCATAATATTTTTAACGGCGCCACTTGCTACCATGTTTTCGCCTTCACCTGGAACCGTTATGGTTTCAAGTGCTTTTAATATATCTTGTTTATCTAATTTCATTTTTACTACTATTTATACACAGAATACACAGCTTTTAGGTCTGATTAGAACACCAAATGCTGATTGATTATTCAGAATTATTCTAAACAACAAATATACAGTGAATTGTTTAGAATTTGAAATGGTTTAATTGAAATGATTTATGCGAAGATTTGCTTTGATTATCATGAGCTAATTTTTCTTAATATTTCAGAAAAAAAGTAGCTAGAATCATTACAAAAAAACATAAGTAATGACTAATTACTTATTAAAACTTCAATTCTTTACTGGGGTCCCAAAATACGGCATCAAAATCTTGAACTTGGAGGTCTATTACTTTAACACCTTCACTTTCTAAAAGCTGTTCCATTAAGTGGGTGCCATCAAAATGATGTTTGCCTGTTAATAAGCCCTTTCGGTTTACAACCCGATGCGCAGGAACCTCTTTATCATGAGACCCATTCATGGCATAACCTACCATTCTAGCACTTTTAGCAGCACCTAAAAAGTTAGCAATAGCGCCATAACTGGTGACACGACCGTAGGGGATTTGCCGAGCGACTTGATAAACCTTATCGAAAAAATTTATCGTTTCAGGTTTCATTATAAGTCTTTTAAAATAGTGAAAAGCGTATAAATAGCAACCACACCCGTAATAATACCTATTAAATAATTCATGCTTTTTTTAGAAGCCAATTTGTGGTCTTTTATCTTTTCAAAAAAATGCATGTAGAGGTACAAAGAAATAAAAGCACCTAAACTAGAGCTAATTACAAAAGCGGCAATCCCAATGTTTTCGAATTTAAGAATGCCATATGATGCCATAGTAATGGCCACATAGGCTTGAAATGGAATGGGGAAAAAGTTGATAAATGATAAAAAAATACCCTGGAAAAACCGTTTAGTCTTACTTTCTGAATCTATTTCTTTCTTTTTCTTTTCATCGCCTTTAGCTATAAATAAAAAGTAAATACTTAAAAGCGCAAAAATTATTAGGGCTACCAAGCGCAAATTGTCCACAAAGTCTGGGTTGTTACTCAAGTAACGTGCAAAAACAACTGCTATAAGGGCTTGAAAAACAATGACCAAACAGGCACCTAATGAGAACATAATACCTCGGGTATGACCTTCGTCTAAACTAATTTTTGCGGCGGTTATATTTAATAAACCTGGAGGTAAAGTGGCAATAAGCGTGGCCAAAAAACCGAATAAAAACACAAGAGCTACATCCACTAATCTTTAATTTTAAATTTAATATAGGTAATTGGTTTGTTTTGTTCTAAATACTGACTTTCGTAAAAGGTTTGAATACTCGTTACTTCCTCGGGGCTACCTTCTTGCTTATACACATTATGATTAGCATATAAAACCTCATGCCCAGCGCCATGTAATAAACCAAGCGTATAACCGTGCATAAATTCACTATCCGTTTTTAAGTTAACAACACCTTCACGCTTAAGAATAGTTTTATAGCGTGCTAAAAATTCCATATTCGTCATACGGTGCTTGGTGCGCTTATACTTAATTTGCGGATCTGGAAAGGTTATCCAAATTTCGTCTACTTCTTGAGCGGCAAAAGCATGATCAATTAATTCAATTTGGGTTCTTAAAAACCCGACATTGGTAATATTTTCTTCTATAGACGATTTAGCACCACGCCAAAAACGGGCACCCTTAATATCAATACCTATAAAATTTTTATGAGGATACTTCTTGGCTAATGCCATGGAATACTCCCCTTTTCCACAACCCAATTCTAAAACTAAAGGGTTATCATTTTTGAAAAAATCACGATTCCAATGGCCCTTTAATGAAAACTCTTGGTTTACTAACTCCTCTCGCGTGGGCTGAACCACATTCTGAAAGGTTTCGTTTTCCTTAAAACGCTTTAATTTATTTTTACTTCCCACGTAACTAATAGACTTTTAAACTTTCGGCAAAATTACATAAATATGTGGAAGCATAGATATGCTTATCTTTGTTTTTCATGTTAGAAGCGAAACACATTTTAGTAGCGCCATTAAATTGGGGGCTTGGGCATGCCACCCGATGCATTCCTATTATAAATGCGTTGATAGAACATAATTTAACGCCTATACTCGCTAGTGATGGTGCTGCTCTAGCATTACTTAAAAATGAATTCCCTGAACTTATAGCTTTAGAATTACCATCATACGCTATAACCTATGCCAAAAAAGCAGCTTTTCTTAAGTATAAACTGCTTAAAGATACCCCCAGAATCTTAAAAACGATGGCTGCCGAAAAAGTGGCAACGGCTAAAATACTAGCCAACTATCCTATTATAGGCATTATTTCAGATAATCGTTTTGGGGTTTATGCAGCTGAAGTGCCTTCCGTTTACATCACGCATCAATTGCAGGTTTTAAGTGGAAATACGACTTGGTTAAGTACTAAAATTCATGCTGCCGTGATGGAAAAATTTGATCAATGTTGGGTGCCTGATACTTCTGAAAGCATCAATTTAAGCGGGAAATTAGGACATTTAAAGAAATTCAAATCACAGATAAAATATATAGGTGCTTTAAGCCGATTTGAAAAAAAAGATTTACCAATAGTTTATGATATTATGGTGCTACTGTCTGGACCAGAACCACAGCGGCAGTATTTAGAAATCAATCTTTTAGAGGAATTAAAAAACTTTAAAGGGTCAGTCGTTTTTGTGAAAGGCGTTGTGGAAACAAAAATAACTAAAGAAGTTACGGGGAATATGACGCTTTATAATTTTTTAACCAGCGACTTATTAGAAACGGCTATAAACCAAAGTCAGTTAATTATTTCCCGATCAGGTTATACAACCATTATGGATTTGGCAAAATTAGAAAAGCAGGCCTTTTTTATTCCAACACCTGGTCAATTAGAACAGCAGTATTTAGCGAAACGTTTACAAGATCAAGGTTTGGTTCCCTTTTGTGAACAGGATGATTTCACTTTAGAAAAATTAAAACGCGTTTCAGACTATAAAGGATTAAGTCACACCAAAGCATCTATAAATTATGATGATTTATTTAGCCTTTTCCATACTGAATGAAAATTCGCTTCCTACTTCAGCTTCACTTTCAATATAGATGCGCTCATCATGCGCTTCAATAATATGTTTTACAATAGACAAACCTAATCCGGAGCCGCCTTCCTTTCTAGACCCACTTTTGTCTACACGATAAAAGCGTTCAAAAATACGCGGTAAATTTTCTTCTGTAATACCTTCACCATTGTCAGTAACCCGCACAATAACTTTATTTTTAATTAAGTTTTCAATACTAATTTCCGTTGTTCCTTTTTCCATGCCGTATTTAATGGAATTCACCACTAAATTCGTAATAACTTGTTCTATCCGTTCCTTATCCGCGTAAACCAAAATAGCATCCGAGTAATCTCTGTCAAAAGTTAGGGTTATTTTCTTTCGAGCCGCTTTCATTTCCAGTAACTCGAAGACATTTTCAATAAGATGAACCACATCAAAAACCTCTTTATTTAGACTTAAATCGCCTACTTCCAATTTGGTAATCATATCCAAATCTTTAACAATATAAATAAGGCGTTCCACACCTTTACTGGCCCGATTTAAATAGCGTTTCCGAATACGTTTATCATCAATGGCGCCATCCAGCAGCGTTAAAATATAACCTTGAACTGTGAATAATGGGGTTTTTAATTCATGTGAAACATTCCCTAAAAATTCTTTTCGATATTCCTCACGAACTTTTAGCGTTTCTATTTCTAGCTTTTTGTCTTTAGCATACTTATCAATTTCCTTGGTAAGCGTTGCCATGTCTGTAGTGATAGGTTGGGATGTTAACGAAGCAGACTCCAGGAGCGTTAAATCGTCGTATATTTTTTTTACGCGGCGATAAATGAATCGCTCCACGCGGAATTGCATGATTATAAATGAAATGAGGCCAAAAAGCATAACAAAGGGAAATATCCACCAAGTCCATGCTTTTAATAGCAACAAAAAAATACTCAATAAGAGGATTAATAGGAGCGATGTAAAAAGCGCTGTTTTTACTGCGAACTTATAGGTTTTTTTTAGCTTTTGCATTAATCTACAAACTTATACCCAACACCTTTAACGGTTTTAAAAGAATGATCTCCAATTTTTTCACGAAGCTTCCGGATATGAACATCAATAGTTCTACCGCCTACAACCACTTCATTACCCCAAACCTTGTCTAGAATATCCTCTCTTTTAAAAACTTTACCTGGTTTTGATGCCAATAAAGATAATAATTCAAATTCTTTTCGTGGCAAAATCAGTTCGTTCCCATCTAAAATAATTTTATACTCATCTCTATTAATCACCAAGTTTCCAATTTGCACAATAGCATCAGCAGCTTCCTCTTCTTTAAAACGTCTTAAAAGCGATTTCACTTTGCTCACTAAAACTTTGGGCTTAATGGGCTTAGTAATATAATCATCTGCTCCAGCCTCAAAACCGGCCACTTGCGAATAGTCCTCACCACGTGCGGTTAGAAATGTGATGATCGTTTCGCTTAAATCGGGTTCTTTCCGGATTAATTCACAGGCTTCAATACCATCCATTTCTGGCATCATCACATCCATTATAATAAGATGTGGTTTTATTTTTTTTGCTTTTTTTAAGGCTTTCAAACCATTTTCGGCTGTAAAAATCTCATAGCCTTCAGCGGCTAAATTGTAGCCCACAATTTCTAAAATATCCGGCTCATCGTCCACTAGTAATATTTTAATATCACGTTTTTTCATAGGAATTTCATCATTCAAAAGGTAAAGATAAATTATATAAGCTTTAGGAAACCTCAAAACCTTTTTAATAACATTATAGTAACGTTATGGTTAATACTTCTTAATATTAGATTACGGATTCAGAAGCCATGAATTTGGCAAACTATTTGATATAATATTTCGTATATTTACTAACAACTCATTTTGAGACCTATGAAAACCAATACATATTTAGTTTTTCTTATTATAGCTTTTTTCTCGGTCAGCGTTGGTTTTTCGCAGTCCATAGAAAAGGAAGCTATGACGGCTTCTGAAAACATGGAAAACCTATCTGTTTACCCGAATCCGGTGAGTAACGGTAAGCTTTATATTGCAACAAAATTTAACCTTTCTAAACAAATTATTATTTATAATGTATTAGGCAATACCATCATGTCTGAAACACTTTCTGGCAAAGAATTAAACATCTCCAAAATTAAGCCAGGCATTTACATTATTAAGATTACTGAAAACAATGTGACTGCTACTAGGAAGCTGATTGTTAAATAAATGTATCCCACATTATCTTATTGTAAAAAAGCAACTTAAACCTTAAATTTTTTAGATAAAAGGCGAATTCTATGTATCTTTGATTATTAACTATTTAAACAAGCAATTATGAAAAAAATTTACTTTTTATTTACTTTATTATTAACTGTTGGGTTCAGTTTTGGACAGGAACAATTAATGAATCAATCTTTTGAAACTTGGACTAGTCCAACTTCTCCAGATTCTTGGACTGTAGCAGCTGGGATAACTCAAGAATCTACACAAACACACAGTGGCGCATTTTCTGCAAAACATACAGGTGGCGCTTCTGGAAGTGTAAAATTAAGTCAAAGGGTTACAGGAATAATCCCTGGAACGTCTTATACTGTTTCCGTATGGTATAAGGTTGAATCTGGTGATGATACCGATGCTAGAATTTGGTCCAAATGGGCATTGGATGGTGCTAACGATAACGCTACAGATGCCGATGTTTTACAAGGTGTTGGTGGAAACGGTTATTTTGACACAAATGGTAATGCATGGACCCAGTACACAACAACGGTAACAGCTCCAGCAACGGCTAATGAATTTCTTTTTGAAGTTAGAACTTACGCGGGTGCTGTCGTTTATTGGGATGATTTTTCTTTAATGAAAGAATCTGGTGCTATACCAACTTTAGCTATCACGTCTCCTGCGAATGGTGCCAGCGTTCCAAGTGTGAACGTAGATGTTGAATTTGTTGTGCAGAACTTTGATGTAGCTGCTGGTGGAACTGGTGATGGTTATATTACATATGAAATTGACAACGGTACAACAATAGATAAGTTTGATACATCTGCAATTAGCTTAACAGGATTAGCGGCAGGATCTCATACGGTTGATATGAGATTGGTTGATAACGCTGGAAACATATTAGCGAGCCCTGTTTCTGCTTCATCTACTTTTACAGTATTACTTCCAACACAAGTAGCAGATTTAACAGCATTAAGAGCGGGAACTATTGGACAATTCTATGAGTTAATGAATGCACCAACAGTAACTTATACACGTGCAAACAGAAATCAAAAATATATTCAAGATAGCAGTAACTCCGCTATTCTTATTGATGATTCAGCAGGCGCTATTTCTACAGTTTTCGCAATTGGCGATGGTATGAGTGGTTTAGTTGGAGAGTTAGGCGAATTTGGTGGTGTTTTACAATTCATCCCTTCTGCTGATGCTTCAGTGGTTGCCGGTGCAACTATTACACCGCAATTGGTTACTATTACAGCTTTACTTGCTGATTGGGAACCTTATGAGTCTGAATTAGTTCAAATTAACAATACTATTTTTGCAGATGGCGGTGGTACTTTTACTGCTAGTACTAATTATGATATTTCTGATGCTTCAGGTGGTCCAATGACATTTAGACCGTATAATGAAGCTGATTATGTTGGAGAAACTATTCCTTCTGGCCCTTATGCTTTAGTAGGTATCATTGCTGAATTTGGTGGTGCTCCACAAATTAGTGCACGTTCTTTATCAGATGTTACATTATCTACAGACGCTTTTAAAGCGACTAATTTTAATGTATATCCAAATCCATCAACCAATGGTTTTGTAACTATTACAAGCCCAACTTCTGAAGCTATTTCAGTAAGTGTTTATGATGTTTTAGGAAAACAAGTTTTAAACAACACTATTACAAATAATACGCTTAATGTGTCTTCTTTAAATTCAGGATTATACATTTTGAAAATATCTCAAAACGGAAATTCAATTACTAAAAAGTTAGTAATTAAGTAAGAATTTCTTTTTATAATTTTAAAAGCGCTGCCACTTTGGTAGCGCTTTTTTTTATAATATATTTGCCGCTTAATTATAACCAAATTTATTTTTCATGAAACAATTTTACTTTTTATTATTTACTTTAATCATTTTTACAGTTTCGGCTCAAAATGAACTTAGCAATGGAAGTTTTGAAACTTGGACAGGAACTGCTTCTTTAGATACACCTGTGAACTGGTATGGTTCTAAATCTAGCATTGCTAAATCTGCCGTATTACAATCTACAGATGCTTATGAAGGAGCTTCATCAGTTGTATTAACTGCGTCAGGTACTGGTCACAAACGATTTACAAATGAAGCTATAACAGCAACTTCTGAGTCTTATACTTTAACTTATTTCGCTAAAGGTGATGGCGATATTAGAAATGCTTTTCATGACGGAGGATACTCTGCTTACGCGGATTACACAACTTTATCTTCCACTGAAGGATGGGTTAAAATAACTTATGAATTTACTCCTACCGCTGGAGATTTAGAAGTTGTATTCTCTGTTAGAAATACAAGTGGAGTTGGAATCTTTATCGACAACGTTGTTTTAGTTAAAACAGCAACACTTTCTTTAGAGTCTTTTAAAGATGAATTAAAATTAAGCCTTTATCCAAACCCAGCAACTAACGGTTTTGTAAACATAACGAGCGCAACTTCTGAAGCTATTTCAGTACGTGTTTTTGATGTATTAGGAAAACAAGTATTAAACAACACCATTGCAAACAACAGACTTAATGTATCTTCATTAAATGCTGGAATGTATATTTTACACATCACTCAAAATGGAAACTCCGTTACTAAAAAGTTAGTAATTAAATAAGACTCCATTTTAACACTTTTAAAAGCGCTGCCCATTGGTAGCGCTTTTTTATTTTGCATACTTTTGTAGTCATGATAAATCCATCAGATATATTCAAAATAGATTCAGCAGAAGCTTTTGAGAAAAATGCGCTTCAAGTTTTTAAATTCCAATTTGAAAACAATTCTGTGTATCGCTCTTTTTGCGATTTGTTATATAAAAACCCTAGTGATATTCATCGGGTTGAAGATATTCCATTTCTACCTATTCAATTTTTTAAATCGCATGATGTCCTTAGTTCAACAGCGGCAATTCAAAAAATATTTACCAGTTCTGGAACGACAGGTCAAACTACAAGTAAGCATTTGGTTACGGATTTATCCGTTTATGAGAGGAGCTATGAAGCCGCCTTCAAACAGTTTTATGGTGCTATTGAAGATTATGTTGTTTTGGCCTTATTACCTAGTTATCTAGAACGCGATGGCTCATCTTTAATCTATATGGCCGATGCTTTTATTAAGCAATCCCAACAGCCGGAAAGTGGTTTTTATCTACATGATTTAGAAGCTTTAAAAAATACACTCTTAAAACTAGAATCTGAAAACCGAAAGGTATTATTCATTGGCGTTTCTTTTGCCCTATTGGATTTGGTGGAATTTCATGAATTCCAATTAAAAAACACCATCATTATGGAAACGGGTGGTATGAAAGGAAGACGCAAAGAGCTCATTAGAAATGAACTTCACGATATTCTAAAAAAAGGCTTTGGCGTTCCAGAAATTCATAGTGAATACGGTATGACGGAACTTTTAAGTCAGGCTTATTCTTTAGGACATGGCGTTTTTAAATGCCCTGCTTGGATGCGGGTTTTAACACGTGATACTGAAGATGCTTTAACCATTCAAGCAACCAATAAAACCGGAGGATTAAATATAATTGATTTGGCCAATTTTAATTCTTGCTCTTTTATTGCGACACAAGATTTAGGAAAAGTCCATGATAATGGCACTTTTGAAATTATTGGAAGATTTGATAATTCAGATATTCGCGGCTGTAATTTAATGGCTTTGTAAGGAACTAGAAAAAGTTACGACTTAATAACTGCTATGAAAAAGATTGATTTTTTTTAGTTGGTTGGTTAATAAGTGAAACGCCCCGATGTATATCGAGGCGTTTCTTATTTTACAACACTTTTATAATATAGGTGTTCTTCTTCCCTTTATTAATAATGATGTATTGATTATTAATTAAATCGGCATCGGAAAGCATATAACTCTCACTAACCTTTTCCTTATTAACCGATATCGAATTCTCTTTTAATGCGCGTCTAGCTTCGCCATTAGACGCTAAAAAATTAGTTTGTGCAGATAGCGCACCAATCATATCTAGTCCTGCTTCAAAATCTCCTCTAGAAATTTCCGCTTGCGGCACACCTTCAAAAACATCTAAAAATGTCTTTTCATCCAGGGTTTTAATATCTTCCTTAAACGATTTACTAAAAAGTATATTAGACGCTTTTTCAGCATTTTCATAATCTGCCTTGGAATGTACAAATGTGGTCACCTCTTCAGCTAAACGCTTTTGAAGTAGTCGCAAATGAGGCGATTCTTGATGTTCCTTAATAAGCGCTTCAATAGCTGCTCGCTCTAAAAACGTAAAAATCTTGATGTATTTTTCAGCATCTTCATCCGAGGAATTTAACCAGAACTGGTAAAACTTATAAACGGATGTTTTATCCACATCTAACCAAATATTGCCGCCTTCACTTTTACCGAATTTCGAACCATCGGCCTTTGTGATTAACGGACAGGTCATGGCGTAGGCTTTGGCCTCTTCACCAACCGTCATACGTCTTACTAATTCCGTTCCAGTGGTTATATTTCCCCATTGGTCACTTCCGCCCATTTGAAGCAATACGTTGTAATTTTTATACAAATGGTAAAAATCGTAGCCTTGAATTAATTGATATGTAAATTCGGTGAAAGACATACCTACGTTGCCATCTTCACCTGAAAGTCGTTTTTTTACAGAGTCTTTGGACATCATGTAATTTACGGTTATCCGCTTACCAACATCTCTAGCAAAATCAATGAATGAAAAATCTTTCATCCAGTCGTAATTATTCACTAAAATTGGTGCGTTTTCCGCTTTAGAATCGAAATTTAAAAAACGAGATAACACGCTTTTAATTCCCGCTACGTTTTTGTTTAAAGCCCGTTCATCTAAAAGATTACGCTCATCGCTTTTTCCAGAAGGGTCACCAATCATTCCAGTTGCACCACCCACTAAAGCCATAGGTTTATGACCCGCTTTTTCTAGGTGAACCAACAAAATAATAGGCACTAAACTTCCAATATGAAGCGAGTCAGAGGTAGGATCGAAACCTATATATGCGGTTGTCATTTCTTTTGAAAGTTGCTCTTCCGTTCCGGGCATGATATCATGAACCATACCGCGCCATCTTAAATCTTCAACAAATGCATTTGCCATTTTCTTTACTAATAAAAATTATATGGCGCAAAGATAAAAATCAATACATAAACCTTTGCGCTTTCTGAATAATTCTTTATTTTGTATGTATGATTTTAGTTACAGGAGGTACCGGTTTAGTCGGTTCACATTTATTATATGAATTGCTTACCGCTAATAAAACGGTTAAAGCCATTTATAGAACAGAAGAAAAACAAGCTATTGTAAAACGCATATTTTCCTATTATACTGAAGATTATTTGGCGCTTTTCAATAAAATTGAATGGGTTGAAGCCGATTTATTAAACATTCCACAACTTATTGAAGCTTTTGAAAACGTTGACTATGTGTATCATTGTGCTGCGATGATTTCATTTGATCCTAAAGATTATCATAAACTTCGGAAAACGAATATTGAAGGCACAGCCAACATCGTTAATTTATGCATTAGCAACAGTATTAAAAAGCTTTGTTATGTGAGTAGCGTGGCAACTATTAGCGATTCTGAAAAAAGTAAACATGTTAATGAAGAAACCGATTGGAATTCAGAAAAAGATAATAACGTGTATGCCATAACCAAATACGGTGCGGAAATAGAAGTTTGGCGCGGCACTCAAGAAGGTTTAAATGCTGTAATAGTAAATCCAGGTGTAATTATAGGCCCAGGACTTTGGCATGAAGGAACAGGCGGCATTTTTACACAAATTTATAAGGGTCTCTCGTTTTACACTAAAGGACATGTAGCTAGCGTGTATGTTAAGGATGTAACTGTTGGAATGATGCGTCTTATGGAAAGTTCCATAACAAATGAACGCTTTATTATGGTTGGCGAACATGTTACCTACAAAAGGTTTTTGGGTCTAATTGCAGAAAATTTACAGAAAAAACCACCGCATATAGAAGCAGGTTTTTGGATATTAAGTATGGCGTGGCGATTGGATTGGTTAAAAAACCTACTAACCGGTAGACCTAGAAAATTAATGAAACCTATGATTGCGTCTTCACAGAGCACAACAATTTATGATAATGAGAAAATAAAAGATCAATTAAATTTCGAATTTACGCCTATAGAAAAAAGTGCAAAACAAACGGCAAAGATGTTTTTAAGAGACAACCAAAATTTAAGGAATCCGTCTTGATTTCTTTCTGATAGAATCGGAACTAGCATTACTATCATTTAGCTGTTTAGATTTCATGTCTTTATTTAGCTTTTCGTTAATGACAGCTTTATATTTAGTTTTTAAAGCGTTTAAACTATCCTCTACGCGTTTTAAAATAACTTCATAATCTTCCGTGTTATAGGAATAATAACTATTGCTGTTTAAAAACTGTAAACTGTCTATATTATGCGTTTTATACACATAATCTTCTGGAGAAATACCGTTATTTTCCAAAACCATTTTATTAACCCCTTTAGCTGAAGACAACAAAGACAAATCCACTAAAATAGAAACCATGTCGTTTTTAGAAATTAAATTCTTTGGTTTTTTTGGCCCACCAAATTGGCTGCATCCCATAAGGACCAACATAAAAACAGCGTAAATTAGGTTCTTTTTCATCTATTAAAAGTTAAGCGTTTGGCTGCTCTTTCTTTACTAATTTTATTATGTTCAAATACTAAACGTCCGTTTAAAATAGTATGTGTAACGCGAGATTTAAAAGTAGCGCCCTCAAAAGGAGACCAACTGCATTTATATAATATATTTTCTTTCTTAACAGTCCATGGGTTGTTCAAATCTACAATCACCAAATCGGCAAAAAAGCCTTCTTTTATATATCCGCGATTTTCCACTTGAAAAAGAATAGCTGGATTGTGACACATTTTCTCCACTAATTTTGGAACGGTTATTTTTCCTTGATGATGCGCTTCCAACATGGCAACCAACGCATGCTGAACCAATGGCCCTCCAGACGGCGCTTGTGCATACGAATTGTTTTTTTCATCTAGCGTGTGTGGCGCATGGTCTGATGCAATAACATCTATTCTGCCATCCAATAGTGCTTTCCACAGTCCATCCCGATCTTTAGCCGTTTTTACAGCCGGATTCCATTTAATATGGGTTCCTTTTTTGTCGTAATCTTCATCAGAAAATAATAAATGATGCACACAAACTTCAGCAGTAATCTTTTTATCTTTTAAAGGAATTTTATTTGTGAACAAAGCTGTTTCTTTAGCTGTAGACAAATGAAAAACGTGTAAACGCGCACCTGTTTTTTTAGCTAATGCAATGGCTTGGGAAGATGATAAGTAACATGCTTCTTCACTCCTAATAAGCGGATGGCATTTCATAGGAATGTCCTCACCATATTTGTCCACATAGGTTTTTAAGTTGGCTTTTATAGTAGCTTCATCTTCACAATGCACAGAAATAACCATATCTGTACTTGAAAATATTTTTTCTAAAACCGCTGGATCATCCACTAACATATTCCCTGTAGAAGAACCTAAAAACAATTTTAATCCGGCAACTTCTTTCGGATTTACTTTGAGTATTTCTTCTAAATTATCATTAGTACCACCAAACATAAACGAATAATTCGCGTATGATGTTTTTGCTGCAATGGCAAATTTTTCATCTAGCTTTTCAATAGTTGTAGTTTGCGGATTGGTATTGGGCATTTCAATAAAAGAGGTAATTCCACCAGCAATTGCGGCCTTGGATTCACTTTCAATATCACCTTTATGAGTTAAACCAGGCTCTCTAAAATGCACTTGATCATCAATAACGCCAGGTAGAATATAATTTCCTTCAGCATCAATAACCTTGACGTTGCCAGACTTTACACTAATTATAGGTGCTATTTCCTTAATGATATCATTTTCAATATAAATATCACCTTCAAAAATAGTTCCTTCATTAACTATCTTTCCATTCTTAATTAATAAAGCAATTGCAGAATTCATATTATTATTATTTCTTTCTAAAAAAACTATTTATTTTCATACTTATTACACCCAATATGGCTTCGGAAATAATACCGCCACTCATTTTAGATTTCCCCTTAGAGCGATCGGTAAAAATTACGGGGACTTCAACTATTTTAAATTCCTTTAAATAAGCTTTAAATTTCATCTCAATTTGAAAAGCATAACCAACAAATTTAATGCTATTTAAATCTATAGTTTCCAAAACCTGACGCTTGTAGCAAACGAAACCAGCTGTGGTATCATGAAGTTTCATGCGGGTAATTAAACGCACATATTTGGAGGCAAAGTAAGATAGTAAAATCCTACTCATTGGCCAATTTACAACATTTACACCGGTTACATATCTAGATCCAACCGCT
Organism: Bizionia myxarmorum; assembly: GCF_008086205.1. GTDB lineage: Bacteria > Bacteroidota > Bacteroidia > Flavobacteriales > Flavobacteriaceae > Algorimicrobium > Algorimicrobium myxarmorum. The sequence goes on along the minus strand of NZ_VSKK01000001.1, from coordinate 971,870 downwards.
ATGTCAGCTTGCTGTAAATGACAGGCATTATACAAATGAATTAAATCGTTTGGGTTATGCGAAAAATCAGCGTCCATTTCAAAAATATAGGCATAATCTCGCGCTAAACACCATTTAAAACCAGCAATATAAGCGGTACCTAAACCTGTTTTTTCTTCACGTTGTAAAAGGTGCAATTGCTGGGGAAATTCCTGTTGTAATTCCTTAACTTTTTTAGCCGTTAAATCAGGTGAATTATCGTCTACCACCAGTACATGAAACATTTTTTCCTGTGAAAACACAGCCCTAATTATGGCTTCTATATTTTCTATTTCGTTAAAAGTAGGAATTATGACAATCGTGTCTGACATGACAAACGGTTATTTTTAGCAAATGTAAACTATTTAAAAGTTACTATTTTTTAAATATTCCTTAAAATATTAGATACAAGTACAATAATTTATAATAATTTTACGACATGCTGCGTAATGTAATTTCAAACGATTTATTTACCATTTTAATTGTTGTAGGACTCATTCTAATAACAATTGCCAAGATTCTTTTCACGAAACGTTTCCACGAATTTGTTCAGGTTTTAGGTAATTCGAAATACCTAAAAATCTATTCCAAAGACCAGAAATTTTTTGATCTTTTTGATGGGCTTTTATTTATAAATTTTGTTTTAGCCATCACCATCTTCAGTTTTATAACATACAATCATCTAACGGTTGACTTAGAATTATCGGCAGTCGTTTTACTGAAATTTGCAGCCATAGTAGCCATATTTTTTATTATGAAAACGCTCATTGAACGCTTAATAGGAAGTGTTTTTGAGATAGATTTTCTAATAGAAAACTATTTATTTCAAAAAATAAGCTATAAGAATTTTTTAGGTCTTCTAATTATGCCTCTTAACGCCATTTTAATTTATGGTTTATTTGTTGGAAACGTTGTTATATACGGCATCTGGGCCTTAATTTTATTAATATTTATAATCGGCATAATAACAACGGTTAAGACTTATCAAAATCTTATTAAACAGAATATGTTTTATTTTATTTTGTATCTTTGCACTCTTGAAATCGCGCCTTATATCATTTTGTACCAAATGGCTATAAATGTTTAGCATTTCAACTAAAAGAAATAATCTATGAAAGTGAAAACAATTTTAGTATCTCAACCAGAACCTAAAATAGAAAATTCGCCATACTTTGATCTTCAGGAAAAGCAAAAAGTTAAAATTGACTTTAGACCGTTTATACATGTAGAAGGCGTTGATGCAAAAGAAATTAGACAACAAAAAGTAGATTTATCAAAATATACGGCCATTATTTTAACCAGTAGAAATGCTGTAGACCACTTTTTTAGAATTGCTGATGAAATGCGCTTTAAAGTGCCTGATAGCATGAAATACTTCTGCCAGTCAGAAGCCGTTGCCTTTTATCTACAAAAATATGTAGTGTACAGAAAACGTAAAATTTATGTAGGAAAGCGGAATTTTGCTGACTTATCACCATTAATTAAAAAGTATAAAGGCGAATCCTTCCTATTACCAACTACTGATAAATTGAAGCCAGAAGTTCCAGAAACTTTAAATGCTTTAAATGTAGAATGGAAAGAAGCCATTTTTTACAAAACGGTTATTAGTGATTTATCGGATTTAGCAGATGTTTATTATGATATTTTAGTATTCTTTAGTCCTTCAGGAATTGAATCTTTATTTCATAACTTTCCAGACTTTGAACAGAAAGACACGCGTATAGCAGTGTTTGGAAACACCACTATTAAAGCTGTTGAAGAACATGGTTTACGTGTAGATATCTCCGCACCAACGCCAGAAACACCATCTATGACCATGGCTTTAGAAAAATACATTAAGGAAGTAAACAAAAAGAAATAAGCTTAATTTTAAGCTACAAAAAAGCCCAATTGAAATTTCAATTGGGCTTTTTTTTATGTAAAAATTTAAGATTTAAAAAACTACTTAATGATTAGCTTTTTAGTAATTGTTTTTGTGCTTGTAGAAACGCGCATTAAATAGATACCAGATGAAAGAGATGCAATATTTAATTTGTTATTACCAAAAGAAATAGTGTTAGTCAATACTAGCTTTCCAGTAATATCATAAACACCTAAATTCGTAGTTGCCTCTAAATTTGAAGAAACATTTACGTAGCCTTTAGCAGGATTAGGATAGATAGAAAAAACGGTTGAGTTCTCTTTCTCAACACTTAACGTAGGACATTCGCCTTCAGTCTCGTATATTGATAACCCACCTGGATTCCAGTTAACTAAATTAGTCTCTGTTTCATCATTTACCAAAATACATCCTGGACCGTTATTGTTATCAGCTCTAAGAACAGTTAGCGCATTGTTGCCATTTCTCATATCAACAAATGTCAAAGTATTATTTCTTAAATTAACATCTAAAATAGATGCATTTGCTGAAAAATCCATTGTTTGAAGAGCTGCGAAACGTGCATTAAACACTAAAAGTGACGTGTTTGTTAATAAATCTACAGTTGTTAGTACAGAGCCATAAACATTAATATTCTCTAATGCGGTTAATCCCGAAACGTTTAATGAACTCAAGGATGCACAACCTTCTAAATTTACATCAATTAAATTTACGTTTGCAGTAACATCTAATGCAGCTAATGCTGTATTATACGAGAAATCTACACCGTCCAAGTTAATAAAAGCTTCTAAACCCGTTAGATCTGTTAATCCTTGGTTCGCCAATCCTAGCGTACCGTTTGCGGCCTCAGCATCTGCAGTAAGGATACGTCCGTCAAGAACTCCTTCAGAATCATAACCAAAGTTAATTAAAGCCTGCTCAAAGGCGGCATCAGGAATACAAGTGTATCCTGGTTCTGGAGTTCCAGGACATTGAGCAAATGAAAATGAATAAAAAGCAATAAAAATTGCGAATAAATAAGTAGTTTTTTTCATAAAAAATAGGTTTAAAATTGTGAGCATAAAACTACAATTTTAAACCTATTCTAACAAGAAAATATTATTAATAAAACACCAAATTAATTGGTTCGTAGTCCGTTACGAATTTACACGTGGTGCTCCTGCCATAATATCTGCATTCGCAAATTCTTCAAATTTAGCGAAGTTTTCTTGAAAAGATGCAGCTAACTTATTAGCCGTTTTATAATACCCTTCATCGTTGTTCCATGTAGATCTTGGACTTAAAACTTCCGAAGGAACATTAGGACAAACGCGTGGTAAGTGAACTCCAAAAATAGAATGCTCATGATACTCACCATTATTTGCAGCATCTAAACTACCATCCATAGCGGCGGTAATCATAGCGCGGGTATATTTTAATTTCATTCGTGTTCCAACGCCGTAAGGACCTCCTGTCCATCCCGTGTTTACTAACCACACATTTACATTAGCGTCTTGCATTTTTTTACTTAACATCTCCGCATATTTTGTAGGATGCAACGGCATAAAAGGTGCACCAAAACAAGCTGAAAAACTTGGAAGAGGCTCATCTATTCCTGCTTCTGTTCCTGCAACTTTAGCTGTATAACCAGAGATAAAGTGGTAAGCAGCTTGGCCTGGTGTTAATTTTGAAATTGGAGGCAATACACCAAAAGCATCAGCAGTTAAAAAGAAAATATTTTTAGGATTTTTACCAATTGATGGCACTTGAATGTTACTAATATGATCTATTGGATAACTTACACGTGTATTTTGAGTGATAGTTGTATCTTCAAAATCTACGACACCGTCTTTATCCATGATAACGTTTTCCAGGATAGCACCGGGTCTGATAGCATTAAAAATATCTGGTTCATTTTCTCTGGATAAATTTATAACCTTCGCATAACAGCCACCTTCAAAATTAAATACGGTATTTTCATTTGTCCAGCCATGCTCATCATCACCAATTAATTTACGATTTGGATCAGCAGATAAGGTCGTTTTTCCAGTTCCCGAAAGTCCGAAGAAAATTGCAGTATCACCATCTTCACCAACGTTAGCACTACAGTGCATTGGCAATGTGTTTTTGAAAACCGGTAATATAAAGTTTAATGCAGAAAAGATCCCTTTTTTAATTTCGCCTGTGTAACCAGTTCCACCAATTAAAGCAATTTTACGCGTAAAATCTAAAATGGCAAAATTGTGCTGGCGTGTTCCATCAACTTCAGGATCAGCCATAAAGCTTGGAACGCATATTAACGTCCATTCTGGTTTAAAATCTTTAAGTTCCGATTCTTCTGGCCTTAAAAACATATTATGAGCAAACATATTGCTCCAAGGCGTTTCTGTAATAACACGAATATTTAATCGGTAGCTTTCATCAGCACAGGCGTAGCTGTCTCTAACAAAAACTTCTTTGTCCGATAAATAATCGGTTACTTTATTGTATAATTTTTCGAAGGCATCAGATTCGAATGGGATATTAATATTTCCCCACCAAACGCGATCTTTGGTAATATCGTCTTTAACAATAAAACGATCTTTAGGCGATCGTCCTGTAAACTCACCTGTGTTTACAGCCAAAGCACCAGATGATGCTTCCACACCTTGCCCTTTCTTTAGCGTTAAGTTGTGTAGCTCTTCTGATGATAACTGATATTGCACTTTAGCATTTTTAATTCCATAATTTTCTAATGAAATCGTTTTCGATGCTTGAGTATGATCTATCATAATAGTATGTGTTGTTTATTCTGCAAAATTAAACATTATTTTAACCTATGCACTTAATTTATAGAAATTTCAGATTTGTTTTTCAAAAACTTTACTAACAATAGAAGCCACGAAATGATAAGTAACAACCCACCAATTGGCGTAATGAATCCTATAGTTTTAAAATCAAAAGGTGTTAAACTGTTCGTTGCCAAACCATAAATGGAGCCTGAAAATAATAATATCCCAGCTAATACTAAATAAAAAATAACGCGTTTTGTTTTCAATTCAATATCAGGCATCATACCCACAAATAGCAAAAATAAAGCATGATACATTTGATAACGTACGCCAGTTTCAAATGTTGCAATTTGTTCTGCGGAAATTAAATCCTTCAGTCCATGAGCGCCAAAAGCACCTAAAATCACTGCTGTTAATCCAAAAACAGCGCCTAAAATTAACACTTGCTTATTCATATTATTTGTGTTTTACGTTTTTATAACACTCACAATTTCTTACTTTCGTGATAACAAAAATACTCAACATAATCCATTATGCGAAAGATATTACTCATTGGTGCTGGAAAATCCGCATCTTACCTTATAAAATATTTATTAGAAAAATCTGATCAAGAAGATTTATTAATCATTGTTGGCGATGTAAACTTTGCACACGCTAAAAAACTTATCAATAATCACGATAATGCGCAAGCCATCATGCTAGATGTTTTTGATAAAGAATCACGTCAAAATGCGATTCAAAATTGTGATATTGTTATTTCTATGTTGCCAGCACGCTATCATATTGAAGTGGCTAGAGATTGTATTACCTTCAATAAAAATATGGTAACAGCATCTTATATAAGTGATGAAATGCAAAATCTTGATAAAGCAGCTCGTGATAAGGGCCTAATTTTCATGAACGAGATTGGCGTAGATCCTGGAGTAGACCATATGAGCGCCATGCACGTTATTGATAGAATTAGAGATGCCGGTGGAAAAATGATTCTTTTTGAATCTTTTACAGGTGGATTAGTAGCTCCAGAAAGCGATAATAACTTATGGAATTACAAATTTACATGGAACCCAAGAAATGTGGTTGTTGCCGGACAAGGCGGCGCCGCTAAATTTTTACAAGAAAACACTTATAAATATATTCCTTATAACCGTTTGTTTAGAAGAACGGAATTTTTAGATGTCGCAGGTTTTGGTCGTTTTGAAGGTTATGCCAACCGTGATTCGTTAAAATATCAATCTGTTTATGGTTTAGATGAAGTACGCACCTTATATCGCGGAACTATGCGTCGCGTTGGCTTTAGTCGCGCTTGGAATATGTTTGTTCAATTAGGAATGACAGATGATAGCTACACTATTGATGACAGCGAAAATATGAGCTATCGCGATTTCGTGAATGCTTTTTTACCATACAGCCCAACAGATTCTGTTGAGCTAAAATTCAGACATGCTTTAAAAATAGACCAAGATGATATTGTTTGGGATAAACTTCTGGAGTTAGATCTTTTCAATGCAAAAAAACCAGTTGAACTGAAAAAAGCAACGCCTGCAGAAATTCTTCAAAAGATATTAATGGATAGCTGGACTTTAGAAGAAGAAGATAAAGATATGATTGTTATGTACCATAAGTTTGGTTATGAAATGGACGGTAAAAAACATCAAATAGACTCCACTATGGTTACCATTGGTGAAGATCAAACCTATACAGCTATGTCCAAAACTGTTGGATTGCCTGTTGCCATAGCGACATTAGCAATTTTAAATGGGAAAATTAAAACACCAGGTGTTCAAATGCCAATTAATAAAGAAGTTTACGAACCAATTTTGAAAGAATTAGAAACCTATGGCATTGCTTTTAACGAAACAGAAGTGCCCTATTTAGGTTATAACCCATTGAATTTATAACCGTTATAAAACGTTCTTGAAATAAATTTAATATGAAGGTTAACGACAAAGAAATTACGATTGATGGCATAGACAAAACCATTTTGCGTGCTTTAATGATTGATGCCCGAACGCCGGTTCTGGAAATTGCTCGTGAAGTCGGAATTTCTGGAGCTGCCATTCATCAGCGTCTTCGGAAACTTGAAAAATCTGGTATTATTTCAGGTTCCAAGTTTGTTATTAACCCGAAAATTCTAGGTTATACAACTATGGCTTTTATAGGTATTTATTTAGATAAAGCTATGAGTAATCCTGAAGCAGTAAAGCAACTTCAGAAAATTCCTGAAGTGTTAGAATGTCATTATACTACGGGAAACTGGAGTATTTTTATAAAAATACTTTGTAAGGATAATGAGCATTTAATGCATTTATTGAATAAGGATATTCAATCTATTGCTGGTGTTTCTAGAACGGAAACTTTTATATCTTTAAATCAGCAAATTGATAGACAGATAAAAATTTAGGTAATATAATTTCAATATAAAAGTAAAAAGCTCCTGAGTGTTCAGGAGCTTTTATTATGGTATCTGGGAATACTTGAAAATTAATATTTCCAAATAAAAATGTTCAATACATACCAAAATGACTAAAAAAAGTCAGATGCATAACACCTGACTTTTAGTTATTAAAATATTTTATGTTCTAATCGCGACCTCCAAAAATTTGAAGTGCCCAATAGGCTAACGACGCTAATGCACCAATAGCGGCAACCAAATAGGTTCTAGCTGCCCATTTTAAAGCATCTTCCGCAGCAGCATGTTCATCACGTGTTAGCATATGCTTACTATCCAACCACGCTAGTGCGCGGTTACTGGCATCATATTCTACTGGTAAAGTAATAAAACTAAATATGGTAGCTAATCCCATTAAAATAACACCCGCAGCGGCAACCCACCAACCAAGACCTATGCCAGCAGCACCTCCTAGCACCAAACCACCAATAATTAACCATTGCGACATACCTGATGATACATTTACAACAGGCACTAATGTGGAGCGCATGGTTAACCAACTATAAGCTTGCGCATGTTGTACAGCATGACCACATTCGTGAGCAGCTACAGCAGCCGAAGCAGCATTACGCTGACTATAAACAGATTCACTTAAGTTAACCGTTTTGTTTTTTGGATTGTAATGATCTGTTAATTGGCCTGGTGTTGAAATAACCGCAACATCATAAATACCATTGTCAGACAGCATTTTTTCAGCTATCTCTTTTCCGCTCATGCCATTTTTTAAATGAACTAGGGAATACTTTTTAAATTTCTTTTTTAATTGATTACTAACCGCCCAACTTACTAAAGCAATGGCACCAATTAATATATAATATCCTATCATATTTTTTCTTTTTTCGAAAGGTGAATTTACAAGATATATAGCAAATAGTAAGCCAAATATTCGTTAAGAAATAATGGCAGTTTTCCGGTTCTCGATACACTCATTTATGCGCTTGCGCTTCTAAATTGAGCACTCGAACTGACGTCATCTTAATAATTGGACGCGTCACTTCGAGTGGTCTTAACAAAACCATGAAATAAATTGCCCGCCTACAAGAGATTTCTGCCTTATTTAATCAACGATGTTTACAATCTTCCCAGGAACCACAATGATTTTTTTAGGTATTCGGCCTTCCAATTGTGCCATTGTTTTTTCATGATTCATAACTGCTTTCTCAATTTCCTCTTTATTAAGATCCATTGGTAATTCTAATGTAAAACGCATTTTACCATTAAAAGAAATTGGATAATTCTTGCTACTTTCCACCAAATGCTTGGCTTCAAATTTTGGAAAAGCCGCTGTTGAAATAGAGCTATTATGACCCAATTGACTCCATAACTCTTCTGCTATATGTGGCGCATATGGCGACATTAAAACAATAAGGGGTTCTAAAATAGAACGACTTGTGCATTTTTGAGCAGTCAGTTCATTAACAGCAATCATAAATGTAGAAACAGATGTATTAAATGAAAAACTCTCAATATCTTCTTCTACTTTTTTGATGGTTTTATGTAATGTCTTTAAATGGTCTTTTGATGGGTCTGTGTCTGAAACTTTAATACCAGTATCATCAACATACAATTTCCAAAGTTTTTTAAGAAAACCATGAACACCTGTAATACCCGCCGTATTCCAAGGTTTGTATTGTTCCAATGGACCAAGAAACATTTCGTAAAGACGTAAACTATCCGCGCCATAATCCTCACAAATACTATCTGGATTTACCACATTGTATTTAGATTTAGACATTTTTTCAACCTCACGACCCACTTTATAAACGTCGCTATTCCCATCAATTATATCGCCTTTTTCTCCTATAAAAATAGCATCTTTATAATCGTCACCAAATTCGCCATCTGTTTTTAATCCAGCGATATCCAATTCATCAGAAGCATTTATATACTGAACTTTTACGTGAATTGGTAAAGGCACGACTATTAAATTTTCTAAAGTATCGGCATTTGGTAAACCAGCTATTTCGGCAAGTGTATTTTTAAGGCGTTTTAAAGCGTCTTTATCTGAAGCTAAATCCCCTTTACTGATAAATTCCGAATGCGAAATATAAATGTTTTGCAATTTCTTTAGAATTTTGGAACCTACAGCCTCTTCTACTTTAGGGTTTAGAAACATATAGCTCAAGCGATATACAAAAGCACTTGTTCCTAATATCATCCCTTGGTTTATCAGTTTTTTGAAAGGTTCTTCAACGCCAACAAAACCGCGATCCTTCATAAACTTCACCCAAAAACGGGAGTATAATAAATGTCCTGTTGCATGCTCACTTCCACCGATATATAAATCAACGTTCTCCCAATATTTAAGGGCGTCTTCACTTGCAAAATCCAAGTCGTTGTTCGCGTCCATATATCTGAAAAAATACCAAGAACTTCCTGCCCAACCTGGCATAGTATTCAGTTCTAAAGGAAACACGGCTTCATCATCTATCAACTGATTACTGACAACTGAACACTTTTTCGCATCCCAAGCCCAAACATCAGCACGACCTAAAGGTGGTTCGCCTGTTTCAGTTGGCAAATATTTCTCGACTTCTGGCAAACGGATTGGCAAATGTGCTTTATCAATCATCTGCGGCATACCATTTACATAATAAACTGGAAACGGCTCACCCCAATAGCGTTGTCTAGAAAATACGGAATCACGTAACCTATAATTTGTTTTTCCTTCGCCTTGACCTATTTTTTCTAATTCGAAAATAGCACGCTTCATGGCTTTATTATAAGGTAAGCCATTTAAGAAATCTGAATTCGTAATAATTGTTTTTTCTTTTTCAGTAAAAGCTTCTTCCGAAATATCTCCGCCTTCAAAAACATTAGGAATTGGAATATTAAAGTGTTTAGCAAAAGCATAATCACGTTGATCACCGCAAGGAACAGACATAACTGCTCCTGTTCCGTAACCTGCTAAAACGTAATCGCCAATCCAAATAGGAATAGGTTCTTTAGAAAAAGGATGTTCCGCATAAGCGCCTGTAAAAACACCTGAAATGGTTTTAACATCGGCCATACGTTCACGTTCACTTCGTTTTGAAGTACTTTGAATATAGGCTTCAACCGCATCTTTTTGCTCTGGAGTTGTAATTTGCGAAACCAATTCATGTTCTGGCGCCAATGTCATAAATGAGACACCGAAAATAGTGTCAGGACGGGTTGTGAAAACCGAAACTTCCCGAGACCCATCGACTGCACTCAAGGTGACATTTGGAATAACTTTGAAATTCGCCATAGCTCCAATGGATTTCCCAATCCAATTGCGTTGACTTTCCTTTAATGAATCCGTCCAATCAATAGTATCTAAACCTTGCAACAAACGTTCCGAATAAGCTGAAATCCGCATAGACCATTGCGTCATTTTCTTCCGCATCACTGGATGACTTCCACGTTCGGAAACACCGTTTACAATTTCATCATTGGCTAAAACGGTCCCTAAAGCAGGACACCAATTCACTTCAGTTTCCGCTAAATAGGTTAATCTATATTGTAATAAAATTTCTTGCTGTTTTTTTGAAGAAAAGCTGCTCCAATCTTCTGCAGAAAATGTTTCAACATCAGCATCACAGGCTGCATGAACTGCCGTATTTCCTTCCGAAGAAAATTTCGACATTAAGGTTTCAATCGGTTCTGCTTTTTGAGTATCATTATTATACCAAGATTCATATAATTGAATAAAAATCCACTGGGTCCATTTATAATAATTGGGGTCTGATGTGCGCACTTCCCGACTCCAATCAAATGAAAATCCTATTTGATCTAATTGGCGTCTATAGGTTTTTATGTTTTCTTCCGTTGTAAGTGCAGGATGTTGACCTGTTTGAATAGCATATTGTTCCGCAGGCAAACCAAAACTATCATATCCTTGCGGATGCAATACATTAAAACCTTTATGACGTTTGTAACGTGCGTAAATATCACTGGCAATATAACCAAGCGGATGACCTACATGAAGCCCTGCACCACTAGGATACGGAAACATATCTAATACGTAATATTTGGGTTTATCCGATTGATTTTCGGCTTTAAACGTTTCGTTTTCTACCCAATATTTTTGCCATTTGGCCTCTATGTCGTTGAAAGTGTACTGCATAACTAATTTTGTATCGTAAGTTGACCTATATTTTATCAAAAAATGACAGTCTGTAAAGCATTTATCAACTAAATCATCAATAGCTTTGCAATTCCGTCCTTTCCAAGCATTTTTTAATGCGCAAATTTAAACTTATTATAACAATGTTAAAAGTTTAAACGTTGTAATCCTTAAGGAATTGGATTTCTTTTATATTTTTACACCAATAATGCATTGTATCTATGAGTTCATCTTTTGAGAAGTATCAAAAACGCCGATTAATATCCTCGTATTTTTCGGTGGTATTAAGTATTGGTCTGGTTTTATTCCTTTTGGGTTTATTGGGGATGCTGGTTTTAAATGCCAAAAAAGTTTCTGATCACTTTAAAGAACAAGTGGTCGTTACCATTTATTTAAAAGATACAGCCAAGGAAGTGGAAACGAAACAGCTAGAAAAGAGTTTAGCTATGGCCGATTATGTAAAATCTACCGAATTTGTTTCTAAAGAACAGGCAGCAGAATCAATGAAAGCTGAAAACGGCGAAGATTTCATGGCTTTTTTAGGTTATAATCCGCTTCAAAACTCCATTGATGTTCATGTAAAAGCTGATTTTGTTACAGCTGAACAATTAGATGTTATTGCACAAGAAGCACTTTCCAAAAGTTTTGTGGACGAAGTTCGTTATGACAATGATTTGGTAAACTTGATGAATGACAATGTCAAGAAAATTAGTTTTTGGATATTAGTTATAAGCGGTTTGTTTACCATAATCGCCGTTTTATTAATTAATAGCTCTATTCGATTATCCGTTTATGCTAAAAGATTTACCATTAAAACCATGCAAATGGTTGGTGCTACCAAGCAGTTTATTAGACGTCCTTTCGTTTGGAAAAGTGTGCGTTTAGGTTTTATTGGTGCCGTACTAGCTATGATTGGTATGGCTATCGTTCTATATTATATTAATAAAACCTTTCCGGAATTAGAACTTTTAAATAACCACATATTATTAGGGCTTTTGTTTGCGGGTATTTTTGTTTTAGGCATTATAATTACGTGGATTAGCACTTTTATAGCAACCCAGCGTTTCCTGAATTTAAAAACCGATCAATTGTATTACTAAAGAAAAACAGAGATAAAAAACACTTATTTATGCCGGAATTGCATTTCTAGTCGGAATTTTCGGATTTGTAGTCGCAAAAAAAATTGTTAGTTTCTAATCCAACTCCGGAGTCTTGTATAGTTCAAACTGTAAGAATAATTGAGTTGAGTGAAGGCTCTTCCAACGATATTATTTTAACAAGTGATACAGATGAAACTTTCTACATTGATAATGGTTTAGAACTGGTTTTAAATTTAGAATCTCTTAACGTTAAAGTTTTAAATAAATCAGTTACTTTGCATTTGCCAAAAAGATGGCTAAGTACATCATGTCACAATTAGCTATTGATGATACTATTATATTTACAGAATTTTCAACAGGATCAGAAGTTTCGAAAGATTAATTAAGAATTATGGGCGAGCAAAAACGTAAAGAAGATATTCAAACCGACTTTGTATTCGGAAGAAAAAATTACACATTCATGTTAATTGGTTTAGGATGCATTGCTCTTGGATTTATTCTTATGTCTGGTGGCGGTAGCGATGATCCTAATGTTTTTAACCCAGAAATATTTAATTTCCGTCGTATTCGTTTAGCGCCAACTTTAGTTTTAATTGGTTTTGCTATTGAAGTTTATGCTATTCTACTAAATCCAAATAAAAAATAAGTCACATCGTTAATCCTTATTTGTTTGATTTTTAAACGTTAATATGTCTATCCTATGGATATTACTGATTCAATAATTCTTGGCGTAATACAAGGTCTTACCGAATTTTTGCCGGTCTCTTCCAGTGGTCATTTAGAAATAGGAAAAGCCATTTTAGGCGATAATTCCATGCCAAAAGAAAGCCTTCTGTTCACGGTTGTTTTGCACTTCGCAACGGCTTTAAGTACAATGGTTGTGTTCAGAAAAGATATTTGGCTACTCCTTAAAGGTGTGCTGAAATTTGAATGGAATGAAGATTTGCAGTTCGTTTCTAAAATTGCGCTTTCCATGATTCCTGCAGTAATTGTAGGGCTCTTTTTCGAAGAGCAATTAGAAAGTCTTTTTGGTGGTAATATTCTTTTAGTCGGTTGCATGCTATTGGTTACAGCCGCCTTACTTTTTTTGGCAGACAAAGCAAAAGACACCCATAAAAAAGTAAGTTTTAAAAATGCTTTTATAATTGGCATTTCGCAAGCTATTGCAATGCTTCCAGGAATTTCACGCTCAGGTGCAACTATTTCTACATCTGTGTTATTAGGAAATGATAAAACGCGAGCTGCGCGCTTTTCATTCTTGATGGTGGTTCCTCTTATTTTTGGCAAAATTGCTAAAGATCTTTTAAGTGGTAATTTAACTTATGAAACGTCTAACTTCACCTTTTTAAGCGCTGGTTTTATAGCCGCTTTTGTAGCCGGATTATTTGCTTGTACTTGGATGATTTCGCTAGTGAAGAAAAGTAAACTGTCTTATTTTGCTATTTATTGCGCTGTAGTTGGTGTTATTGCTATCATTTACACCTTCGCTAACTAATATGAAGACTGCTGAACACTTTCAATCTGGACAAGTTTTACTTATAGACAAACCTTTAAATTGGACTTCTTTTCAAGTTGTAAATAAGCTACGTTGGGAAATTCGCCACGCTCATAATATTAAGAAAATAAAAGTAGGTCATGCGGGCACTTTAGATCCGCTGGCTATGGGTTTACTTATTATCTGCACGGGTAAAATGACCAAAGAAATCCATATTTATCAAGGTCAAGACAAAGAATATACAGGAACTATTGTTTTAGGTAGCAGCACGCCATCTTATGATTTGGAGACTGAAATAGATGAAACCTTCCCTACAGAACATATTTCAGAAACCATGATTCATGAAGCCACCAAACAGTTTATTGGTGAAATTGATCAGTTTCCTCCTGTTTTTTCCGCTATTAAAAAAGAAGGCAAACGCTTATATGAATTTGCCCGTGCAGGTGAAGCCGTTGAAATTAGTTCGCGTCGTATTCAAATTTCTACTTTTGAAATAACCAAAATTGACGGTTTAAATATTGAGTTCCGGGTGGTTTGCAGCAAAGGCACTTACATTCGTTCTTTGGCTCATGATTTTGGAAAAGCATTAGATTCTGGTGGGCATTTATCGGTTTTAAGACGGACTAAAATTGGCGAATTCCATGTAGACAATGCCTTAACTCCCGAAGCCTTTATAGAAAGCTTAACAACTAAATAGCGTCTTTTTACGTATATTACCCTGATAAATCATTCTAAAAAAAGACACTTTACAGGTATTGAAACTTTCAGATCAACATAAAGCAGCAATTCTTACAGGGTTAATATCGGGAACGGTTTTAATGCTGCTATTTGGCTTTCACATAAACCAACATAGTGAGAAATTAGCCGAAAGCTATTATGTTATGGAACCTAAAACGGTAGAAGAATTAGAAGCTGAAGCCATAGAAAAACTAGCAGCCGAGCAGTCCGATAAAGCTGAAACCAATAAGGCTTTTAACGAAACTAAAAAGTATAAATCATTCGCACAAGCTTACCAACCCATTGCGCCACCAAAAGATTACGAATATACCAAGCAAGAAGCACCGGCGGAACAAAGCACGAGCCAAAATTCAGGAACGGGTTCTAGCTCGGAAATAGACGAAGATGTATTATCATCTTATAACGAAGCTAACGCGATTCTTAAACAGCAGCAGGGAAATATTGCCGCACAATCTGTTAATAAAAAAAGTACTATGCATTATTCATTGGTGGATAGAACGCATAAATACTTGCCAACGCCCATTTACTTATGTGAAACGGGGGGCAAAGTTGTTGTCAATATCACCGTTAATTATAAAGGAATCGTAATAAAATCGACTATTAATTCTAGCGCATCTGCAGACAATAACTGCCTACAAGAACATGCGCTTGATTATGCCAATCAGTCGCGTTTTAGCATAGATAACTCTAAACCTACGCAACTAGGCTCCATCACTTTTTATTTTGAAGGCAAACGTTAAACCCCTAACATTTTCAATAAATCAGACACTGTGCTTTGACCTTTATCTTGATTATACCATACTTGTAAATCCTCTTTAAATTCTGGTGTTATCATTCCATGTTTTGCCTTATAATCGGCTACTAATTTTGTAGCAGCTGCTGGACGAGGTCCAAACGTATCTAACACGTCATTCGTTTGTGTATCCACCATAATTAATTTTGGAACCGACTTTCCACCATTAGTTAAAAATTGATTCATCAAGAGGTCATGGTCATCGCGTAAAACCAATTTTAAACCAATTTTCGTATTCTGCTCTGCTAATTTCGCCATAGCAGGAACCACATGAGCAGCGTCGCCACACCAACTTTCTGTGATAACAACCCAGGTAACATTTCCTTTAAAATTAGCTAAACGCGCCAGAGTTTCTTCAGAGAGTTTAATGGTTTTATCCCAACGTTTCATACGCTTATCATTAAGCTTGGTATATTCTACCATCTCTTCAGATTTATCGTCGCCCGTAGTGGATTCTTTGGCTACTAGATTAATCACTAAATCGCGGTAATCGGCATAATTATAACTGGTTTTCAAACTCGTTTTAATGATATTTGAAATTTCGGTATCGTTTAATATTTCCATAAAATATAGGTCATTATTTGGAATTACAAAGGTACTAACTTATTGCTTTAAACTATGTAACAGATATTACACAACATACAAAATTAGGGTGTTTTCTACTGTTTAATTATGACATATATCATAACTATCTTATCTTTAAATTCAATTTAAATAAGGATGACGAAACATAAATGCCAATGGTGTGTTGGCGATACTTTATACGAAGCCTATCACGATACAGATTGGGGTGTTCCCGTTTTTGATGACGGTATATTCTTTGAATTTCTAGTGTTAGAAACTTTTCAAGCGGGTTTAAGTTGGATTACTATTTTACGCAAGCGAGAAAATTTCAAAAAAGCGTTTGATGATTTCAACTATAAAAAGATAGCAAATTATAAGCAACCAAAAATTGACAATTTACTACAAGATGCAGGCATTGTTAGAAATAAACTGAAAGTAAATGGCACGGTTACCAACGCAAAATTATTTATGGAAATTCAAGAGGAATTCGGCAGTTTCAGTAATTATATTTGGAATTTTGTAAATGAAAAACCGATAAAAAACAAAGTGGTAAACTACAAAGATGCCCCAACAACCTCACCAATTTCTGACGCTATAAGTAAGGACTTAAAAAAACGCGGATTTAAATTTGTAGGTTCAACTGTTATGTACGCTTTTATGCAGGCTACCGGTTTGGTGAATGATCATGAAGTTGCTTGTTTTAGGCATAATGAGGTTTGAAATTTATAATAGATAACTCAAAAATTCCTCTCTCGAAATATCTTCCGCACCCAAGCGTTCCAAATGATTGGTATACACTTGACAATCAATTAACTTATAATTTGTATTTTGAATAAAGGTAATAAAAGCCACTTTACTGGCATTGCTGACTTTGGCAAACATACTTTCGCCACAGAACACGCCATTTCCTATATCTACACCATAAAAACCACCTACTAATTCCTCATTCTGCCAAACCTCAACTGATTTAGCATAACTAGCTTCATGCAAGTCATTATAAGCAGCAATCATACTGTCCGTAATCCAAGTTCCAGCTTGTCCATTACGTTTGGCATTTGAGCACTCCGTAATAACTTGATTAAAATCTTGATCGATAGAAACGGTAAAATCAGCATTTCGTAAAACCTGTTTCATACTTTTTGAAACCTTCAGGTTTTCTGGAAAAAGCACAAAACGCGGATCTGGAGACCACCATAAAATGGATTGTCCCGCCTCAAACCAAGGAAAAATCCCCGATTTATAAGCAAGCAGTAATCTAGCAACCGATAAATCGCCACCCATAGCCAAGAAACCGTCTTCATCGGCTTGGCTGACCTCGGGAAACCATAAATCTTCATTTAGAAATTGCATAAATTAGTATAATAACAATAATCCCTTTTGTCCGTTCGAGCGGAGTCGAGAACTATAGCGTTTTATAAATTAGGTTTCGACTGCGCTCAACCAGACATCCGCTAGAATAATATTAATTTGAATATGTAACGAGCACCTTAATTCTAAAAAATAAAAACCTCAACGCTATAAAACGTTGAGGTTTATTAAACGGGATTTAACCAATCATTAAAATGGTAAATCGTCGTTATCTTCTTCGTTCAAATCATTTGCAGGCTCAAAAGCTTGTGCAGGTGGCATTGGAGGCATTCCTGGGCTTGAAGCATCTGCTTGAGCTGCTTCAATACGCCATCCTTGAATAGAGTTGAAGTATTTAGTTTCACCTTGTGGGTTTACCCATTCTCTTCCGCGTAAGTTAATACTGATTTTAACTTGTTGTCCAGCTTGAAAGCTATTTAGTAAATCGGTTTTATCTTGAACAAATTCTACCATTATATGTTGTGGGTACTGCTCTTCTGTTGTAACGACTACTTCTCTTTTTCTAAAGCCACTGCTACCAAATGATTGGGTTTCACCAATAACCTTAATTCTTCCTTGTACTTCCATTGTTAAATTTAATTTTCTGTGTTAAGATAATAATATTTTCCAGGCACTATCCAAATCGCCGAAGCTTAAATAGTTTTTTGCCAATTTGTGCTTTTTTCTATGTGTAGCATCCTTAATATTTGGATGATCTTTACTAACGGTTGCCATGAATTCCTCCACCGCTTCGGCAGTTGGTAAACTTTCTACATTACCTAACATACCCAATTCATTTCCTGTTAAAATCATGCTGTTTTTCACATAATCTGGCATAGCATCCACACCAATACCTAAAGTTGCTAATGGTTTTGGTATTTCAAAAAAGCCTTTTTTAGCGCGACTGTAATAACTGCCACCGGCACGCGCCACTAAATCCAGTTTTTCTTGATTAATTGTGCCGTCTTCATCTAAAACGTCTTCTTCAATATGAAGTTTTACAACTTCGCAAATTACCAAATTTCCGGCACCTCCTTCAGTTCCTAAATGAATCACTTCTTTTACAATGCATTCAAATTGAACTGGTGATTCCGCTACACGAAACGGTTTCACAAGATCCGATTTTAGCATGGTAAAACCTGCTTTTTCAAATTCATTAACCCCAATTGGGTATTCTGTACTGCTTAATGATGCTTGATGCACCATATCAAAACTAACCACATTAATAACCACTTCTTTGGTTGCCAAGATGTTTTCTAATGTATGCTTAGTGGTATTATCACGAACCCGACGTGCTGGTGAAAAAATCATAATCGGCGGATTGGCACTAAATACATTAAAAAAACTAAAAGGCGATAAATTAGGGTTTCCATCTGCATCCACGGTACTTGCAAAAGCTATAGGCCTTGGCGCTACGGCACTTAACAAATAACTATGTAACTTGCCTGTGGATAATTGATTAGGTTCGTATGAAATCATGGAAACTTTATAATTTTGTACAAATGTAATTAATCTAATAACGAACTAAAAACGATTTGCTTATCATCTCACACAATATTATCAACAGATTTCCATTATCTTAACATGCCAAATAAAACCTATGCTTTTTTATAAATATCGAAATCTAACACGCTGGATAATTATTGCCGCCAGTTTTATAATTATATCTCTTATTCTAGGCAATACCTATATCTTCTTTCAGCATTTTAAGGAAGAACAGCGTAAGAAAATGGATGTTTGGGCTGCGGCTCAAATGGATATTCAGCAAAATTTATTAAATGACAATTTAAATCCGGTTTCATCTAAAGTGTTTTTCGATACGAAGAATGATAATCCTATGATTGTTGTTGACCAGAATAACGAGGTTAGCTCATTTCGAAATATAGATAGTACTAAACTGGCTAATAAAGTGTTTATTAATAAGCTTATTGAACAGTTTAAGGCGGAAAATATCCCCATCGATCTTTCATATTATGATACAGATATGAAGCAAAAAATTGATGTGGGTAAATTATACTATGGAAATTCACCCTTAATAGATAAGCTGAAATATTATCCTTTAGCGCTTTTACTTATCATTATATTATTTGGAGCTGTGGCCTACTTTTTTTATCGCAGCACCAAAATCGCGACACAAAATAAACTATGGTCTGGGATGGCTAAAGAAACGGCACATCAAATTGGCACACCATTATCGTCCTTAATTGGTTGGGCCGAAATATTAAAGACTGAAAATGTGAACCCTGAATACATCATGGAGATTGAAAAAGACATCAGTCGCTTGCAAACAATTACCGAACGTTTCAGTAAAATTGGTTCCTTGCCCAAACTGGAAAAGGTTGATATTGTTGCCGAAACTCTAGAATCTTATGATTATTTAAAAACGCGTTCCTCCAAACTTATTGAATTTGAAATTTTAGCGCCTGAAGATCCTATTTATGTGCAATTGAATAAGCAACTTTACAGTTGGACTATTGAAAATTTAGTTAAAAATGCTATTGACGCTATGCGTGGCAAAGGGAAATTAATAATAGCTATTTCACAATTAGAAAACAACGTAAAAATAACCATTACAGATAGTGGCAAAGGACTTTCTAGAAGTCAATTTAAACGTATATTTGAACCGGGATTTACAACTAAAAAACGAGGTTGGGGTTTAGGTTTATCATTAGCAAAGCGCATTATTGAAGAATTCCATAATGGAAAAATATATGTGCTTGATTCTGAAATTAATAAAGGAACCAGCATGCAAATCGTTTTTAAAACCACGTAAGTATGGACGATCAATTTATGACTATTAAGGAAGTTGCTATAAACAATAACTGTCCAGAATGCTACAATACTAATGGTTTGCATTTAACATTTAAACAACGTTTTAAGGATACGCGCTTTTACAAATCACTAACCAGTGAAACAAGGCATCAGTTATATTGTAAAACCTGTGAAACAGCTATTTACCCCGTAACATGGACTGATGATATAGATCGTGTTTTTGATTACCACCAACGTGCCTTTGTTCCAAAAAAAGCATCTTTTAAGTTAAAGAGATTGGCTTGGATTGGCATCATTGTTAGTATTGCCATTATAGTAATTGCTATAGCCGTAACTCTATATTTATCCAATTTATAAGTGCGCCCGTATAGCTTCGGCTACAGCCTGAAAATCTTGTTCTGACACTTTTTCTTTTGAAATAAAACGAGCATCTTCCATCGTATTCAAGGGAATTAAATGTACATGTACATGCGGCACTTCCAGTCCAATAACCGTCATTCCTACACGTTTACATGGCACGGCTTTTTCAATAGCTAAAGCAATTTGTCTAGAAAATTCCATTAAACCATGATATGCCACTTCATCTAAATCGAATAGTTTATCCACTTCTTGCTTCGGAATACAAAGCGTATGTCCTTTTGCATTGGGATTAATATCTAAGAAAGCGAAATAATCTTCGGTTTCCGCAATTTTATAACACGGAACTTCGCCATTAATAATTTTTGTGAATAATGTTGCCATAGTTTGCTGTTGATATACTGGTAAATATAAAAAGATTCCGGTTTTAAGGGAATCTTTTTAAGAATATTTTAGTGATTCATTTTGTATCAAAGTCGAAGCTCCGTTAAGGTTGTTATCTAGAAATTTCTAAAACATCAAATTTAATAACACCGTTTGGTACGTGCACTTCGGCCACTTCGCCAACCGACTTTCCTAATAAACCTTTTCCTATAGGTGAATTAACGGAAATTTTACCAGCTGCTAAATCTGCTTCTCCATCGGCAACCAAAGTATACGTTACTTCCATACCATTGTTTTGATTTTTTATTTTCACTTTAGAAAGCACTAATGCTTTTGTGTTATCTAATTGAGATTCGTCAATAAGTCTAGCTCCAGCTAGAGCGCCTTCTAACTTGGAGATTCTCATTTCCAACATGCCTTGTGCTTCTTTTGCGGCATCGTATTCAGCATTCTCGCTTAAATCTCCTTTGTCTCTTGCTTCAGCAATAGCATGAGATGCTTTTGAACGCTCCACATCTTTTAATTGGCGTAACTCTTCACGTAATCTCTTTAAGCCCTCCTCCGTATAATATGATATTTTACTCATAATTTCATGATTTTTAATAATAAAAAAAGATGCTGAAAACAAATGGTCGTTTAGCGACCAATCTGTTCAGCATAAAAAAATCCCGCTTGCACGAGATATAAATACAAAGCTACACAATTTTTTCGACTCCTGTAAATTTCAGAATTGTTAAAAATAGGATAAGTAGCTTGCTTTAAACAGTTTTGAACTGCATTTTTATAGTCTCCTAAATATACGAAAATTTTAATGAGTTGGTCTTTTTGTTGTAAATTGCCCTCAAATAATAACTGGTTATGAAATATCTATTTTTATTTGTTTTTGCGTCTCTACTTATAACTTCATGCAGCAAAAATGATGACGATCAACGCCAAAACGAATTTTTACCAAATTATGGTTTTGATACTGGTAGTTTAATAAACACCAATTTACCGCAGTATAGTGATATGGAATTCCCAAATAACTATGTGTTATTAAATAATACTTATGGCATTAATGGTGTGGTAGTTTTTTATGCCGGCGGTAATAACTACAATGCTTTTGAATTATCGGACCCGAATCATGTGATTCGCGATTGTTCTAAACTAACTGTTACAGGTGTTATCGCAACTTGTGGTTGTAGTGATGCTAATTCCTACGATATTTTAACGGGACAACCCCAAGAAGGTACGCCTGGACCTTACGGCTTAAAACGTTATTATGTAGAGAAAACCGGTAATATTATTCGGGTTTATAATAATTAAATATCTTTAGTCTAAATTCTTTTTATACTTAAAAAAGATATAGATAAAAATTAAACACATTATAAAATAGCCACTCAAAACATATATGTTCCCCATAAGTTCATGTGGAAAAATAAAGAACACAAATGCGGTAGTTACAAGGTATACAAGAGAATAGGGTGAGAATTTTTCAATTAAGTATTTTCGTTTTTGATCTTCACTCATAATTTTTGGTTTATTCTAATCAAGATTCTTTTTATACTTGAAAAAGATATAAATAAAAATTAAACTAATAGTCAAATAAGTAATTAAAACATATGTATTCCCCAAAAGTTCATGCGGGAAAATAAAAAAGATAGACGTCGTAGCAATAATATAGACTAGGAAATAAGGTGAAAACTTTTTAGATAAGTGTTTATTTTTTTGATCTTCATTCATGATTTTAGAAACTATTTTATTCGCTAATTTACTAAAATTTTTCTCTTTAAAACTCAATCATTGAATACTCCTACTCTAATAGCTTTTGATTTTTAAAATAATCCGTAATTGGTTTTGAAAGTCTTTTTGTGGAATCTTTCAAATAAATTTTGAAATTATATTTCATAAAAACTTCAGTTTGATAATATTGATTATTTAAGTCCTTATTTAATTCTACCTGATTTACGAAACTTAAAAGGTTATTTAAAGTAATACTATTTACAATTAATTTTTCTTTCGAATAAGAAATGCCTTTTGAATTGGAATTAATTAAAGGGCTTCTCTCCCATTCGATAACTATAGTTTCATTTTCAAATTTATTAACGTTAATGTCTGGATTTTGTAATGCAAAAAAG
The DNA here is from genome assembly GCF_008086205.1 of Bizionia myxarmorum. GTDB lineage: Bacteria > Bacteroidota > Bacteroidia > Flavobacteriales > Flavobacteriaceae > Algorimicrobium > Algorimicrobium myxarmorum. The sequence continues at coordinate 949,020 of NZ_VSKK01000001.1, read as the reverse complement.
ACAACTAACATTATAACCAAATTCCAAACAAAATGAAAAATTATTGCTTTTACTAGCCCAAAATTTATTGTTATCCAAATTGCAAGAAGTCCTAATGCAAAAAGAAACATAACAGGATAAAGTGAAAATAATTGATTAAAATCTTCCGCTTGAAAATGTAGTATAGAAAATAGTAATGCGCTAAATACTATTACTAAATCCTCTAAAAACGACTTCTTAAATTTAAAATATAAGAGTAATAGTACCTAAAGCGATGCTAATAATAAAATTACCGTTAAATGTGTTGAAATTAAAATAACAAAAATGGGCAGCAATAATATGCTTACCCATTTTAAGTATTTCTGACTACTAAAATAGCCTCTAAATATGAGTTCCTCTATAATTGGAGCCAATATAACAGCAAGAAAAGCAATTTGAAAAAAGGGTTTATCCACCTGCTGATCAGAAAGAACTGCGCTATCTGAAAAACATAAAAAAACTATGGCTAATGCTATACTAAATAAAGCCGTGTAAAGTATCCAAACCTTTTTATATTTTTGCATGCTAAAATTATTTAAAGTCAGTACATGATGCTGAAGAAAACCAACCTCCTCTTTTATGTGAATCGACTGAACGCTATTTAAAATTCCTACAAAGAGATTTCTCAAATAACTCAAAGTTAATTTTGTTATTTCAAAAATATAAAAAGAAAAAAAACTATCTGAGTAACAATCCCTACCGAATTCATGCAGTTCATCGAAAAGTTGCAAAACACATTACGGTTTTCCCGTAAAAACACCTCCTAAAAGTAAACTGCTTAAAAACGTTTCTTTGTTTTTAAGCAGTTTTTATCTGAAGTTCAAATGTCAAGACATTCTAAAAACTAAAGTTCTGTAAATGTATCTATGAGGTTTCTGCCTCCGCAGCAACTTGACCTAAAACTTCAAAGTCATTCCCAATAAGAAATTAGAAGTTGCTTGTGGATAAAATCCAGCGCCATCCATAGTGGTGACTTGCGGTGCGTTAGACCAAGTATCATCATAGGTGTAATAAAAACCGTTGGATGCATATTTCACATTTAATATATTGTTAAACAATCCAGAAAACAGAATAGATTTTAAAAACCGTTTCGTTTTTATTTCGTAATTAATACTCAAATCATTAATAAAATAGCTGTCCAATTTAGAGGCAGCTGCTTCGGTATTACTCATAAATTGTTCACCTACAAATTTACTTAAAAGCGTTAACTGTAAATTGTTAATAGGTTGAAATGTCAAGGCATTAGAAGCAATCCATTCTGGTGAAAAAGAAATAGACGTTTGCCCGAAATTCACTAAACTCCCATCAACTTCCATAATAGTTTCCTTGTTTTTATTGGAGCTCCATGTTAAACTTGGTTGTAAACGCCATTTTTCACCAATTTGAACCGCCGCTTCCACTTCCAAACCTAAACGGTAACTATCGCCACTGTTAGTACGGACAGGATTACCAGACTGATCTATATTTCCAGTTAACACCAATTGTTCATTGTAAAGCATATAATAGACATTGGTGGTAATTCGGAAGTTTTTAGTATCATGACGCCAGCCTAATTCAAAATCATTTAATTGTTCTGGTTTAACATCGGCGTTGTTTTCAAAATCATCTCGATTAGGTTCTCTATTAGCACGTGCATACGAAAAATACAGACTATTTATAGTATTAAACTTATAGTTAATTCCTGCTTTCGGATTGAAAAATGAATACTTTTCATCTACATCAAACGGAATTCGATCCGAGTTTATGCCGTCTATAGTATAATCCACTAATCGCAGTTGCAAATCAGCAAAAAGACTCATGTTATCATTCAACTTAAAGGTTCCTTTTCCGAAAAAATTAATATCTTTTTTTAAACCTTTACTGTCATAATAACGATCTGTATTCATACTATTACTTGCAAATTGCGCCCAAATAACTTCTCCAAAATGATCGCCATCATAATAACTATAAGAACCTCCAAAAAGCACATCTAGTGTATTGTTTTTGTAATTGGCATTCGCATTTACCACGTAAAAATCGTTATCCAACCAACGACGACGGACCAAATCGGTTTCCTCAATAGTTTCTGTTCCAATGGTTACATCATTCAAACCGTAATCTACAAAGGCTGCATCTTCTTTATACTGCTCAAAATACCCACGTCCAGCTGTGTAATTTAAAGCCATATTAGTGGACCAATTGTTATCAAAGCGTTGATTCCAATGCATTTGATAATGATCCTGCTGATAGTCATCCACTTCATTTTTATAAAATTGAATGTTGCCATTTTCGTCCGTGTATTCACCAGCTGTATTGTAGGTTCTATCGTTTTCCAATTTATCCAAATCTTCCAACCCATTCCATGATTGGTAAGTTATTTCCTTCCCCGAAAAGGTAATCGCTTTTATTAAGGTATTGGCCGTTTTATAGGAACCTTGAAGGAAGTAAGATTTCAAATTAGAGGTGGCACGATCAATATAGCCATCCGACTTAATATTAGATAAACGCCCAGCAAATTCTATGTGGTCGTTTAGTAAACCGGTACTGAATTTTAAAGTATGTTTTCGCGTATTGAAACTTCCAAAGGAATTAGCAAACTCACCATAAGCTTCATTTGAAACCGCATCCGTTTGAACATTGACACTGGCACCAAAAGCACCAGAACCGTTGGTAGATGTTCCAACACCACGTTGTAACTGCAAACTTTCTACAGATGAGGCAAAGTCATTTAAATTTACCCAAAATGTACCTAATGATTCTGCATCATTATAAGGAATTCCGTTAATGGTTACATTCGTGGATTGCGCATTAATTCCACGTACACGAATACCGGTATAACCTACGCCAGCGCCAGCATCCGATGTTGTAACAACTGACGGCAAAAAGTTTAATAAAATAGGAATGTCTTGACCTAAATTACGTTCCTGAATATCTTCTTTTGAAAGATTAGAGTGTGTAATGGGCGAATCTGCTTTAACACGAACCGAGCGCACCAAAACCTCATCTAAGGTTTCTAGTTTGGTAGAATCTTTTGGTTTTTCTTGGGCAAAAACACCCATAGAAGTTGTTAAAATTACTGGAAGCAAAGCTGCTTTTTGAAGATTTTGCCAGCGAAAAACTGACGCATTGTTGAATAAAAATTTCATCCGATAAATAAATTTAGCGAATAAAAAGAGGTTATTATTCTGATTAAAAATTAGTTGTTTTTTGCTGCCATACGCACATAGGTATAGCATAACAAACATTATTATTTTCCTAAACAGCATTACCTGTTCTAGGTTCAATGGGTATGATCTCAGCCGAAAAGATTCAAGATTTAAGATTCCTGATTTAAGATTTTGAAGGTTTTAAATTCAAAAATCTATAATCACTTATCAATAAACAGCAACCAATTTAGCACCCCTTTTTGAGAACGCTGCAAAGGTAGTCTTGTTTTTCGATTTAAAAAACACGAATGTCGTTTTTATTATTTTCTCTAAAAATTTATGAGAAACGGAACTGAATAAGGGGACAGCGAATGTAACTGCTAGTGCGACTGAACACTAAACTTCAGGTGGTTTTCGATTTGTTTTTTTATCCGCCTGTTTTTTCTTGTTGGAAAGGCGCTTGAGCTTAACAGACCTAGGAACCTTGGTTGGTTTTCGTTTTTTAGGAACAATCAGTCCTTGCCTAATAACTTCTAAAAAACGTTTAATTACTAAATCTTTATTTTTATGTTGACTCCGACTTTCTTCACTGTGAAGTATTAAGATGCCTTCTGTGGTTAGTCGATTTTGTAATTTTTTTAATAAACGTTCCTTTTGGTTTTCCGAAAACACTTGGGAATTAGGCAAATCAAAATTCAACACTACTTTAGACGATGTTTTATTGACATGCTGCCCACCGGCACCCGAACTTCTTACGGCTTTAAAAGACAATTCGGTAATAAGTAAAGCGGCATCAAACATATTATTTAATTTGGTGAGGCGACTTTAATAAGTCGTTAACCGTTTTTACAGGATTAAACGTAATTAGAGGTACTTCAACAAAAATAGTATTCCAATTAGCCATACTTCCATTCCATAATCCCGGAAGTTCTAATGCTTTTAAATCTTTCCCTAACCTTGTTTTTTTACTTATAAAAGCTGCTTTATTATCTACGAATTTGGTGAGATTAAATTTATTGCCTTTATAATCTTTTACACCACAAACCAAATCCACCGGATTAAAATGTGTGGCATTTTTAGCTATCTCTTTTTGGTTTTTATCCTTTTGGTTAATCTGGGCAGATTCCACAATTTGAAGTGAAATAGCGCCGCTTTCATCTTTTACCCAAAAAGGTCCGCCACCAGGTTCACCTTCATTTTTAACCATGCCACAAACACGAATAGGTCTATTTAATTTATCTTTTAAATATTCTATTTGATATTTTTCAGCGTATTTCTCAAATTCTGATGAAATTCTGACTTGCATTTTCTGGGTTAAAAATTCAGCAATTTCAATTATGTCAGTATACGTTAAATGACCTTTATCTATCTGCTCTAAATATTGAAATGCCTGTTGTTGAATATCTATTAAAATACCAGCTAAAACCTTTTTGTTTTTAGCAACCTCCTCTTTGTATTTAAAAACCACCACATTATCAATATTCTTGATAAAAATGATGTCGGCATCTAAATCGTTTAAATTTTCAATTAAAGCGCCATGCCCTGAAGGGCGAAATAGCAAATCACCATTTTCAATGCGAAACGGTTCATTTTTAGCATTAACAGCAATCGTTTCAGTACATTCTTTTTGATATGAAAAGGTAATATCAAATTGTGAATTGGTTTTACGCTCTACTTTATCTTCAATTCTAGCAAATTCATTGTTGAATTTATCTTTATGATTTTCAGAAACGGTGAAATGTAATTTAGCTTGTTTATTGCAAGACGCGTATAAAGCAGATTCAAATAAATGCTCTTCAAAAGCGGTTGAAATAATTTGATTTTTATACTCATGAAAAGGCAATAAACCTTTTGGAAAGTTGGCATAATTAAGTGCATTTTCATCCAGCATCGCTTTTACAAACAGTTGCGATCGGTAACTATCATTCAATTCTGAAAAATCTGAATAGTTTTCATTTAAAAGCTTCATCACTTCATAGTAAAATGGAAACTTCTCCAATCCAACGAAAAACACGTGTAAATCTTTAGTATCTCTAGTGTTTAAGTACGCGTTTATGGTTTCCACGGCTGGATCGTATTCTTCTAAAAACTGAAAGAGAAATTTAAACATACGCGTTGCCGCGCCAGAGGCGGGAACAAATTTCAAAATATCAAACTGATCTTTACTTTCATCAAAACGAGCGACAATTGATTCCATTTCCGAAATATCTGGACGCAAAATCCCATCATTTACAGTTGCTGCGGCCACCAAGTTGGAATAAGGTAAACCCATCCTGAAAATCTGGATTTGTTGCTTAATACCTGTTAAAGTTAAACCTTTAGCCTCTATTTGTTGTATGTCCTTTTCAGAAAAAGTCATATGTTTTCGTTTAATAATTCATCAATATGTTTTACTGCTATTTCAAATCGATTTGTCAAACTTCCACTTAATAAAACGTAAGGTTTTTGGTAGGTTTTTAACGCGTTTTGGAAAGCCTTAAACATGGTTTCTCTTTCATGCGGTTTATCGCGAATACCGTCGGGTTCCCAAGGCAAATCAATATTAGTCAAAAAATAGAGATTATAGTAATTTTCAGTGGCAAACTTTTCCAGTACTTCAGATTCAAATTCCGGATAATAGGCTTTTGAATAAACTTTGGTTTCCAATAAATCGGTATCGCAAATCAGTAATTTATTAGCTTCTAAAACTAATTTATTTTCCAAAGTAATCTGACCTTTGGCAATTGGAATTACATCATGTTTGGTTAAAGGTTCATTATTATGGGCTTTTTCTTCCGCATAAATACGTGAAAATTCAGGCACCCATAGCGTTTTATAATGTGCCGCCAATTTTATAGCTATGGCCGTTTTTCCAGTCGATTCCGGACCAAACAAAACAATTTTTATACAGTCGCTGTCTCGTTGTTTAAGTGTTTCTTCCATGCGATATAGCCTTGAATAGCTAAAATTGTAAATATTATATATTGTAAGGATAATATTCCTAACCCTCTATAGGCATAAAGTGGAACCGTTATTATATTGGCAAAAATCCATAAGGTCCAGTTTTCCAGTTTTTTGGTGGCCATATACCACATGGCTGTAAAGAAAATTCCAGAGGTGAAAATATCAATATAATTGGGTGTTTCCAGCTCATAGCCGTAAATTTTATAGACAGAATAGGTTACCATCATTGTTACAAGAAACATAGCGAATCCAATAATTTTCTCTTTAAAATTGGTTCTCGTCACTTTAACTACCAGTTCGTCATTTTTTCTTCTGGCCCAATTCCACCAGCCATAAATACTCATAATTGAATAATAGAAGTTCATCATCATATCTCCCAAATAACCCGCTACATATAAAATATACGTTGTTAAAATCGTGGCAATTAGCCCAGTTGGATAGACTAAAATATTCAGCTTTTTAGAATAATAGACACTAGCAATTCCAAACACAAATGTGATAGCCTCTAAAACTATTAAATGTGTTGGTGTATGACGATACGCATCTATAAAAAAATCAAAAATGGGGTTCATAATCCTGTCTATCTGATTTTACTATTTTCATATGTAGCAATCCGCGTTCAATAAGCTCAAAAGCTTCTTTTATTTCTATGGTTAACAAATTCATAACGGCATCATAATCGCCATAAACCTGCGTGCTTAATGGATTTTCAAGCACCGTTAAATTGGAGGCGCGCAATTTTTTTATAAAGTGAATGATGGCTGGTTCATAGTCATCATGCAATGGCGTTAACGTTAATTCTACTGATATTTTCATATGTTTTTGCCGCGTAAGCGGTAATCTATTTAATTATTATATTTATTTCGACAGTAAGACCTCTTAACTAGCTCGAGGTGACACCATCAATTTTGAAGTTCTTCAAAAAACGCTTCATCCTCTTCAAATGCCGTTCCTATAACCACCATATCCGCTCCTGCTTCATAGGCTTGCGCCATTTGCTTTATACTTTTAATACCGCCTCCAACAATTAATGGTAATTTAATAGCCGCTTTTACATTGCTTATTATTTCTTCAGAAACAGGGTATAAAGCCCCACTACCCGCTTCTAAATAGATCAATTTCATACCGAGTAATTCGCCAGCTTTCGCCGTATCTACAATTACTTGTATGTTTTTAGTTTGCATAGGTTTGGTTTCCGTTACGCGTTGTACGGCTGTTTGTTTTCCATTTTCAATTAGTAAATAACCTGTAGATATTACTTCTAAATTAGAATCCTTCAATTTTGAAACCGCTTGCACATGCTTCCCAATTAAATAATCTGGATTTCTACCCGAAATTAAAGATAAAAATAAAATGGCGTCGGCATGATTTGTAATTTGGCTTACATTACCAGGAAATAAAACAATAGGTAATTGGCTATGTTTTTTAATTTCCTTTACCAAACTATCGGTAGTTTTTTCTTCGACATCACTACCACCTACAAAAATATGTGTGGCAATAGATGCGTTAATTTTCTCTATAAAATTTGGCACTTTATTTAAGTGCATTTTATCAGGATCGATTAAAACCGCCAATAGTTCTTCACTTTTGGAAACTGCATCTAATATGTTTTGATAAACGTTTTTCATTAGAAAGTTGGCAAAGCAAATGCACAGGTAAAACCTTCAAACTCCGTAAATGTAGTTTCAAAACTATGTTTTTTATCTTGATAATCTATCCATGCACGCGTTTCGGTATCGGATATGGCAAATGGAATAACCAAAGTATGTTGTAAAAAACTCAATCCTGGCGTGGCAAACAATTTGTAAAGCGATTCTTTAATACACCAAATAACAGTTAGTTTTCGGATATAGTCTGGAGCGTCTGCTTGTAAATATTGACTTTCATAATCCATGAATTTATGAGCTATTACGCCAATTTTATCACGCTGTTTTTCAATGTCAATTCCCACTTCCCTATCACTAACAACAACGCCAGAAAATGTAAACGAATGGGTTATAGAAATATGCTTTCCGTCCATTAAATGAGGCTTCCCGTTTTCATCATAAAACAGGTCAATATCTGTATAGCCAAACTCGGCTAATAAGTGTCGTACACTTAAAAACCCACGTTGATGCAACTCACTTTTCATACTTAAAACACGGCTTAAACTTTCAGGTTTTAAGGTAATTGGCTGTATCAGATCGTCATACGACTCCTCGATCTTCCATATTTTAACAGTAGTTTGTGAGTTGGGGTAAAGGGTTTTATAAAGTGGCATTTAATTTTCTAAAAGTTATTAGTTATCTTTGCAAAGCCGAAGGCGATTTAACAATTCTGACAAGCGAATTTAACTATTTTAAGTCCTATTGCCAAAGTTGTTTAGACTTTAAAAAAATTAAGAAAAAGAATTATTATGACTACAAAAACTGATACTTATATACCGAATAAGGTAAAAGATATGTCGCTTGCGGCTTGGGGAAGAAAAGAGATGAATTTAGCCGAAGCAGAAATGCCAGGACTAATGAGTCTTCGTGAAGAGTATAAAAACGAACAACCATTAAAAGGTGCACGTATTGCAGGATGTTTACATATGACAATCCAAACGGCTGTTTTAATTGAAACATTACAAGCTTTAGGTGCAGAAGTTACTTGGAGTTCTTGTAATATTTTCTCCACACAAGATCAGGCTGCTGCAGCTATTGCAGAAGCTGGAACCGCTGTATATGCCTGGAAAGATATGACCGAAGAAGAGTTTGATTGGTGTATTGAACAAACTTTATTTTTTGGTGAAGACCGCAAACCATTAAACATGATTTTAGATGATGGTGGCGATTTAACCAATATGGTTTTAGATAGATATCCAGAGTTAGCTGCTGGAATTAATGGTCTTTCTGAAGAAACCACTACGGGTGTTCACCGTTTATACGAGCGCGTAAAGGCTGGAACCTTACCAATGCCTGCCATTAATGTGAATGATTCGGTTACTAAATCGAAATTCGATAATAAATACGGTTGTAAAGAAAGTGCTGTAGATGCCGTTCGTCGTGCTACCGATATTATGTTAGCCGGAAAACGCGTAGTAGTTTGTGGCTATGGTGATGTTGGTAAAGGTACTGCTGCTTCTTTTAAAGGTGCCGGAAGTATTGTAACCGTAACAGAAATAGATCCTATTTGCGCGCTTCAAGCGGCAATGGATGGTTTTGAAGTTAAAAAACTAGAAACGGTTGTTGCGAATGCTGATATTGTTATTACAACAACAGGAAATAAAGATATCGTTCGTAGCGAACATTTTGAAGCTATGAAAGACAAAACAATCGTTTGTAACATTGGACATTTTGATAACGAAATTGATATGGCTTGGTTAAATAAAAACCATGGTAATACCAAAGACGTTATCAAACCACAAGTAGATAAATATACTATTAACGGAAAAGACGTTATTCTTTTAGCGCAAGGCCGTTTAGTAAATTTAGGTTGTGCAACAGGTCACCCAAGTTTTGTAATGAGCAACTCGTTTACGAATCAGACTTTAGCACAAATTGAACTGTGGAAAAACAAAGAAGCTTACGGAAACGATGTGTACATGTTACCTAAACATTTAGATGAAAAAGTAGCAAAATTACACCTTGAAAAAATTGGTGTTGAGCTTACGGAACTGAAAGACGATCAAGCCAAATATATTGGTGTAGCAGTTGAAGGTCCTTATAAGCCAGAATACTATAGATACTAACAAATTCCTGCGAAGGCAGGAATCTCATATTAAAAATCCCAAGCAGCAATGTTTGGGATTTTTTTTGGGCATTTACCACTTCGCAAAATCTAGGTAGCACAACGCCTTCCACTATATCTTTTTATCATGCCTCAAAAAATATGCCGTTACAAATGTACAGCATTCACGATTTCTTATTTATTAAAGTAGAAATGCATGAGTAATCCCTATCGCGAGCAAATCTCTGAATACACAAATTTGATCCATACCTCACAGATTTTTTAAGCATCAATAGGACTTAACAATACACATCCAAAATAATTCTAAAAAGCGTAACTTGGATTATTTAAAACGTGATTTATGAGTTCAAAAAAATTAGATAGTTTAATTAATGCTTTAGAAAAGAATATTGCAAACCGTGATATTTCAAATTTAAAAGTTTCCAAAGCTAATGTTGCTTGGCATATAGATCATAGTTTCAAAGTGATTAATGGTGTTATTCAAACGCTTCAAGCTTCAAATCCTATATTATATAAAAATAATTTTAGTTTTTTAGGAAAGTTATTTTTCACATTAGGGTTTTTTCCAAGAGGAAAAGCGCAAGCACCTAAAAATGTTAAATCGCCAGAAATTATTTCAAAAGCAGATCTTTTAAAGCAACTGCAACAAGCAAGAATATATATTAAATCAATTCCAAAATTAGATAAAAACGCTTTTTTTAAGCACCCTATGTTTGGAGATATTAACAAACCACGAATTTATCGTTTTTTAGAATTACACACCAATCATCATGTGAAGATTATAAAGGAGATTATGGCTAAATAAAAAACCCTCTCTGTTGCCAGAAAGGGTTTTAATATATTAAAGAATCTGTTTCTTAAGCCTCGAAAGGTTCAATAGAAACATAAGATTTGTTATCTTTTTTCTTTGTAAATTTCACAAGTCCGTCTACTTGAGCATGTAACGTGTGATCTTTTCCGCCATACACATTTTCACCTGGGTGATGTGTATTGCCTCTTTGTCTTACGATGATATTTCCAGCAATAGCAGCTTGTCCACCAAAAATCTTAACACCTAGGCGTTTTGATTCTGATTCTCTACCGTTTTTAGAACTACCAACTCCTTTTTTATGAGCCATTGTCTTAAGGTTTTATTTATTAATAAAAACGAAATTATTTTTCGATTCCGCCGTCTAATTTATCTTGTAATTCTTTAAGTTCATCCCACTTACCATCAGCAGCTAAAGCTGCTTGTTTTGGCCAAGTGTCAGTCACAATGTGAGCTAATCTTGAACTTGCATCTGATAACACAGTGCTTAATGCTTCAGGAGTCGCTTTAGCTATTTTAGCAAAAGTTTCAAATCCTGCATTTACCAAAGCTTCAGCAGCTTTTGGTCCAGCACCTTCAATTTTCTTTAAATCGTCTGCTTTTGCAGTTGATTTTTTAGGAGCAGCCTTTTTAGCTTCCGCTTTAGGTTCTTCTTTTTTAGCTGGAGTTGCTTTTTCAGCTTTAGCCACTGGCTTTCCACCTGAAGCTACAATGCTTTCAATTACGATTTCAGTTAAAGATTGTCTGTGTCCGTTTTTTACACGGTAACCTTTACGTCTTTTCTTTTTGAAAACAATAACTTTATCACCTTTAAGGTGCTTTAAAACTTTTGCTCCTACTAGAGCTCCGTTTATAGCTGGGGCGCCTAAAGTTATATTGTCACCATCTGCAATTAAAAGAACGTTATCGAAAGAAACTTCCTTACCCTCTTCTGTTGCTAAACGGTTAACAAAAACTTTTTGGTCTTTTTCAACTTTGAATTGATGCCCTGCTATCTCTACAATTGCGTACATAGCGTAACGTTTTTATTAAATTAGTTTATTATATCTACTGACCTCACGGAAAGCGGATGCAAATATACTGCTAAATAATTAAACTACAAACGTTTTATAAAAATTAAGAAACATTCCAACTTGTTTTAAAGTACTGCATAACTGTAAAGACAGAAATAAGTGTGGTTGCAATTCCCATAACCCCAACAACAAAAGTTAGTATTCCAACGCTAACGGGCGTTCCTACGTTAATAACCTCTAAAACTTGTGAAAGAAAATCACTATTTAATTCCGTTATGTAAATTAAAAAGAAAATTGTAAAAATAACGGTTGCCATAACTCCCGTAATAATTCCTGCGACAACGCCTCCCATATAAGTGAAATTTTCACCTTGTTCTAATTTATAAAACCGCACCGTTTCGAAAATACCAAAAGCTGTTATAAATGCATTTAGAAAACTAAAAACCGGATTCGTGTTTTTACCTAGTAAGCCCAAGACCAAAAAATAAGCAATTAAGACGGAAGCTGTTACAAGTCCGAATCTAACAGGTAATATAATATTTTTCATATTTCTTTTTTTTGTGGTTCTTAAATTTCGTGAAAATTTATGGCATAAAATAATTTGTTTATGTTTTTTTAACATTATAAAGAAAAGCGATAAGTATTTCTTATTTTTGAAAAATAGTTGCGTTTTAACGCGCTATCAGACATATTAAATGTCAATTAACAATAAATAAACTCATATGAAAAAAGGATTACTAATTTTCTCTGCAGGTTTACTAAGCATTTTTACTAGTACAGCACAGGAAGTGAAATTTGAAGAATTTGATTTAGATAACGGATTACACGTTATTCTTCATCAAGATAATACAGCGCCGGTAGTTTCTACTTCGGTTATGTATGATGTAGGTGGTAAAGATGGTGACAGAAGCCGTACAGGATTTGCACACTTTTTTGAACACTTATTATTTGAAGGTTCAGAAAACATTGGTCGTGGTGAATTTATGAAAATTATTCCAGCTAATGGTGGGACTTTCAACGCCTACACATCACAAGACAAAACGTATTATTATGAAATATTCCCTTCTAATAAAATGGAATTAGGCCTTTGGCTAGAATCTGAACGTATGTTGCATCCCGTTATTGACCAGGTTGGTGTAGATACTCAAAATGAAGTGGTAAAAGAAGAAAGACGTCAAAGTTTTGATAACAGACCTTATGGTCAGTTATTAAACACAATAGGTGAAAATTTATTTTCTGTTCACCCATACAAAGATTCTAATATTGGTGAAATGGCACATTTAGATGCGGCAACATTAGAAGAATTTATGGCTTTTTTCAAAACCTATTATGTTCCTAACAATGCTGTCTTAGTTGTTGCAGGCGATATTGATATAGCCAAAACTAAAGCGTTAGTAAAAGCGTATTTCGGAGCCGTTAAAAAAGGACCAGCCGTAGTTCGTAACTTCCCTACAGAAACGCCAATTACTGAAACTATCAAAGCAACTACTTACGATAAAAACATCCAAACGCCTGCTATTATTGCAGCATACAGAACTCCTGGAATGGCAACTAAAGATGCGCGTATATTGGATATGATCTCTACTTATTTAAGTGGTGGGAAAAGTTCTGTACTCTACAAAAAACTAGTTGATGAACAAAAGCAAGCACTTAGTGTACAAGCTGTAAATATTCCGCAAGTTGATTATAATATTTTCGCCTTATTCGCTTTACCTTTAGGTGACCAAGCAACACTTGCAACACTTTTATCTGAAATGGATGAAGAAATTGTAAAAATGCAAACTGAATTAATTTCAGAACGTGATTACCAAAAACTTCAAAACCAATTTGAAAATCAATTTGTAAATGCCAACTCAAGCATTTCAGGAATTGCTGATTCATTAGCTACCTATTATTTATTATATGGCGATGTAAACCTGATTAATAATGAAATAGATATTTACCGTTCTATTACTAGAGAAGACATACAAAACGTTGCGAAAAAGTTCTTGAACAGCAATCAACGTGTAGAAATTGAATATTTACCAAAAAAAGACGATCAATAAGATGAATACATTTAATATAAAAACGAAACTATCTGCTTTTGTTGTCCTATTTTTTATAGCCCTTAGCGTTTCGGCACAAATAGACCGATCAAAACAACCTAAAGCTGGACCAGCTCCAAAAATTACTTTGGAAGAGCCTGGTGAATTCACATTAAAAAATGGCCTAAAAGTATTGGTTGTTGAAAACCATAAATTACCGCGCGTTTCCTATTCTTTACGCATTGACAATCCACCAATTTATGAAGGGAACATTGCTGGTGTAACAAGTGTTTTAGGTGCTATGTTAGGAAATGGAACTGAAACTATTTCTAAAGATGCTTTTAATGAAGAAATCGACTTTTTAGGTGCAAGCCTTAATTTAGGTTTTGGAAGTGGCTATGCTAGTGCATTATCTCAATACTCAGAACGTATTTTAGAGTTAATGGCTGATGCCGTTATAAATCCTTTGTTGACAGTTGAAGAATTTGAATCTGAAAAAAACAAATTAATTGAAAGTTTAAAAAACAACGATAAAAACCCAGATGCCATTGCTGGCCGTGTTGGAAGTGCGTTGTCTTATGGAAAAACACATCCTTACGGTGAGTTTACTACGGAAGAAACGATCAAGAACATCACGTTTGACAATATAAAAGCTTACTACCAACAATACATGAATCCTAATAACGCATATTTAGTGGTTATTGGTGATGTTGATTTTAAAACGGTTGAAAAACAAGTAAAAAAATATTTCAAGAAATGGGAAACTGGCGCTAGCGTTTCAACTACTATTCCAAAAACAGCTGAAAGCCTACCTGTACCTCAAATAAACTTTATTGATGTTCCAGGTGCTACACAATCCAATATTTCGGTAACAAATAACGTATCGTTAAAAATGAACGATCCAGATTATTTTTCAGCTTTAATAGCTAACGAAATCCTTGGTGGTGGTGGTGAAGGTTATTTATTTTTAAACCTTCGTGAAAAGAATGGATACACTTACGGGTCGTATTCTAGTGTTGGAGCCAACCGTTATGGTATGTCTCGATTCAGCACAACTGCTAAAGTAAGAAACGCAGTTACTGATAGTGCTGTTGTTGAAACGTTAAAAGAAATGAAGCGTATTAACAACGAACCTGTAGACGCAGAGGTTTTAAGAAATGTTAAAGCTAAATACACAGGTAACTTTGTAATGGCGCTTGAGCGTCCTCAAACAATTGCTAATTATGCTTTAAACATTAAATTGAATAACCTTCCTAAAGATTTTTACGCAACGTATCTTCAAAAGATAAATGATGTAACAATTGATGAAGTTAATGCAGCAGCTAAAAAATACATGCGTCCAGAAAATGCTCGTGTTATTGTTGTTGGAAACGGTGTTGAAGTTTTAGATAACCTACAAAAAGTAGGCTTACCTATACGCTACTACGACAAATTTGCTGACTTATCTGAAAAGCCAGAGTATGATATTGAAATGCCAGCTGATATGGACGCAAGCAAAGTGCTTAATGCCTATATTAACGCTGTTGGTGGTTCTGCAACTTTAGCTAAAGTAAATTCTGTTTTTATTACTGCTGAAGCAGAGCTACAACCTGGCGTTGTGATTAATCTAGAAATGAAGAAAACTACTAAAAACCAGTCTTTACAACAAATTAATGTCATGGGTCAAACTCAGAAGCAGGTTTTAGATGGTAGCGCTGGTTATTCCATGGCTCAAGGTCAACGTAAAGATATGACAGATGCTGAAGTTAAAGAAGCGCAATTTGAATCGTCTCCATTTCCAGAAGTTAACTACCTAAATGGTGGCGTTACTTTGGAGAAAATTGAAAAAGTAGAAGATGAAAACGCTTATAAAATTAAAGTTGATGAAGAGACATCTGTTTACTACAGTGTTGAAACAGGCTTAAAAATTAAAGAAGTTAAAGCTTCAGAAGCCGGTCAGTCATCTACCTTCTATGGTGATTATAAAGACGTTTCTGGAATTAAATTTCCATTCAAAATATCTCAAACAATGGGTCCAAGAAAAATTGACTTTATTGTAAAAGAAATTAAAGTGAACGAAGGTGTTTCAGATGCCGATTTCGAATAAATAAAAATGAGTTTACAACTTAAAAGCCTGAAGGAAACTTCAGGCTTTTATTTTTTCCGCTTATGCGATAAAAATACGCCCACCAAAATAATCAAGGAACCCAAACCTTGCATCAAACTAAAACCTTCTCCATCTAAAACACCCCAAAACAAAGCGATAATAGGCATTAGATACGTTACTGATGATGCAAAAACCGGTGTTGCCATTTGTACTAATTTTGCAAATAATACTTTTGCTAAGGCCGTACCAAAAAAGGCTAAAATTGTCACATATAACATGGACATTTTAAAGTTTGGATGCTGAAAGGTTTCTTCTCTAAAGAAATCTGCAAAAAACAGAACAATTAACGCAGGAATACTAATGATAGAATAATTTCCGGCAGCTATAGCTAAAGGTTTAACATCTTGCAAATAGCGCTTTATAATATTCACATTCACCGCATACATAACCGTTGAAAGAATTATGAATCCTGCATATAAGTAGTTTTGTTCTGGATTTAACTCGGCACCTTTTAAAATAAGCATGGCCGTTCCAATAAATCCGACAATAACGCCTAACACTTGACGCTTAGTTGATGCTATTTTAAAAACGGCAAATCCTAATAAAATGGTATTTAAGGGAACTAGTGAATTTAATATAGACGCTACGGCACTATCAATTTCTGTTTCGGCAATAGCAAATAAAAAAGCAGGAAAAAAGGAACCCATTAAGCCCGAAAGTCCAATCCATTTCCATTGGCGTTTATCTATGGTTTTGAGCTTATTAAAACCTACAGCAAGTAAGAAAATCCCAGTTATAACAGTCCTTAAAGCACCTAATTGATAAGGCGTTAAACCTAAAAGCGACTTTTTAATTAAAATAAACGAGGTACCCCAAATCATGGAAAGCACGATTAAATATACCCACTTGCTATTTAATTCCTTCATACAAAAACAGTTCAAAGCACAAAATTGGAATTTTAAATGTAATAAACGGCAATATTTAGTAATTTTGTACTGAACTTAATTCACAATTAAAATGAAGACTTTAAAAAATATAATAACATTGGTGATGCTAACTTTAGTGTTTGCAAGTTGTAAAAATGAAACAACACCAGAAGTTGTTACTGTTGATACAGCAGCAACAGAAGATGTTGCCGTAGCAGAAATAGACCCAAATGCTACTTATGCCAAAGCAGAATTTACTATTGAAGGGATGACTTGCGCCATGGGATGTGCTAAAATGATTGAAAAGAAAATGGCTAAAATGGATGGTGTAAAATCGGCGAAAGTTGATTTTGACACACGTTTAGCAATGGTAGAATATGATGACGCTAAAGTAAATGAAACGACTCTTGAAGAAGTAGTAAAAAAAGCAGGTGATACCTATTCTGTAAAAGACATGAAAATAGTAGATAGTTTTGATGCTAATGCCGCAACAACTGATACTATGGATAAGAAAGTTTGTGATAAAGACTGCAAAATGGCCTGTTGTGCAGATAAAACGGACGTAGAAAAAACAGCATGTGCCAAAGATTGTAAAATGGCGTGTTGTGCAGACAAAGTAAAAGAATAATTACTAAAATTATAATACAAAAAAAGCCACTTAAATGAGTGGCTTTTTTTATTTCCAGTTTATGGTTTCCATAATTTGTTGAATATCTTTTTGCAGATATTTGGCTGCAGGCAAAATAGAATCAAAATTAGGTTTCGCATAAAAGTATAGCGAGCCTGTTATAAAATGATGGATACTGTCTGTTACATAAAACTGTGACTGCGACGCCGCATTCCCGCCTATTTCATAAAACATACCATATACGTTTCTATCTTTATTGGCATATACTTGTTCTACAATTTCATCTGCTTTTACAGTGTGTTCTTGCGTGAAACCTTGTGCGTCTTTAAGTAATGTTGTTAGGCGCTCTTTGTTATTCTTTATAGGCTTATAGGTTAAATAGATGGTGCCTTTCAGGGCTGGATACATAAGGTCAATACCATAACTTCCCGAATCATTAGAAATAGCACGTGCTTTAATTTGAGTGGCCAATTCGTTTTTCTCAAAGGTAAATGGAAAACCAGCTTCTAGTGTTTTGTATTCTGCTTTTGGATACTCTAGACGTAAATGTGCAGATGGTTTTGGCAAGGTATCGTTTCCACAAGCAGTTAAAGTTATAGCCAAAACTATTATTAATATGGATTTAAATTTCATGATTACTGTATTTAAAAATAGCAATTTATGGTATTGTCACCTTAACGCGTGTAATTCGTTTTTTATCTAAAGCCTCAATAATAAAAACGTAATTTTTAAAGTTAATTTTTGCCCCCTGTTTTGGAAAACTTTTGGAGAATTCTAAAATAAAACCTGCTAAAGTTTCAGCTTCGCCCTTTTCAGTTTCAAAAGCACTATCGTCCTCAAGTTTTATAATCTTATAAAAATCTTTTAAAGCTGTTTTACCTATAAAAACATAATTATTATTGTCCAGTTTTGAATATACTAAATCTTCATCATCAAACTCATCACTGATATCACCTACAATTTCTTCAATAATATCTTCTAAAGAAATTAAACCAGACGTTCCACCATATTCATCAACCACAACGGCCAAATGAACTTTCTTTTCTTGAAATTCCACCATTAAATCATCTAACTTTTTATTCTCTGGAACAAAAAAGGGGTCGCGAAGTAAGGTGGTCCAATCAAATTGTTTTCTATCAATATAAGGTAGTAAATCCTTAACGTAGAGAATACCTTTTATCTTATCAACACTTTCTTCGTAAACTGGAATTCGTGAATAGCCATTATTTACAATTTCAGAAATGATATCTGTATATTTCAAATTAATATTTAATGCGAAAATATCAATTCGAGGTCGCATAACCTGTTTGGTGTCCGTATTTCCAAAGGAAACAATACCTTTTAAAATTTTCTGTTCTTCTTTTGTCGTATCGGCTTCACTTGTTAATTCCAGCGCTTGCGATAATTGATCCACACTTAAATTAGATTTTTGCTTTCCCAATTTACTGTGAATTGCCAAGGTGATACTGCGCATAGGCAAACTTAAAGGTGAAAAAAGCACATCTAAAACACGAATTGGATAAGCCATGAAAATGGAGAACTTCATGCGATTTCGACTAGCATAAATTTTAGGTAAAATTTCACCAAACAGTAAAATCAAGAAGGTTACTACGACAACTTCAACCAAAAATTTAAGGACGGGAATTTGGATACTTTTAAAGATAAATTGACCTAAATAAGCAAATAGAATTACGATTCCAATATTTATAAAGTTGTTAGCCACTAGAATTGTAGCCAATAATTTTTTTGGTCGCTCTAGCAATTTAGAGATAATATTGATGGCTGTAACATTAGTTTGCGTTTGGTCTTCAATGTCCGTTCTGGTCAATGAAAACAAAGCAACTTCCGCTCCTGAAACTAATGCCGAGCAAAATAATAAAATAAATAAAAGTGCAATTCCTAAAAATATGGAATAATCAACGGAGATAATTAATGATAAAAAACTGGGAGGTTCTAGGTCCAATGGTAGTTGGTTTTAGTATAGTTAAAAAGGTAAATCATCGTGTGGCATATCTACTTCCGGTTTTGGAGTAATAGGCTCTTGACGTGGTTGTACGCTTTGTGCTGATTTTTGTTCTTGTTGTTGTTGCGGCTGATTTGTTTGTGCAGATCCACTTTCATTTTTTGTAGTTAAAAAAGTAAAATCTGTACACTGAATTTCAGTTGTATACCGATCATTGCCCGTTTCATCCTGCCATTTCCGCGTTTTTATCCGACCTTCTATATAAACTTTATCGCCTTTACTTAAGTATTTTTCACACACTTCAGCAGCTTTATTTCTTACTACAATATTGTGCCACTCTGTATTGGTAACACGTTCGTTGGTTTGTTTACTCGTATATGTTTCGTTTGTAGCCAATGGGAAACGACCAATACAGCCGCCACCTTCAAAGTAGTGCATCTTTATTTCATCTCCTAAATGCCCAATTAGCATTACTTTATTCAACGTTCCTGACATGTTTCAATATTTGTTTGGCAAAATTACGCTTTTGCTATTCATAAACTTAAATTTAGTAAAAAAATGTGAACTCACTAAATTTCATTTTGAAAATTAAAAGCATCCATGAAATTTTTGATGAGAATAGGAACCGCATAATTTTCAATTTCTGAAATGAGCATACTCGATTCTGGTAAACTAGTTGTTTTTATTATCCAAAATTTGGTATGAAGGTGCTGATGTGATAATTTATGAATAATATCAACCTCATTAAACAAGCTAATTTCCGCTACCGTTTCGTCGGGGTTAAACAGTTCCATAAATTCGGATTCCTCTATGCTTTTCTTGGATTCTAGCAATGGAAATTGATACAGGTTTTGCCAAATACCTTTACCTCGTCTTTGTTCCAGTATGGTTTCATCAGTATCCGATACATAAACCAGGTAATTAAAATACTTATTTTTAGGTTTGTTATTCTTTATTTTAATTGGTAAAATGCCTATTTCATTGTTTCTATAAGCCATACAGTTTTCTATTAAAGGGCAAACGGAACAATCCGGACTACTAGGCTTACATTGTACAGCACCAAACTCCATAATAGCCTGGTTGTAATCTGCTGGATTTTTAGTGTCAATTAAATCATCAGCCAAAGCTTTAAACACTTTTTTACCTTCCGTGCTATTTATAGGGGTGTGAATACCATAAAATCGAGATAAAACGCGGTAAACATTACCATCTACAACCGCGGCAACTTCATTATAACAGAAAGAAGCAATAGCGCTTGCTGTATAATCTCCAACACCTTTTAGAAGCAGTAAATCTTTATAATTATCGGGGAAAACGCCCTCTAAATTAAAAGCTATATGTTTTGCTGTAGCATGTAAATTTCTGGCTCGGGAGTAATAACCTAAACCTTGCCAAAGTTTTAAAACTGCCTCTTCATTGGCATTTGCAAGCTCATAAACAGTAGGATATTGAGCAATAAATGCTTCATAATATGGTAAACCTTGCTTGACTTGGGTTTGTTGTAAAATTATTTCAGACAACCATATGTAGTAAGGGTTGTTGGTATTTCGCCATGGCAAATCGCGCTTATTAACTGAATACCAATTTGTTAAAGTTTTCGTAAATTGCATTTGGAATATAGACTTATGGCAAAAGTAAAGGTTTATATCTTTAAATTTTAATGAATTAGGTTTGAAATATTGAATTTTAAATTCCTATATTTGCATCCCTTAATAGATTAATAGCAATACATTAAAATAATTAACATGACAAAAGCTGATTTAGTAGCAAAAATTTCTGAAAAATTAGGAATTGAAAAAGGCGATGTACAGGCAACTGTTGAAACATTTATGGAGGAAGTGAAAACTTCATTAGAGAGTGGAGATAATGTTTATTTAAGAGGTTTTGGAAGCTTTATAATTAAAACAAGAGCCGAAAAAACTGGTAGAAATATTTCTAAAAATACAACAATTAAGATACCTGCTCATAATATTCCTGCATTTAAACCTGCAAAAGTATTTGTAGAGGGTGTTAAAACAAATGTTGAGATCAAGTAAAACATTAAATTATTAACTTAAAACAAGTAACTTATGCCAAGTGGTAAAAAGAGAAAAAGACACAAGGTAGCAACGCATAAGCGTAAAAAGAGAAGACGCGCTAACCGTCACAAAAAGAAGAAGTAAGCTAAAAAAAGTAGTTATTTAACTACTTTTTTGGTTTTTACAACAACGAGTTCTTTGAAATTGAGTTTCACGAAATACATCTATTTGTATTTTAGGAGACTCTTCGGATTTAACAAAAATCCTGTGAGATATTTAAACTATAATTGGCTTTAAAGCCATTTATAGTTTGGGTATTCTTTCTACTATTTTTTAAAGTAGTAGAAAAAAATAGTATTAATCCATCTGTCATACCTTTGTATGGTAGATAAAAATTAACAAAATGGATAAAGAATTGATTATTCGATCTGGTTCAGACACTGTTGATTTTGCCTTATTAAAAGATGGAAGACTAGTTGAATTACAGAAAGATGAAGGCGGTAATAACTTTTCCGTTGGTGATGTGTTTATTGCCAAAATACGAAAAGCTGTTCCGGGTTTAAATGCTGCATTTGTAAATTTAGGCTACGAAAAAGATGCCTTTTTACATTATCATGATTTAGGACCCAAACTCCCTTCCCTTTTAAAATTCACAAAAAGTGTAAGCACAGGTAAATTAAAAGACTATTCTTTAAAGAATTTCCCATTTGAAAAAGATATTGATAAAAACGGCAAAATTAGTGACGTTATAAAATCAAATCAATCTACTTTAGTACAAATAGTAAAAGAGCCAATTTCTACCAAAGGACCCCGGATTAGTTCCGAGTTGTCTATTGCAGGTAGATATATAGTTTTAGTGCCTTTTTCCGATCGTATTTCTATATCTCAAAAGATAGAGGACAAAGAAGAAAAAGACCGCTTAAAACGCCTTGTTAAGAGCATTACGCCTCAAGGTTTTGGTGTTATTGTACGTACGGTAGCAGAAGGCAAAAAAGTAGCAGAACTAGATAAAGATTTACAAAACTTGCTTGGTCGCTGGACCGCAATGTGTAAAAAACTAGACAAAGCACACCATCCTAGTAAAGTACTAGGAGAATTGACTAAAGCCTCATCCATATTACGTGATATTTTTAACGATACGTTTACAAATATCCATGTCGATGATGAAGAGCTTTACATTCAAATTAAAGATTACGTGCATGAAATTGCACCTAAAAAAGAATCCATTGTGAAATTATATCAATCCAATGTTCCCATTTTTGAGAAATTTGGTGTAGAAAGACAGATTAAAACCTCTTTTGGAAAAACTGTTTCTATGGCAAAAGGCGCTTATTTGGTGATAGAACACACTGAAGCATTACATGTAATAGATGTAAACAGTGGTAATCGTTCCAATAAAGCCAAAAATCAAGAGGACACAGCCTTGGAGGTTAATATGATATCCGCAACAGAAATTGCCAGACAACTTCGTTTGCGTGATATGGGCGGAATTATAGTTATTGACTTTATTGATATGACGAATGCAGAAAACAGAAAAACGCTTTATAATCATCTTCGTGATGAAATGAAGGATGATAGAGCGAAACACAAAATACTACCACCAAGTAAATTTGGTTTAGTACAGATTACAAGACAACGCGTACGTCCAGAAATGAACATTAAAACGCGCGAGGAAAACCCCGATGACTTAAATGGCGTTGAGGTTGAAGCACCAATAGGAATTGTGCGCAAAATTACTCACGATCTTGAACAATTACTTAAAAAAGACTATACAAAGGTGACATTAAACACACATCCTTTTATAGCAGCCTTTTTAACACAAGGTATTCCATCAATACGTTCAAAATGGTTTTTTGAACATAAAAAATGGGTCAAAATTTTACCAAGAGATGCTTACACATACTTAGAGTACCACTTTTTCGATAAAGATGGTAAACAAATTAAATAATAAAAAAGCCTTGCTATTCATTTAGTAAGGCTTTTTTTATATCCTATAAGTATTGAATTGTTGCGCATCCATTCGAAATACTACAGCTAAAAAACAATCTGAAAGTGTCTTGTTTTACTGTTACTCTAATAAAAAATAAGCGTATTAATTCAGTCATAATCCAATATATTTTTCTAGATGGAAACTGCTAAAATTTTCACTTTCTATAAATAGACCTCATCGTTTACATCATCTTTTTTTATAGAATTACACAACCAATTTAAACACAAAAAAGCCTTGCTATTCTTTAGCAAGGCTTTTTTTAAATCAATTAAAGATTGTATTTAATTATTTCCAGCAGGGTTTCCACTTACAATAATAAACTCTGATCGTCTATTAAGTTGGTGTTCTTCCTCTGTGCAATTAGATTTACAATCTACTTTAGGATCATTTTCGCCTTTTCCAATTCCAGAAATTCTAGCTGCATCAATACCTTTAGAAATTACATATTGTACAGTAGATTTTGCACGTCTATCTGATAATTTCTCGTTGTATCCTGCTGCACCTCTGTTATCCGTATGAGACTCCGCTAAAATAACCATGTTTGGATATTTCTTCATAACAGAAACTAACTTATCTAATTCAAAAGCGCCTTGTTGTGTAATATTCGACTTATCAAAATCGAATAATATTGGATTCAATACCACTCTATCTAGAACAATAATGATATCTATAGGATCTAAATTAAGTTGTAATGAAACTTCTTTTTCCTTACTTCCTGCAAAGCTAATTGCGTTGCTTTCGTAGCCTTCCAGAACACCTGAAATCTCTAAAGCTTCATCACAAGAAACAGTGTATTCTAATTTGCCATTAGCATCAGATGTTTGTGTTGAAACAACACGTCCTGAAGCATTTGTTATTTTAACCATTACACCCGCTAGAGGTTTGTCTGTGCTGTTATCTACTACCGTAGTAATAAGGTTTACGTTACATGCTTTTAAACGTTTAACCGCATAAATATCATCACCACCTTTTCCGCCTGAACGGTTAGAAGACACATAACCTTCGCCAGTTTCTTCATTCATAGTGAATGCGAAATCGTCTACATTACTGTTAACAGGAACACCTGCATTTACAACTTCGCCCGATTTTGAAACATAGAACACATCTAATCCACCAAGTCCTAAATGTCCATCAGAAGAGAAGTAAAATGTTCCATCAGAACTTGCATACGGGAATTTGTCGTTGCCTTCTGTATTGATTTTGTCACCTAAATTAACAGGATCTCCAACCGTACCATCATCATTTAATGCAGCTTTGTAAATATCAAATAAACCTAATCCGCCTGGCATATCCGATTGGAAGTATAGTGTTTTCCCATCAGCACTTACCGCAGGACTGTTTACGTTATAGTTTGGATTATTTAAAGAAAGTGATTCAACCTTACGCCATTTGTCTCCATCTCTAGTTGCTTTATAAATATGTAATAAACTGATCTTCGTATTGGAAACTGAATCTTTTTCAAATTCATTTTCAAAGAAACTTTCACGCGAAAAATACATCGTGTTGCCATCTGGGCTGAATGATACCGTTCCTTCGTGATACTTCGTATTAATATCGCCACCAATTGTGTTAGCTTCTTGATATGTTCCATCAGTAAGAATGTTAGACACATAAATATCTAAAAATGGTTCATCATTCCAGCCATAATTACGTCTCGTATTATTTCTTGCTGTTGTAAAATAAAGTTGGCTATTATATACGGAGCCTCCAAAATCAGAGTTTTTGGTATTAATTTCTAAATTCTGAACTGTATACTCTTTTGCTCTTCCTAAAATTCCCGGTAAATAATCAGGATTCGCTTTAAAAGCTTTAGCACGATCATCACGAGGCTTTAATTTAGCAAAACGTTCCATTTGTAAATCGGCTTCTTTATACTTTTCATTTGCTTTAAGCATTTGAGAGTACTTATAAACTGTTTCAGGATTTTCTGAACTCTCTAAAGCTTTAGCATACCAACGTTCCGCTTCCACGGTGTTAAAGATGTTATAATTAGCTTCACCTAATTGTGTGTAAACGTAGGTATCTGATTCACCTTTCTCTACTAGTTTAGTATATTCTTTAATAGCTTCCACAAACTCGAACTTCGCAAAACTCTTATCGGCAGATTCTGTGGCTTTATTTTGAGCAGTCGCACTTAAACTACTCATGAATAGAAGTGCTATAAATATTTTAATGTTTTTCATTATATTTAGCTTAAGTGGTTAGAAGTAACGTGGTGAACGTGATACTTTTTTGATGAAACTGAAATCGAAGTTGATAAATATCTCGTGCGATGATGTGGTAGCATAACTTAAGTCTGATTGAATAGCATCATATGCATATCCAATTCTTAAATTAGGTGAAACCATAAAATTAATCATACCCGTAAACGAGTCATCTAAACGGTAACCTACACCAACTTCAACAAAGTTGTACATGAATAAATTGGCGTTTACATCAAAACTGATAGGCGCATCAAAGGCCATTTTCATCATAGCATGAGGTTTTAGCGCAAATTCATCAGACAGTTTAAAAACAACACCTGCACCAGCAAACAAATGCTGTGTATCAGAACCTACTTTAGTTCCGTTCGTAGCATCTAAATGCACCGAATTAAGAATGTTTGGCATAGAAACCGATACATAATATGTATCAGGCTTGTATAGATACAAACCAGCACCTACATTTGGCGTTGCGCCATCTACATTTTCTTGAAGAAACGGGTCATTATTATCAATGGCAGCCAAATCTACCAATCCAACTTTATGGAATGTGGCACCAGCCTTTACACCAAAAGCTAACTTATGTTCACTTCCTAAAGGTAATGTATAGGAGAAATCTGCATAAACGTTATTTTCTCTAACAGGACCAACTTCATCATTAATAAAAGACAAACCTAATCCAACACGTTTTCCTACTGGGGCACTGATAGAAAGCGTTCCAGTATTAGGAGCGCCTTCTAAACCAACCCATTGACTTCTATATAGAGCGCCAATGGCAATACCTTCATAAGAACCCGCATAAGCCGGGTTTACCACATTCATATTATACATATACTGCGTGTACTGCGGATCTTGTTGTGCCTGCACAAAGGATGCCGACAACACGAATGCGAAAATTATATATAGTTTTTTCATCATTAAATTTTGGTTGTTTTCGTTTACTTGTTGATATATACCCATGCCGTTCTCACTTTACCTCCTTGATATTTCATAACATAGAAATAAGTTCCTACAGGCAATTCATCACCATTGTCGGCAATACCTTTAAACTCATTTGTATAACCATTTGTTTTACTAAATACTTTTACACCATGGCGGTTAAATACTTCGAAACTCGACACATCATAACCATCTAAATCAAATGAGTCGTTATAACCATCATCATTAGGGGTAATTACTTCTGGAATAATTTTAAGAATACATTCGTCAGTTGTAAACGTTTTACTTGACATTTCTGAACAAGGTCCTGAAGTATTATATTCTATAGTATACGTTGTATTTGGTACAGCATTAGCAACGACTCCTGAAGTAGGATTAATTGTAGCGCCATCTGTTGGTACAGGATTAAAAGTAAATGTTCCACCAGTATCTCCAGTTATAGTAACTGTAGTTCCGTAGCATGAAATGGTTGCTACATCAAATGAAGCATCTTCTTCTGCTGGAATATTAACTGTTTGGGCAGTTGTGTTAGAGCAAACGCCAACCGTTGTGTATTCAACTGTGTAGGCCGTTCCTGAAACAACGTTCATAACTTCACCTGTAATAGGGTCTATTGTTGCACCATCTGCAGGAACCGGATTGAAACTAAACGCGCCACCAGTGTCTCCTGTAATAGTTGCTAAAGCACCATCACAATTTGCTGTCATAGTAAATGAAGCATTTCCTCCTGAAAGTACTGTTACTGTTTGTGTATCTGATTCGGCACAAACTCCTGAAGTTGTATAAACAACAGTATACATAGTTCCACCGACACCATTTGTAATTTCTCCAGTTGTAGCATCAATTGTTGCACCATCTGTAGGAATTGGGTTCAATGTGAAAACACCACCAGTATCACCATCTATGGTTGCTACTGCACCGTCGCAATTGGCTGTCAACGTAAACGAGGCATCACCAACAGTTGGTAACGTAATTGATACTGTAGTTACACCTACACAATTAGAAGGTCCAACAGTATATTCAACTGTGTATGTAGCTCCTGGAACACCATTGGTGATTTCTCCAGTAGCAGCATCTATAACCGCTCCATCTGAGGGAACAGGGTTAAATGTAAATACACCTCCCATATCTCCAGTTATAGTTGCAGTTGCACCTGTACAAGACGTTGTCATTGTAAATGTTGCATCTGATTGACTTGGAATAGTTATAGTTTCAGAGGTAGTTTCAGGACAAGGACCTACCGTGGTATATTCTACCGTATAAGTTGAACCTTGAACGAAATTAATTATTTCACCCGTTGCCGGATTAATAGTAGCACCATCTGTTGGTAAAGGATTTAAAGTAAATACACCACCAATATCTCCTGTAATAGTTGCAACAGCACCATTACAGTCTGCAGTAATAGTAAATGAAGCATCGCTTCCAGCTAAAACAATTACCGTTTGCGTCTCCGTTATTGGACAGGTACCATCAATTGAATATTCCACTGTATAGGATGTTCCACCTATTCCATTAGATATTTCACCAGTTGTAGCATCTATTGTTGCTCCATCAGTTGGCACTGGGTTTAGCGTAAATACGCCACCAGCATCTCCAGTTAGGTCAGCCGTAGCGCCGTCACAAGTAGCAATCAAGCTAAAAGAAGGATTTCCAGCTGCAGGTATGGTTATATCTTGTGTTACAATGGCAGGACAAGTACCTGAACCAACCGTATACTGAACGCTATACTCTGTGCCAGCAATGGCATTTGTAATATCTCCAGTTACCGGGTCAATAATGGCGCCATCAGCAGGATCTGGACTAAAAGCAAATACACCGCCAGTATCTCCATCAATTACTGTTGTTATGTTTACACAATCCACAACTGTCATGGTAAATGAACCATCGAAAGTAGATGTATTTATATACTCAACATTTACTACATCTGAAACAGTAGCTTGACCACCTGTACATAAATCATAAGTTACAGAGAAGGTATAATCTGTTGTTTGGGTTGGTGATACGGTTACCGTATCATCTGTTCCAATAACGTTACCTTGATCATCTGTCCATTCTAAAGCATAGTTTGGTGCTCCAGCAGGCGAAAATCTATAAGATTCAGGACTACCTGGCGCTACACTCCAAACGCCTGTATTGCGTCCAACAGGTGTAGTTGCAAATTGGTCATTCACACTTTGAATACCAATAACTGCAAGACCGTCATTCCAGTTAGAACACGTTGGCTTGCTTAATACATGAACATCAATATTGTTTGAAGACTCATGAAGTATTATTTGACTTGTAGTTCTTAAACTGTTACAGCTAAAGTGACAAACATCATTAAAGTTAACTACAAATTGTCTATAAGGTGCAGAACCAAGAACTACATAATCTATACTTCCACAAACGGAAGGATCGATATCATGACCAACTCCAAAAATATTGGCTTCGGTAATAGTTGTATTTGTAGAGTTAGGTAGAGTTGATACCCCACCACTAAAAGGAAATAAATCCCATTCGTTATAGGTTCCGGCATGTTGGGTTTCAAAACTTACAACCCCATTAGAACCAATAATTACTTTATCATAAACTCCACCGTAAAAACAAAATTCGAATCCAAGGTCTAAAACGCTAGACCATCTATCATCAATATCCACACTTGTAGGTGTTGCTCCATCTACTGGAGGTGTTGGACACGTATCAATTGAATTAACCAAGTAGCTTGTTGTGTCTTGACCGTAAATATGGAAATTACCTGAAAGCGTTGTATCAGGCGTAATACAATCTACAGAATTATCCGCACCAGCGTACACAATAGAACATGGGTTTGGTGGTGGTGGACATAAGAATGCCAACGGGTTACTTATAACAATACAGTTAGGATCGTTTGTATTCGCAACAGTCACTATAATATTTGAATTCGCAGTATAAGGACCTAAAATTACTGGACCAACAACACTTACTTCAACTGGTGCACTTCCTTGGTTATCTGTAATTGTTAAACTTGTTGCATCTCCAAGATCTGCAATATCCACTTCAACATTAAAAACTGGGTTATCTGGATCTGTAGTACAGTCTCCATTAACAATGTCAAAACTTACAGATTGTGGCATACAAGTTTGGCAATACACATCAAAATCCCAAGGTGTATAGTTACTATTAGAACAACTTGTAACACCATCTGATTGGATAATAACTGTAATAGTTGAACCAGAACTAGTAAATGTTAAACCTGCCAAGTTTCCGTTATTACCGTAACCATTGTATAATTCAGCACCATTAGAATCTAAAACAATTAATTCATCCCAGTTATTTTCAACCTGACCTGCATTAAACTCTAATACTAACGGGAAACCTGTTGAACTTACAAAGTTAAATTGTGTGTTATCGTTATTTGTGTAACAGTAGGTTGTATTTAATGCTCCCCCACTACAATCAACTATTTGATTTGGATCTGCTTTGGTTGTAAAATTATATTCTGTACATCCTGTTGCTGCACCGTTATCATTATAAGGCACAATAGTTACATAAAATGTAGTACCGTAAGCTAAAGTTCCAGGGTCGTAAGTTAAAACGTTTCCAACGTCAACACCATTTAATACATCTGTTCCTCCAGGTGTGGTTCCCATATAAAGTGTGTAGCCAGTAACTAATACTGAAGCAGAGCTCCATGTTAGATCCACGTTTTCACTCATATCAACAGAACCGTTTACTGGTGTAGTTAATACGGCATTACAATTAGGTATTGCTGTAGTATCAATACAGGATACATCAAAGTTCCATGGTGTTCTAGAACCACTTTCACAACTTATTGATCCATCGGATTCATAAAACATAACTAATGAATCTCCTGTGGAGTTAATTGATAATCCGGCTAAATCGCCGCCGTTATTTCCTTCAAAAATGATAGTCCCATCTGCCTCTTCTATTCTAATGTTATCACAACAAGATTCAAGAGTTCCAGAATTAAAGAACATATTTAATGGATTTCCATTAGAGCTTTGGAAACTATATAATTCTATAAATGTATTGTTTCCATTTTCATAACAAAAAACGGTATTAATTATTTGATTTGTATCACAATCAACAATTTGAAAAGGATCATTTTTAACGGTAAAGCTTTCTTCTGTACAACCTATTGCTGGACCGTTATCATTATAAGGTATGATAGTAACGTAGTAAGTTGTCTCATATGTTAGTGTGCCAGGTTCGTAAGTTAAAACATTTCCAACATCCACACCATCCAAAACATCTGTTCCTCCTGGCGTAATTCCCATATTTATGGTGTATCCCGTAACAAAAATAGAGGCTGCACTCCAAAATAAATCCTGATCTTCATCTACACCAACTGCGCCATTTAATGGAGCTGTAAGTAATGCGTTACAGTTTGGAACTACCGTTGTATCAACGCAGGACACATCAAAATCCCATGGTGTTCTACTACCGCTTGAACAACTTAAAGAGCCATCAGCTTCATAAAACATGACTAATCTATCTGTAATAGAAACAATAGATAAACCAGCTAAATCACCTCCATTATTACCTTGATAAAGAACAGTTCCATTGCCATCTTCTATTCTAATATTGTCACAACACGTTTCAATAGTTCCAGAATTAAAGAACATATTTAGTGGACTTCCATCTGAACTTTGGAAACTATAAATTTCTTGAAAGGCATTATTTCCATTTTCATAACAGAAAACGGTATTTAATATTTGATTAGCTGCACAATCAATGATTTGATTTGGATCGGATCTTACTGTAAAGCTAGCTTCGTTACAATTTTCCGCGGGACCATTATCGTTATAAGGAATGATTGTTACATAATAGGTTTGATCATAGATTAGTGTACCTGGATCCAATGTTCTCACGTTGCCAACATCTATACCATTTGCAATATCTGTTCCACCAGGTGTAGTACCCATATTTACGGTATAACCTGTAACAAAAATAGTGGCTGCGCTCCATGTTAAATCAACATTTTCGCTCACATCAACTTCACCATTTGTTGGAGTTGTTAGTACAGAATTACAATTTGGAATGGCTGTAGTATCTACACATGCCACATCAAAATTCCAAGGATTAGCCGTACAGCTATTTCCTGAACCATCTGAAGTCACACCAATAGTAATAGTATCACCTGTTGATGTAAAAATTAATCCCGCTAAATTACCGGCATTTCCGTAACCCGTATAAAGGTTGCTTCCGTCTGAATCTGTAACAATTAGTTCATCCCAGTTATTTTCGGTGCTTCCCGAATTAAAAACCACCACTAATGGCGAGCCATCGCTACTTACAAAACTAAATGTTGTATTATCATTAGCGCCATAACAGAAAATAGTATTAATAGGAACTCCTGAACCACAATCTACTGGTGCATTTGGATCTGCTCCTGTAGTAAATGAAAACTCTGGACAATCAAGTGCCGGACCATTAGTATTGTATGGCGTAATGTTTACATAATACGTTGTAGCATAATCTAAATTTGGCAAATCATAAGTTGTAGAAAGACCTACATCTAAATTATCAACTAATTCAGTTCCACCTGAAGTTGTACCCACTGAAAGCGTGTAGCCTTGCGGGATTCCAGTAGCTGCTTGCCAGCTTAAATTTTGTGTTATTGGAACACCTGTTGCGCCATTTAGTGGCGCTATAATTGGAGAACAAGAAGGTGGATCAACAACCACTTGATATGCTCTTACATTATCTATGTAAAAATAGTAATTACCCGAGTAATAGGTGTTTTCAAACTTTAACTTAACGTTAGACGCAGTGGGAACATCTGCAGCAGGCACCACGAAACTCATGGTTGCACAGGTATTAGATGCTTGATGATTAATATCATTAACCGCACCCATAGATACCCAAGTAGCACCATTATTTGTAGAATATTGCACATTGAGTTCTCCCCAACCCGGACCTGTAGGATCTACAGCTGCCGACCAGTCAACAATTTTATAATCGAAAGTAACCGTCAAATCTGTTCCGTTTGATTGGCCAACAATATTTGGCGAAATCAAATCATCCGACATATTGGAATTACTTAAATTGGCTCTTAACGAAACAACGCTACAAGGTTGGAATACGGATCCTGAATAACCATTTCCAGTCCATCCTGGAGGTAAAGTTAAGCCCGCGTCGAAGTTTTCAACTAATCCAATTTGGGAAAATCCCAAAAAGGATATAATTCCAAAAAGAATTGAAAGGGTAATTTTTTTCATTGTTTAAATCTAAGTTAGTTAATACCGACTATCAACATAATGATTAAAAATGGTTAATTTTCTTAAAAGAAACCTGAACAGAATGTCCAAAAACCATGTTTTAAAAGTTGAATACTATTTAATTAATCCCTAAAACTATAAAAAAACTATGTTAAGAAACATTTAACATAAGCTTAATAGATTAAATACTTATTTTATCGATGAATTGAAAAAAGATTCGATGAAAGGCCTATCCTTTTTGTGGATTTTGGGGAAATTTAGATTTTAAGGCGCAGGATTCGGGAAAACTTGATGCACGTTATTCAATGAATCTAATAAAGCGTCATTTATTTCCAAATTGATACTTGAAATGTTTTCTTTAAGCTGTTCCAAGTTGGTTGCTCCAATAATGGTACTTGTAACAAATGGCTGCTGCGTTACAAACGCTAAAGATAATTGTGCTAAACTAACGTTGTTTTCCTCTGCTATTTTCAAATACAGTTTTGTAGCTTCTGTAGCTTGATCATTACTATAACGTGAAAATCTTGAAAAGAGGTTTAATCGGGAATTTTTGGCATCTAGTTTTTTTAAGTATTTTCCTGAAAGCACGCCAAATGCCATTGGTGAATAGGCCAATAAACCTATATTTTCGCGAATGGCTATTTCCGCCATATCACCTTCAAATACGCGGTTTAATAAGGAGTAAGCATTTTGAATAGTGCTTATACGAGGTAAATTATGCGCTCTAGATTCTTCCAAAAAGCGCATGGTTCCCCAAGCTTTTTCATTGGAAATACCAATGTGTCTTATTTTACCCGATTTAATAAGGCTCTGAAATGTATGAAGTATCTCTTGAAAATTATCTTCCCATTTATCATCTAAATGTTGCTTATAATCTCGAATACCAAAGGTGTTAGTTTGGCGTTCTGGCCAATGTAATTGGTATAAATCAATATAGTCTGTTTGAAGACGTTTTAAACTTTGATTGACGCCATCCACTAATGCGGCTGGACTGAACCCATTAGTTCTAATATGGGCGGTATAGTCCCCTGGGCCGGCAATTTTTGATGCCAAAATGACTTTATCCCGATTACCTGTTTTTTGAAACCAATTTCCAATAATCCGTTCTGTTTCAGCATAGGTTTTTTCTTCGGCAGGAACAGGATATAATTCGGCTGTATCAAAAAAATTAATGCCTTGATCCAAGGCGTAATCCATTTGTTCATGCCCTTCCGATTCCGTATTTTGATTACCCCAAGTCATGGTGCCTAAACAATGTTTACTCACTTTAATATCAGTTTGTGGTAATATGGTGTATTTCATAATTAGCGAACTATTTAAAGTCTATTTTCAAAAATAAAGTAATCAAAAGATAATCAGTTAAATATCATTTAAAAGTTTTGAAATTTCATCTAATTTAGGCGTTAAAATAACTTCAATACGTCTGTTTTTAGCTTTTCCTTCTGCTGATTCATTTGTAGCAACTGGCGCAAATTCACCACGTCCTGCAGCCGTTAAATTTTCAGGCTTGATAGCGGCGTTTTCACGAAGAATATTAACAATTGCCGTAGAACGTTTGGTGGATAAATCCCAGTTTCCACTAATTTGACCACTTCCAGCATAAGGTACTTTATCAGTATGACCTTCAATTAAAATAGCGATTTCAGGATTTACAGCTAATACAGCTCCTAATTGGTTAACCGCTTGCTTCCCTTGGGTTCCGACAGCCCAACTACCCGATTGAAAAAGTAATTTATTTTCCATAGAAACATATACTTTTCCGTTGCGTTGCTCTACAGTTAAACCTTTACCTTCAAAATCCGTTAGCGCGCTGGAAATAGCATCTTTTAAGCGTCTCATATCTGCATCTTTAGCAGCAATCATACTTTCTAATTCTGCAACACGATTGGAACGTTCCTCGAGTTCTTTCTTCAGCTTTTCTAATCGTGCATTTTCAGCGGCAAGCGCTTGTTCTTTAGCTTCTAATCGTGCTAATAGTTCACGGTTTTTATTAGAATTTTTAGCTATTTCAGCTGAACTGTTAGACTCAAGAGCGTTGTATGACGATTTTAATACCTCTAATTTAGATGCCAATCCATCGTAATCTTGTTGCAGTTTATTGCGTTCAGCAAGTGTTTTATCATAGGCATCCTGTAAAGCCTCCAATTCATTCAAAGCTTTGTTTTTGGCTGATGTTAAGTCGTCATTTTCGGAAGATAGTTCGCTGTTTTGTTGTTTCAGCGTATTGTATTTACTTTCTAAATCTTTATACACTTTTGGCGACACGCAAGCTGAAGTGAGCGCTAACAATAATACCGATGCAATTATATAGTGTTTCATTTATATGATTTTTTTTATTTGGGGATTAATTCTCTATTTCTAATAATATCGGACAATGATCACTATGAACTGCGTCCGTAAGTATAACGGCTCTTTGTATCTTTTCTTGCAATGGTTTTGAAACCATAGCATAATCTAAACGCCAACCTTTATTATTTGCTCTAGAATTGGCACGGTAACTCCACCAACTAAATACTTGTTTTTCAGGATGTAAATAACGGAAAGAATCTATAAAACCAGCTTCAATAAACATACCTAGCCATTGGCGTTCTTCAGGTAAAAAACCGGAAACACCTTTCATTTTAGGATTGTGAATATCTATTTCTTCATGACAAATATTATAATCGCCACAAATAACCAAGTTTGGAATTTCAGCACGTAACCTATCAATATAATCATGAAACATATCCATAAAATCAAACTTATGCTGCAAACGCGCATCATTAGTTCCCGATGGCAAGTATAAACTCATTACCGAAACGCCCGGAAAATCAGCGCGAATATTTCGCCCTTCAAAATCCATAGATTCTATTCCCGTTCCATATTCCACATGCAAAGGTTCGGTTTTACTTAAAATAGCTACGCCACTATATCCTTTTTTCTGTGCGGAATACCAATAGTTATATTTATAGCCAGCCTCTTCAAAAAGCTCCAAATTTAATTGTTCTTTCATGGCTTTAATTTCCTGCAGACAAATAACATCTGGATCTGCAGCGATAAGCCAATCAATAAATCCTTTATTTAGTGCGGCACGAATACCATTTACGTTATAAGAAATAATTTTCATGAAGTTTTTTTTCTGCGCTAGAAAACGCGTTAATCGATACTTTTTAGGGCTTACCGAAATAATTTTAGCTAAATTAAATAATGCGTTACTTTTACGCTACTAATTTAATGTCCTTTTAACAAAATCTATTAACAAAATAAATTCTCAATTACACAGTTTTAGAACTACATGAAGTACTGCTTTACTTGTTTCGTATTTTTTATCTGTTTTTGTGCATTTGCGCAAGAGTCAGATTCTAATTATAAATCAAAAAGGGTTGCCGTTTCCGATTCTATTATTATTGATAGTGTTAGTATTAATTCCCGTTTCTTTTCGCTTAAAAACCTAGATGCTACTTTTATTGATGAATCTTATTATGAAGTGAATTTTGCTAAATCCATTTTAAGGTTGAAAAAACCCATTGAAGCCGATTCTGTAGTTATTAACTATTTAGCCTATCCTGAATTTTTAACGAAAACGTATAAGCAACTTGACGAAAAAATTATTCTTGCCAATACCGATAAGCAGCAGCAGCTATATAAATTATCACAACCTAGTGAAAAATCAAATTTCAAACCTTTTGATGGTTTAACCACAACGGGAAGTATTTCTCGTGGTGTGGTAATTGGAAATAATCAAAATTCGGTTTTAAATAGCGAATTGGATTTGCAAATAACCGGGAAATTAAGTGAAACTGTTTCACTTCGCGCGTCCATTCAAGATGCGAATGTGCCTTTGCAAGAAGCAGGATATTCGCAGCGTTTAGATGAATTTGATCAAGTTTTTATTGAATTATTTAGCGATAATTGGAAAATTCGTGCTGGTGATGTGGATTTGGAAAATACCACCTCCTATTTTGGGAATTTTAGTAAACGGGTTCAAGGTTTATCCATGAATGCCAAATTAAATCACGAGGAATCTACTACCAATCTTTTTGCCACTGGCGCTTTGGTGCGTGGGCAATTTACAACCAGTCAGTTTACTGCTCAAGAAGGTAATCAAGGACCTTATAAATTAAAAGGTCCCAATGCGGAATTGTACGTACTTATTGTTTCTGGCAGTGAAACCGTTTATGTAAATGGGATTGCTTTGGAACGCGGTGAAAACAAAGATTATATTATTAATTATAATGCAGGTGAAATTGTGTTCAACCCCACATTTCCTATTACTTCAGAAATGCGCATTACGGTAGATTATCAATACAGCGAACGTAATTATTCACGATTAGTGGTTTTTGGCGGCGGAAATTATGACAGTGAAAAATTAAAACTCGGCATTTCTATTTATAGTGAAAACGATTCAAAAAATAGTCCGCTGCAGCAAAACCTTTCCGAAGATCAAGTTCAAATTTTGGCTAATGCTGGTGATGATAGAAGTTTAATGGTGGCACCGTCCAGTACGCCAGAAGCTTATAATGAAAACAGAATTCTATATAGAAAAGACATAATAAGTGGTGTGGAAGCTTTTGTGTTTTCTAATAACCCGAATGATGAATTGTTTAGCGTTCGTTTTACCCTGGTTGGTACCAATCAAGGAAATTATAGTATTAATGATGAATTTAATGGCGAGCAAATTAATGCTATTTCAACCATATTCAAATACGTAGAACCTATAGCGGGAATACCTCAAGGTAATTACGAACCTATAATTCAATTAATCGCGCCAACTAAATTACAAATGGCCATTGTAAACGGTCGTTATACGCCAACTGAAAAAACAAATGTAGCTTTTGAAGTGGCCGGGAGTAAAAATGACCTCAACTTATTTTCGAATATAGACAATGAAAACAATGACGGTTTTGCCGGGAAAGTAATTGTAGATCAAGCCATCATAAAAAAAGACAGTCTATGGAATTTAAGCGCCATGGTGGATACGGATTTTATTCAGGAGAATTTTCGTTCGGTGCAACGTATTTATAACGCTGAATTTACTAGAGATTGGAATTTAGAGCAACCTATAATTGGAAATCAAACCGCTGTTCCACAATTGGGAAATCAGCTATTTGTAAAAACCGGTTTACGCACATTTCACGCCAAAAAAGGCTTGGCCAGTTATCAATTTGAACATCTTAATTACTCTGAAAACTTCAATGGAAATAGACATATAACTTTTGCCGATTTACATTTAAATAAGTGGCAAATTTTATCCAGCTCCAGTTATTTAACCGCAAACTCCATTAGTTCTACTTCTCAATTTCTACGATCTTATAACCGAGTTACCTACAGTTTAAATAAAGCATGGGTTGGAACCCGATTAGCTTTGGAAGATAATGAACAAAAAGATAAAATAACAAATGATTATACTTTATTAAGCCAGCGCTTTAAATCGTATGAAGTGTTTTCGGGAATTGGAGACAGCACCAAAGTTTTTGCCGAAATAGGTTATAAATATCGCGTGAATGATAGTGTTAGAAATGGAAACTTACAAAAAGTAAATACGTCCAATACCTTTTATATAGATTCGCGAATTATTCAAAACTCAAAAACCAATTTATCTATTTATGCCAATTACCGGACTTTAAAAGATGCCGAAAAAGAAGTCAATGATGAAAATTCTCTTAATTCGCGAATCATTTTTAGTCAACGTTTTTTTGAACAACTTATCTTTTGGAATACCATTTTCGAAACCAATTCTGGAACCTTACCGCAACAAGAATTTACCTATGTAGAAGTAGAATCAGGACAAGGCGTTTACACCTGGATTGATTATAATAGCAATGGTATTCAAGAGTTGGAAGAGTTTGAAATTTCGCAATTCCAGGATCAAGCCGATTATATTCGGGTGCTTTTACCCAATCAAGTTTTTATAAAAACGCATCAAAACCGATTGAGTCAGATACTAACGCTTAATCCACAGCAATGGATTAATAGTGATGCAGGATTTAAAAAAGTACTAGCGCGTTTTAATAATCAAACCTCTTATTTAGTGGACAGAAAGGAAAAACGTTCGGGAAATAATTTCAATTTAAACCCTTTTCAAGGCAATGAAGCAGACCAATTAGCTTTACAACTCAACTTTAGAAATGTCCTTTTTTTTAATCGTGGGAAACAGCATTATACAACGTCATACACGTTTTTAAGTAATAAATCGCAAAACACCTTGTCTTTTGGTTTTATTGAGAATAACCTGCAAAGTCATAAGTTACAATTCACCCATAAATTTGCAACAAGTTGGTTAGCTAATTTAGAATCGAGTTTCAATAATAACATCAGTGTTAGTGAAAATTATTCGAGTAAAAATTTCGATATAGATGAAGCCAATATCAACCCAAAAATTTCTTATTTATTAAATGACAATACCCGCTTTGATGTCTTTTATCAATTCACGAGCAAAGAAAATACCATCAGCAATTTTGAAACCTTAAAACAACAAAAATATGGCGCTGCCTTTACATTTGCCAACTTTCAACAAGCTGCTATTAGTGGTGAATTTAATTATTTTAATAACGATTTTGCGGGAAGCGCCAATACAGCTGTAGCTTACCAAATGATGGAAGGTTTGCAACCCGGAAAAAACTTTACTTGGAGTGTTTTGGCACAAAAAAAACTGACCAGCTTTCTAGATTTAAATTTAACCTATTACGGCAGAAAAAGTGAAACGAGCAAAGTTATTCACACGGGAAACGTCCAATTAAAAGCTTATTTTTAGACTTGGTAACACAAGTTACATTAAAGCTCAAAAAAATGTGTACTTTTGTATAGTATGCCAAAATCAGTATCCATAGCATTCTCTTTCTTGATTCTATTTCAAAGTTTTAATATAACCTTTGAAGATTTTTCACGCTTTGGTGTGCTTTTAGATCATGCCGAATATCACCAAGAACAATATGGCGATTCATTTTTTGAATTTATAGCCGAACATTATGGTGATGCTACTTTTCATCCTTCTAGTGAGCATACTGAACATGAGGATTTACCCTTTAAGGAACATCATCAAACCTGCGCTCACGGCGCTACAGTTTTTACACTAGCAGCTCAAGATTATCACATTTCTTATCAATCTTTTATAGAAATTCCAGTTAATTTCTACTATCAAGATTCTATCTCCTTATTTGAAAAGCAATCCGTTTTTCAACCACCCCAACACGCGTAATTCAAATTTATCTTTATTAATACCTAGTTCTGCAGCTTTTGCATAGCTAGTAATCTTTATTTAAAATGAATTATGTTAGAAAATATCATAAAATTCAGCTTAAAGAATAAGCTAATTATTCTATTGGGCGCAGCTGCCATTGTTGGTTTTGGCGTGATTTCCTTAACTCAAATATCTATTGGAGCCGTTCCAGATATTACCAACAACCAAGTACAAGTTATAACAACATCTCGAAATTTGGCCACCCAAGATGTAGAGCAATTTATTACCTATCCGGTGGAATTGGAAATGGCGAATTTACCCGGCGTTCAAGAAATTCGTTCGGTTTCAAAATTCGGACTTTCTGTGGTTACCATCGTTTTTGATGATGATTTAGGAACCTATTTACCACGACAGCTTATTGCTGAAAAAATAAAATCAGCTTCCGAGAAAATTCCTGAAGGTTTTGGCTCACCCGAAATGGGTCCCATAACAACAGGTTTAGGTGAAATTTATCAATACATTCTGGATGTTAAACCAGAATTTATTGATCAATATACTATTACCGATTTACGAACCATTCAAGATTGGATCGTTAAGCGTCAATTATCTGGAATTCCAGGCGTAGTTGAAGTAAATACCTGGGGCGGTTATTTAAAACAATATGAAGTGGCTATTAATCCACAGAAATTGTCAGCCATGCAAATTTCAATTTCATCTATTTACGAAGCACTCGAAAAAAACAATAGCGTTGCTGGTGGCGGGTATATTGAAAAAACCAATAAAGCCTATTTTATTCGTGGTGAAGGTTTGGTTACCTCCTTGAAAGACATTGAAAACATCGTTGTTAAAAATGATGGTACACCAATTTACATAAAAGACGTGGCCACTGTTGGTTTTGGTCATGCTACACGTTTTGGCGCTATTACTGGAAACGGTGAAGGCGAAAAAGTGCTGGGTCAAATTATGATGCTGAAAGGCGGAAATTCTAAAAAAATTATTGATGCCGTAAAAGAACGTGTTGCAAGCATTGACAAAACATTACCAGAAGGCGTTTACATAAATGGATTTCTAGAACGAAGTGAACTGATTGACAAAACAACTTTTACTGTTGCCGAAAATCTCATCTTAGGATCGTTAATTGTAATTTTTGTGGTGGTTTTATTACTCGGAAATTGGCGTTCTGGATTGGTGGTAGCATCGGTTATTCCCTTGAGTTTACTATTCGCCATTTCATTAATGAATGTTTTTGGTGTAGATGCCAATTTAATGAGTTTAGGTGCTATTGATTTTGGAATTATCATTGACGGTGCGGTAATTATCGTGGAATTTATAGCCTTTCAAATAACAGCCCAAAGTGCCAAATTAAAAACCGTATCCAAAGAAGCCATTGATAGTATTACGTTGAAAAGTGCTTCAAAAATGATGAATTCGGCTATTTTT
This sequence comes from Bizionia myxarmorum, assembly GCF_008086205.1. Lineage (GTDB taxonomy): Bacteria > Bacteroidota > Bacteroidia > Flavobacteriales > Flavobacteriaceae > Algorimicrobium > Algorimicrobium myxarmorum. The sequence continues at coordinate 907,828 of NZ_VSKK01000001.1, read as the reverse complement.
GGCCAGCTTATTATTTTAATTGTTTTTATTCCAATTCTATCCTTAAGTGGCATTGAGGGCAAAATGTTTAAACCAATGGCCATGACGTTCAGCTTTGCATTAATTGGCGCCATGATTCTTTGTTTAACGTATGTGCCTGTTGTTTCAGCCATGTTTTTGAAACCTTCCAGCCAATCGCCTAAAAATATTTCCGTTAGATTAATGAAACGCTTAACGGCTTGGTATGAACCTGTGATTAATTGGGCTTTGCATAGCAAACGTTTGGTTATTGGTTTAGCTGTGGCGCTTTTGGTTTTCAGTGCTGTTATTTTTAATAGTATGGGTGGCGAATTTGTACCGACTTTAGATGAAGGTGATTTTGTTATCCAACCGGTTTTAAAAACGGGTACGTCTCTTGGAAAAACGATAGAGATAACTACTAAAATTGAAAGTATACTTCTTGAAAATTTCCCAGAAGTAGATCAAGTTGTCAGTCGTATTGGCGCCGCTGAAGTCCCAACGGATCCGATGTCTATGGAAGAAAGTGATGTCATCATTAAACTGCACCCAATAAAAACATGGGTTTCTGCAAGTTCTAAAAATGAATTGGCTGAAAAATTTAAAGAAGCATTAGCTATAATCCCAAATTTGGAAATTGAATTTACCCAACCTATTGAAATGCGTTTCAATGAACTAATTACTGGTGTTCGTGCAGATGTAGCCATCAAAATTTTTGGTGATGATTTATCTGTTTTGGCATCTAAAGGTGAAGAAATAAAAAACAGTATCGCCAACATTAAAGGTGCTTCAGATATTATTGTTGAAAAAGTAGAAGGACTTCCGCAAATGAGTGTGGATTATGATCGAAATAAAATTGCACGCTACGGCATCAATATTTCCGATTTAAACCGTGTGGTGACGATGGGATTTGCTGGTGATGTGGTTGGTCAAGTTTTTGAAGGTGAAAAACGCTTCGATTTAGCCATTCGTCTCGATGAAAAAAACAGAAAAAATATTACCGATTTGCAGAATCTGTATGTGGATTTACCCAATGGCGAAAAAATTCCTTTAAGCGAATTAGCCGATATAACCTATACAACGGGTCCCGCACAAATTTCAAGAGATGACACGAAACGCCGCATTGTTATTGGTGTAAATGTTAGAGATAGAGATTTACAGTCTGTGGTAACTGATATTCAACAACGCATTAAGGCAGATATAAAATTGCCAGTTGGTTACAGTATAACCTATGGCGGTCAATTTGAAAATTTACAAAGCGCTAAAGATCGTTTACTAATTGCCGTTCCGGTAGCGCTTGTACTTATTTTTTTCCTACTCTACTTTGCTTTTAATTCTGTGAAAGATGCCTTAATGGTGTATTCAGCAATTCCGCTTGCCGCTGTTGGTGGTGTTCTATTATTATGGATGCGCGATTTACCTTTTAGTATTTCAGCAGGTGTTGGCTTCATTGCCTTATTTGGTATTGCCGTATTAAATGGTATCGTTCTTATTGAACATTTTAAAGAACTAAAATCTCAAGGTATAATAGACATCGAAACGCGAATTAAACGCGGTACGACGGAACGGTTGCGCCCTGTTTTATTAACAGCTTCAGCAGCAGCGCTCGGATTTTTACCTATGGCTATTTCAACAAATGCGGGTGCCGAGGTTCAAAGACCATTGGCAACTGTAGTAATTGGTGGTTTGGTAACGGCAACTATTTTAACACTTGTAGTGCTTCCCGTGTTATACGCTTGGTTTGAAGAAAGAAAAACATTAAAAATGAAGAAAAATCATATAACCACCTTGGTAATCCTATTGATTTCTTGGTCCGGGTTTTCACAACAAAACCCGATAAATGTTGATGAAACCTTTCAATTAGCATTAAAAAATAATTCGCAATTAAAAGCGTCTGGTTTGCAACTTAATGAAGTTAACACCAGAATTCAAAGTGCTTTCACTTTCGATAAGACCCATATTTTTTACGCTTATGATCAAAGCAATTTAGCCATAAATAACGAGCCATTGGAAATATATGGCGTGTCGCAAGACTTTATGTTTCCCACCCGTTATTTTGCAGAAAAGCGTTTGAATCAAGCTGCTTATAAATTAAAAGCATCGGAAAATACGATTCAAATTTTACAACTCAAACGTGATGTGTATTCAAATTATTACGGATTAAGTTACGCTAAAAACAAAGCTAAAACCTATCAGTATTTAGATAGCTTATATTCCAAATTTGCCGAAAATGCCAAAAGACGCTTTGAATTAGGTGAAAGCAATTATCTGGAAATGATTACGGCCAAGTCTAAAGAAAAACAAATGGAAATGCGTTTTTTACAAGCTCAACAGGAAGTGCTTGTTCAAAAAGAACAATTAAAAAAAATTGTTCAAATGGATTCCTTGGAAACAACTAATGAGCAACTCGAAAAATTGACGTTAACAGGATTAACGGTTTCCGAAGAAAATCCGGGTCTATTGTATTTTGAAGAATCTAAAAATTACTATCAAGCTTTAAAAAACAAAGAAAAACAGGCGTTGTTACCAGATATTTCAGCAGAGTATTTTGTCGGGACCAATAGCACGTTGAATTCCAATATTCAAGGTTATCAAATTGGTTTAAAAATTCCCTTATTTTTCTCTGGAAATGCATCACGCATTAAAGCGTCAAAAATTGCAGAAGATGTGGTAATTATGCAACAATCCGATTACAAAACTAAATTGAAGGGTGAACATCAGAGTCTTTTAGCGCAATTAGAGCAACATCAGGAGGCTATTTCTTATTATGAAACACAAGGCAAAAGCCTTCAGGAAGAAATTTTAAAAACAGCTAATCGGTCTTATCAGGAAGGCGAAATAGATTTCTTTCAATATGTGCAAAGTATTGAAATGGCAAAAGATATGGAACTGGAATATTTAAGCCAATTAAACGATTACAACCAGACAATTATTACATTAAATTATTTAACTTTATAATCATTCACATTATGAAATCATTATATATACTTATATTTTTATCACTTTTCATGTCTTGTGGCAATAGCGAAAGTGATACCACAGAAGTCACCGAATCCGAAACACACAGCGATGAACTTACTTTATCTACGGCACAATTTGAAAGTGAAGGTATGGTTTTAGGAAGCCTATCTGAACATAGTTTTAATGAAACTGTAATTGTAAACGGGATGATAGATGTTCCGCCTCATAACAAATCTCGTGTAAGCACGTATATGGCTGGATATATTACCAAAACGCCATTGCTAATTGGAGATCAAGTTAAAAAAGGTCAATTATTAGTTACACTGGAAAACACGGAATTTATAGAAATTCAGCAGCAATATTTGGAAGTTGCAGAACAATTAAGTTATTTAAAAAATGAATACACGCGTCAAAAAACACTTTTTGATGAAAAAATAACCTCTGAAAAAAATTATTTAAAAGCAGAAAGCACCTATAAAAGTAATTTGGCTTTTTACAAAGGGTTGGAGAAAAAACTGCAAATGCTGAATATTAATCCGAAGTCAGTTTTAGCTGGAAATATGAGCTCTACCATTAATATCTATGCGCCAATAGATGGTTACGTTACCAAGGTAAATGTGAGTAATGGCGCCTATGTTTCCGCAAGCGACGACATCATGGAATTGGTAGATATAGATCATATTCATTTGGAACTTTCCGTATTTGAAAAGGATATAATGAAAATTAAAAAAGGTCAAAAAATAAGTTTTAAAATTCCCGAAGCTTCTCAAAAAACCTTCACAGCAGAAGTACATTTAGTTGGAACTACCATTAATGAAAACACCAGACGCGTTCAAGTTCATGGCCATATTGATGATGTGGAAGATAACTTTATTGTTGGTATGTTTGTAGAAGCGCAAATTGCTATTAGCGAAGTAAAAGGTATGGCTTTGCCACATGAAGCGGTTATTCAATCTGGAGATGAATATTATGTTTTAGTGTTAGACCAAAAAACTCCAGAAAACTATACATTTAGTAGAATTAAAGTCGAAATTGGCAAAGAAACCGAAGATTTTACAGAGATTTTAAATCATGGAAACTTAAGCAACAAACAATTAATAATTAAAGGAACCACCATGCTTCTAAACGAAGGTGAAGGCGGTCACGGTCATTAAAAAAACAAAATATGTCAGAAAATCATAATCATTCTCATGGTATTTTTGGAAAACGGACGGAATTGTATTTTTCATTTTTGTCCGGTCTTTTTCTAGCTCTAGGTTTTGGCCTGGACAAATTGGGAGATTTTGAAAGTTATTATCAGTTAATCCCTTATATAATTTCATATGGTTTTGGCGCTTATTTTATAAGTCAAGAAGCTTTTCAAAAATTGCGTAAGGGATTGTTTGAAATCGATTTTTTAATGATTGCCGCTGCCATTGGCGCAGCTTATATTGGAAGTTGGGCGGAAGGTGCTTTGCTACTATTCTTATTTAGTTTAGGCCATGCTTTAGAACATTACGCCATGAATAAGGCCGAAAAATCTATTAAAGCTTTAGGTAATTTATCACCTAAAACGGCTTTACTTCAAGAGGGAAATACCCTAACAGAAATTCCTATAGCCGATTTAAAAATAGGCGATATTATTGTGGTAAAACCGCACACCAAGATTGCGGCAGATGGTGTTATTATTTCTGGTGAAAGTAGCATAAACCAAGCGCCCATAACTGGCGAAAGTATGCCAGTTGATAAAATTCCTTTTCCTAAAAATCAGGCTATTCCTAGTTTTTCAGATATTGATAAAGATCATACCGTTTTCTCGGGCACCATTAACGGCGACAGTGCTTTAGAAATTCAGGTGCTTAAATTAACAAAAGACTCCACCGTTTCTAGGTTGATTAAATTGGTTAATGACGTGGAAACTCAAAAATCACCCACCCAAAGATTAACTAAAAAATTCGAAATAGTTTACGTTCCCATTGTAATAGCATTAGTCATCTTATTATGTTTTGCCTTTCTTGTTGTTGATGAAGTATTTGACGAAAGTTTATATCGCGCCATAACTGTTTTGGTAGCGGCTAGTCCATGTGCATTAGCTATATCAACCCCAAGTGCCGTATTGAGTGGGATAGCTCGTGCTGCACAACGTGGCGTTTTAATTAAAGGTGGAAAAGCTTTAGAGGATTTGGGCAGTATTACCACCATTGCATTTGATAAAACAGGAACCTTAACCGAAGGGAAACCGAGTTTAAAACAAGTTCTAGCTTTTAATGATTTTAACAAAACAGAACTGTTGCAATTATTATATGAAGTAGAACGCTTAAGCAACCATCCGTTGGCAAGAGCTATTGCCAAATCCATTAAAGAGCAAGAACAATTAGAAGATGCTAATTTGGCTTCCAATGTGCAAGCAATTCAAGGTAAAGGTATTGAAGCGCTTTATAAAAATGAACCGGTTTATATAGGAAATCAAAGATTGATGACAGATAGTAACCTTGTTGTTTCTGATGCCATTGAAACCCAAGTGAATGAACTATTAGGGGTTGGCGAAACGGTTATGCTAGTTGGCTATCAAGGACAGATTATTGGTTTAGTTAGCGTTATGGATATTCCAAGAAAAACGGCCATTGAAACGCTCAAAAAATTAAAAAGTATTGGCGTTAAAAACATGATTATGCTAACCGGCGATCATGAACGTGTTGGTCAAGCTATAGCCAAACAGATTGGTTTAACTGAAAGTCGCGGGAATTTATTACCCGAAGATAAAGTAAATGCTATTCGTTTATTAAAAGAGCGCGATGGTAAAGTAGCCATGGTTGGCGATGGTGTAAATGACGCGCCAGCAATGGCTTTAAGCACGGTAAGCGTTGCTATGGGTGCGGCAGGAAGTGATGTCGCTTTAGAAACTGCTGATGTAGCCTTGATGTCTGATAAATTAGAAATGTTACCTTTTGTTATTGGCTTAAGTCGCGCGTCCAAACGCATTATTAAACAAAATATTTTTATTAGTTTGGGTGTGGTTGCTATTCTCGTTCCAGTCACCATTTTAGGATTGACTAATATTGGTTTGGCTGTACTATTTCATGAAGGTTCTACCATTGTTGTTGTGATAAATGCTTTGAGGTTGTTGGCTTATAAGGAGGAGTAGATAATTCACTTTGATTTTATTGTGATACAAATTAGATTGTTGTAATTTGAATAACTTATATATGCGAAAAATCGATATTCCGGTCTAATTTACACGGAACAACAAATTCCAATTAATTTGATGAAAACAACCATCTATATCTTGTTTTTTATTTTTAATGTGAACGCTTACGGACAGGAAGCATCACATGTAAATCAAAATAATATTATTGAAGAAAAAATGGGAGATTTAGATAATGATGGAATTGATGAAAAAGTGATCATATCGGAAACAAATAGTTTAACTGATTTTGGTAATGTAAGAGAAATTCGAATTCTTAAAAATGAAGAAGGAAAATGGGTCGAATGGGTTAAAACACAAAATGCAATTCTCAAAAGTGAAGAAGGAGGCATGATGGGTGACCCTTTTCAAGGAATTGAAATTTTAGACGGAGTTTTAAATATAAGTTTCTTTGGTGGAAGTAGTTGGAAATGGTCATACACAGATAAATATAGATTCCAAAACAACCAATTTGAATTAATTGGATATACGAGCACGTATTTTAAACTCTGTGAACATTGGAGTTCAGTTGACTTTAATTTAATAACAGGCAAATTGATTTGTAAAAAGGAATATGAAGCCTGTGAAAATCAAGAATCAGAAATCTATAAAAAAGAGAATGAAACCTTTTATAAAAAAGGTGTTTATCTAACTTTAGAAAACAGACAAGAAAAAGAAATTAAAATTGTGACGCCAATATATGGTCGTGAAATATATATTGCAAATGGCATGCAATAGAACCATCCCAAGAAAACACCGATTTTTGGATGCTTGAAATAAAAATCCCAAGTAGTTATACTTGGGATTCTTTTATAAAATAGACACCTGTTTTCACTGGTGTTGGGTTACATTTTCATTAACCACTCTTTCACATCCACTTCTTTTTTAATAATATCTCGTAAATCAGTAATCTTAACACGACTTTGTTCCATTGTGTCACGATGACGAATGGTTACGGTCTGATCTTCTAAAGTGTCATGATCCACTGTAATACAAAATGGTGTTCCGTTTGCATCTTGGCGTCTGTAACGTCTTCCTACGGCATCTTTCTCATCATAATCTACATTGAAATCCCATTTCAACTCATCAAATATTTGACGTGCAACTTCTGGTAAACCATCTTTTTTAACCAATGGTAAAATAGCGGCTTTAACCGGCGCTAAAACTGCTGGTAATTTTAAAACGGTTCTGGTTGTATTGTTTTCAAGTTCTTCTTCAACTAAAGCATTTGAGAAAACAGCTAAAAACATACGGTCTAAACCAATAGATGTTTCTAAAACATACGGTGTATAACTCGCGTTATCTTCATGGTCAAAATACTGTAGTTTTTTACCTGAAAATTCTTCGTGTTGCTTTAAATCGAAATCGGTACGGGAATGAATTCCTTCCAGTTCTTTAAATCCGAATGGGAATTTAAATTCAATATCGGTTGCTGCATCCGCATAATGTGCTAATTTTTCATGATCGTGGAAACGGTAATTATCCGCACCCATACCTAATGATAAATGCCACTTCATTCTATATTCTTTCCAATATTCAAACCATTCCATTTGCGTTCCTGGCTTGATAAAGAATTGCATTTCCATTTGTTCAAACTCGCGCATTCTAAAAATAAATTGTCTTGCTACAATTTCATTTCTAAAGGCTTTTCCAGTTTGGGCAATTCCAAAAGGAATCTTCATACGTCCTGTTTTCTGAACGTTTAAAAAGTTTACAAATATACCTTGTGCTGTTTCTGGACGTAAATATAAATCCATGGCATGTTCTGCAGAAGCGCCAATTTTAGTACCAAACATTAAGTTAAATTGCTTCACTTCCGTCCAATTTCTAGAACCTGTTAGTGGACACGCAATTTCTAATTCTTCGATAAGCGCTTTAACATCGGCTAGATCTTCAGTCCCTAAAGATTTACCCATTCGGGTTAAAATCTCTTGAATCTTTTCATAATAACCAACAACTCGCGGATTCGTGCTTATAAATTCTTCTTTATTGAAAGCATCACCAAAGCGTTTTTCAGCTTTTGCGACTTCCTTATCAATTTTTGCTTCGATTTTCGCACAATAATCTTCTATTAAAACATCAGCACGGTAGCGTTTTTTTGAATCCTTATTATCAATTAAAGGATCATTAAACGCATCTACGTGGCCAGAAGCCTTCCAGGTAGTTGGATGCATAAAAATAGAGGCATCAATACCTACAATGTTTTCATGCATTTGCACCATAGCTTTCCACCAATAGTCGCGAATGTTCTTTTTAAGCTCTGCGCCATTTTGTGCATAATCATAAACTGCACTTAATCCGTCGTAGATTTCACTACTCTGGAATACGTAACCATACTCCTTTGCGTGAGAGATTACTTTCTTGAATTGATCATCATTATTTGCCATAGTGCAAAAATAGAAAACCGCTACAACTTAATGAGCGGTTTTATGAAAATAATAATGGGTTAATTAATTAAGTATAATTTTTGAAGTTCCTAACATGGTTTTATCATGAAATACCATCACGGAATAGTCACCCTTTTTAAGTGGTTTCTCTTTGTTAATGTTTATTTTAGTACAAACATCTAAATCATCATTTCTATAATTTATAGAAGTTTTGCCACTGTAATTTAGAGATTCCTTGCCAATGGTAGTAGAACCACGACTAGAAACAATAGTATTATCTGGACCTAAAATTTGAACAAAAATATCTTTAGTACCAGAGGGTGTGAAATTATTTTTTAAGACGGTAAAACAAATTTCCATATTATCTAAATCACGTGCTTTTGTAGTTTGAATATCGTCGGCATTTCTGCTAGCTATAATGGCTTTTACTTCTAAATTATCTAAAGATAGTTCTTTAACGTTTTCAAGTGCTGAAGATAACTCGATATTTAATTGTGCTAATTTGGCTAAATTAATTTCTTGCGCCGCTACAATTTGCTCTTTAGATTCAGCTTCCTCTTCTAAAAGCGTGTTTTTTACTAAAATACTTTTTAGTTTATTAGACAAGCCATTGCGTTCCTTGAGTAAAGAAGCAATTTGATGGGTATACTTGCTAATTAAAGGAACATGTGTTTTTACCAAATCCAGAGAATCCAAAATAGTGGACATTTCAGATTTAACCTGTTGCATTTGTATAGCTAAATCTTGAGCATTAATACGCGAATCATCATAAAGTGCCAAAATACTTGACATTTCATCTTGAACAAGTTTAACTTCTTGTTCTATGACTTCTTTTTGATTTTTAAGCGTACTGTAACTCGTTGTGCTATATAAACCTAATACAACAATGGCGATTACCAGTGATCCAATAATTAATTTGTAGCTAAATATTTGAGGGTTAACTATCATTTTAATTAATTTAAAGCACAAACTTAAAACGAAAGATTATAAAACAACTTTTTAATCGTTAAAGGGAAAAAAAACTTGTTAAAGTTCTACTTTAAATAACAAATCGTTATGTGTTGAAAAAAAGTTATAATATATTTAGTATTAAATATTTACTTTGTTAGAATCACTTATTAATTTATTTTTTCCAAAAGTTTGTTACGTATGTAATGGTCTCTTGCACGATAATGAACGCTATGTTTGCACAACTTGCAGACATAAGCTTCCCGTTACTAATTTTCATTTAAATAAAGATGAATCTGTTTTAAAAGTATTTTACGGTCGAGTTCCTATTGAAGCTGCCACGGCATTACTTCGCTTTGAGAAAAAAGGTATTACACAAAGCTTAATGCACAATTTGAAATATAAAGGTTTTGAAGATATTGGCATTTTTCTAGGTGCTTGGTTAGGAGCAGAATTGAAAACGATTCCCGAATATCAAACTATTGACATGGTAATTCCGGTTCCACTTCATAAAAATAAACTTCGGAAACGCGGTTATAATCAAGTGGCTAAATTTGCTCAAGAATTAGCAAAAAGTCTCGACGCTGAATATGTAGATGATGTCCTTATAAAAGTAAGCAACACAAGTTCCCAAGTCACCAAAAGCAGATTAACGCGTTGGCTTTCTAATGTGGAGATTTTCAAGGTTATTAATTCAGAAAAGATTCAGAATAAGCATATTTTGCTTGTAGACGATATAATTACAACTGGCGCTACTTTGGAAGCTTGTGGAACCGTTTTATTAAAAAATAATAAAGTAAAAATCAGCATTGCCACAATGGCAATAGCCTAAAGGATGTTTCGATAATGATAAATATGTTGTTTATTTGCAAAAAAAGAAGAGTCCATATGCGTCAAGCGCTTTCAAATATATTTTTGGTTATTTTAATAGTTTTAGCAATTGCTAGTTGTGCAAACCGCGGCACACCAAGTGGTGGTATTAAGGATATTATTCCACCAAAAATCACCAAATCTGAACCTAAAAATTACACGACCAACTTTACTGGAAACGAAATACGAATTTATTTTGATGAATATATCAAAATTAAAAACATTTCTAAACAGCTCATTATTTCGCCACCAATGGATCCGACGCCAGATATTACGCCACTTTCCGCAGCTAGTAAATATATTCGTATTAAAATTACCGACACCTTATCTCCCAATACAACCTATGCCTTTAATTTTGGAAATAGTATTGTAGATAATAATGAGGAAAACCCTTTTCCATACTATAAATATGTGTTTTCTACTGGTAATTATATTGATTCTTTATCCGTGAAAGGTATAACAGTTGATGCGACTATGCAGAAACCAGACGACTATATTTCCGTGATGCTATACGAAGTAGATTCAACCTATTCAGATTCTATAGTTTATAAAAAGAACCCGAGATATGTTACCAATACATTGGATAGCACCACGACGTTTTCTTTAGAAAATTTACGGGCTGGAACCTACAAATTGGTTGCTTTAAAAGATAATAACCAAGATTACAAATTTCAACCAAAGTCCGATAAAATAGCATTTCAGGAAGGTTTTATAACCGTTCCGGTGGATTCTTCAAAATCCTTCACCTTAAAATTATTTAAAGAAGAATTAGATCCTAACGTTATAAGACCGCGTTTGGTTTCTGGTGAAAAAATTGCTTTTGCTTTTGAAGGCGATTATAAAAATTTGTTTATTAAAACAACCTCATCCGTTCCCAACGATTTTCAATCACGCGTAACTAAAGACGTTAAAACCGACACTTTATATTATTGGTATAAACCGAGATTGGAAGTTGATTCCTTATTATTTAATACCGTAAACAAAAATTACGATCAGAATTTTACGATTAAAATCAGCGAGCAGAAACGTGACACTATGAATATTAAAGCGGAACCTGCCGGAATTCTAAACTTTAATGATGAGTTTAAATTAACCAACACCGTGCCTTTTACCAATTTTGATAAAAGCAAAGTCACCATCATAACTAAAGATTCGTTAGCAGTTCCTTATGAAGTTACATTAGATTCTTTAAGCAATGCTTATAGTTTGAAATTTGATAAAAAGGAAAGTGAAACGTATAGAATAAAATTATTACCAGAAGCTTTAACCGATTTTTTCGATAATAAAAATGACACCCTAAATTACCAATTAACAACTAAAACATTTTCTGATTATGGTGATGCTCGGGTAATACTTCAAAATGCGACTTATCCAATTATTGCTCAAATAACGGATGAAAAAGGCAAAGTTATCGCGGAAAAATATAGCACCAAACCAGAACCTATAGATTTTAGGCATCTTAAAACGGGCAAATTTTATTTACGGGTAATTTTTGATGCCAATGAAAATGGCAAATATGATACTGGAAGTTTTCTAAAAAACCAACAACCCGAACGCGTGAGTTATTATAAGGATTTATTGGATATTCGCGCGAATTTTGATAGCGTTTATGAATTTACTCTATTCTAAATTGGTCCCGATCGTCTAAAAATTTAAGTTTTTCACGATAGCGTGCAATATGCTTTTTATCCAATGCTATTATTTCAATATGATCCTTATGCGGTCTAATTGGCGTGATATTGTTTCCTAAAACATCATAAACTGCCGAATGTCCAGAATATTCATTATCAGCATAGTCATCACCTATTCGATTCACACCAACACAATAACACATATTTTCAATAGCACGTGCTTTTAGTAAGGCATCCCAAGCAGCAATACGTGGTTTTGGCCAACTGGCAACATAAATCAGCGCATCATATCCACTCGTATTTCTAGCCCAAACGGGGAAGCGCAAATCATAACAGATTTGCAAGCAAAGGTTCCAATCTTTATAATTTACAATAACATTTTCTTTTCCAGAAGTGAACACTTTATCTTCACCTGCCAAGGAAAAAGTATGGCGTTTATCATATGTTTTCAAGCTTCCATCAGGAAATGCAAATAACATTCTATTATAAAACCGATTGTTCTCCGAAATAATAACACTCCCAGTTATAGCGGCGTCCCGTTCCACGGCCAAATTTTTTATCCACCGCACCGTTTCACCATCCATAGTTTCGGCAACAGCTTCCGCATTCATGGTGAAACCCGTGGTAAACATTTCTGGCAGAACAATTACATCTACTGATTTTTTAATACTATCAATTTTAGTTTTAAAATGTAAACGATTGGCTTCCGGATTTTCCCAAACCAAACCCGTTTGAATAATTGCTAGATTTAATTGTTCTGCCATAAAATTATAATTTGTTTAGTTGCTTTTGTGTTTTGTCATAATCACTCGACAATTTCTTTAACTTTTTAGCCCATTTGTCTTCATCTTTAGGTGATAATTTACCTCTATCATGCAGTCTCTTATATTTAGATTGTGCCTTATTTAATTTGTTTCGTGACTTAACATATTTATCGCGCGCTTTCTTTTCCGTTTTTAGCTGTTTCTGCAAAGCTTCCGATTCCTTTTTAGCTTTTTTCTGGGCCTTTTTAGCGTCTTTCTGGATTTGTTCAGACTGTTCGCGTGCTTGATCCAATGCGGCTTTTTGAGCGGCAACCTCGGCATCCACTTCTAACTTTTTATTTAAGGTGCTAACGATGTTGTCTTTTTGTTCTTCCGAAATTGATTTAGTCACCTCTTTACCTTGACTGAAGAATTTATCGCCTTGAACCTGATAAATCTCACCCGAATCTGTAATTACTTGATGTTTAGTAGCGCAGGAGGCGACCAAAACTAACAAAGCAACCGATAATAATTTTAAAAATTTCATAGTTTTTTGTGTATTTAGATTATACTTAAAATACGCATTAAAGTTAGTGAAATCAAGAAATTTATTATAAAAATATCTTAATTTAATGCTTGTAAAATATCTGCAGCACGCTTCAGTGTTTCGTTCTTTTTAGCAAAACAAAAGCGTAGAACTTTATCGTCAGTATGGTCTACATTAAAAACAGACATGGGTATGGCAGCAAGCCCTTTTTCCATGGTTAATCTTTTAGCAAAATCTACATCTTTTTCTGGGGTTATTTGTTCAAATCCCAATACTTGAAAATAAGTGCCTTGAGCTGGTTTAAAAGTGAATTTTGAATCTTTTATAAGGCTTAAAAAATAATCGCGCTTTTCTTGGTAGAAATTGGCCAACTCCAAATAATGTTTAGGCTCTTGTAAATAGTCTGCTAATCCCTTTTGCATGGCACTATTAACCGAAAACAAGTTAAACTGATGGACTTTTTGAAACTCCACCATTAATTCTTTTGGTGCGCAACAATAGCCCATTTTCCAACCGGTGTTATGAAAAGTTTTCCCAAAGGACGCTACTATAAAACTGCGTTCTTTTAATCCTGAAAATAAACAAACACTTTGATGTTTTAAACCATCAAAAATCATGTGTTCATAAACCTCATCACTTAAAATAATAATATCCGTGTCTTCAGTTAAAGACTGCAGTTTCAACATATCTTTTTCTGATAAAACCGTACCGGTTGGATTATGAGGCGTATTTATAATGATCATTTTCGTTTTTGTCGAAATTTTACTGGCAACGTCACCCCAGTCTACACCGTAGTTTGGCGCTTCCATTTGAATAGCAACGGGTTTTCCACCGTTAATTTTAATAGCAGGCTCATAACAATCATAAGCTGGTTTAAAAAGAATGACTTCATCATCAGCGTGTATAAAAGCCGAAATAATAGTATAAATGGCCTGTGTGGCGCCTGCCGTAACCGTTATCTCGCTTTCTGGATGGTAACTGGAATTATAAAGCAATTCAAATTTACTAGCAATGGCTTTACGCAACTCCAAATTCCCAGCCATTGGCGCATATTGATTATAGCCAGAATTCATAGCACTACTAACTAAATCAATCAATTCCTGATCACTTTTAAAATCTGGAAATCCTTGCGATAAATTAATGGCTTCATGTTTATGAGCTAAAGCACTCATTACTGAAAAAATACTGGGTTCTACCTGCGGAAGTTTGGAAATATGTCTCATACTTGTAAAGGTAATAAGTTCTAAATACAATAATGTTGAAAGAACTCTTTATCTTTGGATGATTCAAAACTATTTTACTATGAAATTATTTAGATTATTAGTGCTTTTTATTGCCTTTCAGGCTACGGCGCAGCAAGGCGGTATGTGGATTCCGTCACTTTTAGAAGGCATGAATGAAAACGAAATGACTGCTTTAGGCAGCAAACTAACCGCTAAAGACATTTATGATGTTAACAACTCCAGCTTAAAAGACGCTATTGGGCATTTTAATGGCGGTTGTACAAGTGAAGTTATTTCCGATAAGGGTTTAATTCTTACCAACCATCATTGTGGATTTGGTGAAATTCAATCACATTCGTCATTAGAAAACGATTATTTAAAAGATGGTTTTTGGGCCATGAATTTGGAAGATGAATTACCAAATGACGGACTTTACATTGAATTTATTGTCCGCATTGAAGACGTTACTGAACAAGCTTTAAATGGCGTAACGGATTCCATGACGGAAAAAGAAAGACAATCTGCTGTTGATAAAAACTCCAATAAACTACAAACTACCGTTTCAAAAGAAGCGTGGCAAGAAACCAAGGTAAAATCATTTTTTAAAGGGAATCAGTATTTCCTTTTTGTAACCGAACGTTTCAATGATGTTCGCTTAGTAGGGGCACCACCAACAAGTATTGGTAAATTTGGTAGCGACACAGATAATTGGGTGTTTCCTAGACATACAGGCGATTTTGCCTTGTTCAGAATTTACGCAGATAAAAACAACCGACCTGCAGCTTACAGTAAAGACAACGTGCCTTACAAACCAAAACACCACTTACCTATTTCTTTAGATGGTGTGGAAGAAGGAGATTTCACTATGGTTTTTGGATTTCCAGGAACAACAGATGAGTATTTGCCAGCTGTAGCTATCGAGCATATTACGGAAGAATTTAACCCTAGCAATATTGCCATTCGTGCAGCTGCACTAAAAGTGATTGATGCTGAAATGAAAGTGAATGATGATGTTCGTATTAAATATGCATCTAAACAAGCCCGAATTGCAAATGCTTGGAAAAAATGGATTGGCGAAAATTTAGGTATTAAGAAAAGTAATGCCGTTGCAGAACGACGCGCTTTTGAAGCGAATTTCACCAAAGCTTTAAAGGAAAAAGGACTAGAAGATAAATACGGACATATTTTACCGGAATTTGATACATTATATAAAGATTTCGCTGAAGTAAACATTAAGCGTCGAAACTTTATTGAAGTCTTTTTAGTGACTAATGAATTGATGACTATGACTTTTAGAGCTTATCAAGTAGAGCAGTCTCTTCATAAAGATCCAGAAAGCATGGAAAAAAGTCGTGCTTATATAACAGGCGTTTTAGAAGGTATTCATAAAAACTACGATGTTAAAGTGGATAGAGGTGTTTTTGAAAACGTGATGCCTTTTTACAGTAAGAACAATGTAGATCCGACTATTTACGATAAAACAGCCTTTGTCAATTTAAATTCGGCTTTAGATTTATTTAATGGTTCTGCAGACGATGTTATTAAAAAATTAAATAACGATGCCGCTTACAAATATGCCAAGCCTTTTATTGAAGATTTCTACACTAATTTAGATGCAGAATTTCAAATAAAAAATGACTTAATTACAGCGCTGCAAACGGAATACATGACAGCCCTTATGAAAGCTTTACCAGACGAGCGTTATTTTCCAGATGCTAACGGAACTTTACGTGTAACTTATGGTCAAGTTCATGGTTATTCGCCAAGTGATGCTGTTTATTACAATCCTGTGAGTTATTTAGATGGTGTAATTGAAAAATATATTCCAGGTGATTATGAGTTTGATGTACCTCAAAAATTAATTGATTTATACGAAGCTAAAGATTTCGGTCAATATGCAGATACCAACGGAAAAGTTCCAGTTTGTTTTTTAGGAACTAACCATACTACAGGTGGAAACTCCGGAAGTCCAGCAATTGATGCTCACGGAAATTTAGTGGGATTAAACTTTGATCGTGTTTGGGAAGGCACCATGAGTGACATGAATTATGATCCAGAAATTTGCCGAAACATTATGGTAGATTTACGTTATGTATTATTTATTGTTGATAAATATGCCGGCGCTCAACACCTTATTGATGAAATGACTTTAGTACATCCAAAAACAGGAAAAAGCAAAAAAAGTTCAAAAAAGAAGAAAAGTAAAAAGAACTAATTAGGATTTCTTCTATAAAAAAACCTCACAGAATTTAATATCTGTGAGGTTTTTTTATGCTTAAATGCGAATAATAATTATGGCATTTCCTTTATCTTAAAAGTCGCAATCATTTGAATTACTTCTGGCAAATAGGTTTCAAAATCTTTTTCTAAAGCATTATAACTGATAATATAATCTTGATTTTTATAATTAAAAAGTGCTCTCAAGTTTAAAAATAAGTCGCCATTTAAAATGAATCTTCTTTTTATAAGATAATATTTTCCATATATAGCATGTTCTTCAAAGTCAATAACAGGCTTTAACATATTATCTAAATCTAAACCAACCACATGGGCTTTTAAAGCGGTTTCTATATCGTTACTATGAAAAGAGTCGGTATCATAAGAATAGACTTTAACCTCACTTTTGTAATAATTCTCTTTTAAAATTGATGACTTATTTGGGGAATGAGATAACATGTCATGAAACCCAAAATAGGAGTACCAATTTTTAGGAACTTCCAGCATATAATTGGTCATTAATGCAGCCGTTTGATCTGCATCTAAAATAACATAGGATTCGGTTTTTTCTTTGGTAGCACCACATGCCAAAACTAAAAATGCCATTCCTATTATCAAAAGATTCTTTTTTATGCTCATAGACTTTTCGTCACTTCTAAATTATTTGTCAATTTAAATAAATTTATTTAAAGCCGTGAAATAGAAATGACTAATCATATTAAAAATTAAACATTAACTATTTGATATTCAGCATACTATATTTTTATGACAGATGTTCTATTGGGCAAAGGCCAATTACTCGCATAAAACTACCTATTTCCAACAATCACAGCTAACTATATCTTGCGCTTTCTTTTAAAATATTCGTTCTTTGCGGACATTTTAAATTATACAAAATCATTTATGAAACTACCCATTTTAAAGACATTAAGTATTCTAATAATTCTATCTAGTAGTACTACTCTATTTAGTCAAACCCAACCAGGAATAAAAGACTCGGTGTTATTAAACATCCCTAATATTGGCAAAATAGGTGGTGCCCACTTATTAAATTGGTCTTTCAATACCGATAAAAGTGAGATTTTTTTATATGCTTATAGCCATATTAATGGATCTCAAATTATAAGTAGTAAGGAAGAAATAGAAGCTGCAAAAAAAGAAAATGATGAGAAAAGCTTTTTTGGAAAAATGGTTTCAACATCTGGCCCAAGTTCTCAAGACATTATTATACCTGTTGTACTAGAAGGAAGTATTATGTCATCAGACATGTCCATTATTGCAACTAAAAAGTATTTATTTCATAAAACGGAAGGTTTACCGGAAGGAAAAAATGTCTTTTTTAAACCCGCTTCGGGTATGGTAAGCCTTGATGGGTTTGCACCAGGAACACTTTTAGATTATAATTATAGTGATATAAATACCGTATTTAAATACGCGCCAACTCTTGACAAAGAGTTACTTTCCCTTACAGAACTGAAGGTTAAAGGCGAAGGTTTTTTAGGTACTAAAAATATGTCTCCATGGATTACCAAAAAGAAAGCATTTTTTAAATATGTGGATAATAAAGGCTATGTAAGCGATGTTGAAACAAAGGACATCATTAATCTTAAAGATAATCCAGAACTTACAGATTATGAATTTTTAAGAGAAAGTGATAATTCTGCAGGTTCAAATTATATTTCTTGGTTTGTAAAGGAGAAAGACGACGCTGATTACAAAACGGTTACCTATAATGAAGAAACTCAAAAAATGACGGTGCAATCATTTAAGTTTGATACACCTAGAAATCCAAAGACACTTACTAAAACCGTTTATAATAAAGAATTAGAGCCGGTTGGTTTTGCAACTATTTTTGGATATCACAAAAAAGGAAAGAAGTCTGAAACGTATGTGACTACAGATTTTGATATTATATATACAGATCTTGCAGGTACTGTTAAATTTCAAACGAAATTTTCTTACGGCAGCGAAAAAACATATAAAAATGTGGTCTCTCCAATACTTATAATCAATGAAGGGAATGATGTTTTACAATTTGTAAACCACAATCAGCAATCATTAATGAAGAGTGACTTTGAAGTGTTCACTTTGGATGCTTCCGGAAAAACAAATCTTGTATTTTCTGATATATTTTCGGCAAAACAAGGTGAAACATATATCAGATATTTTGACTATTTAGTAGATTATGATGCCATAACTAAAATGGGAACACACTACATACTTCGTAAAAATAATACTAAAAAATCAACAGAAAGCATTCCTAATAGTACTTTACAAAAGGAAGTTATTTTAAATGAAGGCTTTAATTACACCGTTTTAGATAGTAATTTTAAACCCGTTCGTTTTGATTCTTACAATCCAGGAACGCCACAAAAAGACGGTTTTGGTTACCAGTATATTGACGTAACAGATAACCAATTTACGTCTTTATCTGAACGCGCAGGTAGATATTACTTAACAACGATTACACCAAATAGCATCAATACAATTTCTTTGAAAACAGATCTTGGTAAAAATTCATCTCAAATGCTATATTTTGGAAGTTATATGAGCGATTTCGCATTGGTAAACAAAGAAAATAAAGAATTCTTTATCTTACATCAATACTACACTGCCGACAAAGTTTTAGATAAAGTTGCCATTATTAAAGTAGGCTACTAGTTTATACCAATTATAAAAACAAAGTTCAGACCTCACAGATTCCAAGACCTGTGAGGTCTTTTTTATTCAATACGATTAACCGTGGTACATCTTCGGTTTTTAACTTGAGGAACTGTTAGGTTTCGCTTAGTTTATACCTAAAGTTAGGTAGTTCAAATGTATAAAAAATACCGAATTATAATACGTGATAGCTTTCTATGGAAGTTTAAAAAAATGTGAGATGGTTTTAAACTAGATGTTGTGATTTTGCATCTAGGACATGCGCTTCGCTGATGCTTCGATTTCCTAACTACGCTGGAAGTTATATAATTTCCATTTTTTTCAATAAGAAACTGGCATTCATATTCTGGCAAACACCTTTCTTGAATTTATAATCGAAAAAGAGCTCATCATTAATTATTTGCGCGTCAAAATAGTAGTTTTTAACGGGTTCTAACTCGGTTTCAATCACACACAAGCTTAAATCGTGCGTAGCAATAATACCTGTAGCGTGGGAAGCCACTAATTTCTCAACAAACTTTTTGGAACCAATAGCTTTATCTGTTGAATTGGTTCCTTTTAAAATTTCATCTAGAATAATAAAATAAGGTTCTGTTTGAATGGCGTCTACAATGAATTTTAAGCGCGTTAATTCCGAAAAGAAGTAACTACTATCATCCGTCAGCGAATCGCTGGTACGCATACTAGTAATTAATTTTATAGGCTGATAGTTGCTGGTTGCTGCACAAACTGGCAATCCAACATTGGCCATAACAATATGCAAAGAAACGGTTCTTAAAAATGTACTTTTCCCAGCCATATTGGCACCTGTAACAATAAAAAACTCGTGATTGTTTATGGTTAAATCACTAGTAACACGTTTTGCTGCATTTAACAACGGATGTCCTAACTGCTTAGCATCAATAGTTGTTTTATCTTTAGTGATATTTGGAAAAGTATATTCTGGATGGTTAAAAGCATAGTTCCCTAAACTATTGTAAGCATCAAAAAAGGAAACCACTTCAAACCAATTGGCAACGGTTTCATGGTATTGTGAAATCCATTGTTCCACTTTATAACTATTTTTCAAATCCGTAAGCAAAAAGCCATTCCCTAAAATGGCAGAAATCAAATTATTACGATTATCAAGCGCATCTAAATGTTTTGAAAACTTGGCAAAAATAGCAGACGCTTTTTGATGTTCTAATTGAATTTGTGACTGCTTTTCTTTTAATAAATTACAGGTGAAATTTTCCTGTTCAATTTGGTCCAAAAGCGTGGCATATTGTCTAAAGGTATCTTTAACCTTATCCGTGTTAGCTGATAAATCATTAATTCTCTTCAGATAGATTCCTGTAATAATTAAACCTACAAACAACCATAAAAACGCAAAAATAGGTGCTATAATTTCGAATGAAGAAAGTACAATTATAACCATTGAAAGAATACTGAAAACTAAAGGCAACCACCTCATAACTTTCGGCAAGAATAACTGATGACTTTTAAGCCATTCAATAATTTTCACAGCAGGAGTTTCCACTTTTATTAGGGTGGCAACAGCTGAAAAATGCTGACGCCAATTGGCTTTACTTGCTAATTCTTTAATTACTTCTTGTCGTGCTTCCACGTCATGAATATCATTCGCATTTAAGGCATTGGCCAATTTTGTGGTGCCTTCAAGAATAGACGTTCTATTTATAAATTGAAAGAAAGAACCTTTCCCAAACAAATCAATATCCAAGCTATAAAAATGAGTAGGATTTTGAAATTCCAAACCTGTTGGTCGTTCATGAAAATTTCCAGAAGCAATAGCTATTTCATCTTCATTGATACTTACCAAAGCCTTGTGAAGATTGCGTTGGTATTTGATATCAGTATATTTTGAAAGCGTAAAAATAAAGACAATAATTCCTAAAACACCAATACCTACAGCAAACTTCCAATTATTAATGGTTAAAACAATTCCAATAACCGCAGCTAAAAAAATACTTAAGCGCAGCATGCTGAATTTAAAAAGTGCTTTGTTATACTTTTTTACAGCAGTTTGATGCGTTTCTAATTGATCTTTATAATAGGTATTTGGATTATTTTCCATAAAAAATAGTGACTTCTAAAATTTCAACTTATCAATTTCACTGAAAAACATGATGATACTTTGAACAGCATTCTTGTAAAATTCTGGTTGAATATTTTCAAAATCATCCGTTGGTTTGTGATAATCTTTATGATCTTCTACTCCAAAATAGACATAAGGTATTTTTTTTCTAGCAAAAGAACCATGATCTGAAGAATAGGTCCAGTTTTGTTTTTTATCGGAACCATCATGTCCTGCAATAATAGTTATGTTTTCTGAAGGTTTAATATTCTCATAAACCGTTTGTAAATTTGGATGTGTTTTAACGCCTGTGGCGTACAACTCCTTATTTACATTACGGGAAACCATGTCCATGTTGATGTTTAAAACAATAGAATCTAATGACACAATTGGATTGTCTACATAATATCTAGAACCTTGAAGCCCTAATTCCTCGGCATCAAAAAAGGCAAGTATTACGGAATGAACGGGTGGGTTTTCTTTAAAGTACTCAGCAAAGGCAAACAAAGCACTGACGCCGGAAGCATCATCATCTGCTCCGTTATAAATTTTCCCATTTTTTATGCCCTCATGATCATAATGTGCACTTAAAACAATATACTTTTGTGAATTTTCAGTTCCTTTTATGAAGCCTAAAACATTAACACCATTGTATTTTATTCTACCTGAATCAAAATTAAATGCTTGTTCAAATTCTCCATTTAAAGGGGCAACTTCTAAATTTTTTAAGCATTCAATAATATAGGTTTTTGCCTTCTCGGCTCCAGGCGTTCCGGTTCGTCTTCCTTCGTAGGAATCTGAAGATAATTCCTTTACGTGTTCTAATAAATCATCAGCATCAAAACTATAAGTTTGTGCTATTTGACCATAAAAATGGTTCGAAAACAAGCCTAGTACGGCTATTACAATAATATATTTCCAGTTTTTCATTGTATAAAAATAAGCATTCAAAGAAACAAAAAAATCCCAAGTAACACTTGGGATTTGTATAGATTTAACAAAGAAAATTAACCTTTTAGAACGGCTTTCATATACTCACGATTAACACGAGCAATATTTTCTAATGAAATGCCTTTAGGACATTCCACTTCACAAGCTCCAGTATTGGTACAACTACCAAAACCTTCTTCGTCCATTTGTTTTATCATGTTTAAAACACGGTCTGTTGCTTCAATTTGACCTTGCGGTAATAAGGCATATTGGGAAACTTTAGCACCAACAAATAACATAGCTGAAGAGTTTTTACAACTGGCTACACAAGCGCCACAACCAATACAAGTTGCAGAATCAAAAGCGGTATCAGCATCATGTTTATTAATTGGAATGGTATTCGCATCAATAGTATTTCCAGACGTATTTACCGAAATAAATCCACCAGCTTGCTGGATACGGTCAAAAGAACTTCTATCTACCACTAAATCTTTAATTACAGGGAAAGCAGCTGCTCTAAATGGTTCGATAACAATAGTATCGCCGTCTTTAAACATACGCATGTGCAATTGACACGTTGTTACGCCACGATCCGGACCATGTGCTTCACCATTAATATATAAGGAACACATACCGCAAATACCTTCACGACAATCGTGATCAAACTCTACCGGCTCTTCACCTTTATTAATTAGACCTTCATTTAAAACGTCTAACATTTCAAGGAAAGACATATCTGGAGAGATATCACTTATAGGATATTCAACCAATTTTCCTTTATCGTTAGCGTTTTTCTGACGCCATATTTTTAACGTTAAATTCATAGCTTCCTTTTATTTATAACTTCTTTCTTTAACTTCAATATTTTCGTACGTCAATTCTTCTTTATGCAAAACAGCATCTTTTGGCTCACCTTTGTATTCCCAAGCAGATACATACTGGAATTCTGTTCTACGTTGTGCTTCACCATCTTCTGTTTGGTATTCTTCTCTAAAATGTCCACCAGCAGATTCTTCACGCAATAAGGCATCTTTTGCAAATAATTCTCCTAATTCTAGGAAATCGGCTACACGTAATGCTTTTGCAAGCTCTTCGTTAAATTCTTCATTTGTTCCAGGAACGCGAACATCTTTCCAGAACTCTTTACGCAATTCAGCAATTTCTACAATAGCAGATTCTAAATCTTTAGCGTTACGAGCCATGCCACATTTATCCCACATAATTTTACCTAAACGTTTGTGGAAATGATCTACAGAATGTGTTCCGTTATTATTAATTAAATGGGCAATATTATCTTTAACACTCTTCTCTGCTTCATCAAAAGCTGGAGAATTTGTTGGGATAGCGCCTGTTCTAATATCATCAGCTAAATAATCACCAATAGTATAAGGCAATACAAAATAACCATCGGCTAGACCTTGCATTAAGGCGGAAGCACCTAATCTATTTGCACCATGATCCGAGAAGTTTGCTTCCCCAATAGCGTATAAACCAGGAACGGTTGTTTGTAAGTTATAATCTACCCAAATTCCGCCCATAGTATAGTGAACAGCTGGATAAATCATCATAGGAGTTTCATACGGATTTTGATCTACAATTTTCTCATACATCTGGAACAAGTTACCATACTTGTTTTTCACCACTTCTTGACCTAACTGTCTAACTACAGCAGCATCATCTTCATTCAGACCTTTAATGTGAGCTTGCTCTTTTCCGTAGCGTACAAATGCCGCAGAAAAATCTAAATAAACAGCTTCTCCTGTTGCGTTTACACCAAAACCAGCATCACAACGTTCTTTAGCGGCACGTGATGCGACATCACGAGGCACTAAATTTCCGAAGGCTGGATAACGACGCTCTAAATAATAATCGCGGTCTGCTTCTTCTAATTGCGTTGGCTTTAATGAACCAGCACGAATAGCTTCCACGTCTTTTTTATGTTTTGGAACCCAAATACGACCATCGTTACGTAACGATTCGGACATTAAGGTTAATTTTGATTGATGATCTCCTGAAACAGGAATACAGGTTGGGTGAATTTGTGTGTAACAAGGGTTTGCAAAATAAGCACCACGTTTGTGTGCTTTCCATGCAGCTGTTACATTAGATCCCATAGCATTGGTTGATAAAAAGAAAACGTTTCCATATCCACCAGTTCCTAGAACAACAGCGTGAGCTGAATGACGTTCTATTTCACCTGTTACTAAATTTCGGGCAATAATTCCACGTGCTTTTCCGTCTACAATGACAACATCTAACATTTCATGGCGACTGTACATTTTCACTTTACCACGACCTATTTGACGATTTAATGCCGAATAAGCACCTAATAAAAGCTGCTGACCAGTTTGTCCAGCTGCGTAAAATGTTCTGGAAACGAGTACACCACCAAAAGAACGGTTATCTAATAAGCCACCGTATTCACGAGCAAAAGGAACACCTTGCGCCACACATTGGTCAATAATATTAGCCGATACTTCTGCTAAACGGTATACGTTAGCTTCACGAGAACGGTAATCGCCACCTTTAACCGTATCGTAAAATAAACGGTAGGTTGAATCGCCATCACCTTGATAATTTTTTGCTGCATTAATTCCACCTTGAGCTGCAATAGAGTGCGCGCGTCTGGCAGAATCCTGAAAACAAAATGCTTTTACGTTATAACCCAATTCTGCTAACGTTGCCGCTGCAGAACCACCTGCTAAACCAGTACCAACAACAATAACATCAATTTGACGTTTGTTGGCTGGATTAACCAGATTAATTGAGTTTTTATGATTAGTCCATTTATCTTCAAGTGGACCTGCTGGTATTTTAGAATCTAAAGCCATATTAGATATATTTTTTAGTTATTAAGATGATGGAATAATGCAATGAAAATAAACCCTAAAGGAATACCAATAGCGTAAACTTTCGCAAAACCCATTAATCCTTTTGTGTATTTGTTGTTTGCTCCAACAGATTGGAAAGCAGACATAAAACCATGCAATAAATGCAAAGCTAAAAATACAAATGCTAAACAGTAAGCTGCAACACGCAGAGGATTCTGAAATTTATGAACCAACTCTTCGTAGTAACGAAAGCCTTCGCCATTTGCTAATACGCCCGACATATCACCTTGGATATATTTGGTATTAATCTCAGGAAACCAGAAATCGATAAAGTGAAGCACAATAAATGCTAAAATAGCTGCACCACTCCAAATCATGTTTCTACTCATCCATGTGGAATTGGCGTTACCATTGTTTCTAGCATAACTGATTTTTCTAGCACCTTTGTTTTTAATTTCGAGTACAAAGCCCATAATAAAATGGAAAAGCACCCCTAAAATTAAAATAGGTTGAAAAATATATTGCACTAACCAGAAAGTTCCCATAAAATGAGAGACTTCATTAAAGGTATCCGGACTGAACACCGATAACATGTTAATAGCAAAATGCTGTAGTAAAAAAATCATTAGGAAGAATGCCGAAAGTGCCATGGCAAATTTTCTTCCAATCGAAGAATTCAAAATTCCGCTCATTGTTGAAGTTTAATATTTATCAAGCAAAGATACGCTTCCAATCAGTTTTAGACAAAATACAGACATTATTATACATTATTTAGAATCATTTTAAACAGAAACATCAGGATTAGAGATGAAACAAATCTTTTAATCTGAAATTTTAACGATAAAAACATCAAAAACAGTAATTTTTAAAGTGAAGAATTACATTACAAAGAAAAATAAAGAACAACCACTTTTTAAACCCTACAGCATAAAATGTGGGTGTTAAAGTTTAGCAAAAGTGCCGCTTTATTTTTCTAAACCATGCCGAAATATGTAGCTTTGAGGAAATTAGTTTTTATTCTTTTGAAACGCGCGTGATAAAAGCTTTATCCATTTAAGAAATAATTAGTTTACCGATCGGAAGAGTACTTGGCGAACAGCGTGTCACAATTAAAAAACAAAAAATACAAATACATGAAATACCATCTTATAGACAATCAACTCTTTATTAAAAATAGAAAAAACTTTATGGCTCAAATGAAGTCCAATAGTTTGGCCGTTTTTAATTCTAATGACATTTATCCAATTGGCGCCGATAGCTCCATGCCTTTTGAGCAAGATCGAAATATCTTTTATTTAAGTGGTGTAGATCAAGAAGATAGTATTTTAGTTCTTTTTCCAGATTCTCCAAATCCAAAACATCGTGAAATTTTATTCTTAACGGAAACCAATGATCATATTGCTGTTTGGGAAGGCGAAAAATTAACCAAAGAAAAAGCTTTGGGAACATCCGGTATAAAAACTGTTTATTGGCTTGAAGATTTTGATAAAATTTTTAAAGAAGTTATGGCGCAATGTGAAACCATATATATTAATACCAATGAACATTATCGGGCAAATACGGCGACAGAAACTCGGGAAATGCGTTTCAATAAAAAAATAAAGGATCAATATCCAGCTCATAGTGTAGCAAAAAGCAATCCTATTTTACAGCGTTTGCGCTCTGTAAAAAATGAGATTGAATTGGATATCATGCAACAAGCTTGTCATATTACCGAGAAAGGGTTTAGACGTATTTTAAATTTCGTTAAGCCTGGGGTTATGGAATATGAAATTGAAGCCGAATTTATGCATGAGTTTTTAAGAAACCGTTCTAAAGGCTTTGCATACACCCCAATTATTGCATCTGGAAATAACGCAAATGTGTTACATTATATTGAAAACAATCAAGAATGTAAAGCTGGCGAATTAATACTTTTAGATGTTGGCGCAGAATATGCCAACTACTCGAGTGATATGACGAGAACGGTTCCGGTTTCAGGGAAATTTACAGACCGACAAAAAGACGTTTACAATGCGGTTAATCATGTGAAAAAAGAAGCTGAAAAAATGCTGATTCCAGGAACTATTTGGGCAGATTATCATGTGGAAGTTGGAAAACTAATGACTTCTGAACTTTTAAAATTAGGGTTGTTGGATAAAGCTGATGTACAAAATGAGAACCCAGATTGGCCAGCTTACAAAAAATACTTTATGCACGGAACGTCTCACCATATTGGTTTAGATACGCATGATT
Source organism: Bizionia myxarmorum (assembly GCF_008086205.1). Taxonomy (GTDB): domain Bacteria; phylum Bacteroidota; class Bacteroidia; order Flavobacteriales; family Flavobacteriaceae; genus Algorimicrobium; species Algorimicrobium myxarmorum. The sequence continues at coordinate 880,410 of NZ_VSKK01000001.1, read as the reverse complement.
ATGGTTTACTTCATGAACCGATGCAAGCAAATATGGTTTTTACTGTTGAGCCAGGAATCTATATTCCGAAAGAAGGTTTTGGAATTCGTTTGGAAGATGATTTAGTCATTCAAAAATCTGGCGAACCTTTAAATTTAATGAGTAATATTCCTATTGAAGTTGAAGAAATTGAAGACCTTATGAATTCTTAAATAAATAAACATCAAATTTATATAAAAAGCCTCTCTAATATAATTATTGAGGCTTTTTTAATGCCAATATGATAGCAATAACAAAAGTTATAAGAGCTGGCAATACCCATCCTAAACTATAATTGGCCAAAGGAATCAAATCTATGGTTGGTTGTATGGAATCCAGCGGTACCAAAAACTTTAAAAAATCGGGAATACTAAATATAAAGGTTACCAGAACAACCGATCTGAAAACTAATTTTGTAGCAAATTTCTCTGGAATGGCATTTAATAAAATCAATACAATAGTAATTGGATAAATAAACATCAAAACTGGTAAGGCTATATCAATAATGAAAGTTACATCATAACCACCAATTAAAGCACCTAAAAAAGCCCCCAGACCCGCTGTAATGGTGAATGCTCTTTTAGAACCCTTAAACAAACTGCTAACATAATCTGATGCACCCGTTAAAAGTCCAACTGCTGTTGAAAAGCAGGCTAATGCCACCAAAACACTTAAGAAAACAGACCCAATAGAACCTAAAGTCAACTGACTTAAACCTATTAAAATTTCGGTTCTAGGTGCATTTTCAGGAAAACTAGATTGCAACAAATAACCACTAGCAATAAGACCCGTGTAAATTACAACAAGACCAAAACCAGCCATTAAACCAGATTGGGTTATTAATTTCTTGTTTTCAGCATAATTTCTTCCACTATTATTATTTAAGGATACAACAATTACAGCACCAACAATAACACCTGCAATAGCATCAAAAGTTTGATATCCTTCTAAAATTCCTGAAGTTAATAAAGCAAAAGGTGAATTAAAGTCTGTAGAAATAGCATCAGCGGAGCCAACATAAATACCTAGACTAATAATAAGTAATAATATGAGAACAATTAACGGCGTTAAATATTTTCCCATTAAATCTAAAAGGCGAGAACGGTTCATAACCAGGATAAAGGCCAAACCAAAATAAACCGAACTAGTTAACAAAGCCGGTGTATTAAAAAATGGCGCAATTGCCATTTCATGCGTTACCGATGCTGTTCTTGAACCGGGCAAGGTTATAGCAATAACGTACATTAAAAAACAATAAATAGAACTAAAAAGTGGGGATACTTTTTTTCCAAAATCAAACATAGTGCCTTGCAATTTGGCATGAGCAAAAATACCTAAAATAGGAATAAACACGGCTGTTATGACAAAACCTAAAGCTACTAAATACCAGTTTGCTCCAAATTGTACACCTAAAAATGGCGGTAAAATTAAATTGCCTGCACCAAAAAACAGCGAAAACATAGTGAAGGCTACAATGAGAGTTTGCTTGGTTTTATTCATATAATTTCAAAAAACAAAATTGGATTTATCTAATAGCTATCAAACTCCATTATCTTTGTGTAAGAAATTTCAAAAATGATATTAGACTACAAAGGTACTTCTGTTTTTTATACCGACCAAGGCCAAGGCACACCTATTGTGCTTCTGCACGGATTTTTGGAAAATAGTAGTATGTGGAATAGCCTTATCCCTGAACTTATTAAAACAAATCGTGTCATTAACATGGATTTATTAGGACATGGACAAACGGGATGTTTGGGCTACATTCATAGTATGGAACTGATGGCAGAAACAGTTCAAGCAGTTTTAAGTGAACTTAATATTTCCAAAAGTATTTTTATAGGCCATTCCATGGGTGGTTATGTTGCTTTGGCCTTTGCTGAAAAATTCCAAGAACAGATTATAAAATTATGTTTAGCCAATTCTACCGTTCAAAATGATAGTCCAGAGCGGAAACTAAATAGAGATCGCGCCATTTTAGCCGTTAAAAAGAATTACACCATTTTTGTGCGCATGGCTGTTACCAATTTATTTACTATTGAAAACCAATCGCTTCTTAAAGCGGAAATTTCAACAGTAAAAAAGGAAGCTTTAAAAACACCACTTCAAGGTATTATTGCTGCTTTGGAAGGCATGAAAATAAGAAAGAATAGAACGGAAGTTCTAAAAAAGGCCATTTTTCCCAAATTAATGATTATTGGGCGTAAGGATTCTGTTATTGAATACAATAGCCTTTTAAAGGAAGCGGAAGAGACTAACACGGAATATGCAGTTTTTCCGGATGGACATATGAGTTATATTGAAAATGCAGAACTTTTCCTACAACAAATTAGGCATTTCATCGAATAATTAGTGATTTTGACGGTTTAAGTCTTTTTTTTTATAGTTTTATCATTCCCAAAATTATAAACATGAAAACTACTACCCAAAAAATCGCCTTCATCCCTAAAGTATATTGTAATATTTTCGGGCATGATTTTAAAGTATCTCGAAATGTGACACTTCACGTGAAAGAATACCAGTGCAAATGTTGTAAAAAGCAAGCTACCACCAATGGAAATGGCGCCTTAACAGAACTCACCCCAAAATTTAAAGAAATTAACAGTATTTTAGAACGCATTCACACCCGCCGAGAGATCCGTTTAGCTTCCGAACGTTATAATGAAGACAATCTAGTGCATATTATTGCTTAACCTTTAAAACTTTTCCAACCTTGCGCTTTTATTGGAATTCTAGATTCATCTCTAGTAACTAAATGTATACCAGAACTTGCTTCTTGCATATAACCAATAACGCTAAAGTTAGGATTGGCTTGGATTTTCGGAAAGTCTTCTTGTGAAATTGTGAATAATAATTCATAATCCTCCCCACCATTTAAGGCCACAGTTGTACTGTCTATATTAAATTCTTCGCAGGTTGAAATAACTTGTGGATCTAATGGAATTTTATCTTCGTATAAATCACAACCTACAGCACTATTTTTACATAAATGAAGAATTTCAGATGATAAACCATCACTAATGTCAATCATTGAAGTTGGTTTTACATCTAAATCTTTCAATAAAGTCACAATATCTTTTCGTGCTTCAGGCTTCAATTGTCTTTCAACAATATACGTGTATTGATCTAAATCTGGCTGACTATTTGGATTCACTTTAAAAACCGCTTTTTCGCGTTCTAATATTTGTAATCCCATATAAGCGCCGCCTAAATCGCCCGTTACTACTAACAAATCATTAGGTTTTGCTCCGCTTCTGCAAACAGCTTCACCTTTTGCAACTTCGCCAATGGCCGTAATAGAAATAAGTAAACCAGAAGTAGATGATGTTGTATCACCGCCTATCAAATCCACTTCATAAAAGTTGGCGGCTGTATAAATACCTTCGTAAAGTTCTTCCAAAGCTTCCAATGGAAATCTATTAGAAACGGCAATAGAAACCGTAACCTGCGTGGCCATGGCATTCATAGCATAAATATCAGATAAATTCACCATCATCGCCTTATAGCCTAAATGCTTTAATGGCACATAGCTTAAATCGAAATGGACACCTTCCACTAACAAATCCGTGGAAACAACCACTTGCTTTTTACCAAAATCTAAAATGGCAGCATCGTCTCCGATACCTTTAATGGTAGATTTTTTCGAAATTTTAAAATTAGAGGTCAAATGATCAATTAAGGCAAATTCACCTAGATCTTCCAATTTCGTGCGCTGTTGATTTTTATCTTCTATCATGCTGCAAAAATAAGAAGCTTCTCGCTATTTGTAAGCATTGAAATCTAATAAATTGTATTTCCATTCTAATAGCTCACATTTTTATTATAAAAAAGATGATAAACCACCAATTTTTTATTTGAAATCCGCTAATTTTGTTTGGCTTCCAATGAAAATAATTTGGAATAATTCAATTAAAATTAAGCGAGTAATGTTTATTAAATTCATGATTATCAAACATTGAAGCAACAATATAACTTTAAAATTGGCGTTATTTAAAAACTATAATATAATCACATCACACACTAAATACTAGCAGTCAAAATCTATGAAAAAAACGTTTAAACGCCCACAATTTACCAAAATATTACTGCTTTGTGCTGTTGTATTGTCACTAACCACTTCTTGCAGTGATGATGAAACTGTTAATCCCGTATCAACTAGTATTGATACAGATAATGATGGCGTCCCAGATAATGAAGATAATTGTCCAAATACACCCAATCCAAATCAAGAAGATGACGATAATAATGGAATAGGAAATGCATGCGAACCTGCAGATGGCACGGCTGCATTATACGAATGTATTAACGGAATGGCGGGACCTTACCCTTGCAGTGGCTATGATTTAATGAGCCATATTCCAGTTTCTAAGTTAGGGCAACCAAACGCAGAAGGCAATGATTCTTGGGGATGGACAGATAGTTTAACTGGCAATGAATATGCATTAGTTGGCACCACACAAGGTACCGCGTTTGTAAACGTAACGGATCCTATAAACCCAGTTTTATTAGGCCGTTTGGCATCAGCTAGCCCTGGTGGAAGTGGCAATATTTGGCGTGATATGAAAGTGTATAATAATTACGTTTTTATAGTTAGTGAAGCAACTGGTCATGGTATGCAGGTTTTTGATTTAACCAGATTGCGTGATGTCATTACAGCACCAGAAATCTTTACAGCAGATTTTCATTATACTGGATTTGGTAGTGCTCATAATATTGTAATTAACGAAGACTCCGGATACGCTTATATTGTTGGAACTAGCCGCAGTGCTACCTATGCTGGAGGACCTTTATTTATTAATATTCAAAATCCTTTAAGTCCTATTATGGAGGGTGGTTTTTTTGGGTATTCTCATGATGCACAGGTTCTAAATTATAATGGTCCTGATGCTGATTATAGCGGTCAAGAAATTTTAATTGGTAGCAATGAAAATGAAGTTGTTATAGTAAATGTAACAGACAAAGGAAATCCTACAGTTATTTCCACAATTGCCTACAACAACATTGGATATACACACCAAGGATGGTTTACTGACAATTTAAAATATTTTATTTTAGGTGATGAAACCGATGAACAATCCTACGGTAATAATACACGAACTATTGTTTTTGATTTCACTGATTTAGACGCGCCTTTATATCATATGGATTATACAGGCCCAACTGCCGCTATAGACCATAATGGGTATGTAAAAGGCAATACCTTCTATTTAGCTAATTATGCAGCTGGTATTCGCTTTATTGATATTTCAACAATAGGTTCTGGAACCATGACAGAAGTTGGCTATTTCGATTCCTATCCTACAAATAACAGTACCAGTTTTCATGGCGCTTGGAATGTGTATCCTTATTTTGCTAGTGGAAATATTATTGTTAGCGATATTGAAGGCGGACTATTTATTGTAAGAAAGCAAAATTAAAATCACCTTGAAACTAAAAATTTGTAGTCTCATTATTTTAGTTGTTTTGATGGCTTGCTCATCAGATAATGGCATCGTAGATTCCACGAATCCTGATACATCCATCACAACGGTTTTAACGCTTGGTGGATCAAAAAATGAAAGTGGACAATCCGTTGTAAAAACTACGGATGGCGGCTATGCTATTTTAGGTTTTAGTCAAAGTGCAGATGGTGACATAACGGATAAACTAAATGAAAGTTATGATTTCTGGGTGCTTAAATATTCGGCAACGCACAGTTTGCAATGGTCTAAAACCTATGGCGGATCTGGTGATGATCGTGGTGAAAAGATAATTCAAACTCAAGATGGTGGATTTGTCATTTTAGGTTATAGCGACAGTGCAGATGGTGATTTAACAGACAATGCTGGAGCGCAAGATTATTGGTTAGCTAAACTAGATTCAAATGGTAATTTACTTTGGCAAAAATCTTTTGGTTACTTGGGTGCCGATCGTGGAAAATCAGTTTTAGAAACTACTGATGGCGGTTATTTTTTAACGGGCATTTTAGATGTTACAGCTTCAGGTGGCGCCGGAAATACCAGAGATGCGAGTTCCAGACATGCCGGTGGTGATTATTGGGCTTTAAAATTAGACAGCCAAGGCACTATTGACTGGAGTAAATATTACGGTGGCAGCTTTACAGACACGCCTTTTGACGCCATTGAAACAGCCGATTCGGGATACATAATTGTAGGTTCGTCCGACAGTGATGATGTAGATATTGCGAATAATATTGGTGATTATGATTTTTGGGTTGTGAAAATTTCTAACTCCGGAGCAATTATCTGGGAGAAAAATTTTGGCGGAACTCAAATTGATGAAGCACGCGGGATTATAAATTCTGCTGATGGCAATTTCCTTATAATTGGTGATACGCGAAGTAATGATATTCAGGTATCCAACAATTTAGGTGCAGCAGATTTGTGGCTCATAAAAATATCTTCAGAAGGAAATTTGCTTTGGGAGAAAACTTATGGTGGCAGCAATTTTGATGTGGGTCGTTCTATTTCAAAAGGAAATAAAAATACCTTTATTTTATCCGGAAGCTCTAGAAGTGCTAACGGTAATTTAAACTCCAACAAAGGTCAAAATGATGCTTGGTTTCTAAAAATAGATGCCAATGGAACAGTTATTAAACAAAAATCGGTAGGCGGATCTGCAATTGACTATTGCTACAACGCTATCGAATTAAATGATGACACGATTATTGCTGTTGGCGAATCCAGCAGTTCTGATGGTGATATTTTAGAAAATAAAGGATTCTCAGATCTACTAATTATTAAAACAAAATGAAAAAAATAATATCCATATTCGTATTAGCACTTGTTATTTTTTCCTGTGGAAAAGATAACGATGATAATTTAACGCCGGCACAACCTCAAGTTGCCGTAACCTTTAAATTCACCCATAATTGGGATGGAACAACTGTAAACAGTAGCAACCTACAAACCGAAGTTGTTACCAATGCAAACGGTGAAATTATGAACATGACCAGATTACGCTATTTGGTTTCCCGGTTTATATTAACAAATGAAAATGGAGACTCCTTCAATTTCGACGGTTATAAATTCACCAATTTAGCGGATGAGTCTACGTATAATTTTGTTCCAGAAAATAATGGTATTCCAGCAGGAACCTATAGTTTAAAATTTATTTGGGGTTTCAATGAATTAGATAATATAGATGGAGCGCATCCTGATTTAAATAGCGCATCTTGGAACTGGCCCGCCATGTTAGGCGGCGGGTATCACTTTTTGCAATTTGACGGGATGTATAATGTAAATACCACGCCACTACCCTACAATTTTCATAATGGAACGGCTCTTGTTAGTGCCGATGTTTTCGAACAGAATTTTGCACAAATTACGTTACCATCTAGTTTAGAAATTACAAACAATGCGACTATCGAAGTGAAAATGAATATTGCCGAGTTTTTTAAAAATCCAAACACATGGGATTTGAATGTTTTAGACACTTCATTGATGCCTAATTACGATGCCCAAAAAATGATTCAAGCTAATGTTCAAAGCGTTTTTTCTTTAGGAACCATTACCCAATAAAAAAAAGATGACTAAACTATTAACCTATTCCTTTTTACTTTTCTGCTTTCTTTTAACAGCTTGTTCTGATGAAGGCACTGAGGAATATGTTAATAAACCAACGGCGCAACCATTAGAGATTCCGCCGCTTTTCGCACAACTTATTATCAATCCCGTCATTCCTTTTGATAATCCACAAACGATTGAAGGCATCGCGCTTGGAAAAAAATTATTTTTCGACCCTATTCTTTCGGCTAATAATACACAAGCATGTGCCACGTGCCACAATCCACAAAACGCGTTTACAGATAGCTCGCAGTTCAGCGTCGGTATTGATGGTAATTTGGGTATTCGGAATTCTATGCCCCTTTTCAATTTAGCATGGAATTATGACGAGCAATTTTTTTGGGATGGTCGTTCTTTTAGTTTAGAACATCAAGCTTTAGTGCCTGTTGAAGATCCCGTAGAAATGCATAACACTTGGGAAACCGTTATTTCTAGATTACAACAACATCCTGAATATCCCAATTTATTTTCTGCAGCTTTTGGCGATGGCATAATTAATAAAGAGAAAGCGACTAAAGCTATTGCGCAGTTTGAACGTACACTAATATCAGCAAATTCTAAATTCGATAATTATTTATTAGGTCTAGTTGAGCTGTCGCCTCAAGAAACTAATGGATTAAATATTTTTATGGATGAAGATCGCGGTGACTGTTTTCACTGCCATGGGAATCCAAATAATCCTTTATGGACTGATAATATGTTTCATAATAATGGTTTGGATGCTACAATTACCGACATTGGACTTGGCGCATTTACCGGTGATCCTGCAGACAACGGAAAATTTAAATCGCCTTCACTTCGGAATTTAAAATACACAGCTCCTTTTATGCATGATGGCCGTTTTGCATCTTTAGATGACGTAATTAATCATTACAGCGAAGGATTAAAAAACTCACCAACTATTGATCCGTTGATGAAAAAAGTGGCACAAGGTGGCGTTCAACTTACCAATCAAGATAAAGCCGATTTAAAAGCTTTTTTACTATCATTATCGGATGCTTCATTTGTAAATAATCCGGATTTCAGGAATTAATTACAGACCTTCAAAAGTACCAAAACTTTAATTATAGCCTGTATTTATGGGGCTTTTCACTTGAAAAAATGTTCTAAATAATAGGATAAGAATAATCTATTCAACTATCTCTTAATATCATGTTAGGTTTCATGGTAATCCATGACTTATATTGTATATTTGCATACTATTTAGAGTTAATCTAATTAAGAATATGATAAAAGTATCTGAAACAGCAAAGAAGAAAGTCGTAGAGTTAATGACGGATGACGGCTACAACGCAAGCACCGACTATGTTCGTGTTGGTGTAAAAAGTGGTGGCTGCTCTGGTTTATCTTACGATTTGAAATTTGATAAAGAACAAGTAGAAGGTGATAAGGTTTTTGAAGATAATGGCGTTAAAATCATTGTTGACAAAAAAAGCTTTTTGTACCTCATTGGAACGACTCTAGAATATTCTGGAGGATTAAATGGCGCTGGTTTTGTTTTTAACAATCCTAATGCCAATAGAACGTGTGGTTGTGGTGAAAGTTTTTCGCTATAAACTTTAAGTTCAACATTGAAAATTCAAAGTTTAAAGTTATGGCAACGATTAAAAATTTTGAAGATTTAGAAATTTGGCAATTAGCGAGAGTGCTTTGCAAAGACATTAATGCAGTTACTCAAAAAACAGAATTAAGAAAAGATTACAAATTATACAGTCAAATTGATGGTTCTTCAGGCTCCGTTATGGATAACATAGCTGAAGGATTTGAAAGAAATGGAAATAGAGAATTTATTCAATTTCTTTCAATAGCAAAAGCATCATGTGGCGAAACACGATCTCAATTATATCGCATTTTCGATAGAGATTATGTAACATTAGAAGAATTTGAAAAACTGAAAACACAAACTTTAGATTTAAGTAAAATGATTTCAGGTTTTATGAATTATTTAATTAAAAGTGATTTCAAAGGAAGCAAGTATAAAAGTTAGCAACTTGCCATTTTGAATTTTGAATAAGAAACTTTGAATATGAAGTATACTGAAGACGATTTAAGAGAAGAATTAAAAACCAAAGAATACGAATATGGTTTTTACACCGATATTGAATCGGATACATTTCCTGCTGGTTTAAATGAAGATGTTGTTCGTGGTATTTCTAAAAAGAAAGAAGAACCAGAATGGATGACGGAATGGCGATTAGAAGCGTTTCGTGCTTGGCAAGAAATGGAAGAACCAGAATGGGCCAACGTAAACTATGAAAAACCCGATTTTCAAGCCATCTCCTATTATTCTGCACCAAATAGCAAACCAAAATACGACAGTTTAGACGAGGTAGATCCCGAATTATTGGAAACCTTTAAAAAGCTAGGTATTTCAATGGACGAGCAAAAAATGTTAGCAGGTGTGGCCATGGATGTGGTTATTGATTCCGTTTCTGTAGCAACAACCTTCAAAAAAACATTAGGTGAAAAAGGGATTATTTTTATGAGTATTTCCCAAGCCATTAAAGAACACCCAGAATTAGTTAGAAAATATTTAGGAACCGTTGTTCCACAGAAAGATAATTTCTATGCGGCTTTAAACTCCGCCGTATTTAGCGATGGATCGTTCTGTTATATTCCAAAAGGCGTTAAATGCCCTATGGAATTATCAACGTATTTCAGAATTAACCAAGCCGGAACAGGTCAGTTTGAAAGAACACTTCTTATTGCGGATGAAGGTAGTTATGTAAGTTACCTAGAAGGTTGTACAGCACCAAGTCGTGATGAAAACCAATTGCACGCTGCCGTAGTAGAACTTATTGCTATGGATGATGCCGAAATTAAATACTCAACTGTTCAAAACTGGTATCCTGGAAATTCTGAAGGAAAAGGTGGTGTTTTCAACTTTGTAACCAAACGTGGTATTTGTGAAAAGAACGCTAAAATTTCTTGGACACAAGTGGAAACAGGTTCCGCTGTAACCTGGAAGTATCCAAGTTGTATATTAAAAGGTGATAATTCAGTTGGTGAATTTTATTCTATTGCTGTAACTAATAATTATCAGCAAGCCGATACGGGGACCAAAATGATTCATTTAGGAAAAAATACCAAATCCACTATTATTTCAAAAGGTATATCTGCAGGAAAATCTCAAAACTCGTATAGAGGATTGGTTCAAATTGCTGCACGTGCTGAAAACGCCCGTAACTTTTCACAATGTGATAGTTTATTAATGGGTAATGAATGTGGTGCACATACCTTCCCTTATATTGAAGCTAATAACAAGACGGCTATTATAGAACATGAAGCCACGACTAGTAAAATTGGTGAAGATCAAATATTTTATTGCAACCAACGTGGTATTGATACCGAGAAAGCCATTGCACTTATTGTAAACGGTTTTAGTAAAGAAGTATTGAATAAATTACCAATGGAATTTGCTGTAGAAGCTCAAAAATTACTAGAAATTAGTTTAGAAGGATCTGTAGGATAAATAAATAAACCATTTTATTTAGTTAGTTTTTATGAAAAAATTAGTCGCACTTTTAGTTATCACTCTCGCTTTTGCAAGTTGCAAAAATGATAGTAAAATGGACGAAGCAACAACAAATTCGGAAAGCATGGATTTAAATGATCCAAACCGGACGGACAAGCAAAATGACGGATTAACTTTATTACAAGGTGAATTTGTTTATTATGCAGATGCAGCTGTTTTACAAACGCAACAGGAAGTATACGGCGTTGTTTTAGATGATAAAATGACAGAGCTAAATAAATTGGCGCAAGAATATAAAAAAGAAGCAACAGATTATGCAACGGTAACCATTCGTGGCAAAGTAATACCAAAACCAGAAAACGAAGAAGGCTGGCCTTTTCGTATAGAAATAAAAGAAATTTTAAATGTTTCAGCATCTAATCCTGAAACCAATAATGTAGTAAAACTGGAATCCAAATAACATGTTAAAAATAAATAATTTACACGCAAGTGTTGACGACAAAGCCATATTAAGAGGCATAAATTTAGAAGTAAAAGCAGGAGAAGTTCACGCTATCATGGGTCCTAACGGATCTGGAAAAAGTACGCTAGCTTCAGTAATTGCTGGAAAAGAGGAATACGAAGTAACAGAAGGTAGCATCACTTTAGATGATGAAAGTATTGATGAGATGTCTGCTGAAGAGCGCGCTCACAAAGGTGTTTTCTTATCCTTTCAATATCCTGTAGAAATTCCAGGTGTTTCTGTAACCAACTTCATTAAAACAGCTATTAACGAAACGCGCAAAGCTAAAGGTCTTCCAAATATGCCAGCTAATGAGATGCTGAAAATGATTCGTGAGAAATCTGAAATGTTAGAAATTGATAGAAAGTTTTTATCACGTTCTTTAAATGAAGGTTTTTCAGGTGGTGAAAAGAAACGTAACGAAATTTTCCAATTAGCGATGTTAGAGCCTAAACTTGCTATTTTAGATGAAACCGATTCAGGACTTGATATTGATGCCTTGCGTATTGTAGCTAATGGCGTTAATAAGCTTAAAAGTGAAGATAACGCGGTTATCGTAATTACCCATTACCAACGTTTATTAGATCATATTGTTCCCGATTTTGTTCACGTATTACACAATGGACGTATTGTGAAAACAGGCGGAAAAGAATTAGCCCATGAGCTTGAAGAAAAAGGCTACGATTGGATTAAAGAAGAAGCAAACGCGTAGTACAATTCAAAGTTTAATATTCCAAATTCAAGGTTGCAGAACCCATTTTATCGAATTGGAAAACTTTAAAGATTAGAACATGGAATTAAAAGAAAAATTAGTATCCTCATTTATGGCTTTCGAAGATCGTATTGATATCGATTCGCCTGTTCATGATATTAGAAGTGAAGCAATGAAAACCTTTGAAACTGACGGTTTCCCTGGTAAGAAAAATGAAGATTGGAAATACACCTCTTTAAAAAGTGTATTAAAGCACGACTATAGCGTGTTTCCAAAACAGGAAAATCACATAGATTATCAGCAGGTTAAAAAATACTTTATCCACGATATCGATACTTATAAAATTGTTTTTGTAGACGGAAAATATTCGTCTTATTTATCAGAAACAACGCACGAAGGAATTGATGTATGCTTGATGTCATCGGCATTAAACAAACCAAAATACCGTTTAATTATTGAAAATTATTTCAATAAAATAGCAGGAAAAGATAGCATCACATCTTTGAATACTGCCTTTTCTCAAGAAGGTGCTTATATTCATATTCCTAAAAATAAATTGGTTGCAAAGCCTATTCAAATTATACATTTTGCAACTGGAAACGAATCGGCTTTAATGTTGCAACCACGAAATTTAATTGTGGTAGATGAGAATTCGCATGTGCAAATTGTCGAGCGTCATCAAAGTTTAACGGAAAATCCGGTTCTAACTAATAGTGTCACCGAAATTTATGCAAATAAACGTGCCATTGTGGATTATTATAAAATTCAAAATGACAACGAACATGCCTCTTTAATTGATAATACCTTTATTAACCAAAGACAAGAAAGTTTCGCATCACTACATACCTTCTCGTTTGGCGGGAAGTTAACGCGTAACAATTTAAGTTTCTTTCAAAATGGCGAACGCGTAGATTCTACGCTAAAAGGTGTAACCATTATTGGTGGAAAACAACATGTAGATCACAACACATTAGTACATCATATTGAGCCAAATTGCGAAAGCCACCAAGATTATAAAGGTATTTTTGCCGATAGTTCTACAGGAGTTTTTAATGGTAAAGTTCTAGTAAACAAGGAAGCACAAAAAACCAACGCTTTCCAAGCTAACAACAATATTTTAGTTAGTGATAAAGCGAGTATTAATACTAAACCACAATTAGAAATTTTTGCTGATGACGTAAAATGTTCTCACGGTTGTACTATTGGTCAATTGGATGAAACCGCTATGTTTTACATGCGTTCACGTGGTATTCCTGAAAAAGAAGCTAAAGCCTTGCTTATGTTTGCCTTTAGTAACAATGTATTAAGCTCCGTAAAAATTCCAGAAATTAAGGAGCGTATCACCAAAATTATTGCTCATAAATTGGGCGTAAATATTGGTTTCGATTTGTAGATAAACAATGAGTAAAAATATATGTAGCGGGAAATAAACTATTTTTTATTGTAGCTATTTCCCGCTATTCGTTTCACCAACTTGCCTTTTTTGAAAAGGCAAAAAGGATATAACTACAATCGGAACTATTTTAAAACAAAACAATGTTCAACGTAGATAAAATAAGACAAGATTTCCCTATTCTGCAAAGACAAGTTAACGGCAAACCGTTAATATACCTTGATAATGCAGCCACATCACAAACGCCGCAACAGGTTATAGATGTTATTGTAGATTATTATAGTCATTACAATTCCAACATTCATAGAGGTGTTCATACCTTGAGTCAAGAAGCTACGGATAAATACGAAGCTGCCAGAAATACCATTCAAAAACATTTTAATGCCAAACATGCCTACGAGATTATCTTGACAGCAGGCACAACCCATGGTATTAATTTAATTGCTAGTGGATTTTCTTCCCTATTGAAAAAAGATGATGAAATTTTAGTTTCCGCTTTGGAACATCACAGTAATATTGTGCCTTGGCAAATGTTATGTGAAAAAACAGGCGCAACCTTAAAGGTTATTCCTATGAATATGGATGGCGAATTGGTAATGTCTGTTTATGACAAATTACTATCCAAAAACACAAAACTTGTTTTTGTTAATCACATTTCCAACGCATTAGGAACCATTAATCCTATTGAAGAAATTATTAGCAAAGCACATGAAGTTGGCGCTGCTGTTTTAGTGGATGGCGCTCAAGCCTGTCCACATTTAAAACCAGATATGCAGGCTTTAGATGTCGATTTCTACGTAGCGTCAGCACACAAAATGTGCGGACCAACCGGAGTTGGCATGTTATACGGAAAAGAAGCGTGGCTTAAAAAGCTTCCGCCTTATCAAGGTGGTGGTGAAATGATTGCTGAAGTAAGTTTTGAAAAAACGACCTATGCAGATTTACCGCATAAATTTGAAGCCGGAACACCTAACATTTGTGGTGGAATAGCATTTGGAGCAGCTGTAGATTATATGAATGCTATTGGTTTTGAAGCCATAGCCAAATATGAGCATGAGCTTTTAGATTATGCAACCGCCGAATTATTAAAAATAGAAGGCCTGAAAATTTTTGGCACCGCTAAAGAGAAAACCTCGGTAATTTCATTTAATTTAGAAGGCATTCATCCTTATGATGTGGGAACACTATTAGATAAAATGGGAATTGCGGTTAGAACTGGTCATCATTGTGCACAACCAATTATGAATTTCTTTAATATTCCAGGCACGGTGAGAGCTTCTTTCGCGTTCTATAATACCAAAGCTGAAGTGGATACTTTAGTTTCTGGCGTTAAGAAAGCAAAAATGATGTTGTCTTAAAACATGCATAAAATTTGGCCTTTCAATTGTTTGGCTTTCTTTTTGCATAAGGACTAAAAAACAAAGATTATGAAATATATAAGTATACTTTTTATCAGCCTTTACATGGTTTCCTGTGGAAATTCTAAAGACGCTACAGCTATGAATAAACTAACGCAATTAAACGGCGACTATAAAATATCAATGGTTGGAGCGGATTCATCTTTTAATGAAGATGTCACCATCCAATTCAACAGCGATGAAAAAACGGTTTCAGGAAATTCTGGCTGTAATCTTTTTAATGGAAGTTATACTTCTGAAGGTTCAAAATTAGAATTTGGTTCATTAGCAACCACCCGAAAAATGTGTGACACAGAAGCTAATACTTTAGAACAAAATGTTTTAAAAGCATTGCAGAACACGAAAAGCTATTCCATTAGCACTAATGAAATTTCGTTTTATGATGAGGCGCACTTTACTATTTTAAAATTAGAAAATTCAGATACCATGAGCGCTAAAATCACTACAAGTCAAAGCGATTATCAAGTAGAATATTCAGCAGTTTCTCGTGGTACGTTTTTGATGATTACCTATGAAAACGGAAGTATATTATTTCAAAAAGATAGAGATTCTAAAAAGCAAACAAAAACATTATTAAAAGACGAGGTCGTTTCAATAGAGAAAAAAATAGCGGCTATAAATATCGCATCTCTTGACACTTTAGAGCCGCCATCCAAAGCACATCAATATGATGGTGCCGCTGGTGCAACACTAAAAGTAACTGAAAACGAGACTAGTTATCAAACTGCGACTTTTGACCATGGAAATCCACCAAAAGCTTTAGAAGCCTTGGTTTCTGAATTAATTTCGCTGACTGAAAAACTTTAAAAAATTGAATAGGTACTTTACTTATTGTATTTTTGTGTAAAATTAGAATCATGCAAATTGAAGACATACAAAACGATATTATAGACGAATTTTCCATGTTTGACGACTGGGAAGAACGCTATCAATATATGATTGATTTAGGCAAAACATTACCTCTAATTGATGCGCAATATAAAACAGATGACAACCTCATCAAAGGCTGCCAAAGTAAAGTTTGGGTTCATGCTGATTTAGTGGATAAGCATATTGTTTTTACCGCAGATAGTGATGCCATTATTACCAAAGGAATTATTGCCATTCTTATTCGCGCGTTTTCAAATCAGAAACCGCAAGCAATTCTTGATGCCAACACCGATTTCATTGATGAAATTGGCTTAAAAGATCATTTATCGCCAACACGTGCTAACGGTTTAGTTAGCATGATTAAGCAATTAAAAATGTACGCTATTGCGTACCAAACCCAACTTAATTAGTTTAGTTGATTTGCGGTTATTTGTCCATGTGACGAACGACCAAACAACTTTACAAAACACCACAAATAAAATGAGTGAAACAATAGATACTACAGCTTTAGGTGAACAAATTGTTCGTGTAATTAAAACTATCTATGATCCAGAAATTCCAGTAGATATTTACGAATTAGGATTAATTTACGACGTTTTCGTTAATGAAGATCACGATGTAAAAATACTAATGACATTAACTACTCCAAACTGTCCAGTAGCCGAAACGCTGCCTTTGGAAGTTGAAGAAAAAGTAAAATCAATAGACCAAGTTAAATCGGCTATTGTTGAAATTACTTTTGATCCGCCTTGGAGTCAAGATTTAATGAGCGAGGAAGCCAAGTTAGAATTAGGAATGCTTTAATTCTATTGGCATTTTATAATCTTCACAAGAAGAATTTTATATTTACAAGGCATTCTAAAGTTTGTACTTGAAGTTAAAACATGGCAAAATCCAGACTTAAATCCCTAAAAGACACCGAGAAAACAAGTTTCAGAAAGTCATTTAGTGCTTTAATTTATATTCCACGGTTCTTTAAAGAAATTTGGAAAACGAATAAGAAGCGCTTTATTTTATCAGCTTTTTGTAGGCTTGTAGGCGCTATTTTACCTGTAGCCATTCTTTGGGTTGGTAAGATAATTATTGATGAAATTATACTTCAAGCTAACGCAGATATAACGGATTTCAATAGACTTTGGACTTATGTTGCTATAGAGTTCGGTTTGGTGGTTTTATCAGATTTGGTGAGTCGTGCCATATCCTTAACGGATAGTTTGCTAGGTGACGCCTACTCTATTGATTCATCTGTGGGCATTATAAAAAAGACCAATCAAATAGACATCAGTTTATTAGAAGATTCTGAATTTTATGATAAGTTGGAACGTGCCAGAACGCAAACCGCGGGTCGCGTTGGTTTAATTTCCAACGCCTTGGGCGAAGTTCAAAGTTTAATTTCCATTGCAACGCTTGTAGCCGGATTAATTTATTTTGAGCCTTATTTAATTATACTTTTGGTGCTCAGCATCATTCCCTCTTTTATAAATGAAATTTGGTTTAGCCAACAACAATATTCTTTAGCTAGAGGTTGGACAGCTGAAAGACGCGAACTCGATTACCTGCGTTTTATTGGCGCCAACAACCAAACCGCCAAAGAAATCAAACTTTTTGGACTGACGGATTTTATTGTAGATCGGTTTAAAAACCTGTCTGATGAATATTATCAACTCAATAAAAAGCTAGCTGTAAAACGTTCTGCATTGGGCTTTTTGTTCAATGTTTTGGGTACTTTAAGTTATTATGGCGCTTATATTTTTATTATTTATCGGGTTGTTTCTGGCGTTATTACATTAGGTGAATTAACATTTCTATCTGGATCCTTCAACCGATTAACACGAAACCTACAGGACTTCTTTTCCAAGTTTACTAGAATTACAGAAAGCTCCCTTTATCTAAAAGATTACTTTGAGTTTCTTGATATTTCTATAGAACCAAAACATAATGAAGACCAACCTTTACCTGAAAAAATAATAACTGGTTTCGAATTTAGAGACGTGCATTTTTCCTATCCCGATTCTGATAAAGAGATATTAAAGGGTGTTAGTTTTAAAATTTCGGCAGGAGAAAAAATGGCTTTTGTGGGTCAAAATGGCGCTGGAAAAACCACCTTAACCAAACTATTATTGCGCTTTTACGAACCTACTTCAGGCGAAATTTTATTAGATGGTATTAATATTAATCGCTTTAAAAGAGACGACTATCAAGAATTCTTTGGTGTGATTTTTCAAGATTTTTTCCGCTATGAATTTACAGTCCGTGAAAATATTGCTATTGGCGATATTGACGAATTATATAATCAAGAAAAAATTGAGAATGCTGCCGAATTAAGCTTGGCAAAAGATGTTATTTCAGAATTAAAAAAAGGTTATGATCAGCAACTTGGCAAGCGGTTTTCCAAAGGACAAGAACTTTCAGGCGGCCAATGGCAAAAAGTAGCTTTGGCTAGAGCGTATATGAAAGATGCCGAAGTCATGATTTTAGATGAACCCACTTCGGCTTTAGATGCCCGAGCAGAAAGTGATGTTTTTAAGCGATTCATTGGTTTAACAAAAGGAAAAACAAGTATTATCATTTCACACAGATTTAGCACGGTTAGGCAGGCAGATCGGATTTTAGTTTTAGAAGACGGGAAAGTGTTAGAAATTGGAACCCATGAAATTTTAATGAGTAACCAAGCTTTATACGCCCAACTCTTTCAATTGCAAGCAGAAGGCTATCAATAAATATCGTAATTTTGTACTATGGAAAATGAAATAATCAATCGCGTTGCTAATAGTAAATTGGCAGTTTTAGATTTGGAAGATTACTATCCAAAAGGACCGCGCATGCTTTTAGATATCAAAGATTGGCTGATGGAAGGCATCGTGTTGCGTGAAAAAGATTTTAGAGAATATGTTAAGAATCACGATTGGCAACAATATCAAGATGCTTATGTGACGATTCACTGTTCTACCGACGCTATTGTACCAGCTTGGGCTTATATGCTCATTACTATTTCATTAGAATCTATTGCCAAAAAAAGTATTTTGGGCGATTTAGATATGCTTGAAACCGCTTTATATCAGGACATAATATCTAATCTAGATATTTCAGAATATCAAGATAAACCTGTTATTGTAAAAGGTTGTGCAAAAAAACCAGTTCCAGTCAATGCCTATCTAATGATTACAGAAAAATTAAAACCAATAGCTAAATCAATAATGTTTGGTGAAGCTTGCTCAAGTGTTCCTTTATTTAAGAGAAAATAGTATTTTTGTATATTAATTAATCCAAAATAGATATGAAAAAAATCTTAATCATGAGTCTGATGTTGGTTGCAACAGCTTCATTTTCTCAAACAAAAGAAGAGCTCAAAGAACAAAAAGCTAAAAAACAAGCAGCTGCTGATGTATTGCAAAAAGAAGCGGATGCATTACAAAAACAAATCGACAATTTTCCAGGTTGGAAATTTGGTGCATTTGGTACAATAGGTGCCAGTTTTTCCCAATTTGATAATTGGTACGGACAAGGAACGCCTAACAATGCCTCGGGAAATATCAATATTACGGTTAATCCTTATGCGAAATTGGATACTGAAAAATACTTCTGGTACAACACTGGAAATATTAATTTAAGTTGGGTAAAATTTGACGATAAAGACGATTCCACTGACGACGATAGTTTTAGAGAAGCCAATGATGTTTTTAACGTAACATCTCTTTTTGGTTATAAAATAGCTAAAAATTTAGCTGCTTCTACCCTTGCAGAATATCGTACTACTTTAATCAATAACTTTAACGATCCTGGATATTTAGATGTTGGTGTTGGGGTTACTTGGACGCCAATTCCTGATTTAGTAGTGGTGGTTCATCCGTTAAACTACAACTTTGTATTTGCAGAAAATGATGCTATTTTCCAGTCGTCTTTAGGTGCTAAAGTTGTAGCTAATTACAGTCGTTCTTTTGGCAAATTGGGTTTAAACTCTAATTTATCTGCTTTTATGAGTTATGAAGATTCTAATTTATCAAACTGGACTTGGATCAATGCCGTTAGCTATAAACTATGGAAAGGTATTGGTTTAGGCTTTGAGTTAGGTTTAAGAGATAATAAACAAGAAGCGGTTAATTACGCATTCAAGCAATGGGAAAAAGTTGTTCCAAGCGTAGATGCACAACCAGACTTCAATACTGTAGATAATAAAATTCAAGTTTATACCACTTTTGGTTTAAGCTATGCGTTCTAAATAGGTATTTACTAATAAATAAAAAAAGCACCGCATTTGGTTTATTCCAAAAGCGGTGCTTTTTTATTGGGTAAATTTGAAATTAATTACCCTTAAATTTTTTCTTCTTTTTCTTACTGGTGAATATCTTTTTAAAGAACCCATCTTCCTTTTGAAGCTTGCAGTCCATATCACTTAATACATCTGCGCTTGGCGATTCAAATTGACTTTTGGTAATATCATTAAATTTTTCATCTTTATTTAAACGCTGATAAAATTCAGCAAACATGGGTAAAGCCGAATTAGCACCTTGACCTAAAGCTGTTGTTTTAAATCCAATACTATAATTATCATTTCCTACCCAAGTAACGGTAACTAAATTGGGCGTAATAGCCACAAACCAACCGTCTTTATTATCTTGCGTAGTTCCTGTTTTTCCAGCAATGGCGTTATTCAAATTATAAGTACTGCGTAAACGAGAAGCCGTTCCATTATCCACTGTAGCTTTCATCATTTGCATTAAAACTTGTCTGGTATAATCGCTATAAGCTGGTTTTTCCATCACTTCCGGTTCAAAAGAAACAATTAATTTCCCGTTTCTATCTTCAACTCGCGTAATCATATAGGGTTTTACAGCATAGCTGTTGTTCACAAAACTAGCATAAGCGCCTATTAATTCTTTCAAACTTATTTCTGCAACACCTAAAGCTAAAGATGGTTGAGCTGGTAATTTTTTAGAAATACCCATTTTCTGTGCTTGTTTCAGAACATTAGGAATTCCAACATCATTTAAAACCTTCACTGCAATGGTATTTACCGAATTGCTTAAAGCCATTTCTAGATTATAATTAATATCGGTTTTAGCATTCGGATTTTGACCAGCATTAGTTGGTGTCCAGTTTTTATAGTTCGTATAGGTAACCGCATCTATAGAATAATATGAACAAGGTTTCATGCCATTTTCAATAGCAGCGGTGTAAACAAAAGGTTTAAATGTGGAACCCACTTGGCGTTCACTTTGCGACACATGATCATATTTAAAATAGCGGAAATCAATACCGCCTACATAGGTTTGAATGGCTCCCGTTTTAGGATTTATGGACAACATACCCGTATTTAAAAGCTTTAGGTAATGTTGAAGACTATCTTTTACCGAAAGCATTTGAGTGGTATCACCTTTCCAAGTAAAAACTTCCATTTCACGTTTTACGGAAAGTGAATCCTCTATAGCTTCTTCCGAAACACCTGCTTTTTTCAAACGTTGATATTCTGGCAAAGCCATCATGGCTTTTTTAATTAGGTTTTTATTAGCAATCCATGGCGCATTATTTCCATGAGAAACTTCATAAGCCGCTTGCAATTTCATGAGGTGCACGCGCATCGCTTCTTCCGCCATACTTTGCATAGTAGCATCCAAGGTTGTGTGAACTATTAAACCATCTTTATACAAATCATAAGCATCGCCATTAGGCTTTTTATGATCTTTTAAAATGTCTTTTAATTGCTCTTTTACCTGCGCTCTGAAATAAGGCGCTAAACCGACATCATGGTTAAAGGAGTAATATTTTAAGACTAATGAATCTGCTTTTAATCTTTCTGAACGTGCTTCATCCAAATACTCATATTTCACCATTTGGTTTAAAACAACATTGCGTCGTTTTTTACTGTTTTCAGAAAATATCCGTGGATTATAATAAGTATTCGCTTTTAAAGTTCCCACTAAAGTAGCAGCTTCAGCCACTGTTAATTTACTAGCCGTTTTATTGAAAAATTTTTGGGATGCACTTTCAATGCCATAGGTATTATCAGGAAATGGAACGGTATTAAAATATAGGGTTAAAATTTCTTGTTTTGAGTACACGTCTTCAATACGTTGCGCAACAATAGATTCTTTAAATTTATTGATAAGCATGCTAAAAAGCGCATAGTTTTTTCGGCCATATAAGTTTTTAGCCAATTGTAAGGTAATGGTGCTTCCACCTCCAGCAGATTTATCACGCAATAAGATGTTCTTAAAAAACACCCGCATTAAACTCACGTTATCAATACCATCGTGTTCATAAAACCTAGCATCTTCCGTTGCTACCAAAGCATCTATAAGATATTTCGGTAAATCTTCATATTCCAAAGGTTGTCTATCATAGATATAATATTTACCTATTAATTTTTCATTTTTATCTAAAACCTGTGTTGCTTCTGCCTGTTTTAAAGAACCTATTTCATCATGAGTTGGTAACTTACCAAACATGCCGAAATAGATACATGCATAGAGAATTATGAAGAATAAAATGATGGCGGCTATTCCCACAAGAGACCATTTTACCCATGTTTTTTTTAAAAATACGCGTACTTTTTCCATTGATATTTTAAAACGTTAGAACTCGTTTTTTTTATGAAGTTAGGTTAATTTGAGACTTAATTTTATTCCTCCTCGTCGAAATCTGGGTATAAAAAGTTATTATAAGGGAAACGTTTTACATGAATTTCGCGTACTTCATCATACACCCGTTTTTTAAACTCGTTCATGTTTTGCTTGTTTAAAGCTGAAATAAATAAGGCGTTATCACCTACCCTATTCATCCATGTTTTTTTCCATTCTTGCAAACTGTAATGGGCTTCGGTGCGTTCTACTTCTAAATCCGTTTCGTCATAAGGCTCTGGGATATAAGCATCAATTTTATTGAAAACCATAATCGTGTCCTTGCCGGCACTACCAATTTCACCTAATGTTTTATTTACGGCATTAATGTGATCTTCAAAATTTGGGTGTGAAATATCTACCACATGAAGTAGCAAATCGGCTTCACGAACCTCATCCAAAGTACTTTTAAAACTATCTACCAACTGCGTTGGCAGTTTTCTAATAAAGCCTACAGTGTCTGTTAATAAGAAGGGTAAATTTTGAATCACCACTTTTCGAACCGTTGTATCTAATGTGGCAAATAATTTATTTTCGGCAAACACGTCGCTTTTACTAATGGTATTCATGAGGGTGGATTTCCCCACGTTTGTATATCCAACCAAAGCCACACGAACCATTTGTCCGCGGTTACCACGTTGCACAGACATTTGCTTGTCAATAATTTTAATCTTGTCTTTTAGTAAAGCAATTTTATCACGAACAATACGTCTATCGGTTTCTATTTCCGTTTCACCAGGTCCACGCATTCCAATACCACCCTTTTGGCGTTCCAAGTGTGTCCACATTCCTTTTAATCGTGGTAATAGATATTCGCATTGCGCTAATTCCACTTGTGTTCTAGCATAACTAGTTTGTGCACGTTGGGCAAAAATGTCTAGGATTAAATTGGTTCTATCTAGAACTTTACACTGTAATATTTTACTAATATTTCGTTCTTGAGCAGACGATAATTCATCATCAAAAATGGCGGTTCCTATATCATTATCTTCAATAAACTGCCGAACTTCTTCCATTTTCCCTTTTCCAATAAAGGTTTTAGGGTTTGGCATATCCATTTTCTGCGTGAAACGTTTTAGAACTTCACCGCCGGCGGTATATGTTAAAAATTCGAGTTCATCTAAATATTCTTTAGACTTAACTTCATCCTGACTTTTAGTAATAACACCAATTAAAACGGCACGTTCGTGCGAAATATCTACTTTTTCTATCATAAGCTTTAAAAGTACAAAGTTACACAATTGAAAGCAGTTTAATTTTTATAATTTTAATGCGATTGCTGAAATTTTGTGCGGAATGCAAAAATGACTTGACAATCATTGGTTACTTTATAAATGAAATTTTATGGATATAAAAAACAGCAAAAAAGAATAAACCGTTTAGAGTTCATTTTTGATCGCTGTTTTTAATTATATTATCCTAATTATTGCTTAATAACTATTAATTCTGTTGGTAATGTAAAATTGTAATTATATGCTGGTTCTCCATCAAATCTTCCAGGAATTTCTTTTGGATTTTCTATTTTCACATTTAATTGATTTAGGTTTCCGGATAGAAACTCGAACGTTGCATAACAATACCCTTTATTAAGTATTATGTCATTAAAAATAAATATTAATTTGCCATCTTCTACACAACTTGTATACATTGGGTTTTCACTTGGGTTCTCGTTAACTGGACTAATAATTGAATTAACAATAAATGAATTTCCCGAGTCAGTAGAATAGCTGTAGTTACCAATCATATAGTCTTCGAATATTTTGTATTCAGGAAAATATTTTTGAGTTACTTTGGTTAATTCGAAGACCACTATTTGGTTCCCATTTTCCCATTTCCAAGTACCAATATAGTCATTAAAAGTTCCGTTTAGATCAGAGAAATACGTATAGTTAGGCACATCTTCTTCCGTCAAACCACTACAAATATTTTCTATTACACTAGGAATAGGTGCTGGGTTTTGACTATAAATGTTGATTCCTAATAGTAAAGTTAAGGTTATAAGTATAGTTTTCATAGTTTGAAGATGTAGACTTGGGTTTCAGTATAAGATAGCAGTAATTATTGAAATTAAGTAAACCTCTCCAAATACGGAGAGGTTTTGTGGGTTTTCGCATTTGATATGATAGTTGCTATTGTTTAACTAATACATAATAACCGTCAGGAATATCTAATTTTACCGTATTATCGCCCATTATGGTATAATCATAGATACAAGCTTCTAATTTTTCGGTGCCATTATCATTTACATAGCGAAGTATAACGCGACCTTCGGCAAATTCATTTGCTGGGTTATTAATAAGTAGTTCAATTTTTATTTCTGAAATAGCACTATTATCTGTACAAAAGTTAGGTAATTTATGCATAAAAACACCACCACTAATAGCGTGTTCATAGCCAGTAATAAATGCATTTTCAATATCTAAGAGCGTATTTATTTTTTCCACGCCATTTTCTATATATTGATACTCACCGACTAATAAGTCTTCAAAGTCAGATGAACTAGATATTTGATAATACTCTTCTTTTTTTAATATCAAAGTAAGCTCAGTTGTTCCATTTTGATAAATCCAAGTCCCTTCAAATTTTCCAAATTCATTATTAACATCTTTTAGATAATAATTTTGGTTGTTTTTCATTGCGTCTCCGCTACCAATAGGAACTATAATGGTTTGGCCTTTGGAAGAGATGGTTATAAAAATAAATACTATTACTATATATATTGGTGTTTTCATGGTTTTTAGATGTTGACTTGGGCTTCAGGGTAAGATAACCGTAATTTTTGAAAATAAAAAAACCTCTCAAGATTTTGAAATGCTTTAGAGCTATTTATTGTTTTATCATCACATAAGTACCATAAGGTATTCTTGTTTCTGTTGTTGCACCAGAAGGAAATCTAGAGTAGCCCAAACCTAAAACCATTTCTATATCATTTATTGTTGGATCTGTAATGTTAGGTAAGGTTCTCAAAACAATTTCATAACTTAAATACGTTCTTTCTGGATCTTCTAATCGTAAACGTACACGTCTTTCACCAACTACGCAATCTTCACAGTTTGGTAGAAATTGATAAGGTATAATTCTATTTCCAAAAATTTGATGTTCATCTTTACTTAAAGAGGTATTACTTATTTCAGGTAGGGTGTTTATCAACTCATTGCCGTTATTATCAATGTACTGGAACTCACCATAAAGATAATCCGTAAAATAAGATATTCCTGATACCCGAGTCAATTCTGACATTTGCATTTTATTTAAAACTATTTTAAATATTTCATTGCCATTTGTATATCGCCATGTTCCAATAAATCTATTAAAATCATTATCAACATCTTTATAATAAGCATTTTCTAAGCGAGGCACAAGATTTCCTTCGTAAAGTGATACAACAGGAGTTTGTGCTTTGCATTCAATTAATACACTAAAAAATGATAGTATTGCTATATAAATGGGTGTTTTCATAGTTTTTAATTACAGTTAGGAGGTGTACTGACGCCAATTTTGGTAATAAATAATATTAAATATAACCGATTTAAAATTCTGAAGCTTTGACAAATTACTTTTTGTAAAAGATACTTCTTTAAAAAAAGAACTCATCCAAGCTTTTTGGTAAATTTTGTGCCATATATCGGAATTCCAAACACTAATGCCGTTTTCCCTTAAAATGCTCCAGGTTCAATACTTTTAGTTTTTTACAGTCAATAAGAGTTGAAATAAAACTTGTATTACAATTCCCATTTGATACTTTTATCACAAATACTCAAATGTATGAACAACATGCCAAATTCGCAGCCTTCAAATAACACCTACACCATAGCTTTTTATAACACCGAAAACTTATTTGATATTTATAACGACCGAGAAAAACACGATCGAGATTATTTACCAAACTCCACCAGAAAGTGGACCAAAAAACGCTATCAAAATAAAATACAGAAATTAGGAGTCGCTATTTCTAAAATAGGTAAAAGTGAAACCCATAAAGCACCTAGCTTAATTGGTTTAGCCGAGGTAGAAAACGGCAAAGTGCTCCGTGATTTGCTAAACTCCTCTAGTTTAAAGGACATTCCTTATGATTTTGTACATTTTAACTCCAAGGATGAACGCGGGATGGATGTAGCTTTACTATATAATAAAGCAGATTTTACCGTAACACATTCCGAAATTTTTTCATTGATATTTGATAGACCCGAAGGTGGCGATGATTTTACGCGAGATGTTCTTTTAGTTACAGGAATGCTTAGAGGTGAAACTATTTCCATACTTGTAAACCATTGGGCTTCCCGACGTGAAGGCACACAGCTTTCAGAGGCTAAAAGACTGCAAACTTCCGAGAAGTTAAGCTCTATTATACAAAACTTAAAACAAGCTCAGCCAGGGGCTAAAATTATCGTAATGGGCGATTTTAACGACGACCCCAATTGCAAAAGTATCACACAACTTACTGAAAGTAATGAGCTATTCAACCCTATGAATACCCTGCGTTCATTTAACCGTGGTAGTTTAGTACACCATTTAAAATGGCATTTATTTGATCAGATTATGGTAAGTACTAATTTCTTTAAGCCAGATGCTGACCATTTAGAATTTGATGAGGCGAATATTTTTGATGCAGATTTTTTAAAAGAATATAAAGGAAAATATAAAGGCACGCCATTTAGAACCTATGCTGGCGAGAAACACAAAGGCGGTTACAGTGATCATTTTCCCGTTTATATAACCTTGAAGAAGTAATATAATAAATTTACACCGCTTGCCAGATTATAGCTGCAAGAATACAACAAACAACAGGAAACAACCAAAGCATAAAAATGGATTGATTTTGCGATTTCTTATTAATCATTTTTGCATGTAGTATTTTACTTTTTCTGCCCGCATATTGTATCCAATTTTTAAAAAATATAAATACCGAAGCCATAATAAATAGTATCCACGCTTTGTCTTGAGACAGCGTATTGACATCCATTTGACTGAAAAATCCTGCAAAAAACATACCCAATAGCAACAAAATTGAACATTGAAAAATAGAAATATAGATGGTGGCAATTTGATTTGCTTTTTTGTTTTTAACGTTTTTATAATGTTTAAACACGTTAAAAAAGAGCGAGTCGAAAATAGACATATTTGACCTTGTTATAAAATTAAAAACCTGCTAATTTATTACAATTAGCAGGTTCTTTTTATAATTATTTTAATACTAAATATTTATAATAATTAGTTTATTGAGCAGCTAATATTTTAACATTACCTAAATCTCTAGTTGAAGATACTGTTGCATTGGCACTATCATAAACAAGCGCAATGAAACCATTACCAGTTGCATCAGAAAGATCAATAAAGCCAGTTTCATCGTATACATTATCGAAAAAACCACCATTAATAGGAAGCCCTTCAATTTGACTTGCGCCTACTTCCGTCCAATTAGCAGTTGAAGGATCAGCTCCTAAAACATAGTCGTTAGAGTAATAAGCTTTTAAAGGCTCTTCGCCTGCATCACTGAAAGCATCAGCGATTTGTAATATCATTTGTTCACCATCTTGGGCGTCAAAATCAAAAACTGGAGAAATTAACCAACTAACCATTACTACGGCGTTAGAACCATCATACCCTGAAGCTCTAACATAAGAAACACCACCAAAAGATGCTGGATACCAAGCTCTTGTTCCAGCTGTATTAATAACCGTCCAGCCATTTAAACCGCCTACAAAATCTTCTTCATAAACGACAGTAAAGTCATTAATATCTAAAAGTGAACATCTAGTACCGTCTAAATTAACATCTTCTAAACCGTTTATAGCTAATACTACTGAAGCGCCATCAAAAGTTTTATTTACTACTGCTTTTAAAGAGCCATTTCCAGTTGGTAATAATTCATTTTTAAAAGAAGCAAACGAGCTTGTTTCTAAATTGATAGTTGTATAACCGAAACCTTCACAAGCTTGAAGTCTTCTTTTGGTATCATAATCTTCCATAGAATCAAAATAACGCTTTCCTAATAAATTATCGGCAAACTCTACATTATTAGCTTGAACATAAATTCCTAAGAGACTAGCGTTAATTTCAGATAAATTTACATTTACAGGAACTATGTCTTCTGTAACTGGAGATCTAAAAACGTGCGTACTTACACGATTTTCGCCCATACTCGTTACTGTTGTTCCAAATTGGTTTGTTTTAGTACCACCACCAATTGCAGTTATACCATTACCAACACGTTCTTCACCAAGAAAAACACCTTTTAAACTTACATATACCTCACGACCAAAGTTAAATTGGTTGTATAAATCTACTTGATTTATAATAACTTTAATAGCTACTGTTGGGTTTGTAGGGCTATCTTGTAAAAAGAATTCTTTAAAGAAGTTTCCTGTTTTATCTGAAGATGATACATAACCTTTGATATAGATGTTTTCATCTGCAACAAAAGGCATAGCATCTGTAGTATTTCCGTCGCCATTAGGATCTGACGTATACATAGCTTTTGCTTCTGCAATAGTAATATAGGTTCCGTTAGCTATTAAGTTATTTAATCTAGCGTTTTCTTCGTCTCCTAAACTTGTAGGAATTGTATAATCGTCATCTTGTACACAAGATACAATAGCTAAACTGGCAACTACTGCTAATATTAGGGTTAAAAATTTATTTGTTTTCATAATTAATACTTTTTATAATTAATTTTTCTTTTTCTTTTTTAGAATCTAAAGTTAACATTTACAAAATAAGTAGCACCACGTCCGTACCAATATTTTGGACCGAACTTGCGTTTAGGGATTTGGTTATCAGCCAATAATGATGCGTAATTAGCGCTTCTTCCTTGTTCAAAACCTCCCGTTTTATATACTTCGTCTAGTAAATTATTTACACTAGCAAATACACCAATATAGTAATCACCAATTTTCCAAGACTTTCCACCTGTTAAGTTAACCGTGAAATAAGCATCAAATTCTTCTTGTTTTAATAAGTCGTTAGCTACGTCTTGATCGTAATTGTTGATTGGTAAACCATCATTAGCCAAGTAAAAGTTTTCAGTTCTTAAAAGTGGACTAACATCTATATAAGTATTAGATAAATAGTTAACCGTTGCACCAAACCACCAGTAGTCTGGATCGCGATATTCGAATCCAAGTGAGTACGCTTGTTGTGGTCCACCTGCAATTTTATAATCCTTTAGGTTGGACTTATACGTTGGCGTTCTATCAAAACTTGTAGACGTTAAATATAAATCTGGGTTATTGTCATAGGTGTATTGGCCTATTCCTGCAACCGCTTTTAATTTAATAGTTGGTGTTACTTGCGCATCAATACCTAATTCAGCACCAATGTGTTTTTTATCTACACCTTGTAAAATTTCTTGAACAAAAGCAGATGTATCATTGAATATGGTTTCTGAATCAAGATCTGCTCCAACGCTTGTTATACCATCGGCATAGTAGAAAGAAATCTCGTTAGCATCTTCAATCTTGGTATAATAACCCGTTAATTTTGCTTTCACTATTGGTGAACGGAAAATATAACTAGCATCAAAAGTTGTAATTGTTTCTTCTGATAAATTATCAACAACCGTATTATTATCTCTAGAGTTAGCGAAAGAGTTTCTAATAGATGGCGCTTTCGTAATATACCCAGCATTAACATCTAATAAATGCTTACCTGTAATTTTATAAGTAAACCCTCCTTTTGCTCCAAGACCTGTGAACTTTAATTCTTCACCTTTACCATAAGATAAATTTCCAGCAAAATTATCATGTTCCCATAAACCGTCACGTTGGTATGATGTGCTTGTTACACTTCCTGAAACGTAAAAATCAATTTTGTTATATTTAAATTGCGCTTGAGCGTATCCTGAAATAACCTCTGCAAAAATATTATAGTTATAACGGAATTTATCCCCTTCACCAACCACACGGTCTGGATTTTGAGCATCATATTGGAAACCGTCAAAAGAATCGACGTTTAAGTAACCTGAACCACCTAATAAATCGATGATATTTCCAAAATTTTCGGATTTCAAATTCTTATAGTTAATGGCAGCGTTAAACATAATATTCTCATTAATTTCCGTGTTGAAAATAGAGTTCACATTTATTTGCGTGTCATCCGTACGATCTTCATATAAAACATAAGCACCTGTATCGCCTACTGATGCGTTGGTAATGTTTGCATCTAGAATACGATCCCAGTTTATTTGACCATCGTTCATGAAATTCTGTTCAGCTACATAGGCACCGGCGTAATCTGGACCATCAGAATCACCTAAAAAATAACTAGGTAAGTTTTGGTAATAAGCAGGACTTGGGTTTGCACCACCGCTATAATCTAAACGGCTATTTCCTACTTTACCAAATTGGTAACCAATGTTGGTATTTAAAGTTGATTTACTTCCAATATCCCAATAATGGTTTAACATTAAAATAGGCTCTTCAATTTCTTTGATACGTGAATTTTTCTTGTCACCATCTAAATAACCCCAATATTCATTATACTTAATATCTTTTAAGTCATAAACCTCTTGTGTATTCGGAGAAGATTTTCCACGACGGTTTGGTGTATACATAGATGTAAAGTTCAAACTGTGGTTCGCGTTAAGTTTCTTTTCAACTGCTATAAAAAAGGAGTTTGCATCATATAAAGTTCCATCTTGGAAACCTTCATTACCCCAACGTCTTCCTACCATAGTAGCTAAAGACCAACCACCATCTAATAAACCAGTTGCATAACTAGCCATTACACGATTGGTATAACTTCTGTTAGAAGTAGAATAGGTAACACGACCACCTTCACGGTATTGTGATGCACGCACATTCATATTAGTAGTTCCTAAAATTCCACCAAAGCCATAAGCTGAAGGCGCTAAACCCGTAGTTAATTCTTGGTTACGAAGCATATCATTTAAGCCTCCCCAATCACTCCATTGTGGTCTACCATCATAAATTTTATTCATTTCAATTCCGTTCATCAAAACCGTACCGTTTTCAGAATCTAAACCTCTAACTCTATAGAAAGAAGAACTAAATTCAAAAGCTGCTGTACGTTGAAAAACATCTTGAGACGATTGTAATAAACCCGAAATATTATCTAATCCACCAGATTCATCATCCAATTCATCATCGGTAAGATTAATGGTGAACAAATCGGCTGCATTGTCTTTTTGTAAAGTCATATCTGCAATATCTACAGTTTGACCTTCATTAATTACGATAGGATATCTTTTAAAGAGGTAATCATCTTTAGATATTCTCAAAATCTGATCTCCTAAAGGTAAGCCTGAAGTAAATTCAAACATTCCATTATCATCAGTTAGTGTTGTAAAATCTGTACCTTCAATAGAAACAGTTACATTGGGAATTGGATCGAAAGAAATGGCTTCAGTTACACTTCCTTTCACCACTGTTTGCTGCGCAAATGCGGTAAGACTCGAAAAAATCCCGAATAGAAAAACAATTAAAATTTTTTTCATACTTGAATTTATAATTAAAAAAATTGATACTTTGCGTTAAATGTTAATTAAATAAGCGTGCAAATTTACATTATTTATAATAAATATCTACTTTTGGCGTAAGATTTGTAACAAGATAACCTAAATATAACATACTACATTAATGAAAAATTTTAAAATTTGGTTTACAGTAGTCCTAGCATGCTTTGCTATGACTGCCAATGCACAGGAAGGTAAGAAATTTAAAATACATACCGTAGCCTTTTATAATCTAGAAAATTTATTTGATACTATCAACGATCCAAACAAAAATGATGAGGCTAGCCCAATCATGGAGATGAGAACCAACGTTGGTGCTATTTACAAAAAGAAAGTACAAAATATGGCTCGCGTACTTGCGGATATTGGTACAGATACAGCTCAAAACTCACCAGTAATTATAGGCGTTTCTGAAGTTGAGAATCGTGATGTTATGCAGGATTTAGTAAATGATCCACAATTAATATCTAAAGATTATGGGATAGTACATTACGAATCGCCAGACCGTCGGGGTATTGATGTGGGTTTATTATACCAAAAACAATATTTTACACCATTACATACTAGTAGTCATGAATTGATAATTTATGATGACAGCTCGCAAAAACGTGTATATACAAGAGATCAACTTTTAGTTTCTGGTAAATTAGAAGGTGAAATGATTCATATTATTGTTAATCATTGGCCTTCTAGAACCGGCGGCGAAGCAAGAAGTAGACCGAAACGTGTTGCAGCTGCCAAGTTGAGTAAGAAATTAATTGATTCTTTACAAACAATTGATCCGTATGCTAAAATTATTTTGATGGGCGATTTAAATGACGATCCTAATAACGCTAGTTTAAAAGAAGTTTTAGAAGCTAAAAAAGATAAAGAAGATGTTCAGTTCAAAGGAATTTATAACCCTATGGAAAGCTTCTTTAAATTAGGATTGGGCTCTAATGCCTACCGTGACAGCTGGAGTTTATTTGATCAGATTTTAGTTACACAACCATTTTTAGAAAAAGATTATTCGTCTTTACGTTTTTATAGAGCGGGTATTTTTAATAAAAACTATTTAGTAAACAAAAAAGGTAAATACAAAGGCTATCCATTACGTAGTTTTGCTGATGGTGGCTTTACAGATGGCTTTAGTGACCACTTCCCAACTTATATATACTTGATTAAGGAAGTAGAATAATACGTCATACAATCGCACAAAAAAGCGCCTTCAATTTATCTTGAAGGCGCTTTTATATTTAAGGATGCTATGGTTTAGTTTGGCCAAGCATTCCATGGAATTCGTGATAAAACGAGAATCAATGCTAGCGTATAAAAAACAGCAATCATTCTTAATTTAGCTTTAGACGTCAACTTCTTTTTATGCTTTGAATACCCAATCGTTATAAGCGCAATAGCTATAATAGTAATTAAAGGGTGTTCAATTAAATACAATCTATCTACGGAGTTTTTCATAATTTCTCCCATTCCTGAAGTGCTGAATAAGCTAAATCTTGGAGAAACAAAATACAGCACCAATCCGATTAGCAATTGAATATGTGCTACGATTAGTGTGAATAATGAAATTCTAAAATCTTTAGCCGAATACTCTTTTCCCGCCATAGCTTTAATAACAGCATTAAGCGTAGCAAGAACCAATATTAAAAGCACTAAATAGGCCCAATAGGAGTGTAAAATCTTTACGGTATTATACATTTTTTTTAAAGTTTAATAGTTAGTTTAACAAATGTAATAAATAAAGCCCATAAAAAAACCGCTTCGTTAAATGAAGCGGTTTTAGAATTATAGACTAATATGAATTATTAGAAGTTATATTTAACAGATGCGTTAAATGTCATACCATTAGTATTGATATAACCAAAGTTATCTGTTTGTTGAATTCTTACTTCATCAAATAAGTTGTAAACGTTTCCAACAAAGGTTAAACGTTGACCACCAAATTCAAAATTATAAGATATACCTAAATCTGTTAAAGAATATGGACGAATAGTACCTACATTTTCTAATTGTACTGAATTTCCATCATTTCGGAACAAACGTTCGTAGTAGTTAATGTTACCATAAACAGTTAAACCACTAATAACACGTGCTCTTGCTCCAAAACCAGCTGTAAATTGCGGTGCGTTAGTAATTTTCACACCGTCTCTGTTAGTTCCTGGAGTTTCAGAAATTAAATCACCTGTACGGTCATTATAAACTGATACATCTGAAGTACCATCATATTCCCAGCTACCACCAGAAATATAACCTGTTAAACTTACAGCATTTGTTACACGGTATTCCATATCTAATTCTACACCTTTATGGATTTGACGAACACCTCTATCAAAAATATTTAACTCAATATCATCAGAATCATCACTAGGAGTACCATTATCATCTCTATCAGTAGCAAGAATCACACGATTATCCCAATCTGTATAGTAGAAGTTAAAATCTGCTCTAAATTTATTTACTTTAAATTTATATCCTAATTCAAAACTTGTAATTTCCTCATTTTCCACTTCCGGGTTTTTGAAAATTTCATTTGAGTTTCTAATATCTTTAAATATATTATCTAAAAATGGTTGTCTAGAATAGTATCCTGCGTTTAAGTAAAGACGACTACTATTAGGATCAATGGCGTAAGAAACACCTCCTTTTAAGTTATAACCCATTTTACTTAATTTTTCAGACTTTCCTAAACCTTCATCTTCAAAACGTCCGTCTCTTTGGTAAGACTGGTTTGAAATGGCTCCTTGAAAAAATGCAGAAAAATTATCATTTGCATATTCAATTTGTCCAAATCCACCTTGATAGTTAATGTTTTCTGAATAATCATAATCAATTCTCTGACCTTCATCAGCAAAATTAAACAATGAAGACCATGGTGTTGCATTGTAAGATTCAGTTACGATACCACCATCATTTCTGTCATTAGCCCAACCAGATAAACCATAAAAATCAGAAATTTGACGGAAGTGATCACCTCTATATAAACGAAGATCAGCACCAATATTGAAACTTAAGTTTTCATTAATTTCATGATTAAAACTTGTAACTAAACCATACCAAGCATGATTATTTACAGATGAACGTTGAACATAACTTGATCTACTTTCACCACTTTCATTACCAATACCATTATTATCAGCTAAAGCTTGTTGCTCTATTGCAAAATAATCAATTTGACCATCTGCATTTCTTATTCTACCACGACCACGATCACCTGTTCCGCCACCGCGTCCCCATGATGCATAAGCAACAGTTGCCAATTCAGATTTTTCAGAAATATTCCAATCCCAGTTTAAATTAAATACTGGTTTATGATAATAATTTGTTCTTTCAGATTTAATACCTTCTGAATATTGACTTCCATTTAAACCTTCAGTATAACCCCAATGTTCATTGAATTTAGGTGTGTTTTCTAAAGTTTCTAAACTTTGAGAAAATCTTTGACCGTGTTGTTGTGGTGCACCTGTTAATAATACATTGAATGTATGATTTTCATTCGGTTTATAACCAGCTGAAAAGAAATAAGTTTGACCTGAACCAAATGTACCTTGAGCCCATTTTCTATGTGCTTGCCAATGATCTAATAACACAGAAAAAGACCAACCTTTTTCGTTTAAACCAGTATCATAAGAAACCGTTGTTTTCATATAACTGTCATTACCACCCATAACACGAGCAAAACCTCCTTTTGTTCTGTCAGTAGATTTCATGATTAAGTTCATAGTACCACCAACAGAAGAAATTGCCAATTTAGATGATCCAAGACCACGTTGTACTTGAACCCCGTTTGCAACATCTGCAATACCAGCCCAGTTTGACCAATATACGCGTCCGTCTTCCATACCATTTACTGGCTGACCGTTTAATAAAACAGCAATGTTTGTTTGATCAAAACCACGTAAAAACATTTGAGAATCACCAAATCCTGTTTGTCCAGAAATGTAAACTGATGGGGTGTTTTTGATAATTTCAGAAACTTCTACGTTACCAACGGCACGTTCTTGAATTTCTGATCTTTTAATTGTAGAAACCGCAATTGGAGTTGCTCTGTCTTCCGCTAAATCAATAACTCCAGATCCAACAATAACAACTTCTTCTAATGTATTGTCGCTAGCTAAAACAATATTACCTAAACTCTTGCTACCTGTAATAGCCATAGTTTTAGTTCCGTAACCTACATAGGATATTACTAATGTAGCATTAGTACTTCCTGTTGTAATGGTAAAATTCCCATCAAAATCTGAAGATACACCATTAGTTGTACCTTTTTCAATGATGTTTGCACCTGGTAGCGGCGCGTTCATTTCGGCATCCATTATAGTACCTGTTACTGTACTTTGAGCCATTGTAATACCAGTAAACAAAAATGCTACTGCTAAAAATAATAATCTTGTAATTTTTTTCATTGTATTAAAAAGATTGGTTTTAAATTTTGCGCAAAATTAATCCTTTAATGCATATTAACATGAAGTTAACGTTAAGATTTTTTGCCTAACCTAAGATATTATAAATTTTAGACTAAATATATAGTAGATAATAAAGCTATTAACAGCGTTTTCAACAATTTAAAATCACTTTTTCAAATAATACTTCAAAATATTAGCAGTAGAAGCATCATGATTGGCAAAAGTGTTATTTTTTATATCGGTTAAAATATTTGTCGCTAGTTGCTTTCCAAGCTCTACACCAAATTGGTCATAACTGAAAATATTCCAAATTATACCTTGAACAAAAATCTTATGTTCATAGAGTGCAATTAATTTTCCAAGACTTTCTGGTGTTAGTTTTTTTATGAAGATGGTATTTGTAGGTTTATTGCCTTCAAATACTTTAAAAGGAACTAAATGTTTAATTTTTTCTGAAGAAATGTTATTAGGTTCAAATTCTGAAATAACGGCAACTTCTGTCTTTCCATTCATTAA
Organism: Bizionia myxarmorum; assembly: GCF_008086205.1. GTDB lineage: Bacteria > Bacteroidota > Bacteroidia > Flavobacteriales > Flavobacteriaceae > Algorimicrobium > Algorimicrobium myxarmorum. Next base: position 843,455 of record NZ_VSKK01000001.1, on the reverse strand, counting down.
TGCTTCCGTTTGGGCAATAAAATTAGAAACAAGAATATCCTGATGTTCTTTATTACCATGAAGCGATTCTGCAAATCCAATAAAATCAGCTGGAACCAATTTGGTGCCTTGATGTATTAATTGAAAAAAAGCATGTTGAGCATTGCATCCTGGTTCGCCCCAAACTAATGTTCCAGTTTGGTAGTTTACGGGTTTTCCATTTCTGTCCACCGATTTCCCATTGCTTTCCATAATTCCTTGCTGCAAATAGGTAGTAAACTGATTTAAATATTGCGTATAAGGAATAACAACTTCACTTTCTGTTTCAAAAAAATTATTATACCAAATGCTAATCAGTGCTAAAACAACGGGGATATTTTCCTTTAAAGATGCTGTTTTAAAATGCGTATCCATTTTATAAGCACCAGATAATAATTTATCAAAATTATCATAGCCTATTGACAAACTTATGGACAATCCTACGGCGCTCCATAAGGAAAACCGGCCGCCAACCCAATCCCACATCGGGAAAATATGATCTGGGTGAATGCCAAATTCTTGAACACTCGCAATATTAGTAGAAACGGCAACAAAATGTTTTGCTATTGCAGCTTCTGAAGCTTTCTCTAAAAACCAAGATCTAATGGTATTGGCATTGGTCAAGGTTTCATGAGTAGTAAATGTTTTTGAAACAATGACAAATAAGGTCGTTTCTGGATTCAGTTTTTTAATGACTTCATGAATATGGTCGCCATCTATATTACTTACAAAATGGGTGTTTAAGTGATTTTTATAAAACTGCAAGGCATCTACAACCATAGCCGGACCCAAATCTGAACCCCCAATACCAATATTAACAACATCGGTAAATGCTTTTCCGGTATATCCTTTTAATTCACCCCTAACAATTTCGTTGGTGAAATTTTCAATGGATTTTTTAACCTGATGGATTTCTGGAATAATGTCCACGCCATCAACCACAATCGAAGCTGATTCTGGTGCTCTTAAAGCTGTATGTAAAACAGCACGGCCTTCAGTTTCATTAATAATATCACCTGAAAACTGGCTGGCAATAGCCTCTTTTAATTTCGTTTCTTCGGCTAACTTTAGGAGTAAATCTAATGTTTCTTTAGTAATTCTATTTTTTGAAAAATCTACAAAAAAATCATTCCATTCAATAGAAAAATTATCTGCGCGATCCGCATCAGCAGCAAATAAGTTTTTCATTTCTAGATCTTTGATTGCTAAAAAATGCTCACGAAGTTCTTGCCACGCTTTTGCGGTAGTCGGATTAATTTTTGGTAGTGACATACGTGGTTAATCTAAATGCGTAATCAAATCTTCTGGTGAACTATCTAAAATAGTTGAATTTCTGATCTTAATAGCATCTATTTGCAATTTTAAAGGTTTGATGAAATCCAAATACTTCACTTTTAAGCTATCAGAAATAGGTTCCGATTGCGGTAATTTTTGAAGAAACGGATCCACTTGCTTACCATTTTTCCAAAAACGGTAGCATACATGCGGCCCAGAGGTATTCCCCGTCATACCAACCCATCCAATAATATCACCTTGCTTTACATATTGGCCAGCTTTTACGTTCTGACTTTTCATGTGCAAGTATTGCGTTTCGTAAGCAGAGTTATGCCTTATTTTTACATAATTTCCATTACCACGCGTGTAAGCGGATTTGGTAACAGTTCCGTTGGCTGTTGATCGAATTGGAGTTCCAATAGCGGCTGCAAAATCAGTTCCTTTATGAGGTCTCACTTTATTACCATATAAAGCAATTCGTCTATTTAAGTTGAAACGAGATGAAATACGCTTATATTCAACCGGCGCTTTTAAGAATGCACGACGCAAATTATGTGCTTTCTCATTAAAATAATCGTGGATTCCTTTATCTGAATCTATTTCAAATTCGAAAGCATAAAAAGGTTCACTTTTATGCTCAAAATAAGCCGCTTTAATTTTATCTACCCCAGCGTAAATAGTATCGTCTATATATTTATCGGTATAAATAACTTTGAAATGATCATTAGGTTGAAGTCTGGTAAAATCAATACTCCAAGCATAAATATCAGACATTTTGTAAGCCAAAATAAGACTTACTCCTTGATCTGATAATGTTTGGGAAATATTACTGGTAATAACACCTGTAAATTCCTTTTCTACATATTTGATAGGTTTTCTACTGGTAAATGCGTGAATGGAATCCTTAAAATTAAGAACTACATATTCTTCCCTATTGGGCTGATAAATAAATGAAAGCGCTTGTTGAATAGAATCTTTAGAACATAACACCGTATAAGGTTTCCCTACTTGAAGTTTTCTAATATCAAAATCTTTTCTAGTCTCTTCGGCAATTTGAAAAACTTTAGAATAACCCACGTTATAACGTTCCATAATAAGCCCGAAACTATCACCATTACGTATAGTGTCTCGTTTTACTATGTAATCATTTAAGTTAAAACCAAACTCCTTAAGGTCTTCTGGTGGTATAACAGCCGCAAATTCGTCTTCAAGAATAGGTTCCGGTTTGTCGGTTTTACAACTTACAATAATTAGTAATAATGCAAATAGAATTAAACATTCTCTCCCCATTCGTCTAGTTCTTGTTTGCTCCATAATTCTGGAAAAAATATTCGTCGTTGATATTTTGGATGCATGTATTTTACCCATTCGCTTCCTCCTGTTGCTTCTGTGGTTTTACCATCAATATTTAAATAATGATTGGCGGTATTGTAATGTGCCATAACCCATTTAATATTAACGGTGTAGTCATAATGACGCATGGCATTTACTAAATCTTGATTCGTTCTAACAGCTTCTGGTAGTTCTTTAAACTTGGTCCAGAGATTATTTGTGTTATAGAATTTCGCAAATCTAATAAATTCCTCTTTGTATCTTTCTTCAAAAACTGTTAATAAATAACTTTTTTTGCCTGTTTTGTAGTCCTTTCCTGCAGCTTGCCAATATAAATGCTCAAAAGCATGTTCAAAAGGTGTATCTCTATCAATAGTTGCACGGAAGCGATTGTCTATCAAATTAATTAATTCAGTTGATGAAATTTCAATTTTACGATATTGAGCACTTTGAAAACCACTCGCTGGCGTTAAGGTGTTACGGAATTTATTATACTGTTCCACGTCCATTCCAAGACGCATAATTTCAAAAGAAGAGGTTAGCATATCAAAATAACGGCTAACACGCATTAATTTTGTGGAAAAGAAATCGGCAGTCAGACTTTCGGCAGTTGCCACCTGATCAATTTCCCAAAGTATCATTTTAAACAACAATTCGTTTATTTGATGATACATAATAAACACCATTTCATCTGGTAAAACGGTGCGTTGTGTTTGCAAATCTAAAAGGGCATCCGTTTGGATATAATCCCAGTAATTAATGGGTTTGCTATATAATAAACCTTGTAAGTGAACGTCTAAATCTTGACCAATATTATCAAACTTCTCTTTAAGCTGTTTTGTTATCTCTTCATTCATGCTATTAATTTTGAACTAATATATTAAATGGATGCTTCAAGCCTTTAAAGGCATTCAAATCGGCACGCAATGAACCTACTGCAAGATCCGCTTTGATACGTAAAGGTATTCTATTTTTATCATTTGAAACCCACAAGGTAAGGCTTTCTTCTTCTTTAAACACCCTTCCAGCCATTACATATGGTCTAAATTTTAAGGTATTTACTTTACCAAAACTCGTGGTAATAACTTCAGTACCCAAATAGCGCAACTTAAAGCCATAATTTTCTTCATCAAAAAACATGTTAACCTCTACCTCATCATTAACCTTAAGATTGTCAATATCTAAGTTATTACGCAAATAATAAAAAGTAGATACCATATCTTGAATTTTTGGTTTCGTATCAAAAGAAGTCTTGGTGTTATGCTTCAGGTTATGTACAAGTGCTTTGTTGTTTTTTTGATCGAATTCTATTTCAATATTTTTAGTATGTCCACCTTCATTAATATCACGAATGAATTTATAAGGAATGTTTAATTGTTTATCAAAGTAGCTTTCATAACGATCTTGAACTTTAAAAAACCAACTAACCGCTCCTGTAGTCCACCCTTTGCCAACTACATGATAAACAGGTTTACCTTTATAATTGGATTCGTTTACGGCAAGCGTTGCTTCACCGGCTTTCATCCAACCACTATAACTCATTTCAAAACGAAACCATTCGCCCGTACCATACGCACTTTCAATTTGAGAAAATGATTGGTTCATAGAAACTAATGCAATGATGGCTATTATTATTTTTTTCATAATCTTATTTCTAATTGTAAAATACAACTTAAACGTTATTGTGATTAATAGATTACAATTACTATTCCAAAAATATAAAACAAAAAAACTCTATCGGTGAATAAGATAGAGTTTTTATGCTTTTGTTTATTAAACAGATATTATAATGTTCCTCTTAAAGCCTGCTCACGCTCTATAGATTGAAAAAGTGCTTTAAAGTTTCCAGCTCCAAAACCTTTAGCTCCCATGCGTTGAATGATTTCAAAAAACAAGGTTGGTCTATCTTCTACGGGCTTAGTGAAAATTTGTAATAAATAACCTTCCTCATCCGCATCAATCATGATGCCTAATGATTTTAGTTTTTCAATATCTTCACGTAATTCATGACTGAATTCTTCTAAACGTCCTGGTACTGAAGCGTAATATTCTTCAGGAGGCGTTGATAAAAACTCAACTCCACGAGAGCGTAAATCAGAAACAGTTTTAATAATATCATCTGTTGCTACCGCTATGTGCTGGACGCCAGGACCTTCGTAAAAATCTAAATATTCTTCAATTTGCGATTTCTTTTTACCTTCAGCTGGCTCATTAATTGGGAATTTGATACGGCCATTTCCGTTACTCATTACTTTACTCATTAAAGCCGAATATTCCGTGTGGATTTGCTTATCATCAAAAGATAAGAAGTTAACAAACCCCATTACATCTTCATACCATTTTACCCAAGTATTCATTTCATTCCAACCTACATTACCTACCATATGGTCGATAAATTTTAAACCAGTTGGTTCTGGATTATAGTCTGATTTCCACTCTACAAAACCAGGCATAAATTTACCTTTATAGTTTTTGCGTTCTACAAACATGTGTACCGTTTCACCATAGGTGTAAATTCCAGCACGAACTACTTCACCATGCTCATCTTTTTCTACAGTTGGTTCCATATAAGATTTGGCTCCACGTTTAGTCGTTTCCTCATACGCGCTTCTAGCATCTTCTACCCATAAAGCAACCACTTTTACACCATCACCATGTTTTACAATATGATCGTTGATTGGCGATTTACTATTTAAAGGTGTTGTTAAAACTAAACGAATTTTATCCTGTTTTAAAACATAGCTTACTTGGTCCCTAGAACCTGTTTCTAGTCCACGGTAGGCATAAGATTGAAATCCAAATGCTGTTTTATAAAAATGCGCGGCTTGTTTGGCATTCCCTACGTAAAACTCCACGTAATCGGTACCTAAAAGTGGCAAGAAGTCTTGAGCGCCTTCAAATATTTTTTCTAATCCGTATTCTACTGATTTAATCTCTTTTTTACTCATAATAAATTTAATTGTTGATTCATTGCGTTGTTAATTTGATAACGAACGTATATTATTTTTTTTTAGCCCTGACTGAAGCAGCATCCTTTTTCGAGGTACGAGAAAAAGAAATAGCAAAAAGCAGGATTAGCTTCTAATAATTAGTGTTCCAACCAGGATTTATAATAATCCTCATCGGCAATTTTCATGGCTTCTTCAGTTATTTGCAACGGCTTAAAAGTATCTACCATGACGGCTAATTCTTCCGTTTTTGTTTTTCCGATACTACGCTCGGCTGCTCCTGGGTGCGGACCGTGTGGAATACCAGCTGGATGCAAGGAAATATGACCTTGTTCTATATCATTTCGACTCATAAAATCGCCATCTACATAATACAGAACCTCATCACTGTCTATATTACTATGGTTGTAAGGCGCCGGAATAGAATCTGGGTGATAATCATAAAGTCGTGGCACAAAGCTACAAACCACAAATGCTGCGGTTTCAAAAGTTTGATGCACTGGTGGCGGTTGATGAATTCGGCCGGTTATAGGTTCAAAATCGTGAATTGAAAAAGCGTATGGATAATTATATCCGTCGTAACCCACTACATCAAAAGGATGTGAAGCGTAAACCATTTCGAAAATATCATCTTGCTTTTTAACTTTTACTAAAAAGTCCCCATTTTCATTATGGGTTTCTAATTCTTGTGGTTGTCTAATATCACGTTCGCAAAAGGGTGAATGTTCTAACAATTGTCCGAAATAGTTTCTATAACGTTTTGGTGTGTATATGGGATGTTTAGATTCTACAATAAAGAGTCGGTTATCTTCCGTATCGAAATCCATTTTATAAATAATGCCTCGAGGTACAACCAGATAATCACCATACTTAAAATCGAGATTACCCAACATAGTCCGCAATTTCCCGGTTCCTTTATGAATAAAGATTAACTCGTCTGAATCAGAATTTTTATAGAAATAATCACGTGTGGATTCTTTTGGAGCGGCTAGAATAATACGACAATCACTATTTATTAAAACTGTTTTCCGACTGTCTAAATAATCATTTTCTGGTTTTACTTGAAAACCTCTAAACCGATAGGATTGGATACTGTTTTCTTTAGCCACTTTAGGCGCCACATTATATTGCCTTCTAATTTCTTTTACTTGCGTTGGACGTTGCTCGTGGTAGGAGTTTGTGGACATACCATCAAAACCGACGGTTCCAAAAAGTTGTTCAGAGTATAAGCTACCATCTGATTTTCTAAACTGTGTGTGACGTTTGGGCGGAATTTTTCCTAATTTATGATAAAATGGCATATTTGTATTTTTTTAAATTGGGCGCTATAGCTAAGCGGAATTGTAAAACAATTGCTTAAGCAACACCATATTATAAACTACATAAAGGTACTAAATTAAATGTGATTTCACCGATAAACCTCGGATTTGAGCATATCACTAAAGGGCATATTACTCTGGATTTCTTTTGATAAGAAATTGAAGATGGGCTAATAAATTTTTCCAAAAATGTGTCATAGCTCCACAAATATCGAAAAAAAATATGACTTTAGTACTGAAATTTTGAAGCGGTTTAAAACCAGAATCCTAAATTAAAAAACCAGATGCTTTTTTTAACCTCGGGTGACCAAGTGTATTTAGCCTCAATAGGTCCAATAAATGTTTCTATAGAATAACCTAGCGCATAACCCGTATAATCCGGTGAGGTAAACCATTCGCCAGAATCGAAAATATCATCATCTACATTGGCTAAATTGGCAGAGGCAACAATATGATGCTTTTTAAAAATTTCATAATCTGCAGTTATCATTCCTTTTACAAAGCTATTTCCTCGAATTGATAAATAGTCATATCCATAAAAGGATGTGAAATTATTAATTAAATTATTACCATAACCACCAAGCACAAAATCCAAATACGGTGATGAATCTTCCCCTATTTTAAAACCACCTTGTGTTGTAATATTTGCTGAAAACTTACCAAAACTCTTGGTGTAACCCATAGTGGCTTTTCCGATGGAAAATTCCGAAAAATTATTATTATAATTAGATGAGTATAAATACAAGTGAAAATCGCCATTAAAGTAAAAACCTTCATTAGGGAAATATTTATTGTCGTAAGTATCTAACTTCAGCCTTCCGTAAACGCTTAAATAGTCGCTATTATCAAAAGTTGTTTCTTTAGTGTTGGCATTGGTTAAAATAGTTTCAGAAGTCACTTTAAAACGTTTATGTTCTGCACCCAGAGTTAGGGCATAATCATTTCCTAATAAGGTTTGGGCGTAAAGCTGGTTTGTAAAGTCTGATACTTCCACATCCAGTTTATTCACGTTCAAATTCATAGAACTTTCGTCCGATAATAAAGCAGCTGCCGGTACATTTTTTTTAAATTGATTGTAGCGCGAGGTAAGACCGACACTCCAATAAAATCCTTTATCAATATAATAGTCAAAATTGTAGCGAATATTATCCCCTAAAACAAAGTCTAAAGATCCCACATCATCATTAAAAAGCAAGCGTTTACGCGTTAAATTTAACAAAACGCCGGTTTTATATAAATCGTCATAATGCAAGCCTACTTTAAAAAAGGTTCGGGTTGGGGTTTCTAAAACCTTAACATCCAAGTCATATTCACGTTCATTTTTGGTAGGACGTAATTGATAAACTACCGAGTTAAAGTTGTTGGTTGCCGCTAAATTATTAACGCCTTCAACAAATGTGGTGTAATCAATATTTTCTTCTGGTTTTAATTTTAATTTACCAAGAACGTAAGAGCGGGTATATTTTTCATTCCCTGAAATATTAATATTATTAATTCGAATGGTATCAATGGATTTAATAGACTCAAGCGGTTTAGGTTTCTTTATTTGTTGATCTACTATTTTTTGTAATTGGTCTGTTTCCTTATTAGCCGCTAAAATCCCATTTTCAATAATTTTTTTCCCATCGCTGAAAGACACCACCGTATAATCTGTAATATCGGGTTTGATATAAATGTCTGTTTTTTCAGCCTTCTGTTTCATATCGTTAATAGTCCGATAATTATTAATTTGAAGAATAATAGCTGTCGCTGAACGCAGCTCATCCCGGCTAGCTAATCCATCCTGAACATCCACACCTATAATAATATCCATGCCTTTGGCCTTAAGCTCATCAATAGGATAATTATTAACAACGCCTCCATCAATTAAAATTTGATTGTCTATAATTACGGGTTGAAATAATGAAGGAAATGCACCACTTGCCACAACCGATTGCGCTAAGCTACCCTTGTCTAAAACCACAGCTTTGCCTGTTTCTACATTGGTAGCAATACAGAAAAATGGAATGGGTAATTTACTAAAATCTTCCACATCACTTACGTGAAGCGTGAGTTTAGATAGGAGACTCAACGTATTTTGACCTCTAGACAAAGCCGAAGGTAATTTCAGTTTAAATTTATCAAATGGCAAAGTTATGGCATAGCGTTCGGCATTATCGCGCTCGTAAAATGTTTTGGCTGCCCGCGGTAAATTATCGCTTATAATTTTATCAAAATCCACACCTCTAAAAATAGTGTCAATTTGATTTCCAGAGTAGCCGGCCGCGTATAGTGATCCAACTATGGCGCCCATACTAGTTCCAGCAATATAATCTATGCGTATGCCCAAACTATCTATAACTTTTAAAACGCCAATATGAGCCAAACCTTTAGCACCACCGCCGCTTAAAACAAGACCAACTTTAACATCCTCTTTGGAATTCTGAACTTGAGAAAAACCAGATATGAAGACAAAAAAACAAAAGATTACTATTAGGTACTTCATATTTTATGATAATAATTATATACTTTACGCGCTCTTGAAACCCCTACAACTTCTTCCAATTCTTTTTTTGTTGCTTCTGAAACGCGCTTAACAGATTTAAAATGTTTTAATAGTTCAACAATAGTTTTTTCACCTATGCCTGGAATGGTTTCCAATTCCGTATTCAACGCTGTTTTACTACGTTTGTTGCGGTGATGCTCAATGCCAAAACGGTGTGCTTCATTTCGCAATTGCTGAATAACTTTTAACGTTTCACTCTTTTTATCTAAATATAAGGGAATTGGATCATCCGGATAGAATAATTCTTCTAAACGTTTCGCAATTCCTATAATAGCAATTTTTCCTCGTAAATTTAAAGCGTCTAAACTTTTGAGTGCGGATGACAATTGTCCCTTGCCGCCATCAATGATTATAAGTTGCGGTAAAGATTGTTCTTCATCTACTAAACGCTTATAGCGTCTATAAACAACTTCTTCCATGGAAGCAAAATCATCTGGACCTTCTACGGTCTTAATATTAAAATGTCTATAATCTTTTTTACTGGGTTTTCCATCTTTAAACACTACACATGCCGCTACAGGGTGCGTTCCTTGAATATTAGAGTTATCAAAACATTCTATATGGCGTGGTTCGTCTTTTAAGCGTAAATCTGTTTTCATTTGCGCCATAATCCGATTAACATGTCGGTCTGGGTCCGTTATTTTAGCTTGCTTAAAGCGTTCCATGCGGTAATATTTCGCATTGCGCAAAGATAGATCTAATATATGCTTTTTATCGCCGAGTTTGGGGATTGTTATTAATAAATCTTCACCTAAATCCACATGAAATGGCGCATAAATTTCTTTGGAATTGGAATGAAAACGTTGACGAATTTCGGTAATAGCCAACTCCAACAATTCCTTGTCAGGCTCATCCAATTTTTTCTTAATTTCCAAAGTATGTGAACGGATTATGGAACCATAAGAAATTTGTAAGAAATTAATATAACCATATTCCTCATCACTCATTATAGAAAACACATCTACATTGCTAATCTTGGGATTTATAATGGTGGATTTGGATTGATAATTCTCCAAAACGCCAATTTTTTCTTTGATTTTTTGAGCCTGTTCAAACTGCATATCTTCTGCTAGTTCTTTCATCTGACTCTTAAATTGAATTAAAGAGCTTTTGAAATTTCCCTTTAGAATTTCCTTTATAGCCACAATTTTTTCCAGATAGGCCGCTTCAGTTTCCAATCCTTCACATGGACCTTGGCAATTTCCTAAATGATATTCTAAACAGACTTTATATTTGCCTGCGCTAATTTTCTCCGGTGATAAATCGAAATTACAAGTTCGTAATGGAAATAAACCTCGAATTAAATCCAGCAAAGTCCAAACTGTTTTCATGCTGGTATAAGGACCAAAATATTCAGAACCATCCTTTATAACGCGTCTTGTAGTAAAAACACGTGGGAATCTTTCGTTTTTAATGCAAATCCAAGGATAGGTTTTATCATCCTTTAACAACACATTATAACGCGGTCTGTATTTTTTAATTAAGTTATTCTCTAATAATAAAGCATCCGTTTCCGTATTTACAACAATGTGTTTTATACTGGCAATTTTTTTTACTAATACCCGCGTTTTACCGCTATCATGGGTTTTCGTAAAATAGGAACTGACGCGTTTTTTTAAATTTTTTGCTTTACCTACATATAAAATCTTACCTTCGCTATCATAATATTGATAAACACCAGGCTCATTTGGTAAGGTTTTTAATTGTATTTCTAAAGCAGTTTTAGGCATATCTTCAAAGGTACCTATTTCTATATTTTTTAAGATACATTCCCTAAATAAAAAGCTGTTAATTTTTATACTTAAATTGTATTAAAAAAAACTACCTTTTCATTACATTGCGTCTCTTTTTTAAAATGTAAATCATGATAAAACAACTTATAGGAAGGGTTGATAAAATAGATTTCCCTAAACTCAATTTATTTGAAATTGACGCTAAAATAGACAGTGGCGCGTACACATCGTCTATTCATTGCTCTAAAATTGTGGAAGAAAACAATACCTTGCGCTGTAAATTTTATAGCAAAGGCCATCCCAATTTTAATGGAAAAGAGGTGATTTTTACGGAATATACGCGAACAAACGTTAAAAGTAGTAACGGTAGTAAAGAAAATAGATTCAAAATAAAATCCGAAGTTATATTCTTTGGTAAAACATATAAGATTAACCTAACTTTAAGCACGCGAGATGATATGCGATTTCCCGTTTTAATTGGCAGACAATTTTTAGCGAAAAAATTTCTAGTTGATGTGGACTTGCAAAATCTATCATTTAATAAAAAATAAAACATGAACATAGTTATCCTATCTAGGAACCCTCATTTATATTCAACTAAACGTTTGGTTGAAGAAGCTAAAGAACGCGGTCATAGCGTTGAAGTTATTGATCCGTTAAAATGCGACATCATTATAGAAAAAGAAAAACCCACCATTTATTATAGAGATCGCTATCTGGATTATGTAGATGCCATTATACCAAGAATTGGTGCGTCTATTACCTTTTACGGTTGTGCGGTTGTAAGACAATTTGAAATGATGGGTGCATTTTCCATCGTTTCTTCGGGTTCTATTTTACGCTCTCGCGACAAACTTAAAAGTCTTCAACTTTTAAGTAAAGCTGGAGTTGGAATGCCTAAAACCGTTTTCACCAACTATTCTCGGGACGCTAAAGAAGTGCTTGCTCACGTAGGTGGTGCTCCAGTAATTATTAAATTATTGGAAGGAACTCAAGGTTTAGGTGTGGTTTTAGCAGAAACTAAAAATGCAGCCGAATCTGTTTTAGAAGCCTTTAATGGTTTGGAAGCTCGAGTTATTGTTCAAGAGTTTATTAGCGAAGCAAAAGGTGCGGATTTACGCGCTTTGGTTGTGGATGGCCAAGTAGTTGGCGCTATGAAACGTCAGGGTAAAGAAGGCGAATTCCGTTCTAATTTACATCGTGGCGGCTCTGCGGATATTATTAAATTAAGTGATGATGAAATTCGCTTGGCTATGGAATCTGCTCGTGCTTTAAAATTACCAGTTTGTGGTGTGGATATGTTACAATCTTCTCGAGGTCCTTTACTATTGGAAGTGAATTCAACGCCAGGATTAGAAGGTATTGAAGGTGCCACTGGAAAAAATATTGCGAAATCTATTATTTCGTTTATTGAGCGAAACAAGAAATAAATATGTCGCAAAAAATCATCACTATTTTAGGACAAACTATTGAGCCCGGCAAAAGTTACGAGGTAGATTTTGATGTAGCTAAATTACACACAGCCTCGTCTATAAATGTTCCTATTATTATTGAACGCTCTAAAAAACCAGGACCTACGGTTCTGTTTACAGCGGGAATTCATGGTGATGAAGTTAACGGCGTTGAAATTGTGCGACAACTTATTGCAAAAGGTATCAACAAACCCAAATGCGGAACGACCATTTGTATTCCTGTTATTAATATTTTCGGTTTTATAAATTTAAGTCGGGAATTTCCTGACGGGCGCGATCTAAATCGAGTTTTTCCAGGTTTAAAAAACGGATCTTTAGCCAGTCGTGTTGCCTATAAATTGGTGAATGATGTAATGAAGGAAGCGGACTATGTGCTAGATTTTCACACCGGTGGTGCTGGACGTTTTAATGCGCCACAAGTTCGCATCGCCCAAGGCAGTACCAGACTTAACGAATTAGCCAGAATATTTGGCGCTCCTTTTGTTTTATACTCTAAAAATTTAAAGAAATCATTTAGAATTACAGCCTATAAAGCGGGTATTACCATGTTGTTATTTGAGGGTGGAAAATCCCATCATATTGATGTGAACATTACTAATACCGGTGTAAATGGCGCCAAACGTGTTATGCATAGTTTGGGTATGTTAGGTTCCAAATTTAAGGTGAGTAAACCTAAAAAAGAATCCGTATTTATTACAGCTAGTAAATGGCAACGCGCTAACTTCTCTGGTATGTTTAAGGCTTCCGTAGAAGTTGGTACCAAAGTTAAAAAAGATGATATTCTTGGTAATATTACAGATCCTTATGGCAAGTTTAACCACTTTGTTCGTGCCACTAGTACAGGTTATATTATTAATGCGAATGAATCTCCAATTGTATATCAAGGTGATGCTTTATTCCATATAACATCTCGCGTAAAACCACATTCGTAATTATCTCTTTTTGCTATGAAGAAACAGGAATTACGAAAAATCTACAAGCAAAAACGCCAGACGCTTTCAGAAGACATAATAGACGATTTAAGTCTACAAATTGCCAATACTCTTTTAGATTTACCGATTTGGGACTTTTCATACTACCATATATTTCTCTCGATAACCGAGCATAAAGAAATTAATACAGATTATATTTTAAGTATTCTATCCGGAAAGGATAAACACATTATTGTTTCAAAAAGTGATTTTGAAACCCGAAATATGATCCATTTTTTATTAACCGATGCAACTGTTATTAAGAAAAACACATACAACATTCCAGAACCGGTTGATGGGATTCCAATAGATAATAGCTTAATAGAAGTGGTGTTTATTCCGCTTTTAGCTTTTGACGAAAAAGGACATCGCGTTGGCTATGGCAAAGGCTTTTATGATACTTTTTTAAGTAAATGTAAACCCGAAACTATTAAAATAGGACTTTCCTTTTTTGAGGCTGAAAAAGAAATAAAAGATATTTTTGAAAATGATGTTGCTTTAGATTATTGCGTGACGCCTAATAAAATCTACGCATTTTGATTAATTATCTGCGAAGGCTTTTTTATTAAAAAAAATCAATAAACCGAATCCAATACTAATTGCCATATCAGCAATATTAAAAACAGGTTCAAAAAAAGTAAAATAGGTACCACCATAAAACGGCAACCAATTTGGCAAGTAGCCTTTCCATAACGGAAAATAGAGCATGTCTACCACTTTTCCATGTAAAAAACCATCATATCCACCCGCAGCTGGCATAAAACTCGCTACTTGACCATAACTATCATCAAATAAAACGCCGTAAAATACAGAGTCAATAATATTTCCTAAAGCACCAGCAAATATAAGTGCTACAGCCCAAATTAGTATTTGCGAATTTTGCTTTTTGGTAGCATCATACAACCAATATCCAATTCCAAAAATAGCAAAAATTCTAAAAAGGGTTAAGGCTATTTTCGCCGTTCTATCCGAAATAAAGCTAACAAAATCGCTGATTTTGGTTCCCCAAGCCATACCATCGTTTTCAATAAAATAAATTTTAAACCAACTAAAAACAGTAACATCATCACCTAAAACAAAGTGGGTTTTTATGTAAATTTTACTTACCTGATCTATCAGTAAAATGAAAATTATAAAAAGAATGGATTTTTTTAAAGTCATAAGATTTTCTACAAAAGCAAAAATAATTTTAATTAATACTTAAAGCATTCATCAATTGAGGATGTTATGCTTTTCAATTTTAAAATAAAGCACAAAAATAACACTATTATCGGGTTTTTTTTACGCTAATATCACCGTTAATAGAATGTAATGAAAGTTGATTTTCGCCAAGCGGTACATTTCCCTTATTTATGACTCCTTTTTTAGTTTGAAGATCTAATCTTCCCGCTTTAGTTTCCAAATTAATATTTCCATTTAAGGTATCAACTTGTAAATTTCCATTAAAATTGGTTCCGGAAAAATAACCATTTAAAAGTTCCGCAGTTAAAAAATTGAAATTCCCAGAAACGAATACGGATGCAATATCACTATTTATAGAAACATTTAAGTTTTCAGGAATTTCTAACGTTAGTTCAATAGATATTTTTTTGTGAGCGGCTAATTTATCATCTGGCTTTATAAATAAAGGTTGATAGGCGCTTCCTAGAAAAAGCGTATCATTTTCTTGTCGTGCTTGCAGTACAATTTGCTCATTGTTTTCGCCTTCAACTTGTAAATCTATCAATATAATTTGACTGGGTGTAGCAGAAACTTTAATCTTAAAAATGGTGTTTCCAGCAATATCAATAGTTTTTATTTTCGACGCATCTATGGTGCGTTGCATCCCTTTCTGTCCAAAAAAAGAAAGAGAAAGCAGTAAAAACAGTATGATTAATGATGGTGTTTTCATATAAAAACAAAAACGCTCCAATACATATTGAAGCGTTTTTTATACGTTAAAATTTTAAATTTTACTGTTGCATGTTTTTAGCTTCAATACTCAAAGTAGCATGAGGCACTAGCATTAAACGCTCTTTTGCAATTAATTTACTGGTAACGCGACAAACACCGTATGTTTTGTTTTCAATACGAATTAACGCGTTCTTCAAATCGCGGATAAATTTCTCTTGACGAATAGCTAATTGCGAATTCGCTTCTTTACTCATTGTTTCGCTACCTTCTTCAAACGCTTTAAATGTTGGCGATGTATCATCAGTTCCATTATTTAAATCGTTCATATAAGCACTTTTAATAAGTTCTAAATCATGCTTTGCTTTATCAATTTTTTCTTGAATAAGCGTTTTGAATTCAGCTAAATCTTTATCTGAATATCTAACATTTACGTCGTCTCCCATATTCTTAATGTTTTTTTATAGATAATTTGGTAGTAATTGCATCAAATGCAATTTCAATACCATCTTTAATTTCTTCTTTAATTTCTAATACTTCTGTAAGCGTTTCTACTTTAATATAAGCTAAATAATTTTCAATTGCATCCACTATATCAGCGTGTTTTTGAATGCTAACAATAATTCTATCTGTTATTTCAAATCCCGAATCTTTACGCAGGTTTTGAATGCGGTTTACGAGCTCACGCGCTATCCCTTCATTACGTAAATCTTCTGAAATGGTAACATCTAAAGCTACCGTTAAGGAACCTTCATTTGCTACTAACCAGCCTTCAATATCTTGCGAAGTAATCTCTACATCAGCGCGTTCTAAAGTAATACTTTTCCCGTTAATGTCGACATCAATCTCACCATTTTGCTCTATTTTTTTTATATGTGCGGCATCAAAGTCTTGAATAGCATTTGCTATCAACTTCATATCCTTTCCAAAGCGTGGCCCAAGCGTTTTAAAGTTTGGTTTTATATGCTTAACTAAAATTTCAGAAGCGTCTTCCAAAATCTCAATTTCCTTAATGTTTACTTCATGTTTAATTAAATCTGCAACAGCTAAAATTTCTTCCTTTTGCGCTTCACTATCCACCGGAATCATGATTTTCTGCAAGGGTTGACGCACTTTAATTTTTTCTTTAGCTCGTAAAGATAAAACCAAGGATGAAATAGTTTGTGCCGCTTCCATTTTTCGTTCTAAAGTTTTGTCCACAAAACGCGCATCAAATATTGGAAATTCAGCTAAATGAACACTTTCAAAAGCTTCCTTTTTAGTCACCGCATTTAAATCCAGATACAATCGGTCCATAAAAAATGGCGCAATTGGTGCTGCCAGTTTTGAAATGGTAATCATACAGGTATAAAGCGTTTGGTAAGCCGAAATTTTATCGGTTTGATAATCGCCTTTCCAAAAACGTCTTCTACTTAAACGCACGTACCAGTTACTCACAAAATCTTGTGTGAAATCGGAAATAGCACGCGCCGCTCTTGTCGGTTCATACTCTTCGTAGAACGCATCCACTTTTTTAATCAGCGTATGTAATTCTGAAAGAATCCAACGGTCTAATTCTGGGCGATTTTCAAAAGGAATTTCAGCTTCCGCATAAGTAAACTTATCTAAATTGGTGTATAAACTGAAGAATGAATAGGTGTTATAAAGCGTTCCGAAGAATTTACGTTTCACCTCTTCTATACCTTCCAAATCGAATTTTAAGTTATCCCAAGGATTCGCATTGGCAATCATATACCAACGAGTGGCATCGGCTCCATAAGTTGATAATGTTTCAAACGGATCTGCAGCATTACCTAAACGCTTGGACATTTTCTGACCGTTTTTGTCTAGAACAAGTCCGTTGGAAACGACGTTTTTATAAGCCACCGAATCAAAAACCATGGTTGCAATAGCGTGAAGTGTGTAAAACCAACCTCTAGTTTGATCGACACCTTCGGCTATAAAATCGGCTGGAAACGATTCGTTATTATCAATTTTCTCTTTATTTTCAAAAGGATAGTGCCATTGCGCATAAGGCATAGAACCAGAATCGAACCAAACATCAATTAAATCCGCTTCACGATTCATAGGTTTTCCTGAAGGTGAAACTAGGATGATTTCATCCACAATATTTTTATGTAAATCAATTTTCGCATAGTTTTCATCGGAGTTATTTCCGATTTCAAAACTTTGGAAGATATCAGACTTCATAAATCCTGCTTCAACGGCGCGTTGCATTTCGCCTTTCAATTCTTCAACAGAACCAATTAAAATTTCTTCTTTTCCATCCTCTGTACGCCAGATTGGCAAAGGAATCCCCCAATAACGAGAGCGTGATAAGTTCCAATCGTTTGCATTGGCTAACCAGTTTCCAAAACGACCTGTTCCTGTCGATTTTGGTTTCCAATTTATGGTTTCATTCAATTCATACATGCGATCCTTAACATCGGTAACTTTAATAAACCAAGAATCTAAAGGATAATATAGAATGGGTTTATCCGTACGCCAGCAGTTTGGATAGCTGTGTTTATATTTTTCAACCTTAAAGGCTTTATTTTCTTCTTTTAATTTAATAGCTAATTCCACATCAATTGAACGTTCTGGCGCTTCACCATCTGCGTAATATTCATTTTTTACGTATTTTCCAGCAAATTCTGCCATCTCTGGTCGAAATTTCCCTTGTAAATTCACCAAAGGCACTAAATTTCCGTTTTCGTCTTTTACCAATAATGGTGGAATTTCTGGTGTGGCTTGTTTAGCCACCAAAGCATCATCTGCACCAAAAGTTGGCGCTGTGTGAACAATTCCCGTACCATCTTCTGTGGTTACGAAATCGCCTGTAATAATTCGGAAAGCATTTTCAGGATTATCATTTGGCAAGGCATATGGCAATAATTGCTCATAAGTAATCCCTACTAAATCGATTCCTTTAAACTCTTTTACTACGAAATAAGGGATTTTTTTATCGCCAGATTTATAATCTAATAATTCAGGTTTTGTTTCAACACGTTTGAATTTACCATCAAATTGATTGTTTACTAATGGTTTTGCCAAAACCACATTAATAGGATCAAATGTGTATTGGTTATAAGTTTCGACTAATACATAATCAATTTTTGGACCGACGGTTAAAGCTGTATTACTTGGTAAGGTCCAAGGTGTGGTTGTCCAAGCTAGAAAGTAAATATCACCTTCATTCTGCAAGAAATCTGGTAATGATTTTTCATTGGCTTTAAACTGTGCAACAACCGTTGTATCAGTTACATCTTGATAGGTTCCTGGTTGGTTTAACTCATGAGAGCTCAAGCCCGTTCCCGCTTTTGGCGAATATGGCTGAATGGTATAACCCTTATAAATTAAGTTTTTATTGTAAATTTCTTTTAATAACCACCAAACGGATTCCATGTATTTCGGATCGTAGGTAACATACGGATTATCCATATCTACCCAGTAGCCCATTTTTTCAGTCAGGTCGTTCCAAACGTCTGTGTACCTCATAACGGCTTTACGACAAGCGGCATTATAATCTTCCACTGAAATGGTTTTACCAATATCTTCTTTGGTAATACCCAATTCTTTTTCAACACCTAATTCAATTGGTAAACCGTGCGTATCCCATCCAGCTTTACGCTTTACTTGATAACCTTTCATCGTTTTATAACGCGGAAAAATATCTTTAATAGCACGCGCTAAAACGTGGTGAACACCAGGCAAACCATTTGCAGAAGGAGGCCCTTCAAAAAATACAAATGGTTCGGCGCCTTCTCGTGACGTCACACTTTTTTCAAATACGTTATGTTCTTTCCAATAATCAAGAATATCAGATGCCACTTTTGGCAAGTCAAGTCCTTTATATTCAGTGAATTTATTACTCATAATTTCATTCATTCGTTTCGACCCGCGAAATTAATGATTTTTAGATAAATACCTGTTGAATTTAAAGTGAAATAGAGAAGAAATTGCCTGAACGCTTATTATTGGTAAGATGCATGGATATTTTATACAATAAACCCAACCAAATCCTCAATTTTTGAAATCAGCTGAATTTTAATCTCTGTGTCTTTTAGTGAAATTTTATTGTATTTGGAAACGAAAATAGTGGAGAATCCAAGTTTTTCTGCTTCTAAAATGCGCTGTTCCACACGTTGAACTGGGCGAATTTCACCAGACAACCCAACTTCGGCAGCAAAACAATAATCTTTTGGTAAAGCTTCATCCTCGTTGGATGATAGAATGGCCGCTACAACAGCTAAATCAATAGCAGGATCATCTACCGTTATTCCACCTGTGATATTTAAAAATACATCTTTAGCGCCTAATCTAAATCCAGCTCGTTTTTCTAAAACAGCCAATAGCATATTTAATCGCTTGGCATTAAAACCCGTGGCGCTACGTTGCGGCGTGCCGTAAACTGCAGTACTTACTAAAGCCTGAACTTCAATCATCAACGGACGCATGCCTTCCAAGGTTGCCGAAATAGCGTTTCCAGATAATTCTTCGTCTTTTTTGGTGATTAATATTTCGGAAGGATTAGAAACTTCACGCAACCCTGACCCTTGCATTTCGTAAATCCCTATTTCATTGGTGGAGCCAAAACGATTTTTATTCGCCCGCAAAATTCGGAAAACATGATTTCGGTCGCCTTCGAATTGCAAAACCGTATCTACCATATGTTCTAGAATTTTAGGTCCCGCAATGTTACCATCTTTGGTAATATGGCCAATTAAAACAACCGGCGTATTGGTTTCTTTTGCAAATTTAATCAGTTCCGTAGTACATTCTTTTATTTGAGAAATACTTCCAGAAGAGGATTCTATATAATCGCTATGCAAGGTTTGAATAGAATCTACCACCACAATATCCGGTTCTAAATCTTCAATTTGCTTAAAAATATTTTGGGTTTTAGTTTCCGTTAAAATGTAACAATTATTACTGCTAGGGTTTATACGTTCCGCACGCATTTTTATTTGCTTCTGACTTTCTTCACCTGAAACATAAAGCGTTTTATATTGTAATTTTAAAGCTATTTGAAGTAATAAGGTGCTTTTTCCAATACCAGGCTCACCGCCTAAAAGAATTAAGGATCCAGGCACAATGCCGCCACCTAAAACCCGATTAAACTCTTGATCATTGGTTTGCATGCGCGCTTCTTGTGAGGCATCAATTTCATTAATTAATAACGGTCTTGAAGCTCTTTTACTGTTGGAAGTTGAAGGCGTTTTCCAATCACTTTTTTCAGGTTTTTGAAGGACTTCTTCTGCAATGGTATTCCACTCTTTACAAGACGTGCATTGCCCTTGCCACTTGCTGTATTGGGCGCCACAATTCTGACAAAAAAATGTTGTTTTTACTTTAGCCATAATACACTTCTAACCTCTAAATATGAGAGGAATTAATTAATTTTTAAACACTTCTACCCTCGTTCTTAATATCCGAAATCTGCCTTAATAGCATCAGCGCGTCGTAACATTTCATCTTTAGTTAAACTGCCAATTTCTTGCAAAACAAAAGCAGTTTGATAGGCTTTCATAGCCTTTTTAGGTTCACCCGTTTCTTCATAAAAACGCGCTAAAAAATAATTCCCTAAAAGTGTGTCTGGATAGAGTTTTCGCGCCACTTTACCCAAGTCTTCAAAATATTGATATTTTTCAGATTTATTAATAGCGGCTTCAATAGCATTGAAATCATTGATAAGAATAGGTTTATCAATATCAAATAAGGTTTTTATCGTCGCATATTTATCCGTTAAATACGTTACTGGCGACCCATCTAATTTTAAAATGGTGTCTGTATATTCTGATTTGCTAATAGGCTGGAATACAAAGAAAATATCTTCCAATGCATTAGGAATAGCGTGTGCAGGAAGTGCATAATGTGTTGCCTTATCAAAAACATCAAATTTGAATAATAAGTTTTTATTATCCACTGCTGAAATACTATTATTTAAAGCTTCTGTTCCTGCTTTTAATTGGGAAATATCGTTTTGTGAAGTAGCTAAATAATAAAATATTTTTTGTTCAACTTTCGGTAACTTTTCAGTTAAATAAGCAGTCATGTCTGGCGCTAAATCTGGGCTAATTACTATATAAGCGTGAAATAAAGGTTGTGATTTTAATAGAAAATAATTTATGAAATTCGCCGTCCGATCGTGACCAACTATGGCTCTGAAATTAACCGTTCGATATGTTTTATTGATATGTGGAATTAATTCCATTCCTAAAAACTCGTAGAATGCTGCGCCCGTTTCAATTGGCAATGAATTTTGTTCCGAGTACATAACATCAGCTGAACGACTATTTACTTGATTCACGCCAACCACTATGCTTTCTGGCATATCTTCCCAATAGGAATAATAATCCACATTTCCTGCAACGACCTCAAACATATAGTCTCCATCTAAAACAACAATTACAGGATAGGATTTATCCGGATTAGTATCATAACCACGTGGTAATTGCACTTTAATTTCTCGTGTTGTTCCTAATTTGGATGACTGTATGGTTTCATAAATAACTTGAGCTTGTAAAATGGAAACACTAAAAAGCAGGATAATTAGAAGGGCTAATTTTTTCATAATAGTAGGGTCGTTTATTTAAGGCAAGTTATGAAAATAAGCCTAAGTTATTTAATCTATTAGAAATAAAATACGAGCAGGTCTTACTCGGAATCGACTGATTTTACCGTTTTATTTCTATTAAAAACAGGTAAATAAAGTAAAGATAAACCACCGAATAAAATAATAAGTGTGGTTTGGGACGTCCAGATTATCCAACCAAAGGCCAAACTTGGCGCTTCAGCAATGCCAAATATAGAAAAGGCTGCATAAATAGCTATAGGGTATGAACCTATACCACCGTTGGTGGCGGCGATACTAAATGTGGCAGATATGAAGCCAATTAAAACAGCACCTAAAGCAATACCACCTAAAGCTTCAACTGAAAAAGTGGTAATGTAAAACATGGCAACATACATGACCCAAATAAACACCGTGTGGAATAAAAAAGCCCACTTTTTCTTCATTTTAAAAATACTGAAAGCACCCTCGGCTAAACCTTTTACAAAGTTTTTAATTTTTAAGCCGAATCCGCTTTTACTTTTTCGAATGTATAGCACAAAAATGGTGAGAAGTAAACAAGCCACTAGAAAATAAATAATGAGATTTCTTGGGTTGAAACGCTCTATAAAAAAGGACGAAATAAAATCGAATTGTAAAATGAGTGTAATGCCTATAATACTTAACAGCATGATTAAATCTGCAAAACGTTCCGCTACAATAGAGCCAAAACCCTTTTCAAAAGGCACGCCTTCATAGGTTGTTAAAATAGAAGCTCGAGCCACTTCACCAGCGCGCGGAATGGTATAATTAATAAGATATGCCGAAAAAACAGCCATAAAACTATTTGCAAATTTCGCTTTATACCCCATAGCTTCCAACTGAAATAACCATCGGTAAGAACGTGATAAGTGACTTAAAAAGCCGCAAAACATACCTAGAGCAATATAGAAATAATTGGCGCTTTTAAAATAGCCCCACAATTCTGAAATGGGCACTTTGGACATAGAATAGCCTATTAAAAAAACTCCCAACAGAATTGGGAGTATAATTTTAAGATATTTTTTTAACGTGCTATTCACTGTTTATTGCAGTAAATTGGTTTCTTCATTAGGAAAAACTAATGCAGGTTTAAAGCTTTTAGCTTCTTCAAAATCCATGGTCGCGTAGGTCATTAAAATTAAAATATCGCCTGGCGATACCTTTCTTGCAGCGGCACCATTTAGCGTAATTTCGCCACTATTTCGCGGTCCTGGAATACAATAGGTTTCTAAACGTTCACCGTTATTGTTATTCACGATTTGTACTTTTTCACCTTGAATAATATTGGCGGCCTCCATTAAGTCTTCATCAATAGTAATACTACCAATGTAGTGAAGTTCGGCACCTGTACATTTTACGCGGTGAATTTTGGATTTTACAACTTGTATTTGCATGTGCAAAGATAATTAATTTAATGCTATATTATCAATCAGTCTTATATCATCTGCATAGACCACAATAAACGCTCTATACGTTTTGGTTTTTGATTTTCGGGATACTGGTTTTAAGGTGTTTTCATCAGCAATTATAAAATATTCTAATTCTAATAAATCCTGATTTCTAAACGCGTTCTCCACCCATTCCGTAACATATTTAGCACTTTTAGTGCCAAACTGCTTTTTAGCAGATTTCAGTGTTTTAAAAATAAAAGGTGCTGCATTTTTATACTCTGGTTTTAGGCGTTCGTTTCGCGAACTTAACGCCAAACCATTAGCTTCTCTAAGAATTGGACAACCATGGATAATTACAGGAATTCCATATTTTTCAACCAACTTTTTTACAATTGCCAATTGTTGAAAATCCTTTTGTCCAAAATACGCATGATCTGGTTTTACTATCTCAAATAAACGTTTGACAATGGTACCAACACCATCAAAATGGCCTTCACGAAAACGGCCTTCCATTTCAAATTCTAAACCGTCAAAACAAAAATGTTCGGCTTTGGTTTGATCACCATACATATCCGAAACTTCGGGAGCATAAATAATCACATTTTTAGAAACGGTTTCTAAAAGTTGGGTATCTCGCTCCAAGGTTCGTGGATAATTTTTTAAATCTGCAGCATTGTCAAACTGGGTTGGATTAACAAAAATGCTAACCACAACATAGTCATTTTGCCGCAGTGCTTCTGCCACTAATGACAGATGTCCTTGGTGTAATGCACCCATGGTTGGCACGAAACCAATTCTAAATTGCTTATCTTTGAGTTCTCGCAAATAGTTTTGAATTTGCTTTTTTTCTGTAAAAATGGTCACCTATTATAATTTTAACGCGTGCAAACTTAATATTTTACAGGCAATCTGCATAAATTTTTGTACTTTTGCGTGTTTTTTATTTTGAATCTTCAAAAGCTATTTAACATTATGAAAGATAAGAGGATATTATATGTATCATCTGAAGTAGTTCCTTATTTACCAGAAACCGAAATTTCGTCTATGTCATTTGAAACACCTAGAATGGTGAATCAATTGGGTGGTCAAATTCGAATCTTCATGCCAAGATACGGTAACATTAACGAACGCAGACACCAATTACACGAAGTTATTAGGCTCTCCGGAATCAATTTAGTTATCAATGATTTGGATATGCCTTTAATTATAAAGGTTGCTTCTATACCAAAAGAGCGTATTCAAGTTTATTTTATTGATAATGATGAATACTTTAAGCGTAAAGCTACGCTAACGGATGAGGATGGAAATTTATTTCCAGATAATGATGAACGCGCCATTTTCTTTGCAAAAGGTGTAATTGAAACGGTTAAAAAATTAAATTGGGCACCAGATATTATACATGTTCATGGCTGGTTAGCTTCTTTATTACCACTTTATTTAAAGGAATATTATAAAGATGAACCTTTATTTAACGAAAGTAAAATAGTGACTTCTGTATACAATCAAAGTTTTGATGGTACGTTAAATGAAGATATGTTTAACAAAATCAAATTTGATAACATAAACGAAGACGCTATTAAAATACTGGAAAAACCAACTTATAATAATATCATGAAAGTTGCCATCAACTATTCTGATGCTTTAATTATAGGTTCTGAAGACCTTCCAGAAGATTTAACAAAACATTTAAAAGATTCTAATAAACCTGTTTTAGATTACAAGCACAAAGATGAGTTTAGTGAGGCCTACGCCGAATTTTACAATACTAAAGTATTAAGCTAAACCAATTGGTGCTAAAATATTACTATGAAAAAAACAATGACGCTTTATAAATCCATAGCCGTAATTGGCTGTTTATTATTCACGGTGGTAGCTTGTGAAAAGGATTTTTCTACTATTGAAAGTGAAATAGAAGGTATTAAAAACTTCACCACAGACGGTAAAGTTTTTCCTGCTGTTATGTATGATAAGAAGTTGCAACCCGTTCAAACCAATAATTTATCATCTAATTTATTAGGTGTTTATTTTGATAATGTTTACGGTAGAACAACTGCTAATATGGTGGTTCAGGCTGTTCCATCTACTTTCGAGTTTAATTTTGGTGAAGACCCACGTGTGGAATCTGTGTACCTAACTATTCCTTATTATTCCCGTGTTGACGGAACAGATACTAATGGAAATACAACCTATGTTTTAGATTCTGTATTTGGTTCTAACCAAGCTATTAAGCTTTCCATTTTTCAAAACACGTATTTTTTACGTGATTTTGACCCGGGAACTGAATTAGTTGAACCACAGAAATTTTATTCCAACGCCAATCAAAGCATAAATTTTGATAATTATTTAGGGGAATCATTAGCTATTAAATCTTCATATTTACCAAGTTCAAATGGTATTCCAATTTTCGAAATTAATGAAGAGACGCAAGATTTAGAAGAGGTGCGTAGAATTCCACCAAGTTTATATGAGCAACTTTTAAATACGAATGAATTTTGGGATAATCTGTTTTTCTTTAATTCTGCTGATCCTGAATCACAACCAGAATTGAGTAATGCCAATAACTTTAAAAACTATTTTAGAGGTTTATATTTTAGAGTTGAAGATTTAGGTGGCCAGGGAAATATGGCGATGATGGACTTTTCTAAAGGAACTATTGTCATTAATTTCAGTTCTAAAACTGGTACTGAAGATGATGCTAGTGGAAACCCTATAGACATTCGTGACAAACGAAAAATGACACTTAATCTTTCTGGAACACGTGTTAATACTATTGAAAATTCTAGTAACGTTACATCTATTATTGATAATGCTACCAATAGCACCGATTTAGTTAATGGTGATAATAATGTATTTCTTAAAGGTGGCGAAGGAAGCTTTGCTGTCATAGATTTATTTTCTGGAACTGTTGAAGATGAATCAGGAAATAATGTGCCAGCTTTAGATTATTTTAAAAGTAAAAAAGGAAAATGGCTAATTAACGAAGCTAATTTAACGGTATATGTCAATCAAAACGAAGTTAATAACTCCGGTCAAGAACCAGAGCGTGTTGTGCTTTATGATTTAAAAAACAACACACCTATCGTAGATTTCTTTTTAGATCCATCAGTTAGCACAACAAACCCTTTAAATTCTAGAGTTAACTATTCTAAAAGGTTGAAGCGTGATAGTAACAATAAAGGATCAAGTTACAAGTTTCGTTTAACCGAACACATTAATAATGTGTTGTTACGAGATTCTACCAATTTACAATTAGGTATTTACGTAACAACTAATATCAATTTAACTGAAAATTCAGGTGTGCTGAATGTTCCAGGCGGCAAATTACCAGTAGGCGCCGTTTTATCACCAAGAGGAACTGTTTTATATGGTAGTAACCCAAGTGTGCCGGAAACAAAAAAAATGAAATTCGAAATTTTTTACACCGAACCTAATAATTAAAAAGTATGTGTGGTATTGTAGGATATATAGGTCATCGTCAGGCTTATCCAATCGTAATTCAAGGTCTTAAACGTTTAGAATATAGAGGCTATGATAGTGCTGGTGTTGCCATTTTTGATGGAACCAACTTAAACGTATGTAAAACAAAAGGTAAAGTGGCCGATTTAGAAAAACGCGTCGCTCAAGATATTAATACAAACGGAACTATTGCCATTGGTCATACACGTTGGGCCACTCATGGTGTTCCAAATGATGTTAATGCGCATCCACATTATTCCAATTCTGGAGATTTGGTTATAATTCACAATGGTATTATTGAGAATTATGATTCACTTCGAAAAGAATTAACAACTAGAGGCTATACTTTTAAGTCAGAAACGGATACCGAAGTTTTAATAAATCTGATTGAAGACGTTAAAATTAAAGAAAACGTAAAGCTAGGAAAAGCGGTTCAAATTGCTTTAAACCAAGTTATTGGTGCTTATGCTATTGCTGTTTTTGACAAAAATAAACCAGACGAAATTGTAATTGCTCGTCTAGGAAGTCCTTTAGCTGTTGGCATTGGCGAGGATGAGTTTTTTATTGCTAGTGATGCTTCACCATTTATTGAATACACCAAAAATGCGGTGTATTTAGAAGATGAAGAAATGGCGATTATCCGTTTAGGAAAATCCATGAAGGTTAGAAAAATCAAAGATGATTCATTAGTGGTTCCTTATATTCAGGAATTACAAATGAATTTAGAGCAGATAGAAAAAGGTGGTTATCCACATTTCATGCTCAAAGAAATATTTGAACAACCAAATGCTATCAGAGATACGTACAGAGGTCGTTTATTAGCCAAAGAAGGCATTATCCGAATGGCCGGAATTAATGATAATATTGAACGTTTCATGAACGCCAATAGAATTATAATTGTTGCCTGTGGAACTTCTTGGCATGCTGGTTTAGTAGCCGAATATATTTTTGAAGATTTAGCACGTATTCCTGTTGAAGTAGAATATGCTTCGGAATTTAGATACAGAAATCCCGTGATTTCAGATAAAGATGTGGTTATTGCTATTTCACAATCTGGTGAAACGGCAGATACTTTAGCCGCTATAAAGTTAGCAAAATCTCATGGTGCTTTTGTTTTTGGCGTTTGTAATGTAGTAGGCTCATCTATTGCTCGCGAAACACATGCCGGCGCTTATACGCATGCAGGACCAGAAATTGGTGTGGCTTCAACCAAAGCATTTACAACACAAATTACTGTGTTAACTTTAATTGCTCTGAAATTAGCGAAACATAAAGGAACTATTTCTAATTCCGATTTCCATTATCACTTGCAAGAATTAGAATTAATCCCAGAGAAAGTAGAAAAAGCCTTACAGTCTGATGCACATATTAAAGAGGTAGCTGCAATTTATAAAAATGCCAAAAACTGTTTGTATTTAGGAAGAGGTTATAATTTCCCTGTTGCTTTGGAGGGTGCATTAAAACTAAAAGAAATTTCCTATATCCACGCAGAAGGTTATCCAGCTGCCGAAATGAAACACGGACCAATTGCTTTAATTGATGAACAAATGCCCATTGTTGTTATTGCAACTAAAAAGGGTCATTATGAAAAAGTAGTTAGTAACATTGAAGAAATTAGAGCTAGGAAAGGTAAAATTATCGGAATTGTAACTGAGGGTGATACGAATGTGAAACAATTAGCGGATCATGTTATTGAAGTTCCAGAAACTTTGGAATCTCTTTCTCCACTTTTAACCACTATTCCACTTCAATTGTTATCATACCATATTGCAGTAATGCTAGGCAGAGATGTAGATCAGCCACGTAACTTGGCCAAGTCTGTAACGGTAGAATAATCAATTTTTCAATGCATTTTTATATTAAGAATTCCATAACGATCTGATCATTATGGAATTCTTTGTTATGCGTGCATAATTTATTATAATTTTTTGTTAAGTTTTGTTATATTTATCTATATTGCTGATATAATAACTAACTCTAACAAAAAAATGAGATCAATTCTTTCAATTTTATTGTTGTTTTCCTGCGCAATAACCTTTGCCCAAACAACAATTTCAGGAACAGTTGTAGATGGAAATGAACAACCTATTCCTGGCGCAAATGTCATTGTAATGGGTACATCAACGGGGACTATAACCGATTTTGATGGCGCATTTTCACTTACAGTTACACAAAGTCCGCCTTTTACTATTCAAGCAAGTAGTGTAGGATTTCAATCTTCTTCCCAAGAAGTAGCTTCAAGTAGCGATTCAATTAAATTAGTTCTAACTGAAGGAACCTCTTTAGATGAAGTTGTTATATCTGCTTCTAGAACTCCAGAACGTATATTTGAATCACCTGTAACGGTGGAGCGTTTCGGATTAAAAGAGATTAAAAATACCGCTTCTGCTGACTTTTATGATGGTTTAGAAAACCTAAAAGGTGTAGATGTTAACACCAACAGTTTAACATTTAAATCTATTAACACTAGAGGTTTTGCTTCTTTTTCTAACACACGTTTTATGCAATTAGTAGATGGAATGGATAACTCCACGCCTGCACTAAACTTCCCAATTGGAAATTTAGTAGGCATGACTGAAACGGATGTTTTAAGCGTTGAATTATTACCTGGAGCAGCATCTGCCTTATATGGTGCGAATGCTTTTAACGGTATTTTATTTATGCGTAGTAAAAACCCATTTGATCATGCAGGCATCAGTGGTTTTGTAAAAAGAGGTATTACATCTCAAGATGCAGCCGGAGATAACAGTTATACAGATGTTGGAATCCGTATGGCTCATAAATTTTCAGATAAGTTTGCAGCCAAAGTAAATTTTGGTTGGTTAAAAGGAACGGATTGGGTTGCTGACAACTATGCTGGGAAACCAGGATCAGGTGCTACTAGATCTTCTGTAGGTTATGATGGTTATAACATATATGGTGATGAAGTTTCTACGAACATTAGAGCTGCTTCAGGTGGTTTAGGCATTATTCCAAATGTTGTAGTTAGTAGAACAGGTTACGAAGAACGTGAATTAACGGATTATAACGCGGAAAGTGTAAAAGCTGACTGGGGTTTATATTATAGACCTTTCGCAACCGATTTCGAAATTGCCTATGTTGGTAAAATTGGTACTGGTACAACTATTTACCAAGGTACAAACCGTTACAACATTGATAACTTCACCCAACAACAACACAAAATAGAACTGAAAAATGATAACTTCTTTATTAGAGGTTATGTAGTATCTGATAAAGCAGGTGATTCTTATGATATGGTATTTACGGGTATCAACATCAATAGAGCTTGGAAGAGCGATCAAGATTGGTTTGGTGACTATATAGGTACTTTCGCTGGCGCAACTTTAGGTGGTGCTTCAGAAACGCAAGCACATCAAATAGCAAGAACAGCTGCAGATACAGGTCGTTTAGTTCCTGGAACTCCAGCTTTCCAAAATGCATTTAACACTGTAATTGCAGATTCAGATTTAACTCAAGGATCTCAATTCCGTGATGCTTCTACATATTACCATTCTGATGCTAACTACAATTTTAGTCATGTAATTGATTTTGCTGAAATTCAAATAGGTGGATCTTTCAGACAATATGATTTGAACTCATTTGGTACTATTTATACAGATTATGATGGTTCTATACAGTATTCTGAATTTGGAATCTACACTCAAATCCAAAAGCAATTAGACATTAACGAAAGTGTTCAATTAAAATTAACAGGATCTTTACGTTATGATAAATCTGAATTATTCGAAGGATTTTTATCACCAAGAATTTCTGCTGGTTTTACAGTTAACCAAAACCACAACATTAGAGCATCTTTTCAAACTGGGTTTAGAAATCCAACAACTCAAGATTTATTTATTGGTTTAGATTCTGGTCGTGCTGTATTAGTAGGTTCAGCTGAATCAAATCTAGATCGTGATATTAGAACATATCCAGTAAGTGCAAGTGGTCAATTATTAGGTCAAAGCTCTTCATCTATAATTACTGGACGTGATGCTTATGAAAACTCCTTTACATTAAACTCTGTTCAAAATGGTGCACCAGTTGCTTCTGATGTTGCTATTGTGAAGCCAGAACAAGTAACGTCAATTGAAGTTGGATATCGTGGGAAATTGAATGGATTAATTGTTGATGCCAGTGTGTATTTCAACTCCTATTCTGATTTTATTTCAAACGAAACTGTAGTAGTTCCTTTATATGGTCAAGTTGGAGATAACACCTTATCATTATTAGCATTGCAAAATGGTGATTATGAAGCTTACCAAACGTATACGAATTCAGAAGCAAGTATTGAGTCTTATGGTGCTGCTATAGGTTTATCTACTAAAGTTTTTGGAAACTATGATTTAAGCGCCAACTACACATTTACAAAACAAGCGTTTGACCAAGCTAAATATCCAGATTTCAGAACAAGTTTTAACACACCAGAGCACAAAGTGAAAATGGCATTTGGTAACACGAATGTTGTTAAGAATTTAGGATTCAATTTAGCATGGAGATGGAGTGATTCTTACTTCTGGCAAGCAACTTTTGGCGATGGAGACATTCCAGCTTACCATACGATAGATGCTCAAATTAGTTATACAATACCTAAAATTAAATCTATAATAAAAGTAGGTGCTACCAACGTACTTGGCGATGAGTATTTCACAGCTATCGGTACAGGTTACATAGGTTCTATGTATTATGCTTCAATAGTAATTAACAACTTATAAACTCATGAAAAAGATAACAAGAAATATAAAATATATGTGTCTTCTTGCCGCGACGATTACCTTATCGTCTTGTAGCAGTGATGATGATGGAACATCTAATCAAGAACAGCCAAAATCAGCATTAGTTGCTGGTGAGGCTAACTTCTCCAAGTATGTAGCCGTTGGTGCTTCATTCTCCGCAGGTTTTACTGATAATGCTTTATTTATAGCTGCCCAACAAAATTCATTTCCAAACATGCTATCGCAAAAATTCGCTTTAGTTGGTGGTGGTGCTTTTACACTTCCTTTAATGAATGATAATATTGGTGGCTTATTATTTAATGGTGCGTTAGATCCAAACGGAGGTTTTAAACCAAGATTGTTTTTTAACGGAGCAGGTCCAGAAGTTCTTCCCGACACACCGACAACGGAGGCAACAACTAATTTAAATGGGTCTTTTAACAACTTTGGTATTCCAGGTCTTAAAAGTTTTCATTTAGGTGTTGCAGGTTACGGAATGGCAAATCCATATTTTGGAAGAATGGCGTCAAGCCCAGGTGCAACAGTACTTGGTGATGCTATGGCACAAGGCCCAACATTTTTCACCTTATCAGAAATTGGTGGAAATGATGTATTGAGTTACGCTATTTCCGGTGGATCGGGTGTGGATCAAACAGGTAATTATAATCCAGCAACTTATGGTGGAAATGATATTACAGATCCTGTTGTATTTGCGTCTGCTTTTAATGCAGCCGTAGATGCTTTAACATCAAATGGTGCTAAAGGTGTTGTTGCAAATGTACCTTATATTGCAACATTAGCACACTTTACAACGGTTCCTTATAATCCACTAGATCCTACTGATCCAAATTTCGGACCTCAAATTCCAACATTAAATAACGTATTTGGTGCTTTAAATCCAATTTTTAACGCTGTAGATCCTACACGCGCTATTGTATTTTCTACTACGGAAGCGAGTCCTGTTGTCATTAAAGATGAATCGTTGGCTGATATTTCAGCTATCATAACGGCACAATTAAATGCAAGTCCAACATTTCCTGCATTTGTTGCGCAATTTGGTTTACCTCCGGCCGCTGCACCAGTTGTAGCCGCTTTGTTAGGTCAAACTTATGGACAGTCTAGACAAGCAACAGAAGCAGATTTATTTGTTTTACCAAGTAGTAATATTATTGGTAAGGTAAATCAAGCTTATGCTGGCTTTTTAGTATCACAAGGTTTACCTGCTGCAGTAGCAGGCCAATTTTCTGTAGAAGGTGTTACTTTACCTTTAGAAGATAAATGGGTATTAATTCCAAGTGAGCAATTAGCTATTAAAACAGCAACTGATGCCTACAACTCAACTATTACATCTACAGCAGGCACTAAAGGTTTAGCTTTGGTAGACTTTAAAGGTATTTTAGAACAAGCTTCTACAACAGGTTATTCGTCTGGAAACTATATATACACAACAGCTTTAGTAAGAGGTGGTTTGGTTAGTTTAGACGGCATACACTTAACCGCTAGAGGTTATGCAATTATGGCTAATGAAATGATGAAAGCCATTGATGCCACTTATGGAAGTAATTTTGAAGCATCTGGTAATCTTTTAGATTCTGGAACTTTCCCAACAAATTACCCAAAAGCATTCCGCTAAAACAGCTTAAAATATAATTTTAAAAACGCTCTCAAATTGAGGGCGTTTTTTAGTTCAAAAAAAGCCCTTATTTTTCATACGCTTTTTAAATTAAAACTCATATCTTTGCAGCGCGAAAACAGTAGGTGTTTTCATTGAATTAAATTGCATAATATTAAACACATAAGTAATGTCAAAAGTTACAGGTAAAGTTGCACAAATTGTAGGTCCAGTTATCGATGTTGCATTCCAAGCGGGTGCTGAACTTCCAAAAATTTACGATTCTTTAGAAATTAAAAAAGCTGATGGATCTTTATTAGTATTAGAAGTACAATCTCACATTGGTGAAGATATGGTTCGTACTATCGCGATGGACTCATCAGATGGTTTAAGTAGAGGAACCGAAGTTGTTGCAACTGGTGCGCCTATACAAATGCCTGTTGGCGAAGATGTTTACGGACGTCTTTTTAACGTTATTGGTGATGCTATTGATGGAATTGGTAATTTACCGAAAGCTGGTGATGCTGGCTTACCAATTCACAGACAAGCGCCTAAATTCGAAGATTTATCAACTTCTACTGAAGTTTTATTTACAGGTATTAAAGTTATCGATTTAATTGAGCCTTATGCAAAAGGCGGTAAAATTGGTTTATTTGGTGGTGCTGGTGTAGGTAAAACAGTATTAATTCAGGAGTTGATTAATAATATAGCAAAAGGTCACGGTGGTCTTTCCGTATTTGCAGGTGTTGGTGAAAGAACACGTGAAGGAAACGATTTACTTCGTGAAATGTTAGAATCAGGAATTATCCGTTATGGTGATGAATTCATGCATTCTATGGAAAATGGTGGATGGGATTTAACGAAAGTTGACAAATCTGCTTTAAAAGAATCCAAAGCGACTTTCGTTTTCGGACAAATGAATGAGCCTCCTGGAGCACGTGCCCGCGTTGCTTTATCAGGTTTGACTATTGCTGAATATTTCCGTGATGGTGCTGGTGAAGGGCAAGGTAAAGATGTACTTTTCTTTGTAGATAACATTTTCCGTTTTACACAAGCGGGCTCTGAAGTATCTGCATTATTAGGTCGTATGCCTTCTGCTGTAGGTTACCAACCAACATTAGCAACTGAAATGGGTGCGATGCAAGAGCGTATTACTTCAACAAAAAGAGGTTCTATTACTTCTGTTCAAGCCGTATATGTACCTGCAGATGATTTAACGGATCCAGCTCCAGCAACAACGTTTGCGCATTTGGATGCTACAACCGTATTGTCTCGTAAAATTGCTGAGTTAGGTATTTATCCTGCTGTAGATCCATTGGATTCTACATCAAGAATTTTAGCCGCAGATATTTTAGGTCATGAGCATTATGATTGTGCCACTCGCGTAAAAGAGTTATTACAACGCTATAAAGAATTACAAGATATTATTGCCATTTTAGGTATGGAAGAATTATCTGAAGAAGACAAATTAGCTGTGAATAGAGCAAGACGTGTTCAACGTTTCTTATCACAACCTTTCCACGTAGCGGAACAGTTTACAGGCCTTAAAGGTGTTTTAGTTGATATTAAAGATACGATAAAAGGATTTAATATGATTATGGATGGTGATTTAGATCATCTTCCAGAAGCGGCTTTCAACCTTAAAGGAACTATCGAAGAAGCTATTGAATCTGGTGAGAAAATGCTTGCCGAAGTTTAAACTAGTACGCAGTTTGCAGTAACAGTTTGCAGTAGCAACTGAATACTTAACACTGAATACTGAATACTTTAAAAAATATGTATTTAGAAATTGTATCGCCAGAGGCCACCTTATTTAGTTCAGAAGTAGATTCTGTAATTGTGCCGGGTATTAATGGTGAATTCGAAATGCTAAAGAACCACGCTCCTATCGTGTCTCTTTTAAAAGAAGGAACTATTAAAATTAACACACATTCTCAAAGCCACTTGGTTTTTGATGAGTTACACGCATCTGTTATTCCACACAATGATGACAAAAAAGTGCTGACTATTAAAATCAATTCTGGGACACTTGAAATGAAAGATAATCGCGTTATTATTTTAGCCGATTAAACATTCATTTTCATACATCATAAAAAAAGACCTTACTCATTAGTAAGGTCTTTTTGCTTTTATATGTTTTAGCTTTTAGTGAATAGAGAAAAAATCTACATACCTAAAATTCACCGGCCTCTACTTAATATCCCTATGACATATTAGTAGTTAAAAATTATTTATAATACATTCACACGAATCTTCTTCCAAAGTTTTACTAGAATAAAACCAAATATTATAGCGGCTCCAGTGAGTATTAACGCATGGAAATAATCGCCATAAATATAATAACCTGTTGCAAACATAAGGCTGTAAATTAAAGCACAACCCACCAACATGGCTAATATTCCAGATGGAACGCTCCAACCTTCTTTGCTATCTACCAATTCTAAATTCTCGGCGCGTGCTTCGTTAACAACTTTATCCCAACCTGGACCTCCAGGCTGAATTTTCTTATAGAATTTTTGCAGGACTTCTTTACTTTCGGCTTGGGTTAAAAATGTCACCGCTACCCAAACAATAGTGGTTACAAGCACAATCATGGGAAATTTCGCCCAACCCGGCATCAAACCAGCATCTCCAAATAAATACGGACCTAATTCGGTAAAATTCAAAATAATGGATACAACTCCAGAAACAAACATCGCGGATATTTCACTCCACGCATTGATACGCCACCAAAACCAACGTAAAATAAATATCAATCCAGTTCCAGCTCCAAACATTAAAATAATATCGAATAACTGCAACGCATTCGTGAGCACCAAGGCTAATAAAGCGCTAAAAACCATTAAAACAACGGTGGCAATTCTACCAACAGCTACTAATTGTTTTTCTGAAGCATCTTTATTGATTTGCTGTTTGTAATAATCGTTTACTATATAGGATGCTCCCCAATTTAAATGCGTAGAAATAGTACTCATATAAGCCGCTACAAGAGACGCTAGAACCAAACCTAACAAACCGCTTGGCAATTTGGTTAGCATGGCAGAATAGGCCAAATCATGCCCCAATTTATCCTCGGCGACTAATGGGAAGGCTTCATGAATACTCGCTATATCTGGAAACACCACTAAAGAAGCCAATGCCACAATAATCCATGGCCAAGGACGTAAAGCATAATGCATAATATTAAAGAAGAATGTTGCGCCAATAGCATGATTTTCATTTTTTGCGGCTAACATACGTTGGGCAATATAACCGCCACCTCCAGGTTCAGCGCCTGGATACCAAGAACTCCACCATTGCACAGCCAAGGGAATAATTAATAAGGTTATCACCGCCTCCGAATCTGTAAAATCGGGTAAAATATTTAATTTATCGGCTACATTTTCGTGAGCTAATAAAGCTTCCAATCCGCCAACTTCTGGCAAGCCCACTAAATAATAGGCCGCACCTAAAGCACCAGCCATTGCCGTGAAGAATAATATAAAATCGGTGTAAACAACACCTTTGAATCCGCCAACGGCACTAAAAATAACGGTTATAGTTCCGGCATAGATTACGGTTTCCCAAGGTTGCAAACCCAACATAATAGCACCAATTTTAATGGCGGCTAATGTAACGGCCGACATGGCTAGAATATTGAATATAATTCCTAAATAGATAGCGCGAAACCCTCTTAAAAAACGAGCTGCTTTGCCACCGTAGCGTAGTTCATAAAACTCGATATCGGTAGTAACTTCTGATTTTCGCCATAATTTAGCATATACAAAAACGGTGAGTAATCCGGTAAGTAAAAAAGCCCACCAAACCCAGTTTCCAGAAACGCCATTGGTTCTTACAATATCAGTTACTAAATTCGGCGTGTCTGTAGAAAAGGTAGTTGCCACCATTGAAACGCCCAACAACCACCAAGGCATATTTCGACCTGATAAAAAATACTCGGAAGCACTTTTACCTGATTGTTTGGAAACATAAATTCCTATAAAAAGCGTGATTACAAAAAAGACAATAATTAATGAGACATCTAATACGGATAATTCTACCATAAATACTTGTAGTTTTACTTTGGAATAGTTGGTCTAAATTATACTTTTTTAATCACATTGGTAACAATGCCCCAAATAATAAATTGATTATCAGAAGTGATTCGTATAGGCTGATATAATGCATTTTCAGGCTGTAACCAAACACCATCTTTTTCAACACGCAATCGTTTAACCGTGAATTCACCATCTAAAAAGCAAACCGCAATTTTATTATTTATAGGTTCTAGACTTCTATCAATCACTAGCAAGTCATTATCATCCAATCCAGCATCAATCATGCTTTGTCCAGAAACACGTGCGTAAAATGTGGTTTTTTTATTCTTAACCAACATGGAATCCAAAGACAAGCGTTCCTCATGAAAATCTTCAACTGGCGCTGGAAATCCCGCGGAAATACCTGTGTCTAAATAAACAGCTCCAGCATCAGTAGTTAAATCTGGTGTGTAAAACGTTAAACTCTTTGTGGTATTAAGTATCATATTGGGGATGGTATTAAACTTTTGTAATAATTACTATTTATTAAGTAAACGGTTTGAATTTTAAAAGTAATTGATGAACCTTAAACCCGCTCAATTTTATCTGACTAATGTCACTCAATTAATTTATGGGTTTTCTTTATTTTTAATAAAGTTTTAAATAATAGAACCGTATTAATAACAGCAATAAAGCCCATTAGGCCGCATTCCACAAATGCGCCCTTGGAATACGCATTAAACCCACCAATATATCCAAAGGTCATCCAGACTAAGTAAATTACTATTTCTAAATTAATCCTTTTTTTCATTTTTAAAATGGGCATGAATTATTTTGTGAGCTGTAATTTATGAAATTAATCAAATACCAAAACATAGATTCGCTAAAGATAACCGAAATTGTTTTTTACGGCGCGTTTTCCGCGAAAGTAATTCACAAAATTAATCGGGAACATATTCCAAAATATCAGCCGGCTGGCAATCCAAAACTTTACAGATAGCTTCCAACGTAGAAAACCGAATAGCGCGTGCTTTTCCCGTTTTTAATATTGACAGATTAGCTGTAGTAATTCCTATTTGTTCAGCCAGTTCATAGCTTTTCATATCGCGCTTGGCCAATTGAATATCTAAATTTATAAGTATGGCCATAATTATATTGTTAGTTCACTATCGTTTTTGGCGTGTTTGGCAATTTTGAAGGATTCACTTAATACCATAAAAAACAAACCGAGACTCAAAAGTAATAAATACGGACTCACGCCTAAATCTATTACCAATTTGCTATTAAAAACTAATTGCATCATAAACATGAATACCATACTAAACAGACTTAAGCCAATTAAAATCTTGCCGATTGTATTATAGCTTTCTATCACATAGGAATCAAAAGGCTTTTTCCTACGAAAATAGCACAGCGTTTTTCGAAATAGAAAGACAGCAAAGATTAAACCACATGCAATGCCATAGAAAATTACAGTTGCAAACTGTTTTATCCAAATAGGTGCATTGGAATCGAAACCATTTGTTTGCCAAATTTCTAAAATTTCAGGATTGAAAAACATATAAATAATGAATCCAAATCCTAATATCAGAATAGGAATGCAGCTTAAAATCCATATAAAATCAATTATAGTATTTAAAATAATTAGTTTTCTCATGATATAAATTATTGTTTAACAATAACAAATATATAAAAATTATCGAATAACAATAATTTATTTTTAAATTTTGATAATAGCAGCTTCTATTAAATAGTTCATTATTTTTGTTGTTATGGTCGATACATTTAAAACGATTGCGGTATTTCAATATTCTTCGGAAGCAGAAATAATAAAAGGACGTTTGGAAGCGGATGGTATTTCAGTTTTTCTATTAGACAATAATACCATTAATACCAACCCTATTGTAAGCAACGCTATTGGTGGCGTTAAGTTGAAAGTTTATAGCGCGCAAGAAAAGGAAGCCATGGAAATTTTAAACTCCATTTCTAGTTATTCATTAGATAACGAAGGCAAAGCTATTGCATGTCCAAATTGCCATAAAACTCAAGTAGAATTATTTTCAACTATTAAAGATTTGAAATCCTTTTTGGCGTTTTTAGGTGGATTCATCTTTGGAACCTTGCCTTTCCATACCCGATATAATTACCGTTGTGAAGCTTGTAAAACGGAATTTCCTATAGAAAAATAGTAAGAAATATTTTCGAAATTTTCAGAATCTCTACGCTTTTCTGATAACAGCATTATATGCTGATTTTAATTTTTCTATTACAATCTCCATATCGGCTTCATTTAAATGCCCAAACCCCAACCGAATGGCGCAGATATTTTTATTTTGATACAGGATTGTTTTGGGTAAAAATAAATCGAGTTCTTTAGCTTTCTTCGCAAATTCAACTAGTGAAATTCTAGGTTCAAAGCGCAACCAAATCGCTAAACCTCCAGCTGGAATTTCCCATTGAGCCAATTCTTTAAAATGCATGCTTAACAATTGGCATAAATAATCACGTCTCTGTTTATAAACCGTAATATTCTTTTTAATTAAACGATGAATCTCTCCTTCACTAATAAGCTCTGTTAGCATTTGCTTCTGAATTAAATCACCTTGCTTATCCAGTATTTGTAAATAGTTTTTTGCTTCGTTTATGAAATTTTCTGGTGCTACCACAAATCCCACTTGAAAACTTGGAAAAAACGACTGTCCTAATTTCCCCAAATAAATCACCACGCCATGTGCATCGGAACTGGCCATGGCCAACATGGCAGATCCATCAAATTGAAAATCGTAATCGAAATCATCTTCAATGATGGCGAATTCATAATGTTTGGCCAGTTGTAATAATTTCAACCGTCTTTCAGCATTTAGTGTCGCCGTTGTTGGATAATCACGATGAGCACAAACATAAACACAGCGAATACTACGCTTCGTAAAATGCGTACGAATATAATCCACATCAATCCCGTGTTCATCCACAGGAATGGTTATAATATTGGCACCCGCTTGCTGAAATATCATATTGGATTTGTAGTGACTTAAATTTCCCACAATAACCACATCGCCTTGCTTTACCAAAAGTTGCGACACAATATATAAACTCATTTCGGTACTTCGGGTACTCATAATATTATGAGACTTAATATGGAAACCGCGAGTTGCATTTAAGTAATTACTCAAGTGCAAGTTGAAGGTTGTAGCTGATTGCTCATTAGTTTGATTCCATTTTGATATTAAAGTAGCACGTTTCATGGACGCACTATACCAGCGAGAAAACTGATGTGTAGGATGTAAGCGTAAGTCAGGCTGACCATCATTAATCACATATTTACTGATAGAATGCTCTCCTGTGGATGCCAAATTAAAGGATGATTGGAACGGAAAACCTGTTGTATTTGGGTAATCTCTTAACTTTTCTAAACCTTGGGTAGTGGCTTTTATTATTGCCGTTTTTTGTTCAGGTTTTAATACAAAGGTGCCTTTGTTTGGTAATATTTCTACCCAACCTTGAGACGCTAATTCCTCATAAACAGCAACAACCGTATTTCTATTAATAGAAAGCAATTCACCCAATTTCCGACTTCCGGGCAATGCAGTTCCTTCCGTTAAATAGCTTCTCTGAATAGCATTAATAATTTGCTGGGAAATTTGAATATAAATGGCTGTAGCATTTCCTTTTTCAAAATGAATTAATTGCTTTAATAAAATATCAACCGGACTATGCATTGTTTTAAAAGCGGACTAGTTTAGTAATCCGGAAAGTTACGACTTTTGCCATCTTTTAAAACAAGAATTCAATCTATTATGAAATTTAACCCATTTTTTCTTTTACTTACTATTTTTTCATTTTTCGGCCATGCGCAAGAAATACCTCAACAACAAAATTTAGATTCGGTTGTTATCACCTCGAGTCGTATTGATTTACCTTTTAAAGAAAATTCCCGAACTATTACCATTATTACGAGCGCCGACATTAAACAAAGCGCCACAACTAATGTTGCCGATTTATTACAACAAGTTGCTGGTGTTGATGTTCGACGTCGTGGCGCTGATGGCACCCAAGCCGATTTGTACATTCGTGGCGGTAGTTTTGATCAAACCTTGTTGCTTATTGATGGGATGAAATTGGAAGATGCCCAAACGGGCCACCACAGTTTAAATATGGCATTACCTTTAGACGTTATTGAGCGTATTGAAGTGATAAAAGGTCCTGCAGCTCGTGTGTTTGGGCAAAATGCCTTTACTGGTGCTATTAATATTGTGACTAAAAAACAAATTGATAATTCGGTGCAAATGGGCGTTCAAGGCGGATCATTCGGACAAAAAAATGCAGCTGTTACCGTTGGAAGCAATTTCGAAAATTCGTCACATATCATTCATGTGTCTCGGAATTTATCTGATGGGTACCGTTACAATACCGATTATGATAATCAGAGTTATTTTATAAAAAGTATTTTCAATAAAAACAACTTGCCAATTTCATTTATAGCGAATTACCAAGAGCGAAAATTTGGAGCGAATGGCTTTTATGCATCACCATCTGCTAAAGATCAATATGAAGAAACACAAACCAGTTTAGTTGGATTTTCAACGGAAATAACAAAAGAGAAACTCACTTTAAAACCGCGTATTTATTGGAGACGAAACCAAGATATGTATCTGTTTAATCGTGATAATCCAACCGGTTATAGAAATTTACATATTACCAATAAAATTGGTGCGGAAATAAATGCGTCCTACACGTCTACATTAGGAATTACGGGTTTTGGTGTGGATTTATCTCAAACCTATATTTCCAGTAATAATCTAGGAAATCATAATCGTTTTACGACCAATTTATTTTTAGAACACCGTTTTTCTTTATTGAATGATGCGCTTTCAATAACGCCTGGTGTGGCTGTTAGTTATTTCTCGGATTTCAAATTTCATGCCTTTCCAGGTGTAGATGTTGGTTATAAAATTTCTAATGATTTTCAACTTTATGGAAATATTGGTTATACCTATCGGGTACCAACTTACACGGATTTATACTATACAAGTCCCACGGAATTGGGTAACGAAAACCTAGATCCTGAAGAAGCTATTTCAGAAGAATTAGGCCTAAAATTTAGTCGAAATGGCTTAAGAGTTTCCGCTGCATTTTTCAACAGAGATTCTAGAAAATTGATAGATTATGTGAAAGATGTTGAAACTGATCCATGGCAAGCCACTAATATTTCAGAAATGAATACCAGAGGATTTGAAGTTAATACAGATTACGGTTTTTTTGCAGCAAATTTCACTCAAAATATGGGTTTAAGCTATACGTATTTAGATGAAGATTTAAAAGATGTTTCCAGCAACTTTTCACGCTATTCGGTGAATTCCTTAAAGCATCAATTTGTGGCGACTTTTAGAAGTCAATTCTTCAAAAATTTATCACAATCTATCGTATATCGCTATGCTGAGCGTACGCTTGGCGAAAGTTATAACGTATATGACGCCAGCATTAATTATGAATTTAAAGCTTTTGAATTTTCGGTAACGGCGAATAACATTTTTAATGCAGATTATACGGAAACCAATTTAGTTCCGGCACCTAAAGGCTTGGCTCTATTCGGATTAAAATACAGTTTTAAATAAGGCTTCTTAATATACAATTACTTAACTTTGACGTTCTTAAAAGTTTTGAGTATTGACATGGAACCTACAGACAATTCCGCGCGTTAAAACGATAACAAAAGCGGATTTTATAAAGCATTATTTCAAACCACAAAAACCTGTGGTTATTGAACAATTTATAGAAGATTGGCCGGCTTATACCAAATGGAATTTAGACTACATTAAATCTGTGGCAGGTGGTATAACGGTACCGCTTTATGATGATAGACCTGTAGATTTTAAGGATGGTTTTAACCAGCCTCATGCCGAAATGAAAATGAGCGAATACATTGATTTGCTTAAAAAAGAACCGACTAAATACCGTATTTTTCTTTGGAATATTTTAAAAGAAATTCCCCAGCTTCAAAATGATTTCACCTATCCTGATTTTGGGTTAAAACTCATGAAAGGTTTGCCTATGCTATTTTTTGGCGGTCAGGATTCCTATACTTTTATGCATTACGATATAGATTTGGCCAATATTTTTCACTTTCATTTTCAGGGTGAAAAGGAAATTATTTTATTTGACCAGAAACAAAATGAACATCTATATAAAGTGCCGCACGCTTTAATAACAAGAGAGGATATCGATTTTTCAAACCCAGATTTTGAAAAATGGCCTGCTTTAAAAAATGCTGAAGGTTGGAAAACCAAATTGCATCATGGCGAAATTTTATATATGCCTGAAGGTTATTGGCATTATATGAAGTATTTAACGCCAGGTTTTTCCATGAGTTTACGTGCTATTGCTCGAAATCCTAAAAATTTAGGCAAGGCAATTTATAATATTACCATTATGCGTAATTTTGATAATCTGATGCGAAAAATTAAAGGTCAGAAGTGGATTGATTGGAAAAATGAACAAGCGCGAATTCGGATAGAAAAAAAATGAGTTCGCCTAAATAAAACGTTATTCCCTATTCACTTTAATTTATTTAGTACAGCTTTTGAAAATACCCTAAAAACTTCTTGTATTCAGCTACTATAATTCATGGATCAAAATAAAAAGTTATGGATTTTTAATATTAAACAAAGACTGCTATTTACATGGTTTTAAATCTTGATAGATATACGCCCGATAAAATTTCTTTTTTTGTACTTCCTAACACTAAAATCGTCACTCAAACTACGCTCGGACTACCCTCGGAGTTAGGTCGGAGTTAGGTCGGAGTTATACCGAACCCAAAATCGGATTTTTTTGCGAGCTTTTTGTATTAGAATATGGTTGTTTTTTTGAATCAAACATCTATTATTTTAAAAGAGCCACAACTTTTTATTTTGAGCCAAAATCATTTCAAAAAAAAACAACACTATTAGTAATACCTTAATTTTAAGCTTTTCAAAGCAATTCATTGGTAAATTTATTAATATCTTTGCATCCTAAATTTTAAATATTTATACAATGAAAAAATTATTAGTTGTAGTAGCTATATTAACGGTTTCATTTGCAAATGCACAAGCATTTTCTGGTAGTGGTGACCAAAAATTTCAAGTAGGTGCTAACTTTCAGTCTCACGCTACAGGTTTAAACTTAAGCTATGATTATGGTTTAGGTGAAAATATTTCGGTAGGTGTCAGCTCAAGCTATGCTTTAGGAATTTCTAGCGAACTTCAAGATGGTGTAAAAGATCCTTTTGGAAATACGCTTATTGAAAAAGCAGGTTTTGACGACCGTTTCGACTTAAAAGCACGTTTTAATGCGAATATTGGAAACGTTTTAAAAATTGACGAAAATTTTGATTTGTATCCTGGATTAAGTTTCAGTTTAAAGAATTTTGGTGGCCATATTGGTGCGCGTTATTTCTTTACATCTGGATTTGGTATTTATACAGAAGCACAGTTTCCTATTGCCAAATACAATAGTGACGATTTAACACCTGCGGAAGAATTAAACAATCAATTCTCTATGAATTTAGGAGCTACTTTTAATTTATAGA
The DNA here is from genome assembly GCF_008086205.1 of Bizionia myxarmorum. Taxonomy (GTDB): domain Bacteria; phylum Bacteroidota; class Bacteroidia; order Flavobacteriales; family Flavobacteriaceae; genus Algorimicrobium; species Algorimicrobium myxarmorum. Next base: position 798,618 of record NZ_VSKK01000001.1, on the reverse strand, counting down.
TTATAGTTACATAAAATCTCAAAAGCCTTTTATAGTTTATAGAAGGCTTTTTTATGGAATTAATTCTGCCACTTTATCATAAACCAGATGGCTTTCCCAACCGCGATAGAGTAAATAATCGGCTAGTTTTTTGCGCTTTTTCCATTTGTCGGTTTCAGAAATCAGTCTTAATTTCTTTTCGGAAAGGACTTGGAAGGTTTCGTAATAATCTGCTTCTGAAATTTCTTTCATGGCTAAATCGATATTGAATTTACTAATATCACGCTTTTTCAATTCCAATTTCAAGCGCTGACGACCCCATTTTTTGATATTGAATTTCCCTCTTGCATAAGCTTGCGCAAAGCGGGTTTCGTTTAGAAAATTATGTTCAATTAGATGACCAATTACCACATCCGTGGCTTCCGGAATCATGCGCATTTTATACAATTTTTCGGTCACTTCTTTATGGCAACGCTCTTGGTAGGCGCAAAAATTCTCTAAAGTACGTTTGGCTTCTTCAAGCGTATAGGTTTTTACTGTATTCATTGGAAGCAAGATAATAACAATTTGTTAATAATTTAGAAACTGTAACCCCTTGTTTTATAATGGCTTTAATGTATATTTGACTCCCCCATTTCTTCACTTTTAGTAAAAAACGTTTATGAAACAAAATTACATATTGATATGTTTGGGGTTACTATGCTCTTTAATGGGGTTTGGGCAGGCAAATGAAAACTTCACCAACGTTCCAACTAGTTCATCTGGAAGTTATCAGTCTAGAACTTGGACAGGAACAGACGCTGTAACTTGGAATGCCACTTTCGCTAGAACAGACCAAACCTTAACAAATAAAGCAGTTTGTACAAATGGTTCAGGAACTGTAACTTCTCCAATATATACTGGAGGAATGGGTACTTTAACATTTAACTACGTTAGAGCATTTACGGGTGGAGACGCGAGATCTTTAACTGTATGGGTTAACGGAACACAAATAGGAGGAACAACAACAGTAAGTTCGACTTTAAATACAACACAAAATTATTCAGCTACAATAAATGTTGGTGGTTCTGTAAGTTTAGAAATAAGAACTGCAGGAGCTCAAATAAAAATTGATGATATTTCATGGACAGCTTATTCAGCATGTGCACCACCAGCTAATCCAGTGGGTACAATAACAGGAACAACACCTGCTTGCGCTAGCACCACATTAACATATACAGGAACCACAATTCCTGGCACCATAGATTACTGGCAAACTACTGCAACAGGAACCTCAACCGCTAACAATGCAACAGGAACTTTTAATGCAACTGCTACAGGAACATATTATGTAAGAACATTTTTAACAGCTACATCATGTTGGGCGAATGGAACTGCAAGTTATGCTGTTGTTATAAATTCTGCACCAACAATTTCTTCACAGCCTACTAATGCTTCACGAGTGATTCCTGCAACTGCAACTTTCTCTGTAACTGCATCTGGAACGCCAAATCCAACTTACCAATGGCAAGTCTCTACAAATGGGGGTGGTACTTGGGCAAATGTTTCAGGAGGAACTGGAGCAACATCAAACTCATATACAACTGGAGCAACATCTGCTCCAATGAATAATAATCAGTATCGTTGTGTGGTTACAAATACTTGTGGTTCCATAAATTCTAATGCTGGAATATTGAGCTTATCTAATAGTTCACCTAATAATGCTTTGCAATTAAAGGCTTGTATTGCAAATACTCAATCTTCTTTAAGTTGGAATGCGTCTTCTACAGCAGGCGTAACTGGTTATATTGTTTTTGCACAACCCAACACGACTATCCCACAAATGGCAGCTGCTTCGGCAGGAAATGCCTCTGCTTACATTGCAAATGCAGATTATAGTGCAGCAACAACTTACACCACTTTAGGAAAAGCGATATATAAAGGTGCTGGAACTACAGCTACTGTAATTGGTTTAACAAATGCTTCGCAATACACTTTTAAAGTAGTTGCTTACACTGGTGAAACAGGAACAGGCTGGGCTTCTGCTATTAATAATACAAATACTACTTCTACTTATACACAAACCTATACGATTGATGTTCCAGAAGTTAGCAATTTAGCAGCGAGTATTGATCCTACAACATCTACCGTTCAATGGAATGTGGTACCAGATTCTGCTGGTTGTTACGAATATATGGTAGTTGCCAATGCAGGCCCTGTTACTTTAACACCAACTGGAAACGGTTCAACTTATACGGCAAATTCAGTACTTACAGGTGCTAACCAAGTAGTTTATAAGGGAACAGGAAGCAGTATTATTGTTACAGGTTTAACAGATGCCGTTGAATATTGTTACACCGTTTTTGTAAGAGAGGTAAATAGTGGTACACAATGGAGTGATGGTATTTCGGTTTGTCAGACTACAGGTACCGATTACTGTGCAGCTTCGGGAGGAACAAATAACTCGAGGATTAATAATGTTACTTTCAACACCATTAATCAATCTTCTACTTCTACTGCTGGTTATACAGATTATACAGGAGTTACAACAAATGTTAATATTGGAGAAGTTCATAATTTAAGTGTAACAGTAGACTCCAATGGTAATTACACGTCTTATATAATAGCATGGATAGATTGGAATAGAGATGGTGATTTTAGTGATAGTGGTGAAGCATATGAATTAGGTACGGTTACAAATAATGCTAATGGAACCTCATCAGCATCACCGTTTTCAATTACGGTTCCAACTGGTGCTGCCATAGGAAATGTAATAATGCGAGTTTCTGCTAACTCTGAAAATAGTATTATTGGGTATTCAACACCTTGTCAATCATTTACTTATGGTGAAGTGGAAGATTACACGATTATTATAACACAACCTGCTAATGCAGAAATTAATGTAAAAGGAGGAACTATATCTATTGCTAATGGTTTTGATGCACCTTACGGATTAAATAATACCTTGTTTGCAACCACACCGTTAAATACAGATTCTGCGGAAAAAGAATTTACCATAGAAAACATTGGTATTGCAAATTTACTGTTAACAGGTTCGCCAATTATTAAATTAGAAGGTGCAAACCCAACAGATTTTATTGTAACTCAACAAGCAACAACACCAGTTGTAAATGGTACAAACGCAACGTTTAGAATTAAATTTCGACCAACGGTTGCAGGCTTAAGAACTGCAAATGTAAGAATTGAAAGTAATGATTCTGATGAAAATCCTTATATTTTTGCCATTGAAGGTAATGGTAATTGTACCATTTCTCCAGTTGTCACTACTTTTCCAACATCTGGTCCTGCAAATACATTGGTAACTTTTACATCTTCAACAAGCAATCTTACAGGAGCAACTATTACGTTTAATAATATAGCAGTTCCAACTGTTTCTAATACATCAGACACCATAGAAGTATTGATTCCTGCTAATGCTAATGATGGTAATTTTATTATTCAATTAGCAACAGGTTGTAGTGCAACGCAATTTTTTGATGTAATTGATACTGACCTTACTGCTTGTGAAACAGCAGTTGGGGGTGGAAATGCTACCGGTTTAATTATCTATGAATTGTATGATGAAAATGGTGGATCTGGTGGTGTTATTACTATTTATAACAATACAGGAGCTTCTGTAAATTTAAGTACTTATTCAATTCAAAGAGCTGGAGATTATGGAGTTAATTATTCAACTTATGCAAATCTAAGCGGCACTCTTGCTCTAAACGCAGTAGCAATTATTTCTGTATCTAGTTCATCTTGTGGCTACACTTCTACAGGAAATGGAAGTTTTGGTGCTACAGGTTTTAATGCAAATGATGGTTTTAGGTTAATGAATGGATCTACGCTTATTGATGATGTACAAGCACCAAATTATGTAGGATATTATTTAAAAAGAAGAAATACTAATTTTTATCCAAATACAACTTTTACTGCATCCGAATGGACAGCTCAAAGTTTAGCAAAAGATGAGTGCTTAGCTGGTGTTGGTTCTGTGCCTCTTGTTAAAGTACCACCGACGGTTTCCGTATTAAACCCACCAATTTTTGCGTGTACAACAACTATTCAATTATCTGTTACAGGTGCTGAAGGTGTACCTAGCGGTTTTGGACTTACATACCAATGGTATTATCTAGCGCCAAATGCAACCACGTTTGTAGTTGTGCCTAGTACTGCAGATTTTAATAACAATTCTACAAGTGCAACTTTAGATATAAATAACCCAATAGCATATTTAGATTATCAATTTTACTGTCAGGTTAGAGAAAACACTGCAACCTGTTATACTACAAGTAACGCTGTAAAACTAGATGTAATAGCTGCTGTTTGGGATGGCACTGCTTGGTCATCACCTCCTACTTCTAGTAAAATTGCTTATATAAATGCAGATTACAATACGAGCATAAATGTTAATGGAGAAACCAGTTTTGAGGCTTGTCAACTAATTGTTACCTCAGGAAGCTTATTGACTATTTCTGAAGATCATTATGTAGATGTCATTAACAATGTTATAGTGAATGGTGATGGTACATCAGATGGCATTTTAATTGAAGATAAAGGCAGTTTTGTTCAACGTGGCAATGGCATTAATGCAGGAACTTATACTCATAATATAAATGCAAAAACACAAGTTAATAAGCGAACCGCTTTCTTAAATAATTGGTATGAATATACGTATTGGAGCTCACCAGTTGCCAATGAAACTATAGGTAATGGTTTAGCAGAAGCACATCCTACCCGTCGTTATTGGTATAATGGACAAAACTATTTAGATGCCTTCGCTGAAATTAACAATAATAACGGAGCATTTGCTGGCCAAGACGATGTTGATGATAATGGTAACGATTGGCAAAACACAAATAATTCAGATATTATGATTCCTGGTGTTGGTTATGCTGCTATGCATAATCCTGTTGGGTTTATAACTCCTGGTATAAAATATCAATATGAATTTAACGGCTCCTTAAATACTGGTGATTATACAGTTCCTATTTATAGAAATGATGCAGAAATGGATGATAATAACTGGAATTTTATTGGTAATCCGTATGCATCCGCCATAGATGCCGACGAGTTTTTTGATAAAAATGTTTATGATTTTTTAAATCAAGCTGGAACATTGGATGGTGCCATATTTTTATGGTCTCAAAGTACGCCACCTTCTAATACCAGTAATGGTAATGAAAACTTAAATTTCGCCCAAAGTGATTACGCTATTATTAATGGAACTGGCGAAACTGCAGGTGGTGATAATAATAATGACGGTACTGTAGATATTTCAGATAAACCTAAACGATTTATCCCATCTGGACAGGGGTTTTTCGTTTCTTTATCAGATGATGCTGTCACCACTACTGTTTCAGGAACCACTAAATTAGCCAATGTTATTTTTCAAAATAGCATGCGTGTGACAGGCGACAATGACCAGTTTTTTAGACCAGATGGTAGAAATCCCTTCAATAAACTGTGGATTAATATGTGGAGTGATAATGGTGTTCGCAATCAAATTTTAGTGGGTTATGTTGATGGTGCAACCAATGAATTAGATGGTATGTATTACGATGCACCCAAAAATCTTTCCACAGGTGAAAATGCTATGATATATACTGTAGCTGACAATTCAGACAAGAAACTTGCCATACAAGGAAAATCAACCAACAGCTTAAATGAAGACGAAGTTATTTCGTTAGGGTTTTATTCTATCATTTCAGAAGCGACGTTATACTCCATTTCTATTTCATCTGAGGGATCGTTTTTTGAGGAAAATACCGTTTTTCTAAAAGATTACCTTATGAATATTAGTCATAATCTATCTGCTTCAAATTATACCTTTACATCTAATGTTGGTGTTTTCAACAACCGCTTCGAAATCGTTTTTAAAGACAATGCCTTATCCATTAACGAAAACGCACTAAACAATAACAGCCTAACCATTATTGAACTACAGAATGATGATGTGAAATTCAGTATTGGTTCGGGAAATACAACCATAAAATCGGTAGAAATAATTGATTTATTAGGTCGCACGCTTTATAAATTTAAAGGGAACTCACATACAGAAACCTTTAACCTTTCCAACTTAAGTACAGCAACTTATATGGCAAAAGTAACCTTGTCTAATAATCAAGTATTAATTAAGAAAGCCGTTAAAAAATAAGGATTTATTACACCTGTAACGAAATAACTAGTTCTTTAGATATTTTGTTACATGGGTATTATTTTTACTAAACTTGGAATAAATTATAGAAACAGCCTTTTCAACCTGAATAGCTTTTATAAAAAGCTCGAATTATTTTTATTTAAAAACTTCATTAAATATTTGCAAGGATTTAGGCTTTTTAAAATAACCCAAGTGTAATTCAAAATACTGCATCAGCATATTTAAAAAAGCTTGGCGCTGATCAGCATTCAATTTCACCCTATTTAAGGCATCAAAATTGATATCTAAAAGCTGTTTTAAAATAAGGTTGTTTCCCAAAGAAACGGCGTAAATATGTTTCGAATTAGCTTCAAAATATCCAGATTGTAAATTAAAAACACCAACTTCTGTTTGCGTCATATCTGGATAGAATCCTAAATGCTTGGTTAATTTCAAAAGAAATAATAAGTGGAAATTGGCATAACTAGTTTCGGAATCCAACCATTGTAAAGCCGTTTCTAAATAATCAAATAACAAAATATTTTGCTCCTCTTCTTTTAAAACATTGGCCAATACTTCCGCCAAAAACAAGACAATACTACTTTTTATAACGTTAGTATGAAGCGTTTTATAAACGAAACTCGATTTCACTTCTTTGATATAATGCAGAGATTGATTAGGCTTGTAGGTTTCTACTATTTCCAATTGCGAGAGCAGTTGGTAGTAAGCAATAGTGCCAGGACGTCTGCTTTTAAAAGCACCTCGAATTAAATAGCTAGATAAACCTCTGTGTTGGGTGTAACAACTAATTATTAAATCGTTATCACGAAACTTAATCTTTGAGAGCACAATGGCTTTAACGGAAGTAGACATTAGCGCACTACCATTACTTTGAGAACCTTCGTTTCAAAAGTATCCAAATCAGAAAGCATTACAAGATAAACACCTGATTTAACAACTTTATTAGACATGTTATAACCATTCCAATACGCAATACCTCCGTCTATTTCTAAATTATAACCTCCGTAACGCATATTAGTTCTAGACTGCGCTTCAGCTACTAAATTACCTTCAATGTCTGTGATTTTAATATTTACGTTTTCCGAAATATCCTTAATTTTCACTTTCTCTTCGGTGATATTAAATGTAGGACGCACTGGATTAGGATAAACGTAAGCGTTGGCCAAAGTTTGCTGCGTTTCTGAACTACCGGAACCAAAGGAAACCATGCCATTTCGAGTGGCAAAATAGACATTACCGCTAATTTCATCAATGGAAATATCTACCACATCGTTACTTGGCAACGGCGAATTATCTTTGGTGAAATGACGAATAGTTTTTTGACCATCTGATGACAAGTAAAAAACACCCGATCCAATAGCTGAAATCCATTTGTTATTAGCGCCATCTACTTCAATATCTGATATAAATTGCTGGTATAGTAATTCCTTCGCAACACCATCATCTAGTATAATAATGGGTTGAACCTGTGGACTCGTTTCTGTAAAAAAGTTGGACGGATTATAAAGAACACGTAAACCATCACTAGTTCCTATCCACATTTGATTATTTTTATCCATTGCAACAGACGTTACATAAGGCGTTGGCATATTCTGACTTTCATTAACAATGTTCTTAAATTCAGCATTTCCACTTAAATTTAAACCAACAATTCCTGCACTGTAGGAACCGAAAAATACATTTCCAGACCTATCAAAAACAATATCCGAAAACCCTAAATTACTGTATGCCGAACTTATAACTCCCGTAATATTGTATGAATTCCACTGCCCATCTTTAAATCGATTTAATGGTGTATCCACGCGGCCATTCATTAACCATAACGTTCCTTGATCATCATATTTCGGCATTAAGGTTAAACAGAGGTCTGCTGCAAAAGGGAGAATGGTACTATTATTTTCATCGTAAATATCTATTACCTCATCATTTTGAACATCAATTAATCCAGAATAATAGGAACCCACATAGACTTGGTTCGTATTAAAGGGGTTAATGGCGATATGTGATAAGTATAGCGGATTATCCACAACTGCCGCTATAGAATCATAGGGCTTATTAATCCATTTTTCGTTTACATAATGGCTTAAACCGGTATAAGTAATACCACCATCAAAATTATAGGAAGCAGAGTATCCACCAAAAGTACACCACAGATTATTATTTTTTGTTTCCACCGAAAAGACCGTGTTCATTAAAGGTCCATCCGGATGAATTTCATTAAATGTGCTTAAATCGTTTAAGTTTGTTTCTAAAACCCCAAAGCCTGGTTTTCCTAAATTCAGAATGTTTTTTGTTCCAATATAGAGTTGATTATTTTCAAAAATAGTGGCACAAGAAAATTCTGTCGGAAAATCAGGAACTTGATTTACAACGGCTATTTCATTAAAGGAAGCATCATAAATAAATACTTTATTCTTCAGCGTAACTAGTAAATTATTATTGACACTAGTCACAGCATTCGGTATGAAGTCATAAATTAATAACTGGGTAGACACATTATTTGCATCTACTCTAAAAATAGCTTTACTAACGTGAACGGCGTAAAGATTATTATCTACTTCTTGAACAAATGAATAATTTCCGCCACGAACTCGCTGCCATTCTTGATAATCTATTAAATCCGGACTAGAAATTAAAGCTTTTTTTAAACCGTTATTATTAATACAAGCGGCATAAATATAACCATCAAAAACGGCGGTTTGATTCACGCGAATTTGAGCACCACCATCTCCCATAAAATAAGTATCGCCAAACTCTAAATTTTGCAAGTCGTATACGGATATCCCGTAGCTCGTGGAAACATAAACCAAATTATCAACTACATTAAAATGGTTAATACGCTTAATATCTGGTGGAATATTTGGTTTATCTTTAATATCAACAATGGTTAAAATATCATTATCATCTTCAAAATATATCTCCATTAGGCCATTTTCATAACCAATCAAAACCAATCCGTAAATTTCACTATAATAAACAGTGGTGATTTTTTCTCCTGACAAACCGTTAATAGTGGAAAATTGATTTAATTCCCGACTAATAATATCAAAACTAAAAAGTGCATTATCTGAAGCTGCATACACTTTAGTTTCGCCTTTAGAAACACTCTGAATATTTAAAAATGAAAAATGCCCTTTCCAGTTTGCAGAATAATCTTGACTTAAAACTACGTTCGACACTAAAAAAAGTGTTAGCATGAAAAATAGCTTGTACGGGATTCTATTCATTAAAGTTAGGTGTTTTTAAAGCGTATAGTTTAAACCAAAAATACTATAATTTATTGTATTTTTGGTTTTATTAATTAGGCTTATTTAATGTTATTTAGCAGTCCAATATTCTTATTTCTCTTTCTTCCACTTGTTCTGCTTATCTATTTTTTTACGCCCAAAAAGTTTAAAAACCATACTTTACTTGCCTTTAGTCTCTTGTTTTATACCTGGGGTGAAAAGGAGTTAGTGCTTTTAATTCTGTTATCTGCTTTCGTGGATTATAGTAGTGGATTATTGATTCACTATGGAAAAAGGAAACTAGGTTTATACCTTTCCATTATTTTCAACGTCGGTATTCTTCTCTATTTTAAATACGCCAACTTTATATCTGGAAATTTAATTGATGCTTTGGAAGTTCTAAATATGAATTCTGAAAATGCCCTTAAATTTTCTAATATCGCTTTACCTCTTGGGATTAGTTTTTATACATTTCAAACCATGTCTTACACCATTGATGTGTACCGCGGACACGTTAAAGCTTCCAAAAATTTCATTGATTTTGCCACCTATGTCACCTTATTTCCGCAACTTATTGCTGGCCCCATTGTAAGATATGCGGTTATTGAAAAAGAATTGAAAAACAGACAGGTTACAACTTCTCTTTTTTATGAAGGTGTAGAACGTTTTATAATTGGTCTTTCAAAAAAAATGATTATCGCAAATAATTGTGCGCTTTTAGCCGATGGCGTTTTTAATCTACCTCCTACAGAATCGTCCGCAGTTATTGCCTGGTTAGGAATTATAGCTTATAGTTTTCAAATATATTTCGACTTTTCTGGCTATTCCGACATGGCTATTGGATTGGGTAAAATGTTTGGCTTTAACTTTCCTGAAAACTTCAATTACCCATATATTGCTAAATCCATACGGGAATTTTGGCGCCGATGGCACATAACACTTTCCACCTGGTTTAGAGATTATTTATACATTTCATTAGGTGGCAATAGAAAAAGTGTTTGCCGAACTTATATAAATTTAATTTTGGTGTTTTTAATAACGGGTTTATGGCACGGTGCTAGTTGGACCTTTGTGTTTTGGGGACTTTTTCACGGTCTATTTCTAATTATAGAACGTGCTTTAGAAACGAATAACAGAAAGCTACCTTCGGCATTTTCACACATATACGTTATTTTTGTTTTAATCATTTCGTGGGTGTTTTTTAGAAGCGATACCATGGCAGATGCCTTTAATTATATAGCATCCATGTTTAATTTTTCGTTGAGCACGAATTGGGCATTCTTGAATTTCTATTTAACTAAAGAAGTCATTTTTGTACTTATTGCAGCGGTGTTTTTATCTACACCTATTTACAAGAAAATAGTCAGTTACTTTCAATTAAATAAATCTTCATCACTTAATTTTAATATATTTTCATCTTTAAAGTTAGTCGGTCTATTTATGTTGTTAATAATATGTTTCACATATATCGCAACCGATTCTTATAACCCGTTTATCTATTTTAGATTTTAATGAAGAACCAAAAAAACATAGGGTCCGTTATATTTATTATCATCTTTTTGCTGATGCTAATAATGCCCAACGTCATCATGTTTTTTAATTTGGAATCTTCCGAAAACAATGAAAATAGAGAATTCACCTCTTTTCCAGTTTTTAGTTTAAAAAATCCTATTAGTTTTTTAAAAGAATTTAATACGTATTACTCTGAAAATTTCGGATTAAAAACCACATTGGTTAACAATTACATCGATTTTAAATTTCAAGTTTTAGATGAAACTCCCATGCCAACTAAAGTAGTTAAAGGATTGGAAGGCTGGTATTTTTTAGGAAACAGTTATAACAATACTTTTGATAATGCTTTTGGGAATAATAATTTTAAAACATCTCAATTAGAAGAAATAGCACGAAGACTTTTAGAAATTAAGAGCTATTTAAAGTCTCAAAACATTGAATTTTATTTAGTAGTCCCGCCTAATAAAAGTACTATTTACAAGGAATATTTACCTTTTCAGCTCAATAAAAATGAATCTAATTTAGAGGCTTTAAAAAACCACTTAAAAACTGAAGCAAATTTTGAAATTATAGATTTAACCAAAACTTTACTTGCTAAAAAAAATAAGGAACTTGTATACTTAAAAACAGATTCACACTGGAATGAGTATGGCGCATTTCTAGGTTATAAAGAAACCATGCGTATTATTAATCAAGATTTTATTATTGCGTCTAAGGAATTAACGGATTATAACCTCATTATGAAAGTTCGGCGTCAAGGTGATATTGTGAAAATGATAAATCTTTCCGAAGAAGAATCAGCTTTAACTTTCACAAAAAAACACGTAAATCAGGAAGCTAAAGTTCAGAGGGATATCAAACTTTTTATGTATTTTGATTCATTTTCTTATGCCTGGATGCCTTATTTTAATGAGAGTTTTGCTAATATTGAATATTTAAATTATCACAGCATTAGCAAACAACATCTTGCAAATGAAAAACCAGATATAATTATTTTTGAAATTGTAGAACGCAATATAGACATCCTTCTAAAAAATGAAAATCTGTTAGTATATTAATAAAAATGAAATGCAAAATCTCGATTTCCAATTAGGATTGAGAAAGAAGATCAATTCTTTTAGTTTCCATAATTAAACCTATCCTGAAAATAATTCATTTTTTTGATGAATAATTAGCTATTTTTAGTACTTTCAATGCTAAATTAAGTTTGGCTAATTCCACCTATTTTATATATTTGTTGGTAATTTGCTTTAAACACCCGGAAATTAGACTATGTTCAAATTGAAACGATTAACTGCATTCCTTTTCCTTTTTGCAAGTGTGCACGCGGGATTTTCTCAATTGGGTTTCTCCCATGAAATTGGAGCCATTGTAGGTCCTGTACAGTTTCGATCGGATTTCGGTGTTCGAAATGACGAAGGCACCAACTTTGGTAACTCAGGATTCGGAATTGGTATTGTTCACTATATAAATTTCGCCTACAGAGCGGATTGTAATTGCTACTCCACAGACACCTATTTCAATGATCACTTTAAATTACGAAGTGAAATTTCATTCAACAAAACAATTTTAGAACACCATGGTCAATGGGCTGAAGGAACTAAAGAGGATTCAAAAAAACTTCGCGCCCATACTGGTGAAGCCAATAATTTTGATATTGGTATGCAGTTGGAATATTTCCCATTAAGTATTCGTGATTTCCAAGGTTTCGCTTACCGTTTAGCACCTTTTGTCAGTCTTGGTGCACATTATACATCCTTTAACCCGAAAGCATTTACATCTTATGTAGACCCTACCACAGGTGTTGCAGATAACAATATTTTAAATGCGAATAATTTCTGGACGCCTTGGGAACCAGGCTCAATTAATCCAGCTTCGGGCAGTTCATTTTCTCTGGTAACTAGTGTTGGCGTACGTTATAAACTAACAACGCTGTCAGATTTAATGCTAGATTTACGACTTCAAACCTATTTTAGCGATTGGATAGATGGTTTAAATCATCAATTGGAATCCAATAAAAACAATGATTACTTAATTTGGTTAAACGTTGGATACATTTTTTATCTAGATTAAAAACCATGCTTTAATACTATAGAAAAACCCAAGATTTAAAAATCTTGGGTTTTTTATTAAAGCGTAATTTTTATCCGATGGCTTGTTCCAAATCGGCAATTAAATCGTCTATATCTTCAATACCAACACTTAACCGAATTAAGGAATCTACAACGCCGGTTTTCTCACGTTCCTCTTTCGGAATACTGGCATGCGTCATACTTGCTGGATGTCCCGCTAAAGATTCTACGCCACCTAATGATTCTGCCAAAGTGAAAATCTTTAATTTTTCAACCATCTTTATGGCTTCTTCGTAATTATTCCCTTTGGTTGTAAAAGATATCATACCACCAAAATCACTCATTTGCGCTATGGCAATAGCATGATTTGGATGGTCTTCAAAACCTGGCCAATACACCTTTTCAATTTTAGGATGTTTGGCTAAATAATGTGCAATATTCCGACCATTTTCGCAATGTCGTTGCATTCTAATATGTAAGGTTTTAATACCTCTTAAAACTAAAAAACTATCCTGCGGACCACAAACGGCGCCACTTGCATTTTGTATGAAATATAATTTTTTAGCCAATTCTTTATCTTTTACAGCCAAAACACCCAAAACTACATCGCTATGTCCACCAAGATATTTAGTAGCAGAATGCATCACAATATCGGCACCCAAATCTAAAGGCCTTTGTAAATAAGGCGTTGCAAAGGTGTTATCTACCGCTAATAATAAATTGTGCTTTTTAGCAATGGATGCACACGCTTTTAAATCGATAATATTCATCATCGGATTGGTAGGTGTTTCAACCCAAATTAATTTAGTGTTGGCATTGATAAATTTCTCAATATTAGCAGCATTCTCCATATCTACAAAATGAAATTTAATACCAAACCTCTCAAATATTTTGGTAAATAAACGGTAAGATCCGCCATATAAATCATTCGTAGAAATCACCTCATCACCTGAATTTAATAATTTAATAACCGCATCAATAGCAGCTAATCCAGAACCGAAAGCCATTCCATAATTTCCGTTTTCAAGACTAGCCACAGCATTTTCTAGCGCACTTCTTGTTGGGTTTTTACTTCTAGAATATTCAAAACCTTTATGTCCTCCAGGCGTACTTTGGGCGTATGTAGTTGTTTGGTAAATGGGTTGCATAACCGCTCCGTATGCTGGATCCAGTTCTTGACCTCCATGAATTGCTTTTGTGTTAAATTTCATAGGTATCTGTATTTTTTATAAAATGAAATAGCATTTTTAACTGTTTCTCAAAATATTAAAATAAGAAAAATGAAGATAAAATTATACAATGTTTTCACAAAGTTAGGGTTTAGTAGGCTGTATTCAAATGCAATAATTACCTTTAGTAATTAATTAAGGCCTATCAACTTATGCGACGCATCCTTCTACTTTTATCCATTGTTTTTGTTGTTTTTTCTTGTGAAGAAGAAGAAACTAAAATCACCTTTTCCGAAAAAAAAATAACAACGGCACAAAATAAAATTGTCGAAATTAATATTCCCATTGCCAAAGGAAATGAAACCGTAGCAAATAATATCAATTCTTCTATTGAAGCAGCCGTTATAAATAGTATAAATTTTGATCCGGATGCGCCTTCGAAAAAGCAATCCATTTCTGAAAGCATTGATAGTTTCAATTCAGAATATACGGCATTCAAAACCGATTTCCCTGAAAGTGCTATGGAATGGGAAGCACAAATTGATGGTGAAATCATGTATCAGTCTGAAGCGGTTATTTCAGTGGCGCTTACCACCTATTCAAATACTGGTGGCGCTCATGGTAATCTAATTATTTCATTTTTAAATTTTGATGCCTTAACGGGTCAATCTTTAAAAAACGATCAATTGTTTAATGATACCAAATCCTTTAAGAGTATAGCAAATACCTATTTTAATGAGAAAATTGCAGGTAAAGAAGAATTCTACTTCGAGCCTGAAAATTTTGTACTACCTCAAAATATTGGCTTTAATGATACAGGTGTTGTGCTCCTCTATAATAATTATGAAATTGCACCATATGTAACGGGATTAACGGAGTTCACTATTCCTTTTGATGAATTGGTGCCCTACTTAAATTTCATGTAAATTCTTTTCCATTCAAAATTTATAAAGTCCATTTAATCATTTGCTTTTAGTTTTATAAGCCCTTAATTTGCGAGCTGTTTGCTAAATCATCCATTTTTACTATGAAAAAAGTTTACTTCTTAAAAACCTGCAGTACGTGTACGCGAATTATTAAAGACATCAAATGGCCCGCTGGTTTTGAATTCCAAGATATTAAACAAGACGCTATAACAGTTAAACAGGTTGAAGAAATGCAGGCGCTTTCAGGTAGTTATGAAGCACTTTTCAGTAAACGCGCCAAACTTTATAAAGAAATGGATTTGAAAAATGCTGACTTGAAGGAAGCCGATTTCAAACATTATATTTTAGAGCATTACACCTTTTTAAGCCGTCCTGTAATACTTTTTAATGATCAGATTTTCATAGGAAATTCTAAAGCAACTATTGAAAAATTAAAAGCCGCTTTAATTCAATAATATCAGAATTTACGCGCTTATTACCGTATTTATGTTGCAGGGGTTTATTTGATGATTAAAAAACCAAAATTAGAGACTTAAATGCACTGGTTTTTTACCGCCAACTCGTGTATCTTCTTTCGTTAGTTCTTTGTAGTTTTTAGTCTTCGGAAATGTTTTAGTGGTCGCTAATAATTCGGCTGGAAGACCAACTAATTTGCGTGTTTTCAAATCCATCCAAGCGCCTAACATTTCACAATGCGCTATATTTTCACCTTTATGGTTATAGAAATTATGATCAAATTTAAAAAAAGTACCATCTTCACTTAAACCTGAAACTTCCAAACTCACCGTTAAAGGTTTGCCCATAAACACTTCTTTAAAATAATACATGTGTTCATAAAAAACCACCGGACCAATATTAAAATGCGCTAATTCCTTCAAAGTAAAGCCCTTTTCCATTAAAAAAGCCATTCGTGTATGACTCATAAAATTGGTATAGGCACTATTGGCCAAATGGTGATTAGCATCCACATCACTCCAGCGAATTTCGAATTGTTTGGTGTACATTTTTCTTAAAATTTAAGTGGCAAAATTACACAAATCTAATTGGCATACATAATATGCGCTTACAGTTTTCTAAACCTCTAGTTTTAATTACCTTTGTGCAACTTTATTTTAGAAATATGATACATTCAATGACTGGTTATGGGAAATCTGTTTTGCAGTTACCAACCAAAAAAGTGACGATTGAAGTGAAATCGTTAAACAGTAAAAACCTCGATTTGAATGCCCGAATGCCTTCAATTTATAGAGAAAAAGAATTAAGCTTACGTAAACTAATTGGAATTCAATTAGAACGCGGAAAAATTGATTTCTCTATTTATGTTGAAATGACTGGGGAAGAAACATCCACACAAATTAATAAAGCAGCGGTAAAACAATACATCAAGCAGCTTAAAGAAATTGTGGATGGTGATGAAACCGAACTTCTAAAAATGGCTGTTCGTTTCCCAGATGCTTTAAATACCGAGCGCGAAGAAATTGATGAAACTGAATGGGAAACTATTTTAGCTGAAGTAAAAGTCGCTTTAAAAAATATTGATACCTACCGTTTGGATGAAGGCCAAGTCCTAGAAGCCGATTTTAGAGAACGTGTTAAAATTATTGAAAGCATTTTAGAGGAAATTATTGCCATGGACCCAGAACGCATTGAAGGTGTTCGCGAACGTTTGCGCAAAGGTGTTGAAGAACTTAAAGAAAAGGTAGACGAAAACAGATTCGAGCAAGAATTGGTTTTCTACATTGAAAAATTTGATATCACCGAAGAAAAAGTGCGTTTAAAGAACCATTTGGATTATTTTATAAAAGCTTTAGATTCTGATGATTCCAACGGTAAAAAACTAGGATTTATTGGTCAAGAATTAGGCCGTGAAATCAATACCATTGGTTCCAAAAGTAATTATGCACCGATGCAAAAATTAGTGGTGCAGATGAAAGATGAGCTAGAAAAAATTAAAGAGCAATTATTAAACGTTTTATAAACGTTTTACAAAAACAAGCATATTGACACAACCAAACAACACGTCTAAAGGAAAACTCATTGTGTTTTCAGCACCGTCAGGATCTGGAAAAACAACGATTGTACGCCATCTTTTAGGACTTGACAACTTAAATTTAGAGTTTTCTATTTCAGCAACATCACGTGAAAAACGCGGTGATGAAATAGACGCCAAAGATTATTATTTTTTATCAGCCAAGGAGTTTAAAAATAAAATTAAAAACGAAGAATTTCTAGAATGGGAAGAAGTATATCGGGATAATTTTTATGGCACTTTAAAAACGGAAGTAGAACGCATTTGGTCTCATGGCAAACACGTTATTTTTGATATAGACGTGTCTGGTGGTTTACGCATAAAGCGAAAATTTCCAGAGGAAACTTTAGCCGTATTTGTAAAACCGCCCAGTATTGATGAACTGAAAATCCGATTGAAAAAGCGGAAAACGGAAAGCGACGATAAAATTAACATGCGTATTGCCAAAGCATCCGCTGAATTGGCCACAGCGCCACTTTTTGATGTCATCATTGAAAATGATAATTTAGATAAAGCACTTGCGGAGGCAGAAGATTTGATTTCTAACTTCTTAAAATCCTAGTTAAAAACCATGAAAATAGGCTTATATTTTGGAACCTTTAATCCTATTCACATTGGGCATCTTATAATTGCCAATCATTTAGCAGAATCTAGTGATTTGGATCAAATTTGGTTAGTTGTAACGCCACAAAGCCCCTTTAAAAAGAAACAATCTTTACTTGATAATTACCAGCGTTTGGAAATGGTTTTTCGTGCCACGGAAGATTATGACAAACTGCAACCAAGCGACATTGAATTTTCATTACCGCAACCAAATTATACGGTAAATACCTTGGCGCATTTACAGGAAAAATATCCAACGCACACATTTTCATTAATTATGGGTGAAGACAATTTGAAAAGTTTTCATAAGTGGAAAAACTACCACGTTATTTTAGACCATCATGATATTTATGTGTACCCTAGAATTTCTGAAGGCCAGGTTAAAACCCAGTTTGATGGTCATAAACGCATTCACCACATTAATGCGCCCATAATGGAATTATCTTCAACATTTATAAGACAATCCATTAAAGACGGTATTAATGTAAAACCGATGCTTCCCGCATCGGTTTGGCAATATATTGATGACATGCATTTTTATAAATAGTAAGTCTTATAAAACAGGCACTTCAATTAATTTTATAACATTTTCATACATTTTAATGTCACTTTGAATGCTCTTATTATTAGCGTTCAACGTATCTTCAAACAGATTTTGATAATAAACAACACCTTCTAATAAATTACTTTTAAAGGCTTGCCATTTTTTGATGTGCTTCGCGGTTAAATCATCTGTAAACGTGGCAATATCCTGGGTTAAATAATCCACATACATTTTTAATTCCTTTACAAACATATTGGGTCTGTAGGTTTCAGCAAGCACAGAAGCTTTTCCATAAATATGCTGAATCATTTGCGTTAAAGAAACTTCCTTATCAAAATAGGCCAAATTAGGTCCAGGACAAATAACAACACCTTGCTGCTGGCCTTTTATAGGAATATCATTTTCAAGATATGAAGCGTTTGCTAAACCGACGCAAAGACAGGCTTTTTCAGTGATTTTATTTTTGGACATTTCATAGATAGCTGTTGGCATCGCTTCCTTTTTCGCGTCTAATTCTTCCAATTTTACATCTTGATATTTTTTTGACGCTGTACAAATTCCTTCTGGACCAAATTCTTTACTCAAAGCTAAAAACTTTTTCGGACAAGAACTTCCAGCTTTATTATTGTCAATACGGTTTTGTTTAAAAAACTCATTAGACGTGCCTCTAATAGTATTAAAAGGCACACCTAATGGTGAAATACCACTCAAATACAAATCAGTTTCTTTAGCTTTTGCTAATAGCGCTCTGGTTTCGATATCAACAGAGGTCGCTTCCGGAACCAGTAAAAAAGGCGTACCCCAACCTACTGAATCCACTTGGTAATTATTAATTAGAAAATCATGTTCAGCTGCCGTTCCAACGCCACCTTGAACCGTGATTTTTATTTCTAAAGGTTGTTCTGGAACAAACTCTTGCTTATCCGTTAATGCTTTTACATAAACCGCATGTGTATCCGCTATTAATTCTGGTTTTTTAGTTTTAAACTCTTCTAAAATGGGCCCTAATAAAAAACCTTCTGTAGCAAAGGCATGTCCACCACAGTTTAAACCGGATTCAATACGGTATTCTGAAACCCAAAGCCCTTTTTTAGCTAGAAATTTTCCTTGGATTATAGCCGAACGGAAATCGCTCACCTTTAAAATAATTTTCTTCTTTAAGTTATTTTTAGCATCTGGATAAAAGTCTTTAAAATTTTCGAAATAACTGTATAATCTAGGATTCATACCTGCTGAAAGCACAACGGACGACTGTAAAGTACTATTAGCAAAACCACGAAGTGAGGCATGGGCATCATTATATTCTATGGGTAATTGCTCCGATTTGATAAAATTATCCTTATCAATTTTGGTCATGATATTAACATCAATTTCGCCAGCAGACAAGTGCGCATCTATATAATTTTTAATGCTTTCTTTAAAAAGCAAGCCTTCATCTAGAAGATGTGAAAGCCCTTCTTTTATAGTAGATTTATTAGGAAGCATGCTTATAAAATTTTCTAAAGCAGATTTGCTTTCAGATATTTCTTCCTTAAATTTTACAAACTTATCTTTAACAATGGTATCTACTAAATTCAAATAAGCGGTGATACGTTTAGCGCGATAATCGTCTACTTTTTGTGTGATTTCCTGATAAGGAATGCTAAATTTCTCACTGTAAAATGCATTCATTTTTTCTAAAAGATCATCATCAATAATAGAAATTACAGACGAAATGCCATATTGGGCTACGCGAATTGGGCTGTCTATGGTGTAAGCCAAGCCCATAACAGGAATATGAAAACTATGTGTTTGTTTGGAGGCTATCATGTTGTTTTTTTATATTTAAGCCTCAAAATTCATGAAATAGAAACGTTTAAAAGGTGACAATTGTCATGACCTATTGTATTTCATTCTGCTACTTTTGGTGGTTAACTTTGATTGAGATCTTATAATATTCTAAAAGATTCCGTTAGTTTTGTAGTTAGAATTTATAAAATGAAAACGTATCATTTCTCTTCAACTCATTCCGTATACCAAGCCAT
The DNA here is from genome assembly GCF_008086205.1 of Bizionia myxarmorum. Lineage (GTDB taxonomy): Bacteria > Bacteroidota > Bacteroidia > Flavobacteriales > Flavobacteriaceae > Algorimicrobium > Algorimicrobium myxarmorum. The sequence continues at coordinate 778,391 of NZ_VSKK01000001.1, read as the reverse complement.
TTTGGTTTCTTGTATGATTTTGACAATAGGCATAGCTCTTGTTCCTAACTTTGACGCTATTTGGGAAAAAATTTTAAACATAAGCATAACCGTAATTCTTGTTGTTGGTATTATTCTATATCAAAGAAAACGTACTTTTAGTATCGATTTTGAGGAAACTGGCATTTATATGAATTATACGTTTACCAAACATAAAATAGAAATACCCTATGAAGATTTATTAGAATTGACATATATGTCATTTCCAAAAATGCGTCATATGATTCGGATTACATTTCTAATAAAAAATCGAACTAACAAGCTGCAATTTTCGGCTAGTTCACTTACAGATAGTTATATTGAATTTGTAAAAAACATGAAACATAAAAATGAAAATTTAAAACTGAATGTGCTTCCATCAGACCACATAATGAATCATAAAATACAAGAGATTTACGGTTTTAAATATAGAAAATTCATAAAAAAAACCTTGTGAAATCATGGTAATTAGGAAAGCCAAACCAGAGGATTATAGAGCTATCGCATCCTGCATGCTAGTAGCTATGCAGGACATTGTATTTAAATTTATTGGTGAAAATTCTCCAGAAAAAGCAAGACAGTTTTTAGAGTATATAATCCGTGAAAAAGCCAATCAGTATTCTTATGAAAATTGTTGGGTTGCGGAAAACGAAAGTGGAATTCTTGCTGCTGCGACAGTTTATGATGGCGGGCAATTAGCAGAATTAAGAACTCCCGTAGCTAAAGCCATTAAAAACCTATTTAATAGAGATTTTAAGCCCGAAGATGAAACCCAAGCTGGCGAATTTTATATTGATTGCGTTGGCGTGAATCCCGACCAACAAGGTAAAGGTATTGGTTCTCAAATATTTAAGTTCTTAATTGATGAGTATGTTATAAAACGCCAGAAAACATTGGGGCTATTAGTAGAAAAAGAAAACCCAAATGCCAAAAGATTGTATTTAAAGTTAGGTTTTGCAGTGGTGGGCGAAAAAATGCTGACAGGAAAAAAATTGGATCATCTTCAATTCAAAAAATAACCATTTTTTTATATCTGGTAGTTCGCGAATTAAAAGTAACTATCAAATTAACTTTTATTTTCTAAATTAGTCTCTAATCTATCCGAAAATTATAAATGGACAAGAACACGACAATTCATGGCAAAGATTGAAAGAAACGATATACACATCATTAGTCGGCATAGCAATTGGTCCGAATCAGAAATAAAAGCCCGATTGCAAAGGGATGTTTATCATGATAAAGAGGCTTGGCAGAAATTTTTAAATCTGCTTTTTATCAGTTTAGGGGTTGGTTTTACAACGGCAGGTATTCTGTTTTTCTTTGCCTATAACTGGGCGGATCTTCACAAATTTGCGAAACTAGGTTTAATTGAAGGATTAATTATTGCTATTACAGCGGTTATTCTGTTTTCAAAATGGCAACTTAATGTTAAAAACATTTTGCTAACAGGCGCTTCTATGATTGTTGGCGTTTTGTTTGCTGTTTTTGGACAAATTTACCAAACGGGCGCTAATGCTTACGATTTTTTTCTGGGTTGGACTTTGTTCATATTCCTATGGGTTGTGGTTTCTAATTTTGCACCCTTGTGGCTTATTTTTATAATCCTTATTAATACCACCGTTATATTATATATTGAGCAAGTAGCGCAAAACTGGCCAGAAATAATCCCGTTTACCTTGCTATTTGGCATTAATACCGTGTTTTTATTTATAGCTTTAATAGGTGAAAAACTATCAGCAGACATTAATCCGCCAACATGGTTTACAAATATCCTGGCGCTAGCCGCTGCTTCATTCGGCACCATAGCCATTTGTTATGGGATTTTTGACGACTATCAAGCAAGCTTCTTAATACTAGTAATAGCAACCGCACTGCTGTATGCTTATGGTATTTATTATGGCATACAAACAAAAAGCATCTTCTACCTTTCCATAATTCCCTTTAGTTTAATTGTAATTGGTTCGGCATTACTAATTAGTTGGTCTGATGATGGTGGCATGTTTTTCGTAATTAGTTTGTTTATAATTTTAAGCGTCACATTTCTTATTGCTAATTTAATAAAGCTTCAAAAAAGATGGGTAAACTAGAAGAAAAAAAGGACTTATTACAGCATATTTCGGCGATGGAAGGCGACGCTTTCACTTTTGACGAGCAGGCTATTTTAAAAGAATACGAACATCAGAATAATAATAAATCCAATTTGGCCATTAAGTTACTTTCCATTTTCGGTGGAATTCTAGCTATGCTAGCATTTCTAGGATTTTTCTTGATTACAGGAATCTATGATTCGGAAATGGGCTTATTAATTTTCGGAATTATATTCATAGCTGCCGCTTTTTTTCTAGACAAAGCTTTCAACCGACTCGTTACTGATACGTTTAGCATTTCTCTTTATATAATTGGTTTGGTGCTGTTTGGTTTTGGATTATCAGAAATGGGCATTCATGAAAATTCCATTCTTATCATCATCGCTGTCATGGCTCTAGGTTCGCTTTTCATTACGCAAAGCTATGTATTATCCTTTATCTCCATAATGGTATTTAACGGGTGCCTAATTAGCTTAATTCTATTTAATTCCTATTATCACCTCATTCATCTTTATATAGCTGGAAACACGGTTTTATTAACCTACGTATTTTTAAACGAAGCCAAAATAATTTCATGGCATAAAATAGCTTCCAAATTATATAATCCAATCCGCATTGGACTTATATTTGCTTTGTTAGCTGGACTTATGGCTATTGGAAAACGGTATTTAATTCCCTTATCTCCAGGAGATTTTTGGTTATCATCCATAATCATGATTCTGGCTGTCCTGTTTATAGTTCATCATATTATAGAAATCAATAACGTAACAGCTCTTAAAAGTAAAATTTTTATTTATAGTATAAGTTGCTTAATTCTGCTTTTAACGCTATACGCACCGGCTATTTCGGGAGCTTTGATAATTATTCTGTTGAGTTTTTTAGTCAATTATAAAACGGGTTTCGTTATTGGGATTGTTGCTTTTATCTATTTTGTTTCACAGTATTATTATGATTTAAGTTTCACACTACTCACCAAATCGCTTATTTTAATAGCCACGGGAATCTTATTTCTAGCATTTTATATATTCATAACCAAAAAGATAAGCGCTCATGAAAAAGTATAAATGGCTCCTGATTTTAGGAAATCTTCTTGTTTTATTATTTCTTTTCAATGCGTCCGTATATAAAAAAGAAACGTTGCTCAAAGATGGAAAGCTGATTCTTTTAGAATTGGCACCAGTTGATCCCCGTTCTTTAATGCAAGGCGATTATATGGATTTGCGCTACGACATTTCCAATACGGTCGTTTATGATGAAATTTCAAAAAGAGGATTTTGTGTTGTGAAATTAGACGAAAACGGCATTGCCAAAAAAAACCGATTTCAAGACAATAAAACACCGCTTAAAGCCGATGAATATTTAATAGCTTATAATTCAAATTCAGGATGGGGTATCAATATTGGTGCAGAATCCTACTTTTTTCAGGAGGGCGATGCCGAAAAATATGAAGTCGCCAAATACGGTGGCATTAAAGTGGATGAAGACGGCAACAGTGTGCTGATTGGTTTATATGATGAAAATCGAAAAATGATTAATTAAAAAAAAACGTATGAAAAATATCAGAAAAAATATAGTGGTGATTTTAGTTTGCTCGGGAATTGTTTTCTCTTGTGCAAATACAAAAAATGATGATAATCCCTCAAAAACAGACATTTCAATATGTGAAAATGCTATAGAAGGCAAACTATTAAACATGACGGGTTTGGATGGTTGTGGGTGGATGATTGAACTTGAGGATGGCAATAAATTAGAACCTATAAACTTAAATAGTTTTAACATCTCGATGGTGGAAGGCAAAAAAGTAAATCTTAACTATACCGAAGTAAATGACAGAGCTGGCATTTGTATGGCTGGAAAAATAGTAGAATTAACCTGTTTGTTAGAAAGTTTAGATAAGTAGATTTTCAATACAGAAACTTTTATTCATCAACTTACATTTAAAACCCGTTTGATGATTCCTTTTTCTATGCACTTTTTTTCAAGTTAATATTCCTATTATTTGAATCAAAGCAATTTGTATATAGTGAATAAATTTAAGCCTAATTTAAAATTTAACGATATGGCAACCGATAAAGAAAATCCGAAAACGGAACACGAAAAAGATTTGCACCAAAACGCAACAGATGAAAAAGGTGCTCAAAAAAAGGACCATTATAACCAATATGGTAAACAAGATGATGAGCGGGTAGAACGCAAAGTCAAAAAGTAATTATTTATACACATACTATTACGGGATTAATAGTTGATTTTTAAAAATGACAAAGCCTTTACTAAAATGTAAAGGCTTTTGTTATTATAAGGAGATAATACGAAATCTAAATTATAAGGTAATGGTTTTAAATCCGCTTTCCTGCAAACCAAACATATAAACAAAACCATCAGGTGAAAATTGGATAGAATTGTGGAAGTCTCCGTTCTTTAGTTCAAAGTGATTCATTGCCGCTTCGCAAACAACAAGCCGAATTCCTACTTTTTCACTAGTTTCAATAAAAGATTTCAGACTTTCATCTTTAGCCAAGTCTTTAACCACAGGACCAATTAAGACTATTTCAAAATCCATTTTAGGGTTATTGGCTTTAAATCCTTTCCCGGTCATTACAGCTGCTTGAAAATACCGTGCATTCGAAACCAATAATGCATATTTCCCATCCTTTTTTATGGAATTTTCAATGGCTTCAACACTTAAAGATTGCGCCGTGGTTTTGGTGTAAAAAACAGATCCTACAAAAACAAAAAGAATCATTAAAAACTTATTTCTCATACTTTCTTTATTTAAAAATTATATTAAAATTTATATGGCGTGATGCATATCACAATGGCAAAGATAGACTATGAGTTAAGGTTTCATTGTAACTTAAGTTACTGTGTAGCGTTTACAATTATAACTTTATTTAGAGAAAGGATGGATTGCGGGATCGGATAAATTTGCTGATTGTAAAGAACTAAAAATGTTAAGAATTTTAAGGACCTTTTAGAAGCTGTTGAATAACATTTCCTAGAAATGTTGCACCTAGCTAAAAAACAAAAGCCCTTACATTTCTGTAAAGGCTTTCCCTGTTTGGCTCCTCCTCTTAGGCTCGAACTAAGGACCCTCTGATTAACAGTCAGATGCTCTAACCAACTGAGCTAAGGAGGAGTGTTGTCGCTTTTGCGAGCGCAAATATATGTTATATTTTAGATATTACAAAACAAGATGAAAAGATTTTAAAGAAAATTTCATCTTTAAATTATCATTCAAAAATTGCCTTATAAATATCGTTTCCATTTGCGAACAAGACCAGACCTATAAGTAATATGAAGCCAACGAGTTGCGCGTACTCCATGAACTTATCGCCAGGTTTTCTGCCGGAAATCATCTCATATAATAAAAACATTACATGACCTCCATCTAGAGCCGGAATTGGCAATAAATTTAAAACGCCTAACATAATTGATAGGAATGCGGTTATAGCCCAGAATGCTTTCCAGTTCCAAGTTGGTGGAAACATATTACCAATAGCGGCGAAACCTCCTACTTGAGCCGCACCTTTTTTAGTGAATATATATTTAAACTGCCCTAAATAATCCTTAATCGTCCAGTAACCTAATGAAGCACCTTCTGTAATACTTTCTCCAAATGTGTAATCTCTATGGTTAAATTTTATATAATCTGGATCTGTTGTTTTAGAAACAACACCCATCATAAAATCAGGATCAGGTGTCAACTTTAAAGTCTTATTTACACCATCGCGCTCTACAACAAGATCTATAGCATCAGCACCTTTATTTTTTAGCAAATAGGATAAATCTGACAGATAATTAACTTCAGTACCGTTAATATAGAGCACTTTATCACTCACTAAAAGTCCGGCTTTATCAGCTGGAGAATCTGGCACAATAGAATCTAATTCAAAAGGCATACGCGGCGTCATAGCAGGCAAATCGCCCGCTTCAAACAATTGCGTTCCTATATCTTCAGGAATTGTCAACGTTTCTTTAGCGCCTGAAAGTCTTTCAACTTCTATCTCTTTTATATTTCTGAATAATAAATGAGAGGTTATAGCGGTTACGTCTTGATATGGCTTACCATCTACGGAGACAATTTTATCCCCTTGCTGGAAACCATATTGTTCCATGGTTTTTGTTACACCGAAACCATATTTCACATCATCTTTAGATGCAAAATCAGTTCCCCAGACAAACAAAATCATCATGTAAATAAGAAAACCTAAAATAAAGTTTACCGTTACACCACCAAGCATAATTATAAGACGTTGCCATGTTGGTTTAGATCTAAACTCCCAAGGTTGTGGCGGTAGCGCCATTTGCTCCTTATCCATGCTTTCATCAATCATACCAGCAATTTTTACATAACCGCCTAATGGTAACCAACCGATTCCGTAAACGGTATCGCCAATTTTTTTCTTGAATAATGAAAACTTAACATCAAAGAACAAATAGAACTTTTCTACACGGGCTCCAAATATCTTTGATGGAATGAAATGGCCTAATTCATGCAGAACAATAAGAATAGACAGACTTAAAAATAGTTGTGCTGCCTTTATTAAAATTACAATCATATGAGTTTCTTCTTTTTATAGCGCACAAAAGTAGTGTTTTAACACCATTAAGAAAACTATAAGCGGTTTATTGCTATTTTTTTAACACGGTTTTGTTGATAAAGCCGCTGCTGGTTTCAAACTTTACAAATAATATGCCAGATGCGTAGGAAGAAAGATCTAAACTAGAATTCCATAATTGCGTATCTAAAAGTTGACCTAACGCATTATATATTTTCACCTGATTAACCTGCAAGCTATCCGGTTTATCAAGATAAACAATATTGCTTGTAGGGTTTGGATATAAGGTTACACTAGCATTCAAATAAGAAGTATCTGTAGATAAGGTTACCGAGTTATTCCGAGATATTAAATCGCTTTCAGGATCAAAAACAACATCTACAACCGTGAAATTTACCGTTTTTATGAAATCTTCATTATTAATTGTATTCGTTAAAACAACATCTTGAATTTCACCATTAGTTCCAATAAGTCGAATAGGCACTGGTGCTTCAAAAAAGGAAACCGATGCATGACTTTGAGATTGGTTTACATTCAGAAATACAGTTGATGCTGAAGGTTGATTCCACGAAACCGTATATATCGGATACCCTTGATTATAAATCCAATCATTAAAAAATTCCGTTAAATCTTCACCCGTTGCTGTTTCAACAACATTTATAAAATCGTTTGTTTTGGCATAACCGTATGTGTGATTAGGATGGTTTAAATACGTTCTCATGGCTTGAAAAAATGACAGGTCTCCAAGTTTCTTCCGAAGCATATGCACAACCATCGCCCCTTTATTATAACTTAAACGACTACTGAAAATTCTATTAACGCTCGTTGTATCTGAATCTGTTAAATAAACGGCACCACCAGGTTGTGATGTAATATTGTTAACTAACTGTTCTTTAAATGCAATAAAATCCGAATTTCCGTCTGTGTTTTCTGTAAACAATCCTGGTAAATACGTGGCAAAACCTTCACTTAACCATATATCTTTCCAGCTACCTGCCGTTACCTTATTGCCAAACCACTGATGTGCTAGTTCATGAGCTACCAAGTTTTCACCAAAACTTCCCATAAAAGAAACCGTGGAATGTTCCATACCGCCGCCCCAACCAAATTGGGCATGACCATATTTTTCATTGGCAAAGGGATAGGTATCAAAAAGATTGGAATAAATAGTAATCATATCTACCGTAATCGGTGTTCTAGCTTGCGCATACCCTAGATTTTCAGGATACACGTAATTAACCACATCAAATGGTGTCCCATTATTAGCAACTTCATGAGAGTAAACGGTATAATTGGTCGCCGCAATAGCCACCAAATAAGCAGGAATAGGATATTTATGCTTAAACCGTGTGGTTTTAGAATTTCCGGAGATGGTCTGCCCAATTTCCAGTCCGTTGGAAACGGATACATAATCTTCATTATTAGATGTAAGTCGTGGTGTTGTTATATATACATCTATAGAATCTATTTTATCAATTAAATCCTGTTTGCACGGCCACCAACCTTTAGCACCATAAGGTTCCGAAAGTGTCCAAATTACGGGACTTCCACTGTGTGAACTTTGTTCAAAAGAACCAAAACCCGAACTTTCAGGATTTCCTGAATAGCTTATGGTTAGCGAATCTAAAACACCCGCTGACTGAATTTGATTTAAAGTAATAACCACCTCATCTGAAGCATTATGCGTAAACGTTAAAGAATTTCCGCGTTGTGTGACTTGAGAAACCGTCATATTATCCGTTAGCTCAAAGGTAATTTGAGACAAATCTTCCTTGGCTTCATAATAGGTGGTAACATCACCTGAAATAAACGCAACAGCCGGATTAACCGTTAAATCCAATCTGTGATATTTTATATCGTAATTACCAGTGTTCATACTAAAACGCTGATTCATCTTTTTCATGGCCATTTTGGCTTCAGCTTCCTGAATTTTATTAAAGGATTTCAAGTAATCTTGAGCAAAAAATGGGGTAGAAATTAAAAATAGTAAAAGTGCTAAATAGGCTTTCATAGAGTTTTTTTATGCTAAAAAATATTGCTTGTTAAAATTACCACTTTAATCTGTATTCTATCGTAATTTCGCAGCAGAATTGTTTCATAAAATCTTATTGTTATGTTGTCATTTTTTAAAGACTACAAGTATTTTGCCATCGTTTTTCTGATTATTGCTATAATTATTATGACTATTATTTATAATGTTTTAAACGTAGAAAAACCTTTGCCCATTTATCAACCTTCTATGGTAAATTTTGAATTGGTAGACAGCACCATTCAATACAAAAAGAAATATCATAAGATTGCCGATTTCAGCTTAACCAATCAAAATGGTAAAACAATTACACAGGAAGATTATAAGAACAAAATTTATGTAGCCGATTTCTTCTTTACAACCTGCCAAACTATTTGTCCGATTATGACAGACCATATGGTTTATATTCAGAAGGAATTAGAAGATGAACCTGAAATTTTACTGCTTTCTCATACCGTAACACCTGAAATAGATTCAGTTGCCCAATTAAAAAAATACGCTTTAGAAAAAGGTGTGGATGATTCCCGTTGGAACCTTGTTACAGGCGATAGAAAACAAATTTACGACTTGGCTCGAAAAAGTTATTTAGCCGTAAAAGACGTTGGAAGTGCGGATCCGTATGATATGATTCATACGGAGAATTTCATGCTTATTGATAAGAAAAGCCAAATTCGTGGTTTTTATGATGGTACTAAACTTGAGGATATTGAACGTTTAATATCTGATATTCGGAAATTAAAAAAAGATTCTGAATAGTTTTTAATTCAACTATTTTTTTAACGGCGCTTTTTACAGTAATTTCGCTTCTTTAAATTCAATCTAAATAAGCTTGCAAGTAACTTTAGCAGATATTAAACGTGGTGAAATTGGGATTATAGTCGATGTATCGTCTATACATATCCCCTTGAAGCTATTGGAAATGGGTTGTCTTCCTGGCAATAGCGTGGAATTGGTTCAAATGGCACCTTTTGCGGATCCAATGTATTTAAATATAAATGGAAGTCATTTAGCCATTCGGAAAGAAACCGCACTTCACATTCAAATAGAAATTGCTAGATGAGCAAACAAATCAACGTTGCCTTAATTGGAAATCCCAATACCGGAAAAACTTCTGTTTTCAATGCTTTAACAGGTTTAAACCAAAAAGTGGGAAATTATCCAGGCATTACGGTTGAAAAAAAAGAAGGAATTTGCAAATTACCACGTGGCGTAAAAGCTCATATCATTGATTTACCTGGAACTTATAGTTTAAATGCGTCTTCTTTAGATGAGAATGTTGTTATAGAATTACTTCTCAATAAAAACGATAAAGATTTTCCTGATGTTGCCGTTGTTGTTTGCGACGTGGAAAATATAAAGCGAAATTTATTACTTTTCACACAGATTAAAGATCTTAAAATCCCCACTATCCTCGCTATCAATATGGCAGATAGAATGGCTTATAAAGGAATCAGTTTAGATATTCCCCACCTTGAAGAACATCTGAACACCAAGGTTGTACTCATTAGCACTCGAAAAAAAACAGGAATTCCTGAACTTAAAGAGGTCATTGCCGCTTATAAAGAGTTATCAATTGAGCCTTGTTTAAATGCCTCTGAAATTGATAAAGACTACTTTGCAAATTTACAAAAAGCATTCCCCAATCAGTTGTTGTATAAACTGTGGTTAGTTATAACGCAGGATGTTAACTTCGGAAAAATGGACAGAAATACCATTGATGCCGTTGCCGATTTTAAAACCAAATCCAATATAGATTTAAAGCGTTTACAGCAAAAAGAAACTATAAAACGGTATCAGTTTATTAATAATGTGCTTAAAGAAGGGCAAGCCATTGATTTAAGTACAGCTAAAGATTTACGCATTAGGCTAGACCGAATTCTAACCCATAAAGTTTGGGGTTATGTTATTTTCGGACTAATTCTATTAACCATATTTCAAGCCATTTATGATTGGTCCAGCATCCCCATGGATTTTATTGATAGTTCTTTTGCGTCATTAAGTGAATGGACTAAAACCACCATGCCGTCTGGCACCTTAACCAATTTAATTTCTGAAGGGATTATCCCTGGAATTGGCGGAATCGTTATTTTTATTCCGCAAATTGCCTTTTTATTTCTGTTTATTTCGGTTTTAGAAGAAAGTGGTTATATGAGTCGTGTGGTCTTTTTAATGGATCGGGTGATGAGGAAATTTGGATTAAGCGGAAAAAGTGTGGTACCCTTAATTTCTGGTACAGCTTGTGCCATTCCAGCTATTATGGCAACCCGAAATATTGAAAGTTGGAAAGAGCGTTTAATAACCATTCTAGTGACACCTTTTACTACCTGTTCGGCCAGATTACCAGTTTATCTAATTATTATTTCTTTGGTAATTCCGGAAGGTCGCTTTCTTGGTTTAAGTTTTCAGGCTTTAACCTTAATGCTCTTGTATTTATTAGGATTTGCAGCAGCCGTTGGCTCCGCTTGGCTTTTAAATAAAATTCTTAAGATAAAAAGTAAGACATTTTTTGTGGTAGAAATGCCTAATTATAAATTACCACTTCTAAAAAATGTCGCTATTACGGTTCTTGAAAAAACCAAAGCTTTTGTGTTTGGTGCCGGTAAAATAATCTTGGCTATATCCATTGTTTTGTGGTTTTTAGCGTCTTATGGTCCGGGTGATGATTTTAATAATGCGGAAGCCATTGTTACTGAAAAATACACCAATGCCGATATCACAGAAACGGATTTAGATCATCACATTGACTCTTATAAACTCGAACATTCTTATATAGGTATCACAGGTCGTGCTATTGAGCCAGCTATTCGCCCATTGGGTTATGATTGGAAAATAGGTATTGCCCTGGTGAGTTCATTTGCGGCACGTGAAGTTTTTGTAGGCACGTTAGCAACCATTTATAATGTAGGCAGCGATGAAGAGGAAACCATTAAAAACCGAATGGCTGGTGAAGTCAACCCTGTTTTAGGCGGACCATTATTTAACTTTGCTTCTGGAATTTCACTACTTTTATTTTATGCATTTGCTATGCAATGCATGAGTACACTAGCTATTGTGAAAAAAGAAACGAACAGCTGGAAATGGCCGGTTTGGCAATTATTTATTATGACGGCTCTTGCCTATATATCGGCATTAATTGCCTTCCAATTATTAAAGTAAATTTATCATATTATGGGTCCAATTATTCAAAATATCATAGCGTTTACGGTATTGGCTTTAGCCATATTATTCCTGATTAGGAAGTTTATATGGAATCCGAAGAAAAAGAATTCTAAAAATTGTGGTGGTGATGATGGTTGTGGATGCCACTAATTAGCATCCGTATATTGCAGATAATACTCTTTTGTCGCTATTTTCTTTTCAGCTGTTGGAAAAGGCATCACATTATATAAGCAAAGCGTTAAACCATTTTCTAAAGTCAAAACTTTACGTTCTTTATCTGTATAGTTGGTGGGCGGGATTTTAAAAGTTTCAGAAGATATAATGGTGTCGTTTTTAGAAACAGTTACTGTAAAAACAACTTCGCCAGCCCAAATACAGGTTACACCAATAGGACATCTGGAATCTGAAAGGAGTTCAGAAAATTTCACAGAATAATCGCCGAATAAAACGCTCTGCTGATAAAACAGTTTTTTCAGAATTATAGGCGCAGTTGCAGCTTCATTTTCTTGAGCAAATCCTATAAAACTAACGAGTAACAATACGAATACAAGACTTTTTTTCATTTTAATTAATTTAAGGAAGGCCTATTATTAAAGTTTTTTGAGATATAAATTTTTAGCAACACTTTGTGAAACTGTTAGTAATTTACCATTTGCTTTGATGTTGATGGATTTATCAAAAGGCTCGATATGCATTACTTCAATAATAGAACCTAAACTGATGTTATTATTATTTAAATACTGTAAAAATTCAGACGAACTATCATTCACACCCACACAACTATAACGCAAATTTACTTGAGCTTGCGATAATAATGTTTTTTCAACATAGGTTATTTCGCCATCTTTATTCGGAATCGGATCGCCATGTGGATCATGGGTTGGATGACCTAAAAATATATCCAACTCATCTATTAATTTTTGCGACTTAATATGCTCTAATTGCTCGGCTAATTCGTGCACCTCATCCCAAGTAAAGTTTAATTTTTCCACCAAAAACACTTCCCAAAGTCTGTGTTTCCTGATAATATTTATAGCAATCCTTTTTCCGGTTTCGGTTAATGTCACCCCTTTATACTTTTTATAATTGGCATAATCTTTCTCCGATAATTTCCGAATCATATCCGTGGCGGAAGATGCCTTGGTATTCATGGCTTCAGCTAATGCATTCGTATTGACATTCTCCGCACCTTGCTTACTTAAATGGTAAATAGCTTTAATATAATTTTCTTCTGTTAACGTAATCATAATCACATTTTATATAACAAATATACATTATTAAAATTCTTAAATATATTTTTAGACTAATCTAAATAATTATTTATCTTTGTGTAAAAATAATTTAAAATGAGACTAATAATTTTGGCCTTTTTATGCAGCGCAGCCAGCTTTGCACAAACTACTCATAACATTAAAGGAACTGTAAGTTCGGAAGGCGAATCCCTCCCTTATGCCAGTGTTTATATCCAGGGTACCACATCAGGAACTACCACAAATGATAATGGAATTTACAGCATAAATAAAATAGCTCCCGGCGATTATATCTTAATCGCTTCTTTCACGGGACATACTACAGTAAGTAAAAAAATTAGTATTGGAAGTAAAGATATTTCGGTGAACTTTAATTTAGATAGCGGCGAATCTCTGGATGAAGTTGTAATTACTGGAACTTTAAAAGCAGTTTCTAGGTTGGAAAGTCCTGTTCCTGTAGAAATTTACACAGCCACATTCTTTAAGAAAAACCCAACACCTAATATTTTTGAAGCACTTCAAAACGTGAATGGTGTGAGACCACAGCTTAACTGTAATATTTGTAATACAGGCGATATTCACATTAACGGTTTGGAAGGTCCTTATACACTGGTCTTAATTGATGGAATGCCCATTGTTAGTGGCTTATCTACCGTTTATGGTTTATCAGGAATTCCAAATTCTTTAATTGAACAGGTTGAAATTGTAAAAGGACCCGCATCGTCTTTATATGGCAGTGAAGCCGTTGGTGGATTAATTAATATTATAACCAAACTACCCGAAAACGCACCGACATTTTTTGTGGATACCAATATTAATTCTTGGGGCGAATGGAATTTAGATGCCGGTTTTAAAGCTAAAGTAGGTGAAAAAGCTACCCTTTTATTCGGTACTAATTATTTCAAATATGATAATCCCATTGATAACAATAACGACAACTTTACCGATGTCACCTTGCAAGATCGCATTTCAATATTTCAAAAATGGAGCTTTAAACGCAAGGATAATAGGAAATTCTCCCTAGCAGCTCGTTATTTTTATGAAGATCGTTGGGGCGGTGAAATGAATTGGAATAAAAGTTACCGCGGCGGTGATGACGTATATGCAGAAAGCATTTACACCTCCCGTTATGAATTAATTGGTGAATATCAATTGCCAGTTGCCGAAGATATCACGTTTCAATTTTCATATTCGGATCACGACCAGAATTCCGTTTATGGCGACATGCCTTATTTAGCCCAACAGCGCATTGGATTTGGGCAGTTTATTTGGGATAAACAAATTAGAAATCATGACTTTTTAGTTGGTGCGGCGGTGCGTTACAATTATTATAATGACAATACCACAGCCACTTTAAATGCGGATGAAGTTACCATTCCGTCATTATTTATTCAAGATGAAATTGATTTTGACGAAAAACAAAGCTTATTATTAGGACTTCGGTATGACTATGATGAGCGCCATGGAAATATTTTCACGCCGCGTTTAGCATATCGATTTAAACCAACGGATAGCGATATTATTCGCTTAAATGCAGGAACCGGTTTCCGCGTGGTAAACCTATTTACCGAAGAACACGCTGCTTTAACAGGCGCCAGAGATGTTATTATTGAAGAAGAACTGAAGCCTGAACAATCTTATAATATCACCTTAAACTATTTAAAAAAATTATATACCAAAAGCGGGATGCAATTTACATTTGATACTTCAGCATGGTATACCTATTTCACCAATGCCATTATTCCTGATTATGACACCAATCCCAACCAGATTATTTATTCAAATTTAGATGGTTCATCATCATCAAAAGGTATTAGTTTAAGTGTAGATGCCGTTTTCGGAAGAGGCATTTCGGCTTCAATAGGCGCTACTTGGCAAGATGTTTCACAAAAAGAAAATGGCGTGGTTACCAAACAAATATTAACTGAAAATTTTTCCGGAGTTTGGTCTCTCTCCTATAAACATTACCCAACGCATTTATCAGTGGATTATACAGGAAATATATTCGGACCCATGCGTTTACCTTTGTTAGGTGAATTGGATCCTAGAGATGAATATTCGCCAGTTTGGAGTATTCAAAATATTCAATTAACCTATGACGGTTTTAAAAACTTTGAACTTTATGGCGGTGTTAAAAACATATTGGATTGGACACCAAACAAAGGAAATCCGTTTATTATTGCGCGAGCAAATGATCCTTTTGATAAAAATGTACAGTTTGACCCCAATGGAAATGTCATGGCTACTGTAGACAATCCATATGCCCTAACATTCGACCCATCCTATGTTTACGGACCAAATCAAGGTATTCGGTTCTTCTTTGGTGTTCGCTATAAATTCCACTAAAATTCGCATTTATTTAGTACCTTCGCAACTATAATTTAGACTTATGAAAAAAATAATTCTCGTTTTATTAATCACCGCATTCGCTTGGAGTTGTAAAAATTCAAAAGAAACCAATGGCAAACTACAAGTTGTTACAACAACAACGATGATAACTGACTTGGTGGAGAATATTGGCAGCGACTATATAGACGTAAATGGTTTAATGGGCAGTGGCGTAGATCCGCATTTATATAAAGCCAGTGAAGGCGATGTGAACAAATTAGCCCAAGCTGATGTTATTTTTTATGGCGGCTTGCACCTAGAAGGTAAATTAGTAGAGGTTTTTGAAAAAATGGCAAGTCAGAATATCAACACAATTGCTGTTTCAGATGCTTTAGACGTGAAAACATTAATTGGATCCGAATATTTCGCATCCAATTACGATCCGCATATTTGGTTTGATGTTCATAATTGGGAGATTATAACCCAGTTTGTTGTTGAAAAATTAACAGAAGCCAACCCCGAACACCAAGCCGTATTTGAAAAAAATGGTGCAGATTATTTAGAAAAATTAAAAGTATTAAATGAAAACATTAAGTCTGTTATTAGCACACTTCCTGCGGAAAAACGCATTCTAGTTACCGCTCATGATGCCTTTAGTTATTTTGGTCAAGCTTACGGTTTTGAAGTAATTGGACTTCAAGGATTATCAACCGCAACGGAAGCTGGCGTTCAAGATGTACAAAATTTAGCTACCTTTATCATAGACAAGCAAGTAAAATCCATTTTTATAGAAAGTTCGGTTCCTAAAAGAACTATTGAAGCACTTCAAGCATCCGTAAAATCTAAAGGATTTGATGTTCAAATTGGTGGAACTTTGTATTCTGATGCTTTGGGCAATGCGGGTACGGATGAAGGTACTTACATCGGTATGTTTACGTACAATGTGAATACCATTGTGAAGGCGCTTAGATAAAATTCCTACAAAGGCAGGAATCTCATCATCGTTTAAAACCAACCAAGTGGAGAGGTAGTACGCGAAAACTAATTAAATTTAGTACTTTAATATAATAAGAAAATATGGCCGTTAAATGCAATTTTTGGATCAAATAAACGGATAAACAAATACTATTAAATATCTGTAGCTATTCCTGCCATCCGCTGTATCTTTTTTGAAAAAAAAATCAAAAAAGGATGCCGCTACTATCAGGGCTAAAGTAGTAACTAAGGCCTGTAAAAAGTCGGCATTGGTTTTTATCCGCCATTAAGGTCTATTGATGAAAACAAGAAAAATATAAAAGTAATTATTAAACCCAATAAATGTGAACGAACATAAAACTCAAACCGAGAAGCCCGTAATGGCCGTTCAAGTAGACGATTTAACCGTTGCCTACAATTACAAACCTGTACTTTGGGATATCGATTTAGAAATACCCGAAGGCGTTCTTATGGCCATTGTTGGTCCTAACGGGGCTGGAAAATCAACACTTATAAAAGCAATTTTAGGAATTCTTAAACCGCTTGCAGGAAGTGTTTCTATTTATGGCAAACCTTACGACAAGCAACGTGATTTAGTGGCTTATGTTCCACAAAAAGGAAGTGTGGATTGGGATTTCCCTACTACAGCATTGGATGTAGTTATGATGGGAACTTACGGAAGTCTCGGCTGGATTAAACGTCCAGGCCAGAAAGAGAAAAAAGCCTCTTTGGAGGCTTTGGAAAAAGTAGGCATGTTGGCATTTAAAAACAGACAGATTAGTCAGCTTTCTGGTGGACAACAACAACGAATTTTCCTAGCACGCGCCTTGGTTCAAGATGCGGCTATTTACTTTA
This sequence comes from Bizionia myxarmorum, assembly GCF_008086205.1. Taxonomy (GTDB): domain Bacteria; phylum Bacteroidota; class Bacteroidia; order Flavobacteriales; family Flavobacteriaceae; genus Algorimicrobium; species Algorimicrobium myxarmorum. Next base: position 761,131 of record NZ_VSKK01000001.1, on the reverse strand, counting down.
TGGATGAGCCCTTTCAAGGCGTAGATGCGACGACAGAAATTGCCATTATCAACATTTTAAAAGCCTTACGAAAAGCCAATAAAACCGTTATTGTTGTCCATCACGATTTACAAACCGTTCCTGAATATTTTGATTGGGTAACTTTTTTAAATGTAAAAAAAATTGCCACAGGACCTGTTAAAGATATTTTTAACGATGATAACTTGACGAAAACTTATGGTATTAATTATAAAGTCAGTATTCAGAAATAGAATTCCTGCGAAGGCAGGAAATCGAATATTCAGAGATAAGAAAAAACTTGTTGAATTATCTAAAATGATAACCAGTCTCCAAAAAAATCTTAAAAATAAAACTAACCTCTAAAAACTACCCACTATAAACTTTCTAGAATACATAGAACTCCTAATCAACGATTACACCTTGCGGACTATTACGCTAGGCACTGCCATTCTAGGCGCTGTAACGGGTATGCTCGGTAGTTTTGCGGTTTTGCGAAAACAAAGTCTATTAGGCGATGCCATTTCGCATGCCGCCTTACCAGGAATTGCGATCGCTTTCTTAATTACGGGAGCCAAAGACAGTAATACCTTACTAATAGGCGCATTGGTGAGTGGCTTAATTGGAACCTTCTGGATTCGGGGTATCGTATCAAAAACGCATTTAAAATCGGATACCGCTTTAGGCTTAATATTATCCCTGTTTTTCGGATTTGGAATGTTATTATTAACCTTTATTCAAAAGCAACCAAACGCCAATCAAGCGGGATTGGATAAATATTTATTTGGTCAAGCCGCCACTTTGGTGGAAAGTGATGTGTGGTTGATGGCTATTGTAACCGGTCTTTGCCTCATCGTTTTATTGCTCTTTTGGAAAGAATTTAAAATATTATTATTCGATAAAGATTACGCACACACAATCGGTTTTAATACCAAAGCTATTGATATTCTCATCACCACATTTATTGTTTTAGCTATAGTTCTCGGATTGCAAACTGTAGGTGTTGTTTTAATGAGCGCCATGCTTTTAGCCCCTGCAGCTGCCGCAAGACAATGGACGAATAGTTTAGCGACTATGGTTTTTCTAGCGGCTATTTTCGGTGCTTTTTCAGGTGTTTTTGGAACAGCCATTAGCGCCAGTCAAAATAACTTATCTACCGGGCCGGTCATTGTTTTAGTAGCTTCGGTTTTTGTTTTATTTTCATTTCTGTTTTCGCCAAGTCGTGGTTTGCTGTTTAGACAAATCCGATTTATAAAAAATAGACGCGATTTAGAACTTCATAAAACCCTATCCTTTATGTTTCATATTGCCGAAACACATGACGATATTTCCCATCCACACACCATTAAAATCTTAAATAATTTTCAAGGATATACACGTGGAACACTTAAAAAATTAGTGGATAAAAACTATGTAACCTTAGATGGAAACATGTGGAGCTTAACACCGGAAGGTTTTGAAATAGCGTCCAATTTGTACAACCAACAAACAAATAAACATGAGTAGTGCGCAACTAGAAATACAGCTTATTGCCAGTTTGGTTGCTTTGGCTTGCGCCATTCCTGGGACATTTTTGGTTTTACGAAAAATGGCCATGATTAGTGATGCCATTAGTCACTCCATATTACCTGGTTTAGTAGTTGGATTCTTTATTACCCAAGATCTCAACTCGCCATTACTGATACTTCTAGCAGCATTAACAGGTGTTATTACGGTTATTTTAGTGGAACAAATTCAGAAAACAGGTTTGGTTAAGGAAGATACTGCCATCGGACTCGTTTTTCCAGCCTTATTTAGTATTGGTGTTATTTTAATTGCAAAAAATGCCAACGATGTCCATTTGGATGTTGATGCCGTTTTATTAGGTGAATTGGCTTTCGCACCCTTTGACAGACTCACTATTTCTGGTGTGGATGTAGGCCCAAAATCTTTATGGGTAATCGGAACCATTCTTCTTATTACCATTGGATTGCTAATGGCATTTTTTAAAGAACTAAAATTAAGCACGTTTGATGCCGGACTTGCCGCTTCTTTAGGGTTTTCACCTGTCGCTATTCATTATGGATTAATGACGGTTTCATCCATAACTACCGTTGGAGCCTTTGATGCCGTTGGCGCTATTTTAGTAGTAGCACTTATGATTGCTCCCGCAGCAGCAGCCTATTTATTAACAACCGATTTAAAGAAAATGCTCGGATTAGCGATGTTTTTCGGCGTGTTTAGCGCTATTTCTGGTTATTGGCTGGCACATTGGTTGGATGCTTCCATTGCCGGCTCTATAACTACTATGCTAGGTCTTTTGTTTTTAGTAATTTATTTATTTGCACCTAGTAAAGGTTTAATTGCCGTGATGTACCGAGAGAAACAACAGAAAATAGAAGTATCACTAATCACTTTTTTACTGCATTTAAAAAATCATTCGGAAGCTAGTGAACGTCATATTAATCACTTGTCAGAGCATATAAATTGGCAAAAAATTCGGGCCAAAACGGTTTTAGATTTAGCTCAAAAAAACAACATGATTACCATTGACAAAAATCAATTGGTTTCCTTAACGGATAAAGGCGATACCTTCACCTCATTAGCAATAGATTATATTATTACCAATGAAGATGCGCAAATTGAAGATATGAAAGATGATTTCTTTCTGTTTAGAGGCTAATTTGACCTTATTCCTTTTCCAATGTTCTCCCAACCAGCCATGCTACGTCCGATTTAAAAATCCGTAACGTTGTAGGTACTTCGGTATTTGAAATATCTCGAGGTGATTTAGTGTCAAATTGTGCTTGCGTAGTATTCAAATTTAAAGTGAATTTAGAATCGAAATCTGTGTCTGTCGTTGAAAAGTGAATGATTTTCTTTTTCAATTCCCAAGACCCTTTTCCGTACGTATAGTCTTCAGGCGGATGTCCACCATCTAATTTTTTAAAGGTCTGGATTTCAAAACTACCATCTGCAAGCAAGATTATAGTTTCTCCAGTTGAGCCATTAGACCCATTAAACGTATAGTTATAAGTGCCGCTAACGGCTTCGACTTGCGAAAAAGCGATTGTTTGAAAAATGATTAAGGCAAAGAAAATCAGTTGTTTCATAATAAGTTTATTTAGAACAAATGGTTCTCAATAATTGTACCACGAAGCAAAAATTATTAAAACCCAACTTCCTTCTGCAATTGCTCATAAGCACCTTGCACTTGTCTGAATTTTTCCTCAGCGCCTTTTTGGTGTTCTTTTCCTAAATGAAGCACGCGATCTGGATGATATTTTTTAGCCATTTTACGATATGCAGCTTTAATTTCAGTTACCGTTGCCGATTTTTCAATCTCTAAAATAGTATAGGCATTAGCACTGCTGCTATAAAACATGGCCTTAATGCTTTCATAATCTATAGAACGAATGCCTAAATAACCGGAAATAGTATAAATTTGTTGAACTTCCACATCGGAAACATGACCATCCGCTTTAGCAATTCCGAAGAGAAAATGCAATAATTGTAAGCGAGACGCATGATCCATCATTTGCTTAATCTGCAAGCAAACCTGCTGAACAGGAATTTCTTGCTTATTTATATTTTTAAATAACTGAAACGCATGATTTGCACGTTCCTTTCCGTACATATGAGCAAATTGCTGACGCACAAAATCCAATTCACGTTGGTCTTGCTTCCCATCAGCTTTAATAACAATGGACGCTAGCACCAATAAACTGACCTCAAAATCGCCAGAACTTGTTTGTGGCCGAGAGCTTCGTGTTTGATAGCCACCACGTTGCTGACTTTGTTTGAAAACAGACTCCAAATCGGTTCTATCAGAAAAGGCATCTACTAAACCACCTAAAGCCATTCCAATTATGGCGCCAATGGGACCTCCAAAAGACCAACCTAAAGCAGCTCCTATCCATTTTGAAATATTCATCTAATTCTATTTTATTTTTATAAATCTAGCTTAAGGCGCAAAACCGGTTTAAATTCGCTATTAAAGGCGATTTAGAGATTAGAACACCAAAATTTTTCCGTAAATATACTATTTGTTAGTAGATTGCTTACCGCATTTGTTACACAATTGGTATCTTTGTAGTTATTAATTATTAATCGTATAAAACAGAATATATATGTATCCAGCAGAATTAGTAAAACCAATGCGTGAAGATTTAACGAAAGTTGGTTTTGAAGAATTACATACTGCCGAGGCTGTTGATGCAGCTTTAGCTAAAAAAGGAACGACATTACTTGTAATAAATTCCGTTTGTGGTTGCGCTGCAGCAAATGCACGTCCAGGAGCACGAATGAGTTTAGCCAATGACAAACGTCCAGACCAAATTGTAACCGTATTTGCTGGTGTAGATAAGGATGCCGTTGATAAAGCACGTGAGCACATGGTTCCATTTCCTCCTAGCTCTCCTTGTATGGCTTTATTTAAAGATGGCGAATTAGTCCATATGCTTGAACGCCATCATATTGAAGGTCGTCCAGCAGAAATAATTTCTGAAAATTTAATGGACGCTTACAATAAAAACTGTTAAGCCCAATTGTAATTTAGGTTATAACCAGAAAAAACCACGACATAATCGTGGTTTTTTTGTGTTTTACTGCCTATTAATTTTAATTTTGTAGCATAATTTGCTTTCACCATGGAAAAATTTTTTGCTTATATACTCACTAGCCTTTTCGCGGTTTCCTTTTTGTTAACGCTTATTATATTTCACCCCATACAATGGTTCTGCTTTAATGTTTTTGGTTATAAAGCTCATAAATTTAGTGTAGACTGGCTGCAGTTTTTCATTATGCGTTCTACCAATATATTAGGAACGCGCTACACATTTATAGATAATCAACATATACCAATGGGCGTCCCTTTAATTATTGTGGCAAACCATCAAAGTATGTATGATATTTCGCCTATTACGTGGCACATGCGAAAACACCACCCTAAATTTATTAGCAAAAAAGAATTGGGCAAAGGGATTCCTAGTGTTTCTTACAATTTACGTCATGGTGGATCCGTTTTAATAGACAGAAAAAATCCGAGACAAGCCTTTCCGGCCCTTATGAAATTTGGCGAATATATTGAAGAAACCAAACATGCAGCTGTAATTTTCCCAGAAGGCACGCGGAGTAAAAACGGTGTACCTAAACCATTTCAAACAAAAGGTTTGGAAATTTTGTTCAAAAAAATTCCGTCAGCCATCATTGTTCCTATCACAATTAACAATTCTTGGAAGTTGTTAAAATATGGTAAATTTCCAATGGGAATAGGAAATCATATGACATTAACGGTTCATAAACCTCTAGAATTAGCTATCTTTGATGATAAAGCGGAGCTTATTGCGCAAATTGAAACCACAATTACTTCGTCTATAATACCTTAAAAATCTAAAATTTATTTTTTATGTCTTTAAAAAACGTACGCTTGGAAGTTATGCAGCATCTTGAAAAAGATGTGGATTCCCTTATTGAGAAATATTTGATTCCTATTGATAGCATTTGGCAGCCAACCGATTTCTTACCAAATTCCGAAGGTGAAAACTTTCTGGAAGAGGTTAAGGAAATTCGTGAGCTTTCTAAAGAATTACCTTATGATTTCTGGGTAGTTTTAGTAGGCGATATGATTACGGAAGAAGCTTTGCCAACTTATGAATCCTGGTTAATGGATGTGGAAGGTGTAGATCAAGTAGGCCGCAATTCATGGGGAAAATGGGTTCGTCATTGGACGGCTGAAGAAAACCGTCATGGGGATGTGCTAAATAAATATTTGTATTTATCTGGCCGTGTGAACATGAAAGAAATTGAAATTACCACGCAACACCTTATAGCCGATGGTTTTGATATTGGAACCGACCGCGATCCTTATAAAAACTTTTTATATACCAGTTTTCAAGAGTTAGCAACCTATATTTCACATAACCGTGTGGCTAAAATGGCCAAGGATAGAGGCAATAAACAGCTTTCTAAAATGTGTAAAATAATTTCAGGTGATGAAATGCGTCACCATCACGCCTATTGTGAATTTGTTGAACGTATTTTTGCTGTAGACCCCAACCAAATGATGGTGGCTTTTCAACAAATGATGAAGTTGAAAATCACCATGCCAGCTCATTTTTTAAGAGAATCTGGACATAGAATGGGAACTGCTTTTGAAGAATTTTCAAACACAGCACAACGCATCGGCGTTTACACGTCTGCTGATTATGTAGGTATTTTAGATAAATTATTGGTCCGTTGGGATATTGATAAAATGACCAATCTTTCTGATGAAGCTGAAAAAGCAAGAGATTATCTCATGAAGTTACCGTCACGTTTAACGCGTTTATCGGAACGAATGAAAGTACCTCAAGATTCCTACCAGTTTAAATGGGTGGAACCGGCTACTTTAAAATAAAAAAAACAGATTAATTCATATAATTCCTTTCAGTACGCTGAAGGGAATTCTTATTTCTACCCACTTATGACTCATCAAGAAACCATAAATAACACCATTGATTTTGTAAAAAAAGAACTGAAAAATGCCGAAGGTGGGCACGATTGGTTTCATATTGAGCGCGTTTATAAAAATGCTTTGCTCATTTCAAAAAAGGAAAACGTGGATGCTTTGGTAGTAGCTTTGGGTGCTTTACTTCATGATATTGCTGATAGTAAGTTCCATAATGGCGATGAAACCATTGGCCCCAAAAAAGCGCGAGAATTTCTTTTAAAACAAAACGTCGATTCTGAACGTATGGAGCATGTGGTACAAATTATTGAGAATATTTCATATAGTTCAGAATTAAATCCTAACAAATCCTTCAAGTCGGCAGAGTTGGATGTGGTACAAGATGCGGACCGGTTAGATGCTTTAGGCGCTATTGGTATTGCAAGAACCTTTAATTACGGTGGTTTTAAAAATCGGGTGCTTTACGATCCAGAAATAAAACCAGATTTGAATATGGACACCGAAACTTATAAAAAAACAGATTCCCCAACCATCAATCATTTCTATGAAAAGCTGTTGTTGCTAAAAGATAAAATGAATACAAAGACCGGAAAACAAATTGCGGAACAACGCCATCAATTTCTAGAACAGTTTTTGGAGCAGTTTTATGGGGAGTGGGAAGGAAAACGATAAATTTTAATTCATAGTTACTCTAGTTGCGTCTGATTTTTGACACGAATTTCACGAATTTTCACAAATAAGTCAGACTGTGAATCTGATTTTTAATTTACCTGTGGCACTTCAAATTCGTAATTTTTCAATTCAATAAAAGCGTCATTAATTAGCACAAAAAAACCTGAAAGCGAATTAAGCTTTCAGGTTTATAATTACGTGTTTTAAAGTTCTATTTTCCTGGGAAATTAGCTTTGCGCTTTTCTAAAAACGCGGTGGTTCCTTCTTTAAAATCGTCGGTTCCAAAGCAATTTCCAAACTCTTCAATTTCTACATCATAACCATTAATGCCATCTTTAAAATTGGAATTTATGGCACGAATAGCGCCTTTAATTGCAACGGTAGAGTTACGCATAATTTTACCCGCAATTTTTTCAGCAAGCGGCATAAGTTCTTCTTCAGTTGTTACGTGGTTAACTAAACCATATTCCAAGGCTTGATTCGCATCAATCATACCCGCTGTCATAACCATTTCCATGGCACGACCTTTACCAACTAATTGTGGTAAACGTTGTGTACCGCCATAACCTGGAATAACGCCTAAAGACACTTCTGGAAGTCCCATTTTAGCGTTATCACTCGCTATTCTAAAATGACAAGCCATTGCTAATTCCAAACCGCCACCTAATGCAAAACCATTAACGGCTGCAATAACAGGTGTATCTAAATTTTCAATATAATTAAAAAGTAAATCCTGACCTTTGGCTGCTAATTTTCCGCCATTATATTCATCAAAATCGGCGAACTCACTAATATCAGCACCCGCAACAAACGCTTTTTCACCGCTTCCAGTAATAATAATTACTTTGGTTTCAGAATCAGTATTAGCTGCTTTAAAAGCATCATGTAATTCTTGAATGGTTTCTTTATTTAAAGCATTTAACTTTTTTGGCCTGTTTATGGTAATAGTAGTTAAACCATTTTTCGTTTCTGAAAGGATATTGGTATATGACATATATGGTGATTTTTAAAAAGCCTTCGAAAAACGACTGCTTTCAATTAATAAATTTTTTATTCTTTAGGAATAGTCACGGTAAATGTGGTTCCTTCATGTAATTGAGATGTAAAGGTAATATTTCCATTATAGGTTTCCACAATATTTTTAACCATTCCCAAACCTAATCCCATACCGCTAGACTTGGTAGTAAATTTAGGTTCGAAAATTTTTGCTGTATTTTCTTCCGAAATACCCTTGCCGTTATCTGTAACGCTAATAATAACAAATTCGCCATCTTCACGAACCTCAACGACCACTTTTGGAGTCTTAATCCCATTATCTGGAATGGCTTGAATAGCATTTTTAACCAAATTGGTAACCACACGAATTAATTGCGTTCTATCAAATTTGGCTATCACTTCTTTCTTGTCGGCAATAAAAACAATATAATCTTCATTAAAAATATCTAAAGCTAACTTCACAATGGACACCACATTTAATTGTTCATTTTGCTGTGCTGGCATTTCCGCAAAGTTTGAAAACGCCGAAGCAATAGAACTCATGGTATCAATTTGTTGGATTAAGGTGGCACTATATTCATCCACTTTATGAATAATATTTGGGTCTTGAGGATCAAATTTTCTCTGAAAACTTTGCACACTCAAACGCATAGGCGTTAACGGATTTTTAATTTCATGAGCCACTTGTTTCGCCATTTCGCGCCAAGCTTGTTCCCGTTCACTAGTTGCTAATTTAACCGCACTAGCTTCAAGCTCATCAATCATGCTATTATAAGCATTTACTAAAATGGCAATTTCCTCGCTCGTGGAACCAATATCAATTTTTTTATTACTGGTTGCAAAGCGCGTTTCATTCATTTTATCACTAATCTGTTTGATAGATTTCGAAATATATTTTGAAAGTAAATAAGCCAAACCAACAGCAATTATCAACATGATAAAATAGGCATAACCCAGTCGTGCTAAAAAATTGCGAAGCTCGATATTTAAAAAATCATCATTTTCCAAATAGTGTAAATTCAATATGGCCAAAGGCTTAAATCGCTTATCTGTAATTATCGAATAGGATGATAAATAATTTTCACCATTTTGATCAGTTTTCCGCACATATCGCCTATCTAAAGAATGCGAAATGGCATTTAAAACCGGTGCATCCAAACATTGGGATAATGAATCCACATTAAAACTCGCTTTGGATGATTTTAGCAAACCACCATCTAAATCATATAGATTTATTTCCATATTATGAATGGTTGCTATTTCATAAATAGCATCTTTAAATATAAGCGGAATTTTTTCTGGTGTAACTTCGTAGGTTGTTGCTTTAATAGTGTAATCAATATTCGATCGAATATTTTCCTCCTTACGGTCCAAACGTTCTTTATGATAGGCTTTAGCTTCTTCGTTATATTGAAAAATAGTAACGGCTGCTATCAGTATGGATGCTAATAACACCAATAGAATCATGGCGAAGAAGATGCGCAGGCGTAAAGAAAACTTGGCTAATTTCATGAAATACAATATCGTGCTTGAAAGGTAACAAGAATTAAGCCAATTTACTTATGCATTGGGATTTTTGCGTCTTATATTTTTATAAATCCTAAATCCTAGCATGAGCAAAATACCTAAGACAAAAATTCCAATAACGCCAAAAACCCAATTAATGGCACTTTTCAGAATCACTAAAAACACCACGGCAAATAAGATAAACGTGGCGCCTTCATTCCAAAGCCGCATAAAGTTTGAAGTTTTCCGAACGTCGTCTTTTTGAAGTTGTTTGTAAAATTGATGCGTTTTTAACTGATATATAATTAATAATAAAACGAATAATAACTTAACATGCATCCATGGCTGTTGCAACCAATTAGGTTGTAATATGAGTAACCAAACCGCGAAAACGGTTGCTAAAATGGCCGATGGCCACGTAATGATATTCCAAAGTCGTTTGGCCATTAATTTTAATTGTATACCTAAAATTTCCTTATCTGGTGAAGGTTTATGAAAGGCTTCAATTTGATATACAAAAAGTCTCGGAATATAAAATAAGCCCGCGAACCAGGTGATAACAAAGATAAGATGTAAGGATTTTATGTAATTGTAATATTCCACACAGATAAAATTAGGTGTTAATTTCAGTTATAGATGGCAAAAGATTCTTTTTTATTTCTCTTCTCAAGAAAAAACCTGTTACGATGGTTGATAAAACATCAGCAATAGGAAAGGAAACCCACACACCTATTTCGCCAAAATAGGTTGGTAAAATAAGAATTAAAGGAATAAAGAAAAATCCCTGCCGCGTTAAGGTTAGCAATAAAGCAGGCGTTGCTTTGCCTACTGCTTGAAAATAGGCCGCGCCAATAAGTTGGAGCGCAATAATAGGCGTTGCTGCAAAAACCCATCGCATAGCGCTTGGCGTTTGTTTAAGTACTTCCACATCGGATGTAAATAATCGGGTAATAGCTTCAGGAAACAGCATTAACATAAGAAAAATTAATGTGGCCAATCCTGCTGCGTATTTGATAGCTGTATTAATGGTTTCTCGAACACGTTCATATTTATGGGCACCATAATTATAACCGGCAATGGGTAAAAATCCTTGAGTAACACCAAAAACGGGGAATAAGGCAAACATCAACATTCGCCCTACAATAGCATAAGCTGTTACAGACGTTTCGCCACCCAAATCGTATAGAATATTGTTCATAAACAAGTAGGTAACACTTACAACAGCTTGTCTAGCCAAAGTAACAAATCCTAATGAGCTGATTTCAGTAACGATGGATCTATTTAGTCCTAAATGGGATAAATTCAGTTTCAATTCCGAATGTTTCGATAGAAAAAACCAGACAATAAAAGCTAGACATAAAAAATAAGAACCGGTTGTAGCCCATGCTGCACCTGCCATTCCATAATCTAAAACATTTATGAATAAATAATCTAGCACTAAATTCCCAACGGATGGAATTAGCATAGCGTACATGGCAAACTTGGGTTTCCCTTCGGCTCTAATTACCGTATTCCCCATCATGCCTAAAGCTAGAACAGGAACACCATACAGTACAATTTTATAGTAAATTTTAGCCGGTTCAAAAATGGCACCTTGACCACCAAAAGCAGGAATAATAGCATCCACGTAATACAATCCAAAAAACACCATGGCAAAGGTTAGTAAAACCGTAAGCGTGATTTGATTACCAAAAGTTTTTAAAGCTTTTTTGTCATTATTGGCACCTAAAGCACGGGAAATAATGGAAGATCCTCCAATACCAATACTCATACCTAAAGCGGCAATAAAAAAGGAAACAGGCAAGACTACATTAATGGCGGCAATTGCCGTGGAACCAATCCAGTTTCCAACAAAAATAGTGTCCACGAGAATATTAAGGGACATCACTAAAATACCTATAGATGCAGGCACAGCTTGCTTAATAAGCAATTTCCCAATAGGACTGGTACCTAACTCTACAGATGATATTTTAGCCATATTAATTTCCCATGAAAATGGAAATCTCTTTAATAGTTATACATTTTCGGAAACTGCCCAGTTATTTATCCATTTTGCAAGTAAATTAACCCAAGGTGCATCGGCATTTAAGCACGGAACAGTGGTGAAATCTTTCCCTCCCATTTCGTGAAAAATTTCTTCTCCTTCCATGGCAATTTCTTCAAGTGTTTCTAAACAATCACTAACAAATGCAGGCGTTACAATAGCCATGTTTTTAACACCTTCTTTACCTAAACGTTCAATAGTTCTATCTGTATACGGTTGTAACCACGGATCAAAACCCAAACGCGATTGAAAGCTAGTAGAATACGTGCCTGGCGCAAAACCAAGTTTTTCAGCTACCAAACGGGTTACTTCTTTACATTGATGTCTGTAGCAAAATTCATGAGCCGGTGATGGCGTTGCACAACAGCTTCCATCAATTTTACAATGCGATTTTGTAATATCACTTTTGCGAATATGGCGCTCTGGAACACCATGATAAGAAAATAATAAATGTTCGTAATTTATGCCTTCTAAATTTCGGGCTATACTGCTAGAAAGCACTTCAATATATTCTGGATTATTATAAAAAGCAGGTAAACTGTCTATTTTTATATTTGAGAAATGTTCTTGGCGAATTTCCTCAGCCAACACCAAAATAGTTTCGGTAGTGGCCATAGCAAATTGCGGATATAATGGAATAAGAAAAACCTCGTCCACACCTTTATCTACTAATTCTTGCAAACCTTTTTTAATGGACATGCTACCATAACGCATGGCTAAAGCCACTGGATACTGAATAGCTTCCTGAACTTTATCTTGCAATTGTTCAGATAAAACAATTAATGGAGAACCTTCTTCCCACCATATTTTTTTATAAGCGGCAGCAGATGCTTTTGGACGTGTATTTAAAATAATACCTTTAACAAGTAATGTGCGTGCCCAAAGTGGCACGTCAATTACGCGTTCATCCATTAAAAATTCGCCTAAATATCGCTTTACATCTTTAGGTTCTGGGCTATCTGGTGAACCTAAATTAACTAGTAAAATGCCTTTTTTCATTGAAAATGTATTTGGTTTTAGCTGTGCTTCGAAAGTGTAAAATTCAAAACTACGAAGATACGGACATTATGTATTTTTTTGGAGTTGTGCCATATTTCTTTTTAAAGGCTGCAATGAAATGACTGGAGGTGCTGTAACCTACTTTTAGCCCAACTTCATTTACATTATTGTCACCGGATTCCAGTAATTTTCTAGCTACTTCCATTTTATAGTCAAATAGAAAACTAAAAACTGTGTCGCCATAAATTTCTTTAAAACCTTCTTTGAGTTTCTTTAAGCTTAATTGAATTTCATCAGCGAGTTCTTGGAGACTTGGAGGTTCTGCCATTCTTGCAATAATAATATCTTTCGCTTTCTTAATTTTAAGCACATTGGTTTCATCTGCTAAAAAAGGACATTGCTCAATATTGGCGTCTTCACTTCTGTTGAAATATAAACTCAATAACTCATAAGCTTTGGCCTTAAAATAAAGGCTTTTAACTGATGAATTTAAATTGTAATTGATAATTTGATTCAAAACAATAGCCATGGAAGGCGAAATAGCGCTGTCTTTATAATATTTTTTATCCTTATTATCACCACTTAAAAACGTGATATAATTAGCTTCTTGAGAAAACAATCCGTGAAATTTTTGAATGGAAAATACAACTGATACCAACCAAGATTTTGGTTGCACATTCATATAAATGGGTAAATCGCGCTGCGGATTGTATAGTAATAAAGCCGTTTCCTCCTTGATATTCAATGAATAACTCCCATTATTAAACATAAAAATACTAGAACCTTTTAAACAGAAATGAAATTGAATGAAACTACTATCAATCTCGCGTTCAACTATTTCAGCCTGATTGGTGTCATTTTGATGGGTTAAAATTATAAAACCGTCTTCAACCGTTGTTTCTTTAAAAGTTCTTTGAGCGACATTTTTTGGTGTTTCTGTCATGTGGAATATTTCGTTTCTATTTAGATTCATTCTAAACTAATTGGTTCAAAGCTGCTGCTACGACTGCAAAAGTATGACATTTATCATATTAATTTTAAAAATTACGCTAAAAAACCCTTAACGACACTATTAGTTCTTTGAGCGTTACTTTATTCAACTTTACCACAATACATTTGTTTGGAATTTCAAAAACACTATGCTTCAATACCAAATTTCTAAAGGGACCTACTTCTACGCTATTGGGTTAAGCTATAAAAAAGCAGATGCTGAAATACGCGGTCACTTTAGTTTAGATGAGAATTCAAAACAAGCACTTTTAGAACAAGCCAAAGCAAACGGTGTTGAAAGCTTGATAGTTACATCTACTTGCAACAGAACCGAAATTTACGGATTTGCAGAGCATCCTTACCAATTAATTCAATTGTTGTGTGATAATACCAAAGGTACGGTAGATGAATTTCAAAAAGTAGCATATATCTATAAAAATCGTGACGCTATTTCGCACATGTTTCGTGTAGGATCGGGTTTAGATAGTCAGATTTTAGGCGATTTCGAAATTATAGGTCAATTAAAGAATGCCACAATTGCTTCCAAAAAATTAGGATTAGTAAACGCCTTTATTGAACGTTTAATTAATTCCGTTATTCAAGCCAGTAAACGTATTAAAACGGAAACGAATATTTCTTCTGGCGCTACCTCTGTTGCCTTTGCTTCTGTTCAGTATATTTTAAACGAAGTTCAAGACATTTCTTCCAAAAACATTCTTTTGTTTGGAACGGGAAAAATAGGCAGAAATACGTGTGAGAATTTGGTGAAACATTCCAAAAACTCGCATATTACGCTTATAAACAGAACCAAAGATAGAGCGGAACGCATTGCTGGAAAATTTAATTTAATTGTAAAGGATTACGCCAACTTGCAAGAAGAAATTAGCGATTCAGATGTTTTAATAGTTGCCACTGGCGCTCAAATGCCAACCGTTGATAAAGATATTATTCAAAATAAAAAACCGTTATTAATTCTAGATTTATCTATTCCTAAAAACGTGAACATTAACGTTACCCATTTACCGAATGTTTCGCTTATCCATATGGATCAATTATCTAAAATGACGGATGCCACCATAGAAAACAGACGTTTAGATATTCCTTTAGCAGAAGCTATTATTGAAGAAGTTAAGGTAGAATTCCAAAGTTGGTTAGAAACGCGTAAATTTGCACCCACTATTAAAGCATTGAAAATGAAATTAATCGATTTCAAAAATGCGGAATTAGATACACAACGTAAAAAAATTGTCGATTTTAACGAGTCGCAAGCTGAAATTATCAGCAATAATATTATCCAAAAAATTACCAATCATTTCGCTCATCACTTAAAAGATGATGCGGTTACTACCGATGAAAGCCTAGAACTTATAAAAAAAGTCTTTCAACTAGAAGAAACATTAAAACATGTCTAAAATAATACGCATTGGCACGCGCGATAGTGAATTAGCACTATGGCAAGCCAAAACAGTTCAAAGTCTTTTAGAAGGTCTTGGACATAAAACCGTGATTGTGCCTGTAAAATCTGCAGGCGATTTAGTTTTAAATAAACCCATTTACGAACTGGGAATTGTTGGTGTTTTTACAAAAACACTAGATATTTCCATGTTGAATAACGACATTGATATTGCCGTACATTCATTTAAAGATGTACCAACGCTTTTACCAGCAGGCATTGTTCAAGCAGCCGTTATTAAAAGAGGTAACGTAAAAGATACCTTGGTTTTTAAAGATAATGAAGAGTTTTTATCTCAAAAAGAAGCCGTTATCGCCACTGGAAGTTTACGTCGTCGTGCCCAATGGCTTAACCGGTATCCAACCCATACGGTTGAAGATATTCGTGGGAATGTTAATTTACGTTTACAGAAACTACAAGATAATGATCATTGGAATGCTGCAATTTTTGCAGCAGCAGGCCTTGGACGTATTGATAAAAGACCTGAAGATGCCATCAACCTAAACTGGATGGTGCCAGCGCCAGCTCAAGGTGCTATCATGGTAACAGCTTTGGAAGAAGATGAAGAAATTCGCGCTATTTGTGCTGAAATTAATCATGAAGAAACTGAAATTTGCACCACCATTGAACGTAAGTTTTTAAATCTTTTAGAAGGTGGTTGTTCTGCTCCTATAGGCGCATTGGCTTTTATAAAAGATGAGGAAATTAACTTTGTTGGTGTTCTTTTAAGCCCAGACGGAAGTAAAAAAATTGAAGTCACCCGAAATGAAAAATTAGGGGAACATCATAATTTAGCTAAATTCTGTGCTGAATATGTGATAGAACGTGGCGGAAAACGTTTAATGGATGATATTAAACGTTCGGATAGAAAAATCAATATCTTTTCAACAAAACGCTTAACGGACGATCAAAAACTTCTATTTCACACGGACGTTGTTTCAGATAGTAGTGATTTCGCAAAAATTAGTTTAAACCGTATTCACCCTAGTGTTTTGAAAAAAGAGATTCAAAACGTCATCATTACCAGTAAAAATGGTGTGGAATCTTTAACCACTAATTATTCAGCTGCCGAATTGCAGTTTAAAAATATTTACTGCGTTGGTCGTCGTACCAAACGCATGATTGAAAAACGCATCGGACCCGTTAAACATGCCTCTAATTACGCTGAAGATTTAGCAGCGCATTTGGTGGAATTTATGGATGGCACGGAAGTAACGTATTTCTGTAGTAATCTGCATTTAGATACCATTCCAAAAGTTTTGGGTGAAAACAACATCAAAGTTCACGAAGTAGAAGCTTACCAAACCAAGTACGACGGTAAAAAACTTGACGCTTCTGTTGAAGGTGTTATGTTTTACAGCCCATCTACAGTGGAAAGTTATATTCAGAAAAACGAAGCGCATGGCGTTGCATTTTGCATTGGAACCACCACGGCGGACGAAGCCAGCAAATATTTTAAAGATGTCCGTATTGCTAAAGTACCAACCGTAGAAAGTGTTGTGGAATTAGTAAACGAATTTTATTTATAGAAAGTTAAATTAAAACAATTCCTTTTTTATAGGAATACCTAGAGATATGAGCATTAAGAACGATTTATTTTTAAGAGCATTAAAAGGAGAAACCGTAGAGCGTCCTCCCGTTTGGATGATGCGTCAAGCTGGTCGTTATTTACCAGAATTCATGGAAATTAAGGCCAAGTATGATTTCTTTACGCGTTGCCAAACTCCAGAATTAGCAAGTGAAATCACCGTGCAACCAATTCGCCGTTACGGTATGGATGCTGCCATTCTATTTAGCGACATTTTAGTGATTCCACAGGCCATGAATATCGAGGTTCAAATGAAACCTAATTTTGGTCCTTATTTACCGAATCCTATTCGCACGCAAAAGGATGTAGATAAAGTTATTGTTCCTGATGTTACTGTAGCTTTAGATTATGTATATCAAGCGATTAAAGCCACTAAAGAAAAATTAAATGATGAAGTGCCATTAATTGGTTTTGCGGGTTCACCTTGGACTATTTTGTGCTATTGTGTACAAGGTCAAGGCAGTAAAAACTTTGATAAAGCCAAGGAATTTTGTTTTACGAATCCTATAGCTGCACATCAATTACTTCAAAAAATTACCGATACTACCATTGCTTATTTAAAAGAAAAAGTGAAAGCTGGCGTAAATGCCGTTCAGGTTTTTGATTCTTGGGGTGGCATGTTATCACCAGTAGATTATCAAGAATTTTCTTGGCAATATATGCAACAAATTATTGATGCTTTAAAAGACGAAACTCCTGTTATTGCTTTTGGAAAAGGCTGTTGGTTTGCTTTAGATACTATGGCAAAATCTGGCGCTTCTGCCTTGGGTATTGACTGGACATGTTCGCCTAAAAACGCCCGTTATTTAACCGGTGGAAATATTACTTTACAAGGTAACTTTGATCCAACACGTTTATTTTCGCCACCAGCGGAAATTAAGAAAATGGTGCATCAAATGATTACCGAATTTGGAAAAGATAAATACATTGTAAACCTAGGTCATGGTATTTTACCAAATATACCTTTGGATAATGCCAAAGCATTTATTGATGCTGTTAAAGAATACCGTGAGTAAACAATGTTATGAAATTATACACGGAATCGTTTTCATTGGAAGTTCTAAAACTACAAGACGCGCAAAGCTTAAGTCGGTTAATGATTTCCAATGGAAGACGATTTCAACAATTTTTACCTAAAACGCTTTCACAAAATCTTTCTGAAGCGGATTCCAAGAATTACATTCAACATAAAACTAAGCAACTTAAAAATAAAGATGAATTTACCTTTGCTATAAAAGATAATGATTCTGGAGATGTGGCTGGTTTAGTCATTTTAAAAAACATAAATCTTACTTTAAAACAAGGTGAATTTGCCTATTGTTTAGGGCAGAAATTTTCTGGTAAAGGTTGGATGACTCGAAGCGTTAAAGCTGCTATAGACTATGGTTTTAACGAATTGAATTTAGAAACGCTCCAGATTATTATTCATAAAGCTAATTTACCGAGCATCCAGATTGCAGAACGCAACGGTTTTATTTGGGTTAAAACATTGGAAAATGAGCATTTCAATGAAGAATCTGTTCTAGATATGGAACTTTACGAATTATATCATGAAAAATAAATTTTACCAATACATACAAGAATTACAGGATACCATTACAGCAAAATTAGAAACCGTTGATGGGAAAGCTAAATTTCAAGAAGATATTTGGGAAAGACCAGAAGGTGGCGGCGGCAGAACCCGCGTTATAGAACATGGTAACGTTTTTGAAAAAGGAGGTGTTAATATTTCTGGCGTGCACGGAAAATTGCCAGACAGTATGCAAAAATACTTCGGTGTAGAAGATGCCGATTTTTTTGCCTGTGGAATTAGTTTAGTATTACATCCTAAAAACCCAATGGTTCCTGCGGTTCATGCCAACTGGCGCTATTTTGAAATGTATGATAAAGATGGAAATATTGTGGATCAATGGTTTGGCGGCGGACAAGATTTAACACCTTATTACTTATTTGAAGCCGATGGAAAACATTTCCACACCACTTGTAAAACTGCTTGCGATAAGCATAATCCTGAATTTTATCCAAAATATAAGGAGCGCTGTGATGATTATTTCTGGAATTCCCACCGTGATGAAGGTCGTGGTTTAGGCGGTTTGTTTTTCGATTATTGCAAAGCAACCAACGACATGAACATGGAAGACTGGTATAATTTTGTAACCGAAGTGGGCGATAGCTTTTTAGAAGCCTATGTTCCTATTGTTGAAAAACGAAAAACGTTGACTTACACTGCTGATCAACGAACCTGGCAGGAAATTCGTCGTGGTCGTTATGTAGAATTTAATCTAGTACATGATAAAGGCACACTATTCGGACTTAAAACAAACGGCCGAATAGAGAGTATTTTAATGAGTTTACCGCCACATGTGCAGTGGGTTTATGACCACCATCCCGAACCAGGAAGTGAAGAAGAAAAATTAATAAAAGTATTACAAAACCCTATAGATTGGGTGTAATCCCGATTCAATTTAAGTTATGAATTGTTACTGCGGAAATTCTAAAACCTATAGCGACTGTTGTGAAGTATTTCATTTAAACCAAGGGAAAACTGAAACAGCAGCACAACTTATGCGATCTCGATATTGTGCGTTTGTTTTGGCTAACGGTGATTATTTAATGCAAACCCATCACAGCTCTACAAGGCCAATTTCAGAAAAAGAAGCTATTGTAAAATGGGCAAAATCTGTAATCTGGATAAAACTAGAAGTCTTAAAAACGACTAAAGGTTTAAAGAATGACCAAGAAGGCACGGTGTGCTTTAATGCTTATTTTAGTGAAAACGGTAAGGCTGACGTTATTTATGAAAATTCAGCTTTTATAAAAGAAAATGAAACCTGGTATTACTTAGGTTATGCCAAAAATCAATAAAACATGTATCCATTAAAAAGAAATAGAAGATTAAGAACAAACGAAGCAATTCGTTCATTAGTTCGTGAAACAATCATTTCACCAAACGATTTTTTAGTACCACTTTTTGTGGTAGAAGGAAAAGGCGTTAAAGAAGAAATTGCGTCCATGCCTAATTACTTCCGCTACAGTTTAGATTTACTAGAGAAAGAAGTAAAAGAACTTTGGAGTTTGGGTTTAAAATCTGTTTTACTCTTTGTAAAAGTTCCTGATAATTTAAAAGATAATAAAGGGACGGAAGCCATTAATCCCAATGGCCTTATGCAACGTGCCATTAAAACGGTTAGAAATGCCTGTCCAGATATGTTAGTGATGACAGATGTTGCTATGGATCCATACTCTTCTTACGGACACGATGGCATTGTTCAAAATGGTCTAATACTAAACGATGCCAGCGTTGATGTTTTAACGGAAATGAGTTTGTCTCATGCGCGTGCTGGCGCTCATTTTGTAGCACCAAGCGATATGATGGATGGCAGGATATTAAGCATTCGTGAAGCTTTTGAAGATGAAGGTTTTTATGACACGGGAATTGTAAGTTATTCCGCAAAATATGCATCCGCATTTTATGGTCCATTCCGTGATGCTCTAGATTCAGCTCCAGTTGATATGGCGAACGTTCCAAAAGATAAACAAAGTTATCAAATGGATCCCGCTAACCGTTTTGAAGCCATTCGTGAAACCGAAATGGATATCGATGAAGGTGCGGACATTGTTATGATCAAGCCAGGATTATGCTATTTAGACATAGTTCGTGAAATTAAAAACGCCGTTGATGTTCCAGTTGCAGTTTATCAAGTTTCTGGTGAATATGCTATGCTAAAAGCCGCTGCAGAACGAGGTTGGTTAAACCACGATGCTGTTATGATGGAGCAAATTACAGCCATTAAGCGCGCAGGCGCAGATGTTATTGCCTCATATTTTGCCAAAGATGTGGTGAAATTATTAAATTAATAATGCCCTTTTTAAACCTCACTGATTAGCCAAATTTGTGAGGTTTAGAACGTGCATTTAAAATCCAGAAAAAACCAGATGATTTTGTAAATTAGCAAGAAACAAAATTCACGTTAATGAGCACACTCATTCTTTGGGCTACTATTTCAATTTTCTTTTCCTTTCTATGCTCCATTCTGGAAGCTGTTTTATTAAGCGTTACGCCAACCTTCATCAATATTAAAAAACGAGAAGGTAAAGCCTATGCGCTTCAGTTGGAAAAACTTAAAAATGATGTTGATCAGCCCTTAATAGCCATTTTAACATTAAATACCATTGCCCATACTTTAGGCGCCATGATGGTTGGTATTGAAGCAGAAAAACTACCTTTTAAAATTGAATTTTTTGGAATTAATACCGTCGGAATTATTTCGGCAATTATGACCTTGCTTATCCTGATAGTTTCGGAAATTATCCCAAAAACTATTGGTGCTTCCTATTGGAAATCCCTAACGCCATTTACAGCAACAGCCTTACATATTTTAATATTTCCGTTGAAATACACAGGAATTCTATGGCTTCTACGTTTAACAACAAAATTAATAGGAGGCAAAGGTCATGGCAGCGTATTGAGTCGAGAGGATTTTAAAGCTATGACGGATTTAGCTGAAGAAGAAGGCGTTTTTCAAGAATCGGAAAGTAAAGTGATTAGAAATATGCTAACCTTTAAGAGCATATTAGCAAAAGATGTTATGACACCTAGAACGGTGATGTCCATTGAAAACGAGAATCAAACCGTTGAAGCTTTTTTTAAAAAAAATATGGACATAAAATTCTCAAGAATTCCAGTTTTCACTAAGAAAAGCGATAATATAACAGGTTTAGTTTTAAAAGACGATGTATTTAAAGATATGGCTTTGGGTAATGGCGATAAATTACTTTCGGAAATTAAACGTAATATTATAATTATTAAGCGTAATACGCCCATTCCGCGGTTATTTGATCAATTGGTGCAAAACAAAAACCATATGGCTTTAGTAGTAGATGAATATGGCTCTGTTAGCGGATTGGTTACTATGGAAGATGTTATTGAAACCCTCTTAGGTTTGGAAATTATGGATGAAAGCGATGACGTTGCCGATTTACAAATTCTAGCTAGAAATAGTTGGCAATCCCGGGCCAAACGGCTTGGTTTAATTCAAGATGAAGACGCCACGGATTAATGGAAATGGAAAGTTGCATCATCGAGACACCTTTAGGATTCACCCAAATAACGGGAGATGATTTGGGTATCGCGTCCATTCATATTTTAGATTCCGATGAAAAACTGACGGATGTCATTCCAGAATGTCTTCAAGATTGCGTTTACCAACTCAATGAATATTTTGAAGGTAGCCGAAAACAATTCGATTTAACTTTAAATCCAGAAGGAACGGTTTTTCAAAAAACAGTCTGGGATGCATTAGAAAAAATACCTTACGGAAAAACAGTTTCCTATTTAGAGCTTTCCAAAAAAATAGGCGATGTTAAAGCTATACGCGCTGTTGCTAATGCCAATGGCAAAAACCCGCTTTGGATAGTCATTCCATGCCACCGCGTTATAGGAACAGATGGCAGTTTAACAGGTTACGCAGGCGGTTTACATCGAAAAAAGTGGTTATTGGATCATGAAAATCCTTATAAACAGCAGTCTTTATTCTAAAGAAAAAATATTTCAAAAACGCCGCGTTTATAAAGGGAAACAGCTTATTTTTTATTAAAGGTTAATAGAACCCCCTCAATAAAATTTCCTATATTTATTTTTCTAAATTATAATATATGAAATTCCTAAAGTCCTTATTAAAGTGGGTTGTAATTGTATTTGCACTTCTTATTGCTGTTTTATACATAACCGATACTGATTATCTTCTAAAAGCCGTTAGAACTATCTATTTTAAAGGTTATACCACAGCATATTTAGAAGATTATAAGGAATTTGACAACCAAGTTATTGCAAATGGAAAACCGCAACCTTGGCCAAATCATGCTGAATATAATAGTGTTAAAGAAACAGAGACGCTTCAAAAAATTAATGAAGAAAATGGTAGTATAGCTTATGTGATTATTAAAAATGATAGTATTTGGTTTGAAAATTATTACGATGGTTTTAATGAAAATTCCAAGGCCAACTCCTTCTCTATGGCTAAAAGTTACGTTTCTGCTTTATTAGGCAAGGCATTGATGCAAGGTCATATTAAAAGTTTAGATCAGCCAGTTGGCGACTTTCTACCAGCATTTAAAGAAGGTTTAGCTGCCAAATTAACTATCGGTGATTTATCATCAATGGCATCAGGCACCGATTGGGAAGAAGCTTATTATTCGCCACTTTCTATTACAACGCGTGCTTATTTTGATGATGATTTAGATAAAGTCATAAACGGTTTAAAAGTCGTTAAGGAACCGGGGCAATCGTACACCTACTCGAGTGGCGACACGCAAATGTTGGCTATGGTAATTGAACGAGCTACTGGCAAAAAACTATATGATTATTTAACGGAATCCTTTTGGAAACCACTTGGTTCTGAAAATGAAACGCTTTGGCAAGTGGATAGTAAAGAGCACGATATGGTGAAAGCCTATTGCTGTATTGCTAGTAATGCGAAGGATTTTGCGCGTTTAGGAAAACTTTATAAAGATCATGGAAAATGGCAAGGCGAACAAATTTTAGATTCTGCTTTTGTAGCAAAATCTATAAAACCGCGATTTGAAGACAGCCCCGAATACGGTTATGGTTTTTGGTTAAAAAACATGGGCGATAAAGAATTTTTTATGATGCGCGGTCACTTGGGACAGTATGTAATTGTTGAACCAACGGATAATGTTATCATTGTAAGATTAGGCCATTCTAAAGGTCCTGGTGACGCTATTGCCACATTTACACCAGACATAACAACGTATATTGAAGAAGCTTATAAAATGTTAGAAACAAATTAAAACCCAACGTCATGATTGCGAAACTAAATCTTGAAAATATTCTATTCTTAGACATTGAAACGGTTCCAGAAACGAGGCATTTTTCAGATTTAGATGAAACCAAGCAACAGCTTTGGGAAGCCAAATCACAATACCAACGAAAAGACGAATACACAGCAGAACAATTCTATGATCGTGCTGGTATTTGGGCTGAATTTGGTAAAATAGTCTGTATTTCTGTTGGCTACTTTAAAATGGAAGGCGCTATCCGGAAGTTTAGAGTCACCTCTTTTTATGGTGAAGAAATTACCGTTTTAAAAGACTTTAAAAATCTTCTTAACACGCATTTTAACGAAAACAAACATCTGCTTTGTGCTCATAATGGTAAGGAATTCGATTTTCCCTATATAGCGCGACGCATGATAATTCATAATATAGAATTGCCGCAAAAACTGAATCTCTTTGGCAAAAAACCTTGGGAAGTGCCGCATTTAGATACTTTGGAATTATGGAAATTTGGCGATTATAAAACCTATACCTCATTAAAATTACTAACCAATGTACTCGGTATTCCGTCTCCTAAAGACGATATTGATGGCAGCGAAGTGTATCGGGTTTTCTATGAAGAAAATGATATGGATCGGATTGTGATTTACTGCGAAAAAGATACCATTGCTGTGGCACAAATATTTTTAAGACTTCGTGGCGATGAATTACTTCATGATAACGAGATTGTTCATATTTAAAAAAATGATAGTATAAAAAAAAGTCCGGAGTTTTCACTCCGGACTTTTTCGTTTGACTAATTAATTAAAATTACTCTTTAATAAAACGTTTCACTTTCGTTTTCTCTCCAATATTCAGCTGTATTAAGTATATACCACTATTTAATTCAGAAACATTAATAGACTCTGCAAAAGCACCTTTTAATACAGTTTGTCCAAGCATATTAATTATCTGGTAACTTTGAGCTTCTAAACCATCTAATGCCACATTAAGCGATTGTTTTGTTGGATTAGGATATATTTTAAACAAATCATCGCCAGAAGTTGTAGTTACATTTTCAAGAGATCTTGAAGCGCCACCAACACAGAAATTAGTGGTTTGAGAGCTACCAAAAGAACCGCCAGTAGCTAGCGTTGTGCTGCCGTCTTTTAATGTGTAGGATCCATTTCCGTATCTACAGCATATACCATCTCCATAAACATCGCGAACAACTAAAGAATAGCATCCAGCAGGTAAATCGATGTTAAGGTTTAAAGTAGAACGATCTGGTTGTGAACCATAAGTACCACCTGAAGCAACTGTAGTGCTACCTTGAAGAATAGCCCAAGAGGTTTCTTCTGGATAATTATCAAATGTAATCGCTAAATTAACAGTTGTACTGCCGCCAGAACTTCCTCCACTTACAATATTTACCGTATAATCTTCAACTTCACCATAACTAAATGTTTCACATGAGGTTGGAATACCATTATATTTCATAGATACGCGCATTCTTGTTGAACCCGTAAGAGCCGCTGTAGGAACCGTAAAACTTCCTGTTGCTGGCGTAGTTTTAGAAGCCGATTTAGACCAAACTAATTCGCCTGCACCTGTGAAATCACCATCTTGATTATAATCAATCCACATGGCATAACCTTCGTTATAGGCTGATCCAGACCAAGTAGGCGTTACAGCTAATGAATAATTACTTCCTTTAGATAAATCAGTTGAAGTTGATGTAAAGTTTGAATACGTTTGTGCTCCAGATGATTTATTGATAGTCCCTAATTGAACTCTAGAAATGTACTCATCACTAACGCTTTGTCCTTTAGAGGCACAATATTGTGGACCTGTTTGACATGGTGCACAAGAACCGCCACAATCAATACCCGTTTCATTGCCATTTTGAATACCATCTGAACAGGTTGGTGTCGGCGTACCGCTATCACATTTTGTTGAAGCGCCAAGACTTGCTCTAGAACCTCCAGCAAGTAAAATAGCACGCATTCTGTTTTTTTGACCTTGCGTATATAAGTTCATACAAGAATCATCACTATAATCCATATAATTTTGAACCATATCTGTTGTTCCACAAGAAACATGTCCTGTAGCACAACCGTAGTTTGGAGCATCAGAGGTTGGTGTATCAGTAACATAATCGTCAACTGAACAGCCACCATCGCCCCAAATGTGACGTAAGTTTAAAAAGTGACCAACTTCGTGAGTTGTAGTTCTTCCTAAATTAAATGGGGCTGCCAAATAAAATCCTGAACCGCCATTTTTACTTCCAAAGTAATTTGGACCAATAACAACACCATCCGTTGAAGAACTACCTCCAGGAAATTGGGCATAGCCTAAAATTCCGCCGCCAATATTACAAACCCACATGTTTAAATACTGAGATGTATTCCATGGATTTACACCACCTTGCGATGATTTTTTCATAGCATCGCTAGTTCCCCATGATGTTTTAGTAGAAGACTTTCTGGTAATCCCATTTGTTGGATTTCCATTAGGATCTACTGTAGCCATACAAAACTGAATTTGCGTATCCGCAGCTTGAGACCACGTATTGTTGGCATCGGTATTCATTCTTCTGAAATCGTCATTCAAAACTTGAATTTGCGATAAAATTTGAGCATCACTAATATTCTCATTGGAGTTGCTGTAAATAACATGCACAACAACAGGAATCGTTATGATAGAACCAACAATTTTATTGTTCTGCATACTCTGAATCTTGCTTTCCGTGTAGGCTTCAATTTGAGCCATTTTTTGTTCAAGACCTGGATCTTGACTCATTCGGTATTCCAAATTGTCCATGGAAGCACAATTTCGCTCTTGAGCGAAACCAAGTCCCGTAAACAGTAAGGAAAGTACTAGTAGTTTTAGGTTGTTTTTCATAATAGTTAATTGCTATTTATTAGGTTTTTATGTGAAATTATTGTGAATTTAACATACAATTATCACTTTAAGAACTTTTTTTATGCTTTTTTTAACTTTAAATTAGGCTATCAGCAAGTTTACGGTTTTACCACAATGGTATTGAAGAAAAGACCTACTTTTACGTATGCGAACAGACAAAATTTTAGAGGTAAACAACTTGAAAATTTCATTTTTCAATAATAAAATTGAGAATGAAATTATCCATGGGATTTCTTATGACTTGTTTCCAAATGAAATTTTAGGAATTGTTGGTGAATCTGGTTCTGGAAAATCCGTTTCATCTTTGGCTATAATGGGTTTATTACCTAAAGGCATTTCAAAAATCACGGAGGGTTCTATAAATTTTGATAATCGTGATTTAACGCAAGTATCTTCAAAAGCGTTTCAGAAAATTCGTGGAAATGATATTGCCATGATTTTTCAAGAACCTATGAGTTCTCTAAATCCCTCCATGCGTTGTGGTGAACAGGTTCGCGAAATAGTATTACAGCATACCAAATTATCAAAAGCAGCCGCTAAAACGGAAACTTTAAATCTTTTTGAAAAAGTAAAACTTCCCAATCCCGAACGCGTTTTTAAAGCCTATCCACATGAAATTTCTGGCGGACAAAAGCAGCGTGTTATGATTGCCATGGCCATTGCTTGTAAACCGAAAGTATTAATTGCAGACGAGCCTACAACGGCTTTGGATGTTACTGTTCAAAAAGAAATAATCCTATTGCTCAAAGAATTGCAGCAAGAGCAAGGCATGAGTATTCTGTTTATTTCTCATGATTTGGCGCTGATTTCTGAAATATCTAATCGCGTAGTGGTAATGTATCAAGGTCATATTGTAGAACAAGGTTTGGTGAAAGATATTTTTAATAATCCGCAGCATAGTTATACCAAAGCTTTAATTAATGCTAGACCCGACTTACATATTAGATATAAACGTTTAGCCACTATTAAAGATTATATAAATGACACGATTGATAAAACCGAAATCACCACGGAAAATCGCGTTGAAAATCATAAAAAGTTATATTCAAAAGAACCCTTATTAAGCGTTAAGAATTTAGATAAAACCTATTTTTCTAAATCAGGTTGGTTTAAAAAGGATGAACCTTTTAAAGCCGTTGACCAGGTTAGTTTTAATCTATATGAAGGTGAAACGTTGGGCTTGGTTGGTGAATCTGGTTGTGGTAAATCCACTTTAGCCAACGTTATTTTACAACTTGATAAAGCTTCTGCTGGCCAAATATTATATAAAGATGTAGATATTACAACCTTGCCAAAAAGTGCTATTCGGGAATTACGAAAAGACATTCAAATTATATTTCAAGATCCTTACGCGTCCTTAAATCCACGAATTCCAGTAGGAAAAGCCATTATGGAACCCATGAAGGTTCACGGCATCGGTACATCGGATGCTGATAGAAAGCAACGTGTTTTAAAATTATTGGAGCAAGTAGGTTTGGATGCCGCTTTCTTTTCACGTTATCCGCATGAATTTTCTGGAGGTCAACGCCAACGAATTGGAATTGCCAGAACTATTGCTTTAGAGCCTAAATTAATTATTTGTGATGAATCTGTTTCAGCTTTAGATATTTCCGTGCAAGCGCAGGTGCTGAATTTATTGAATGATTTAAAGGAAAACTTTGGGTTTACCTATATATTTATTTCACACGATTTAGCGGTTGTAAAATATATGTCAGATAATTTAATTGTAATGAATAAAGGGCAAATTGAAGAAATGAATGATGCCGATTTAATTTATGCGAATCCACAAACAGCATACACCAAAAAACTTATTCATGCTATTCCTAAAGGATTATAGCATGAATAATTTTTTAGTCAAATACATCATACTTCTAACGAATTGACTGGTGTTTTGAATTAAATTGTTTTCATAACGTGTAGGTTGTTCAGGTAGATTTGCTTCCATATTCATAATGTAGGTTACGTTTTTGATAGATTTGGGTTTCTTTTAAAAAGTTAAATTATGATAGATTTGGGGCTTACAATAATTCAATTTTTTAAAAGCATTTACTAAATTCATTGGTTAAGTTTGGGATTGCTAATATGACATAAATATTTGAAAGTTTCAGTTGAAATACATATATTTTCGATAAAATACATACATTTTTAACATTTAAGGACTTATTAACTCTTTTTTCCTACATAAAAATAACTTGAAATAAAAAAAGCCACTGTAAGAAGTGGCTTTTTTATTCTAATTTTAATTCTGAATATTCAATGATAATATATTTTATTATTTCTATATAAAATACAATTAATACTGTATTGTCTTAAATGCTCATTTAGTTTGGCTTTTCTATTTCAAGTTAAAGTTAAACTGAATTCGGCTAAAGCCTCATTTTATTTGGCCTGCTTATTTTAAATTAAGGGCAAATGGAATTCGCTTAAATGCTCATTTCAGGGATATCACCTTCAATAATTAAAGTTCCTTCGGTTGCTTTTTGAATTTCTTCAACAGAAACACCTGGAGCACGTTCTAATAATTTAAAACCTTTATCAGTTACTTCTATAACGGCAAGGTTGGTCACAATCTTTTTAACGCAACCAACCCCTGTTAATGGCAATGAGCAACGCTTCAATAATTTTGATTCGCCAGCCTTATTGGTATGCATCATAGCCACAATAATATTTTCGGCACTAGCCACTAAATCCATAGCACCACCCATACCTTTTACCATTTTACCTGGAATTTTCCAATTGGCAATATCACCGTTTTCCGCAACTTCCATAGACCCTAGAATGGTTAAATCCACATGTTTTCCACGTATCATAGAGAAACTCATTGCCGAATCAAAGAAACTTGCTCCTGGCAAAGTGGTAATAGTTTGCTTTCCAGCATTTATAATATCGGCATCTTCATCGCCGTCAAAAGGAAATGGGCCCATTCCGAGTACGCCATTTTCACTTTGAAATTCTACTTCTATATCGTCACGCACATAATTGGCAACTAAAGTCGGGATACCGATTCCTAAATTCACGTAGTAACCATCTTGAACCTCTTGTGCAATACGTTTTGCTATTCCGTTTTTATCTAACATGCTTTTTTAATTTGAAAATTAGTTGATTTGATGATTTGAAAATTACTCGCGAGTTCTCACAGTTCTTTGCTCAATGCGTTTTTCGTAGTTTTTACCTTCAAAAATACGTTGAACAAAAATTCCTGGAATATGAATTTGGTTGGGATCCAATTCGCCAACAGGCACTAATTCTTCCACCTCAACAACGGTTATTTTCGCTGCTCCACACATATTAGGGTTGAAATTTCGAGCTGTTCCTTTAAAAACTAAGTTTCCAGCAGCATCACCTTTCCAGGCTTTTATAAAAGCAAAATCGGCTTTAAAAGCATGTTCTAACACATACATTTTACCATCAAAATCACGTGTTTCTTTGCCTTCGGCAACTTCCGTTCCGTAACCAGCAGGTGTGTAAATTGCAGGGAAACCAGCTTGAGCTGCGCGGCAACGTTCGGCCAATGTACCTTGCGGAATTAGCTCTACATCCAACTCACCGCTTAACATTTGGCGCTCAAATTCATCATTCTCACCCACGTAAGAAGAAATCATTTTTTTTATTTGGCGTTTGTGTAGTAGCAATCCCAATCCAAAATCGTCCACACCAGCATTATTAGAAATACAGGTTAACCCTTTTACTTCTAATTCTACCAGTTTGGCAATACAATTTTCAGGAATACCGCTTAATCCAAAACCGCCCAACATGCAGGTCATATTATCGGTTACACCTTGTAAGGCTTCATTAATATCTGCAACTTGTTTATTAATCATAATCTATTTTTTTGCTTCCGAAAAATACGAAATAAAAAAGCCATTCGGAAGGGAATGGCTTTTGGAATTTTTTGAAACTAAAATATTTAATCATTATTTACAAATGCCGCATTCTGCAGTACAAGGTCCAGTAATTTTAACGCAAAGCCCTTCTCGGTTTGCACAATTTTGTATAACTGCTTGTAATGCCAATTGACACCAGTTACTATCACTCTCATTAGAATCACTAATTAAAGTGAATGCACCAACAACTAATATGACAATACAGGGCGGGCAAGCTTTCGAATTTAATTGATTATTAATATTTCCGTTTTCTAATAAAAGCGTATTATCTAAACTATTAAAAAAGTCTTGTTTACTTATTTTTTGAGAAAGCTCGATATTGTTCTTTTTGTAAAAAATATTATCCCTATACTCATCAAAAGAAACGACGTTTTCATTAAAAGCCATGTTTCGTAAATCCATTTTATGATTTGTTCCTAAAGAAGCTTTCAAACTGCTATTTTGGGAATCTGCTAATAACGAGATTTGATCTTCATATTTAAATTCAATTTTAGAAGTACCGAATTCTGTTTTTAAATAAATATCTAAATTATCTTTATCAAAATTAAAACTAAATTCATTATTATTTATAGTTGCAAATATTTCATTTGAAGTAACCCTATTGACACTATTTAGATTCTGACTATTACTTTCATTTGAAACAGATTCTTTCTTGCCAGAACAGCCAGAAATCCATGATAGAAGAATTATTAAAACGAATGAATATAGATAATTTTTCAAGTTTTATAAAATTTTTAAGTTAAATGCTTTTATTTTATAGAATAGGCTAATTAATAATCGATTTTGGCCCATATTAAAGCCTTGAAGTTTTCAATTTTGAAGTTTTGTGCACACTATCCCAAACAGAATACTAATAAAAAACTGACGCCGGTTTAAGAACGCGATCATGCTTCGAGCGAGCATTTTAAAAACTTCAAATCTAAAATACATACTCTCGGCTTTTCAAACCTAAAAAAAAAAAGAAACACCATCAGGTTTTTTGAAGAAATTTATGCACTTCATCGAAAACATGAAAAACCGTTACGGTTTTCCCGTAAAAAAGGTTTCTGTCAGCACTTTAGGGTTTTTGGATTTGTTGAAATAGTCTTTTTCATCAAAGTATTCATGCTGATGAGTAACAAATAAAAAAGCCATTCGGAAACCAATGGCTTTTGAAGTTTATGAGTCTGAATCACTTTAAATTAAAGACAAATTGACGTTATAATTTATAAGCTATTTTAAACATAAAAATACGCGGCATGATAAAGGTTTTGCTATCGCTAATATAAAAACTGGAGAAAGAATTTTGCTGTTTAAATTCGGTATTAAAAATGTTTGAAATACCCATTTCAAAACCCCAAGGACTATTTTCTGTTTGATAGAAAAGTGATGCATTAGCGTTGTAAAATTGATTATTTATTCCAGCTGTTTTATTTTTATAACTATTGAATGTATAATCCGCTTTAAAGATGAAGTTGGTCAGAAAATCATATTCTAAAGATGTAAAAATTTCATCGTTTTCAAATTTCGTTTTACTTCCAAACGCTTTATAATTACTAAAATCCTTGGTGTAGGCAATTTCGAAA
This sequence comes from Bizionia myxarmorum, assembly GCF_008086205.1. Classification (GTDB taxonomy): domain Bacteria; phylum Bacteroidota; class Bacteroidia; order Flavobacteriales; family Flavobacteriaceae; genus Algorimicrobium; species Algorimicrobium myxarmorum. Next base: position 729,311 of record NZ_VSKK01000001.1, on the reverse strand, counting down.
TTAGGCCAATTCCTAAAAAATGATTCCACGCTAATCGTGGAAGAAACACCTTTTGAACTATTTAAATTGGTTTGATTATTAACCAACTGATAAAAATCATTATAGGTAAAGCGACTTTTAAATTTGTAGCTAATTTTTTTAATTTTCTTATTAATGGCACCATTTACCGTCCAAGTATGTTCCGGTTGATTGAACATAATTTCCGAATTAAATTGTTCAATACCGTTCAACTGTGTCACGGTTTTAATTTGCTCAATTTTTTTATTAACGTTCGTTCCTAGATTTAAATAAAAACCTTTAAAAAAACTAGATTTATAATAATTTAAACTAGCTGAATGGTACAATTGATTTTCCAAATTCGGATTCCCTCTATAAACGCTATTAAAGCTAGATAACATAAAGTTACTTGCAAGTTGATCAACGCTTGGAAAACGTGCATTTAATCGATATTTAAAACTGATTTTTTCACTATTATTAAATTCGATTTTAGTTGAAAATTGAGGTAACAACAAAGCTTTATTTTTTGTTTCTCCAAGGTTATTCTGCCTAGTACTCCAGAGATAATTATGATAGTATATAGCTGGTTTAAACGTAGCTATTCCTATTTGAAATTTATATTCTAAGCCAATAAACGTATTAATTAATTGGTATTGAAAATCATTACCAAAACCAGCATTGGAAAAATCATTGATACTACCATTACTCAATAATTGCGCGTCATTTGAATACAGATTATCAAAAGCGGCATTAATACCCATACTTGTATATAAATGATTAAAACTATTTAACACCCAATAATCCTTAACAATGGCATTTGCAACATGGGTTTTAATTTTTTTAGTTTGAAGAATATTATAAAAATCATCGGTTTGCAATGGAATTAACCCTTGTAGAATTTGTTGGTTGGTTACCCAATTGGTAATGGGTTTGTCATTTTGGTAGGTGTAAGATGCTTCCAAAGTGCCAGTATGATTATCGTTGAGTTTTTTACTATAACTTACCTGCTGTTTTAAATTGATATTTTTAATATCGGACTGGGTTGCTATTTGGTTGTTTTGTGCAGGATTAATAGTTGAAATAAATCCTTGACTATCATTGTTAGTAATTTTCACAAAACTATTAAAACTTAAATCTTCATTAAAACTTGGGTCATAATCATAGGTTAGTTTTCCGATGGTGAAAAAGGTATTTACTGTGTTATTACTTGTTCTATCTTCTGTAAACGGTGTATCATTATCTAAATAAGCCGTATTGGTTTCGCTTTGCGTTTCTGTTTTGGCATTGTTAGAAATAACATAGGCACTTATATCAGAATTTGAGCTGATAGATTGCCTGATATTTGCTGCTACAAACTGATTGGTATTTGCTTTAAAATCTTCATTGATTAGATACCGTGCAAAATCGCTATTAAATAAGTCAAAATAACTTCCCGCATCTTCCAAAAGCTTACTGGTACCGCCTTCAAACTCTAAATAATCACGTAGTGTAAAACTTTTAAGTCCTGTATTATTTAAATCGCCTATAAAATTAACGGTGGTTTCTGGACTGTAATAAAAAACGTTTGGATGCACCACATAACGTTCTTTTATTCCTAAACCAGCTTCCACATCGCCAAAAACAAATTTTTTTTTATCCGCTTTCAATTTAATGTTCATAGCCAAGGTTTCACTATCTTGTAAACCTTTTAACATAGCAACTTCGTTATAATTATCTAGCATTTCTACTTTATCAATGGCATCAGCTGGAATATTGTTTACGGCTAATTTACTATTACCTGTAAAAAAGGTTTTATCTTCAACTAATACTTTGGTTACACGCTTCCCGTTGGAGGTTACGTTACCATCCCGATCTACCTCAACACCTGGTAATTTTTTTAAAACATCACGTAATTTGCGTTCCTCTCCAGTTACAAATCTATCAGTGAGATAAACAATTGTGTCTTTTTTTACAGTAATTGGAGGTGTATAATGAAGTTCTACTTCATTAAGTTGGTTTAAGTTTTCTTGTAATGCGAAGCTTTTTGAAATGGCAATTTCTTGAGTAATTAAAGACCAAGTTTTCGGAGTAAACCCCAAATAACTCACTGTAATTTGGTAGCTTTGGTTTGCTTCCAGTTGCATCAAATATTTACCTGCCTTATCCGTAATAGAAAAACGAATATCCGCATTTTCTGCCTTCGGAACGGCTAAAATATTAGCATATTCCAGTGGGTTTTGCAAACTATCGGTTATAACACCTGTTACTTCTATATTTTGAGCTGGAGAAACTACAGCCACAAAGATTAATAAAACAGACGTTATGATATATTTCATGAACTTATTTTGTGTTCTTACAATTTCTAATCTTTGCCGTGACTTTCTCTTAAAGTTGAAAAGGAATATTCATTCTGGTTTTTATAGTCTTCTTTGCTTATTGTTTTGTTTGTAGGCCAATTAATAACTTTGAGATGTTTAGGGTTTAATATTACTTTTTTAGCCACAAAATGAACGACATTATCTTTATATTCTAAAACAATGCCTGGCAAACTGCCTACATATTCTTTAGGTCCGAAGGCTACAGGTATTTGTGGTGTGTACCAAACTTCTATAGTAATCTTTTCTGCGTTTATTAATTCCTTGATAGCAATAGCCTTGTAGCAAATATAATCCCCTATTTTTTTTATATCCTTGGTTTGTTGCCACGTAATTCTTTCAAGCTTACTTTCTATAAAAAGTTCCTGGCTAGAATTATCTTGCAATACTTGTTTTTGCGTCATTAAGTTAGAATAATAAGTGCCTTGTGTTACTGCTCTCATTGCCAAAAACATTTTTCTATCTATATCACCTAATCCCATAGCATTTTCTAACTCAAATTTAGATTGAAATCTATTAAAGCTTAATTTACACTCAAAATTGGAGGCTGTTTTAGCCATATCATTAAAAATTTGTAGTCCTGATTTATACCCTTCCTTTTTAAACCGCTCTTTCATAAAGTCATTAAAAGGTTTTAAACTTACAGTGTAAGTAACGGTACCAGATAATTGATTGCTTTGTGCAAAGCTGACTAACCCATTTAAACAAACTAAAAGTAAAAAAATTATGTAATAATATTTCTTCATGTTTTCCAAAATTTAAAAGCCATATTAAGAATTCTTAATATGGCTTGATAATAAAAAAATTATTCACATTTTGATAGTTGTAATTCCAGATATTGACCAGCAAAAATATTATCGCCTGTCATAACATAAATTACTTCCGCACCATGCCAAGCCATTTCTTCACATAGACTTCTTTGAACTTCCATAGCATTTAAATTTCCTGCCATAAAAACAGTTAAAGCTACAATACTAAATACTTTCTTCATAATTTCTAAAATTTTAAACCTGTTTTCATTTTTTAGAACAGGTTGATTAATAAACGTTTTGGCTTTTAATAAAGCCTTGAAGTTTTAATTTAGAAGTTTTGCTGAAGTTTTATTTTTGAAGTTTTCATTTACTTTTCCGTATCCGGAAATTAAAAAAACTGACGCCAGTTTAAGAACGCGATCATGCGTCCAGTAATCATTTAAAGATCTTCAAAACTGAAAATAATTACCTTTAGCTTGCCAAACGTAAAAAAAAAAAACAGATCACTATGCTTTTAAGCCGCGTTTATTGCATTTCATCGAAAAGTAGTAAAATTCGTGTTTTCGAGTTACGGTTTAACCGTAAAAACACCCCCTGTCAGCATTTAGGTGTTTTTGGGTTTGTTGAGATAGTCTTATTTATCAGAATATTTGTGCTAAAGAGCAACAAACAAAAAAGCCATTCGGAAATGAATGGCTTTTGAAATTTTTATAACTTGTTGTTAAAAATAAAAGATGATATGAATTAAAAATCAAGCTCCTCCGGAACTTCTCCTGAAGGATTGGCTTCTTCATCACCAGAATCATAAGTTGCACAATTAACTTGAATAGTCAGGTTTTTAGGCGCTTCAAAATTACCTGTAGATATTTCTAAATCTTCATCTGCATAACAGCTACGCATATACATGCCCCAAATAGGTAAGGCCATAGATGCGCCTTGCCCATAAGCAATACCTTTAAAGTGCGTAGCACGATCGTCTGCACCAACCCAAACACCTGTTACTAAATTTGGAACCATGCCCATAAACCAACCGTCACTTTGGTTTTGTGTGGTTCCTGTTTTACCAGCTATTGGGTTTTGAAGTTCGTAAGGATATCCTGTAATAATTTCTGGATATACGCCACTTGTAGGCATCCAAGTACGTCTTAAACGCCCCCCTGAGCCGTTACGCGTTACGCCTTCCAAAAGCTTCACAGTGACATAAGCTGTTTCTTCACTAATTACATCGCGAGATTCTGGTGTAAATTGATATAGGACTGTCCCATTTTTATCTTCAATATGCGTTACCATTACGGGTTTGGTATAAACACCTTGGTTAGCAAATGTGGCATATGCAGCCACCATTTCATACACACTTAAATCTGCAGTTCCCAATCCAATGGATGGTACTGCTGGAATATCAGATTCCACTCCCAATTTTTTTACTAAATCTATAACAGGTTGTGGCCCTACTTTATCCATTAAACGTGCCGTAACCGTATTTACAGATTCCGCTAAGGCCGCTTCTAATGTAAGCTCACCACTGTAATTCCCATCCGAGTTTTTAGGTGTCCAAGGTTGCGGATTTCCAAACTTCATGGCTTCAATAGTTATTTGTGAACGCGGCATTTTATAGCATGGCGATAAATGCAACTGGTCTATAGCTGTAGCATAAACAAAAGGTTTAAATGTAGAACCTACTTGACGTTTTCCTTGCTTTACGTGGTCATACTGAAAATGTCGGTAATTCATACCACCAACCCAGGCTTTAACATGCCCTGTTAGCGGATCCATAGACATCATTCCAGGATGAAGGAATTTTTTATAATAACGCATAGAATCCATAGGTTTCATAATGGTATCTATTTCGCCTTTCCATGAGAAAATTGACATGGCTGTTTCTTTATCAAAGGAAGCAATAATTTCTTTATCAGATTTACCTGCCTTTTTCATAATTCGCCAACGTTCAGATTGACGCATGGCTCGGCTCATAAGAGATTCAATATCACTTTTGCTCAATTCTAAAAATGGCGCTGTTGGGTTTTTTTCTGGTGTGTTTTGTTTATCAAATGCCGCTTGCAGTCTTGGCATATGCTTATTTACCGCGTCTTCAGCATAAGTTTGCATGCGCGAATCTATAGTAGTATAAACTTTTAAGCCATCACCGTATAAATTATATTTTTCACCATCTGGTTTTGGATTATTTTTAATCCAATCTTTCATAAAACCATCTAAATAGGCTCGGAAATAAGTGGCAATTCCATCGCGGTGTGATTGTGGTGAATAGCGTAAACCAAGGTCTATTGCTTTAATTGAATCACTGGTTTTTTCGGTAATAAAATCATACTTTTCCATCTGTTCCAAAACGACATTACGACGATTTTGGGTTCCAACTGGATTTTTATGAGGTCTTGGATTGTAAAGTGATGAATTTTTAAACATCCCAACTAACATAGCAGATTCTTTAACATCTAACTCATGTGGTTCTTTATCAAAATAAATACTAGCTGCAGAGCGAATACCGTCGGCATTATTACCAAAATCGTAGATATTGAAATACATGGCAATAATTTCCTCTTTCGTATAATGTCTTTCTAGTTTGGTGGCAATAATCCACTCTTTTACTTTTTGGGTGTATTTATCAAATCCTTTTGACCGAACTCCGACAAATAATTGTCGCGCTAATTGTTGAGAAATGGTGCTAGCACCTCCCCTTTCACCTAGAAAAAAGATTGCTCTTAATGTGCCACGAGCATCAATTCCAGAATGTTCGAAAAATCTTACATCTTCAGTTGCTACTAGCGCATCCACTAAATTTTTAGGCAATTCATCAAAACTAACAGGTGTTCTGTTATCATTAAAGTAGAATTTCCCCAACGTTTTCCCATCTGAAGAAATAATTTCAGTTGCTAAATTTGTCTTCGGATTCTCCAAAACGGTATAATCTGGCAATTCACCAAAAACACCCCAAGATGCTAATAAAAACAGCAAAACAATGGCAAGAATACCTCCTAAAAATACTTTCCAAAACCAACGTACATAACTTTGAAACTCGTTGGATGTATTTGTCTGTTTTTTTGCTTCTTTCTTTGTTGCCATTGTAATTATAAAGTCGTTTTAATGGTATATTATTCTTTTGATATGTCGGCGTTTTCAATACGAAAGCCCACATCTGTAATGCCTTCTAAATTTACAACACCATTTACCTTGCCATTTTCACGCATGGCTTGTTGAATTTTAATGTTATATTCGCCAATTTCATTAAAAATAACGCCCTCTTTATACCAGAGTTTGCTTTCCTTAACATCTGAAAAACCAGTACCTAATAATTCACCATCTGGTTTGGCCATTTTATACTGTAACGTATCCTTAAAAACCTTGCCGTTTGGAAAATCCATTTCAACAATTAAATACAAATTATTAAAAGGATAATCGTTGTTATTGCGAAGGTTAACAAACAAATTATATTTATTTATAGAATCTGGTGCTGCAAAATTAAACTGAACCACCGAATCTTTATGCCATGCATTTGGCATGGATTGGTAGGTGTCATAAACCCGTTTAGAATCGCAAGCTGTGAAAACTACAAAAGCGGTAACAATTAGAAATAGAATCTTACTTCGCATCATCAGAATCGTTCTTTTTACTTTGCGGTTTGCGCTTTCTAGGGTTTGGTTTGTTAGGTTTATTCTCCTCCGTTTTTGGATTCGTATTTGCATTCCTACTCATTACTTCTTTTCTAGGATTTGGCTTGTTTCTAGGTTTGGGTTTGTTGGCAGCTGGCTTATTTCTTTTAGAATCAGTTCCATCTTTATCTTCTCTACTACTTGCTTGTGCCTTATTTTGTGGCCTATCACCTTTTGCTTTGGTACTTTTACGTTTCTTATTGTGTTTTGGACTATCAAAACGTGTTAAACTATCTTGCCCAACAACGTTTTCATATTCACTTTTAGTATCTCTTGTTAACTCAACAGCGTACTCCTCAAGGCTTGCAGGCTTTATTTTTTGCTTATTTTGCTCAATAATTTCTTTGGCCTGATCTTTAGTAATTAAATGCCAATTCATCCACTCACCTTCATAAGCGTACCACATGTGACCTTTAAAAATATCTGTTTTTTGGCAGACAGCAGAACCTTTTTCGGTGTAGAGTTTTATTTCTGTTTTTGGGAAATCTTTAATAGCATCTAAATACGTATCCAATTCGTAATTTAAACAACATTTTAGTTTACCACATTGACCTGCTAATTTAAGCGGGTTCAATGATAATTGTTGGTAACGCGCTGCAGATGTACTTACCGATCTAAAATCTGTTAACCATGTTGAACAACACAATTCACGACCGCATGATCCAATACCTCCTAAACGTGAAGCTTCCTGGCGGAAACCTACTTGTTTCATTTCAATTCGGGTTTTGAACTCTTTGGCAAATAATTTAATTAACTCTCTAAAATCTACGCGCTCTTCAGCTGTATAATAAAAAGTTGCTTTGCTGGCATCACCTTGATATTCAATATCTGAAATTTTCATGTGCAATTTCAAATTGATAGCAAACTGACGGGCTTTCACCTTCATCGGTTCTTCTAAATCGCGAGCATCAGACCAAATATCAATATCTTTTTGAGATGCTTTTCGGTATATTTTAAGAAATTCCGGGTCTTTTTCTGAAACTTTTTTACGTTTCATTTGCACACGCACGAGTTCACCGCTTAAGGTAACCATGCCAATATCATGACCGTATTCTGCTTGAGTGGCAACAATATCGCCTATGCTTAAAGTTAGACCTTCTGTGTTTTTATAATAATGTTTTCGGCCGTTTTTAAAACGTACCTCAACCCAATTAAAAGGCTCTGCGCCATTGGGTAATGTCATATTTGCAAGCCAATCAAATACCGTTAGTTTATTACAACTATCAGTACCACATGTGCCGTTATTTTGACATCCTTTTGGCTGACCATCTTTTCCTGTTGAACAACTTCCACAAGCCATAAATTAATAATATATAGTGATTCTGAAGCCATACGCTTCAGAAGACGATTAATACTCTGTTAGTAAGATGTAAATATACTATTATTCTACTGACTTGAAAAGTCTAATTTCTAAAAGGAAATTAATTGAATTCGATTTCGTAATTCAACCGATTTGGAAGTGATTTTAATTGTTTTTTCGACTTGAAAATATTGCGTAAAAGCAATTGCTGCCAGCCTATTTTTTTGGCGTGCGCATTAAAACTCTCGTGGCTCCAAGTGGCGCCTTTATACCAAAATTCTTGTGGCGAAATGTAAAAAAATGTATAATCGAAAATTAAACTAGACGTATTTATTTGTTTAGAATTTGGAATGGAATCCGAAGCTAAAAGTGTTATGTTTTTCACTCTACAACTGGCTTTTATTTGGTTAATTATTTTAGAATAATCAGCGCGTAAAGGCTCCAAATTAAAGTTGTTATATTCGGTATTTCCGATTTTTTGGATGGGACGAATTTGTAGAATATCAAAACTTTGGCCATTAAAATGTGAAAATAAATCGGCTAATTCGTAGAAGTTATCTTTGTTAAAGGTGTAATTAATGCGCACTTTGAAACTATATTTCTTTTTCAGTTTTGCGAAGGCTTTTAGCGCCAAATGGAATTTCTCATAGCTACCTTGCTTCATGAAATTTTCATAAGTTTCCTTGTGTACGCCATGAAGGGAAATGGTAAATTCATGCAAACCAGCTTTTAAAAGCGCTTCAATTTTTTCTTCGTCAAGCAAATTAGCATTCGTAGTAATAGAAATATAAGGCACGTTATAAAAGGTTCCTAGTTCCACAACTTTTACCAAATTCTTATATAAAGTAGGCTCTGTACCACAGCCAATTTGAAGTTTTAATGCCCGATTAAAAATAGTTTTTGCAATTTTTTCCAGCTCATCATCTTCCAGTTGACCTTTTAATGTTTTTATATATTCAGCATCCGTGAAATGGCACATTTTACAACGTAAATTGCAAGCCAAAACCGGATCTAAATTCACGGCCAAGTAGCGTTTATTAAAACGGTGCAATAAATAAAGCCCCAGAAATTTAATTCTGTGGCTTTTTATTTTCCTATTTAACTTTAGCAGCCTGTAAACATTCATTTAGCTGGTTTTGTTCAAGATATCAAATATATTTCTTAAATCCCTTTTGTAAGGCAAATGGTCTGTGCGTCCTTTTTTAAAGATATCGTTACTATTGCCTTGGCCTTTACGCAGGTTTTTCTGCTCTTCAAACGATAATTGAATAACCTCTTGGCAGGATGCCGAACAACAATTCTCCATTTTTTCTTTGCAAGCATCACATTGAATAAATAGTAAATGACAAGCTTCGTTAGCACAATTTGTATGTAAATCTGCCGGTTCACCACATTGGTGGCAATGGGCAATTACGTCATCTGAAATACGTTCAGAACGGCGTTCATCAAACACAAAATTCTTACCTATAAATTTATTTTCTAATCCTTGGGCTTCTACTTGGCGCACATAATTAATAATACCGCCCTCTAACTGATATACATTTTGAAAACCTTTATGCTTGTAATAAGCACTAGCTTTTTCACAACGGATTCCACCAGTGCAATACATCACTAATTTCTTATCAGTTTTATGATCTTTTAAATCGGCTTCAATTATATCCAAAGATTCACGGAATGTATCTACATCGGGCGTAACGGCATTTTTAAAATGACCAATTTCACTTTCATAGTGATTTCGCATATCCACCAAGATTACGTTTGGATCGTCAATAAGTTTATTGAATTCTTCGGCTTCTACATGAATTCCTTTGTTGGTAACGTCAAAGCTGTCATCATTTAAACCGTCGGCTACAATTTTATCACGCACTTTTACTTTCAACTTCAAAAAAGAAAAATTATCGTGTTCAATAGCGATGTTTAAGCGTACGTTTTCTAAAAAAGAAATGGAGTCTAAAAAATCTTTAAACAGATTAAAATTATCTGCAGGAACAGAAAGTTGGGCATTAATGCCTTCTTTGGCCACGTAAATACGTCCTAAAACGTCTTGCTGGTTCCAATTTAGAAATAAGTGATCTCTAAAGATTTCGGGGTTTTCAATTTTCGCGTATATATAGAAAGAGATTGTCAAGCGTTCTTTGCCCGCTTTTTCAATAAGTTCTGCTCTTTCTTTAGCGCTTAAGGTATTGTACAGTTGCATGCTATACTAATGTTTTAAGGTTAAAGATTATTTGAGCCGCAAATGTACTATTTTTTTGCGGTTATGAATTGTCACCAAACAAAAAGCACTTTATAATAAATTATAAAGTGCTTTGAGTAGACTAACTCGTTATTAATATTTTTTTTTGTTATTCAAAAAAATACCTTTCCGAGCTAACCACCGTCGGCTTTACAGTTACCGTTTAATAAAACAGCTACTGAAGCGCCTAATTCTCCTATTAATAATGTTTTTCTAAAAAATCTCATATCAAAAGTTTCCCAGCTTTATTAAGTAGATGCAAAAACAACAAAAAGGTTGCGTCATAAAATTGTAAAGTGGAAAAAGAGTAGTATTTTAGCAGCACTTTCACAAGATAAAAAAAACAGAAATGAGCAACGAAAAAGAAGCTAAATTAAAAGCACTACAACTAACTTTAGATAAATTAGATAAAGCTTACGGTAAAGGAACGGTAATGAAAATGAGTGATCAAGCCGTTGTAGATGTCGAGGCTATTTCTTCGGGTTCTTTAGGATTAGATATTGCATTAGGTGTAAATGGATATCCTCGTGGACGTGTTATTGAAATATATGGTCCAGAATCTTCAGGTAAAACTACTTTAACTTTACATGCTATTGCCGAAGCCCAAAAAGCTGGTGGTATTGCAGCATTTATTGATGCAGAGCACGCCTTTGATCGTACTTATGCAGAAAAATTAGGAATTGATATTGATAATCTTATTATATCGCAACCAGATAACGGTGAGCAAGCTTTAGAGATTGCCGACAATTTAATTCGTTCAGGCGCTATTGATATTGTTGTTATTGACTCGGTTGCAGCTTTAACACCAAAAGCAGAGATTGAAGGTGAAATGGGCGATTCTAAAATGGGATTACATGCCCGTTTAATGTCTCAAGCTTTACGTAAACTTACGGCCTCTATTAGTAAAACCAATTGTACGGTAATTTTCATTAACCAATTACGTGAAAAAATTGGGGTTATGTTTGGAAACCCTGAAACCACTACTGGTGGTAATGCATTAAAATTCTACGCTTCGGTACGTTTAGATATTAGAAGATCTACACAAATAAAAGATACGGATGGCAATGTTCAAGGAAATAAAACACGTGTTAAAGTTGTAAAAAACAAAGTGGCTCCACCTTTTAGATTAGCCGAATTTGATATTATGTATGGCGAAGGTATTTCCAAAGTAGGTGAAATATTAGATATCGCTGTAGAGTATGAAGTCATTAAAAAAGCGGGATCTTGGTTTAGTTATGGCGACACCAAATTAGGACAAGGTCGTGACGCCGTTAAAGCACTTATAAAGGACAATCCAGAACTCATGGACGAGCTGGAAGTTAAAATAAAAGAGCTCATTAAATCAGCTTAAACTAAAAAAAATCCCAATCTATTTGGGATTTTTTTTTATCTCGACGCAACCTTTTGGCTTTTAGTGCATCTACAGAGTGAAACACAGTATTTAAGGTTTGCCTCAAATTATGAAAAAATTATTTATTTGCCTGTTTGCCCTTTTATCATTAGCCTGTAGCGTTAGTGATGATGAAGTGCAGTCAAGTTCTGTTGTTATGTTACCAGTAGAAAGTACTATTGTACCAGATGAATTTGTTTTTGGTCAAGAATATGAAATTTTCCTAACCTACATTAGGCCAACGGAATGTCATATTTTCAAAGACATTTATTCTAATATTGAACCTGATGGATACATGATAGCCGTTATGAATACGGTTTTTACAGGAAGTAATGGCTGTGCAACAACGAATGAAATTGTAGAAAAATCATTTACATTCAAACCAGCTAGGGATAAAAATACGTATGTATTTAAATTTTGGCATGGCAGCAACGATGCTGGAGAGGATGAATATCTCATTTTTGAAGTTCCAGTCGTTGATTAATTAACTTTTAACTAAATGTGTTTCATGTGAGTTTAAATCAACTCATACAAAAATGTAGTAATCATGATACTCAAGCACAAAGCGAATTATATCAGCTCTTTTCGAGTAAATTATTTTCGGTTTGTTTAAAGTATTCTAGAAATTACGTCGAAGCGGAAGATAATCTGCAGGACACATTTATGACTATTTTTAAAAAAATAGGTCAGTTTAATAATAAAGGTTCTTTTGAGGGTTGGTTAAAGAGAATTGCCATTAATACAGCGTTGCAGTGTTACAGAGGACAAGGCGTTTTTGAAATTATAAATGAAGATTTCATTGAAGATGAAGCCATAGAAATTGATGATGAAGATATATCACTTGAATTTCTATTGAAAATTATTCAAGAACTACCGGACAGATATAGATTGGTATTTAACATGTATGTTATGGATGGCTATTCTCATAAAGAAATAGCCGAAATGTTAAGTATTTCTGATGGTACATCAAAATCGAATTTGGCAAGAGCACGAAAAATATTAAAAGATAAAATTGAAGCATATAAAGCGAGTTTTAACGCGCAGTCATTATAATGAGTAGTAAAAAACACATCGATAGAATTTTTCAAGAATCCTTTAAGGACTTTGAGGCGAAGCCCAATCCTGAATTGTGGTCGAAAATTCAAAAGCAGATGGCATTGGAAACAGAAACTCCTAAAGCGGGTTTTCCAGTTTGGATGCGTTTGGCTAGCATTGCCGCTGGTTTGGCATTGTTAATAACGATAGGTTCAATTGTTTTTACAGGTTCTGATAATTCAATTTCACCGGAAGAGCGAACTGTAGATACCCAAACACGATCGGGTTCAGGCCTTTTAAATCCTGATAGTTTGGAGAATTATTATGACGACAACGCAAATAAAATCAGTTTAGAAACCAATGATTCAACTCTGAATAAATCGGATGCCGATAAGTTATCAAATTTAGAAAACGAAGCGGTTGCTAATACGGAAAATGTAAACAGTGAAAGTTCAAACACTAATAAAGATGCCGAAAATAATGCAGCGGTTATCTCAAATAAATCAGTTGTAAACGCCAATAATACTAATAAGGTTGCTAGTCAGAAAACAAACTACGTTTCTGGTAAATCCAATTCTGAAAATAGAAAAGCAGTTGGAAATAAGAAAAAAAATAATGCCTATACTATTTCCACAGAAAAAGTAGCGGTAAAAACATCAGAAGGTTTAGGAAATACAGATTCAGAAAACAAAACGGTAGTTGCTGTAAATAAAAATGCAGTGTCAACTTCCAAAACAATGGAAACAGGAGCTGTTGCTAATAAATCTAAATCAGAAATAAGCGATTCTGAAAAGACTCTACAAAATAACGATAATACGGTAGCTTTAACTATCAACAGCGAGAAGGAGAATTCAAAAACGGCATCTGACATGCAGCGTGCCGTTTCTACTTCGGAAGAAAAACAATTAAGTTCAACAAAAGAACAAGATGCTATTGCAAAAAATGCAGCATCAAAAAACAATAATAAAAACGATACGCAACAAAACAACGATAATAAGGTAGCTTCAACTAACAACAAAAATAACAAGGACGCGAATACGACAAACACGGATAATCAGCAAGTCGTTTCAAATTCGGAAAACAATTTGTTGAAAGAAAAAAGCTCGCAAGATGCCATTGCTTGGAATGCTAAGTCAAGCAATATACCTCAAAATGAAAAAGAAAAAGAGGGAAACTTGATGGTTGGTGATTCGCTTAAAAGTGAATCACCTTCAATTGAGGAAGCTATTGCGGAAGCCGAAAAGACCATTGAAAAGGAAGAAGATGAAAAACTAGTAAATAGGTGGCAAGTCCAAGCGATAATTGCGCCTGTTTACTACAATTCGTTGGGAAAAGGCTCACACCTTGATGAAGAGTTTGTAAGCAATTCTAAAAGTGGCGAAACCAATACCAGTTATGGTGTGAATGTGAGTTATGCTATTAATAAAAAATTAGCTATTCGGTCTGGTGTCAATTCTTTGAAGTTAAGTTATGATACAGATAATGTTATTTTATACAATTCACCAACTACCACCAATCCTGAAAACCCAAATCCACTTCGAAACATAGATCTAGCGCCAGGAAGTCAAACATTAAGCGCCTTTAGTGGTGATAATTTAGGCTTTCAGCAAATAAATAATAAACTGTATAATGCCGCTATCAGTCAGCGTTTAAGTTATTATGAAGTGCCTGTAGAATTAGAATATAAAATAGTAAATAGCCGTTTTGGCTTGAATGTTATAGGCGGGATGAGTACCTTCTTTTTAAATGATAATGCCGTGTATTCGGAATTTGAAGAGTACAAAACTTATATAGGTGAAGCAAATAATGTAAATGGTGTGAGTTTCAGTACTAATTTAGGAATTGGTATGAATTATAAGTTTACAGATAAATTCCTATTTAATTTAGAGCCTACGTTTAAGTACCAGTTAAATGGTTTTGACAATACCTCCGGAAACTTTAAACCTTATATTATAGGGGTTTACACCGGTTTTAGTTATAAGTTTTAATTGTTAGTTGGTTTGATTAATGATGTTTTTACTAATTTAAAAAGATCATTATGAACATGAAAGCTATTCTGTGCCAAGAGTAGCTTTTTTGGTTTCAGAAGTTTTCAGAGCCTGTAAAATTAAGTCCCGCGTTTCTTTATTAAGGGCTTTGGTATCTGAAACTTGAAGGCCTTCTGTAGAAATAAAATTAAAACCTATAGCCCGCATTCTGCCTGGACTTCCACTGAAAAATGTAAATGGGAATCGTTTTTTATTATCTAAAAATACAACGGGCACTATTGGAATTTGATGATTAATGGCTAACCTAAAAGCACCATCTTTAAAATCGTCTAAAATTATAGCTTCATCAGGCACACCGCCTTCAGGAAATATACAAATACTTAAACCTTGTTTTAAACGGCGTTGTGCTCTTAAAAAAACGGCTTTTCGGCTCTTTTCAGAGCTTCTATCTACTAAAATACAGGTTCGCTTGTAAAAGAATCCGAATAAGGGAATTTTACCCAATTCCTTTTTGCCAACAAATACAAAAGGATTTTTGGAAACCACTAACATCAGCATAATATCAGCCATGGATGTGTGATTGCCAATAAACATATAGCTGGCTTTTCGCTCTAATTTTTCGGCTAAAGTAATTTGGGTGTTGAAACCCATTCCAATTAAAATAACCCGCGCCCAAATGCGCGCCAATCTATAAAAATAAGGATACCAAGATTCTTTAAGAATAGATATAACTAGCAATGGCAACATAATAATTATAGGCACTGCAACGAGCACGTAGAACCAAATGCGATATAATATCCAGAAAGCATGTTTAATAATTGTCATGGAGGCCAAAACTACTTAAATAAATTGAGCTTTTGTACTAAAAAAATTACCTTTGGTGAATTACAATAAGTTTGAACTTAAAACGAGATTCCTGCTTTCGCAGGAAATTAATATGGCAAGAATACTTACAGGCATACAAAGCACAGGAACACCACATTTAGGAAATATTTTAGGCGCAATTTTACCGGCTGTAACCATGGCTAATAAACCAGAAAACGATTCGTTTCTATTTATTGCCAATTTACACACGCTGACACAAATTAAAGACGCGGAATTATTAAAGCACAATACCTATTCCACGGCGGCGACTTGGTTGGCTTTTGGATTAGATATTGAAAAAACGGTGTTTTATAGACAAAGTGATGTGCCACAAGTTACGGAATTGTCTTGGTATTTAAGCTGTTTTTTTCCCTACCAGCGCTTAACATTAGCGCATGGGTTTAAAGATAAAGCAGGCCGTTTAGAGGATGTAAATGCCGGACTGTTTACCTACCCAATGCTTATGGCTGCCGATATTTTGGCTTATGATGCCGAAATTATTCCGGTTGGAAAAGACCAATTACAACATATTGAAATGACCCGTGATGTAGCCGCACGATTTCATGCGCAAATGGGCGAAACCTTTGTATTACCACAAGGAAAAATTGCCGATAATGAGCTATTAATTCCTGGAACTGATGGTGAAAAAATGAGCAAAAGTCGTGGGAATTATATCAACATATTTTTAGATGATAAAAAACTTCGCAAACAAGTAATGTCTATTCAAACGGATAGTACGGCCATGGAAGATGCTAAAGATTGGGCTACTTGTAACTGTTTTGCTTTATTTAATTTATTAGCATCTGAAAGCGAAATAGAAACCATGAAAACCAATTACGAAGCAGGCAATTATGGATACGGTCATGCCAAGCAGGCCTTGTTTGAACTTATTGTAGACAAATTTGCTGAACCACGTGAACGTTATAACCACTATATGAATAATCTCCACGAAATCGATGCCGCCTTAAAAATTGGTGCTGAAAAAGCAGGAAAGGTTGCTGATACGGTTATTGCGCGGGTTCGTGGGAAGGTTGGGTATTAACTAATACTTGCTACTAAATATTAATTGCATGCCGTTTTGTTCGTAATAAAACATGATTTTCAGGGTGTAATCATTTTTGTTCCATAGCATGCAAAGCGGTTTATCTTTAAATTCAACTTCCTTGGTTGAGTAGTTTCGTTTGACTAAAGATTGATTAAAACTATCTGATTTACTTACGGTTTCAAGTTTATCTTTTACAATGCAATTATCAGGAGACCCATAATTAGAAATTATATTAGTATATTCAAAAGCCGTTATAATAAAAGGGAAATTAACAAAAATGGATTCTATCCTCTTATCATCTTTAAGGCATACCAAGATTTCATTGTATTTCATGCCAGCGAAATCTTGTTCAGAACATAATTTAAATGTTTTTGTAATTTTCTCGAATTCAGTAACCAATGGAGATAATGATTCAATTGGGTTTCCTAAATATGATTCGAGTTGTAAAGTCATAAATTTTTAGTTTTTTATATAATCTCAAATAATTTCCCGGGCAACGGTCTAATCACCCCTTTTAGTTCCATATTCAGTAGTAAACCAGCTACTTTATAAGTCGGCAATTTACAATCAATGGCAATACTATCTAATTCTTCTTTAGATTTTGTTTTTAGGTAATTATAAATAATCTGTTCGTCCGGTTCCAATTCTATAAATAATTGTTTTTGGATACTTGGTTTTTGTTTAGTTTCCAATTCCCAATTCAACATGTACGGAATATCCAATGGGTTAGATAATAAATGAGCTTTCTGAAATTTAATTAAATTATTACAACCCACACTTTGACTATCCGTTGTACGTCCTGGAACCGAAAACACATCCCGATTATAAGAGTTCGCAATATCAGCAGTCACTAAACTTCCACCCTTTTCAGCAGATTCAATAACTATGGTTGCTTCACTAACACCGGCAATTACCCGATTTCGTTTTAAAAAATTATTTCTATCAAACGGATCTGAACTCCAGAAATCGGTGAGGAATCCGCCGTTTTTTTCCACATCTACCATATACTTTTTATGCGTTTTTGGATAAATCTGATTTAAACCATGAGCTAAACAACCTATAGTTTGTAAACCGTGTTTTATTGCGGCTTTTTGAGCGGTAATATCTGTTCCATAAGCAAAACCCGATACAATAATGGGATTAAATGGCGCCAATTCTTCAATCAGCTTATTACAAAAATCGACACCCGATGTTGTAATATTTCGCGTTCCTACAATACTGATGATACGTTCGTTCTCTAAATTTATATTACCTGCTTGAAATAATAAAATTGGACTATCAATGCAATGTTTTAGACGCTGAGGATACTTTTCATCCATAAAATATATGCAGGTAATGTTATTTTCAGAAATAAACTGCATTTCAGCTTCTGCTGCTTTAAAATGTTCTTTATTATATAAATCGCGAATCACATTCGTGCCAATTCCATCAATTTGAAGTAAATGGTGTTTTTTCTCTTTAAAAATTGCTTCTACAGAACCGCAATGATTAATGAGTTTCTTGGCAGAAATATCTCCAATAAACGGCACATGCTGAAGCGCCAAAATATGTAATAAGCGATTATCGGTCATGGTACTGTTTTGATTTTGAGTATACAAGTAAAGAAATTTTCAGATGTTAATAAATTGTTAGCAAGATTTTTTGTTGGTATGCAAAAATTCCTAACTTTGTTTTTATGCAATTAGAACCTTACATAAGCGATTTACTCTACCGTTACGAATGTGTGACAGTGCCTGAATTTGGCTCGTTTTTAACACGTCGTGTGTCGGCAACGATACATGAAACAACACATGCCTTTTATCCACCAAAAAAGGTATTGTCTTTTAATGAGCAAATTCAAGAAAATGACGGCTTGTTAGCACGTTATATTGCTGATGTTGAGAAAATTCCTTACGAAGAGGCTTCTAAAAAAATTAAAAAACGCGTTAAATACTTAAAATCCTATTTAGTTGAAGGCGAAACCATTGCTTTTGAAAACATTGGTAGTTTGTCTTTAAATAATGAAGGTAATATGTTATTTGAACCGTCTTATAGTTATAACTATTTAACGGATGCCTTTGGTTTGTCACAATTCACGACGCCAGAAGTTACACGTGAAACGCATAAAAAAACGGTAGAAGCCATTGAGAAAGTTGTTCCTATTAGCGTTACGCCAGAAAGACGTCAATCTCTCGGCTATTTAAAATATGCAGCTGTTGGATTAATTGCTTTAACTATTGGTGGTTTTGCTGCTTCAAATTATTATGTGAATCAAATTGAAACGCATAATCAATTAGCGCAAGAAGAAGCCAATACGCAACTTGAAACTAAAATTCAAGAAGCAACCTTTGTTATTAATAATCCATTGCCTGCCGTAACGTTGAACGTTAAAAAACAGCATGGGAATTATCATATTATTGCTGGAGCTTTCCGTTTAGAGGAAAACAGCGATAAAAAAGTGGATCAACTGAAAGACTTGGGTTATTCTGCACGAAAAATCGGCACGAATAAATATGGTTTACATGAAGTGGTTTATGCCAGTTTTGAAAACCGCATAGACGCTCTTAACGCTTTAAGAGCCGTTAAAAAAGATCACAATAACGATGCTTGGTTATTGGTAAAGCAATTGGAAGAGTAGTTTTTGTTCTCATTTAGTTGTCGTTCTCGATACTTTCATTTTCGCTTTCGCTTAAATGAACACTCGAACTGACGTGGACTGCTAAACCAATTACAATAAAATTATCCGTCACTTCGAGTTTCACGACTTTTTTATTGTGATGTATCGAGAAGCCGCTAAAATAAAGACTGGAACTGACGTGATAGTTCAAATTAAATCCTGCGTCACTTCGAATGATTTCGAGGCACGAAAGATTGTATCGAGAAGTATCATTCCCCAAACCATAATTCCACTTTTTCATCTTACCTTTGCAGCGCATTTAAAAAATGGCAAGATGACACCAAAAACACCAGAGCAATCTAAAACCATAATGACTGACTTGGTACTGCCAAGTGAAACCAACCCGTTAAACAACTTATTTGGAGGTGAACTATTGGCGCGTATGGATCGTGCAGCTAGTATCGCTGCTAGACGTCATAGTCGTCGTATTGTAGTTACCGCTTCTGTAAACCATGTAGCTTTTAACCGTTCAATTCCTTTAGGAAGTGTTGTAACTGTTGAAGCTAAAGTGTCACGTGCGTTTAAAACCTCTATGGAAGTGTTTATTGATGTTTGGATTGAAGATCGTGAATCTGGTTTACGCGATAAAGCAAATGAAGCTATTTACACCTTTGTGGCTGTTGATGAAACAGGAAGACCTATTCAAGTTCCTGAAATTACACCAGAAACCAAATTAGAAAAAGAGCGTTTTGTAGCAGCTTTAAGACGTAAACAATTGAGTTTGGTTTTGGCTGGCAAAATGAAACCAAATGAAGCAACCGAATTGAAGGCGTTGTTTCAATAAGCCATTATAACTTATAATATTGATTATAAAAAAATAGCCTGAATGTTTCATTCAGGCTATTTTTTGTTTTTAACTTATAGATTAATCAACACTTTTAACTAGAATAGTGTCTTTTTTAATTTCTAGTTTATATGATTTAGTCAAGGGTATTCCGTTTGAATAATAACCAAATAATTCAGCTCGTACCGAATTTTCTGAATACACGTGAACACCAAATGAGCCATCCTGCTTCGGATTATATTCTTTAAAATCTAGAAACGTTTTGTAGATCTCTTGAGGCTTCAAATCAAATATTTTTACAGTATTAAAGCCGTTTGTAATAGTTAAGGAATCAATTTGGGTATTTGTATTATTTTGAATTTCGAAATCTACTCCATAACTACAGGATGTTATTAGGGCAAAAATGAAGAGAATAAAGAGGCTGTTTTTCATATTATGATTTGCGGCAATAAACATAGATTTATAAGGATTTAAAAAATGAATTTTAATTTTTGAAACGTGAAGAATCTAGGTTAAGATAATCAGATTTTAAGTTTCTTTTAATAATTTTCAAAAACCATTGTCTTTTATAGTAAATACTTTCTCCCAGTTATCATTTTTAAAAGAATACACATCTATAGGTAAATAGAATACGACGTTTGATTTATTAATCTTGTAGTTATAAATTAAAGCATACTTTTTATTAATTGTATAAATTGGTTTAGAAACATGCAGTCTATCTATATAAACTGAATCACATAAGACAACTTTTGGTAATTTTAAATTATGAGACCAATCACCAATACTGATTTGACTTCTGAAATTAGATATTTCTTTTTGTGACGTTAATAATTTAAGAATAGAATCATCAATTTTACTTGAATCTCTCAATGAAATCCTTTCCGTTCTTTCAACTAATTCTTTGTTTGAATTATTACTATCTAAAAATATGGTGTCGATTTTGTTCTCTTTTTTGTATTCAGTTAAATACGTTTTTAAAAGATTTTTTTCAAGTGAACTTTCTTGTGCATTACACGAAAACACTACTATAAAAAAGATTAGTAGGAAATTACTAATCTTAATATACTGCCTTTTATGCATTATTATTTTATAAACCATTTTGATTAAGACCAATTATAATTTATCGAAAATAAATAGATTCCTGCCTTCGCAGGAATTTTACATCCTATAAATCCATTCCGCTGGATTCACGGTTTTCGTTTCTTTAAAAATACTGAAGTTTAGTATGGTTTCACCATTTGCTGGATTGGTAAAAACTTCACCAATAGCTTGCTTGGTGCTTACTTTATCACCTTTGTTTACATATATTTTAGCCATGTTTGAATAGGCTGAAATATAGTTACCATGCTGAATTAAAACCGTTGGATTTCCGTTTTTAGATGAAATAATTCGTAAAACTTCACCATTAAAAATAGCACGAACTTGAGCATTTTTCTCTGTGGCAATTCGCACACCATTACTTTGAATGGTAACAGATTTCACTACCGGATGCGGTTGTTTTCCAAAACGGACTTTAACCACCCCTTTTTCTACAGGCCATAATAACTTTCCTTTATTGGAAACAAAATCTTTAGCCAAGGCAGCGGCTTCCGGCGTTAAGGCAAACCCACTAGATGCCGTGGTTGTTTTACCGGCTTTTTTATTGGATGCCGCAATAGCTTCACGAATAATTTTTTCAATTTCTTGATCAATTTTTTCTGCTTCGTTTTGCTTCTTCTGTATTTGAGAGGTATAATTACTTAAATTCTTATTGATAGACGCCATCATTTCCCGATGTTGCACCAGCTCCTTTTCTAGTTCGCGTTGTGCCACACGGTTTTCATCAATCAGCTTTTGCTTATCGCCTTTTTGCCTTACTAAATCCGTATTTGTTTCTTGGAGTTCGGTTGTTTTAGATTTAATAGATTCGCCTTGTTCCTTCTGATAATTCGCATATTGATTCAAATATTGAATCCGTTTATAGGCTTGTTTAAAATTGGTAGATGAAAGTAAAAACATCACGCGACTTTGCTCACTTTTACTCTTGTATGAAGTTTCAATCATCTTGGCGTAGCTAGCTTTTAGCGTTTCCAGTTCATCACGTAATTCAGTAATTTTATTTTGATTATCGTTTATTTCACGCGTTAATAAATTGGCTTGCTGATTGGTAACTTGAATCAAATTTTTACGCACATTTACCCGATAATTCATATCTTCTATCAAGGTTATTTGCGATTTCTGCTCGGTTTTACCCTTAAAAAGCAAATCGTTAATTTGCCTGATTTCAGTACGTAAAGCTTGTCTGCGCTCCTCTAATTCCTGTTGTTTTTTACTTTGAGAAAAGCCCAAAGCTGATATTAGCAGAAAGCCAAAAAGTAATAAATATGTTTGCGTTGGTTTTATCATGATTATTTTAAATCAATTGCATCAAATCCCGAAGGAATTTTAAACGGAAAACGTAAAGATTCATTCAAACTAATAGATTTTAACTCTATTTCAATAATCGTTTCGCTATCGGCTTCCAAAGCTATTATTTTTAATTGTTCTGGTAAACTTTGTTTCTCTATAATTTGATATTTTAAATAATCAACATGTAAGAATCTAGCTTCCGTTACTTGCTGTAATTGCTGTGAATTTAATTTGAAATGGGCCGGATTAATAATATAAAAAAGTTCAAAAAGCGGCAATTGTTCTTTAGGTTGAAACAAGTAAGCTTCTTCAAAAACGGTCATGTTGTAATGGTTTTTATCGATTTCGAAAATAGCATTTCCCAATAATAAATTCTGAACTTTAGTGTAATCTAATTCCGTACCTAGCAAATCACTTAAATAACTGAAATCACCATCAAAATAGGTATTGTCTAATTTGTTATAAAATTGAACTTTTTCTGGTGTAATCATGACACGAATTAAGTTTAAGGCAGAATTTATCCAAATAACCTTATCCTTTTCCATACGCAACGAAACCGTATGTGTTTGCGATTTCTCGCCTTCGCTATACACCACGCGTACTTTGGCCTGCAAGGTTTTAAAAACGGGTGTAAATTTATGATGTGCCTTTAATACCTCTTTTTTGGACAGCGTTAAATCCGCTTCGCCAGAGGTTAAAGTTGCTGTAGACTTACAGCCCATTACCATTAAAAGAACCATGGAAAGGAGCCAGGACATATTTATATTTCTATTCATCAATTCGAGGACTCAAGTTGTTGGGCTTTGTATAAAAACGTTTTAGCCTTAGTTGTATTGTTTAAATTTGTGTATGCTATGCTTAATTGTTTGTAAAAATCAGCTTGCATTTTAGTGTCGTCAATTATATAATCTAAACCAATTTCCAAAGTATCAACAGCATCTTTAGATTTATTAAGTTCATTTAAAGCCACGCCATTTAAGAGATAAAATATAGGTTGAGATGGATATCTATTCAATGCTGAAGCGCTCATAATTTGAGCTTTATCGTAATTTTTTAAGTCTATGTGTAGTAAAAGAATATTTCTAATGAGGCCAAAATTATCAGAATCCTTTTTTAAGGCATCTTCATAATAAGACAAGGCTTTATCCTTTTCGCCCTTTTTAAGGTAATACTGCGCAACTTCTAATGCCGATTTTCCCGTTTTATCATCTGTAACAAGGGTTGTAGCTTCTATTAAATCAGATTCATATTCGGGGTTTTTTGAAACAAAGTGAACAAAATCTGAAAGGACCATAATTTTAGCCGCCGGTTTAATTTGCGGACTTTCAATAACTAATTTCATCGATGCAATGGCTTGTTCGGCCTTGTTATCTTCTATATAAAATTTGTAAAGTGCTAAATGTACTAATTGTGAATTCGGCTTGATTTCCAATAATTTTTTAGCCGTTTCAAAAGCTTTATCTTTCTCGTTATTTTCACTGTAACGATAAATAAGTGCTAAATAATTGGTTTCCTGATCGGGATTGTCTTCCACACGTTCTTCCAAATTTTCTATTTGCTCTTTCTTCTGACCTGTAATGTCATAAATTTGATTTCGAATAAGATCTCGCGTCATGGAAATACCTAATTCAGTATCCATTTCATCTAAAACCTTTAAAGCATTTTTATAATCTTTGGTTTTAACATACAAGGTTGCCAAATCCTCCTTGTAATCGGGATGGTATTGCACCAACTGCTTTAAGACTTTAATGGCTTTAGGAAAATCGTCCTGCTGGGCATAAATGTCATACAATTCATCTAAATACCACTCATTTTCTGGCTCCATTTTAACGGCTTGTTTAAGCGCATCTTCAGCAGCACCGAAATTTTTAAGCTTATTATAGTTTTTACCTAATTCAAAATAGTAAACCGATTTGGATTTATCTAATTCTATGCACTTAAGAAGCGCTGCAGCCGCACGATCATAATTTTCAATACCCTTTTGTTTAAGAGCTTCAAAGAAATAATCTTGTTGCAAATCTTCAAAATCCCCTAAATCATCTTGATTGATTTTGTTATAATCTATTTGCGCATAGCTTGTCTGCGAAATAGTTAACATTCCGAAGAGCAATAGCACTAAATAGATTTTTTTTTTCATTTTCAAGATTAAATAGGCTGAATGAACGTATTTTACTTATTCTAAAACCGAATAATCTCCGATACTTACTTTGGTAAATTCACCATTATAAGTCACGTGATTGCCAATCATAGCCTCGTCTAAATTAGCATTTTTTATAGTGGTGTGGTTCTGAATTAAGCTATTTTTAACGGTTGATGATTCTATAATACAACCATCACCAATGGATACATTGGGACCTATTATAGCATCTTTAAGAACAACATTCTTGCCAATAAAACATGGTTGAATAATTTTAGAATTATCAATTTTCAAGTCGTCTGCAATAAGCTTCTCCCCATCTGCATCTAAAAATCCCAACATCCGCGCATTTGTTTCTACTGTTACGGCTTTATTTCCGCAATCCATCCACTCATCCACTTGACCCGTTTTAAAAACCTTACCAGCTGCCATCATGCGTTTAATACCATCGTTAATTTGGTATTCGCCGCCATTAACAATATTATGATCCAATACATGTTGCAAAGCCTCTTTTAAAACGCTCACTTCTTTAAAGTAGTATATACCAATAACGGCTAAATCACTAACAAAGAATTTTGGTTTTTCAACCAACTCTATAATTTCATTAGAGTCATTTAATTTTACTACACCAAAAGCTTCCGGTTTATCTACCTTTTTTACCCAAATAACAGAATCGGCTTCTTGATCTAGTTTGAAATCGGCACGAATTAAAGTATCCGCATAAGCAATAACAGTTGGACCCGATAAAGAATCTTTGGCGCACATTATAGCATGCCCAGTTCCTAAAGGTTCATCTTGGCGATAAATAGATGCTTTAGCACCTAAAGACTCGGCTAAAGCTTTTAAACTGCTTACTACATCATCACCAAACCAAGCAGCATCGCCTAGAACGAAAGCAATTTCTTCAACCGGTTGGTCTAGAACTTTAACAATGTCTTTAACCAAACGGTGAACGATGGGTTGACCCGCAACAGGAATTAATGGTTTTGGCACGGTTAAACTATGTGGACGAAGGCGAGAACCTCTTCCTGCCATTGGTACGATTATTTTCATTCCTCTCCCTAACCCTCTCCAAAAGAGAGGGAATTTTTGTTATAATTAAAAATATATTTTTATTTCTTTATCGCATAATTGCGAAAACTTTAATGTTTGTGCAGGTTTAAGCTCCCTCCCGATGGGAGGGTTGGGGTGGGACTATTTTAGACCCGTACTCCCAAAACCACCTTCACCTCTATCCGTTTCAGATAGACTTTCTTCTACTTGCCATTCCGCACGTTCATGCTTTGCGATAACTAATTGGGCAATGCGTTCCCCGTTTTGAATGGTAAAATCTTCATTGGATAGGTTAACTAGAATCACGCCAATTTCACCACGATAATCGGCATCAATGGTACCAGGAGCATTTAAAACGGTAATCCCATTTTTAGCTGCTAATCCGCTTCGTGGTCTTACTTGGGCTTCAAAACCGATAGGAAGTTCAATAAATAATCCAGTTCCCACAATGCTGCGCTCCAATGGTTTTAAAATTCGTGATTCTGAAATATTCGCCCGTAAATCCATACCTGCGGACGCCATAGTTTCATAGTGAGGCAAGGCATGATTGGATTTATTGATGATTTTAATAGTCATATTATGATTTTAATAATTGTCTAATTTGTTTGTGCTCCCACATATATACGATGCCCAAAAATACAATTAACATTGGGATTCCGATGGCAAAGTTACCTCTAAAATAGTAAAACGATATTACAGAAAGTCCAATGGAAAGTATCATGTAAACACCAATTTTCTTTAAATTATAAGGAATTGGGTAATATTTACGGCCATAATAATACGATAGCAACATCATGATGGTGTACGCAATTAAAGTGGCAATAGCCGATGCTTTATAACTGTACGTTTTAATAAATAGTATGTTTATCGCTAAAGTTATTAAAGCGCCGATTATGGATATATAAGCACCAAATTTAGTCCTGTCCGTAATTTTGTACCAAACGGATAGGTTGTGATAAATACCTAAACAGAAATTCGCAATTAAAATAATAGGAACAATCCACATGGCTTCCCAGTAATCCTCACTTCTTACAATATAAGGTTTCAACACATCTGCAAAAACGACCACAGACAGTAAAATAATCGATCCCGATGCGACAAAGAACTCTAAAATACGTGCGTAATTTTTTTGCGGGTTCTCGGTTTTCGCATGACTAAAAAAGAAGGGTTCAATACCTAAACGATACGCGGTTGCAAAAAGCGTCATAAACAGCGCAATTTTATAACAAGCGGAATACATACCAATTTCGGTATCGGCAATATCGTTGGGTAACAAGCGATCTAATAAAATACGGTCAAAAGTTTCATTCACCGAGAACGCAACACCTGCAACTAAAACGGGAATGGCATAACGCATCATTTTTTTCCATAAGGCAGTATTGAAACTATAGGTGATTTTAGTGTAGAAAGACACCATAAATGCTAGCGTAACACCACTTGCAATTAGGTTTGCTATAAATATGTAGCTGATTTCAAAATTTGGTAAATAGATGCTTTCAAAAAGTGTTTTCTGCTCTGCTAAATCGGCCAAGTATAATAAAAAGAAAATATTGAGACCCAAATTAATAGCGACGTTTAATATTTTTATAATGGCATACCGCATTGGGCGCTGGGTAGCGCGAAACCAAGCAAATGGTATAATTGCCAAGGCGTCCAGTAGTAGAATCCATATAACCAGTTTGATGTATTTAACATCAATATCTATAAATGCCGCAATCTGATTTTGAAATAACAAAGCCAGAATGAAAAAGCCAAAGGATGATATAATTAGTGATATGGCTGATGTACCAATAACCGAATCTTGATTTTCATCCTTATTAAAAAAGCGAAAGAATGCCGTTTCCATACCATAGGCTAAAACAACATTAAACAGCACAAAGTATGAGAAAATTACCGAGATTTTGCCATATTCTGCTACAGATGATAATACACCTTCCGTTGTGTATAGTGGTACCAAAATAAAACTTAACATACGGGGTAAAACCGTCGCTAATCCGTAAATAAAAGTTTGTTTAAAAAGTGCTTTGAGTCCGCCCAAAATTAAGTAAATGTGTAGCTCTAAATGTATTGAATTACCAACACCTATGAAAGTCTTTGGTTAATGTTTTTAATTTGACAATATCTTTCTAGTCTTTATTAGAAATAAAAAGACCTTTCAGGTTTTGAACTTGAAAGGTCTGATATAGAATTTATAAAAATTACGTTCTAAAAAAATTCTTAATTATTAAGCGCTTCTGCTCTGTTTAACATTTGACTCCGCTATCGCAGCGTCTAATTATTTAAAGCTTCGGCTCTGTTTAACATTTGACTTCGCTATCGCTACGTCTAATTGTTTAAAGCTTCCGCTCTGTTTAACATTTGACTTCGCTATCGCTACGTCTAATTGTTTAAAGCTTCCGCTCCACCAACAATTTCCAAGATTTCGTTAGTAATAGATGCTTGACGTGCTTTGTTATAAGTTAATTTTAATTGATCGCGTAACTCGGTTGCGTTGTCCGTTGCTTTGTGCATAGCTGTCATACGTGCGCCATGTTCTGAAGCGAAGGAATCTCTAATACCTTTATATAATTGTGTTTTTAAAGATTTTGGTATTAGTTGCTCAATGATTTCAATTTTTGAAGGTTCAAAAATATAATCTAATGTTACATTTTCATCCTTTTCAATTGGAACAATTGGTAGAAACTGCTCGACCATAATTTCTTGAGTAGCTGCGTTTTTAAATTTGTTATAAACGATTTCGATTTTATCAAATTCGCCAGCAACAAACTTATCCATTAGCATTTGGGCAACATCAGCAACATTTTCGAAGGTTAAATCTTCGAAAATTTCACTTTTATTAGAAATAATGCATCCTGTTTTTTTGAATGCATCGTTTGCTTTTTTACCAATGGCTACATAGGAAACTTGTTTTCCAGCATATCTTTCAGTAGAAATTCTGTTAACGGCCTTAATAATATTTGAATTAAAAGCACCACACAAACCTCTATTTGAGGTGATAGCTACAATAAGAACTTTGTTCACTTCGCGCTGTTCTGAAAATTTACTTCCAGTTTCAGCGTCTAAAGTTGCGCTTAGATTTTGTAATAGCTCGGTTAACTTATCTGCATAAGGACGCATAGCTGTAATAGCATCTTGTGCCTTCTTTAACTTTGCAGCCGATACCATTTTCATGGCACTGGTAATTTGCATCGTTGAGGATACGGATGTTATTCTGTTACGTATTTCTTTTAAGTTTGCCATATTTTCCTCTCCTAACCTCTCCAAAGGAGCGGGATTGATTCGTTCAAATATTTAATTCTTTCTCTGTTTTCTCCCATTAGGAAGTTTTAGAGAGTTTACTTTCTATATTTAGCTGATAAATCTTTAGCTACCAATATTAAGGTATCTGTAACTTCATCAGTTAATTTTCCTGCTTTTAAAGAGGCTAACACATCACTATGTTTCGCTTTTAAGAATTCTAGGTAATCACGTTCAAATTCTTTTACTTTTTCAACTGGCACATCTCTTAATAAGTTTTTAGATCCAGCGTAGATAATTGCTACTTGATCTTCAACTGTAAAAGGATCATTTTGTGCTTGTTTTAAAATTTCAACGTTACGTTTTCCTTTGTTAATTACATTTAAAGTAACCGCATCTAAATCAGATCCAAATTTCGCGAAAGCTTCTAATTCACGGTATTGTGCTTGATCTAATTTTAAAGTACCAGCCACTTTTTTCATGGATTTAATTTGGGCGTTACCACCAACACGAGATACAGAAATACCTACGTTAATTGCTGGACGAACACCAGAGTTAAATAAATCACCATCCAAGAAAATCTGACCATCTGTAATAGAAATAACGTTTGTTGGAATATATGCTGAAACGTCACCTGCCTGTGTTTCAATAATTGGCAATGCCGTTAAAGAACCACCACCTTTTACCATTGGCTTTAAAACGTCTGGTAAATCGTTCATTTCTCTAGCAATATCATCATTGTTTATAATCTTTGCAGAACGCTCTAATAAACGAGAGTGTAAGTAGAAAACGTCACCTGGATACGCCTCACGTCCTGGTGGACGACGTAACAATAAGGATACTTCACGGTATGCAACAGCTTGTTTAGATAAATCATCAAAAACAATTAATGCTGGACGACCTGTATCTCTAAAGTACTCACCAATTGCAGCTCCTGCGAAAGGCGCATAAACTTGCATTGGAGCAGGATCAGATGCATTAGCTGCAACAATAGTTGTATAGGCTAAAGCTCCTTTTTCCTCTAATGTTTTTGCGATTAAAGCTACTGTAGACGCTTTTTGTCCGATAGCAACATATATACAATATACAGGATTTCCTGCATCGTAAAATTCTTTTTGATTTAAAATAGCATCAATACAAACCGTAGTTTTACCAGTTTGACGGTCACCAATAACCAACTCACGTTGACCGCGACCAACAGGAATCATTGCATCAATAGCTTTAATACCTGTTTGTAAAGGTTCTGTTACAGGCTCACGATAAATAACACCTGGTGCTTTACGCTCCAAAGGCATTTCATAAGTTGTACCAGCAATTGGGCCTTTACCATCAATAGGCGTTCCTAATGTATCCACCACACGACCAACAATACCTTCACCTACATTAATAGATGCAATACGGCCAGTACGCTTAACTATTGAGCCTTCACGTACACCAATTGAAGGTCCAAGTAATACAATACCTACGTTATCTTCTTCAAGATTCAGTACAATACCTTCTAATCCACCGTCAAATTCTACTAATTCTCCATATTGTGCATTTGAAAGTCCGTAAGCACGTACAATACCATCACCAACAGTTAATACTGTTCCTACTTCGTCCAATGAAGCACCTGCTTCAAAATTCGAAAGTTGTGCTTTTAAGATTGCTGATATTTCAGCTGGTTTTACTTCTGCCATTTTAATAAAGTATTAAGTCTTCAGTATTAAGATATAAGTACCGAAACTGTATATTTAATTTATTGTAAATTCTCTTTTTAATTTGTTTAATTTATTGGAAATGCTTGCATTGTATTGAACGTCTCCAACGCGTAAAATGAAACCACCTAAAATGCTTTCATCCACTATATTTTTAACTGTTACTTCCTTATTGGTTAACTCTTTAATTTTAGCCAATACTTTTATTTCCACCTCTTCGGTCATTGCCACAGCCGTTGTTACCGTTGCAGACTCTTTACCATTTTGAATATCAAATAACTCTGAATATTTATCTGCTATAGCATCCACTAGGTAAAGACGCTTATTAGCATCTAAAACCTTAAAAAGCTCCATTGTCATTGGATTAACATCTGGAAAAACTTGTAATAATATGGCTTTTTTAGTCTCCGATTTTACTACTGCATTTTTAAGAGAATCATCCAAATTTTGATTATCCTTAAGGGTTTTTGAAATTAAAACCATATCGGTATTAATAGCTTCGGTAACCTGTTTTTCGGTTGCTAAACTTAATACTGCTTTTGCATAACGTATTGCTGCTCTTGTTCCTGCCATGTTTTCCTATCCTAAATCCTCTCTTCATTAACTGCGCTACACACAGGCTTGGTAAGGACTTCGTTTAATAATTAATTACTCAAAGTTGCTTCACCTAACATAGACTCAACCAATTCCATTTGTTTGTCTTTATTAGCTAATTCCTGACGTACTACTTTTTCAGCGATTTCAATAGATAAAGAAGCCACTTGCGTTTTCAATTCTGCAATAGCCGATTTCTTTTCATTTTCTATAGCATCTTTAGCTTGCTCAATCATTGAATTTGCTTGTACTTGCGCTTCATCTTTTGCTGCTGTAATCATTTGGTCCTTCATTTCACGAGCTTCTTTTAACATGGAATCTCTTTCCAAACGCGCCTCCTGAAGTAATTTTTCGTTAGATGCATTAAGATTCTGCATTTCTAATTTTGCACTATCAGCAGCATCTAATGCTTCCTGAATTCCATCTTCTCTTGATTGCAAAGCATCCAAAATAGGCTTCCAAGCAAATTTTCTCATCAATAAAATAATTATTAATAAGATAAGAGCTTGCATAAAAAACAAGCCTACCGAAAAATCGTTTAATAAAGTTTCCATACTATATAGATTACTAAAATTCTCTTTTGTTTAATTTAAAACAGTTTCTGCAACCAACCGTTGCAGAAACGTGTTTCTTTGATTTTAGGAAATTCTTATTTCCCTAGGATTAATGCACCGAATGCTAAACCTTCTAATAAGGCACCGATGATGATCATGGCAGTCTGAATTTTTCCAGCTGCTTCTGGTTGACGCGCAATACTTTCCATTGCTTTTCCTCCAATCATACCTAAACCGATACCACCACCGATTACGATTAATCCTGCTCCAATTAAATTGTACATACTAATTTGGTTTTATAAATATTAATTAAACAACTCTTTTTTAATGTTCATCGTGTTCCTCAACAGCCATACCTATAAATAACGATGATAACATCGTGAAAATAAAGGCTTGTAAAAAGGCTACTAAAATTTCAATAAACATGATAAATAATGCTAACACCAATGACATCCCTGTTGATGCTATAGGTCCAAAAGAAGCTTTAAGCGTAATCATTAAAGCTACTAAACTCATTACAATAAAGTGACCTGCCGTTATGTTTGCAAATAAACGCAATAACAATGAAAACGGCTTAATCAAAATAAATCCTACTAATTCGATAACTGCTAAAATTGGTCGTAAAACATAAGGTACACCTGGCATCCATAAGGTATGTGCCCAAAAATCTTTAGTACCACTAACCATATAAATAACCATAGTAAAAATAGCTAAACAAGCTGTTACCGCTATTTGCCCTGTTACGTTAAAGCCAAGTGGCGTTAAACCTAACATATTTAAAATCCAAATAAAGAAAAACACTGTTAGCAAAAAGCCCATGAATTTACGGTACTTTTTCTCACCAATATTTGGGCGTGCAATTTCATCTCGCACATAAATAACTAAAGGTTCTAATATTCTTGAAAATCCTTTTGGAATGATTTTACCTTTCTTATAACCTCTTGCTAATCCACCAAAGGCTAGTAACATTAACAATCCCGTTAATAACATACCGAAAACACTTTTAGTAATAGAAAAATCTAAAACTTTGCTAGCGTTTGTTGGATGATTTGCATCATCAAAGCTAAGCGCTGTTGCATTAGCTTCTAATTCGTATATTTTAGAATGGTACTTTACTAATTTTGTATTGTCCTTGTCAACAATAATAGTTCCGTTGTCATCATGCTGAAATGCCGAAGACATAAAGGCTTTCAAACCATTACTAGTCCAAACCATTACTGGCAAAGGGAATCCATAATGTACACCCGTTTCATTGTTGGTGTATAAATGGAAATCGTGAGAATCTTTAAGGTGGTGCGCAATATACGCCTGAATCTCGTCTGGTGAATCTATTAAATTATTTCCAACAGTATCATCTTGCGCAAATGCCGAAAAAGAAGTTAATGCTAAAACGAATACTACTAAAAACTTGATAGATTTTGTTGCTACCATCATATTTTTTCTAACTAATGAAATTTATGCTCTCCTAAATTTTGTGCAAAGGTAAGTAATAATTTAAAAATCGAACCCCTTTTTAATTAAGTTTTTTTTGTTTTTAATAAACCAGAATAGCGATCTATTTACAAGTATAACTATTTGTTATTTAACAACTTTGCCACTGCAATACCTTCTGTCAGTAAAAAAATAAACAATGGCACAACTAAAGCTATACGTTCGGGCTGTGATAAATTATCGTTTTCAAAAATTGCGTTTTGAAAAATTAATAAAAAGAATCCTATTTTAAAGCACATTAACATGAGGTACATATAACCAGCTTGAGTGGGTATAAGTTCAGCAATAAATTCTATAGCAACATATATTATAAAAACAGCAATAGCATGAAATAAGTACACATGGAACAATGAAAAACTTAAATCTGTGCTGATAAGTTTGGAATGCGTAAAGTAGCTTACCGCAAACAATAGCGTTAAGGTAATAAGCATAATAACAATTCGTTTAATCATCAGAATCTTTATTAGTTAATTTCAAAACTTGATATATTACGGAGGCAATAGCTATGAAAACAGCTATTAATGAAACGATTTTATAATATAGTTGATCGGTGTTATTAAATTTAACATCCAGCCATTCGCCTAACTTACTACCTAAATAAATAGTTAAGCCCATTTGCAAACCTATAGATGTAAATCGGATGTATTTGTTAAGCGGTTTGCTCGACTTGTTTTTTTGTGGTTCTTTCACGCTCACTTTGATTCATTTCTTTGGAAGCACCTTTCATAGCGCAATTAACATTAAATGTAGCTCCTGGCTCTACGGCCAATTTACCTAAAGTAACCTCACCTTCAATATATGCTGTGCTTTTCAAGGTTAAAGTTCCTGTTAGCGATAAAGTGCCTGAAAATTTGCCTTCAAAATAAGCATCTGCTCCTGTTATGGTTCCTTTGACAATTCCTGATTTCCCAACTACAATTTTTCCCGGCGTTTTAATACTACCTTCTACGGTTCCGTCTACTCTAAAATCGCCGTCACTTGCTAAATCACCAATTACAGTAGTACCTTGCGCAATTAGGTTTTGATTAGAAGATGTTTCTGGTTTGGATTTCGTTTTTTTGTTTTCTGAAAACATGGCTATTTATTATTTTGGGGTTTAATTCACTGTCATATAGGAATCCATATTTTTATGGATTTGAAGTGTAGCATAATTGGTTGAGGAAATGCCGAAATGTTGATGCTGAATTTTATCCTTTTTCTTTTCTTCTAATGAAGCAGCATAACCCATTGCACCTTCTTTACTTTTTAATCCATGGACTATAACAAACGTTGTTTCTGGACTATATATATCCGTAGAAACTGTTAAATCGAACACATTTACGTCTTTGGTTTCTTTTTCAAGTTTTTTTACAAATTCTGAAATTCCTTTTTCGTCAGATGCATTAAAATAATACACCACTTTATAATTTGTTTCATCTGGATTATCTACAAAATCCGATTTGCTAATTTTAGGTAATAAATTATCAATAATATCTTGCGCTTGTTCACCTTCTTCGGTATTAGCGTAATTATAGGCTACAAAATTTAAGGCTTTGCTATAGGCTTCATAACCATATAAACGGCCTGTTGCACGTGCTTTTAATAGCTCGAATTTTGGCACTAAATCCTCACCTTCAAAAATAGAAATATAGCGGTCTGCTTCATCAATAACTTCTTGGTATTGCTGATTTTCTGAAGCTGCATATAGGTTTTCATAAACGCTTTCTGGGCTGCTATTATCTTTGGCTAATGCTGATTCTGGATTACTTAATATCAAGGCATAACGCGAATCTGGATAATTTGCAATAATGTCATTTTGAGCAATTTCTGCTTCGGCATTTTGATTTTGAAGCTGATAAATTTTATACAAGTTATACTTACTTGGAACCACTAATTTTTCATCTGGATTAAAAGCTAATAAGGTTTGAAATTTCTCTTTAGATAAATTATATTCCTTAAATTTCTCCTTATAAATAAGTCCTAATTGGTAATAAGCACGGTCGCGTTCACGAACAATACTATCAATAGCTTTTTCATCGGTTGGAATTTGAGCCAAGTAAAATTCTGGGTTAAAAAGTTCATTTTCCACCTCATCTTCTTCCAAAATGGTAATTGATTCATTGGTTTTAGATGTATTAATGCTAGACCAACGCCAGTTATCTTTTAATTCCCGATCGCCCCAGTTTTTTATAAATTCATTTTTACCATAAGAAACGGTTGTTGGATTATAAAAATAAAATTCTGCAGCGCCTCCTGGAGTCGGTCCGCTCGGTTGTCTGACTAAAGAACTTGATGATCCGAAATTATTATTATTTACTTGAATTAAACCTTGCGTACGTTCGCGCTCTGCTTGGCGCTCTTTTTCGGCTTCCGCTTGCACTTTCAAGTTTTGGGTGTAGGTTTCAAAATACGCCGTTCTATCATCAGTAGACATAGCCACTAAACCTAAAATACTATCGTTAGCAACTGCAATATCTTCATAAAGAATGACGTCATCCAAATTTTCGCGTTTACGCTTAATAATTCGGTAAGGTTTGCTATTCATTTTCATATTAAGCATCGTGCTGTCATAATAAGCACCAGCTGTTTTATATTTGGCATCATCAAAATAGATATTACCTAAATTTTCGTAGTCATTAGAAACTAAAATCTTATCAGACGGATTGGTGCGTAAAGATTTATTGTAAAAAGTAGTCGCTAAAGAATCAGCACCATTTTCTAAATGGTATTCAGCAATTTGATAGTAAATCTTGCTTAAAAACGGTCTGTTTTCACGATCCTCCTCTAATTCATGAAGTAATTCTAATAAGGCTACTTTATCGCCTTCCGTAAAATCAAAATTACGTGCTTTCCCCATATAAGAAGCAATACGGTAAGGTCTTGGCGTTTTTCTATTTAAGGCAATTACCTTATCAAAAGCAATATTGGCGCTATCTTTTAACTGTAAACGGTTGTACAATTGAGCTTGAATAAAACGGTATCTACCCGTTTCATCGCTATTTTTAGTCGTATTAGAAGCAACTTCTAATTGCCAAACGGCGCTATCCAAAGATTTGGTGTTTATATAGGCTTGGGCCAACATGGATGAAGCATCAGCTAAATCCTGATCTTCCAATTTCTCAAGATCTATTAAACGTTTTAAATTGGAAATGGCTAAATCATCATTCTCTAAACGAATGTTGGTTTTTTCTCGCCAAATTTTAGCTTGATTAATTTTATCACTTCGCGGATATTTGTAAAGAATGTAGTTGAAAGCTTCTAAAGCAGGTAAAAAACGCTGATCAAAATAACGCGCTTTTCCTAATAAAAGGTAAGCTTCATCAATCTGCGGGTTTTTCTCTTTCCCCTTAATATTCATGCCATGCTTCTGAATAGCTTTAATCGCTTTTTCTTCGGCACGCTCAAAATCTTGGTTTTTAGATTGACCAGGAAGCATGATTTCTTCAGAAATTTGCATGCGTTCTATTGGTAAAATTTCCCAATAATTATCGTCATACGAATCATTCACACTTTTTTGACCACTTTGTAAAGCCAGATGTCCATTGTACAGAATGTTATATTTTGTGGACATCGCATGCATATTGCGACTTAAAAAAGAATCTTTTTTACGCGAGCAACTAGTAACTACTAGCGTGATACTTAAAAGAAAAACTAGGATTCTGAACGAGGTCTTCAACGTTGGTCGTGTTTGATTATACATAACTAAAAACAGTTATATATATTATGTATTGCCGTAAAAATAAGCATCTTTTTGAATTAATATAAAAAAAGAGCAGACTTTTAAAAAGTTGGTGTTCCAGCAAAGTGCGCTTCTAGTTCTTTTAGCGTGGCTGCACTGGTTTTTAAATCTTTAATAATTTCCCCTTTTTCCAGTACTACAATGCGTTCACAAACTTCTGTAACATGTTGTAAATCGTGACTAGAAATTAAAACGGTTACGCCTTTTGTTTCGGCTAAATCTTTAATAATACCTTTTAATCTAATTTGCGTGGTTGGATCTAAATTTGCAAAAGGTTCATCTAAAATAATAACTTCTGGGTTACCAATTAAAGCGGCAACAATGCCAGCTTTCTTCTGATTTCCTTTACTTAAATCGCGCAAATATTTTTTCTGATTTAATATTTCGCCATGGAAAAAATCTTCAAACTGCGCTATTAATTGATCCACTTCGGTTTTACTCTGACCGCGTAATTCGCCAATAAAATAGAAATATTCTTCAGCGGTTAAATAGCCTATTAAAAAACTTTCATCAATAAATGAAGATGTAAAGGGTTTCCAGTCTTCACTTTCATTTACTAAAACATTGTTATTATTTATGTAACCTGTTGTTGGTTCAATTAAATCCAGCAATAAACTAAAATAGGTTGTTTTTCCGGCGCCGTTGTTTCCAACTAAACCAAAACTTTGACCTTTAGGAATTTCTAATGATTCTATATGAAGAACCTGAACGCCGTTATATTTTTTTGAAAGATTAGAGGTAATTATCATGGATGATTTTTATTAAATGATTGATTATTTTTTTTCACTGTATGCAGCAATAGTTTTGTATTTACCTTTCTGGTAAACCTTTTCTATTTGACTTAAAAAGAAATTTTTGAAAACAATTCCAGCAACACCACTTAAAGCCAACACTATAATGCCGGTTTCAAAATTGACTAGTTTATAAGGAATATAAAACAACCCCATGGGCAGTATGAATTTAGGCAAACTTATCAGCAATTGTGTTGGGTTAAATCCTTGGGTATTACTAAATGCTTTGGCTTTGGTATTTAACTCAACAGGCATTCTATTCAAAGCACCGCCAAATAACGTAATAAAAGAGTTTAAACCAATATTAAATAAAGCGCCGGCGGCTATCATTCCGAAAATTTTCCAACCAAAATAGATATAAGGTGTACTTAAAACAAAAGAGATAGCAACGGCCGTTACCATTAAATACCATTTAGACTCCAAATATTTCCGGTATGGTATATTTTGACTCATCAACATTTTATAATACTCACTGTCCCAAGAAGGAACCAATTGACCAAAGGTCATTAAAAAACCACCTGTAATAAACATGGATGCAAAAGCTAGCAAAGCAGGCATATCTTTATAAGTATCTTGGGTGTAAAATAGTAAACCATAAAATAAAAACAAGAAAGACATCATCATGGTTTGCTTCGGTCTAGCATTTCGCCAAATTAATTTTATGTCGTTCTTTAAAAAGGGCGCAATACTTCCAAATCTATTAAACCACGATAAATCTGTTGCTTCCACCGCTTTAATTTTTTTAGAAACAGCATCATCTAAATAAAACCCATTTTTTACATACTTAAAGTTTAGGTTGTATAACAGAACTAATAAAACCAAGGGAATCACTACTAAATAAGGCTGGTTATAAAGTGCATTAAAAGCCAGTCCGATAGGCTCTAAAGCAGAATAAATATCAAAATATTTCAGACCAATTAAGGCTAATAATAAGGT
This sequence comes from Bizionia myxarmorum, assembly GCF_008086205.1. Lineage (GTDB taxonomy): Bacteria > Bacteroidota > Bacteroidia > Flavobacteriales > Flavobacteriaceae > Algorimicrobium > Algorimicrobium myxarmorum. Next base: position 690,649 of record NZ_VSKK01000001.1, on the reverse strand, counting down.
TAAAGTAATATAAAATACGGTGTTACTTTTATTAACTAAAAAGTTGAAAAAATTGATACATAAAGTTATTAATACAATAGATAAGAACCAACCTAATACATTAACTGCTGGATACCCTTTGTACAGTAACACAACGCTGAAAGGCAAAAATAGAAATAGTGATAAGAAGTTGAAAAAAGAGATGGCCGTTTTCCCTAATAAATAATGAATAACGGTGTTTCTCTTAATAGGAATAACCATTAAAGGTTTCACATTCATAACAGGTAATTGCTGCATGAAATAACGAATGAGTATTTCAAATAAAAACCAATAAATTATAAAGTTATTGATGGTAACAATTGGATCTACATCGGGAATGGCCTTTTTAGCGATAAAAAATAAAAAGGCTCCCAAAAAAATAGCAATGCCTCCAAAATAAATAGCTCCTAAAATCAGGAATATTTTTATAACAAGTCCCTTTTGAAAATATGAAGCCCTTTTGAATTGTTTCCACTCGTGGCTTATAAATTGTTTAATCATTTTTCAGTGTTTGGTTGCGTATAGGTATCTTAAAAACATAAAATGTTACATATTATATTCTGGATACGTTTTTTGAAGGTGAAAATTAGCATTATTTGGCAAAACAACTGTCCTGATATACCTATAAATTATTATAAATATAAAAATGTTTGAATTCATTAGTATTTCAAAAGCAATGAAATATTTGTATATGTGATGAAATTCAGAGAAAATTTAACGCCTATAAATTTTTGAATAATTTTGATCAATTATATGTTTAAAAACAAAGGCTTCACTATTTTTGTAAAAAATCATTTATATGTCACACTTTCATACACTTTCTGTTAAAGAACTTCATAGAGAAACGGATAAATCGGTTACCATTAGCTTTAATGTTCCTGCCGACTTAAAATCTGTTTTTGCTTTTCAAGCTGGTCAGTATATAACTTTAAAAACAAACTTGAATGGTGAGGAAATTCGTCGAGATTATTCCTTGTGTTCATCTCCAAAAAGTGGTGAATTGAAAGTAGCCGTAAAAGAAGTATCCGATGGCACTTTTTCGGCTTATGCTAATAATGATTTAAAAGTTGGAGATCAGTTAGAAGTTGCGCCACCAAAAGGCCGCTTCGTTTTTGAGCCTAATGATAAGAAAACAAAAAACATAGCCTTATTTGCCGCAGGTAGCGGAATTACACCTGTTTTAAGTATTATAAAATGTGCTTTGGAAGAAGAAGTACACAGTAAAGTAATCTTGGTTTATGGTAATAAAACAACTCAAGACACCATGTTTTTAGATGAGTTGTTGAAATTACAAGGTGCTTATCAAGATCGTTTTACCATACAATTTGTTTTCAGCCAAGCGGATGAAACAGACGCTATTTTTGGTCGTATTGAAAAAAGTACCGTCAATTTCGTTATGAAAAATAAGCATAAAAATATTGAAGTAGATGCTTATTATTTATGCGGACCAGAAGCCATGATTCATATGGTGAAAGATGTTTTGGAAGAACATAATGCACCAAAAGATCGGGTTCATTTTGAACTATTTAAAGCGGCTAAAGCCGGTGAAGATAATACTACAGGCGTTATAGCGGACGGTAAAACTCAAATTACCATTGTTCTTGACGATGAAGAAACAACTTTTGAAATGGCTCAAAAGCAAACCGTTTTAGAAGCTGCTTTAGATGAAGATTTAGATGCGCCTTACTCTTGCCAAGGTGGAATTTGTAGTAGTTGTTTAGCACGTATTACCGAAGGTGAAGCAACCATGCGCCAGAATAATATACTAACGGATAGTGAAGTGGCTTCGGGACTAATTTTAACCTGTCAAGCACATCCAACAACGCCTACTTTGAAGGTGGATTATGATGATATTTAAAACGAGAGGTTAGAGACTAGAGGTTGGACCGCTTTGCTTTTAGATTTTAGACACAAGATTTAAGCGAGTGATTTTTTTGACACGAATTACACGGATTTTCACGAATTTGATTGTGTTATTATTGCACGGAGTTTCGCGGAGAATTTTTGCTAATATTAAAATCGGAACCCACGACTTAACCTTCCTAACGGCAGACAGGAATCAAACAACTTAACGTCTTTGCGTCTTTGCGAGAATAAAACAAATTTAGCTTAGAACAACTTTAATTTTTTCAACAACCGCCTCAACAGAAACACCTCCAGCCGCATGCTTATAATCGTCTGGATATTTATTACCATAAATAGACGTTGGAATTTTAGGATATTGTTTTCTATCAGCTACCAAAGCATAATCGTCTGGTTGATTAAAAGGCGCAAATCCAGCAAACGGATGCGTAACGCCCCAAATAGTCACCACTTTTACGCCAAGCATAGCTGCTAAATGCGCATTTCCAGAATCCATGGAAAGCATCACATCTAAATTTGAAATAACATCCAACTCTTCGCTAAACTGTAATTTTCCAGCCAAATTGATAATACCATCTGTTTCAGATTCAAAATCATTTAAAATAGCAATTTCATTTTCGCCACCACCAAATAATAAAACTTGATAGTTTTTAGAAAGTTCTTTAATTACTTGTGCCATGAGGTCTAATGGATACTTTTTGCCATCATGAGCTGCAAAAGGTGCAATTCCAATACGTTTCTTGTTTGAACCCCTAATTATCTCTAAAATTTCAGCATGTAAAGTTACTGGTTTTGGGAAACTAGGCTTGCTTAAATCTAATGGAAAACCGAGAGTTTCAAAAACATCAGCATAGCGTTGACTCGTTGTTTTTAGTTGCTCGAACTTCTTGCCTTTTACTAAATCCTTTTTAGACTTTCGACCTTTATCAATGCTGGCAATTTCTCGAGCATAAATTAAAAATTTTAAAATCTTCGTTCGCAAAACATTGTGCAAATCGGCAATAGCATCACAGTTTTCCCTTCTTAATTCTCGAGATAATTTGTACAAACCTAAAAGCCCTTTATGTTCGCCTTTTAAATCCGCATGAAAAACGGTTACGTTATTCAAATCCCGAAATAATGGTCGAAAAAAAGCCCGAGTTAAAACCGTTAGTTTTACATCGGGATATTGTTGTGTAAACGCGCGAAGCACAGGAACCGTCATAGCAACATCGCCCATTGCGGAGAGTCTAATAACGAGTATGTGCTTGGGTTTGGACATTTGTTACACTATTGACCTTTCGCCTGCGCTCAAGGTGACAATCAAAGCTTTGAATATTATTTAGAATGAAGTTTATTTTTGAGAACGCAATACGGGATTCAGCTCGTCATCATTGTACATTTTCATTTGCTTATACACTTTCATGTACTTATCGCCTTTTTCAATGTCCGCCAACAAGGTATCAATTGCCGTAGAAAGATCCACGCGCTGTTCTAATAATACATTCAATTTGGTTTGGCAAGCCGCTAAATGCGCATCTGTAGCATCCGTACGGGTTGCTTCCTCATTCATATGATACACTTTAAGCGCCAGAATAGACAATCTATCAATTCCCCAAGCAGGACTTTCCGTATTGATGGTTGCGTTGGCTTTTGGCTTTACATGATTGTATTTCTCAAGAAAATAGCTATCAATATATTCTACCATATCCGTTCTGTCTTGGTTAGAAGCATCAATTTGACGTTTCAATTTTAGCGCAGCAACTGGATCAATTTGTGGATCGCGAATAATATCTTCATAATGCCATTGCACCGTATCTATCCAGCTTTTTCTATATAACAAATGTTCTAATAAATGCGAATCTTTATTATAAGGATTGCTAAAAGACTGGTCTACAGTATTTTCAACGTGATACTTTTCTATAACGTCTTGAAATATTTTATTGGCTTTTTCTGAAAACATGATATCAAAATTTTGAAACACAAATATAAACCTATTTATTAACTTTACAGTTCAAAACAAAACCAAAACAGGATGCATATTCACAATATCTCGCTTCAAAATTCTATATTAAATTCCTTTATTTCTGAAATGCGGGACGTCCATATTCAAAAAGATCCGATGCGATTTAGACGAAATATTGAGCGTACTGGTGAAATTTTAGGCTATGAATTAAGCAAGTCTTTCAACTATAAACCTTTAGATATTCAAACACCTTTAGGCACAGCTTCAGAAAACGTAACGACTGATGATATTGTTCTATGTTCCATTTTACGCGCTGGTGTGCCACTTCATAATGGATTATTGAATTATTTTGATAAGGCCGAAAATGCCTTTATTTCTGCCTACAGACATCACAAAAATAAACCTGAAAGTTTTGAAATTATTGTGGAATATTTAGCTTGTCCAAGTCTAGAAGGTAAAACTCTTATTTTGGCAGATCCGATGTTGGCAACTGGTCAATCTATGGTGGCAACTTTTGAAGCTTTAAAACCCTTTGGAACGCCTAAAGCAGTGCATTTAGTTAGTGTTATTGGAGCGCAAGAAGGTTTAGATTATGTATCTAAACATTTTGATGCCGACACGCATTTATGGATTGCAACTGTAGATGAAAAGCTGACCGAGCAAGGCTATATTATGCCGGGTTTAGGGGATGCTGGCGATTTAGCTTTTGGCGAAAAATTACAAAACTAAATTTACAAAAGGCGCTAAAATTAAAATCCAGATTAAGATTTCTCGGAACCATCTTTCTGAAACTAATTCAATATAATTAGTGACAATTAATGCCAATGGTGCGATTAGAAATATAAATTCGGCACCTGTTTTTTCTGGTGCTATAATGATAATAATGACGGCTATAATTGCCGAAAACAAGATTAAAACATAGGATGGTCTGTAGCTTTTAGACTTATTTTTTAAATTCTGTAGATAATAAAATAGCGACCAAATAAAATACGAAAAGAAAATAGTGGCGGCAATAATTATTTGCCGAATGTTGAGCGGTGTAAAATCGAAACTTTGACTAATATCGAATCTTTCTAGATAATCTGAAATATCCATTTTCATTATAATTAAAACAGAAACAGAAATCATAGATACTAAAGCCACGCCAAGAATGGGGATAATCCAATCTTTTACATCATTAATAGCAAATAATAAAAGTGCTGCAAAAAGCACGATGAAAAATAAGGCACTCCAAAAATAAAGTAGGGTGGCTAGACTAATCCAAATGGTAGCGTCTAGTATTTTTTTCTTCTGATCTTTTTGGGAACGCAGACTAACCAAGCGTCTTAAAGCTAATAAAATGAATAAATTGGCAATGACTAGTTTCGTGTTCAAGAAAGTTTGAAACATTAAAATCATGAATAAGCCATAAAACAGTAGGTTATAGCTGTTTTTTTTAGTCAATTTATTCTTGATAGTGAAGAAATCAAAAATAAAAATGGATAGCACACAAACGCCAAATAAAGCCAACTGTTTTAGAACGTAAACAAAGCTTATTTCAGGGTTTACCTGCCATTTAGCAAACATAAATCCCACAAATAGCACCATTGTAATTATTACAAAATGAATAGGTGATGCTCTTCTAAAAAACTTTGAAATCATAGAGTTTAAACTAAATCGCGACTGTTGGATTTATAGATTATGGTAAATTACTAACATTCTCCTCAAATTATTCACGTTTAAATTGAAAAAGATGTAATTTTGTAGCATTGGATAATTAATAAAAAAATTTCGTGCTCTTAATTTGAGCCTTAAAAAATTTACTATCATGACTGATTTCTTTGCCGCAATTGAGGATTTATTTGTAAATGTTTTATTTGCACCCTTTGATGCTTTAAGAGCTTTAGAGCTTGAAAGCTGGGTAGCAGCAAATGCCGTTAATTGGTTGTTATTGCTAGTTGGTTTTGTTGCATTTGTATACTGGATGTTACAACTTAAAAAATTCAACGATAACAATGAAGAAGATAAAAGTATCTCTTCGCATAGTTATTTATAAATCGAAACCAATATCTTTTCTATAATACATCTTATCAAAATGTAGCTTGTCTATATTTTGATAAGATTTTTTTAGTGCCTCATCGTAGGTACTTCCATAGCTTGTTATAGCCATTACGCGGCCACCAGAAGTAATCACTTTATCATCTTTTATGATAGAACCCGCGTGAAAAGCTAAAACATTTTCCAGCTTATTTAAACCTGTAATTTCTTTCCCCTTTTCATAGGCTTCTGGATAACCACCAGACACCAACATAATGGTTGTAGCTGCTCTTTCATCTATCTCAATCGTTATCGTATCCAGAGTTTGATTGGCAATGGCTTGAAAAATTTCTACTAAATCATTTTTTAAGCGGGGAAGCACCACTTCTGTTTCAGGATCGCCCATTCTAACGTTGTATTCAATAACTTTAGGTTCGTCACCTACTTTTATTAAACCAATAAAAACGAATCCTTTATAAGGTAATTTATCTTTTTGAAGTCCGTTAATAGTTGGTTTTACAACTTGCTCTTCAATTTTATTTAAAAATTCAGGGGTTGCAAAAGGAACCGGCGAAACCGCGCCCATGCCACCTGTATTTAATCCTGTATCACCTTCACCAATACGCTTGTAATCTTTAGCGGTTGGCAAAATTTTATAATTTTTCCCATCAGTTAAAACAAAACAACTTAATTCTATACCATCTAGAAACTCTTCAATTACCACTTTGGTGCTAGCTTCACCAAATTTAGCATCTACTAGCATGCTTTTCAGTTCGGCTTTCGCTTCTGCCAAATCATTTAAAATTAAAACACCTTTACCAGCTGCTAAACCATCCGCTTTTAAAACATAGGGAGGATTCAAAGTTTCTAAAAATGCATATCCTGCTTCAACCGTTTCTGCACTGAAACTTTCATAAGCGGCCGTTGGAATATTATGACGAATCATAAATTCCTTTGCAAACTCCTTACTACCTTCTAATTCTGCTGCTGCTTTTTCTGGACCGATAACAGAAATATGCTTTAAAGCCTCATCATTTAAAAAGAAATCATGAATACCTTGAACTAGCGGATCTTCAGGACCAACAACTACCATGTCAATTTTCTTATCTAAAACCAGCGTTTTTATAGCTTCAAAATCGGTAACGCTAATTGCCACATTTTCAGCAATAGCATCCGTTCCCGAGTTTCCTGGTGCTACAAAAAGTGACCTACACAAAGGACTTTGTTTCAATTTCCAAGCAAAAGTATGTTCTCTTCCGCCAGACCCTAATATTAAAATATTCATGTTGTTGTTGTTTGCTGCAAAAATAATTGCTTTTAAGCTTAAAAAACAATTATTTTACAAAAACATCTAAAGCCAACTTCTTTTGAATTTATTTGATCTTTCACTACAATTTAATGGGTTCCCGATAAAAAAAGCCGAACAGGTTTTAAAAGGTATTCACGAATTGTCTGAAATTGAATTTGATAATTTTATTCATCAGAAAAAAAAAGACATTGTAGCCTATCATTTTAAAAACAACCCGTTTTATAAAGATTTTGTAAAAAATGCAGACATAACGGATTGGAATTCAATTCCAGTTATGACTAAATATGATTTACAAAAGCCTTTGGAAGAGCGACTTTCTGATGGTTTTAGTCTTAAAAATGTTTATATAAATAAAACATCTGGTTCCTCTGGACATCCATTTACGTTTGCAAAAGATTACGACTGTCACGCATTAACTTGGGCTGTAATTAAAAATCGATTTGGTTGGTATGGCTTGGATTTTAATAGTTCCAAACAAGCCCGATTTTATGGCATTCCTTTGGATAAAAAGGGTTATTATAAAGAGCGCTTTAAAGATTTTTTAAGTAGTAGGTATCGGTTTTCTGTTTTTGATTTAAGTGATAATGCTTTTAAAAGCGCGATTAAAAAATTCGAAACCACCAAATTTGACTATTTAAATGGTTACACCAGTTCTTTGGTGCAATTAGCGAAGTTTTTGAAAAGCCAAGGTCTTGTCTTGAAGCAGATTTGTCCCAGTTTAAAAGCCTGCGTGGTGACGTCAGAAATGCTTTTTGAGGATGATAAAATACTTATGGAAGCGCAATTTAGTATTCCTGTTATTAATGAATATGGGGCTTCTGAACTCGATTTAATAGCTTTTCAGAATCCTGAAAATGAATGGCAAATTAATAGCGAAACATTATATGTTGAAATTTTAGATGCTGAAAATCGCGTATTACCTTTTGGAGAAGAAGGTCGCATAGTAATCACGTCACTTTTTAACAAAGCGCATCCCTTTATTCGTTATGATATTGGTGATATTGGTATAATTTCAGAAAGTAGCACGCTTAAAAAACCCATTTTAAAAAAATTAATTGGTAGAACTAATGATATAGCTATTTTACCTAGCGGAAAAAAAGCAGCTGGATTAACGTTTTATTACATTACAAAAAGTATTATTGAAGACACGAGTTTGGTTAAAGAGTTTATAATTGAACAACTAAAACCGGATACTTTTAAAGTTATTTATGCTAGTTCTGAACTCTTATCCAAAGCGAAAACAGAAGAAGTAACTCAAGCCATGACGCGCTATTTAGAACCTAATTTAACCATAGTATTTGAGCGACAAGATGTTTTAACACGTTCAAAAAGTGGTAAATTGAAGCAATTTTCTTCATATATAAAACCTAATCAATGATTTTAGAAAAATACCGCATAGTGCAAAACAACAGCTGTTTATCTTGAAAGAAATTCTCATTATAACAAGTTATTTCCCACCTGAAACTGGCGCCGCTTCCAATCGGATTTTTCATTTGGCTACAGGTTTAGAAAAACAGCATTTTAAGGTTTCTGTAATTACACCTTTACCTAATTACCCTAAAGGTGAAATTTTTAAGGCCTATCGTGGGAAATTCAAACAAACAACAACAGAAAACACTATAACTATTCATCGTTTATGGCTATTTGCGAGTAATTCTAAAAACAAAGTTCTACGATTAATCGCTATGATTTCTTATAGTTTGAGTCTGATTTGGTTTTTTATGTGGCATAAAATTCCGAATACTGTTATTGTACAATCACCACCCTTATTGGTAGCTTTTACTTGCATGTTATTTTTAAAACGTAAAACGAGGAAGTTGATTTTAAATGTTAGTGATTTATGGCCTATTGCCGGATTGGAATTGGGAGCATTTAAAATGAATTTCACTTATAAACTTCTAGAAAAAATAGAATATTTCAATTATAAAAAAGCAGATTTAATTTTGGGTCAGAGTAACGAAATATTAACCCATATTAAAACATTATTTCCTGAAAAAGATTTATTTCTATATAGAAACTACCCAGATTTCGAGAAGCCAGAAATCACAACAAAATCATTGAACTCTAAAAAGATAACAGTTGTTTATGCGGGATTACTAGGCATGGCGCAGGGGATTTTCAAACTGTGCAAATCTTTGGATTACGCTAAAATAGATTTTCATATTTATGGGGCTGGTGCGGAACAACAAAATATAATAGATTTTATTTCTGAAAATCCGTTGTTACCTATAACCTACCATGGCGAAGTATCTCGAGAAGAATTGCATCTAGCTCTAATTAACTACGATTTAACCATTATCCCGCTCTTAAACAGGATTTATGGCTCTGTGCCTTCAAAAATATTTGAATACGCTAAATTAGGGCTTCCAGTGCTTTATTTCGGTGGTGGTGAAGGTGAAACTTTAATAGAAAAACACCATTTGGGTTGGTTGGCAGATGCTGGCAATTATAAACATTTAAATAGTGTGCTACAATCTATTGATAAACAGGAGCTAGGTTTAGAGAAACGTGCAGAAATTCAACAGATTGCAAAAGCGCATTTCGATTTTAACACACAACTATTAGCTCTAAAAGAAAAACTTTAATAGGCTTTGTCTTCGCCTTTAACGGCATTTATGAATGTTTTGATAACAACCTTCATGTCCAGAAGTAGGGACCAGTTTTCAATATAGAAAATATCAAATTTCACACGACCAATAATATCTTTATCTGATTCTACCTCACCACGAAAACCACTAATCTGTGCTAAACCTGTGATTCCTGGCTTTACAAAATGACGTACCATAAATTTATCAATACGTTTAGCGTACATGTTGGTGTGACTTACCATATGCGGTCTTGGCCCTACAACAGACATGTCACCGAAAAGCACATTAAAAAACTGCGGTAATTCATCAATACTCGTTTTACGAATAAATCGGCCAGTTCTAGTAATTCGTTGGTCGCCACGAGTTACTTGATACAAATGCGCATCTTTATTAGGCATCATGGATCGGAATTTATAGCAATCAAACTCTTTATAGTTAAAACCATTTCTAGATTGTTTAAAGAAAACAGGTCCTTTCGATTCCATTTTAATCAAAATAGCAATAATTGGTGTTAACCATGATAAAACGAAAATGATAACGAAAGATGAGAATATAATATCAAAAAGTCGTTTTATAAATTGATTTGCAGAATCTTCGAGTGGAATATTTCTTAAGGATAAAATAGGAATATAGTCATAATACTCATACTTCAATTTCTTGGAATAGATGTCTTTATTATCTGGTAAAAATTTAAGAATGATTAAATTATTATCAGCAAAATCAATAACTCTATTCATTTGTGCATTCGAAAGTTCGGATATAGAACAATAAACTTCATCAATCGCTTCACTTTTTAAAAAGTGAAAACAAGATTCCAAATCAAAAGCTTCCGTGTTTTTTAAGCTAAACGTTTTTTGATGCTTATACCCATATTCTGGATTGGAATTAAAGAATTTCTCTAACGCTATTGTTTGCTTATTTCGACCTATAATGGCTGTAGTTCTATAGTTTCCACCAAAAGATGATCGGTATTTTTGAAGTAAATAATAAAAGGCGAATTTAAAAACAGCTATAAGCAAAAATGAATAGGCAACATACTTAAGTATATTGCTAGGCTTCATATTAAGCTCATGATAAAAGCCTGAAAATGCTAAAACAAACAGCGCAAAAAACACCATCTGTCTGAAAATTAATGTGAGAATAGTTATTTCACGCGTATAGCGATAAACCTCATAAAATTTAGAATTTACGGATATAAAAACCCATCCTAAGGTGATTATAAATGAAAACACCACGGGATCTACAAACGTAAAAAAGTAAAAAACTGCCAACCCATTTATGATGCCTAAATCAACTAAATAAGAAATAGGCCTAATATAAATAGAGTATCTACCGTGTTTTATTTGGCTCATTAATTTTTAATATGCTTTGAAAAATCTTTATGCTCGCTTTTGGTTAATTCCTCTGCAGACAATTGTTTAAAATAACTAAAGGTTTTTTCCATGCCTTCAGCCCGATCTACTTTTGGTGTCCAGTTTAATAACTTTTTAGCTAAAGTAATATCCGGTTGTCTTTGCAACGGATCATCAGTTGGAAGTTCTTTATATATTATTTTCTGATTGGTTCCTGTTAGTTTTATTATTTCTTCAGCAAAATCCTTGATCGTGATTTCGTGAGGATTTCCAATATTTACCGGGTAGGAATAATCACTGAAAAGCAAATTATAAATACCTTCTACTTGATCATCTACGTAACAAAAAGAGCGTGTTTGCGCTCCATTTCCAAAAACAGTCAAATCTTCACCGCGTAAAGCTTGACCCATAAAAGCTGGAATAACACGACCGTCATTTAGTCGCATTCGTGGTCCGTAGGTATTAAATATACGCACGATTCTAGTTTCTAAACCATGAAATCTGTGATAAGCCATAGTTATTGATTCTTGAAAGCGCTTGGCTTCATCATAAACGCCGCGTGGTCCAATGGTATTTACATTTCCATAATAATCTTCAGTTTGTGGGTGTACTAGCGGATCACCATAAACTTCTGAAGTGGAGGCAATAAGTATTCTAGCGTTTTTAGCTTTTGCTAAACCTAATAAATTATGAGTTCCTAAAGAACCTACTTTTAAGGTTTGAATCGGTATTTTTAAATAATCTATTGGGCTTGCTGGTGATGCGAAATGAAGGATATAATCCAATTCACCTTCAATTTTGATAAACTCGGTAACATCATGTTCTATAAACATGAAATTAGGGTGATTTAATAAATGTTTGATATTTTTTGAATCGCCAGTAATGTAGTTGTCCATGCCAATTACAAAAAAGCCTTCTTTTATAAAACGATCACTTAAATGCGATCCTAAAAAGCCTGCAGCTCCTGTTATTAATACTTTTTTCATTCTCCTAATGTCTTTCTTCCTATTGAGCTGTAATAAAAACCTTCGCTTTTTATGTCTTGAACATCATATAAATTTCTACCGTCAAAAATAACCGGCGCATTCATCTGTGCTTTCAATTTATTAAAATCTGGTGTCCTAAAGATACTCCATTCTGTACAAATTATCAAAGCATCGGCGTTTTCTATGGCCTCATACATATCATTTGCAAAATTAATTTGCTCACCAAATTTCCGTTTTACATTTTCCATAGCTTCTGGATCAAAAGCGGTAATGGAAACGCCTTGTTTTAGAAGGTCTTCAATAATATATAACGCAGGTGCCTCACGAATGTCATCAGTTTCAGGTTTAAAAGCTAAACCCCAAATTGCTATTTTTTTATCTTTTAAATCACCTTTGAAGAATGCATCAATACGCGGTAAAAGAACGCGTTTTTGACGGTCGTTAACTTTTATAACGGCGTTTAAAATATCAAAATCATAATTATTATCTTTTCCTGATTTATGCAAAGCTTTCACATCTTTAGGAAAACAAGAACCACCATAACCGATACCTGGAAATAAAAAGCGCTTTCCAATACGGGAGTCTGTTCCCATACCAATACGCACTTTATCAACATCTGCGCCTACTTTTTCACAAAAGTTAGCAATTTCATTCATGAAAGTAATTTTCGTAGCCAAAAAAGCATTGGCCGCGTATTTGGTAAGTTCTGCAGATTTCTCATCCATAATGATTATTGGATTTCCTGAACGTACAAAGGGTTTATAAAGCTTCTGCATCAAATGGGTAGCTTTATCGGAACTAGAACCAATGACAATGCGTTCTGGTTTTAGGAAATCTTCTACAGCGAAACCTTCTCGTAAAAATTCTGGATTAGAAACCACATCAAATTCTACTGTTGTTTCTTTGGCAATGGTTTGAGCAACGCGATCAGCTGTTCCTACTGGAACGGTACTTTTATCAACTATTACTTTATAACTTTTTAAGAGTTTTCCAATATTTTTGGCGGCTCCAAGAACATACGATAAATCGGCAGAACCATCTTCATCCTCTGGTGTTGGTAGAGCAAGGAAAATAATTTCGCCATGCTCTAAGCCTTCTTCTAAAGAGGTTGAAAATTTTAAACGATCAGCTTTTATATTTCTTTCAAACAGTGTGTCCAGTAGCGGCTCATAAATGGGAACAATACCATCCTGCATTTTTTTAACTTTATCTTCATCAATGTCTATGCATAAAACATTGTTACCCGTTTCCGCTAAGCATGTGCCAGTTACTAAACCTACGTAGCCTGTTCCTATTACTGATATGTTCATGTTTTATTATTTAATAGTGACAAAAATAGGGAAGTAGGATGAAAAAAAACGCGTTTAATAAACTAAAATGCAGGATGTTTGCTGTCTTTGCTCTTATGAAGTGCCAATAGTATTAAAAACAATAGAATTGCAGACAACGGAATGTAGAAAAGATTACCACTTAATACAGAAAGAACCAGCGTGGTTATAAAAAATGCTTTTGAAATAGCGTTATTAACCAAATGCGTGTATAACCAATACAGAAATACGGAAAATGCTATAAAACCTATGATTCCAAAAAATAATATAATATCGAAAATTTGCAATTCCAATCTGACTTTTTCCAATTCTATGGCACCAATTAGATAGTTGTAATTACTTGGTGTTATTTGATTGTAAAGCTCCATAGTATTATCCGTTCTATAAGAAAAAATAGCTGCGATTAAACCATCAGATTCAATGACTTCTCTAAATAAAGGCATCATAAATATCCCTATCAGTACACCAATAAAAATGATAGATGCTATGATAAGTGATTTAATTTTAAAAGCTTTATTAAAATGAGAATCAAATAATGTTAAAAGACTTAAAAGTAAAAATTCAGCAAAAAACACACCTTTAATTCCAGACAAAACAGATATTATAAGTGTCACTAATATCATTTTTTTATCATTAAAAACCCAAAATAGAGTTGTTGCACTTAAGTATAAATAAGGTGTAAAACCTTGACTTAAAATAATTCCATTATAGCCGAATCGTTGAAATTCATAGGTTTGAAAAACGCGAACATCAAAGAATAAACCTATTAAAGCTAAAACTGAATTGATAAGAATAAAGCCTTTAAAACATTTATAAAGGATGGCTAAAAAATTCTGTTCATTATTAAACCAGGCATAGTATATTAATGGGAATACTAATAATGGAAAGATGTATCTGACATATTCATTGACATATAAATCAGAAAAATTATTTTTTAAAAGAAAAATTAGTGAAAGCACTAAAATAAAACCCAGTACTAACTTTAAATTTGAAAGCAAATATTTTAAATGTGAAAATATAAAAAGTAAAGAATAGCCGAGAAATATGGCTTTTAAAATTCTGTTGAGTTTTATTAAATCCATATGATAAAACATGCCTATTTTATCTACAAAGTCAAAACAAAGACTAAATAAAAGAAAGCCTAAAATTATAGCTTGGTAATTAGTAAAAAGAGCTTTTAATCGCGGCATTTCTAACATAGAATTATTTGAGTTTCTTTAAAATATAGGTTTCATAGGCTGAATTAATAATGTCCCAGTTGTAAAGTTGTTCAATTTTTTTTATGTTTTCACTTGCATAAATTTCCTTTTGATCAAACAAACTATCTGCATTCATAACGTTCAAAACGTCATTAGAATTATCAAAATAGTAGGCGTTTTCTCCTAATATACTTCTATTAAATATATTATTATTTGCTATAATAAGCGTGTTTGAAGCCATTGCTTCTAATAAAGACGGATTTGTACCACCAACGGAATGTCCATGAAAATAATACCTAGAATAAAACCTTAAATTATTGAGTTCTTCTTGATTATAATTGGCACCTACAAACTGAATTCTTTTATCAGCACTATATTTTTTTTGAAGCTTATTTCCAAAGTCATTTAAGGAGCCGAAAATAATTAAACTATGAGATGTGTCAGATTGGTGATATCCTTCCACAATGGTTGCTATATTGTTTTCTGGCTCTAGTCTTGCTATAATTACACAGTATTTATTTGTTTCAACATTGTATTTCGACAAAACTTCAGTGTCCGGGTTTGTAAAAACAGTTGCACCATAGGCAATAAACTCTGACGTTCTATTATACTTTTCCAAAATATAATCTTGAATCCCAATAGAGTCTGAAATCAGAAAATCGCTTGACTTAATAGCGAGCTTTTCTGCATATTTTAAAAATTTTCGAACTTTAGCAGAATATTTGGAACGCTTCCATTCCATACCATCCATATTTGTAATAATTACGGGCTTTTTAGGAAGTAACTGATGCCAAATAGAATTAGACGTATATCCTAATTGTAAAATAACATCAAAATTTCTTTTTCGTGCATCCAAAATACAGTTCAAATCATATATAAACTGTCCAGCCGTCCCTACTTTAGATTCTGGATCATGGCAATGAATTATATGTACGCCTTTAAAGTCTTTTTCTTGAAAAGGATGGTCATGGGAATTATAAACATAAACATCGTGATTTTTTTCTGCTAAATAAACTGAAAAATATTCTGCAAACTGCTCAAAACCACCATGATTATTGGGGATACCTCTAGTTCCTAATATGGCTATTTTCATTTACTTTATTTGTATTCATAAGTATTAAAATAACTGTGGCAAAAAAATAGACTCCGGTTACTCTACCAAAAATGGATTCCGACCACATGACTACAAACATAAATAATGAAAATTGAATTATTAATTTATCTCTTCGTTTTATTCCAATAACTAGGCTATAAACGGGAATTAAAATTAATAATAGTAAGCCTATGGCACCCGTTCGCCAAAATGTATCTACATATTGGTTATGTGGATTAAAGTTTTTGTGACCTAACATACCCAAGTTAACTAATCTGTTTTCTAGCGTTTTGTTGGTTTCTTTTGTAACGCCTTTTCCTATGATATAGTCAAATCCGTTCATGGTAGCTAATGCTTCTTGCCATAGCAATAAACGCAACGTTAATCCATTAATTCTTGAATCATCGGCATTCTCAATATGTTTATCATTTAAAATAGTGAAATCTTCTTTGTTTAGAATATCGCCAAACCTATTTTTTAGGGGAGAAAACAAAACTACAATTAGAGCTAAAGGAATAATTAAAAGTACTGTTTTTTTATTCTTTATCAAATTAAGGATCACTACGATTAAGGACAATAAAAATACCATTTTAGATCCGCTAAAAATTAGAAAGACAAACAATAAAAATTCTAAAAAATATTTGCTTTTACCTTTATAATTATAATCAATAAAACATATGGAAAAGAATAAGAGATAGGAAAAATATACGGGATGCAAGTACTTCGAAAAATAATCAAACGATATAAATTCGAAATTCTGATGTATATAAACATCGAAAAGCGACGTTAATAAAAAGCTAAATCCTAGTACAAAGGCCGAAACAGGAAATAGTGATAAATATTTTCTGTCCGCTATTGAAGGTATTACAATGGCCAAAACCAAGAATGGCAAAAAACGCTCTAGTGTTGATATTTCTTTAAAACCTTCTTCAGAAAAAATGTTATGTAAAATATAGAGGCTGAAAAAGCCTAAAATAATTAGATTGGTTTTTTCTGTTTTTATAGCTGTCCAAGATATTTTTTTTATGTGTAATGCAGCTATTAATATTAAAGCTCCATTATAAATAGGATCTGGTAAAAACATGGTTAAAATAAGTAAAGATATCGTTATGCTTGTAAGAGAAAAAGGCTGAATATCTATTGGTTTTATGCTCTTAATTACTAAAACAATTAAAATTAACAGCAATAATATTGGCAGTACTAATTGGTATATGCTTTCAAAATCTGAAGTATAAATATACGTTTTAGGTAATTCAAGAAAACTATGTTTTCCATTTGCGTTTATAGAATATTGACTTTCTCTATTTTGAAAACTTAAATTTCCCAGCACATTAATGTCCTGCAGATTTACAGCTTTTATTTCATCATCTGTTGTTATTGTAATATCATATAAATTAAGATTTTCTACCGGAAAATTAAAGTAAAGTCTTATTTGTCTTACTTTATTAGACGTGTCAAAAACCGCTTGATACGATGAATCTTTTTTTTTATGAAATAAATATGGTTTTTGAAAATCTATATTTGCGTCGCTACCTTTTGTAATATATACAAGCGGCATTAATTTTTTATCTAACTGATTATTGATTGTAATTTGGATAGAATTTATATTACTATTTAAAAAAGAATTATTTTTTTGAACGTAAATTCCAAGTATTATAGAAACTATAAAAGTTGTTATTACTAATAGCAATAATGGATGTCTTCTAGTTACCAAGTTTAAGTTACTGGTTTTTGTGATGAGAAATTATAATTTTTTTATAATCTTCAGCTATCGATTTCCAATTATATTTTGAAAGAATAGGACTATATATCTCTGCTAAATTAAAATTACTATTTAGCTGATTTTTTATTTTTAATTTTAATTCGTCCAAATTGTAGGGATCAAATACAAAAGCTTCAGGCAATTCAAAGTCTTTCATTGCCGTCTGATTAGAGCATAAAACTTTTTTTTGAAGCACCATTGCTTCCAAAGGCGGAATACCAAATCCTTCTGCAAAAGAGGGAAAAACGAAAAGATCACAATTTTTATAGTATTCAATTAAATCTATAGTAGCCACATTTTCTATACAGATTAAAGAGTCCTTAACTATTTCCTTATTCTCATTTATGTAAGATTCAAATTCAGGATACGCTATATCTCTTTTACCAATAAATACAAGTTTGAATCCTTCTTTATAAAGCTCTAGCTCCATAAAAGCCTTCAATAAAGCCCAATGATTTTTTCTAGGCTCTATTCTTGAAACATACATAATATATTTGGAAGGTGTTTCTACAAAACTTTCATTGTCAATATAAAAATCGTCATTAACCGCATTAGGAATTACATAAATATCCTTCTCACTTATATTATAAAATTTAGAAATTTTTTGTTTTGAAAATTCAGAAACCGTTAATAAGATATCTGCTTTTCTAGAGGAAAGTTTATGTAAGAGATGATTAACTACCCTCGTTTTCAAGGGGAAAAAGGACCTAAACTCTTCCTGTTCAAATAAAATATCATGAACAGTAACAATGTACTTACCTCTTATAATGGGGGGAACTGTATATTGAAAATGAGAATAATCAATATCATATTTTTTAATAATGGAAGGAAAATCAACTAATAGACGGTAAAATTTATTGCCTTTTTTTAAAGGAACAAATTGAAGGTTTTCAAAATCTCCAAATTCTTTTTTTAAATTGTCAGTATTTGTTGCAGCAATAAAAAAATTCCAGTCTTTACAAATTGGTATTAGCGCAAGATATAAACCTTTTAGATAACTTCTGGTTCCTTGATATTTATCATCAAAAACATGACCATCAACTAAAATATTCATAAGTTGAATTTATTAATTTTTAGCTGTTCCGCTACCAAATAGCTTGTTCTTTACTTTTACCGCAAAATCATAATTTTTAGCAGCTAATTTTTTTAATTCAGAAGAGTCTTCTCCGGGAAACCAATCCGTTGTTCTCGGTTTTTCCATATGTCTTTTGTGCAAAGCATATGCATAAGTGGCTACTGAAGTTCTAAAATTTCCTTCTGGAAAAGATGTCATATCATAGCCGTGAAGGGAGTAAGGGCCGCACTCCTGAATAATTAATCTATTAAAAGGTACTGCCAATTCGTCTTTTACTCCAGATCTTAAATCTTCTATTTTTAAATGTCCACCATATTCTTCTTTCCAATCGGTATTTAGATATAATAGAAGGTTCATTTGTCTGAACCAATTCTTATTTATAGGATGGTAGTTAAAATCCAAATGCATGTCCAGAAAACTATTTTTCTTTCCTTGATGCAATCCACCACCATGATTTTTGGGATCAACAAAAACTTCTTTTGCTGATATATAAGATAGAAATTTGTTGAAACGGTCTGATTTCAAATCATTGTATAATTCTTCAAAAAGAGGTCCTATTTCTTTATAATTAGATTTTTCGAACTTATTGTTGGCAAACATATAGTCCCTACTTTTTGTACTCAATTCTGGTATTTGATTGCGCATTTCTTGCAATTTACTCTCATCACAGAAATCATCAATAATTAAATATGAAAAAGGCTGATTCGCTAAATACTTTATTCGAAAATCTTCTATATTTTCTTCTAACTTGTCAAAATGTATCATAATTATTGTTTTTTCAAAACTACATAAAATATTAATGAAATAATAGATTATACAGTGGCATTTAATTACTTCAAAAACTATTTTTTAACAGAAACTTGTGTACTATATAACTGACTTAAGCCATAATAAATCAATATAATAGCAAAATAGTAAAAACCTTGTTTAGGAATATCTGTACCAATAAGATTAAGTATTAAACCAATTAGGAAAAATAAAGAAACTCTATTTCTGTTAGAATAAAATATCTCCACAAAAGATAAAGCAAATAATATAAACCCAAAAATACCTTTTTCGGCTAAAGACATGCCTATATAGGCATCCGTTACTCTATAATAATATATTTTGTCTGGTATTTCTTTATGTAAGTTTGTAATTCCTGCATAAATAACATTATCTGCATTAGGCGAAGATAATGCACCTATACCATTTCCTAATGGGTTTTCATAAAACTTGTTTAAGGAATAATCTATTAAAGCACCTCGTTGAGAAAACGCATTTTTATCTTGAAACGGATTAAAAGTACTTACAAATTTTTGAAGATTATCATTATTCATTACATAAACAACCCCGATAATTATGAAAACAAAAGATGAAAATCCTATTACTAAAACCCTTTTAGTAATTCTGATTTTTTTAGGTAAATAAACAGCTATTAGCAAAAAAACTAAAATAATTAAGGGGC
This sequence comes from Bizionia myxarmorum, assembly GCF_008086205.1. GTDB lineage: Bacteria > Bacteroidota > Bacteroidia > Flavobacteriales > Flavobacteriaceae > Algorimicrobium > Algorimicrobium myxarmorum. The sequence goes on along the minus strand of NZ_VSKK01000001.1, from coordinate 670,668 downwards.
CTCTTGAAAAGGTGGTAATAGCAACAGTTACAAGCAATGCCACATCCCAATAATTTTTAGTTTTATTAAAATAATACAATAAAAGTAAATACAAGCAGGCCAATTGCGCCATGATTCTAAAATCGAAAACAAAACCCGTGTTTCTTGGAATACTACGACCAACCCTTACTACAACATAGGAAGATTCTTTAAAAATAACACCGTTTGAGAACAAATAATGTATTTGATTATAAAAATATGGTGATAGATAAATAATTAAACACCCAACAAATGTGTATCTAAAAAACCTTAAAAGATATAAATAGTTAATTTTATTTTCGCCATTGGTTAATACAACCAACAAAAACAATAGTAAGGGAAGTGTTTCCTTTACAAATTCCGTTATGGCATACGAAATGTGCAATAAACCAAATAGCATCATAAATATTACGTAGAGAATGGTCCACTTCAATCCCTTTATTTTATTGATATTAATACTTTTTAAAGTACTAAAATTATAAACTAATATTATGAGTATAGGTATATAATTACATATCAGATTAAGGATATTAAAAGACATATTACTGTTAATAATAAAAGGCCCCATAATGAGTCTTGAAGACAGCATTAAAATCAATACCGTGGTGATATCTCTTTTTACAATTACTCTATAATATGAAATAGCTAAAACAGGTAAAATAAGGATAAAGGCATATTCGGACGCCTTGAATACTACTATGATTAGTACACAGATTATAAAAAGATAGTAATCAACTTTTAAATGCTTCAAAATATTTATGAAATTACTGTTAAAAATCCAACACTTAACGCTTTAATATTATCTTCATGCATACATCTTGGGTCTCCAAAAGCGTCAGACATAATACCTTCAAAGGAATTTTTTAATAACCAATTAGAAAACTCATTAACATTCATTCCTTCTTCGTTGGTATCTAATAATGTATTTAAAGACTTGTTCTTAAAATCTTTCCAAGATACTTCCTTGCACGTAAGCATTTTATTGAAAAACGCTGGAGCAAAAGTAAAGGCATTTTTTCCTTTTATTGCAGCTTCATAAGCTATAGTTCCTGAAACTGTGAAAACACCTTCAACATTATCCAGTAATTGATGTGAGTCTGCTTTATTATCAATTAAATAAATGTTACGCAATTTTTTTACCTTTTTATAAAATTTCAAGCTTCTATCACCAATTGCATTGGAATGTTCTTTCACTAATAATATATAGCCTTCAGGAAGGATGCGCCAGATGTTTGTAATGAGATCTAATTGATTTTCATAATACCTCCCAATAACATCTATAGAGGCTTCAGGTTGCTTATGCAATGTAAAAAGAAGCTTTTTCTTGTTTTGTGGTAGGTTCTGCACTAAAGTTTCAGAAATGAACCTTTTAAAAAGGAATCGATTATATATTTCGGAGGTGCGAATTCTAAACTGGGTTAATGGATTACTAAACAAGGTTGGATCATTAACATCTTGATTGGTTCTTAAAATAAAATTTTTAATTAAAATCAGATTGTGTTTAAGAGTGCCTTTTTTAGCAATTAATTTGTCGTTGATTGCTAGATATGATGGTTTTTCAAGTTTAATGTTAGAACTATTAGTTGCTATAACATTTAACACCTCTTTAATTTGAGACTGAAATTCATCTTGAAAAAAAGCAAACCTACCATTTGGAATTCTAACAGTATGCGGATTCAAATATTCACAGTTGAGTTCTCTAGCATTTTTAGTTAATCTATGAACCAATAGCTCATGAGCCCAAGTAACCTCGCCAAAAACAAACTGAATGGCATTTGTTTCTATAAAATGATAAACTAACTCTTGTAATTTTAACAAATAATCATAAGACCAATTTTTATTCTCTTCTCTTAAAACCCGATCGCCATATACTAATTCATTTATTTTTAAATCAATATTATCGGCTTTATTACTATATTCTAGAACTTCCTTTTTTCCAATATATAATAATTGGTTTTTAGGAAATATGGTTTTTAAAAATTCATACTGTTTTCTATTAGGTATAATCCAAAATGCTTTTACATCATCTGTCTTTAAGACCTTTGCAATTTCAACAAAAACATCTGTTTTGTAATAATTCGCAATAAAACATATGTTTTTCATATTTCTATTTTACTCTTCTTAATTCATGGGTACTATAAATACCCTTTTCTATTATGCTTTTATAAATAACACTAGCTGGTGCAATTGTAGTTTCGCTTACAACCGTAATTCCTTTGGTGAAAATACAATTTGAACCTATAAAAATGTCATTTTCGAATATAACTTTACCCGATAACATTTCTCTATTCACAGTAAAACCATGAGTCCAAATCTCACTCCCATTTCCGCCAAATACTACATTTTCTCCAATAATAATTTCGTCTACAACATCAAAATAATTACTTCTTAAAATAGAACTATTTCTATTAACATAAATATTTTGATTTTCAAAGTTAATGGCCTCATCAACTGTTCCTCTTACTGGAGCTCCAATAAAATTTCCACTACGGATTTCCGCATTATCCTTTAGGCTCAAAATATTTATGCTCTTAATTCTATTCATTTTAGAAATAGAAGCATTATTCTCTAAACTGAGTTTGTCAACTAAAATTTGATTTAAAAAACCAATTTTAGCACCTCTCATTTTCAGAGACGTGCAATTTATAATATTTAAAAATCCTATTTTAGATTCGTAATCAATATCATACTTTAATATAACGCGATATAAAAAAATGCGCACTTTATTAAAGGGGAAAATCGAAATTAAAAGGGATCCTAGAGACTTCATATACTAATTATTGTAAATAGTAATTTCTTTTCTTTAAAATTAATAAGCTACATAACAGTGATACTAAAACACTAATAGGCATAGCAATAACGGTCTTTTCAAGAAAACCGCCATCTATAATATTAAAAATTAAAATAAAGGACATTCCATTAATTATAGCTAAATATAATTTAAATTTGTTTTTGTTTTCTCGACCGTAATAAACTTCAAAAAACGCACTTATACACCATAAAAAAGTATAAGAAATAATGCAAAATATAACTAGAACAGTTCTGTTAATATCAAAATCACTTTTAACGTAAAAAACATATCCTAAAATAAGCGTTAATGCACCTAAAGTTGCCATTATTAAAATAATTAAATATTTAAATAGAATACCTTTTTGAATAGACAAAATATCTTTGGCAACATAAATTTCTTTTATTAAAAAAGCGAGTATGGAGGCATGAGTTAATTGTATTAGCATTGAACTTCTTTGAGTTAAGGACAGTAAAGTTCCTTCGTCCAATGACATAGAGTTTAAAGCGTTCAATTTTCCATAATTTGCAATATACATCATAATAAACACCTGTATTATAGATGGCCACGAAAACAGTAAGGCATTCACAAAAATTCCTTTAATCTCGATATATTTAACGCCTTCAGAATCTCTAAAAAAGATATCTATAATACACTTAAAAAGATAAAATATAGCAAATAAAATCTGTCCTATAAATATCAGCCATAACGAAAATTCTAAGCCAGAAAAGAAATATGCAAAAATAAAAGACAAGGAAAGTACATTTGAAAAAAGCGTTATATACACTGCTTTTTCAGGTCTATTGGTAAGTCTATAATAAGAGGCAAAGAAAACGGTTGCTAACACAAAAAGCAGCCTAGAAACAATAAAAACAATTAAGGGTTGATACTCAAAACTATAATAATTTACAGCAATAAAGCCTAAACCTATAATACTAAGGAGTAAATAAAGTCTTTGAAAGGATTTTACAAAAGTCTTGAGAGTCTCATTATGATTTTTACTATTTCTATAAGCATAAAAGAAATATCCAGACAATCCTAAATCTATAAGAGGAATAATAACGGTAGTTATCGAATAAATATATTCAATGGAAACATATACCAATTGATCTTTAAAAAACTGGAAAACTAATAAAGGTAACAGGAAAATAATGGCTTTATCCAAATAACTTAAGGCCATAAACCTAAAGAGCGTTTTGTTATTCTTAAATAGCGTAATTAATTTTTCCAAAATTTTTATTAAATAAGCGCAATATCTTAAATGAATTATTTAAAATACGTTATTAATTCCAAATTACCTGTTTACTTGAGGGTGTTAATCTTTTCAATGTTTTTAGCAAAAACATTCACAATTAACCCATTTTATTATTTAGAATGCACCTAGATTCTATACTAAAATCGTTCTGATTATCACAAAAGCTTCTGCATATTGTTGGCCAATTGTAAGACCTCTTTGTTTTGCTAAAATAGTTAAAGCTTCAGGTGACCTTGGGTGTGGAAAAGTTCTTTTTTCAAAATCGTAACTTTCCATTCCTTTAATTTTAGTATTAATTTGATTTTCTGAAACACTTATAAACATATTTGGTATAAAATGCCTAGGGTCTGATGATGCTCTCCATTCGGTTCCTGAAGGCGTTTCAAAGGTTATAATAGTTGTCACTTTTTCATGAGACATTGGTCTTGTTGCGGTAATGACTGCTTCAAAAGTTCTTTGATGATCAATGTTTAGGTCACCTCCATGATGTGTGAAGATAATTTCTGGATCAAAACTATTTTTTTCCTCTTCTACAACTTTAACAATGTCTAATAAATCAACAGAATCAAATCTATTATCTGGAAAATCATATATTCCGACACTCTCATAACCAATTACTTTTCGAGCGCTTTCAATATTTTCCCTATGCTTTTTTAATTCATTAGTCCAAGATGCCGGATTTCTTTTATCTGATCTTGAAGTAATACCCTCTCCCAATATAACTGCTCTTACTATGCAGTTAGATTCATGGATTAGTTTATTAATTGTAGCTCCCAGCCCCAAAAGTTCATCATCAGGGTGTGCTACGATAACTAATATTCGCTTATTCTTAAAATCCATTATTCTTTATTAATCATTTCTATAGTTAAAGGAGTTCCTCGTAATAGTTGTTGGTTAAAGGTCTTACCTAAAATTTCATTATAATATTTTGGATGTAATCCATTTCCAGGGCGAATACTTTTAACATTCTCTGCTGTAATTATCGTATTCTCTTTTACATCTTCAGTAATAAATAGGGATCTTGCAAATTGTTTATTTTTCATTACCTTTTCAGATAGTTCATAAGTTACTTTACCCAATGCTTTTTCCATCATTCTAACGGTATCCACCATTTCTTTAAATTCAGCAGGCTCCATAGAAAATGCTGCATCAGGACCACCTAAAGAACGATCTAGTATGAAATGCTTTTCAATAACTTTAGCCCCTAAACTAACGGCTCCTAAAGGCACTATCGTACCCATAGTATGATCTGACAGCCCTACCAAACAATTAAATCTTTTTCTAATATCCGGAATAACCTTCAAGTTAACCTCTTCTAAAGGTGTAGGATAAGCTGATGTACATTTCAAAATAATCACATCTTCGTTTCCTACGTTTTTACATGTTTGGATAGCCAATTCAATATCTTGTTCTGTAGCAATACCGGTAGATATAATAATAGGCTTCCCTTTTTTTGCAGTGTATTCAATTAAAGGAATATCAGTTATTTCAAAAGAAGCTATTTTATAGGCTGGTACACCCAGTTCCTCTAAAAAATCAACAGCTTTTAAATCAAAAGGAGAGGAGAAAAAAACCATTCCTTTAGATTCGACATAGTTTTTAATCTCTTCGTGCCATTCCCAAGGCGTGTAAACTTGTTGGTATAATTCGAAAAGCGTTTTACCATCCCAAAGAGTACCTCCTTTAATAATAAAGGATTCGGCGCTACAGTCTATTGTAATACTATCTGGCTTACTTGTTTGTAATTTTACACAATCGGCACCTGCTTCATGCATAGCATCTATTGTTTTTAAAGCTAAATCTAATTTGCCGTTATGATTACAAGATAACTCTGCAATAATAAAAACTGGAGAGGTATTGCTAATTTCTCTATCTCCTATAAAAATATTCTTATTCATATCTAGTTCATTAAATCTTTATATACGGGTGGTAAAATTGATTTAAAGGGTTTTCCAGTAAAAAATTTCATGCCTCTTCTGCGAAGGAAATCTCGCAAATCTTCTCCTTCATTTGTTAATTCTCCAGTGATCGTCATATCGTTAAAATTGAACGTGCTTGTTTTACTTCTTAAAAGCAAGGTCGTACTCTCGTAATTGTATTCGAAATCAATTTCTTTAAAGGTTTTTAACTTTTCGTATTCATTAAGAGACTCTTTAATAATTTCATTTTTATCCATATTAGAAAGCGCCTTTGGATACATATTTTCTTTGAGTATTTTTACTGGCATTCCTGCACAAAGACTTCCAGATGGAAGGTTTTTATTAATAATAGAATTAGCTCCTATTACAATATCATCTCCAATCACAACTCCTGGCATGACCGTGCTTTTTGCCGGCAACCATACATTTGAGCCTATAATTACTTTACCAAATTGCGATGGATATCCTTCTAAAACCGGAGGAAATGATCCATGAGTCCAAACATCCACATATTCTCCAATACCCACACTATCTCCTATATTTATACTATAATTTGTATTTAATTTAACATAAGAACATATCATACACTTATCTCCGATAGTTATGTTAGAATCGTAATTCATTTTACCACCATGTCCGATAATTACATTAGAGTCGAAGTATAAATAATGACCAAATTTTGCACTTAAAACTGTAATATCATTATCATTTCCTATATAACTACAATCTCCTATTTCTATAGATTTTCCTATTAAAAATTTATTGTTCGATCCTATTGTAACATTATCTCCACAAACAAAATTTCTTGCTCTAATAACGTTATTACTACCAATAGAAAAATTTTCTCCAACTGAAAAATTCTCTCCAATAAAATAAGAGTTGTTTTCTAATTCAATTTTCTTAATCATTTAATTTAAGTTAATGATTGTTTTAAACACGCTTAATCTTAAAACAACCCATTATAATTACCAATTAATTCTCTTTTAAACTCTTTATATATGTAATAATTTTAATTCTGACCTCTCTTTACGCTACGATATAATCACAAGTCATCTTTGTAAATTTTTACAATGTACTTCTGTCCGTTTTTAATAAAAAAAGCGGGATAGCGCTCGTTGTCAACAATTCTTAATAGGTTGAATTGTTCATCAATCGATTTAGAAATATCTAAAGCACTGTTTTTGGGCCCTCTTTTAGCATAAAAAGTAGATTCACCTTCTTGTGGTTTTCCTGAAATTTTAGTTTTGTTTTTTATAAATTCTAAAATTAAATCAATCGTTTTTAATCCTTGCTGATGTTTTATTTCTTCCAACAATTCATGCCCGTCTAACTCTATATAATCTTGTAGATAAATTTCGCCAGCATCAACAGCTTCAACAGCTTCAAATAGAGTGATTGGTATTTTATTTTCACCTTCTAAAATTTGCCAAGTAAGCGGAGACCAACCTTTGCCTTTTGGCAAATTACTTTCATGTATAACTAAATTATGGGTGTTATAGTTTAAATCTTTGAAGATTTTTTCACAAGCTAAAAGAAATAAAAGGTCTCCTCTTTTTACATCTTTATGGTTGTGCAATAAAGTCGCTTTAATTCCAAATTCATTTTGAATTTTTAAAATTAATTGTTTTGAATACGGCAAAATCCATGAGTTGGGATTATCAACCAGTACTTGAATTTTCATTAATATAGTGTATTTATAATGTTTAAAAATCGTTGTTTTTGTTTCCCATCAAAAAGTTTTTTCTGATTTTTAAGCATTTGATTTTGTGTTGATATATCTGAATTAATCACCTCATTTATAATTCCTTCAAATTTTGAGATATTATATAAAGTATAATCTCCAGCTGGAAATATAACATTATTTTTTTTCAAACCTTTGTAAATCAACTCTTGATTATCAATAAAATAACCGCAAATAATAAGCATCTTAACTGAACACACCTCATAACTAATTGTGCTAGATGGTATTATTGCTAGTTGACATTTTTGCATAACTCCAATAACTTCTTCTTCCGACAAATTCCTATATATTTTAACATTTGAATTCCTTGTTTCAATTTCAAAAATATTCTGATGTTTATATGCTGCACCAATTAAAACATGGATTTTATGTATAGATTTTATGTTGATTAAAGCTTCAACCGCTTTACTAGTTAAATCATAAAAATCTACGCCTCCAAAACTTATAAATGCTTCTTTAATTTTTTTAGGTTGTTTGCTTTTTTTTGCAACTTCTATAAACTTTGGCCTCAACATGGCAAAGTGAGAACCCAAAGCAAATTTCGTGTATGGCTTTGCTTGAAAATGTTCACGTGTTACAACCAAAGAGTGATTAATAACTATATCTGCTGAATTTTCAATGGTTGTTAAATCATCAATATAAATAAGTTTGTAACCCAATTTCTTAATTTCTTTTTGATAGTTGGAATCAAAAGCATAACCATCAGCTATAATTAAGTTTGCAGAAGTATTATAGTTTTCCGCTAACCATTTGGGTTCATCGTTAATATATATACTTACTGGAACTAAATCTACTTTATATGTTTTTGGAATGATAATTAATTCAGAATCCGAACGCGTTACTAATCTACACTCATAATTTTCCTTTAACATTTCTATTAAAGCAAAAGTTCTGTATAGATGTCCCAAACCAATTTCTGAATTCCCGTCTGCTCTAAATAGGATTTTTTTCTCCTGCATCAGCCATCATTTTATATTTTAACTCTGCAATTTTCCAGTCTGTTTCTGTATCAATATCTTGGGCTTCCAGTTCATTAATTTCAATATAACCTGTGCAATCTGTCCATAATTTCCTTTGTAATACAATTTTCTCGGTTTTCAACCAATAAAATTGGCCCGCGTCATGGTAAGTTGGCTCTAAATCTTGAGATCTAGCGCCCATATATTCAGGTTGAATCATGCGTATGAAATCCTTTTCAAATGCTCTCATAGCTCTCTGCACAGGAAAACTATATTGAATTACAGGGAATACAGTGTCTAAAAGCTTACTTTTAATCAGTTCTAAACTTTTATTTAATTTTTGTACTGTTACAAAGGGAGCTGTTGGATAAATACAGCATACATAATCAAATAATTTATCATTATTTTTGTAAGTCTCAACAACTTCAATAATAACATCGACTGTTGATGCATAGTCATCTGCATTCTTCTCACTCCTTAAAAATGGAACTTTAGCACCGTATTTTATAGCTATCTCTGCTATTTCTTCATCGTCTGTAGACACCATAACCTCATCAAACAAATTACTGTTTAGGGCAGCTTCAATAGAATACGCAATAATGGGTTTTCCTAAAAAAGATTTAATATTCTTTCTTGGTATACGCTTACTTCCTCCTCTTGCTGGTATTATTGCTAAATTAGCCATTGATGAAAGATGTTACTTTTTCTATTACAAAATCTTGTTCTTCATCAGTTAAACTCGGGTACATAGGCAAACTTATGCATTTGGAATAATAATTTTCAGCACAGGTTAAATGAGCTGTATCATAACCAATTTCTTTGTAATACGGCATGGTGTGCACCGGAATATAATGTATTTGCGCAAAAATATTCTGCGTTCTCAAAAAGTCATATAAACCTTTTCTGTCTTCAACTTCAATAACAAATAAGTGATGCGCGTTAAGATTACCTTCAGGTAAACTTTGAAACTTTATTTTTCCAATAAAAGCTTTTTTATATTTCTTTGCTATCACATTTCTTCTAGCTACTCCTACTTTGTTTTTAGCTAATTGGGTAATACCTAATGCAGATTGAATATCCGTTAATCTATAATTATAACCCAGCTCTTGCATTTCGTAAAACCAGCCTCCATGATCTTCAGCCATATTTTCCTTGGTAATTCCATGGGTTCTTAATAAGGACAATTTCTTAAAAAGTTCTTCGGAATTAGTAGTAAGCATACCACCTTCTCCACATGCAATATGTTTTACAGGATGAAATGAAAATATACCAATATCGGCATACGCTCCGTTTCCACACATTTGTGTTTCACCTTTTGAATCTTTAAAATAACTTCCAGGCGCGTGACATGCATCTTCTATAATCCATAAATCATGTTCTTGAGCCAATGATTTGAAAGCTTCTAAATCAACAGGCAATCCTGCGAAATCTACAGGAATAATTCCTTTAAAAAATCCTTTAGGTTTACTTTCAATAAGTTTTTTAGTACTCTCCAGAGAAAGCAAATACGTATCTGGATCAATATCCGCAAACCACACTTCACCACCTGCATATCTGACGCAGTTTGCTGATGCCACAAAAGTAATTGGAGTAGTAATTACACGTTCTCCTTCTTTTAAGCCTAAAGCTAAAACAGCTAAATGTAAACCCGATGTTGCGTTATTAACAGCTACAGCATATTTGGCACCATTGTAAGCTGCAAACTTATCCTCAAACTCCTTAACTTTCGGTCCTTGGGTTAAGAAATCGGCCGTTAAAGTTTTAACAACGGCATCAATGTCATCTTGCTCGATATTTTGTCTTCCGTAAGGTATTGCGTTTCTCATGCCTTCTTAAAAGTTAGGATCAACATGTTCTTTTATAAGTTTACGTAGGCTATCAACCGTTTCCCATTCCTCATTTTCACCGGAGTTATAACTAAAACCATAAGGAGCTTTTTTGGCACTAAATGTATTTATAAACTCTTCCAAACTCCATTTATGTGTTGGAGGTAAAATGGTATAATATTTCCCAAGATCATAGGTATAGAAAGAATCTGAAGATGTAATCATTTCTTCATGCACTTTTTCGCCTGGTCTAATACCTACAGTTGGTTTTTCGCAATCTGGACCAATAGCATTTGCTACGTCCATAATTTTATAAGACGGAATTTTAGGCACAAACAATTCGCCTCCCCAAGCATGCTCTAAAGCGTGCATAACCATATCTACTCCACCTTGCAACGAAATATTAAAACGTGTCATATTTGGGTCGGTAATTGGTAAAATATTCTCCAACTTCTTTTTATTAATGAAGAAAGGAATAACAGAACCGTTGGAACCCATCACGTTTCCATAACGTACAACTGAAAAACGAATTGGATTTTCACCTTTTATATTATTGGCAGCTATAAACAATTTATCCGATGTTAATTTGGTTGCGCCATATAAATTAATTGGAGCGCAAGCTTTATCAGTTGAAAGTGCAACAACGCGTTCCACCTTGGTTTTTAAACAGGCGTCTACCACATTTTCAGCGCCACCAATGTTAGTTTTAATACACTCGTCTGGGTTATATTCTGCAATATGAACATGTTTCATAGCGGCAGCATGAATGACATAATCGACATCTTGGAATGCTCTTATTAAACGTTCTCTATCTCTAACATCTCCAATAAAATAACGAATTTGAGGATATTTTTCAACTGGATATTCTTGAGCCATTTGAAACTGTTTCTGTTCGTCTCTAGAATAAATAATTAATCTTCTAACTTCAGGATATTTGTTTAATATATGAGAAGTTAAAGCTTTTCCTAATGAACCTGTTCCTCCCGTAATTAATATAGATTTTCCTTTTAAATATAACATTTTAGCGTGTTGATTTTATATATGTGAATTTTTAAAAACAGAATAATAGTGGAACTATAAAAATTCTGCTTCAACTATTTTTAATTATATCTCCTGTTGCAAAGTAATAACACAACGATCATTCCCGATAATATAAGGGTCGTATTTTTCTCCACTTGCGTCTGTGAATTTTTTCAATTTAAATGTTGTTGAATCCTGAAGCATTTCAATTCCTTCATTAAAACTAAAATAATTATGGAGTTCTCTTCCTTTGATCTTGAAACTGGAGTTAAAATACTTGAAATCACATTCAGAAATAATAATGTTTCCTTGAGCTGAATTGCTGCCAAAATCTAATCTTATGTTGAATGGAAAATCAGATTCAGGCAACTTAAATTTAATTAATTGCATGTCATCACTTGGATATACTTTCGTTGTTATCATTTGATCAACAGAGAATTTTTCGTCATCATATTGCGTGTAGAATAAAGAGAAAATATCTTCATTTTTAACAATGGCTTCAAGCGTCAAAGAAAAATACTTTTCTGATTCCGCTACTTCTACTACATCTTCTTCAACTGTTTTTACAGGTTTTTTATCTGGTTTCTGATTGCATCCAAAACTAAAAAACAATAAACAGCATAAAAGCAAACTCATTTTTATTCTTATCATGACCTAATCATTTGAACTCTCCTTTGTTAATAACGTAAAAATATAATAAATAATACTAATCTTCAGTAAAAGCGAATAAATAACGCTGCTAAAACAGCGGCATTATATTCTGTGATACATATAAATTAAATTAAAAATTTAAGTGAGGTACTTTATTTGGTGATTTTTGGAATATGTGAGGTTTCTTAATAAATTATCACCTATTCAATTTAAACTATCATTCCCGCTGCTACGGTTTCATTGGTGGCATCATCAATTAAAATAATACTTCCTGTTGTACGATTATCTCTGTATGAGTCTACCATTAAAGGTTTTGTGGTACGAATTTTCACTTTTAAAATATCATTCATACACAAAGTGTCATCCTCCGATTTACGCTCCAAAGTATGAATATCTATTTTATAAATAACTTCTTGAATCATAGCTTTTTGCTCATTAGAAGTGTGTTTAATAGTATATTTTGCTCTTGGTTTCGCTGGCTTATTATGAAGCCAGCATAGCATAACCTCTATATCTTGAGAAGCTTCAGGTTTGTTATTAGAACGAACAATCATGTCCCCTCGACTGATATCAATATCATCTTCTAAAGTAATAGCAACGGACATAGGCGCGAAGGCTTCCTCCAATGCCCCTTCAAAAGTATCTATCGATTTAATTTTACTCAAAAAACCGGATGGCATTACTGTTATTTCATCGCCAGTTCTAAAAACACCGCTAGCAATTCGTCCTGCATAACCACGATAATCGCGATGCGTTTCACTTTGTGGCCTTAAAACTGTTTGCACTGGAAAACGTGCATCTACTTTATTAATATCACTACTTATATGCAACGTTTCTAAAGTGTGTAATAAAGGAGCGCCTTGATACCAAGTCATATTCTCTGATCTATTAACAACATTATCACCGAGTAATGCTGAAATAGGGATAAATCGGACATCTTTTATAAGCATTTTAGAACAAAAACTCTCAAATTGATTACTGATGGTATTGAAGACGTTTTCTGAAAAATCAACTAGATCCATCTTGTTGATGCAGACAATAACATGGGAAATTTGCAATAATGATGCAATAAAAGCGTGACGTTTGGTTTGTTCAATAACACCGTGTCTTGCATCAATTAAAATAATAGCAGCATTAGCGGTAGATGCACCTGTAACCATATTTCGGGTGTATTGAATATGGCCTGGAGTATCAGCAATTATAAATTTACGTTTAAGTGTGGTAAAATATCTGTAAGCAACATCAATGGTAATGCCTTGTTCTCGTTCATCGCGTAATCCATCTGTGAATAGAGCTAAATCTATCCCTTCAAATCCCTTTTTTTGACTGGTATTTTCAATAGATTTTAATTGATCTTCAAAAATAGACTTGGAATCGTATAACAAACGACCAATTAAGGTGCTCTTACCGTCATCAACACTGCCTGCCGTTGTGAAACGTAATAATTGATTGTTATCTATCATATTGTCATTAATTCGCTTTTTATTTTATAGTCGTCCTATTAAAAATAACCTTGTCGTTTTCTATCTTCCATAGCGGATTCTGAACGCTTATCATCACTTCTATTGCCGCGTTCTGTATTTCGCATTCCAGAAACTTCTGCTGTAATTTTCTCTAAAGTATCAGCTTCAGACTCCTCGCCACCAGTAATGGTGATGTCACCTAGAGTTCTAAACCGGATTTTTTTGGTTAGTACTTCTTCATGATCTTCTAAAACCAGAAATTCAGAAAAAGGAATCCAAGTTCCATCACGCTTCACCACTTGTCGCTCATGAGCAAAATACAAAGAAGGAATGGCGATATTTTCACGATTAATATAATTCCAAACATCCATTTCGGTCCAGTTACTTATTGGGAAAGCTCTAAAATGTTCACCCTGAAAATGTTTACCGTTAAAAATATTCCATAATTCAGCGCGTTGATTTTTAGGATCCCATTGTCCAAAATCATCTCTATGTGAAAAGAAACGCTCTTTAGCACGTGCTTTTTCTTCATCACGACGCCCCCCGCCAATGGCACAGTCTATTATATGGGTTTCAATAGCATCTAAAAGAGTTGTGGTTTGTAAAGCATTTCTGGTGGCATTTTTACCCCGTTCTTCTGCTACACGACCATTGTCTATAGATGCTTGTACAGATCCAACAAGAAGTTTTAAGCCTAAATCTTTTACTATATCATCTCGAAATTGAATGGTTTCTGGAAAATTGTGACCCGTATCTACATGCATTAAAGCAAAGGGAATTTTAGCAGGAAAAAACGCTTTTTTGGCTAAATGCGTTACTAAAATAGAATCTTTCCCACCCGAAAATAAGATAACGGGATTTTCAAATTGCGCCCAAACTTCGCGTAAAACAAATATGGCTTCGCTTTCTAACTCATCTAAATAATTTAAATAATATTTACTCATTATCGCCATGCAATTTTGGTCTGATATAATCTAAAATTCGCTCTACAGCTTGTTCTACAGATTCTGTTTCAGTAAAGATTTCAAGATCTGGATTTTCTGGTGCTTCATAAGGAGCTGAAATTCCTGTCATATTTTTTATTTCACCTGCTAAAGCTTTTTCATACAGGCCTTTTACGTCTCGTTTCACACATTCTTCTAGACTGGTATTGACGTAAATTTCAACAAAGTTAACATCTTTAACGATACTTCTAATATTCATGCGATCTTTTTTATAAGGCGAAACAAAGGCTGCTAATGTTACTAAACCAGCATCTAACATCAAGTTTGCTATTTCGCCAATTCTTCGAATATTTTCGGTGCGATGTTCTGGTGAAAATGTTAAATCTACATTAATACCGTTTCTAATATTATCACCATCTAAACTATATGTTTTTATGCCTTCTTGGAATAGCTTTAACTCTAATTTATTGGCAATAGTTGACTTTCCAGAACCAGAAAGACCTGTAAACCAAAGTAAAAGTGAATTATGCCCATTCAATTTCTGTCTATCATAAGCCGTTATTTGATACTCATGTGGAACTATGTTTTTTGACATAACTTATAGGTTTTTACGCGTTGGTAAACCAAAATTAACCCTGTACCAAACACGTTCATGAAAATAATATAAAATCATTTTAGTAAACACTTCAGCTAAACCAATCTGTAAAGCAGCCAATGGATTTCCAGAAATAATCCAAGCCAACGTCATAGTATCTAAAGTACCTATTAGTCGCCAGGTTATGGTTTTGGCTAAATGCCTCTTTTTACTTTCTAATGTAACACCTTCTTTGGTTAAGTTTATTTTATACCAAACACGTTCATGCAGATAATACAGGATTGATTTCGTACTCACTTCAGCAAGGCCTAATTTAAAACCTATAAATGGATTACCAGTGATAATCCATGACAAAATAATGGTGTCCATGGTTCCTATAAAACGCCACGTAATGGTTTTGGCAAGATGTCTTCTATAGGATTTGTCTTTCATTATACGCCAACTAAAAAGTGACTATTCAATAAATTTTCCTTATTATAAACAAGTGGCTTTTTGGTTTCTGTTGAAATAACTTCCAAACCGACTGCATTACAAATAGCGTGTCCTGCCGCTGTATCCCATTCCATTGTAGGCGCAAAACGCGGGTATACATCTGCTAAACCTTCTGCCAATAAACAAAATTTTAAAGAACTTCCTTTAGAAACAATTTCTACATCTTTTCCTTCCGATTTCAAACTTTCTATAAAATCTAATGTCTCCTTATTCATGTGGGAACGACTGCCAACCACTTGAATTACTTTCGATTTCTTCTTTTTAGGTTGAAGTTTTTCCGCTAACTTTAAAACCTGCTCAAAAGATGTGTCATGAGATTTCAAATCCGCTTTAAATGCTTTATTTGAATCTACTTCTGCATAATAAAGCGTTTTGGTTGCGGGCACATAAATAACGCCTAAAACCGGTTTTCCGTTTGTAACTAAAGCTATATTTACAGTAAATTCACCATTGCGCTTTACAAATTCCTTGGTTCCATCTACAGGATCTACAATCCAACAGGTATTCCAATTTTTTCTGATGCTATAATCTGTTTGTTTATTTTCTTCAGAAATTATAGAGATTTGCGTAGGAAGTAAATAGGAATTAATAATCGTATTTGCCTGCATATCCGCTTCTGTTAAAGGCGAATTATCATCTTTAGTTTCGACGTTGAAAGCGGTTTCATAAACTTGCATTATGGCTATTCCAGCTTTTAAAGATGATTCTATGGCAATTTGTAAATGCTTATTCATTATATTTTAATAAAGCTTTCCTTAAGCTATCTCTCCAATGCGGAATTTCTATTTGCAACGTGCTCTTGATTTTAGATTTATCAAGCACACTAAATTTTGGTCTTTTGGCAGGCGTTGGATATTCCGAAGTTTTAATAGGTAATAGTTCTATTTTAGATCCTATTTCTTCAAATATAGCTTTGGCAAAATCATACCAACTAGCCACGCCTTCATTACTATAATGGTAAATTCCGTACTGATTATTGTTTGTAGATATTAAGTTTATAATTACAGAAGCTAAATCTGTTGCATAGGTTGGTGTACCAATTTGATCAGATACCACACGTAATTGATCTCTTTCTTTAGATAATTTTATCATGGTTTTCATGAAATTATTACCGTGTTCAGAATATAACCAGGACGTTCTTAAAATAAAATATTCGTTAAGAACGTTTTGAATTTGAAGTTCCCCATTCAATTTAGTTTCACCATAAACACTTATAGGACTTGTAATATCATCCTCATTGTAAAGACTTGATTTTTCACCATTGAATATAAAATCAGTAGATATATGAATTAATGTGGCCTTATTTTCCTCACAGGCAACGGCTAAATTTTTAGCACCAATTACGTTTATTTGAGATGCTTTTTCAGGTTCTTTTTCAGCTTGATCAACTGCGGTGTAAGCTGCACAATTAATACAATAATCAACGTTGTTGTTTTTGAAAAATGCTTTAACGGCTGTTAAATCGGTAATATCTAATTCCTGATAATCAGTGTAGGTAATTTTCAAGTCAGTATTTAAACTTTCTAAATCTTTAATACAGTGTGCCAATTGTCCATTTCCTCCAGTAACTAATACATTAATCATAATTTTGCATGCTCTAATGTTGGTAAAATAACATCTTTTTCGGAAACTAAAAGTTCCCTTTCAGGTAATTGCCAATCAATATTCAAGGTCGGATCATTATAAATTATGCCGCCTTCAGATTCTTTATTATAATAATTATCGCATTTATAAGCAAAGGTTGCCGTTTCACTTAAAACCACAAAACCATGAGCAAATCCTTTTGGTACAAAAAACTGCCGTTTATTTTCGGAAGTTAATTCTACTGCTACATGTTGGCCAAAAGTTGGAGAATCCTTTCTAATATCCACCGCTATATCCAATACGCTACCCGTTATAACACGAACTAACTTGGATTGTGCGTGTTTACCTAATTGATAATGCAAACCTCTTAAAACGCCTTTGGTTGAGTAAGATTCATTGTCCTGAACAAAGTTAATGTTGGTGTCAGTTAATTTATTAAACTGATGTTGATTAAAGGATTCAAAAAAATAACCTCTTTTATCTCCAAAAACTTTAGGTTCAAATATAAAACAGTCCTTTAAGCTCGTTTCTATTACCGTCATTTACTTGTTATTTAATAAACCTAATAAGTTTTTACCATAACCACTTTTTAATAATGGATTAGCAAGCTCTACAAATGCTTTTTCTGATATATAACCCATTTCAAAAGCTGCTGCTTCAATAGATCCTATCTTTAAACCTTGCCGCTCCTCTAATACCTCCACAAATTGAGAGGCTTGCATAAGGGATTGAAAAGTGCCCGTGTCCAACCAAGCCGTACCCCGATCTAAAATACTAACACTTAATTTACCTTGACTTAAATACTCGCGGTTAACATCTGTAATTTCCAGTTCGCCTCTATGACTTGGTTTAATGTTTTTTGCGATATTAACTACTGAATTATCATAAAAGTAGATACCTGGAACTGCATAATTTGATTTTGGAACTTCCGGTTTCTCTTCAATAGAAATAGCATGTCCATCCGAATTAAATTCAACCACACCATAACGTTCTGGATCATGAACACGATAGGCATAAATAACACCTCCATCAGGATTATTGTTACTTTGAAGTAGTTTAGCCAATCCTGAACCGTAGAAAATATTATCTCCTAAAATTAAAGCTACCTTATCATTTCCAATAAATTCTTCTCCAATAATAAAAGCTTCTGCTAATCCATTTGGTGCTTCTTGAACCGCGTATTTAAACGTACAGCCATACTTTTCACCATCGCCTAATAAATCTTCAAAAAGTGGTAAATCTTTTGGCGTGGAGATAATTAAAATCTCTTTAATTCCAGCATACATTAATGTAGAAAGTGGATAATAAATCATAGGTTTATCGTAAATAGGCATTAATTGCTTACTTACTGATAAGGTTAATGGATGTAATCTAGTTCCGGATCCTCCGGCAAGTATAATTCCTTTCATTGCGATACTATTTTGCTGAATAATTAATTGTATTCTAGGAAACTAACAATTTAATTATATTCTTTTTCGTAGTAAGTTTGGTAAGCGCCAGTAGTTACATTTTTTAACCAATCTGAATTGCTCAAATACCAAGCAATTGTTTTTTCTAAACCTTGCTCAAAAGTTACTGATGGTTCCCAACCCAACTCGTTTTTTATTTTCGAAGCGTCTATGGCGTAACGCAAATCATGGCCAGGTCTATCTTTTACGTAGGTTATTAATCCTTTTGAAGTTCCCTTATCGAGACCTAAAGAACTATCCATTTGGTCGCAAAGTAGCGAAACCAAATCAATATTTTTCCATTCATTAAACCCACCAATATTATATGTTTCACTAATAATACCCCTATGAAAAACAGTATCTATTGCTGTTGCATGATCTATAACATAAAGCCAATCTCGCGTATAATTACCATCTCCATAAACAGGAAGTGACTTTTTATTTATAATATTATTTAAAAATAAAGGAATTAATTTTTCAGGAAATTGATTTGGCCCATAGTTATTAGAGCAATTTGAAATAACATAAGGCATGCCATAGGTTTCGCCATAAGCTCTTACAAAATGATCTGAACTTGCTTTAGAAGCTGAATAGGGCGAATTAGGATCGTATGATGTTGTTTCCGTAAACAAACCTGTTTCTCCTAATGTTCCATAAACCTCATCTGTACTTATGTGATAGAACAATTTATCATTGAAATTGTCTTTCCACGTACTTTTAAAAGCATTTAAAAGAATCATTGTACCTATAACGTTTGTTTTCACAAAAGCTAAAGGATCCTTTATAGATCTATCTACATGAGATTCCGCTGCTAAGTGAATAACGTATTCAAATTTATGTTCTTTAAAAAGTTGATTAATGAGCGTTTCATCCGTAATATCAGCTTTTAGAAACGTGTAATTGGGTTTAGATTCAATATCCGTTAAATTCTCTAAATTACCAGCATAGGTTAAACTGTCTAAATTAAAAATATGATACTCCGGATATTTGTTTACAAATAATCGTATAACATGAGATCCAATAAATCCTGCTCCTCCCGTTATTAATATCGTTTTTTTATGCTTCATAACTTTTAACGTACTTAACTATTTTTCTGGTTGCATAAATTAAACACAGTAGTATAAAAGCAAATATTGGGAACAAAATAGAATAGCGTTGTTGCCATTTAACGGTTTTCTTTCCTATTTTTTGGAAATTTGAAATAACATCAAAAAACACATCTTCATCTACTTTTTTCTCTTGTAGCTCTCTTAATTCATTTCTTAAAGTAATTTCCTTTTCTAATAAATCGTATTCTCGTGTGTTGGGTTTATCTTTACTTAAGGAAAAACCTTCACCTCCAAAACTAATCTCATTTGACTGTGAATTTGACTGTTTTTCCAGAACTTTAATATAAATTTTCTGTAAAGAATCTACTTGAGTTAGTTGTGAAACAATGTTATTTTTTTGAATTGTAAGCAAGGAATCTCGCTTTTGCATTCTTTTTAATGAATAGGAGTTCGTAAAGGAATTGGTAACGCCTTCCTCCAGTTTCGTGAAAATATCGTTTTTATAGGAATGTACCGTTATTTGGAATAAATCACCACTATAAATACTCCTGTTCTCAATGAATTTAGTGTAACTGATAGACTGAGTCATAGTACTATCCATAGTACTTAAAAAGGTGTTATACTGAACTATTTTTTCGTTCTCTGTTTCTGGTCCTGGTTCAATTTCAAAACCATTTATAGCTGCAGCTTCTTCTTCATTTATTGCGAATAAATCGGCAATTACGCCATAATTTCCATTATTCAGTAGTGCATTGTAATAACCAATATTAGTAACAAACTGAAATTTAGATTCAAAATAGGGTCTTATTAACATAGATGAGCTATAGACTGCTGGCCGAGTGCGCTCCCAGGCATAACCAATGACGGCTGCAACAACCATGACTACAATAATTATTTTAATGTTTACTATTAACGCTCTTAACGTATAAATAATAACCGAAAATATGGCTACAAAGATGGAAACTATAAAATTAATTAATCTGCTAAAGGCATTTCCAATTCCATTAAATAATTGACCTAAATCAACTTCTTCCGAGTTGTTTGGTGGATCAGATTTTGGAGGATATTCGTTCATATTTAATTACTGGTTATTAAAGATTTGTTGCAATATTTTTCGGGTTATTAAATAGGTTGGTTTAACACCAGATGTTCCTAATCCTCCTGAAGCAAGCGTTCCGCCTGTTTCTAAAGGATTATCACTAGCGTAATAGGCATAGCGTACTTTAACGTCTGGATTAATAGTTTTTCTTACTTTAGAAGCAGACTGAATGGCTTTTTGATAATGAGCGCCTTCCATTTCTAAACCTATAACATGCCAAGTAGAATTATAGAAAAACTTTAAAATGTCTTTATTTTGCAATGAAGTTCCTAAAACAGTTATCATAGAACCTTCAAAAACGGCTAATCCATCACCTTCAAAATCAGCTTTGGATAACTCATTTACAAATGGGTAATTATCTGCTGTGCCTTCAAAAATATGGGCAGATGGTATCATAATATCACCTTTTCCACCTTCTAAAATTCCGGCTTTACCCATTATAGAAACAGACGCGATGTTTAAATGAATACTTTTACTATCAATTAATGCTGGTTTTAGCAATTCGTCAATGGTTTCATAAGCTTGTTCGCCAAAGGCATAATCCATTACAAAAATAATAGGCATTTCAGATTTTTCATCTGTTGCATGAATATCTAAATCTGTTTTCGATAAGTCTAATTTTGCCGTATCAAAAATTTGAACATCTATATTGGTTCCCGATGCATCAGGAATATAAATCATCCCATTTTGCAATGCTTGATTGGTTACCTTATCTCGAAGCGTTTCATTTTCTTTTTTACTTAATTCTTCATAAACCTGAAATATGGTCTTTTTAGCCAGCATACTTTTTAAAGCCGTTGGTGTATAAAGCGTATTCATAACACTGTGCATATTGGCACTAATAATATGAATAGGTCTTTTTAAAAGATCATTTTTATAAAGGGTATTTTTAATGTTATCTGCCCAAATTTCACCGTGAATATGGTGACCAAGTCGCTCTCTTAAAACGGGACTAAAGGTAATAGTGCGTTTATTATTATTGATAACTTCTTCAATTGCTAATTTGCCTAACCAATATACAATATGTAATAAACGTTCAGGTTGTTCTGGAGTTTGAAATTGGCCATATACAAAACTCAACTCATCAAAGGTGCGACCAAGAATATTTGCCGTGTGCGTAATGGCTACTTCGCGTTCATTTTGAGTCAGCTTTTTATTGGCTAAAACGGCTTTTTCTAATTTGATCCAATCGCGAGTAGTACCGCCCGATTCATCAATTAAAACACGTTTACTAATTTTGTGAGATTCCACAAACATAAAGGTTAAATGCGTTAAAATATCATAGATTTCTGAACGTCCACGGGTAATTTCAATATTCATTTGTTCATCGTCAATACGATAACAATTTCTTCGTCTTTTTGGAGGAATGATAGGCTTAAAGTGTGAATTACTATAACCTTCATCACTTGTTAAATTAATAAACATGCATTCTTCTATACCTTGAGGTAAACGGTCTACAACATATAAAAGACCTTCTAGTTCTGCTTTTTCATCAACTATAGAACCGTAAATTTCAGGCCTTAAAAGCAACAAAGCCTCACGAAGCGTTTCACCTGAAACACCCATAGGCTTATAGAAACCACGATTAAATAGATGTCTCATGGTAATATACATTCTTTCAATCGCATTTGAGCTTTCTTGGGCTCTCGTTCTAGCATGATGCTTTTTCTTATTCATAGAAACTGTTTAATTTTCAAATATACTATTATTTAATCAAATTCAAATCGTAGATTTTATCTGCTATTTTACGATCATTGGATAAACGAGGTAATTTGTTCTGACCACCTAATTTTCCTATGGATTTCATATAATCTTGAAAGCCATTTTTAGCTACCATTGTTATTTTTAAAGGTTGTAAAACCTTCCCTTTTATGAGGTCGAAATAATAGCTATTTTGATTTTGTAAAGCTGCATCAATTTTCGCTGCTAATTGTGAAACATCTTCAATTTGATTTTCAAATTCTATAAACCACTCATGAAAAGGTAAACCCGATTCTGGATTTATTTGCGGTGCTACGGTAAATTCTGAAATTTGAAAATCCGTTTCTTTTATGGCTTCTTGTAAAGAGTGTTCCACTTCTTTTCCAATAACATGTTCACCAAAAGCGGAAATAAAATGTGTGATTCGTCCTGAAACTATAACACGGTATGGTTTAGTTGACGTAAACATAACGGTATCGCCTACATTGTAAGCCCAAAGTCCGGCATTTGTGGAAATAATCATCACGTAATTAACGCCAATTTCAACATCTTTTAAAGTTAAACGAATAGGATTTTCATTAAAAAACGTTTCTGCAACTACAAATTCATAAAAAATTCCTGAATTTAAAAGTAACAACATGCCTTTTTCACTTTGTTTATCTTGATAGGCGAAAAAACCTTCACTAGCTGGATATAATTCAATACTATCTACTTTCCGACCTATTAAAGTTTCAAATTTAGCGCGATAGGGTTCATAATTAACACCTCCAAAAATAAAGAGATTGAAGTTTTTAAAAACATCTCCTACGTTCTGTCCTGTTTTCTCTTGAATTCTCTCAAAATACATTTGCACCCAAGACGGAATCCCTGAAATAACTGTCATATTTTCAGGAAGCGTTTCTTCTACAATAGCCTCCACTTTGGTTTCCCAGTCATCTATACAATTTGTTTCCCAAGAAGGCATGCGGTTTTTCTGCAAATACTGTGGCACAAAATGCGCTACAATTCCTGATAAACGCCCTAATTGAATGCCATTTTGTTCCTCTAAAACAGGGCTTCCTTGTAAGAAAATCATTTTACCCGATACAAAATCTGCATTCCCAGTTTCATGAATATAAGTTAAAATAGCATTCCTTGCTGCTGCAATATGCGTTGGCATACTTTCTTTTGTTAAGGGAATGTATTTAGCCCCAGATGTGGTTCCCGATGTTTTGGCAAAATAAAGTGGTTTTCCTTTCCATAAAACATCAGATTCACCGGCAACCATGCGGTCTACGTAGGGTTTTAATTCTTCGTAATCACGAATTGGAACACGCTTTACAAAATCAGCGTGATTCTTAATACTCAAAAAATCATGATCGGTTCCAAATGCTGTGGACGCGGCATCACTAATAAGCTCTTCAAACACTTGTTTTTGAGTATCAATAGGATTATCAATCCACTTTTGCGCTTTCTTTACAATATACTTGGCAAATGGTTTCGCCAATAGGGCTTTTAGTGAAAACATTATTTAAAATCTATAAAATTAGTTGGATTAATTGGGTAACCATCACTCCACAGTTCAAAATGTAAGTGCGGTCCAGTCGTCATTAAGCCTGTATTTCCAGTGGTGGCAATAACTTCGCCAGCCGTAACAATATCGCCTTGGGTTTTTGTTAATAAAGCATTGTGCTTATAAACGGAAATTAGGCTCTGACTGTGTTCTAAAATAATAACGTAACCAGCTTCGGTAGTCCAGTCTGCAAAAATTACGGTACCATCTGCAGTTGCTTTTACGGGTGTATCTTTTTCAGCAACAATATCCACGGCAAAATGTTTTTCTTTCACATTATATTCTTGTGAGATTTCACCTGAAACTGGCGGAAATAATATAAAACTGGTATTGAGTTTTGCCGATTCAAACAAATTATATTTATCCTCTTTTTTAACGCGCTCTCGTAATATGGAATCTTCTTCAGAAGGCGATAAATCAAAAGTTTTGGCTTCCTGTCTGGTAGCTTCAATAATAGAATCTTTATTAAAATCTATTTTGCTTACTTCACCATATAGCACTTTTTTAATGGATGTAAAGTAGCGCTCGTTTATGGCTATTACTTGTTGTAAGGAATCTGTTTTATAGTTCAATTCTGTAGCACGTTTTTTAAGGGCAACAGATGAATAGCCCGGAATGTATTCCCGAAGCGATGTAAAGGCAATTAAAATAGTCGTGGCAACAACCAAAAATATGGTAGATAATGACAATAAAACAAACACATTAAGTCGCGTTAATTTTAAAGAAATACGCTCTTCAAAGGTATCCTCATTTAAAATAACCAAACGATACTTATTGAGCAGTTTCTTGGTGAACTTTCTGGGTTTCTTCTTTTTATTAGCCATATGTCTCACAAAATTAATTAAAATTACGGCAGTATCGTATTTAGTTCATGCTAAAGTTGGTGTTAAAACGTTTATATTAAACTTTAATTATTAACTTTGTGCTTTAAAATAAAGCTTTATGAGTTTATATATGTTACCATTGGCAATAGGACCATGGCAAATAGCACTAATTGTTATTATTGTGTTGTTATTATTTGGAGGTAAAAAAATCCCTGAATTAATGCGTGGTTTAGGTAGCGGAATTAAAGAATTTAAAGACGCTAGCAAAGAAGAAGAGATTGAAAAAAACGATAAAAAAGAATAATCTTTTTTAAGACATATAAAAAAACCCAACATAATCATGTTGGGTTTTTTTGTGTTTTATTTTAGTAATTTACTTAAATTCTATGGATTTGATTATAGCTTCTAATTCAAACATATAGTCGCGCTTGTCTACAGATGGTGCAAACGCAAAGCCTTCAACAACTAAAAGTCGACTATTGCTTACATCATCTATCACATAATTTACAAATGGTCCAGACATAAAAGCGTTTTTGACATCCCAAATTCCTCGTGTTTCAAATGCAAGCTTATCATCAATAGTTGTTTTTGCTAAAAATGGTGTGTACGCATCTTCTGTTACCATATAGGATCCATCTAACGGTCCAGGAATATGGGCTTTACCTATGGAATCGCGGACTTTAATTATTTGACTCACCAAACTATCATTGTCCTTAATACTTCCGTATGGCAATTCATATAATAAAATATTGGTGGTTCCAGTCGTTATATCTTTACGAATCCAGTAGAATTTTCCGTCTTCCGAAGCAATTCTATATGCCGATGGAAAAGTAATACTAACGCCTAATTTCTTTTTAATTGTATTATTGGTATGAGGCGCAATTTTAATACGACGCTGCTGTTCCTTTATTTCCTCGTTTTTTAAAGCCATTACTATTTGATCAGCATGCAACGTTAATTGTTGAGAAATTTCTTCTTCACTACCTCCTGAAACAACCACAACACGTTGCGGTCTAGCAAACACATTATTAGCGATTTTCACATTCGGCTTATCACTTTTTTCAATTTTTAAAACAATTCTGCTCTTCTGTGCAAAATCGGTAAAAACAAGTGGTGGAATTTGACTTAAAATAAATAGCGGTTCATCTTGTGGCAAGCCATGAACAGGTGCCGCTAAAATATTTCTGATAGTTTCACCAACACTACCTTCCCATAAATCATTATCGACAACTACCGATAAATTATTGATTTTTCCTGAAGATTCCGAAAGAATACGTTTATTAGAAGAATTGCCATCGTTACAAGCTGTAATTAGAAGTAAAGCCATGGCGGCAAGAAACATTTTTTGCATGATAGTGATATGTTTATAATGGTTAGCCTTTGAATAATTTTAAAGTCATTCCTGGTTTTAAGTTATCACCACTAATATCGTTCCAATCTCGAATATTTTGAACAGAAACTCCAGAAAACTTTTGTGAGATGCTCCAAAGCGAATCCCCATTCTGTACAACATAGGTGTTTGATGTAGGCGCTGAACTACTAGAACTGCTGACATTACTGGAATTACTGACTACTGGAGAACCAGCTCCAGGATTTCTTGGATAAATGGTTAAACGCTGCCCAACTTTTAAATTATTACTTCGTAAACCATTCCATTGTTTAATTTGACTAACGCGTACACTATACTTTCGGGCAATTAAACCCAAATAGTCGCCAGATTTAACGCGGTACTTGACTTTACTTTCACTATCAAAAAATTGAGGTAGGGGTTTCTCTCGCGTATCAAATTCCGCTTTTGCAGATTGATAGATAGTACTTTCATTAGTTACAAAAGTTCCTATAGCTGTTGTAGGTAGTCTTAAGGTGTAATTTTCATTTTCTACAAATGGAATAATATCTAATTTGTAAGCAGGGTTTAAAAACTGCAATTCTTCCATTTTTACGCCTGTAGCTTCTGAAATTTGATCCAAAGTTATCATTTGTTTCACGTGAATCGTGTCTGTTTGAAAATGATGAAATGCAGGTTTTTCAGCCACTAATCCATGTTCATTAGCATATTCAAAAATATACATGGTTGCTAAAAACGCGGGTAAATATCCAGCCGTTTCACGCGGTAAATTGTGACGAATATTCCAATAGTTTTCATAACCACCAGAACGTCTAATGGCTTTTAAAACATTTCCTGGACCTGAATTGTAGGCTGCCAAAGCTAAATCCCAGTCGCCAAATGTACCATATAATGCTGATAAATATTTAGCTGCTGCTTTGGTAGATTTTATAGGATCACTACGGTCATCTACATAACTACTAACGTTTAAGCCATATTCTTTACCTGTGGCGAACATAAACTGCCATAATCCGGTGGCACCAACACGAGATCGAGCTCTAGGTTTTAAAGCCGATTCTACAATAGCCAGATATTTCACTTCCAAAGGCACATCATGCGCATCCAATTCCTGTTCAAACATGGGAAAATAGAAATAACTTAAACCCATTAAGCGTTCAAAATACCCACGTCTATTCTTTAAAAAAGATTTTATAACGCTTTCTAAAGACGGATTATAGGCAATATTAAAAGGCGTTTTCGCATTTAAGCGTTCCAAACGGGCTTTTAGAGTATCTGTAGATAGCTCTGGAAAGTAAACTTCTTTATAATCTAAATCTGAAACAGCGTTATAAATGGTATCATAAAGTGAATTACTATACAATTCTTCGCGCCATTTCTCCGCTAATTCGGCTGTAAAATCTAAATCCTTAAGCGTTTTAGATTTTAAAGAATCTGTTTCTATTTTAATTTCTTTTTTATAAAACTGCTGACCATCAATAATGGTATCAACATCATATTCCTCTCCAGCCATTAATTGTTCTTCGGGGATATGCGTTTTAACAATTTTCTTCGGAATAGAATCTTGTGCATACGATATTCCGATAGCAAAAAATGCTAAAAAAACACTTCCACAAACTCTCTTTAATTGAAACATAGATTGATTACCGACTACTGGAATTACTCCATTTGTTTTTAAATTTGACACGTATTTAGGTTTTAAAATTTGGGGAATTATTTCTCTCTGCTACTCTAATATAGCGGCAATTCCTGGAAGTGTTTTACCCTCCAGACTTTCCAACATGGCGCCACCGCCTGTACTTACGTAACTAACTTGATCTTCCAGACCAAACTGTTTTACAGCGGCAACAGAATCTCCACCACCAACTAACGAAAAAGCACCAGCTTTTGTTGCCTCTGCTATAGATTTACCTAATGCTTTTGTGCCTTTTGCAAAATTTGACATTTCAAAAACGCCAAGTGGTCCATTCCATAAAATAGTTTTAGACTCCTGTATAACTTGATCAAAAATTTCTTCAGTTTCAGGGCCAATATCCAATCCCATCCAACCGTCCGGAATTTCATTAACGGCACAGATTTTAGTATTCGCATCATTACTAAAAGCATCTGCAATAACGGCATCCACCGGTAAATGTACTTGCACATTTTTCTGTTTTGCTTTTTCTAAAATGGATTTGGCAAGTTCTAATTTATCTTCTTCTACTAATGAATCGCCAATTTTTCCGCCCTGCGCTTTAATAAACGTGAAGGTCATTCCGCCACCAATAATTAAATGGTCAATTTTATCTAAAATATTATCGATGATGGTAATTTTACTCGACACTTTAGCGCCCCCGAGAATAGCACAAATAGGTTTTTCACCAGTATTCATTACTTTATCAATACTCTTAATTTCTTGAGCTAATAAATAACCAAAACACTTTTTATCTGGAAAAAATTTAGCAACTATAGTTGTGGATGCATGTGCGCGATGCGCTGTACCAAAAGCATCATTAACATAAATATCACCTAACTTGGAGAGTTTTTTAGCAAATGCCTCATCACCAGCAGTTTCTTCTTCGTGAAATCGTAAATTTTCAAGAAGCAAAATCTGCCCAGGCTCTAAATCATGAACTGCTTTTTCAGCTTTTTCACCAATACTAGCATTTACAAACTTGACTTCAACCCCTAAAATATCTTCTACTTTATCAACAATATGTTTTAATGAAAATTTAGATTCTTCACCTTTTGGTCGACCTAAATGAGACATTAAAACGCAGCTACCGCCATCCTCTAAAACCTTAATGATAGTAGGCTTTGCTGCCAAAATACGTGTGGTATCTCCCACTTTAAAATCTTCATCTAAAGGCACGTTGAAATCAACACGAATTAGCGCTTTTTTATCTTTAAAATTGAAATCGTCTAGTGTTTTCATAATGATAGGATACTGTATTTTTTATAAATTAAAACAAGATTACTATATATAGGTTCACAAATATAAATTTTTCAAGCAATAATGACTTACTATTTGGCCTTACTTTAATAGTTTTAACGTTATTCAAAACCAATTTTCTTTTGAAGTTGGCTTCTTAAAAAATGAAAAAAAATATGTAGGTTTGCCGTATGCTATTCAGTGATATTCTAGGTCAGGAACATATAAAAAATCATTTAACTCAAAGTGCCGATAACGGCCGTATTCCTCATGCCCAATTATTTGTTGGCCCGGAAGGTTCTGGCACATTACCAATGGCCATTGCCTATGCGCAATATCTACTTTGTAAAAATACCGATGGCGAAAACACGTCGGGAAATGAAGCTTGCAATATAAAATTCAAAAATTTTGGTCATCCAGATTTGCATTTTGCTTTTCCTGTTGCCGCAAATCAGAAAGTTTCCAAACATCCTGTTTCTAATCATTTTTTAGAAGAATGGCGCGAGCTCTTAACCCAGCAACCCTACGGCAATTTATTTGATTGGTATAAAAAACTAGGCGTTGAAAACAAACAGGGGCGTATTGGTGTAGATGAAGCACAAGAAATTGTGAAATCTTTAGCCTTAAAATCCTATGAAGGTGGTTATAAAGTCATGTTGATTTGGATGGCTGAAAAGATGAATTCAGAAGCCTCCAATAAATTATTAAAACTTATAGAAGAGCCACCTAATAAAACTATTTTTATTTTAGTTGCAGAAGCTGAAGACCAAATTATAGGAACCATAAGATCCCGTTGCCAGGTTTTACATTTCCCACCTTTAGCGGAAGATGTCATTACAACCGCTTTAATTAACACCTATCAAATCGAAGCTAGTGTGGCAGCTAAAATAGCACATCAAGCTCATGGTAATTACAATAAAGCATGTGATTTAGTTTATCACGACAGTGAAGATACCCAATTTGAAACCTGGTTTATTTTCTGGATTCGAAGCGCATTTAAAGCCAAAGGCAATAAAGCGGCTATTCATGATTTAATTTCTTGGAGTGAAGATATTGCCAAAACAGGCCGAGAAACGCAAAAGCAATTTTTACAATTTTGTTTAGACTTTTTTCGTCAAGCTATGCTTTTAAATTATGGAGCCGAAGATTTGGTTTTTTTAGATCCTAAAACAGAAGGCTTCAAATTAAAGAATTTCGCGCCATTTGTTCACGGTAATAATATCATTGAAATTTCCAATGAAATTCAAGACGCTATTTTTCATATTGAGCGAAACGGAAATGCCAAAATAATCCTGACAGATTTGTCAATAAAACTAACGCGTTTATTGCATAAAAAAGCCAGCTAAATTAATAACTGGCTTGTAATTTTTTTGAAGATAATTATATCTTATTCTGCTTTGTTATAGTCTGCATTTAAAGACTCCAAAATCTCTTTTGTTAGGTCTTTACTTTCTTCACCGTACATAACACTTCCAGCTTCATTACTACCAAGAATGTAGGTATAACCATTTTTCTTACCGTAAACCTTAACGTAATCACGTACTTTTTTAATTAAACTATCAATTGCCTCTTGACTTTCCTCTTGAATAGCACCTTCCTCCTGTTGAATGCGTTGCTGCAACATTTGTTGTTTCTGCCCCAAAGCTTGGTATTCTAACTGTGCTTTATCTTGAGCCATGCCTTGAGCTTTTAATTGGAACGCTTGGGCTTCTGCTTGAAAAGCTTGACCTATACTATCCGTTCTTTTTTGAAATGTTTCAATTTTACCTTTGAATTTGGCTTCAATATCCATTTTCTCTTGGTAATCACTAATTAAGTCCGTGTTATTTACAAAACCAATTTTCTGGCTTTCGGTATTGCATGATAGTAGGGTAAAAAATACTATCGATACTAAAATTATGTTTTTCATGATTGATTTTTTAATTTTTAAATCGGTGCAAATGTAATAAAGTAATTAGATTGTTTTTCAAAAAGAGCAGAAATTTAAATTATAGTCAGAATTTATGCTTTTTAAAATTTTGATAGAGAATATCGATAAAAATAGACCGATTTACAAGCTATTTTTAAATCGAAATTATGTTTTTAAAGGAAAAGATATCTGTAGAGCTGCAAAACGCGCTTATTTGGTCTTAAATAGCGTTTCGATCCTTTTTTATAACATAAATGAGCGAGGAATACTCACCAGAACGCTTCGCCGCTAAATTTGATTTGAATCCAGTCCAAAATGCTTTTAGATAATTCATATTTCCCGATTTGTATTTTTCGGAAAGTAAACTCACATAATACGCATCAAACTTCATGGGTTTTGTTTCAACAACTTTAAAACCATGTTTTGCTAATAATTGGGACATGCCATTTTGTGAGAAATGCCAAAGGTGTCGGGGCACATCATAAGCAGCCCAAAATGATTGGTAATATTCCGCATCATAACTTTTATGATTAGGAACCGCAATTACTAAAGTACCGGAATCTTTTAGTAATGTTTTATAAATAGCAAGTTGCTCATTAAAATCTGGAAGGTGTTCGAGCACATGCCAAAGTGAAATAACATTAAAACTTTTTGATTCAAATTTAGAAAGTTGAGACGTATCAAAAACAGCATTATCCGTTTTTGAATTGGCTATTTTCCTTGCATCTGGATTTGGTTCAATTCCTGAAACTTTCCAATTATCTTTTAAAGCGGTTTGCAGAAAATCTCCTGTTCCGCACCCAATATCTAATAACGTTTTATCTGAATTGGCAGAAGCATTTATCAATTTCAATTTACTTTTTAATGCAATTGAACGAACCAAATGATAGGCCTTTTCAAATAAATTTCGGCGTGTGTCAGTATGCGAAATATAATCTTCACTTTTATAATAAGCTGGTAAATTTTCCAAACTTGGTTGCGGCTTGGTTTCTAAAATTTCAAATTCGGAATGCTTTTCTAACTGAAATTTTTCTTTCGAAACCGAATAGTCTGTAACCTGAAAATTAGATTTTTTGTTATGCACTTTCACCCTTTTAAAAACTTATCTGACAATAAAAATTTACTACACTAAACACGCAATATTCATTGATAAATAGCCTTAAATAAAACATTATAATAATAACGTTCCACGTGGAACATTAAAATTTAACGTCCTAAATAAACTAGTAATACAGAAACATCACTTGGTGAAACACCACTAATTCGAGACGCTTGAGAAATAGTAACGGGCTGAATCTGGTTTAGTTTTTGACGCGCTTCCGTACTCATGGATTGCATTTTGGAATAGTCGAAATTCTTGGGTATTTTAATATTCTCTAGCCTAGTTAACTTATCTGCGTTATTTTTTTCCTTATTGATATAACCGGAATATTTCACCTGTATTTCAGCCTGCTCAATCTCCTCTCTATCCAAATTATGTTCAGCAATATAAGCATCCACACTTTCAACTTTTCGCATATCATGAATAGTAATATTTGGTCTTGAAAAGATTTTAAACATTTTATCAGATTGTGTCATTGCAGCCGAATCATTCAATTCTAAAATAGGATTTATCTCTTCAGGCTTGACACTCGTTTCTTTGAAAAACTCTACAAAAGCTTCTGCTTTTTCATGTTTTTCTTCCATACGTTTTAAACGCTTTTCGGAGGCCAAACCAACATCAAAAGATCTCGGCGTTAAACGAATATCGGCGTTATCTTGTCTTAATAAAGTTCTATACTCTGCTCGCGACGTAAACATTCTGTAAGGTTCTTCTGTACCTTTAGTAATTAAATCGTCTACCAAAACACCAATATAAGCTTCGCTTCTAGATAGAATAAATGCTTCACGTTCCTGCACTTTTAAACTCGCATTCATACCAGCCATTAAACCTTGAGAAGCAGCTTCTTCATATCCAGTTGTTCCATTAATTTGACCTGCAAAATATAAACCTTCCACTAACTTCGTTTCTAAACTATGCTGTAATTGTGTTGGTGGAAAATAATCATACTCTATAGCATATCCAGGTCTGAAAAATTTCACATTTTCAAAACCTACAACAGAACGTAATGCTTTAAATTGAACATCTTCTGGTAATGATGTTGAAAAACCATTCACATAGTATTCAACCGTGTTCCAACCTTCTGGTTCCACAAATAATTGATGCCTATCCTTATCTGCAAAACGATTAATTTTATCTTCAATAGACGGACAATAACGTGGTCCTAAACTTTGAATTCGACCATTAAACATGGGCGATCTATCAAAACCTTCTCGCAACAAATCATGAACTTCATTACTTGTATAGGTTAAATGACAAGATCGTTGTTTCGTTAAAGGCTTCGTTGCATCTAAATAGGAGAATTTCTCTGGAACTTCATCGCCAGGTTGTTCAACCATTTTAGAGAAATCCAAAGACCTGCCATCGACTCGCGGTGGCGTACCCGTTTTCATTCTACCCGACTCAAAACCTAACTGAACTAACTGTTCCGTAATTCCGGTGGCAGCACGTTCGCCAGCTCTACCTCCACCAAAATTTTTATCACCAATATGAATTAATCCGTTTAAAAAAGTACCATTCGTTAGCACAACAGATTTTCCTTTTATTTCTATCCCCAAAGAGGTTTTAACCCCTACTATTTTATGATTTTCTACCAATAATCCAGAAACCATTTCTTGGTAAAAATCTAGGTTCTTGGTTCCTTCTAACATATTCCGCCAGTCTTCAGCAAAACGCATGCGATCACTTTGAACCCGTGGACTCCACATGGCAGGGCCTTTAGACTTGTTAAGCATCTTAAACTGAATAGCCGAAGTATCACTCACAATTCCACTATAACCACCAAGCGCATCAATTTCACGCACAATTTGCCCCTTCGCAATGCCGCCCATAGCCGGATTACAAGACATTTGCGCAATATTTTGCAAATTCATGGTAATAAGAAGCGTTTTACTTCCCATATTGGCTGCAGCAGCAGCGGCCTC
Source organism: Bizionia myxarmorum (assembly GCF_008086205.1). GTDB lineage: Bacteria > Bacteroidota > Bacteroidia > Flavobacteriales > Flavobacteriaceae > Algorimicrobium > Algorimicrobium myxarmorum. The sequence continues at coordinate 636,551 of NZ_VSKK01000001.1, read as the reverse complement.
ACTCCCAGCGTGACCTGCTCCAACTACAATAACATCGTAAACTTCGTTAAACATGCTTACTAAATTTGATTATTTTATTTTGTTCCACGTGGAACAATGAGATTAACTTGAACTTCATTTCAAGAATATAGAATGCTGAAATAAAAAGCGTGCAAATATACGATATATTATTAGATATCTTTTAGCAGAACTAAATAGTGATTCTCTAGCATGCGCATGGCGCCTTCTTCCAACTCCGATTTATCTGTGTAACCACAATAATGCAAAACCCCATGAACCATGACGCGATGTAACTCTTCACTTAAATCTGTATTAAAATCTTGAGCATTATCAGCGACACGTTCGGTTGAAATGTAAATATCACCTTGTATTACTTTTCCTACTGTGTAGTCGAAACTAATGACATCAGTTAAAGTATCATGATCTAAAAATTCAACATTCAAAGAATGCAGATAATTATCATCACAAAATATATAGTTGATTTCACCCAACTCACATCCTTCAGATTCAATAACTTCTTGTATCCATTTTCCCAGGACAACTTCATTATCAATCTCAAAATCGTTTTCGTAATTAAAACTAATCATTGGCTTTCTTGAAATATGCTTGTACTTTCTTTTTATAAACTGGCTGTAAAGGTAAACTTTGACGATTTAAAATCTCCGTTGTATTGAAATATTCTTTAGCCGTCGGTATTTGATTGTTGGTATTATTCTGAAATTCGGTTTTATTCGTCTCCGCTTTACGCTTGGTATCCTCACCTTGTTGCAAAGTAGCATTCTCCAATTTCATGAGTTGATGCTGTAAATTCATCATTTTTTGAAGCGTTTGATTGGTAAAACCTTTATTTAATAAATCCATTTCAACATCCTCCATTTGTTTCAAAATAGCATTTCCAACACCTCTTTTCCCTTCTTTTGCTAATTTATCTTCCAACGCTTGACGTATTTGTTGCTGCTGCTGATATATTTTAAACAATTCGCCTTTACTGATTTCGCTGCCTTCACCTTCACCCATCTGACTCCCTCCACTATTACCATTTTGGCCGTCTTTACCCGACTTTCCTTCCTTGCCACTTTTGCCCTCTTCACCAGGCTTTTCGCCTTTTTCCTTTCCTTTTTCGCCCATTTCACCTTTTTCACCTTCATCTTTAGGTTGGCCCTGATCACTTTTCTTCATACCGTCCTTCATTTGCTTATTCAGCTCTTCTTGGCTCATAATAATATCAGGTAAACCTTGCTGTGGTTTTCCACCACTACCAGAACCAGACGCTTGCATTTGCATTTGATTTTGCATCTGATTCATAATATCACTTAAAAAATCGGCTAAATTATTGGCCGCCGTAATGGTGTATTGTTGTCGAGCAATACCTTCATATAATTGATTTTCCGAAAATTGATCCAAGGATTTATCGATATTAAAAAACACTTCTGAAATCTCCTTATTCACCGTTTCGGACAGTTTAGGCTGACGCAAAGACAATGCAAACAAACTATCGTCAATATGCGAGAAATGCTCTTTTAAATCGTTTTGTTTGCGTAAATACGTTGCATATTTATTATGGTTTATTTCTATAGTTTTAAAACGATCCATTAAATTTTCCTGATCAAATGAAAATAACAATAAATTATCCAAAATTTGACGCAGCATTTTCAAGTCTTCTTCCATTTGTTCTCCACCGCCAGCTTGCATAGCGATTTTCATTTTCTCGCCCATTTGTTTCATTTTTTGGGCGGCCTGTTTCTGTTTTTTCTGCGCTTTTTCTTGATTTTTCTTCGCATCATCCTCTTGATTCTGCTCCTCATTTTCTTCCTTCTCACCTAGCTCATCAGAAGCTTCCTGCTGATCCTTTTCAATGGCTTGCTCCTGCTTTTCATCTTGAGGTACATCCATAGGTTGTTTCAATTCCTTATTGTCTTTTTGCAACTCGTCCAAGGCTTCTTTAAAATCTTCAAACTTCTCATTTAACGTATCTTGAGATTCCTTATCATTATTCTCCGGTTTTTCATCAGATAGTTTCTCTTGTTCTTCTGCTAATTTTTCTAAATCTTGCTGCAGTTTTTCTAATTTTTTAGCCACATAATAGCGCTTGGTTAATTCCAATAATTGTTCCAAACTCCGTTTCTGATTTTTATTTTGTTTAGATAATTCCTCTAATTTTTCGGTTAAATCTTCTTTGTTAATTTTCTCTTGGAGTTTTTCAAGCTCATCCAAAAGTTTTTCATCCTTTTTAAGTTGCTCTTCATTATCTTTTAAACGTTCCTTTATATCTTCTTTAAATGCATCTTCTTCCTTGTTTTCCTTTTGAAATTCGTTTAAATTTTCTTCCAATTTCTTGTTGAAATTTTTCATCATTTCCTCCTGCTGCTTTTGACGCTTTAGGAAATTTTCAAACTTCTTCTTATCATTAAAATTCAATTCAGATTTCTCTTTCTGCGTTTTAGAGAATTCTTCCAACTCTTTTTCACGTTCATCCATTTTTTCCAAAGACTTATTTAAATCTTTTATGGTTTCATTTTGCTGCCGCAGTTGCTTATCCTCGGTTTCGTCCTTCGTTAATTTTCGGAAGGAATAAATTTTACTTTTGGTACTTTTAAAGTTATTAATAGCGTCATTATCAAATACTTGAAAATACAAATCATAGCTAACACCTTCGGTTAACTCTAAATTATTAGGGAAAGCCGTGATAAATTCACCCACATTTCCATTGGAAATTGGAATTGGCTCTGTTTTAATCTGTTTGTCGTCTGCTGACGGATAATAAACCAAATGCACTTTGCGCAAACCATAATCATCGGTGGCTTGCCCATAGAAATACATATCTTGTTGATTAATACTATCAATTTCCATTTTAATATGTAATTCCGGGTAATCATCTTTAATAACATCTATAGAAAATGCCAAACGCTCATAATCTTTTAAGGATGTATTACTAGTAGAAATGGTATAATCAAATTTATTGTAAACCGTTTTTGTTAAGTTGAAATCACCTTGCTTTTCACCTGAAAATTGCATCGTATCATTCGCAAACAATTTTACATTTTCCGTAGATTTTGTCTTTAATTTCCAAGACACTTTAGTTCCCTGTGGAACAACCGCGTTTCCAGTTCCTGTTAAAATTTCATCTGCTTTCTTGATATAATCCGGATAGTCCAGAACCATTTCGAAACCTAATATGGATGGCACTTCAGCAACTTTTAAGATATACGGTTTGGAGTTAACCGAATTGGCCGACAATCTAAACTCCACATCACTTTTAAGCCTACTAAACACGAATTCAAAGTCGCCAGCAGATTTCTGTTGTAAAAAATACGTTTCGTCATTATAGGTAATTTTAGCATTCTCTGGAATAACGTCACCAACCGTTTTAACTTGTAAAATAAAGTCTTTATTTTCAGTAGCTGTCAGATCATTATTAACCACAAAAAACTGAAAAGGTGCCGGCGGTTCATAAGCTGTATTGTGATTTACAACCCGATTATAGCTATCACTAAACCAACTCATTTTTCCAGATAAAACGGATAATAATATAATGACAATGGGAATAGCCGCATATTTAACATAGCGTAAATTCTGTTTGAAATTAATGGCTAGTTTGAATGGAACTGGTTGTAATTCCACAGATTTTTGATTAATGCTTGCCAATAAAAGTTCAGACTCCACACCATGCTGTTTTAATTGTAAAACATTCAGCAATTTATCATTGACTTCCGGGAAATGTGTACCAATTATTTTAGACGCTTGGATATAATCAATTCCTTTTTTTAACTTGAATAAATGCGCTAAAGGAATAGCGATAAATTTTATAAAAAAGGCGACCTCTACGCCTATAAAAATCCAAAATAATACTGTTCTAGAAGTTATGTCCAACCAAAAAACATATTCTACAAAAAGTGTTAATAGAAAATATAGAAAGCCAATAGCAAAAAATAGTATGCTGCCTTTTATAAGTTCGTTTGTGTAATAACGCCTTACAAAAGCTTCTAATTTCTGTAAAATAGTATCAAATTGCGTCACGTATTTTCAGTGTTTTCTGTTCAACTTACTAAACTACAATTTTTTTTGTTCGGTAATTATCTATATCTGATAACATTGTGTTAATTTAGAAGGACAAAAAGACGTTATTATGAAAGATTTAAAATATCTAGTAGCTTTTACTATTCCGTTAACCACAATCATCAGCTTATATTTTCAGGGCTATTGGAGTTATTTTACACCCTTTTATGCGTTTATATTATTACCTATTTTAGAACTACTTTTACCAATAGACACAGCTAACTATTCCGAAGAGAGCGTCAAAGAAAAAAATTTAAATGGTCTTTTTGACTGGATGCTGTATTTGAATTTACCCATTGTTTATGGTATACTACTTGCTTCACTGATTCTTATTTCAAAAAACACACTCGAAACCTATGAATTTATAGGAATTATATTGGGTGTAGGAATGGTTTTAGGCAGTAATGGTATTAATGTTGCACATGAATTAGGCCACAGACAAACCACCAACGAACGTTTTATTGGGAAAGCCTTACTTCTACCTTCCTTATATATGCATTTTTATATAGAGCATAATTTCGGTCACCATTTGCATGCAGCCACTAAAGAAGATCCGGCAACTGCTAGATACAATCAAAGTGTTTATGGTTTTTGGTTTACCTCAACAACCCGACAATATATAGGCGCTTGGAAGATTCAGAAAAACTTATTATCGCGAAATAATCAATCGTTTTTAAGTGCCTATAATGATATGTTTTGGTATGTCATTCTCCAACTTGGCTACCTACTAACCGTGTTTTTGTTATTTGGATCAGTTGGACTATTATTCGTTCTAGGCTCTGCCATAGTAGGATTTTTACTTTTAGAAACCGTTAATTACATTGAGCATTATGGGTTGTTAAGAGGCAAAACAGATTCTAGACGTTATGAACGTGTGAAGGAAAATCATTCTTGGAATTCCAATCATGTGGTTGGACGAATGGTTTTATATGAACTGACGAGACATAGCGATCATCATTTTAAATCGAATAAAAAATATCAGATATTAGAGTATCATGAAGTAAGTCCGCAAATGCCATTTGGCTATCCAACATCCATGGTCTTGGCCTTAATTCCGCCTTTGTGGTTTAAAATCATGAATAAACGTGTTCCCCAAGAGATGATTGTGATGAATTGAATTATCTATTCTCGATACTAATTTTACGATTTTTCAATCATAAAATTCACTGGAATTGACGCACTTCATCAAAATATAAAACGGATTTCAGCTAATATTCCAAAACCTAACGGTCGTAAACTGCGCTTTATGCCATTTTCTTTGTTGTTTGTGAATTGCTATTCTATCTTTGTGCTTTCAAAACATAAAATATGTCTAAACCAGTACGCGTCCGCTTTGCACCAAGTCCAACCGGACCTTTACATATAGGCGGTGTCCGCACGGCCCTTTTCAACTATTTATTTGCTAAAAAACACAACGGAACATTTATTCTACGGATTGAAGATACCGATCAAAATCGTTTTGTGGAAGGCGCTGAAAATTATATTGAAGAATCTTTAAAATGGTGCGGTATTATTGTTGACGAAGGTGTAAATACCAACGAAAAATTTGGACCATACAGACAAAGCGAGCGTAAAGAAATTTACAAGCAATACGCTGAGCAATTAATTGCTTCAGGCAATGCTTATTACGCTTTTGACACGGCTGATGCTTTAGATGCACACAGAAAAGATCACGAAACAGAAGGGAAAACCTTTATTTACAATTGGCATAATCGTAAAAAAGGGCGTTTAGTAAATTCTTTGGTGCTTACCGAAGTCGAAACTCAAGCGAAATTAGATGCGGGCCACGATTATGTGATTCGTTTTTTATCACCTCAAGATGAAACCTTGCATTTAACGGATATTATTCGTGGTGAAATGACTATTGAAACTAATATTCTAGATGATAAAGTGTTGTTTAAAAGTGATGGTTTACCCACTTATCATTTAGCGAATATTGTGGACGACCATTTAATGGAAATAACCCACGTAATTCGTGGCGAAGAGTGGTTACCATCTTTAGCATTACATTACCAACTATATGATGCTTTTGGTTGGGACAAACCTGAATTTGCACATTTACCATTGATTTTAAAACCTACAGGAAAAGGAAAATTAAGCAAACGTGATGGCGATAAACTCGGTTTTCCCGTATTTCCATTAGCGTATAAAGATGACAAAACGGGTGAAATGTCTCGTGGATATCGTGAGGATGGTTATTTTCCAGAAACCGTTATAAACTTCTTGGCTTTTTTAGGATGGAATCCAGGAACCGAACAAGAAATATTTAGCATGGATGAGCTTATTGCTGCTTTTGATTTAGACCGTGTGAATAAATCTGGTGCGCGTTTTGATCCTGATAAAACAAAATGGTTTAACCATCATTATATGCAAGAGCAATACAATGATGATTTAGCGAAAAGCTTTAAAGATATGCAACCAGAATTAGCAGATATTGATGTTAATTATGTGGAATTAGTGGTTGCACTCATAAAAGAGCGTGCTAATTTTGTGAGTGATTTTTGGGAATTAAGTCACTTTTTCTTCCAAACTCCAACGGATTTAGATGAAAAAGCGGTTAAAAAAGCTTGGAAAGAGGATTCTCCAGAAATTATGACCAAAGTAATGACTGTTCTTGAATCTGTTGAAGATTTTACAGTGGAAAACATCCAAACAGAATTAAAAGGCTGGATTACTAAAAACGAAATTGGCTTTGGAAAAGTCATGATGCCCTTGCGTTTAGCTTTAGTTGGCGCTTTACAAGGACCAGAAGTTTTTGATATTATGTATTTAATAGGAAAAGATGAAACCAAACGCCGCATTGAGAATTTGGTGAATACGTTGGGCTCAAAATAATTATCATGATTACCAAACAAGTGGAATGTGTTATAAAATTCAATATATTTCAATTAAATAAGTTTAACCTATAGTTATCATTATGAGAAAAAAGGAATTCCTAATAGTGTTTTCGGTTTTAATAGTGTCATGCTTTACTATACAAAGTCAAAACTCTAATTTTGAATTTCAAAATGAAGAAAAAATAGAAAGTTTTTTAGTCGAAAATCAATTGGAATTCAATCGTGAAGATTTAGTTATATTTAAAAACTTTGAAGCTTTTCTTAAATTTAACAATGATGGTTATCTAATTGGACCGGTTGTCCACGTTTTCGATAAAGATGGCTTGTATTTAGAGTACATTAAGATATCGGATATAATTGATAAACTTTCTAACTTTAAAAAAATAAGAAACAAACCCAAAAAAGACGCTATCCATATTGATAGTTGGTTTAATGACCTTGTTAATTATAAAACTTTACAACCTTTACAAAAAACAGAAAACAATGACTATTATTTTGTTTTAAGTTGGGCTAAATTCTTTAACAAATCTAAAAATATGGATGCACTTTTCAAATGGTATAAGGTTTTACAGCGTCAAAAAATAAAAGGCGAAAATATTCAAATTGTTTTATTGAATATGGATTTTCAAGATTATTGGGAATTATCACCTGAAAAGAAAGAAGATTTACTTAAACAGGCCAATAAATGAAATATTTAATAGTAGTTCTTATGTTATGTTTGAGTTTACCGCTATTCTCGCAAAATTATGTGCCAAAACAAACCGAAAATATTAAAATAACATATCTGCCTTTAAACGAATTGCAAGACCAAATAAATAGCTCTAAAAGTGCTACAAAAATTATTTATTTTTACAGTAACACCTGTTCTGCCACCTTGGAGTTTAACCCAATTATAAATGATCTTTATTTAAAAAATAAGGACAAATTTGAGTTGTTTGTTATTTCAAGAGAATCTAAAAGAAATCAAGAAGCATTAAATAATTATTTGTTTTACGAAGGCTTATATTTTCCTGTATATTTAACGAATAAAAAATCATTTTCTAGTATTATAAAAACCCTCTGTTCAGATTGCAATGAAGATGTTATGGGTGATTCTAGCTTTTATATTTTGGATTCTGACAATACGTTACTAGCTCAAAGTCATTATGATTTAACAGCAGACCAAAAGAAAAATTTGATAAGTAAATATCTAGATTAACTGTTTTTTTAAAACGAAATCATTGCTGTAAACGCCAACATAGATTGATTTCCTTTAAATTTTCCTGGGTTTCCAGTTTGGTCTAAATCGGGATCATTTAACTTATTAAAGGTGTTTAAAAAGCCATAAATATATTGAGCTTTTAAACGAAAGTGACTAAATCCAGCCGATAAACCAATCGCGCCATCCACGTTAAATTGGCTGATTTCACGGATATCTTTCGCTTGTAAATTGGTGTAATTCGCAATAAAATAATTTTCTTGATTTTTATCATCTAGTTCCAATTGGCCATTGTATTGAAGCATGGGTCCCACATCAATAGTTAAAAAGCTTTCAATTAACTTCACATGCATTAATAAGGCTATTTGAGCCGTCAATATTTTAAAGTCAACGAATTCTTCATTAGAAAGCAATACAGGCTTTGCAGCAATCCCTAAATGATTTTCAGCTAACTGAATAGTATAGCTCATGTTGTACCACTTGTTCGGCAAATCGACAGTTGCAGAAGCGCCAAGCATCCAGCCATTATCTTTTTTAGTGGTGAAATTATCGGTTACAATATCATACTGTGTTAAACCACCATAAATACCAATGCCATTTACAATTTTATAGTTTTTTGGCTGGCCAAAACCCATTGTAATTAAACTGATACAAATAGCTGCAAATAGAATTCCTGATTTTGAGTTTAACATGATGAGCTAGGGATTTATAACAAAACTAGGGAAAAAAATATTAAATTTTTAATTTTCTTCATGTAGAATTCAAGCGTGTAGATTTCTTTGAAAATCACCTTATTCCATTAAAATATAGCGTAATTTAGAAGTCCATTTTTAATTTAAAAAACAAGCTATGATATTTTTTATTCCATTAATTTTAATTGGACTTTTCATTCTGTTTTCCTCATTTTTTGTGGTAAAACAGCAAACAGCCGCCATTATTGAGCGCTTTGGAAAGTTTCACAGTATTCGCCAATCAGGTTTACACATGAAAATTCCAATTGTTGACCGTGTTGCAGGACGTTTAAGTTTAAAGATTCAGCAATTAGATGTTATTATAGAAACCAAAACGCTGGATGATGTATTTGTAAAACTTAAAGTTTCTGTGCAATACAAAGTAGTTACAGAAAAAGTTTACGATGCTTTTTACAAGTTGGATTACCCGCATGAGCAAATTACAAGTTATGTATTTGATGTGGTTCGTGCTGAAGTTCCAAAAATGAAATTAGATGATGTTTTTGTGAAAAAAGATGATATTGCATTGGCTGTAAAAGCAGAATTAAATGATGCTATGATGGATTATGGTTTTGATATTATTAGAACGTTAGTTACCGATATTGATCCAGATCCTCAAGTAAAAATAGCCATGAACCGTATTAATGCTGCAGATAGAGAAAAAACTGCCGCACAATATGAAGGTGATGCACAACGTATTTTAATTGTTGAAAAAGCAAAAGCTGAGGCCGAAAGTAAACGTTTACAAGGTCAAGGTATCGCGGATCAGCGTCGTGAAATTGCACGTGGATTAGAAGAGTCTGTTGAAGTATTAAATCGTGTGGGTATTAACTCTCAAGAAGCTTCTGCATTAATTGTTGTAACGCAGCATTATGATACACTTCAATCTTTAGGTGAAGCCACAAATAGTAACTTAATTTTACTGCCAAATGCACCACAAGCTGGAAGTAATATGCTAAATGATATGGTAGCAAGTTTTGCTGCTAGTAATCAGATTGGTGAAGCCATGAAGAATAACAAAAAGACTAAAGAATAAGGTCTTCAAAACACGAATTACCTTTTTTAAGAGGAACATGTAAGTAGAAAAACTTTAAACGGTTTACTACTGATGTTCCTCTTTATATTTTGTGATAATTGCAATCAAACTTTCTAAATAATCTTCCAGTTCTTTCGTGCTTATTTCAGGGTTTTTTTCACTAGGAATGGTACTAGGAATCTCATCTAAATGTTCATAAACTTCCGGATAATTGGTTTCAATATTTCTAGTTACTGTTGAAATTTCAGTTAGGAGTTCTTTTACCGTTTTCATATTATTTATATTTAAGTTCATAAAAGGTATCAAAAAACACATGCATAAAAAAAGAAAATGTGTTAGCTATTTGTTAATTCATTTTGAAAGGATGCCGCTCTTCCCAGTCCTTGGCGGGATTCATGAGTTTAAATATATATTTTAGCAGCGTATTCATAAACCAATTGGTATGCTTTAAATACATCAGCATTTTTTGAGGTTTTGCACCCACGGAACTTTTTATTTCCATAGCTGTTCGGGCATAAACAATGGCTTTAAACTGATTTTTAATGCCAAATTCTGCCATGTCATAAAGCATATTTAGATACAGCTGATGTTTGAATTGGTAATTAGAATCATAGCCTAGAAAGTAGGTTTCCAAATAGTTGTTATTTATCAAAAGTGTGTAAAATCCTACTAACTCCTCTTTTAAATAATAGCCAAATACTTTAAAGTTGTCTCCTAATTCTTTTTTGAAAGTGAAAAAGTGATTTTCGGGCAATATAAAAGAGTTAATTTTAGCGTTGTTAGAAACGTTTTTATACAATTTATATAATATTTCAGATTGCTTTAAAATAGCAGCTTCATCTAATTCTATGGTGGAAATATCCTGGGCTTTCTTTCGGGCTGATTTATAACGATCCCGATATTTTTTATGCAGAGCGGCCAAATAATTGTCAAAAGTTGACCAATTTTCTGGAATGTTCATAATCATATTAGGTTGAACAGCTAACTGATGAAAACCTAATGTATTCAGTGCATTGTGGTTGGTGTGAATCGCATCTGTTAGAAAATAATCCTTCAATAAAACCGCACGAATCTTCTTGTTGTAAACGGTTTTAATCTCTTTTTCTAATACTGTAACAGCATCCAATAAAGCGTTAGTAAATTCGGAATCTGACACTACATTTTGATTGTAATATATACCATGCTGACCCGTATGCGTTATATTTCCAACTACTAGAATATTACCTTTTAAAACCCTAGAAATCTGATTTTTAAAACGTTCTTTATAGCAAGAATCATCTGCATTTCTGAACATATCATTCAAATATAATTTTACACGCTGAATTATGGAAACACCTATTAATTCTTGGTTTCTATAAAACGCTAAATAATATATAGTAATGTTGTCTGGTGCTGCTGCTTCTAAAGCTTTTAAATAAGCAGATTGCAAAAAAATGTCATGATAAACCAAAGCATCCCAAGCTGATGGTAAGGTATGCGCAGATGTAAATAGTTTTGTTTTTACCAAAGTTTTATGAAAAAAGACGGATTGTGTACATCAGTCTTTCGTATTATATATTCATTACAAATTAATTCCAACCGCAAACAATTCCGCCCATAATTGTAGTACATACTATCCAATATCCGCTATTTATAAAAACATATTTCCAGCTTCTTCGTTCAAACAACGCATTAATTGCTAACACTGGAAAAATGAATATAGCTCCCGCCATAAAACCATGCAAAGCGCCATGTTTGAAAGTTCTGAATGCGGTACCATAATCGGCCATAAAAGCAGTGTAAGAAGGTAAAGCGTCTGTTGAATTTCCGCCTATCATTCCTAAAGCACCAGTTTGATGAATGGTGTAAAATTGTAATACAAAAGCGATTATAAATGAAAATACTACGGTTAAAATAACTATTTTAACGAGGTTACCTTTCTTTAAAATTTCCGAAGTTAAACCTGCTTCACATATCCAAATAGCACCAAAGGTTCTTGGATTATACCAAATATAACCCATAATTACGGGTACAAAAGCAGCCACTAAAATGGCTATAAAATTAATATCCATGGTTCACTTTTTGAAAAATTAGTGATTTAAAGATATATTAAAATTCTGGTTTATCGATTTCCAACGACTGCAAATCACAGAAACATCTTAATCTAGAATTGATGAGCGAAAATTCAAATTTAAGAAGACATTTTTACCATCTCCCACTGGAACCGCCACCGCCAGATCTGCCGCCACCACCAGAAAAACTGCTGGATGATCGGCTTGATGGACTTCTAGAGGAATGGCTACTGCCGCTACTAGATCCTGACGACGAAAAATTCTTGGTCATATAGCGCTTGTCCGATTTTAAAAATGAAAACTTAATAGGGTCATACAGGCTATTCTTTCTACCTAAAAAGGCCAAAATAACAGGAAGCAAAATGATTATAATACCCACAAAACTCACTCCTATTGGAATAGTTAATAAACCTGTGCTGTAAAATGCATCATATATTTCATCTGGATTTTTATTAAAGAAAAGCATGCCTGAAAACATAATAGCAAAAATTAAAGGCACGATAATAAAAGGCAGTGAAAAAAGTATAGTAAAAAGTAGACCAATTAATACAAATGGAAAGGATAGCACGCTTACTTTTCCCGTAATTAATCCCTTGTAAAGATTTATTAATTTTCTAAAAGAAGACATAAATAAGGCACCACCCACAAAAATAAATACACCCAGAAATGCGAAAACCACGCAAGCTATTAAAATTGTAAATACAAAAGGCATATTCTTAAGTTCATTCACCTCATTAACATTGGCAAACTCATCAACATTTGTCAACTCTTCAGCATATTTAGGATTGCTAATAAAATTAATTATTTCATCTGTAGCTAAATCGACTCCCTTGTAAAAATCGCCATTTTTAAACTCAGGCGTCATTATATTTCTGGTGATTCTAGAGGCGAGCGCATCCGTAATGATCGGTTCTAAACCATAACCCACTTCAATTCTAAATTCCCTATCGTCTTTAGCTATCAGAATTAATAGTCCATTGTCCTCCCCTTTTTGACCAATTTTATTGATTTCATAAACACGAAGCGCAAACTCTTCAATAGAATTATTTTCTAAACTATTTACAGTAACCACCACAATTTGATGCGTGGTTTCAATTTCAAAATTTTTAAGTTTAGTATTTAAAGCTAGCACTTCATCTGCAGTAAATAATTGGGCATTATCTGTGCAAAATTCCGTTAAAACAGGATAGTCCGTTTGTGCTGTCATAAACTGAACGAAGCATAAAAGGAGGCCTAAAAAGAGAATTTTAATCTTCAAAATAATAGCATTATATATAAAAAATCCACAAGTTTAAAAGCTTGTGGATTTTAGGTTTTGATTATAAAGCTTTAGCTTCTTCTACTAATAATTTATTTTTATCTTCTAAAGCTGTCGTTATAAAATCGTTTATAGCATCGTTCTTTTCCAATCCTTTTTTAAGCAATACGCCTAAACTAATCATGGTTATAATACGCGTTCCTGATTTTTTAACGGATGTATTAAACAAAGGTTCTAAATCATCGTAATTAACATGCTTTGCTAATTCTTGAATAGCTTCTTTGGCTTCTTCACGCTTATCGTCTGGTAATTTATCATACTTTTTACCGTATTGTTTTATAAGCTCGATTGCTGGACGCTTTTGTTCAGTTTTAGGCTGGTTTGCAGTTGTTTTAGGCTTTTGTTTAGCCCAAGAATCTTTTAAACCGACGGTTTTATTGAAAATTAATTTTTCTGAAGAACTATCATCATCCACATTAAAATAGCCCAAACGTTGAAACTGAAACTGCTCCCCTATTTTCGCATCTGCTAAACTTGGTTCTATGAATGCTTCAACAATTTTTAAAGAATTGTCATTAATAAATTCCATAAAATCCATTTCCACATGACTGTCTGGTGCTTCATCATTAAACAGACGATCGTATTCGCGCACTTCAGCTTTTATAGCATGTTTTATAGAAACCCAATGTAAGGTTCCTTTTACTTTTTTCTCTGTATCTTCTGTATACGTACAATGCACTTCAGTTATTTCACCTTTATCATTTTTCACAACAGAATTTGCCGTGATGATGTAGGCATTTTTAAGTCGCACGTTACCACCTAATTTTAACCTAAAGAAATTATCAGAAGCTTCTTCTTTAAAATCATCTTTTTCAATATATAATTCACGAGAAAATGGCACTTTTCTAAAACCAGCGCTCTCATCTTCCTGATTATTTTCAGCTTCTAGCCACTCTTCTTTATCTTCTGGATAATTAGTAATTACCAATTTAATGGGATCTAAAACAGCCATAACACGTGGTGCCGATTTGTTTAAATCTTCACGGATACAGAATTCTAAAAGCGAAACATCAATTACGTTATCTCTTTTGGCGACACCTACTTTATCAATAAATTGTTTAATAGATTCTGGCGTATATCCACGACGACGCAAGCCTGAAATAGTTGGCATTCTTGGATCATCCCATCCTGTAACGATGCCTTCTTCTACTAATTTGAGCAACTTACGTTTGCTCATAATAGTATAACTTAAGTTTAAACGTGCAAATTCACGCTGTTTTGGAAGCATTGGTAGCGCTTCTGGTTGATATTTATATACTTGGTCCTTAAACCAATCATAAAGCTCTCTGTGCGGCTTAAATTCAAGCGAACATAAAGAGTGGGATATTTGTTCAATATAATCGCTTTCACCATGTGTCCAGTCGTACATAGGATAAATACACCAATCGTTTCCAGTTCTGTGATGGGATTTCTTTAATATACGATACATTAACGGATCACGCATAAGCATATTGGGATGTTGCATATCTATTTTAGCACGCAAAACATGAGAACCTTCTGGAAATTCGCCCGCTTTCATGCGTTCAAATAAATCAAGATTCTGCTCAATACTTCTGTTTCGATACGGACCGTCAACACCTGGTTGCGTTGGTGTTCCTTTTTGTTCCGCCATAGCCGCACTTGTTTGCGAATCTATATACGCTTTACCTTCTTTAATTAAAGCAACTGCCCAATCATATAACTGCTGAAAATAATCTGATGAATACACTTCTTCAGCCCATTTATAGCCCAACCAAGCAATATCACGCTTAATAGCATCCACGTACTCCTGCTCTTCTTTGGCTGGATTGGTATCATCAAAACGCAAGTTTACAGGCGCATTATATTTTTCGCCCAAACCAAAGCTAATGCCAATGGCTTTAGTGTGTCCAATATGCAAATAGCCATTAGGTTCTGGTGGAAAACGAAAACGCAAGGCTTCCTTTTTTAAACCATTACTTAAATCTTCTTCTATAATGTGTTCAATAAAATTGAGTGACTTTGTTTCTTCAGACATATTCAATACGTGTTTTTAAAAACTGCTGCAAATTACGGAAATATACGTTTGTTGTATTAACATTTCGCGCATTATTGTTTAATTTTATCCAAAATAACAGACCATGAAACAACTTAATTATTCCTGTCCTAAATGCGACCATAAAAACTATCAAGTAAGTGAAATGCGCGCAACAGGTGGTACTTTCTCTAAAATTTTTGATATTCAAAATAAAAAATTTACCTCTGTAACGTGCGCACGCTGCACGTATACGGAGTTTTACAAAACTAAAACCAGTGGATTAAGTAATGTTTTTGATTTCTTTACAAGCTAATGGGAACTATCAAAGTTGAAAATATTCGGGTATTTGCCAATCATGGTTGCTTAAAAGAAGAAACTAAAATTGGTAGTGATTATCGTGTGGATTTAGAGATCAAAGCTAATTTACAAGCATCAGCAAAATCTGATTCACTAAATGATACTGTGGATTATGTGTTTTTAAATAGAATAGTGCGCGAAGAAATGGCGAAACCTTCTTATTTATTAGAAACGGTTGCCAAACGTATTTTGAATCGTATTTTTAATGAAGATACAATGGTTACAAAAGCAACTGTTTGGGTGAGTAAAATGAATCCTCCAATTGGCGGTGATGTGGAAATGGTGACGATAAAAATGCAGGAAAAGCGAAAAAAGCAAAAGTAGTAGCGAAGTAGTTATATTTTTTTTACATTTGTGCTCTCTTAAAAAAGAGACTCCTTTTATTTAAAGGAATTGGGTGTCGTGGCCGAGTGGCTAGGCTCAGCTCTGCAAAAGCTGCTACAGCGGTTCGAATCCGCTCGACACCTCCAAGAACCTTCAACGTACGTTGGAGGTTTTTTTTTGTTCTAGATACAAGTTCGCGATACAAAATGGCTGAAATACGCCCTTTCACTCCTGCCTAACGGCAGGCAGGCCAACTGACATTGAAAACATGTAAATGCATTTAGTAATTACGTTGGTGTTTCACTTTTCCAATTTGCACCAAAATAGAGATTATTACGTGTTATTATAGAAATTTTATAGGTAAGAAACTTCTATTTAGTTTATTTTTAAATTTAAATTTCTAGGTATTACCAACTTCAATAATTTGCAAACGATTGGTTTTAAAATTAACTGAACTGCATTTTTTGAATCGACTAGCTTACGTTGTACAAACTTGCATGATTAGTATAAAAAACTTTCAAAAAATTCCATTTTTGAATAAATTGTTATATTTCTTAAATTAAAACTTTTTAAGATCTAAATTTGTTAACCTTACAACGTACTGTACATTAACCTTTACACTATAATTTAGTATAAATCTCTAAAAAAATACATGTATGAAAATCCTTAAATTCGTTTTAATTTGTTTTTTAATCGGGACAAATGTCTCCTGTTCTTCTGACGATGATAGTGATAATCCGCCAATCAATATAACTGGTTCATGGACCTTAAAAGAAGGTTATATTCCAGCAGGTTCTACTAATGTTAATTTAGGAGGCATGTCTGTACCAATACAATATTCGGGAAGTTTTGTAGAAATAGATGAAAATAATAGACTAAATTTTCAACAGGACAATACCTTTACCTCTGTTACTGGTAACATTTCTTTAGAGATGGACTTAACTGTAATGGGTACACCGCAAACCCAAAGTTTTGAAGGCAGTGATATGTTTGGACAAGGTACTTGGGAACTGAACGGAAGTGAATTACTAATACACAATGAAAATGGCACTACTATTAAATATTATATTGATAAACTAGAAGGAAATGTGCTCTATTTAAGTGCTAATGTTAAAGATATGAATACAGGTACTCCAAACCCTATGCTAGAAAGTATGAATATTATAATTAAAATGACACTTGAAAGGATTTAAATTGGTCTAAATACACATTTAAAAAGTCTTCTATTTTAAAATTAGAAAAGCCATTAGGTATTTAAGCACCGCCTTTTTATAATTGCAATTATAATTTTTTTGAATTAATCAGACCTCATAATTCTAATAGAGATATTGGACTTTGAGGTCTTTTAGTATGCGAAGAAATCCATTTCTTAAGAATTGTTAGTTGGACTATTATAAGTAGGCCACTAAAAATTATTCAGATTTAAACAGTTCAATATTTTGAAGTTTCTCTTTTAAAATTTCCTTTTCTCTAGGGAAAAAGGCTTGTAAAAGTAGTAAAATACCAAATCCCATAATTACCAAAGAGACAATTTTTTTAGTTTTAAAAATAAGCCTTGGTGTAAGTTTGTTTTTAAGTGTTTTAGCAGCCAAAATTTTAAGAAGATCTACTAGAAAATATACGGCTAAAATGGTTCCTAAAAATATAAAAAGCCCTTGATTATTTTCAGTTAATGAGTTGCCAATAACTATGAAACCCAACCAACCCAGCAAAACGCCAATATTAATAAAATTAAGTAAAAAGCCTTTAATAAAGAGTTTTCCGAAGTTCTTTTTAATTTCCACGGTGTGAAATTCCCGAACAATAACCCGAAATGATTTGGAGGTTTTTATAAAAGATATAAATCCATAAACCGCCAAAAGGACGCCACCAAAAACCAAGAAATTAGGATCATCTTTAATTTTATCCAATAATTTCGTGGTACTATAATAGGCAACCACTATAAATAACATATCGGCTACAATAACGCCAAAGTCGAAAATTAACGCGCTCTTAAATCCTTTAGTGGCGCTGGTTTCTAGAAGAACGAAAAACACAGGTCCAATGGTAAAGGATAATATTATTCCGAAGGGAATGGCCGTTAAAATATCGTCAATCATAAATTATTTAAAAGCTATTTCTACAAATTTATGAAAATCCTATGTATTAATCCTTACGAATTATCTTTCCACCAAAAACGGTGTCTTCTTTAACAGATTTCGGATTTCCATATATGTAAACAGTTCCGCCAGCACGTACTTTTGCATCCACTTCTTCTGAAGCTTTTATATCTGCTTCACCAGCTGCTCGAATAGTAACTTTAGCGGTTTCACTTTCTAATTCTTTACCCAAAAATGATCCACCCGTATTTAAATCAATTTTTTGATTTTTGGTGGCTCCCGATACACGCACAACACCACCAGTTGCGGCTTTAACTTCTAAAAAAGTCATGTTGTCTACTAGTACCTTAATACTACCGCCTTCTTGGGCATCCAGTTTTAATTCAAACTGATTAAAAATCTCGTTGGAACCAACAAAGGAACCTTCGTTGACATCAATTTTATCAATTTGTTTGTAGTAAATTTCAACCGTAGTTAAAGCGCCATCAAAAGATTTTTTAAGCGACATTTTAATTTTTAGTTTTCCGTTTTTGTTATCAATAATAACATCTTCCGAATTCCGACCTTGGATAATTACTTTAGTTTCATCCGATTTTATTAAGGCTACTTCTATCCTATCGTAAACTTTTATTTCATTAAAATCGCCAAGCGATCTTTCTGTTTGCGCTTGACTTACAGATATACATGCACATAAAATGAGTGCAAAAAGAAACTTTCTCATGTCATTTAAAATTGTGAAATTATTTACTAGATTAAATAAAAAACTAGGCCTCATTTTTTCCTACTAAATAGAAATCAAGGTGTTTTTTAACTAAATCCGTGTTTTTTACTTTAACAATAACCTCATCACCCAATTGGTACATAATTTTATTCTTATTCCCAATTAAAGCATAATGATCTTGATCAAATTGATAATGGTCGTCTTTCATATCGCGAACACTTACCATACCTTCACATTTATTTTCAATGATTTCTATATAAAGTCCCCAATCTGTAACGCCAGAAATAACACCTACAAAATCTTCATTTTTATGATCTTCCATAAAACGAATTTGCATGTATTTAATAGAATCACGTTCCGCTTTCGTTGCTAGATTTTCCATATTACTGGAATGGTTACACTTTTCTTCGTAGATATCGGCATTAGCAGATTTTTCACCATCCAAATACATTTGTAATAAACGATGCGCCATAATATCTGGATAACGACGAATTGGTGATGTAAAGTGGCTGTAATAGTCAAAAGCTAGTCCGTAATGACCAATATTATGTGTGGTATATTCGGCTTTACTCATAGTTCGTATGGTTAAAGTATCTACCAAATTTTGTTCTTTTTTACCGACTACTTCACTTAATAAATTATTTAATGAAGACGAAACAGATTTTTTATCTTTCAAATTTAATTTATAACCAAAGCGGCTAACGACATTTTGAAGTGCCTCTAATTTACTATCATCTGGTTCATCATGAACCCGATAAATAAAGGTTTTTTTCTGCTTTCCAACAAATTCTGAAACTTTTCGGTTGGCTAATAACATGAATTCTTCAATCATTTTATTAGCGTCCTTGGACGATTTAAAGAAAACGCCAATTGGATTTGCATCTTTATCTAAATCAAATTTCACTTCTACTTTATCAAAGGAAATAGCGCCTGAACTCATTCGTTTAGAACGCATTTTTTTTGCAAAAGCATCCATCTTTAAAGTGGCAAAAGCAATTTCTGGAGTGGTATTATATTGTTTTCCCGAAATAGCGACTTCAGCAGGAATGGTTGTATCAATTTTAGACATATCAACGGTGTTAGATGACATGTTTAAATCTGCATTTTCTTCAATAATAGCTTGCGCTTCTTCATAAGCAAAACGCGCATCACTATACGTAACCGTTCTACCAAACCATTCATCTACGACTTCCGCTTTCTCGTTCATTTTAAAAACGGCCGAAAAGGTGTATTTTTCTTCATTTGGACGTAATGAACAGGCATTATTTGATAAAACTTCAGGTAGCATAGGCACCACACGATCTACTAAATAAACCGAAGTGGCCCGTTCGTAAGCTTCTTCATCTAAAATAGTTCCAGGTTGCAGGTAATGCGAAACATCGGCAATGTGAATTCCTATTTCGTATAAACCGTTATCTAAAACTTCAAAAGATAAAGCATCATCAAAATCCTTGGCATCTTTTGGATCAATAGTAAAGGTTAAATCCTTACGCATATCCCGACGTTTAGCAATTTCTTCTTGGGTAATAGCGGTATCAATTTTATTAGCAAAATCTTCTACTTCCTTCGGAAATTCTAATGGCAAACCATATTCGGCTAAAATAGCATGAATTTCGGTATTGTGTTCTCCAGGTCTTCCAAGAACTTCAATAATTTTTCCGTTTGGCGAATCCGCCTTTTCTGGCCATTCCTCTAATGAAACCAATACTTTATCGCCATCTTTGGCATTCATGGTTTTATTAATAGGCACAAAAATATCGGTGTACATTTTATTACTATCTGCCACTACAAAAGCATAATTATTATGCAATTGAATAACGCCAACATAGTCAGATTTAGCGCGTTTGATAATTTGAGTAATTTCGCCTTCACGTTTTCCCTGTTTAAGGCGTTTATAGGCATAAAACTCTACCTCATCCCCGTGAAGCGCTTTATTCATATTATTGGAGGCAATGTATATATCGTCTTCAAAATCATCGCTAATAATATAGCCTGATCCTCTAGAAGCCATATCTACGCGACCCGTATGATATTCTGTAGAAACAAGGGCTTTAAATTTGCCACGTTCTACTTCTTCTACTTCTTGTTTAACTTTAAGTTCTTGAAGTTTTTTAATAATTTGATTGCGACTGCTGGCATCATTTACGCCTAATTTTGACGCTATTTGTTTGTAATTAAATGCTTGGTTGCGGTCTTTTTTTAAAATACTTAAAATAGTATCTGTAAGGTTGGAAATCTTGTTATGTGATGGTTTCCGTGTTTTCTTTCTTGTCATGTATTACTTGTAATCATTTCATTCCTTTGAAATAAGGAATTTTATAGTTTTATAAATTTAATACTTTTAGAGAAGAGTTTAACAGAATCACAGCAATTAATAGTAGTGATCAGGTTATTAGAAGTATTAAATTTCATACAAAGCTACGTTTTTAATATTAAATGCGTGTTTCTTTAATATTACGTTAACGTAAAAAGACTCACATATTCATGTGAGCCTTTTTATAATATGTAATTTTTATTATTTTATTTCACTATAAATTTCTTAACACTTTTCCCTAAAGTTGTTTCTATTTGAGCAAAATACATACCTTTAGAATAATTAGAAACATCAATTTTAGTGGTATCTTCTTCTGAAACTATTTGTCCTAAATGATTATAAATTAGCACTTTTTTAAGTGCTGATATCTGGTTTAATTCAATTCTTAAAATGTCGGATGTTGGATTTGGATATAAACTAATGCTTTCCGCTAATTCGAAATCCGAAATACTTAACTCGTTAAACGATTCAAAATCTTGCCAAACAGGCGCCGCTTGATAATCTGGAATGGTTCCTGCTGGCACCGTTAACGGAATAGTATTTATGGGAACATTATCAAATACATCAGCGTCAATTGCGAGTGGATTATTCCAGTTTACCGAAACATTTGTAAGATTATCGCAAGATTTAAATGCTTCAGATTTTATAGTTGTAACACTACTAGGAATACTAATGGAATTGAGATTAGTGTTAAAAAAAGATTGGACACCAATACTAGTAAGCGTCTCTGGAAAATTAATAGAACTTAAACTCGTGCATCCAAAGAATGCAACATCTGCTATAATATCAAGATTTGGAGGCAAAATAATATCAGTTAAGTTTATACAACCATAAAATCCGTAAGTTCCTATTGTCGTAATATTATCAGGAATTGTTACATTTATTAAACTAGTACAACCATAAAATACACTTCCATTTATAGATGATAAACCATTAGATAAATTTACAGTAGTTAAGTCTGTACATCCCATAAAAACCTGTAGGCCCAAATAAGTAATACTGTCCGGTAACATAATTTGAGTCAAACTAGTACAATCTTTAAAAGCTTTTGATTGTAAATTAGTTAAGCCTGATGGAAACGTTAAATTTGTCAAACTACTACAACCAGAAAATGCTTCGGCATCAATATACGTAAGCGAGCTAGGAAAATTAATAGTTATAAGAGCTGTAGAATTCCTAAAGGCCGCACTTCCAATTCTATTAATTCCGTTAGGTAGTAATACATTAGTTAAACTTGAACAATTACTAAAACCAAAATCAGCAATACTTGTAATAGTATACGTTATGCTATTGTCCGTGACATTTTCTGGAATTACGAGATTACTTGTTGGACAGTTATTGTTATATTTTTTTACTGAAACAAAATTATTAGTAGCATCTGTTACGGTATACTCCAAAATACCGTCATTAAACGTTTGGCTTTGGCTTATAATAATACTAAATAAACTTAAAAATAAAAATAGTGTTAATTTCATAATATAGATGTTTTAAATTAATCTTTCATTGTTTATTATTAATGAATCATATATTGGAAGGTTAACATTTAAAAATTAAATAGTTTATTTTTTGAAAATTGAATCCAGAAGTAGTTATCCACATATATATATATAATCATCTTTTTCTTTTAAAATTTAAAAAAATAATGATGGTTATTATAGGGTGTTAATAGAGCCTATAACTTTATCAATTTTAATTTTGATTACACGTAGTTTACAATTTATTGATACGTAGTTAACATGTTATATGTTCTTAATGAGTTCATTTTTAGGTGAATTTTGAAAGCTATTAACAACTGTTAACAACTGATATTAATAGTTAATAGCTGACAAGTATTTTCAATTTCTATGTTTATAAAGCTTTAAAATTGGTCTTACAACTTGTCCAAAAAAAAGGGCTAACTTTTTAGGTTTATTGCTTTGAGTTTTCGCTTGAAAAAATTAATTGACTTTAAAAAATTTACCTGTTAGAATTTGATAAACACTTATGAACAAGTTATGAGGTGTAAAATGGGTACTTATTAAGAGTCTTAAATATTTATTAAAAATAATTTTAAAACACTTGCAATCAATTAGTTATATTTTTATAGATTTATAGCATTGGAATCCTCTTTTCCACTAATTTCTTTTTCAAGTTAAAATAGCATAATACTTTTTACGAATCTATTAAACTATTTTACAATGAAGAAAAGTCAAACTTTAATTTCAACAGTCCTTATTTTTTTAGTTATTCAACTTGCCATATCGCAGTATACTACGATACCAGATGTTGCATTTGAGCAATTGTTAATAACTCAATCTATTGATAGCGAAGGTACGCTAGATGGTAAAGTTTTAATAAGCGATTTAACTTTAATAGTTAGTGTAAATATTTCTAGCCACATTTTTTACAAAGCACAATTTTAATGGGACTTAATAATTGTTTGATTTCTTAAGATTAGCAAACTTGGATAATATGGTTTTAATATTTTGTGTAGGTTTATTAAGCAAAACCTTGGTGGATTTACTAATTTGAAACCTTAAAAATTAACCATTTTATGGTACTTATCTAAACCTATAGATATCCTTTTATTTTTTTACCTTTAACGAGATACAAAAAGCTATAAAAAATGAAAATATCTATAGGAAACGATCACGCCGGAACCGATTATAAATTTGCTATTATTAAACATTTGGAAGGCAAAGGTCACCAAGTTACTAACTACGGAACCGATTCCAACGACAGTGTAGATTATCCAGATTTTGTACATCCTGTTGCTAAAGATGTAGAAAGTAAAAAAGCGGATTTCGGAATTATTATTTGCGGATCTGGAAATGGTGCCAACATGACGGCCAATAAACATCAAGCTGTGCGTTCCGCATTATGTTGGACCACCGAAATTACCGCTTTGGCTAGGCAACATAATAATGCCAATATATTGAGTATTCCTGCACGATATACATCGGTTCAGCAAGCCATAGCAATGGTTGATACGTTTTTAGAAACTGCTTTTGAAGGTGGCAGACATCAAAATAGAGTTGAAAAAATTTCGACATCTTGTTAAATGGGGCACCAGCAAGCACATAACCACGCCCATCCAGATTTGAGAGGTCGCAAACTTCTCATTTCTATTTTTCTGAATATTCTAATTACCATTGCGCAAGTTATAGGTGGTTTAATATCAGGAAGTTTGGCCTTGTTAAGTGATGCTTTGCATAATTTTAGTGATGTTATTACCTTAATAATAAGTTATGTTGCTTCCAAATTAACCAAGCAAAAAGCCTCGGTAAGTAGAACGTTTGGTTTTAAACGCGCCGAAATTCTAGCGGCGTTTATAAACGCGTCCACGCTTGTTATTGTTGCGGTAATTCTAATTATTGAAGCCTTTAAACGCTTTTTAAATCCGCAAGTAATTGATTCTACGCTGGTAATTTGGTTAGCTTTTATTGCTATTTTAGGAAACGGTTTAAGTGTTTTATTACTTAAAAAGGACGCAAAATCGAATTTAAATATGCAATCAGCTTATTTGCATCTTCTAACGGATATGCTGGCTAGCGTTGCGGTTTTAATAGGTGGTTTACTTATGAAATACTACCAATTATTTTGGGTAGATAGTTTACTAACTTTTTTAATTGCCGTGTATTTAATTTGGGTTGGCTGGGATTTACTAAAAACATCCACCAAAATGATTATGCTTTTTACACCAGATCATATCAATATCGAAACAGTTGTTAAAACAGTAAATCAGATTCCGAAAGTAAAAAAAATGCATCATGTTCATATCTGGAATTTAAGTGATGATGAGTTGCATTTAGAGGCACATTTAGATTTATTTGAAGACATATCCGTAAGCGAATTTGATAGCTTATTAACAACGATAGAACAGGTGTTGCATGACGAATTTAATATCAACCACGTCACCATTCAACCAGAATACGAAAAAGCAGATCCTAAAGAAGTTATTGTCCAGGATTAAAAACCAAACTCTGATGAGAAATTCGCTTTTATTATTTATGCTCTTGAGCATTTTATCCTGTTCACGGGCTACAGATGCGCTTATTAATGAAGCATTTCCGCCACCTCAAAATTTAGAAATAGCCATTAAGAACAATACCAATACCAAACTTTTACGAACTGAAATTATAACGGCCAACGGAAGTTTAGTATTTCAACAAATAGAACCAGAAAGTTATTCAGGTTTTTATGAAGTAAGCGCTGTTTATTCCGAGGTGGAAATAACGGTCCAAACTGCGAATGGTTTTTATGCCTATTCACCGGTTAGATATGACGAAAATACCCTAGTAACTAAAGGCCGTTATTATTTTGAGGTATCCCTAGAAATTCCAGGAAATAATTTAGTTGTAACCCGAAAGTCCTTTTAAATATGTTAGAAATTATAACCAAAACCTTTCAAGAATTAACAACCGTAGAGCTTTACCAGGTATTACAATTACGAAGCGAAGTTTTTGTAGTAGAACAAAATTGCGTTTACCAAGATGTGGATGGAAAAGATGAGAGAGCCTTGCATGTGTTAGGTTTTAAAAATAACAAGCTTGTAGCTTACACACGTATTTTTAAACCGGGTTTTTATTTTGATGAAGCGAGCATTGGCCGTGTGGTTGTTCAAGAAAACGAGCGAAAACATCAATATGGTTATGATATTATGAAGGCTTCTATTGAGGCAATAAAAACTACTTATAACGAAACCACTATAAAGATTTCGGCGCAAACCTATTTAAAAAAATTCTATAATAATTTAGGCTTTCAGGAAGTTGGTGAAGGTTATTTAGAAGATGGTATTCCACATATTGGAATGCTTAAAAACTAATCGGCGGCACCAACATAAGTAACCAAAATTTCCACACGTCTATCATATTTGGGTTCGCCACCTAATGGAAATTTACGGCGCATGCCTACATATTTCATTCGGCGCTTATCTACACCTTTTTTCTCTAAATAATCATAGATATATTTAGCTCTGGCAGCCGATAAATTTTGCTTGTTAGTGCGTCTGTCAACAGCATCGCGGCCATTTTGGGTACAGCAAACATGTCCTTGAATAGTGAAGTAAATATCTTCACGTTCAATTAGTGTTTCAGCTATTTTTTGAAGTGTTTTTTTAGATTCAGGCAGCAGCGTACTGTATCCGGTATTAAACAACATGTTTTCTAGTAAAAACTTATCGCCAGCTTTGACATCCCCTTTTATAGCTTCTGAAAATTCTTTGGGTTTCGGTTTTACTAAATCGGCTTCAGTTCGTGGCGGAGAATAGGGTTGCACGCGGATTTCTACCTTGCGGTTTAAACCACGAATTTTTGCCACATCTTCTTCATCAACCACTTTTAATAATACTTCACCTTTACCATCCACATTGGTGATTCTAGTTTCATCAAATTCATTATTAGAAAAAATGGTTTTAATAGAATTGGCGCGGTATTGTGAAAGTCTTAAATTATAATTTTTAGATCCGGTATCATCGCAAAACCCGTAAATGGATATTTTTTCAATGTCTAAAGATTCAATTTCGGAAAGGAATAAAAGCAAGCGACTTTCTTCTGTTGGTAAAACAATATATTGATCTGTTTCAAAAAAGACAATATGCCTGCGCTCTTCTTGAGAAAAAAGCCAGTTAAAACCAATAAGAAAAAGGAGTAATAATCGCGTTTTCATGAATTATTAGGGCAAACAAAGCTCAATATATTCAAATTATCTTAAATATCCATTATAAGTGCTTGAATTAGACAATATTGTAGCTGCTTTTTTAATCTCTAAATTATGAACTTTATAGTAATCATACAAACCTTCACGGTACACATATCGCTTTACAATTTCATCGGTTAGTATAGTTAATAAGTCTTCTTTATTCTCATCAATGGCTAATGCTTTTGAATTGTTTAAATTATCAACCAAAGCTTTATAGTCTTTTTGAATATTATCATCCAATTTCTCCTTCTCAGCGCTTTTAAGGACCTCTGTCAAAGCTTTTTCAGTCTCGGTTATGAAGTTGAAGTTATTAGCTTTCAAATAGCTTTTAAAGGCGTCAAAATCGCCAGTTGTTAGTTCAAAATCCGTCACATTTAAATCGGGATGCTTGTAATAATATTCAGTAGCATAATCAAAAATCAAGAAATCGTTTGTAATGGCATTAGTAATGGATGAATTTTCAGTAACATTCAAGCGTTCATCTGGCAATACGCCGCCACCATCAAAAACCTTGCGGCCATTTTTAGTTTTAAATTCATTGTATTTATCTTTTTCAATACGTACCGCATTGCCATCTTTATCTCGATGCACATAATCTAATGCTTGAATACAACGGCCTGAAGGCGTATAATAACGCGAAATAGTAATTTTAAGCTGCGTACCATAGGATAATGGTTTTGGGCGCTGTACTAAACCTTTTCCAAAACTTCTTGATCCAACAATTACCGCACGATCTAAATCTTGTAAAGAACCTGAAACAATTTCGCTGGCCGATGCGCTGCTGCCATTAATTAAAACAACTAATGGAATAGCTGTATCTATCGGATCTTTTTGTGTGTAATATTCGCGGTTGTATTTTTTAACTTTGGATTTGGTAGTCACGACCAATTGCCCTTTTGGAATAAATAAATTTACCACGTTTACAGCTTCTAATAACAAGCCACCTGGATTACCCCGTAAATCTAAAATAATGCGTTGCGCACCTTGGGCTTTTAAATCGCGCAGCGCATAACCTGTTTGTTGTGATGCTTTATTATTGAATTTATCCAGAACAATATAACCTGTTTTATCATCCACCATAGAGAAATGAGGCACGGCATCTATTTCAATTTCTGATCGGATAATTTTAGTCGTAAACTCTTTGCCTTGACGTAAATAAGTGACGTTTACTTGGGTGCCGTTTGTTCCTTTTAATAAATCGCCAGCATCATCTTTATAATTGGCAATAACGGTGTTTTCAATTTTTATTATTTCATCACCAGCTTTAAGTCCGGCTTTGTCTGCAGGATAATTTTTATAAGGCTCAATAATAACAAGCTTATCTTTCATGGTGCGCACGTTAGCACCAATGCCTGTATAATCGCCTGTTCTTCTAATTTTTTCAGCTTCAACATCTTGTTCGTTGTAAAACTGTGTGTAAGGATCCAAATCTTTTAGCATGCTTTTAATGGCGGTATCCATCAATTCAGCAGGGTTGGTTTCATCCACATAATTCATATTAATTTCTTTATATAAAGTGGTGAAGATTTCAATTTGCTTCGCGATTTCAAAAAAGTCATTTTGAAAAGCGGAACCCGTTATAAAAACAGTAAGCGCAAAAAAGGGGATAAGAATGCGCTTTTTAAGTAGTTTTTTCATCAATAGTTTGTTTAGGCGTGACGTTTGTAAACTTTTTAAACAGCTTGTTCATAGACTGTTCAACATGGTTGTAGGTTGGTTTTGTGTTACCAATGTACAAAATCATAAACGCATAAGGTGTTGTAATGTTGTTAAAATAGGTGGTTTTGTTTAAGCGATATGCTTCACGCATGAGGCGTTTTATCCGATTTCTATCTACTGCTTTTTTGAAATATTTTTTGGAAACAGAAACACCGGTTTTAAAGGGAACATGATCTTCAAAGATCGTTTCCAAATAAACCATACGAAACGGATACACAGACACCGATTTGCCTTCTGTAAAGAGTTGGTCAATCAGTTTTTTGCTTTTTAATTTTTCGTGTTTATTATACGTTTTATCCATGCGTTTTCAAAGGTACAAATTAAGCATAAAAAAAGCTGCTTTTATAACGAAAGCAGCTTTTTGAAATGGTATAAAAAATTTTATTTTTCCATTGTGTTATTATCTCTATCAATATCGGCCATTCCTTTTGCTGGATCAATTTCAACAGATTTCACCGTTTTAGAAACTTCAAATGTATAAGTTGGGAAAGCCCAAGCCCAATCTGCAATAATGGTAGCCGTTGTGGGTTTAGATCCACGCATCATACGCAACGGAATGTAGAAATTTTCTGATGTACCATCTGTATAAGTTACGGTAATGTCTATAGGCATTGGCATTAAACCAATACGCGCTAACGAAACAGTTTTACCGGCAATATCAGTTACAGCATAATCAATCGTGTTCGTTGTTTGTGCAAAATCCATTAAATACCAATCTAATTCAAAATCGGTCACCTTTTCAGCCGTGCGGATGAAATCCATAGGTGTTGGATGTTTGAAAGCAAAATCAGTATAGAATTTTTTAATGGTTGTTTTTAAATTTTCTTCACCAATAACATAGCCTAATTGCTCTAAAAACACAGAACCTTTGCTGTAAGCTTGAATTCCATAAACTTGGTTATAGACATAACGGTCCGCATGTGTTGTTAAAGGTTGCTCTTTATCAGATTTAGCTAAATAAATATAGCTTCTGTACGCACTTTCTGTTGGATTTGCTTTGTTTTGGTTCATGACTTCATTCATAGCATAATCACTAATATAACTGGTGAAACCTTCATCCATCCATTCGTGTTTCAACTCATTAAAAGCTAGTAAAAACTGAAACCATGTATGTGCTAATTCGTGTGCTGTAACGCCCACTAAACTACCTAAAGAACGTTTTCCTGTAATTAAAGTTCCCATAGCATATTCCATTCCGCCATCGCCACCTTGAATTACTGAATATTGCTTATAAGGATACTCGCCAATTTGCTCACTGAAATACTGCATTAAGGCTACCGTTTTTGGCTGTAGCTTTTTCCAATCTGCTTTTTGATCATCAGATAGGGTATTTTTATAGTAAAAATTTAAAATAGGGCCATCTGGAACTTGCATGGTATCATGAATATAATCAGGATCTGCTGCCCACATAAAATCGTGAACTCTTGGTGCTATAAAATGTATTGTTTTTTTATTCCCGTTTGTTTTAACAGGTTCTTGCTGATAACCTGTTCCAGCTACAACATAATCTTTATCAATAGTTAATTTTACATCAAAATCTCCCCAAACGCCATGAAATTCACGACCAATATAAGGATCTGCATGCCAACCTTCAAAATCATATTCAGCTAATTTTGGATACCATTGTGTCATAGATAATGCCACATCTTCTGAACTATTACGCCCAGAACGACGAATTTGAACTGGTACTTGTCCGTCAAAATCCATATCAAAAGTTACGGATTCTCCTGGCTGAATAGCTTTGGCTAATTGCACTTCTAAAACAGTTCCTACCGTTTTATGATTTAAAGTCGTTCCGTTTTGTTTTAAAGAATTCACTTTTACATAGCCAATTTCATTCGGTTTAAGTTTACTAATTCTATCACCTACACGACCATCTGGATCGGAAATAGTTCTAGAACGTACATCCATTTCACTACCTGGCTGAAAAGCGTTGAAGTATAAATGATAATAAACGCGTTTTAAAACATCTGGTGAATTATTCGTGTAAACTAATTTCTGTTTTCCTTGATATTGATAGGATTCCACATCCATATCAACTTCCATTTTGTAATCTACATGTTGTTGCCAATAGTACGAATTGTCTGATTTAGTTACAGATTTCTGCGTGTCCATTTGGCTCGCCGTACCGCAAGCGAGTAAAAGGCTTAAACAGCAAATAGAGAATAGGAGTTTTTTCATAATAAGTAAAATTTAAGTAAAAAAAATCCCATCATTTAAGTGATGAGATTTTTTTCGATTTATAAGAAATTATTTCATTTGGCTCGCCATAATTAGGGCGTTGTAAGCATTTACCATTTTAGCTGATTTTGTTAATTCACTAAAAGGTCTAACATCCGTCGCATCACCACCAACAACTACTTTAGTCATAACAGGAATACCTGAATCTAAAATAACTTGTTTAACCTGCGCCGCAGTTAATTTTGGATAGTATGAGCGAACTAAAGCAACAACTCCAGCAACAGCAGGAGCAGCCATAGACGTTCCACCTTTAGTATCATATTCGTTTTCTGGAGTTGTAGAATATATTTTAGCGCCTGGGGCAAAAACATCTACATTAATTTTTCCGTAGTTAGAAAATCCAGCAATCATACTTGGACCATATTTAGGCTCTAAAGCACCTACTGTAATAAAGGTTTTAGAAACTTCAGTACCAGTTCCAATGGCATCATTTGGATAAACATCTTTCGTATCAATATCAATACCTTCGTTTCCGGCAGCATTGACAAAAATCACATCATTATCACTTGCATACGCAATAGCATCACGTACCCAATCACTGTGTGGCGAGTAGTATTTACCGAAACTTCCGTTGATAACTTTAGCACCATTATCTACTGCATAACGAATAGCTAATGCAATATCCTTATCGTACTCATCACCATTTGGTACAGCACGTAAGCTCATAATTTGAACATTATTAGCAACACCATTTGCACCTTTACCGTTATTACGCTCTGCAGCAATGATACCAGCAACATGCGTTCCGTGACTTTCATCTTTTTGAGATGGCATAACGTTTCCGTTTCCGTAACCTACATCGGTTAAATCATCGGGATTATCACCGGTAGTTCTACCTTTTAAGTCTTTATTTAAATTAACATTTACTTGATCTGAAAAGTAGGTAACACCTTCTTTTATAGCAGATAAAGCAGCTGTAGACGAATCTAAACCGTTAGCATACATGTTTTGTAACATGGCAGCTGCTTGTTTAACGTCTGCTTTGTCTGTATCAATAGCAGCAACTTCTTCTTTAGTATATTCTTTTTTACCTAAATGTTTAGAGATGGTTTCATCAGCACTTTGAACCATTTCGTAAATTTGGTCATAACGTTGCTTGTTTGCTAAAGCTTCTTGATATTTTTCATCATATTCCGCTACAGCAGCTGCGTATTGTGGATTAGACTCATCACCTTTAGCAATGATTCTTACAAATTCCAATTGCTCATCATAAGCATCTCCTAAAAAGTTCCAGCCGTGAATATCATCAATATAACCGTTGTTATCATCATCAATGCCGTTTCCAGGAATTTCCTTTTTGTTTGTCCAAAGCACACCGTTTAAATCTTCGTGCTCAATATCAATACCCGAATCGATAACCGCAACAATTACGATTTCGCCTTTTTTGTTTTTTATAATTTCAGCATACGCTTTGTCAACACTCATACCAGGAATAGTGTCCTTCACTAGGTCTAAGTGACCCCAATTGTGTTTTTCAGCTTCTGTAAGTTCGCTGATTTTTAAAGGAACCATGTCAATATTTTCTATAGGTGTCGATAAAATTTCGGCACCACTACCACAGCTGGTCATTACTGCAGCAATTCCCGCTGTAAATACAAAGGATTTAATTAATTTCATTTTAAAATATAAGTTTAGTTAAAAATTTCTTTACAGCTATAAACGTCTTGTAATCGCACGCCTTTTACTGTGTTTTTTACTGTAATTATTTCATTATGTGCGTCGTGTTCCAAAAATAGGTAATAATTATTATCTGCTGCCATTTTCAGAAATTTTTCTTTTTCGTCCAATGTGAGCAAAGGCCTTGTATCATAGCCCATTACAAAAGGTAATGGTAAGTGTCCAACGGTTGGCAATAAATCGGCCATAAAACAAATAGTTTTTCCTTTGTAATTAATCATGGGAATCATTTGTTTATCTGTGTGGCCATTGGCGTAAAAAATATCAAAACCCAGTTCGGATTTATGTTGCATGTCGGCATTTGGAACATCGGTAAACTTGAGTTGTCCGCTTTTTTTAATAGGCAAAATGTTTTCTTCTAAAAATGAAGCTTTCTCACGGTTATTGGGTTGTGTTGCCCATTGCCAATGGTCTTTATTACTCCAATAATGTGCATTTTTAAAAGCGGGCTCGTAATCCGTTCGGTCTTTATTCCATTGAATGCTGCCACCACAATGATCAAAATGTAAATGTGTCATAAAAACATCTGTAATATCATCCCGATGAAAACCGTGTTGTTTTAGCGATTTATCAATAGAATCATCACCCCATAAATAGTAATATCCAAAAAATTTATCGTTTTGCTTATCGCCCATGCCTGTATCAATTAACGTTAATTTATCGCCATCTTCAATAAGCATGCAACGGGCTGCAATATCAATCATATTGTTAGCATCTGCTGGATTAGTACGTTGCCAAAGTGATTTAGGAACCACGCCAAACATAGCACCACCATCCAATTTAAAATTTCCAGAATTTATAGGATATAATTTCATATCTGTGCAAATTACGAATTCATGCCATATTTCTGAAAAATTTAGTGGGATATTAGATGTTTTTTAACATTTTGAAAACTGAAGAAGGTAGCCAAATTATTTGCTGCTGTGGAAATTTAAATTAAATTTATAAAAAGCTTACTATGAAAACTCCGGATGCACTGAAAATTAGAAAAATGGATTTACTTCGTTTTGGACGTGATTTTAAACCCGATGATGAGGTCATTTTAAGAGATTATTTAGCCATTGAACGCACCCGATTGGCAAACGAACGTACCTTATTATCCTATATTCGATCTTCGCTTTATTTACTTTTAGGAGGCATTGCTTTCTTACAATTGGAAGGGTTTCCAAACTTTAAATATTTATCGTTATTATCATTAGTATTTAGTGCGCTCTTCTTTGTAATCGGTGTCTATCGCTTTGTTTTATTGAAAAGAAGCTTAAAGCATTTATTTTATAATTCCGAAAACAAAAATAATTCTTAATTTATTAATTAGAAATAACTAATACGCTTCCCTATGAGTTTAAGTCTCATGATTACGTTTGCTATTATTTTAATTGGGGTCTTTCTATTTGTAAAAGATTATTTCTCTATTGATACCACGTCCATATTAATTATGGCACTCTTTATTGTGTCGGGCGTACTTAATCCTGAAGAAGGTTTTTCAGGTTTTAACCATCCGGCTACAATTACATTAGGTTGTATTTTTGTGGTGAGTGGCGGCGTTTTTCATTCGGGAATTCTAGACGGATTGAGTTATAAGATTATAAAACTCGCCAAAATCCATTATATCGTGGCCTTGGTGGTTTTCTGTGTCATTACTGCCTTATTTTCTGCTTTTATTAATGATACAGCTGTTGTAGCACTTATGTTACCTATAGCTTTAACGGTGTGTAGGGAAACAGGAATTAGTCCTGCAAAATTACTGATGCCGATTTCATTTGCTGCGCTTTTTGGTGGTACGTGTACGCTTATAGGAACTTCTACAAATATTCTAGTTAGCAGTTATGCCAAACAATATGGCTTGGAACCTTTTGGAATGTTCGAGTTTAGCCAAGCCGCACTATGCTTATTAGTTATTGGTTTTCTGTACATGTTTTTTATTGCGCCTTTTTTACTTCCTAAAAATAAAAAACCCAATGCATTAACTCATGCCGCCAAGCAATACATTACTGAACTTTTGGTGGCTGAAGACTGCAGTGATATTGGTAAATTTATTAAAGATGCTAAACTAACTAATGACTATAAAATTTCGGTTTTATCAATTTTAAGAGGCTCTCAATTAATGCATGAATTAAAACCAGAGACAACTATTAGAGAAGGTGATATTTTAAAAGTCATGATGCCCCCACAAACCATTAACCGTTTATTAGATATAAAAGGTTATCATGTAGAAGGGAGTAAGCGCATTAAAACAGCGGAAGACAGCGCTGACGCTTACCATATTTATGAAGTTATTATTCCTTTTGGCTCCCGTTTAGCTGGAGGATCTTTAAAATCCATGCGTTTTACACGTACTTATAACATGTCAGTTTTAGCCATTCGTCAACGTGGGGATGTTTTATTAGATAAATTAACATCTGTAAAATTGCTAGAAGGCGATATGCTACTCGTTTTAGGTAATAAAACGGATTTAGAAAATTTGGAAAATCAGAAGTTGGTAGTTAAACTTTCAGACTATGAAAAGAAACAAACCAATTATAAAAAAGCTATTCCGGCCGTTTTAATTGGAGTAGGCGTTATATTGGCGGCGTCCTTAAACCTAACAACCATTCTAATAAGTGCTATGATTGGTGCTTTATTGATGGTATTAACAGGGATTTTAAAACCTAAAGAAGCGTATCAAGCTGTAGAATGGAAGGTGATTTTTATGATGGCGGGTGTACTTTCAATGGGAACAGCCCTAGAAAAAACGGGTGGTGCCACATTAATTGCAGATGTTATTCAAAAAGGCTTCGGACAATATGATGCGCATATTACTTTAAGTTTATTGTATTTGGTAACCTTTATTTCCACCAACTTAATTTCTAGTAAAGCCACTGCTGCGTTAATGACGCCTGTTGTAATTAGTTTAGCGGCTATTATGGAAGTTAGTGAAAGACCGTTTTTGGTGGCCATTATGTTTGCCTGTTCCTTAACGTTTATGACACCTATGAGCTACCCAACGAATACTATGGTTTATGCACCAGGAAATTATAAGTTCACCGATTTTTTAAAAGTTGGTACCCCCTTAAATATTATTATTTGGGCGGCAGCATCCTTTATAATTCCCTATTTTTTCCCATTTTAAAGCGTTTTATTTGAATTTAGCGCGTCCAATCTTTAAAAATTACTTTATCGTAAAATAAAAAACCTTATTTTACCAAAAAATTTGAAATACAAAAGCCGTATTTAGAAAATTACCGATTAAAAAGAAGTCGCATTTCATAGATTTTACTGTGAGCTAGCATTATTTTTTTGTTAGGTTTTGGGTTTAAACCGACCATCTTTATACGAAAAAACCAATCCTTATATGTTAGAACTCGGTGGTATTATTATTTTAGGAATTTTAGCCCAGTGGGTAGCGTGGAAATTAAAAATTCCAGCTATTTTACCTTTAATCCTAATAGGTTTATTGGTAGGTCCAATTGCTCAAGAATTTTTAAGTGCCGATGGTACTAAATGGATTGAACCGCGATGGAATGGAGAAGAAGGTTTATTTCCCGGCGAAAGTTTATTTTACTTCGTATCCTTGGCTATTAGTATTATTCTTTTTGAGGGTGGATTAACCTTACGCATGGGTGAAATTAAAAATGTGGGTCCTGCTATTACTAAATTAATTACTATTGGTTCTATAGTCACGTTTTTCGGTGCCTCTGTTGCCGCACACTATATCTTTTATTTAAGTTGGGAAATTTCGTTTTTATTTTCGGCCTTAATTATTGTTACTGGACCAACGGTTATCACGCCAATTTTGAGAAATATTCCTTTAAAAAAGGATGTTTCGGCTGTTTTAAAGTGGGAAGGAATTCTAATTGATCCTATTGGTGCATTAGTAGCCGTTTTGGTTTTTGAATTTATCAGTGTAGATGCCGGTGGCGAATACACCAAAACTGCTTTTATAGAGTTTGGTAAAATTGTTCTGTTTGGCTTTACCTTCGGATTTACCTTTGCACATGCTCTTAATTTTATTATGAATAGAAAATGGATACCTCATTATTTAATGAATGTATTCGCTTTAGCGGCCGTTTTAGGGGTTTTTATCCTTTCTGATATATTTGCTCATGAATCAGGACTTCTAGCCGTAGTGGTTATGGGTATGGTTTTAGGTAACTCCAATTCACCCTATTTAAAAGAGCTTTTATACTTTAAAGAATCATTGAGTATTTTGTTAATATCTATTCTCTTTATTCTATTGGCAGCCAATATTAATTATCAAGAACTGTTATTAATTTTTAATTGGAATACGGTGCTTCTTTTTACAATTGTGGTATTTGTGTTGAGGCCAATTGGCGTATTTTTAAGTACACATGGTTCAAATTTAGAACTCAACGAAAAACTCTTCATTAGTTGGGTTGGACCTCGTGGGATTGTGGCCGCGGGTATTGCGTCCTTATTTGGCTTAAAATTAGCTAGTGATGGTGTTGAAGGAGCCGAATATATTACACCTTTAGTATTTATGATTGTTTTAGGAACCGTCTTATTAAACGCTACTACGGCCAGATGGATTGCTAAATTGGTGGGTGTATTTTTAACCAAATCTGAAGGAGTTTTAATAGTTGGAGCGTCTAAAGTTTCTAGACTACTCGGACATTATTTAGAAACACATGGAAGACATGTGGTGCTCATTGATAGTAACCAAAATAACGTTGCAAAAGCTAAAGAATTAGGCCTTGAAGCTATTAACACCAACATATACTCCGATAAACTCATGGATAATATTGAATTGAGTGATATGGGTTATGTAATGGCTTTAACGGGAAGTTCTGATATTAATAAATACGCCATTAGTAAATTTGGTAAGCAATATGGTGAAAATGGTACGTTTAGACTCTTAACGGCTACAGAAGCACTAGAATCCGATATTACTCCTGGTGAAGGTTTGTTTTCACATACTACGGATTATAGTACTTTGGTTATGGTAACCAATAAATATCCATCTATTCAGGAGGTTAAATTGGAAAGTAGAGCACATTACGAAGAATTAATTGAAATAGCCAAAAATGATGGCGAAATCATTCCGCTATTTATTAAAGATACCAATGAGGAGTTGTACATTATTGGATCTGAAAAATTAGATTTAGATGAGATTCGAGTCGATTGGGAATTGGTCTATTTAGGCAAACCTATGGATATAGAAAAGCTTAAAAACAATGTGAA
Organism: Bizionia myxarmorum; assembly: GCF_008086205.1. Lineage (GTDB taxonomy): Bacteria > Bacteroidota > Bacteroidia > Flavobacteriales > Flavobacteriaceae > Algorimicrobium > Algorimicrobium myxarmorum. The sequence continues at coordinate 599,019 of NZ_VSKK01000001.1, read as the reverse complement.
AGAACAGTTAACTCAATAGAAGAAATTTGATATTAAAGTATTTTTAACCGGAAGAATTTTAATAAGAAAAGCACGCTATTCAGTGTGCTTTTTTGTGCTGTTCAATATGGATTTTATTTAGAACCGCATATTACTTTGTCACGCCATATTTATAAAATAAGCTTAAAAGCATAAAGCACGTTGATGGCGTGCTTTATAATAGAATAGCTTGATTTGTTGTAATTGAATAAGACTCGTTGATTGAGCTATGAGACCCCTACCTGCGCAGGAGTTTAGTCATTTAACTTTAAAACCGCCATAAATGCTTGCTGTGGTATTTCTACATTACCAACTTGACGCATTTTCTTCTTACCTTTTTTCTGTTTTTCTAAAAGCTTACGCTTTCTAGAAATATCACCACCATAACATTTGGCGGTTACATCTTTTCGAAGTGCTTTAATAGTTTCCCGCGCAATAATTTTGGCGCCAATAGCAGCTTGAATTGGAATGTCAAACTGTTGTCTTGGTATTAATTCGCGTAATTTCTCTGTTATTTTTTTACCGATACTATAGGCATTATCAGCATGAATTAAAGCGGATAGTGCATCCACTAATTGCGCATTCAATAAAATATCTACACGTACCAATTTAGAAGCGCGCATGCCTGTTGGTGAATAATCAAAAGAAGCATAGCCTTTAGAAACCGTTTTTAAACGATCGTAAAAATCGAAAACAATTTCAGCCAAAGGCATATCAAACGTCAACTCCACACGTTCGGTAGTTAAGTAGGTTTGATTGGTTATAATACCACGCTTATCAATACATAAAGACATGACGTTACCAACAAATTCGGCTTTTGTAATAATGGTTGCCTTAATAAATGGTTCTTCCACACGGTTTAAATAGGAAGGATCAGGCAAATCACTTGGGTTATTTACAATAATAACTTGATCTGGATGCTTATTAGAAAACGCATGGTAAGACACGTTAGGAACCGTTGTAATAACCGTCATATCAAACTCGCGTTCTAGACGTTCTTGGATAATTTCCAAGTGTAGCATGCCTAAAAACCCGCATCGGAAACCGAAACCTAAAGCAGCTGAACTTTCTGGTAAAAACACTAATGAGGCATCATTAAGTTGCAGTTTTTCCATGGAAGCGCGTAGGTCTTCATAATCTTCAGTATCTACAGGATAAATTCCTGCAAAAACCATAGGCTTAACATCTTCGAATCCACTAACTGCGTTTGTAGTTGGATTTTTAGCATCAGTAATGGTATCCCCAACTTTCACTTCCTTGGCTTCTTTAATACCTGTAATAAGGTATCCAACATCACCAGCTTTTATTTCTTTTCTAGGAAATTGCTTGAGGCGTAAAGTGCCTACTTCATCCGCATAATAGGTATTTCCTGTAGCAATAAATTTTATATGCTGTCCTTTTTTAATAGAGCCATTAATAACTCTAAAGTAGGTTTCAACACCACGAAAGGGGTTGTAAACCGAATCGAAAATTAAAGCTTGAAGCGGTTCATCAACATTACCTTTTGGTGGTGGAACGCGTTCAATAATAGCTGTTAAAATTTCTTCAATACCAATACCCGTTTTTGCACTTGCAGGAATAATATCAGATCTATCACAACCTAATAAATCCACTATATCATCCATCACTTCTTCCGGATTGGCGCTTGGTAAATCAATTTTATTAAGAACAGGAATAATCTCTAAATCGTTTTCTAAAGCTAAATATAAGTTAGAAATAGTTTGGGCTTGAATACTTTGAGCCGCATCTACAATCAGCAAGGCACCTTCACAAGCGGCAATAGATCGTGAAACTTCATAAGAAAAATCTACGTGGCCTGGTGTGTCAATTAAGTTTAAAACATATTCTTCACCTTTATAGGTGTAATCCATTTGAATGGCGTGCGATTTGATTGTAATCCCACGTTCGCGCTCCAAATCCATGCTGTCCAATAGCTGATTTTGTTTTTCACGTTCTGTTACTGTTCCCGTAAAATCCAATAATCTATCAGCCAAAGTACTTTTACCATGATCAATATGTGCAATAATGCAAAAATTTCTAATGTGCTTCATAACCTGTTGTCTAGCATTATAACTAATTAGCAAATATAATTGTTTTATTACGCTTTAATTATTTCTAACTAACAATCTTAATTTATTTTATTTACGGGGAAACCGTAATTTTTAGAAGAAAACTATTTTTATATTGCACTTCCAAATTTTTCATGAATGAAAACCAAGCATTTACAAGCCTTTCTATTTTTTACTTTGTTCTTTTCTTTTTCTGCAATGGCACAAAATTTTGAAGTTTCTGGAAAAATAATCGACCAACAAAATCAACCGGTTGCTTATGCCAACATCGTTTTGCTTTCAGTTTCAGATTCAACAGCTGTAAGAGGAACAACGTCTTTAGATTCAGGATTTTTTAAAATCACCAATGTTTCTAACGAAAAATACATTGTTCAAATCAGTTTTGTAGGTTTTAAAGATGTGTTATTGCCTATTCATGTTGAGAATTCAGATTTAGTACTTGAAACAATTACCATAGAAGAATCTGCGGAAGCGCTTAACGAAATATCCCTAATTGCTAAAAAACCCACACTTAAAAAGGAAGTAGATCGTCTTGTTTTTAATGTGGCGAATACAGCTTTAAGTGCTGGAAATATGAAGGATGTTTTAAGAAGCACGCCCAGCGTTTTAATTCTTGGTAATAGTTTAACGGTTAGAAATGCGGCGCCTACCGTTTATATTAACGACCGAAAAATACATCTTTCTGATTCTGAATTACTTCAATTATTAGAAGGTACGCCTGCCAATTCCATCAAATCTATTGAAGTTATTACGAATCCGTCGGCAAAATATGATGCAGAATCTGGCGTCGTTTTAAATATTGTAATGAGTAAAAATTTGGCAACCGGTTACAACGGATCTGTTTTTGCCAATTTCACACAAGGAACTTACGCACGTTATAATGCGGGTTTTTCTAATTTTTATAAAACCGAAAAAATAAACGTTTTTGCCAGCTATAGTTATAACGATGCTAAAATAGCGCGAGCAAGTAATGAGCTTGTTAATTACCGAGATATTTCTGGAATAACGGAACGTTGGGTTTCAGATATTGATAGAACAACCTGGTCTAAAACCCATACTTTAAATACCAATTTCGATTATTTTATTAATGATAAAAACACCTTGAGTTTTTCAGCGAACTTGCTGTACCTTCCAGACTATAAATATATCACCAAAGGACATACGGATGTTTTTGATCCTGCTTATAATCGACTATATAATTTCACCACTAAAAACAAATCGGATGACGATAAATATAACTTCGGCTTTGATTTAGATTACAGTCTTAATTTTGAAAATGGTAGCAGTTTATCCTTAAACACCCATTTAACAACCTATGACTATTATCGCGATCAAAGTGTAAGAAGTCAGTATTTTGATGTAAATAATAGCTTTGATTTTCTGAATTTATTCAACACCCAATCAGACCAAAACACCTTGATTAATACGGTTCAAGCAGATTATAGTTTACCACTTTCCGATTCGTCTTCATTTACCACAGGTGCAAAAGCATCTTTTGTAAATACGGATAGCGCCTTGAATCAGTATAATTTAAATTCGGGGATTTCAATATTTGATGCCGCCAATTCCAATGCTTTTGAATATTATGAAAGTGTATTTGCAGCTTATGCCAGTTATGAAAATGATTGGGATAAATGGAGTTTAAGTTTCGGTTTACGTTTAGAGCAAACGGATACGGAGGGGAAATCCGTCGTGACTAACAGTATTATAAAGCAAGATTATTTTGATTGGTTTCCTACGGCTAATATTAGCTTTCAAGCTTCAGAAAAGATTAGCGTTTATTCCAACTACAAACGCAGCATAGAACGTCCAGATTTTCAATCTTTAAATCCGTTTAAATTTTATTTGAATGATAATACGATTGTAACAGGAAATCCCAATTTGCAACCCGCTATATCGGATCACTACGTTATAGGTATTTCATTAAATGATAGTTTCTTTGTTGAAGCTTATTATAAGGATACGCAATCTAGTTTTATGGAATTGCCGCTTCAGGATAATGCTAATAGTTTATTGGTTTATACGCCCACAAACTTGACAAAGACTGTTGAATATGGTTTCGATTTTGTAGCTATTTTTGATATAACATCGCGTTGGAACGTTTATGCTGTGACATCCTTTTTTAATTGGTCAGATAAAGCCACTATTAATAATTCTATTTTGGAAATGGACACCTGGTCCAACTATTCTGTATTAAGTAATTCCTTCACATTTTTGAAAGATAATAGTTTAACCGCCAATTTTTCAATGGTTTACATGAGCGACTACCAACAAGGTTTTCAAACAGTAGGTTCGCGATTAATTAGTGATTTAGCCATTAAAAAAACCATTTTAAATAAGAAAGGTTCGCTAACATTAGCGTTCGCCAATTTATTCAACACCCAGAACTACACCGTAAAATCACGTTATTTATATCAGGATAATGCCCGTTATTTAAATCAAGATGATCGGTACGTGAAATTAGGCTTTAGCTACAACTTTGGTAACACTGGATTAGAAACTAACCAACGTAACAAAGAACTTGAAGAGCGCGCCCGTTTGGAGAAGGGTGAGTAATTTCATATTAAATAACTAGGTGTTTAAAGCAGCTTATTGAAATTGAAAAAACCAGCAGAAAACGATGTTTACTTGTCCTTTGCTGGTTTTTTTAATAAGTAATTTTAGTTCACAATTTTTATAACATTCTGAATATTACTTCTGAAATTTTACTAACGTAAAATAGCAATCCTGTTAGTCTTGCCATTCCGCAATAAACAAATTCGTATCTCTTCCACCACCATTATTTCTATTTGAAGAAAAAATTAGTTTTTTACCATCGTTTGAAAAAACCGGAAATGCATCAAAAGTGGTACTGTGCGTAACGCGTTCTAAATTCTTACCATCTATATCAATTAAATACAGATTAAATGGGAAACCACGTTCAGATTCAAAATTAGAAGAGAATAAAACCTTTTTCCCATTAGGATGAAAAAACGGACTCCAATTGGCATTTCCTAAATTGGTTAATTGGCGTAAATCGCTACCATCTGCATTACAGATATATAATTCCATTTCAGTTGGTTGTACCAAACCTTCCGCTAATAAATCTTTGTATTCTTTAATTTCTTCTTCTGTTTTTGGTCGTGATGAACGGAAAATCAATTTGGTACCATCTGGTGAAAAGAAAGCGCCGCCGTCATAACCCAATTCAAAAGTAATTTGCTTTACATCAGTCCCATCAATATTCATGGTGTATAATTCTAAATCACCACTTCTATCAGACGTAAACACAATTTTATCACCTTTAGGCGAAACTGTTGGCTCGGCATCATAACCTTTTTCGTTGGTTAATTGCGCCGTGATATTACCTTCTAAATCGGCCACAAAAATGTCGTAAGTATCATAAATCGGCCAAATGTATTTGCCGTTTTTACGCAAAGGCGTTTCCGGGCAATCGTTATCCGCCAAATGTGTGGATGCGTAAATAATATGTTTATTATCTGGTAAAAAGTAGGCGCAGGTAGTCCTGCCTTTTCCGGTACTAACCATTGGTGGTATGTTGTCTTTAAAAATTTCGTCCGCGTTCATTAAAAACATCTGATCGCAGTTAACATCCCATGCTGCGTTATTGGATTGAAATACCAGTTGTTTATCGTCAAAACTCCAATATGCTTCGGCATTATCACCACCAAACGTTATTTGTTTTAATGATTTAAAATGGACTTCTTCAGGATAAATTAAGGTATCAACCCATTTGGTTGCTCCAGATTCAGCATCTGGGTATGCAGTTTTATCATTTTTGCAAGAAACAGTTAAAAGAAGTAGAATAAAGAGGCTATAAAAAAGTGGTTTCATATTACGGTTGTAATAAATAATTGGCAATTATTGTTTAATTTCGTCAAAAATAACACTATTAATATGAAGAAAATAGCGCTACTCGCACTTTTTATATCGCTGTTAGGTTGTAAAAAGGATTACAAACACGAAAATAAAATGAAAGAAGACGTGGCTTTTCTAGCTGATGATAAGTTAGAAGGTCGCGAAACGGGTTCCAAAGGTGAAAAAGAAGCGGCTGCTTATATTGTAAAACGGTTTGAAGAAATTGGATTACAAGGTAAAGGCACCAACAACTTCTACCAAGCCTTTACGTTTAAACCTAAAACAGAGCCGCATGGTGATGTAGATTTTACTAAAAATAGTCAGGATAGCACCATTACAGGAACAAACGTTTTGGGATATATTGATAATAAAGCTGAAAACACTATCATTATTGGCGCGCATTATGATCATTTGGGTTATGGAGGCGAAGGTTCACTTTATAAAGGTGAAAAAGCTATTCATAACGGTGCCGATGATAACGCGAGTGGCGTGGCTGTAATGCTAGATTTAGCAGGAAAATTACAGAAAACAAATACGGCAAATAATTATTTGTTTATGGCTTTTTCTGGAGAAGAAATGGGTTTATTAGGTTCTAATTATTTCGCCAAAAACCCGACCGTTGATAGTAAAGCGGTTAGCTACATGATTAATATGGATATGGTAGGCCGTTTAAAACAAGACAGCACTTTAGCAGTTTATGGTACGGGAACATCACCTATTTTTAAACAAGTTTTAAGTTCTCATAATGATAAATTTAAATTAATTGAAAATGAATCTGGTGTAGGTCCAAGTGATCATACCTCATTTTATTTAATTGATATTCCTGTTTTACACTTTTTCACAGGTCAGCATGAAGATTATCACAAACCAGGTGATGATTCTGATAAGTTGAATTACGCTGGAATGGAAACGATTTCCGATTATATTTTTGATTTAATTACAGATTTAAACGACAACGGCAAATTAGCCTTCAGAAAAACCAAGAACGAAAGTGAAGAAACACCGCGTTTTAAAGTCGGATTAGGGGTTGTTCCCGATTATTTATATGATGGCGCAGGCATGAGAATTGATGGCGTTAGTGAAGATAAACCAGCCCAAAAAGCAGGTTTACTAAAAGGTGATGTGGTTATTAAATTAGGTGATAGCACCGTTACAAATATGATGAGTTATATGCGTGCTTTATCTGCTTTTGATACGGGCGATAGTACCAAAGTAACCGTAAAAAGAGATGGGAAACCACTGGAAGTTAATTTAAAATTTTAAAGATCATTTTTACCTGCATATTTAATGGTCGGTTATCATTGGGAATGTCAGGTAGAGCGCAGTCGAAAACTAATTTATAAGACGATTGGTTCGCGACTGCACTTGAACTGACAAAAAAATAAACTTTTAATTAACTCGATGCGATTCAACAAACAGGAATTTATAGCAAAAATTCATCTCATTATTTCAGTGTCCATTGTGGTTCCTGTTTCATTTTATTATGGTTTTCAATTTGGAACCATTGCCGAATTATTCATAGGATTTTATGGTTTTTGGATTTTAAACAGCCATAATTGTAAAAATTATATTGATAACTATAAAAAGTCGTAATTTTGCACAAATTAATAGTCTCTTGGTAAAAATAGGTAACATAGAACTTCCAAACTTTCCACTGCTTTTAGCACCTATGGAAGACGTAAGCGATCCACCATTTCGGGCATTGTGTAAGGAACAAGGCGCAGATGTGGTTTACACGGAATTCATTTCTAGTGAAGGCTTAATTCGTGACGCGGCAAAAAGCATCATGAAGCTTGATATTTATGAAAAGGAACGTCCTGTTGGTATTCAAATTTTTGGCGCCAATTTGGAAAGCATGTTGCAAACCATTGATATTGTAGAAAAATCCAATCCTGATATCATTGATATTAATTTTGGTTGTCCTGTTAAAAAAGTAGTGAGTAAAGGAGCTGGCGCTGGTATTTTAAAAGATGTCTGCCTCATGGAAAAACTCACCGCTGAAATGGTAAAACGCACCAATTTACCCGTAACTGTAAAAACCCGTTTGGGTTGGGATCATGATTCTATCCGGATTTTAGAAGTTGCTGAACGATTACAAGACGTAGGTTGCCAAGCTATTTCCATTCACGGCCGTACACGTGCACAAATGTATAAAGGTCAAGCCGACTGGGCACCAATTGCTGCCGTAAAAAACAATCCACGCATGCATATTCCTGTTTTTGGAAATGGCGATGTGGATACGCCTGAACGTGCCATGGAAATGCGTGATATTTATGGTTTAGATGGCTGTATGATTGGTCGCGCAAGCATTGGAAATCCCTGGTTTTTTAAGCAAGTGAAACACTTTTTTAATACAGGTGAACATTTAGCGCCAGTTTCTTTAGAAGAACGGGTGGATGCCGCCAAACGTCATTTACAAATGGCTATTGATTGGAAAGGTGAAAAGTTAGGTGTTTTTGAAACCAGAAGACATTATACCAACTATTTTAAAGGGATTCCAAACTTTAAAGAATACCGCATGAAAATGGTAACGAGTGATGAATCTGAAGATGTTTTTGCTACTTTTGATGCTGTTTTAGAATCATTTTCAGGCTACGAATTTGCTCAATAACAAACCCTATATTATATTTATTTGTGGTTCAAAACTCGAAAGCAAATTGCTTATCGTTTACATACCTATATATTGAGTCTGTTTTGCTCCAGTCTATTTTCTGGATTCTATAAGCACAGCGGTCTTAAGTCTTTTTAAAAATCAATAACTCACTAAGTTTTTCGTAATGCGAACGGAAGCAACTTTAGATGCTAAAATTCCTAAAACTGAAATGGTAATAAATACAATCAGAAAATTCTCCAAATTAATAGCCATTGGGTAGGGTAGTGAAGGTGTAATTTTTACCAATCCAAAACTTATTTGAACTTGCACGATTAGATAACCAACAAGCAGCCCAATCAATCCACCAAAAACGGTCATTAACGAGCCTTGCAGAAAGAAAATTCGTCTAATATCTTGAATCGTTGCGCCCATATGATATAACGTATGAAGCGTTTTCTTTTTATCTAGAATCATCATAATAATAGTTCCAACCACGTTAAATAAAGCAATAATTAGTATTAGCGTGAAAATGAGATATACCGCTAAATATTCGGTATTTAGCATTTTATACAGCGCATCATTTAACTGCTCGCTATTTTTTAATATAACCTTATCGCCTAAAATAGTTGTAATCGCTTCTCGGGTATCAGATTCTTTGCTGCCTTCACGGGTTTTAAATTCTAAAGCTGTGATTTGATTGCCTTCAAAATTTAAAAGAAAACGCGCCATTTCTATAGGTGCATAAATATATTTATTGTTAGCTGCTTCGTTAATATCAAAAATGCCAACATTTATTACTTTGGTGCTGGTAAATGCTTGTTTAACATCGGTTACCTGACCTTTTCCTGGTTTTGGGATATATAATTCAAGGGTTTTTCCGTAGTCCATTACTCCAATATTCAATCGGTTTGCAATGCCCCAACCCGTTACAATTTGGTTGCTGTTTTCAGAAAACCAACTACCAAGCGGCACTACAGAATCGATAGCTGTAACCGATTCAAAATTTTCATCCACACCTTTTATATAGGCATTTGGATAATTCTTGTCTTCAAAAGTGATGAAAACGCGTTCTTCAACAATTTGAGAAAAAAAAACAATATCAGGATGGTTTTGGAGTGCTTGAAGTTCTTCTGAAGAAACTTTAAACGATTTCCCAACGGCAGCTTCCGCTTTTAAATCGGGATCCACTAAAGAGGTGAATTGTAAGGTGAAATCTTTTAAACCTGCAAATCCAGACAAAACAATAAATAGCGATAATGCACCTAAAACCACACTAATGGCGGCAATGAGTGTAATAAAGTTAATAGCATTGTTGCTGCTTTTAGAAAGCAAATACCGTTTCGCTATATAGAGTGAAAAATTCATAAATTACACAAGCTATAAACAGATTGAAACTTGAAAAGCCTATCGTTTTGAAGATTTTTTAAACCGATTAAGATTTTCTACGCTTATCTAAAAGATCTGGATCATTAATTGGATTTTCGGTTCTTTTCAATGATTTTTCAATTCCATCAATATATTCTAATGAGTCGTCCACAAAAAATTCTAATTGTGGCATACGGCGAAGTTGATGTCTGGTGCGTTGTGCTAATTCGTGCTTAATAAGTGGCGCATTGGAGCGGATACCAACAAGTAATTCTTTAGCTCTATCGTTAGGGAAAATACTTAAATATACTTTAGCAACCGATAAATCGACGGTAACTTTCACTTTTGAAACGGAAATTAAAACACCTTGCATACCGCCATCAATAGCAGCCTTTTGAAGTATTTCTACCAGATCACGTTGTAAAACGGATCCTATCTTTTTTTGTCTTTGACTTTCTTCCATGGCACAAAAATACGCATATTTAAAGATTATTGTATTTTTGAAGATACTAAAATAGTTTTAATTAAAAAGAACTCTCCCGATACCTATCGGGATTGCCGGAAAATAGCCATGAATAAAATTGAACATATAGGTATTGCCGTAAAAAATTTAGAAGCCTCAAATGACTTATTTGCTAAGCTTTTTAATGCATCGCATTATAAGATTGAAGAAGTGGCAAGTGAAGGAGTTAATACATCGTTTTTCCAAGTTGGTTCTAATAAAATTGAATTGCTAGAAGCTACAAATCCGGATAGCCCGATAGCGAAATTTATAGAAAAACGAGGTGAAGGTATTCACCATATTGCTTTTGATGTGGATGATATTGAAGCCGAAATAGCACGACTTGAAAAAGAAGGATTTACAGTTTTAAATAAAACACCAAAAAAGGGAGCCGATAACAAATTAGTGGCTTTTATACATCCAAAATCCACAAATGGCGTATTGATTGAGTTATGCCAAGATATAAAGGAATAAAAATACTTTGAGACTAATAAAATATGTAGTAATATTGCACTCTATTTGAAAAAAGAGAAACCAGAAGTTAGCCTTGCGCTAATGGGTCCTATAACTCAGCTGGTTAGAGTATCTGACTCATAATCAGAAAGTCCCTGGTTCGAGCCCAGGTGGGACCACTTATTTTACTTATCTAGCCCCGTAATCAATGCGATTACGGGGCTTTTTATTTTATAGGGGAAGAATGAGGGGACGAATTATTTTAAATAAATCTCATCTCGTATATATTCTTTGTTAAACCAAAAAGAATGCTTGGTGTACTCTAATGCATTTAGCTTTTTCTCTTTTACAGGCAATGGAAATGTGTCAAGTGAATTTTTTTCATGTGGACTAATGTGAAAGTTTAATGTTTTTATCGATGGAAAATAAGTATGTCTTTTACTAGTTCCGCTTTTTGAAATTGATATTCTTTGGGAGATGTCAGAACTGCCATTTTCGGCCCCCGATAGTTATCGGGGTCAGGTGAGGCAAAAAACAAAATTTCGCTTTTTGGCAGAAGCCAAAATGAAACTGGTAAAATACCTCGATGGCTCCGCCTCGAGGATAGTCTATTTCAAGAAATTTTTTATTTCTGAACTTCTAATCCAAAAATATAACTGTTATTAAATGGATAATTGGCAATGCTAAACGCATTCAAATCTATTTCGTAAACGCTTGTATTGTATGGTGAATAGCTACTCATAAAAGTAAAATAATAGGTGTTATCGCAAGAGTCATAAGTGGTCGATCGCCTTTCTTGTGCATTAATTATAGAAGATAATTGCGGACTGTTTGCTGGAAAACTTGATGCCTCCAAATTAAATAATGAGGTAGACGTATAATCTCCAGCGGAGATTGATGGCAGCTCTAAAATTTCAATTTTATAATTTGGTAAAACGGTTTGCTTCATCATTAATAAGGTGTTGGATTGGCTTATTTCCAGACCTTGCATAAATTTTCTGTCGTTGGCACCAGCGTACGAAGCAATGGTTTCTACATTGAAATTAGAGGTCAGCAAGTCGTAAACTAAAAGCTGACAATTTGCTAGAAAGTAGACTTTATTATCTAAAAAGACACCTTCAATATTAGAATCTCTAAATCCGTTTTCTACAGTGTCTGGAAGATTAATTATTTGAGGTGCTCCCGAAAAAGATGTTCCAGATTCGTCAACTAATTCAGCCTTAAAATTAATTACATCATTATAAGGGGCGCTTATTTGATTTACCTTATCTGTTATTTTTAAAAACCTTAAATCATTATTCACATAAACTACAGCGCTTAAATCGGAGCTTATGGTACTATTTTGAGTTACGGTAGCGCTAGGAAAATCAGCTTTTAAAAGCCTTTTTCCTCCCGTTTTAGCTGCTAAACTAACCAATTGTGAATTGTCGTTTTTTAACGCGCTAGTTGGATAAAATAGGGTGCCCTCATCATTAAAGCTGCTATTGGGAATGGAATTATTAAATACGGGAGCTGTATTTGGGTTAAACTTGGTAAGATAACCAACATTTAACATATCGCCAATAACGGTGGCTTCATTGCTGGCTTGAAAAGCATAAAATTTTGCGTTGCAAACAGTTGTTGGGTCGTTGTCGAAATCTGTATCGCAACTCATTAAAGTGGTCAAAGCTAGTGTAAATACTATTACTATATTTTTCATAATAAGACGTTGTTTGTTAATATATCAATCATTAGCCGTAATTGTTACCCATTATTTCTAAAGTTTTGAAAAATTTAATCTGTAAAAACGCTTTGCTGTTCAAATTTTGAGTCTTTTAAACTCCAATAAAATTCTGCAAATTTCACTACGCTAAAGTCGCCATTTTAAGTCCGTTCTGAGTCCGAGCTAACTCCGACCTAACTCTGAGGGTAATTTGAGTGAGATTTCAAATTAGTACGTAAAATTTGCTTTACATTTTTATATCAAAATAAAGAGTATGTTTCTTCATAATATTTCACAGAATTTTAAAGTTTTTCAACATCAAAATTACAAATGTTGATAACAATGTGGAAAACCCAAAAGAGATATCATGTAAACTTAAGAATAAAAGGAGACCTTTATGGTCGCGAAATTTCTGAACCCTCAAACCATACAGCAACATGAAAATTATTTCTGTTTTAAAAAGAGACTTCCTAACGGAACCCTTTGATTTAAACAAGATTACAAACGCTATTTTAAAAGCAATGACTGCCGTTCAACACGGCCAATTGGAAGATGCTGAACGCATTTCAAACAAGGTTTTTACATCGCTGTTACATAGAAAACAACTAGACACGGATTATTTACCGACTGTGGAAGAAGTGCAAGATTTTGTAGAGACTAAACTTATGGAAAGTGGGTTTTTTGATGTTGCTAAAGCCTATATTTTATACCGAAATGAGCAGTCTAAAAAGCGTAAAAGCAATATTTTTGAAAAACGTATTAATTTAAAGCCATATGAATATCCAGAATTATACGAATATGTTCCTGCTATCAGACATTCATACTGGATTCATACCGAATTTAATTTCACAAGTGATGTTCAGGATTTTAAAACCCTATTATCAGGTCCAGAACAAACGGCTATAAAAAATACCATGTTGGCTATTTCTCAAATTGAAGTGGCTGTAAAGAATTTCTGGGGTGAATTATATCACAGAATGCCGAAACCAGAAATAGGTTCAGTCGGGGCAACTTTTGCGGAAAGTGAAGTACGTCATCACGATGCGTATTCGCATTTATTAGAGGTTTTAGGTTTAAATGAAGAATTTAAAAACCTGAAAAAGAAACCTGTTATTATGAAGCGTGTGCAGTATTTAGAAACTGCTTTAAAGAACGCTAAAAGTGACGATAATAAAGAGTATTCAGAATCAGTATTGTTGTTCTCTCTTTTTATTGAACACGTGTCCTTATTCTCGCAGTTTTTAATAATTATGGCTTTTAACAAACATAAAAATATGCTGAAAGGGATATCTAATGTGGTTGAAGCAACGTCTAAAGAAGAACAAATTCACGGTGATTTTGGTATTGATCTTATTAAAATTATAAAAGCGGAAAATCCAGATTGGTTTGATGAAGAATATGAAATAAGAATTCAAGACATGTGTCGCGAAGCTTTTGAATCAGAAAGTAAAATTATAGACTGGATTTTTGAAGACGGTGAATTGGATTTCTTACCAAAAAACCTAATCAATGAGTTTATTAAACACCGTTTTAACAATTCACTAGAAAGTATAGGAATTGGTAAAATATTTGAGATAGATAAAAACCTTCTAGCAGGAACCGAATGGTTTGATGATGAAATTATTGGCACCAAACACGGTGATTTCTTCGTGAAACGCTCAATCAACTACAGTAAAAGAACGCAAAGTATAACCAGTGATGACCTTTTTTAATATGAACAACGAAAAACTTACGCTAAACACAGAAAACACAGAAGTTAAAACCTCAAACGACAACGACCTACTTGTAAAATCTAGAAAAGAAGCTTTAAAAAATAATCAACAAGAGTCAAGTAAGGGTTTTGAATGGTTAACAGATCACAGCCGAAACTTTTTATCTCTTGGTTACATTTCTAACGGAATGACCGCTGAACAACGAATTCGCGAAATTGCAGATCGTGCAGAAGAAATTCTTCAAATACCCGGCTATTCAGACAAGTTTTATGGTTATATGTCTGAAGGCTTTTATTCATTAGCATCACCAGTTTGGTCAAACTTTGGGCAAAAAAGAGGGTTGCCAATTAGTTGTTTTGGATCGCATGTATCGGATGACATGGGTAATATTTTATATACGCAGTCAGAAGTAGGGATGATGTCTAAACTAGGTGGTGGAACATCTGGATATTTTGGAAAAATTCGTCCGCGTGGTGCAGAAGTAAAAAATAACGGTCAAGCTTCAGGAGCAGTTCATATTATGCAACTTTTTGAATCTATGGTGGATGTGGTTAGTCAAGGTTCGGTAAGACGTGGTCGTTTTTCACCGTATTTACCTGTTGAGCACGCTGATATTATGGAGTTCTTGGAAATTGGTACAGAAGGAAACCCCATTCAGGAGTTAACGCATGGTGTTACTGTTACCAATGAGTGGATGGAAAGTATGGTTGCCGGCGATGAGCAAAAGCGTACTGTTTGGGCTAAAGTATTACAAAGAAGAGGTGAAATGGGTTATCCATATATCTTCTTTAAAGACAATGCCAACAATGCCGCTGCTGATGTGTACAAAAATGAAAAACACACTATTTATGCTAGTAATTTGTGTACGGAAATTATGTTGCCGTCTAATGATGATTGGTCTTTTGTTTGCGTTTTATCATCAGTAAACGTATTGCATTATGACAAATGGAAAGATACCGATGCAGTTGAAACCATGGTCTATTTCTTGGATGCGGTTATTACTGAATTTATTGAAAAATTAGAAGCTTATAGAGATTCTGAAAATAGAGAAGACCGTCAAACCTTCCTATTTATGGAACGCGCTTATAATTTCGCCAAAGAAAATAGAGCTTTAGGTTTAGGCGTTTTAGGATGGCATTCTTTGCTTCAATCTAAAATGTTGCCATTTAACAGTCAAGAGGCCTATAGTTTAAATAGTGATATTTTTAAACTTATTAAGGAGAAATCATATGCGGCTTCAGCTGAATTAGCGCAAATATTTGGCGAACCAAAAGTGTTGAAAGGCTACGGCAGACGTAATGCCACCTTAAATGCCATTGCGCCAACAACGTCGTCCGCTTTTATTTTAGGTCAAGTATCTCAAGGAATTGAGCCAATTTGGTCCAATATTTATGTGAAAGATATTGCCAAAATTAAAACGACCATTAAAAATGCCTATTTAGAAGATTTATTAGAAGAAAAAGGTCAAAATACACAAGATGTATGGCATAGTATTCGTGATTTTGATGGGTCTGTACAACATCTTGATTTCTTAACAGATTTAGAGAAAGACGTCTTTAAAACCTATTCTGAAATTGACCAGATGGATATTATTTATCAAGCAGCAAATCGCCAGAATCATATAGATCAAGGTCAATCTGTAAATATTATTGTACATCCAGATATGCCCGTTAAAGAGATTAATAAAATTCATGTTACCGCATGGAAATTAGGTTTAAAATCGCTTTACTATCAGCATAGTATGAATGCTGCGCAGAAATTTAAGCAGAAAAAAGATTGTACAAGTTGTGAAGCATAATTGCTAACAAGCAACTTTTAATTGGATTCTAAAAACCTGTCTTTCGAGATGGGTTTTTTGTTTAATATGCGATTGTTTATAATTTGTAAGCTATTTACTAATTGATGACTAATTACAGAATAGTTATACATATTTTAAAATACGTTAATTCAGAAAATTTATAGATTATGGAAAATAAGATGAAAATAGAAATTTGGAGCGATGTTATGTGTCCATTTTGCTACATCGGAAAGCGGAATTTTGAATCAGCATTGAAACAATTTACAGACAAAAATCATGTTGAAGTAGAATGGAAAAGTTTCCAACTAGACCCTTCCATTCCTGAAGTAGCAAACGAAAGCTATCAAGATTATCTTATCAAACACAAGGGTATGAGTGCGGAGCAAGTTGCCGGAATGTTGGATAACGTTACCCAATCTGCCAAAAAAGTGGGTTTGGAATATAATTTAGATAAAGCCATCATGGTGAATTCCCTGCATGCGCACAAACTTATTCAGTTTGCTAAATCAAAAGATTTAGGAGATGCCGCTGAAGAACGCTTATTTCTAGCCTTTTTTACAGAAGGAAAAAACATAGCCGATTTGGAAACATTAACGCAATTGGGTAAAGAAATTGGTTTAGAGGAATCTGAAATACAAACCGCTTTTATAGACGACCAATATGCTTATTTTGTGAAACAAGATATTCAGGAAGCCCAACAAGTTGGTGTTGGCGGTGTGCCATTTTTTGTTTTGGATAGAAAATTTGCCGTTTCGGGAGCGCAACCGGCCGAAGCTTTTTTAGAAACTTTAAATAAAGCATTTTCAGAATGGCGAAAACTTAATCCAGTTACAAAATTGGAAGTTACCCAAGGACAAAGCTGCGACACAGACGGCGTTTGTAAATAATAATAGCGGAACAATCTTTGATGTTTTTTTTGTATTTTAATCCATCGTTATGAATCTAACTTTATGAAATCTCTACTACTTACATTTGCTGTTGTATGTTTCGGATTTACCTGCTCGGCACAAAAGATATTTTCTGTTGAATATGCAAATCAAGCCGATGTTAAGGTGTTTGTAGTAGACTATGAAAACCAAGCAGATTTAAAGGTTTATAAAGTAAAATATAGCAACCAAGCTGGAAAAAATGACGGGAAATGGTTTTTTACAGACTATGCTAATCAAGCTAAAAAGAAAATCTATTATGTGGATTACGCCAATCAGGCCGATTTAAAAATTTTCTTCGTAGACTATGAAAATCAAGCTGGGTGGGGCTCAAAAGCCAAACAGCATTTACTGTATTAATTTGTCACTTTAAATAGTCTTCTAAAATTTCTCTATTCATATTATAGTTTAGATTTAGATATAACAGTTTTAGACCTCATTACAATTGAGTATCTTCGCATTCCATCATTAATTTAAAACACGAAACTATGACGTATTTTAGACGCAGCATGTCTATATTGCTGTTCGCTTTTTCTTTTTCACTCGTTGCCCAAGAAGCAAATTATGGCAATCAGCAATTATTTAATGAATTTACCTACCGTGAGGGCAACGTTTACCGCTCGGCCTCTGGAAAACCGGGTC
Organism: Bizionia myxarmorum; assembly: GCF_008086205.1. Taxonomy (GTDB): domain Bacteria; phylum Bacteroidota; class Bacteroidia; order Flavobacteriales; family Flavobacteriaceae; genus Algorimicrobium; species Algorimicrobium myxarmorum. Next base: position 581,381 of record NZ_VSKK01000001.1, on the reverse strand, counting down.
CTGAATATTGGCAAAATTCTGCCGACTATAATTTGGAAGTTTCTTTAGACGATAAAAACCATATGGTTTCCGGGAAGGTTACAATCCAGTACACAAATAACAGTCCAGAAACTTTAGATTTTATCTGGCTTTATTTAGAGCAAAACCGTTTTACCGAAAACTCGCGTGGTACATTAACCACATCCGTTTTAGGAAGTCGTTATAGTGGTGATGTCGAAGGTGGTTTAGAATTAACTAACATTTCGGCAAAAACAAAAACGGGAACATCTTCCAAACATTTAATCTCGGATACGAGAATGCAACTTTTTCTAGATAAACCATTAGCTGCTAAAGGTGGTGAAGTTACTATTAGCATGAATTTTAAATTCAAAGTACCTGTTGAAGGAATGGATCGTATGGGAAGGTTAGACACTAAAATGGGAACTATTTACGCTATGGCACAATGGTATCCTCGCGTAGCTGTTTTTGATGATGTTGTAGGTTGGAATACGGAGCCTTATTTAGGTGCTGGTGAATTCTATTGTGAATATGGCGATTTTGATGTGAAAATCACCGCTGCGTCTGATCAAACGGTTGTGTGTTCCGGTATTTTGCAAAACCCAACAGAGGTTCTTACTAAAACCCAATTAGAACGTTTTTCACAAGCTGAAAAAAGTGATAAAACGGTATATATTATCAAACCAGATGAGGTTGGAAAGCCTATTTCAAACTTAAAAAATAAAGGTACCTTAACTTGGCATTTCAAAATGGAAAACACGCGTGATGTGGCTTGGGCTTCTTCAAAAGCATTTATTTGGGATGCAGCTCGTATGGATCTTGGTGATGGCAAAACAGGATTGGCGCAATCCGTATATCCTATTGAAAGTGATGGCTCCAAAGCTTGGTCACGATCAACGGAATATACCAAAGGTTCCATAGAATATTACTCTAAAACATACTTTCCTTACCCATATCATAATGCTATAAATGTGGCTGCAAATGTGGGCGGTATGGAATATCCAGGCGTTAGTTTTTGTAGTTATAAAAGTAAGGAAGCTGGTTTATGGGGCGTAACAGATCATGAATTCGGTCACAACTGGTTTCCAATGATTGTTGGCTCTAATGAACGTCGCTATCCTTGGATGGACGAAGGCTTTAATACTTTTATAAACCATTACAGTACGGCCGCTTTTAATAAAGGTGAATATCCTACAGACACAGATAAACCTCGTGGAATAGTGAAATATCTTACGTTTGAAAACCGTGAAGGTATTGATACATCTCCAGAAGTAGCGCACGCTAGAAATTTAGCGTATACGGCATATTATAAGCCTGCAGCTGGACTTTTTATGCTACGTGAGTATATATTGGGTACCGAACGTTTTGATAATGCATTCAATAGTTATATCCGTAATTGGGCATATAAACATCCACAGCCAAATGACTTTTTTAATCATATGGAAAATGTGGCGGGAGAAAATTTATCTTATTTCTGGAAAGGTTGGTTTTATGGAAATGGCAACATAGATATGAGCGTTTCTGATGTGAAACCTCATGAAGGTAATTATCTTATAACAGTTGAAAATAACGGACAAATTCCAATGCCTGTTGAACTTCAAGTAACCTATTCAGATAATTCTACTGAAAACGTATCACTTCCAGTGGAAATTTGGCAGCGTGGAAATAGCTGGACGCACCTTTTAAAGACGAAGAAAAGCGTGAAGCGTGTGGTTTTAGATCCAAATAAGATGTTGGCAGATATTAATACCTTGAATGATACTTGGGATAAAAAGTAAGTGTTATTTTAAGTAAAGTTCATATTAAAAGAAATGCCTCTGAAAACATACGTTTTTAGAGGCATTTTATATTAGAAATAAGTTGTGAGTTTTTTAAAATGAAGTTATTAAAGTAAGCTTGGAGAGAATATTTATTTCAACTTGAACTTGAACTTGAACTTCAATTTCGAATTCATTCTTCACCTTTAGATTTTTTAATAATAGCCTTTAATCGCTCCTTCCGCTGGGCTTCATCTGCTTTTTTCTTATTTGTTTTTCTGTTTAGAAGCTTGGTATGTTCCGCTTTATTTTTAGTATTTTTTTGACCCTTGGGTTTTGGCATAATGTTTTAGTTTAATATCTGGTGAATTTATGCTACAAACATAGGAATTCAAATCTAGACTTTATAATATAGTCATTATCGCAGAACTTTCGTTAAATTTATTATAACATTTCAGTTTTGAAGCTATTAATAATCGTTTTAAAGTACATTCCCATAAATTAATATAATAAATTTGTAACTCAAAAATTTTGCTTGGAAACATCCGAAAACAAAGACATACAGCAACCTACTAAAAAGAAAAAGAAACGGTTTAGATTTTTAAGAATAGTTGGTAGGATTATTCTTGGCATTCTCTTGTTTTTATTTTTGCTGATTCTTTTTATTCGCAGTCCTTGGGGTCAAGATATTATTGTAACCAAAGCTGTTAGCTTCCTGTCTGAGAAAACGAAGACGAAAGTAGCCGTTGAAAAACTCTTTATAACCTTTAATGGCAATATTCAATTAAACGGATTATATCTAGAAGATAAAAAAGGCGATACGCTTATTTATTCCAAAAAATTAGAGGCTAACGTTCCTATTTTGGCTCTGATTCGTGGAAATGGCTTGGGTGTAGACGGTTTATATTGGGAAGGTGTTCGCGCAAATGTGACCAGAAAAGATAGTATTGAAGGTTTCAATTTTCAATTTATTATTGATGCATTTGCCTCAAAAGATGCAATACAAGTGGAAAAAGATTCCACAGCCGCCCCTTTTAAATTAATTTTAGGAAGTCTTAAATTTAAAGATTTTGATGTCGTTTATAACGATGCGGTTACTGGAATAAATAGTCGTTATAAAATTGGTAAACTCCGTGCAGACATGGATGAAACCGATTTAGAAACCTTAACTTTTAAAGCGGATTATTTAGAATTAGCAAACAGCCGAGTTACATTCTTACAAATACCCGTTCCTGAAACACCAGATTCCGAAAATAATACATTACCACATTTAACGGTAGATGAGTTTAAACTTACCAACGTTTTTGCCGATTATAAAAGTGAACCTAATAGAATTTCCGCCGTACTGGATATCCAGGAATTATACGCTGAAATACCCAATCTGGATATAGCAAATGAATTGTTTGAAGTGGATGAGTTTAGCCTAAAAAATTCCACAATTACACTTAAAACCGAAACGGAAAATAATGCCGTTGTTGAGAAAGTTAAGGAAGTTTCCGAAGATATTGAACAAGATATAAAAGCTTTTGAATGGCCAAGTTTGCAACTGGTTATTGGTGAAATTGATTTGGAAAATAACAATTTCAGCTATTCGGTGAATAATGAAAAAGGTAAAAAGGGCGTCTTTAATTCGAATGCTATTGTATTAACGAATATCAATTTGAAAGCAGAAGCTATTGTATTGAAGGATAAAATAGCCGAGCTACAATTGGATGAAGCTTCTTTTCATGAAATTTCAGGGGTTAATTTAAAAAATCTTAATTTCAATCTCAACGCATCGGATAAACAACTAAAACTTTCCAACTTAAAAACGGCTTTAAATAATAATGCATTAGAAGGGAATTTTCAATTGGATTATCCCTCATTAGCGAAATTAATGCAAGAGCCAGACCAAACCAAAGTGGCTTTAAATATGCCAACGTTTAAGGTGTCACTTAAAGATTTATTTTTAATTCAACCCGATTTAAAAAAGAATGAATATTTAAAGGCGTTAAGTAAAAAGCTTATAACTGGAAATTTAAAAGCAAACGGTTATTTGTCTGATATTAATCTATCAAAAATGCGTATTAATTGGAATAATACCAAAATTTCTGCAAATGGTAGAATTCAAAATGTGACCAATCCAGATAATTTAGCCTTTAATATTCCCGCATTTGCAGCTATAACCAAACGAGGTGATATTATTCAGTTTGTAGATGAAGAAGAATTAGGCGTGAGCTTACCAGAAGACGTAAAATTAGTGGGGAAAGCCAAAGGAAATCTTAACGATATTATAGCCAATGCTACCTTAACAACGTCTCAAGGTTTGGCTACCGTAAAAGGAAATTTTAAAAACGGCAAAACATTAGAGTTTAATGCGGACTTGGCTATTGAAGATTATAAGCTAAATGAACTTTTAAATAATGAGCAATTAGGAGCTTTAAATTTCAAATTAACGGCACAAGGTAAAGGTGATAACCTCAATAATTTAGATGCGACTTTAGAAGCAACCGTTACAAGTATGCAATACAATAACTACGCTATAAAAGACCTAAAATTACTTGGTAATATAAAAAATGGTACCGGCGCTTTAACCTCTAATTATAAAGATAGAAATCTAAATGCCAATTTGTACGCCACCGTAGTTTTAGATTCTATAGCTCCAGAAGCCACAGCCGAAATTAATATAATAGGCGCGGATTTGCAAGCCTTGGGCATTATGGATCGGAATGTAAAAACCGCCATGAATATCTATACGGATTTTAAAGGTAATGGTTCAGATTTTGACGTTGCAGCTATAGTGGAAGATGGGGTTTTTGTTTACGACAATAAAAGCTATTTACTAGGAAAATTGAATGCTTTAGCGCACGTTCGGACGGATACGACATCTGTTTCTATTAAAAATAAAATGTTGGATTTGCAATTACAATCTAACGCCGACCCAAAAACGTGGATTACTTCCATAAATCGTCATGTTTCAAGCTATTTCTACCGAGACAATAAATTACCAGATAGCATTACGGTTCCAGTGAATTTGAAATTACGTGGAAAAATTAGTCAATCGCCAATTTTAAATGAGGTTTTTCTGGTTAATGTTAAGGATTTAGACACCATAAATTTGGCTGTAGATTATAATGAATTGGAACGCAAACTAAAAGCTAATATTACCGCACCTCATATTAATTATAGTGATTTGGTTTTAGATAGTTTGTCTTTTAATATGGATACCGATTTAGATAAGTTTAATTTCAACTTGGGCTTTAATGAAATTGTTGCAGGTCCTTTAAACATTCATAAAACCGTCATTTCTGGCAATCAAATTAATAATGAATTATCATTAAACTTTTCAGCTTACCATAAGAAAGAAATTTTAGCTCAAATTTTCACTAAAATCACAGGAACTAGTGAGGAACTTCGTTTGCACGTGGAGCCAGAAGGTTTAATTGTTAATAGAGAAACGTGGATTACACCAGAGACCAATGAAATGCTTATTTATCCAGCTAAAATAGCTTTTAATGATTTCCGCTTTACCAAAGGCAATCAAGCGGTTGAATGGACCGATAAACTTGCTAATGAAAGTAAAGATCATCTGGCAGTAAATTTTAAAAATTTCAAATTAAAAGAATTTTTAAGCTTTTTAAATCCTGAAGCTACTTTGGCTTCTGGAAATTTAAATGGCGATTTTATTTTAGAAGATCCTTTTAATAATACAGGTATTCTCGCCGATTTGGATGTTAAAGATTTCCACGTTTTAGATGTGGATTTAGGCGTTATGGAGATTAATGCGAAATCTTTAGGAGGTAACAGCTATGATTTTAACGCGCACTTAAAAGAAGGCGAAATTGATTTGGATTTGGAAGGCGATTATGTGGCAAGCCAAACTGGCGCTAATTTAGATTTGACTTTAGATATTAATAGGTTTAACATGAATGCTCTAACAGGGTTTTCTGGAGGTGAAATTACCGAAACTTCAGGAAGTTTTTCAGGAAAATTTACAGTAAACGGCACGACAAAAGAACCTAAATATAAGGGGAATTTGAAGTTTAATGATGCCGATTTTAAGATTGCCATGTTTAATTCGGCCTTTAATTTGCGCAATGAATCCTTAAGTATTGATAATTCAGGATTAACTATGGAAAGCTTCACCGTTCGTGATGAAAACCAGAATACTTTTGAAATGTCAGGAAAAATAGGGACTAAAACCTTTATTAATCCAACCTTCGATTTGCAGATAAATGCAGATGATTTTCAAGTTTTAAACGCCACAAAAGAGGATAACGATTTTCTTTACGGAAAAGCAAGTTTTTCAGGTACAGCCAAAATAACAGGCGATGTACAAGTTCCTAAAATAAATATGGATATGACGGTTAGTTCAGATACGGACATAACCTATGTATTACCCTCATCTACTGTAAACGTTGAAGAACGTGAGGGTGTTGTCATTTTTGTAAATCGTGAAAATCCCGATGCTATTTTAACGCGTACGGAAGAAAAAACGGCTACGGTAACGGGATTCGATATTTCTGCGCTTCTTAAAATAGGAAAAGAAGCTGCTGTAACCATTATTATTAATGAAGAAACAGGGGATAATTTCAAGGTCTCTGGTGCTGGCGATTTTAATATGAGAATGAACCCAAATGGTAATTTAACGCTTTCGGGTGTTTATGAAGTAACCTCTGGTCATTATGAATTGAATCTTTACAAAATAGTAAACCGAAAATTTAATTTAGTTCCTGGTAGCCGCGTCACGTGGTCTGGTGATCCGCTGGATGCCAAGTTAGATGTCAAGGCAATTTATCAAGTGGAGTCATCCGCATCTTCTCTAATGGCTCCTGTTTATTCGGGCAGTGATCCAGCTGTGAAAGGAAAATTCCGTCAGGTATTACCATTTTATGTATATCTTAATATTGATGGACATTTAATGGAACCTGAAATTAACTTTAATTTAGATATGCCCGAAGATAAACAAGGTGCCATTGGTGGTCAAGTTTACGGCAGAATTCAACAATTAAATAGTCAAGAAGACGAATTAAATAGACAGGTATTTTCACTATTAGTATTGAATCGTTTTTACCCAGATCCAGGCAGTGACGGAAGTTCGGGTGGTGTTGCCTCTATTGCAAGAGATAACTTAAATGATGCGGTATCGGATCAGTTAAATATGTTCTCGGATAAATTATTAGGAAGTTCTGGTTTTGAGCTCGATTTCGGACTTAATTCTTTTACAGACTATCAAGGCACATCGCCACAGCAACGTACACAATTAGATATTGCCGCACAGAAAAAATTGTTTGATGATCGTTTAATAGTACGCGTTGGCAGTGAAGTAGATATTGAAGGTAGTAGTTCTACAGGCGAAGAAACACCTATAATTGGAAATGTCAGTATTGAATATTTGCTTACTGAAAGCGGCCGCTATCGTTTAAAAGGTTTTAGTAGAAATGAGTTTGAAAACGTGATAGACGGTCAAACCGTTGTGAGCGGAATTGCTGTTATTTTTACACAGGAATTTAATAAATATAATGAACTTTGGGACGCCTTATTTAAAGCTGAAACCAAAGAAGAGAAGGAAGCGAAGGAACGTAAAAAAGCAGAAAAGAATGCAGTAGAACAAAAACGCAAGGAAAAAGAAGCGGCTACAAATAAAAGTATAAGAGAAAAAAAGGATAAAAATAAGTAACTTAAAATTAAGCAATTTTTAAAAATAGGATGCTTGATTTTTACATCAATCTGAAAAAAAATAGTATAATTTGAAACGTCAATTAGCATATAAACTTCTGATTATTTTCCTCATAGGTGGTTTTTACTCCTGCAGTATTACCAAACATATTCCCGAGGATGAACGTCTTTACACAGGCGCAACTTTAAAAATAGAATCGGATAGTATTATTGTTAATGAATCGGATTTAAAATCAGAATTGGAAACTGTTTTACGCCCTGAACCGAATTCAAAATTTTTAGGAATCCATCTTGGCCTGTATTATTATTACAAAAATCAAAAGGAAAAACCAGGATTTATTAATCGCTGGCTTTATAAACAATTAGGGGAAGAGCCGGTTTATCAGTCGGATGTTGAAACTTATGACGTAGAAGATTTACTAGTAAACCGATTAGAAAATCGCGGATTTTTCTACAGCAGAGCAGCATCCACTTTTGAAGAAAAAGAAAAGAAAGCCTCCGTGGAATATACGGTAACGGTTCCAAAACCATACAGAATGGTAAGCTATCAGTTGGATTCTATGCCATCTAGCATTTATGGAAGTATTGAAAAGCTCGTTAAAGAATCTCCTTTAGAAAAAGGCATGCGTTTTGACTTGAGCAGTATGAAACTAGAGCGGCTTCGAATTGATAAAAATTTAAAGAAAAACGGGTATTATAATTTTAATGATAACTTTTTAATTTTTGAAGCAGACACGAATCAATATAGTAATAAAAACTTTGATTTGTTTCTGAAATTAAAAAACGAAGTGCCTAAAAAGAGTTTAATTCCTTATAAAATTTCAAAAGTAAATATTTATCCTGACTATAAAATTGCAGATTCTGTTGAGGTGGAACCAACACGTTACAATGAGAAAAATTATATTCAAGAAGTGGAGTTTTTTAAACCTAAATATTTAGATCCTTTTGTTGTTTTGAAGGCAGGAGATTATTTTAATCCAGAAAATTCTCGAAATACAGCTCGCCGTCTATCTACTATTGGCGCTTATAAATATGTAAACATTCAGTACAAGGAGTTAGATACTGTGGCCGATGATAATTTAGGACTTCTAGAAGCCAATATTTATTTATCGCCTTTAAATAAACGAGCACTTCGAGCCGAGCTTCAAGTAGTAACTAAATCCAATAGTTTTGCGGGTCCTGCATTTACCCTAACCTTAAGTAATAGAAATTTATTTGGCGGTGGCGAAACCTTTAATATCACACCAAAAGTAGGGTATGAAAAACAAATAGGTGGTAAAAATAATGCGGGGAATAGTAGCTTGGAACTAGGAATACAAAACGAACTAATTTTTCCTAGAATGCTTTTTCCAGTTAAAATTAACGACGACTTTTTTAGGTATTCCATTCCTAAAACAAAGACCTCTTTAAGTGTTGACTATTTAAAGCGTAGTGATTTGTATACACTGCTTTCGGGAACTGCTTTGTTTGGTTATTTTTGGGATTCTAATAGGTATGTAACTCATGAAATTAATCCTATATCCATAAATTACACAGAACTTTTAAGAAAAACACCTGAGTTTGAAGAGATTTTAGATAAAGATCCTTTTTTAAGACGCAGTTTTGAACAGCAATTTATTGCTGGTTTAACTTACGGTTTTACTTATAATGAAATGATTGATGGGCAAAAGAAACATCAAATATATTTTAAATTCAAGTTTGATGTTGCTGGAAATACCGTTGGACTTTTTGGAAAAGATCAAGGACCCGATAAAACAAAAACATTTTTAGGTTTTGAATATGCGCAATATGCCAAAGCCGATGTAGATTTTCATTACCATTTAAATTTAGGTAAAGAACAACTTATTGCAGCGCGTGTTTTTGGAGGTTATGGTTTGGCTTATGGAAATTCTGATGTAATTCCTTTTGTAAAACAATATTATTCTGGCGGACCATATAGTGTTCGAGCTTTTAATATTCGATCATTAGGACCGGGAACCTATGATCCAGATGCAGATATTGTAGAAGGTGAGGTATATTTCGATAAAACGGGAAATATCAGATTAGAGGCGAATTTGGAATACCGATTTCCAATCATTTCTTTTCTAAAAGGTGCTGTTTTTGCTGACGCAGGTAATATTTGGAACTCTAAAGAAAACCCCATTTACAATGGAAAAGATAAATTTAGCAAAAACTTTATAAGCGAATTAGGTATGGGAGCCGGTATAGGTTTGCGTGTTGATATTCAAAGTTTTGTAATACGTTTTGATTTAGCGGCACCATTCCATGATCCGTCTTTGCCAAAAGGAGAGCGCTTTAATTTTGATGTAGGTTCACCTATTTTAAACTTTGCTATTGGATACCCTTTTTAAAACCTAATTGTAAATAACAATCTCATATTTGAACACCGCTAAATAAAATTTTATTTAAATAGAAGGCCGTGTATTAAAACAATTAGATTGCAATTCTAAAAAAAATCGTTCTATTTTAAAATTTATTGGTATATTCATTCGTTGAATTAAAATGGAACATTCTACTATAATTCAAGATAACAACTTTTAGAGACGCTTATCGATAAAATTATAAGTTGTATTTAAATTAATATATCTTTGATTTTTGTAGGGTATGTTACGAAATATTTAGGACGACAATAGTTTTGTCGATGTTTTTTACCGTTAGACGACCTTAAAAAAATGAATTTATTTTGTAAAGCCACTTTTTTTTATACATTTACAGCTGAATGAAAATGCCAAAAATTAAAATAGTAGCTTCAATCTTATTAATGCTAATAAGTTTTGTTTGTTTTGCGCAAGCAGGAGTGCCACCACCGCCTATGCCACCACCGCCACCTGGTTTACCAATTGATGGCGGCGTGTTTACGGGATTAATTACGGGATTATTTTATGGTGCTTACCGTCTTTTTAAAGCCAAATAGTAAGCTTATTTGTTCAGTTCAAAGAGTTTCTTTACATACTTTCCTATCAAGTCAAACTCTAAATTTACTATGGTTCCTACTAGGAATGTGTTAAAGTTTGTATGCTCATAGGTATAAGGAATAATGGCAACGCTAAATCTATTTTTTCCTGAATTAACAACCGTTAAGCTCACGCCATTAATTGTTATAGATCCTTTTTCAATAGTAATATTGTTTAGTGATGCATCATATTCAAAAGTAAAAACCCAACTTCCCGCAGCTTCTTCAACTTGGATGCATGTGGCTATTTGATCTACATGGCCTTGCACCATATGGCCATCTAATCGCGCATCTAATTTCATGGCACGCTCTAAATTAACAGAATCACCTACCTTTAAATTGGAGATGTTGGTTTTCTTTATCGTTTCATCAATAGCGGTTACCGTATAATTTTGATCATTAATTTTCACAACCGTTAAACAAATACCATTGTGAGCAACACTTTGATCTATTTTTAATTCAGAAGTAATCGCGGAGCTAACCGTAATGTGCAGGTTTTGCGCTTCTTTTTCTATTTGTTGAATGCGGCCAATATCTTCTATGATGCCAGTGAACATAAGTACAGATTATTTAGTTAAATTTGCAAAACAAAATTACAAACAAAAGTTAGTATAAGTAATGAGGAAAGCAGAAAATGTTATCGTAGGAATTTCCATAGGAGATTTAAATGGTATTGGTGGTGAAATTGTATTAAAGACGTTGGAAGATGTTAGAATACTAGAGTTTTTTACGCCTGTTATTTTTGCTTCCGTAAAAACGATTACGTTTTTAAAAACGCATTTTGAGTTAGATATCAATTTTAATGGTATTAATAGTTTGGATCAAATTATTACTGGAAAAATCAATGTTTTTAATGTTTGGAATGATCGTGTTAATATTAATTTTGGTCAAGAAGATCCTGTTATTGGTGAGTTTGCTATAAAATCGCTATTTGCGGCTACTAAAGCTTTAAAAGAAGATGCTATTGATGTTTTAGTTACGGCACCCATAAATAAGCATACTATTCAATCGGAAGATTTTAAATTCCCTGGACATACCGATTATCTTGCCCAGGAATTAGGTGGCGATAGTTTAATGTTTATGATTTGTAATGAATTGCGTGTTGGTTTGCTAACGGACCATGTGCCTGTAAAAGATATTGCGAGTCATATAACGCCGGAATTAATAGAAAGCAAGGTTAATACCGTTTATAAAAGCTTGCAAAAGGATTTCAATATTAGACGTCCAAAAATTGCTGTTTTAGGCATCAATCCACATACAGGTGATAATGGTGTTATTGGGAATGAGGACGATGAAATTATGCGTCCAACACTAAAAGCCCTTAATGAAAAAGGTAAATTAGTTTACGGTCCTTACGCTGCGGATAGTTTTTTTGGTTCGGGTAACTATAAAAACTTTGATGCAATTATTGCATCCTATCACGACCAGGGTTTAATTCCATTTAAAACCCTATCATTCGGGAACGGTGTAAATTACACGGCTGGACTATCAAAAATTAGAACATCGCCAGATCACGGTACTGCTTTTGAGATAGCAGGAAAAGGAGAAGCCAATATAAATTCATTTAAAGAAGCTGTTTTTTTAGCGCTGAAATTATATCATAACAGAATGGAAAATGCTGAATTGGCTAAAAACCCATTAGTTACGCCACAGAAAAAGATATAAACAAAAAAATGTTTATAAGTGTTAGAAGCTAAATATTATTTTATATATTTGCAGGCTCAAAATAGATGTGATTATGAGGGAATTGAAAACGTTTACAATACCATTTGTAGGGTTAAAATTAGGGAAACATCAATTTGAGTATAAAATAGATAAGACGTTCTTTGATTTTTTTGAGTATCAAGATTTTAATGATGCTGATATTGCTGTTAAATTGGAATTAAACAAGAAAACAACTTTATTAGAATTGCATTTTGAAATTTCAGGAACAGTAAATGTGAATTGCGATGTAACCAACGAACCTTATAATCAAGTCATTGATAATGAATTTGATTTGGTGGTAAAATTTGGTGACGAGTATAATGATGAAGAAATTGATTTATTAATTGTACCACATGGCGAATATGAAGTGAATGTACAGCAATATATATATGAAACTGTAATATTGTCACTTCCTTCAAAACTAGTTCATCCTGGCGTTGAAGATGGCACATTAGATTCTGAAATACTTGATAAATTAGAAGAATTAAGCCCTAAAGAGAAACAAGAAAAAGAAGATAACGAGGAAACCGATCCACGTTGGAATACATTAAAAAAACTATTAACGGATAAATAATAATAAAAATGGCACATCCTAAGAGAAAAATCTCGAAAACAAGAAGAGATAAAAGAAGAACCCATTATAAAGCAGTAGCTCCACAAATTGCTACTTGCCCAACTACAGGTGAAGCACACTTATACCACAGAGCTCACTGGTTTGAAGGAAAACTATACTACAGAGGTCAAGTTTTAATTGACAACTCGATAGCAGAAGAGAACGCAGCATAACTACTATGCGTGCATACAAGAAAACGCTCATCACTGAGCGTTTTTTTTATGATAAATTTTTATAGAAGCCAAAAACGACTTAATTTGCACTAAATTAAACCGGAAAATGCTGCGTTTTGATGAATTTTCATCAAAACGCCTCGTTTTTATGGTTTTAGCGAAATAATTTAAACGGTATGAGTAAAATCTCGGCAGCAATTACCGCTGTAGGTGCGTATGTGCCAGATTATGTGTTAACCAACAAAATTCTTGAATCGTTGGTTGATACAAATGATGAATGGATTACAACCAGAACTGGCATCAAGGAACGTAGGATTTTAAAGGAGGAAGGCAAAGGCACTTCCTTTTTAGCCATAAACGCTGCCAAAGACTTAATTCAAAAAACAGGTCTTGATCCCAAAGAAATAGATTTAGTCATTGTTGCAACTGCAACACCCGATATGAAAGCAGCTTCAACTGCCGCATATACGGCCACTGAAATAGGCGCTGTAAATGCTTTTTCTTATGATTTAGAAGCCGCTTGCTCTAGTTTTCTATTCGGCATGTCTACAGCCGCTAGTTATATTGAAGCTGGACGTTACAAAAAAGTACTTTTAATAGGAGCTGATAAAAACTCCTCAATGATTGATTATAATGATCGTGCCACTTGTATCATCTTTGGTGACGGTGCTGGAGCCGTATTGTTTGAACCCAATACTGAAAATCTCGGTTTGCAAGATGAGTATTTAAGAAGTGATGGTTCTGGACGCGAGTTTCTACGAGCTACTCATGGTGGTTCATCTTACCCATCTACACCAGAAGCCGTTCAAGAAGGAAAACATTATATATATCAAGATGGAAAAACGGTATTTAAAAATGCTGTTTTTAACATGGCAGATGTAGTTGTTAAAATATTAGAACGTAATAACTTAACAAATAATGATGTAACTTGGTTGGCAGCACATCAAGCAAATAAGCGCATTATTTCGGCTACTGCTAGTAGAATTGATTTAGAGGAAAGCAAAGTCATGATAAATATTGAAAAATATGGTAATACCACTTCGGCTACTTTACCGTTATTATTAAACGATTACGAATCCCAATTGAAAAAAGGCGATAACGTTATTTTTGCGGCCTTTGGCGGTGGATTTACTTGGGGCTCCATTTATTTAAAATGGGCATATAACTCTTAACTAACTAAAAAAAATAAACTAAAAATCTGAATAATTATGGATTTAAAAGATATTCAAAATTTAATAAAATTTGTAGCGAAGTCTGGTGCTAGTGAAGTAAAACTAGAAACTGACGATGTTAAAATTACTATTAAAACAGGTGGAGAAGAAAGATCTGAAACCACAACTTATGTGCAACAAATTCCTGTAAATGCACCAATGGGTCAAATGCCAATGCAACAACAAGCGCCAACAGCAGCTGCACCAGCCGCAGAAGCCGCTTCTGAAGATTCTAAATATATTACTATCAAGTCGCCAATTATTGGAACACTTTATAGAAAACCATCACCAGACAAACCCGTTTTTGTTGAGGTAGGTCAGAATATTAAAGAAGGTGATGTACTTTGTATTATTGAAGCTATGAAATTATTCAATGAAATTGAATCTGAAGTTTCTGGTAAAGTAGTGAAAGTACTTGTTGATGATTCTTCACCAGTTGAATTTGATCAACCTTTATTTTTAGTAGATCCATCATAACTGTTTAATCCCGTTAACTCGGGGTCAATTCTCATCCTGAAAAAATACTTGTTTTACATCGGGTATTTGGTGGACGCCAAAATACGCGTGAATACGTGTCAGGTTGTAATATGTATGGGTGAAATTTTAAATACAAAAAGGTATGTTTAAAAAAATATTAGTTGCTAATAGAGGGGAAATAGCCTTACGTGTTATTAGAACCTGTAAGGAAATGGGCATAAAAACGGTAGCTGTTTATTCAACAGCAGACGCCGAAAGTCTTCACGTTAAATTTGCAGATGAAGCGGTTTGTATAGGACCGCCACCAAGTAGTGAATCGTATTTAAAAATGTCGAATATTATTGCTGCGGCTGAAATAACCAATGCGGATGCTATTCATCCTGGTTATGGATTCCTTTCGGAAAATGCGAAATTCTCCAAAATTTGTGAAGAACACGATATCAAATTCATCGGTGCTTCTGCGGAAATGATAAACCGAATGGGTGATAAGGCCAATGCAAAAGCAACTATGTTGGAAGCTGGCGTTCCTTGTGTTCCAGGAAGTGAAGGTATCATTGACGATTATGCACATTGTGAAAAACTAGCTAGTGAAGTTGGTTATCCAGTTATGCTCAAAGCGTCTGCCGGAGGTGGGGGAAAAGGTATGCGTGCTGTTTGGAAAAAAGAAAATCTAAAAGACGCATGGGATTCTGCTAGACAAGAATCGAAAGCTGCTTTTGGGAATAATGATATGTACATGGAAAAACTCATTGAAGAGCCTAGACATATTGAAATTCAAATTGTAGGCGATTCTACAGGAAAAGCCTGTCATTTATCGGAACGCGATTGTTCTATTCAACGTCGTCACCAAAAATTAACAGAAGAAGTACCATCGCCATTTATGACTGCGGCTTTGCGTAAAAAAATGGGTGATGCCGCTGTGAAAGCTGCAGAATATATCAAGTATGAAGGTGCTGGAACGGTGGAGTTTTTAGTTGATAAAAACCGTAATTTCTATTTCATGGAAATGAATACGCGTATTCAAGTAGAACACCCAATTACCGAACAAGTAATAGATTTCGATTTAATTCGCGAACAGATTTTAGTAGCATATGGCGTTCCAATTTCTGGTAAAAATTATACCCCAAAATTACATTCTATAGAATGTCGTATTAATGCAGAAGACCCGTTTAATGATTTCAGACCGTCACCGGGAAGAATCACAACGCTTCATGCGCCAGGAGGACATGGCGTTCGTTTAGACACGCACGTATATGCTGGTTATGTTATTCCGCCTTATTATGATTCTATGATTGCGAAATTAATTACTACAGCGCAAACACGGGAAGAAGCAATTAATAAAATGAAACGTGCTTTAGACGAATTTGTTATTGAAGGTATTAAAACAACCATTCCTTTTCATAGACAGTTAATGGATCATCCAGAATATTTAGCTGGTAATTATACCACTAAATTTATGGAAGATTTTGTTATAGAAAAGCCCACTGATAATTAAAAAAAAAGCCCCGAAATTGTTTCGGGGCTTTTTTTAGTTTAAAGTAAAAACGGTATCTATACTATTTACAATTTGAGGGACTTCATCAATTTTAAAATTCATCTTCAAGCTATATTCATTTTTATCTAGCTTTTTTATTGAAAGCGTTCCTTGTTTTATGGGATAATAACCTGTTTGACCTCTACAAAAACACAGCCGCGCAAATAAGGCTTTTACTTGCTGTAAGTCTGTCTCTTCAAAATTTACTTCTATATTATCTGTATTCAATTCTAAATAAATAAGTTCCCGATAAATACCATCTACCGTATCTGGAATGTCATTTCGCTTATATTCAAAAACAAGTAGCGTCTTATCACCTTCAGTTATATGAGGATATAAAACACCAATACCGTCTTTTTCAAGTGTTAGATTCTGGTTGGGTGTGATTTCTAAAGAACAAACTCCATCATCAGGACAATGATTGTTTTTAATAAGCCTCCAAATTACCGTCTTATCTGTTATGATATTTGGTTTCGTTGCACACGAAAACAAGAACAATGAGAAAATAAAAAGCTGAAAATATTTCATATTACAATATAAGTTTTTAAAATGACTATTGAATCCTTGCAATTTCGCAAATAACATGGTAATTTGGAGGCTTATTAAAAAAAAACATTGATACCATGAAAAAATATTACTCAAGAATGAGTTTGATGTTCATGACCATTTTATTTTTTTCGTTGCAAGGATTTGCACAAAACAATAAATTATGGACAAAATCATCTCAATTAGACTTTTCAGTTGAAGAATTACAGTTTAGAAAATCCGAGCCTACCAAAGGGAAACACTTTGAATTGGACCTTGAGGGTTTAAAAGCTATTCTTGCTACAGCTCCAAATAGAAGTCAAGCTACTAAATCTAATGTTATCATTAATTTTCCTAATGCAAATGGAAATTTAGAAGCATTTAGAGTGATGGAAGCATCTATTATGCATCCAGATTTACAAGCAAGTTACCCACAATTAAGATCTTATGTTGGTACCAGTTTGGAAAACCCATCTAAAACCATTCGTTTTAGTGTTACGCCAAAAGGATTACACACAATGACATTGTCAGGTGATGAAGGCGCTCAATTTATAGATCCTTTCACAAAAAACGGTAATAACTATATTGTTTATGCTAAAAGAGATTTACCTGCTTTAGAAAACGATTTCATCTGTGGTTTTGAAAATGATATAAATCTAGATGATTCAACTGATTTTGATTTAGATGCTGCAAGAAATGCTAATGATGGTAATTTGCGTAATTTCAGATTAGCTATTGCAACTACTATAGAATATTCTTCATTTCATTGGATGGCTGCTGGCTTAACGGCTGCTGCTTCACAAGCTGATAAAAAAACAGCAGTAATGGATGCGATGATTACAACTATGACGCGTGTTAATGGAATCTACGAGCGTGATCTATCAATTACAATGACATTTGTTGCTAATAATAATTCAATCATCTTTATTGATTCTGATACCTTTAATAACACGAATGCGAATGTTTTAATTAATCAAAGTCAATCGGTAATCGATAGTAATATTGGATTATCAAATTATGATATTGGCCATACTTTTAGTACAGGTGGAGGCGGATTAGCTTCTTTAAATTCTCCTTGTACATCTGGAAAGGCTAGAGGAATCACTGGTTCTTCAGCTCCTGTAGGTGATGCATATGATATTGATTATGTAGCTCATGAAATGGGTCACCAATTTGGTGCACCGCACACTTTTAATGGTAGTACTGGAAACTGTGCTGGCGGAAATAGAACTGCAAGTAATGCTTATGAGCCAGGTAGTGGATCAACTATTATGGCATACGCTGGTATTTGTTCACCTCAAGATGTACAATCTAATGGTGATGCGTATTTCCACCAAAAAAGTTTACAAATGATTTGGGCTAACATTACATCTGGAAATAGCACATGTGCAAGTTTGTCTGCTACTGGAAATGCTGCTCCAACTGCTGATGCTGGTACAAATTATAATATTCCAATTTCAACACCATATATGTTAGTAGGAAGTTCTACAGATGCTGATGGTACAACTACTCATACCTATACTTGGGAACAATATGATCTTGGACCTACAGGAACACCGACAGAAACTACTGCTTCTGGTCCATTAGTACGTTCTGTTGAAGGTACTAATAATCCAATTCGTTATATACCTAATATTGCTGGTTTAATTCAAACTGGTGGCTCTACAACTTGGGAGAAATTAGCTTCTGTTAATAGAAATATAAACTTTCAACTTACTGTTAGAGACAACGATATGCGTGGTGGACAAACAGCTACTGACAATATGAGTGCTACAGTAGTAAATTCTGCTGGCCCATTTGCAGTAACATCTCAAAATACAGCTACAACTTGGTCACAAGGAAATACTGAAACGATTACTTGGAATGTTGCAGGAACGGATATGGGAACTGTTAACACACCAAACGTAGATATTCTTTTATCAACAAACGGTGGTGTATCTTTTGAAACTGTATTGGCTACGCAAGTTCCAAACTCGGGATCTTATGATATTATTGTTCCAAACATTTTAGCTGAGAATTGTATTGTTATGGTTAAAGGTTATAATAATATTTTCTTTAATATTAATATGGCGCGTATTGCCATTGGTTATAATTTAGATGCTGGTGAAGTTTGTACAACCTATAGTTTTGATTTAGGTCTTCAGCTTGCTTCAAACTCTGCTTCTTTCCAAACCGTAGGCGTAAACGTTCCTGATTCAGGAATCATTACAGATGTAAATGTGAAATATGATATTACATCTTCTGCATTAAATCAATTACATATGGCTATAGTAAGTCCAGAAAACACACGTGCTTATTTATATCCTGCTGGACCTTGTTCTACAGGAGCTAATATGCAAGTAACTTGGGATTTTGAATCAACAAACGCTGTTGTTTGTGGAACAGATCCAGTTACTGGAATTGCAGAACCAGTAGCTACACAAACGCCATTACCTTTAAATGCTATTTATGGCGATCAAATGAATGGCTCTTGGGGTTTACAAGTAGCAAACATTGGTCCATCAACTATGATATTTAACTCGGCAGATTTAGAAATTTGTTATGCAGGAACTCAAGCCTTTTTAGCGCCAAGCAGATCAACACAAACTACTGTTCAAGTTAATGTGGAATCTTCAGCAATTATTGCAGATACCAATTTAGTAGTAACAAGTCCTAATACAACCAATGCTTCTGAAATTCAATTTACAGTTAAGGAATTACCAACTGTTGGAACATTGTTTTTAAATGGCGCTGCTTTAGGTTTAAATAGCACATTTACACAAGCTGATATTAACAGCGGAAATGTTACATATACAACCACTTCGGCAGTTGATGCTACAGACGGATTTAGAGTTGATGTAGACGATAATAACGGCGGATCACTTCCAAACTTATTAGTAAATATTCAAGTTACAGATGGTTTAAGTGTTGATGAATTTGGTTTTGATGTGTTCAGCGTTTATCCAAACCCATCTAATGGTAATATCACCATTCTTTTAAATACTTTTGATGATGTTTCTGTTACTGTATTTGATATTAGCGGACGTTCTGTTTACCAAAATAACTTTGTAAACAACGCATCTTTCAAGCAAGAGTTAGATTTAAGTTCAGTTTCAACTGGCGTTTACTTATTAAAAGTTCAAGCTGGTTCTAAATCAGGAACTAAAAAGATTATTATTAAATAATTTTTACACAGATTAATTTATTAAAAGCCCCTTTATAAAGGGGCTTTTTTTATTATATTCGGTTATATTTTTAATTATGAATTTATCGTATTGGGAAATTAAATCCTGGTTAAGTAATATAAATTACACCATTGTTGGCAGTGGTATTGTTGGTTTAAATTGTGCCTTACAATTAAAGCGGCAATTCCCTGAAGCAAAAATTTTAATTTTAGAGCGTGGAATGTTACCACAAGGCGCAAGTACCAAAAATGCAGGATTTGCGTGTTTTGGTAGTTTAAGTGAAATTTTAGATGATTTACAATCCCATTCAGAAACGGATGTTTTAGAACTCATTCAAAAACGAATTGACGGATTACATTTATTAAGACAAAATTTATCGGATCAAGTTATAGATTATCAACAATTAGGCGGTTATGAGTTATTTGATACTAATAGTCAAGATTTATTTGAAACCTGTTTATCTCAAAGAGAAACGATTAATGAATTGCTATTTCCAATACTAAAAGAAGCCGTATTTACTGTGAAGTCGAATAATTTTGGATTTCAAAGAATTCAAAACCAGCTTATTTACAACCCGTTTGAAGGCCAAATTGACACAGGGATGATGATGGAAGCTTTATTACTTAAAGTGCAGTCAGCTGGCATTAAAATACTCAACAAAGTAACTGTTCAAGCTTTTACAGAACTGAATGATGCCGTTGAGTTAAAAACAAATGCTTTTGAATTTAAAACCGATAAACTACTCATTGCAACCAATGGTTTTGCATCGCAATTAATAAATGAAGCTGTAAAACCTGCAAGAGCTCAAGTGTTAATTACAAAACCCATTGAAAATTTGCAGATTAAAGGTACTTTTCATTTGGATAAAGGCTATTATTACTTTCGAAATATTAATAATCGAATTCTGTTAGGCGGTGGAAGAAATTTAGATTTTAAAGCCGAAGAAACTACTGAAATGACCGAAACAGCGTTGATTCAAAATCATTTAGAACAGCTTTTAAAAACCACCATTTTACCAAATACACCTTTTGAAATTGATTACCGATGGTCCGGCATTATGGGCGTTGGAACTAAAAAGGAAGCCATAGTTAAACAACTTTCCAACCATGTATATTGTGGCGTACGTTTAGGCGGAATGGGCGTTGCTATTGGCAGTATTATAGGAAAAGAACTTGCACAATTACTAGATTAATATGCTGAAAAAAATACTCAAATTTATATTTAAAGTCTTTTTAGGCCTTATCATTTTATCCGTAGCATTGGTGTTACTCTTTAAATGGGTTCCAGTTCCTATTACACCATTAATGGTTATTAGGAATATAGAACAGCATCAAAAAGGATTCAGTGTAACTTGGGAACATGACTGGGTTTCTATTGAAAACATTTCTCCTAATTTACAGTTGGCTGTAATTTGCAGCGAGGATCAAAACTTTTTAAAACACAAAGGTTTTGATATGGAAGCCATTGAAAAAGCATTAGAAAACAACAAAAAAGGCAAACGCATAAAAGGAGCTAGTACTATTAGCCAACAAACGGCAAAAAATGTGTTTTTATGGCCAACTCGCAGTTGGTTGCGTAAAGGTTTAGAAGCCTATTTCACGTTTTTAATTGAACTAACTTGGAGTAAAGAACGGATTATGGAAGTCTATTTAAACAGTATAGAAATGGGCAACGGTATTTATGGCGCGGAAGCCGCTGCCAAATATTGGTATGGAAAATCCGCTGCTAAATTAACCGCTATGGAAGCGGCTTCTATTGCAGCTATTTTACCAAGTCCAATGCGTTATAAAGCGCAACCAGCTTCTAATTTTATTGCCGGCAGAAAGCAATGGATTGTAAGACAAATGGGCTATTTTGGACCATTAAATTATAGCCCAAAAGCCAATGGAAAATAATATAATTAAGAGGCAGTTGCATGAATTATGCGCAACGTCTTTAAATGTCAGGCTAGAAGCTATTCAGAAACAAATTTCAGAAATTCAGGAATCTTTAACCAGTGAAACGAAAAGTAGCGCAGGTGACAAACACGAAACTGGCCGTGCTATGCTGCAACTGGAACGCGAAAAAGCAGGTGCACAACTAGCAGAAATACAAAAACAACTAAAAATTATTAATAAAGTAAATGTGCTTAAAACATCTGAAACTATTTGTTTGGGAAGTGTTGTTTACACAACGAAAGCTAATTATTTTATAGCTGTTAGTGCTGGTGAATTTACCGTTAACAAGCAATCCTTTTACGCTATTTCACCAAAAACACCTATTGGTATTTTATTGTTGGGCAAAACCGTAAATGACACGATAAATTTTAATCAGCAATGCTTTGAAATCCTAACTATTATTTAGAGATTTCTAAACAAACTTCATCATTTTGAAATAATTCGGATGAATGCTCAAACATAATAGTCTGTTCATTGAATTGCGATTCTATCAAACAATAAGACCCTTTAAAATAGCTTTTTTTTACGGTAACTCTTAATGCCGAATTTTGAACAACTTTAAGCTGATGTGCGTAAACGAACGTGCCTTCTAAAAAATTAAATTCACTAAAAAACGCAGCCACCAAAGCGCTTTTTGGGTTTTTATAAAGTTGTTTTGGCTGACCTTGAGCAGCAATAGTTTGGTTGTTTAAAACGACTATTTGATCTGCAAAACCGAGAACATCTTCTTTATCATGCGTTGCTACTATACACGCAATGTTTTTTTCTTTGAGATAATTAAAAACGCGACGCCTTAATGCCTGTTTTTGGTGGTTATCAATATGACTAAAGGGTTCGTCTAGTAATAATATTTCGGGAGTTTCTGCTAAAGCTCGTGCTAATGCAACCCGTTGTTTTTGGCCGCCACTTAATAATTTCACTTTGGTTTTAGCTAAACTAGTAAGTTCTACAACTTCCAACAGTTCGGCGGTACGTATCTTTTTTTCTTCGGGAAAAAAATTAGAAAGATGTTTTCCTATGTTTTCTTCAACCGTTATAAATGGCATGAGCTCAAATTCTTGTGCTACATATTTCATAAACTCATAGCCAACTACTAAATTATGCTTTGGGCCTAAAACTTCAGTGTCATTCCAAAATATTTGGCCTTCATTTAAATTGTATTCACCATAAATAAGTTTTAAAAGCGTGCTTTTTCCAGAACCACTTTCGCCAATAATAGCCGTGTTTTCTCCAGCTTTAATAGTGAAGTTTATGTCCCGTAAAATAGGTGATTTTTGATAAGCGAAAACAAGATTTTTTACGTGTAGCATTTGGCAAAAATACGGCAAAAAAAATTCGCCTCTAGCTGAATAGAAGCGAATTTGAAATGTTTTGATTTATAAATTATTTCTTAATAAATTTACGATTAATCACGCGACCTTCAGATTCTAAGCGTAAGATATAGAATCCGCTTTGCAAGCTTGAAACATCAATGGAGTTATCTTCCAATCTCGCATTTATAACTTTTTTACCGTTAATATCAAAAACAGTTCCAATACGGCCGTTTATGGAAATAGGCGCTGAAATATTCAATATGTTTTCTGCAGGATTCGGATAAATAGTAAGCGTTTCCAACTCGTAATCTTCAACCGTTAAACTTTGTCCTTCCGTTATGCACAACTTTTGATTGATGCTAGGATTAACAATATTATCTACCACGCCAGATGGCCAATAGATTATTAAATTGTCAATAGTATCATCTGTTCCTATACCAAAATGCGTATTTAAAGTACTCATAAATCTAAAGCCTTCACCACTGCGTACATCGCGAATTTGAATACCAGAAGCTGTATGGATTTCAATTCGAGCGCCGATTCCATTTAAATTACTAAATCCGGCAGCTCCAACCGTACAAATACTAATCCAATTGTTGGCATTTCCGCTGTTCAAATAAATATTACCACCATTAAAGGCATCAATAAAACCATCGTTATTTAAATCGCCAAATGCTCCATTATCTGCGGAAAGTAAATTAGGAAGTAGATTAAAGGTTAAATCGCCATTTCCAAATAATATATTTCCATTAGAAACAATATCCAAGTTACCATCGTTGTCAAAATCGTATGTGGCATGCTCCAATCCTGTTGTAGATAGAGCATTGATGCCAGAAACTACTGTGATATCAACAAAAGTTACTGTCGTATTTCCATTGGTATCAACAACTAGATCATTGCGCAAAAATTTATGAGCTCCAGAGCTGGCACCCACAAACACATCCATATCACCATCATTATCAAAATCGCCCCAGGCTGCAGACCAAGTTTGCATAGGATCGGCTAAATTTAAAGCATTGGCAACTTCTGAAAACGTGCCATCGCCATTATTTTTGTGCATTTGATTGGTACGTCTAGCGACCTCGCCACCGCATTTGGCAATAAACATATCTAAATTTCTATCGTTGTTAAAATCTATCCAAATGGAACCATAATTTCCACCTGAAGGATACAGTCCTAAACCAGATGGAACACCTGTAACGCTTTGACCTTGATGAAACACTAGGTTTCCAAGACCATCATTTAAGTAATAAACGTTGGGTGCGGTATCATGGCATACAAAAGCATCTAAATGCCCGTCGTTATTAATATCGATGAAGTTAGACCGTTGAGAAAAAACATATTCACTACCGGTAACTTGCGTATAACTCCCATTGCTATTGGAGCGCATAAAAGTTACGCCATTACCGCCACCGTAAACTAAATCTGTATAACCATCTGCATTATAATCTGCTGCTGCTAAACTCCAAGATGGCATATTTGTAGCGTAAGTTGTTGTAATGTTTCGTGTAATAAAACCTCCAGAAGCTTGTTGTTCCTGAATGTTGATATTGGTATTTGAAATGGAAACAATATCGTCTAATTGATCACCATTCATATCCACAATAGCACGATTTGAACCTGTTGTAGAAATATTTTCAACGCTGAACGTAATAGGTGGTGGTGGTGGTGGCTCACTTTCGGTAATTTGAAAATCGAAAGCATCAGACCGCCACTTATTATCAAAAACAATATAATAAGTTTCTCCGGCTGTAACGTTTATGGACACAATGGATAGAAAACCATTACCGATATCTCCGCTGTCCTCATCGCCACCTTCACAAACCAATGCACTGCAAGTTCCACTATATACGTGAAAACGTGTGTCGCCACCGCTATTTTGAATTAAATCTGTTGAAATAGTTAAATAGGTATCTTCATTAGGAATATATCTATACCATTCTCCTTTAGTTCCATTACTATAAAGCGTAATACAACTGGGGTCTGGTGCTTGACTTCCATTAATAGCAGCTACGTTATATACGCCAGGTTGCGTAATAGGCGTTGCTGAATCGGCTTCAGCGCAGGTATTAGAACTGGTTTGAGCATAAGATATTGCACTAAAAACGCATGCAATAAAAAGTAATTTTGTTTTCATGAGATAATATATTGGTTAATAGCTAAGTGATAATTTTTACTTTACTAATGTAATAAATAATTTTAACTTATTGTATGTTATGGTTTTAACCTTAATTGCAACGGTCTGTTAATCCGTTAATCCACTCTGTAATTAGAGCAATACCTTCCGTATGTTGCAGAGTTCTTCCTAAAACTGGCATGCGATATTGTTCTTCAATAGAACTCATTCTAAACATAACTACAGAGCCGGCAGCATTTCCTGGGTTTACGGTTAGCGGATACGCACTTCCTAAATTAGTGTCTGGTTGTACACAAATTCCCATATTACTTGGTATTTCGCTTTCATGAAATGCAAATCTCATAGGGCGATATTCACAATAACTTTCTTCGGAATGACAATGGGCACAATTAATATCGAAATAGGATCTGGCACGTAAATCCAGAGGTTGTAAAGTGTCATCCCAAGCTACCGTAGATTCAATAATTTCTGGATAATCACTATCTAAATAACCGGAATTCACCCATTTTTCTAATTGATTGGTTGTGCCTTCGGGATAGCTATAATTTTTATTTAAATTCTGGGGTTTTGGTCCGATAGGAACTGGGGTTCCAAATTTATTATGGCAGGTGAAACATTCTGCGCGAGAAGGGACTCGATAATTAACACTTTTCGTAGTTCCGGCTTCATCCCAATCTAAAGGAACAAAACTACCATCTATTGTAAAACTAGCATCAGTTTGATCCGCATTCCATACATATTCTGCAAATTCCCATCCCGATTCTGTAAAATACATCAAGCGGGTTTCAATAATTTGAGTCGTGTTATTTGGTAGGACATTTTCGTAGTAAAAATTCTTAATTAAAAAAGCGCCAATAGGAAAGTCTAATGGCGTATAGTCTGAATTATAAGTGGCTTTAGAACCATTTGGCATCCAAACGAATCGTTTTTTGCGGGCGTAATCACTAAATAAGGTAGAATTTAAATCATAAGGAATAACACCTGAAACGGGGTTGAGGTTTTTTAAATCGCCTTCAAAAAAATTATAATCTGACAATTTAGGATAAGGCAAAGCATCCGGATTATAAATTACAGGTGAAGCCGGTAAAATAGTTACCGTTACGGTTCCAGTTGCGCATTGCAATTCTGAAGAGCAAATGGTGTAAACAAAACTATCTGTTCCTAAATAATCGGTAGTTGGTGTATAAATAATCTTATCATCACTTGGATCTGTTGGCGTTCCGTTATTAAGAATTATAATGTTAGCGTAAATAGAATTGGTAACGGTTAAAGTACCTATTTTAGGAATATTGCTGTCGTTAGAAAACACATCAATTTCAATAAAACTATTCTGGAAAACTTGTACTGTATCTGGTCGGGTTTGAATTTGTAAACCAACATAGGCATCATCGTCAGATTTGCAACCAACGAAAATAAGGATAGATAAGAATATTAAAAAGTAGTTTTTTTTCATAATCGACTCATAAAAAGACGAGTACGAATTTAAAAAAAATACTGATAAATAATTGGTTATTCAGTATTAATTAGATATTTAGAATGAATAAACGCTAAACTAAATTGTTTTTCATTAAATATTCAGCAATTTGAATGGTGTTTGTAGCAGCGCCTTTTCGTAAATTATCTGCAACAATCCACATATTTATGGTGTTTGGTTGCGACTCGTCTCTGCGGATTCTTCCCACAAAAACATCGTCCTTTCCATGGGCATAAATAGGCATTGGGTAGGTATTAACATCGGTGTTATCTTGCACGATGACGCCATCCGTTTCACTTAAAAGTTTACGAACATCATTTAAAACAAAATCGCTTTCAAATTGAATATTTACCGATTCGCTATGTCCACCAGCTGTTGGAATACGAACCGCAGTTGCTGTAACTGCAATTGTTCTATCATCTAAAATTTTCTGGGTTTCACGGACCAATTTCATCTCTTCTTTGGTATAACCATTATCTTCAAAAACATCACAATGTGGTAAGGCATTTTGATGAATTGGGTATGGATAAGCCATTTCACCTTTAATTCCTGCCATTTCATTTTCCAATTGTTTAACCGCTTTTAAACCGGTTCCAGAAATAGATTGGTAGGTAGAAACAACCACGCGTTTAATGTTATATTTTTTATGAAGCGGTGCTAAAACAAGCACCATTTGAATGGTAGAGCAATTTGGGCTCGCAATAATTTTATCTGTTTTGGTTAAGGATGTCGCATTAATTTCTGGAACAATTAATTTTTTGTCAGCATCCATGCGCCAAGCCGAAGAATTATCAATAACCGTTGTTCCGGCTGCTGCAAATTTTGGTGCCCATTCCAAAGATGTTTCACCACCTGCAGAAAATAAAGCAATTTCAGGTTTTAAAGATACAGCTGTTTCCAAACTTACAACTTGGTAATCTGTTCCTTTAAAAGAGATGCTTTTTCCAACAGATTTTTCTGAAGCAACTAAAATTAATTCCGTTAATGGAAAGTTACGTTCCTCTAAAACTTTCAACATCACTTCGCCAACCATTCCGGTGGCACCAATTATTGCTACTTTCATCCTTAAAATTTTGTTTTACAAAACTAAATAATTAATCAGGCTTCCGGTTTAAATAACGCATAAAAAAACCACTTCTTTTACAAAGTGGTTTAGGGTTAGAATATATAGTGTAGCGGTTACTACTTACTGTTTTTTTAATAAATCGCGAATATCCATTAGTAATTCATTGTCAGTAGGACCTGCTGGTGCTGCTGGTGCAACAACAACTGGTTTTTTAGTTTTGTTGTAAGCTTTCACAATCATAAATAATACAAAACCTACAATAATTAAATTGATGATACTATTCACCCATTTTCCATACATAATTGCATTTTCTGGTTTCGTAATCGTTCCGTCTGCAGCTACAACCGCTTCATCTAAAACCACTTTCATATCGGCAAAATCTAGTCCACCTGAAAAGTGTCCTATAAATGGCATCATAATATCGGTTACAAATCCGTTGACAACCATTCCAACAGCGCCGGCTAAAATAACAGCCACAGCTAAATCAATGACGTTGCCCGTCATTATAAAATTTTTGAATTCTTTAAACATAATATGTATAGTTTAGTTAATGATTAGTAGATTAAATTTAACAAAAAAGTTGAATGAAAACCAATGATGGCTGAAATTATTTTAGAAACACCCGTTTTACGCGATGTGAAATGGCGGTTATAATTTCATAAGAGATACTATTAGCGGTGTGTGCGAAGTCGTTAGCGGTTGGATTTTTCCCAAAAATGATGACTTCATCACCTTCTTGGCAATCAATATCGGAAATATCAATCATAATCATATCCATGCACACATTTCCAATAATAGATGCTTGTTGGTTATTTATGGTTACAAACCCTTTTCCGTTACCGTATTGCCTACCAATACCGTCCGCATGACCAATAGGAATGGTAGCTGTTTTGGTTTGCTTGCTAGCAATAAATTTACGGTTATAGCCCACACTTTCGCCTTTTTCAATAGTATGAATTTGCGAAATAATAGATTTTAAAGAAGCAATAGGTGTAAAATGCTGATCTTCCAAATCGGAGTTTCCAAAACCATATAAGCCAATTCCAGAGCGCACCATATCAAAATGGGCTTCAGGATAATTTAAAATCCCAGACGTATTACAAAGGTGTAACATGGGTTTATAACCAATAGATTCCGTAAACGATTCTGCAATAATTTTAAAGCAATTTATCTGTTTTTCGGTAAAGGTTTTTTCGTTAAAATCTTCACTGGCTGCTAAATGCGAAAAAAGCGATTTTGCCTGGATACTATCCGTTTTTTTTAAGGTTGAAACCACATCGGAAACATCAGTAGGTTCAAAACCCAATCGGTTTAAGCCGGTGTTAAATTTAATATGAACAGGATAGTTGCTTTGCTTTTCCGCTTCAGCAACTTCCATAAATTTATTCAAAACAAAATGGCTGTATAAACTAGGTTCTAAACAACGTTCAATAAGTGTTTTAAAATTTATAGACTGCGGATGAAGCACTAAAATGGGTTTTTTAACGCCAGCATCCCGAAGCGCAACACCTTCATTGGTATAGGCTACAGCAAAATAATCTACATTTAAAGTTTCTAAAAAGTTGGCAATTTCTACGGAATCACTACCGTAAGCAAATGCTTTTACTACGGCGAGTATTTTTGTGGTGGGTTTTACCTGTGTCTTTAGGTATTGGAAGTTGTGCTTTAAGGCGTTTAAATCTATTTCAAGAACAGTTTCATGCACTTTTTCCATTGGTATCTTTGGTGTTATTAACAATTTCTTCAGCTTCACTCACTTTCATATTCCGAATTTTATCACGTTGCATAGATTTGTAATAAGCGCCGCGACTTAACGGTTCATATTCATCCACTTCACCTAATAAAACCAAGTCTTCATTTCTAGATTTTCGGTAACTAAATTGTGCTAAATTTCCTGTTTTGGTACAAATAGCATGCACTTTAGTTACATACTCGGCTGTAGCCATTAAATTCGGCATGGGGCCAAAAGGATTGCCTTTAAAATCCATGTCTAAACCAGCAACAATAACGCGAATACCTTTGTTGGCTAAATCATTACACACGCGTACAATTTCATCGTCAAAAAACTGGGCCTCGTCAATTCCAACCACATCACAATCATCTGCTAAAATAGGAATGTTAGCAGCGGCTGGCACGGGTGTTGAACGAATTTGGTTAGCATCATGAGAGACAACCATCATTTCGTCATAACGCGAATCTACAGTGGGTTTAAAGATTTCAACTTTCTGTTTGGCAAATTGTGCACGCTTTAATCTACGAATAAGCTCTTCGGTTTTACCCGAAAACATGGAACCACAGATAACTTCTATCCAGCCAAATTGTTCTTTATGATTTACTGTATTTTCGAGAAACATTTTGTAATTTTAACACTAAAACAAACGGAGTGTTCGTTTTGTATAAAGGTGGCGTAAATTTATTAAAAATCAAAAGCATAAATAGGTTTTAAAGTTAAAAAGTTATGAAGAAGAAGTTAGAAGCTGAATTGATGAGTATTGCACACAGAATACTAAAGTTAAAAGGTAAAGATGATTTAAAAAAAATGCATCAAGAAGTAGCTGCGCTCTATGAAAAACTAACCGTTTTAAAATTTGCTAAAGAAAATTTAGACGATAATATTCCAACTATTGGTGATGATTCTTCGTTTTTTGAAATGCTAAATGTGGCTTTTAATAATAAAGTGAGCGATAATATTGAATTTGAAGATCGTACTTACATTAATATGGATGATTCGGATCATGACGATATTATGGAGCCTGCCATTGAAAAAATTAAAGATATGGTAGCTCAAATGCCCCATGAAGCCCAAATGGTAGATACGCTTTTTGATAAAACGGAACCTACAATGAAAGGTCGCGTTATGGATTTTGACGAAATTACGGCAGGTTTTGCCACAGAGCCTATTTTTGATCCCGTAAAAAAGACCGATCCCGAAGCTAAAAAATCACTTAATGATAAACTTAAACGCGGTATTGTTATTGGTTTAAATGACAAAATAGCTTTTATAAAACACTTGTTTGATGGTGAAGGCGATGATTATAATCGTGTGCTTTCTCAAGTAAACACCTTCAATTCTATGGATGAGGTACATAATTTTATCTCCAACATGGTTAAAGCAGATTATAATAATTGGGAAGGTAAAGAGGTTTATGAAACGCGCTTTTTAAGTTTAATTGAGCATAAATTCGAATAATTTATTTTCTATTTTCAGTATTGAATTTCAAATTAATGGAGACTGAAACGTACATCCTAGATTTGCTTTTTGACAGGCTTTCTTTTAAATAATTCTTTTGAAAGTTTGTAAATTTGACCAGAAATTACCGCACTTTATGAAACTTTATATTGTTCCAACACCTATTGGGAATCTCAAAGATATGACGTTTAGAGCCGTTGAGGTTTTAAAATCTGTCGATTTGATTCTTGCTGAAGACACTCGAACTTCGGGAAAATTATTGAAGCATTTTGAGATTTCTACACATTCCCAATCGCATCACATGCACAATGAGCATAAAACGATAGAAAACTTAATTAATAAATTAAAAAGTGGGGTTACCATGGCCTTAATTAGTGATGCAGGAACTCCAGCGATTTCCGATCCCGGTTTTTTACTCACCAGAGCATGTATAGAAAATGGTATTGAAGTGGATTGCTTACCGGGCGCCACCGCGTTTGTGCCAGCTTTAGTAAACAGTGGTTTACCTAATGATAAGTTTGTATTTGAAGGTTTTCTGCCCGTGAAAAAAGGACGTCAAACCCGATTATTAGCACTAGCTGAAGAAACCCGCACCATTATTTTTTATGAAAGTCCTCATAAACTCATTAAAACCCTTGCACATTTCTGTGAATATTTTGGCGAAGACAGACCAGTTTCAGTGTCTCGTGAACTTTCCAAACTTTATGAGGAAACCGTTCGTGGAAACGCCAAAGACGTTTTAGAGCATTATACGAATAAGCCGCCAAAAGGGGAAATTGTGGTGATTGTTGGCGGAAAAAAGTAAAAATTCAAATAGTTTATTGTCTTATAAGTTTTTGTGTTTCTTCGCTTATTTTAATTCCAAACTTTAGATTTTCTCTAACAGTATCTCTTCAAAATTTCAGTATCTTAATCTTATAAATTAAGAATATGAAAAACAAACATTATGATGTTTTCGTTATTGGCAGTGGTATTGCCGGACAAACCGCTGCCAAAATTTGCAGAGAGCAGAACTTACGTGTTGCCATTACGGATAATAGAGAATTTGGTGGTACTTGTGCTAACAGAGGTTGCGATTCTAAAAAAATATTATTGCAATTTTCGGAATTAATTTATCAAAGTAAGAAACTTGAAGGGCTTGGTGTTAAAAAACTCCCCAAGTTAAACTGGAACAAAGTGCAGAAATTCAGACGCTCATTTTCTAATCCTATTCCTACCAATACTGAACAAAATTTAAAAGAATTAGGTATTTCACTTTACCATCAATCGCCCAAGTTTATTAGTAAACAGGAAGTTGAGGTAGAAGGTAAAGTCGTTTCTGCCGATTATTTTATTATTGCTACAGGAAATATTCCCAGAGAATTAGGTATAGAAGGGAAAGAGCTTTTAAAAGTAAGTGAAGATATTTTAGATTTAAAGAAAATTCCGAAGTCAATTACCTTTATCGGTTCTGGTTACATTGCCATGGAGTTTGCATGTATGTTAGCCACTTTGGGAAGTAAAGTTACTATTTTAGAAAGAGATGAAACGTCTTTGACTAATTTCGATCCTTTTTTAGTGAAAAAATTAATTTCAAAAATGGAAAGTTTAGGCGTTAAATTTATTTTCAATGCTGATGTGACGGCTGTTAAAAAATTAAAAAAGAATTTAAAAGTTTCGTATTCTCTGGATGGTAAAAGCCAAACACTTAAATCTAGAATGGTTATTAATGCTGCTGGAAGAGCGCCAGCTGTAGAAGCTTTAGAGCTCAATAATGCAGGTATTGAAGTTGACAATGATGGTGTTGTGGTTAATGATTATTTACAGAGCAAATCACATCCAAATGTTTATGCCTGTGGTGATGTTTCCAATAAATCATTGGCTTTAACGCCACTTTCAGGACTTCAAGGCTATATTGCAGGACATAATGTTATTATGGAAAAATCTAAAACGTTTGATGTGCCTTGCGTGCCATCCACCGTATTTACGACACCAAATTTATCGTCTGTCGGTTATGGAGAAGAAGAAGCCAAAACACGTTATAAAAATATTAAAGTATATCAAGGTGATGCCAGGGATTGGTTCAATGCTAAAAAAGAACATGAGGATACATATGCTTATACTATTTTGGTTAATGAACGGACCGATGAAATTGTCGGAGCCCATATTTTAAGTTCCGAGGCTAATGAAAGCATCAACGTATTTGCAATGGCTATTTATAATAAAATGACTGTTAAGGAGTTTAAAAATTTGATTTTTACCTATCCTTCCTATGTTATCGATTTTAAGAGTATGATGGAAAATTAAAAGCTGCAAAAAGCTTCAATTAATAACATGATTTTTGACTTAAACTAACTTAAAAACAATCTAAAATAAACGCTTAATTCTAATCAAGCGCTTAAATTGAAAAAATGCAAGATTTACTCCATGACATTAGTCAATGTACCATTTGTAAAGCACATTTACCTTTAGTTCCAAGACCGGTTTTAACAGCCCATATAAACTCAAAAATTGTTATTATTGGGCAAGCGCCTGGCACCAAAGTGCATGCTTCAGGAATTCCTTGGGACGATGCCAGTGGAAAACAATTGCGATCATGGTTGAACGTTACGGATGAACAATTTTATAATCCAGAAAATTTCGCCATCATTCCTATGGGGTTTTGCTATCCCGGTAAAGGTAAATCGGGTGATTTGCCGCCAAGACCCGAATGCGCACCGCAATGGCATGATTTACTTTGGGAACAGTTGCCTCAAGTGGAATTGGTTTTGCTCATTGGTATGTATGCCCAACGCCATTATTTGAAACATACTGCCAAGAAAACATTAACCGAAACCGTTGGGAATTTTGAGGCCTATTTACCGAAATTTATGCCATTACCGCATCCATCACCTAGAAACCGATTTTGGTTTACTAAAAATCCATGGTTTCAAGATGCTATTTTACCTATTCTAAAACAAAAAATCCAAAATATTATTTCATAAATAAAGGCTACCTTTATATTTCAATAAAATCTCTACTATGTTTAAAAAATACATCACCGCTTTAGCATTTTCCATCGTTTTATTAGGACAGCTTCAAGCTCAAAAGGATTTGAAAAGTGCGTTATCTACTCCAGAAAAAATTCAAGAACATTTCACAGGCGATTTAGCTTACGAAACAACCGCATTTGTAGAACAATACTGGCGTGTTGTTGGAAATACCGGTTTTGATAAAAGTATTTATTTTGTAGTGGAACATTTAGAAAAGGCAGGTTATATCCTAGAAGAAAAAGCGGCTCCAAACGACCGATTAACCTATCGTGTTGAAAAGCGTGCACTTAAAAATCCCACTTGGGAAGTTGTGGATGCTCGTGTTCTCATTAATTCCGAAGAAAATCCACTTTTAGCTCAAGAAACTAACCGAAATATGGTGGCGCTAAATTCTTATAGTACACCAGAAGGAGGTGCAACTGCGGAAGTTATTTATGTACAAGATGTAAAGAATTTAAAAAACATAGATGTAAAGGGTAAAATAGTATTTGCCGAAACCAATCCAGGTCGAATTTTTAATACGGCACTAAATCAAGGCGCTATTGGGGTTATGACTTATGATAATCCATCGTATTTACAACCAGAAAAAAATACAACCTCTATTCAATTTCGTTCCATTCCTTTAAATGCAAAAGCGAAAGGTTGGGCCATAGCGCTATCTTTTGAAGCGAAAGAACGTTTAAAAGCATCACTTTTAGAAGGAGTCGTAAAATTGAAAGTTCATATTGAAACTAAAACTTATGAATCGGAGGAATTAACGGTTGTTGCCGATATTAAAGGAAGCACCTTGCCAAAAGAACGTTTAGTTTTTAGTGCGCATGTGCAAGAACCGGGCGCTAATGATAATGCTACAGGTGTTGGTGTAGCTTTGGAAATGGCAACATTATCAGCGAAATTATTAAAAGAAAATACATGGAATCCTTCAAGAACTCTAACGTTTCTTTGGGGTGATGAAATTGTTTCTACCGCTCGCTATGTTAATGAAGATAAAACACGTGCCGAAGATATAAAATGGGGAATAAGCCTAGATATGGTTGGTGAAAATACTGATATCACCGGAGGTTCATTTCTTATTGAAAAAATGCCAGATCCAAGTGCCATTTGGACACGCGGTAATGATAAGCATTCGGAATGGGGTGGCAGTAAGATGAGCTTGGACCAAATGAAACCGCATTATTTAAACGATTTTGTAATTCGTGAATTTGAAAGGCAAGGTAAGCGTGCTAATTGGGAAGTAAATACCAACCCTTTTGAAGGTGGTAGTGATCACATGCCTTTTTTACAAAAGAATATTCCAAGTGTGTTGTTCTGGCATTTTACAGATCAGTTTTATCACACCGATAATGACAGGCTTGATAAAGTTTCTAAAGAAACCCTTAAAAATGTAGGAATTGCTGCTTTAAATTCTGCTTATATTCTTTTAAATTCTGATGAAAATACAGCTAAAAATATGATTGAAACTATTGAAAAAGCTGCTATTTTAAGATTAGAAGAGGAATTGAAACAAGGTAAAATTGCTTTGAAAAATGGCGATAAATTACAGGAGCAAATGGACATAATCGAAGCTTGGGAAGATTGGTACGTTAAAGCCATTGCCACAACGGTTGATATGGTTCAAAAAGAAGAGTTAATAAAGGAATCTATTAATAAAGCGCAAAGTACTGTAAAGAAAACAGCAGCACGTGTTATAGATGATTTAAAGAAATAAATTACAGCAAACATGACAAATAAAGTAACAACACATTGGAAAGGCAATATGCAGTTTGAATCCGATAACCCAAATGGGAAAACGGTTTTAATGGATACAAGTCCAGAAAATGGAGGACACAGTTCAGGATTATCACCAAAAGCTATGATGCTGTCTGCATTGGCGGGCTGTTCAGGGTTGGATGTAGTATCCGTTTTGGATAAAATGAAAGTACAACTTTCTGATTTTAGAATGGATACCTACGGCGAATTAACCGAAGAACATCCTAAATATTACCATACTGTTTCAGTGGAATATCATTTTTACGGCGAAAATTTAGATGAAAATAAGATTAAAAAAGCGGTCGATTTATCCATTGATAAATACTGTGGCGTTATGGAAATGTTTCGAAAATTTGCAACCGTAAAAACGAGTATTCATTACCATAATAAATAGTTGAAGACGGGTTAAAATAATCTAATTCAGAATAACTAAACTTTTCCCCTTTGGGGAAATTAAAAAGCGGACTATGCGCTGGACCATTAAACCCAAGCCCGAATCAGAAAAAGTGGATGCTTTGCAAAAAGCACTTCAGGTGGAGCCTATTGTTGCTAGTTTACTCTTGCAACGCGGTATTGAAACTTATGAGGCTGCTAAAACATTTTTTCGTCCATGTTTAAAGGATTTACATGATCCATTTTTGATGAAGGATATGGATTTGGCTGTTTCTCGCATTGAAACGGCTTTAGAAACAGACGAAAGCATCATGGTTTATGGCGATTATGATGTAGATGGTACGACCTCTGTTGCTTTAATGAGTTCCTATTTAAAAACCCGAACGGATTTGGTGGCAACGTATATTCCTGATCGTTATGATGAAGGTTATGGCGTGTCGTTTAAAGGAATAGATTTTGCAGATGACAATGGTATTTCGCTCATCATCGCCTTGGATTGTGGTATAAAAGCCATTGATAAGGTCGCTTATGCTAACGAAAAAGGTATCGATTTTATCATTTGTGATCATCACAGACCTGGAGCCGAATTACCTAAAGCTATTGCCATTTTAGATCCCAAACGTGATGATTGCAATTATCCATATAAAGAATTATGTGGCTGTGGTGTTGGTTTTAAGCTTATTCAAGCGTTGGCATCCAAACAAGGGCAATCGGTTGCAGATCTAACCGAATATCTCGATTTGGTTGCAACTGCCATTGGAGCCGATATTGTTCCTATTACAGGAGAAAATAGAGCCTTGGCTTATATGGGTTTAGAAGTTATAAACACCAATCCACGACCAGGAATCCAAGCTATTATTTCCGAAGTCAAAAAAGAATACCTCACTATTACCGATGTGGTATTTATTGTCGCTCCAAGAATTAATGCGGCTGGAAGGATGAAACACGGTAATTATGCCGTGACATTGCTAACAGAAACCAATCCGGATTTAGCACAAACATATGCTGAAGAAATTGAGCTTTTCAATTCCGATAGAAAAGAAACCGATAAACGCATAACCCTTGAAGCGCTTGAGCAAATAGAAACCAATAAGGAAAAAGAAGGATTTACATCTGTTGTATATCACGAATCTTGGCACAAAGGCGTGATTGGAATTGTGGCTTCTCGACTCATTGAAACTTATTACCGACCAACCTTGGTTTTTACTAAAAGTGGTGATCGGTTAGCAGCTTCAGCACGTTCTATAAGTGGTTTTGATGTGTATAATGCTTTGGAAGCGTGTGCAGAACATATTGAGCAATTTGGTGGTCATAAATATGCAGCTGGACTCACGTTAAAATCTGAAAATTATGAAGCGTTTAAGCAAGCTTTTGAAGATGTGGTTTCGCAAACCATTGATAAATCCTTATTAACACCAGAAATAAAGATTGATGCGCAAATAGAATTACGTGATGTGAATCCGAAATTTTATAGAATCTTAAAACAATTTGCACCATTTGGGCCTGGAAATATGTCGCCAATTTTTATGACAGATAATCTGCAAGATACAGGTTTTGGTAAATGTGTAGGTGAAGATAAAAGTCATTTACGCATTACCGTAACAGCGCCTCGAGAGCAATCAAAAGGTCATAAAAATAAATTGGTTTGTATTGGGTTTGGTTTAGGTGATAAAATTGATTTGGTTACTGATAAAAAAACATTTCAAGCAGTTTATTCTATTGATGAAAACCATTGGAACAATCAGGTTTCCTTGCAACTGAAACTTCGGGATATTAAGTAATATTTCAGGCTAATTGGCGTTCAGTACGTATGACTAAAATTCTCTTCTTCTTATCATTTCAAATGATAGTATCTCAAAACTTGGTAAAAAACCCAAGCTTTGAAGATTTTGATAAGTGTCCGTGGAAAATAAGTATGTTTAATAAAAACGTTGACTATTGGTCTTGCCCAAATCATGGTTCTACAGATTTTTTTAGAGCTTGTGGAAATACAAAAGAAACGAAAGACAATTACAATGGCGAACAAACTCCATTTTCTGGAGATGCTTATGCTGGAATATACTGTTATGCCGAAGATGATTATCGCGAATATGTTCAAGGTGAATTACATGAGAAATTAATAGCGAATGAAACCTACACGATCCGTTTTTACATCAGTTTAGCTGAAAAATCAACGTATTCCATTAAAAATATAGCTCTTTTGTTTACAGGTGAACGCATTGGTGTTTCAACTAAAAGTGCATCTATTCTAAATAGTCCGAAAGGAAGCTATCAAAAATTCGGCAATCTTTCTAAGAAATTTATTAATCCAGAAACCTTAAATACCCAAAATGATATCCTCCAAAATGACGCGCTAATTCCGTTTTATAATGACACGAATGAATGGATGCTGGTTTCATTCATCTATCAAGCAAAAGGTTACGAGCAGTTTTTCACAATAGGAAATTTTAAATCGAATCAAGAAACAGATATCAATCAAGAAAAACCTGAATTTATACATCCATTCGCTTATTATTATATTGACGCTATTTCTATTGAAGCCATAAAAAACACCTATAAAACGGATACAATTTACACGTTTCAGAACGTACTCTTTGAATTTGATAAAGCCATTTTATTGGACGAGTCTGTTGAAGAATTGGATGAACTATATTCCTATTTAGAGCACAATAATCTTAAAGTTGAAATTTATGGACATACAGATGCCATAGGCATGCAAACACATAATGAAAAACTGTCTGAAGAACGCGCAAAAGCGGTTACAGATTATTTAATAAAAAGCGGTTTAGAATTTAACAGAATTCAATGGTTTGGTTTTGGAAGTTCAAAACCAAAAGTTGAAAATAATTCAGAAGAAAACAGAGGATTAAACCGTCGTGTTGAATTTAAATTTATGAAATTGTAGATTATTAGTTGAATTCCTATTTTAAATTTTAACAAAAAACTAAAATAAAGATCTAGACTGTTTTAGTTGTTAAGAAATAACTTAAATGAGAAACAATACTATTTTAGTTTTCTATATTTTTGTAAAATGGTTGCGTTTTTAAACCGATAGAATATCTGCAATGCTTTTATAAAAATTGTAGATTTTAATTTAAAGATTCCTGCCTTCGCAGGAAATTAGAATGGCGAAAAAAGATCCTTACGCAGCTTTGCGTATCAAAGAATTCAATATTTTTCTGTTAGTTCGTTTTGCATTGATTTTTGGTTGGTCTATGCAATTTATTGTTATAGAATGGCAGGTTTATGCTTTAACAAAAGATCCATTGAGTTTAGGGTTGATAGGTCTTTTTGAGTTTGCACCTGCGTTTGCTATGGCTTTGTTTGCAGGGCATATAGTAGATCAGCGTGAAAAGAGAAATCTTTTGGCTTTATGTATTGCTGCATTTTCATTAATAAGTTTTGGATTGTTTTGGCTAACGTCTCCATCTGTGATAGAATCATGGTCTAAAAATAGTATACTCTATTCTATTTATACTTTGGTATTTTTTGGTGGTTTATTGAGAGCGTTTTTTGGACCAACTATTTTTTCTTTAGTAGCACTTATTGTTCCGAAAAAAATATATCCAAATGCGGCAACCTGGAATAGTTCTACTTGGCAAATGGCTCGAGTTTTAGGAGTGGGATTTGCAGGTTTTTCGATTAGCTGGATTGGAGTGCATTGGTCTTTATGCATTGTTTTTGGCTTGGTATTATTTTCATTTATAACCATATTTCAAATACCTCGAAAACCAATATTGAACCCAAAAATTGGTGAGGGTGTTATTTCAAGTTTAAAAGAAGGTTTATCATTCGTTTTTAATACGAAAGCAATTTTAGGTGCTATTACTTTAGATATGGTTTCCGTTTTATTTGGAGGCGCAATTGCTTTAGCAGCAGTTTTCGCAGAAGATATTTTAAAAATTGGTCCACAGGGTTTTGGGGTTTTAGTAGCAGCTCCATCAGTTGGTTCCTTTTTAACCATGTTGGTGACTGCATATATTCCAATAAGTAAAAATGCCGGAATGAAACTTCTAGTTGCTATTTTTGGTTTCGGAATTTGTATTATTGTGTTTGGTCTTTCTTCCATATTTTGGGTTTCAGTTGTAGCACTCTTCTTTAGTGGTGTTACAGATGGTATATCCATGGTAATTAGACAAACGATTCTTCAAATTAAAACACCAGATCATATGCGTGGTCGTGTTTCTTCGGTCAACTCCATGTTTGTGGGTTCTTCTAACGAATTAGGTGCGCTTGAAAGCGGTTTAACAGCTAAATATATGGGAACAGTAACTGCTGTTGTTTTTGGTGGAACTATGACTTTAATTACGGTACTTACTACAGGAATTGTTTCGCCAACATTTAGAAAACTGGATTTAACGAAGGATTTGGAGGAACATGAAAATGCGGAGTAAAAGTTTATTTTTTAAAATTTCTTCAACTCCAGCGTTTCACCATCAAATACGCCATAGGTGTAATATTGAATCCAATCGCCTAGATTTACGTATTTAGAATTGTTGTTGAGGTTTATTTCTAACGGTAAATGTCTGTGACCAAAAACAAAAAAATCGCGGTGCTTGTCTTCTAATTTTAGTTTGCAATATTGAACGAGCCATTCATTGTCTTCACCTAAAAATTTAGCATCATCATCACCTGAAATCAGTTTATTTTTAATGCTTAAATATTGGGCGATTTTAACGCCAATATCTGGATGTAACCATTTAAAAAGCCATTTAAAAACAGGATTTTTAAATACTTTTTTCATGCGTTTATAACCTTTATCACCAGGACCTAAACCATCGCCATGTCCAATTAAAAAAGTTTTAGTATTAAAGGTATATTCTTGAGGCTTATGGTAAACAGGAACATTTAATTCTTCCTCAAAATAACCATCCATCCATAAATCATGATTACCCGCAAAAAAGTAAATAGGAATACCGGAATCTGTAATTTCGGCAAGTTTCCCTAGCGTTCTCGTAAAACCTTTAGGAACCACCATTTTATATTCAAACCAAAAATCGAACAAATCGCCCATCAAGAAAATAGCGGCGGCATCGCCTTTGATTTCGTCTAACCAAGCCACAAATTTTTGTTCACGCGGACGCGAGGCTTCGGCTGTAGGCGCGCCTAAATGATTATCGGATGCAAAGTATATTTTTTTTCCTTTCGGGATGTTCATGCAGTAAATATAATTAATTCCCGCGAAGGCAGAAATCTAATAATTATTCAGTTTTTAAACCTAAAAACCCAACATAACGTTCAGTATCTTTTAGTTATGAGATCGCTTTTTTCAAAGGGATTAGTTATCACAAGCATACCACTCAGCAAAACTAGTATCCGTTTCCGATAGTTTTAAGGAGTGAAGTGCAATATGTGTTGGTAAATAAGTTTTGATTTTTTTGGCAAAATCAATCACCATCATTTCACTTGTTGGTTGATAATCTACCAAAAGCACACAATGACCACGATCTTGAAGTTCTTTAGCCAACTCTACATGTGGTGTATTTTTATTAAAAACTGTAGCGTGATCAAATACATCAACGATTTCAGTTTTTACTATTTTCTTTAAATCGCCAAAGTCTATAACCATCCCAAACTTCACATTATTGGAGTCTGCTATAGGTTTCCCAATAACAGTAACCGATAATTTATAACTATGTCCATGCACATTTTTGCATTTTCCATCATAGCCATAAAGGGCATGTCCAGTCTCGAATGAGAATTGTTTTGTAATTCGAATGTTTTCCATGATAATTAATTTCAGTGCAAAGGTAATCGTTTTGTAAAAGCAATTGGTTTTTAGGTTACATTTGCGCGCCTTTTATTTAGCAAATACTTATGAATCAATTATTTGAAGAAATTTCTTTTGAAGAAAATCCGCAATATGAGCGTATAATTGATGACATTTTAAAGCAAAAATATAGTTTAGTGGAAAATTTCTTCTCGGAAGATGAAGTTTTAGAGTTAAGACAATCGCTGTTAGAAAAGCACGATGCTGATATTTTTAAAAAAGCAGCCATTGGCAATAAAGTCAATGAGGTGATTGAAAAAACGATTCGTGGCGATGTGATTTTATGGATTGATGAAAACCGTGCCGATGCTATGGAAGTTGCTTTTTTTAGAAAGGTCAACAACCTAATAGAATATCTTAATCAAACCTGTTTTTTGGGTATTTTACACAAGGAATTTCACTACGCCTTATATCCTGAAGGCACTTACTATAAGCGGCATTTGGATACTTTTCAAAATGACGATAGACGCAAACTATCTTTTGTATGTTATTTAAATGAAGCGGGTTGGCTACCCGAAAATGGTGGCGAATTGGTGCTGTATTTTGATGAAAATGGCAAAGAATTGGAAAAGGTTATTTACCCATTTCCAGGACGCGTGGTAATTTTTGAAAGTCAACTATTAGAACACGAAGTTAAGCCTGTAAAAGCAGAACGTTTAAGTATTACAGGATGGCTTAAAACCCGGTAATTATCGGCGTTTATTTCGGTTATAAATGTAGATAATTACTAAAACTACTGCCAAAACTAAAAAAAGCATATTTCCACCCATACTAATCCTTATTAACGTTGTTTTTATTATACCTGTAAATAACGTAAGCAATAATAACGAGCACCAAAAAAGGTAAAAAAGATCCAATAAAAATCCCGATTTCATAATCGCCATTTGGGGCATTTTTTACTTTCTCTTGAATATCAATTTCTTGTAAAATCGAAAAAAGTGCTATCATTAAACTTCTTATTTATATGCCAAAGTTACTGTTTTTCTGAAAGCGGTAAAAATTCTTGTCTGAATTTTATAATTAAAGGTAATCCTCGTGCAATTATCCAAAATGTAAAGGCTATGAAGATGCCATAAAGCTTGTATTCTAAATGATCGAATAGAAATACCAAAGGTACAAAAACGAGAAATGTAGCCATAAGTAATACGTTTCGGAGTGCTTTCATTTTCCCTAAACCTTTAAACATACCATCAAAAATAAAGGCAATAGCACACAACGGTTGCATGGCTAGGATAATCCAAAAAATAGTATAAAATTCCTCTAAAACAGCTTCTTCTTGCGTAAATACATGACCAATAAAATTATAAGATAATGCGCCAATTACCGCCATAACAGTTCCTAGAATCACACCATATTTCATCAACTTATTGCTTAAAGTAATAAGTTTGCCATATTCTTTTCCACCCACTAATTTACCAGATAATATGTTTCCAGCACTGGCATATCCATCTATTATAAAAGCACCTAAAAACCATAAATTTATAGCAATCGTATAAGCTGCAATGTATTCTTTACCATAACTCGTGGAAAATGAACTGGCTAAATAAAGCGTTACATTTAAGGCTAAGGTTCTAACAAATAGATTCAGAATCATGATTAAATATCTCTTAATCTCTTTGTTAAATGGAAAACCAAATAACAATGGAATATTTGTTTTTTTCAATAAATAATAAGCTGACATAATAGCCATAATCATTTGTGCAATAACGCTGGCATAGGCTGCACCCTTAATATTCATAGCTGGAATATAACCGTCTATTCCATAAACAAACGCCACGTCCAAAACAATATTGACACTGGCGCCAACTATGGCAATAATCATAGGGTAATAGGTGTTTTGAAGTCCTCTGAATGTTCCAAAAATGGCAAAAGTGAAAAGGGTAAATGGAAAGCCAAAAACCCGTATTTGGTAATATTCAACACTGTAATCTAAAATTAAATTCGAAGCGTTATAAAGTCTGAAAATGGATTCCGCAAACGGATAGGTTCCTAAAATAATGAGGATACTTATGGCTGTTGTGATAAAAATAGCTTGAGCGGGGAGATTTTTAACTTTTTCCAAATTATTAGCACCTACATATTGCGAAACGATAGAGGA
The DNA here is from genome assembly GCF_008086205.1 of Bizionia myxarmorum. Classification (GTDB taxonomy): domain Bacteria; phylum Bacteroidota; class Bacteroidia; order Flavobacteriales; family Flavobacteriaceae; genus Algorimicrobium; species Algorimicrobium myxarmorum. The sequence goes on along the minus strand of NZ_VSKK01000001.1, from coordinate 537,477 downwards.
AATGGCACTTCGGGTTTGACCCAGAACCCAAATAAGCATGGAAATAAAAGTTCCCACAATTCCAACGGCGGCTAAAGATTCCGTGGCGTTTATGGAAATATTTCCTACAATAGCGGTGTCGGTTATGGACAGAATAGGTTCCGCAACACCAGCAATTAAAGCAGGAATAGCTAATTTATTAATGTTTTTTAAACTGATATTGGTGCTCAAAATACGTATTCGTAACAGTAAAAGGGATATTCACTTTGTTTGGGAAAATAAATAGAACCTAATTTCTTGTATCCGCGAAGTTCGTAAAACTTTTGGTTTTTAATGTTTTTAGAAAAAGTATCTAAACGAATAGAGGTAAAGTCATTTTTTTGAGCAAATTTTTCGGCAAAATCCATAAGTTTTCTGGCCAAACCTTTGCCTTGATAATCGGGATGGATGGCCAACCTATGAATGTAAATATTTTTAGTATTATGTGTTAACCACGATATGGAATCGTATTCCGAATCCATAAAATCAGAGATCACAATACAACCTATTATCGCGTTGTTATTTTCCAAAACATATAATTCATTTCTAATTAGGTCATTTTCAAAAGCAGTTCTGTTGGGATACGCCGAATCCCATTGCTGTATGTTTTTAGAAATCATATCAATAGCACATGCTTTTGTGATTTCTAAAATCGGATCAATATCTGCACTGCTTGCTTTCCGAATCATAATAAATGTGTATTTTTGTCAAAAATTTCACCTAAATTAGTTATAAATTTTTTAATATGAAGAATATTTTAGTACCAGTAGGATCATCCAAAAATGCGGTTAGTCATTTGCAGTATGCAATAGATTTTGCTAAAGCATTTGGTGCCAAAATTTATTTAGTTCAAGTTTATGATGTGTATTCCAAAGCAGGAACCATGATAAAAATTGATCATATTTTAGAGCGGGAAAGTTATGAGTTCTTAAAATCTCATGTTGCTCAAGTGGATACTAAAGGTGTCGAAATTGTTATAAAATCTTTTAAAGGGAAACTTGTGGATACTTTAGAGTTGGTATGCCATTCATTGGATATTGATTTAATCATGATTGAACCGCGCACCAATTCTTTAAGAGAAGAAGTATATTTAGGAAAAACATCAGGAAAAATTATAAAGCAGACTAATATTCCAGCTTTAATAGTTCCTGAAGGTATCAGTTTTAAACCTATTGTTTATATTTTAGTGGCTTTGAAATCTGCTGTTATCAAAAAAGAAGAAGCTTTGTTGCCTTTAATTGCCATAAAAGAGCAGTTCAAATCTATCGTGAATTTACTTTTGGTTAAAACGCCATTTTATAATGAAGGTGATTTTGATGTAAATCCTGATTTAGCAAAATTAATTACCAATACAACTAAAACGGAAAATGCTACAACCTTCCAAGGTGTGTTGGAACATTATAAGGAAAATGATCCAGATATGCTTTGTGTAGTAAGACGCAAACGCGGATTTTTCTCTAAATTATGGGAGAAAAACACCATCTTGAAAAGGGATTTTCAAAGCAATACCTTACCTGTTTTAGTATTAAGCGGTTTGAAATAATTTTTTTCAAAAGAAAGATTAAAACTAAACAAAAATAGTTTATTTTCGTGGCCTAATAAGCGGAATTAGTAGCCATACGTTTATTCTGGGGGATTAGCTCAGTTGGCTAGAGCGCTACGCTGGCAGCGTAGAGGTCATCGGTTCGAATCCGATATTCTCCACTTAAAAAGCAATGTGAAAGCATTGCTTTTTTGTTTTTAACTTATATAGGTAGTTTAAAAAGTTGCAGTTTTAAATCATCGATGTTTGAAACATCATTTAAATGGCAATTGTCTATTTCAAATAAGTCGGTGAACGTGGTAAAGGTTGTTTTGTCCGTTCGGGTTCTTATAGTTCCTTTGGGATAATAGCGTCTACTGATTTTAAAATCAGCTTTATTTATCCATCCGCAAACAGTTAATTCTTGTTTATTTTTATGATAACTGCAGAAAATATAAATATCTGTTTTGAAATAATCTTGAAGTTTCAAAAAATTATTGGTGTAATTAGTTTTCACATCAGTAGTGCGGCCCATGGTTTTTACATCAATGGTTTTATTATTAATCACCAAATCCACACCATTATCACAACCGCCAGATCCATCCACTAAACCCAAATTGAAAAAGGACATAATTACAGACTGGCCAATAATTCCTGTTAGCTGCTGCGTTTTATTGCCGTTTGCTATACAGCGCTTGCCAAAATCGTGGTTGTTTACAACGTTTTCGCAATGTGCAAGGATGCTATTTTCTATTTTAACCGTAAACATACAGGCATTATATAATGATAAACGACTGTAAGATACTAAAAACGTGATAAATAGCTTTGTATGCGAATGAGATTTCCTGATTATATATTTTGAAATTATTTTTTTACAGTTCCCTCTCGGTTCAGGCTGACTTTATAAAAAATATACTCTCCAAAACTACCGTTTCCAGTGCTTTGGGTAATTCGCTGTCATTCCAGGGATGCTTTCCGTCAAAAACGTGGTTGGAATCTTCTATTTTAATTAAGTGACTTTTGTTATTCCATGTATGTAAAGTTTCGGCCTCATTAAAGTCTACAGATGGATCATTACTAGTGTGAATTATCAACTGCGGAACCTTTATGCTTTCAGAAGCTAGTTTAATATTGAGTTGGTTTTCATGCGCCTTAAAATCCTCATAAAATTGATAATTATGAGGCATTTGTTGTTTGGTTCTTCCGTTTAAAACGTATTTAACACCGTCTTTTTTCCATTTATGTAAATCGCCTATTGTTGCAGTTCGTTTTGAAAAATCGCAAACACTAGCCCACGTTATGATTTTTTTTATTCTTGTGTCTGTAGATGCTTTAATTATGGAGATTCCGCCACCACGAGAATGTCCAATAAGCGTAATATTATTTGTGTCTATTTCTTTTAGGAATTCATTTTCTTGAGACAGTAAATAATTTAGAATAGCATCTAAATCGTTCAGTTCTTTACTATAATTATTTTCAGCAAAGGCCTCTAAATCTGGAAAATCAATAGGATTTTCAACGGTTCCGCCATTATGGGAAAAGTTGAATTTAACAAAAAACAAATTGGCTTTTTTAAATTCTTCTGCCACTAAATTCCAAGGACCCCAATCTTTAAACCCTTTATACCCATGACAAAATACGACTAGAGGTTTATGCTCGCTATTTTTGTTAAAAAAGGCATCCCAAACAATAGGTTTCTTCTGAATTCTATTTAAAACTAGATTTTTATTTCTCATGAAATCTTCTTTTCTATAAAATCAATTTTTGGGTCGCAGATTTCTAAAATGAGTTTTTTTAACTCCATTTCATAAGCCTGTAAAATATCGTTGGTAATCACGACGTTTTTATTTCTGTCATAAACGCTGTCTTTTTTCGCAAAGTTTATAAAACCAGCGCTTAAGTTTTTAAATGAGATAATACCAGCTTCAACAGGTTCTGTAAAAGGCTTATTAGCGTGCATTAAATACGCGTAAGTTAATACTTGAAAGGATTTGCTGTACTTATCATAATCCATCGTTAAATCGGACCAATCAATTACTTGAACCTTGCTGGAATCCACCTTCCCGGATTTGTAATCGATGATTCGGGTAATGCCATTGCGTTTGTCCACGCGATCCACTTTCCCTGTAATGCGAATTGGAAAATCTAATTCTGGAATGCTAATTTCAGCGGTATTATTTAATTCTATAGCAATTATTTCAATTGTATTACCATCTTTAAGATCGGCTATTTCTAAATTTAAAAAATTGGAAATGTAGCGCTTTGCAATTTCAAAAACGATGAGGTTTTTACCTTTGGTAATATCACCTTCCTTGTATAAACTTTTAAAATGATGCGTTACCGTTGCATCAATTTTTGGTTTCATTTCATTAATTTGTTCCCAAGTTAATTGCTGCCCTTCAAAAGGTTTGTAAAAATCTTCCAGCGTATTATGTATTATGGTTCCCAAGGTATTGGCGGCAACGGTTTCTTCTACATCGTCATGCTCTTTTATTTTTAGGACTTTCTGAAAATAAAAATCAATAGGATTTCTAATATAACTAGTTAAAGCGGAAGGGGAAAATCCTTTTGCTGCATAGGTTTTAATCTGGTTTAATACATCTTCATTTTTGGCAATCACAGTTTCTTGATGATGCGCTTCCATAGAAATGTCTGGAACCGCAATGCTGTGCTTAATTTTGTGAATGCCTTCTAATTCCAATTGAGTTATAAAACGACTTTTTTCGCCTCCTTTTAAGGCATCAATTTCTGTATTATAAATAATGAATATCCGTTTTGCACGTTGAAGCAAACGGTAAAAGTGATAGGTGTAAACAGCATCCTTTTCTTTATAGGTAGGAAGTTTGTTTTCCAATTTCACATCAAAAGGAATAAATGAATTGTTTGATTTTCCAGACGGTAAAACACCTTCGTTTACTGATGAAATGATAACGGTTTCAAAATCCAATACGCGAGATTCCAACATACCCATTATTTGTAAACCTTCTAGAGGTTCACCTTTAAAATCTAATGTTTCTGAACTTAATAACTCTTTATAAACACTAAATAAACTGTTTATGTCTTTTAGATGCTTAAAGTTGCTATCTAATAATGTGAGTTCATTAAACAGACTATTGAATTTGAATAAATGCTCTAAAGCCAATAGATTTTGACTTTTGTTCTCTTCTAAATGCGTTTTAATTTTAAGAATTAGAGCTTGGCCATGGTTTAAAGCTTTCGTTGCGTGATTATTCCAATTTCCAAAAAGTAACTCTAATAAGGTTTTATGTTGTGGCGCTAATTCTATTAAACGTGGAAGCGATAGGTATATTAAATTATTAGATTCTATAGTTTGAATCACTTTCTGAACATCATTAGTACTTCCTGATTGGAGTAGCGGGCTGATAAATTGATGAGACAATAATTTAATAACATCTTTAAAGTAATAGGCTCCCGTATCTTTTTTATGAATATAAAATAGTTGTTCGAAAAGCGTGGCTAAAGGAATCGATTTTAACGGCAATCCCATGGTGATGTTTAACGCTTTTATAGATTCAGGTATAGAATTCAACACTGGCAATAATAAGGTCTCTTCGCCGAGTACAACGGCCGTGTTATTAAGCGTATTATTTTCCGCGTGCAGTTTATTAAGAATATTACCAATGCATTTGGCCTGGCCTACATTTTTTGGTACGCCAATAACAGAAATATCTTTTGGTGTCTTATAATTATCGGCAATCCAGTTTAGGGGATTGCTCTCAAAAAAATTCCAATTTTTTTTATGCTGTCTAATGAATAGGCTGGCATCATGATTTTTGTTGTCATAAAATACCGCGTCAATATCCCAATAAATATCGGCATTATTATTTTGTAGGAGTTTTTGGATGATGGTTTCTTCAGCCTTATTAAGCGCATTAAAACCTAAAAAGACGTAATGTTTATTTGGATTGGAATTTATATAATTTTGAATACTGGCAACCGCCTCTCGGTAAATTAGGCCTTGAAAACCTTTCTTTTTTTTGACGAGATTTTCGGTGAGTTGGGTATAATAAATTTTAAGCTTTTTCCAGAAAACGAGATAATTTTTTACAAAATCAGTTTGATTGGTATCAACGGACCAATGGTTTAATTCCTTAATAGCACTTAAATAATCGAAAATTTGTTCTTGAGGAATAAGATAGCGATCTATTTCATTAAAATCTTGAAGTAGTATTTGGGCCCATTTAGAGAAGGCATCAAAACTGTCTGGATTTTTTTCTGTGTGAACTTGAAGATAGGTTTCGTAAAACTCGAAAAGTAATTCGGTGTTAGAAATGGCTTTCAGTTCTGAAAGTTCTTCTACAAACTCTTCAATACTTAAAATGTCTGGAGAAAAAATGGGTTGATCTAATAGGTTTGCCAATTGATGTTTCAAAAAAACACCAGCGCGCTTACTTGGTAAAATAAGTTTGATATTAGAAATATCAATTTGCCTCTTTTTTAAATCTAGGAGGGCTTCTTGTATAAAAGTAATCATATTATAAAAATAAAAAACGCCCCGAATATACGGGGCGTTTTTCTATTTATTTATGTGAAATAAATTATTTTACTAAATTGATTTCAACACGTCTGTTATTAGCTCTACCATCTCTAGTCTTGTTAGAATCGATTGGCTTATCCTCACCGAAACCTTTAGAAGATAATCTGAACTGATCAACACCTTTAGATACTAGGTAATCTTTTACAGATAATGCTCTAGCATCAGATAACTTCATGTTATTTGCATCACTACCTACACTATCAGTATGACCTTCTACTGCAAATTTAGCATTAGGATACTCGTTTAAGATAGCAATAATATCTTGAAGAACTTTTTCAGATTGATTTTTGATAGTTGATTTACCTGTATCAAATAAGATTGTTTTAGCGTAAGCATTTAAAGCTTTTTGAACAGCTTCAGTTACTTCAGGACAACCATTGTTAGCTACTGTACCAACTTTGTCTGGACATAAATCATCTTTATCAGCAACACCGTCACCGTCTCTATCTGGCCAAGGACAACCGTTGTTAGCTGCAGGACCTGCCTCATTTGGACATTTGTCATCTTTATCAGCTACACCATCGCCATCAGCATCAGGACAACCGTTTAATTCTTTTAAACCAGCAACAGTAGGACAATCGTCATCTTTGTCTGGAACACCATCACCGTCAGTATCAGGACATCCGTTAAATTCAGCTGGACCAGCTTCATTTGGACAAGAATCTTTACTATCTTCAATACCGTCACCATCTGTATCAGGACAACCGTTGAAAGCTGCTAAACCGAATACTTCTGGACAAGCGTCATCTTTGTCATATATACCATCACCGTCAGTATCTTTTCCTCCAAATTTAAAGGTAATACCAGCAGTATGTTGGAAATGTGTATCTAAATAATCTTCGAAAGCATGTTTGTAAGCAGATTGAACTGTAATACCAACGTTTTCACTAACCCAGAAATTAATTCCTAAAGTTCCGTTTAACGTACCAGCACCAATTTCGTCAACCCAAGTATATCCACCACCTACACCTAAGTAAGGATCGAACCAAGCTCCATTGAATAAATGACCAAAACCGTATTTTACAATACCGTCAAGACCAAAATAAGTTACGCCGTTATATCTAGAACGGTCATCACCAAATTTATCAATTTTGTTTATAGACGCTGTTGCACCTAATGTAAAACCATTACTTAAGTAACGACCAACAGTTAATGAAGATAATGATGGTAAAATGTTCCAGTGGTCTGAAGCATTAAAGTATTCATCAAAATACTCACCTAATGGCGCATTTTCACCTGTAGGGTAAAAATCAACGGCGTTTGTTCCTAAGGTAATAGCCCAAGGATTGTTTTCATCTTGTGCGAAAGTATTACTCATACCGAACATAAGTAACATAACGAACAATAATCTGCTAAGATTTTTCATATTCAAAAGTTTAATTTTTAAGTGTTAATTGTAAACAAAAGTAAGTTGTTAAATATTATTAACAAAGACAAATATAGAAAAATATTGTATACTTCCCCTAAAATGTGCTTGTTTGTCTTTATTTTAAATAATTTCTAATACTTTTCCAACTTTTATAAAAGCGGAAATGGCTTTATCTAAATGCTCCTTCTCATGAGCAGCCGATAACTGCACACGAATACGCGCTTTATCTTTGGGTACAACTGGAAAGAAGAATCCAATAACATAGATACCTTCTTTTAAAAGCATATTGGCCATGGTTTGAGATAATTTCGCATCATATAACATAATAGGAACAATTGCAGAATCACCATCAACGATATCAAAACCTGCTTTTTTAACGCCGTTTTTGAAATATTCCGTATTCCATGCTAATTTATCACGTAAGGTTGTATCATTTTTAAGCATATCAAACACCTTTATAGAAGCGCCAACAATAGCTGGTGCTAAAGAGTTTGAAAATAAATAAGGTCTAGATCGTTGACGTAAAACTTCAATGATTTCTTTTTTGGCAGTTGTATAACCACCCATAGCGCCACCCATAGCTTTTCCTAAAGTACCCGTAATAATATCCACACGATCCATTACACCTTTTTCTTCTAAAGTACCACGGCCAGTTTTGCCAATAAAGCCAGTAGCATGGCATTCATCAATCATAACTAGAGCATCATATTTATCTGCTAAATCGCAAATCTTATCTAAAGGCGCAACAATACCATCCATAGAAAACACGCCATCTGTAACAATTATTTTATGACGAGCACCATTGGCATTCGCATCAATAAGTTGTTTCTCTAAATCTGCCATATCGCTATTATTATAACGGTATCTAGCAGCTTTACACAAACGAACACCATCAATAATAGATGCGTGATTTAAGGAATCAGAAATAATAGCATCTTCTTTATCTAATAAAGGTTCAAAAACACCGCCGTTGGCATCAAAAGCTGCTGCATATAATATAGTGTCTTCAGTTCCGTAAAAATCGGCTATTTTTTGTTCTAATTCTTTATGGATATCTTGAGTACCACAAATAAAACGTACAGACGACATACCAAAACCGTGCGTATCCATAACATCTTTGGCTGCTTGAATAACATCTGGGTGAGCTGATAAGCCTAAATAGTTGTTAGCACAAAAGTTTAAAACGGTTTCGCCGGTGTCTAAAGTTATTTCAGCGCCTTGAGCTGACGTAATTACACGCTCGGTTTTATAAAGTCCGTTGTCCTTTATCTCTTGTAACTCTTTTTCTAAATGTTGTTGAATTTTTCCGTACATAATCTTTAATATTTCTACAAAGTTAAAATTCTTTTATGGCAATGCTATTATTAATGTAGATAAGTATTTTTTTGGTGACATGGAAATTCATAACTTTTAAAATAGCCGCATAACTTTCCAACTGTTGGGTATGTCTTTCTAATTCTTTCCCCGATTTATAATCTATAATTACCGCCTCGTTTTTATTCATAATTACCAAACGGTCGGGTCTTAAAATACTGCCGTCATTAGAAATAATATCCCGTTCATTATAAACCGTTATGTTTTCCGGTTGAAAATAAGCTTGAAGTTGCGGATGGCGAATAATTTGCAAAACCGTTTCTTTTAAAAGTGGTGATTGGGTTGAATTAATGGTGCCATCTTCTAAAAAGGATTGCATTACAAAATCCACATCAGATTCTGTTTTGATTTGCGCCATGATATCATGAATTAAATTCCCTTTTTCAATAGCTTGCTCTTGAACCGTGTCCCATAAACTAGCTGAACGGGTGACCACCTTAACATTATGAGTTTCTTTTGGGGTTGAAATGAATGTATTTCGAATAATAGTAGCCGTTTCTTCAGATTTGGTTTCAGATACTTTCACTTTATCTCCAAACTGATACACCATTTGTTGATTTTCCCATTTCCCCAGTTGTTGCAAATAGCTAATTAAAAACCCAGAATAAGTTTTGGCGTTAACCACACCTTTTGGATTTATATCAAGTTTTGAAATAATATATAACTGTTCAATCGGTCTTGTTAAGGCCACATAAAGAATATTGATATTATCTAGTTCTAATTCCGATTGATGCCTATCAAAAATTTCCTTTCCAGCATCGCCGTAATCTTCAAAGGTTTTACTGTAATTTAATAGGGTATGATTAAAGCCATTAAACGTTTCAGGATTAATAGGAAACCATTCTTGTGGCGTTATTTCTCTGTAAATATCTAAATCTGCAAAGGGAAATATAACAACTGGAAATTCCAGTCCTTTAGATTTGTGAACCGTCATAATCTGAATAGCTTGGTAGCCTTCCGGTGTTACAATGCTTAATTTTTCATTTTTAGAATCGAAATATTGCAAAAAGCTTCCCATATCCGCCAGTTGTTTTTCAGAAAATTCTAAAACAACATCCATATAATATTGGATAAAGGCATCAGAATGATTGACCAACTTAAATTCACGAATAATGGTTTCAACCATATCATAAAAGGACAGTTGAATTAGATCATTATAATTTATAAAGAAATCCAAGGCTTCGAGTTTCTTAAACAAGGCCGAAATATCTAAATGAATATGTGTTTTTAAAAAGTTATGCTTTTCTTCAATATGGCATAAATTGCTAATGTGTAAAAGAATCGCTGCTTTGGTTTCTTGATTTTCGGGCTGTAAAAGCAAACGTAGAATATTATTTACAAACTGGACATTTTGTGAATTATTAAGCAACAAGGTTTCTGATGACATGATATTCAAACCTTGCTCGCTTAAGTAATTGGCAATGGCAACACCATCCTTTTTCTTTCGGACCAAGACGCAAATATCTGCTTCCTGAAAACCATTTTCTAAACAGGATAAAATAGTATTATAAACTTCTTCAGAATAGGCTAAAGCTTTATCATCAACCTCATTTAAATCCAAAAATTGGAGTTGTACATAACCGTTTTGTTCTTTTTTAATGAGCTGTTTGGCGTTTTTGTACAAACCGCTATGATCAGCATGACTAAAAATGGTATCCGATAGATAGTTGAAAAAACCATTATTAAAATTAATGACTTCCTGAAAACTTCTATAATTAGACTCTAATGAACGAATTTCAGGTTTTAAAGAAAATGGGTTTTCTTTTTGATTATATAGATTAATAAACTGTTCTGCTTTCCCACCACGCCAGCGGTAAATAGCTTGTTTAGCATCGCCAACTAACATCATGCTTCCAGGTTGCGAGGCAATGGCGTTATCCAATAGGGGCATTAAATTTTGCCATTGTAATTCGGAAGTATCTTGAAATTCATCAATAAAATAATGTTTGAACTTTTCACCAATACGCTCGTAAATAAATGGTGTTGGTTGATTTTTTATTTCTTGACTAATTAAACCGTTAAATTCGGAAATAAGCATCACGTTTTGTTCGTCTTTTATAAGCTGTAACTCTGAATTTATGGCACTTAAAACCGATAGTGGGGTTAAATTTTTATAAATAGCTTTTAGCAATTTGAAATTTAAAACGGCAGACGTAGTTGTTTTAAAAAATTCAGCTAATTGTGGTTGTATATTTTCAATAGTTGCTGCAACATCTGGTTTGGTTTTAGATTTTGGGTAAATGGTATTTCCGGCTAGCAAATCATTTGGCCAATTTACTTTGCTTAAGTCTGGAGTAAAGTCGCCCGTTGTTATTTTTTTGAAATAATTAGGAATAGAACCTCTCAAAAAATCCTCAAACGTTAAACCATGATCTTCAATAAAAGAAAGCGCGGAATTTGCGGAATCCAGGCATAACTGCTTATTGGTTTTAATCTCTTTGTGTAAAGTAGATTTCAATTCTTTAAAATCGTCCAAGGTTTTATCCTGTAGACTTTCTATATAAGGACGGTCGTTTTCATTCACCAAAAGTTTCGAAATGGCATAAAAATCGCGTGAAACATCCCAGCTTTTATCATCATCGGCTTTTTCAATGGCAAAATCTACCAATGTTTTGGTGAGGCGTTTATCAGTTCCTGCTTTAGAAATTAGCCGATCTACCGCCTCATTCAATAAGGTTTCAACATCTAAAGCCACTTCAAAATTTAAGGGTAATTTTAAATCGTGGGCAAAGGTTCTAATTAGTTTATGAGTAAAACCATCAATAGTTGAAATATCAAAAGCAGCATAATTATGCATAATAGCATCTAAAATACGTGTGCTTTTATCCATTAAAACTGCTGGCTGGACCTCTAATTCGCGGCAAAGATCTTCAAACATAGAACTGGGTTCTATCAAAATATCTTCCGAAGAAAATTGTTTTAACGCATCAATTATCCGCGTTTTCATTTCGCCTGCCGCTTTATTTGTAAAGGTGATAGCTAAAATGTTTTTAAAAGCCATGTTACCTGAAGACTTTAATAGAATTGTCAAATAAGCTTTTACAAGCGTGTACGTTTTACCACTTCCTGCTGAAGCATTATAAATAAGGTACGGATGGTTGGCGGACATGTTATTTTATGAAATTTTACACAAGATAAAAACTATCAATGATTTGATAGGTATTTATTATTTTTAATTGAAGCCGATATTCCGTAAATTTGAGATAATTAAATTATTAACTCTTAAAAACATATATATTATGGCTTTCGAATTACCGAAATTAAAATATGCCTATGACGCTTTAGAGCCGAACATAGATGCACGCACAATGGAAATACACCACTCTAAACACCACGCTGGTTATACATCAAAATTAAATGACGCTATTAAAGGCACAGATTTAGAGGGAAAAACGATTGAAAATATTCTGATTAATTTAGACATGGAAAACAAAGCTGTTAGAAATAATGGTGGTGGATTTTATAACCATTCTTTATTTTGGGAAGTAATGAATCCAGAAGGAAAAGGACGTTTATCTGGCGACTTAAAAGATGCTATTGAAGCAGCTTTCGGTAGCATGGAAGAATTTAAAACAAAATTCAGTAATGCAGCCGCTACACAATTTGGTTCTGGTTGGGCGTGGCTTTGTGTTCACAAAGGTGGAAAAGTTGAAATTTGCTCAACTCCAAACCAAGATAATCCACTAATGCCAGGTGTTGGTTGTGGTGGAACACCAATTTTAGGATTGGATGTTTGGGAACATGCTTATTACTTAAATTACCAAAACAGACGTCCAGATTATATTGATGCTTTTTTCAATGTCATTAATTGGAATGAGGTTGAAAGACGTTACGCTGAAGAGAAATAAGAAGCTAAAATCTTGTTATTATATGAAAAGCAAATCTGAAAGGATTTGCTTTTTTTTTGTTTACACCTCGCAGGTTTTCAAAACTTGTGAGGTCTTTTATATATAATTTGAATAATTTCCCTCTTTAGTTGATGATTGCGAAATATTTGTTAAGTGTAAGTTGAATCTGTTGATAATTATGAAAGCTTTTCAGATTAGCTATCAAGATTTTTAATTATTAGTGAGATAATTATTTATAAGAGGATATTTGAGATTTCCTTAAGTATGAAGAGACACCTGCCTTCGCAGGTGTATATGAAAAAAGGTGAACAGATGTTCACCTTTTTTGCCCCAAATCTACCATAAACTTAACCTACTTATGTTATGGTGAAGCAAATATAAGGTTACTTATATCCCAATTAATAAAAAATTAGACAAACGACTTATAAACTGGGATAAACGAATAGTTTTTTCCGAATAACTGCGAAAACAGTTATAAATAGGTAGTTTTTTGACCGATTTTTATCAAAACCGTTTTATAGAGAAAAGGTATTTTGTGTAGTAAAGGATAATAATAATAGTATTCAACTTTATTTGGAGATGTTAAGAAGATTTCAAGAGATAACGATACTAAATAAAAAAAGGCGAACAGAAGTTCACCTTTTTTTGCCCCAAATCTACCATGAACTTAACCTACTTATGTTATGGTGATTCTAATGTATATTATTTTTAATAGTAATAAACTATAAATCTGATGAACTGCTATTAAATTCGTTATAAAGTAAAAAAACTTCTATAATGAGCTTATTTACAGTGCTTTAATAAGCGCGTTCCTTGTTGCCTTCATAAAAATTAATAAACGCACGGTTTACCACGCGATTACCTCCTGGAGTTGGATAATTTCCTGTAAAGTACCAGTCGCCTAGGTTTTTAGGACAGGCTTTATGTAAATTTTCTACTGGTTGAAAAATAGCAACCACTTCAGCATTGATATTTTCACTAGAAATTAATTCAGCTATTTTATTAGAAATCGTTTCAGCAGAAAACTGTCCGTATAAATCCGTTACAAAATTGCGAATATCTTTATCTTCTAATTCAACTTGCTTTTTACATTTGTCATAAACTTCCTTAATCATATGGTATTTATCAGCCTCCTTTAATAATTCCAACATGGCTCTAAAAGCTATTAAATCTTCAATTCTAGCCATATCAATACCATAGCAATCCGGATACCGAATTTGAGGAGCAGAAGAAACCACAACAATCTTTTTAGGATTCAAACGGTCTACCATTTTAATAATACTCATCTTTAAAGTGGTTCCTCTAACAATACTATCGTCAATAATAACCAAGTTATCGGTTGGTTTAATAACACCGTAGGTTACATCATAAACATGCGCTACTAAATCATCACGACTGCTATCTTCAGTAATAAAGGTTCGCAGTTTTACATCTTTAATCGCTATTTTTTCTATTCGTGGGCGCTCAGATAAAATACGCGTTACCGCTTCCGCACTTAATTGCCCATTTCCTGCTAAAATAGCAGCCGTTTTTTTCTTGTTTAAATGATCTTCAACCGTTTCAATCATTCCGAAGAAAGAGGTTTCAGCTGTATTTGGAATATAAGAAAATACCGTGTTTTTGGTATCATTATCAATGGCTTCTAAAACTTTCGGCATTAATAATTTCCCTAGCATTTTACGTTCTTGATAAATTTCGGCATCACTACCGCGAGAAAAATAAATGCGCTCAAAAGAACAGGCTTTACGTTCAACCGGTTCTAATATTTTTTTAATGGCAACTTCGCCAGAGTTTTTAGTAATAATAGCATGTCCAGGTTCTAATTCCTTGACATCTTCAAAATTCACATTAAAAACCGTTTGAATTACAGGACGTTCTGATGCAACAACAACTATTTCATCATCTTGATAATAATAAGCTGGTCTAATACCTGCAGGGTCACGCAAAACAAAAGAATCACCATGGCCTAATAATCCCGCCATAGCATAACCACCATCCCAGTTTTTAGCAGATTTTCTTAATATTTTAGCAACATTTAAGCGTTCGGCAATTAAAGGAGAACATTCGTGTTTGCTATAACCTTCTTGTTTTAGCTTCTTATAGATTTTAGAAACAGCATCATCTAAAAAATGACCAATTTTCTCCATAATAGTAACCGTATCCGCTTTTTCCTTTGGGTGCTGACCAATGCGTACCAAGCCATCAAAAAGCTCATTCACGTTAGTCATATTAAAGTTTCCAGCTAAAATTAGGTTTCGGTGCATCCAGTTATTCTGACGTAAAAAGGGATGGACACTTTCTATACTATTTTTTCCAAAAGTTCCGTAACGTACATGGCCTAAAAATAATTCGCCTATATACGGGATATTCTTTTTTTGAAGCGCAACATTATCAACATACTCAGGGTTTTCAGTAAGTTCTTTATTAATGCGCTCATTTATTTGTGCAAAAATATCCTGAATGGGTTGTTGGGCAATAGAACGCACCCGACTAATGTAACGTTCGCCAGGTTCTGTATCCAATTTAATACTTGCAAAACCAGCACCGTCTTGCCCACGGTTGTGCTGTTTTTCCATTAGTAAATACATTTTGTTAACACCATAAAAGGCGCTTCCGTATTTTTCTTTATAGAATTCCAGTGGTTTTAATAAGCGAATTTGTGCAATACCGCATTCATGTTTTAAAGCGTCACTCATGGTATGTGTTGTGTTGTTGTCAATATATTATTTATGTAAATAAAAAACGCGCTCAATTAGGAGCGCGCTTGTATTATGTTAATTCGATATCGAACTGTGTTAAACTCTTAAACTGTTGTAAGCGTTGATGAACTTCGTTACTTTTTAAAGTAACCATGCGTTCTGTGCCAAATTTTTCCACACAAAAAGAGGCTAAAGTAGATCCGTAAATAACGGCATTTTTCATGTTTTCAAAAGAGATATCTTCAGACTTCGCTAAATAACCTGCAAATCCACCAGCAAACGTATCGCCAGCGCCAGTTGGATCAAACACTTCCTTTAAAGGTAGTGCAGGCGCATAAAATACCTTATCCTTATGAAACAATAACGCGCCATGTTCGCCTTTCTTAATTACGACATATTTAGGTCCCATTTCTTGAATTTTGCTAGCAGCAACTACGAGAGAATATTCCCCCGTAAGTTGTCTTGCTTCCTCATCATTAATGGTAATAACATCCACTTTTTTAATCACGTTTAGTAAATCGTCAAGCGCGCAATCCATCCAGAAATTCATGGTATCTAAAATTACCAATTCTGGTTTGTGGTCCATTTGCTCTAAAACGCTTAATTGTACTAGTGGATGCAAGTTTCCTAACATGACTATTTTAGCATCGCGGTATTCCGTTGGAACTACTGGGTGAAAATCAGCCAATACATTTAACTCGGTTGCCAAAGTATCGCGCGTGTTCATATCGTTATGATATTTACCACTCCAAAAGAAAGTTTTTCCTTCTTTTACGATTTCAATACCTGAAATATCAACACCTCTATCCGATAATAAAATTAAATATTCCTGCGGAAAGTCGCCTCCCACTATAGATACGGCAGCAGAATCTACATTAAACTGAGAAGCAGCTAGGCTTATATATGTGGCAGCGCCTCCTAAAATTTTATCAGTTTTTCCGAAAGGTGTTTCAATAGCATCAAAAGCTACTGTTCCTACAATTACTAATTTGCTCATAAAGCGGTTTCAAATTTTGATGCAAATATAGGGTTTTTGTCAACTAAAAAGCGAATTTATTTATGTTACAAAATTCATAAATATACATGGTGTCAAACGATTTTTTATAGTTGTTGAAAAGAACACCTACGTAAATTATACGTATCTTTATTTTAAATTTATCTGATATGAAAGCGCAAAAAAAATTGAAAGGAAGTTGTTTTAGATGAAGCAATTCTTGCAATACTTGAAGAAAAGGCAAAAGCTCAAGGTCGCAATTTTAAAAATTATATGGAATTTATACTAACGGAAGGGGCTGAAGCTTTTGAACCTTCCGAAGAATATAAGATGATGATGAACAAAATGATTGACAATCATAATAAAGTCAAATCGAAGTATTTAAGTGAAGCTGAATTTAGAAAGGCAACTATTATTAGTTAACCTATTTCCGGCCAAAATCCGCAGGAATTTCTCCCCAAGCCTTCGTTTCCCATTTTACAACAGTCGTTGTATACGTATTTTCTTTTAACCATATAACAGCACGATCCACCAACTCAAAGAGTTTGGCATTTGTAGCCGTGCGCGGTAATTTGGTATTGCAGGTTTTTTTACGAATCCAACTCATAGCTATTTTGGAATCGGTGTATAAAATACGTTCGCTTTTATGTTGCTTTAAAAAGGCTAATCCATGAACAAGCGCTAGAAATTCGCCTATATTATTGGTGCCTTCAGGGAATGGGCCTTGAATAAATAATTGCTTTTTAGTTTTGGTATCCACGCCGCGATATTCCATAATACCCGGATTTCCCGATGATGCCGCATCTACTGAAATGGAATTGTAGTTGGGAAGTCCTATTTTTTTGAGTTGCGCTTCAGACAAGTCACTTTTAAAGGCTGTTTTCTTTCCTATATAATCTTTATAGTTAGAATTTAGGGCTTTTTTAGCCGCATCAAAAGTGTCAAAGGATTTGTAAACCGCGCTTGGATAATCTTTTATTTGAGCTTTACAGTCGTTCCAGTTTTCAAACACACCGGTATGATGTCCTTTCCAAACAGTATAATATTTCTTCTTCTTTTTACTCAAAGTGAGAACTATTTTTCATTTAATAATTTAATTACCACTTTTGGAAAATGTTCCATTTCTAAAGTATGAATTTTTTCGGCTATATGTTGGGCGGAATCGGTTGGTAAAACAGGACAGGTTGCTTGAAAAATAAGCGCGCCTTCATCATAATGTTCATTTACATAATGAATACTGATGCCAGTTTCAATTTCTTTATTGCTTACAACAGCGTGGTGAACATGTTCGCCATACATGCCTTTTCCACCATATTTAGGCAAAAGTGCCGGGTGAATATTAATAATTTGATTGGGAAATTCGGCAATAATATGCTCGGGAAATTTCCAAAGAAAACCCGCCAATACTATTAAATCGGGATTGAATACTTTAAGTATATTCAAGACATCGTCACTTTTTGAAAAGGCTTGCCTATTAAAAGAAAACGCACTAATATTTAAATTTTTTGCACGATCAAGCACTTTGGCATGTGGATTGTTTGTCATAACTTGCGTGACTTCAACATGCGCGTTGTTTTGAAAAAACCGAATTAAATTTTCAGCATTAGTTCCAGACCCGGAGGCAAAAATTACAATACGTTTCATTTAGCAGCTTTTCATGTTATGAATAGTACCGCAAAAAAAAGAATAAATAATAACAATTAGAAGGTAAAAAGGATTTTCTTGAAGGAATTTTAGTAAATTACCACCACATTTTTGAAGTAAAGGTGTGGAATAAGAATAAAATTTTTATTTTTGCCAACTAATTAAAACTTAAAATTAAAAGATTATGTCAGACATTGCATCAAGAGTAAAAGCGATTATCGTAGACAAATTAGGTGTTGATGAAAACGAAGTTGTAACTGAAGCTAGCTTCACAAACGATTTAGGAGCAGATTCATTAGACACTGTAGAATTAATTATGGAATTCGAAAAAGAATTCGATATTCAAATTCCAGACGATCAAGCAGAAAATATTGCAACCGTTGGTCAAGCTATCTCTTATATAGAAACAGCAAAATAATTCATTAGAATTTATGGAGTTACGGCGAGTTGTAGTTACTGGTTTAGGAGCACTGACACCTATAGGAAACACCAAAGATGAATTTTGGGAAGCACTTATAAGCGGAAAAAGTGGGGCTGCGCCTATAACGTATTTTGATACTGAAAAGTTCAAAACCAAATTCGCATGCGAATTAAAAAACTTTAATGTCACCGATTTTCTTGATAGGAAAGAAGCACGAAAAATGGACCGATTTGCGCAATATGCTATGGTAGCTTCTGATGAAGCTATTGTAGATTCGAAATTGGACCTGAACGTGATAAACAAATTAAGAGTCGGTGTAATTTGGGGAGCAGGAATAGGTGGTTTGGAAACCTTCCAAGACGAAGTTTTAAACTTTGCCGCTGGTGATGGTACACCACGATTTAACCCGTTCTTTATCCCGAAAATGATTGCAGATATTGCCCCAGGAAACATTTCCATTAAACATGGTTTTATGGGTCCTAATTACACAACGGTATCTGCCTGTGCCTCTTCAGCCAATGCCATGATTGATGCCTTAAACTATATACGTTTAGGATATTGCGATGTTATTGTAACTGGTGGAAGTGAAGCTGCAGTAACCATTGCAGGTATGGGTGGTTTTAACGCCATGCATGCCTTATCAACTAGAAATGAAAGCCCAACAACAGCTTCAAGACCTTTTGATGCAACCAGAGATGGTTTCGTTTTAGGTGAAGGTGCTGGCGCTATTATTTTAGAAGATTACGAACATGCTAAAGCACGTGGCGCTAAAATTTATGCGGAAGTTTTAGGAGGCGGAATGTCTTCAGATGCTTACCACATGACGGCACCACATCCTGAAGGTATTGGGGTTATTGCTGTAATGCGAAATTGTTTGGAAAATGCCGGTGTAAAACCTGAAGAAGTTGATCATATCAACACGCATGGAACGTCAACGCCTCTAGGAGATGTTGCCGAACTGAAAGCGATTTCTGTAGTGTTTGGCGCTCATGCAAAAAACATCAATATCAATTCAACAAAATCTATGACAGGTCACTTGTTAGGTGCTGCTGGAGCTATTGAATCCATTGCTTCTATTTTAGCTATGGAACATGGAATAGTACCACCAACTATTAACCATGAGGTTGTTGATGAAAATATTGATCCCGAATTAAATTTAACATTAAACAAAGCACAAAAACGCGATGTTAGGATTGCCATGAGTAATACGTTTGGTTTTGGTGGCCATAATGCATGCGTATTATTTAAGAAAATTGATTAAATAACGAATGAGAAACATTCGAAACATATTAAATTCCCGTTCTAAAAATGACGGGAATTTTTTTGTATCTATTCAAAATATTCTTGGGTTTAAACCTAAAAATATAGCGTATTTCAAAAAAGCATTTACCCACCGCTCCATGAATATCAAGGACGCGGAAGGTCATCCTATTAATTATGAGCGACTAGAGTTTCTAGGTGATGCCATGCTAGGATCTGTTATTGCCTCCCATTTATATACCGAAAGTCCTAGTGGTGATGAAGGCTACTTAACTAAAATGCGCTCTAAAATTGTGAGTCGGGAGCACTTAAATGAGCTGGGAAAAGATTTGCATTTAATAGATTTGGTTGAAAGTAAAATTCCAAAAGGTCATTTTGGAGATAATATTTACGGCAACTTATTTGAAGCTTTAGTAGGAGCTATATTCCTTGATCGCGGATATAAATACTGCGAGAAATTCATTTATAAAAAAGTGATTATTCCGTATGTGGATATTTCGCAATTGGAAGGCAAAGTAATTAGTTATAAAAGCTTACTGATAGAATGGTGCCAAAAAGAGAAGAAGATTTTTGATTACAACGTTTATGAAGACACTGGAAATGATGAAATTCGTCATTTTTCTGTAAAATTATCTATTGATAATAAAGTTGTTTCTAAAGCACGCGCCACTTCCAAAAAGAAAGCGGAAGAAAAAGCCTCTAAACGTGCCTTTTTTGTGTTCCAGAAAGAGATTTCTAAAGGCAACTCGAGCTTATAAATTCCAAGATCTTCCAAGATTATTTTCCTGTTAAGTTTAATGTAAACAGCCACTTTATGAAGTGATTTATGGCTATCTTTGTACTTCGTTTTGATGATTATGTCTGTGCAAAAACTTATTTTAAATGACTTTGGATGTGCCATTGATTATGCATTAATTGGTATTCATTGTAATTTAGAGAGTTATCGGTTAGCTTATTTCTTAAACAGAGAACTACAAATTCATTTATCAAGACAACCGGAGGATCTAGATTATGGAAATCATAAATTCTATGAAATTTTTGAGTGGGAAGACATTCATAATTTTTCAACCTGGCATTTTGTTTCCAATAGCTGTTCTGTAGAATTAGCATCCAACGAGAATGCTAATACACTCTTTAGTTCCCAAGAAACGGTAACAACCACTTTTTACTTAATTCCAGAGTATAAAAAAGTGAATTATTTTTTAAAGATAACTGATGATGCTATTAGCGATGAGCAGATTCAAGAGCTTCTTAAAAAAATTCAAAATATTCCAAACGTAATTGCTACATATAGCATAGATCCGATGGAATTAAAATCTAAAAACAACTTAATATTTTATTAATGGTAAAAAGAAAAAAAACCAAAATAGTAGCCACGTTAGGCCCTGCAACAAGTACCAAAGCCGTTTTAAAAGCTATGCTTGATGAAGGTGTGGATGTGTTTAGAATTAATTTTTCTCACGCTGATTATAAAGATGTTGAAGAACGTATTATCATGATTCGCGAACTAAATGCGGAATTTGGTTACAATGCGGCCATTTTAGGCGATTTGCAAGGGCCTAAATTGCGTGTTGGCACTATGAAGGGTGAAGTTATAGTAAACGAAGGTGATGAGATCATTTTTGCTACCGGCGAGCGCTTTGAAGGTACCAAAGAGCGCGTTTACATGACTTATGATAAGTTTCCACAAGATGCGAAACCTGGCGAACGTATTCTTTTAGATGACGGTAAATTAATTTTTGAAGTTATTTCAACCGATTTGAAATCGGAAGTTAAAGCACGTGTTATCCAGGGAGGGCCTTTACGTTCTAAAAAAGGTGTGAACCTACCAAATACCAATATTTCACAACCAGCCTTAACGGAAAAAGATATTGAAGATGCTATTTTCGCTATAAAAATGGAAGTGGATTGGATGGCTTTGTCTTTTGTACGTCATGCTGAAGACTTAATGCAACTAGAAGAACTAATAAGTAAACACAGTGCGCATAAAATTCCAATTATAGCCAAAATTGAAAAACCAGAAGCTGTTGAAAATATCGATAAAATTGTCGCTTATTGTGATGGTTTAATGGTGGCTCGTGGCGATTTAGGTGTTGAAATTCCTGCTGAAGAAGTACCGCTTATTCAAAAGCAATTGGTATTACGTGCTAAACAAGCGCGAATTCCTGTTATTATTGCTACTCAAATGATGGAAACAATGATTTCCAGTTTAACGCCAACTCGTGCGGAAGTAAATGACGTTGCCAACTCTGTAATGGATGGCGCCGATGCGGTGATGCTTTCAGGAGAAACATCTGTTGGTCAATATCCGGTTCAAGTTATTAGGCAAATGTCTAATATTATTAAAAGTGTTGAAGATTCAGCATTAATTAAAGTACCGCAAATGCCGCCGCATATTCGCACAAAGCGTTATATAACAAAATCTATTTGTTACCACGCCGCTAACATGGCTAATGAAATTGATGCCAAAGCTATTTCTACTTTAACGAATAGTGGTTATACAGCATTTCAAATTTCAGCTTGGCGACCAAAATCACATATTTTAGTATTTACATCCAACAAGCGTATTTTAACGCAGCTCAATTTACTTTGGGGCGTTAAAGCGTTCTTCTATGATAAGTTTGTAAGTACAGATGAAACCATAGAAGATGTTAACGCTATTGCCTGCCAAAAAGGATATTTGAAAGAAGGTGATATGCTAGTAAGTTTAGCCGCCATGCCTATTCAAGAAAAAGGAATGGTAAATACCTTACGTATTACAGAAATTACGCGGTGTAATTTTTTAGAATAATTTTTAAATCACACTATTAAAACCTCATCACTTATATAATTGATGAGGTTTTTTGTTTTATATCACTGATTTATTTTGGCTTTAGTTTCCAAAAATTCATTAATCTGCCATTGCCGCGCATTCTCTGATTTGGAAAGTTGTAAAGCTTTATTTGATAAACTATCAGCTATAGATTTATTGGTGTTTTCTAGTTCTATTTTGGCCAAGGCGTCATAAGCATAGAAATTTTCTGGATAGTCCGTTATAGTTTCGTTTAAGACGTTTATAGCTTCCGTTTTGGAATCTAGAGCCAATAAACGGCTTGCCCATTGCACATTAAAATAAGCAACTGAATTTGGATATAAACTTTTTAACTTGGTTTGTATTTTTTCTAGCTCCGTTGGATTCTCCTGAAGTTTATAAACCGTATTGGCTAAAACCCCATTTTGTAAACTAAAGGTCTGCCCAAAATGTTTTAAAACTTCATCGTAATGTGCAACTAATTCTTGTTCGGAACTAAAATAATCATCGCTAACTTTCCACGTTTTAAAAATACTGTTTAAAGCCCATTTATAGGTTGGTGCACCTACCGAATTATGATTTTCATTACTGAATTGTTTAAATTTGAAGTTGGAATTCGTTGGAATAAAAAAGAAAAATAAATATACTGAAATTCCAACCCCTAAAAAAACCAATAGCAATGGCAACCTCTTTTTTCGGGTGACTAAAACCCAAAGAAAAGCACCAAGTAGCGATAGAATGGCTATCCCGAAAATGACAACCTTATTCTTTAAAATATTATTGGTCACTTCACCTAAAAAACTGTCAATACCCATGCCTCTTTCATTAGCTAAAGACATATAAACGTCTGTAATATAATTAGGGTTGTTGGCTACCGTTTTCTCTGCTTTGGCATTTATAGCATTGTTTTCCCACCATAATGCAGGACTTATAGCTATATAATTATTAAAAAAATGTGGTTTATCAAGGACCGTATTCATTACAAATAATCCACCAAGGGAATGCCCAGCCAAAATATTATAATCGGCCGTTTTGTATTGAGTATTTACATAAGGCATAAGTTCTTTTGCAATAAAATTGGCAAATTCTTCAGCGTTTCCAGAATCTGCAATTCCAGCAATTTGGGGTTTACAATTTCTCTTATAGGTTTCACTTCCTTTTCCAGAAATACCTATTAATATCATTTCGGGAATATTTTCACTTATGGAGGCTTGAAGTTCTAGAATTCCAGATACATAATGAAAATTGTAATCGCCATCCATAATATATAAAACCGGATAAGTCTGATCACTTGCATAATATGATGCGGGCAAAAACACGGAGAATTGACGGCTTTCATGTAATATTTCAGATGATACGGAATCGCGTACAAATGAAAATTCATCAATCTGCGCATGAATACCGAGTGAAAAAAACAGGAAAAGAATATAAATTTGTTTCATAGTAATCCATTGAAAATTATGCATTTAAATTGCTAAAGGTAAGTATTAAAACGCAAATTGCAATTGCACACTAATCGCTTCTTTGTTAACTGGTTTTTTCTTGGTTTTTTCTGTGTTGAGGTTGGAAAGTGAAATACCTAAAAGTCGCACGGAATTCTGCAAACTATCTTGATACAATAAATCTTTAGCCGTTTCTAAAATCATAGAGGCTTCATTAACAAAATACGGCAAGGTTTTACTACGCGTTTGCAAAGTGAAATCGCTGTATTTTATTTTTAAGGTGATAGTTTTTCCGGCCACATCACTCTTTTTTAGGCGTTTTGAAACTTCATCGGCAATATGCTGTAATTTTTCGAGCATAAAAATTTCAGAAGACAAGTTCTCACTAAAAGTACGTTCAGCAGCAAGCGATTTCCGGATGCGGTTAGGCTTCACTTCACTGGTATGAATACCGCGAACCACATGAAAATAAAACCGACCCGATTTTCCAAAATGCGTATCCAAATACTCTATGGTTTTCAACTTTAAATCAGTGCCAGTGAAAATACCAAGCTGATACATTTTTTCGGCGGTAACCTTGCCAACGCCATAAAATTTTCGAATATCCAAGGCTTCTAAAAATGGTAAAACATCTTCCGGGTTTACCGTTTTTTGGCCATTCGGTTTGTTGTAATCACTGGCAACTTTGGCTATGAATTTATTGATAGAAATACCAGCAGAGGCGGTGATCCCAACTTCATTGAAAATGCGGGCGCGAATTTCCTGTGCAATTAAACTGGCACTTGGATTGCCTTTTTTATTTTCGCTAACGTCTAGATACGCTTCATCTAAAGATAAAGGTTCCACTAAATCCGTGTAATCATAAAAAATTTTGCGAACCTGTTGTGAAATGTCGCGATACCGATCAAAGCGGGTCGGTGCAAAAATCAATTCTGGACAAAGACGCTGGGCTAGTGCTCCACTCATAGCACTGCGAACGCCAAATTTTCGGGCCTCATAACTTGCAGCAGCTACAACACCACGCGGACCACCACCACCAACTGCTAACGGTTTGCCCTTCAATTCGGGATTATCCATTTGCTCAACAGATGCATAAAATGCATCCATATCCACATGAATAATTTTTCTAATGGGAAAAGTGTCTGGCATGATGTAAATTTATAATATCTTTAGCATATAAACAGGACATTATGGGTAAAACAGCTATCATTTTAGGAGCAACAGGATTAACAGGAGGATTGCTTTTGGAGCAACTTTTAGAAGACAGTAGATACGATAAAATTAAACTATTCTCACGATCGGCCTCTGGACTTCAGCATCCTAAAATTGAAGAATTTGTTGTGGATTTATTCGAATTAAAAAATCATAAATCCGATTTTACAGCAAATGTTGTTTTTTGTTGCATTGGAACTACGAAGGCTAAAACACCTAATCAAGAAGAATATTTGAAAATTGATTACGGTATTCCAGTAGCTGCGGCAGAACTTGCTAAAGAAAATAACATCCATACTTTTATTGCTATTTCGGCTTTGGGTGCTGATAAAAACAGTAAAATTTTCTATAATCGAACCAAAGGTAGAATGGAAGAGTCTGTTTTAGCAGAACAAATTACACATACCTATTTATTGCAACCGTCTTTAATTGGTGGTGAAAGAGAAGAAAAACGGGCAGGCGAGAAATTTGGAAAAGCCTTATTATCCTTTTTTGATCCTTTTTTAATGGGTTCATTGTCAAAATACAAGGCTATTAAGCCCGAAATTATTTCAAAATGCATGATTTTTCTGGACAACAATAGCTATCCATCTCCGCGTATTTTATCGGATGAAATTAAACAAATTGGAATTCAATAAATCGCTTATTAGCGCACATTTATATGCTTGAAATAGAACGCAAATTTTTAGTCAAATCGGAACAGTTTAAAACCGAAGCCATTCGAAAAATACGCATTAAGCAAGGTTTTCTAAATACTGATAAAGACCGAACGGTTCGCGTGCGAATTAAAGGTGAAATAGGATTTATTACGGTTAAAGGTGAATCTACAGCTGATGGTGTTTCACGTTTTGAATGGGAAAATGAAATTTCAAAAATGGATGCTGAAGCTTTATTAAAGTTGTGTGAAAAAGGTATTATTGATAAATTTAGATACGAAGTAGAAGTTGGGAACCATCTATTTGAAGTGGATGAATTTTTTGGTGATAATGCAGGTTTAATTGTGGCAGAAGTGGAATTAAAGCATCCAGATGAAGTCTTTGAAAAACCAAGCTGGTTAGGAGAACAAGTTACAGGCGATATTAAATACTACAATTCCCAATTGAGTAAAAAGCCTTTTTCTACTTGGTAAAAACTTTTAAAACTTCAGAAATATAATTAAATCTTATTCGGAAATCGTCATCCAACGTTTGGCTTCATTTCCAAACGTATCTACAACTGTAATTAAACGTTTGCCTTTTTTCGGGATAATTGCCAATTCATGGATATCCTGCGTACTTCCTAAAAACTGATCATCTAAATACCAAAACACCGTTGTTTCAGGTTTTGAATGTGCTATTTTTAAGATGAGCTCATTAACCTTTCCGTCAAAATCTTTAGGAAGAAAAATGGTGTTGTTATCATTAGGGTAAATAAATTGCATGGAAACAGCATTTTCTCCCAAACAGTCTGCTCTGTATGGTGGTATTGGTTTATAAAACGGATTTTTAGTTTTGTAATAATAGCCCATTAAAGGAGGTAACACAAACCAGGATTTCTGGGTTATATTGGAAATGGATTCGCAGGAAGAATTCACTTGAAACTGTTGGTCTTTATCTACATGAATTAAAATATGATAGGGACAAGGCTTGGTTTTTAATCCAGAAATTTGAATGAATTTTTGTTCTATTACATCACAATTTGGTGATGCGCGATGTCCACTTTTTTTGCAGATACTTACTTCCTGCATTTCATCAAAGGGTTTTGAAAACCACTCGGAATTAGGCAATAAATTAAAGACGTCAAATAAAATAGGCGCGGCAGTTTGCACACCTACCAAACCGGGTCTGCCTTCACCATCAGCATTACCAACCCAAACCCCCACAACAAAATCTTTGGTGGTTCCAATAGCCCAAGCATCACGAAAGCCGAAACTTGTGCCTGTTTTCCAAGCTATTTGTTTGGAGCCATCGTAAAACTCCCAGTTATCATCTCCTTCTGGACGGTTCACTTCTTTTAAACTTTGATAGGTTAAATAAATGGAAGCAGCATCAAAAAGCGTTTTATCAGCTGTTTTCTTTCCAAAATCTACGGATTCTGATTTTATAAAAGTGGGTTCGCAAAATTCATTGCTATAATATTCACTAGATGTTTCTGAAAAATGATTTAAGGTGGAAGATAGCCCAGCATAGCTTTTGCATAAATCCCATAAATTACTTTCAGCGCCGCCCAAAATCAGTGATAAGCCATAATAATTAGCTGATTGTGATACATCTTTAAGATGTAATTTCTTTAAGTACTGATAAAACCGATCAAGACCAAACTCCTGCAACATGCGTACAGACGGCACATTTAAAGAACGAGATAAAGCCTGACTTGCAGGCACGGCGCCATCGTAGGTTTTGTTATAGTTTTCAGGATTATAACTACCATACTGCGTTGGAACATCAGCCACCAAGGTATTCGGTAACAAATCTCCTGCATCCAACATAGCAGCGTACAAAAACGGTTTTAAAACACTACCTGGACTTCGGGCTTTATCAATAACATCAACATCTTTTTGATGTAATTTATCAGTTGGCGTATTGCCAACATAAGCCAAGACTTCACGCGTTTTTACATCTAAAACTAAAATGGCGGCATTATGAACATCATTTTGCTTTAGTTGGTAATAATGCGTTTTTACAACTTGGTTAACGCGTTCTTGTAAGTGATTATCTAGCGTAGTTTGTACCCGTTTTCCCGAATGGATTTTCGCCACCTTTTGCAATAAATGCGGTGCTATTTGTGGCAAAGCATAGGGTTTTTGAGGTAAACTTTCAGCAATAGAAAGCTGATAGGTAAGGGAATCAATATCTGTATTCTCTAATAATTTTTTGAGTAATCTATTCCGTTTTTTAAGTAATTGATCCTGATTTTTCCCTGGATAAATAAGACTCGGTGCATTTGGTAAAACAGCCAAAGTTGCACTTTCGGCCCATGATAATTGTGTGGCATCTCGATTAAAATAACGCCAAGATGCGGCATCTATTCCAACTACATTACCTCCAAAGGGTGCATTACTGCCATAATATGCGAGAATTTGTTCTTTACTTTCGCGAAGTTCTAATCGCGTGGCTAAAATAATTTCAATTACTTTTTCAAAATAGGTTCTATTTTGTCCTTTTCTGGATAAACGAATCACTTGCTGCGTTATGGTACTGCCACCACGCTTACTGTCTTTTGATGATAAATTATCACGAAAGGCTTTAAAAATAGAAACAGGATTAAAACCAGGATGTTTATAAAAATAAGCATCTTCAAATTCAATTATACAGGTTTTAAATTTGTCAGGAATGGTATCGTTTTGCGGAAAGCGCCACTGACCATCATTAGCAATTTGAGCTCCCAAAAGTCTATTTGTTCTACTCGTAATAACGGTTGCTGTAGGATCTTTAAACAACTGATTTGGCAAACAGAAATAGTAAGCAATTAGTAAGATTAATACAATTGCCGATTTTATTTTGTTTGCTAATATGTAGGTTTTGAATTTGTCCATGTTAAATCCCTGCGCAGGCAGGGATCTTTTTACTCAAACTAATAATTTTATTTATTAGAATTTATGTTCAATACATTATTAAGTATTTTTAGATTCCTGCTTTCGGAGGAATTTGTTACTTCTCAATAGTAATCCATTGCCCTTTATTGCGCACCAAATAATCATTATCATACATAGCTTCTGCTTGAATTCCTGGTAGATAGTAGGTTCCCAAAAATGAGGCATTTAGCATAATATTAAATGTTTTAGTTCCTTGTTTTCCTTTTTTCTGCAAATCAAAATAGAAATTAACTTCGTTATCACGAATGTCTGTATATCGTGCTTGACTTGTAGTCATTTCACCAAAATCAGTAAAACGAGTATTAATAATTTCCCATCCAGATGGAAATAATTGTGTTAATGCCACATCATTTACATCTGCATTTTTAAGATTAGTAACATTAATAGTTGCCACAAAATCTTGACCTTGTTTTAAGTTTGAAATATTAATAATATTCCCATTCAAGTCTTTATAACCAACGGAAACACTTAATCCACGCTGCTCAACAAGTTCTTGACCTAATGGTAATTTTCCGGAATTCAATACCCGAACATATACCAAATTGGCTTTTTTGTTAGTGAATACGAGCTGGTTTTCACCGTTTTTAATTTGTAAATCGCGTTGAGCAATAGCGCTTTTAGATGAAATGGTTTCTGATTTTCCATTCATAACATATTGCAAATCTAAATCTTTTCCACCATTGGCTTCCACCATTTTAGCCATTGCTAACAAACTGTAGGCCGTGGTTTGGGTACTCATCCAACGATTACTGGATAAATCTTTAGCTAAATCTTCGGCTAATTCACGTTGCTGCGAATTTTTAGTCAACACCATTGTTTCCAATGCCATGGCACGATTTCTATCCACTGAACCATAAGTGTAGTAGTTATATTTTGGTGCCTGGAAGTTAATATTTGCGGATTTAGAAATAGCTTTACTTGCCTCATTCTGTCCAGCTAAAGCATAAGCTGCAGCTAAACGCCATTTAGCTTCATTAGAAATTTCTGTAAACTCACGTAACCGGTTCATGGCAGCCAAATCCGCACTACCTGCCAATGCCAACGTATAAAGTCTGTAGGCTTGTGCTAAATCCGAATTATAAGTTCTATAGCTTGGGCGCCAGTCGCGGGCCGCTTGTTTTTGATATGAAATCCAGTTACTCTTAAATGTTAGTGGTAAAACATAGCCTTTCTTTTCAGCTTCTAACATAAAATGACCCGAATAACTTGTAGACCAATCATCGATTGAGTTTTCACCCATCCAATAACTCATACCGCCATTTGGCAATTGAAATTGCGCTAAACGTTTAATGCCACTTTTAATATTCTTCTGAATAGCTTGTTTTTTATCTAGAGTTAAATCGAAAATATCGTTTAAATATAACTGCGGAAACACGCCAGAAGTGGTTTGCTCCAAACAGCCATGTGGATATTGAATTAGAAATTGTAAACGGCGTGTGAAATCCATTGGAGGTAATGTTGAAAACTCTACCGTAGCCGAATTTGTGCCCAATTCTCCAAAAGTTGAGAAGGTTAAGCTTTCTTCCGCATTTGCCGCAACCGATTTATCAATAGATTTTGATGAAATCGGATTTGGATTTATAACATCTATTTCTACTTTATAAGTCGATTTTTCTCCATTTCCGCTGGCTATAACTTCAATGGTATTAAAACCTTTTGCTTGACTTACATCCAGTTCAAAATAAAGCATTTGCTCGTCTGGTTTTGCAAAACTTAAAGTTTGTGTTTTCTCACCAACTACAGAAATACCTTTGCTTAATTTCAGACTAATTTCAACATTTTTAACTTTACTTTCCATAGCAAAAACGGTAACTGGTAAGGTAACTTTTTCACCTGGACTTAATTTTCTTGGAAGTGATGCTAAAACCATCAATGGTTTTTTAACCTCAACCGATTTGTCCACGCTACCATAGGCTTCATTTTTTGCATTTCCCGCAACAACCATTGTGCGAACAGAACCAATATAATTAGGCAATTTTATAGTATGTGATTGGTTTTCGCCAGATTTCAATGTAAAAGGCCCTAAAAAGGTAACTACTGGTTTAAAGCGATTGGCTTTTTTATTTTTTCCAGCAGCGGCATTCCCATCACCACCAATAGCAAATACTTGATCAATACTTCCAGAATAGGCGCCAATAACATCATCAAAAACATCCCAAGTTTTAACGCCCAAAGCTTCACGCGCATAGAAATCATCCCAAGCATTTGGGGTTTTAAAGCGTGTTAAATCTAGCAAGCCTTCCTCAACCATAGCAATAGTGTAGGTCATGGACTTATTGTTTTTTTCCGAAACGGTAACTTTAAATTCCTGTTCTGGTCTTAAAACATCCGGCATCTTTATTTGCGGTTCCAATTGGGTATTTGGATCTTCAACCATAATTGGAATGACACCAAATAGTCGAATAGGTAAATCGTTTGCAGTAATCGCATGTGGTTGTAATAATGAAATATTAATAAACACATTCGGCGCCATTTCTGCTGTAACAGGAATTTTTACGGTAGTTTCGCCTTGATTTGTTTTTACCCATTTGGTTTCTAGAACTTCCGTGCCATTTTCT
The DNA here is from genome assembly GCF_008086205.1 of Bizionia myxarmorum. GTDB lineage: Bacteria > Bacteroidota > Bacteroidia > Flavobacteriales > Flavobacteriaceae > Algorimicrobium > Algorimicrobium myxarmorum. The sequence goes on along the minus strand of NZ_VSKK01000001.1, from coordinate 506,193 downwards.
ACGCTTACAAGCGCGCGACCTTCATTCCCAGAATTGAATTTAATAGTGGCTGTTTCACCAACATTATATGTTTCTTTATCTGCAGAAAACACGAGCATTTTAGCAGCTTCTTTGTCATCTGATGGTGATTTTGCCCACCAATTTCTATAAAAATAAGCGGTTCGTCCTGTAGCATGACCACTTTCTGGATCTACCACACGAATTAAATATCGGCCACCTTCTTCTTCGGGAATATTTAAATTGAAACTCCCTTTTCCTTGAGCGTTGGTATTTACTTTACTATCTAAATACGGTCTGTGGTAATTACTAGATACATAACTTGATAAATTATCACTAGAGGAATTCCACCACCAGCGCCATTCAATTTTATAAATTTTTACTTCTAAATTATTTCGTTGAATGGGTTTACCATCTTTATCAACTACCACCACATCAAAGGTTTGGTTTTCGTCTGTAAAAAAGGATCCATATGCTTTTCCTTCTGGTGAACGTAGTCCTACAAAAGATTCATAAGGAGCGTAAGGCATGGAGAAAGCGTCCATGGAAAAATCGCCTCCATTTTCAAAGGCACGAACCAAAAATTGCACATTCAACATGCCTGGCGCATTGGAACCCACTTTTAATTGGTTGTCAATTTTAGCACGACCATCCATGTCTACATTACCTTCAAATAGCGTAATTTCTTCGGTGTCAAATTCGCGTGTTGGATCTGTAAACGTATATTTTTTGTAGTTTTTAAAACTGGCATTAGAGCTACTTATTTTAGCTTTAATTTCGGCTTTTAAATTTTTTCCAGGTGCTCCATGTAACCATTTTACATCTAGTGTTCCAGCTAATGGTTCGTTGTTTGTTAGTATTTCGCTTTCAAAATCGACTTTTATTTTTAAGCGATTCGGTTTAACGGTTTCAATCTTTAAGGTTTTATAAAAAGTAGCGCCTCCAACAGATACTTTGGCACTGTAATTCCCCGTTTTATCTTCGGAATTGGTTGGAACCGTAAATTTGTAAAAATTATTTAATTGATCTGTTGTGATATTTTTATACGTAAGTTTCCCGTTTGGATCTGTAATTTCTAACTTAACAGGATGCCCTTTTGGAAGCTTATTGGCTTTGTCATTTAGCATAAAAGTTAAATGCAAGGTATCGCCAGGACGCCAAACACCGCGTTCGCCATATAAATACCCTTTTAAACCGCGCTGCATTTTATTCCCTGAAACATCAAACTTACTTAAGGATAAAGAATTGCCATCTGCAAGCTTAACATAAGTTGTATTGTTGCCTTTTTTAACAATGGCAAAAGCGGCATATTTGTCGGCATCAATAGTTAATAAACCTTCAGAATCTGTAGAAAGTGATACCAATTCGTGTCCCTGATAATTATAAAGTGTCACGGAAGCATTGGCTTCTGGATTGGTATTTAAAATGTTAGTGACTGCGAAATAATACGAATTATTTTCACCACGTTTTGCAATAACACCTAAATTGGAAGCCACTAAATTTTGAGATACAACGCGCTCTTCATTATAATAGGCTGCATGGCATGGGTTTTCTCGTTCGCGCCAATTGTATGGATAGTTTTTATAGCGGTAAACAACGTTATCCCAATAAGCTTCTTCGCGTAAATCATCATCTTCGGAGTATTCATCTTCAGAATAATTGCTGCCATAGTAATCATCTTCATAATAGTAATCTTCATAATCGTCGTCACTACCAGTAGAAGCGGTGTTGGCGCTACAATCATATAAGGAGTAATCTTGATTAAAGCTTAACTCTACACGGTAGATGGCGCCAGGATCGGCTGTGAAAAATTTGGATAAATCAATGCTATAGGCGCGCCATTTTCCGGTATTTTCAGCGCTTGTTTGAAGCTCCATAGTTTGTTTAGCAATTCGGCGACCAACTTTTTTAATGGATGATTCGTTATTGCTATTCCAGTCATTATCTTGTAAAAACTGGAGGATATTATCTTCATAAATTTTAATAATGCGGACATCAACTGCCTTTAAGTTTACGGCTTCAAAATTAAACTTGAGTTGCTGTGAATTTGGCAATATGCTACCATTACTAATTAAACGTACTTGTGGTTTCAGGTTTTCAAACGTTATTTTTTCTGAAAAGGCTTTCTTCAATTTAAAACCATCTGTATTTGAAATTCCCGGAAAAACATCCACCTGAATATCACCAACTAGTTTACTTTCAGGGTACACTTTTAAAACGTTGCCGTCTACAATAAATTTAGGATTGGTGGATTTTTCAATCGTTACTAAGCCATCAAAATTTTGTTGCTTTTTTAAAGGATCCGAAAAATTAATAGTTACATATTGTTCAGGCGTTTGTATGACTTCTACCTTGGTAATGGTGAAGTTATTTATACCGGGAATTTTCACGGTATTTTCACCTGTATTATCTGCTTTTATAGCTTTTCCATTCCATGTTACTAAAATTTCTGAATCATCAATTTTCCGATTAATACTATCTATTTTAAAATCGAAAACACTAGAACGTTCATTATATTCATTAAAAACGATAGATAGTTTTTTACCATTTTGGGTAGCTGATACTAATTGTTTGGCTTGTTGCACCGAAATAACATCGGATGCACGCAAAACCGCTTCAACATATTGCCATTCTTTACTGTAGGATTGCAAATTATTGGTAACAATGGAAAAATTTGGTGTGATAGTTTTAAACTGAAACGTAAAGTTTCCAAAGTCTTTAGGAAGATCTTTATAGATTTTGTCCAGTTTTACGGTTACGGTATATTCGGTAGAAGGCTCTAAAGGTTCATCAGGTTTAAAAAGAAGTGATTGTTTACTTACAATCATTAATTTGCCAGAAACATGTGGAGAAATACTCACAATATTATCTGTTAATTCTTGACCCATTTCCCAAGATTCAACAGGCTTGGCCAAATTAATCTGGATAGGATCTGAAATAGAACTTAAACCAGATGTGGTATAACTAATATATTCCCTAAATTTAAAAAGATTGTCTTTTTCTACAGCTTCTTTTTTACAAGAAGCGATAAAGGATAGAATGACAACATATGTGATGATTTTTTTAAAGGACATAACTGATGATTTTAAAGGCGTAAAACTAAATGAAAATTGGCGCTATTCATAGCTAATTGATACCGGAAAGCTTGTTAAAGTTATAAAAGTCTATTCTTCAACATCTTTATAAATCCCGACAGTTAGTTCTCCTTTTTCATTCATAGAGGCGCGATACATGCCAGTTGTATTAAATTCCGTTACCATATTACCATATTTATCTACAGCAATTATGCCGCCATCGCCACCAAGCGCTGGATTTTTTTTCTGAATGACCTCATGCGCAGCCTCCTGAAGCGTTAAGCCTTTATAATCCATAAGTGCAGAAATATCATAAGCTACCAAACCACGAATAAAAAACTCACCCCAACCTGTACTTGAAACGGCGCAAGTATTGTTATTGGCATAGGTTCCAGCACCAATTATAGGGGCATCGCCAATTCGTCCCCAACGTTTGTTGGTCATACCGCCAGTTGATGTTCCGGCAGCTAAATTTCCATCTTTATCTAAAGCTACGCAGCCAACCGTTCCAAATTTTGAATCTTTAATAGTAGAATCATAAAAAACAGATTTGTTAATAGCTTTTTCTTTTTCTACGCGTTCTGCAGGTTCTATCTTTTCACGATCTTTTAAACGTTTCAAATCCTTCATTCTGTTTTCAGTATAAAAATAACGCTGATTCACTAGTTTGATACCTTGCTCTGCTGCAAATTGTTCCGCACCTTGACCAGAAAGCATAACATGTGGTGACTTATCCATAATAGCTCGCGCCAAATTTATAGGGTTTTTTACAGTTTTTGTTCCTGCAGATGCGCCCGCATTTAAAGTTTTACCGTCCATAATGGAAGCGTCCAATTCGTTCGTTTCAGCATTGGTAAAAACGGCTCCTTTTCCAGCATTAAACAAAGGGGAATCTTCTAAAATATTTATGGTTTGTTCTACAGCATCCAAACTGCTGCCACCATCACTTAAAATTTTATGACCCACCCTAATGGCCTCTTCTAGCTTGGCTTCATAGGCTGCTTCATCTTCAGCCGTCATGTTTTTTTTCAAAATGGTACCAGCACCACCATGAATAACAATGGCAAATTTATTAACCGTCATTTCGGTGCTATCTATAACTTCAGGATGTTGCTTATTGGAAATAGCTTCTAGCTCTTCTTTACTTTTACAATTAAAAACTAAAAGCAAAATAATTAAAATAAATAAGGGGTTTTTCATGGGTAATCACTTTTAAATGAGAATTGAAAGTTAACATTTTTTTAAATCTTTTCACTTTAGTAAAGCGACATTTATTAGTATATTCGCAAATAGTAAGAATAATAATTAAAAAAAATAAGTTTATGCAAGCAGTTGCAACAGATTTCGGAATTGAAAAAGCCCTAAAGACTTTAGGTGTTAAAGATATAAATGAAGGAACTTCAACAGGTTCTAATAATTTTGCCAGTGGTGATCTTATTGAAAGTATTTCACCTGTGAACGGAAAATTAATTGCTAAAGTTAAAACAACTACTAAAGCGGATTATGAAAAAGTGATAGAGACCGCAACTTCTGCTTTCTTAACTTGGAGAACTATGCCAGCGCCACAACGTGGTGAAATTGTGCGTCAGTTTGGTAATAAACTACGCGAATTAAAAGAGCCTTTAGGAAGACTTGTTTCTTACGAAATGGGGAAATCACTCCAAGAGGGTTACGGCGAAGTTCAGGAAATGATTGATATCTGTGATTTTGCAGTTGGTTTATCAAGACAATTAAACGGACAAACAATGCCGTCAGAGCGTCCAGGTCACGTTATGCGTGAGCAATGGCATTCATTAGGTGTAGTTGGTATTATTTCCGCATTTAACTTTCCAGTTGCTGTTTGGGCATGGAATACGGCTTTAGCTTGGGTTTGTGGTGATGTATGTATTTGGAAAGCTTCAGAAAAAACACCTTTATGTTCTATAGCCTGTCAGAATATTATAGCTGGCGTTTTAAAAGATAATAATTTACCAGAAGGTATTTCGAATATTATAAATGGCGATTATAAAGTTGGTGAAATGATGACAACTGATAAACGCGTTCCATTAATTTCTGCTACAGGTTCAACACGAATGGGTAAAATTGTTGGTGTAACCGTTGCAGAACGTTTTGGAAAATCTTTATTGGAATTAGGTGGAAACAACGCGATTATTATTACACCAACTGCCGATTTAAAAGTAGTAGTTCCAGGGGCCGTATTTGGTGCAGTAGGAACAGCTGGACAACGCTGTACATCAACGCGTCGTTTAATTATTCACGAATCTGTTTATGATAAAGTAAGAGATGCTATTGTTGGTGCTTATGGACAATTAACCATAGGGAATCCATTGGATGAGAAAAATCATATTGGACCATTAATTGACAAAGATGCTGTAAATATGTACTTGGCTGCTATTGAAAAAGCGAAAGGAGAAGGTGGAAATGTATTAGTTGAAGGTGGTGTTCTTGAAGGTGAAGGTTATGAAAGTGGTTGCTACGTAAAACCAGCAATTATTGAAGCTAAAAACCATTATGAAATTGTACAACACGAAACATTTGCTCCTGTTTTATATCTTATGAAATATTCTGGTGAAGTAGAAAATGCTATTGAACAACAAAATGGCGTGGTTCAAGGTTTATCATCAGCAATAATGACCAATGAATTAAAAGAAGCTGAAAAATTCTTATCTTTTTCTGGTTCGGATTGTGGTATTGCCAATGTAAATATTGGAACTTCGGGTGCTGAAATTGGTGGTGCTTTTGGAGGCGAAAAAGAAACAGGTGGAGGCCGTGAGTCTGGATCTGATGCTTGGAAAGTCTATATGCGCCGTCAAACTAATACGGTAAACTATTCTGATGAGTTACCATTAGCTCAAGGTATTAAGTTCGATTTATAATCGACTCTTAAAATTATAAATATAGAAGCCGTTTTTTTCCAATTAAGGAAATAAAACGGCTTTTTTCTTTTCGCATTTCTCTTTTATCTTTGAATGTACAGCGTGACTCTAAATTAGAATAATAGAATTTCTTAAAAATCAGCTTATGAATTGGTTTATAATTCTCCCCATACTTATCGGTGCCTCTTGTTTTTTGCTTGGTTATTTAATGGGTAAAAAAGCATTTAAAAACCAACATAAACCTATTAATGCGGATGTTTGGAAAAATAAAGTAGCCAAACTTGAAAATGATTTAAAAATGTGTCAGGCATCAAAACAATTAATTCCTTTTAATTCGGAAAAAGCAGAAGCTGTTTTTGGAAAAAAAATCACAGAAAATGATTTGACTATTATTAAGCGAATAGGTCCACAAACAGTTGCATTATTTGCTCTTCACCATATTAGAACTTGGAAAGCACTTTCTGAAGTTTCAGTGGAAACCTGTAGAGAAATATTAGATTCTAGTTCGAAAAATCATAAAATTTACAATCCAAGTACTTGGCCCGAACAAGCAAAATTAGCCTATGAAGGTAATTGGAAAGCTTTACTGGAATGGCAAAAAGAGATGTAAAAGTTCTAGTGATACAGATGTAGAGATTCTGTTAGTTTTAAATAAAAATAAAGCGAATTATTTAAAAAAGAAAAGCCTTTCCAAAAGTAAAACTTACTTTTTTCAAGGCCTTTTTCTAAACTCTCAATTAATAGCAAAACAAAGATAAAGAAATTAGCATTAGTACAATAGAGAATTTCACAACTGGCAGTATATCTATGTATTCTTGTATGGCTAACCTTTAGTTGTATTTTACTTTCCTTAAAATGCGCATCGTTTGCTTATAGGAGAGATAAAGTTTATCATCCTTTTTCAAAAGTTCTTTGGCTGTAATAAGTTTATCTATGGCATCATCGAAGCCATTTAAGTAGCAAATAAGATAGGTAGCAGGTAAATTTTCCAAATCTATCAACTCATTTTTTGTTAGTTTTTGCGCCGATTGTAATTTTACTAAAAGCGCATTATTGGTATTATAGATATGGTGTAAAACTTTTTTATCATACTGTGGCGGCATGAAAAGCAATTTGCTGTCAATATTGTAACTACCATGCTCGGAAAAGTGAATAGTGGTTTCTTCCAACGGAAAATGCTTAAAAGCTTGTTGTAAACCTAAATTAATATATTCAACAATTTTAAAGGAATCTTCATTAAAAGTAATAGTTACTTCATCTAAAGCGGAATAAAATAAGCGAACTTGTTCATTAATTAGTTCAATATCTACACGGGAATAAAAGGTTTCATCTTTAACCACTTTCTTCTGTCCAGCCCAACACACCACGAAATATTCTTTAAAAACTTTGTATTTCGGATTGTAATCTTTTCTAGCATTCAAAAAATCGAAAACACCATCCAAAGTATGAGCAATATTGTTTTGAGAATGTGCTTCAATGGCTTGTACAATTTCCGAATTGTTGTCTTTTATTTCAATGTCATATACTTTAGACATACTCATGCTACCATCTCTGAAAAAGACGGAACCGCCGTAATATTTCCAAATATTTTTACGCAAAGAGGTTATTTTTCCTGTTGGGCGTATGGTAACCAAGCCCACCACTTTTCCTTCTGGTAAATGGGGAAATGAAATATTTTCATACTGAACAATCGGCGGATTTGCTAAATAGGCATTGATGAGGTTTTGAATTTTACTGTCATCAAAAAAGTCGACACCAACTATTTCGCTGTCTTCATCTTCCACACCAATAACAATGTAAGAGTTGTTTTTAGGGTTACTATTAGAAAGCGCGCAAATATGTTTTAAAAATTTGGCTTTTCCTTCTTGTAAACTGATGTCAATTAGTCGTTTTTTATCATAAAAGCTGTTCTCATCATTATGAGCCAGCAAATTTTTGATAAGTAAACGTTTGTTAATCATGGTTAAGCCATTGAAAATATGGTAAACTTTTAATTACAGATCCTTTTTAACAATCGTGCTACTCGCTTGTGCGGTTGGAAAAACCAACAAATCAGCAATTGTAACATGCGCAGGTCTGCTAATAGTGAAATAAATAATATCTGCAATATCTTCAGGTTGCAAGGCTTTATAACCTTTATAAACCGAGTCGGCTTGACTGCCACCTTTAAAACGGACTTTTGAAAATTCAGTTTCTACTAATCCAGGATTTATGGCTGAAACTTTAATACCATAGGGGTTGAGGTCCATTCGCATACCTTCCGTAATAGCTAAAACAGCATGCTTACTTGCGCAATAAATATTGCCTTTTGGATAAACTTCCTTCCCAGCAGATGATCCTATATTAATAATATGGCCAGATTCTCTTTCAATCATGCGTGGCATAATAAGTTTACTTACATATAATAAACCTTTCACGTTAATATCGATCATGGCATCCCAATCATCCACATCACCATCTTGAATGGTATCCATTCCATGGGCATTTCCAGCGTTATTAATTAAAATATCAATATTTTTAAATGCGTCAGGTAAAGTTTCAAACTCCTTCTTAGCCGCATCAAAATCTCTTACATCAAAATTTAAGGTATGCACTTCAGTTTGTTTCTGTAAGGCATTTTTAATAGTATCCAACCGTTCTTGACGTCTTCCACATAAAACTAATTGAATGCCATGTTTGGCGAATTCCTGGGCTGTTGCGTGACCAATTCCGCTAGTTGCTCCGGTTATTAATGCTGTTTTATTTGTCATTTTTTAATTCTATTACTATGTTTATTATTTGCGTTAAAAGCTAATTCATGTTATTATTAGTATAATTGAAATTAATAAAATTAAAAGTCATTTAGTAATTTCTACCTTTACTTTTATAAGCGTAAAGCTTGTTAATTTACCTGAAATTCTCTGCAATTTAAAGGATAGAACGGTTGTTTACATAAATTAATAGTTAAAATTTTAGTAATTCATCCCAAAAACTAGTGTCAATTTTTAACCAATTATTAACAGCCTTAAAGCAAAAATTTTAACAATTTAGCATTCTAGAATAAACCCATTACTTTAGGGTGTTTTAAATAGAAAAAAGGATGGAAGATACGCGTACAATTGACATTGCGTCTATTAACGAGAAAATTGAAAGAGAAAGTGCTTTTATTGATTTACTTATGTTTGAAATGAACAAGGTTATTGTTGGTCAAAGGCATATGGTGGAACGCTTACTTATTGGTTTATTAGGTCAAGGTCATATTTTATTAGAAGGTGTTCCTGGTTTAGCAAAAACTTTAGCTATTAATACCTTATCGCAAGCCGTGCAAGGTTCGTTTAGTAGAATTCAGTTTACCCCAGATTTATTACCTGCCGATGTGGTTGGAACATTAATCTACAACATGAAGGAAAATGATTTCAAGATAAAAAAAGGACCCATCTTTGCGAATTTTGTATTGGCAGATGAGATTAACCGGGCACCTGCCAAAGTACAATCAGCTTTATTAGAAGCTATGCAGGAAAAGCAAGTTACTATTGGCGATGAAACTTTTATTTTAGATAAGCCATTTTTAGTTATGGCAACTATGAACCCTGTTGAGCAAGAAGGAACCTACCCGTTACCAGAGGCGCAAGTAGATCGTTTTATGTTGAAAACGGTTATCGATTATCCTAAAATGGAAGACGAGCAACTTATCATGCGCGCCAACTTAAAAGGTGCTTATGAAAAAGTAAATCCTGTTGTTTCTGTAGAGCAAATTTTACGTGCTCAAGAAGCCGTTCGTGGTGTTTACATGGATGAAAAAATTGAAAAATATATTCTTGATATTATTTTTGCAACGCGATATCCTGAAAAATATAAGTTGGCAGATTTAAAACCGCTTATCTCTTTTGGCGCATCACCACGTGGAAGTATTAACCTAGCAACTGCTGCTAAATGTTATGCGTTCATTAAGCGTCGTGGTTATGTAATCCCGGAAGATGTTCGTGCCGTAGTTTATGATGTACTGCGCCATAGAATAGGAATTACCTATGAAGCCGAGGCCGAAAACGTCACTTCTGAAGACATAATCAGCAAGATTATAAATGAAATTGAAGTACCCTAGATAGTTCAATATTTCAAATTCTAAATTCAATGTTTTCGGACTTTGAATTTTAAATATTAAATCTTGAATTCAAGAAATGGATACCAAAGAATTACTAAAAAAAGTACGAAAAATAGAGATTAAGACGCGTCGGTTGTCTGATCATATTTTTGGGGGTGAATACCATTCTACCTTCAAAGGTCGTGGTATGACTTTTAGTGAAGTGCGCCAGTATCAATATGGTGATGATGTTAGAAATATAGACTGGAATGTTACGGCTAGAACTAATGAGCCGCACATTAAGGTTTTTGAAGAAGAACGCGAGCTAACCATGATGCTTATGGTGGACGTTTCGGGTTCTGAATTTTTTGGAACAGATTCACAATTTAAAAATGAAATTATAACCGAAATTGCTGCAACCTTGGCCTTTTCGGCTACTCAAAATAATGATAAAATAGGCTTAATTTTATTTACAGATGCTATTGAGCTATATATTCCGCCTAAAAAAGGACGTTCCCATGTTTTGCGAATTATCCGCGAACTCATCGAGTTTAAACCAAAAAGTCAAAAGACCGATATAGCTGAAGCGCTTAAATTTTTATCCAATGTGATGAAACGTAAAGCTATTGTTTTTATACTGTCAGATTTTATGGCAGAGGATTATCGTCATAACCTTAAAATTGCTGCAGGACGTCATGATATTTCTGGTATTCGTGTTTATGATAAACATGAAGAAAGCATGCCTAATTTAGGTATGGTACAAATGCAAGATCAAGAAACTGGCGAACGTATATTAGTGAATACAGGTTCTAAAAGCATGCGTTTAGCCTATGGTGAGCATTACACAAATAGGGTGAATTATTTTAAAGAAAGCTTTTCAAAATCTGGAGCCGGCGTGGTAGATTGTCGGGTGGACGAAAGTTATGTTAAAAAATTATTAGGCTATTTTAAACAAAGAGGTTAATTGATAAGTCAACATATGAATCAAATTTTACGATACAAAAGAATTACGTTCAGCGATTTTGGTTTTTCCAAAGTGCTCGTGTTTTCTTGTGTCTTTTTACTTTGTTCGGGAGTTTCTAATGCGCAGGTTAAGTTTTCTACAGATGCTACTGAAATAAAAATAGGTGAGCAAATTACCTATCAAATTGAAGTAGAAACGGATAGTACGGATTTAGTCGTATTTCCAGAAGGTAGCACGTTTTCACCATTGGAACTTATCGAATCTTATAAAATTGATACCACCAAGAATAGCGATAGATTTAATCTCATTAAAAAATACGGATTAACGCAATTTGATTCGGGTGCGTTTACCATTCCGGCTCAAAAAATCATTATTAATGAAAAAGTTCTTTTTACCGATTCGTTAAACGTTCGCGTAAACCCAGTTGTATTGGATACAATCAACCAAGGTTTGTATGATATTAAGCCTATTATGAGTGTTGAAAAAAGCGCGAGTAATTGGTGGAAAACAATTGTGTTTATTCTTTTGGCTTTAGCTGTTGTTGCGGCTTTGCTGTATTGGTTTGTATGGCGCAAAAAACCGTTGTCAGAGGAAGAAAAAATAGCACTTTTACCACCTTATGATCGTGCTAAATTAGCTTTGCAGCAGTTAGACGAACACCGCTATTTGGAAGAAGATGCGTATAAAGAATATTATTCGGAATTAACGATGGCTATTCGTCGTTATTTAGATGAAAAAGTTTACGATCGCGCTTTAGAAAGTACGACAGACGAACTTATTTCACGCTTAAGATTACTGAAAGATGGCAATCAAATCGATTTAAGTTTGGAAACGATTAAAAATTTAGAAAGCATCTTTAAGCGTGCCGATTTGGTGAAATTTGCAAAATCTGCTCCCGATAAAGAATTAGCCAAATTAGATAGAAATACTATTGATAAAGAAATTGATCAGGTAAAAGCCGTGCTACCTGAACCAAATGAAGAAGAAAAATTACTAAACGAACAGTATAAAGAAGCACAAGAACGCAAAAAGAAACGTCGTAAAATTGTCATTTCAGTTTTTGTAGTTTTGGGACTATTGACAGCAACATTTATTGGTTTTGGTATGAAATACGGCTTCAATTATGTAAAAGATACGCTATTTGGAAATAACAGTTTGGAACTTTTAGAAGGGAATTGGGTTCGAAGTGATTATGGTTTTCCTCCAATTACTATTACCACGCCCGAAGTTTTAAAACGTATTCAACTAGATTCGTCTAAAAATGGCAATGCAGAAGTAGATTATACGACTTTCAATTTTGGAAGTTTGGGTAATAATTTAAATATTACTTTAAATACCGCCAATTTAAAAAATCAGAAACCAGGAGACTCTATTAATCTTATTGCGGTTGCTGAAAAATCCATTCAAGATTTGGAGAATAAAGGTGTGGCCAACATTTTTGTGAAAAATGAAAAATTTGTAACGCCCAACAACGCGGAAGGCTTAAAAACATTTGGTTCTGCTAATTTCCCAATTGGTAATTCAGATTCGTTAGTAGAAGGTGAATATATATTGCTGCATTTTACTGCAGAAAATGTCATTCAACAAATTATTATTGCATGGCAAAAAGATGATGAGTATGCTGCTAAAATGGTGGAGCGTATTGTTAATTCCGTTGAACTAAAACCGGATGCAGAATGATGATGTTTGAAGGCATAAATTTTGAGGATAAACAGTTTTTCTGGCTATTATTACTTTTGCCAGTTGCCATTGTTTGGTATGTTGTAAAACATAAAAAACAAACAGCTGAATTAAAAATATCGAGCATAAAAGGCTTTAAAGTCGTGCCGTCTATATTACCGAAATTCAGACATATATTATTCGTATTGCGTTTATTGGCTTTAGCAGCTTTAATAACGGCCATGGCAAGACCTCGAACGGTGGATGTGATTACTAAAACAAAAACCACACGAGGTATTGATATTGTTATGGCTATTGATGTTTCTGCGAGTATGTTGGCTAAAGATTTAAAACCCAATCGCCTGGTAGCCTTAAAAAAAGTAGCGGCCGAATTTATTGAAGGCAGACCGAATGACCGAATTGGTTTGGTTATTTACGCGGGTGAAAGTTATACTAAAACACCCATAACTAGCGATAAAGCTATTGTTTTGCGCTCTTTGGAAGATGTGGAATATAACACCACTATTGAAGGTGGAACCGCTATTGGAATGGGTTTGGCAACAGCCGTAAACCGATTAAAAGATAGTAAAGCGGAAAGTAAAGTGGTTATTCTGTTAACAGACGGTGTAAACAATACCGGTTTTATTGATCCAAAAATTGCTAGTGAATTGGCTGTTGAATATGGCATAAAAGCCTACACCATTGGTATAGGATCTAACGGTATGGCTTTATCGCCAGTAGGTTTGTTAGGAAATGGTGAATTTCAATATGCCAGAGTACAAGTTGAAATTGATGAAGTGTTGATGCAAGAAATCGCAGATGCTACAGGTGGAAAATATTTTAGAGCAACAGATAATGAAAAGCTTGAGGCTATTTATGATGAAATTAATAAGTTAGAAAAAACAGACATAGAAGAGTTTAAATACTATAATTATCAAGAAATGTTTAGACCTTTAGTCTTATTAGCAGGTATGTTATTGCTTCTAGAAATACTATTACGCGTCACCATTTTTAGAAGTTTTGTTTAGTGAGTAAGTTGAGTAAGTAGAGATTGGAGAGTGCAGAAAATAAAGTAGAGAAAATAGAGAATAGATAAATGATAATGTCTAGGTATTCAAAATACAAATGAAGACCGCGACTGAAGACTGAAAAATGTATCAATTAGAAGAAAAAATATGGTTTTGGGTATTGGCAGTTATTCCGGTAATTATGCTCCTGTATTTGGTGCTTCAATTTTGGAAAAAACGCGCTCAAAAACAATTTGCTGATAGTCATTTATTAAAACGTTTAAGCCCCAATAAATCCGGATTTAAAACGATTTTAAAAGTTGTTATTATCAGTTTGGCATTTGCCAGCCTGGCCATTGCTTTGGTAAACCCTAAAATTGGAACTAAATTAGAAACCGTTAAGCGCGAAGGTGTAGATATTGTTTTTGCCATAGATGTCTCTAAAAGTATGTTAGCTGAGGATATTGCGCCAAACCGGTTAGAGAAAACCAAGCAATTGGTTACGCAAATCATGAATAATTTAGCGGGAGATCGTGTGGGAATTATTGCTTACGCAGGTAAAGCCTTTCCACAATTACCGATTACTACGGATTATGCTTCGGCAAAAATGTTCTTACAGAGCATGAATACGGACATGTTATCATCTCAAGGTACGGCTATAAATGAAGCTATTGAATTGTCCAAAACCTATTTTGATGATGAACAACAAACCAACCGTGTTTTAATTATTATTTCGGATGGTGAAGACCATTCTGAAGGCTCTCAACGCGTCGCTGCTGAGGCGAATGATGAAGGGATACGTATTTTCACTATTGGCGTTGGCGATGTCAAAGGTGGCCCAATTCCTATTAAAAAGAATGATGTTGTTCTCAATTATAAAAAAGATAAAAATGGTGAAACAGTTATTACCAAATTGGACGAAGATAATTTGAAGAATATTGCTGAACAAGGCAATGGATCTTATATTAATGGTAGTAATACGGCAGAAGTTGTAGAAACTATTACCGATATTTTAAATAATATGGACAAAACAGAATACGAAGCCAAACAATTTGCTGATTTTAAAGATCAATTTCAATGGTTTTTAGGTTTTGCAATTTTCTTTTTATTCATTGATATTTTCTTATTAGAACGTAAAACGGCGTGGTTAAAACGCTTAAATCTCTTCAACGAAAATTTCTAAAATTTCATTTCAAACTTTATAAAATATTTAACGGTTTAAACCCCAGTTGTTTTATACTTTTAAAGCCACCTATGAAGCACCTATTAATTTACATATTCGCCCTATTTACGGTAACTTCCTTTTCTCAAGAAGCGGAGCTGAAAGCCCAAATACAAGCAGAAAAAAATGCCAAAAATTTAGTTTATGAAGGCAATTCGCTTCTAGATAAAGATGATTTTGTTTCAGCAGAAATGTCTTACCGTCAAGCCTTGTCAGAATCGCCAACTGAAGCTGTTGGTGGATACAATTTAGGAACATCTTATATTAAAGAGGGTAATTTGAATGAGGCTTTATACCAACTTCAAAAAACGACAAAAACGGCTACTTCCAAAGAAGAAAAACATCAAATATTTCATAATATTGGAAATATCTTGATGCAAGAAAAAAAATGTAAGGAAGCGGTTGAAGCTTACAAAAATGCTTTAAGAAACAATCCAACGGATGATGAATCCCGTTACAATTTGGCTTTGGCTCAAGTTTGCGCAAAAGATCAGGAGGATAAAAACCAAGACGAGGATAAGGATAAAGATAAAGAAGACGAGAAAAAAGATCAGGACGATAAGAAAGATCAAGATAAAGATCAGGACGGCGACAATAAAGACGACAAAGATAAAGGCGATCAAGATAAAAAAGACGGCGACGAGAACGAAGATAAAGACGGTAAGCCTAAAGATGATAAGCAAGATCAAGGTAAAGAAAACCAAGATCCAGGAAAAGAAAAAGAGAAAGAACAACAACAGCAACAGCCGCAACCTGGACAAATGTCGCCACAGCAAATGAAAAACTTGTTAGAAGCTATGAATAATCAAGAATCTAAAGTTCAAGAAAAAATGAATGCTGAAAAACAAAAAGGTATGAAAATTGAAACCGAAAAAGACTGGTAGAATTAGCATACAAACAGAAAAGATATAGTACAGAGAAATACAGATAAGTGGACAGAACGAAATCATGAAACTCAACAAATACATTGCAGTAATTTTAATGCTACTCACCGCCACAGTGGCAAGCGCCCAAATAACGTTTGAAGCTAAAGTGAGTAAAAAACGACTTGGTATTAACGAGCGTTTGCGCATTGACTTTGAAATGAATAAAGATGGCGATAACTTTAATCCGCCGGACTTTAATAATTTCACAGTGGTTGGTGGTCCAAACCAAGCGGTTAGCAATTCATGGATTAACGGAAAGCGCTCGTATTCTAAAACATACAGTTATTTCTTATCACCAAAACGCGTGGGAACGTTTACTATCAACCAAGCGGTCATTGATATTGATGGCGAAGTATATAAAACCACACCTGTTGCCATTACCGTGACATCGGCGGTTGAATCACCTAAAGATGGTAATAATGCCGATTATATTGCTTCTGAAAACATTCATTTGGTGGCAGAAGTTTCAAAAGAAAAACCATATCTAAACGAAGCCATTACCGTAGTTTATAAGTTATATGTTTCACCCGATACTGGTGTTAGCAACTGGCGTGAAATAAGTAGTCCCAAATTCAGTGATTTTTGGAGCCAGAATATTGATATCAGACAGTTAACCGTGCAAAATGGTGTTTATAAAGGTGAAAACTATCGTTATGTGGTGTTACGTAAAACCGTTTTATATCCACAAAAAACAGGGGAATTAGAAATTGAACCTTTGAGCTTGGATATTACGGTTGAGGTTCCAACCAATAGACGCGATATTTTTGGTGGCCGTTTAATGCAACAAGCCCACAGAACGGTTTCAGCAGGAAAACGCACTATTAATGTAAAAGCACTTCCAGAACAAGGTAAACCTGCCGACTTTACAGGAGCTGTTGGCGATTTTAATTTTAAAGTAAGCACGACTAAATCTGCTTTAAACGCTACAGAATCCTTACAAGCTAAAGTGGAAGTTTCTGGTTCTGGGAATTTAAAATTATTTCAATTACCGAAGTTAAATTTACCGAGTTCTTTAGAAGTTTATGAGCCAGAACATGCCGAAAATGTCCGAACCAATTTAAATGGTATGCAAGGTGAAATTTCCGATACATATACCATAGTACCGCAATTTAAAGGGAAATATCCAATCCCTAATATTGCATTTTCGTATTTCGATTTAAAAACCGAATCTTATAAATCCATAAACTCCAATGAAATTATTATTGATGTGCTGCAAGGACCAACAAGTCAAGCTAGCAATCAAGATATCACAGCTGCAGGAAGTGATAAGCAGCGTGTAGTTTTAAATAGTAATCAGTTTGCGTTTATTAAAACAGACACAGATTTGGTTAGTACAAAACCATCACATTTTTTCAAATCTGCTGGATTTTGGGCCGCACTTTTAATGCCATTTTTAGCGATTCCTTTAGTTATTGTATTTAAGAAAAAGAAAGAGAAACGCGATGCCGATGTTTTTGGAAATAAAATTAGGAAAGCAGATAAGTTGGCTAAAAAATATTTAAGTGAAGCCAAAAAAGCACTTGGCACTAAAGAAGCTTTTTATGTAGCACTTGAAAAAGCCTTACATAATTACTTAAAGGCAACGCTACATATGGAAACTAGTGAAATGAGTAAGGTGAAAATTCAAGATTATCTGCATAAAGGTCAGGTAAGCCAAGAAGCCATTTCTAATTTTATGCTGATTCTTAAAAACTGCGAATTGGCGCGTTATACACCAATTACTCAAGTAGAAATGGAACAGGATTATGAACGTGCCGCTAGTACTATTTCACAAATTGATAAAGAAATTAAATAGAAATGATACATCTTCAAAAAACATATTTTTTCTCTTTAGTGTTTGCTTTTTTAAGCCTGTTTTCATTTGCTCAAAACACCGAATTATTTGAGCAAGGAAATGCTTTGTATAATGATGGAAAATACGAAGAAGCTATTGAAAAGTATGATCAAATTTTAGATACAGATATGCATTCTGCGGAGTTATATTTCAATTTAGCCAATGCACATTATAAATTAAATCATATTGCTCCTAGTATTTATTACTATGAAAAAGCACAGCATTTAGCACCAAATGATGCCGATATTAAACAGAATATGGCGTTTGCTAATAATATGACTTTAGATGCTATTGATGTGGTTCCTGAAGTAGGTATTTCAAAAGTTATTAATCAAGTATCTCATGCTATTAGTTTTGATGCGTGGGCTATTATGGCCATTTGTTTTGTGCTATTAGCCGTTTTCTCATTTATAAATTATTATATGTCATTTGGAACACGAACTAAACGTTTCTCGTTTACCTTTGGTTCTGTATTTATTCTTTTAATGCTAGCATCATTAGTTTCTGCTTTTAATAAGTATGAATTGGATAAAAGCGATAATCCAGCTATTGTATTTGCACAAGAAAGTCAAATAAAAAACGAACCTAATTTACGAAGTTCAGAAGCTTTTATACTTCATGAAGGTACCAAAGTACAAGTGGTAGACACGGTTGATAGTTGGAAGAAAATTAAATTAACCGATGGTAAAACAGGATGGATTCGCGCGAAGGATATTAAACTGTTGCGTAGCTTTTAATTATATCTCCTAAAAAAATAATTTATATCTTATTCATAGTCTGCAGATTATAAATTAAAGAGCATTCATATTATTTCTATTTCAGTTTTGTAGACACTTTTTTTAATATATTTATAGGCATTAAAAAATGGCTAAATTTTCAGATTTATGAATTTAAAAACAGTTTTCGATAATAACAAAGTATGGATTCAGAACAAATTGGACACCGATCCAAATTACTTTGAAGAATTAGCTGATGGTCAAAATCCGGAACTTCTATACATTGGTTGTTCTGATAGTCGGGTGACTGCCGAAGAACTTATGGGGGCAGCTCCTGGCGAAGTTTTTGTACATAGAAACATTGCTAATATGGTTATAAGTATAGACCTTAATGTGATGTCCGTTATTAATTATGCTGTAGATCAATTGAAAGTAAAACATGTTATTGTTTGCGGACATTATGGTTGTGGCGGTGTAAAAGCGGCTATGCAATCCGCAGATTTAGGTATATTAAACCCTTGGTTACGTAATATTCGTGATGTGTATAGAATTCATAGGGTAGAATTAAATGCTGTTGAAAACGAAGCAGAACGCTACAATAAATTAGTAGAATTAAATGTAAAAGAGCAATGTGTAAACCTCATTAAAACAGCTGCTGTGCAAAAAGCTATTCGTGATCGTGGATTAGTGGTTCACGGTTGGGTATTTGATATTCATACTGGGAAATTAATTGATTTAGAAATTGATTTTGTTAAATATCTAGAAGACATTCAAGAGATTTATCATTTGGATTAAATAGAAAAAACCGCTTCATAATTGAAGCGGTTTTTTTATAAGATAGTTTTAAATGTTTAGAGCAATTTTATTAAAACCTTGCACTGATTTTATATAGATAGCCAAGACTTTCAAGTTATTCTTCAATTTCAGTTTCACCTTTCGGTAAAGCTAAAATATCCTTTAGTTCGATGTCTTCATCAGCCGCCGATTTAATCACAAACGGAAAAATCATAGGAGCCAAAGATTTTACAGGCTTATAAAGTAGCGCATCTTTGGTATGCTCTTCATCTACAAGGCTAATGCTAGTATTCATGGCATCAAAAACATTGAGTAATACACTTAAAATTAATGCCATTTTAATCAACCCGAAAAAAGCACCTAATAATTTATTTAAAATACCTAAAGATGCAAAATCTGCTAATTTAGTTAAGGCTTTTCCTGCCAAAGCAATGATTAAAACAATAACAATAAACGTGATAGCAAAAGCGGCAATATTTACCGTTTTTTCCTCCCATTCTACATACTCAATTAGCATTTCAGACGCATAAAAACTAAAGTGAATGGCACCGTAAATTCCAGCAACCAAAGCCACTAAAGACGCTATTTCAACAAAAAATCCTTTTAGAAAGCCACGCACGAGTCCGAAACCTAAAAACGCTACTAAAATGATATCAATTACGGTCATATTACAGAAGAATTTCAACAAATATAAAGTAACTTTGCGACAATTATATTTTAAGTTTAACGAAAATATCCCTGCTTTTTGCAGTAATTATATATGTCTAGAGACGAACAATTAAAGGAACGATGGGAATTGGTTGTAGAAAAACTTTCTGCACAATTTGCCGATGGTGATAAATTAGATTTGGATGCTATTATTTATTTAATAGGTGTTCAGGAACTTGGTCAATTGGATAGAAAGTTTAAAAAAGACCATAAATTAGATTTAATGCATATTGCTATTTGCAGACTGTTAGAACCTTATGGTTATTACGAATTTGATTATTTTGATGAAGATAAATGGCCGCATTATAAAGTAAAAGAGCATTTACCAACCTTAAAAGCTGGCGAGCAAAGTGTATTGATGAAAGAGGCTATTGTAAGTTACTTTATAGAGTGTAAATACATTGAATAAGGAGTTTTTTCAACCAGAAATACTAAGCTCAACATCTTTAATTTTTTTAACTGAATATTTTCACCAATTGCACTTCATCGAAAAATTATTTTTTTAATTTATAAAAGCATTATTTTTTGAGAGAAAATATTATTTTCGCCGATCACTTAAAAATCAATAACAAAAACATGAAAAAATTAATTTTATTATTAAGCGTCCTTGCCTTAACAGTTTCATCTTGTAGTAGTGATGACGACGTTGCAACAGTTCAAGAATCATTTGTTGGGACTTGGAAATTTTACAAAGCTTTTGAAGATGGCGTTGAAGTTGTTTATGACACTTGTGATTATGAAGACACAATTATAGTTGATGGCAGCGGAACTTTTACAACTAATGGATATCAAGCAAATGTTAATGGAGGTTGTGATTTAACTAATACTGAAACTGGAACATGGTTAAACCTTGGTAATGGTATGTATTCTTTGACTTCTGATGGTGAAACATATACCGAAGAAATAAAATTTGAAGAAAACAGAATGTACTTTGATGAGGTAGATGGTGGTACCGTTTATAGAGAAGTTTACATTAAACAATAATAAACGAAAGCATATTTTACAAAAAACTCCTTATAGCAAGGAGTTTTTTGTGTTTTTAATTCATAAATTTGCACTCATTTTGAATGACATCATGATAGATAAGATAAAAGAATTAATTGCCGAAGCGGAAGCATTTAAAGCCACATCCAAAGATGAGGTGGAAGCTTTTCGAATTAAATTTTTGGGCAAAAAAGGGGTGCTTAACGATTATTTTAAGGAGTTTAAAAACGTAGCCAATGATCAGAAGAAAGAATTTGGTCAGGTTATAAATGCCCTTAAAAATGCGGCTGAAGAAAAAGTTGCTGCTTTAAAAGACGATTTGGAAAGTAAAGAAGTTGCTGGCGTTTATAATGATTTATCGCGTCCGGGTGAGCCTATTGAAATTGGTGCTAGACATCCTATTTCATTAGTAAAAAATCAGATTATCGATATTTTTTCACGCATAGGTTTTAACGTCAGCGAAGGCCCAGAAATCGAAGATGATTGGCATAACTTTACCGCATTAAACTTGCCGGAATACCATCCAGCACGTGATATGCAGGATACGTTTTTTATTCAAACAAATCCTGATATTTTATTGCGTACACATACTAGTTCAGTACAAGTGCGTTATATGGAAACTAATAAACCACCAATTCGCACTATTTCTCCGGGTCGCGTTTATAGAAACGAGGCTATTTCGTCCCGTTCTCATTGTTTTTTCCACCAAGTAGAAGGTTTATACATTGATAAGGATGTCAGTTTTGCTGATTTAAAACAAACGTTACAATATTTCACAACTGAAATGTTCGGAAAATCTAAAATACGTTTGCGTCCATCTTACTTTCCATTTACAGAGCCTAGCGCCGAAGTAGATGTGTATTGGGGACTGGAAACCGAAACCGATCACCGCATTACAAAAGGAACCGGTTGGTTAGAAATTATGGGTTGTGGTATGGTAGATCCCAATGTGTTGGAAAACTGCGGAATCGACTCTAAAGAATACTCTGGTTTCGCCTTCGGAATGGGAATTGATCGTATAGCCATGTTGTTACATCAAATTGGCGATATCCGTTTACTAAGTGAAAACGATGTGCGTTTTTTAGAGCAATTTAAATCTGCTTTGTAAACACAGTACAGAATTATATACTTTAAGCCGATTTGATATCGGCTTTTTTTTATTTAACATTTTTTTAACTTCGTTTAGTTCGGAATTATCCGAACTAGACTTATTTTTGCACTCTTATATTTAGAAATGGAAAAGAAGTTAAAAGAAAAGAAATACCAACTAGTAGAAAAGTTGGGCGTTCATTTTGAACACACCGAGCAGTTAGCGCCCGTTGGTGCGCGGATTTTGGCTTTTATTATCTTAACAGGAAAGGCAGGCGTAACTTTTGAAGATTTAGTCACCGATTTATGTGCTAGTAAAAGCACCATTTCAACCCATTTAAACCATTTGCAGGATACTCACAAAATTTCCTATTTCACAAAAATAGGCGATCGGAAAAAGTATTTCACCGTTAATGCCGATACTTTAATGCAAAGTATTGATGACATGGTTACGAAATGGGAATTAGAAAAAGAACTTCATGAAGAAATGACTGATTATAAAATACAGATAAACAGTTTAGAAAGCACGACTCCCGAACTAAAATTCGATTTAACCTATCACGAAAATTACATTAATTATTTAAATCTAGCTATGGCATCTATGTCGGGACTAAGATCCAAAGTAGCTGCAATGAAATCTTAAACATAACCGAAAATGAAAAAAAACACTTTTAAAATCCTGATGCCTTGTGCAATCGTTTTTGCACTTATTAGTTGTGGAAACAAAGAAGAAACTCAACAACAAGCTCAAGGTCCGGCCCCTTTTCAAGTTACCGTAATTCCACAGCAAACAATAACAGGTTATACGACATATCCAACCAGTATTGAAGGTGTGAACAACAGTGAGGTGCGTGCAAAAATTTCCGGTTATATTACAGATGTGCTAGTAGATGAAGGTCAGAGAGTTAAAAAAGGTCAGACGCTTTTCAAGTTAGAAACGCAGTCGCTTAACCAAGATGCTGCTGCAGCAAAAGCAAACGTTAATGCGGCTCAAGTTGAGGTAGATAAATTAAAGCCATTAGTAGAGAAAAATATTATTAGCAACGTTCAGTTAGAAACGGCGAAAGCCAAACTACAACAGGCGCAAAGTTCTTATAATAGTATTGGTGCCAATATAGATTATGGAAACATTAAAAGTCCTGTTGATGGTTTTGTAGGCGCTGTTAGGTTGCGTAAAGGAACTTTAATAAGTCCAACAAGTCAAGAACCATTAACAACCGTTTCTGATATTAGTGAAGTTTACGCCTATTTTTCTATGAATGAGAGAGAATATCTTGATTTTATTCAGAAAGCAGAAGGTGCAGATGTTGAAGCAAAAATTAAAAATCTTCCTAAAGTAACTTTAATCTTAGCCAATGGAAGCATTTATGAAAAAGAAGGAACGATTGAAACCATTAATTCTCAAGTAAATTCCAACACAGGTTCTATTTCATTTCGTGCCGTTTTTGAAAACGATTCAAGATTATTAACTAATGGAAATAGTGGAAAAATTAGAGTTCCTAAAACGTATAAAGATGTTTTAGTGGTTCCCAAAGAATCCACCTACGAGCAACAAGGTAGTTACTATGTTTATAAAGTAGGTGAAGACGATATGGCTGTTTCATCACGTATAGCTGTTTTAGCTGATGTAGAAAATGTTTATGTAGTTACTGACGGACTACAAAAAGGTGATAAAATTGTGGCTAAAGGAGTTGCGAAATTAAGAGGTGATACTAAAATTAAACCTATGGAAGTACCTTTTGATAGTATTGCAAAACCTATTGAAAAAGTATTCAGATAATCAATCAAGATAAGAAATCATGTTAAAAACTTTTATAGAAAGACCCGTACTTTCAACGGTTATCTCCATTATCATTGTAATTTTGGGTATCCTTGGTCTTACCGCATTACCTATTACCCAATATCCAGATATTGCACCTCCAACCATTTCTGTAAATGCCAGTTATCCTGGAGCGAATGCTGAAACTATTTTGGAAAGTGTTGTTATTCCTATTGAAGAGCAAATTAACGGAGTGGAAGGGATGACTTATATTACCTCCAATGCTTCCAATACAGGAACCGCCACCATTACGGTATATTTTGATCAAGATGTAGATCCAGATATTGCCGCGGTAAACGTTCAAAACCGTGTGGCTAGAGCCAATTCGCAATTGCCTCAAGCCGTACTTCAAACAGGTGTTACCACGTCAAAGCAGCAAACCAGTGCCTTGATGTTTATGTCTTTTTACAGTGAAAATCCGGATTATAACGACACGTTTATCCAGAATTACTTAAAAATTAATGTTATTCCAGATTTACAAAGGGTAGACGGTGTTGGTGATGTTAACGTTTTTGGTTCCAAAGATTACGCTATGCGTATCTGGTTACAACCAGAAAAAATGGCTGCTTATGGCCTAATCCCAACAGATGTTACAGCCGCTTTGCGTGAGCAAAGTTTAGAAGCTGCTGCCGGATCTTTTGGTGAAAATGATGGAGAAGCTTTTAGTTATGTTATCAAATATGGTGGGCGTTTTAAAACAGAGGCTCAATATAGTGACATCATTATTAAAGCACTTGGCAACGGACAGTTTCTAAAATTATCAGATGTTGCTAATATTGAATTGGGTGCACAATCCTATTCTGGTGGTTCCATTACCAATGGAAAACCGGCGGTAAACTTGGGAATTTTCCAAACAAAAGGATCCAATGCGCGAGATATTATTATAGAAATTGAAGCAAAACTGGAGGAAATCAAAGCTGATTTACCAAAAGGTATCGAAATCTTTGTTCCTTATAATACCAACAACTTCTTAAATGCATCCATTGAAAAAGTAGTTATTACGTTGGCAGAAGCATTTTTACTGGTGTTTTTAGTGGTGTTTATTTTCTTACAAGATTTTAGATCTACTTTAATTCCGGCCATCGCCGTTCCAGTATCTATTATTGGTACATTTTTCTTTTTGAATCTCTTCGGTTATTCCATAAACCTGTTAACGCTTTTTGCCCTGGTTTTAGCCATTGGTATTGTAGTAGATGATGCCATTGTGGTCGTAGAAGCGGTGCATGCCAAAATTGATGAAGGTGAAACTGATCCTAAAAAAGCGACAGTAGAGGCCATGCATGATATTTCTGGCGCTATTATATCTATTACTTTAGTAATGTCCGCCGTATTTATTCCAGTAACATTTATTCAAGGTCCAACCGGTGTATTTTATGAACAATTTGGTGTAACGCTTATTGTAGCCATTATTATTTCTGCAGTAAACGCCTTAACCTTAAGTCCGGCATTATGTGCTTTATTTTTAAAAGGTCATGATGAAAAACAGTCCAAAAAGAAGAAAAACTTTATGGGCCGCTTTTTTGATGGTTTCAATAGAGGTTTTGACGCTACCGTTACAAAATACGGAAAATCAGTTCACTTTTTGTACCGAAACAAATGGATTACGGTTGTTGTATTAATTCTATCAGTAGGTGCTATCTGGTGGTCTTCTTCTGTCTTAAAAACAGGGTTTGTACCAGATGAAGATAGAGGAATTATGTTCGTAAACGTGGAGCTTCCTGCGGGATCATCAATTGATAGAACCCATCAAGTTAACGTCGATTTATATAAAAAATTAGAACAAATTCCTGGCGTTAAAGGTGGATCCCTTATTGAAGGACGAAGCTTTTTAGGAGGTGCTGGTAGTAACTTCGGTCTTGGTTTTATCCGTTTGGATGATTGGTCAGACCGTGAAGCAGATTCACTTTCTGTTGCTAGTATTACAGGGAAAATGTTTGCTGCTGCTGCGCAAATTCCAGAAGCTAACGTCATCTTCTTTTCACCACCAAGTATCCCAGGTTTTGGGAATTCTGCCGGTGTGGAAGTGAATTTATTAGACCGCTCTGGAGGAAGTTTTACCGACTTGGATAATATAACTCAAGAATTTGCGGCTAAGCTTTCCCAACGTCCGGAAATTCAATATGCGCAATCTTCCTTTAATACTAAATATCCGCAGTATGAAATAGAACTGAATGCTGAATTAGCTAAAGAACTGGGTGTTCCAATTAGCGATATTTTCTCAACCCTTCAAGGTTATATAGGAAGTATTTTTGCTGCCGATTTCTCCAGATTTGGTAAACAATACCGTGTATATGTGCAAGCTTTGCCAGAAGATCGCGCTCAAGAAAGCGATTTAGGTAAACTTTATGTTCGCACCGGCACGGGCGAAATGACACCAATTACCACTTTTGTTAATTTGAAAAGAGTATATGGTCCACAGTCTGTAACACGTTTCAACTTATTTAATTCTGTAACCTTAAATGCCGCCATTAATCCTGGCTTTAGTTCTGGTGATGCTATTAAAGCTATTGAAGAAGTGTCTCAAACATTACCAAGTAATTATACCATTGCTTATTCAGGGCTAACCCGTGAAGAAGTTAGCGCTGGAAACCAAACAACAACTATTTTTATATTATCATTAGTCTTTGTTTATTTCTTATTGGCAGCACAATATGAGAGTTATTTAATACCATTCTCGGTTATATTATCCTTGCCATTAGGTGTTTTTGGAGCTTATATTGTCACGCAACTTACAGGTTTGCAAAACAATATCTATTTCCAAATTGCACTTATTATGTTACTGGGTCTGTTAGCTAAAAATGCTATTTTAATTGTGGAGTTTGCCTTGCAGCGGCGTCGAAATGGCGAGTCGCTCTTGGACGCGGCCATAAATGGTGCAGAAGCACGTTTGCGTCCTATTTTAATGACGTCATTCGCCTTTATTCTTGGATTAACACCTCTAGTAATAGCAAGTGGTGTGGGTGCAGCAGGTAACCGTTCTATTGGTACGGGAGCTGTTGGTGGTTTACTGATAGGAACTGTTTTAGGAGTTTTTGTAATTCCAATTTTGTTCATCTTTTTCCAATGGTTACAAGAAAAAATATCTGGAGCACCAGTAGTCGTAAATAAAGAAATTAAAGAATAATGAAAATGAAAGCAATTTTAAATAAAAAATGGATTTCTCGCGTTGTGGTGTTGGCGTTGCTAGCCATAACCATGCAAAGCTGTTTGGTTTCAAAAGATTACGAACGTCCCGATTTAGAAGATCAAACGGAAAATTTATTCCGAACTGATGAACTGGAAACCGACTCTATGTCTATGGCAGATGTCTCGTGGAAAGAAGTTTTTACAGATCCATATCTAATCCAATATATAGAAGAAGGTTTACAGAATAATATTGATATTCGTATCGCCATTCAACAAATAATAGCTGGTGAAGCCTATTTGAAACAAGGAAAAGCTGGTTATTTACCAACCATAAGTGCTGGTGCTTCAGTGGCACACCAAGAGCAATCTAAAAACAGTCAGTTTGGTGCTCTTTCTAGTGGTAGCATTGAACAGTATGAAGCGGTTGCCAATTTATCTTGGGAAGCGGATATTTGGGGAAAAATACGAAGTAATAAACG
Source organism: Bizionia myxarmorum (assembly GCF_008086205.1). GTDB lineage: Bacteria > Bacteroidota > Bacteroidia > Flavobacteriales > Flavobacteriaceae > Algorimicrobium > Algorimicrobium myxarmorum. Next base: position 478,858 of record NZ_VSKK01000001.1, on the reverse strand, counting down.
TGCTTTTCAAGCGGGTTATTTAAAAAGTATTGCCGCACATCAAGCTGTAAAAACACGCCTAATTGAAAGTATTGCTAGTACCTATTATACCTTAATTGCCCTGGATGCCCAGTTAGAAATAACCAAGCAAACCATTCAATCTCGCAAAAATAGTGTGGAAACTATTGAAGCTTTAAAGGAAGCCGGTCAGGTAACTCAAGTAGCTGTAGATCAAAACGTGGCGCAGTATAATAATGCTAGAGCACTTCAAATTGATATTGAACGTGAAATTTTTAAAACCGAAAACGCTTTAAGTATTTTATTGGCTAAACAACCTCAAAGTTATGAGCGTAGCACGTTGGACGAACAGGAAATTACAGCCGAAATGAAAGTGGGTGTACCCTACGTTTTATTGCGTAACCGACCAGATGTGGTTGCTGCGGAAAATGATTTTATCCAAGCTTTTGAAATGACCAATGTTGCCAAAGCGAGCTTCTATCCATCTTTAACCTTGAGCGCTTCAGGTGGTTTTCAAAGTTTAGAGTTCAATAATTGGTTTGATACCAACTCACTTTTTTCCAATATAGTAGGTGGTTTAACACAGCCTATTTTTAATCAACGGAAAATTAGAACGCAATATGAAGTTTCACAAGCACAACAAGAACAAGCTTTTTTAAACTTTAAATACACCTTATTAATTGCAGGTAAAGAAGTGTCTGACGCTTTATATGAATACCAAGCAGAAGCTGATAAGTTCCAATTTAGAGAAAATGAAGTAGAAGCGTTGCGCAGTGCGGAACGTAATTCAGAAACATTATTAGACAATGGCTATGCCAATTATCTAGATTTATTAACGGCTAGACAAAGCGCATTAACTGCCGAATTAAATACTATTAACAACCGTTTAGACCAATTATTGTCTGTAGTTAAATTCTACAGAGCACTTGGTGGTGGTTGGAAATAATAGGTTTCTTTAATAGAATTATTTCGCTTAAAAATTTAAAACATTCAAGCGCATCGTGAATCAGATGCTTTTGAAAAAATAATTACACTTTATAAACGCGGGTTTGAATATTCAAAATATTTCAAGCCCGCGTTTTTATTTGGCATCAAAAAATAGTATCCTAAACCTGATGCGGACCTTGCTTTGGTTGCCAAACTTTAAATGTCTTGCCTAAATAATGTAGCATTTAAAGATGATAGTTTATTTGAATAGTTTTTTACTTTTGCATGCAAGAAGAGCTGTTTTAATAAATCCTGATAAAATTGAAACCGATTAACACTTAAAACCCAATTAATGAAAAAAGATATAGTAATCCCGAAGGTAGAAGGTGTTTACGTAGCCGTTGTAAACGAGTATAATACTGTTTACAAAACCCAAGATTGGAACGCCTATATTATCAACGATAAAAAAGTAGATTTAGATGTTGTAATCATTGTTACCAATGGCTATTCCGACGATAAAATAACTTCCACATTTCGAAAGAAAATAGATACGCTTCCAGCCAAAAGTTTTGCGAAAATAGAATTAATTCAAGAAGAACTTTTCGCCTTAAACAACCAGTTTAAAGTCACTTTTTTTGAAGGAAATGCCATGTTTGATAAAACGTATTTATTTAGAAAAAACACCATTAATTTGAATGCTTTACAAGCTATTCCTTTAATGGATGTTAAAGGGGTTTTGGTGAAGTAAATAATTCCTGTGAAGGCAGGAATCTCCTATTTAAATCCTTATTATTGTTAAATTATATAGGAAACATTAAATAATAAAAGCAAAAATGACTTTAACAAATACCATTTTAGCCATCGGGCCATTTCAAATAATTCTAATTGTGGTGATGCTTATAGCATTATTAGTATTTCCATTTCTCTTAATCTTTTATAAAAGAAATGATCCAGAACACAACTTACCAATTTGGATAAAAATTGTATTAGTTATTCCATCTTTTACATGGGTAGGAATCCTAACTAGTTTATATATACTTTTCAGAAAGAAAGATTTTAACAGCGTAAAAGCCTATAAATTTAGTAAGTCTACTCGTAATTATGCTATTTTTCTATTTGTTATGAGTTTAGCTTTCTCCATTTTTCACCTCGTTCGAATGCAATCAAAATAAGAATGTTAACCAGTAAAAAGTGATTGGAAGTCGATTAATCCAATTTATCCGTTAATTTCTTAAAAACGGCTTTTGGATCTTTCCCTTCATATAAAACGGCATAGACCGCATCAATAATTGGGGTTTTAGTTTTACTTTTATTTTTCTCATTCAGCAAATGGGCACTTTTAGTGGCGTAATAACCTTCAGCTACCATATTCATTTCCATTTGAGCTGATTTCACGGTATACCCTTTGCCAATCATATTACCAAACATACGGTTTCTGGAAAATACAGAATAACCCGTAACCAATAAATCGCCTAGATAAGCGGAGTTGTTAATGTTACGTTTCATTTTATGCATTTTCTTAATAAAACGCTTCATTTCCCGAATGGCGTTACTCATTAGTACACTCTGGAAATTATCACCATAGCCTAAACCATGAGCAATTCCGGCAGCAATAGCATAGATATTTTTCAGCATCACGGCATATTCTGTACCAATAATGTCATCGCTAATTTTTGTTTTTATATAATCGCTAGACAATTTATCAGCAATTTCTGTCGCTTTTTCAGGATCAGCACAAGAAATAGTAAGGTAAGATAAACGTTCCAAAGCTACTTCTTCAGCATGACAAGGACCGGCAATTACTGCTATGTTTTCAAAAGGAATATTATAAATATCATGAAAATGCTCACCAACCAATAAACCGGATTCTGGAAGAATTCCTTTTACGGCGGAAACAATAGTTTTTTTGGAAACATCTGCTGTTAATTTCTCTAGCTCGCTGTGCATAAAAGCTGAAGGAATAGCAAAAATCAACACATCGGCGTATTCCGCCATCTCGTTAATATCATTGCTTAATTTTAAGTGTTCCACTTTAAATTCTACCGAACTTAAATAACTCGGGTTATGATATTCCTTAAGCAAATGCTCTTTGGTATAGACACTTCGCATGTACCAACCTACTTCATCTAAATTTTCAGAAAGCATTTTTACAATAGCTGTGGCCCAACTTCCAGATCCGAAAACAGCATATTTTAAAGGTTTACTCATAACAATAGGTGCATTTAGTAATTCAAAAATACATAAAATTTTATGCTTTATCGCTTTTCACGGAAACCGCTTTATTCATTTTGGCACGCGTTTTGAATTCCTAGTATTAATAACTTTAAAATGATGGCCTTATGAAACGAGCATGCCAAACGCTTTTATTACTCAAACGAATGATTAATAGCGAACAGCATGTGTCAATAAAACATTAGTAAAAAACGAACACATGAAAACAATAAAACTACTTTTCGCATTTGCAATTTCTGCAACGCTGTTTACCGCATGTTACACGGACGAAATTATCGTGGACAACTACAATCCTGCGCCAGCGCCTTCCATTTCATTAAATCAGTTGTTGAGCCGTTATGAGCTATGGTATGTAGATATTAACCAAACTGTTGGTTATAGCCAAACGCCTTTTTTACAAATAGCGTTTACACTATCCTTTAAAAATGGCCGCTTATTTGCCAATAATAATTTAGTTGGTTTTGGCGATCAAGGTAATGGATTTGGTATCCAAACGGGAACGTATCAGGTTTATAATAATGTGCTAGATGTGTATCATTTGGTGGATGGTTATCAAACCTTTGATGTGTATCAAATAGATAATAACACCATTGAATTATATAATCCAAATAACGATACATCTTACTTTTTAGATGGATATCAACGCAGTAATTTTGATTATGACTATGTGTTTTATGACAATATTCATTATTTCTTGCAGGAATATAAAGCCTGGGAAAAGACCTATACGAGTCCAACTGGCGTTCCAAATGAATTTGACTTTGAAAACTATTTACAGTTTTTAGCAGGTGGAAATGATTCGGAATTTAGAAGTTCACAAGATATAAATAACAATAACCCCAATACTATTTATTGGGATTATACGGGGCTTTACAACGTTGCAAATATATCTGGAAACCGTTATTTAAAAACATTGACTTTGGATTATGATTATTTTTCAAATGAATTTTTTGAATTGCGCGTTTTGAATGATGCCACTATAGAACTATATCAGCCAGCATCTAGAACCGTATATGAATTTACCGGAAAAGGCTATATTCAATTTATGAAGAATGCGGAAGGCAAACAAACGGATCAGCAGAAAATGCGAAAGTATAAAGGTGAACAAAAAGATAATCCACGTCAACCCAGTCGTGAAACTGTATAAAATTTGAAATTAGTCTATAAATGAGAAGGAACTACTTGAAGAGAAATCTGAAAGCAGTTCCTTTTTTTATGTTAAAAAACATAAAAATTCCACCTTGAGCATTGATAAATTTTGTAATTTAAGGGTTGTAAAATCAACTATTAACTCTTAAAACAAATTAACAATTATGGGATTATTTTCATTTATTAAAAACGCAGGTGCCAAAGTTTTCGGAATTGGAAAAACAGATGCTGAAGAAGCCGCAGAAGCAAAAGCAGATGCATCAGCAGCCAAATTAAAACGCGAAACAGATGCCGCAAACCGACTTGAAGTTACCGTTTCCGATTTAAAACTAGAAGCTAAAAATTTAAAAGTTAAAATTGATGGCGATACCGCTACCATTCATGGAATGGCTTATGATCAAGCCACGCGTGAAAAAATTATTTTAGTGGTAGGAAACTCAAATGGAATCGCTGTAGTTGACGATCAAATGACGGTTGAGCACCAAGAGCCAGAAGCAGAGTTCCATACGGTTGTTAGTGGTGATACATTGGGTAAAATAGCGAAGAAATTCTACGGAAACGCTAACAAATACCCATTGATTTTTGATGCTAATAAACCTATGTTAACCCATCCTGACAAAATTTACCCAGGCCAAGTGCTGCGTATTCCTGCTATGGATAAAGCTTAAAAATTATAAACTATTTAAATAGAGAAAAGCCAACTTTTATGAGTTGGCTTTTTTTGTTTATTCTTATTTAAATTACTAGTCAGTGTTTCAAAAACCGTCATGTATTTTCTGTTAATCTATATCCAAATGAAAATATCGATCTTCGCCTATTCTTATTCCCTCAATAAAAGTTTCTAATTCTGAAATGGAAGCTTCATCAACCAAATTAGTATTGATAACAAGCTTTTTATGCTTTGTTTTTAAGGTATAACCACCAGCAAATTTTTCAATATCTGTAATATCCTTAATCCTTATTTTTTTAACAAACACCCCATTTCTTCTAATAAAATTATCGGTAATATTTAGGTATTGGTATAAAACATCCCATACAAATTGTATAAAATATAAAGTGCCCGCTAATAAAAAACCTAAATTATACCATTCAATTGTATTGTCCTCCCATAAAGCTACAATAGCTAAAGCTATCCAAAAATGCGCCATAGCCAAATTAATATAGAGTCGCTTTTTTTTATATTTAAAAGTCACTTTGGGCATATTAATAGTTTATAAATTGGCGTTTTGTTCTGGCAACTCCATAGTTTCTATAAAAGCATCTAATTCCACTAAAGAATTTTCATCGACTAAATTCGAATTGATTACCAAATTTTTATCATGGGTTTTAAAAGTATAGTCGCCTGCAAACTTTTTAATTTCAATGATATTTTTTCTTAAAATCTTTTTACTGAATATGGAATTCTCTTTTATCCAATCATTTGTAATGGTTATATAATGATATTTCATATTCCAAAAAGCCATTCCAATCTGAATTGCACCTAATACGACAATAAAAACATTATGCCATTGTAGATTTTCACTACTTAAAAAAAATCCAATTACGCCCAAAGCAATCCACATCAACCCTAAAGCTAATTGGATATTTTGTTTTTTCTTTTTGTATTTAATTACTAAATCAGGCATAATAGTTTACTAAATTTTAAAATTAGTCTTTTATACGTTTATCAATTACCATAACGGGTTTCCTGCTCATAGCTGGAAATTGTAAATTTTGAATGGTTTTTTTATCGTGAAATTCAATTTTAGGTGCGACGCGTAATTTAGCCCTAAAGTGATCTTTTATTTGGATGAGTAATTTCTCCGTTGGTGTATCTGTGGCTATTTTAATGCATATTTCATCCGTACCAATACTGTTGTGTGAAATTTCTATTACATAACTATCTACAGCAATAAAATCATTCAGAATATTATCCATGGCCGGCGGATAAAGTGTAGTTCCTTTATACTTAATCATTTGTTTTTTTCTGCCAACTACGGGACCTAATCGCATGGTTGTTCTGCCACAAGTACAAGCGCCGTGATGTGCTTGAACCATATCGCCCGTTTTAAAACGTAAAAGCGGCATACCTTCCAGACCTAATGTGGTAATTGTTAATTCGCCTACTTCACCTTCTAAAACCGTATTTTCATCGTCATCTAATATTTCGGCAATAATTAATTCCGGATGATGATGACCGCCTTTTTGAGCTTCACATTCGTTGAAAGCCGTATTCATTTCGGTGGAAGCGTAGGTAGAATATAATTTAATATCCCATTCTGCTGTAATTTTTTGAGACAAGGCATTTTCTGAAAAATCTAGATTTCGCAAGGGCTCACCAATACAAATCACACCTTTCACACCCGATTTATTAATGTCAATATCCAGATGTTTGGCGTATTCAATTAGCTTCAATAAAAAAGAAGGAACCGCAATTAAATAAGTTGGTTTAAATTTTATAATGGAATCCCATTGCAATTCTGGAATTCCGGCGCCAACACGAATAATACCCGTGCCTAATTTACGCGCTCCTAAAAAATAGGCTAAACCTGCCATAAAGCGCCTGTCCATAGTAGTCATTAGTTGCAACACATCATTTTCTGTAACGCCGGAACATGCAAATGAAAGGGCTTCGTTATAAGCTAATCGATTTAAATCGGTATCGGTTAATGCAAATGTTACAGGATCGCCTAAAGTGCCGGAAGTTGTAACATAATCAATAATTTGGTTTTTAGGAACGCATAAAAACTCATCATTATAAGCCTGTAATTGGTCTTTTGAGGTTGTTGGTATTTGCCTTAAATCTTCCAAGGTTTTTATAGAAGAAATATCAATTTTATGCTTTTTAAAAACCTGTTGATAATAAAATGAATGGTCTTGCAAATAGCCCAAAAGTGTTTGAAGCTTTTCTTCTTGAAAGGATTTTATGGCTTCGGCTGATGCTTTTTCAATTTCTGGAATCATAATTAATCGGCATTTTTTAGTACTCAAATGTAATTAAAACAAGGTGTTCGGTCTGTATATAATTCAAAAATTTTGAGACTCTATTTTAATTTTCGCTGTATTTTCTTTATGTGATTTTCAATATCTTCTTTGTCTGGAACAGTGGCGATTTCTTTAGTTTGAGCTTTTTTAAAGGCCTGTAAAGCTGCGGTGTAATACTGATGTTTATAATAATATTTACCAACTAAATAGTAGGCTTTCCAATAATTGGGATTGCTAGAAATAAGTTCATCTAAAACATCGGGTTCTATATGGTTTTCATTTAAAATTGCTTGCGAAACTTTCCGACTCAAAATCCGATATTTTTCATAATTTAAATATTCTTGGGTAAACTGAAACGGATCGGCTTCTATAGTTATAGCCTCATTATGAAGTGTTTTTATAGGTTTTTGAGAAGGGGCGTTTTTGAAAATTTCATTCAAATCATAAGCCACAAAAGCACCTAATTGATATGGACTTGCCGAAACCCAAACCAAGCCTTCTTCCGGTTTAAAAACCACACCATGATGGGCTAATAATTGGTTCAAGGCTTTTTCATTGCCATAACCAATGGTTTTATTATCCAGACCTTCTTTATTTCTTAAAATTGAAATCGCTTTTTCAACCGTTAGTTTAGGGGTTTCTGAAAGTAATTCTTGCATGCGTTCAAAACGATATTGCGAGTGACTTTCTGCTATTTGCTTCAGGTTGTTTTTATCATCTGCATAGGCTTCACTTTGAAAATGATTAGAGCATATAAGTTGATTGGAATTTTCAACCGTATAAACGCCAAAATTATTGGGAGACACTTCAATAGTAATTGCGCGATTATCATTTGCACTTCCAATTAAAATAGATTCGGACACAAATACTTGGCGTTTTTTAGCAATGGCAATGGCCTCATCAATGTTGCTAGCATATTGCAATATTTCACGCGTTAATATGGAAATAGGCGTTTTCGCCAACATGGGAACATCCGATTTTCCAGCGTTAATAGTCACCGTTAAGCCTTGATCATTCATGCCCGAAACTACACCAATCATTCCTGGCCAAGTAACCGACATGAAATTATAGCCATTTGTTGGTTTTATGAAGGCAATAACCTTGTTTTGTGAAAATTCATCACCAGCATAAAAGTCGAAATTCCGGCCAATTATTAAACTGCCGTCTTCCGTTTTATCACCCCAAGCTGCAAAAGAGGAGCAACCCACAAGTGCCAAATCTTTTAAGGCATGACCAATGTCGTGAGCACTGTGAAAATAAAGGATGCGTAAATAATCGTCGGCAAAATAATCGTAGGTATCGCCGGCGTATTTTGAAACTCCTAAAATTTCACTTTTATATTCTTCAGGAACATGTAAGTGCATTTTTCGGTTGTACCAAGCCAACACTTTTCGCAGCATAAATTGCTTGCTTTTAGATGGAACAATTTCAGCTACTTTTCCTAATAAGGCATGTTCTTGTACCACCATTAATTCCTTTTCTAAACCACCAATTTGCATTCCCATTTGATACGGATCGCCGGATACATACAATTCCCATTGCCCATATTTATTTTTGGTTAATAGCCCATTATTTGTGGTAAAGCTAAAGTCTGAAATTTGCTGGCGTTCCGGAATTGTTTGTTCATAATTTGAAACATCAGGAAGATCCTGAAGCGATTTTTTAACACCACATGCATTTAAAAGCAATACGAATCCAAGAATTTTACAAAAATTATGTGCCATTATATTTTTGATTTTTCAGTATTGTTGGCCGCTATAATTTTATCTAATAAATACGTTTGGCCTAATAATTCAGAACAGGTAACAACGCCAGCAATGGTAACACCTAATATGCCATGCATATTTAAACTCTGGCCCGTAAATAGGAGATTATTAATTTTAGTTTTAGGTGAAATGAGCGATTGCATGGACTTATCAACATCTTTTACATAACCATACATAGAACCCCGATTAGTCGCAATATAATCACGATAAGACAATGGTGATGAGGTATAATATTCCTCGATACAATCTCGAATTTTAGGAAATTTCTTTTCCAATTCATTTAATATAACTTCCGCTTTTTCTTTTTTGAAAGCCTCGTAAGTTTGGCCGCGTTCATTTTTACATGTAGCCGTATTAAACGTGTTTTCCCAAGCTTCAACTTCATCATAGCGCATATAAGTCATGATGGTCATATTATCTCCATAAATGGCGTCATTTTTCTTAATTCCCATGGATAACATATAACTTTCAGGCCAACTTTCTTGTTTATAATGCTGCGCATTCCAAACGGCTTCTTGAGTTTTAAAATGATAATAATTTTTATTAATGTATTTAAAACTATCAGGCTTTAAAACGAGGTATAAGCTAAAGGCCGAAATGGTACTTTCTATATTATCCACGCGGTTGGTGTAAGATTTTTTAAAGTGTTCCTTACCTACTAAATCTACCGTGATTTTAGGTTCAATATTTGAAATAAAAGTTGTGCCTTTTATACGATTACCATTAGTGCAAATGGCAGATTCTATGCGGTCATCTACAAATTCTAAATTTTTGACTTCATGATGTTTGAATACTTCTCCACCATGTTTTTTTAACTGCTTAATGAGCAATTTGGTTATTTGACTACCACCATTTACACAACGGTAAGCACTTTCTATATAGGAATTTACAGAAAGTGAATGCACATAAAATGGGGTTTTATAGCCATCACCAGCATACAAGAAATTAGAGCCAGCTAAAACGGCTTGAAGTCTTTTATTGGACGTTATAGATTCTAAAAAAGATTTTATTTGAAGTTGAAAAACGCCATCAGCATAAGGTCTTCCGGGTTTTAAACGGTATAGTGGAAACTTATCACAGGTTTCCTGAATTTTATTACAATAAGCTTCTATAGCATCAGGTTCTTCAGGGAAATCTTGAACCAATTGAGCTTTGAAATTTGCATAACCTTGGGCGTAAGAATAGGATTTAACGTCGTCATCAAAACTAATAATATCAAACCCGTCTTCATCCATTTTATGTAAGGATAATTCGTCCATAATTCCCAAATAATTGAAATATTGGTATAGGTTTTCACCAGGACTTAAACTGCCGATATAATGAACACCAGTATCAAAAATAGATTTGTTTCTGGCAAAGGTTTGTAAGTTGCCGCCAAACTGCTGATTCTTTTCAAGTACACAAACCGAATAGCCTTCTTTAGCTAAAATCACAGCCGAAACCAATCCGCCTAATCCGCTGCCAACAATAACAATATCATAATGTGGTTTGGGTTTCAAATTAAGGTTTGCTTAAAAATATTAGTGTATTAGTTTGACGGCTTATCTGGTAGCCATCGTTCTCAAATATAGCTAAATAGGATTTTATAGATTCAAAAAGCAGTATTATATGATGTGCATTTTGAGCTTTTAATGTTTCTATTTCGGAATTTGTTAACGTTGTTGCATTAATAATAATATTTTCACAAGATATTTCAAGTGCATTTTGAAGATTTTCAACTACCTCAATTTTATAATTATTGTTTGTTATAAAACTACTTTTAACCAATTTACGAGCTTCAGGTTCTTCTAAATAGGTGATAATATTCCGACTCGGACTATCCACGGCCAACAGAAAATCTAACTGACCATAGGTATTGGAAATATGTAAAATTCGACCCGTATCACGTAACGTATCCAATAGGAATTTATAGGTATTTTGATTGTTTTTTAAATCGGTTTTTACGGTTTGAAAAACTTCGTAATCTTTATATCTATAGTCCTCTAAAACCATGGAATGAAAATAGGTTGGCGACTCGTGTTCTGCTCTAAAATTCTTAAATTCCGATTTAAAATGGGCGCTAATCATTTTAGTTCGCTCTCTAATGGTGTTTCCAAAACTGGTATCGTCAAAAGCAATTCGTTTTAGTATGTTCATGGATAAAAGCCCATGCTTAATGACGAAATTTCCTTTGGGTAATATTTCCGAATTTCCATGAATAATAACAGGCACAATATCCAATTTAAATTGATCGGCTAAATAGAAAGCACCTTTATGAAACCGTTTCATTTTATGCGTGTAAGATCGCGTTCCCTCGGGAAATATCATCAATGAATATCCTTGATCAACTTTTTTCTGTAAATGGGAAACGCCATTTTCAATTCCACTAGAAACAGGATAAAAACCGGCTAATTTCACAGCTTTTCCAAAAAACGGTGAGTTGTAAACCCAATCATTTACCAAGAAAATAATTTTTGGATGTAACATGCCAACAGCCAAAATATCTAAAAAAGAGGTGTGATTCGCAATGATAACTGCTGGTTTTTTAAAGGTTTCATTTGTGGAATTCAGAATCTGAAACCTGATAAAAGGATAGGAAATTAAAACTGATTTCATAAACGTGGACATCACATTGTGAAACCAGCCCATTTTTTTCTTCATGCTTACAGGAATCACCCTTATAAAAATCATTCCAAAAATGGAAAGAAATAGTCCACCAAGTCCGTAGTATAAAAACGATATACTAGAAAATACAACTAGTAAAACGGGTGCAGGTCTGTTGGTTTTACTTCCAATAAAAAATTTAAAAAATAGCGGCTGCAAAATAAATGAAATGCATAAGGCGGATATAATTCCAACTATGGACACCAAAGAAATACTAAATAATGCCGGATGTTTGGCGAAAATAAGTACACCCACACCTAAAATGGTGGTGATTACCGAAAGGATGATTGAGGTTTTATGCGTTGGTAAAACACGTTCTCTAGTTTTTAATTCATGCAATAATCCGTTGGTAATAAAAATGCTATAATCAATTCCTAAACCAAAAATAAAAGTTGAAATAATAATATTAAAAATATTGAATTGAATTCCCGTTAAGCCCATAATACCAATGGTTAACAGCCATGTTAAGGCAATGGGTAGAGCAGTAACGAGCGTTAAAGATATACTTCTGTAAAAAAGCAATAATAAAACCAAAACTACCAATAGGGAATAGCCTACCAAACGATTAAAGTCCGTTTTTAAGCCACCTAAAAACGTTTCGTTCATTTGCTTTCTATCAATAACCAAAGTTTGCGGTTGGCTCTTAAAGGTTTCAATTAAAGCTTCTGCCTGTTCGTCTTCTACTTTAACCAATGATGTAACGGTTGAAAAATCAGAAGATTCACTTATATAATCATCTATTGAAATGGTATTTAAGGTTTTAAAATCGTCAAGATCTAAGGTTTCAAAATCAGTTTCTAATAGGTTGTAAAACTGGTTGAACGTGCTGGGTTTAAACCCAAACTTTTCACCACTTGCAATTAAGTGTTCTTTTGTTGCTAATACTTTTTCTGGCTGCCAGAAATTCTGCCAAATATCTAAATGCGTCTGTTGCTGTTTTTGAGATTGTACCAAAGCTCCAATAGAACTAAAATCAATAATGTTTTGTTCATTTTTAAGTTTTTGCAATTTCGAAAAAACAAGATCGTTCGTTTCTAAAGCTTCTTCAGAATTAGAACCATACGCTGCTAAATATACGGATTTCGATTGAATATTGGTTAAAGCATCCAATCGCTTTTGAGCATCCATAAGTGCTTTGGGTTCATAATTTAATTGCGAAATATCATTATTAAAACCTGCTTGGCTATAGGTAAACATGCTAAGTATAAAAAGAGCCATCAAGCCGCCAATAAGCCATTTATTTTTATGAAATGGGTATTTTGCAGCAGTATCTAAAATGGTTTTTTGCTTTTGAGATTTTTCGCTAAAACGATAAACTTGCGGAACAAAGATCAAAGAAAAAACTGAAGAACCTAAAACGCTAATAGCCGCAAAAATGCCTAAATCTTGTAAGGCTTGAGACTTTAGAAACAACAAACATAAAAAGGCTAGAGCAGTAGTTAAACTGCTCATTAAAACAGGTTTTGTAATTTCCTTATACAAAGCTTTTACATCGTTATTGCTGCGAATATGTGTTAAAATATGAAGCGCATAATCCAAAGTAATTCCTAATAAAACAGAACCTATTCCTAATGAAATGGCGGAAATATTGGTTCTAATTATGAATAACAAGGCAATGGCAAGCAAGGCTCCGAAAGCTGTAGGCGTAAAAAGAATGAGCGGTATGGATATTTTTCTATAAAATACAATGAGTATCAAAAGTAAGATGCTCATGGCAATCGTTACTGTAATTTGAATATCAAGTTTTATCTGTTTGGCATTCGCTACCGCAATTAAGGCGCCGCCAAAAAATTCACTTTTTACGGTATTTTTATATTCGTCATTTAATTGGTCACTTAAGCTATAAAGTTGTTCCGCAAAAAGGGCGTTTTCTGATGTTTCACTAGACTTATGAGTTGGGGAAATAAACAACAATAAATGCTGCTTGTCTTTACTTAATAAAAATCCATTTTCTAAAACAAAAGCATCGCCAAAACTCAACTGTTGCATTTTTTTTAGCGCTATAAAAGACAAACCTAAAGGATCGCGTAAAATGGTTTCTTTGGCAACAAAACCGGAAGGCGAAATCAGCGTTTTATAATGTGCTTTGGTGAGGGCTTGTAAACTGTCTGAATTCAACTTGGATTGAATGGTTTTATAATCTTCAGCCTCTAAAAATAAGGGTAAATTGTAATACACAAAATCCAGGGCGTTTAGAACCGTTTCATCTGGAATTTTTCCTTGAATTTGAGTGTAGTAAGGTGTTGAATGCGCTTCTAAACTATCAATAAATTGGCTGGCATATTGGGTTAAATCTTCAACGGAAGCACCAGATTCTCGTGTAATATTAACGATTATTTTATCAGCGAAATTGACGGTTTTCAATACTTTTTGAGCCGCTTCGTTCTCTGAACTGGTAGGAATAAGTTTCGTAATATCTTCTTCAAAAGTTATTTTAGAAGCTAGAAATAATAAGCCCAAAACCACAAGAAGTAGGCCTACAGAGGCTATTAATTTCCGGGAAGCTATCCAAAGATATATTTGATAAAAAAAATTAGTCATGTTGTAAAACGCGTTTCTTCCTTTTAAAAATACTGAAGAAAAAGTAGGCAACAAAGCCAAATAATAAGGCTCCCAGTGTGGCCAAAGCAAAACTTCCTACAATATACGATTTAAGATGTTCAATGACCTCAAAATTATCCATCAAATCTGAAACAGAATAAGAGATGGATTCTTGAAATATAAGCTGTCCTAACTCCAAACTACCTATTATAATAAAAGGGATAAATGGCGGCAAACTAACATTTGAGAAAGCAAAAGAAATGGTTTTATTCAGTTTAAAAAAAATAGCTAATGTTATGGCTAAAAAGGTTTGTAAACCCCAAAGTGGTGAAAACCCAATAAATACGCCTAAAGCTACTGATAAGGCTTTCTTTTTTGGTGAATCTTTACTACCTAGAAAGTCTTCAATAAAGAATCGTTTAAGGCCTTTTTTTTTAATATTTCGAAAAAATTGGCGTGGTTTATAGTAAATAAGCGTTAAAAAAACCAACCAAAAGTTTAAAATGCTAATGCGCGTAAAATCCTGAAAGGGTCGGAAATGAGACACCCGTTCTGTTTCATCATAAAGCACTTGAATAGGCATATTTTTCACCTCGACATCTTTCCAAGCACATTTTACTATAACTTCAATTTCGAATTCAAATTTTGTAGTATAAAAGTTCAATTTCTTAAGAACTTTTAAAGGATATAAACGAAATCCAGATTGCGTGTCTTTTAATTTAATGCCCGTTTCAAACCAAAACCAAAAGTTTGAAAAGGTATTTCCAAAGCTGCTTTTCCCAGGAACACCTTCTTGCTTCATGTTTCGGGAACCAATAATTAAAACATCTTTGGTAATGTGTTGATCTAATTCTTCAATGAAATTCGGAATATCACTTGGAAAATGTTGACCATCTGAATCAATAGTAATGGCAAAATTATAACCTAAAGCAATGGCTTTTTCAAATCCTGTACGTAAAGCCAAGCCTTTTCCTCTATTTTTTGGAAAATGAATTTGTTGAATTTCAGGATAACCTTCTAATATCTGTGCTGTTGCATCCGTGGATCCATCATTAACAATAATAAGATTGCTAGTTAGATTCAAAACCCCGTCCACAACGCGTTTTAACGTATGTTGATTGTTATAGGTAGGTATAACAACACAAACGTTTAAACTGGTTATTTTTTGTGTAATAGGCTGGTTTTGCACGTACTTGAAGCTTTTGTGTTAGCGACCCGAAATTACTGATTTTTCTTCTGAAGTAAAGCTGTCTGACTGTAAAATATAGTCTTTAAGATGATTCTTAAGGTTGTTAGAGGAAATGAATTTAAATTGTTTTAAAATAAATTGTTTGTCTGTTTCAATAGCCTGGTTATATTTTAAAATTTTAGGCGTATTTTCTTGAATACCAAGTCTTATAAAGCGTAATTCAATATTATTGGATTCTTTTTCAATGGCAAATTCAATAAAACCTACACCCTCAATAAAACCATCTTTTTTATCTTTTAAAGTTTTGCCGCTTCTAGCTTTAAGCGCAATAGAAGCGCCCTTGTAGCCTACCAAAGCCATGTTATCGGTTTTGCTAACAGATTTCATGCTATTATAAAATGCCTCAACTTTTTCAGGACTTTGAGCCGCATCTTTGTAAGCTTGACGCACATTAGCCAGATCCAAACTTTGGAAATGGGTAAAAAAGAAAGCAATACTTATAAGTAAATATTTCATCAGTTTTTAAATCACGGTATAATGTGTAGTCAATTTTAATGCCACAGTCTCGTTAAACGTGGTGATGTTTTTAACGCGAAATCCATTTTCGGTTTCCTCGATATCTAAAGTTAACTCTAAATTTGGTGTTTTTTCAGGGTTAATAATGGCCATAAATTTCACATTGACTGCTGCTGCCATAAAGAGTTTTTTCTCAACAACTTGCTCTGTAAGCTCTTTTATAATTTGCATCATACAAACGCCGGGTGTCACGGGATTTCCAGGAAAATGCCCTTCAAAGATAGGATGATTCTTGTTAATGGTAATAGTAGCTATAGCTTTGCCAGCAGTATTTTCTAGCGTATTTATGGTGTAAAAATCGGTTAATAACATGTGTGGCTTTTAGAAATTAAACTTGTAATAAACACTTAATTGAATAACAGAATTTAGCTTCATGTCATCATAATAATTACTGCCGTTATAACCATTGTTGTAACCTGGATCAATAAAATCACCATTATAAAAAAGATTTCTAACATCTACTAAACCTTGTTTGTAGCGTGCTTCAAAACCAAGACCAATAGGTAATTCATAACCTATACCTGCAAAAAACGATAGATCTACACCCAAAATATCATTATCGCTACTGTCTGACATATTAATTTCAAGACTTGGACCCACCAAAACGTGAAAACCTGAATCTGGGATAAAAAAGAATTTGTTTGAAACGGCCGCTCCTATATAATGAATGTTGATATCTTTAGCATTTACAGCTAATAATTGACCATCATTAGGGTTAATTATGGTAAAATTATCACGTTTAAAACCTTGATTGGAATATGAAGCTTCAACTTGAAGTTCATAAACTTTAGAGAAATGAATGTTGACAAATATGGCGCCTTGAAAACCTATTTTCCGAGTGGCATTTTCAATATTAGTTATGGTTGCCGAATTTAAACCTGCTTTTATACCTGGACGTACTTTGACTTGTGCAAATGTAGTAGAAGCAAAAACTAGACAGATTAGAGCTAAATAATAATTTTTCATTTTTAATTTATTGATTTGAGCGTGATTTGTAATTTGATGTTACTGTGAGCTATAATGATGCTTTTTGCAATATTATTATTAATATCCGAAAACAAAAATTCAACCTTCTCTTTTCTATGTCCGGTTCTAATTATTTTATCTAACTGATTAGATGCGTAATAATAGTGTTTTTTATCAAGAATAAGCGTTTGAAATACCTGACTATTTTCTTTTGAAAAACTTTTTAATATTGCTGTTTCTTCTTGAACTAAAGCTTTGAAATCGGTTTTTAGTAAATTAATAAGTAATTTTTTATTGAGCTCATCTAAAATATAGTTGACTTTAAAATTGGTTTCGGTAATGCTGAAATCGAATAATTTTTTGCCCATTTCCGAAGTGAAAACGACGCGATGATTCCCTTTATCTATCTTTTTAATAATTAATAAACCACCGAAAATCTTGCTATAAACTTCAATACTGGCCTTGTAAACGTAATCTTGATTTTTATCCGAGAAATAGGGATTTTTAATGATTTTTTCTGTCGAAATTTGATTTTCTAATTGCTGCTTTTTAGTATAAGAAGCACAACTAACAACCAACAGAAGACAACTAATTATTAAATAACGCATCAGAAATCTGATTATTTAAAACTTTATTACTGAAAACAATTTTAGTGTAATCGCCTGAAGGCTCTATCATTTTTACTATTTCAACTTCACCTTTTGCATTAAATGTTAAATGGAATGCTTCAATAAATGCTGCCGATTTTTTCTCTTTAGGTTTAAAATATACCAAGCTATTTCCACCCATTTTGAAATATTCTATGGTGAATTCTTCGGCGTCAAACATATCACCTTTCACACTATTAATAATTAGGCCATTTAATTGTTTAAAAAGCTTGCTTGAACTCATATCAATATTGCTTTTCTTGCCTTCATCATTAATATAAAGTTGGTCGTTTTTGAAGATAACTGAATATACGAAAGGTTCTAAATAGGCCCATTTTACAAGGTTTGGCGCTTTAAAATGTAAATTTCCTTTCGTTACAATATCATTAGATAAAAAATCCATGTGTTTGTATTGTACAAAATCACTTGTAATAGTTTTGGTGGTTTTAGCTTGTTGCTTCACCAAATTTTTTAAGGCATTTGCTTCATCAGTACTCATGGGTTTTTGAGCCTGTAAATTCAGGACGAAAAAGAAACAAAGTATTGTAACACTACGCATAAGCTTGAATTTTAAATAAGGTATCAATCGTTACAGATTTCATGTTATTATTACGTAAAATTAGCAATAACTGTTCCAAAACCCTAACCGATTTTTCGCTAGTATCATGTAACAGAATAACATCACCCGTTTTTATATTTTTTGTAACCCGTTTTAAAATGGTTTTTTCTGTTTTATTCGTGGTATCCAATGATCGCTTATTCCAACCAATAGTGGTTAAATTCAAATTTTGAACAGCCCGGCGAATTCTTGGGTTAGTAACGCCAAAAGCAGGACGATAGAGTTTAGAAGTTAATCCACTCACTTTTTTAATGATGTTTCGGGTTTGTTCTAATTCTGATTGCACTTTCTTGGTAGTTAAAAACCCGAAATTATTAGGGTGCGAATAGGTATGATTTCCAATGGTATGGCCATCTGCAATTATTTTATTGAATAATTCAGGATGATTTTCAATATGTTTTCCAATGCAGAAAAATGTAGCTTTGGCCTGATGTAGCTTCAGTAATTTTAAAACTTGCGGTGTAAAATCGGGATTTGGACCATCATCAAAAGTAAGAGCAATTTGATTTTTGGTGGCGTTTTCAGTCGAATTTAAAATAGGAATATGATAACGCCAACCAACAAATGCGGAACCTAAAGCCGTTAACGAAAACCAAATTGAAAAGAGTAAAACAAACCACCAAATACTTATGGCATGCATTATAAAGAGAATTAATAATGCCGTAAAAAGAATAAGTGCTATTAGGTTTACTGTTTTAAAATTTAGCATTGCCGAAGTAAGGTAAAACTATGATTTTCGCCACGATACTGATTGTATAAAAGTATGGTTTTAAAATGTGAAGAAACAATAGAATTTAGCTGAAACTCCCTAGGTGCTTTCTGGGTTTTTAAAATAATCGCCGCCAAAACTAATCCAAATGCTGAAGCGGTATGAAATTCGCCAACCCACGGTTTATAAACTAATTGTTGCGCATTTTTAAAATCGCCAGAAGCTAATTCATCATAATAGATATCAAATTCAACATCGCCATTATTACCTAAAATTAATGCATCTACGTCTGCTGTATTTAAATTATTAGCCTTTAAAAATTGTCGGGCTCGTTGGGCAACGGATTGGATAGGTAAGGTATTATATAATTCTAAAGCTTCAATACGTGCCAAAGATGCATGATTGCTTTCATTGGAAACAACAAAAAAATTAGCGCCTTCTCCAAAAACAGCACCTTTGGTTTGCGAATTTATTATTTCAGAACTTTTTACAGGCTCCTTTTTAATGTGATTAATGGTTTTGTTCAATAAAATGGTATAATCGCCAATTTCATCAACCCCACCAATTAAAATATTTTGAGCTTCACTTAATTCTAATTGTAATTTAGCGTCTAGTAAAGCAGATTCAAAAGAATTGCTACCATGAACATAGGTGAAATTATAACCTGTACATTGAATTTCCAATGCAATCTGTCCGCCCACAGTATTGTGCGTAGATTGAATAAAAGGTGTAGGCGTTAAATATGCTTCGTCATTATCAATAATGCTGCTTAAAAACTTTTCAGAATCACGCAGGCAACCCATCCCAGTTCCCGTTATAATGGCATCTACATTATTCAATCCTGCTTTTTCCAATGCCAATTTGGATGCTACAATACTCATTTTAATTCCTTTTGCCATGCGTCTGGCTGCAGCAGGCGGAATAAAATCTTTATAAACCGGATCTATGGCCGGAATAACGGTTTCATTATAAGAAATAATATCCGTTAAAAAATCGGTAGCATGCGTTGTTTTTTGAGCTGAAACGGAACCAACACTATTTATATAGACGTTTTTCATTAGGCTTCTTTTGAAAAAATAACGGTTGAACAATTGCCACCAAATCCAAAGGAATTAGACATGACCGTTTTTAGAGGTTTTTCTTGAAGCGTTAATTGAGGCGTGATAGAAAATTCGGCCATTTGAGTTTTAAAGTTCAAATTGGGGAAAATAACATTGTGTTGCAATGCTAAAATAGAATACACAGCTTCAATAGCGCCTGCAGCCGCTAAAGTATGTCCGGTATAGGCTTTTGTGGAGCTGAATTCTGGAACATTTTCTCCAAATACGCGCATAATGGCGCGACCTTCAGATAAATCATTGTTGCCAGTTGCGGTTCCATGCGCGTTGATATAATCAATATCTTCTGGTTTGTAATTAGCTATTTGTAGTGCTTTTTCCATAGCCAAAGTGGCACCATCACCATTTTCGGATGAGGCTGTTTGGTGGAAGGCATCATTCGCATTTCCATAGCCTTTTACATAAGCCAAAACCGTTTTATTTTCTGCTCTTACAATATCATCGGATTCCAAAACTAAATACGCAGCCGCTTCACCTAAATTTAAACCTTTACGGTCGTTGTCAAAAGGTGTGTTATAGGTATCCGATAAAATCATGAGCGTTTTAAAACCGTTGATGGTAAATTTGGACATACAATCTGCACCACCAACAATAACCCGATCTAATTTTCCTGCTTTAATCAATCGTGCGCCAAGCATAATAGCGTTAGCAGCCGATGAACAAGCCGTACTGATGGTAGTAACTAAACTTTCTTCTATACCTAATTGCTCGGCTATTTTCTGGGTAGAATCGCCAGCATGATGGCCTTCGATATATTTTTGAGTGCTTTTATCTTCTAAATACTGATAGAAATATTTTTCAGTCATATCCATTCCACCCACGCTAGTAGCCGAAATTAAACCTGTTTTGTAATCTTTTATATCTGTAACTCCCGCATTTCTAATAGCTTCTTTGGCAGCAATGGCGCCCAATAAAGCCGTTCGAGAATAGTTGTTTTCTGGAGGTAAATTTAAAATTGCTTCTATTTCCTGATTGGTGTATGCAATTTCACCAACCATAATATCATTTTTATGAATAGTAGCAGTTTTAGAAACGCGTGAAATACCTTTCTTTTCAGAAATAAGGGCGTTATAATTTTCAGCAACATTGTTTCCAATAGCCGAAATTATTCCCATTCCTGTAATTGCAATACCTTGACTCATAAAATATGTGTAATCTGCTTAAGTAGCAATTTTTTATTTAGAGCGATTCTCCGTTATGTAAGTTGCCATAGTGTTAACAGACTCGAAAATATGACGTCCTTCTTTAGGGTCCGTTAATTTAATCCCATAGTTTTTATCGAGCATGACAATCAACTCCAAAGCATCAATAGAATCCAATCCTAGTCCGTCACCAAAAAGCATATCGTCATCGCCAATATCAGCAATGGTCATATCTTCAAGGTTTAATTGCTCAATTATATTTTCTTTTAACTCAAGTTTTAGTGCCTCCATGTTATGTATTGTATAAGGTTGTTATATGTTCTTTAGTATGTGCTGCCGTTCCATTTTTTGATACCAAATATAAAAATGCTTCATACTGGTTGTTATCAAAATTCACCCAACCGCATAATACCTGATTTGCTTTGTCAGAATCCAACAAGCTTGTTGCGTAAGTGACTAAATGCTCGGCATTAAAGCGTTCAAATATAAAAAAACTATTTTCGGAAAACAGTTTATATCGGATACTTATCTCGCCAATGCAAATGTTTGGTAATGTGTAAACAAAAACGGCTGGACTGGGGAAATAATTGCTTTTATCTTGAATGGCTTCTTGATGCATGCGATCTGTATCTAAGCTGGCTGCATTATTAGAAAAAACAACTGCTATATTGTTTTGTATTTCAGTATCTAAATTTTCGTTTTTAAGAAGAATATCAGCCGCTAAAAAAGCTAACTTACTCAAATTATCCATTTTGAAAAACTTTGGATACTTGGTTTCTTCAGCCTTGTAAGCATTTTTTATAAAATCTGAAAAGACTTCCGATTCATCTTGAAACACCACATTTCCATTCAACGAAATCTGTTGATTTTTAATTTGGCAATAAGACGTTATGTAATAATTAGAGGTCATAATTATTTTTTCTTGCAGGCAAAAATGGTATGATATTCGCCAACAGCCCGATCTTCTATCAATTTTAATCCAGCTTTATCTATAATTTTCATTAAAACGGTAGAAGGATACATTTTACTATTTCCATTGGCCATAACCGTAAAGTAAAGTGATGTGGCTTCTAAAATAAATTTAGCATTGTCAAAACGCTGTCTATCTGTAAATGTTTCCATGATGAGAACTTCGCCATCATCTTCTAATGCTGCCGTACACGCTTTTAAAATAACTAGAATTTCATCTTCGGAAAAGCAATCTAAAAACTGACTCATCCAAATGGCATTAGCTCCAACTGGTAATTGCGGATTTTCTGAAAGCCAATCTATTTCATAATGTGAAACCCGTTCTTTAAATCCTGCTTCCGCCACATTATTTTTTGCAATTTGTAATTGCCCAGGTAAATCAACCATTTTAATGGAAACGGAATCGCTATATTTACTACCGCTAATTGCGAATTTTCCCGTATTGGCGCCCACATCATAGATGGTTTTAGGGTTGTTTCTAAAAACAAATTCTAATGCTTCTTGAAACACCTCATCTGAATAGTGATGATCAAACTCAAACCACGCTTTTTGAATATCCGGTGGTAAAACCGAAAGCCCTTCATAAATGGTTTTCCAATTTCCAAGTTCTTTTAATCCTGCGGGTTTTCCAGTTTCAATAGCTTCCGTTAAATGAAATAAACCTTTGTAGCAAACCTCTTGCGTGAAATTAATATTCACATCTACGGTTCTGTCAAAAGCTAAAAAGTATCCAGTTGTAGTAAGTTCAAAGTGATTGTTTTCATCTTTGTCCACAATATTATAACTTTCAGCAATTTCTAGTAGAACGCCAACGCCGTAAGCACTTAATTTTAATTCTTTCGAAATATTCTCTAATGAAATTCCACCTCTTTTTCGTTGCTGAAAAATAAGATCAAAAATGCCTAATTTTCGCATCGCTACGACGGCTTGAAAAACAAATGGCGCAAATGCGATTTTTTCCGCTTCTTGAACCGCATCAATGGCTCTGATAGACTTTTTCGACATAATTAATTGGATAATTTTTTAAAGATGACGGCGGTATTACAGCCGCCAAAACCAGATGCCGTTTTCAGGAACCTGTGTAATGATTTATTTTTTTTGGTACTTTTTATGATATTTAAAGGTAGTGATACACCAAGTGTTTCAAATCCTTTGGAAGCGTATAAGGTATTATTGTGCAAACTATGCATGCCAACTATGGTTTCTAATAATCCGGAAGCACCAAGTGTATGTCCTAAATATCCTTTTAAACTATTAAGAGGAACATGTTCTAATCCAGATCTGTTGAATGCTATAGCTTCCATTTCATCATTAAATGGTGTCGCTGTTCCATGGGCTGAAATATAATCAATTTCCGAAGGTTTTACTTTTGCTTGTTTTAAAGCGGATTCGATACTCCGGTATAAGCCTTCGCCTGTTCGGGAAGGTCCAGAAATATGATTGGCATCATTGCAAGAGCTTTCGCCTAAAATTTCAACGGATTCCGAAGCCAAATAATTCACGTCTTTGGTAACTAAAACGGCTGCTGCAACTTCACCAATATTAATACCTGTTCTGTTAGCATCATAAGGTTTGCAAGGTTCATCACTTAAAGCTTGAAACGAATTAAAGCCCGAAAGAATAAACTGACTAATAACATCACCGCCAACAACAAAGACATGGTCGTAGATGTTTTGTGAAATATAACGTTTGGCAATAGCAACGGCTAAAATCCCAGAAACGCAGGCATTGGATACAATGATAGCATCATTTTTAAAATTGAAGAAATCACGAATGGTATTTCCTAAAGCGTGTAAATAAGAACGTTCTGCTGGAAATGGATTTCCAGAATCTAATGCGTCAATATTCCCTTTTGTGGTTGAAATAATAAGACCAACACGTTCATTTATGTCGATTTTAGATTCAGAAATAACTAAATTCAGAGACGTCAACATCATTTTTTCCAACCGAGTAAATGCTAGTTTTGGTTGTAATTTTTGAAATTCTTTTTCTAAAATTTCAGAATCTATTAATGCCGAATAAAAAGGATCTGGTAAAACCGAGGTGTCGTGAATACGTTCTAATCCTGATTTTTCATTTTGAATATTTTGCACAACAGTTTGGCTGGTAAAACCCAAAGCAGACACAATATTGTTATATGAAACGAACACGTTACTCATCTAATAAACCTACGTTTTGTTTCCATGCTTTAAAGAAAGGTGGAATGTTGAGTGATAAGTCGCCTTCGCCAATTTTGTCTACAAAAACTTGTGTGGTTTCGCCTGTGCAAACTAGATCATTATTTTGGTTATAAATTTCATAGCGAAAAACCATTTTCGCAGCTGGACTATCCATATAAATAGTTTTTACGGTAGCTATATCGCCATATCGTAAAGGTAATTTATGATCTGTACTGGATTTTACAATAGGTGTGGCAAAACCGAATTCTTTTTGATCCAAATAAGAAATGCCATGTTCGCGGCCAAAGGCTTCGCGGCCATCTTCAAAATACTGAATATAATTGCCATGCCATACAATTCCCAACGGATCTGTTTCAACAAAACGCACCCGAACTTCGCTAGTATGAACTATTTCTTTATGTTTAGACGGCATTCTTTTTCTCATTATAAATAATGGCTATTAAAGTTGTTGTTATAAAAAAGGCAAACAACAAACTGATTTCTGGTAAAATATCGGTGAAAGACCCATTTCGTAAAAATACATCGTAGAAAGCATTTAAGCCCCAATTCATTGGTGAAATATGGGATAGGGCTTGCATGACTTTAGGCATAACAAAAACAGGAACCCATACGCCACCAAGGGCGGCCAAAATAACTACAAAAGTGGCACCAAAAGGAGCTGACTGTTCTTGGGTTTTGGCAATGGTTCCTAATAATAGTCCCAAGCCAATAGCTGCTAATCCAGCAAACGTAGCAACGACGAATAATAAAGGCATTCTTCCTGAAACATCTAAAGTTGGTAAACCAATAGCTGGAAATAGGAAAACACCAATGGATAACATCAGTACAAACTGAATGAGGCAAACCACTAAATAAACAAGTGTTTTTCCACCTAAAACCGTGGCATAAGAAACAGGATTGGTGCGTAAACGAACAAATGTACCTTGACTTTTTTCTTTAACAATATTAATAGATAAAGGCACTATGATAAAAAAGATGGCGAAAAGTGTCCAAGCTGGTACATTGTGTTGCACCGAATTCGGAATCATTTCTTTATCATTATCTGTTGGTAAAACTTCTTTGAATGTGATAAACGTATCCGTTTCAAAAATGATTTCGCTTGGATCGTCTGAAATTTGCGCTTGAAATGCCTTATAAATAGACTGGGTTTCAATTTTAGAAATCATTTTATCTATTCCATTCTTGACCGCACTTTTAAAAGTCAGTTGCGTGGCTGGATCAAAATATAAGGTAACTTCTTTACCTAATACTTCTGGTTTTACAAGTGGATCTTCAGTTTCCTCTAAACCAAATTTCGCAATGATGCCATCTACATTTTGATTTACTTTTTGCTCCAAGCTTGATGTTAAATTTTCAGGAATAATAATGGCTAGTTGGTATTTTCCTTTGAAAACTAAATCGCGAGCAGCAATTTCATCTGTTTTTGTAATTACTTCAAAAGTTCCAGATTCCTTCAAGCCTTCTAAAATTATTTTAGATACATCACCTTGGTCTTTATCCACTACTAAAATAGGG
Organism: Bizionia myxarmorum; assembly: GCF_008086205.1. GTDB lineage: Bacteria > Bacteroidota > Bacteroidia > Flavobacteriales > Flavobacteriaceae > Algorimicrobium > Algorimicrobium myxarmorum. The sequence goes on along the minus strand of NZ_VSKK01000001.1, from coordinate 453,009 downwards.
ATTTGGCTATCCGTAATCGTTTTAAAAGTACTGTCTTGAATTAGCGTAATGGTAACAATTAATACCAAAGGCATCACAAAAAGTATAGCAATACCACCAACATCTCTAGTGAGTAATAAAAATTCCTTATATGTGGAAGCCCAAAGTTTATGCATGATCACGTAAGGCTTTTCCGGTTATATTTATAAATACATCTTCCAAATTATGGGCACCTAGATGTTGTTCAATTAATTCTTGAGGTTTTCCCTCTACCACCAATTTTCCATGATCAATAATGGCCACACGACTACAAAAGTTTTCCGCTTCATTTAAATGATGAGACGTGTAAATAATAGTCGTTCCATTTTGGTTCAGATCGTTTAAATACTCAATGATAACGTTTTTAGATTGTATATCCACACCAACAGTAGGTTCATCTAAAAACAGAACATTGGGATTGTGCAAAACACTAGCAATTAAATTAATTCGACGTTTCATACCTCCAGAAAAGGTGTCTATTTTTTTGTGGGAGAAAGCTAATAAACCCAAATGTTCTAAAGCCGTATTAATTTTTGTATCCAATGATTTGCCGTTCAAACCATACATACTACCAAAATACTTAAGGTTTTCAAAAGCAGTTAAAGTTGGATACAAAGCATATTCTTGTGGCACAATACCAATTAATTGTTTGAGCTCATTTTTGTTTTTTTGATAGGTTAATCCGGCAATGGAAAAACTACCCGAAGTTGGTTTAATTAATGAGCATAAAATAGAAATTATGGTGGTTTTTCCAGCGCCATTTGGACCTAGTAAACCGAAAATTTCTTGATCAGCAATAGTCAGGTTGAAGTTGGACACCGAAAAATTATCGGCACCTTTATACTTTTTTGATATTTGCTGAATATCTATCATTTATTTGATGGCATTTTTTAATTTTTTGAAGAAAGCTTCTTCTTCATCCGCAATAATTTCTAATTGACTAGCTACTTTATTATAAGCATCTTCTTGAGCACTTCTGTTTTTATAAATACGAGACGCTTCCAAAGCAAAATCACGCCATAAATCGCCAATAACGGTCATTTCTTTAGATAACTCGGCCAATTTTGGATTTTTAAGAATGCCACTTGATTCTTGCAAGAACGCTGCGAAAATGTAGCGGAATCCGCCGCCACCTGTTCCAATTTCTTCTTGCATTCTAACCACTTGTCCCAGATAATGATTGGCTTTTTTAACGCCATTTTTTTTAGGCCATTTTCTAATTAATTTGGCCACATAACGAATTCCTTTTACGCCTAAAACAGGCATTGGTGCTAGCATATCCCGACAGGTATGTTTAATGCCTTTAATTATAGCTTTTTCCAGGTCTAAGTTTTCAGGAAAAGAAACAGGATAATAAACATGACCTTTAGGTGCAAACGGACCTTTGGCGAAACGCACTTTTTCTAAATCTTTAGCTGTTAACGTCGTTACGGTTTCCATAACGGGATCACTAATTAAATAGGTGCCATTTTGTTTCCCGTAAACGATAAGATTATGTGCGTTAAAATGAAAGCGATATTCATCTGGAAAATACGTTAAATTATAAACGCCAACTTGCAAACCTACTGGATTATTGTTTTCCAAATTAGCATCTAAACGTGCTTTGGCATCTTCCGGATTTTTAAACTTTTCTCGTTTAATTTGAATTCCAACGCGTTTGGCGAATCGTTTAAATATAAAACCAGGCATGGCTCTGTAAGTTAAGGCGGGTGCGTGGTTTACTTTTAAAAACGGAATATAGCAGAATAGCAAACCAGAACCAATACCAAAAGCCATAGGTTCGCTAATTTCAAAGCCATGATGCTTCATTAAATTGGAAATTACACCGTTTTCACAATGTGCGGTTTGATGATGCGTAAAATTAATTTCCATGTTTGGTAATATCTTTTAATTGGTCTAAAGTCACGTCAAATATATCGGCGTAATTTTGAAGTTTTCTTTCTGAAAGTTTTTTGAATATTTGTGGCTTAAAATGGCGTTTAACAAGCCAAGTCCACATACCAACATAGGAAGCTAGAATAGAAAGATCCATTTTATGGAATTCCATATAATATTCAATAGGGCTTGTTTCATTATTTAAAACCCTACTTTTCGCTTCTGCCACACGTTCGTTAATTTCTTCAATAGCTTGGCTTAAAGCAATCGTTTTTGGATCCCAGCCAGAACTATTTACGGTTATGTAATTCCCGTCTTCATCAACCGCATAGCACAACTCTTTGAGTTTAGCAGTTTCTAAATTGCTTTTATCTTGTGGAACCTCCTCTTTTTTCATGCTGATTATTTCAGTTCTTGGATCACTAAATTTAGTTCACAAGATAGTAATTCTATATGTTGAAACGTGGTTGTGCAACTTAAGGTGCAAACGCTATAATCATCCGTATCAAAACGGGTTTTTAAAACAGCATTTGTAACTATTTTACTTCCAACTTTAGGACATTCTTTAATGATTACTTTTTTTATACCACTAATAAAACCAATGAGTTTGGTGCCTTGGCCTTCTAAATCATTTTCATTGAAAAAACTTTTGCCAACAATTGAAGAACAGGTTTGGGCGGCATTTTCAACAAGTCCAGCTTCATTAAAGAAACCATTTTCATTAAAAATACAATCCGGTTTTATGGTAAAGGCTGTTGATACATGCGAATTCCCAATATCTAGTACTTCATCTACCATTAAAAATGGTGGCCGATGTGGTAAAAATTTAGCGATATCGAGGTAACTAAAATCCATTAGCTAGCAATAACAGTTTTCATTTCACCTTTGGCAATTTCTTCTTGTGCTTCATTAAAAACTTGGATTTCTACCATAGTAATTCCCATGAATTCATGAAGGATTTGAACTTTGGTTGAAATGTTTTCATTTAATTTTGGCAATTTTTCAATGGTAATAGATTTTATAGCACCTATATATCCTGTAGGTGCAGGTTCGTTTTTTAAATGATAAACGTAACCGGTATGTAATGCTACAGATTGTGCCATATTTTCAATAAGTCCAGGCTCGGATAATTGGCCATTTTCAACAAAAATATTGGTAGCAGCAATTGTGAAATTAGATACCAAATGTTGTTCAGAAAATTCCAATAAAGAATCTACCATAACAAAGGGCGTTTTCTGCGGAATTAAATGTCTGATATCCCATATAGGTAGTACTGATGCGGTCATTTTTTAGCAAACAGTTAAAAGTGAATATGCGTATGAAAAACGCGCGCTTTCTGGAACTGATAATAATATTTTATCACCTTTTTTTAATTTTCCAGATTTGGCTAATTCTTCAACCATTAAGTAAATAGATGCTGAACCAACGTTTCCGACATGACTTAAATTCATAAACCATTTTTCCCAAGGAATTTCAAAATCGTTTTCTACCATTTCTTGATAGAGTCTGTCTTTAAAATAGTCCGAAGAAATATGAGGTAAATAATAATCTACATCACTTGGTTTTAAACCGTTCTTGTTCATGGCTTTCATTAAACTGTCTACTCCTTTTTTAAGAATGTTAGCACTTAATAATTTAACATCTTGTTTTAAAGCGAAGAGCGATTTCTCACTCCATTCGTTGGTTGTATATTCACTCCATGGTTTTAAAAAACCATCTTCTAACTTGTCAGCACCAGCATACATGCAGGTTTCTAATTCGTGAGCATAGGAGAAGCCTTCCATCCATTCAATACGTAGTGGTAAATCACCATTTGGTTTATCTTCTAAAAGAAAAGCACCAGCGCCATCTGAAAGCATCCAACGTAAAAAGTCCTTATTAAAAGCCAAGATTGGACTTTCTTCTAGAGCTTTAAGTGATTTCACTTCATCTTCAAAAATATGGCCTTTCATCCAAGATGATAAACGTTCAGATCCTGTAGTTACGGCATTTTTAGTTTGCCCTGATTTTATGGACATATAGCCATATTTTAAGGCATTCATTCCAGAGCAACAAGCACCAGAAGCGGTGTTTATTTCTAAATTATCACCCTCTAAAAGACCATGAACCATGGCCGCATGAGATGGTAATATTTGGTCTGGGCTGGTAGTTCCACAGGATAACAGCTCAATATCTGAAGCCGTAAAGTTGTCGTCCAATAAATTTACAACAGCCTCTTTAGTTAACTGGGCATTGTTGTGTGTTACATTTCCTTCTTCATCTAAAGCATAATAACGTGTTGTAATTTTATTATTACGCAAAACGATGCCGCGTCCTTTAGACGCTTTGCCGTTAATAACGCCTAATTTCGCTTCCATTTCGTCATTACTAATAGGACGATTTGGTAAAAACTTTGATATTTTTGTAATATAAACTTCCTTCATTTTAAATTTCCTTCTGTTTTAATAAAACGGACTTGTAATATACTTTTTCTTTTTTTATTCGACCATAAAATGGCAAATAAGTCACTAAAAATAAGATAAATACTATAGGTGACAGTACCCAAATGGCCGTAACTAAATAATAGTTGAACATTTTTATTAAGCTGCGTCTCTTGGCTGTGTTTTTCTCACTTTTATTGGTGATAAACGTAGACCATTTGGTAAATAGCAAGTTGGCCCGCTTATCAACGGTGACTAAAAATGATTTCACCATAACAGCGTTTGCAGCCACTAAATCGGCCTGTAAGGTTTTGAAATCATTTTGAATCAGATGTTTTGAAATGACGGTTCCAAATTTGGAAGCTTCATCTATATCTTCTTGTGATACACCTGGTTTTGGGAAAATTCCTAAAAAGCGTGCTTTCAAACCCGTGAACATCCAATGAACAATTGTTATAACACTAACATGATTGATGTTTCTGTCTACCAAAACAATGTTTCCCACTAAATTCGCATTCAGATTTTTAAGTTTGTGCTTTAGTTTTTCTTGGGCCATTATCCACATATTTCTGCAACCAATAATAGTAATAACTGGCGTATTTTCTAGAAGCTTTTTTGCTTCGGGTGTTGCCAAAAATGACGTGGTTGGTAAGGATGCTGTTAAATACCAAACCGAATATCCAAAAAGTATTAAATCGTATTTTTTATTTAAAATTTCATCAGAAATGGCTTTGATTTTTCGTGGCTCTTGACGAAACGTTTCAGGAAACACGCCAAAAAATTCTTCCTTATTTTTCCATGGAAAAGGAAAAGGCTCCTCCATTTCTATGTTTAAATATGTGATAGCGATTTGATCGTTTATCAGAGTAGAAACAACATTGTTTAAAATCTCTGTTAATTGGCCAGATTGCGAATAATATATAACTAATACCTGTTTCATTTTATCCGTTTTTTGAATCCCAAAAATTGAAATAGTTAAACCATTGTAGTGGATATAATTGAAGCATCCACGTAACACTTTCAGTAAACTCCTTTAAAATACCTTGTGCATCACGATGTTTAGATTGCGACCGTCTGGCATATAGATGATAATGTTTTTTAGTTTCTTTCATCACATAAACAAATAAAACCGGCACATCCAATCGGGAAGCCAGCATAAAAGGACCTGCTGGAAATTTAGCCGTTTCACCTAATAAGGTTTCTGTTAAGAATTTGGTGTCTTTGGTATACCTATCACCTGTTATACAAACAATTTCATTTCGTGCTAAAGCCGAATTTACTTCAAAAATATGCGAAAAATCTTCTCGAATAATAATCAGCTTAACATTGGATTTTTTCCGAACAGTCTCTAAATAATTCTTGATGGCTGTATGTTCAACATCCGTTGTTAATAAGCTAATGGAAGCTCTATCTGTAAGTTGATTAAAGAAATATTCTGAAATTTCAAAATTGCCAACATGACCACTAATTAAAATACCACCTTTCTTTTCATTAAGTGTTTCTGTAATGGTTTCGCCACCATCAAATTCATAGGTGAATTTATCACTTAAATTAGAAGAGATGGCAATTTTATCTAGAAGGGTTTGTCCAAAAACATAATAGCTTTTGTATATGCTTAGATAACTTTTGAACGAAGAGTAGTTTAAACGCTTATTGAAATAATAATAAATGGCTTTGGAACTGTCTTTGGCAAAGATACAGAAATAAGCAGCCACAAAGTATAAAACGAAATAGGCAGCGCTCATTCCTAAATGCTTCATGGAGAAGACAAATATTTTATATCCAAGAACGGTTCCTCTTGATTTCCCATGCCATTCTGTAGCCATAAAAATGCGGTCTGTTTAACTTAACTTTCGCTCAATAAGATTATAGAAATCTTGAAGTGTTAAGACGTTTACAAAGTCTTCACCTAATAATTTAACACCAAAATTAGATTCAACAGCAACTACTAGATCTACAAAATCTAGGCTGTCAAGCTCCAACGTGTTCTTAAGGTTTGCTTCTGGAGAAATATCATCACTTTCTACTTCAAACTCATCAATAAGAAAGTCGTTTATTTTTTCAATAATAACCTCTTTCGTCATTTCTACAACGTTATTTTTTTTATAATTAAAGCTGAATTTGTTCCGCCAAATCCAAACGAATTGGACAAAAATACATCAAATTTTTTAGTTAACGTTTTGTTAACTAAATTTAATTTACTTGCGGCTTCATCGGGTTCTTCTAGATTAATATTAGGTGCAATAAAATCATTTTGCATCATTAAAATAGAATACAAAACTTCACTAGCTCCAGCCATCCAACATTCGTGACCCGTCATGGATTTAGTAGAACTAACATAAGGTCCTTTTTCACCAAAAACTTCTAAAATAGCTAATGCTTCATTGGTGTCGCCAACAGGAGTTGATGTAGCATGGGCATTAACATATTCAATATCGGATGCTTTAATTTTAGCTTGTTTAATAGCCATTTTCATAGCACGTGCTGGACCATCCACATTAGGCGTTGAAATATGATCACCGTTAGAGGAAAATCCATAACCAATTACTTCACCATAAATTTTTGCGCCGCGTTTAATAGCCGATTCGTAGGTTTCTAAAAACAAGGTTGCTGCACCGCCACTTGGTACCAGACCATCCCGGTTTTTATCGAATGGTCGCGATGCTTGTTTTGGATTCTCATTCACAGAAAAAACGCCTAAACCATCAAAACTTCCCATGGCTATTGCATTTATTTCTTGAGCACCACCACAAATAATATAATCTTGAAGACCACTTTTAATAAGTTGGTAGGCCATTCCAATAGAATGAGAGCCACTTGCACAAGCGGCACTAACCGTGAAATTAATACCTCTTAATTTAAAAATAGTCGATAGATTCATGGTAACCGATGAATTCATAGCTTGGAAAATAGCGCCAGAACCCACTAAAGTGGTATCTTTTTTTTCACGAATTTTATCAACAGAATCTACAATAGACTTGGCTGTACTATCATTTCCGTATAAAATACCCACTTCATGATCATCAAAAAAATCGGGATTTATTTTAGCGCTTTCTAAAGCTTCAAGCGTTGCTACATAAGCATATTCGCCTTCTTCACCCAAACTTATACGTTGTCTGCGTGATAATAGATTTTTTAAATTAGGATGTTTTACCATTCCTGTTAATGGCGAACGGTAACCAAAAGCTTTACGTTCTTCATCTACTATAATGCCAGAATCGCCATTGTATAATGATTGTTTTACAGTCTCTAAATTTTCTCCTATGCACGAATAGATACCCATTCCCGTAATCACCACTCTCCTCATTTTATAAAACGTTTATGAGTAAATTCCCCCATTTATATTTATGACTTCGCCAGTAATATATGATGCTTTTTTTGAAGCTAAAAATGATACGGCATAAGCAACTTCTTCTGGCTCACCGAAACGGTTTACCGGAATCATATTTTTTAATTCTTTTTCATCCAAGTTGGCTGTCATATCCGATTTTATAAAACCAGGAGCAACAGCGTTGACTGTTATATTTCGTTTGGCAACTTCTTGAGCCAAAGCTTTTGTAGCAGCTACCAAAGCACCTTTTGCAGCAGAATAATTAGTCTGTCCGGCAGTACCTTTAACACCTGAAACCGATGCCACATTTATAATGCGGCCATAACGATTGCGCAGCATTTTTTGAATAAGATGGTTGGTCACGTTGTAAAAACCATGCAAAGATGTATTTATAACATCTTGCCAATCTTTGGCAGGCATCCACATAAATAATCCATCTTTGGTTATGCCAGCATTATTAACAATTACCTCAATAAGAGCCTCTTTATTTTGCTCTTGCCAAGCATCTAAAGTCGATTTTACTTGATGCGCATCCGCTACATCAAATTGAATTATTTCTGCTGTTTTTCCAAAAGCCTCTACGTCCTTTTTGGTTTCTAAAGCCGCAGCTTCATTACTATTGTAATTTATTAAAATATGGTAGTCAAAATCTTGAGCTAATTGTTTGCAAATTGCTTTGCCTATTCCTCTAGATCCACCGGTTACTAAAGCACATTTCATGTAAGTGTATGTTTTTGGATATTACAATTAGCGTGTTTTTACTAATTGAATAATTCTAAATTTTCAAACCACAAATTATTAAGTGGTTCACCTTTTGCGGTAATATAAGTCCAAGACTTTTTCTTTTTAACACGAGCAAGCCCGTCAATAAAGCCTTTTGGATTGTTTTTTTGAAATATTGAAAAACCACCTGCCGTAATTTCATATTGATCTTCAATAACTAATTCGCCTTTGGTATTTATAAAACCCCATTCTTTTGAAAGCTTTACAGGTGCTAATCCACCGTTACTAAAAGTTTCAGCATCTCTATATTGAAATGGAATAACAACCTCACCAGAGGTATTAATATAACCCCATTGTTTATCTTTATATACGGGTGCTAAACCATTATTAAAAGCACGCGCTTTATCATAAGTTGGTTCAATAATCCACTCACCTTTTGTGTTTATAAATCCTAGTTTACCATCTTTTTTAGCGTAGGTATTTTCAGAATTTTCCGAGAAATCCCAAATTTTTTCAGCACCTACAACTTCTTTAAACTCGCCATTAATTATAAGTCCATGACGATCTCCAATATTAGCTATAATATGACCATTATAATCATTACTAACACCATCATATTCTGTTTTTACTAAATAATTTCCTTTGGCATCAACAAGACCCCATTTTTCATTTTCCAATACTTTAGCCGAACCGTTTTCAAAAGCAAAAACTTTTGTGAATTTTGGTTCTACAACAACTTCACCTTTAGTATTTATAAAACCAACACCCGAATCTTTTCTGAAGATAGCATAGCCATTTTCAAAATCGTACATTTTATCTGTAATAAGATCTTTTAAAACCTGTTCGCCTTTCTTGTTGATATAAATCCAATTTTTATCTTTTAAAACCACGGCAATACCCGAGTTGAACGCTTTTGTTTTTTCAAATTGAGGCTCGATAACCCATTCTCCTTTTCGGTTTATAAATCCCCAATTTTTATTGTCGATGCTTGCTTCAGCCACATCATCTGAAAAACTTTTAGCCACTTTAAATTGAGGCTTAATTTGCCATTTACCGGTTTTTGTAATATATCCAAATTCGCCTTTTGCATTAGCTAAAGCCAATTCTTGCGCGGACATATTGATACTGAAAAAGACGAGGATAAAGAAGATTGCTGCTGTTTTCATGTGTTTATTTTTAATGATTTTTAAATGTCACATGCTGTTCGCTATTTATCTTTAATATTAGATAATAACGCGTCTAACATGCTCGATTCATAATAAAAGATTGTTTCTATGTTTTATTATTAATGATATAATCTTTAACAAGGTTAACATAAGGATACATAATAACGTCTTCTTTAAATATAGGAACTAATTTACGAATAGCCTCATACATCTTTTTAGTTTTTGAAGAAATTTGGTCCTGAACTTCCAAATACTCAATGGCTTGTATAATAGTAATCATTTCAATTGCCACCACCTCAAACGAATTTTCAATAACTTTTTTGGCTATTAAAGCGGAATTCGTTCCCATACTAACAATATCCTGATTGTCGTTATTATTTGGGATGCTATGAACGTACATAGGGTTAGACAGCATCTGATTTTCGGCAGTAGTTGAGGTTGCTGTAAATTGGACACCTTGCATCCCAAAATTTAATCCCAGCTTTCCTAAATTAACAAAAGGCGGAAGCATTTCGTTAAGTCGCGCGTTTAAAAGGTAATTTAATTGGCGCTCAGATAGCATGCTCATTTTTGCGACTACAATTTTTAACTTATCCATTTCTAAAGACACATAATCACCATGAAAATTTCCACCGTGGTAAACATGTTTGTTGGCAACGTCAACAATAGGATTGTCGTTTGCAGAATTTACTTCTTCAATTAAAATATTTTCTACCGAATTTAGCGTGTCTAAAACGGGACCTAAAATTTGCGGCACACAGCGTAAGGAATAATATTCTTGTACTTTTTCTTTAAAAACAGAAACATCTTCATTTTTACTATATAAATGATGCTCTCTTTTTCGCGTTAGTTTGCTGTCTTCTAAATGATCGCGCATGCTTTCCGCAATTTGGCGTTGACCAATGTGTTTTTTTGAATGATTTAATTCATAAGATAAATGATCATCATATGCTTTTACTATTTCGTTTATAGCGGCAGAGCAACTTGTCATCCAACCTAATAACTGGCGGGAATATAAGGTGTTTACAATGCCAATACCGGTCATTACAGAGGTGCCATTCATGAGGGCTAAACCTTCGCGCAATTCTACAGAAATAGGTTTTAATTTTTCAATTTTAAATACGTCTTCCGTCTTTTTACGTTCACCTTTATAAAATACTTCACCTTCACCAATTAATACCAAAGCTAAATGTGCTAATTGCACTAAATCGCCACTAGCACCAACCCCGCCGTGTTCATAAATTAAAGGTGTAATGTTTCGGTTAATAAGCTCTGTCATTAAATGAATTACGGAAACATGAACGCCAGAATGTCCTAATGACAAAGTATTCAAACGCGCCAGCATGGCTGCTTTTACGTACATTGGGGCAAGCGGTTGTCCGGTTCCAGAAGCATGACTTCTTATTAAATTATATTGTAATTGAATGCGTTCTGAATCTTCAATTTTGTATTGCGCCATAGGTCCAAAGCCTGTATTGACGCCATAGATGACTTTGTTTTCAGAAAACTCTTTTAAAAAATTAAAACTATTTTCTACGGTTTCCAAAACGGCGTTCTCTATTTGAATAGGTTCATTTTTAAAAATCACTTTATAAAAATCGTCTATTCCTAATTCTCCGTTAAATTTAAGCATCTATGATTTTATGTTTATTTTCAATAAATTTGTGTGAATAACTCATACTAAAGTAGTTATTTTGGATTGCAAATTTAAAATAATAAATGAATTTATACTACTATGGAAACAACTGATATAAAAGTAGATGTTTTAGTTATAGGGGCTGGGCCATCGGGTTGTGTCGCTTCCGCTTATTTACATCAGCAAGGTTTGCAAGTTAAAGTAGTTGAGAAAAATACGTTTCCAAGATTTGTAATAGGTGAAAGCCTCTTGCCAAGATGTATGCAACATTTTGAAGAAGTAGGTTTATTAGACGCTTTAAAGGCTGCTAATTTTGAAGTAAAAAATGGCGCCCGATTTTTGCGGGATGATGTGGTTTGTAATTTTGATTTTAGCGATAAACATACCAAAGGTTGGGATTGGACTTGGCAAGTGCCACGTGCCGACTTTGATACTATTTTAGCAAAGGAAATTCAAAAAATGGGTGTCGATCTTTCTTTTGAACACGAAGTTATTGATGTACAATTTGACGATGCTGGAATTTCTACCACAACTATTAATGATGCCCAAGGTAATCCCTATAAAGTGGAAGCTAAATTTATAATCGATTCTAGTGGTTATGGCCGTGTTTTACCACGTTTATTAAATTTAGATAAACCATCAACCATTCCTGAACATTCATCAATTTTTGGTCATGTTGAAGACATTCACAGACCTACAGGCGAAGAAGGCACGATGATTACTTTTGATGTTTTAGATAAAGATACCTGGTTTTGGGTAATTCCTTTTTCAAACGGTAATACCAGTTTAGGTTTTGTAGGAAAAAATGAATTTATAGATTCTTTTGAAGGTGAAACGTCCGAGCGTTTAAAAAACATGCTTAAACATTCGGATTATTATTACGAGCGTTTTAAAGATGCACCTTTGTTATTTGAACCAAAAAGTATTCGGAATTACTCTAAAGCCGTGACCAAATTTTATGGAAAAGGCTTTGCCTTAACCGGTAATAGTGCGGAATTTCTGGATCCTGTTTTTTCATCAGGTGTCACTTTTGCAACAGAATCTGCTTTGATATCGGCGAAGTTAATTACCAAAGAATTACAGGGCGAAACTGTAGATTGGGAAGAAGATTATTCCAATTATATAAAAGCAGGTGTTGATGTTTTTGCTACGTATGTAAAAGAATGGTACACCGGAAATTTACAAACTTTGTTTTTTCACAGACCCGAAAACCCTGAAGTAAAACGCCAAATTTGTGCTGTTTTAGCGGGTTATGTTTGGGATGAAACCAATCCGTTTGTTACTAAACACAAACGTATTGTGAAAACGTTGGCGCATTTGATTAATATGGAAAAAGAAAAAAGCGCTTCAGTTTAGAAGCGCTTTTTCTACCGATAATAATTTCTAATTATTCTATTTCTTTGTTAATGTCCTTTAAGTCACCACTTTTAATGTTGTAGCCTTTGTTCTCAACCAAATAAATGATTTCACCAGTAACGCTGTCAATTATGGATAGCAATTTGTATTCATTAAATTGACTATGCATCAAATAGTAGAACTTTTCACCACTTAATATTTTATCATTCAAAGCTTGGTGCGAAATCATTTCGTAAGGAAATTCATATTTTTCAAATAACTCTTCCGGTTCCTGAATCTTGCTTAAAGCGCCGGTAAAAGCATTTGTTGATTTTAACGTCCAGTCTGGAATAAATAAGGTTTGCTCCTTTAATGTTTTTAATTTCTTAGTGTTTACAATGCCATCACGAACGTTCAACATTTCTTTTTTATTTAATTTGTCGTTTAGAGTTTGAAAATAATTTTTGATATATCCGTAATCGAAATTATAATAGTCAGGTTCATCACTAATCTCTTTAGCTTTTTTCTCTCTATAATGCGGACTATTTTGAAACCTATTTAGAATACTTTGTGTGAAAAATACATCAGCAAACTCATAAATTTCTAGATTTTTTTCCCCTTTTTTATTGATTTTCACACTTGGATAAGATATTAATTCAAACTTTTTTACAAACCACATTCCTACGGTTTTGTCATTTTTGCCTAATTGCCTTTTAACTAAAGCATAATTTTCATCATGTATTCTTATAATTGTGTTATTTTCTAAAACATAGTCATCTTCAATATAATTTTCTTGCGCTACAAATTCAATATCGTTGAATGTCCAGATGTCTGAAATTAGATTTTTAGTTTTCTCAAAATCCAATTCATTTGGGACTATAAAATAAGTTTTCGTGGTTTTTAAATAATCAAATTCAGCTTCCTTAATTTTTGAAACATATAAGTTGGTTGGTGACACGCTGCTGCCAATACTTACTTGGGCAGAAGATAGGTTTGATAATAAAAGTCCGATAAATAATAGAAAGCTAGTTTTCAAAAGTAGGTTTTTTAAAGTTATTAATGCAAATATATATATTCAGCTTACTTTTTATAGAGTATCAGCAGATAAACTCCGAAACGTTCTTGTATTCGATTGGTAATTAGGTAAATAAAAAAAGAGTAGGTTCAAATGGAACTTACTCTTTTGTATTAAAATATATCTTAATAATGTAAAAAGCTAAAACTGACTATTTAGCAGCTTTCTCTTTCAAATTCGTTAGCATATCTTTTGTAATATCATCTAGAGAATAGGTATGTTTCCAGTTCCAATCTTTACGCGCATCGCTATCGTCAATACTGCTTGGCCAAGAATCGGCAATTTCCTGACGGAAATCTGGATTGTATTCTATAGTGAAATCTTTTAAATGCTTTTTAATAGACGTTACCACATCTTTAGGTGTAAAGCTTATGGCGGATAGATTATAAGAAGAGCGAATTTTTATAGATTCTGCTGGTGCTTCCATAATTTGAACGGTTGCATTAATAGCATCTTCCATATACATCATGGGTAGGGCGGTTTCTTCAGACAGGAAACAATCGTAATGATTATCAGCAAGTGCTTTATGGTAAATATCTACAGCATAATCTGTAGTTCCACCACCAGGCAAAGTTTTCCAGCTAATAATACCTGGATAACGGATACTTCTTACATCAACACCGTATTTATTAAAATAATATTCGCACCAACGTTCACCAACTTGTTTGGTAATTCCGTAAACCGTTGATGGTTCCATGATGGTGTATTGTGGTGTATCTTCTTTCGGCGTCGTAGGTCCAAAAACGGCAATACTAGAAGGCCAAAATATTTTTTTAATTTGTCCGTTTTTAGCTAAATCTAAAACATTGAAAAGCGTGCTCATGTTTAAATCCCAAGCTTTCATTGGGAATTTTTCACCTGTAGCACTTAACATGGCTGCCATAAGGTAAACCGTGTTTATTTTGTATTTTTCAATGCACACTTTAACGCTCGTAGAATCTTGAGCATCTAAAATCTCAAAAATACCTGAATTAACAATATCTAAATTTCCGTAGCTAATATCACTGGCAATAACTTGATCATCACCGTGAATTTCACGTAATTTATAGGTTAATTCGGAACCAATTTGTCCACAGGCGCCAATGATTAAAATTTTAGATTTCATGTTCGGGTATTTTAAAAATCATTCAAAAATAACAAGAATTTACAGATGAAATGGTAAATTTAACTTAAAATAATGTGCAGAAAATAAAGTATTATTATAATTGAAAGCTAAAACCCACGAATACAATATATTTGTAATTCCAGTTAGAAAAAATATGAAATACATTTGCTTACTATTCGTTTTATGTCTGTTTTCTTGCAAAGACACCGAAAGTGAAATTCAGACTTTACCCGCAGACAATGCCATCAGCGAGTTAATAACTAAAGAGGATTTGGCTTCTATTAAGTACGCCGATTTTATTGCCGACCCCAAAGTGGAAAACATGATTACAGGTTGGGCGAAATACAATGAATTGCAATCTGTGATTTTAGATATTAAAGCAGGAAATTTATCCTTTTTTAAGGACAATAAACAAATTGTATCTACTTTAAATTTCGAGTTGAAATCCACCATTCCAGAAACGCTAAAAACGCCTTTAATAATAGCCCGTGTTGTGGCCGTGGAAACGAAAGTTTTTAAATTAGAAAGTGCTGTAAATTTATCAAATCCAGAAAAGGAGGTTGTTTTAGAATCCGTTAAAGAGCTGTTAGTGGCTTTTTCAAATTTAAACCTTCAAATGAATAAACAAGTAGAAAAGGAATCTCAACAAATTATAAAGCCCTAATATTGTGGGTTTTTTCTTAATATTTTGTTAATATATCTTCGTTTCAATTAACAAAAATCAAATAGTGGTAAATTGTACCATTAAAATAAACACAAAACTTATGAATTCAAACTTTAAAAAAGCAACATTACTTAGTGCAGCCGCCTTTATGGGCTTAATGGCTTGTAAGAATGAGGCTAAAGAAGAAATTGCGCTTGTGGAAGATCCAGGCGTTCCAGGAATTAATTTGGAGTATATGGACACCGAAGTAAATCCGAATGATGATTTCTTTAATTATGTTAATGGTACTTGGTTAAAAACAACGGATATTCCTGATGACCAATCTGTTTGGGGAAGTTTCAATGAGCTTCGTAAAAAAACAGATGCGGATGCCTTGAGTATTTTAGAAGCAGCTATGTCTGATAACAAGGATATGGAGAAAATTCAAGTTTTACCAGGTTCAGACCAGGAGAAAGCAGTTTTTCTATACCAAACTATCATGGATACAGTTGGTAGAAACAAGCAAGGTTTAGAGCCATTGAAACCGTATTTAGCTAAAATTGAAGCGATTAAAAACATCAATGATTTACAAGCTTACATGATAGAAATGGAGCCACTTGGAGGTGGAGGTCTTTATGGTTTTGGTGTTAGTTCAGATCCTAAAGATAGCAACAAGAATGTAGGTTATTTAGGTGGTGGTAGCACAGGTTTACCAGATCGTGATTACTATGTTAAAAACGATGCAGATTCTAAAGAAAAACGTGAAAAGTATGTGGCTCATATTACTAAAATGCTACAATTTTTAGGTGAAACTGAAGCAGATGCAAGTGCAGAAGCAAAACAAATTTTAGCTTTTGAAACCCGTTTAGCTGAAGCTAAAATGGATAAAGTGGATAGGCGTGATGCTAGAAAACGTTACAATCCAAGATCAATAGAGCAGGTTCAAAAAATGGTTCCAGCTGTTAATTGGAAAAACTTCTTAAACGGAATTGGTGTTAAAGAAATCGATACGGTTATTATTGGCGATTTAAATTACTTTAATCGTTTACAAGAGGTTTTATCTAAAAATAATGTGGACGATTGGAAAGCGTATTTACGTTGGAATGCCTTTAACGGTTCTGCAAGCAAATTAAGCACAGAATTAGAAGACGCTAGCTGGGAGTTTTACGGTCGTGAATTAAACGGCGCTAAAAAGCAACGTCCTCGTAACGAAAATGCGTTAGGAACCTTAAATGGGACTGTTGGTGAAGCTTTAGGGAAATTATATGTAGATAAAATGTTCCCACCAGAAGCAAAAGCGAAAGCTGAAAAAATGATTAAGAATGTTATTTTAGCTTTTGAACAGCGTATTTCTAATTTAGAATGGATGAGTCCAGAAACGAAGCAGAAAGCGATTGAAAAATTGAAAGCAACTAATATCAAAATTGCTTATCCAGATACTTGGAAAGACTATGGAACATTAGAAATTGCAAGTGTTGAAAACGGCGGATCATATTTACAGAATTCATTCAATGCACGTGCATGGAATTTCCGAAAGGATATTGATAAATTAGGAAAACCAGTTGATAAGAGCGAATGGTATATGGCACCACAAATTGTGAATGCTTATTTTAATCCTTCTTTTAACGAAATCGTATTTCCAGCGGCTATTTTACAGCCACCATTTTATAACTACAAAGCGGATGACGCTGTAAATTACGGTGGAATTGGCGCTGTAATTGGTCATGAAATTTCTCATAGTTTTGATGATTCAGGATCACGTTATGATAAAGATGGTAACTTAAATAACTGGTGGACAGATGAAGATTTGTCGCAATTTGAAACATTAGGAACTCAATTAGCTGATCAGTATAGCGCTCTTGAAGTTTTACCTGAAGTTTTTATTAATGGTAAATTTACTCTAGGTGAAAATATTGGTGATTTAGGTGGTGTTTTAGCTGCTTATGATGCTTTGCAAATTAGCTTTAAAGAAGATGGAAGACCAGAAAATATTGATGGTTTTACAGCTGAACAACGTTTCTTTATGAGTTGGGCAACTGTTTGGAGAACTAAAATGCGTGATGATGCTTTAAAAACACGTATCAAAACAGATCCACATTCTCCAGGAATGAATCGTGCGGTTCAACCTTTATTAAATATTGATGCTTTTTATGAAGCATTCAACATCAAAGAAGGTGATAGCATGTACATTGCTCCAGAAAATCGTGTGAGAATCTGGTAAGATTATTAGTATCTTAATATGAATTATAGAAAAGCAGCTAAAATTTTTAGCTGCTTTTTCATTTTAAAGATTCACGATTTTTTGTAAAATTCGCGATCACTATATTTAATTTGAAATATTACTGTTCATGCTATAAGTAGAATTAAACATTATAGGAAGGTTAAATTACTTCTCGTAATTCTAGAGCGCTAAACGATATTTAGTTTATTAAAAGACACAAAAAAACACCAATTTCAATTACTGAAATTGGTGTTTTTTTTCAATCTAAATTATAATACAAGCAAACTACTCTTTTGCTTTCGGTTCTTTTTTCTGGTTCAATAAGGCATCTTTACTAATAATGGCCAAATTAAAGTTTGAAGATATCTTTATCGCTTCATCTAAAATCGCGACTGCTTTATCAATATTGGTGGCTTTATTTTCATTGTAAGTAGATAAAGCTTTCAAATATAAAAAGGCTGATTTTAAAGAAACTTGATATGGTTGTTGACTTTCATAATAGGCTTTTCCCATATTATCTTCTGCATTTTTTAAACCGTATTCAATATAAGTATTGCAATTTTCCAATTGATTGGTTTGTAAATATAATTCCGCCAATTCATAAGCTATGGAAGGATCTGGTGTACGTCTAAACAGTTCTTCAAATTGAATAAGTGCACGATCAGATTCGTTTAATGCTTTTAAAGAAACAGCTTTTACTTCAACAGCAACATCAGAATCTTTAGCATTTGCATCTATACCAATAGTATTCAAAGCTTGAACATGATTTCCTTCACTCATATAAACCATGGCCAATGTGTCTTTATGCGCTTGTGATTCTTTAGGTGATAAGATAATTAAATGGGTTAAACCATTGATAATTCCTTGTGTATCACCTTGAATTTTCATTTGCGTATAATAAGCACGAAAATGCTCCAATAATTGTGTGTCTGTTTGTGCTTGTGCCTGAAATCCTAAAAAGCATAAGGCTACAATAACTAATTTTTTCATAAAAAATATTGTTTAATAGGCGTCAAAGCTAAAAAAAATAGTGACTCATTATCTTAAAACATTGCTAATTATTTAATTTCAAAGCTGCTTTTAATAATAACAGCGTCGTTTAGTACAAACGGTTTTGGTATCATAGCTTTAGTTCTACCCGGAATTGAAAACTCTGGATTGGTTAAGATATCATAAGTTGCTTCATAAAATGTTAAGATTGTTTTTTGATTTTCAGGAATGGTTAAAACCATTTCCAGAGGTTCATTGTCTGAAACAAAATAGCTAAACAGGCGGTTGTTGAAGCGTTCTGTAAACACATTTTCCATTGCCGTATTTTTCTTTGCTGAAACACCATTAATTATGGCCTCTTTAAACACATTTGTACTATCGGCAAAAACTTCTATACGTTCAGCTTTGCGGTTAGATTTAAATTGAATGTGAACTTGACGGAAATTATTGATAATGGTGTCAGATACAATGGTGATTTCTGGTTTTACCAATGATTTCAATGGCGCGTTTTTAGTATATGTAAAACCTGATTTGTATTTACTACCAATGGTATTTTTGTTCAAAATGGATGCATCATCAGGCTTCTCTGTTAAAAAAGGTTTGGTATAACTATCTAAAATAGCATCATAAGTTGCCCAAACGGCGGTATTTTTATCACTATCTAAAACGTAATTTAAACTGTTTGGTTTGGGCCTTTCTTCTGAAAAATTAGATTGTATATGTGCTACTACCAAACTCGTAATTGTAATAATTAAAAACAGTCGCGCTAATAGTTTTTGATTTTTATAAAATCCAAATACAGAAACCAACATGCCAAAAATTAAAACCACTAAAATACAGGTCACAAATAAAATTTTCAAACCCAATCCTACGGGAAACATTTTAATAAACGGCGACATGATGGTTATAACTGGGAAACCTAAAAGCGCTAATAAAATAAGATTTGGTTTTTTCTGTCTTATTAGAATAAACAGACTTAATAATCCGAAAAACACAGGAATAATAAAAAAGCTAGCACCTGGAAGATTCATGGCAACAAGTGTACAGATAACTAACCAGAAAAATAAAGGCGCTACTAATAAGCTAGCTGTATTATTGGATTTATAGAGGCGATGATAAATGCCAAAACAGATCGTTAGAGCCAATGAGGCAAAAGCTACAATATAAACGTGGCCGTTATAAGTGAAACCGTGTAGTATGTCATTGTATTGTGGATACAGCTGTTTTATAAGCAGCAATAACCCCAAGCCAATTCCTCCAGCTGAAATAAGGGTTAATAAGAAAGCAGCAAATCCACGACCGATTTCAGAAAAGAAAAACGCTTCTTTTTTAATGCCATGAAAAATTAGACCTATAAACACCAAAATCGCTAAAATAAGCATCGGAAAAATCCAAGCAAATGGATAAATGACGGTTTTAAATAGTGGCACATTAAAATAAATGTAGTCTTCAGTGCTTTTTACTGAATTCAAATCGGCTTCCGAAAAATAATGGAGTAGTGGCATCAAATAATTGCCTTGATGCTCCAGCGTATTCCGGTCTAATCTTTCGTAGGTATCTAGAGCGGTGTGGTAATCAAAATGATCATCAATAAAGGCGAAATTAAAACCATCAATATTTCCATCTTCACGAAAACGGGTTAAATCCGTATCATTGGGCAGCATTTTATAAATGCTATAAGCAAGCGAATTGGCAACAGGAAATTCTGGATTTGCAGCAACAAAATGCTTCATCAATTCGGCGTTGCCTTGATTGGTTTCAATGAGCATGTAACTTGGGCCGCCAGAACCGCGTGCTTCAAAATTTAAAACCAGACCAACATTTTTTGCCCATGGATGTTTATTTACAAAGGTATCTGCACCGTTTAATCCTAATTCTTCGCCGTCTGTAATGACGATTATAATATCATTTTTAGGTGTTTTATTGTCGCTTATAAAAGCACGGATTCCTTCTAAAATTGTAACCACACCAGAACCTGCATCACTAGCACCAAATGACGAATGCGGGTGACTATCATAATGCGTTAATAAAAGTAAAGCCTTGCCATTTTCTTTGCCTTTTAGTTTGGCAACAATATTTTTAGGCTTGGAAACATTTCCCCATTGACTGATGGAAACCTGTTCTTGAACTTCAGTTTCCAAACCCAAAGTTTCCAATTGCTGAATAATATAATTCCGTACAACTTCATGCTCGGCATTACCTAGATAATGTGGTGCTTTAGAAATTTCCTTTAAATGAACCAAAGCGCGTTCTGTAGAAAATGTGTTTTCTGGCGCATCTAATTTTGAAATATCACTTGGTAGTAATACAAAAAAGCTCCAGTATACGGCCAAAACGATTAGTATAAAAGCAATTATTTTTTTAAGCATGAGAAGAGCAGTTAGTTTTGAAAATTAAAAGTACATAATTTAAGAGGAATCGTAAACTTGTCATAAGTCTTTTGGAAAACAGCACAAAATTATCTATATTCAAGGTTCTAAACATCTATATTTATGGGGATTAAAAGTTTTCAAGGCGCGCGAAAGCAGCAAAATAATATCAATGAAAATGTGCAATTAAAAGTTTGCGATTATATGACGCGGGATTTAATTACGTTTAAACCCGAGCAAACCGTAGATGAAGTTATCCATGCATTAATTGCTAATAGAATATCGGGTGGACCAGTTGTAAATGCAAATAATGAATTAATCGGGATTATTTCTGAAGGCGATTGCTTAAAACAAATTACGGAGAGTCATTATTACAACATGCCTGTAGAACAAGATATTGTTGAAAATCGCATGGTAAAAAATGTAGAAACTATTGATGGTAATATGGATGTTTTTGAAGCTGCCAGAAAATTTCTAGATTCTAAAATTAGACGTTTTCCTATAGTTATAGATGGTAAATTAATGGGACAAATTAGTCAGAAAGATATTTTAAAAGCCGCCATGCAACTCAAAGGACATAATTGGAAATAATTAATTTTCACGTTTAACCAATGCGTAGTAATCACCTTCTAGTGGTAAATAACCTTGGTCATAAACAAAATAATAAATGGTGCCAGCTTTGGTGGTGTAGATGCTGGTAATGTAATTAAAATCGAAACCTTTTTCTATGAGTTTGGCTCTTGATGATTTGGTTTTTTGCTCCGGATTTAATTCTTCTAAAATTCGGTAGTTTTTCCGTAAACGGTTATTGGTATTCCGAATCAGGTTTTTATGGTCCTTATTAATGTTATTATTAAAGGCATTCCGACAGGCGTCACTACAGAATTTTTTATCAATTCTTCCAACAATTTTATCACCACATTCTGGACATTGTTTTTGCATCGTATTGTTTTTTAATGTGACCCATTAATTCATAACGAACCATTCGTTAAAACACGTAATCTCGTCAAGATTATTTATGCTTTCAATTTTATTAGAAGCTGTGTTTGCCATCCAAACTTTATGAATGTTTTCAATGATTAAACTATCTGTTTTATCAACAATAGCAATTAGATTTTCGTTCATGTCCTGATTAATTTGGCAATAACCAATTGTTACAAGTTTAGATTTATTACTATTTGGAATGACTAAAGTGTCTAAAATTGTAAATAATCTTTTATCATTACTGGTGTCACTAGAAATACTATTAAATATGACTAAATTATTCAAGTCATTTTTTAAATGAAGTATACTATGTTTGGGTTCTTCGTTATTTCCGTAAATGACAGTATCACTAATTTTAGTGTAATTTGAGAGCTCGTCAATTTCATTATATCTATGGAATTTCATATCAACTAAAGAACTTGTGTTTTTGGCTTCATTACCTCCACAGTTAACTAGAAGTGATGAAATTAAAATAAAAAGTATATTTTTCATTTTTGAAATTTGATTCGAATTATAAAGAAGTTGTACTTAAATTATTGCAACTCGATATAAATATATTAATTATTCGTTAACTATTATCTATCTAAAGTGATTTCCCAATCACAAGCGTATTAGTTTGATTCACTTTTTTATAAACAACCACTTGATAAATATGCGATTTTAAATAACCGATAATGGTTTCTAGTTTGTGCGAAAGTTCTTTTTTCAAAGAACCATTAAAAAGAATAGCACCACTGGCTGATTTGCATTTAAGAATGTTTTCCCAAAAAGATAGCTCTAAAAATGATTCTGGTACACTTAAATCTATAAATAAATCAATGATGATGAGGTCGAAGGTTTCAGATGTGTTTTCTACAAATTTCAGCGCATCGTCACAAATAATATTTAGACTTTCAGAAGATTCTATTTGAAATTCCTCTTTGGCAATGGTAATAATCTGCGGATCAATTTCCACAGCGGTTATATGATTTTTAAAGTTAAAATCGGTGCGAAGGGTTTGTATAACGCTGCCACCACCCAGACCTAAAACAAGAATAGAGTTGACATTTTTAAGATTTAATTTTTCCAATCCAAATTTTAAAATCCGTTGTAAGGAACCATAGGAATAGTTGGCGTTTTTAGAGTTTAAATGCTTTTTTCCGTTGTACCAAGTAATTTCCAGCGTTCCGTTGATATCCGAATTCACTTTCTTGGTAATAGGGTATAAATAGCTTAAAAGCTTTGCCATATGAATAACGTTAGTTGTTTTAATTTTTTAAAAATTAGCAATTTCAGAAATTTAAAACCGAATAACTTCCATATATGCCATGATGCGTTAATGAAAATGAGACATCTAATTCTTTGTCTTTATAGAGCAATTTAGGTACGCCAACGTCTGTTTTTCTAATTACTAAATCACCGAAATTCAAATCATTATGGATTGAAAAGTCTGCAATAAATTGTTGTTTTAAAAAAGCACTTTGTTTTTTTATATCTCTTTCAGGTAAGTTATAAACGAAACTTTTAGAATCAGCATCATCCATTCTGGCAGTACTTAAAATATAATCATGGTTACAAATCGTTTCGGTTTGAAATTTCATGAACTCAATAGAAACCTGATCAAACCCATCTTCAAATTGACATGCAATTTTCTTCGGATTATAAAAGCGTTTCCCACCAGCTTGAATAAAAACTTTATAAGCACTTTCTTTCATGCTCCACAATTTCCAAACGGTTTTAAAAGGATCATTAGCGTCAGATATCATTTTTTGCTCGTTATCTGTGAAGATTTTATCTAAAAAACCACGTCTTTCCCAGTTTGTGGTAAGCTTGGTTTCTTTCAAATCCACGATATCGTTTCCAATCATTATTTTTCGGAAACTTTTTGGTTTATTATTTCTAAAGCGGCTTCTACATTCAGCATTTTATCCATAGAATCATTGTCAAAAATAATATCATATTTATCTTCAATGTCTAAAATAACATCCACCAAATTCGCTGAATTTATCTTTAAATCATTGATAAAATCTGTTCCTTCATGCATGTCTTCAAAACCTTTTTCGTCTTGAATATAAGGTTTTACTATTAATTTTAATTCGGCAATCATTTTATCTTTATCACTCATTGTTTTCTAAATTTTTTAAATATTATACAGCCATTGACATCTCCAAATCCGAAACTTGCCTTGGCCACGATATTAATTTCTTTTTCTATTAATTTTTGAGGTATTTTTTCTTTCGAAATTAATGCCGTAATCTCTTCATTTAAATCCTCGCAATTAATATTTGGGAAAATGAAGTTATGATGAATTTGCAAAACGCTTGCCACACTTTCAATAGCGCCAGAAGCGGATAAACAATGTCCAACCATAGATTTTAAAGAATTGATATATGGGAAATCTTCGTGTTTTAAGTTTAAGGCGATACTCCAGTTTTCAATTTCCGTAAAATCTTTTATTGTTGCAGTTAAATGGCCATTTATAGCATCGATTTCTGAAGCTTTTATGTTGGAGTTTTCTACCGCTTTTTTAATGCAACGTTGTACTGCTTTGGAGTTTGGAGCTGTCATAGAACCGCCATTTCTTTGCCCGCCAGAATTAACATCTCCACCTAAAATTTCAGCATAAATGGTGGCGTTGCGCTCCAAGGCGCTTTCCAAAGATTCAATGACCATGGCGCCAGCGCCACTTCCTGGAACTAAGCCAGAAGCTGATGCACTCATAGGGCGCGAGCCTGATTCTGGATTGTTATTATGTTTGTAATTTAGAACCCGCATGGCATCAAAGCCTCCCCAAATATAAGGTCCTTCATCGCTTGTTCCACCAACTATCATGCGTTTGGCAAGGCCAGCTTTTATACGATCAAATCCCATTAAAATGGCTTCTGTTCCTGTTGTGCAGGCCGAAGAATTGGTGGTGACTTGATTTCCCAATCCTAAAATACCGCCTAAATAGGCGCTGACGCCACTTGTCATGGTTTGCGCCACAACGGTGCTTCCTAAACGCCTGACTTGTTTATCGTCTAATTTATATATGGCTTCTCTAAATTTTTCAATTCCAGAAGTTCCTGCTCCAAAAATAATTCCACTGTCATAATCTGTAGTATCAGAAATGGAGAAACCCGCATCTTTCCAAGCATCTATTCCCGCCATGCAGCCATATAAAATGCCTGAACTATTAAAATCACGTAGCTGTAGTTCTGTTAAATACTCACGTTTTAAGGCTTCTGAAATTTTTGGTTTTCCTCCAATGCAACATGAAAACCCCAATTCTTTTAAATCTGGATAGAATTCAATTCCGGACCTGCCATTTTTTATGGCTTTGGTAAAATCAGCGAGGCCAACTCCATTAGGAGAAACCACACCGAGACCAGTTATAACGACTCTATTTTTCATAATTCTCTTTTGAAATGTGTACTTTATTTCAAGCTTTTTGTCGCTATCATTCCAGCTATTTTTCCGCGACAAACCAATTCCTCTTTTTCATTAAACATTTCTACGTTACATTTTAATTTGTTGAATCTAAAATAATCCTTTTCACTTTTTACAAGCACTTTCTCATTGGGAAAAACAGGTTTAAAAAAATCTATTTCTGTTGAGGTTAAAGCAATCTGAATGTCATCAATAGATTCTCCAGATTCATTCATAAGATAAATCCCAAATGAAACCAATCCAATTTGCGCCATAGTTTCGGTTAAAATCACACCTGGCGTAACCGGATTAGTTTTGAAATGTCCTTTGTAAAAATCATGATTCTCATGAAACGTATAGGTTCCTGAAATGCCATTTTCAGTGACTTCTATAAGATCATCAACAAAAAGAAATGGCTTTTTATAAGGCAATTTTGATATTATTTCTTTGAGATTCATAATTGACATTCTTTTAACTTAAATGTTCACCACCATTTACTTGAAGCGTGGTGCCATTAATCCATTTAGACTCTTCCTTGGTTAATAAATATACCACATTCGCCACATCTTCTGGTGTGGTGAGTCGTTTAAATGGATTGCGTTTTATGCTGTGTTCTGCTAGCTTTTCACTGCCAGGAATCATTCTGAAAGATGCCGTATTTGTCACGCCAGCTTCAATACAATTAGCCTTAATTCCATGTTCCGCAAATTCCAAAGCTATGTTTCTTGAAATGGCTTCTAAAGCCGCTTTAGCTGCAGAAACAGCTGCGTAATTTTTCCATGCTTTTTTATTGCCTTCACTGGTAAAACTGATGATTCTAGCATCGTCTGCAAATAGATTTTTACTAAAAACAAGCTTTGTCCAATCGTATAAACTAAAAGCCATATTCTCTAGTGTAATATGAAAATCATCATTTTGAAGCTCTCTATTTCCATCAGAAACCATGGGTTTTAAATTCCCTTTGGCAATGCTGTGAACCAAGCATTTTACCTTTCCGGAATCGCCTATTTTTTCTGCTAACTCGGTAAGAATTGCTTCTCTATTTTCTGGCTTTACCACATCTTTATTGAAGTGAATTAATTTCACCTTACTCGTTGAAACGATAGCTTCAAATTCGGCTTCAATAGCTTCTATTTCATTTCTTAACGCACGATAAACCAAACATAAATTCAGTCCTTCTTTAGCGAGCTTTTTTGCCGTTGCTAAGCCCATGCCACTAGAAGCGCCCAATATGATGGCCCATTCGTTTTTATTTTCAAATTCTCTTACCATTTTAATAATAATCTTTGTGCGGTGAATCCGGGACCGAAACTCAACATTAATCCAATATCACCTTTTTGAGGATTTTGTTCCATAAACCGCTCAAGAACGTAAAGTACGGTTGCGCTAGACATGTTTCCGTAGTCTTTTAACACTGCTTTTGTGTGATCAATATTCTTACCTAAAGCGCCGAATAGTTCTTCAATAGTTTGAACAATTTTCTTTCCGCCAGGATGAAAAATAAGATGATCAACATCTTTAATATTTAAACCATTTCTCTCTAAAAATGGATGAACAATCAGGGGAAAGTGTTCTGCAATTTTTTCAGGAACTTCTTTGTCTAAAACCATTTGAAGTCCGGTGTTTTTTAGTTCAAATCCCATCATATGTTCCGAATTATAAAAGTGATACATGGCATCATCTATTATTTCTGGCCCTTCTTCATTTTCGTATGAAGATAAAATAGTACAGGCACATCCATCACCAAAAATGGCGGCACTAACAATGTTGGTCATGGAATAATCTTCAATTTGAAAGGTGGAAGTAGGAGATTCTACAGCAATTACAACAGCACGCTTATTTGGATCAGCTTTCAGGAAATTATTGGCATAAATCATTCCAGAAATTCCAGCCACGCAACCCATTTCTGTAACAGGAAGGCGCACAATATCCTGTTTCATATTCAATTTATTAATCAGATATGCATCTACCGATGGAATCATAATTCCTGTACAACTTACCGTAATGATATAATCAATATCAATAGGTTCTAGTTGGGCTTTGTCTAGTGCTTTGGTTAGGGCACCTTCTGCTAATTTTATGGTTTCACGTTTGTAAATATCATTTTTTTCCTCAAAAGAGGTTTTTAAAAACACCGCTTCCGCATCCATGATTGAATAGCGCCTATCAACTCCAGCGTTTTCAAAGAGTTTAATTACTTTGCGCTGATAACGTTCGTCTTGACCGTTTAACCAAACGTTCAGGAATGGAATTATCTCTTCAGTTGTTCGTGTATAAGGTGGTAACTGGGTGGCTACAGATGTTATTTTTACGCTCATAATTTTTTTATTATCCATTGGTATCTAAATGCCCAATGCCACGTTATGGTGCTTTTGAATGCTATTTCCTTTGAATACCTTTCAAAATCTCTCCTTTTAAATGCTCTTAAAATTGATATTAAACCATCGTTTTTTGTCATGTCGTTTTTGATGCCTAATGTGACTATTTTGAAAAGATAATATGCCAATCTGTGCCGATGTAAATCATTAACTAAAACACCTATTTTGGCGTTTTTTAGTAAGGTTTGAATGACGTTCATAGCAACATTATCGTCAAAATGATGCAAAAACAAGGTACACATAGCAATTTCATAGGTATGTGTTTTGAAATCTTCAGATAAAACATCTTCTTTTTTATAGCTTAATTCGGGAAAATCTGCTGATAATTTATTGGCATAATCTACGGTTGCTTGATTGGCATCGATACCTAATAATTTGAATTTGTAACCGTTTTTAATGCCATATTTAGCAACCTTCCGCAGCATGTCTCCACTTCCACACCCTAAATCTATAATACGAATTGTTTTTTCTTTGGATTGGCCTTCTAAAAGCTTTTTTAATCCATCAAGCGTTACTTGGGTACCACCCAATAATTTATTTATGGTTGCTAATTGGTCTAGAGCATCAATTAATATGTCGCCAGTCATCTCTAGGTCATCCATAATTTCAATGGTGTGGCTTCTATGTTTTGTGTCTACAAGCATTATAATTCTGGTTTCATAGGTTTTCCGTGTGTACTTTTTATAACGTGTGGCAAAATAAACGGGAAGGCCTTTAAAAATACCATAATTAATTCAGAAAATAAGCCGAGTCGGAATAACCTTGCTATAATATGTCCAGATTTTAATCTACTACTAAATTCCTGATTCCAAATTTGGGTGTATTGTTTTTCTAATTCGGCTCGCGATTTTATTTCTTTAGATTTGAATTTCAGAACTTTCATAGAAGCCATTTGCGCAGCTCGAATGGCCATACTCATGCCATTTCCAGCTAATGGATGAATCATTCCAGCACTGTCACCGCACATTAAAACATGATTTTCTACGGGTTGTTTTGATGAGAATGATACTTGACTAATAGTTAAAGGATTCTCAAATGTCATCTCAAAACTCTCAAATATTTCTTTTAAATGGCTGTTTTTTGAAAGCACATTTTTTTGAAAATCTTCAATGTTTTTATGCTTTTTAAACGCTTTATAATCGGTAAGATAGCAAACGTTTACGAGATTAGTTTCTACTTTAGAAATCCCACAATAGCCACCGTCAAAATTATGGAGAGCAACAGCATCATCGGGAAAATTACCTTTATAATGCGCTTTTATGCCTAAAAAGGGTGTTGGTTTTTGAATGAATTCGCGATCCATTTGAATATCCAAATTAGATCGTTTACCAAAAGATCCAATGACTATTTCTGACGAGAATTGCTTATCTTCATTAGTAAAAACAGTAAACTGATTGTTTTCAAATTGAATATCAATAACCTTTTCTTGAAATATTTCAGCACCATTTTGTATGGCGAGTTTGGCTAGTTCCCAGTCCATGCAATAGCGACTAATTCCAAATCCGCCAAAGGGTAATTTGGTGCTTATGGATTTACTTTTAGCCGTACTTAATGTGAAGTAATCAATTTTTTTCGCGCCAAAATCAAAGGGGTTAAAACCGAGAGCGTCTAGATAGGGTAGAACTTCGTTAGAAATATATTCACCACAAACTTTATGTTTCGGATAGTCATTTTTCTCTATTAAAAGAACCGAAAGGCCTTTTTTAGAAAGGTGTATAGCACTTGTTAATCCGGCTAGTCCACCGCCAACTATAATTACATCGTAAGTCATTATGAGTTGTTTGTTTTTGTGCTTTTTAAAATATTATGTTATGACGGTTAATAGAATTTTTTGCAGTTAATCATTCCCATAAATAAGATTTAAAAAATCTGATTTTTCTAAAGTTCCAAAAAAGTCTTCAATAGCTGTATTTTGTAAACTTTTAATGATTTCGTCCTTATCATAAGGTACGCCTATTAACAAGTTTTCAAGTTCTGCAATGGGCTTTCTACCAAAGAAATCGCCAAATACTTTAAATTCTGAAATATGTCCTTTTTCAACAAAAATACGCAGATCAATTTCTCCTACTGGAAAACGTTTATTCCGCTGAATGTTGAATTTAGGCGACTTACCGAAATTCCAATCCCATAAATCGTATTTCTCTGCTTTTAATTTATGGACAGCTTGCCATTCAGCTTCCGTTAATTTATAGGTTTCAAAAGGTTCGCTGGCTTCGTATAAACCGACTAATAATTGATTTTTGAAAGCTTCCATGGTAATCGGTGTTTTCAGAAATTCACTAATATTTGCCACGCGACTTCTAACGGATTTATGTCCTTTAGATTGGATTTTGCTCATCTTTACTTGAAGCGCTTTAACCACTTCACCCATATCTGTATCTAATAAAAGCGTACCATGACTAATCATGCGTTTTCCAGTAGAAAACTGTGCAGTTCCAGAGATCTTCTTGTCGTTTACCTCAATATCATTTCGACCTTTTAATTCAGCAGAAATGCCCATGTCGTTCAATACACGAATTACTGGTGCTGTAAATTTTTTAAAGTTGCTAATACTTTTGCCATCGTGATTGGTAATAAAACTAAAGTTTAAGTTACCTAAATCATGATAAACGGCGCCACCACCAGAAATACGACGTACTACATGAATATTGTTTTCATCTATATATTCTTGGTTAATTTCTTCCAAGGTATTTTGGTTTCTTCCAATGATTATAGAGGGTTCGTTAATGTAAAACAGGAGGTAATCGGTAGAACCGTCAAAATTTCTTAAGGCATATTCTTCTAAAGCGAGGTTTAATTTCGGATTGTTGTGGCCTTCATTATCAATGAAAATCATAAATTGGGTGCTATTTGGTGTTTAACAAAGATAGAGAAATTGAAATGGCTCTTATTAGTTTGCTCTGAAAAGACTTGCTTATAACATACATTAATTGGTAGCTATTTTCTCTAAAAATCTTCCGTATTTTTTTGATTTACCGTAATCTGGCACAAAATTTTCATTTTCAAAAATTCTTTTTCCACCAACCATAACTAAAGAAACCACACCTTCATTTCTGTTTACTAATCTGTCGTAATTATCAAATTCTTGAATAGGTGCAATTTCAACGTTTTCAGTAATATTTTTAAATTTTTCAGGATCTATCAATACTAAATCGGCTAGTTTACCTTTGGCTAAATGTCCACAATCCAGATTAAACCAATCACCTTGCTCTTTTGTAAGTCGCCAGATACATTTTTCCATCGTCATTATCGGATTTCCGTTGTCTATAGATTCCTGAACAATTTTCATCATTTTTAAAGGGAAATTATAAAAAGCCATATTGTTTAAATGCGCTCCAGCATCGGAAAAACTAATTAAATTATATGGAAAATTGTATAGGCTTTTATACTTCTCTTTCCGGTCGTTTGCAATGGTCGTAGTCCATCGTATTTTCTTGTCGTATTTAATAATAGTATCTAAAAACACATCTACTGGATGACTATTTTTTTCTTCAGCTATTTCATAAAAATTTTTACCAATTAAGCTTTCATCAGGACAATCAATTATAACGGCTTTACTTAAATCTTTGTGCCACACTTTGGGTGCGAATTTTTTCTTGATTTCTTTTTTAAAATTATCTCTAAAATTGGTGTCTGTAATCAGTTCGTTGCGCTGATCTAGTTCTTTAGCTAAATGACGGAGCGCTTCACCGCTAGGAAATTCCTCAAACATAACCGAATCTACACCATCATAATAAACCGTGAATGGGCAAGGCGGTGATTGCATTCTGAAATTGGCATTTCCTAAATCATTTATACTGCGTGACGCTATGGCAATTAGTGGATAAATATACCGATCGCCAATTAAATCCATCATAGCAATCATGGTTGTTTTTAATGGTTTTCTGAAAATTCCAGAACTAGATAACATATAATTAAGCGTATTTACTCTAGTCACCAAATTCGGCGCACCTTGTAAAACAGCATCTCTTTTACGAAGGAGTTCTATTAAAGATTTCCGCTCTTTCCAAGACGAGTAAAAGGAGGGCGTTTTATGAGACCAATAGCGATCGCCATCCATTTTATCCCAAGGATTATCCATGGTAGATAAGCCAATAAATCCAGCGTCTAAAGCCTCATTTAACATGTTAAGCATAGCGTCCTCTTCCGCTTTTGTGGCAGATACGTTATCAGTTAAAGAACGCTTTATACCCAAGGCTTTCATACGAATATCAGAATGACCAATAAATGAGGCTACATTTATTCCTAAAGGCAATTTATTAATATAAGCTTTCCATTCTTTAGGGCTATTCCATGTTTTTTCATTCTCTAATAAAGGCAACATGATTTCTCTTGGAATGGCTTCCACTCTGGTGAACGAATCCGCTGTGTCTTCAGGCGAATTAAATATTGCAGAAACAGAACAACTCCCTAAAATTATAGAGGTAACGCCATGTCTTGCCGATTCTTTAAGTCCTGGAGAAGCTAAAATCTCCGCATCATAGTGTGTATGAGAATCTACAAATCCAGGAACAATCCATTTGCCTTCAACATCAATAATTTCTGCATCAACATCTGAAAATGAATTACTATCACCAATTTCTTGAATGCGCCCCGAATCATCAATTAATATATCTTGTTTAATTGCTTTTTCATCAGGCATTCCTGAAAAAAAGAGTCCGTTTTTGATAAGTGTACTCATGGTTTTATGACGTGCATTTGCGATAGAATGTAATTGATTGTGATATTCTGTACCTGAACTAAAAATACAAAACTTCAATGAAAGGTAAGCCAAGCAAAATGGCTAAATGTTAAAGCTTATATATCCATTTTTTATTGCCAGGAAAATAACCTGTAAACAATCATGTTTTTACCTTGAAATTCTATGAAAATTGACCTTCTAAACACGAGTTTATGGCTATATTTGCAAAAAGTAAAAACCAATTTTTCTGAATATTATGTTCCAAGTGCTTTTTAATCCTTTTAGAGATTTAATTTTTGACGAACATTTCTGTTTCCTTTCCGGAGATTTAACGAATGAAACCATGACCGTTTTTCCAGAGTGGCTAATGGATCACTTTAAATTCGGAAATGAGCGTATTGAAATGATGGATAAAGCCAAATCTTATAATTATGAAGATCTTAAATTACCGTGTTCTACGCGCGTAAAAGATGCTTTTGATGACTTGGATTTGAAAATCCAAGCTGCTTATAAAGATGGTTTTGAAGGCATGGCTGCATTGGATGACGAACTACTTTTTCAATGGACAGGTAGAATGGTTTATGGCCTACTTTATTATGAAATGCTTTATGAAAGAGATAGACTATTGAAACAAGGCGAAGAATTTGTGCTTTCTGCAAACCTCAAGGAACGCTTTAGTCACTTTCACCTGATGTTGCAATCGGTAATAGAGCCCATTTCTTTTATTGGAAAGAAACCGTGGAGCATTGTTGTGTTTCCACTTAAATATTCTGCTGATATTTTTAGCTATCGTGATGATGCTATTAATTTAATGTTCTCTTTTGGTGTTAATGGTTTTGGGTTTGTGGCGTGCTTACAGGATAATGGCGTAATTGAAGAAAAGCAACAGGTAATTCTTGAAAAAATGAAAGGTCATATTATGCATCCTGTTCAGTTTGAAGAGTTGTATGCTAGATTTCATTATTCCGACTATATATTACAATACAAACCAGAGTATAAAATTGAAAATCACGATAACGGTATTACCATAGAGGTGGAAGCAAATGGCAAACAGCCCGTTTTTGGTTTTTGGGATGAAGATATTTACGCGCAATTACTTTCCAATTACTGGTCGGTTTACGGAATTGAAAGAGAGGAAATTTTGAAACCACAAAAGCCCTTATTAAGTTTCTTGGAAAACCCCTATACCAAAGACTTTGTGGATCCTGAATCTATTAGTTTACCGTTTTAGGTTTATGTGAGTTATGTAGATTTTTTATCCACTTTAATTTCTCCATATAGGGATAGTATAATAGCTTGATTATATTGGTTATGGCGGGAGTTTTCACTTATATTTAGCCATTTACAAACGACTACAAACATTTACAAACGAATTTAAATAGGTAACTACCGACTAATATTTGGATGGCGTTGCATCTTTGCCCTGTTGATTTGACCTAATGATTTTCAACATAATTAAAACCTTATCTTATGAATACGTTAAGAAACAAAGTACAGTTAATTGGTAGACTTGGACAAGATCCTGAAATTATCAGTTTTGAAGATGGCAATAAAATGGCCAAATTCTCACTAGCTACAGACGATAGCTACAAAGACAAGAACGGCGAAAAAGTGGAGCGCGCTTACTGGCATAATATAGTGGTAAAAGGAGGCTTGGTTAAAGTGGTTGAAAACTATATAACCAAAGGTCAGGAAATTGCTATAGAAGGCAAACTAACTAACCGCTCTTGGGATGATAAGGATGGCGCCAAGCATTATATTACTGAAATTTTATGCAGCGAATTGCTGATGTTTGGAAAATAAAAAATTGATCCTAAATAAAAAGCCGCGAAATTTATTCGCGGCTTTTTTTATGCAACTTCTTGAAGCAAATCGAAACACGGGCATCTGCTGCAGCGCTTCTTCTCGCTTTTTTTATATTTTTCACAGCATTTACTTTTTAGCGGTTTTTCGGTTTGTTTCACACTCGATTCTGCTAAAATTTTTAATGCTTTTTTCTGTTTTTTCTTCTCTTTTTTCTTTCCCAAAGTATGGTAACTTAAAGGTAACTGTACAAAATTAATTATTTTGAATTATTCTAAATAAAATAAATTGTTAAATTTAGTCCTTTAAAAGCTGTTGTTGTAATTGGCTGGATTCAATATCAAGTAAATAAGAACTATAGGAAAATCCCATTTTAAAACATTTAATTGGCAACAAACTTTAATCCAATAATAGAAGCAATTAAAGTTGTAATGAAGAAAAGTCGCCAGAAATCGGCAGGTTCTTTAAAAATAAATATTCCTACTAAAACGGTTCCTACAGCACCAATACCGGTCCAAACAGCATAAGCTGTTCCTATAGGTAAACTTTGTGTGGCTTTCACTAAAAGCACCATGCTTATGGTTAAGCAAACTAAAAAACCAATAAACCAATAGGTTGCTACATTACCGGACGTTTCTTTAAATTTACCTAAACAGGCAGCAAAGGCCACTTCAAACAATCCAGCAATAATAAGTAGAATCCAATTCATAAATTTATTCGAGTCAAAAAATAAAGAGCTCTAAAGTACTTATTTTTTATCAAGTTTTAATGCTGTTACAGCTCCACGTTTCTTGAATAAACTTTTATGAAGTTGTTTTTCGTAAAAGGTAATCCGAATACCAAAAAGTAGAACCAATCCACCTAGTACCATTTGAAAACTTATGTTTTCATCCAGAAATAGCCATGCTAAAATAGAAGCTAAAATTCCTTGCGCTAGCAAACTGACTGAAATTCGCGTGGCACGCATTTCTTTAGTAGCAAAACTGATTAGTATCCAGGCTAAAAGCTGACAGATTACTGCTTGTAACACGAGCACGAACCATCCTGTATTTGAGAATCCTGAAAATGGTTCATCCAAGGCATAACTTAAACCCGCTAAATATATAGATGAAGCCCCCAAACTAATGGTCATAAACGTGATAACGTTTAATTGTTTTAAAGCTTCCTTACTAATGAGCATATAAAAGGCGTAAAAAACACCTGAAAGGATTCCGAAACTAAAACCTAAATCGAAATCTAAATTTCTAAAAATGGAAAAACCAACCAACATCATCATTCCAAAAACGGCTACTAAAGTACCAATCCAGAAATTGCCTCGCGGTTTATCCTTCATAAAAAACAAGGCTAAAATGCCAACCCAAACTGGAGATAGATTGGTAAGTAAAGAGGCTTGTGTTGCCGTAGATTCTTGTATGGCAATATTCCAAACAGCCACATCACTTCCAAAAATAACACCACAAAGAACCGCTAAAAGACCCATCTTTAAATTCGGAATTTTAATTTGTTTTGTAATCAATGCGTAGGGTAAAATGAGCACGAATGAAAACGCCATGCGATAAAACGCCGAAATGACTCCAGGCGTTAAATTTAACTTCACCAAAATAGGGAATACAGAAATACAGATAATGCCGATGGCAAGTGCTAATCTAGCTTTTTTCATAACCTTCAAAAATTACGATTTAACAAGCTGCAAAAGTAACACCTAATGCGGCATCTTATTGGTAGTAAATTGGTAATTTCTTCTTAAATATTATCCGTTCTATATAAATGGAGAATAATTAGGCATATTTTGTACTAGAAAAAGAATAATTATCAGCTAGAAGAAAATGTGTTGTGCCAATCTGAATGTATTGGCGTGCGCTTCAATAATAGTTTTAATGTCAGGCGAATAACCGCCGCCCATACTGCACATAACCGGAATTTCTAGGTCTTTACATGTTTGCAAAACAAAGCGATCTCGTTCTTTACAACCTTGAAGCGTTAAGGCTAATTTCCCCAATTTATCTGTAGCAATAACATCTACACCGCATAAATAATAGATGAAGTCTGGTTTTTCTGAAGCTATTAATTTTGGAAGTGTCTCTTTTAAAATAGTCAGATATTCCGCATCTGTTGTATTCGTTTCTAGAGCAATATCTAAATCGCTTACTTCTTTTTTAAAGGGATAATTGCTTTTTCCATGCATGGAAAAAGTAAAAACAGAAGGATCATTTTGGAAAATTTCTGCGGTTCCATTGCCTTGATGCACATCTAAATCTACAATCAGGATTTTATGGACTAATTTTTTATCCTGAAGATAGCGCGCGCCAACAGCCTGATCATTGAGTAAGCAAAACGCCTCTCCACGATTGCTGTATGCATGATGTGTACCACCAGCAATATTCATGGCAATACCATTTTTTATAGCATATTCGCTCGCTTTTATAGTTCCATCAATTATAATAACTTCACGTTCTACTAATAACTTACTCAAGGGAAAACCTATTTTCCTGGCAGCTTTGGCGTCTAGATTTAAATTTAATAAATCTTGGTAATAGGCTAGCGTATGTACTTTTAAAATATGCTTATCATCTAGAATTGTTGGTTCAAAAAAATTAGCTTCCGTGCAGGTTCCTTCATGTAGTAATTGTTTTGGAAGCAGTTCATATTTCAACATGGGAAACCGATGCTTTTCTGGTAGTGGGAGTTTATAAATAGGGTGAAATGCTATTTTTAACATACTATTTATGAAGTTTCAGTTGAATCCTTTTTCTAGGCACATCCACATCCAATACTTTAACAATGACTTGTTGGTGTAAACTAACGTGTGCATTGACATCACTTACAAAACTATCCGATAAATTTGACACATGGATTAGGCCACTTTCTTTGATACCAATATCTACAAAAGCCCCAAAATTAGTGACATTATTTACAATTCCTGGAAGTAATTGACCAGTTTCTAAATCGTTAATTGATTTAATATTTTGGTTAAATGTAAACACTTTAGCTTGCTCCCTAATATCTAAACCTGGTTTTTCGAGTTCTTTAATTATATCTTGAAGCGTTGGTAAACCGACAGAATTCGTACAGTATTTTTTTAAATCTATTTTTTGAAGTGCTGTTGCATTTCCTATTAAATCGGAAATAGGCTTACTTAAATCTTTTGCCATTTGCTCCACCAATGCATAACTTTCTGGGTGTACAGCCGAATCGTCTAACGGGTTTTTAGATTCTTTAATTCTTAAAAAGGCAGCGCCTTGTTCAAAAGCTTTATCACCCAATCGCGGTACTTTTTTAATGGCATTTCTAGATTTAAAAACTCCTTTTTCACTTCTATAATTTACAATGTTTTCGGCTAATTTAGGTCCAATTCCTGAAACGTAACTTAATAAAGACATACTGGCCGTATTGATATTCACACCAACGGCGTTTACGCAACTTTCCACAACGGTGTCTAATTCATTTTTTAGTTTGGACTGATCTACATCATGTTGATATTGGCCAACACCAATAGATTTGGCATCAATTTTAACCAATTCTGCCAAGGGATCTTGTAATCGTCTTCCAATAGAAACGGAACCCCGAACGGTAACATCGTAATTAGGGAATTCGTCGCGTGCAATTTTGGAAGCTGAATAAATACTTGCGCCAGCCTCACTTACCACAAAAACTTGAAGGTCGTTTTTAAAATGAATTTTTCTGATGACAGCTTCCGTTTCTCTAGAGGCTGTTCCGTTACCAATGGCAATAGCTTCAATTTTATACGCTTCCGCTAATGAACTTATCTTTTTCATGGCACCAATTGTATCATTTTTAGGTGCATGCGGATAAATGGTTTCGTTATGTTTTAAATTTCCTTGAGCGTCTAAACAGACTATTTTACAGCCACTTCTAAATCCTGGGTCTATGGCTAAAATGCGTTTCTCTCCCAAAGGGGAACCTAGTAAAAGTTGCTTTAAATTTTTGGCAAAAACGCTAATAGCTTCCGCATCTGCTTTCTCTTTTACTTTTTGAAGCGATTCATTGGATAAAGACGGAAATAATAAGCGCTTGTAAGCATCCTGAATAGCTAATTCTATTTGTTCTGAACATACATTATTAGATTTAATGATGCGATTTTCAATATCTGCCAAGGCTTTATCATCATCAATAGCAATTTTTAATTTTATAAAACCCTCTTTTTCGGCGCGTAAAATAGCGAGTAATCTATGTGAAGGAATGCGACTTAAAGATTCTTCCCATTCAAAATAATCTCTAAATTTTTGAGCGTTTTCGTCCTCTTTTTTTGATTTTACGACTTTGGTGGAAATTAAAGCAAAACGATCTAATTGCTTACGGATGGTATTTCTAACATCGCTGCGTTCATTTACCCATTCAGAAATTATATGGCGAGCACCCTCTAAAGCGTCTTCAACAGATAAAATTTCACCTTTAATATATTTATGAGAAATAGCTTCTAAATCTGAAGCATTTTGACTCATGATTATTTTAGCCAAGGGTTCCAAACCGTTTTTTCGAGCCGTTTCTGCTTTTGTTTTTCTACTTTTTTTGAAAGGAAGATAGAGATCTTCAAGTGTTGTTAAATCTCGCGTCGCTTCAATTTTTTGTTGTAATTCTGTAGTTAACACATCTTGATCGGCCAAAGCTTTTAAAATGGTTGCTTTGCGTTTCTCTAATGCTTCAAATTGATCTTTGTATTTAACAATATCCCCAATTTGAACTTCATCTAAATTACCCGTGCGTTCTTTACGGTATCGAGAAATAAACGGAATGGTGCAGGCTTCGTTTAATAGGGCAACCGTATTTTTAACAGATGTTTCTGGTAGTTGCGTATGAGAAATAATATAGGATAATAACTGCATTATAGTCTTTTAAAAAGTGTGTAAATATAAGGGCGTTCGCCACCGAAAGGATTTATAAAAGTATGATGGAAACTGGATACTAATTCAAATTCGGAACCTAATTTAGCTTCTAACATAGACGCATTATAGCGTTGAACATCGAGTCCGCAGCATTTTTCAGCGCCATCTGTGGCGAAAACGGCAATCAGTACAAAACCGTTTTTTGCGACTATTTTCTTAACCAGATTAAAATAGGCTTGTTGCTCTTCTTCCTTTAAAAAGAAGTGCAAAACCGCACGATCTATCCATAAATCAATAGGTTCTAAAGATTCCAATTCTTTTGGCTGTGTTAAATCATCAACTACAATAGGCAATTTATAATCATGTGAATATTTAATACGCGCTTGAAGTTTTTCCAGCGCCATATCACTTAAATCATTGGCAATAATATTTCTATAACCCGCATCTAAAAGTGCGTCTATAAGTTTAGTTGTACCAGCACCAACATTGAGAATTTTTGCTGTTTTAGGAAGTTGCGTTTTTAAAATTAAAGTCATGGTTTCCTGCGGATCTTCTTCAAACCAACCTAATTGATTATCATCTTTAATATAAGCGGTATTCCAATGTGATTTTATTGGGAGCGTCATAATTTTCTACTTAAATTTCTTTGAATTGAAAGTTAATTTTCAGTACCGAAAAGTACTAAAAAAACCTCGCAGTACATAGTCTGCGAGGTTTTTCATTTATAGTAATGTAATGGACTTATTCTACAGCTTCAAAAACTGCTAAAGGCGCCATCTTTGCCTTATTAAGTGTCATGTTTTTCCCATTTAAAGAGAAATTATCAGTCGTATTTAATACGTCCATAAGTTGATCTTCAACCGTCATATCTGGACAAGCCATCATAGTAACGGATACTTTATCTAAAGAAAGTTGACTTCCATTTTCTACTTTATAGGTTCCATTAAATGTATTACATCCTGCATGTCCAAAAACTTTATTTTCTTCGGTAGCGAAGGAAACAAATGCTTCAGAATCTTTAATGTCTTTACCCATTAAGGTTACAAGCTTCCATTTGGTATCTGTAAATTTCACATCACCATTAGCAGCCATATCTTTCTTTTTTAAGATATACATTTCTGCTAATTCTCCAGTAACCATATTTCCAGAGGAATCCAATTGGGTTAATTTATTTTCACCGACCATATAGGTAGTTTCGTTATCATCAGACAACAAAATATGCTGTCCATCATCTTTCCATTTATAATATCCCCGAGTTTGAAAGGTTCCTTCTTTTTTGCCTAAATACTCTGCTATGGCTTCATAAGACATATCGTCATTTAGTTTAATGGTCGTTTTAATACCTTCACAATCTGCACATGGTAACGTTCCTGAATAGGTTCCTTTCCATTCTAAAGACGTTTGACTTGTATTCATATCTGGTTTTGCTTCTGGATCAGTCATTTCATTAGACATGGATTCAGAATCTTCCTTTTTATTGGAATTACAGCTCACCGTAAAAATAAGTGCAAAAACGGCTAATACTAATATATATTTTTTCATAAAAAATTAAATTTTTATTAGTTTCCTGACTGCTGTTGTGCATCGTTTACCATTTCTTCATTAGGTACGATGGCAATATTAACACGTCTGTTTTTAGCACGACCCGCATCAGTTGAGTTATCAGCAACAGGCTTTTCTTCTCCAAACCAATGTGTGGTTAAACGTGATGAACTAATACCTTTATTATTTTTTAAATAATTTGTAACCGCGTTTGCTCTGTTTTTTGACAAGGTCATATTATAAGCATCATTACCATTACTATCCGTATGTCCAACAACTAATAAATTGGTGTTTGGATATTCTTTAAAAATACCAGCAAGTTTATCTAAATTCTCTTGAGATTTAGCGTTGATGTTATATTTTTCGGTATCAAAATGCACACCACTATTTTCATCAAACGTTACTACAATACCTTGATCTACACGTTCTACTGTAGCGCCAGGTACTTCTTCTTCAATTCTTTGAGCTTGTTTGTCCATTTGGTTACCAATAATTACACCGGCACCACCACCAACAACACCACCAATTACGGCGCCTAATTCAGAATTTCCGCCACCTCCAACGTTGTTACCTATAATAGCACCTAAAATGGCACCTCCGGCAACGCCAATGGCTGCTCCTTTTTGTCTATTATTTGCATTGTCAACTGCCTTACAGTTGGTAAAACTAACTACCATTACAATGGCAAGTGCTGCTATACTAATTCTATTAATTGATTTTCTCATCATATTATTGTTTTGTAAAATTCATAAAAATTGTAAATGGATTACCATCTAAAGTTACTGTTTGACGCCATTGCATAGTATTTGCTGTAATACCTGCAAGTTTTAAACGATACCCTTGGTTGATTTCAGATTTTCCTTTAGCAGATGTTGGTTTTAATAAGAAATCATACAAGCCGGTTGCTTGGTCAATTTCTTGAATGCTAAATTTGAAATTTCTTGGCCCTGAAGCACAATCACTTTTTGTAATGTCATAGGTTCCTGAATTGTTGTTTGGAACAAATGCCCAAGTACTACCTTCAAAACAGGCTGTGGATGCATCGTTAAATAAATCTACTTTAAAGGAGCCCGTTTTACTATAGTTAAAGGAGGTTAAAGTCCAATTACCTTTCAAGTCTTTTTCGGAGTCACGAACCACTTTGGAGCTACCACATGCTAGTAGACTCATGGTTAATACTAATACTATTAAATGTTTCATAAGTGTTAAATTTTAAGTATTCAAAACTACGTCTTAAATAGTTGATAAATTGATGCAATTGATTAAAAACCTAATGCTAAAAGCACAAATTTGTTATAATATTTACGTAAATAAACCGAGTTTGGACGTATTCAATTAGTTTTTGTCTGAAGGAAAGGTGTAAAGTCTGTAATAACCAGAATTCCTATTATAGGAGCCCCAAACATAGTCCTCTTTAAATTTAAAAACGGATTGATTTTGAAGGTGTTTTAGGTTGTTTGAGTTAATGAAGTCTTTTATAATATCAAAACCATTTTTAGGAACTTCGCCTTCTAAATGATTAAAGTTTAAATCGAATAAACTTTGTATTCTGGTAGATTTTGTCTCTGAATACGTTTCAAAAGCAGAAAATATAGCAGCGCCTACAATTCCACCCACTAAATAGCCCACTAAAATCATGTTACCAGATGCAACAGGTTCACTAGATCCTAAAGTTACAATGTATTTATTATCTGCTTCAAATAAAGAAATGGCAACATTAGAATACGCCACTTTGCGCACAAATTTACCTGATTTTTCAACCTCTCTAATTTTTCTTAAATCACCATTTTCAATATAAATAGGACCATTTTTAAAAGTTATAGGTTCATCTTTAGAAATGGTAAATGTTTTAACCAGCTCCAAGGGATTTTCTGTGAAAACATTTAAATAAACTTGGTTGCCATTAGCGTAAGCTGTTAAAATATGATTTTTAAATATAAACGAATTGGCAGATACTAATTTGTCATCTTTAGTAAACTGCGCATTTTCAATTTTCTGAAAGGTGTAATTTTCTTTTTGTATATCTAGCGTTATCTTGTAGGTGAATTTCGTGTATAAATTATTAGTCAAAATTATTTGTCCATCTTGATAGTATATTTTGGTAATAGCCGAAGTGGTTTCTAAAGCGTTTGGCACCGATTCATCCACAAATTCAATGGCTTTATTATTTGCATTATTATGATAAATAAGCGTGCTTAAATTATAGGTTAAGCCATTATCATTTTCAATTACTTCATGAGATAAATCGTATTTTATAGCCCTTACATGTCCATCCATATCAAAGGTGTACAGTTTTAAAGTGGACGAATTTTTTTCTAAAGTAAGCAGATATAATCTGTCTTCTAGACTGATATATTTTACAAATTTTTCATTCGAAATTTTAAATTTCAAATCTTCATTTATAGCGTAAGTTGCAATGTCAAAATTTAATTTAACCATGCTAAATTGAGAATCAGATTTATTGCTGTAGAATAATCGATAATCATTTCCAATATTGGCGCTACCTACTAAAACATCTG
The DNA here is from genome assembly GCF_008086205.1 of Bizionia myxarmorum. Lineage (GTDB taxonomy): Bacteria > Bacteroidota > Bacteroidia > Flavobacteriales > Flavobacteriaceae > Algorimicrobium > Algorimicrobium myxarmorum. The sequence goes on along the minus strand of NZ_VSKK01000001.1, from coordinate 409,964 downwards.
ATTTTAATGGCAGTTTTTCAATACTAATATGATTAATCCGTTCTTTATTGGCGTTATATAAATAACTTTCTAATCCTTTTTTAGTTTTAAGAAGTAAAGCAATATTTTCATTTTTGTTATCCGTTATTGGGATGACTTCTTTTAATTTTTCATTTGGAAAATCTTTAGCTGTTTCAATTAATATGAAATGTTCTTGAGCTAAACCTATTTCCACAAAAAAGAATACGAAAACAAAAGTGCTTATAATTCTGAATGCAAAAAGCCGTGATAGCATCATATAATTTAAAAGTTTCAAATTAAAATGGCACCAAATTATAAGTAGCTTTCTTTAAATCAAAAGACCCAAAATAGAGTTGATCATTATGAAAAAACACATTTTCGGCTGTAATATATTTTAGTTTACTGCTGTATTTCTTTATTTTTTCGAATACGTTTTCTGAAATTTTACCTTTGATATGATTAAAATCTTTATCAAATTTAGAAACAAAATAGGTTGATTTGGACGATGTATAGGAGTTATAACTATAAAAAGTAGGATTCATAACAACCGCATGGCTAGGACCGACTGTTCCAACACCGCCTGGAGCACCCATCATCATGCCACCACCTGAAGCAACTTCTTTATAACCGCCAAGCGTCATATAAAATTGATTGTCCTGAAATAAAACGGCAATACCCAAATCACCAGATGTAATTTTACGTAAATATTTAGAGCTTTCTTCCATTTCACGACGGTTTACAAAAGGAAGAGCTGTAGCACCTTCTTGAATTATAGGTGTATTTTTAAATGAAATAGAAGCATCTTTTTTAATATAAAATTCTTTAATAAGTGCTCCAGAAAGATCATTAATTAAAAAGCGCATTTCATCTTTAGAACTCGCAATCTGATAAAAATACTCCGGACTGATATAGGAGTTGTAGCGTTTTAAATCGTCTAATTTGCCTTTCGGATAATCATAGGTTTTTATGCTGTGTGTTAAATCTTCGAAATTAATAGTGTAAACCAACGTTCCTGAATCTTCCACTTCAAACGTTAAGTAGACTAAATTATCATATTGATAGAGTTTATTGGTAGTAGACGTTTGTTCCAGTGCATTGGGAACACGCGGATCAATTTTCTGAATATTAGTTTTTAAACTTCCAAATAATGAAAAAGTGCTGAAGTTTTTGCGTTCACGCAAATTAACATCCTCTTGATTAATTTTCATGCGCGTCACCATTATAAAATCAAGTCCATCGGTTAATTCGCGAATTATAATTTCCTGATCTTTGGTGCTAGAAAGCACATAAAGTTTGTTTTTGTAATTTACTGCTTCAATAAAAAGCTCGTCTCCAAAATCGAAGTCCAGTTCTGTTGCCTGGCTGTTTTTTGCTGAAAAATCTAAAGTTAAAACGGCAAATTTCGTTTTCTTGGTATTTGAAAATAAAATATGTTGCTTTTCGCCTGATAATTTAAACCCTAAAGCTTCATCATATTTGCTTTTTACAACTTCTGTTTTAAATTGAGATTGTAATTCGAAAGCTGAATTAAACAAATAAGCGTAAACATCTTTGCGCTCAACCATTAAAAAGGTTAAATCGTTGGTTACGGTATTGGAAAGTGTAAAAGCTTCCTTGCTTGCTTTTCTGGATGCATCTTCATTTTTGAACAACATGTTGGCTTTTTGGCTGAACATGCTGATAGAAATCAATAAAATGAAAATGAACATGGTAATTTTCTGCATAGGTTTGGTTTAAGTTATTTGTAATCCATTTGTCGCTGAAGTGTCATCAGGATTTATAAAAATTAATTGACCCTCTGAAGTTTCTGTCATTAAAATCATGCCTTGGCTTTCTACACCACGTAATTTTCTTGGTGCTAAATTGACTAAAACCGTTACACGTTTACCAATAATATCTTCTGGTTTAAAACTTTCGGCAATACCAGAAACAATGGTTCTCACATCAATTCCAGTATCTACTTTCAGGATTAAAAGTTTATTAGCTTTAGGCATTTTTTCAGCTTCTAAAATAGTGCCGACACGTAAATCGAGTTTGGAGAAATCTTCAAACGTTATGGTTTCTTTTTCAGGCTCTACTTTCTTATTGGCTGCGGCATTCGCTTTTTTGCTGGCTTCCAATTTGTCCAATTGTACTTGAATCTCTTCATCTTCAATTTTCGAAAATAATAATTCGCCAGGCCCAATTTGATGTCCTGCAGGAAGTATCGTCTCTATTATGGCAATATCGTCCCAAGAGTTTACGATACTATTCTCATCGGTCGAATCGCTCGAACCTATATTTAAAATCTTCTTAAGTTTTGCAGAAGTAAATGGTAAAAAAGGCTCACTTAAAGTTGCTAAAGCTGATGCTATTTGCAAGGCAACAAACATGATTGTTTTCGTGCGAACTTCGTCTGTTTTTATAAGTTTCCAAGGTTCTTCATCTGCCAAATATTTATTTCCTAATCGCGCTAAATTCATCATTTCTTGTGAAGCTTCACGGAATCTATAACGTTCTATAGAACTTGAAATAACGGATGGATAGGCTTTAATGGCGGCTAAAGCTTCTTCGTCTATTTGTGAAAAATCAGAAGCTTCTGGCACAAAACCGTCATAATATTTATGCGTTAAAACTACCACACGATTAATGAAGTTTCCAAAAATGGCGACTAACTCATTATTGTTTCTGGCTTGAAAATCTTTCCAAGTAAAATCATTATCCTTGCTTTCTGGTGCGTTTGCTGTTAAAGCATACCGCAAAACATCTTGTTGATTCGGGAAATCTTCTAAATAATCCGGTAACCAAACAGCCCAGTTTTTAGAAGTTGATAATTTCTGACCTTCTAAATTTAAAAATTCGTTAGCAGGCACATTGTCTGGTAAAATATATGAACCTTCAGCCTTTAGCATACTCGGGAAAATAATACAGTGAAACACAATATTATCTTTCCCTATAAAATGAACGAGTTTGGTATCATTACTTTTCCAATACGGTTCCCAATCTTTTCCTACACGTTCCGCCCATTCTTTAGTGGCAGAAATGTAGCCAATAGGCGCATCAAACCAAACGTAAAGTACTTTTCCTTCGGCACCTTCAACAGGAACAGGAATTCCCCAATCCAAATCTCTAGTAACGGCGCGCGGACGCAAACCGTCGTCAATCCAAGATTTTACTTGACCGTAAACATTGGGTTTCCAATCTTTTTTATGACCTTCCAAAATCCATTCTTTCAAAAAAGCCTCATGCTTATCTAAAGGTAAAAACCAGTGTTTGGTTTCTTTTAAAGTTGGTACATTTCCCGTTATAGCCGATTTCGGATTAATTAGATCCGTTGCGTTTAAACTGCTACCACATTTTTCACACTGATCGCCATAAGCTTCTTCATTTCCACATTTTGGGCAGGTTCCCGTTACAAAACGATCTGCTAAAAACTGATTCGCTTCTTCGTCATATAATTGTTCAGTAACTTCTTCAAGAAATTCACCTTTATTATTTAAAGTTGTGAAAAATTCTTGAGCCGTATCATGATGAATTTTAGCAGACGTTCGCGAGTAATTGTCAAAAGTAATTCCGAAGTCCTCAAACGATTTTTTAATGATAGCGTGATATTTATCAACGATATCTTGAGGCGAAACACCTTCTTTTTTCGCTTTAATAGTAATAGGAACGCCATGTTCATCACTACCACAAATAAAGGCCACATCATTGTTAGTTAAGCGTAAATAACGGGCGTAAATATCAGCAGGAACATAAACACCAGCCAAATGGCCGATGTGAATAGGGCCGTTTGTATAGGGTAAAGCAGCGGTAATGGTATATCGTTTTGGTTTAATCATGGTGTTAAAAATCTTATATGAAATAGGTCAGGCATATGCGTGCCGTCCTAATTTTAATTATTGTTTTAAAGCCACAAAAGTACGCTTTTTAAGGTCGATTTAGAAAAAAAATGTACTTTTACAGTATGTCGAAAATCTCATTATTAGTTGTGCTGTGTTGTTCGTTTCTGTTCCTCGGAACTCAAAGCGGACCACAGGCAGAAATAGCCACTATAAAAACTGAAAAATTGATACAACCACCATATTTAAAAGCAGGGGACACGGTTGCTATTGTAGCACCTTCGGGAATTTTAAGAAACCGTCAGGCTGAAGTGCAACGCGCCGTTAAATTGCTAGAAAGTTGGGGTTTACATGCTATAGTTGGGAAACATGTTTTTAGTCAGGATAATCATTTTGCAGGAACTGATGCCCAACGTTGTGAGGATTTTCAGAAAGCTATGGATAATCCAAGTGTTAGTGCTATTTGGGCAGCACGAGGTGGTTATGGAACGGTTCGGATTTTAGATAAATTGGATTATACCAAGCTTAAAAAGAATCCGAAATGGTTAATTGGTTACAGTGATATTACGGCGCTGCATAACGATTTTCATAATGAAGGATTTGAAACCATTCATGCCCTGATGTGCACTAGCTTAACCGCAGATGGTAAAGGTATCGAGGAAGCTATTGCCACGTTTAAAAAATCCCTTTTTGGCGAGCCGCTTTCATATACTTTAAAAGGTTCGGATTACAATAAAACTGGTAATGTAAATGCACCAATTGTAGGTGGGAATTTAACCATGCTTCACACTATGTTGGGATCTAAAAGTAGTTTGGATACCAAAGGAAAAATTTTATTTATTGAGGAAATAGGTGAGTATAAATATCATGTGGACCGTATGTTACAAAGTTTGAAACGTGCTGGTTATTTTGAAAATTGTGCTGGTGTTTTAGTAGGTGATATGACTAAAATGAGAAAAAACACAACTAGTTGGGGAAGTTCTATAGAGCAATTAATTTTAGACGCCTTGTCTGAATATGATTTTCCGATTGCTTTTAACATGCCGGCTGGGCATGAAGATGATAATCGTGCTATGATTTTAGGTCAAAAAGTTGCATTGGTAGTTGGTAAGGAGCAAACCACTTTAAAATTTTCAAAATAAGCGTTTCTGTAAACTGAAAAACAAGAATCCGCCTACAAAATATAATGCTACATCTATAACATCTGCTGTGTAACGTGCGTTAACTTGTGGCATAAACCATTCAAAATAAATAGCAAAGTAAGTTGTTAATCCTAAAGCCACAGCCAAAGGCACATAAAGATTTTCTGTTTTTTTGATGCATCTTAAAATGGCCAAACTCAAGCTTAAAACTATGGGCATACATAAAAAATCATTGACGTAAAAGTAAATCCAATCAGGTAGGGGCAATTGCAGTCTTTGCGCACTATAAATCACAGATGCTATTAAAACACTCAAATAAAAGAAGGGGTGTTTTAAAATTTTCATGCTATAATTGCTGAAATGAGCCAAGCTATAAACATACCGATTGCCATAAACGCCATCCAAATAGAATGAATGGTTTTTGCAAAAATACGAACTATTAAAAACTTATGGTTTTTGTATGTTTCATAAAAGCCAGGTGATTTTTCTTTTTGAATGCGCTCGCGTTCCTTTCGGTCTATTTCGTTTTGAGCAAAGGCCAATTCGCGTCTTTTTTTATGAGATAAAAGCGTACCACAGCTGGTGCAATAATCTTCATTTGTGTTATAGATGCCACAGTTTGGGCATTTAATTTGACTAGCCATTGCGCAATTTTAAAGTAAGCACAAAGGTACGAATAATTGATAGAGTTGAAAAGATAGAAATCGGTGGAGGAAACTTGTGAAATATTGAATTGGCTAATCTCCTAAAATGTGTTTGGAATTCAATTATAATTGTATTTTGTTTCTTCTAATTACCTATATTGTAGATTGTTAGAGTGGGATAAAGATGTTTTTAAAGATTCCTGCTTTCGCAGGAATTATGGCAGATCACAACGAACTTGGTGAATTAGGTGAGCAATTGGCTGCCGAATACTTATTTGCAAAAGGCTATCTTATTTTAGAGCGTAATTATTACTTTCAAAAAGCAGAAGTAGATATTATTGCCGAATATAAAGGAGAACTCATTTGCGTAGAAGTTAAAACACGCAACTCTGACTTTTTCGGCGATCCACAAGAATTTGTAACCGCCGGAAAAGTGAAATTACTTGTAAAAGCCATGGATGCTTATATAACTGAAAATGATATTGAATTAGACTGTCGCTTTGATATTATTGCGGTTTTAAAAAATAAAAACACCGAAAACATTACGCATTATGAAAATGCGTTTTATCATTTTTAGGTGCTCAATTTTAATTACTTCTAAACAGAATTATTTACTAAAATAGGCTTCTAAATCAGCTATGTGTTCAGGTTTTGCCAAAATTGTTTTATCAGTGTCTAAAATAAAATAGGACGGCGTTGCTGAAATTCCATAGGTTTGAATAACGGGGCTATCCCATTTTTTTAAATCGTAGGTATGTATAAAATTTGGAAACTGGGTAATGGTTTGATTCCAATTTCTTACGCCATCTTCTAATCCATAAGCTAAAACCGTCATATCTGGATGCTTTTCCATAAGCGTTTTTACTTTAGGTAATTCATCTAAACAATGACTGCAACCGCTGCTCCAAAAAATAAGTAATGTTTTTTTATAGGTATTAAACTCGTAAAGATTCGTTTTTATAGGCTTATTGTTTTCTAAATAAGTAAAGTCGAAATTATTGGCTTTTTTGCCAATAGCCGATTTGTTATAATCTTCTAAAACCTTAATTAAATAGTTGATATTATATGTTTTTGCAAGTGGCAATAAATAGGTGTCACTAATATAATTGGCAACGTCAGGATGTTGATTTTTCAGCATACTTTGCCATAAGCTTTCAAGTTGTAAAATCTGTGCTTCCTCGTGATTTCCAATGGCGTTTACAACATCATCAACAGCTTGAATATAGTAACTTGTTTCTTCAGGCATGGCCATAACATAAGCAATTACCCGTTCGTTTAAAAAAGCTGAACTTTGTAGTAAGGGATTGCCAAATTCCATATAGTCAAAATAGTGTTTTTTGAGGTTTAAAGAGTAGGTATTTACATCTTCAAAACCATCTGGGATATAAGTTTTATTAGATTTTACGAAAGGCGCAATCATCTTATCAACTGTTACTTTTTCAAAATGATTTTGAGTGCTTTTTTGAGCTTCGAAAATCGCGATAATTTCAGAGGTATCGCTTTTTTCATTTCTATAATAATTGCTAATTAAGCCGTTAATTTTCGAAATACTATCTGTATATGTTTGCCAAAGCATATTTTCTTCTGAAGCGGTAAAAGTTAACCCGTCTTCTAAATCGAAAACCAAGGAAATATCTTCTTTACCGTTGTAAAATACATCAAAATTATTCTCTTCAACAGGAACGGCATACACTACCTTATAAATTCCTGTTTCGGCATTTTCATCTAATTTAAATGTCCAGTTTCCGTCAATACTTGTTTCAGCTTGATTAATGTAATTTGTGGCTGTTGGTGTTACGTGATATAATAACGCAAACGTGTAAGATTCTGCGGGTGTAAAAGCACCTTTAATAGTATGTTGCGCAGCGCCTAAAAAGGGTAATAAGAAGCTTAAAAAGACTAATTTTTTCATAATAAGTAATTTCATATATACCTACAAGGGCTATGCCAAAGCAGGGTTAATTCAATTTAATAATGGGCTCTAAGGCTTGCAGCGCTTTAGCCACACTTTTAATGTTTTCGAATGTTAATAATAAACGTAGTCCATTGCGGGTTTGTTTTTCTTTCATTTTACAAGCTTGAGGATGGGATTGTACAAATTGTAAAACGCGAGTAAAATTATTACTCTGATAAAACCCACTTTTCTGGTCGGTAATAAAATAACCAATAAGTTTACCTTGTTTCATCACCACTTTTTCCAGTCCCATTTTGGTAGCAATCCATTTTATGCGGACACTGTTGAATAAATCCACAACTTGAGTTGGTAATTCGCCAAATCGATCGCGAACATCACTTTCAAATTTTTCGAGTTCAACTTCTGTTTTAATATCGTTAAGCTTAGTGTATAAATTCAGTCGTTCGGCAATGTTATTGACGTAATCATCTGGGAAAAGTAATTCAAAATCACTATCTATAGTAATATCTTTTACATAATCTTTTTCCTTACCATCATCTTCATACAAATCTGCAAATTCAGTTTCTTTCAATTCATCAATGGCTTCATTCAAAATTTTTTGATAGGTTTCAAAACCAATATCGTTAATAAAACCGCTTTGTTCACCACCTAATAAATCGCCAGCACCACGGATTTCTAAATCTTTCATGGCAATATTAAAACCACTTCCTAGTTCGCTAAATTGTTCTAATGCAGTGATTCTTTTTCTGGCATCGTCTGTCATGGCTGAATATTCCGGTGTAATAAAATAACAGAAGGCTTTTTTGTTACTTCGTCCCACACGACCACGCATTTGGTGCAGATCACTTAATCCAAAATTATTCGCATTATTAATAAAAATGGTGTTTGCATTTGGTACATCCAAGCCACTTTCTACAATGGTTGTGCTGACTAAAACATCAAATTCCCCATTAATAAAAGCGAGCATGAGTTGTTCCAATTTCTTGCCTTCCATTTGTCCGTGACCAATACCAATTTTGGCATCAGGAACCAAACGCTGAATCATTCCAGCTACTTCTTTGATATTTTCAATACGGTTATGAATGAAAAATATTTGTCCACCTCGTTGAATTTCATAGGTTACCGCATCACGAATTGTTTCTTCGCTAAAACGAACTACATGACTTTCTATTGGATACCGGTTTGGCGGTGCTGTGGTAATAACTGATAAATCGCGCGCTGCCATAAGGCTAAACTGTAAAGTTCGCGGAATTGGTGTAGCTGTTAAGGTAAGTACATCCACGTTGTCTTTTAAAGTCTTTAATTTCTCTTTTACAGCAACTCCAAATTTCTGTTCTTCATCAACAATCAATAAACCTAAATCTTTAAATATGACATTTTTGTTTACCAATTGATGAGTTCCTATAATAATATCTACAGAACCAGATTCCAAATTGGCTAATGTTTCGCGCTTTTCTTTAGCGGTTCTAAAACGGTTTAAGTAATCTACGGTTACAGGAAATTCCTTTAATCGCTCTTTAAAAGTTCGTGAATGCTGGTATGCCAAAATAGTGGTTGGTACTAAAATGGCCACTTGTTTGCCATTATCCACTGCTTTAAATGCTGCACGAATAGCAACTTCCGTTTTACCAAAACCTACATCGCCACAAACTAAACGATCCATTGGACGTTCACTTTCCATATCCGCTTTAACATCGGCTGTTGCAGAACTTTGATCGGGCGTGTCTTCATAAATAAAAGACGCTTCCAACTCATGTTGCATATGGCTATCTGGGTGGTATTGATACCCTTTTTCTAATTTTCGTTTGGCATAAACCTGAATCAAATTAAAGGCTATTTCCTTAACGCGCGACTTCGTTTTTTGCTTAAGTATTTTCCAAGCTTTACTTCCTAATTTATAAACTTTAGGCGGTTTGCCATCTTTACCGTTAAACTTGGTGATTTTATGTAGCGAATGAATACTTAAATATAAAATATCGCGTTCGCCATAAATTAATTTAATCGCTTCCTGTTTTTTACCTTCAACATCTATTTTTTGAAGCCCACCAAAGCGGCCAATACCATGATCAATATGGGTAACATAATCGCCAACATCTAAATTGGTCAATTCTTTTAAAGTGATGGCTTGCTTTTTAGCGTAACCATTTTTTAAATGAAATTTATGATAGCGCTCAAATATTTGATGATCCGTATAACAGGTTATTTTATTTTCGTGATCTACAAAACCTTGATATAAGGTAAGTACAATGGTTTTATAATGAACAGTTTCCTGGGCATCATCAAAAATATCATGAAAACGTTTGGCTTGCTGCTCACTTACACAAGCAATATAATTGGTGTAACCGCGATCGTGATGCAGGTTTAAATCATCAATTAATAAATTGAATTGCTTGTTAAAAGAGGGTTGAGGTGTGGTGTTATAGTTTATAACTTGACCCGTTTTTGCGGCATCTGCAAACACCGCTTTACTTCCAAATTCCACTAAATTAAAGTCTAAAAACTGCTTTTTTAATAGCGAAGCATCACAGAATAATTCTTCGGGTTTGGCATGCTTTAATTCTGAAGATAAGTTTTTAAAAGCGTCTTCGGCTTTGTTATAAAAATCGTCAATTCTATCAAATATGAGCTGGGTATTTTTGGTGAAAATAACCGTCTTTTGAGCAATATATTTTAAGAAACTTTGGCGACTTTCATCTAAAAATTTATTCGCTACGTTAGGAATAATGCTTATTTTCTTTATTTGATCTGTGGAAAGTTGCGTTTCCACATCAAAGGTTCGGATGCTATCCACATCATCACCAAAAAATTCAATTCTGTAGGGTTCATCATTTGAAAATGAAAAAACATCCACGATTCCACCACGCACGGAAAACTCGCCTGGTTCTGTCACAAAATCGACGCGTTTAAATTTGTATTCAAATAGTACTTCGTTTACAAAATCGATAGATAAATTATCATTGAGCGCTATTTTAAGGGTGTTTTTTTCAAGCTCTCTTCTGGTAACCACTTTTTCAAAAAGCGCATCCGGATAGGTGATAATAATAGCCGGTTTTTTCTGCGAGTTAATTCTATTTAAAACTTCTGAACGCAATAAAACATTCGCATTATCAGTTTCTTCAATTTGATATGGCCTGCGGTAACTGCCTGGATAAAAGAGAACGTCTTTATCATTCAGCATGGCTTCCAAATCATTGAGGTAAAAAGCGGCTTCTTCTTTATCGTTAAAAACAAGTAGAAAAGGTTTGTCTGCTTGTTTAAAAGCTTCACTAATAACTAGCGAAAATGCAGAGCCAACAAGCCCTTTTAAATGCGTGCGACAGTCAGTTTGGGCAATAGCAGTTTGCAGATTTTGCGTTTGCAAAGCCTGTGCATATGTTTGCGAGAGGATAGATTTACTCAAAAGCAATTTTATTTTATGCAAATATACTACTTACAGTTTTATACTTGTTATTTTAAAATTGGGTTAAATTAATTTTAAAAAGACATTTAGACTTTTATTTTTCGAAATAATAAGCATTGAAAACTGCTTTCAAAAAAGAAATATTTATATTTTTAAAGGCGGTAACTTTATTTATATTTGCACTCTCGACACATCGAGAATAAAAAGAAAAAATTATGTCATTTTCAGATTTATTTGATAGCGGATTTAAAAAACGCAACGAAGATCATTTTGCATCCATTGTTAGAGTCGCTATGGATGATGGTATTATTTCCGATGAGGAAAAAGCATTTTTAGACCGTTTAGCCAGAAACTTGGATATTAGTGAAGGCGAGTACAAAATAATCTTAAAGGATTACCAGTCGCATCCTATTAATCCACCAACATCTTATGACAAACGTTTGGAGCGTTTATTTGATTTGGCGCGTATGGTTTCTGTGGATTATATAATAGGTAATCATGAAGAAGTGGTTATGTGTAAAATAGCCATCGGACTTGGATTTACATCTGAAAACGTTAAGTATATTGTTGATAAAGCGTTAACACTTGTAAGCAATGGTGTTGATATTGATACCTTTACTGAAGAAATGAAAAATATGAATCGTTAAGATTTCGATTTAAAATATATAGGAAAGCCACTTTTTAAAGTGGCTTTTTTATGCGTTTAAACGCATGAACTCTTCCGCTTTTTCTACCATGTTTTTGCTACCACAAATAAAAGGGACACGTTGGTGAAGTTCGGTTGGTTCCACATCTAGAATTCGCATAAAACCATCACTGGCTTTACCTTGTGCTTGTTCCGCTAAAAATGCCATAGGATTACATTCATATAATAAACGTAATTTTCCATTAGAGGTTTTTGAGCTTTTTGGATACATATAAATGCCACCTTTTATCATATTTCTGTGAAAGTCGGAAACTAAAGAACCTATATAACGCGATGTATAGGGTCTGTCACCTTCTTCCATTTGACAATATTTAATGTAGTCTTTAATGCCTTGTGGAAAGTGAATATAATTACCTTCATTTACCGAGTATATTTTACCATCTTCGGGAAAGGTCATATTTGGATGTGATAAGTAAAATGTTCCAATTGCTGGATTTAAAGTAAAACCGTTTACGCCATGTCCTGTGGTATAAACCAACATAGTTGATGTTCCATAAACAACGTATCCTGCCGCAACTTGTTGATTTCCTTTTTGAAGAAAATCTTCCAACTGAACTGGCGTTCCTACAGGTGTAACACGTCTATAAACCGAAAAAATAGTTCCAACCGAAACATTTACATCAATATTTGATGAACCATCTAGAGGATCCATTAAAACAACATATTTATTATTGTTGTTTTCGTCTTGACTGTTAATAGTGATAAAATCGTCCTCTTCTTCACTGGCAATCCCGCAAACAATATTTCTGTTGGTTAAGGTTTGGATGAATTTTTCATTAGCATACACATCTAATTTCTGCTGCTCTTCGCCTTGAACATTTGTTTCGCCAAAAGCACCTAAAATATCTACCAAACCTGCTTTGTTCACTTCGTGATTGACCACTTTTGCCGCCAATCGGATGGAATTTATCAAACGGGACAATTCGCCAGATGTATATTTGAAGGAAGATTGATTCTCAATTATAAATTCACCGAGCGTTTGGTTTTTTCTTGACATGGAAACGTATGTATAATGTTTTTGCAAATATCGTACTTTTTAGCACATTAACACCTTTTCACCAAACATATATATGGGTAAATACGCAAGTTTAAACTATATTTACGACAAATTTTTCCTATGAGTATAATAGTTCGAGACGCCCGAAAAGAAGATATGAAATCGGTTTTAGATTTAATAAACCAATTAGCAGTTTATGAAAAAGAACCCGATGCCGTTGAGGTTACGGTTGCCGATTTAGAACTGCACGGTTATGGTGAGAACCCCGTTTTTCATTGTTTTGTGGCCGAATCTAATCAGGAAGTTTTAGGAATTGCTTTAGTTTATATGCGCTTTTCTACTTGGAAAGGTCCAGTATTACATTTGGAAGATTTAGTGGTTAATCAATCACAACGCGGACTTGGAATTGGTACGATGCTTTTGGATGAAGTGGTAAAATATGGAAGCAAATTAAACGTGAAACGTATTTGTTGGGAGGTCTTAGATTGGAATGAACCGGCCATACAATTTTACGAACAAAAAGGTGCTGATGTTAAGCGCGATTGGGACGTTGTACATTTGGATGAAGCAGGCATAAAAAATTATATTTCAAATATATAATATGCAGGTATTTAAATTTGGTGGCGCATCCATTAAAGATGCAGAAGGCGTAAAAAATTTAGTAACCGTTTTGAAAGAAACAGGTTATGATGATACCTTGATTGTTATTTCTGCTATGGGAAAAATGACCAATGCAATAGAAATTGTCATTGGTAATTATTTTGATAATCAACCCGAATTACAAAGTTCCCTTCAAGATGTTCGCAAGTTTCACAATGAAATTTTAATGGATTTATTTCCAGATGAAAACCATCCTATTTTTAAGAAAGTATCTCATTTATTCGATGAGTTGATGGCTTTTTTTAATCGAAATAAATCGCCGGATTATAACTTTGTGTACGATCAAGCCATTGGATATGGTGAATTGGCTTCATCGGCCATTGTAAGTGCCTATTTAAATCAAGTTGGTTTTGAAAACAACTGGATGGATGTGCGTGAATTTATTAAAACCGATAGTTATTACAGACGTGCTAATGTGAATTGGTTAGACACGCAAACTCAAATTTCTACCAATTTCAACAAGAGCAAACTTCACGTTACTCAAGGATTTTTAGGTAGTGATGCTCATAATTTCACCACCACATTAGGACGAGAAGGAAGTGATTATACAGCCGCCATTTTAGCTTATTGTTTAAATGCGGAAAGTGTTACCATTTGGAAGGATGTTCCCGGCGTATTAAATGCCGATCCCCGTTATTTTGAAAACGCGCAATTACTTAATAATATATCCTATAGAGAAGCAATTGAGTTGGCTTTTTATGGTGCTTCGGTAATTCACCCAAAAACTTTGCAGCCTTTACAAAGAAAAGAGATTCCGTTGTTTGTAAAATCATTTTTAAACCCCAAAAATGCTGGAACACGTGTAGGAAAAGGGATTGGTATAGAACCAAAAGTACCTTGTTTTATTTTGAAGCGTAATCAGGTGTTAATTTCATTATCATCTTTAGATTTCTCTTATATTGTTGAAGAAAACATCAGTGATATTTTCAATTTATTGCATTTATATAAAATGAAAGTAGATGTGATTCAAAATTCAGCCATCAGTTTTTCAGTATGTGTGGAAGATATTTATAAAAATTTAGACAAATTACTCCAACATTTGAAGGCGAAATTTAAGGTAACTTGTCATGAAAATGTATCTTTATACACAATCAGACATTATAATGACGAGGCAGTTGCTAAATTAGAACTAGGTAAAACGGTTTTAATGAAGCAGTTAGCTCAAGAAACTATGCAAATGATTACCGCATAAACCAAATAATTACAGTTTTGTAAATGAGTAAAGAATCAGATAAAGGTTTAGTAACAGCCAAAGAAGTAGCACATGCCATTAAACTGGACAAATTTGGAGTTATGGGCACATTTGTGGGCTGGAGTATGATGAAGTTGTTGAAAATAACCAATGTAAACGACGTCTATAATCGACATAAACATTTATCTGAAGTAGCGTTTTTGAATGCCATTTTAGATGAATATGAAATAAAATTCGAAATTCCCGAAGAAGATTTAAAGCGCTTGCCAAAAGAAGGTCCATTTATTACCATTTCCAATCATCCGTTGGGCGGTATTGATGGTATTTTACTTTTAAAATTGATGTTAGAGCAACGGAAAGATTATAAAATTATTGCCAATTTCTTGCTCAATAGAGTTGAGCCTTTAAAGCCTTATATCATGCCCGTAAATCCTTTCGAGAATAGAAAGGATATCAAATCTAGTCTTGCAGGATTTAAAAATTCGATTTTACATTTACGTGACGGCCATCCTTTGGGTATTTTTCCAGCGGGTGAAGTATCTACACATCGCGATGGTAAATTAGTTATTGATAAACCATGGGAGCGTACTGCTATTAAGCTAATTCAAAAGGCACAAGTACCAGTAGTTCCTATTTATTTTCATGCTAAAAACAGTTCGCTTTTTTATAGATTGTCCAAATTAGGAGATACGTTTAGAACTGCTAAATTACCGAGTGAAGTGATTTCGCAAAAACGTCGGGTTATAAAAGTGCGTATTGGAAGAACCATTTCGGTAGTGGACCAAAATGAACATAGCACTTTGGAAGGTCTTTCAGAATTTTTAAGACGACGAACGTACATGTTATCTAATTCTTTTGATGAAAAGGGTAATTTATTAAGTAATATTTCTACCAATTTAAAATTACCAAAACCGTCAAAACCGCCTAAACGTATTGTGGGCGAAATTGATAAAAAATTGATGATTCAGGAAGTTGAAGTACTTCGCGAAGGCGATTCTAGATTACTTCAAAGTAAAAATTATGAGGTGTTTTTAGCATCTTCTTTGGAAATTCCTAATATCTTACAGGAAATTGGACGACTACGTGAAATAACGTTTCGTGAAGTTGGAGAAGGTACCAATGAAGCTATTGATTTAGATACTTTTGATACCTATTACCACCATATGTTTTTATGGGATTCCGATGAGAACATATTAGTGGGTTCTTACAGAATGGGATTGGGATCGGAAATTTTTAAACGCTATGGTATTGATGGCTTTTATTTACAAGATTTGTTCCGTTTTGAACCGGAACTTTATACCATGATGAGCCAATCCATTGAAATGGGTCGTGCATTTATTATAAAAAGCTATCAACAAAGACCAATGCCTTTGTTTTTATTATGGAAAGGTATTGTGCACACAACGTTGCGTTATCCAGAACATAAATATTTAATTGGTGGTGTAAGTATTAGTAACCAGTTTACCAACTTCTCTAAATCGTTGATGATTGAGTTTATGAAATCGCATTATTATGATCCTTATGTGGCGCAATATGTGCATCCTAAAAAGGAGTTTAAGGTGAAACTTAAAGACGCAGATAAGGATTTCGTTTTTGATGAAGCCGAAGCTGATTTAAATAAATTTGATAAAATTATTGATGAGGTAGAACCAGGAGCTCTAAGACTTCCGGTATTACTTAAAAAATACATAAAGCAAAATGCCAGACTTGTGGCTTTTAATGTGGATCCGTTATTTAATAACTCTGTAGATGGCTTAATGTATATTAAAATTGCCGACTTACCAGAAAGCACCGTGAAACCTGTTATGGAAGAATTTCAGGCAGAATTGGAGCGTAAATTAGCGGAGCAGAATGAAAGCTAAATATCTGCTATTTATTGCTTTATGTGGTGTTTTACAGACATATTCTCAAGAAATTTCTGGTGTTATATTTGATTCCAGCACAAATCAGCCTATTGAGGGTGCTTCCGTTTATTTTGATAACACCACAGTTGGAACTATTTCAAATGAACAAGGTTTATTTAGTGTTAAAAAACCGGCTGCTGTTAGCAGTCCGCTAGTAATTTCTTTTTTAGGTTATAAAGAACAAGTTTTTTCTGATTATTCTGCTGATAGAAAACTATCCGTTCGTTTAGTAGAAGATATTAATGCGTTAAATGAAGTGTTTTTAGTTAACAGCGATTCTTGGGCGCGAGAAAAGAAAATGAAGTATTTTAAAGCGCATTTCTTGGGAACGACTAGTAATGGCTTATCCTGCAAAATCTTAAATGAAGATGTTATCAGTTTGCGTTTTTTAGAAACTGAAAATAAATTGGTGGCATCGGCCTCCGCACCTTTGGTTATAATTAATGAGAATTTGAACTATCAGATTCGGTATGATCTGCAAGATTTTGAACTTGAATTTGATTATTATGAAGAAGTAGATCAATATTTTCCTTCTTCATTTTACTATGCAGGAACACTATTTTATCAGTCTTTATCAGAAAACAGGCGAATTATTAAACGCCGATTAAAAACCTATAATGGTTCAGTTTTACACTTTATGCGCTCTGTAATAGATGGAAAACTGGTTGATAATAATTTTGAATTGATATATAATGGTGCCGTAGTATCACCAGAAAATGTTGTTTTCGTTACTGATACCGAAGATGAATCCGTTTTTAAAGTACGATTACTCACACCTTTAGTTGTTACTTATGATAAGGATTGGGAGAAGAAATCTGCGATTAACAGCGATAAAACCTACTTCTTTTTAGATGAAAATGGCAACCATTCGCCTGAAAATTCACTCATGTTTTCGGGGTATTTTAGCAGTCGTCGTATTGGTGATGCGCTTCCCTTAGATTATCAACCAACCACTGACTAATTTCTCTAAATCGCTGATGATAGAGTTTATGAAATCTCATTATTATGATCCTTATGTGGCGCAATATGTGCATCCGAAAAAGAAATTTAAGGTGAAACTTAAAGACGCAGATAAAGATTACGTTTTTGATGAAGCCGAAGCCGATTTAAACAAATTTGATAAAATTATAGATGAGGTGGAACCAGGTGCTTTAGGACTCCCGGTGTTACTTAAAAAATACATTAAGCAAAACGCCCGACTTGTGGCTTTTAATGTGGATCCGCTATTTAATTACTCGGTAGATGGCTTGATGTATATTAAAATTGCCGACTTACCAGAAAGCACTGTGAAGCCTGTTATGGAAGAATTTCAAACGGAGTTAGAACGTAAATTATCAGAACAAAATGAGAGTTAAATACCTGCTTTTTATTGCCTTATTTAGTATTTTACAGACCTATTCTCAAGAGATTTCAGGTGTTATATTCGATTCTAACACAAATCAGCCTATTGAAGGTGCTTCCGTTTATTTTGATAATACCACAGTCGGAACAATTTCAAATGAAGAAGGTTTGTTTAATATCCAAAAACCGACTGCCGTTAGCAGCCCGCTGGTAATTTCTTTTTTAGGCTATAAAAAACAAGTAATTTCTGACTATTCTGGTAATGAAAAACTATCCATTCTTTTAGTTGAGGATATTAGTGCTTTAAATGAAGTTTATTTAGTTTCTAAAGATTCTTGGTCGCGAGAGCGAAAAATGAAGGATTTTAAAGCCTATTTTTTAGGCTCAACTCGGAATGCCTTATCGTGTAAAATTTTGAATGAAGACGCAATTCGATTACATTTTATAGAGTCTCAAAATAAATTAGTAGCAACTGCCTCGGTACCCTTAATTATAATGAATGAGAATTTAAAGTATCAGATTCAATATGATTTGCAAGATTTTGAAATTGATTATAATTATCAAATGGAACTAGATTATTATTATGCATCTTCAGTTTATTATGCTGGAACTATGTTCTATACGTCTCAGTCAAATTCTAGAAAGTATATTAGGCACCGAATAAAAGCGTACAAAGGATCGGTATTACATTTTATGCGGTCATTATTAAAAGAGGAACTAAAGGCGAATAAATTTATATTGTTGTTTAACGGTCAGGAAGTTCAAGCTGAAAATTTTATTAGTGTTTCCAATACTGATAATCCGTCCATGTTTCAGGTGCAATTACATGAACCATTAACGGTTGTTTCTGAAAATGATATAGAAAAGAATTCAGTTGTAACCAGTAATGAAACCTATTTTTATTTAGATAGAAATGGGAATCATATGCCTGCTGATGCGTTAATTTTTAAAGGGTATTTTGGTGATAATCGGGTTGGTGATGCGTTGCCTTTGGACTATTGGCCGGAGGAAAAGTAATTAGTGATTTAACATTATAGTATGACTTTGTAATTAGCTCTTTTTAAATTCGGACTCATAAACAGTTATCCATTCTGCAGCGGTTAGTTTTTTGCAGAGTTGAGCAATAAGCTCCAAGGGGATATGCTCTATTTTTTTAAAGCGTACACAACTTTTTCCCATATCCAGTTTGTATTTGCTATATTTTGGATATTCAGAAACAAACCAATCGTGAATTTCCGGCATGGCATACATACCCATATGGTATAAATTTATAGAATTTTTTTGTGAAGCGAAACTCATAAATGGCAGTGGTTCTTTCGGATTACAATGATAGCCATCTGGATATATACTATGCGGTACAAAATAACTAATCATACCATATTGCATGCCTTCTTCAAAAACTTTTGATAAACTGGTTCCAATAGTTTTACGCAATTGATTTAAAATTTCGTGACGTTCTTCTGGAGTTTTACTTATATATTCTTCTGGTGATTTACAGTTATTTGCCATGACTTTTAGAATTTATTATTAAGCGAGAAATACTGTTTTTAAAACTATCGGTTTTGAAAGTATACTAACAAAATTTGGCTTGTATTTTATCCACAATAGTTTGAGCTAATTTTTCTTTACTTTCAATGGTCCAACCTGCAATATGAGGCGTTAATAATACGTTTTCGGCTTTTATTAAATATTGAAAAGCGTCTGGCATTTCGTTAGAAAATAAGGTTTCAAAAGACGCTTTTTCATATTCTAAAACGTCCAATCCAGCACCTAAAATTTTCTCTGATTTTAAAGCAGTTACCAAGTCTTTAGTCACGACGCTTTTTCCGCGAGCTGTATTAATTAACCAAAATGATTTTTTGAAAGCATTTATAAAATTAGCATCCACCATGTTTAACGTTAACGGTGTTTGTGGCGTGTGCAAACTCAATACATCCGCTTGGGATTGAAGTGTTTTTAAATCCACTTGTGTGGCGTTTTCATCACCCATATTGGATTTAATATCATAACATAATACGGTGACATCAAAGCCACGTAATTTTTTAGCAAAGGCTTTTCCCATGTGGCCATATCCAATAAGTCCTACAGTTTTTCCATCCAGTTCTAAACCACGGTTTTCTTCACGTAACCAAATGCCATTTCTAACTTCCTGATCTGCTTTATTTAGTTTATTAAACAAAGACAGTAGCATGGCTAAAGCATGTTCGCCAACCGCATTCCTGTTTCCTTCAGGAGCTGAAATAAGGTGAACGCCTTTTTGCGCGGCATAATCACCATCAATATTTTCAAGGCCTGCGCCAACACGACCTATAAATTTGAGGTTGGTTGCGGCATCCAGAAATTGTTTATCTATGGTAAATCGACTACGGATAATAACACCGTCATAGTTCTGAATTTTGGATTCAATTTCTGTTTTAGATGCCGTATAGTCTTCATCATTTTGAAATCCTAAAGCCGCTAATTGCTCGAGTATTAATGGATGGTTGGTGTCTAGATGTAGTATTTTCATTTTTAGAAGATAAACGAATTGCTTTATAACAAATATACTAAAACTGGGATGTTTTTACCGGTTTTAAATACCTTCAATAATTTGCGCTAACGGTAGAAACGGCATCCTTTTCTTGTTTTTTAAAAACAAGAAAAGATATAGTGGATAACGCGACCTTTATGGTAGCGCCCAAAAACTCTAAAAGCCTAATATGAATTTAGCAATCAGAAAGTAAATTAAAATACCAAATAAATCGTTACTCGTAGTTATAAAAGGTCCGGTTGCAACGGCAGGATCAATGCCGCGTTTGTCCAAGAAAATAGGAATAAAGGTTCCAATTATAGCTGCCATAATTATCACGGCAATAAGTGCAATACTAATGGTTATAGACACGATATACGGTGTATTAAAAACAAAATGTGTGATGAGTAAACCAATACAAGCTATGGCAAAACCGTTTACCAAACCGAGTAACGCTTCTTTTAAAAGCCTTTTTACAATATTACCATCAATGCTGTCATTTGCGAGACCTTGCACCACAATTGCTGACGATTGTACACCAACATTTCCGGCAGTTGCTTGGATAAGCGGCACAAAACTTAACAGCACCACAAAAGCACCCATGTGATCGTTAAATTGCTCTATAATTCCAGCGGCACCTAAACCGCCAAACATACCAATTAATAACCATGGTAAGCGTGCTTTGGTAAGTTTCCAAATGCTATCATCTGCTTCAACATCTTGAGAAATACCAGCGGCTAACTGGTAATCTTTATCCGCTTCTTCACGAATAACATCAACGATATCATCTATAGTAATTCGGCCTAGAAGGGTGTAATTTTTATCGACTACAGGAATGGCTTCCAAATCGTATTTTTGCATGACTTTAGCCACATCTTCTACATCTTCGTCTACAAAAACGTAGTCCACACTTGTTATGTAAATGTCTGCAATTTTCTGATCGCTGCGTGCTACAATTAAATCTTTTAAGGACAGTCTTCCTATTAATTTGTTTTGACGATCTACCACATAAATGGAATGTACACGTCTAACATCTTGCGCTTGTGTTCGAATGCGGCGTAAACAACCTGCAACGGTCCAAGTTTCATACACTTTTACCAATTCTTTTGCCATGAGACCTCCAGCAGAATCCTCATCATAGGTTAAAAGTTCGGTAATTTCGTCTCGGTGATCTGTATCTTCAATATGCGAAATTACTTCGGCCTGTCGGGCTTCTGAAAGTTCAGCAATTATATCGGCAGCATCATCGGTGTCTAATTCTTCAATTTCTTCGGCAATTTCTTTAGCCGACATGTTTTTAAGAATTTTCTCCCGCGTGTCTTCGTCCAACTCTATCAGAATGTCGGATGTGGTTTCCGAATCTAATAATTTGATGATAAAAACGGCATCGTCTAAATTAAGTTCATCTAAAATTTCAGCAATATCGGCATGGTGAAAATCTAGAAATAATGTTTTTAATGCGTCATTATCTCCAATTTCTATCAGATTTTCTACCTGCTCAATTATTTCGTCGGTAAGCTGAAATTGTATGTTCTCTTTTTCGTCGGCCATGCGGTTTTTTTGTTTTTTATGATATTATGCTTTTTCGTCGGATACATCATTTTCGATGAGCTGTGTTAGTTCCAGAAAGGCCGAAACGGACAACTGTTCTGGTCGTTTGTCAAATATACTATTTGCTCTTAAATTATCAGACAGGTTAAAGGTTTTTAAACTGTTACGCAAAGTTTTTCGGCGTTGTTGAAATGCTTGTTTTACCACTTGAAAAAATAGTTTTTCATTACACGGTAATTCATAATTGGCTTTTCTTGTTAAATGCAGCACGCCAGATTCTACTTTAGGTGCCGGGATAAATACCGTTGGTGGTACGGTAAATAAGTATTCGGCATCATAAAATGCTTGGGTTAAAACCGATAGAATACCATACACTTTGCTGCCTTCTTTGGAGCAAATACGTTGGGCGACTTCTTTTTGAAACATCCCTGAAAATTCAGGAATCTGATCGCGCATTTCTAAAGCTTTAAAGAGAATCTGCGATGAAATATTATAGGGGAAATTTCCAATGATGGCGAAGGGTTCTTGATTGAAAATTTCGTTTAAATCGTATTTTAAAAAATCTTTTTGAATAATCCGATCGGCAAGATTCAGATAGTTGTTTTTTAAATAATCAACGGATTCTGGATCAATTTCAATAACATGTGTTATAATATCTTTTTGAAGAAGATACTTGGTTAACACACCCATTCCTGGACCTATTTCCAAAACATGTTTATAGCCTTTAAAAGACAGGGAATCGGCAATTTTTTCTGCGATGGTTTCATCGGTTAGAAAATGTTGGCCTAAATGTTTTTTTGCTTTTACAGACATGTTTGATTTTTATTTTTTTAAACTATTTCTAGTTTATTTGACCTTAGCCGTAAATTCTTCAATAACCTCTAATTCGGTACGAAATGCTAATATTTTATCAGCAAATTTTTTCAAAACCTCTAATCGCAACGTATCGGCGTGGTTTTGATAATAACTATCTAATCCTTCTCGAGAATGCGCACGATATTGTACAGAATACGTAACACCACCCATTTCTTCTTCAATGATAACGCGGGTTAGTTTGGCCTCTTTAAAATGTCCAGTTGCCAACATCTTTGGAATATGTTCCGTTTTCATCCATGATAACCATTCGTTATGAATCCCGTTATCAACATTTGTGGTAACATTATATATAATCATATAGCTGGATTATTATGCTTAACTGCTGTTATTTATCTGTTCTGTGCAAAATTACAGGAGTTCGCGGTCATCATCAAAAGGTTTGTGCCTTTTTTTTAATGCAATAGATGATTTTACGTGCTATTAATTAACGGCGTCACCCCGCAACTCCCGAAATCGTTTGCGAGCCTCTACAAAGAATATACTGTCTTGATGGTTAAAGATTATTTGTTCGTAAAATTCTTTAGCCTTTTGGGGGTTTTGGAGGTGCTTTTCATATAATTCAGCTAGCGCAAAATAAGCGTCGTCAGCTAGAATCCCATCTTTAAAATTAACAACTATCATTTGGTAGTTGGTTTCAGCTTTCTCGTATTGTTTGTTGGCTTCAAACAATTGACCTTGTTTATAAAGTGCTTGAGCTTCTATAGATTGACCTTTGTAATTTTCTAAAACGGTGTTTAAAATGCTAATCGCTTCATTGGGTTTATTTTGAAAAGCCATTAGATCCGCTTTCGCATAAAGCGTTAAACCGGCTTGGGTGGAATCTTCAAATTTATTATCTGTAATGAGCAGCATTAAATCCAAGGCATCATTGGCAATAAGTTGAGATGTGGACGATTTTAAAATTTTAAGTTGGGATTCTGCCCACTTAAAATCACCTTTATAATAACTAGTTTGGGCTACTTTAAAACGTGCTTCTTGAGCCAACGTACTGTTTTTTAGGTTGCGTTGAATCTGTGTGAAATAGATTAAAGCTTCATTAAATTTTTCTTGTAAAACCAGAATAGCGCCTAATTCTAATTTCACTTGCCCTTCTTCCAAATCCGAAATAGGAAGTTTTAAACTTTCTTTTAAAAATAAATCAGCAGCTAACGGATCATGTTTATAAAATGCTAAAAAATGCGCATAAGCAATTTGTAATTTAATGGTTTGCCTAGTGGTTCCAAAGGTTCTAAAAAGCTCTAAATAGGTGCTTTCTATTGCTTTTATATCCGTTTGCGTTTTTAAATCAATTTGAAGCAAATTATAATGCGCACCAATTTGAACATCCGGATTCTGTGCGGTTTCTGCCAAATAGTTGAAAATATTTTTCGCGACATCAAAAGCGTCATCATTCATAGCAATAAAAGCGAGTTCTTCAATGCGGCTTAAGCTTTCGGGCTGTCTATTAAAAATAGCCTTTTCTTGAGCAAAAGCTTTATTATAATCTTTTTGTTGAATGAATAACCAACTTAATAACTCATTCCATAGTAAATTAGGTTCTTCTTGAACTTTTTTAAGAAGAACTCGGCGTAGTAAAATGTTGTTTTCATTCTCTGGGTTTTCCGTTATAAAATCGCTCATGGCGCGTTTTATAGTGTTTAAATATGAGCTATTGGAACCTATGAATTCCAGATAACTAAAAAACATTTTTTCCACATTTCCTTGTTCACCATAAATTCGAGCCAGTTGGATATTAAAATTCAGCTCTGGTTTTATGGCCATTGCTTTTTCATAGGTCGTGACAGCTTGATCTAAAAGTGAGCGATTTTCAAAAAACTTTCCAACGGAAAAAGCATAGTTGGGGTTTTCATCTATATACGTGATGGCCTTGTTGTAATTAAGATTAGCAGTTTCTAAATTATCTTTTAATTGATAATTATAACCCAATTCTACATAAAGCGCTGGATAGATGATACGCTCCATTTGCTTTATTAATAAAGTTTCCGCTTGATCTAGTTGCTCGAGTTGTTGATGCGTTTTTATGAGTTCTAGAAAATACGCATTGTTATTTGAAGATTTTCTATATAAATCTTGATAAGCGCTTAAAGCTTTTTCAAATTCCCCATTTTTATAATATTCTTTAGCGAGCAAGTCTTCTTGTGAAAACATACTGACAGATGATAGCAAAAAGCATAGAATAAAAAATCGCATGGCATTACTTTATGTAAATATAACAAAGTGAACAGTAGATGTTGTGAATGTTTTTATAAAAAAAAATGCCTGAAAAGATTTCAGGCATTTTGCCAACCAAAATAAATGTGCTATTAACCACTGTATACTACAAAATGATTCAATTACCTGATTGGGTAATACTAAAATGCGTTACGAATCTGCAGCTATTGAAGCCATTACAGATACTTGTTTTTTTGGGTTTAAATCGAAATCTGAAAAGATGAGATTGCCGGCAATTACGGCTAGAATAATAAGAAGAAAAAGCCTAGCAAGATTTTTCATTGTTAACAGTATTAGATTTAGGGTAAACGAATCTCTATATTATTTTCCAATTGACAAAATAAAACAGCAAAAAATCGTTAAACAACAGGTGAAATTTGCGTTTTAACGATTTTTTGATAAATATCACTTAAATTCTAGCAGGTAAAAGCTACAAATTTAATCAATTATTGAAAATCCTGTGTACGGAATTAGTGCATCTGGAATAACAATGCCTTCCAGTGTTTGGTAGTTTTCCAAAATTCCTGCCAATACACGAGGTAAAGCTAATGAGCTTCCGTTAAGCGTGTGTGCCAATTCATTTTTGCCTTCACTATTTCTGAAACGTAATTTTAAGCGGTTAGCTTGAAAGGTTTCAAAATTAGATACAGATGAAATTTCTAACCAACGGTCTTGTGCTGTGGAAAATACTTCAAAATCATAAGTCATAGCAGACGTAAATCCTAAATCGCCACCACAAAGACGTAAAATACGATAAGGCAATTTCAGATCTCGTAAAATTTCTCTTACATGATCTACCATCGTATCCAAAGCTTTATAAGAATTATCTGGATGTTCTACGCGTAAAATTTCGACTTTATCAAACTGATGCAAACGGTTTAAACCACGAACATGAGCGCCATAACTTCCAGCTTCACGACGAAAACAAGGTGTGTAGCCAGTTATGCCAATAGGAAGTTCGCTTTCATTTAAAATAACGTCACGAAAAATATTAGTTCCAGGAACCTCGGCTGTAGGAATTAAGTATAAATTATCTTCGGTTACATGATACATTTGGCCTTCTTTGTCGGGTAATTGTCCCGTTCCAAAACCAGATGCTTCATTCACCAAAAGTGGTAATTGGTATTCCGTATAACCAGCAGCTGTGTTTTTATCCAAGAAATAGGCGATAAGTGCACGCTGTAATCGGGCGCCTTTACCTTTATAAACAGGAAAACCAGCACCGGTAATTTTGTTTCCTAATTCAAAATCAATGATATCATATTTTTTAGCTAACTCCCAATGTGGTAGCGCGCCTTCATGAAGTTTAGGAATGCTTCCTTCTTTAAAAATCTCTTCGTTTTCTTCTTCAGAATTTCCTGCAGGAACCAATTCATTCGGAACATTAGGGATTTTATATAATAACTGATTTAAGGCCTCTGCCGTTTCATTTAGTTTGTCGTTTAATTCTTTAGTTTCAATTTTTAAATCTGCAGTACGGGCTTTGAGCGTGTTGGCTTGTTCGGCCTGACCGGATTTATATAGAATACCAATTTCTTTAGAAAGCGCATTGGATTCCGCTAACATATTATCAAGATTTGTTTGTTCTTGACGTCTTTGCTCGTCTAATGCAATGACTTCATTGATCATTTGGGCAGCATCAATTTGGCGTTTTTTTAAACGTTCAATAACCAAATCTTTATGCTCTCTAATAAATGGTATTTGTAACATAGAATTAAAAATTTAAGCGGCAAATTTACGGAATTAGCGCGTGAAATAGTCTTGTTTTGGTGGTAAAATCCATTCGCTATGTTTAAAGGCAGACCATTTGGCCGCAGCCATATTTACTTCTGGATCTATAAAGGGAATAAAGGGGCGTCCGTTAATACTTACTTTACTATCTACAAACACCGAAACGTCTTGTCCTTTTTTAGCGAAATCTTCTTTTAAAACTTGAGAGAATTGCCAAATAACATCAGGCTTCGCACTAACTAAACGCTGTTGTTTTAGAGTTAAATAATGGCTTAAATTAACGGTAGTTTTTAAATTGGTTTTTTTATCTACCACATAATAAATAGTATGTCCACTTCTAGAACGTAACATCATACGCCAAGACATTCTATGACCTTCTTCTGTCCATAAAACCGATTGTGGAAATAAATAATGACGAAGTGGTAATAGAATTTGTATCGAAAAATAGATGGCAAAAACAACCAGCATGGGTTTTTTATAAGATGGAACAATAACCTCTTCACCAGTATAAAAAGGTTTTCTTTTTAAAAATAAATTATGAATGGTTTTCGGTTCAAAGAAGAATAAGGCAAAAGCCAAAGATAAATAAGGGAAAATACCCACTTGAAACACGAAGGAATTAAATAGATGAAAAAATATCGATATTAAAAACGCAAATTTCCGTGTTGGTTTGTATAACAATAAAGGTATAATTAAACCGTCGAAAAGAATGCCGCCATAGGCTAAAAAATAATGCATCCATTCATATTGTAAAAATGAACCTATTACATAATAATGCTCTTTGCTTTTCATTAAAATGGCCATAATGGATCCGTCCAACCAATCTGGGTACAATTTAGCAATCGCTCCGTAGGTATAAACGATAAACATTTGTAAAACAAAAACATAGCGACACCAATTAGGCATGGCAATTTCTTTAATACTAGGATTGCGTTTTGCGTCTATAGAGATGTTATTATGGGCAGGTAAAATAATCATGATGGCGCTTAATAGCACCAATAAATAGTAGTGGTTATTATAAGACGCTTTTTGCATGAGGTAAGTTCCTGTCCACATTATGGTAAACATAAAGGCGCTTAAACGGTACTTATAACCAAGCATAATAAATAGTCCGAAAACACCCATAATGACGTAATAAACGTACATGCTATTACCAGGTAAAGGTTGGAGCCATTCAAAACCAATAAAAGAAAAAGTGAATTGAGGTTGTACTAAAGTGCGTTCCAGCCAGCCTGTGAAAATAGCGCCAATAGATTCTAAAAAGCATAGCAATCCAAAAATAATTCGGAAAATTATTAAAGATGAATTATCAACTTGCTTAAATAGAAAATTAGTGAGTTTCATGATTTTTTATATACTGCAAAGCAGCTAGTTTATCTTGATTTAATTGGGCTTTTAAAGCGTCTACCGAATCAAACTTTTGTTCATTTCTGATACGGTCTAACATGTCAATTTGTAATTCTGAACCGTATAAGGATTCATTCAAATTAAAGAAATTAATTTCAATAGATTGTTTATTATCAGCACTAACAGTTGGGTTTATGCCAATATTCATCATACCATAATAAATATGTTTTGATATTTCAGCTTTTACCACATAAACACCTTCGCTTGGAATAAGTTTATAGGTTTCTTCTATATGTAAATTTGCCGTGGGGAAACCTATGTTTTTTCCGAGGCCTTTTCCGCGAACAACCGTTCCATTTAACATGTAATTATAGCCTAAATAGCTGTTTGCGGTTTTAATGTCGCCTTCTAAAAGTGCTGTTCTAATTTTAGTAGAACTTACGGAAACATCATTAATATCTTGTGCTGAAATTTCTTCGACTTTAAACCCCTGTTTTTCACCAAATTTGCGCAAATCATCAATATTAGCGGTTCTATTTCTGCCGAAGTGATGATCATATCCAATAATTACTTTTTTGGCGTGTAAATGTTTTACCAAAACATCGGAAACAAAATCCTTGGCGGTGATACGTGAAAACTCCGTAGTAAACTTTTTAATCACTAAATAATCCAATCCCAAAGCCTCCATAATTTTCGCTTTCTCATCAATGGTATTAAGCATTTTTATTTTGGTATCTTTTTGTAATACCATACGTGGATGAGGAAAGAAGGTTAAAATAGCAGATTTTAATCCGTTATTTTTTGCCGAAGTAACGAGTCTTTCAATTATTTTTTGATGTCCAATATGAACACCATCAAAAGTGCCAATGGTTACAACGGTATCATTTTCAAAGTCGCTATGGAGCGTTTGTATTATTTTCAATTTAACAAGGTATTTGCACAAAAATAGAAAAGCGGATTGATATAAATACCAATCCGCTTTTAAGTTTTAAAATAAACGTTTTTATTTCTTAATAAATGGTAAAGAAATTTGACCAGACTGCTGATTTAGTCTAATGAAATACATACCATTACTTAAATCAGATGTGTTTATTAATAAATCTGATTCGTTATTAACCTCTTTGCTAAAAACAACTTGACCAAGCATATTGTAAACAACATAGCTGTCAGGCAATACGTTGTTTGCAGCTTTAATAGTTAATTGGTTTGTAACAGGGTTTGGATACATACTAAAGTTGTTTAGCATGTTGTCATTTACGCTTAACGAAGCGCTTAAAGGTCCGAAATAAAACGTACCGTTAAGTCCATTAAGATTAGCTTCCACTGTAACATTGCTACCAAAACTACCAACAGTTGCAGCTACAATTTCTTGAAGCGTACCATTTACTTCTCTTAAAATGTAAAGGTCTGCTCTTGAATTACCACTTGCAGCTTCCCATCCAGCGATCTCAGCTTCTGTAAAATAGAAAGTGCCCGTAACATTTCCAGATGCGTTTGGAGTATCTGTAGTAATATTAAAAGATTTAGCCATTACAAAGTCTTCAGGAGTTGGACTTTCATATAGTTGAGATCCTTGACCTGCACGTACTACAGAAATATTTGAACAACCATAGTTGAAACTATCGTTGTTTTGTAATCTAGCCATAATGTTACCTGAAGCACTATCATAAGCATAAGCATCACCAGTCCCTGTAACTTGCATATTAGCAGCTGTTGCTGAATTTACAGCAGTTTGAACCGCGTTTTCAACTAATGTCACCGCGCTAAAGTCATCTACCATAAATAAGTAAACATCTGAAGATATGTTGTGGATACCAATTCTGATATCTTGATTGCTGTAAGCTGAAAGATTGTAACTTACTTCGGTCCAAGTTCCATAAGGAGCTGTTTCTACCGCAGAAGATATTAATGTAAAGTTGCTACTTGCAGTTGGAACACCTGAACCCACATAAACACCAACATTATAATTTTCCAATCCATAGGAGTTTGATAAAGATTTTACATAAAACTTAACTGAACTTCCTGAAGCTCCTAAAGATAAAACTGGAGAAATTAACCAATCATCGTTGGCAGTAATACCGCCTTCTGGACTTCCAGCCCATGATCCAGCATATTTAGAACCTGTACGTGGGTTAAAGTTACGCGTTTCAGTATCGGCACCAGTTCCATCAGAATTTGAAGACGGTGCAGGTGTAGTTGTAGATGGATTGTAAATCTGAAATGCCATTTCAGCAAAAGCATTTGGATATGTTGGAGAATCAACAGAAGCGTATGTACCTAATCCGTCTAAATCTAACGTAAGCCAATCGCCAATATTATCGATAGCGAAATCGGTATAAGTTTCAAAACTATCATCTATCAAAGTCGTTATTGTACCAGAAGTAGGCGCAAAATCATCATCAAGAATTGTAAAGGTTAATGTTTGAGAACCGTTGGTTGCTAATTCAGCATCACCTGTTGTTGCTAATGTCATATTCACAATAATAGTTTCATCTGTTTCAACAAAACCATCTTCAAAAATGCGTAATGTTAAGTTTTGTGGTGCATTAGAACCCGCTGCAAACGTAACGCTTGGCGTAAGTAGTTCATAATCCATCATGTTTGTTGCCGTACCGCTTAAAGAAAAAGTTACTGTAGCCGTTGCTGATGCACCAATACCTATTGAAACAGGAATATTGATGTCTCTAGAAATACAATCTGTATCTTCCATTTCACTTAAAGTAGGATTGCTAAAAGCAATAACAGGATCAGCATTACCAGTTGTAGAGTTCGGTAAATTTGAAATTCCCGTGGCGTTTTCAAGAACAGTTATTATTCTATTAACTTGATCGAATGTAAAAATATTCATACAACCATCATCTGAATAATCCATGTAGTTTTCAACCATGTCTCTAATACCATCACAAGTCGTTTGGTTATTTGTAACACAACCAAAGTTTGCTCCTGTACTTTGTGGCGTATCTGCACAAAAGTCGTTTCCACAAGTAGAATCTCCCCAAATGTGTCTTAAACCAATCCAGTGACCCATTTCATGCGTTAATGTACGTCCCTTATTATATGGAGCTGCAGTTCCTGGGTTAGCTACAGAGCCAACACTTCCAGAAAGAATTACAACACCATCTGTAAGAGCAGAACCACCGTTTGCATCCATTCCTGGAAGCGTAGAGTTTGATGGAAATTGAGCGTAACCTAATAAACCGCCTCCTAAATTGGCAGTCCAAACATTAGCATATAAAGAACGATCCCAGATTGTAGCTGGTTTAATTGTACCGTTTAATTGTCCTGTAGTCAGGGCGCCAGTATAACCATAATTTCTGTCAATTCCAGGTTCGGCCAATACATTACCATCTGGATCTACAACAGCTGGAATAAAGTTTATTTCTGCGCTTTCTGCTGCAGTATTTGTGCTACCAGAAAGGTTATTGAAATCTAAATTTAATTGATCTATTTGCGCTTGAATACGAGCTGCAGATAAATCATGAACATCACCTGCAGATCCTGCAAGTACGTGAAAAATAATAGGAATATTAACTACCGCATTTCTGTAAGTTCCATTTGCTTTTTCGGCAGCCACACGCTGTAAACGTGCTTCAACTAAAGGCGCTAACCAATTTTCGAATTCTTCCGTTGTTTGAATATTCGGATTGTTTTGTTTGCGTAATGCTTCCACTTCTACAGTGGCACATCTTACAAAACCAGTTTCATCAAAATGTCTCTGATTTTCCATAGTTAACTGCAGTGGCTGCTCCGAAACCGACGAGAATGTCGATTTTTTTTGCTGTGCATACAGGCTGGATACACCCATAAGGACTAGAAGTAACCAGACTAGTTTAAAGTTGTTTTGTTTCATAGTAAACATTTTAAAAGGAATTAAATTGAATAATTGTTTGCAGTAAAAATAACTAAAATATTAGCAAATAATAACTGCTTGGAACTATTTGTTGCGAAATAGCATTTTGTTTTATGATTTTTGTTAGGAAATTAAAAAATAATATAGCAAATACGGGCTGCTCCAGATACTTGAGGACACTCGAATTTTACCGAAAAACAGCCTAAATATAGTATTAAAAATAAATAAATCTGCGTGATTTTACGGAAATTCAGAATAATGAAATATAAACACTAAAAAGCTATTAAAACTGTCGTTTTTAGAATGAAATTCAAAATAATTAATAAATATTAAATCAAAAATCATGTCAATGCCGTAATAATGGTTAAATTAACCATTATTAAAAAAAACTTAATTATATGAAAAAGACTACATCTAACTATTTCAAAAATAGCAAACTACTGCTTCTAACAGTAGCTTTAATGTTTGGTCCGATGGCATTTGCACAAAAAAACGCCAAATATTGGAGTAAAGCATCAGAAGAAACTTTAAGAACTGCGCCTAAAGTAAATCGTGCTTCAAATCCTTCGGAATTTAAAGTTTTTAATTTAGACGTTGAAGCCTTTAAATCGGCAATGCAAAATGCACCCTTACGAAGTGAAACGTCAAGAGTTTCAAATGTTGTTATCGAATTTCCAACACCAGAAGGCGATTTTGAGAAATTTATGGTTTCCGAATCACCAATGATGGAACAAGCTTTGGCGGATAAATATCCTATGATTAAAACCTATAAAGCAGTGGGTATTGATGATCCAACGGCTACTATGCGTTTTAGTATTACGCAATTTGGATTCCATGGTATGATATTATCTGGAAAAAGAAGCTCCATTTATATAGACCCATACACCGAAAATAGAAATTCCTATATGGTTTATAGTAGAAGTTCTTTAGGTCAAGACTTACAAGGTTTTGAATGTTTGGTAGATGAAAATATCGATTTAGGATCTTTATCAAACGAGCGTTCTACTAGTCGCGCGGACATAGACGATAGAAAATTAAGAACCTACAGATTAGCGCAATCTTGTAATGGGGAATATGGACAAATTTTTGCTGGAACGGGAAGTATTGCACAGCAGAAGGCAAATGTTCAAGCGCAAATGACTTTAACAATTAACCGTGTTAACGAAATTTATGAGCGCGATTTAGCTATAACACTTATTTTTGTAGCTAATAATGATGAAGTTATATATTTAAATCCAGCAACAGATCCTTGGACTGGTGAATTTAATACGAAAACAGCGCAAACACTAGATGCTGTTATTGGCGTTAATAATTATGATATTGGCCATAATTTTAATACATCAGGTGGTGGAAGCGCTGGCTGTTTAGGTTGTGTTTGTTCTAGTCAAAGTCAAAATAATTTTCATAAAGGAAGAGGGTACACGGGAAGAGCAAATCCAACAGGTGATGCATTTGATATTGATTATGTGGCACATGAAATGGGACACCAATTTAATGGATACCACACTATGAATACGTGCAGCAGATCTGGGAACGGTATTTCTGAGGTGGAACCAGCTTCAGGAAGTTCAATCATGGGATATGCTGGTATTTGCGCCACCAATGTTCAAAATAATAGTGATGCGCATTTTAATTATGTGAATATTCGTGATATTTCAGGAAATATTCAAACAGGTGTTAGTAGCACATGTGATGTTGAAACAGCTTTAGCAAATCAGCCACCTGTTGCAAATGCAGGAGCAGATTACATCATTCCAAAAAGCACGGCTTACGTATTAAAAGGTGTAGCTACGGACCCGGATGGCTTAACGTCATTAACATATAACTGGAGTCAAAACGATCCAGAAATGGCACCTGGAAGTGGGTCGCCACAATCTACTTGGACTCAAGGTCCGTTATACCGTTCTATTTTGCCAACGATTTCTCCAAATCGTTATATGCCAAAATTGAGTGATGTTGTAGCGGGTAATTTAACGCCAACTTGGGAAGTGACACCTTCTGTAGCGCGTAATATGGAATTCGCATTTATGGTTAGAGATAACGGTAGTGGTTTTCCTGCAGGAATTGGCCAAACAGACGCTGATTTAATGTCTGTTACCGTTAATGGTACAGCAGGTCCTTTTGTGGTTACATCACAAAGCGCAACAGGTATTATTTGGGTAGATGGTGAAACAGAAACCGTAACTTGGAATGTTGCTGGTACAGATGCTAATGGTATTAACACGAGTAATGTAAATATCTTATTATCTACTAACAACGGCGTGAGCTTTGATACTGTTTTGGCGGCCAACGTTCCAAATAATGGTTCTTATGATGTTGTTGTTCCCAGTTTTATTTCTTCAACAGCTAGAATTATGGTAGAAGCTGTAGGCAATATTTACTACGCTGTTTCTAGCACAAACTTTTCATTAATAAGTGATTCACCTACCTTTATATACAGCAATACAAATGGAAATCAAGGTACATGTGGAAGCACGACGGTAACTTATGAATTTAATTATACAGCAATAGGTGGTTTTTCTGAAACTACTAACTTTTCAGCTAGTGGAAATCCAGCAGGAAGTGTTGTAGTATTTTCGCCATCAAGTATGACTACAAGTGGAACTTTTAATATGGTAGTTTCAAATTTAGGTGGTGTTGCGGAAGGACAATATGTAATTACTGTTACAGGAGCTGCTCAATCATCCTTTAAAGAAGTAATGGTTAATTTAACGGTTAATAATGGTGTTTGTGCATCTGTTGCTGATACAACTTATGGAACTAGCACACAAGGCGTTATTTTCAATACCATTAGTAATTTAAATACTGGAAAGCCTTCTGGTTATAGCGATTATACGGCGATTTCTACAGATGTGAATAGAGATAGTAATTACAATCTATCTGTTTATTATAATCCAGATGGTAATTACCAAACTATAACGTACGTATGGATTGACTGGAATCAAAACTGTAGTTTTGATGATCCAGGAGAGCAATATAATTTAGGTACCAATCCTGGAAGCCCATCCAATTCGAATATGCTTTCAGCCAATTCACCGCTAGCAGTGGTTGTGCCTACAAACGCAACTTTAGGAAATACCATAATGCGTGTTACTACCAAGTATACGAATCCAGGTGCAAATCAATTTCCATTAGCTTGCGAAAATGGACATGATGCGGAAGTAGAAGATTATACAGTAAATGTAATGGCTTCATTATCTGTTGGTGAGTTTACGGCTTCAGAATTTAGCGTGTATCCAAACCCAAACAACGGAACATTTAATATTAAAATACCTGGTGCAACTCAAAATGTTTCTGTAGCTGTTTTTGATATTAGAGGACGAAGCGTTTACGCCAATGATTATACAAACGTTTCAGGCTTTAATGAAGTTATCAATTTAGGTAACGTAGAAGCTGGAATGTATTTATTACAAGTTTCAGATGGTTTTAAAACCACAACCAAGAAAATACTTGTTAAGTAAGATTCTTATTTTATAGAATTATAATAAAAAGGAAGTCGTTTAGACTTCCTTTTTTATTTCCCATTAAAACTATTCATGGTATTATTCATGCCAGCTGTTCCAAATGATTTTATGAGTTCCATAGCTTTTTCCAAGCGTTCAGGTAAGAGTTTGTTTTCGTCTTCTGTCCAGTCACCAAGTACGTAGTCTACTTGTCGGCCTTGGCTAAATTCGTCGCTTATACCAAACCGAAATCTGTTGTAAGTGGATGTGTTCAGCTTATCTTGAATATCTTTGAGTCCGTTGTGGCCGCCATCGCTACCTTTTGTTTTAACGCGAATGCTTCCAAAGGGTAAATTTAAATCGTCTGTAATAACCAATAGGTTTTCCAAAGGAATTTTCTCTTTGGTTAGCCAATATAAAACGGATTTCCCGCTTAAATTCATAAAAGTACTTGGCTTCAGGAATATAAAGGTGCGTCCTTTAAATTTATAGGTAGTCACATCGCCTAATTTATCGGTTGTGAAGGTTAGGCTTTCTTTGTCGGCAAAAAAATCTAATACTTTAAAACCTATATTATGTCGGGTGTGGTGATATTGTGCGCCAATATTTCCTAAACCTACAATCAGAAATTTTTTCATACTATCAGTTTCGTCTATTTTAAACGTTTCCCGTTTCTTAAAGATATTGAAGAATCTAATCATACTTCAAATGTAAATAAAAATAAAAAAAGCATCCTGAATAATCAGAATGCTTTTATATAAGTTCTCTAAAAGAAAAGGTTTATTCTTGACCTTCTGCTTCTGGAGCGTCTGTTCCTTCAGTTGCTTCAGCACCTTCTTCAAGATCTTCTTCGTCTTCATCAATAGCAACGGCCATAGCAGCTCTTGCACGTTTAATTTGACAAACAACTGTGTTATCAGTATGCATAATTTTGTAAGCTTCGTTTTCTAAAGCTGTAACATATAATTTAGCACCAATTTTTAAATCTGTAATATCGATTTCAATAAAATCAGGTAAATCACTTGGTAAAGCTTTCACACGTAATTTACGTGCGTTTTTACGTAAAACACCACCAGCTTTAACACCTTTAGAATTTCCTACAAAACGTACAGGAATTTCCATTGAAATTGCCTTGTCTTCAAATAATTGGTAGAAATCGATATGTAAGATTCTATCCGTAACTGGGTGAAGTTGAATATCTTGTAATATGGCATTAAATTCTACACCATTGTCTAAAGAAATCATTACTGTATGCGCATTAGGCGTATAAACCAGTTTTGAAAATGCGATTTCTTCTGCATTAAAATGTACTGGTTTGTCACCTCCGTATAATACGCAAGGTACCTGGCCAGCATTACGTAAGGCTTTTGTTGCTTTTTTGCCCACGCTTTCTCTTTGAGATCCGTTGATTGTAATTGACTTCATTGTTTAAATATATAGTTATTATTAATATTCTAATTTTGGTAGTATTAAACTTAAAATACTACATGACAAATTTTGAACTAATAGATTTGTTGTAGTGAACATTCTGCATCACTTCAGCAAATAAATTAGCACAGGTTAATACGCGAATTTTAGAACTTTCTTGTTTTAAAGGAATTGAATCGGTTACAATTAATTCTTCTAATTTAGAATTTTCTAAACGCTCATAAGCATTCCCAGATAAAATAGGATGCGTACAAATGGCACGAACACTTAAGGCACCACGCTCCATCATTAAATCGGCAGCTTTAGTTAATGTTCCGGCGGTATCCACCATATCATCAACTAATACAACGTTTTTACCTTTTACATCACCAATTAATTCCATATAGGAAATAACATTCGCTTTGGCACGCTGCTTATAACAGATAACTACATCACTTTCTAATGCTTTAGAATAGGCATAGGCTCTTTTTGAACCACCCATATCTGGTGAAGCAATGGTTAGATTATCAAGTTTTAAACTTTTTAAATACGGAAGAAAAATAGTCGATGCAAATAAGTGATCTACTGGTTTTTCAAAAAAACCTTGAATTTGATCCGCGTGCAAATCCATGGTTATAATACGTGTTGCGCCTGCAGCTTCTAGCATTTTTGCAACTAGTTTTGCAGCAATTGGCACACGAGGTTTGTCTTTTCTATCTTGTCTTGCCCAACCAAAATATGGTAAAACAGCTGTAATATGTCTGGCTGATGCACGTTTAGCAGCATCAATCATTAGTAACATTTCCATTAAATTTTCAGCACCAGGATTTGTAGATCCGATAATGAAAACACGCGTACCGCGAATAGACTCTTCATATGATGGTTGAAATTCCCCATCGCTATAGGTTGAGGTTATAACGTTACCCATAGGAATACCAAAAGCATCAGCAATTTTCTGCGATAATACTTTACTTTGCGTACAGGTAAAAATCTTGGCTTCTGTGTGAACGTTTGGCATATCTAATTGGTTGTATGGTAACGATTTATAATATCGCTACTTTAACGAGGTGCAAATTTAGGAATTTATTTCAACTCCAAAAGCATAAAAGGTAGTATTTTTAATTGTTAGAAGCATTTTATTTTCTAATTTTGCGGTCTACTTAAAATAAGTATGCTCAAGTGGTGGAATTGGTAGACACGTTGGATTCAAAATCCAATGTCGCAAGACGTGCGGGTTCGATTCCCGCCTTGAGTACAAAAAGCCTTAACAAATTTGTTAAGGCTTTTTTATTGCTTTATATTTAAGTTCAGGAAGGATGGCTTTTATTTTTATTAAAAACTTATCTCCTAACACGTACATGTTCGGTTTTGTTTTTATTCTGAAGTATCTTATAGGCTAAATATCCAAATTGTAAACCTACTAAAACAATTTTCGCTTTTCTGCCGGGCATTAAAATGGACGCGGCACCTAATAACAATGTCTTTACCATAATTATATTTTTAAGAATTAAACTGAATCATTAATACGTTTTCATTTTTTCCTTAACCTTCTGTAATTGACGTTCTAAATCTTTTACTGATTCTGAAATTGAATCTCTAAAGTTACCGTGACTCGCTTCTGCGAACAATCTTGGTCCTGGAAGACTTAATCTAATATTACATATTTTTCCAGTCTCATCGGATGTTGTGTTCTCTGTTTTAAAGAAAACGTCCGCCCGAATAACCATATCATATTTTGTGCCCAATTGTTCTAACTTTTCTTGAGCTATATTTTCTAAATCTTGACTAGATGCCACATCGTGGTATTCAAAAATTATTTGCATAGTTTTATTTTTATTTATTAGTACTATTGATTAATTATCGCAATTAACCATCCAATTAATACCGAATTGATCCGTACATCTGCCAAAATATCCCCATTTGCGCGCTTTAAAGTTATGATGTATTTTCCCACTTTTAGAAAGTTGATTGAATATATTTTCAGCTTCGCCTTTATCTGCAATATCGACACTCATGTGAATTTGGTTGCCATGATTTATGGGCGTGTCTGGAGAGGCATCATAAGCCATAAAGTGTATGCCTTTTCCTTTTAGTTCGGCATGCTGTAGTTTTTCCCTGTACGAGGATGGAATATCTATTTCTCTATCTTGATAGGTTTGACGATTTTTAATTTCGGCATTAAATAATTTGCCATAAAAATTAAGTGCTTCTTGACAATTGCCATTAAAGGCTAAATATGCTTGTACATTCATAATTATTGGTTTTCTCTAAAGATAAGTCGCATTTGTCGCGTCTTTTAATTCAAATACTATAATTATTGATTCTAATGAAATTCAACTACTCAAAAATTATGGAGAAATTACTATTTCATAAAATTAAGTACGTTCATCCTTAATTTAATTCGTTTTTTTATAATTAGAATGAAACAGTTCTGTTTTATTAAGTTCTCGAAATATTTCTTTGTTCTTTCGTCTTATAAAAGGAGTGCAGGTCAAGGAGGTTTCACAATTAGTTTAGAATGCACAACTTTGTCTATATACTAGTACTGATATGTTACGAAGACAAATTTTTAATAATAAATTATCTGTAAATGATAACAAAGTTGCTGTTTCAGTAAATGACGCTTTAAAGTCTAATTTGTATTTAGTAACTCTAAAACATTCGGGCAAACAACATTCGTTCCGCTTAATTAAAAACTGATTTTAGTGAGAAATTAAATAGAAAACATTGATTTTTCTTTGGAAACATCTAAACCGTCTCAATTTGAGGCGGTTTTTTATGCTAAACCTAATTTTAATTTGGTAGCTTCAAAAAGTTATGTTAATTTCAAATTCGCAATTTGGGATACAAAATAATGTATCACTTTTAGAATCACTTGAAGGAGTTGATGGATAAAGCCAAATTCGGTTTGAAAATTACCAAGCTTTTAATTTAATCAATTTAAAATTAATGTATTATGAAGAAAATTACTATGTTATTTATTGCAACCCTAGGTGCCACGCTATTTTGGACCTCAAGTATTGCGCAAACGCAGTCATGCTCCCAAGAGACTTTGGCAACCGCAGTGGCCGAGAATGGTTATGGTAACCTTAAAACCCTAATATTTGCAAATGATTTGGCCTTGAGTGGCGTTGACTCCTTCACATTGAACAGTGTTCAATTAAATGTGATGGTAAATACAGGTGTTACTTTAGACGGGGTTACACTGCGTTTTTATGAGGATTCCGCTTCTGGTAACGGACCTGGAGCAGAAATAGGATCAACTCCTTTGCTTGCACCAACTACAATTAATAATTTAGGTTTAGTTTTTGGCTCTTTCGATCGTCTTGAAGTAGACGTTGATTTAATAACGCCATTTACTTTTACCGGTAATGGTAGTGCAAGCGTATTTTGGGTTGGTGTAACAGTTAATCATGTAGGAGCCGATGCTTTTATGGAAATTACCACAGACACTAATACGCCAAATGAAATTTATTACTTAAATGGGACAACTTGGGTTGGTAGTTCAGACCCCATTGATGGATATGACGAAGTATCTGATGGAATTATTTCTTTTTTCGGAGATTGTATAGCCTCTAGTGATTGTAGTGGTATGCCTAATGCGGGAGTTACAATAGTTAATCCAGCAACTGGAAATGCGGGTTCTAACTATACTGTAACGGCTCAAGGAATTTCTGGAGCACCAGGGATTTCTTTTCAATGGCAATCCAATACTAACGGCGCAGGCTGGATAGATGAAGGAACTGCTTCAAATTCATATATGGCGTACACTGCAACAGCTCCTGCCCAGATTGGGGATGAAGTTTCATGGAGATTGATTTCTACCTGTGTATCTACAGGAGATGTAGCTACTTCTGATATAGCCACATTTACTGTAGCAATTACATATTGTGATGTTCAATTCCCTTCTGCGGTAGAGCCAATTACGTATGTAAATTTTGCCGATATAGACAATACTACTAGTGCTGCGGTTGGTGGAAGTCCAGCTTTAGAGAATTTCACCTCTCAAATAGCTTCTGTAGATCAAGGATCAAGCTATCCTATAGAAATTAAAGGAAATACAGATGGCAGTTTCACATCAAAAATTATGGTTTATGTGGACTGGAATCAAGATGGCGTTTTTGATAATGCCGTTGGTTCTAATGAAATGTATGCGCTTCCTGATATTTATGGATCTACTGGTGAAGATGCAATTTCATCTACAGGTTCTATTGCGGTTCCAACATCTGCAATGTTAGGAAATACCACTATGCGTGTTATGAAGAGGTTTAGTACTGCGGCTGCTCCATGTAATGTGTCAGGTTATGGTCAAGCTGAAGATTATACCGTGGAAGTTGTAGATCCAGCTATGAGTGTTGATGACAACTTTAAACTATCAGGAACACGTTTATATCCTAATCCAATAAATGATGGCGCATTCTACATTCACGCACCAACATTAAATGGGGAGCAAGTAGAAGTA
This sequence comes from Bizionia myxarmorum, assembly GCF_008086205.1. Lineage (GTDB taxonomy): Bacteria > Bacteroidota > Bacteroidia > Flavobacteriales > Flavobacteriaceae > Algorimicrobium > Algorimicrobium myxarmorum. Next base: position 368,858 of record NZ_VSKK01000001.1, on the reverse strand, counting down.
AATATTACTGATATGGCAGGAAGACAAGTTTTTAACAATAAACTATCCGTAAACAATAGCAAAGTAACAGTTTCTGTCAATAATGCTTTAACGTCAGGTCTTTATTTGGTAACGCTTAAACATGCTGGCCAACAACATACATTTAGAGTTGTTAAGAATTAATTTTAGTAAATAGAAGAAATTATTGTTCTTCTTAAATATCATAACCGTCTCAATTTGAGACGGTTTTTTTATGCTAACTCTAAATATGTTTTTGGTAGCTTCAAAAAGATTCACTAATTTCATGTGCTAGTTTCAAATGCGCAATTTTATATCCACTCCAAATGGATAGCTTTATAGGCACCTTCGAAAGGCTTGATTATTAACATAATTTCGAATTTGAAAAATAGTAAGCTATTAATTTAATCAATTTAAAATGAATGTATTATGAAAAAAATTACAATGCTATTTTTAGCTACCGTGGTTTCCACACTCATGTGGGTTCCAAGTAATGCTCAAATCGATTTACAACTTTCGTCTAAACAAACAACGATTCGTGGTACTCAAAACTTAAGTCACAATTCAGGAAACTTTTACCGTGGAGCTGGTGACAATAACACTGTTATTTTCGAACAAGTAGAAGGTGGTGGAAACGGAATTGTCTCGGATTATTATATACCCATAGATTCTGGAGCTTATTCTGCTGATGATTTCGCTTTAACTGCAGAAACCGATGTGCATCTGATGCAATTCCAGGGTTTTGGAAATGATACAGCGGGACTAGAATCAGTTTTAGGCGGTTTTCAACTTTATGTATATGCAGATACTGGCGGAGCGCCAGCGGGTTATCCAAGTGGTCCCAATCCTGCTATACTTGAATTAGATCTTAACTGGGATGCTGTTAATGGTCCTGATGCTGGCCTATCCTATGAGAAAATTGAAGAAGACGGGTTCTTTCCAGTTTACATTGTTACTTTTGATATTGAAGAAGCTCTAGGAAACGTTCTTACCTTGGCGGCAGGAAACTACTGGGTAGTTATAGCGGCTAAAATTAATGGACCTACTAGTTCAGCACGATTTAATTGGATCACATCTAATGATATAAACGGTGCTTTACCTAAATTGTCTGATCCGCAAGCTCTATTTGGCTCGGACGCAAGCTGGTTGGATTTAAATGTTCTGACTGCTGGTACCGATTTTAATGCCTTAGCGTTTACTGTTTATGGCCCACTTCTACCAGATTGTAATGGGATTCCTGACGCTGGAATTACCATAGTCAATCCAGCAAGTGGTAATGAAGGTTCTACATATACTGTATCAGCGCAAGGAACTTCAGGAGCACCTGGGATTTCTTTTCAATGGCAATCCAATACTAACAGTGCAGGCTGGATAGATGAAGGAGCTGCTACAACTGGATACGCGGCTTACACTGCAACAGCTCCTACCCAACTTGGGGATGTTGTGGAGTGGAGATTGGCTTCGACTTGCGTAGCTACAACAGATACAGCTTATTCGGATGTAGCCACTTTTACTGTTGCAATTTCGTATTGTGAAGCGGCAGGTGGTAGTACAACTTTTGAAAATATAGCTAATGTTACATATGCAGGTATTAACAATACCACAACTGCCCATGCTGGATATAATAATTTTACGGCACAAATTGGAAGCGTGATGCAAGGTTCTCCTAATCAAATTTCGGTAACAATTACAGCTGATAGCGATGATTTCGTTTATGCGTTTATCGACTGGAACCAAAATGGTACTTTAGATGATGCAGGAGAGGTTTATACAATTGCTCCTGGTACCTCTAGTGTTGGACCACACACCATGGATATTACGGTTCCAACGGACGCAGTTCTTGGAAATACGCGTATGCGAGTTAAGGTTGGTTGGAATGAATCTACGCCTAACCCTTGTGGAACTTTTAGTTATGGAGAAATTGAAGATTATACCGTTTTAGTAGGAGCCTCACAAGATTGTTCAGGAACTCCTGATGCAGGTATAGCGTCTGTAAGTCCTTCCGTTGGGAATATTAATAGTACATATACCGTTTCTGCCTCGGGATTAACTTTAGGAAATGGATTGACGTATCAGTGGCAATCAAATACCGATGGAGCCGGTTGGGTTGATGAAGGCGTTCTTTTAACACAATATGCTGCATTTACTGCAACTGCACCTGCTATGATTGAAATAGATGTAGAGTGGAGGTTGATTACTACCTGTACAATTTCATCTGAGTCTGCAACTTCTAGTGTGGCAACTTTTACTACCGCAGTTACCTATTGTAATGTTAATTTTCCTTCTGCCGTTGAGCCCATTACTTATGTGAATTTTGGTGGCATAGATAATACGACTAGCGCGGTAGTTGGTGGAAGTCCAGCTTTAGAGGATTTTACCTCGCTAATGGCTTCTGTCTTTCAAGGGGAAATGTATCCAATTGAAATCAAAGGAAATACAGATGGTGGATTTACATCAAAAATTGTAGTTTATATTGACTGGAATCAGGATGGCGTTTTTGATAATGCTGTAGGTTCTGAAGAAATGTACACGCTTCCAGATATTGTTGGATCTACTGGTGAAGATGCAATTTCATCTGTTGGTTCCATTGCTGTTCCAGCATCCGCAATGTTAGGAAATACCACAATGCGTGTTATGAAGAAATTTAATTCTGTAGCTGCTCCATGTAATGCAGCAGGTTTTGGTCAGGCAGAGGATTATACTATTTTAGTAGAAGTAGCTTCAGATTGTTCAGGTACGCCAGATGGAGGTATAGCAATTGTGAACCCTGTAACAGGTAATGCTGGGTCTAGCTATACCGTTACCGCTACAGGCTATACTACTGGAAATGGATTAACCTATCAGTGGCAATCCAATACAAATAGCGCAGGATGGGTAAATGAAGGAGGTCTTGAGACTAGTTATGCTGCTTTTACCGCAACAGCTTCTTCTGTACGTGGAATTGATATTGAGTGGAGATTAGAAGTAACTTGCACTATTTCAGTTGAGACTAGCTATTCGGCGATTGCGACCTTTACAACTTCGGCTGTGACGCTTTATTGTACGCCAACGTTAGATTGTAGTGATGGAGATAATATATTAAATGTTACCTTCCAAGAGATTGACAATACCACAACTTGTAGTCCTAATGGATATGGAGACTTTACAGGTATGGTTGCCGGAGTTCTTTCTGGTGATACATATCCTATATCAGTAACCGTAGGAGACGGATTCGCGAATGAATCAGTTTCTGTTTGGATTGATTTTAACGATAATGGATCTTTTGATCAAGATGAATTCTTTTATATTGGAACAGGAAGTGCTCAAGTTTTAACCGAAGATATTGCTATTCCTGTAGGTTTAGCTATTGGAGAATACAGAATGAGAGTTCGTGTAGCAGCAGTATCGGTCGCTACCGCTACTTGGGATATGGCTTGTGATGAAAGTCAAGTCTACGGTGAAACTGAAGATTATACGATTGAAGTTACAGGTGCCATGAGTGTTGATGATAACTTTAAGTTAGCTGAAGCACGTTTGTATCCAAACCCAATAAACGATGGAACATTCTATATTCACGCACCTTCATTAAATGGAGAGCAAGTTGAGGTGAATATTTCGGATATGGCAGGAAGACAAGTTTTTAATAATACATTGTCTGTAAATAACAGTAAAGTATCGGTTTCAGTAAATCATGCTTTAACGTCTGGTCTGTATTTGGTAACACTTAAACACGCTGGCGAATCACATACATTTAGAGTCGTTAAGAACTAATTGTAGTAAATAGAAGAAATTATTGTTCTTCATAAATACCAAAACCGCCTCAATTCGAGGCGGTTTTTTTTTACGTAAAATCAATTTAGTTTTTGAATGGTTTTTTATCTGTATAACTTCAATAATAACTGTCAAATAATTTGGAATTCAACGACTATCTAAAAAATAACAAAAATTTACCACCGTTTAGTTCGTAATGTTGTGAACTAAACATACTTTTGTTTGGTATGACATTTAATACAGAAAAAAATAAGCTTATTGAAGAAATTGGAATCCGCATGGAAGCGCGACTTCATATATCACCTTTAGCTTCGAGAATTTACGCCTTACTTACCTTATCGTCTTATGAAGGATTAACCTTTGAAGCCATACGGGAAGCTATAGTTGCTAGTAAAAGTTCGACTTCTGTAAATTTGAATTTGCTTACGCAATTAGGTTATTTAGCCTATTACACAAAACCAGGCGATAGAAAGCGCTATTTTAAAGTGTCCAAATATTATCAAATGGAATCTTTAGAAATTTATCATCAATCGCTTCAACGCGAAATTGAGATGGTAGAAAAAATTAATGATTTTAATAAAACATATCTTCCGGAGAAATTTTCACTTGAAAAATCTGTCGGAAATATTACACAAGATTATTTAAGAAGAACCCAAACTTTGGTTAATGAAGCTATTCAGGCTCTGGCCAATTTTCGTAAAACGGAAAAGTAAATTCTTTTAAGCGCCTAATTTCCCGACATTTAAACTTTAACAATACTTTAGCCTTATATAGTTCGTAATGTTACGAACTAAAACTATATTTGTTTTGCTAGAACAAAAAACATGAAAACAAAAAACATGAAAACAAAAATAGCAACATTAGCCTTAATTGCTGTAACTATTATGAGTTGCAATAATGGCAAGAAAACTGAAAGCACGGATAAGATGGAAACATCAGAACCAACTATAGAAATGTAAGCCAACACTACCATGGAAGAAGAGGTATTCATTGAAAACACCAAATGGGTAATTTCTAGATTAGAAGTTCAAGACATGACGAATGCCGGTGAAAGCGATCAAGATATTCACTTTATGTTAAATTCTAAAACCATGCGTGTAAGTGGTTTTTCAGGATGTAATACCTTTATGGGTACCTATAAATTAGAGGATGGAAATAGAATTTCATTTTCAGAATTAGGTTCTACAAGAATGGCTTGCCCAGATTCAAAAATTGACGAAGCAGCTATTTTAAGCGTTTTTGAAACGGCAGATAATTTTAGAATTACCAATAATACTTTAGAATTAAACAAAGCGAAAATGACACCATTAGCAATCTTTAAAAAGTCAGAAATGCATGATAATCCAATAACTGAAAAGTATTGGAAGCTTAAAATATTAGGAGGTAAAGAGGTTAAAATGGCGGACAATCAAGAACGTGAAATTTATTTCATGTTGAAAACAAATGAAAGTCAAGTAACTGGTTTTGCAGGTTGTAATCAAATTACAGGTGCTTATACTTTAGAAGATGGAAATAGGATTCGTTTTTCAAATATGGGAATAACACTTAAGGCTTGTCCTGATGTAGTTGTTGACGAATCTCAATTTTTAAAAGTCTTTGAATTAGCAGATAATTACACGATAACTGATGATGTATTGTCATTAAATGTGGCCAAACGCGCACCTTTAGCCGTTTTTGAGGCTATTTATTTCGACTAATCCATATTAGTAAAAATTTTTAAGGCCTTAATGAATTGCTTCACATTTTATAAAGGTCTTCTTTAAATATAATAAACATTAATCGCTTAAACTTAAACACATGAACACAACACTAAAAAAACTAAAAAACATTCATTCTGAAAATTGCATTACCATCATAATGAATTCACACAGAACAAATCCGGATGCTTTAAAAGATGCCATCACTTTAAAAAATCATATTAAAGAAGTGGAAACGAGATTGCTTGCTGATACTACAAAGCGCAATGCCACTGGATTATTAGAAAAATTGAACGCTTTGGTAGAGCAAATAGATCATAGTCATAATTTAGATAGCTTGTTGCTTTTTGTAAATGATGATGTGGCAGAATATACGCGCTTACCTATAAAAGTAACGGACCGTGTGGTAATAGATGACTCCTTTGCAACCCGCGATTTGGTTAGAGCTATGCATGCGGAAGCACATTATTATGTACTCGTTTTAAGTCAGGAAAATTCACGCTTAATTGAAGCTTTAAATGATAAAGTGGTTCAAGAATTTAAAGCGCCGTTTCCAATGGAAAACAAGCAGTTTTTCACCAGAAACAAAGCGGAATCTGCGGTTGCTTCACGTGAATCTAGCTTGATTGCTGAATATTTTAACCAAGTGGATAAGGCCGTAAATACCATTAGAAAAGAGAATCCACTTCCCGTTTTAATCTGTTCTTTAGAAGAAAATTATGCGGAGTATTTAAAAATTGCAGATGAAAAACACAGCATTTTAAACACCTATTTGAATAAAAATAGAATTTCAGAAAAAGATCACGCTATTGTAACAGAAGCTTGGAAATTAGTGAAATCACATAATTCAGAATTAAATTCCAACAGAAAAACTGAATTATTAAAAGCAGTTTCTGATAACAAGTTTTTAAGTGATACCAACGAGATTTGGAAAGCAATTAAAGATGGTAAAATTCAAACGCTTTTCATTGAACAAGGCCTTTTTCAACCTGCTATTATGGACGATGATGAGATTAGCTACGTAACTGAAGATCACAGAACAGATAAAAATGTGATAGATGATATTTTTGACGAAATGATTGAATTAAATATGAATTTTGGAGGTGATGTTGTTTTTCTTCCAAAAGGAGAATTAAGTAAATTCAATGGTTTCGGTGCTATTACGCGTTACTAAAGAGTCCTATTGAAATTTTAAAAACTCTAGTTGTAACATTATGTTTGGCTAGAGTTTTTTTTTGAATATAGCAAATCAAAAATGCTAGTGTTAACCTTTAAACCCTATAAAAATGAAAACCCAAAATAAATTAATTGTTATAACTGGTGGCGCCGGTGGAATTGGTCAAGCTTGTGCTAGAACCTTTAAAAATCAGCCTATAATTATTACGGATTATTCGCAAGAAATGGTGGATGAATCGATAAAAACACTTCAAAATGAAGGTTTAGACGCTTCTGGAATTGCCTGCGATATTACGAATAAAAACGATATTGAAAATCTGGTAAAATTTGTTTCAAATCGTGGCTCCTTAAAAGCCTTTATCCATACAGCTGGCGTGAGTGGTACAGTAAAGGATTTAAAAAAAGTTTTTACTATAGATTTGTTGGCAACCGATTATTTATTGGATGCTTTTTATACCATTGCTGAACAGGATTCTGTAGCCATTCTTTTGGCTTCCATGATGGCGCATACGGTTCCTGAAAATGCTGTATATGATGAGGCTTTAAAAAATCCACAAGATCCAAAAGCATTTGAAACCATAAGTCCATATTTAAACAATGATTCCGATTTAATGTACAATTTTGCCAAGCGCGGAGTACATTTACTAACGCATAAAAATGTTGGAAAATGGGGTGAAAAAGGCGCTAGAATTGTCAGTGTTTCTCCAGGTGTTATAGAAACGCCAATGGCTTTAAAAGCGGCTCAAGAACACCCAGAACGCATGGAACTTATTAAAAAAGCGACACCGTTAAAACGTCATGGACAACCGGAAGACATTGCTGATGTGGTCTTTTTTTTAGCAAGTGATGCGGCTCGTTTTATTACAGGAACAGATATTCTAGTGGATGGTGGCGTTATTCGAAATATTATGAAAATGTCTTAAACCTAAATAAGTCTATAAACGTTTTTTTAATAAAGTTTTGCCAAAAAAAAGGAATCACAAAGTTTTGGAATAGCGTTTGCTTTATTCATTACGAACCACGTAACCAATTTATGAAAAAAATAAACGTTTTACTTACTGGAGCTTCAGGGACTGTCGGTTTTGAAGCTTTAAAACAGTTACTTGAAAAAGGCTGTTATAATGTGACCGTTTTTGATAAAAAATCGAAGTTATCGGTTAAAAAATTGGCGCCTTTTGAAAATCAAATTGACCTTATTTATGGTGACATTAGTAATGCTTCCCATTTAGAGAAAATCACCAATATGGATGCTGTAATCCATTTAGCGGCCATTATTCCGCCTTTAGCTGATGATTTGCCGGAATTAGCTCATAACGTAAATACCATAGGTACACAGAATTTAATTAAGCAGTTGGAACGCCATTCGCCAAATGCCTTTTTTATGTATAGCTCGAGTATTTCGGTGTATGGCGACCGTATTAAAAATCCGTATATAAAAGTAGGTGATCCACTAATTCCAAGTGAAGGCGATGCTTATGCGGAAACCAAAATTGCAGCAGAAAAAGCCTTGCAAAATAGCAATTTAGACTGGACTATTTTTAGATTAGCTGCTATTATGGGCAATCATAAAATGTCTAAATTAATGTTCCATCAACCTTTAAATACAGCTTTAGAAATTGCTACACCGCGAGATACAGCGCGTGCTTTTGTCAATGCTATTCCCAAGCAAACGGAATTATTTAAACAAATTTTCAATTTGGGTGGAGGAGAAAGCTGCAGAATTATCTACGAACATTTTTTAGAGCGCTCTTTTGCCATTTTCGGACTGGGCAAACTGGATTTTCCTAAAAATGCCTTTGCCGATAAAAATTTTCATTGTGGTTATTATGATGATGGTGATGTTTTAGAAAAAATACTTAACTTTAGAGATGATTCACTTGAAGATTATTTTAAAATGGAAGCTGATAAAGTTTCATCTTTAACTAAAATAGCGGCAAGCGTATTTAAGAAACTAGTAAAATGGTATCTTTTAAAACAATCTGAACCGTTGGAGGCTTTAAAAACGAACGATAAAGAACGCATACAGCATTATTTTAATTAGTCTTATAAAACAACCTGAATGAAGGGATATATTACCATATTATTTATAGTTATAATTCAATTGAATATGAATGCTCAAAGCTGGAAAACACCAACTATTGAAGGTTATGGTAGAATTGTAGAGTATGACAATGTTGCCATTAAACCAGATTCTACAGCCCACTATAAATTGTTTTTTAATATTACTACAGACAAAGAGCGGGAAGGCGTTAATGTTTCCCTTTGGAAAATGGCACGTATTATTAACTTATTGGAAAATGGCGGCGTTCCAAAAAATAACATTCATATTGGAGGTGTAGTTAGTGGTCCCGCCGCGCTTATTGTTTTATCAAAAGATGCGTATTTTAAAAAAACCGGCGAAGCCAATCCCAATCTAGATTTGATTGAGAAACTAGCAACTTACGGCACAACGCTTCATTTCTGCGGACAAGCAGCTGCCGAAAAAAATATAGATCCTGAAAAGGATTTAAATTCACATTTCACACTTACATTATCAGCATTAGTGGATATTCCCACCTATGAAATGCAAGGCTATAGTATTATTTATTAATTTTTAAAATCACTACCATGAACTCACTATTTATATACCTGTCCGTTTTACTGGGATTATTATCAAATGAAAATCCGACATTGACTATTAATATTCATAATATAGATGCGCTTCAAGGCAATATTATTATTGGTATATATAGTTCAGAACATGGTTGGCTTGAAAAAGATTCGGAAATTAAACATTATCGCATACCCGTAAATAGCACTATTGAAAGTCTCGTAATTACTGATTTGCCAAAAGGGGATTATGCTGTGTCTATGTATCATGATGCGAATTCTGATGGTATTTGTAATCTTAATTTTGTGGGAATTCCGAAAGAAGCTTATGGTTTCTCAAATAACTTTAAACCGAAATTTTCAGCTCCTAAATTTAAAGACTGTAAATTTTCATTCGCAAATGACCATATTATGGATATTAAATTGGTGGATTAATGAAGATCACCTTTATTATTAGAATGTGATAAGAAATAGAACAAAAACGCTCACATTATGAAACACATATTTTCACAATAATGTATTATGGATACATCCAAATTATTTGACTTAAAAGGAAAAACCGCCATAGTCACAGGTGGCGCTGCAGGAATAGGTAAAGCATGTTGCGAAATATTAGCAGCTTATGGCGCCAAAGTAGTTGTTTCAGATTATAATTTAGAAGCTGCAGAAAAAACGGCCAAAGAAATAAATGCGGATGGCGGCAAAGCGATAGCAATAGATTGTGATGTTACTAAAGATGATGCTTTAGTAAACCTAGTTGATAAAACGGTTAAGGAATTTGGGAGTATCGAAATCCTAGTTAACAATGTTGGCGGCGGTGGCGCTGGTAAAGAAAGTCCTTACGATATTAGCGTAGAACAATTTAAAAAAGTCTTTGATATGAACGTGTTTAGCATGTGGCGTTTATGCCAATTAGTGGCGCCACACATGAAAAAAGCGGGTTATGGAAGCATCATTAATATGTCGTCTATGGCGTCTATAAATAAAAGTCCAGCCATTAGTGCTTATGCTTCTTCCAAAGCAGCTATTAACCATATGACGCGCAATTTAGCATTCGACTATGGACCAGATAATATTAGAATGAACGCTATTGGACCTGGAGCCACACGAACACATGCTTTGAGTACGGTTTTAACGCCAGAGTTAGAAAAAGCCATGCTGAAACATACACCCATAAAAAGATTAGGTGAAGCAGAAGATATTGCTGGAGCCGTACTTTATTTTGCAGCTCCAATTTCAAGTTGGACAAGCGGACAAGTTATCTTTATTAATGGAGGTGGTGAGCAAACTTTAGATATGTAGGAAAATCTGATTTTTTAAATAGAATCATACAATTGTGAAAAAAGGCGATTATTTAAGAGATAATCGTCTTTTTTACATAAATCACGATATATCCAGTGAATTCCGAAGTAAAAACATTGCTTTTTAGCTGTTTTTCGAGTATTATCATTTTGAATTTTAGGCTTAAAGCCGTATCTTATCGACTTCGTTAAAAGACCTACAATCTTCTAACAGATTTACGGCTCTCTCACTGCATCGCGCAGTCCATTACTAAAAACATTATTAATATTAATCTGCCTAGTTAAACTATGTGGATGGAAAAATTTATATATCTACAATATGAAAAAAACACGCATAGGAATTATTGGCGCAGGACCCAGCGGATTAGCACAATTACGAGCATTTGAAGCTGCAAAAAAGGAAGGGCATGATGTTCCTGAAATAGTTTGTATTGAAAAACAAAGCAATTGGGGTGGCATGTGGAATTACTCGTGGCGAACTGGCGTTGGTAAATACGGTGAGCCCATACATGGTAGTATGTACAAATATCTTTGGTCCAACGGCCCGAAAGAGTGTTTAGAGTTTTCTGATTATTCCTTTGATGAGCATTTTAAGAAACCAATTTCTTCCTATCCACCAAGGCCGGTGTTGTTTGATTATATTCAAGGTCGTATTAAAAAGAATAATGTGCGCGATTACATTCGTTTTGATACCACCGCCCGTTGGGTGAGTTTTGATGATGAAAGCCAAAAATTCACGGTAGTATTAGACGATTTGAAAATTGATAAAACCTATTCTGAAGAATTTGATTATTTAATTGTGGCTTCTGGGCATTTTTCAACGCCCAATATGCCCTATTTTAAAGGAATTGAAGAGTTCCCAGGTTCGGTAATGCATGCGCACGATTTCCGTGGCGCCGACCCCTTTAAAGATCTGAATTTGTTAATTATTGGAAGTAGTTATTCTGCTGAAGATATAGGCGTACAATGTTATAAGCACGGTGCCAAATCCGTAACATTAAGTTATAGAAGTAATCCTATTGGTGTGAATTGGCCAGAAGGTATTAAAGAAGTGCCTTTATTAACCCATTTTGATAATGATATGGCGCATTTCAAAGATGGCACATCAGAGAAGTTTGATGCCGTAATTATGTGTACAGGTTATCAACATAAATTCCCATTTCTTCCCGATGAAATGCGTCTAAAAACAAAAAATAATCTCTATCCAGATAATTTGTATAAAGGCATTATTTTTAATGATTTGCCAAGATTAATTTATTTAGGAATGCAAGATCAATACTACACATTTAATATGTTTGATACGCAGGCTTGGGTTGCAAGAGATTATATGATGGGGAATTTTAAAATTCCATCTAAAGCAGAACGCAGGTTAGATATGGATAAATGGTTAAAAGAAAATGATACATTAGAAAATGGTAATGACCATATAGATTTTCAAACCGCCTACATTAAAGATTTATTAGCATTATCTGATTACCCAGATTTTAATGTAGATAAAGTAGCTGTTATGTTTAAAGAATGGCTAGAAGATAAAGAAGAAGATATTTTAACCTATCGTGATAAAACCTACCAAAGCGTGGTAACTGGAACTATGGCGGAAGTCCACCATACAGACTGGATGGATGAATTGGATGATAGTAAAGAACGCTATTTGTATCAAAATGAAAGTGAAGATGATCTGTCTGAAAAGTTAGAAATTAATGCTATGTAGAACTTATACGCCATAAAGTACCAAGTTTATTGTACATTAATACTTTATTAAATCTTTTAAAAAAGCAATTGTATTCAGCAATTGCTTTTTAACTTTGTGCCCATGATAAAATTGTTTAAAAATAGGTGGTTTTTGGTTACAATTCTGGCCTTAACTTGGGGCAGTAGTTTTATACTAATAAAGAAAACATTAGTTGCATTTTCACCTTATGAAATTGGAGCCATTCGCGTTGCTGTTTCTGGACTTATTTTAGCTTATTTAGGAATTCCAGCACTCAAAAAAATGCCATTAAAAACACTATTTTGGGTGGCCATTGCTGGGTTTTTTGGTAATTTTCTACCCATGTTTCTATTTCCCATTGCCCAACAAAAAGTAAGTAGTTCTTTAGCGGGAATTCTAGATTCTCTAGTGCCCATATTTGTGTTGATTTTCGGATTTTTTTTCTTTGGAATACGTAGCAGACTGTCTCAAGTTTTGGGCGCTATTATCGGTTTTGTTGGTGCCGCCAGTCTTATTTATTTTTCGGAGGCCAATACGGAAGGTTCACAATTTTGGTATGCTATGCTTATTGTTCTGGCAGGCGGCTCTTATGCTATGAATGCCTTGGTTATTAAAGAGAAAATACCGGGTTTAACGTCTATTGATTTAACGGCCGCCGTATTTACATTCTGGGCAGTTCCTTCATTGGTTATTTTGTATTTTACAGGCATTTTTGAAAATTTTGAAATGACACCAGAACGATCTGAAGCTCTTGGTTATTTAAGTTTTTTAACTATTTTCGGGACAGCTATTGCTATGCTTTTATATTATAAATTGATTCAAAATACCACGCCAGTTTTTGCGAGTTCTGTTAGTTACTTATTACCAGTTGTAGCCGTTATTTGGGGTGTTTTGGATGGTGAGAAATTTACAGTTTGGTATATTTTTGGCGCGGTGTTAATTTTAATAGGTATTTATTTAATTCGAGAGAAGAAAATAAACCCCAAGTTAGTGCAAAGATAAAACGCGATATATGACTTGGTTTATAGCAGTTCAAATTGTTTACGCAATATTCATAATCTTTGTTATTATGCGCGTGCTCTATGATACACGAAGTAGTACAAAAGCTTTAGCGTATATTCTTTTCATCATTTTTGTGCCTATTATTGGCGTGCTTTTTTATTTTTCCTTCGGAATAAACTATAGAAAGCGAAAGCTATATTCTAAAAAATTAATATTAGACGAACCACTCCGAAAGCGTATTCAGCAAAAAATGAATACCTATTCGGAATCCATCAGCAACTCCGGATTAATAGCCGAAAAACATCATACTTTATCAGAATTTGTTCGTCGTGCTGGAAGTAGTCCACTAACGGCAAACAACCAAGTGAAATTACTACTTAATGGAGAAGAGAAATTTCCAGAATTACTAAAAGCGCTTTCTCAAGCAAAATTTCATATTCATCTAGAATATTATATTTACGAAAATGATGTAACGGGCAATGCCGTGGCAGAAATACTTATTCAAAAAGCTCAAGAAGGTGTTGAGGTCCGTTTTATGTATGATGATTTTGGAAGCCATGGATTGGGGAAAGATTTTATAAAAAAACTTCAAGATGCTGGCGTTCAAACAGCGCCTTTTTTTAAGATAAAATGGTACGCTTTAGCTAACAGATTGAATTATAGAAATCATCGGAAAATTATTATTATTGATGGCATCGTAAGTTTTGTTGGTGGTATTAATATGAGTGATAGGTACCGAAATGATTTTGAAAGTAGCAATCATTTATTTTGGAGGGACACCCATATTATGATTACAGGTCAAGCTTCCGCTTATTTACAGAATCTATTTATTTGCGACTGGAATTTTTGTAGCGCCAATAAACTAGATTATGATAGCTCCTATTTTCTAGATGATACTCAAAATTCCGTTTTAGAAAATGATGTGGTTCAATTTGCCGCGTCTGGTCCAGACAGTATTCAACCAGTAATTTTTTATTCACTTTTAGAGGCTATCGGTTCTGCTAAAAAAAGCATTTATATTACCAGTCCGTATTTTATTCCAGGCGAAAGTTTGATGGACTCCCTAATAATTGCTATTCAAGCTGGCTTGGATGTGAAACTTCTAATACCGGGAGAATCGGATTCTGTAATGGTTAATGCTGCGGCAAGTGCTTATTATACGGAATTATTGAATTATGGTGCAAAAATTTATAAATATAATAAAGGCTTTGTTCACGCAAAAACTATGGTAGTGGATGATGATTTAGCTGTGGTTGGTTCCGCAAATATGGATTATCGTAGTTTCGATTTAAATTTTGAAGTCAATGCGCTCATTTACAGCAAAAAAATTGCCAATCAATTAAAAGATGCCTTTGAAGAAGATTTAAAAGAATCTTCTGAAATCCATGCTGCTAATTGGTTAAACCGACCAAAATATATACACATCTGGGAGAAATTTGTGCGATTACTTTCGCCTTTCCTGTAATTCCATGTAGAACTAAATTTTCACTTAAAATTTTATTTACCATTTACTTCAAGCTTGCATTCATAAATTATTCAATTGGTCTCAAATTTCGCTTGTAAAACCGTAATTTTAAGTGAAATTTTATATTCAAAAGAAATATGGTGGAATCATTACAACTTATTGAAGAATCAGTAAAAGCCTATTGGGTAACTTTTTTGGGGCGCGTTCCCAAAATTATTTTAGCTATTTTAATGATAGTCATTGGGTTTTTGTTGGCTAATGTTATTTCCCGTTTCTTCAAAAAAACCATTCTTTTAAGAGCGCAAGATCCGTTAATGATTAATTTTTTGTCTAAAACGGTTAAATTAGGTGTTATAATCCTAGTTATTATGATGGCCTTAAAAGTCGCTGGTTTAGGTGGAATTGCCACAGGATTGCTAACCGCAGCGGGAGCATCAGCCGTAATAATTGGTTTTGCTTTCAAAGATGTTGGTGAAAACTTTATTTCTGGAATCATTCTGTCTTTTAATCGTCCGTTTGATGTGGATGATACCGTGATGGTTGATAATATCTTCGGAAAAATTAAATCTCTAGAATTTCGTTACACAAAATTAAAAACCTTTGATGGTCGGGATGTGTATATTCCTAATAGTGATATTATCAAAAAAGCGGTTTATAATTATACCGAAGATGGTTTTTTTAGATTGGATTTTATGGTTGGTATTGATTATGATGATGATATTGAAACCGCTAAAACCGTTATCATGAATACGGTTAGAAATACCGAAGGCGTATTTGAAGATGAAGAACATGAATGCTTTGTGGTTGTGGAATCCTTGGGTGTGAGTTCTGTAAATTTAAAAATTCTATTTTGGACTAAAACTAAAGAATACCGAAAACGCGCGTTAGAAGTAAAAAGTAGCGTTATCAAAAATGTGAAGCAAGTAATCATTGAAAATGGATTGAACATGCCAGCGGATATTACAGAAATCAAACTATACGGATCACAAACTAGTATTCCGGTGAGTGTTGAATATAAAAATCCCGAAAAGAAATAAAAAGACCTTCCTAATTTTCGGCTTGTTTTCTGTCAATTCATTTTAAATTGTATCTTTGAAAACACCCAAAAAACCGCATAAAAAATGCTTGAAAATTTCTGGTTTAACGTTGAATATGGTATCAATCACGTTTTAGATATCAATGCCTACGACCACGTGTTATTTCTAATTGTTTTAACCGTTGCTTATTTATTCAAAGATTGGAAACGCGTACTTCTTTTAGTCTCTGTTTTTACATTAGGCCATACCATTTCTTTATTATTAGCTGTTTATGGCGTAGTTAGCGTAAACGCAGCCTTGGTGGAATTTTTAATTCCCATTTCAATATTAGTAGTGGCACTTTTCAATGTATTTACGGCAGGAAAGGGTGCTCAGAAAGAGAAAGTGGGTGTGCTCTTTTTTTCAACTTTATTTTTCGGACTCATTCATGGATTAGGTTTTGCGCGGGAGTTTCAAATGATGGTTGGAAAATCTAGCAATAAATTTTTAACTTTATTGGAGTTTGCTTTGGGTATTGAATTAGCTCAAATTATCATTGTTTTTGTGGTGCTTTTCCTAGGCTATATTATGCAAACTATTTTCCGTTTTTCAAAACGCGATTGGGTTATGGTAATTTCAGCCGTGGTAATTGGTTTGGTAATTCCAATGATTATAGAAAGCGACTTTTTATCGTAAAAACGCCTGTTGCCTAAAGTTTTCATAAATCTTTAATCGTCAGGTTGTAATTAAAATAGGAAGCCGTTATCTTCGCTATAAGTAAGCATGTTTATGAAAGAAAAAAAACAACTTAAGTACGATAAAGCGTATTTAAGAATGGCTTCAGAATGGGGCAAACTATCTTATTGCAAACGCAAACAAGTTGGCGCTATTATTGTAAAAGATAGAATGATTATTTCCGACGGTTACAACGGAACACCAACCGGATTTGAGAATTTTTGCGAAGATGAGGCTGGCTATACCAAATGGTACGTATTACATGCCGAAGCCAATGCTATTTTAAAAGTCGCCGCATCCACACAATCCTGCATGGGCGCAACCCTATATATTACATTATCACCTTGCAAAGAATGTAGTAAATTAATTCACCAAGCCGGAATAACGCGCGTGGTTTACAAGGATGCTTATAAAGATGACTCCGGTTTACAATTCTTAGAAAAAGCAGGGATTCACCTAAAATTAATCAACGACTTAACAGCTGAATGACCTTTAAAAAGAAATATGCACCATTATTATTA
This sequence comes from Bizionia myxarmorum, assembly GCF_008086205.1. GTDB lineage: Bacteria > Bacteroidota > Bacteroidia > Flavobacteriales > Flavobacteriaceae > Algorimicrobium > Algorimicrobium myxarmorum. The sequence continues at coordinate 351,898 of NZ_VSKK01000001.1, read as the reverse complement.
GGCATCGGACTCGCAGCCGGTATTTTTATTGGTGGAAAGTTGAATTTTTCTGATACTTCTGATCGGTTATTTACCTCCAATAGTAAAAAGGAAAAATTAAATCGCCTTATAGATTATATCGACTACGAATATGTAGACGATGTTAATACCGATAGCATTGTAGATGTTACGGTTAATGGTATTTTAGAAAATTTAGATCCACATTCTGTTTATATTCCAAAAGCTGATATGCAGCGCGTTACCGAAAACATGAAAGGTGACTTTGTAGGGATTGGAATTAGTTTCTACACTTATAATGATACAATTACCGTTATACGTACCATTGAAGGCAGCCCAAGTGATAAAGTAGGTATTCAAGGTGGCGATCGTATTATAACCGCTAATGGCGATTCTATTTTTGGACGGGATTTAAGTAATTCGGATATTATTAATAAACTTAAAGGTCCGATTGATACGAAGGTTAAACTGGAAGTTTACCGAAAAGGCGAACCGAAACTCCTGAAATTTACTGTAAAACGTGACCATATTCCAATTCGAAGTGTGGATGCCGCTTATATGCTGACAGAAACTTTGGGTTACGTAAAAATTAACCGTTTTGCAGAATCCACGTTTAAAGAATTTAAAGCCGAACTAAATAACTTGAAAAAGTTAGGCGTTCAAGATTTGGTATTGGATTTACGAGGTAATCCCGGTGGTTTTTTAGGAATTGCTGAACAAATTGTAGATGAGTTTTTAGAAAATGACAAACTTATTTTATTCACTAAAAACAAACGTGGTACTATTCAAGAAAGTTATGCAACTAAAAAAGGCGATTTTGAAAATAGTGATGTATATGTTTTAATTGATGAAAACTCGGCTTCCGCCAGTGAAATAGTTGCTGGTGCTTTACAGGATAACGATAGAGGAACTATTATAGGTCGCCGATCTTACGGAAAAGGATTAGTACAACGCGAAATGAATTTAGGTGATGGTAGCGCCGTGCGTTTAACCGTATCACGCTATTATACGCCAACAGGACGTTCTATTCAACGTAATTATAGTAATGGCAACAAAGATTATTATGATGATTATTTTGAGCGCTTAAGCAGTGGCGAATTTCTAGATCCTGAGATGATTATAGTGGCAGATTCTCTGAAATTTACGACACCAAAAGGTAAAGTCGTATATGGCGGTGGCGGGATTATTCCAGATGTTTTTGTAGCATTGGATTTAAGTATGCAGAATGAAACCTTAACTTTTTTACAGCGTCGTGGCTTTGTAAGTAATTTTGTTTTTGAAGAATTAGAGAAAAACCGTCATGCTTATGATGATATTGCTCGGCAAGACTTTATAGATAATTTTGAAGTGCCTGACGAATTTGTAATTGCATTCCAAGATTACTTAAATTCAAAAACCAACGCTAATATTACTTTCGTTGCTTATAAAGAAGAAGTGAAACAATATATTAAAGCCACCTTAGCCTCTCAACTTTATAGCAAAGGTGCCTTTGAAGAAGTGATAAATAAAAGTGATATGATGATTGAACAAGTATTAAAACTAGACGCGAAAGATTAGTGTTTAGGCTTTAAATTTTGTCATGAACTTTAACGTGTTGTCCATTATTCCACAAAGTTAAAATATCAGTAGCAACGTGGGCGCCACTTCCTGCAGCAATAGCATATTGACTGCGCCATCCGGCAAGTGTTCCGGCAACATACATACCTTCTTCTATAAGATGATCATCATTTTTGAGCCAAATACGAGCTTTTTCAATTTTAGCGCGCGGATGCAATTCAATATAAGTGTCTAAACCAGAAATGGTAATTAAATCAGAATAACCAACGGCGATAACTACAATTTTTGCACTGTATTCTTTTTTGTTAGTTGCAACTAAAAAACCATTATCTGTTTTTGAAAGGGATTTCACTTTCTCATTTTCAATGCAAGTCACATGTGGATATACACTTTTTAATTGCGCTCTTCCTGAATCCATAATAGATTGTCCAGTAGTTCCAGGATGAAATCCTAATACATTATTGAATAAGGCGGTTTGTAAATGAGACGTTTTTTGATGAAGAATAATACCCATATTTTTGTCTGCAGCAAACGCTTGTTTTTTGGCAGAACCTAAAACCAAGGCGCAAGACATTCCAGCTGCACCACCACCAATTACGAGAACATCAAACATTAAGAACGGCTTTTAGATTTTTTTTCTATTTTTTTTGAAACAGCTAAAATTTGCAATAAAACAATAGCACATAAAGAAGCCATAATAGTTATAATGGCAACTGTACTCGAATCTTCAAAAGGATCGTTAAAGTTAATTTTCGTTACATTAAACCCAATTAAAACAACGGCTATAAGCGATAGGATAAGGGTGAGTATTTTCATAAGAACCTGAAATTTTAAAGGATTTTAAACGCCATTCTCAATTAGAAAAAGTCTGAAAATTCAAACAAATAAGGACGTTAATTTTTAATATTACAAAATTAGACCATTATTACTAAAGTTACATCATTAAACTATTCGAAAGTTTGTCTATTTTTGCAACATGTTTCAATTAGGAAAAACCATAGTTTCAGAAGACATTATTGAAAAAGATTTTGTCTGTAACCTATCCGCTTGCAAAGGCGCATGTTGTATAGATGGTGATGCCGGTGCACCACTTGAAAAAGCTGAATCCCAGATTTTAGAAGATATTTACCCAAAAGTAAAGCCGTTTTTACGCCAAATTGGTATTGATGCCATTGAAGCGCAAGGAAAGTTTATTACCACCGAAAATGGCGAACTAGAAACGCCACTTATTGATGGTGCAGACTGTGCTTACGTAACTTTTGATAAAAAAGGGACGGCCTTATGTGGTATAGAGCAAGCTTATAACGCTGGCGCAATTGATTGGAAAAAACCAGTTTCTTGCCATTTATATCCTATTCGTGTTCAAGAATATACCGAGTTTTCTGCGGTAAATTATAACCGTTGGTACATATGTGATGATGCCTGCATTTTAGGTAAGGAATTGCAAGTGCCTATTTATAAATTTGTAAAAGAAGGCTTGATTCGGAAATTCGGTGAAGATTGGTACAAGGAACTTGAAAAGGTTGCTGAAAAACAGACTTAAACTCTTGTAGACGAGAAGCAGTCTAAAATAATTCTTGATTTTTCATTTTAGGTTTTCTGTATTCTGATCTTGGATAATCAGACATCCTAATATGGTCTTTTTGCAGTTCTGCTAATGCGTTTTTTGCAATCCATTTTGCTGATTTATGCTCCTGTTCTAAAATTTCGTAGGCAACATCTATTGCTTTTCTATTCAAATCAACATTGCGTTTTCCTATATTTCTTAAAGCCCAATTAACCACTTTTTTCACATAAATGCGGTCATCATGTGCTTCGCATTTAATAATGGTAAAAAACTGTTCGAATAGTTCATTTTTTGAAGTTTTATCAGCCATGCAATAAGAAGCCAAGGTTGCAAAAGCTGCTCGTTTTTCAAATTCGTATTCACGTGTGCTCCATGCCAATATTTTAGGAATTGCAAATTGGCTTTTTGAGAAAAGTCCCATGCAGAAACTATCACATATTTCCCAGTTTTCAAAGGTGCTAACCCATGTTTCCATCAAAGGGTCAGTAATATCTTTGGGTTTGAATATTTTGCTGCACAATAATCGCGCTTCATATATTCCGCTGTCAAAAAGTTGTAAAGCAAGGTCAGTATCAGAACCGATTTTTTTGGCAATTATTTTTAAATCTTGATGATAAATACCTAAAGAATTGTTTGAGATTATTCCGAATTTCTTCGCTTTAAAAATTACTTTTTCAGGATCTTTTAAGTCATAAAGACAATCTATGATTTCGTTATAAGTCATTTATTTTACTTTAATTAATCTCAATTCGGAGATATCTATACTTGAAAACCTGTTTTTAGGAGCCGAATATTATTCATTTAATGCCTCAACCTTTTCCTTATTGATATGATTATGATATTTCAAATATAATAAACAAAAAAAAGGATCACATGTTAACCTATTTATAATTCTAGCATTAATGGTTATGTACTGCTTTCACAGGTTATCATATTTGAAATTTCAAATTGGAGTTAACATAAAGTTTCAGACATACAATTTAATTATTAACCAAAACTTAATTTATTATGAAAAAATTTATCATTATTACATGCTGTTTAATCCTTGCAGTGGGATTTACGCAAGCACAAACCTATCAAAACAACACGGTTACAGCTCCTGCGGTAGCAGAAAATAGGCTAGGAGGTTGTGGGTTTAAAACACAACCTGGAGTTCAAATGTCTGAAATTACGGTTCCTATTTCAGGTACCATTCTCGACCCATCAAAAATTACAATTAACATGGGTTTAACAGCTGACTGGTTGGGTGATGTGGTTGTGGATCTTGTTAGTCCTTCAGGAGAAGCTATTACACTTATTCGTAGAATAGGAGCGGGTACGGCCGCATCTTGCGGTGATTCTTCAAAATTTGCACCTACTAATATACTGGGGTTTAATTCTGAAAACATTGATTTAATTGATGCGGCGTCTATCCCAGCTACCGCTGATATACCGTCAGGAAATTATTTACCAACTTTAAGTTCAGCGAATTATCCTAGTCATAGCCCGATAGATATGACTACGTATTTTAATGGGAAAGAACTGAATGGTAAATGGACACTTGTTTTGTATGATTATGGAGTAGGAGAACTTGCTATTCTTAATTTTTGGCAAATTATAGTGGCAGCTGGTGCTACTTTAACTACAGATGATGGTGGTGTTTATGGAAATGAAGCTTCTTTAAAACAAAATCCGGTTCAAGATTATATACTACTTGATGTTCCAGGGAGTTTTAATACATTAAATTTTGACATCTACGATGTTACTGGGAAACTGGTTCAAAAAGCATCTTTTTCTAGTTATACTAATGATATTAGAATACATGCCAGCAATTTAAGCTCTGGAATGTACATTCTTCGTCCGACAAAAGATGGTGAACCAAGACAACCTATAAAATTTATTAAGAAATAATAAAAAAACCCAAAATTATTGAGTTTTTTACTATTTAATAAAAAACCACCAAGAGTTTTTCTTTTGCAGATATAGAGGATAAAGCTTCTGGTGGTTTTAAATAAATAGAATGCCTAACAAAAGCTAACATTTTATTTTATAGGAATATTCAAAATAACTTGAGTTCCAGCGGCTACATTATCGGAGTCGTATAAATCGCGGATGCTAATGTGGTAATCTTCCTTGAAGTTTTTAGAGAAATTTTCAAGTCGCGCTTTCGTAATATGGATACCAATAGAATGTTGTTTTATTTTCTTCTGATTCTTTATAATATCTGCAGCGGCACGACCAATGCCATTATCTGAAATAGTAATAGTTAAATGGGTTGGAGAATTTTTCTGGGCAACCAATTCAATTTTCTTGTTTTGCGTTTTCGCTGATAATCCATGCCAGATGGCGTTTTCTAAAAAAGGTTGCAAAATTAAGGATGGCACTTTTATAGAAGACATGTTCAAGTCTTTATCAATTTCAACATGATAATCTATCTCATTTGAAAACCGAATGTTTTCAATATTCATATAGAGAGACATAGTTTCAATTTCATCTTCTAATGAAATTTCTTTTTCCGTGGAAGCAATCAGAATTTTCCGTATTAATTTCGAAAATTTATTGAGATAATAAACCGCATTTTCCTTCTCATTATTAATAATATACAGTTTTATAGAATTCAGAGAATTGAAAATAAAATGCGGATTCATCTGATTGCGAAGCATTTCTTGTTCTAAGGTTAGAATTTTCTTTTCGTTTTTCAGCTGGCGTTGTCTGTAAAGTACATACAAGGTTATAAATACTAAACCAGCACCTAATAAGCTTAATAAAAGTGTGCGTTTATTTTTCTCTAGTCGAAGTTTTACAATCTCATTTTCACTAGCAAGTTCCTTGATTTGATTGTTCTTCTTTTCGGTTTCATATTTAATAATCAAATCATTTACGTACTGAATATTACGTTCACCAGTTAAAATTTCATCTAGTGAAACATGCTTTCTATAATTGTTTAAAGCAATATCAAATTCACCCTTTTTTTCATGAACTTCCGCTAAATATTTATAGGCTTCAATTTCCGAAGATTTCAAATTGAATTTTTTTGCTATCTCCAATCCTTGAATCAAATTAGTTTCGGCCTGCTCCAAGTTGTTTAAACGCAATTGGGTTAAACCATAATTTATATATGAAATAGCAATATAAAATTGATCATTGGCTTTAATGGAACGGCTTAAACCATCTTGAATAACATGGTTGGCTTCGTAATATTTCTCTTGGAAAATATACACTTTACCAATGCTGTTAAAGCAAATTACTATGCCAATTTCAGAATCTATTTCATAATTAAAGAGCAATGATTTATTGTAATATTCCATGGCTTCATCATAAAACCCCAGCTTTTCTTTAGCATAACCAATGTTGTGATTATTAATGGCAAGGCCCAATTTGTTATTTAATTCTTCTTCTACAGCTAAAGATTTATAAAACTGAATGAGCGCTAAATCATATTGTTTTAATGCCGTATAAATATTACCCATGCTATTTTGAGAAACGGCGATGCTTCGGCGAAGTTCTAAGGTTTTTACAGGCGCATTTTCGGCTAAATCTAGCGCTTGCTTATGGTAATCCAAAGCCGAACGAATGGCGTCCATACGCCGGTAAACAACACCTAACATGTTTAGGCTAATCACTTCCATCTCTAAATTTTTACTCTCAATGGCAACGGATAAAGCTCGAGAATATAAATTAATGGCTTGATCATAATTAGAGATGTTTCTAAAGTAGGTACCTAAAGAATTTAAAGCAAAACATTCGCCTTCCAGATATGAACTGTGGTGACTTTTATGAACTAAATAGGAAAGTTTAATGGTGTCTTGCTTAATGCCTATAAAAACGGAATCCAGAATGGATTGGCTCCGCGGTTTTAGTTTGATAACACTATCCACAGTTTTATAAAAGCCTTGAATATTCTGCTGCTGCGAAAAACTGAAGTTGCTTAACAGACATAAAGTGACTAACACTAAAGCGTTTTTTGAAATTTTAAAGTTTAAAACCGTTTTCATAAAAGTTAAACTTTATCTAGAAAATCAGATTTTCGTTGTCTGGCAACAGGTATTTTCTCATTGGTTTGCATCACCACATAACCATCGTTTTTTATATATTCCTTAATTTTATTCAAATTTATAATATAGGAATTGTGGATTCTGAAAAAATAATTTTCAGGTAAAATGGCATTCACTTCTTTCAATTTCTTTGTTACCAAAATACGCTGATTGTCTGCCATGATAAAGGTGCTATAATTACCGTCGGATTCTATATAAATAATGTTATCAGTTTCTAGAAAAATTAATTTTCCATCCGTATTTATGGTGATTTTTTTCTGGTTGAAGTTTTTATTAAAATTAATTAAAACCTCTTCAATTTTGGCAATAGGAAATGCTGCAGCTTGATGTTTTTTTATTTTCCGAAAAGTTTCCTTTAAATCATCCGAATCTATAGGCTTCAACAAATAATCTATGGCCTCATGCTTGAGGGCTTTTAGAGCATATTCATTATAAGCCGTAGTAATTACAACCGAAAAATCTTGATTAGATAGTTTATCTAGAAACTGAAAACCATCCATGGTTGGCATGTTAATATCAAGAAATAAGCAGTCTGGCGTGTGCGAGTTCAGATACTCCAAAGCAGCTTCTGGTTTGGTAAAAGTAGCAATGATTTCAACCTCCTCGCTAAAATTAGTAAGTTCCCAAGATAAACTCTCAATGGCTTTTTGCTCATCGTCTACTATTACTGCTCGTATCATGGTTTCAAATATAATAATATATTACGTTTCCTTCGTTTTTTCTTGTTGAAAACGTCATGAATAAAATTTCAGATATGAGATAAAAGCAAGTTTTTGTTTAATAGGACTCGCATATTTACCAAATACACATAATTTATTACCAATCATACAATAATTAGAGGTTGATGTCTATTTAATTCAGACATTAGCATTGCTATTAAATTATTATACGATTTAGCATTTATTAAAGGGTATGTGCTATTAATCAACAGAAGGCTAGATTTATCTAGCCTTTTTTGTTTTCCATTAGTATCAGAAACTGGAAACACTTTGAAACCAAAAAAGCATCTCAATTGAGATGCTTTTTGTTTATAAATATAATTCCAATTATTCTTCAGGATCTGGAACCGTTGCGGGTTCTACAGAACTATCATGTGCATTATGATATTCTTCTAAAAGATTCATTGTGGCATTTAACAAATCTTTCGTTTCTAAAAGAATACTGAAATATAGCGTTGTGTTTTTCGGACTAGATTCTTCTGTTCTAGTGCGTTCCACTTGCTTATGGATTTTTTGTGTTACCATATCTGTAATCTCTTTCTTTCTACTTAAAATCTCGCCGATTTCTTCAAAAGAACGCGAGTCGAAAGCCGCTTTCGTGTTTTGGAATAAACGTTCAAAACGGGCATCAACCTCTTTCAGCTCTTTAATTTGACTGAACTTTAATTTCTTATGGTTGTTATTAACGTGTTTATGGCTGACCTTCGAGATGTATTCTAACGATTGTATTATATCTTGAAGATAACCTAATACATTAATGTAGAAGTTACTTGCAGCTACACTAGATTCATCTAAATTCTTGATAAAATAGAATATGTTATCTCGCAATTCATCAATTTCATTTCCAAGTTTTACAACTTGTTTTTTATTCTTCTTAAGTAATGATAAATCTTGTTTGGCTAAACCATTAATAGCATTGGTGTAAATACGATTTCCACGTTTAATAACATTAGCAATGTTATTGGTGCTTTCATGAATAACACCTTGAATAGAGCTGCTTTCAGCACGTGTTAAACTATCTTCTGCTTTTAATTCTTTAGATTTCTTATTGTGAGAAATATAGTTTCTTACTAATAAAACCCCTGCGAATAATAATAAAACAGGAACCATTACATTCACATTCCAATTTAATAGATAGGCAATTATAGCAGCTGCAACAAAGGCTATGAAAGCGGTTACAAACCAACCACCAATAACATTTAATACACCAGCTACGCGATAAACGGCGCTTTCTGCTCCCCAAGCACGATCTGCTAATGATGAACCCATGGCCACCATAAAGGTTACGTAAGTTGTAGATAATGGTAACTTCATGGATGTTGCAACGGAAATTAATACAGCTGCAACCATTAAGTTTACGGCAGCACGAACTAAATCGAAAGCTGGTAATTCATAAGTTTTATCCTTATTTAAATTATAAACAGGTATTTCAAACTGTTTGTCAATTTTAGCTTGCCAAGAAGTTGGTAAAACATAAGCAGACATTTGAGAACCTAAAACGGCAAAACGGACAAAACTACGTGACAAAAAGTTAGGTTGAAAACGCTCTTTGGTTTCACCTTGACTGGATAAATCTAAGGATGTTTTTACAACTGCTTTGGCTTTACTTGAAAACCATAAGGTTGCTACCATAATTAATCCAGCGCCTACTAAAAGATAGGTTGGAGTTGCTACTTTGTCTGCAAGGAAACCCATGCTGAAGGTTTCTGCAGGAAGACCCGAAGCCGCCCAAGTTGTATAGGATAACCAACCAGCAATAGGAACACCTATGAAGTTTACTAAATCGTTTCCTGCAAATGCTAATGCTAAAGCGAAGGTTCCTACTAAAATAACTAATTTATAAATATTTGCTTTTACAACGGTAATTAATAAATAGGAAAACAGGGTCCATAAAACTAAACTGCTTAAAAGAATTAGGATGACTTGATTATCAAGAAATTCGTTGGTGGTAGCACCATTCAGCATAGCGATAGGATCATCGGCAAATGCCATGCCTTTTAAGCCTTTAATAAAAATGAAGTACGTAATGGATGTTAAAGCCATCCCGCCAAAAAGTGCACCTACCCAATTCGCTTTTTTTTCAAAATTATAGGATAACATTAATCGAGCAACCCATTGTACTGCAGCACCAATGGAAAATGCGACGACGACCGAGAGCAGAATTCCGAAAATGATTTCGGCTGCTTTGGAGGTGTTAATGTAATTGACAAGATCCGTAAAACTACCGCCATCATGTCCTATTTTTATTAATGACATAGCCACGGAAGCTCCTAACAATTCAAACACAATAGAAACGGTGGTTGATGTTGGCATACCTACCGAGTTGAAAAAATCCAGTAATAAAATGTCTGTTATCATCACGGCCATAAAAATGATCATGATTTCACTAAACATAAATTCGTGAGGATTAAAAATACCTTTGCGGGCTACTTCCATCATACCGCTGGAAAATACGGCTCCAACTGCTACACCAACACTGGCAACAATCATAATCGTTTTAAAGGAAACGGCTTTAGATCCGATGGCTGAATTCAAGAAGTTTACAGCATCATTACTAACACCTACAACCAAATCAGCTACTGCTAAAACGGCCAAGGCAATAATCATTAATAAGTATATATTATCCATATGTTACTTTAAAATAGTTTGCAAATATCCGTAGTGTTTGGAATAGTAATGTTACCTAATTGTTAATTTTTCAGTTATTATAAATTTGTTTTCACCGTTAATAACAAAAAAAAAGATATTCCCGAAAGAATGCCTTTTTAACTTTAGACTAATTCTATACTTTACTCAATAGTCCATCCTGCACCCCAAGTTGTATAATCTGTTCCCGTTCCATTTCCAACTCCTGAAATAAAATCGGCTTCTGTAAAAATTACTTCCGTATCATTTTTCATAGTAAGCGTTACATCTACAAATGTGATATTAGAAACCTTTAAATCGCCATTTACCACACCGTTTCCAGTAGGGTTATCTCCTAAATCACCATCTAAATCGAAACCTTCACCATAACCTTGAATCAACACATTATTGAAAATGCCTTGCGTTCCAGCTCTTAAACGAATAGCTTCACTTCCAGGATCGGTTGCGGTTCCTAAACCAATAATAGTTAAATTATTTACAGTTGGTTTTGAATAATAACCGCCAGCATTACTGAAATCGGTGTTAAAACCATCGGCTTCAATGCCTTTATCATGTTCGTTACCATGTAAAACATAAGCGTTTGTAATGGTTCCTGTGTAACCTTCTGTCCAGTCAATTGAATCATCTTGTGCATTAATTACTGACACATAATTAACGTTAACGGTTCCGCCAAAAAATTCGACGCCATCATCTTTGCCTTCAAAGGCTTGGATATATTCTACTACGGTTCCACTTCCTACACCGTAAAAAGAAAAACCATTGTTTTCCGATTGCCCATCGGCAGCACCACCAGAATATTCTACACGCATATACCGAATAGTTCCAGATGAATCATTGCTGATATTTCCACCGTAAGGTAAGCTCGCAATTTCAGAAGTAGAGGTTGCAGTTCCCGTTACGGAGTTAATAGGCGCTTTTCCTAAAATAATTAAGCCTCCCCAATCGCCAGCCGAAGGTGAAGCCGCATTAGACGTTAAAACAATTGGATTATTTAATGTTCCATTTGCACGTATTTTTGCGCCTTGAGAAATAGCAATATAAACATCGGCGCCAGTAGCTTCTGCATAAATAGTTACACCTTCATGGATGATTAAGTTTGTGCCAGCCGCCATAATTACTGGGCCATTAATAACATAACATGTGTTGGCCTCTAGTTCTAAATCTGTGGTGTATTGAGCAGCAGTAATAGTTGTGCAAGAATTGTCTGGGTTGTTATTGCCGTTGTTGTTATCTAAAATAATGTCCGAAGTATCATCAGACGAGCATGAGAAAAGCATCGATACGATTGCTAATCCTAGAATTACATTGTTTTTCATAATTTTTAGTTTAATTGTTTATTATTTAAATTTTTATTAAAATGAATATTTAAGTTGTAAGCCCACGTCCATACCGCGTTTGTAATCTGTTACGCCTTTCCCGTTTGATGAATTCACAACGATATCGCCCAACGTTGTTTCTCGAATATATTTTACGGTTGGATTTAGTAAGTTCATGACACTTAAGTTGACTTCAAAATTATTTTTGAAACTGTTTTTCCAAATGAAATCTAAAGTGGGTAGACCTTTTTCAATGACGTTTCCTAATTGACCAGAACCTAAAGCATCTATTCTATCCGAGAAGTAGGAGAATACTAAATTGGCTACTGGTTTGTAATTTTTAAATGTTGGGGAATAACTGATATCGGCATTCAATAAAAAGGGTGAAGCACCTTGCAAATTTTCTTTGGTTTTATTGAAACTGACGTCGTAAAATTCTCCATCAATTCTTGAATATAAATCTTGCGACGTGTGCATATATGTGGCATTTAATCCGACGGATAAATTGGTGTTATCATTTTCATCCGTTATAATATTTTTTCTAACTTCCACTTCAAAACCATAAACGGTGGCTTTGTCTCCAGTTCTAAAATAACGTTGCGTTCCGGTGGCATCGGCTCCAACGACGAGATTAATGGGGTTTTTAATGATCTTTGCGAAAGTTCCTAGCGATAAAATTTCACTATTACTAAAAAACCAGTCGTATTTAAAATCGACGTTGTAAATTTTAGAAAAGCCTTTTTCTAGTAAATCGGGATTTCCACCGACCCGAGTTGAAATATCTTCATAAACAAAAGGAGCTACTTCTTTAAATTCAGGTAAGGAAGCTGTTTGACTGGCGGAAAAACGTAAATTTTGGTCTTCATTAATACTGTACTTAACATTTAAACTTGGTAGAAATAAGTTGTCTTTAGTTATAATGTTATCAATGCCTTTTAAACCTAAATTGATAACATCAAATGCTATGTATTGCTCAAAAGACTCGAAGCGCACGCCGGGCACAAACAACCAATTATCGCCAACTTTTAGCTCTGCATTTATATAGCCAGCGTAAACGTCCAACCGACCTTGGTAAGTGTTTTCCGAAAGTCCAGAACTATTCGTGTTGGAATATCCAGGAGTAGGTTTGATAACCTTAATCTCATAAATACCATCCGTGTTTTGATTTGTTTGAAGGTTGCTTAATGAGAAAATAGAGTTGAAATTATGAACATCGGTAACTGGTGTATTACCTTGAAGAATATCATAACCATAGCGAATATTATTAAAATCGCGCGTTTTGCTTTTTCCGTTATAGCCTATGTTTAGCTTTGCTTTTTCGGAAACGTCATAAGCAAAGTTGATATTTCCATTATATTCGTCATCTGTAATTTTCTGAAAGTAGCGTTGATTATCATAATCCACGTTAGAGTAAAAAATAGGATTGGTAGCTGGATTATTGTCCAAAGCGAAATGGTAATTTTCCAAACTAATCCGTTTACGGTCTGGTTGGTCGGCATTCACATAATTATAACCAAATCCCCAATCCACTTCAATTTTTCCGGATTTATGAGTTCCCAATAATTGGTTGACAAACATTTTAGTTTGATCAAATTGGACGTTCATCTGGTAAAAACCTTCGTCTGTATTTTGGATAGCGTCTCTGTTTCTTCCATTGCCATTGGTTCCAAAATAGCCCACCACATCGGAACTATTATTTATGAAAACCGAATTGTATTTTATAGTATTACTGTTGTCTATTTTATAATTTATGCTTGCCATGGCGGTTGTTGTGGTGCCGTATTCATATTCTTCCGCACTATCAACAAAGGCTTTTTTTTCTGTAAGTGTGAAATCTCTAGTAGTACCTTGGCGGTATTCAAAACCGTTTTCAAAAGCCGCTGTTGCAAAAAAGCTTATGCGTGAACCATCTTTAAAGTGAATCGATTTCCCAGCAGAGGCACCATAGCTAACATTTATTGGGGTTCCAGCAGAAACGGGATCGATACCATGTGATAATACTACCGCAAACGGATTATGATCATTCCGCCCATAATAGCCAAAATAGCCAGTGCCTTCACTTCTTACAAAGTCTTGGCTAATGGCGTTGGTGTTAAATCCGGTTCCCGTAAATACATCCAAAAATCCGTTGCCGGTGTAGTCTTTAGAATTGATATTGACATTTCCCGCAGAAAAATCGCCGTAAAACTTCGTGGAATAGGCTTTACTAATAGAAATGTTTTCTATAATATCTGAAGAGAATAAATCTAAATTTATATTCTTTTTATTCACGTCATTAGAGGGTAAAGACAAACCATTTAGGGTGGTATTTAAATACCTATCGCCTAAACCGCGCACATATACATTGCTAGAGCCTTCTTGCTTGGAAACGCCTGATATTTTAGCAACCGCACCGGCTGCATTACTTACACCTTTTCGGGAAAGTTCTTCGGCACCAATACTTTGTTTAATTTCAACGGCCTTTTTTTGATCTAGTAATAAAGCAATTTCACTTTCGCGTTTTATTGTCGTGGTAATAATCACTTCATCTAATGACGCCGCACTAATAGCCATAGGTAAATTGATTTCTGTAACCTTTCCGGCAATAATATTTGCTTCAATTTCTTGTGTTTGGTAACCTACAAAACTAAAAACGATGGTATATGTGCCAGGTTCTAGATTGTCTATGCTATATAAACCATCCATATCGGTAGTGGTTCCTTTGGTGGATCCTTTTATAATGACATTCGCATACGGAAGTGGTTCATTGTTATATTCCTTATCGGTAAGTTTTCCTACTAGTGAACCTGGATTATTAGCATGAGCTAAAAAAGAGGTGAATATTATTAAATTAAGCAGTAAATATTTCATGTGTTTTTTACAAAATTTCTTGGTACAAAGAAACTCTAGAGATGTAAAGTCAGCGTTAACTAGCCATTAAACCTATATCACAAAATCATTACCTAAAGGTTATGAGATTTTCTAAATAATCTAATTTGGAAAAGATTTCTTAACATTGAAAAAATAGTATCTTGCCATTCTATAAAGAAGTAGCATGAACTGGGAACAACTATTATCATTAAAGCGTTTTGGCGATAACCATAAACGTTTACGAAAAGAGCAAGATGAAACACGTTTAGGTTTTGAAGTGGATTATGATCGCATCATTTTTTCTGCAGAATTTAGAAGCTTACAAGATAAAACCCAGGTTATTCCTTTATCTCAAACCGATTTTGTTCACACCCGATTAACCCACAGTTTGGAAGTTAGCGTGGTAGGAAGAACACTCGGACGTTTAGCAGGAAAACAGTTAATTGAGAAATATCCACATTTACAAAATATTCATGGCTACCAAGCAAATGATTTTGGCGCCATAGTAGCCGCAGCCGCTTTAGCACATGATATTGGAAATCCACCTTTTGGCCATTCGGGTGAAAAAGCTATCGGAGAGTACTTTAAAACCGGAGCTGGAAAACAGTATAAATCGGAATTAACCGACAAAGAATATCAGGATTTATGTGATTTTGAAGGAAATGCCAATGGCTTTAAAATTTTAACTGAAAGTCGCGTTGGTCGAGAAGGCGGCATCCGATTAAGTTATGCTACGCTTGGTGCTTTTACTAAATACCCGAAAGAATCTTTACCTAAAAAACCTACAAAACATATTACTGATAAAAAATACGGTTTTTTTCAAGGAGATAAAGAAGCTTTTCAAGATGTAGCCGATGAGTTGGGCTTAATTAATCGGAGTAAGGATGGTAATATTAGCTACGCCAGACATCCATTGACGTTTTTAGTGGAAGCCGCTGATGATATTTGTTACACTATTATCGATTTTGAAGATGGCATTAATTTAGGCCTCATTCAAGAGGAATTTGCGCTAGAATATTTAATAAAGTTGGTGCGTAATAGTATTCAAACTAAAAAATACCATCAATTATCCAATACGCAAGACCGAATTAGTTATTTACGCGCATTGGCTATTAATACCTTAATTAACGAAGCCGTTTCTGTGTTTATTGAAAACGAAGAAGCTATTTTAAATGATACGTTTCAAACGGGATTGTTAGATAAAAGTAAATACGAAGCTCAGATTAAAGACATTATCAATATTAGCGTGAATAATGTGTACCAATCTAAAGAGGTGGTTGAAAAGGAAATTATGGGCTATAGGGTGTTAAATACCTTGTTAGGAACCTATATAGCCGCTATAAATAATGATTATAATGGAACGGCTTCCAACTACGATAAGTTGATTTTAAATACGCTTTCAGGGACCATTAATACTAATGAAGATCTCATTTATAAACGTCTTTTAAGTGTCTGTAATTATGTGGCTTCCTTGTCCGATAGTCGCGCTATTTTAATTTATAAGAAAATTAAAGGAATTGCCTTTTAGTAGGATAATTCTTCTGTAACGTGTTTTTAGTCGAAAATATTTGTATATAATCGACGTTATTTCTATATTTAGCTTTCAAAATCTATTGAATATTTTCAAAAATGAAAAACAACATTTTAGGCGCTATCGTTATTTTCTTTGTAACCTTTGCTAGTTTATTGGCTATTAGTGAATTATCAACTTCAAGTGAGACCGTTATAGATTCACATGCTTTTTACGCCAAAGATTTTTAAATATTAATTCAAATACGATTGGACAACCTCTTTAATTTGAGTTACGCCGATTCCGGTTAGCTCTTCCAATTCTTCAATTGTTCCCTGTTCCACAAACGTATCCGGAATACCTATTATTTTTAAGATGTTATTGTAATTATGCTGCACTTTAAATTCAGCAATAGCACTTCCAAAACCGCCAATTATAGTGCCGTTTTCTGCCGTTATTATTGTTTCATAGGTTTGGAAAATTGAATGCAATAGCGTTTCATCTAAAGGTTTTATAAAATGCATATCAAAGTGTGACACTTCTAAACCTGCAATTGCCTCTGAAACATTTTTTGCCATGGTACCAATACTTAAAATAGCAATTTTTTCACCCTGCTTAAGTTGCTCACCTTTCCCGATGCTTACCTCTTTAAAAGGAATTTGCCAGTTTATTATTTCTCCACGACCTCGTGGGTATCTTATAGCTAAAGGGTTTTTAAGTTTTCCAAGTTGAGCCGTATATAACATATTCCGCAATTCGATTTCATTTCGAGGTGCTGAAATAATCATATTAGGAATGCAACGTAAATAGGCTATATCAAAAACGCCGTGATGGGTGGCGCCGTCTTGGCCCACTAAACCAGCGCGATCTAAACAAAAAATTACAGGTAAATTTTGTAGCGCCACGTCGTGAATAATCTGGTCATAAGCGCGCTGTAAAAACGTAGAATAAATGTTACAAAACGGAATCATGCCTTGTGTTGCCATTCCAGCAGCCAAGGTTACCGCATGTTGTTCGGCAATACCTACATCAAAAGCGCGTTCGGGGAATTCGTCCATCATAAATTTTAGAGAACTTCCCGTTGGCATGGCCGGTGTAATACCAACAATTTTTTCATTCTTTCTAGCTAATTCTACTAATGTGCATCCAAACACATCTTGATATTTTGGAGCTTGTAATTTGGTTGATTTTGGCAGAAGATCGCCTGTTACGGCATCAAATTTACCCGGAGCGTGATACACAACTTGGTTTTCTTCGGCTTGTTTTAAGCCTTTACCTTTAGTTGTTATAATATGTAAAAATTTAGGGCCTTTTACGGTTTTTAAACGTTCTAATTCGGCTATAACTTTAAATATATCATGGCCATCAATAGGTCCAGAATAATTGAAATTTAGAGCTTCAAAAATATTGTCCTGCTTTTCAGTTCCCTTTTTCACATTAGTCAAATATTGCTTTAAAGCGCCAACACTAGGATCAATTCCAATAGCGTTGTCATTTAAAATAACCAGTAAATTGGCGGTGGTTACGCCTGCATGGTTTAAACCTTCAAATGCCATTCCACTTGCTATAGAGGCATCTCCAATTACAGCAATATGATGTTTATTGAAATCACCTTTTATTTGTGAAGCAAGCGCCATTCCTAAAGCAGCGGAAATAGAGGTAGAGGAATGTCCGGTTCCAAACGTGTCATACTCACTTTCTGCACGTTTCGGAAAACCACTAATACCATTTAACTGGCGATTTGAATGAAAATTAGACTTCCTGTTTGTAAGCAATTTATGCACATAAGCTTGATGGCCAACATCCCAAATTAACAAATCGTTTGGTGTATTAAATACATAGTGAAGTGCTATAGTTAATTCTACAACACCTAAACTAGCTCCTAAATGCCCTTCTTTTGTAGCAACTATGTCTATAATAAACTGTCGTAATTGTTTAGCGAGATCTGGTAATTGCTTTAAATTCAGTTTACGTAAATCTGATGGTGAATTTATAGTATCAAGAATATTGGAAGTCATGTAAGTATAATATGCTATAAAATTATTAAAATAAGATGTAAATCCTCAAATATTGCGGTTAAACTGAATAAATAAAACAATAAATGAATCTAACTTGTTTATATTTGTGAAATAGTAAAAAAAAATTCTAATTTTTAATTTTGAAAAATGAAAAATAACTACTTAAAGCAGTTACTTGTTTTAGCTATTTTGGTATTCACCAACATGGGCTATTCGCAAAGTAACTTACCGGATTCAAAAAATGTATCCATTATTCAAAATTACCTAAATCAAAACAAAGAAACTTACAATTTAACAGTAAGTGATATTTCAGACTTGGTAATTGACAGAGAAGTGTTTTCAAAAAACACGAAAATAACGCATGTTTATATCAATCAGCGTTACCAAGGTATTCCCGTTTTTAATGCTATTTCAAGTGTCGCAATTAAAGATAATGCGGTATTTTATTTTGCCAATAGTTTTACTGGTGCAATAAATGAGCGTATTAATACACTATCTCCACAGTTAACAGCACAACAAGCTATTGAAAGCGCTGTTTATAAATTGAAATTAGGTGCCATTCAGAATTTAGATCTTCTAGAAACAAATTATAAAGCCTATGTTTTTTCATCCGGAAATGTTTCACAAACAACTATTCCTGTAAAATTAGTATACTTTAAAACTAATGAAGGCAATTTGGTTTTGTCATGGGATTTAAGCATTCATACTTTAAACGGTGCCAATTGGTACAGTGTTCGTGTTGATGCAATTTCAGGTGAATTAATAAATCAGAATGATTGGATTCTAGCTTGTAACTTTGATGATGCTAATCATGAGAGTCATGGTCATGGACCTGCAGTTTCTGTGAAAAATGAAGCTAATTTTACACTTTTTAAAGATGTTTCTTATTTAGCTGATGGATCACAATACAATGTTTTTGCATTACCAACAGAAAGCCCTAATCATGGTCCAAGAACATTATTAAGCCAACCCGCAAACTTAAATGCATCTCCTTACGGATGGCATGATAATAATGGTGTTGCAGGTGCTGAATTTTTAAGCACACGTGGTAATAACGTTTGGGCAATGGAAGATAGAAATGGAAATGATGGCTTCGGGTACTCACCAAGTGGTACAGCAAGTCTAAATTTCAATTTTCCTTTAGATTTAAATCAACAACCAGCATTATATCAAGATGCATCAATAACCAACTTATTCTACATAAATAATATCATGCATGATATTTGGTACCAATACGGTTTTGATGAGGTAAGTGGAAATTTTCAAACCAACAACTACGGAAATGGTGGTCTTGGTAGCGATCACGTTCGTGCAGATGGTCAAGATGGAAACGGTTCAGCAGGTTCTATAAATAACGCATTATTTGGTACACCTCCAGATGGGTCAAATCCAACTATGACTATGTTTTTATGGTCAGCTCCAGCTAATGGTGTGCAAGATTTAATAACTGTTAATAATGGTTCTCTAGCAGGTAGTTATACCGCCGTGAATCCAGCTACTGCTGCACCAAATAATTTGCCAGGAATAGGACCAACTCCTGTAACAGCCGATTTAGCTATAGTAAACGACGGTACAACAACACCAACATTGGGTTGTAATGCTCTTACAAGTCTTACAGGTAAAATTGCTGTTGTGAGAAGAGGAACTTGCGCTTTTAGCGATAAAATTCAGAATGCACAAAATGCTGGAGCGGTTGCAGTTATTGTTGTTAATCATAATAATCCGGATAACGATCCTGCTTATGCACAATATGTAACAATGGCGGGAGAAGTTAATCCACCAATAAACATTCCTTCTGTTTTTATGAATTATGCAGACGGTGAAACTTTAATTGCAGCTATGCAAACACAAACGATAAATGTAACGCTGCAAGGTCCAAGTCCATTTATGTTAGATGGAAGTTTAGATAATATGATTGTGGCTCATGAATACGGTCACGGTATTTCTAACCGTTTAACTGGTGGTCCAAGTCAAGCAGGTTGTTTAACCAATGAAACCCAAATGGGTGAAGGTTGGTCTGATTGGTTTGCCTTGATGATTACTTTACGTGCTACTGAAAACTATGCAGTAGGACGAGGTATGGTTACCTATGCTCCAGGTCAAAGTGTTGATGGGAATGGTATTAGAAATTTCAAATATTCAACTGATTTTTCAGTAAACCCTTTTACCTATGGAATTACTAATAATTTACAACTCTCGCAGCCACACGGAATTGGATCTGTTTGGGCAACTATGTTATATGATTTAACAGAAGCTTATGTAAACAAATATGGTTTTGATGCTGATATTTATAACGGTATTGGTGGGAATAATAAAATTATGCAATTAGTGCTAGACGGTATTAAATTACAGCCATGTGGACCTGATTTCGTTGAGGCACGTGATGCCATTTTAGCTGCTGATAGAGCTAGTACAGGTGGTGCAGATCAATGCATGATTTGGCAAGTTTTTGCTAATAGAGGTTTAGGTTTTGCAGCATCTGCTGGTAGCAAAAATAGTAGAACGGATCAAGTTGAAGATTTTACGACTCCTCCAGATACAGATCCAACTTTAGCAAACTGTACGAGCTTAAGTGTTGACGAGTTTAAACAAAGCGACATTAAAGTATATCCAAACCCAACTAACAACAATTTATTTATTAAAACAAATAAGAGTTTTGGTCAGGTAATGATGACGGTTACAGATATGAATGGACGTCAGGTTTATGCTAAACAAGCAGTTTTATTTGGTACAGTTGAAGTACCAATGAATAACCTACAAACGGGTATTTATATTTTAAATATTAAAGGTCAGAATATGGATTCAAACCATAAGATTATTAAGAACTAATAATTTTTGAATGATATTTTTAAAAGGCAACTATTTATTTAGTTGCCTTTTTTATTTTTGCACCATGGAAAACATTTTTGATGATAACTATTTTATGAAAAAAGCCTTAATGGAAGCTGAAATAGCTTTTGATAAAGGCGAAATTCCCGTTGGCGCTGTCATAGTTATAGATAACAAAGTTATTGCCCGTGGTCACAATTTAACTGAAATGCTAACCGATGTTACGGCTCACGCAGAAATGCAAGCTATTACCGCTGCATCTAACTTTATTGGCGGAAAATATTTACACAATTGTACCTTATACGTCACGCTAGAGCCTTGCCAAATGTGTGCTGGCGCTTTGTATTGGAGCCAAATAAATACTATTGTTTATGGTGCAAGAGATGAGGAACGCGGCTGTATAAACTTACAAACCAAGTTACACCCCAAAACTATTTTAAAAGGTGGGATAATGGCAGACGAATCTGCTTTACTTTTAAAACGTTTTTTTATTGAAAGACGAAATTTAAATTAATCCTTTTTGCGTTTTTGACTCTCACGCATTTTATCTAAATTCTCTTTATTTAGAAGATAATCACTCATTTTTTTATCCTTCCATCTGTACCATGAAAATAACGGAAATACGATAAAGAATAAAATTACAACACCACCTCCAACTAGTTTGGGTGCATATTCCAATTCAAGTGTTAAACCGCAAACTAAAGATGTCGCAGATATAATAAGAAATATTAAAATAAGATACTTCATAGTTAATTTGTGATATTAATAAGTTTTCTGCGGTAGGCTGTTAAAAGCTTTGATTTCGAAATAAAACCAATATACTCATCATTTTTTACTACCGGTAAATTCCACGCATTACTGTCTTGGAATTTTCGCATTATGGTGGTCATTTTGTCTTTTTCCATATCAATAATAGCCGGTGGATCTTGCATGATTTCTTTGGCTAAAACTTCGCTATAAAGAGATTGATCAAACATGATAGGTCTAATATCATCTAATAAAACGATACCGACAAGCATTTTTGATTCGTCATCAATTACGGGGAAAATATTCCGGTTGGATTTTACTACCGCATTATGCACAATATCGCCCAAAGTCATTTCGGGAGATATGCTGATGAAATTTGTTTCAATAACCGTATTAATATCCATTAAGGTTAAAACAGCGTGATCTTTATCATGGGTAATTAAATCGCCTTTGCGTCCTAATTCCATCGTATAAACCGAATGCGGATAAAAATATTTTGTAAGTAAAAATGAAATGGTAGCGGTAAGCATTAGCGGAATAAACAAATCATAACCACCGGTTACTTCGGCAATCAAGAAAATAGCCGTTAAAGGGGCATGTAAAACGCCAGACAGGACACCAGCCATGCCAACAAGTGTGAAATTACTTTCAGAAACTGAAAATCCTAAACCACAGTTATTTATCACTTTTGCAAGGCAATTTCCCATAATACTTCCCATAAATAGTGTAGGAGCAAAAATTCCACCCACACCACCAGCGCCAAAGGTTATAGCACTTGCAATAATTTTAAAAAATACCAATCCTGCTAGTAAAGCAATTACAACCCAAATATTGTTGAGGTCTAAATCCAGAAAATTATTTACAAGAGCTTTCTCTGGATTTCCAGCAATTAAATTGTTCATCACATCAAAACCTTCACCATATAAGGGCGGAATGAAATAAATAAGAATTCCTATTGAAATCCCACCGACTAAAATGCGCTTCCAAGCCGATTTTATTTTATCAAAAAATTCCTGAATCCGATCATAAATTTCGGTAAAATACATTGATGTTAAGCCGGCAAATAGCCCTAAAATAATATAGAACGGAACGTCAGAAATAGAAAATTCATCTTGAATATTAAAGGGTAGTAATACATCATTTCCAAAGAAAAAATGAGACGTTAAAATAGCAGATAAAGATGCTAATAATAACGGAAGCATGGACGCAATGGTTAAATCCAAACTAAATACTTCAATAGCAAATACAATGGCTGCTACTGGGGCTTTAAAAATAGACGACATAGCTCCAGCTGCTGCACAACCAATTAACAAGGTTTTGGTTTGCTGATTTACATGAAATAATTTAGAAATATTGGAACTAATAGCGGCACCCGTTGCTACAGTTGGACCTTCCAAACCTACAGAACCTCCAAAACCAACGGTTAAAGGTGCGGTTAAAAATGACCCAAACATTTGATACCTTTTAATGATACCTTTTCGTTTGGCTATGGCATAAAGCGTGGAAGGAATGCCATGACTTACCTTATTACGAATAACGTATTTCATAATTAAATAAACCAATGCGAAACCAATAATAGGAAACACAAAATAAAAGGCATTGTGGTAATAGCGCACCAAATTCCCTTCTAATAAATGTTGAATAAAATGTGTTAAGTTTTTAAGAATAACGGCAGCAACACCAGATGTAAAACCCACTAATATACTTAAAATGTATACGAATTGCTTGTTAGAAATATGCTTGGCACGCCAAATTAGAAATCGTTTGAAATAGGTCCTGTTAGGCATTTTCCGGATTTAATTCTAGTTTTAGCTTTTGCAGGTCTTCTATATAAATTTGGCGCAACGTTTCTACGTATGGTCGGTTGTTGAAATAGCCTTGTTTGAAGTCTTCAGTAGCGCCATCTACTAATGCTTCAGCTAATTCTAAATCGCCTGCTTTTTGTGCTATGAGGGCTTTGTAATATTTGGCATCAGCACTAACATCTCGGCCGTGTTCTAAACGCTTATCAAAATTATAAAGTGCTTTGTCCATATCACCAGATTCGTAATAAGCAATCCCACGATATAGAAAAGCGGTTAATTCAACCCAGTCTTCACCTGATTCTTCAATTTCTTGATTGATATATTTATCAAAATAAGCAATAGAATAATCGTAATTTTTCAAACCTAAATAAGCAATGCCACGCCAATAATCAACACTATGACCTTGTGGCTGATTTACAAAATTAGGTGTTAAGTCATCAGATGCATCAAAATCGGCAATCGCTTTATTATAATCTCTGTAAAACCATAAGTATAAATAACCACGCCATGGAATACGCGTTACAGAATCTAATGGGATGGCTTTGTCGTACTGTTCTTTCCATTTATGAGGCAAACCACGTTTTAAATAAGCTACAGATAATTCATAAACGGCTTGCTCATAAGTAGAATCTAATTCTATGGCACGTGCAATACCATTAATGCTACCTGCAGAACCTTGAGCGAAATTGTTAACGCCAAAACTGTAAGATGCTTCTGCTTTTTCCCGATCTGATTTACATGAGAAAAGACAAAAAACTACACAGATATTAAGGGATAATTTCAGTAATCTTGCCATTTTCTATTCTATAAGATATATACATATAGGAATCCCGATAATCATCATACAGATAATTTGGGTTCCAAGTTTTAAGCTCTGTTGTTAGTTGAAATAACTGATCCACTAAATCTTTATTGAAAGCTTTAGGTTTTAAATCCAAATCGTTTTCATGAATCACATATCGACCCGCTTCCCCTTTGCAATTAATTACAAAACGTATATTTAAATACCCGGAGTCTTTGTAGTTATTGTTCTTATAATTTGAAAGAATAAAGTCTCGCAAACCATTTTTACCTTTACTATAAGTGGCGCGTTCAGGATTGTAGTATTGAAGAATATAATTTTCATCGCATACTTTAAAACCCTCGTTTAATAAGGCTGTTTCCGGATCTATATATTCAACGGAACGCGTGTATTTTTCTTCTGGCACAAACTTGTAGTAAAATACATAATAGGCATAACCATATAGTGCGAACAGAACAACTGTTAACCCTAAAATGATATATAGAAAAATTTTAAAAAACCGTTTCCACTTCATTATCTAAAGCTACTAAAAATTTTGTCCCAATAACAATTGGGACAAATTTTAAATTTTTATGATTTTAAATTAAGCTTTAAACTTAATTCTTGGAGTTGTTTATCGTCTAATGGTGCTGGTGCATCTATCATTACATCGCGACCTGAATTGTTTTTAGGGAAGGCAATAAAATCGCGAATTGTTTCCTTACCATGCAAAATAGCAACTAATCTGTCTAACCCAAAAGCTAAACCGCCGTGTGGTGGTGCACCATATTGGAAGGCATCCATTAAGAAACCGAATTGTGCTTTTGCTTCTTCTTCCGTAAAACCTAAATAATCAAACATTAAAGCTTGGGTATTTTTATCGTGAATACGAATAGATCCACCGCCAATTTCGTTTCCGTTTAAAACTAAATCGTAAGCATTGGCTTTTACTTCTGCTGGATTGGTTTTTAATAATTCCAACTGGCCTGGTTTAGGTGATGTAAATGGATGGTGCATGGCGTGGAAACGTTCTGTCTCTTCGTCCCATTCTAAAAGCGGGAAATCCATAACCCAAAGCGGTGCAAACTCGTCTGGTTTTCGTAAACCTAAACGTTCTGCTAATTCCATACGCAAAGCACTTAATTGTGCACGCACTTTATTTGTAGGCCCCGAAAGTACACAAACTAAATCGCCGGCTTTGGCGCCCGTTTTTTCCGCCCATTTGGCTAAATCGTCTTGGTCGTAGAATTTATCTACAGAAGATTTGTAGGTTCCGTCGTCATTACAACGCGAATAAATCATGCCTAAAGCACCAACTTGTGGACGTTTAACCCAATCAATTAATTGGTCAATTTCTTTTCTAGTATAAGCGTTTCCGCCAGGAACTGCGAAACCAATAACTAGTTCAGCATCATTAAATACGCCGAAATCTTTATGTTGTGCTACATCATTCAACTCGCCAAATTTCATCCCAAAACGAATATCTGGTTTGTCGTTTCCGTATAAACGCATGGCGTCATCATAGAGCATTCTTGGGAATTCTGAAATTTCAACACCATTTACTTCTTTTAAAAGATGTCTGGTTAAACCTTCAAAAGCGTTTAAAATATCTTCTTGTTCAACAAATGCCATTTCGCAGTCAATTTGCGTGAATTCTGGCTGTCTGTCTGCGCGTAAATCTTCATCTCTAAAGCATTTTGCAATTTGAAAATACTTGTCCATGCCACCAACCATCAGCAATTGCTTAAAAGTTTGAGGAGACTGTGGAAGCGCGTAAAATTGACCTTCATTCATTCTAGAAGGCACCACAAAATCCCTTGCGCCTTCAGGAGTCGATTTGATTAAATAAGGCGTTTCAACTTCTATAAAACCTTCTTTTGATAAGTAGTTTCTAACTTCCTGTGTAACTTTATGACGGAAAATTAAATTATTTTTTACCGGATTACGTCTAATATCCAAATAGCGATATTTCATACGGATATCTTCGCCACCATCCGTTTTATCTTCAATAGTAAAGGGTGGTAATAAAGATTCATTTAAAATATCCAGTTTGGAAACTAATATTTCAATATCACCTGTTTGAAGATTCATGTTTTTAGAAGCGCGTTCAATAACGGTTCCAGTCACCTGAATTACAAATTCACGACCCAATTTTTGAGCTTTTTCCATCATGTCCTTCGGTGTGCGCTCTTCATCAAAAACAAGTTGCGTAATACCATAACGGTCGCGTAAATCTACCCAAACAATAAAACCTTTATCGCGTGATTTTTGTACCCAACCAGAAAGGGTAATTTCAGTATTGATGTGTGATGCTCGTAATTCACCACAGGTGTGACTTCTGTACATAATTTTGTGTTTTTATAACTAAACGTTATATGCGGGTGCAAATTTAAGGAAGTTAACCGATTATTAAATAAAAAAGCCTCAACATTTGTTGAGGCTTCTCGCTATTAGCCAATCTTTTATCTTGAGGGTATAAGAATTGGCTTTAAATACTTTCTGTTTTTGATGTTTTTCTTCTAAACCACATTTTTAATTGCATGGATAAAAAGAATAGTACGGGCACAACAATAAGCGTTAAAAAGGTTGCTACTAAAAGTCCGTAAATAACGGTCCATGCTAAAGGTCCCCAGAAAACAACGTTGTCTCCACCCATGTAAATATTTGGATTCAATTCACTAAATAACGTGAAAAAATTAATATTTAAACCAATAGCCAACGGAATCAATCCTAAAATAGTGGTAATGGCGGTCAATAAAACAGGGCGTAAACGTGCTTTTCCAGCTCTTACAATACTTTCAAATAAATCCTCTTGTGTTAAATAATCGCGTTCCTCTAAATCTAAATCATTCTTTTTCCTATCTATAAGTAATTGGGCATAATCCAGTAAAACCACACCATTATTTACCACAATTCCAGCCAGCGAAATAATACCGACCATAGTCATCATAATAACGAATGAACTTCCCGTTATAACAATACCGCCAAATACACCAATGAAACTTAAAAGAATAGCCAACATGATAATGGTAGGCTTGGAAACCGAATTAAATTGAAATATTAAGATGAAAAATATTAAACCTAAACCAGTTAATAAAGCACCATTTAAAAAATCTTGTTGCTTTTTTTGTTCTTCAATTTGACCAGTATAATCCACTGTAATCATATCTGGGATACCTTTATAGCTTTTCATTTCATTTTGAATTTGAGCTATAATAGCACCAGCATCAATAAATCCAGGTGATAAAGCTGAATATACCGTAACAACACGACGTGTGTTTTTGTGCTTAATAGCGCTAAAACCAGAGTTGTTTTCGTGTTTGGCAACTGCGGAAACAGGGACACTTTTCATCTGTCCTGTGTTATCTCTGAATGTAATATTTTGATTAAATAAAGCGCTGGTATTATAGCGATTTTCTTCATTGAAACGAACGTAAATATCAAAATCGTCACCATCTTCCTTATAAATTCCAGCTTTGGCACCAAAAATAGAATTTCGTAATTGCTGACCAATTTGAGAAGTAGTAATTCCTAATTCACCTGCTTTCTCGCGGTCAATAATGACGCGCATAGATGGCTTATCTTTGTTTACATCAATTTTCAATTCATCAATCCCGGCAATGTTTTTAGTGTTGATATATTCCCGCATATTTTCGGCAGTGTTAATCAACTCATCATAATTGTCTCCTTCAATTTCAATGTTGATTGGCGACCCTGTTGGTGGTCCATTTGCATCTTTTTCAACGGAAATAAGAACACCTGGATAAATGCCCACTAATGCTTCTTGAACTTTTTGACGTAATAATTCACTATCGGCACCACGACGGAATTTATATTCCCGCATGGAAGCTGTAATTTTAGCTTTATGGGGCATTTCAGCTGATGAGCCACTATCTGCTCTTGGATTTCCAGCACCTTCACCAACTTGAGAAACGGCACTTTCTACCAAGAAATTATAATCGCCATCTTTATATTGTTCATCATTAACAACCGAGTAAACACGTTTTTCAATTTCTTGGGTAATGGCATTTGTTTTCTCAATAGCGGTTCCTTGCGGATATTCGATATACACAATAATTTGGTTCGGGTCGTTATCTGGGAAAAATTCAATTTCCGTTCGTTGCGTAGATAATGATATCCCAAACGCTACAAACGCTAGAACTAAAAGTAGAAATGTTCCTATTGTAATTATATAAGGTTTCCATCCAGCTAAAGCCCAACGCAACTGATTTTCATACCAACGCTCCAACCTTACTAACGTTTTAGTTTGAAAACTGTTTGCCCACTTACGCAAGAATAAGCGATAAACCCATTGCATTATAGCTGTAAAAATCATTAAGGTTCCTAAAGCACGATAGTCTCCACCAAAAATAACAATCAGAATACCAATGCCAGCTATAATGGCTGTGTTGCGAATAATATTTTTAAGGGGCATGTCCTTGTCTTCTGTGCTCATAAACTGCGATACTAAAACCGAGTTAAAAAGAACAGCAACAAATAAAGACGAACCTAAAACAATGGAGAGCGTAATGGGTAAAATCATCATGAATTCTCCCATTATTCCTGGCCATAAACCTAAAGGAATAAATGCGGCAACTGTGGTTGCAGTTGAAATGATAATAGGAAAAGCAATTTCACCAATACCTTTTTTAGCGGCTTCAATGCGACTCATGCCTTCTTCATCCATAAGACGATACACGTTCTCTACCACCACAATACCATTGTCTACCAGCATTCCCAGACCCATAATAAGTCCGAAAAGAACCATGGTATTTAAACTATGTCCTAATAAGTTTAATATCATCAAGGACATAAACATGGACATTGGAATGGCAAAACCTACGAAAATGGCGTTTTTGAATCCTAAAAAGAACATGAGAACTACAACTACTAAAATAACACCAAAAATAATGTTGTTTACCAAATCGTCCACTTGACCAATGGTTACCGAAGACTGATCATTAGCGATAGTTACTTTTAAATCTTGTGGAAATTCAGTATCAATGGCCTTTTGAACAATGACTCGAATTTGTTCCGCAGCGTCCACCATGTTTTTTCCTGCACGTTTTTTAACGTCTAACATGACAACGGGTTCACCAAATTCTCTAGCAAAAGTGGTTTTGTCTTCCTCGTGAAATGTTACGGTTGCCACATCTTTAAGATATATGGCGTTGCCTTTTTCTGCTTTAACCACAAAATTCTCGAGTTCTTTAGGCGATTCAATTTCTCCTAAAATTCGAATTGTTCTACGCTGACCACTTGCTTTTAAGTTCCCAGCAGACATGGTAATGTTGCCATTATTTATGGCGCTAATAATGTCATTAAAGGTTACATCAGCCGCCATCATTTTATAGATGTCTACAGCAACTTCGACCTCTTTATCTTGAGCGCCACGAATATCAACTTTTTTAATTTCAATTAAATCTTCAATTTCATCTTGAAGGTATTCGGCGTATTCTTTCAGTTTTTCTACAGTGTAATCACCAGAAATATTAATGTTTAAAATGGGCATTTCTTCAGAAAGGCTCAATTCAAAAACATCCGGTTTTACCTTTGCACCATTGGACATTGGCCAATCTTCGCCTGCCGTTTTAGTGTCTATTTCGTCTTTTACTTTTTGTTTGGCTTGTTCGACGGTGATATGTTCGTCAAATTCCACAATAATCATGGAAAAATCCTCTTGTGATGTGGAGGTAATTTCAACCACATTACTTACCGTTTTTAGCTCATCTTCCAAAGGATCGGTGATGAGTTTTTCAACATCTTCAGCCGTGTTTCCTGGGTAAATAGAACTTATATATATCTTGGTTTCGTTTACTTCAGGGAAGCTTTCTCGGGGCATTTCAAAAAATGCCGCAACACCCAAATAAAATATCACCAAGATTAAGACATACATCGTGGTTTTATTATTAATAGCCCAAGATGATAAACCAAATTCTTTATCGACTTGCTTTTTCTTTTTAGTCATGATGTATTTGTTTATTCGTTGGTGCTGGTGGTTTCAGTTTGCATGCTAATGACTTTAACGGTTTGACCGTCTTTAACGCTTCTGGCGCCTTCTTCTATAATTTCAGCACCATCTTCAAGACCTTCTAAAACTTCAATCACGTCACCTTGCGTTTTTCCAGTTTTTATAATAACACGTTTCGCTTCGCCTTCATTATTGGATTTTTTGTTGGTGATAACATAAATATATTGTTCACCTTCCGCATTTTCTGAAATAATACTTTGTGGAATTAACAGTGCTTTTTCATTGGTATAATCGTTGATTTTAAGTCGCGCTGTTAAGTTTGGTTTAATGCTTTTCTCTTTATTCGGAATACTTACTTCCACTTTAAAAGTTCGGTTTGCTGGATTAATCACATCGCCGGCTTGACGCACTTCTGTTTCTATGGTTTTACCTAGCACAGGAAAATCTACCGTTACTTTTTTACCACGAATTACATTGGCTATGTAGCGTTCTGGAACATCGGTTTCAATATACATATTGTCTAAATTTACAATACGCATTAACTGACTTTGTCCTGCCATAACCACCGTTCCTTGCTCCGTCATAACATCATCAATAGTTCCTGAAAATGGCGCCGTAACACTTGTTTTTGAAATTTGCTGTCTGATTTGATTTACAGACTCTGCTTGACTTTCATAAGCGGATTTAGCTTGCAAAAATTGAATTTCACTACCAATATTTTCATCCCACAAACGCTTTTGACGTTCAAAAGTTGTTTTAGCTAAATTGGCTTGAATTTCGGCTTGTGCAAATTGTTGACTTAAGCCACCATCATCAATTTTAGCTAAAAGCTGTCCTTTTTTAACTTTTTGGCCTTCCGTAACGTAAACCTTTGTTAAAATACCATTGTATTCCGGCGTGATAACTAATAAATCTTTAGTAGTTACGTTTCCTTGAATTTCCAATTGGTGGTTAAAAACTTCTTGTTTAGCCGTAAAAGTTGTAATTAATGGTACTTTTCTTACCGTATCTAATTTCGAAATTTTTTCGTTAAGCAACTTAATCTTTTCATTCAATGCTTGTTGCTTGCTGTCTATTTCGTTGCGCTTTTCTTTTAAATCGCTTAAATTTCCAGATGCCAAAACAGCATCAAACGATTTTTCATCTTTGTTGCCACAAGACGAAATAATAAGGGCAAGAATAAAAAGGATTTTTAAATTTTTCATGAGATTATAATGATGGATTGGCTTAATACTTTACGGTATTTAATATGGTTTCTAATTCTGATTTTTTCGTGATAACATTAAACATGGATTGTAAATATTCCTGTTGTGCCGAGTAAAGTTGCGTTTGTGCTTGTCTTAAATCGAAACTAGTTGCGATACCTTCAAAAAATTTAGTTTGATTTTTTTGCTCAATGCGTTCTGATAAATTTAAATTCTCACGCTTGTTTTCATATTCTTCAATAGCGAATAAATAATCACTTTTTGCAGCTGAAATTTGAAACTTTAATTGTTGTTCTGTTTCGGTTAATTCTACTTGGGCGATTTCTAAATTTATTTGTGCACGCTGTGTAGCAGCACTTCGCATTCCTGAACTAAAAATAGGAATGGTTAAATTGGCACCAAATAATGAGGATCCGTACCATTTTTGATTTTCATTAGCAAATGAAAAAGTTTCACTGTAACCACTATAACCTGCATTTATAAAAGCGCTTAAAGTGGGTAAAAATTTACTTTTCTCTAGTTTTAAAAGTAATTCTTGCGCTTCTTCTTGGTTTTTTGCTATTTGATAATCAATACTATTTTCAACATTATCATCAGTCCCTAAAATTTCTAAAGACATGTTTTTTAGCGTTAGAGCTTCTAGGTTTTCTGTTAAACTAACCGTTTGGTTTAAATCAATTCCTAACGTAATATTGAACATTTTATGAGCAATATCATTTAGGCGTTCTACATTACTCAAATAGTTTTTTAAACCCGTTAATGTAATTTGTAATTGGTCAACACTCTCTTCTTCACCTAAACCATTTTCATAAATTTTGGTTGTTTCGTTGAGGTTTTTTTCTAGAACATCAATGTTTTTAACTACAATTTCATAATTTTCTTCTGAAAGCAAAACGTTTCCATAAGCGTTAATAACAGCATTTCTAATTTCTAAATCAGTTTTTACCTTGGCATTTTGAGAGATTTCTAAATATACTTTAGCCGATTGAAGTCCTACTAAATAAGACCCATCAAATATTAGCTGACTTAAAGTTGCAGTGGCATTCATATTTTGTTTTGGACTAAATTTAACCGGAACAAAAGTTCCTGGTGTGCCACCTGCCAATTCAGCTGGTAAAAGGGACACTTGTTGCTTAATCCAATTGGTATAATCTGCATCAGCATTTAATTGAGGTAATCCCGTAGCGGTAGTTTCCCATTTTTGCTTTTTAGCAGCTTCTATATCCATAAGCGCAATTTTTGCCGATCGATTATTGGCCAAAGCATAATCTATAGCTTCTTGTAAGGTGAAAGAACTTGGTGTTTCTTGGGCAAATAGCCAAGAAGAGAATAATAAGCTCAATATTAAAAGTGATGTATTTTTCATGGTTTGTATGCGTCTCATTTTTATTTTTCAGCGGTCAATAAAATGGTGTTTAATTTGGCAATGCCTTTATCGGTACTAATGCCACGTATATGGTATTCTAAATAACTGTCCATTAAGGTTTGCATGGAGAAATCATCAGCAGGGAACAATTCGGCGTCTTTTAAACTCATCATGGTGTTAAAATATAAGCGCGAAACAAATTCAATGTCTATAGAATTTCGATATAAACCTTCTGAAACACCACGCTTCAAGTTATTAGTAACACAATCCTGCATAATATGGAATTGGTTATTTTTTAAAGATTCAAAAATCTTCGGATAATATTTTTTAAGTTGGTATTGAGGTGATGATTTTTCGTCCTTTAAATGGGTCATGGTGAATTTTTTAATTTCAAAAATTTCATCAATCGGATTTTTGTTTAAGGCACAAATACCGTCAATACCTTCCGAAATAAACGTAAACATATACATGGTAGCCGCTTGAACCAATTTGGTTTTGGTGGCAAAATGTTGGTATATGGTTTTTTTTGAAACGCCTATTTCATTGGCAATATCGTCCATGGTTACGCTTTTAAAGCCGTAACTTAAAAACAGATCTGCTGCGTTATTAAGTATTTTGTCTTTCATAATCGGGTGCAAATGTACATTAGGAAACTTTAAAAACCTAAAAAGTTTCCATAGTTTTAATCTTTTTTTATTATTGCCCACAGGTTGTTGTAAATATTAATCCAATTCCCTTATTTTTGCCAGATGCAAAACATACCATTTTATCAACAAGCCTTTGTGGATTACTTAGATGGTTACATCCAAGACAAAGAGCCGCAATCTTTATATCAACCTATTAATTATATTCTACAATTAGGCGGAAAACGCTTACGTCCCGTTTTAACCTTGATGGCGGCCGATATTTTTGATTGTGATCACAAAAAGGCTTTAAATGCGGCCTTAAGTATTGAGGTGTTTCATAACTTTTCCTTGGTTCATGATGATATTATGGATGATGCACCTTTGCGTCGTGGACAAGAAACAGTTCATGAAAAATGGGATATAAACACCGGAATTCTTTCTGGTGACGCTATGCTCATTATGGCATACCAATTATTTGAAAACTATGATGCTACCACCTTTCAAGCTTTAGCTCAATTATTTAGCAAAACAGCTTTGCAGGTTTGTGAAGGCCAACAATACGATGTGGATTTTGAAAGTAGAGATGATGTTTCTATTTCAGAATATTTAAAAATGATTGAGTATAAAACAGCAGTTCTAGTTGGTGCAGCTATGGAAATGGGAGCTATTGTGGCCAAAGCGTCTCAAGATGATATTTTAAATATTTATGAATTTGGTAAAAATTTAGGTATTGCATTTCAGTTACAAGATGATTATTTAGATGCTTTTGGCGATCCTGAAACCTTTGGAAAACAAGTGGGAGGCGATATTATAGAAAATAAAAAAACCTATTTGTATTTAAAAGCATTGGAGTTTTCAAATGCTGAAGAAAAGCAACAACTTTTACATTTATATAGTTTAAAACCTTCAGACCAGACGGGAAAAATTGAGACCATAAAAGAGGTTTTTGATGCTTCCGGAGCTAGTTTAGCTACAAGAAAAGTTATAGAAGAATACACGCTTAAAGCCTTTGATATTTTGGAAGGCTTACACGTTTCCGAAGAAAAAAAGTTACTTCTTAAAACTTTTGGGCAACAATTAATGAATAGAAATGTATAATGGAATTACCTGCTACTTTTAATGATTTAATTGAAGAAGCCAATAATTTGGATCTGTATCAAAAACTTATTCAACAATTAAATAAAGACTTGGCTTTGGCTAATGTGGACTTTGAATTTGAGCTGGAAGTTTTGCCTTCCAGTTTAAAACTCATGTTGCATGAAACGGTTTATAAATTAGTTCAAGAAAAATTTATGGACTATTTAAATCTGCTGTACATTATTGATGTTTCCGAAGATAAAGTCAAACAATTGGATGGTTCAGATACGGTAGTCATGTCAGAACACGTGGCGTTTTTCATATTACAGCGCGAATGGCAAAAGGTTTGGTTTAAAAATGTCTATCAATAAAGTAAGAGTTTTAAAAATAAATTCTAAAAAACGGCATCCACGAACTTCCGTAAATACTTTTATTTCTATCATATAAAACATCATACCGAACACCGATAGCCGTGGAAACACGTCCTGTACTTATGGTATATCCAGCGCCTACAAATAAAGCGGGATACCAATAATCGTCGTTTTGCAAAAGCAATCTGTTATCAAATTTTCTGCTTACGTGAAGTTCTTCAAATTCTACCGACAGTTGTAATTCCGGTATTGGATTAAACAAACCAAGCACGCTTCCGCCTAAAATGGTAGCTTTATAATAGTTTTTTCGGGTGGAATAGGTTCCGTTTAAGGAAACACCTGCAGCAAACTGCGGATTAAATCTGTAAATGGCACTTGGTGCTAATGTTCCACTGAAGTAATCACCTGAAAAACCCAATCCGATGCCGCCACCAAAACGCACATAACTCCAAAAATCATTTGTGGTAGTTTGAGCCGAAATTGTGGTAAAAAAAAGACAAATGAAGCCAAATAAAATGCTATTTATTTTTGGGAATTTGGAATCCTGTTTCATTTTCTAAATTTTAGTTAATTACATGTTATAAATGTAAGAAAAGCATATCTAATTTTACTAAAAGTTGTACTTTTGTATAAATTAAGTCAGAACGATTCAGTTTTAATTCATTTATGGATAAATATTCTTTTTTAAACGCAGCACATTCGGCATACTTTGCTGATTTATACGACCAATACTTAAAAAATCCGGATTCTGTCGAGCCAAGTTGGAGAGCTTTCTTTCAAGGTTTCGATTTTGGTAGCGAAAGCTATGGCATAAAGGATGAATCTGTTCAAGCAGCCCAAGTGGAAACAGAACAGGTTATAGGAACAGATGATTCCTGTGAACATGTATCCATTAGTGTCACGAAAGAATTTCAGGTTTTACAATTAATAGATGGCTATCGTACCAGAGGGCATTTGTTTACTAAAACAAACCCTGTACGAGACAGAAGAACGTATGAGCCAACTCTAGCGTTGGAAAATTTCGGTTTGTCACAATCAGATTTAGACACATCTTTTAGTGCTGGAAACACTTTAGGTTTAGGTTCTGATACGTTGCGAAACATCATCAAACATTTAGAAAACATCTATTGCCTTTCCATAGGTGTGGAATACATGTACATTAGAAAACCTGAAGAAATTAAATGGATTCAGGAAAAATTGAATGTGAATGATAATTTACCTGATTTTTCAAAGGATGAAAAAAAGCACATTCTTAAAAAGTTAAACGAAGCCGTTTCTTTTGAAACATTTTTACATACCAAATATGTAGGTCAAAAACGTTTCTCTTTAGAAGGTGGCGAATCCTTAATTCCTGCTTTAGATGCTTTAATTGAAAAAGCATCAGAATACGACGTAAAAGAATTTGTAATGGGAATGGCTCACCGTGGTCGTTTAAGTACCTTAACAAATATTTTCGGTAAATCAGCGAAAGACATCTTTAGTGAATTTGATGGAAAAGATTACGAACAAGAAGTTTTTGATGGCGACGTGAAATACCATTTAGGTTGGACGAGTGATCGTGTTACTGAAAACGGTAAAAAAATAAACCTAAATATTGCACCTAACCCTTCGCATTTAGAAACTGTTGGTGCTGTAGTAGAAGGTATAACTAGAGCCAAACAAGACGATAAATATTCTGATAACCCATCACAAGTACTTCCAATTATTGTACATGGAGATGCAGCCATTGCAGCTCAAGGTTTGGTTTATGAAATTGTGCAAATGGCGC
Organism: Bizionia myxarmorum; assembly: GCF_008086205.1. GTDB lineage: Bacteria > Bacteroidota > Bacteroidia > Flavobacteriales > Flavobacteriaceae > Algorimicrobium > Algorimicrobium myxarmorum. The sequence goes on along the minus strand of NZ_VSKK01000001.1, from coordinate 315,138 downwards.
AATTAGATGGTTATAAAACAAGTGGAACCATTCATATTGTAGTAAATAACCAAATCGGTTTTACTACCAACTATTTGGATGCGCGTTCTAGCACCTATTGTACGGATATTGCAAAAGTAACCTTGTCGCCAGTATTACATGTTAATGCGGATGACGCGGAAGCAGTTGTGCACGCTATGTTATTTGCGCTTCATTTTAGGATGAAATTTAAGCGCGACGTCTTTATTGATTTATTGGGTTATAGAAAATATGGACATAACGAAGGTGATGAGCCACGTTTTACACAGCCAAAATTATATAAAGCTATTGCAAAACATCAAAACCCTAGAGATATTTATGCTGCCAAGCTTATTTCTGAAGGTATCATTGATGAAAAACATGTTCAAAAATTAGAAGAAGATTACAAAAATAAGCTAGAAGAAAATTTAGAGGATTCTAGAAAAGAAGATAAAACAGAAATTACACCATTTATGCAAAATGAATGGGTAGATTTTATTTCTGTTGAAGAAGATAAAATGCTGAAACCGATTGATACTACATGTAGCAAGTCGGATTTAGAAAAAGTAACGAAAGTTATTTCTACGCTTCCAAAAGATAAAAAGTTCATTCGTAAAATTGAGCGTTTAATAGAATCTAGACAAACTATGTTTGATGAAGATAAATTAGACTGGTCAATGGCAGAACATTTAGCCTACGGAACTTTACTTTTAGATGGTAATGATGTTAGAATTTCAGGTCAGGATGTGGAGCGTGGAACGTTTTCGCATAGACATGCGGTTGTAAAAGTTGAAGATAGTGAGGAAGAAATTATCTTACACAACCAATTGAGCGATACCCAAGGAAATTTCTTTATTTATAACTCCTTATTATCTGAATATGGTGTAGTTGGTTTTGATTATGGTTACGCCATGGCAAGTCCGAAAACATTAACTATTTGGGAAGCACAGTTTGGAGATTTTGGTAATGGTGCCCAAATTATGGTGGATCAATACATTTCTGCAGCAGAAGATAAATGGAAACTACAAAACGGATTGGTTATGTTATTACCTCACGGCTATGAAGGTCAAGGTGCTGAACATTCATCAGGGCGTATGGAGCGTTTTTTACAATTATGTGCGAAAGATAATATGTTTGTGGCAGACTGTACAACGCCAGCCAACATGTTCCATATATTACGTCGTCAAGTAAAAGCGAAATACCGTAAACCGTTAATTATATTTACACCAAAGAGTTTGTTGCGTAATCCTAAAGTGGTTTCAACCGTTGAGGAGTTTGCAAATGGTGGATTCCAAGAGTTAATAGACGATGTGGAAATTAAAACAGCTGATGTGAAATCATTAGTGTTTGTAACCGGTAAGTTTTATTATGATTTACATGAAGAACGCGATAAACTAGAACGTAAAGATGTTGCTTTAGTAAGAATAGAGCAATTATTTCCATTACCAATCGAACAAATTGAAGCGGTTATGGAGAAATATAAGCATGCTGAAGAAATTGTTTGGGCTCAAGAAGAACCTAGAAACATGGGTGCTTACAGTCACATGCTAATGCATTTAGACCAAGCCAAAACATTCAGAGCCGTTTCTCGTAGACCTTATGGAGCACCAGCAGCTGGAAGCTCGGTAAGATCTAAAAAACGTCATAAAGAAGTTATAGACTATGTTTTTGACAAAACGAAAAACAACCAACACAAAAAATAAAATAAAAACTAAAACAGTATCACGATGATTTTAGAAATGAAAGTTCCTTCGCCAGGAGAATCTATTACAGAAGTAGAAATTGCAACATGGTTAGTTGCCGATGGTGATTACGTAGAAAAAGACCAAGCTATTGCGGAAGTAGATAGCGATAAAGCCACTTTAGAACTGCCTGCAGAAGCAAGTGGAACTATAACGCTTAAAGCTGAAGAAGGTGATGCCGTTGCGGTTGGAGCTGTTGTTTGCTTAATTGATACATCTGCTGAAAAACCAGGAGGTGGCTCTGAAAGTTCTGAAAAGAAAGAAGCAGTTAAATCTGAATCTAAAGAAGAAGCTAAAGAAACCAAAGAAGCGCCGGCTGAAGCTAAAAAGCAAGCACCAAAACCAGAAGCTAAAGCGGAAACTAAAACATATGCTACTGGAACAGCAAGTCCTGCTGCTAAAAAGATTTTAGCTGAAAAAAATATGGATGCTTCAGGAATCTTTGGAAGTGGAAAGGATGGTCGTATCACTAAAGATGATGCTGTAAATGCAGTACCTTCTATGGGAACACCAACAGGTGGAAACCGTTCATCATCTAGAAGTAGAATGTCTATGTTAAGACGTAAGGTAGCAGAACGTTTAGTGGAAGCTAAAAATACAACTGCCATGCTTACTACGTTTAATGAAGTAGATATGTCGCCAATTTTTGCATTGAGAAATGAATACAAAGAAACCTTTAAAAGCAAGCATGGTGTAGGATTAGGATTTATGTCCTTCTTTACTTTAGCTGTAGTTAGAGCTTTGAAAATGTACCCAGATGTGAACTCCATGATAGATGGAAACGAAATGATAACTTATGATTTTGTTGATATTTCTATTGCGGTTTCTGGACCTAAAGGTTTAATGGTTCCTGTTATTAGAAATGCTGAAAACTTAAGCTTTAGAGGTGTTGAAGATGAGGTGAAACGTTTAGCATTGCGTGCACGTGATGGTAAAATTACAGTGGATGAAATGACAGGCGGAACATTTACTATTTCTAATGGTGGTGTTTTTGGAAGTATGCTTTCAACCCCTATTATTAACCCGCCTCAAAGTGGTATTTTAGGAATGCATAATATTGTTGAACGACCAGTTGCTATTGATGGGCACGTGGAAATTCGTCCAATTATGTATGTAGCATTATCTTATGACCATAGAATTATTGATGGAAAAGAATCTGTTGGTTTCTTGGTGGCTATTAAAGAAGCATTAGAAAATCCTACGGAATTGTTAATGGATAATGATGTGAAAAGAGCTTTGGAGTTATAATTTCAAAAAATATTTTTAAAAATAAAAAGGGCTATTTCATGAGAAATAGCCCTTTTGCTTTTTAAAAATTAATTGTTGCATTAAAAAAAGCACACAACAATATTCATTGAGATTACAATGACGACTAATAAAATTATTCCGAAAACGAAAAATTTGTTTGTGTTAGAATCCTGCATGATTTCTAAATTCTTTAACAGATGAGATTGTTCTGACATGTTGATTTGGTTTGTACGTAGAAATGATCTTGAAAGACAACTCCAACCGTGATTAATAGCATTGTAAAGATAATGCTAACCTTTTGATTTTGAAATACGTAGTTATACGTATTTTTCGAATTTATCAACTTTTTTAAAATTATAGTGCTAATAATCAGTGTAATACAGTAAAATCTTACAGATTAATTCATAATGGTTAATGAATTCCAGGTGACTTTTAAATATGATTTGAAAAAGATGTTTAGGGTTAAATTCGGAATTGACCTTATTATTTTATTAAAATAAAAAAGCTTTTTATCCTTACAAATAAAAAGCTTCTATAATATTCCCTCAATAACTAACTAATAGCAAAGCAAAGATATAAGCAATCTTCATCATTTGAAATACGTATAACTACGTATTTTTCAATTAAAACCTATATTGACACCAAAAAAAAGCTTTTCATCTTTGCAGATAAAAAGCCCTTTCAGAATTTCCCTCAAATAACTAACTAATAGCAATGTAAATATAAGGTAGATTGTCTAGCTGTGAAATACGTATTTCTACGTATATTTTCTGCATTTTATTATAGGGCATAAAAAAAGGCTTTGCACGATAAACGTCCAAAGCCTTTTGATTTTCAACCTGTTAAAAACAAGGTCTCCGATTAATAGCACTGTAAAGATACAACATATTAACTTGGCTTGAAATACGTAGAAATACGTAATTTATATTCAGTTTAGAAATTGTTCATTTTCTTTCGCATACAAGGAAAGGCTGTTATGCTTGGATTCTAAATTCAATTTTTTAATAATATTACTTTTATGTTTTTCAATAGTTCTGCTAGAAACGCATAGTGCATTTCCAATTTCAATTGCGGTTTGGTTTTGCGCTATTAATGCCAATACTTTTAATTCTGTTTTCGTTAAATTATTTAAAGTTTGCGGCTTATGAGTATTTGAAGTAGAATTAAGATATAAGGCTATTTCTTCACTAAAATGGGGTTTGTTATTGATAACATTGGCTATACATAGTTCAATTTCTTCAATGGCAAACTCTTTAAGAATGTATCCAAAAATGTTTAATTCTTTCGCTTTGTCATAAAGTTCTTCACCCTTATCAAATGTAATGAGGATAATTTTGGTGGGAATTTCATTTTTTAAACATTCTTCAGCAACTTCTAATCCAGTTAAATACGGCATCCGAATATCTAGAATAGCTATTTCTGGTTTGTGCTTAACAATTAAATTGTAAGCTTCCTTGCCATCTTTGGCGCTTCCTAAAATATTGTAACCTTTAGACTTTAAAAAGTCGTGAAGACCGCGTAACATTAATGGATGATCATCCGCTATAATAATAGAAGGTTGCATGGCTGTGGTTGGTTAGTATAACGTGATAAAGATAAGTATTTTTAAGAAAGGTATAGTTTTTCTTACATTTTTAAGTATAAATATTTTGTTTCGTAATCAATAATACCTTTTCCTTTTTTTAAAATATCAGCGCCAATAATACCATCAACAGGTTGTGAATTATGACTTATTAAAGCTGTGTTCACATGGGTTAAATCGAATAAAATTAAGGGAACTTTATCTTGTTTCCATTTGCCGATTTTAACCTGATTTATTTTTGAAATCTGCGTTAGCATATCAATGGCGCCAGCACCGGCAGCTTTCATTTCAGAATCTATGACTTTCAGCTTAAAGGTTTCAATAGCTTCAAAACCTACACAAGAACTGGATGCACCAGTATCTAGAATAAACAACCCTTTAATGCCGTTTATAGTAGCTTTTATTTCAAAATGATTGGTTCTTGTTAACTTTAATTTGGTCCTAGTATACCCTTTTTCCAAAAGAAAATCTTTCAGACTTTTAGCTGCTTTTTCGCTCATTAATTATGCGTTTTCTTAATATCAAAAATACAATAAATATCAGCGTTAAAAATCCTAATACGTAATAAAGCGTGAGGTTTGTATCTTTTGGAGCATCTAATTTTCCATAGTAAACAAAGGCGCTCCAATAGTAAGGAGATTTTTTTACAGCACTAATTTCAGGGTCTTGTAAATAATTTAATTTTGATTGTCTATTAGCCGTAAAAGCTGATTCCGTTTTTTGAAATGATTTATAAAATAGGGTCATTAACTGCGCGGTGGAAGCATCATTTATTTGCCATAAGGAATATAAAACGTTTTTAGCGCCCGCATATTGAAAACCACGGGCAATACTCAAAGCACCTTCGCCTTTCTGAAGTTTGCCAATACCGGTTTCGCAAGCGCTTAAAACCACCAAATCTGGATTAATAGACATGCTATACAATTCGTTTAGCATCATGGGTTCATCTGAAAAAGCAAGACTTGCCGGATTGGTGAAATCGCCGCCAGTAGCATGAGTGGAAAGATGTAAAATAGTATAATTTGAAGCGGTTTCTATAAAGCTTTGTTTGGTTGCGCTATTGTGCATTAATATAGTGCCTCCCGTTGCACTTTTGATGGATTCAGCTTCTTTAATAGAATAGGTGAGTGGCTGATTACTGGATTCAAAAACAGGGAAAATACCCAATAATTTTTTCGTTTTGGACGTTTTCTGCGGATCTAAATACAGCTCTATATTAGAATTGTATACAACTGCTTGCTGTATCACCACAAAAGGCATATTTGAAAAGTTATTAGATTCCGTAGCTTTGGTCAGCAGCGCTTCAAAGGGTAAAAAGTTGAGCAACCCATCTGGAATAATGAGAACATTCTTGGCAGAAGAAATTTCACCCACATGAAGTTGCTGATATAAAGAAAAAGCTTGGCTGGTAAATGCCTTAATATTATTGTTAATGGCTGCTGGATTATCAAATAAGTGAATGAAATCCGTAACACTATTTTTAAATTTTTCGTTTATTGCGATTTTATTGAAAATCGTGTTTTCTTGTGAAATAATAAATTGATACAAGCTTCTTTGCCCATAATAATAAACCACCATTTCTGCTTGATCGGTTAATAATTGCGATCTGATTTTTGAAATTGAAATATGGGTTTCTGCTTGCGGATACTTCAGCGCAATTTTATTCTGAAGCGTTTTAAGCTGAATGCTAATATCCAAAAGCTGTTTGTTCAGGCTGTCATTTTTTGAAATTTCATAACCCAATTGTGTTTTAATTAATACATCGGTCAACCGTTCTTGTTGCATTAAAAGCTGCTGTTCTTTTATTAAAAATGAATCTTTTGGATGTTGGTCTAACAACGTTTTTTTTTCAAAAACGGCTTTTAAAACAGAAGCTTTCTGATTTTCAGAATAATTTAAAGCACGTTCAAAAATGTCTAAACCTCCCGTTTTTTGATACATCTCAAATAGTAAGTCTAGGCAATATTCGCTTCGTTTTCTATTCGCGCTTTGGTTCGCTATTTTAGATTCTTGCGAGGTAACCGAAATTGTCAATAAATTCGATACATAAAAGCTTAAACTATAATACTGCAGTGCTTTTTCCGGATTACTTTGAAGCCTCGCCAGCAAATCAAAGATATCTATAAACGTATTTTCGGCATACAAGCTGGTTCTTTCAGGAATGGCGTATGGTTCCAAATTAGGAAGTAAAGTTTGCAACGAAATCTCCAAATTCTGATTCGCTTTTTTATAATCAGTCAATAAATAGTGTAATTGTGCTTTTTCTAAATGTGTTTTGGCTATTTCTCTTGCAGTAAAGGAGTCCTTTTTTTGAAATGAAATTGCTAAATTATGATATTTTAAAGCTGCTTCATAATCACCCTGATTTAGTGCCAACTCATACTGTAATTGATGTTCATTATAAGTGGTGCCTGACTTTGAGTAATCTACATTACTGTTTGTAGAATTAGATCTATTTAAAGCAATTAAACTAGAAGTTTTCAGTGTGTGAAGTTTTTCTTTTTGCCGCTTCGGAATACTTGATATTTTCTCTGTTTGTTTAATTAAATCTAAAACCGATTCATGCATCCCGCGCGTTTGGTACAAAACGGCTAGGTTAATAATTCCAGAAATATAATGTGAAGTATTATTGCTTTTATCAGCTAGATTAATATAATACTTGATGGTATTTTCGGCGTTGGTATAATTATTTGTTTTCGTGTATAAATTACCAAGTGGTTTTAAGCAGTATTCCGTAATATCAAAATCAGACATATTGGAAAGTTTATGGGCGTTATAACGCTTTTGAGCATTTTCATAATTGGAAATGGCCTCTGGAAGTTGGTTGTTTTCCATCAAATAGTAAGCTTTATTACAAAGTAGAAACACATAAGCTAATTGCTCGTCTTTTGATGAGATGTCATCTTTAAAAGCTGACTCTTGTTTAATTAAAACATCATAGGATTTAGGATTTTTATTGGCAATAAAAGTTTCTGTTTTAGAATAAATAGTTTCCTCTAAATTTTGAGAAAATAGTGAATTTTGAACAAAAACAAGGATGGCTAATAGGCAAAACTTAAGATGTATATCCTTGGTCATGTTCCAGAATACTTTCAAATGCTTGAAAGGTTTTTTAAGAGTTGTAATGGTCAGGTGAAAGTTAGAATTTCCAAATAGCATACAACTGCCAATAATTAAAATTGTCTTTAAAATTTAAAACATATCGTGCGCCTAAACTTGGGCCAATTCTAGAGAAACCAGCGGTAACATCTAATAATAATCCAGCCTTAAAATTGGTAAATCTATCAGAATATTCAGTAGAAGATGTGCTACTGTTTAGGAAAAAATCGTCATTGAATCCTTCAAATTGTTCTACTAAAACAGATCTATTCTCTTTTTCGCTAATGGTTAGCATGCCTTGTAATCCGGCGCCAACTCCAATAAAATTATTAATATTATAACGCATTAATACTGGAATTTCCCAATCTACGTTATGATAACTTGATCTCTTGGTTGTGCGTTCTAGATACTGGATACCTTGAGCTCTGTCTATAAGTTCTTCGGAAATGCTAAACGCACCCTCATACTTATGAAAACTGTTTAGCAACTCCACTTGCCAATACCAACGATAAGATTTATAAGGTGAAATAGTAGCGCCTAGAAAATAGCTCTCGGAGTTTTTTAAATTTGAAAAGGCATTATAACCTACTTTTGCACCAATTGAAATGCCTGGAACGAATCGGGTAGTTGAGTAATTGGTGATAATGGGATCGTTTTTATCAAAAATAATGGCTGTTCTACTTTTTGTTTTTTGCTTATGAAAATCTTTTGAAAATTTAATATTATACTTTACAAAGCCTTTGGTAGAATCGTATTCCTTCACATTTTTTTGCTCGCTTCCCGGTAAATAGATGTTCTTAAAGGTGAAGATAGCTTGTGTGTCTGTAAAGGTTGTATCCAAGCAACTGTAGCGAACCTCCTGATCTTTCGGACAAATAACACATTGTGGATACATATCTGTAACGACTATTGTTGATTTATCTAACATTTCTGGAATATCGGTTTCCAAGCGGATGGTGTTGGCTGGACCTTCGCCATTATTCTGAAATTTGATTTTATATTTTAATGTTTTAAATCGGACTAAGCGGTAATTCATAAACGTACCATTACTCGCCATTTTGTTAGGGTCGTGAGACGTTACAATCTCCATTTCCATATCTTTCACTTTATGATTATCATAATTAGAATCTGGAACATAAACGCCACGAATGGAAATAATAGCGCTGGTATCTTTCAACATTTCAGGTGGCGTTCGTAGCGTGAAAAATAAATTACGTTCTTCATTCGGTGCCATATTATTAAATTCAAATTGTTCTGAATTTCTATAATAAGCTTTAGATTCTTCCAGTGTTAATGGTAAATTGGTTTTAACTGTAGAGTCTTGTGGTTTTGCTTTAAGTGCAAGTAAACCGTTTTCTGCTGATGCTAAAAAAGTGCGATCCAATTCATCAATAGATTTAGTTACTGCAAAATCTGGAGACGTGATTTGTTTTTCATCATGATAAGAACGGATATCTTCAATATTGAAATTATCAGCTTTGTACTTTTGTTCATTGTAAAACAAGTACAATTTTCCGTTGGTGGTATGATTCAAATAATTTTTATAACGCAAAATCAGCACGATGTTTTCTTCAGGCATAGGTTCTCTATTGCGTTCTAAAATGAAATCTTCACTCATGGAAGCTTGATCCTGAAATGATTTTTCCGAATTGGTAATGCTCATTTTCATTGGCCGCGTACTTGGTGGCTTTCCGGTGTCATAATGATTAGTTGCCCAAAGTTTCACCTCATAATCACCTGGTTTTTTATACGTATGTTTCGGGTTTTCAATTTTACTATATGTTCCGTCGTCAAATTCCCAATAATAGGAATAGAACGCTTTTGGCGCTCCAGCAATTTGCTCTAAAGGGGGCGCTTCAGGTGAAAACTGAATGGCAGTTCCTTCCACATTATGCTTAATGTTAGCCATGCGAACAATACTGTCTGGAGATTGAGTATCCTGTGCAGAAAGCCATTGTAAACAACAACTAAAGACTAAAAATGTAAAACAAATTCTCATAGTGATTCGGTTAGATACGTGCTAAAATACAAAAAGCGACGGTTATTACAACCATCGCCTCTTGTCAGGTTAAATCAAGGCAAACTATTAACTGTAAATTTTAATTGTGTTTCGTTTTTTATTTCTAATAGAAAAACGTGTTTCTTCATCCTTACATCAAGAACAGCACTATTTTGTTACCCTATTTTTTGATTTTTTTTAACTGAATTAACGGGAAAAGTGTATTCTTATTAAAAAAGCCTTTCAAATTAATGAAAGGCTTTTTTGTCACCGAGTGGAGAGCTCGGTTCCTTCAAAATAGCATCTTAAATGTCTTTAGCGGAATGCTTTGTTTTTTTATGGTAATGCGTTAACTATAGAAACTAATTCGGCAGTTGTTGCGATAGCTGTTTCTTCCATTGAAAACGTTAACATTTGATTTTCGGCTAATGTGGCCGATTTTACACTATATCTCCAATTTCCATCTACTACGGTTGTAAAAATAAAATGGTAATCTAATCCAATAGGCAATTCGCCATAATACTCTGAAAACACACCGTTTTCAAATTCAGTTAAAATTGACAATCCAAAATCTTCGTTAGCATAGGCTAAATAAATGGCACTATTATTATAATTATAACCTGCGGGAGCTTGTACATGGATGGTTGTTTTAGGTCTAGGATCTAAATAAAATTTATCAATATTGGTCCAACCAAAATTTTGGAAAAAAGCAGAGTAATTACTGCCGCTAACAAAAACGCCATGTCCGTTAAGATCTTGGGGATCCCAAGTTAAATCGCCATTGCTATCAATGTTGCCTGTTCATAAAATCATATCTGGATCTGGACCGCCGGTTAATGCTGTCGGTACCTCTATTTGTATAGCGCAACTCGTATCTAAAACGTCTCCGTTTTGTGTGGCTTCCAAGAAAAATTCACCACCGGTTATAATCATTACTTTATTTCCATTAGAATTTATTCCCATGGTAGTTTTGTTGGTGGTTAGCATTATCCCCTTTGGCAAAAACTTCCACATATTCTAAATCCACTAATCCAGTTACGGGATTTCCGTTTTTGGTTAGAAAATTAGCATCTAAAGAAATATCTACACCATTAGTTGATGTTAAAAATATCATGCCATCGTCTGCATTAAATTGATAGTGTTGTGTTATGTTATTCAACGCCTAGCTTCTAATATTGGCGAAATCCTGGGCTGAAGGTACATCAGCTTGAGGTGAAACTGCTGCAATACTATTATCATTGGAGCTGCAACCCGTTAAGGAAATAACTGCTACAGTTAGTAGACTAAAAAATATTTTGAAGTTACTACGTATTTCAGCTGAAACATGTTTTTGCTTGTGAAATTTTATACTAGTTTTCATAATTATTTAGAATTTTAAAAGGTTATTCATTCTTATATCAAAAGCACCGGTGTTCTGTTACCCTGTTTTTAAAGAAAAATCAAAAAGTTTTAGAATGGTTTAGATATTTTAAAAATTAAAAGCGCCTTTCAAATTAATGAAAGGCGCTTTTTTCACCGAGTTTAGTGCTCGGTTCCCTCAAAATAGCGTCTTATATATGTTTAAGTTGGATTTACGGTAAATTATTCACCATGTCAATCAAGTCAGCTTCACTAGCAATAGCGGTTTCCATCATTGTAAACGTAATAATTTGGTTGGCCACGATTGTATAGGGTTTAATAGCATATCTCCAAACGCCTTCTACTTCTGATGTGAAAATCAGGTGACATTCTAATCCAACAGGAATTTCGCCATAATGTTCGCTAAATAATCCGTTTGCATAGGTGTCTAAAGTTGCAAGGCCTGATGCTTCGCCATCAAATGATACGTAAATAGCACTATTAGTGTAGTTATAGCCTACTGGCGCTTGTGCATAAATAGTAGTTTTTGGTCTAGGGTCGTTGTAAAAACGATCAATGTTTGTCCAGCCAAAATTTTGTATAAAGGCTAAATAATCATTATTGTTATCTGGGAAAACGCCACCTTGTCCTGTAGGATTAGCTTGTTCTTCCCAAGTTAAATCGCCATCAGCATCAATAACACCCGTCCATAAAATCATATCTGGATCAAATCCGCCAGTTAAAGCGCTAGGTGCTACAATTTGCAAAGCACAATTGGTTTCTAAAATAACATCACCTTGTGTGGCTTCAAAAAAGAATTCGCCTCCAGTAATAATTAGTTTTTTACCGCCATTAGCCATTAATCCCATAGTTGGTTTATTGGTAGTTAGCATATTTCCTCTTTCAAATATTTCTACATATTCTAAATCTACCATTCCAGTAACAGGATTGCCGTTTTTAGTTAAACATCCGGCGTTAATAGTAATTGCAACACCATTATCTGATGTTAATGAAATCATACCGTCGTCTGCATTAAATTGAAAATTTTGGGTGATGTTGTTTAAAGCTTGGCTTCTAACATTAGCAAAATCTTGAGCGGACGGGATATCAAATCCTGGACCGTGGTTTAAATCATTAGAGTCATCGTTGGCGCTACAGCTTGTTAAAGCTATTAAGCCTAAAGCGGCTATTCCAAATCCTATTTTCGCATAATTGCTCACGGTATTTAAAGGCCTTAAATAAGCGTGAAATTGATTTATTGTTTTCATAATAGTATATGTTTTATAATTGTTATTCATCCTTATATAAAAAACAGGTGTCTTTTTGTTACCCAGTTTTGGATTATTTTTCATTATTAGCTATAATTTTACATCAAGAACTCCATTCGCAGTAATTTGTTACTTTAGTTTAATCTGAAACCTACTGGAATATAAGGCTGGCCAATATTTGGAACTGGACCACCAGCACCATAGAAATTAGAACTTAAAAATTCTACATTTCCTTGAACTATTGGATAGGGAACATCTGTATAATCTGATTTTCTTAATATTCTGCCCACTGTTTCAGAAATTGATGTATAACCGAATATGGTTCTTTCCACACTAACGATGTCGCCCGAATTTACAACCAAAGGTGTTATGCTTTTGTATTCCAATTGTGCTTGTGAAAAAGAACGTATCGCAGAAGTTTGCAGACTTGTAGTTTCATTTTTTATAACTATTAGATAACTACCAGTCCAAGTACTTGGATTTTGATAACCAACACTGCATATTTCACCATTTGCATTTATTTTCATGCGGTATTGATGTGTTTCTAAATCCATATATTCCGGTAAATCATCATAGCCATTTGCTGTAGAAAATAAATCGGTGATGGGCGTACTTACATAACTAACATCACAAATGTTATTTACAAGGATAATTTCATCATCATTAGAACTACAGCTTGTTAAGGCCAATAATCCTATAGCGGCTATTCCAAAACCTATTCTTGCATAATTGCTCACGTTATTAAAACTTTGTAAATAAGCGTGAAATTGATTTGCTGTTTTCATAATACTTGTTTTTAAATTGTTATTCATCCTTATATAAAGACAGGGTTCTTTTTGTTACCCTATTTTTTGAAATTTTTTAAAACAATGTGCATTTTATAAGATTTCTTAAAAATAAAAGAGTCTTTCAAATTAATGAAAGACTCTTCGTGTCACTGAGTTGAAGTTCTCAGTTCCCTCTAAATAGCATCTTACTGTTTTTTTATTTTATAATTCCACTAATAATAATTTTAGAGGATATGATATCGCCAGATGCAACTAACTTTATCATATGGTTTGCATCATATTCTGTGGATGAGAATCCTTTAGCATAACCTTTGCTGCTAGTAACTTCCCAAAAATAAAGTCTGTTATTATTATCTGTAGCTTCATTTTGCATCATATAATAGCTTTCTACTTTTTTGTCTAAAATAATCTCACCTGAACTAACCAAGGCAATCATCCTATTAGCGTGCTCTATATCTAGAGATGTTCCAGAATAGGAATTTTTAGTGGTTGTTACGTTCCAATCATAAACTTGAACGATTTTTTGGGCTGATACATTTTCAGCAGAAATTGTTGAGTCTAACATAGTTTTGTTTTCAGTAGCTTGTACTTGTAAAAAAGATAATGCTACAACGGCGATACTTAATATTGAATTTTTCATGACTTAAAATTTTATGGATTAATATGTGTAATTTTTTGTTTGCGAGAATTTTACGCTTACAACCTTATATCAAAAGCATTTTAAAATTGTTACCGGTATTAGGTGAAGTTTTTTTAAATTCGTTAAAATTTAAGGGTTCATGAGCCAAAAAAACATTCACGAAGATCAGAAGTATATTGAAGGGTTGATTCAAAATAACGCCTTCGTGATTCAATCTATATATGATAAGTTTGCGCCAAAAGTTATTAACTACATTAAAATGAATAGCGGCGATGAAACACAGGCTAAAGATGTGATTCAGGAAACCATTATCACCATATATAATCAAGCCACCGAAAAAAAATTACAACTGACTTGCCCATTCGATGCGTATTTTTTCTTGCTCTGCAAACGCAAATGGCTTAACCAATTAAAAAAAACAGGAAATAAAGAGGTAACAATTAACGAAGAGGTGTTATCTAAAGATGACGACGTACAAGAGCTCGCTTTTGAAACCACGTTATTTGAAGAGCAACATGAATTATTTACAGAAATGTTTGAAAAATTAGGACAAGCCTGTAAAGATTTATTAAAAGCTACTTTTAAAATAAACACTATGGAAGAGGTCGCCGAAAGTTTAGGGATTAGTTATGCTTATGCAAGAAAAAAGAAATCCTTATGTATCGGTAGTCTTACCAAAATGGTTCAGAAGTCGCCACGTTATAACAATCTAAAATCGTAACCATGCAAGATCAAGATTATAATGCATTCGAAGATTATCTTTCTGGAAACTTGGATCAGGAAGCTGTTAAAATCTTTGAAACCCGACTCGGAACTGACCCAGATTATTTGGAGGCTTTTCAAACCTATCAAAACGTTTCTCAATTTGTTGAAAATCATTTTAACAATGCTGAAAAAAGCGAGGCCTTTAAAAGTCAATTAGAAAAAGTGTCTTCTAATTATTTTCAAGATGCTTCTTCTACGAAAACCAAGAAGAAACGAATCAACCCTTGGTTTTATTCCATTGCAGCCGCGGCTATTTTAGTCATTGGCTTATTTATTGAGCAACAATTTTCAAACCCTGTTTATAATGATTTCGCTAATTATGGAACCATAAGTTTAACCGTTAGAGGTTCTCAAGACGAAACATTGCAAAAAGCTGAAACGGCTTTTAATAATCATAATTATAAGGATGCAGAAACCTATTTTTCGGAATTATTAATTACAGATGCAAACAATATGGAATACCAACTGTATAAAGCAGTCTCTTTAGTTGAGCTTAATAAATACGAGAAAGCAGATGCGCTTTTTAATGACATTATGAAAACACCATCGGTTTATAAAAATAAAGCCACCTGGTACTTGGCCTTAAGTAAGCTGAAACAAAAAGATGAAGCTGCTTGTGTAGATATCTTGAAAACCATTCCTGAAGATGCGGAAGATTATCCAAAATCACAGAAACTCTTGAATAAATTAGATTAAATGGCGTTGAGGTTTTAAGAACATATCACTTGAAATAAAAATTATAAAGTAGAAAGTAATCACATTGGTGGTTACTTTTTTATTTTTGCAAAATGATAGTTACCGATACACATACCCATTTATATAGTGACGCTTTTGATGAAGACAGAAAAGACATGATGCAGCGCGCTATAGATGCTGGCGTTTCAAGATTTTTTATTCCCGCAATAGATTCTACATACACCAAAGCCATGATGCAATTGGAATCTGATTTTCCAGATCAGGTTTTTTTAATGACGGGTTTGCATCCCACATCGGTAAAAGAAAATTATAAAGCCGAATTAGCTCATGTTGAAGAGTTGTTATCCAAAAGAAGCTTCTATGCTATTGGCGAAATTGGTATCGATTTGTATTGGGATACGTCTACATTAGAAATTCAGAAAAATGCTTTTATACATCAAATTCAATTAGCTAAAAAATATAAATTGCCTATCGTGATTCATTGTCGCGATGCTTTTAATGAAATTTTTGAAGTTTTAGAAGAAGAGAAGTCCGATGATTTATTCGGAATTTTCCATTGCTTCACTGGTACTTTGGAGCAAGCCAAACAAGCTATATCCTATAATATGAAACTTGGAATAGGCGGCGTTGTGACTTTCAAAAACGGAAAAATAGATCAGTTTTTGAATCAAATCGATTTAAAACACATTGTTTTGGAAACCGATTCGCCTTATCTTGCTCCCAAACCATTCCGTGGTAAACGCAATGAAAGTGCTCATATAATTAAGGTATTGGAGAAATTATCAGAATTATATGAAAAGCCAGAAGCAGAAATAGCTGACATCACTACGGAAAATTCAAAAGCCATTTTTAAAATATAAATATGGAGAACACAAGTCCAAAAATCCTTTTAATCTATACTGGTGGAACAATTGGGATGATTAAAAACCCCAATACGGGAGCTTTAAAGGCATTCGACTTTAATAATTTATTAAAACGAATTCCTGAATTGAAGCTTTTAGCCTGTGATATTGAAACGATTTCCTTTGACGAGCCTATAGATTCTTCCAATATGAGCCCGGAATACTGGGTGCAAATGGCGGAAATAATTGAGACTAATTATGATGATTTTGATGGGTTTGTGCTGTTGCACGGCAGCGATACCATGAGTTATACGGCATCGGCCTTGAGTTTCATGTTAGAAAATTTAGCAAAACCCGTAATTCTAACAGGATCGCAATTACCAATTGGTGATTTACGAACCGACGCCAAAGAAAATTTAATTACGTCTATACAAATGGCGTCCTTGCAAGTGCGAAACAGACCAGTTATAAGAGAAGTTGGTTTATATTTTGAATACAAATTATATAGAGGGAACAGAACAACTAAAATTAACGCAGAACATTTTGAAGCCTTTGAAAGTTTAAATTATCCTTATTTAGCGGAGTCTGGAGTGCATCTTACGGTAAATACCGAAGCTTTGTTTGTGCCAAATGCAAGAAAAAAACTGTTAGTACATAAATTGTTTGACACCAATATTGCGCTTATAAAGCTGTTTCCAGGAATTTCTAAAACTATTTTAGAGAGTGTTTTACAAAATCCCAATGTAAAAGGTGTGGTATTGGAAACTTACGGTGCTGGAAATGCTTCTACTGAAGATTGGTTTATAAGTTTAATAAAGGACAGTATTAAAAGAGGCGTTCAAATTATTAATATTACGCAATGTTCAGGCGGAAGCGTTAATATGGGCCAGTATGAAACGAGTTCACAATTAAAGACTATTGGCGTAATTTCTGGAAAAGACATTACAACGGAGGCGGCAATTACCAAACTCATGTACCTTTTAGGAGAGAAAATATCCAATAAAACCTTTAAAACGGTATTCGAAACTGCTTTAAGAGGAGAAATGGCATAAAATTAACTCGCAAAATTTTCGCCTTATAAAGATTTTTCGTTATTTGGCTGACTGTAAGAAAAAACAAATTTAGAGAGGTGGCCGAGCGGTCGAAGGCGCACGCCTGGAAAGCGTGTATACCTCAAAAGGGTATCGAGGGTTCGAATCCCTTCCTCTCTGCAAAAGTGTTTTTTAGTATGAGTTTGTTAATCACGATGTTATTAAATTATTAATGTAATAATTTCTAAATTAACGGATCAATACCATTAGATGCTTTTGTTATAGTAGCCGGTTTTGAATGAAGTACACAAGTAATTCTCAAATAAGTCTGCTGTAATTTTTATTTTTTAATTACATTTTTTTTATATCTTTAACACTTTAACTAATAAAATTAAGAACAAGAACAAATGAAAAGATTATTTTCTATCCTAGCCATCATGTGTTTTGTGGCATTCGGAACAGCTAACGCAACGACAAGTGCAATTTCAAGTGCTAACGCAGTTGTTACTTCAATTCAAGACGAGGTCGCAGATGATACTGCCGCTGAAGAGTCATTAGGATTTCACCAAGAACTGAAAAAACGGTTTATTGAAGGTGGTCCAGGTTTTATGGGGATTGTATTATTATGTTTAATTCTTGGTTTAGCAATTGCTATTGAAAGAATTATCTTTTTAAACCTGTCTTCAACAAACACTAAAAAGTTAACACAAGACGTAGAAGATGCATTACAATCAGGTGGTGTTGAAGCTGCAAAAGAAGTTTGTAGAAATACAAAAGGGCCTGTTGCCTCTATTTTCTATCAAGGATTAGATAGAACGGATGAAGGTATTGATGCTGCTGAAAAAGCTGTTATTGCTTACGGTGGTGTTCAAATGGGACAATTAGAAAAAAATGTATCTTGGATTTCATTATTTATCGCATTGGCTCCTATGTTAGGATTCATGGGTACAGTAATTGGTATGATTCAAGCGTTTGATAAAATTCAAGCTGCAGGTGATATGCAACCGTCTTTAGTTGCGGGTGGTATTAAAGTAGCACTTTTAACAACCGTATTCGGTTTAATTGTTGCAATTATTCTTCAAATTTTTTACAATTACATTATCGCTAAAATTGACAGTATTGTTAATGATATGGAAGAGGCGTCCATTACACTAATGGATTTATTGATAAGATACAAGAAGTAATAATTAACAGCAATAATTTTTTAAATTATGAATTTACACAAAATATTAAAAATCTTTGCAGGAATACTCGGCCTTCTGGGTATTGTGTTTCTAGCAAGAATAATTGCGGCAGGTGATGAAGCAGTTAAATCTTCAGCATTAGATGGTGATACAGCCATTGTTGATCCTTTAGCTTACGTAGCCTACGTTATTATGTTTATAGCAGTATTGTTTGTTGTTATTTTTGTTTTAAAGAACCTATTTACAAACACAGCAACCATTAAAAACACGCTTATTAGTGTAGGGGTCTTTGCAGCCGTTTTAGTGGTAGCGTATGTAGTTTCTGGTGGTGACACAACAAATTATTTCTATAATGGTATGGAGGTTACATCAGGCGAATCGCAATTGGTTGGTGCAGGAATATTTGCATTCTATATATTAATAGCTGCTGCAGCGATAATTATGTTATTATCGGGCGTCAAAAAACTAACGGATAAATAATTATGGCAAAAAGAGCAGCACCAGAAGTCAATGCAGGCTCAATGGCCGACATTGCTTTCCTACTATTAATTTTCTTCTTGGTAACAACTACCATCGAAATAGATTCAGGTCTTAACCGAAAGTTGCCACCAATTGAGGAAACGGAACCGCCAATTATTAAAGAAAAAAATATTTTTCAATTAACCGTTAACGGAAATAACGAGTTGTTTCTAAAAGCAGCTGGAAGTGACGGAGATTTGATTAAGCTTAAAGATTTACGTAAAGCTGCTGTTGCCTTTTTGGACAATGGTGGTGGAACGGGAGATGATGCTTGTAAATCCTGTAAAGGTAAGCGTAATCCTAAATCGTCTGATAATTTTCAGAAAGCAATTATTTCTTTACAAAATGATAGAGGCACAAGTTATGAAACCTATATAGCCGTTCAAAACGAAATTATTGCAGCCTATAATGTGTTGCGTAATCGCGAGTTTGAACAGAAATATCCAAATATGGGTGTTAACTTTGTAGAAGGAGATATTGAGTATAACGATGCGAGAACATCTCCAGAAAGAAAAGCACAATTAAAGGATAAGCTTGAAGATATTAAACTTTTAATTCCACAGAAGTTTTCTGAAGCAGAACCAAAAAAGTCTAATTAGATAAACCGTAACATTTATGTCTAAATTTAAAAAGAAAAAAGGAGGCGAAATGCCAGCAGTTAATACAGCATCATTACCTGATATTGTATTTATGTTGTTATTCTTCTTTATGGTTGCTACGGTTATGCGTAAGGATACATTAAAGATTAAAAATAGCTTACCAGCAGCTGATCAAGTTGAAAAGTTAGCGAAGCGTAATTTATTAATGTACATCTATGCAGGAAAGCCTAGTGAATCTTATAAGCAATTTGGTTCTGAAGCGCGTATTCAGTTAAACGATAAGTTTGCTGATGTTTCAGAAATTCCAGCATTTATTGCTGCAGAACGTGCTGATAAACGTGAAGAAGAAGTACCTTTCTTAACAACTGTATTAAGTGTTGATAAAGATACCAATATGGGACTTGTATCTGATGTTAAGCAAAAATTACGTGAAGTAAATGCGCTTAAAATCAACTATAAAACGCGTAAAGGAAATCTTATTGACAGTCCAAAATAATAAGTATTCTTAATTTTATAATTATAGGCGTTTTGAGAAATCATAACGCCTTTTTTTTGTAATTTACTCTGTAGTTTATTTACATCCTAAATTTTAATTGAGTGAAATTTACAATTGTACTTTCGAATATTTGGCTTTCCTCTCCAAAATATTTTTCGGGAGTGTTTCAACTAAAAAGTTATAAAAATGAATATTATAACTACACATGATTTAATTTGAAGTGTTTTAAATTCTTTATTTGATTTCTTATCAACTCATTATATTCTGTTATATACAACATGAAAAACATATTTCTATTTTTATTTCTATTTGTAACCTTACATACTGTTTTAGCTCAAGTTGAGGAAGTGAAGGATTCTATTGTAAAAGAAGTTGATACCAAGTACCGAGAAGATCAGTTTTACTTCGCTATTACTTATAATTTATTAGGAAATAAACCTGATGGAATTTCTCAAAGTGGCTTTTCTAGTGGTTTTCATTTAGGCTTTATTCGCGACTTCCCAGTTAACAAACGTCGTAATGTCGCACTTGGTGTTGGTTTGGGATTGTCATCCAATTCCTTTAATCATAATTTCCTGATTGCTAAAGATGCTATGGGAGAATTAGAATATTCCATATTGGATAAAAACGATATTAGCTACACAAAAAATAAGTTTACAACCTATATGGTGGAAATTCCATTGCAATTGCGTTGGAGAACTTCAACCGCAGATGAGCATAAGTTTTGGCGTATTTATACTGGTGTAAATATTGGATACGTTCTTTATAATTCCTCTAAATTTAGAGGCGATTTAGGTACCATTAAAAACAGTAAAATTGATTCTTTTAATGATTTTCAATATGGCTTAACCATGAGTGCTGGTTATAATACCTGGAATATCTATGTGTATTATGGCCTGAACCCTATTTTTAGCGGCGCTAGTTTAAATAACGAATCGGTGGATATGAATGCACTTAAAATTGGTTTAATATTCTATATCCTTTAAGCACTTCTTTATTTAAAAGATTTCTCGAATCTAATGCTTTTCCCTATGTTGATGTAATGAAGGATTTTTCATTTTTAACATTGGGCTTTACGATTTATAGTTTAGTCTATATTCTTAATTCTAATCTCCAATATCTGGGTATCTATAGCCAGTAGTTCACCAAAAATAACTGCGGAATTAACCCTGTAAAAAATCCAATTATAAGTTCTGGATAGGTATGCGCTTTTAAGTGTAAGCGTGAGGTGGCTATGGCACCCATTAAAACAGCCATTATAGCTAAACTACCATTAATGTTAATGCTGAAGTGAATACTTAAAGCCAGGAAAAACATGAAAACGCCTGAAACAGCCATCATGTGAATACTTGCCTTAAACTTTAATATAGCCAACACCAAACAACTTAAAGTGGAAATTAAAATACCAATAAAAAAATAGTACAATTCTATTATCTCATCATTTGGCAGCACTCTGTAAACTACTAAAAGAATTATAATGGCGTTTAATATAAGCGGTAAAATACGCTCATTAGTAGATTTTAAATAGATAGTAGATGTTCTACCTAAAGATTTCAATAGAAAGTAGAGTAGTATAGGCAATAAAATAGTGAGGATAAATAGGGATACTACCTTTGCCTGAATAATTTCCATGGGCAGATAACGCGGTGATTTCGAAAAATAAAAAATCACACCCAAAAGCGGCATTATAACCGGATGAAAAATAAACGAAATACTCTTTAAAATAAACTTCATTAGATTTTCTTGCGTAAACGTGCCACAGGAATATCCAATTGCTCACGATATTTAGCCACAGTTCGTCTAGCAATCGGATAGCCTTTTTCTTTAAGAATTTTTGCTAAAGCATCATCCGTCATCGGTTTGCGTTTGTTCTCATCCTCAATAACCGTTTCTAATATTTTTTTAATTTCACGTGTCGAAACTTCTTCACCTTGATCATTAGTCATGGATTCTGAAAAGAACTCTTTAATTAATTTAGTACCGTAAGGTGTATCTACATATTTACTATTGGCCACACGTGAAACGGTTGAAACGTCCATTTCAATTTCATCGGCAATATCTTTTAATATCATAGGGCGTAATTTACGCTCATCGCCTGTTAAGAAGAATTCTTTCTGGTAATGCATAATAGAACTCATAGTTACAAATAAAGTCTGCTGACGCTGTCTAATAGCTTCAATAAACCATTTGGCAGCATCCAGTTTTTGTTTGATAAACTGAACCGCATCTTTTTGTGATTTAGATTTCTCCTTACTTTCCTTATAACCTTGCATCATGTTGCTGTATTCACGCGATACATGTAGCTCTGGAGCATTTCGGCCGTTAAGCGTTAACTCTAATTCCCCATCAACAATGCGAATAGCAAAATCGGGTACCACATGTTCTACAATTCGGTTATTCCCGGCGTATGATCCGCCTGGCTTCGGATTTAAATGTTCAATAACATGAATGGCGTCTTTTAGTTGCATTTCAGTTATATCAAATTTCTGAATTAATTTTTTATAATGCTTTTTGGTAAACTGTTCAAAGGCATTATCAATGATTTCGATTGCCAATTCCACATCTGGATTTTTTGACTTTCTATGTAATTGAATGCTTAAACATTCCTGTAAATTGCGCGCCCCAACACCTGCAGGGTCTAGCTCGTGAATGGTTCTTAATACTTTTTCAATTTTTTCTACAGTGGTATAGACGTTTTGAGTAAAGGCTAAATCGTCTGTAATATCTATTAATTCGCGTCTTATATATCCGCTTTCGTCAACGCTTCCTACCAAGAATTCGGCAATTTCACGTTCTTCTTCATCCAGACGAAAGGTATTCAACTGACTTTTTAAATGTTGTGTAAAAGAGGTTCCAGCTGCGTATGGCATAGTTTTTTCCTCGTCGTCGGCACTGTAATTATTGGCTTGTGTGCGATAATCTGGAACTTCATCATCACTTAAATACTCATCTACATTAATATCTTCCGAGTTGATGGTTTCGCTATCGTCATAATCATCTTGACTATTGTCAAAATCATCATCATAATCATCCTCTGAAGATTCTTTGCCACTTTCAAGCGCTGGATTTTCTTCCAATTCTTGTTTTAAACGTTGTTCAAAAGCTTGCGTAGGCAATTGTATCAATTTCATTAATTGAATTTGCTGCGGTGATAGCTTTTGTGAGAGCTTAAATTGTAAAAACTGCTTGAGCATGATTATAGTTTCGGTTTTTATAAAAATAAAAAAAACAATCTACATTTAATGATTAACGCAGATTGTTTTGTGAATTTAGTGTCTTTTTCTAGAGCTTTCCCATTTTAAAATGAAAATCAGTAGAAATTACTTGAATTGTTTCTTTAAGAATTAAAAAATAAAGTTAGAATTCAGCATTTTGAGGTGTTCTTGGAAACGGAATTACATCGCGAATGTTACCCATTCCCGTTGCAAACATAACCAAACGCTCAAAACCTAAACCAAATCCTGAATGTACAGCTGTTCCATATTTACGTAAATCTAAATACCACCATAATTCTTCCTCATCAATATTTAAGGCTTTCATTTTTTCTTTTAAAACTTCTAAACGTTCTTCACGCTGCGATCCACCAACCATTTCGCCAATGCCTGGAAACAAAATATCCATAGCGCGAACTGTTTTGCCATCTTCATTTAAACGCATGTAAAAAGCTTTAATGTTTGCTGGATAATCAAATAAAATGACCGGACATTTAAAGTGTTTTTCAACCAAAAAGCGTTCGTGCTCACTTTGTAAATCGGCACCCCATTCTTCAATAATATAGTTGAATTTCTTTTTCTTATTAGGTTTGGAATCTCTTAAAATATCAATAGCTTCGGTATAACTTACCCGTTTGAAATTATTTTCTACCACAAAGCTAATTTTCTCAATAAGAGACATATCAGAACGGTCTGCTTGTGGCTTTGTTTTTTCCTCGTCTAGTAAACGCTGGTTTAAAAACTGTAAATCTTCTTGATTATGCTTTAAAATATAACTTAAAACCGATTTCATAAAGTCTTCAGCTAAATCCATATTTCCCGCTAAATCCATAAAAGCAACTTCAGGTTCTATCATCCAAAACTCTGCTAAATGACGTGATGTATTGGAGTTTTCAGCTCTAAATGTTGGTCCAAACGTATAAACTTTACCAAGAGACATAGCATAAGCTTCTGCCTCTAATTGTCCAGAAACGGTAAGATTGGTTTCTTTTCCGAAGAAATCTTCAGAATAATCAACTTTCCCATCTTCCGTTAACGGTGGATTTTTTGGGTCTAATCCTGTTACACGAAACATTTCCCCTGCACCTTCGGCATCACTTCCCGTAATAATAGGCGTGTGCATATAGTAAAAGCCATTTTCATTGAAATATTTATGAATAGCAAAAGATAAGGATGAACGCAAACGCATAACCGCACTGAATGTGTTGGTTCTAGTACGTAAATGGGCGTTTTCTCTTAAAAATTCAAAAGAATGCTTTTTAGGTTGAATTGGATATGTTTCCGGATCGGAATCGCCTAAAATTTCAATGCTTTTCACTTGAATTTCTAAACTTTGACCTTGTCCTTGACTTTCGGTTAATTCACCTGTAACAGAAACCGCGGCACCCGTAGTAATACGTTTTAAAAGGGCTTCATCCGTTTGTTCGAAATTAACAACACATTGGATATTATTTAGAGTTGAGCCATCATTTAAAGCTATAAAACGGTTAGAGCGAAAGCTTCGCACCCAGCCTTTAATAGTTACCTCGTGGAGTGTGTTTTCTTTTTTTAATAATTCAGCAACAGTATGCATTTTCATTGTTATAAAAAATTAGAGAGTACAAAGATAATGGTTTCAGGAATCAAAAGTCAAGTACAATTTTTGAAAAGATTCGTCTATTTATTTTGAGTCAATGACATCTATTTCAATATCATCATCGTCATCATCTTCTGGAATAATATTGATACTTGGTTCTTTTAAATCTTCTTTATTGGCAATACTGCGTTCCAGTGATAATAAAAGGGACGGCAATAAAAGTAAATTGGATAGCATGGCGAATAATAAGGTTGCGGAAACTAAAGCACCTAAAGCTACGGTGCCACCAAAACTGGACACGGTAAATACGGAAAACCCGAAAAACAGTACTATGGATGTATAAAACATACTTACGCCAGCTTCCCGCAATGCGGCATAAACAGATTTTTTAATTTTCCAGTTATTAGCTTGAAGTTCTTGCCTGTATTTTGCCAAAAAGTGAATGGTATCATCCACTGAAATACCAAAAGCAATACTAAACACCAAAATCGTAGATGGTTTTATTGGAACGCCTAAATAACCCATTAATCCCGCCGTAATCACTAATGGTAATAGGTTTGGAATTAAGGAAACAACAATCATCTTAAAAGAACGAAACATATAAGCCATTAAAAGGGCAATCAATAAAATGGCTAATGATAAGGAGATGGCTAAATTTTTAACCAAATATTTGGTTCCTTTCAGGAATACTAGTGCTTTTCCGGTGATAGTTACATCATATTGTTCTTTAGGAAATGTTTTGGCTATTTCGTTTTCAAGATTTTCTTCAATACGTTCCATTTTATCCGTACCAATATCTTTCATAAAGGTAGTAATTCGCGCATATTGTCCCGTACTGTCCACAAAACTCTTTAATAAGTCTACGTTGGATGACGAGTTTTTTATATAAGAAGAAATAAACAGATTTTCCTGACTGGTTGGTAACTGATAATATTTCGGGTTTCCGTTTGTGTACGCTTGTTTAGCATATTTTGCTAATCCAACAATGGAAATTGGTTTTGATAATTCTGGCGTTTCAACAATCAGCTCTTCCAATTGATCCATGCGCTTTAGCGTGGCTAATTTGGTTGCGCCTTTTTTGCGTTTGGTGTCAATTAAAATTTCCAAAGGCATAATTCCGTTAAATTCTTTTTCAAAAAAACGAATGTCTTCAAAGAATTCGGCCTCTTTAGACATATCTTCAATTAGACTTCCGGAAATTTTAATTTGAAAAATCCCAATAATACTTGTTACTAATACCGTAATAGCTACAATATAAATGGTGATGCGTCTTTCTCTCACCATCTTCTCCATCCAGTTTACAAAACCACCAATCCACTTTTTATTTAGATGTTCTAAATGACGATCTTTTGGATGTGGTAAATACGTGTAAATAATGGGAATGATGAGTACACATAAAATAAAAATGGATAAAATACTTAATGAGGCAACAACACCAAATTCTACTAATAAGGAGCTTTGAGTTAAAATAAACGTTCCAAAACCAGCAGCAGTGGTTAAATTAGTTAATAAAGTAGCATTACCAACCTTGGTAATAACACGTTGTAAAGACCTTACTTTATTACCATGCAGTTTAACTTCCAGCTGGTATTTATTAATTAAGAAAATACAGTTTGGAATACCGATTACAATAATTAATGGTGGAATTAAAGCAGTTAATACTGTGATTTCGTAGTTTAGAAGACCAATAATTCCAAAAGTCCACATAACGCCTAAACATACAACCAGCATGGATATAAGTGTGGCTCTTATGGATCTGAAAAAGAGGAAGAATATAAACGAGGTTACTAAAAGTGCGCCGGCGATAAAAATACCGATTTCATCAACAATATTTTGGGCGTTTAAGGTTCGCACATAAGGCATTCCAGAAACACGAACGTCCATTTTGGTGGCTTGCTCAAATTCTTCAATGATGGGAATTAATTCATCAAAAACAAAATCCTTACGTGCAGCCGTATTTACAATGGATTTCTTCATGTAAATAGCCGTACGAATTGTTTTCGATTCCTTATTGAACAAAACATTATCGTAAAAAGGATATTGATTAAAGAGCTCGTCTTGAAGTTTGTCCAATTCCGCAATGGAATGAATAGAATCCTTAATAAAAGGCTCTAAAACGAAACGCTCATTGTCTGTGTCTTTTACTAGCTTTTGTAAATCTTTTAAGGAGATAACGGCTTCAACAGCATCAAAATCTTTGAATCGATCAGATAGCGTATTCCAAGCATTCATATTTTCTACCGTAAATAATGTAGAATCTTTAATACCTAAAACAATTAAGTTGCCTTCTTCACCAAAAATATCTAGGAAATTTTGGTAAACAACATTCACCTCATGATCATCTGGAAGTAAGTTGGCTTCGGTATATGTAAAACGCATATTTTTCCATTGCAAGCTGAAAAATATGGTAATAGCCAGAATACCTAGGAGTATGACAATTTTGTTCCGCAATATGAGTCGCGCAACAATATCCCAAAAACTTTTTGAAAATAATTTAGACATAGAATAATTAAAACAGGGGCAAAGGTAAGGAAAAGCAAAGTATTACTCGAGATTATGGTCTATAATGTCACGTTAAAACTGAACTTTAAAACAATATGGTCCTCAAAATTAAGGTAATGGTAACTACCGTCACTATAATACTCACTCCATCCAAAAACAGTAAGTAGCGTTCTGATTTCAACACGAGATTCCGTGAAACCTTTATCTAGTATTCCGAAAGTGATTTCTTGATGTTTTTCAATACGGTTGATATTTCTGATAGAAAAAACGAGAAATACCTATGAATTGCAATAAAAAGGGTTAGCAATTCGAAAACACCTGAAGTATGGTGGGAATTGAAGCCGTGTAAATTCTAAAAAAGTTTCTTTAATAACATCATCTCAAAACAAACTGAACATGCTATTGATAAGAACTACAATACGTTTCCAAATGAATAAATAGCAGTCAAGTAAAAATGAAAAAAGCGACATTTTAGTGTCGCTTTTATATATTAAATTGTCATTATTTCTTTTTCTTTCACATCAAAGATGCCATCAATTTTGGTGACGAACGTATCCGTCATTTTTTGAATGACTATTTCCGCATTTTTTTGTTCATCTTCGGATGCGTCCTCTAATTTTTTGATGTCATTATTGGCATCTTTTCTGGCACTTCTAATACTTACTTTAGCATCTTCAGTTTCAGATTTCGCTTGCTTGGCAAGGTTAATACGACGTTCTTCCGTTAAAGGCGGAACGTTTATTATAATAAGATCCCCATTATTCATTGGGTTAAAACCTAAATTGGCGTGCATAATACCACGTTCAATTTCTTGAAGCATATTTTTTTCCCAAGGCTGAACTGTAATCGTTCTACCATCTGGCGTGTTTACATTGGCAATTTGGCTTAACGGCGTTTGAGATCCGTAATAATCTACCATAACGCTACCAAGCATAGCTGGACTTGCTTTTCCAGCTCTAATGTTTACCAACTGTTTTTCTAAATGCCTAATTCCGGCGTTCATAGATTCCTTAGCCGAATCTAATATAAATTGAATGTCTTCGTTCATTTTGAAAGAATTTTATGTGTTTTACGCGTGTTTCAAAAAACAAGCCAAAACGGTGAATGTACTATTATAAATTAACTTTAGTTCCAATGTTTTCGCCTGAAACCACCTTTAAAAGATTGCCTTTTTTGTTCATATCAAAAACAATAATAGGCAATTCGTTTTCTTGACTTAACGTAAAAGCGGTTGTATCCATAACTTTTAAGCCTTTTCGCAAGACATCATCAAAAGAAATATGATCGAATTTAATAGCGGTTGCATCTTTTTCAGGGTCGGCGGTATAAATACCATCCACGCGCGTACCTTTTAAAATAACATCAGCTTCAATTTCAATAGCTCTTAAAACGGCTGCTGAATCTGTGGTAAAATACGGGTTTCCAGTACCACCGCCAAAAATGACGACACGTCCTTTTTCTAAATGACGCATGGCTTTACGGCGAATAAAAGGCTCTGCAACTTCTTCAATATGAATAGCTGTTTGCAAACGCGTTTGAACACCAGCGTTTTCTAAAGCACTTTGTAGTGCTAAACCATTAATAACGGTTGCTAACATACCCATGTTATCGCCTTGAACGCGATCCATCCCGTTGCTGGCGCCTGCAACACCTCTAAAAATGTTACCACCACCAATAACTACGGCAACTTCAATACCTTTTTCCGTAATTTCTTTTATTTCTGAAGCGTATTCAGCTAAACGAACAGGATCAATTCCATATTGTCTGCTACCCATTAATGCTTCGCCTGATAGTTTTAAAAGAATTCGTTTATACTTCATGATTGCTTTAGATGTTTGAGCTTCCAATTAATTTGGGAATTAAGGTTTTGCAAAGCTACATAATTTTTTTATTTTTTGAATTGTGAAATTTTAAGGGAAATTATAAAAAAGCCTCTCCGAATTCGGAGAGGTTTTGTGGATTTGATATTGTTTATGTATTTATTGAATTGTGGTTTTATTGTTTTACCAAAACGTAATCTCCATATGGCACTCTTGGTTCAGTTGGTGATCCTTCTAGTGTTGCTGTTGTACCAATACTAACCAACTTTGCTTCTATTTTTTCCAAACCGTTAACGTCAACATATCTAATTGCTAAATAACTACTTAAATGTTTTCTTTGAGGGTCTGAATCATCAAAAAACATTAAAATTCGCCTTTCTGTTGGAGTACATTCTGAACAACTTGGCCTATCGTTTTTAAATATTATTTCATTTCCTGCTATACTATGGTAATTTGGGTCTGCAATATTTAAATCTAGAAAAGTGTTTACAATTTCTCTCCCATTCACTGTGTAACGATATTCGCCTATTAGTAAATCTTCATACCATTCATCGTTATAAACTTGTAATTTTTTTTCAAAAATAACAGTTAATGAAGTATTACCATTAGTATTTATCCATGTGCCTACAAATTTATCTAACTCATTTTCAGTATCTTTATAATAAGCGCCATTTATAATTTCATTCTGATTATATAAAGGAAGAACTGGACTTTGAGCATTACAAGATACTATTGAGAAAATAAATAAGAGTATAATATATATTGGTGTTTTCATGGATAGAATATGTAGACTTGGGTTTCAGTGTAAGATAATAGTAATTTTTGAAATTAAATAAACCTCTCAAATTAATGAGAGGCTTAATTATATCTTTATAATTTAAAAATTAGATTACGCGTTGGAGTTTTTTGTTTTTTATTGCTTATATAAGATTAATTCTCTCATTAATGGCAGTCTATCATCTGTTGGTTCACCTTCTGGATACAAGCCCATATCAGACATTTTAATAAATACCTTTATATGTTCTGCTTGCCCAAATTGCTGTTCTGGAACATGCCTAATTATCATATTATAATCAAAATAATCCCGCTCTGGATCTTCAATGGATACTTCTACACGACGCTCGTCTGGCAAGCAATCACTACAAACAGGTACATGTGTAGCTTCCATAATATAATTACCGTAAATTAAATGCTCTGAAACATCCGTGTAGGCAAATATATTATTTAAAGTATTTACCACTTGAATATTGTTTGTATTAACATATTGGTATTCGCCGTAGAGTACATCTTGATGATAAGAGATATTTCGCCAAGAAGAAGTAACGAGCCTATGATTTTTTTTTTCAAGTATTAATTTAAATATTTCGTCTCCATTATTAAATTGCCAAATACCTTGTAATTTACCTAAATCATTGTTTGTATCTTGATAATAAGTTCCATTTGTAATATTTCCATATTTTTCGATTAAAGGTACTTGTGCCTTACAGGATAATATACTTACAGTTGTTAATAATATAAATAGTATATGTTTCATAGCTATAACGCCACGGCTAATAATTAGCCTTGGCGTAATTTGTTTTTATTGCTTATATAAGATTAATTCTCGGTACGTGGGTAATCTAGCACCTTCAGGTTGCCCTTGTGGTACAATTGCCATGTCTGTTCGTTTTATAGTTAGGATAATATGCTCTGGTGTTCCAGATTGTTGTGCGGGAACATGCCTGATTATCATGTTATAATCAAAGTAAGAACGTTCTGGATCTTCAATATATACTTCCACACGGCGTTCGTCTGGCAAACAATCACTACAAACGGGTATATGTGTGGCTTCCATTATATAATTGCCATACATGGAATGTTCATAAGGGTTTTCAGAATTTAAATCTATTTGTGCTAAAGTGTTAATAATTTGAAAACCATTTTCATTAATGTATTGATATTCACCAAAAAGAATATCTTCATAATAATATGTATCATAAACTGATGATGTCATTAAAAAGTGTTCTTTCAAATTAAATTTTATGATAAAAATTTCATCTCCTTCATTAAATGACCATGTTCCAGTAAGAGTACCTAAATCATTATTTAAATCTTTATAATATTCACCATTAATAGTGTTACTATACATTTCTGTAAGAGCCAATTGAGCATGACAAGAAAGTATGCTCATTGATAATAATAAAATAATAGTTATATGTTTCATCGTTTTTTTTTTAGTTACAATCTTCCGTTATATAATCTGTTCCTGAATTATCTAAAACCAGTTTTTGCCATTGGGCATCGCGTTCATTTGGTGGTGTGTTTGGATCAAAATTTAGATTGTTATGTGATGTTTTGTACAAAGAAACACCTAAATCCTTATCTTTTAAAAAATTTAGGAATGTCGTGGTTAGCTCATCTTGATTAGGTGTTGTATTATTACTCGCACCATTAAATGCACTTTGAAGTTCCTTTTCGAACTTCACTTTATCAATATCATTCCCAAAAATAGCACCAATAGTTTGCAATTTAACAGGATCATTAATTTTAATGGCATAATGATTATTTGCTACGGTCATGTATATTGCAAATAGAGACTCATCATGTGGATAATCAAAATCTGGATTGAAGTTTTGCGAATAATTAAATAGTGAATTTAAATCTCCTGGACCGAACATGGGGTGCGTACCATTATCACAACCTGTAGGATGAGTATGCATAAAAGCATAGACAACAGAACTAAAAGGCATATTAATTTCTTTACAATTACCATTAGAGTTTACTGGTTGTGGCCCAAAATAAGGAAAAAAAGGAACTGCAGTAATAGCATAGCCTTTTTCTATTTCTGCATCTATCTCCATTTCTAAATTATTAAACTCATCTTGGGCGTAGGAATTTGTGCTAAACTTATTAAGTTCCTCACAATTTTTTTCGTCGGGATTATTATTATCTCCACCATCATTATCAATCGGAGGCTCTAATTCAGGACATTTTTTACAAGTAACAGGCGTTGTTGAACCAAATGGATTACCACCTCCATGATTGGGATTACCATTTGGGTTTGTTGGGTTATAATCTGGAGGATTTCCGCCATTACTTGGATCACTCGGATTACCACCTCCACCATCACACGGAACTAAAGTCGTGGAAAGGACGTAGCCGCCATTTGTGGCCATATCACTTGTTCCCCAACCGCGACAGCCATTGGGGTTAGATGAGCTGTAAGCGCCATCAGAATAAGTATGATTTCCATTTGCCGTACAAATACTTCCAGGCTGATATACCCAATTGTCTTCATAACAACTGCCATTATAATAGTATTTACCAAATATATCACCCATTAATTCGTCGGCATTTAGTTCAATATACGTTATCTTATTTTCAACGTTTATTTGCTGTCTGAAATTAAGGGCTGTAATATCTTCAGTGGTGAATTCGTATTGTACTAAATAGGCCGTATAGGTACTATCTGCTTCCTCAATTAACCAAAGGTTTTCTAAAAGGTCATTATCTTCATCTCTGTAAATAGGAAATGTATAGGTGTAAGTTGTGCCATCAAAAACTTCTTTACAGTAGTCCGTATTGATGGTAAATCCATTTTCCTCGCTATAAACCTCACGGCCATTAATAGATGTTGTTTTGGTTGAGACTTTTAGTTTTGTTTTAATTTTATCTAGTTTGGTAAGTAAACTCCTCTTTTTTAAAATTTTATCCGTTCGTAAAGTGGTTATTTTAAAATTAGACTCTGTTAAAGCGTCTTTGTTTTCTTGATTGCTAAAATCATCTTTCTGACAATTAACTAGAAATAATGAAATGCCAAATAATAATATAAAGCATTTTAAATGAACTTTTAGTTTGTATTTTTTCATTCGTACAAAATTATTTTAAATTAGTAAAATTGATTTTGTCTTGGCACAAAATGATCTTGGTATTGTATAAATACAAATCATTTTTTACCAAAACCTAGAAGTTTTACCTTTAGAAGTTTTGTAGAAGTTTTATTTTAGAAGTTTTGCTATGGTATTTCGCATCCGAAATTTATAAAAAACTGACGCCAGTTTTAGTGATATATCTTGTTTAAAATAACCGATTCAGACTTCTAAAACTTTATCAAATTATTTTTAACAAGTGGAATTTATAAAAAAAAAAAACGTTCCGAACAAACTTTTTTTATGAAATTTGTGCCGTTCATCGAAAATTCAAAAAACCGTTACGGTTTTCCCGTAAAATGGTCCAGTTTCAGCACTTTGGGTTTTTGGTACTATTAGTTTTTACCAAAAAAGAGCATAAAAAAAGCCTCTCAAATTAATGAGAGGCTTTGTTATATTCTGGTAACTGAAGATTAACCTAAAGCTACACGTTTAAAATCTGTAATACTAACATTGTCAAAAGACTCAACATATTGTGCTACTGATTGTTTTTCATCTTTAATAAAACGTTGATCCAATAAACACTGTTCTTGGTCTAAAGTTGTATTATCTGAAATAAAACGCTCCATTTTACCTGGAAGAATTTTATCCCAAATTTGTTCTGGCTTACCTTCCGCTTTTAATTCAGCTTTCGCATCTTCTTCAGCTTGTGCTAAAACTTCTGGCGTTAATTGCGCCATAGAAATATATTGAGGTACATTTTTTTGTGTTTTACCTAAACGACCTAATTCAATATTATCTTTTTCAATAACAGCAATACGTGCTTCTGTTTCATTTGCAACATAAGCCGAATCGAAATTCTTATAAGATAATGAAGTTGCTCCCATAGACGCTACTTGCATAGAAAGATCTTTAGCTAAAGTATCTGAATTTTTAACGTTTTCAGATAAACCTACTAAAGCAGCAATTTTGTTGATGTGAACATATTGTCCAACAAAAGGTGCTTCTAATTTTTCAAAAGCAGTGATTTCTAATTTTTCACCAACAACACCTGTTTGCTCAATTAGTTTTTCCGCAACGGTCATACCTTTAAAATCGGCAGCTAAAAATTCTTCTTTTGTATTGCAGTTAAGCGCTACATCAGCTAACTCATTAGCCAAAGCTAAAAAAGTTTCATTTTTACCTACGAAATCAGTTTCGCAACCTAAAACGATAGCAACACCAACTGTGTTATCGTCGTTAATTTTGGCTACAGCAGCACCTTCAGAAGAATCTCTATCGGCTCTTTTTTCTGCTACTTTCTGACCTTTTTTACGTAATACGTCAATTGCTTTATCAAAATCGCCTTCAGCTTCTACTAAAGCTTTTTTGCAGTCCATCATACCTGCACCTGTGGCTTGTCTTAATTTATTTACTTCTGCGGCTGTTACTTTTACCATAGCTTGAAAATGTATTTTAAATTTAAAAAAGTCGTTTAACGTGTTTTCAAAAAGGAAACGGTATTAAACGACTTATTAAGTATTGTTATAATTAAGTTTTATTCCTCTTCGTCTTTTACAACTTCCTTTTTAGCCTCTTTTGTCGCTTTTGGCGCATCTTTGTCTACTTTTGGAGTGTCTTTTTCTGTCTTTGGAGCATCTTCGTCAGTTTTTGGAACATCTTTTTCTGCTTTGCGTTCAGCTAAACCACCAGAGATAGCGGCTGTAACGTGAGATAATACTTTGTCAATTGATTTAGAAGCATCGTCATTTGCTGGGATAACATAATCAACTTGACGTGGGTCAGAGTTGGTATCTACCATAGCGAAAATAGGAATGTTTAATTTTTGAGCTTCTGCAATTGCAATGTGTTCACGTTTGATATCTACTATAAATAAGGCTGCTGGTAAGCGTGTCATATCTGTAATAGAACCTAAGTTCTTTTCTAATTTAGCACGTTGACGATCTACTTGTAAACGTTCTTTTTTAGATAATGAATTGAAGGTACCATCTTTCTTCATTCTATCAATAGTAGCCATTTTTTTAACGGCTTTTCTAATAGTAATAAAGTTAGTTAGCATTCCACCAGGCCATCTTTCTGTAATATAAGGCATGTTGATGGAAGCTGCTTTTTCAGCAACAATATCTTTAGCTTGTTTTTTAGTAGCTACAAATAAGATCTTACGACCAGATGCTGCGATTTTGCTTAACGCTTCGCCTGCTTCTTCTATTTTAGCTGCTGTTTTGTAAAGGTTGATAATATGGATGCCATTACGCTCCATATATACATAAGGGGCCATGTTTGGATCCCACTTACGTGTTAGGTGACCAAAGTGTACACCTGCTTCAAGTAATTCTTTTACTTCTACTGCCATTTTGTAATAGTTTACGTTCTGTTGAATTAGCAATGATTTAGTGGTCTTTTTATTGAAAAAATCGCCTGAACCATTTAGATGCTAAACTAAATCCTGACTTATAAGTCATGGACAACACTAACTGAGTTAATTTTTTATTTTTGAATTAACATGCCATTTTCAGGATGCAATTCGGGATACTATTAACGTTTCGAGAATTGGAATTTCTTACGCGCTTTCTTCTGTCCGAATTTCTTACGCTCCACCATTCTAGGATCTCTAGTTAATAAACCTTCTGGTTTTAATGTTAATCTGTTTTCAGGATCAATTTCGCACATAATACGAGAAATTCCTAAACGGATTGCTTCAGCTTGACCTGTTACGCCACCTCCATATACATTTACTGTAATATCAAAGTTGCCATCATTGTTAGTCATAACTAAAGGTTGGTTTACCTTGTACTGCAAAGTGGCAGTAGGGAAATAAACCGCTATGTCTTTTTTATTAATTGTAATCTTGCCAGTTCCCTGACCAAGATATACACGAGCAACAGCCGTCTTTCTACGGCCGATTTTGTGAATTACTTCCATTAATTGAATTCGTTTAAATTAATTGTTTTTGGCTTTTGAGCAGCATGAGTGTGCTCTGAACCAACAACAGCGTTAAGGTTACGGAATAAATTGGCACCTAATTTGTTTTTAGGTAACATTCCTTTTACTGATTTTTCTATCAATCTTGCTGGATCTTTTCCAAACAATTCAATAGCAGTTAAACTTCTTTGTCCACCTGGATAACCTGTGTGACGGATGTATGTTTTATCCGACCATTTGTTACCTGACAAGTTGATTTTTTCTGAATTGATAACAATTACGTTATCACCACAATCAACATGAGGTGTGAAGTTAGGCTTATGTTTTCCTCTTAAAAGTTTTGCAACTTTAGAAGCTAAACGGCCCAATGTTTGACCTTCAGCGTCAACTAAAACCCACTCTTTATTAACAGTAGCTTTGTTGGCTGAAATCGTTTTGTAGCTTATTGTGTCCACACTTATTAAATTTTCTAATTAAACATTCCTCTCTTTAAAAGAGTTTGCAAATTTACGATTATATATTTGATTACCAAACAGTGTGCTGAGTTATTTTTGATAACTTTGTTTATATCTTTTTACTTTTTTCTAGATTGAGTGAAATGAGTGATTTATATAATTGTAATACTCCTTCCATTTCAGCTCTTTCATATATAGGTGTGAAATAGCGATTTTTAAGCAATTTCATAGTTTACTATTATAAAGCACAAAAAAACGCAAGCTATAACAACCTGCGTTTTGTTTGATAATTCTATATACTGTAGAAGTGATACAGATGTATTTTATGTAAACTGAAAACATACCTGTTTCACACTTTAATCCTCATGATTTAAATAATTTACAACAAAGTAAATTAGCAGCAACCACTTGTTGGTGAACAACTATCAGAATTTGATAGTTCTGAAAGTTCCACATGTTGCTTTGCTGGTTTTTCTCCTTGTTTTTCCGCGTAAACAGTAATACTAAAAATCCCGGTTGCACTGGTATTAAAGTTCTCTATTTCTACTGCTGAAAGATATTTTGAAAGTATATCATTAGGAATAACAATAGGTTTTTCTTTTTGAATAACTATTTTTTGAAATCCGGAATCTTTTATTAATTGTAAATATTCCGATTTTTGAATAGCTCCTGCTACGCAGCCGGCGTACATTTCGGCATCTTCCTTTAAGGCATCTGGTAAATTACCTACCAAAACAATATCTGAAATACTAAAGTGACCACCAGGTTTTAAGACTCTATAAATTTCCTGAACCACTTTTTGTTTATTAGGCACCAAATTTAAAACGCAGTTACTAACAACTACATCCGCAACGGCATCGTTTATAGGCATAGCATCAATATCACCTTCACGAAATTCCACATTATTGTAACCTAATTTTTCGGCATTAATCCGTGCTTTTTCAATCATAATTGGGGTAAAATCTATTCCAATTATTTTGCCTTCAGCACCCGTTTCGTGTCTAGCTACAAAGCAATCATTTCCAGCGCCAGAGCCTAAATCTATTACGGTATCTCCTTTTTTTATGTTGGCGAATGCCGTTGGAAGTCCACAACCCAAACCTAAATCGGCATCTTCCATATAACCTTTGGTTTCTGAATAATCGTCCATCATAATATGATACACTTTATTTGAAGTTGTGGTTGCGCCACAGCAAGAGGCCGCATTATCAACTTTATCTTGTTCCGCTATACGTGTGTAACGCTCTTTTACTATATCTTTTAATTCTTGTTCTTTTTTCATTGTTGTGTGTTTTTATCAGATTATAAAATTCTGGATTTAAAGTTCTATTAGCAACAACGGTCTTCCACTGAAATATCTAAATTCAAAAATGGCTTCATAACGGTTTTCATTTTAGACCAATTTTCAACATCAATACAATAGCAAACGCTCGTGCCTTCAATATTACCTTTTATAAGTCCTAATTGCTTTAACTCTTTTAAATGTTGAGAAATGGTGGATTGAGCCAAGCCAATTTCTTCCACTAAATCGCCACAAACGCAAGTATTAATTTCAAATAAATGCTGCAAAATGGCTACCCGAGCAGGGTGCCCGAAAGCTTTAGCAAATAATGAAATTTCGTTTTGAAGGTCGGTAAACATTTCTGTTTTAGTCAAGCCCATGTCAAATGTATTTGTTTATTGCAATATTACGATTAATGAATTAAAAGACAATTATTTTTTTAAATTAATTTGAAAAAATTATGAAAAACCTACTTCCTAAAATACGTTTGTATCAAGTTAATTAACCGGTCTTTATTAATCGGTTTTAAAATATAATCGTTGCAACCTGCATCCATAGTTTTTCCTTTTTCATGAGATAATGCAGAAGCTGTTTGCGCTATAATCACCACCTCTTTATTGAATTCTCGAATTTTAATGGTTGCTTCATATCCATTCATTTCAGGCATTTGAATATCCATTAAAATTAAATCTATGTCAACGTTCTCTTTTAAAATTTCAACAGCTTCTAAACCCGTTTTTGCATGAAATAGTACAGAGCTATAATCTTTTACTAATGAGGAAATGAGCAGTTTGGATATTTCATCATCTTCTGCAATGAGTATTTTTAGTGCTAAAGGTTTAGAATGAGTTTTTTTATCATCTTTCCCAACAATGTTGTCATTTTTATAAACCGATTTTTCTGGTTGTTTTGTTTGGCAGGGTAAGGTGAAATAAAATATAGAACCCTTACCTTCTTCACTTTCTAGCCGTATTTTGCCACCAAGCATTTCAACATACGCTTTAGAAATAGAAAGTCCCAAACCAGATCCTTGAAATGATCTTTCATCTGAAATATCAGCTTGAATAAAGCGTTCAAAAATGGCTTTCTGTCTGTGTTTTGGAATGCCATTTCCCGTATCCTTTACATAAAATTCTAAAACCGAATGCTCATTTTTGATTTGCATAGAACATCCCAATTCTATGCTGCCTATTTCCGTATGTTTAATGGCATTTTTAATGAGATTGGTTAAAATAGAAAATATCTTTTCACTGTCCGATTTTATGATGGAATCGTTTTCTGAAACTGTATTTTCAATTAAGAATTTTAGCCCTTTTTTATCAATTTCTGGCTTGAAGAAATGATGCATAAAATCTATTTTTTCATTAATATCAATTTCTTGAATATTAGCTTCCATCTTTCCAGATTCTATCTTTGAAATATTGACAATATTATTAATGATTTTAAGCATTCTCACGCCACTTTTTTTAATAATATCAATATAATCCTGTTGCATTTTACCCGTCAATTTGGGCTCTTTTAGTAAATCAGCAAAACCTAAAATACCGTTCATCGGTGTGCGAATTTCATGACTCATATTGGCTAGAAATGCTGATTTTAAGCGGTCTGTTTCTTCTGCCTTTTCCTTTGCTAAAGTTAATTGAATTTCTATTTTTTCTTTTTCTTCTATTTGAAAAAGCAGCTCTTTATTTATAATGATTAATTCGGCTGCATGTTTAGCTTTTTCTTCATTTTGATAGATTAGTTCAATATTTGCTATAACCAACTCTGCTGCACGCTCTGCTTTTTCTTGATTTAAAAATGTAATCTCTAAATCGGCAATTATTAATTGAGCAGCAAGTTTGCCACTTTCTTCGTTTTCAGCAGCAATAATACGATGCGCTATTGCTAATTCTTTGTTGAGTTGAATACGTTTTACGTGATCTATCTGTTTTACTGAATTTAAAAATTTGTACTGTAATTTCTTTAGCTCTGGATGAATTTCTATATTTTGGTTGTCTATATTCCTCATGATAAATTCTAATAAGTAAGATTATTACGGCTGGATTTTCAATTTAATTATTACCTCTACAATAAAATTTCACAAGTCAGAGGTAGTGCCGTAATTCATTTAATATGTCCATTCATTTTTAAGAAAAACATATATTAAAAAAGGCAAACATGATTAATGTGTGCCATTCCAAAAGAAGTTTTTTAAAAAGCTTCTTCTAATTTAAAGAAGCGTATTTCCCTAAATTAATTAATGAAATAAAAATATAGAAAGTGGTTTGAATTAATTAATCACATTGATATTTTAGTTAACTCAATTAATAAAAGTTCAAGCATTATGCCCTATTCGATGTTATTTAGGAAACACTAGAATAGATAGGAGTGAAGTAAGTTGTGCGATTTTTTGAATTATAATAT
This sequence comes from Bizionia myxarmorum, assembly GCF_008086205.1. GTDB lineage: Bacteria > Bacteroidota > Bacteroidia > Flavobacteriales > Flavobacteriaceae > Algorimicrobium > Algorimicrobium myxarmorum. The sequence continues at coordinate 275,282 of NZ_VSKK01000001.1, read as the reverse complement.
GAGTACGTTTAACACATACAAATGATTTAAGTGAAAATTGCCGAATTAGAAAATCAAAAATTTTAGAAAAAATACAATTTGAAGGTTTATTGAGCTAAATCTTCTTCAGCATAAAAAACTTTATGGTTTTTTACCTTTGCTGGTGCGGTATATTTATGGTCTTGGGCTTTTCCTACTCCCATAATGTGAAGAACCTCCCAACCTTTTGCTTTTAAATAATCGGACACCATAGACCGATGACATCGCCACCAAACGGCCTCGGAGCACATATAAACCGTGGTACCCTGCAAAGCAATTTCCTCCAATTCCTGAACCGCATTTTCAAAGTCTTCAGTTTCCATATAATCCGCATAACCTCTAAAAGAAACATGTTTCCAAATGGTATTTTTTGAATCTTTTTTGGCTTTTCTGCGACCTCCTAAATCAACGAGATGTTTATAAGTAATTCCCGCTTCATGCAAGGCCAATTTTAAGCTTTCTTGATTGTATTGTGGGAATTTTTTTGAACTTGGAAATCCTCTTACATCGGCAACCGTTGTAATATGGAAAGAATGTAACATGCTCAAAAATTCATCCAAACTCCGTGTTGAATGTCCTATGGTATAAATAGTGGCCGTTTTCATAATAAATTCATGAAATTATGTGTTTTGGGGAACACATGTACTAAAATTAATCACACTCATTAAAATACTAATTTAATAAATTTGAAGGAAAATGGCTTATTCGAATTCGAAAAATAATTAACTTTTGCGGCAATGGTATAGGTATGCAAAAAATAATATTGTAAACAGGCCTTTGCAATTGGAAAACTAGGATTTATATATAAAGATTTTAACAGAAGTACTTTGGTGAAATTTAATGTATTTTGACGTGTTCGTTCCACGAGCTTATTCACTATTCAAACCTTATTAAGCCAGGCGGCATTTACTAAAACGTTTTCTATAAATTCAGTTTCAACTCGTTGTTTTAATTCCTTAAGCTTTTCGTAAAGTTGCTCGCCATCAATATAGTCAATAGGCAATACTACATTGAGTGTAGCTTCTCTTTTAAAATATCTTATATGATACGAACCAACTAAACATTTATATATTTTTAATTGAAAAAAGACGTAAAAACTTAAAAATCCGTTCAGGCAAAATTTCTAATATAAAATTAGACTGAATAATTTTGGTTTCGTTTTAAAAGGCGAACGGATCTAGTAAGGACCTGGCAAATAGCGGTTAGAAATATTTTTTTTAGATATATAAGCTTTTTGTCTAGGCTCTATTGGTTTAAATGGCTACTTGTTTATTAATACAATTCTTTAATTTGTTATCTTATTTATGGAATGGTATTAATATCTTTACATTTAAGGGTTGTTGATGCAATTAAAATGGTTTTTGTTTCGGTTTGGAAGTCTTTCTAGAAGCTTAATAAAATTTCCGGTTTAATAGTTATTGTTTGTTTGCATAAATTTATTTTCAGGCAAAAGAGACAACTAATTCTATAACTATAAAAAGCATGTAAATAAATTAATTTTTAAGTCCTTTTTAATTGGGTTTTATTCTAAAATTTGTCTCTTTGAAAAAAATTATGGATCAATCAAAATTGTTACAAGCTATAAGCCAGCAAAAGCAGGAAATTAAGGTTTCTATTACGTTGAAGCAGGAATCTCAACGTTTTACCCTATTGCTTTTTAATGCCTTGTTTGATCATGGCACAGATGCAAAAAAAACACTTGTTGAGCTTGAAACCTTATTTTTAAAAATTAGAAATATAGTTTGTCCAGAAATTGAAGGTAAACCATGTAAAACTTGGGAAGACTTCACGCAAACAATTCCAGATTTATTTTGCAGTTTAAAAAGAGATGCAACGGCTATTTATACAAACGATCCGGCTGCTGAATCTATTGAAGAGGTTTATTTAGCCTATCCTGGTTTTTTTGCCATTTCCATTTATAGAATGGCCAGAGAGTTTTTTAAGTTGGGATTACCTCTCATACCAAGATTAATGACGGAATATGCCCATCAGCTTACAGGAATTGATATTCATCCAGGTGCACAAATTGGGAATTCGTTTTTTATAGATCACGGAACAGGCGTGGTAATTGGAGAAACTGCTGAAATACATGATAATGTTAAAATTTATCAAGGTGTTACTTTGGGTGCTCTAAAGGTTGAAAAACAACTCAAGAATATAAAAAGGCATCCTACCATTGAAAAAAATGTGGTTATTTATGCCAATGCCTCTATTCTAGGGGGAAATACCATTATAGGTGAAAACAGTATCATTGGTGGTAATACTTGGTTAACGAAATCTGTTCCAAAAAACTCTACAGTTTTACATACTCCCGAAGTACAAATAGTAACAAAATCTCTTTAATAGAATGAATAAAACGCTGATTGAACAAATTGGAAACACGCCATTAGTAAAATCGATGGTTTTAAATACAAATCCTAATGTGAGTTTGTATTTTAAACTGGAGGGCAACAATCCGGGAGGAAGTGTAAAAGATAGGGCCGCATATAGTATGATTAAAAATGCGTTGGATTCGGGTAAAATAAACCATAAATCAAAACTCATAGAAGCAACAAGTGGAAATACCGGGATTGCGTTGGCTATGATTGCTGGAATATTTAAGTTAGATATAGAACTTGTTATGCCAGATTCGGCTACTAAAGAACGTGTGCAAACAATGAAAGCTTACGGTGCTAAAGTTACTTTGCATTCCGAAGGTATTGAAGGTTCGCGTGACTACGCTATTGCAAAGGTTAAGAATGAAGGGTTCTATTCGTTTGATCAATTTGCAAATGAGGATAACTGGAAAGCACATTATAATACCACAGGACCTGAAATATGGAGAGATACCCGTGGCGAAGTGACACACTTTGTTTCTTCTATGGGAACTACAGGAACGATTATGGGAACTTCTAGCTTTTTAAAAGAACAAAATAAGAACATTCAAATTGTAGGAGTACAGCCTACGGATGGCTCTAGTATACCCGGCATACGCAAATGGCCAAAAGAATATTTGCCTAAAATATTTAACGCTTCAAAAGTTGATAGAATTTTAGAAGTAAGCCAGGACGAAGCCATATCCATGACTAGAAGATTAGCAAAGGAAGAAGGTATATTTGCAGGTATGAGTAGTGGAGGTGCCACCACAGCAGCATTAAAACTCGCAAGCGAATTAAAAAGTGGTGTAATTGTGAGTATTATTTGCGATCGTGGCGACCGCTATTTATCCTCAAATCTTTTTGAATAGACTTATTTTTCAATCTCCGACTGCTTAAAGCAACAAATTAAGTGTTTGTATTGTCGTCTTTTAAGCTCCTACTAAAACAGGAAGCCTACAAAGTTATTTTTGCAATAATTCATACTAAAAGCAGGCGTTCCAATTAATTCTGTTTCACGTGCTTTTTTAACAGGTCCTGAAAACAATTTTTTGGTTTGAAAGAGGCGCCTATTTCCGGATTTTCAAGATCATTTTTATAATTTAAAAGTGTTAATATTTTGTATTAAATTATATACTAATAACTTTATTAATTATGTTGATTGGCATGGTTGTTATTAGAATCTCTGGAAGTATAAGTAATAGAGGCTCTTTCTGAAATATACCAAATCAATAGGAACGTTAAGCGCTATATATTGTAAAAATGAAATATTAAGCGTGGAAAAATTGGTTATAAAAAAGGAATGGAATAAGCTCCACATAATCTATGGTGGACTATGGAAGAAGTATCACTTGGCTACATGTCATTGTGAAACAATCGAGGAGCCTGAAGATATTTGTTGTTTTTGAAATGGTTTTAACAGGCTTTAATTCGGTGCTAGAAGAATTTTTAATGATTTATTTTACTCTGAATTGCTCTGGTTAGTATATGTTTTACATTTTATTTTGTGAAGAATATTGGAGATTTATAGTCCAATTTTGGGCATAATAAATGGAACAACAACTGGTATTTATAGATTAGAAAACCCTTAAAACGAAACAGGTTGAATCTAGAATATTCAGATGTACAATTTTAAGGGTATAGTGCAATTATAAAAAAAAAAGCGTATTATTTTGTGAAACGTTATTATTAAAAATTAATGGGCTTCTAACCAATTATCACCAATATCCATTTCCACATCTAAAGGAACCGACAAAATAAAGGCACCTTCCATTTCAGTTTTCACCAAGGTTTTTATAGCTTCTAATTCAGGTTTATAAACATCAAAAACCAATTCATCATGTACTTGTAAAAGCATTTTGGTTTTATATTGATTTTCATTGAGCTTGTTAAAAATTCGAATCATGGCAATTTTTATAATATCGGCAGCGCTTCCTTGAATAGGGGCATTTACAGCATTTCGTTCTGCGGCTCCACGCACAACGCCGTTACGGGAATTGATGTCCTGTAAATAACGACGACGTCCTAAAACGGTTTGCACATAACCATGATCGCGAGCAAAATCAACCTGTTTGCCAATATAGCTTTTCAGTTTTGGGTAGGTTTCGTAATAGGTATCAATTAATTCTTTGGCTTCGCTTCGGCTTAAATCTGTTTGGTTACTTAATCCGAAAGCTGAAACACCATATATAATTCCGAAGTTCACCGTTTTGGCATTGCTTCTTTGTTCTCGAGTAACGTCCTCTAAAGAGACATTGAAAACTTTAGAAGCGGTAGAAGCATGAATATCTTCGCCATTTTTAAAGGCTTGAATCATAGTTTCTTCTTCACTTAAAGCCGCAATAATGCGCAATTCTATTTGACTATAATCCGCTGCTAGTAGCGTGTAATCATCATTTCTTGGAACAAACGCTTTACGTACTTGGCGTCCGCGTTCTGTACGAATAGGTATGTTTTGTAAATTTGGGTTGTTACTACTCAAACGGCCCGTTGCAGCAACCGTTTGCATATAATCTGTATGAACTCTTCCTGTTAGCGGTTCCACTTGCAATGGCAAAGCATCTACATAAGTGCTTTTTAGTTTGGCTAAACCACGATATTCTAAAATATCCCTGATAATTTCATTGTCTTTGGCCAAATAACTTAAAATATCTTCACCAGTTGCATATTGGCCCGTTTTGGTTTTTTTAGGCTTGTCAACAAGCTTCAGTTTTTCAAAAAGAATAATACCTAATTGTTTGGGTGAGGCGATATTGAATTCTTCGCCGGCGCCTTCGTAAATGCTTTTTTCAAGGGTTGAAATATCATTATTTAAAGCTTCCGAAAGGGAATTCAAGAATTTTTCATCTAAATTAATACCTTCCAATTCCATAGCGGCTAAAACGCGAAGCAATGGCACTTCAATGTCATCAAATAATTTCTGCGTATTGGCAGCGCCAAGTTCCTTTTCAAAATGGGCTTTTAATTGCCAAGTAATATCAGCATCTTCAACAGCGTATTCCGTTTGAGTTTCCAAAGAAACATCGCGCATGCTTTTCTGATTCTTTCCTTTTTTACCAATTAAAGTTTCTATGGAAATAGGCGAATAATTTAAATACGTTTCGGCTAAAACATCCATATTATGGCGCATATCTGGATTAATAAGATAATGCGCTAACATGGTGTCAAACAATTTACCTTGTACCGTAATGTTGTATTTGGCAAGGACTTTTAAATCATATTTTAAATTCTGACCGACTTTTTCAATGGTTTCACTTTCAAAAAATGGTCGTAAGGTTTCAATTAATTCTTGAGCTTCCTCTTTATTTTCGGGGAATGGTAAATAAAACCCTTTCCCAGTTTCCCAAGAAAAAGCAATACCAACCAATTCCGCAGTTAGCGGATTCAAGCCTGTAGTTTCGGTATCAAAACAAACCGAAGTCTGCTTCATTAAATTGGAAATAAACAGTTTAGTAGCCATTCCAGGCGCCACACTTTGATAAAAATGGGAGGTGGATTGCAGTGTTTGTCTTGAAAATTCACTTGGGTTTGGCAGCGTTGCACTAACCTCTTCTGAACTACCAAATAACGAAAATTGTCCTGCTCCAGCTGAAGAAGTTGATTCCGTTTGATTTACTGATTTTGCTACTTCTGCATTTGTAGCGGCAGTTTCAGGTGCAAATGTTTTTATGAAATTATCAATAAGGCGTCTGAATTCTAACTCTTGAAAAATTTCTGTAACCTTTGGAATATCGGGTTGGTCTAGTTCAAAATCTTTCGCATTAAAAACCACAGGAACATCTAACATGATAGTGGCCAATTTTTTAGAAAGTATGCCTAATTCTTTAGCTTCTTCCACTTTTTCCTTCATCTTGCCTTTTAATTCATGGGTATTGGCAAGCAAACCTTCCATGCTACCATAAGCTTTAATGAATTTCTTGGCGGTTTTTTCACCCACACCTGGTAAACCAGGAATATTATCAGAGGCATCACCCATCATCCCTAAAAAGTCAATCACTTGTTCTGGACGCTCCACTTCAAATTTCTTTTGAACTTCAGGAATACCCCAAACTTCATAGCCGCCACCAAAAGATTTAGGGCGGTACATAAATATATTTTCAGATACCAATTGGGCAAAATCCTTATCGGGCGTTACCATAAAAGTTTGATAACCTTCTTTTTCAGCTTGCTTGGAAAGTGTTCCAATAACATCATCGGCTTCATAACCTTCTTTAACCATAATGGGAATATGCATGGCTTTTAAAATCTCTTGAATATAAGGCACGGCAATTTTTATAGCTTCTGGCGTCGCATCGCGATTAGCTTTGTAGGCCTCATACATTTCCACACGATCTGCGCTGCCACCTTTATCAAAACAAACGGCTAAATGATCGGGTCTTTCGCGCTTAATAACATCTAATAAAGAATTCATAAAACCCATTATGGCCGATGTGTCGGTGCCTTTGGAATTAATACGCGGGTTTTTTATAAAAGCATAATAGCCACGGAAAATTAATGCGTAGGCATCAACTAAAAATAGACGTTTCTGATCGGACATGTGTAAAATATATTTTTGAAATTAGGATGTTGCCTTGAGCGCAGTCGAGAGGGTTTAATAGTATGCAATTTTCAAAAAAAAGTTCTCGACTGCGCACGAAAATACAAGCGCATCAAATCTACAAAAACTTATGCTTTTTTGTATGGCATTTGATTTTCTATTTGTAATTTTCCAACCTATTTGTAGTGCAAATTATAAGCTTAAAATAATAAAGATGAATACATTTTCAATTGCTATACATGGTGGTGCTGGAACCTTGGTAAAAGGTATGATGACGCCTGAATTAGAATCGGAATATAGGTTGGCATTAAAAGCCGCTTTAAATGCTGGTTATGGTATTCTAGAATCTGGTGGAACAGCTGTTAATGCAGTGGAAAAAGCTGTTATGACTTTGGAAAATTCACATTTATTTAATGCCGGAAAAGGCAGCGTTTTCACAGCTGAAGAAACGCATGAAATGGATGCCTGTATCATGGATGGAAAGACCTTGAATGCTGGAGCAGTTAGTTTAATTACTGGCATTAAAAACCCCATTCGTTTGGCAAAAGATGTCATGGAAAAAAGTGATCATGTGTTTTTGGCGGGTGAAGGTGCCATGCGTTTCGCTAAAGAATTGGATTATAAGTTAGAAAATCCGACTTATTTTTATGATGAATTTCGTCATAAACAATGGTTAGAAATAAAAGACACGGACAGTTTTCAATTGGATCATGCCAAAAAGAAAGATTCTAAATTCGGAACGGTTGGAGCAGTAGCCTGTGATCAAGACGGAAATATTGCCGCCGCAACCTCAACGGGTGGAATGACCAATAAAAAATGGGGACGCGTTGGCGATTCCCCTATGGTTGGCGCTGGGAATTATGCCAATAATAAAACCTGTGCTATTTCCTGTACCGGAAGTGGCGAATTTTTTATTCGTGGCGTGGTGGCTTATGATGTGGCCTGTTTAATGGAACATAAAAGTATGAGTTTACAGGATGCTTCCAGTGAAGTAATCCATAAACGAATTCTAGAATTGGGTGGTGATGGTGGACTAATAGCTGTTGATGCGAAAGGAAATATCGCCATGCCATTTAACACGGAAGGCATGTATAGGGGACAAAAGTCATCTGCGGGTATTGAAGAAATTTCTATTTATAAGTGATAATAGATCCCTTTGAAAAAAGGGTTTTGTAAATATGAATATTATTATAATTATTTCGGCGTTAACTAAAGGTCGCGCTTTCCGCTGTATCTTTTTTTAAGCTTCGTTTAGGTATCTTCAATCTAAATATATTTAGATTTCAATAATCTCTAAAAAGAATGTCGCTGCAATCGCTAACGCAAAGGGTTAGAAAAAACCTATAAATTCTATTTATTGAAAATTGAGATTCCTGCCTGCCTACACAGGAATTTAATTAAATAAACGGTGCCTCAATAGGTAATACCAATACATGATGTGCATCAATATCATATTGGTCGCCGTTGGCTAAAATATGTAGCGTCAAATTGGCCATTGTCATGGGCGTGCCTTCATCCAAAACTTTTTGGTTGTTATGGGTTAAGTTTTTACTATCAAAAACAATTACCATTCCCGATCCAATTACGGTACAATCATTTCCGTTTTTGATAATCATACCGGTGTCTTCAGCAAAACCAAAACCAGTAACATCTGGAAATTTAGCAATGGCTTCTGTAATACGTCCAAAACGGCCACGTTGAATAAAATGGGTGTCAATAACTAATTTTGGTATAAAACTTAAACCTTTTCGCATCTTTACAGCGCCTTTCACAAAAGATTTGGCACTACTACCACCGGCAATCATTTCATTAGACATTGCCATGGCACCTGCACTGGTTCCTGCTATAACAAAGCCTATATCGTTTTTATAACGATCCAATAGCAACTTATGAATCGTAGAGTCGCCAATATATTTCGAAATTTTAGACTGATCACCACCAGAAAACATCACACAATCCGCCGCTTTAATATGGTTGATATAATCTGCTTTCTCTGAATCTTCTTGAGTTCGGATATCTAATACTGTCACATTTGTACATCCTAAAGTAGCAAATGCTGCCAAATAATTTTCGCCTACTTCTACAGGAATACTTGATGCAGTAGGAATAATAATTATTTTAGCGTTTTTGCCGCCCGCTTCGCGAACAACGTGCGCTAAAATACCTTCCTCAACATAGTCTAATCGGTGAATTTCATCCTCTTCAAATCCCTTATCTTCATTCCCACCAATAGGAATTAGTGTACCTTTTATTTGTAATATACTCATTATCTGTTGTTAAAATATGATTGTTAAAAATCAGATTACAAAAATAAACTTATTTAGTTTAAAAATTCTATATTTATGACTATTCATTTTTCAATCAAATAAACACCTTACATGAAAATAAGAGAAATTAATGCCATGAGAGGGCCAAATTACTGGTCTATACGTCGTCATAAACTAATTGTAATGGTTTTAGATCTTCAAGAGATGGAGGAAAAACCATCTAATAAAATTGAAGGTTTTTATGAACGATTAATAGCAATGTTTCCCACCATGTACGAACATCGTTGTTCGGTTGGGGAAGCTGGTGGCTTTTTTCAACGTGTAAAAGAAGGTACCTGGATGGGCCATATTATTGAGCATATAGCCTTAGAAGTTCAAACTTTAGCCGGCATGGACGTCGGTTTCGGACGTACGCGTGGCTACGGCGAAGAGGGCGTATACTCTGTAGTTTTTGCCTACATGGAAGAATCCGTTGGACGTTATGCAGCGCAAATTTCAGTAGATATTTGTGAAGCTTTAATTACTGGTCAGGATTATGACATGACCAACGACATTCAGCACATGCGTGAATTACGGGAAAGTGAACGTTTAGGGCCAAGTACAGGTTCTATTGTCGAAGAAGCAGAAGCGCGCGGCATTCCGTGGATTCGTTTAAATAAGTATTCTTTATGCCAATTAGGCTATGGTGCGAATCAAAAACGTATTCAAGCAACCGTAACATCAGAAACTAGTAGTATTGGTGTGGAATTGGCTTGTGATAAAGAAGACACCAAGTTTTTATTGGAAAATGCGCAAGTGGAAGTACCAAGAGGCGATATTATTCGTCGTGAGAGCAGTTTAGAAGAAGCTTGTAATTACGTAGGTTATCCATTAGTAATAAAACCAGTTGATGGAAATCACGGTCGTGGTATTTCCGTAGATATTAAAAATTATGATGATGCACTGGTTGCTTTTCATCATGCAAAAGAAAGCTCTAGAAATGGTGCCATTATTGTTGAAAAATTCGTTCAAGGCGAAGATTATCGCTTGTTAGTAATCAATAATAAATTAGTAGCTGCTGCAAAACGAACGCCGGCGCATGTTATTGGCGACGGAAAGTCTACAGTTCAAGAATTGGTAGATATTGTGAATAAAGATCCAAGGCGTGGTTATGGCCATGAAAATGTTTTGACGCAAATTACAATCAATGATTTATCTAAAACCATTATAAAAGATGCGGGCTATACTTTAGAATCTGTGATTCCTAAAGATGAAATGCTCATTTTAAAAGATACAGCTAACTTAAGTACGGGTGGAACAGCAGAAGATGTTACTGACATTGTGCATCCTGCAAACGTTAGTATGGTAGAGCGTATTTCAAAAATTATCGATTTAGATATTTGTGGTATTGATGTGATGACCACAGATATTACCCAACCACTTTCTGAAACTGGCGGAGCCGTTTTAGAAGTGAATGCCGGGCCAGGATTTAGAATGCATTTGGCGCCAACTAAAGGTTTGCCGCGCAACGTAGCTGGACATGTTATAGATAAATTATTTCCAAATCAAGGTGATACAGGACGTATTCCAATTGTAGCTATTACAGGTACAAACGGAAAAACAACGACTACACGATTAATGGCGCATATTGCTAAAATGAAAGGTTATCGTGTAGGTTACACCACCAGTGACGGTGTTTATATTCAAAACCGATTACTCATGACGGGTGACTGTACAGGTCCAGCAAGTGCGGAGTTTGTACTAAAAGATCCAACCGTAAACTTTGCCGTTTTAGAATGTGCTAGAGGTGGATTACTGCGTGCTGGTCTTGGCTTTAAAAAATGTAATGTCGGTATTGTTACTAACGTCGCAGCTGATCATTTGGGTTTAAAAGGAATTCATACTATTGAACAATTAGCCAAAGCCAAAGGAGTTATTCCAGAAACGGTTTTACCAGATGGTTACGCTATTTTAAATGCCGATGATGATTTGGTTTATGAAATGCGCCGATCCGTGCAATGTCATGTGGCACTTTTTTCCATGGATGAAAATAATCCACGTATAAAAGCCATGCAACGCCTTAATGGTATTACAGCAATTTATGAAGAAGGTTACGTAACTATTTGCCGAGGTGAATGGAAAATGCGCATCATGAAAGCTGAAAATATTCCACTTACTTATGGCGGAAAAGCCACTTTTATGATTCAGAATGTGCTGGCAGCTATATTGGGTGCGCATGTTCAAGGCATTAGTATTGAAGATATGAAAGCGGGTCTGGAAACGTTTATTCCATCACCAACACAAACGCCTGGTCGTTTAAATTTATTCGAATTTAAAAACTTTACGGTTCTTTTAGATTATGCGCATAACCCAGCAGGAATGTTGGCTTTAAAAGAATTTACGGATAAGATTGAATGTTCTGTGAAAGTGGGAATAATTGCAGGCGTTGGCGATAGACGCGATGAAGATACACGAGAAATAGGAAGTATTTCGGCAGATATGTTTGACGAAATTATCATTCGTCAAGATAAACGTTTACGTGGCAGAACTGAAGAAGAGTTAATTAGCTTATTAAATGAAGGAATAAAAGCTAAAGATCCGAATAAGAAAATAACGATTATTCCTTCAGAAAAAGAAGCGATTACATTTGCGGTTAATAATGCTGTAAAAGATTCACTTATTGTTTTGAGTAGCGATGTTATTCCCGACGCTTTGGAACTCGTTCAGAAATTTAAAGAGCAGGATTCCAAAGGCGAACCTTTTAATGCCGATTAATAATTATTATGAGTACAGAAAACCCGTATTTCGAATTATTTCAAAAACAAAAAGCGCATCAATTTCAAATTGGCAATACAACTTACAAGGAACGTATTGCCAAACTGAAACGCTTGCAAGAAGCGCTTGAAAAAACATACAGACAAGCTATTTGTGAAGCACTTTTCGCCGATTTCAAAAAACCGTTTTTAGAAACGGATTTAACCGAAATTTACCCGGTTGTTGATGAAATTAAATTCACGATTTCTAATTTAAAAACCTGGTTAAAACATGAAAAAGTTGCGACACCTGTTTCCATGCTTGGAAGTAGCTCGTTTATTGTAAATGAACCCAAAGGTGTTTGTTTAATTATTTCACCTTGGAATTACCCCATAAACTTAACATTTGGACCATTAGTTTCGGCAATAGCTGGTGGAAATACAGTAATTTTAAAGCCTTCGGAAATGACTCCGAACACGTCCAAATTAATGGCGAAAATTGTATTAGAGTTATTTGATGAAAATGAAATTGCCTTGGTTGAAGGTGAAGTCGAAACATCTTCGGCTTTGTTAGAATTGCCTTTTAATCATATTTTCTTTACGGGTTCACCTGCTGTTGGGAAAATTGTGATGAAAGCTGCCTCCAAACATTTAACTTCGGTGACGTTGGAATTAGGTGGGAAATCGCCAACTATTATTGACGATTCTTCTAATTTAGAAAAAGCCGTTAAGAAAATAGTTTATGGAAAATGTACCAATGCGGGGCAAACTTGTATTGCACCAGATTATGTGCTACTTCAAGAATCTTTAAAACCTGAATTTGTAAAGTTATTCAAACAAGAAGTAAAAACATTTTATTCTGAAAACCCTGAAAGTTCGGAATCTTACAGTCGCATTGTAAATAGCAAGCATTTTGAACGCCTAACAAAGGCTTTGGAAGATGCAAAATCTAAAGGAAGTTTAGTAGAAGCTGGAGGCAGAAGTAAGGCTGCTGATTGCTATATAGAACCAACTTTGGTTAGTGGGATTCCTGAAAACGCCACCTTAATGGAAGACGAGATTTTCGGACCAATTTTACCACTTAAAACCTATAGAGCCATTGAAGACGCAGTTGGTTATGTCAACGCCAACGAAAAGCCGTTAGCACTTTATATTTTTAGTAAAAATAAAAAAACAATCGATTATGTTATTGGAAATACTCGCGCAGGAAGTACTTGTGTCAATCATAATCTATTACAATTCTTGAATCATAATTTACCTTTCGGTGGATCAAACAATAGTGGAATTGGAAAGTCTCACGGTGTATTCGGGTTTCACGAATTTACTAATCAGCGTTCGGTTTTAAAACAACATACTATAGGAGCAGTCGATTTGCTGATGCCTCCCTACACAGGCTGGAAACAAAAATTGGTTGACTTAACCATTAAGTGGTTTTAGAAAGGCTTAATTAGATAAACTACCTTAACTGTAGTTTAGAGTATTCGACGACGCTCAGAATGACAATGACTACTTGTATGAATGTATGACCATGTCACATTGAGTGCAGTTGAAGTGCTTAAAACGTTAGAATTTGAAAGAAACGTAAACCTACTTATCTCGCAAATAATAATCCGATTGAATCCGCTCATTCACACCATCCTGAAACTTGGTCATACTAAACCATTCATGAATGGAATAACTGCCAGTTTCGCCTTGTTTATTGACCGCAATATAGCCGACTTGAAAATTTTTATAATCGCTGTTGGGTTTATTCACAATACGACCTATTGCTTCTTCACACGCTTCTTGAGGAGATTTTCCTTGACGCATCAATTCCACAACCAAAAAACTACCAACCGTTTTTACGACTTCTTCGCCTAAACCAGTAGCCACGCAGCCGCCAATTTCATTATCTATAAATAAACCAGAACCAATAATTGGACTATCTCCAATGCGTCCAGCCATTTTATAGGACAAACCGCTCGTGGTACAAGCGCCAGAAATATCACCATTTTTATCAATGGCTAGCATGCCAATGGTATCGTGGTTTTCGATATTAATAATCGGTTTGTATTTGGATTCTTTTTTCCATTCCTCCCAAGCTTTTTTGGAAGATTCGGTCAGCAAATTCTCTTTCTTATAGCCTAATTCAATAGCATATTGTTCCGCGCCTTTTCCAGCTAACATAATGTGTGGCGTATCTTCCATCACTTTTCTGGCAATGGAAACAGCATGCGTGATGTTTTGTAAATATACAACGGATCCGCAATCGCCATCTTTGTTCATAATACAGGCATCCAAAGTCACGTTTCCTTCACGATCCGGAAGACCTCCTTTTCCAACGGATTGGTTATTAACATCAGCCTCTTCAACCATACAACCTTGCTCAACAGCGTCTAAAGCCGTTCCGCCAGCCAGCAATATTTCCATGGATTTGGCTGTCGCATTTTCAACATGCCACGTAGCTATTACCATAGGTAAAACCGGTTTTTTGTTTGAAATGTTATCTAAATCAAATTCCGAATTTATTTCAGCGTAACTAACTAACGTGCTGCCAACGGCTAATCCGACACCAGTAAGCGAGGCATTTCTTAAAAAATTTCTACGTTTCATAAGCAATCGATTTAATACTTTTATTTTTTCTAAAGAAAACTAATTTGCTGTTAGGCGATTTGTTCTACATTATTTTTTGAATTCTTAAAACCATACCATAAAATATAACCATAGCAAATTACAATAAATAATAAAGCCGATTTGAAACCAACATTATCTGTTAGGAACCCGAAAAGTGGCGGAATAATGGCGCCACCAACAATGGCCATGCAAAGTAAACCCGATGCTTTTGGTTTTAAATCGCCAATACCAGCAATCGCTAATGCGAAAATAGTAGGGAACATGATGGAGTTAAATAATCCGACGGCTAGAATACTCCACATACTTATTAATCCAGTCGAGCTAATCGAAATTACTATTAACAAAATGGCAATGGTTGCAAAAATGCCCAAGACGTTTCCTGGTTTCATAATTTTGGTTAAATAGGCACCAGCAAAACGACCTATCATAGCGCCAGACCAATAGAAAGTAACGAAGACACCAACAATAGCTTTATTATCGTTTTCCGTGATTCCAGAATTCAGAATGCCTTCTGCAATGGATTTCATGAATCCTGTTTCTTTAATGACTTCAGTTAAATTCATGTCCATAAAATAGTTGACTAGATAACTTCCAATAGCCACTTCAGCACCAACGTAGAAGAAGATTCCTAAAACACCCAACATTAAATTTTTGTTTTTTAAAGCTGCTGAATAGGTTCCAGTATCATCTTCACTAATCATTTTAGGAAGCTTCGCAAATAGAAAAATAACGGCAATAAGAACTATAAAAAGTGCCAATCCTAAAAAGGGTGTTTGTACAGCCGAAGCTTCGGAAACTAAATACGTTTCTTTCGCAACACCTGTTAATTCAGCAATTTCGTCTTTAGTTTTAATGGTATCGCTTAAAATAAACCAAGCACCAACAATAGGAGCAATAGCTGTTCCTAAAGAATTGAAGGCTTGTGATAAATTCAATCGGCTAGAAGCACCATCTTCCGAACCTAAAACCGCCACAAACGGATTGGCTGCGACTTGTAAAACCGTGATTCCAGCAGCTAATATAAAATAGGCTAACATAAAAATGCCAAACATGCGGTAAGATGCAGCAGGATAAAAAAGCAAGCAGGCCAAAGCCATGGTTAGTAAGCCTAATATAATGCCTTTTTTATAACCGATTTTCGATAGAATATAACTGGCAGGAATGGACAATACAAAGTACGCACCAAAAAATGCAAATTGCACCAAACCAGCTTGAAAATAGGTGAGTGTAAATAATTCACGTAATCTTGGTATTAATGAATCTACTAAAACCGTTATAAATCCCCAAAGGAAAAATAATATGGTTAGTAATATGAATGAGGAACGATAGGATTTTTGGTGATTCATATATTTACTAATCCTGTGAAAGCAGGAATCTGTATTTAGTTAATTTTATTTATTAGATTCCTGTTTCCGCAGGAATTCATTATTTAATCTGAATTTCATCAATAAATAACCAACTTCTACCATCATCTGGATAACCCAAATGCCATTCTGGAAGGACACCTAATTTCTTGGCGATGATTTTCACATAACGATAATTGGTGTTAGTTTTATTGAATGTAACGCTTTTCATATCCACATCTTCAGTTGGTGTAATATCTTCAAAAGTATAATTGCCAATCGTGTCATAATTCTGACCGTCTTTAGATGCTAAACAAATGACTTCCGTAGGATAAAAAATCCATGAGCGTTGGTCTCTTAAATAATTGGTGGTAACGGAATTTATAGGTTTTTCACTACCTAAATCAACAATAGCAACCACATCTTTATCTTGATAACCTTGCCAAGTTCCTGTTCTAAAATCTCTGGCACCAACAATTCCATCAATTAACGCAATGGGTCCACCACCATTATATTGATTGGCATATTCGGATTCCAATGTTAATGAGATGTTCGGGTCAATTTCATAAAACAGCGTAGTTATTTCAGGGCTTTTTGTCTTATTTTTTTCTGAATAAACTGTTAATATGGATGGTTTAGAAATGGTAAAAGATGCGTCATATAATTTAAATTCAGCATCATCTAATTTATAAAAAATAGCAGCTTCTGGATCGGCATTTTCTAATACGACTTCTGTTTTTTCTTTAAAAGCCACGTCACCTTTTGCAATAAATGGCGAAGCAACAATAAGGTGCTCCTCAATACTCGTTTTTGGTTCTTGTCCAACTTTAGTTCCCCATTCCGCAGGATTATTCGTCATCGTAAAAACGAGTGTGCCTCCATTTATAATTTCATCATGCGTGATGTAGGTTCTATTTAAATCAACACTATTTAATGATACATTTTCAACATAGATATTGGAATCGCTTAAATTATTCGCAACAATGGTAAATTGCTTTCCGCTTTCCAAATTAATCGACGCTTTCTCAAACAAAGGTGTTCCTATAATATATTCACTGCTTCCTGGTGTAACTGGATAGAATCCCATGGATGAGAAAATATACCAAGCACTCATTTGTCCGCAGTCTTCATTTCCTGAAATACCATCTGGAGTATTGGTGTATAATTCGGTTAGAATTTTATCAATTTTCTCTTGTGTTTTATGAGGTTTGTTAACGAAATTATACAAATAAGCCATATGGTGACTCGGTTCGTTTCCATGTGCATATTGACCAATTAATCCCGAAATATCCGCTTGCTGACGACCCGAAGTTTCTGATTCTGCCGTAAATAACGCATCCAAACGGGCTTCCAACTGTTCTTTTCCGCCAAGTAATTTCATTAAACCTGTAATATCTTGTGGTACATAAAAACTGTATTGCCAAGAGTTGGCTTCGGTATAATTAAAATTCACTTCATACGGGTCAAAAGGTGCAAACCAGGTATTTCTGAAACGACCACGCATAAATTGCGATTCTGGATCAAATACATTTTTATAATATTGAGCGCGTTCCGTATAGGTTTTGTAATCAGCGTCTTTTCCTAAAGATTTTGCCATTTGTGCAATGGTCCAATCATCATAAGCATATTCCAGCGTTTTGGAAACCGATTCGCTTTCTTCTTCCACAGGAATAAAGCCAAATTCTTTATAACTTTTTAATCCTAATTTATCTCGCGTCGCGGAATGTTTCATAGCCGTAAAAGCTTTTTCAACATCATAATCTTTAATGCCTTTTAAATAAGCGTCGGCAATAACAGGAACTGCGTGATAACCAATCATACAGCCTGTGTAATTTCCAGATAAATCCCAAATGGGAATTATACCACCTTCATCATATTTGGCTAAAAAGGTTTTGATAAAATCGTTGGTTCTGTCTTGCTCAATAATCGTGTAAAGTGGGTGAGTAGCGCGATACGTATCCCAAAGTGAAAACACCGTATAATAATCGAAATCCGTTGTTTGGTGAATTTCTAAATCCATGCCGCGGTAACGGCCGTCCACATCTTGATAGATGTTTGGCGCTATCATGGTGTGATACATGGCGGTATAAAAATTCGTTTTATAATCTATATTATCACTTTCTACTTCAATTTTATTCAATTGCAATTCCCATACTTTTTGAGCTTCTGTTTTAACGGCTTCAAACGTTTTATTGCCAATTTCTGCTTGTAAATTTGCTTTGGCACCGGCTTCATCAACAGCTGAAATTCCAATTTTCACATCCAGAGTTTGACTATCATTCTCTTCAAATTCAAAAGCTGCCATTACTTTTTTGCCTTCAGCGGTGTCATTTAAAAATACCATGTTTTTAAAAGGACGCGAAAACTGAATATTATAAAATAACATTTGGTTGGTTGCCCACGCTTTTGAATTTCTAAAACCACCAACCTCCGTATTGGAATATACGGTTGCATTGGACCCTAAAACTTCGTCACGATGTTCTAAATCTAAAATCACAATCTGTTTAGAATTTTTTGGAAAATGATATTTATGGATTCCGCTACGCTGAGAAACGGTTAATTCTACGTCAATATTTGTGGAATCTAATTTCACCTTATAGTAACCCGGTTCCGCCAATTCATTGTCATGAGAAAAATGCGCGCGATAGCCTTTTTTGCCATCAGCACCATTATTAAAAACAACTTCGTTGGTTGGCATCAGTAAAATATCACCATAATCAGAAACGCCCGTTCCGCTTAAATGGGTGTGCGAAAATCCGTAGATGTATTCATCAGAATAATGATAGCCTGAACAGCCATCCCAACCATCTAATCGGGTGTCGGGTGATAATTGCATCATTCCAAACGGCATGGTGGCGCCGGGATACGTATGACCATGACCGCCAGTTCCAATAAAAGGATTAACGTAGCTAGTTAGATTACTGTAGTTTTTGGCTGACTTGATCGGTTTTTCTTCAATTTTATTGCAAGCGAAAAGTAAAAGAAGAAAGGATACTGATAAAATAATATTTTGATGAATTCGGGAGTGTCTCATTATGGTTTTTACGCTTAAATCATGTTTAATTAACAAGTCCTTTAAATTATTATCAACTTAAAGTGATTTTTCATTAAATAGATTAGTAGTTTTAAGACTTCTAATATACTAAAAATGCAATTTAAGACATCCCTCATTAGTGTAGTTTTTATGACTGTTTTTTTCAGTTGTTCTAAAAAATTAGTAGAACCGATAACGCCGCATATAATTCCAATTCCATTAAGTCAGACAATTCAGAACGGTTATTTCCAAATTACAAATGAAACGACTTTAAGTTTTGAGGATGAATTTTCTATTGCAGGAAATTTCCTAAAAAATTATGTAGAATCAGGAACTTCTTTTGAATTGAAATCAGGAGAGGATATTGTTTTCAGGAAAGATGAAACTATTAGCAATAAGGAAGGTTATAAATTGCAGGTCTCAGATAACGGGATTATTATTCTAGCAAATACGGGCCAAGGTGCTTTTCTGGCTGTTCAAAGTTTACGCCAGTTATTACCTGTAGAACTTGAAAATAAATCTTTTTCTGGTCAAGGTATAGCGGTTCAAAATGTTAAGATTGAAGATGAACCAAAATTTGAGTATCGTGGGATGCATTTAGATGTATCGCGACATATGTTTCCAGTGGAATTTATTAAGAAATATATTGATGCCATAGCCATGCTGAAAATGAATACATTTCATTGGCATTTAACAGATGATCAAGGATGGCGCATTGAAATTAAAAAATATCCAAAACTGCAAGAAATTGCGGCATATAGAAATGAAACATTAATTGGTCATTATAATACCCAACCTCAAGAATTTGATGGCAAACGTTACGGTGGTTATTATACCCAAGAAGAAATTAAAGACATTGTTGCTTATGCTGGCGCGCGCTATATAACCGTTATTCCAGAAATTGAATTACCAGGACATTCCCAAGCTGCCATTTCTGCATATCCTGAATTGGGCTGTACAGGCAATCAAGTGGAAGTAGCTACAAAAGGTGGTGTTTTTGAGGATATTTATTGTCCTAAAGAGGAAACCTTCGCTTTTTTAGAAGATGTTTTTGATGAGGTTCTAGAATTATTTCCAAGCACCTATATTCATATTGGTGGTGATGAAGCACCTAAAACCAGATGGAAAAATTGTGAACATTGTCAAGCGTTAATTGATAAAGAAGATTTAATTGATGAAAACGGATTGCAAAGTTATTTTATTACTAGAATTGAGAAATACATAAATAGTAAAGGCAGGCAAATTATAGGCTGGGATGAAATTTTGGAAGGTGGACTTGCGCCAAATGCTACTGTTATGTCATGGCGTGGATTTGAGGGCGCTATTGAAGCCGCCAAACTAGGTCATAACGTTATTTTAACGCCGGGTTCTCATGCGTATTTTGATCACTATCAGTCTGAAAATAAAGATGAACCTCTAGCCATTGGAGGCTTTCTACCTTTAGAAAAAGTGTATAGTTTCAATCCTATTCCTAAAGAATTAACATCAGAACAATCTAAATATGTATTGGGAGCGCAGGGCAATGTTTGGACGGAATATATGCCGAATTCAAAGCAAGTAGAATATATGGTTTTTCCAAGAATACTAGCTTTAAGTGAGGCCGTTTGGTCTATGTCTGACCGTAAGGATTATAAAGATTTTGTGTTACGAGTGGAGAATTTTCATAAAAGAATGGATGCTTTAGATATTAATTACGCCAATCATTTATATGAAATAGAAGGCAAATTAGTTACCAATCGAGATCAAGTTTTTTACGAAATGGGAACAGCCATTGCAGGGAAAAATATACATTATACTTTGGATGGTTCGGAACCTACCATCACATCGAAAATTTACAAAACTGGGATTCCTATTTCTAAAAGTGAAACGATAAAAGCAGCTGTTTTTAAAGATGATAAAATACTAGGTGAAACCTTCTCGCAGACTATTAATTGGCATAAAGCAATTGGTCATAAAATTACTTTAAATGTGCAGCCGCATCACGCTTATATGGGAAGCGGAAGTAATGGTTTGATTAATGGAATGTCTGGAAGCGATTACCGCTACGGCGATAAAGAATGGTTGGGATTTTGGGGTGAAGATGTAGAAATTACTATAGATTTAGGTGTGGAAACCGAAATCACATCTATTTCTACGCGTTTTCATAATGGAAATGGTCAGTGGATTTATGCGCCAAAAATGATTGAAATTGAATTTGATAATGATGAAATTATAGAGGTTTTTATTCCTGAAACGGAAGGCTTATTAGCATCTGTTGCTTTAGAAAAAAATGTTAAAACGCGTTTTATAATATTGCGAATTTCAGAACGAGGTATTATTCCAGATGGAAAACAGGGTGCTGGGAATGCTGCTTGGACTTTTATTGATGAAATAGTAATACAGTAATATGCGATTAGAAATTTGTGCCAACTCTTACCAATCGGCTATAAATGCCGAAAAAGCAGGTGCGCATCGTATTGAGCTTTGTAGTGAATTAGCAGTGGGTGGCATTACGCCCAGTTATGGACTGATTAAACAGGTTATTGAACACCTATCAATCCCAGTTTTTGTATTAATAAGACCACGATCTGGAAATTTTACGTATACCCAAGCGCAATTTGAAATTATAAAACACGACATTGAAATCTGTAAAAATTTAGGTGTTGCAGGAATTGTTTCGGGTGTTTTAAATGCCGACAATACCATCGATTTAAAACGAACACAGGAATTAATAGCTTTAGCTAATCCATTGCCGTTTACGTTTCATCGCGCTTTTGATTGTGTATCAAATCCATTTGAGGCTTTTCAACAACTAATAAATTTAGGTGTGAAAAGAATTCTGACTTCTGGTCTAGAATCTTCTGCAGAAAAAGGTTTGGATCTGCTAATCAAGCTACAAGAAAAAGCGGGCGATAGTTTAACAATTCTCGCCGGTTCAGGTATTAATCCAAAAAATGCTTCAAAGTTTAAAGCTGCAGGATTAAAAGAAATTCACGCTTCCGCTTCCAAAGTGGTTTCAATAAAAAATAACCACGTATATTTTGGCAATACGCCTCAAACTGTTTCTTGTGAAGAAACGATTAAACAGATCTTAAACCAAATTCAAAAATGAAACTAGTCTACACTTTTTTAGTTTTTCTATTAGTTGCAGCGTGTAAAGAGCCTGTAAAACCAATTGGTGATAAGCAAATTACTATATTTAAAGATACCAATTTGTATTTTGATATGGGTTTTAAAAATGATAGTATTCAGTTAAATGATTCTATTATTCGTTTGGATGCTGGTCGCGTTTTATTGAAAAAAGTCATGTTGCCGATTTATAAAAATCAACCAAAAGTAACTATAAAAATGACCTTGACATCTAATGGGGATCCTTGGGATAAATCGGGTTCTTTATTTGTTATTCCAGCAACTGCAGATTTAAATCTATTAGATTTTGAAAGTGAAAATTTAAAAAAAGAACAATTTGAAAACGGTTTTCCTGGAATAGTTTCACAAGAAATCGACAATCAAATTTACCAACCGAATATTGAATTATTACGTTTTATGACCCCTTTTGGTGTTGGTTTTTTTAATGATAACGAACGTGTAGCCAGTTTAAAACCGGTTTATATTCCGAAGTGGGAAGAAAATATTCAGTGGGAACAGGATATTACGCAACTATTACCTGTTTTAGAAAATGAGGTTTACATTGGTGTTTTTATAGACACATGGACCAAAGAAGGCTATACTATTTCTGTTAGTTTAGAATTTGATGAAAGTGAAATTCCCAAGCATATCAAAAAAGAACAAGGTGTAATTTCCATTGTAAACACTAGTAAATATGCTGGAGCACAGCAATTTTATGATGCTTTCCATAAAGGCGATTTACAAGTAGAACTTCCAGTGGAAGAAACATTAAAAAACGCGAAACTTTACTACATCACAACTGGTCACGGTGGCCATTCTGAAGGTGATGAGTTTACAGAAAAGGAGAATATTATTTCATTAGATAAGAAGATTATAAAACAATTTGTGCCATGGCGAGATGACTGCGCGAGTTTTAGACGTTTTAATCCAACGTCCGGTGTTTGGATGGAAAAGGCAACTTGGAAAGGTGAAGAAATTGAGGAGCGCATTGCGTCTTCCGATTATTCAAGATCTAATTGGTGTCCCGGAAGTGATGTAATTCCTGAAATTATAGAGCTTGGTGATATTGCTGCTGGTAATCATATCTTCACATTTTCCATTCCTGAAGCGCAAGCTATTGAAACCGATAAAATTAATTATTGGATGGTTTCGGCCTATTTGGTTTATGATAAATAATGAAACATGTTTTCTACATAGCGGTTTGTTTACTTTTTTTGGGATGCCAAAAAGAATCAG
Source organism: Bizionia myxarmorum (assembly GCF_008086205.1). Taxonomy (GTDB): domain Bacteria; phylum Bacteroidota; class Bacteroidia; order Flavobacteriales; family Flavobacteriaceae; genus Algorimicrobium; species Algorimicrobium myxarmorum. The sequence continues at coordinate 252,040 of NZ_VSKK01000001.1, read as the reverse complement.
ATGTACCACAAACATTCCTGATACATGATTATTGGGAATTTAAAGCAAGTGACTCCTTAAACTGGTTTTCAGCTAAAGTTCCAGGAAATGTGTTTTCAGATTTATTAGATCATCAGCAAATTCCAAATCCATTTATTGGTGATAATGAAAAAGACGTTCAATGGGTTTCTAAAACGGATTGGGACTATCAAACCACTTTTAATCTGACTTCGGAAACTTTAAAGAAAAATCATATTGAACTCAATTTTGAAGGTTTGGATACTTATGCATCGGTTTACTTAAATGATTCCTTAATTTTAAATTCGAATAATGCTTTTAGAGAATTTACAGTTGAGGTTAAATCTCTATTAAAATCGGAAAACATCCTAAAGATTCTTTTTGAAAACACCACAAAATACGAAGAAGAAGCCAAGTCCAATTTGAACTACTCACTCCCCGAAGGAAATCGCATTTTTACTAGAAAGGGCCAATTTCAATATGGTTGGGATTGGGGACCAAAATTAAATACATCAGGTATTTGGCGACCTATTAAATTAATAGCTTGGAATACTTTGAAAATTCAGGATATCTATATTAAACAGTTGAGTTTAGAGGATTCCTTATCCAAACTGGAAGTAAATTTGGATATTCAAGGAAATGACACTTTAGATTTAGACTATCATATTTTTGTAAATAACGAATTAAATTCCATTGTTTCAAATAATAGTAAATCGGCAATTCAATTCAATATTAAAAATCCGAAGCGTTGGTGGCCACATAATTTGGGCGACCCGTATTTGTACACTATTAAAGTGCTTGTAAAAAAGGGAGCAACAATTTTAGATTCTGTTTCCGTTAAAAAAGGATTACGCACTATTGACTTAATTACAGAGAAGGATAGTTTAGGTGAATCTTTCTATTTTAAAGTAAATGGCAAACCCGTTTATGCAAAAGGCGCTAATTATATTCCGCAAAATAGTTTGCAAAATCAGGTAACGGATTCACATTATAATAAGTTGCTAAATGATGTTGTTAACGCCAATATGAATATGCTCCGCGTTTGGGGCGGCGGCATTTACGAAAATGAGATTTTTTATGATTTATGCGATGAAAAAGGCATTCTAGTTTGGCAAGATTTTATGTTTGCTTGTGCTATGTATCCTGGCGATTCGAAATTTTTAGAGAACATTCAACAAGAAGCCATAGACAATGTAAAGCGTTTACGAAATCATGCATCCATAGCTTTATGGTGCGGAAATAATGAAAATTCGGAAGGTTGGCATCGTTGGGGTTGGCAAGATGGCAGACCAGAATCTGAAAAAACAGAGATTTGGAATAATTATCTTAAGGTTTTCGACACTATGTTGCCAGAAACCGTTGCCAGTTTAACCGACACGGACTATTGGGAAACCTCTCCAAAATTTGGTCGTGGGAATTCGGAATTCGAATTTCAAGGTGATGCACATGATTGGTGGGTTTGGCATGATGGTTTTCCTTTTGAACATTTTGATGAGCAAGTACCGCGTTTTATGAGTGAATTTGGCTTTCAAGGTTTTCCGAGTTATGAGGTGATTAACTTTATTAATCAGAATGATTCGCTGGATATTTCTTCTGAAGGCTTTAAAAATCATCAAAAACATGTTAGAGGATTTGAGTTAATTGACGCGTATATGGCACGCGATTTCCCTGTTCCAAATACTCCAGAAGCATATGTTTATATGAGTCAGTTGCTGCAAGCTTATGGAATTACCAAAGGCATTGAAGCCCAGCGTCGTGCTAAACCGTATAATATGGGAACGCTTTTTTGGCAATTAAATGATTGTTGGCCGTCGGTTTCCTGGTCAAGTATTGATTTCTTCGGAAATAGGAAAGCGCTACATTATAAAGCAAAGCGAAGTTTGGAAAACGTCCTTATTTCTTCGGAAGTAAAAAATGATTCTTTAAAAATACATCTGATTAATGATGCCTTTGAAAGCTATTCGGATATGCTTTCCATAAAAATTATGGATTTTTCAGGAAAACTGATTTGGGAACACTCTGAAACCATAAAAGTGGAGCCCAATTCAAGTACCATTAAATTTTCAGTTGATTTAAACCGAATTTCAATAGACAGAAATAAAGTCGTAATCGTTTCAAAATTTCAAAACTCTGAAGCACTTTTCTATTTGGCCAAACCGAAAGATTTAAAATTGCCTTGCAAAGGTATTCAACAAAGTATTACAAAAACTGAAGATGGTTTTATAATCACGTTAGCATCAAAAACGCTTCAAAAAGATGTGTTCTTATTTTGTAATGAAAGCGGACACTTTTCCGACAATTACATGGATTTGCTACCGAATGAATCCAAACAGATTGAATTCAAAACTTCAGCTGAAAATTTAAATAGTTTGAAAATCATTAGTTTAAATGATTTTCAACTTTAACATCACCTTAAAAATTGCCTGATATTTTTAGCAGTATCTTTGCAAGCGCTTGAAAAAAGAAACATTATGTCTCGTTGGATTATTGCCTTAATTATATTTTCAGTCATTATTTTTGCGGTGGAATTTTATGCCTTTCAGGCTTTAAAAGCGCTTACGAAAAGTAAGGTTATTCGAGCCGTTTGGATACTTGTAGCTGCAGTTATTTATGCCTATTTCCTATATATTCTTTACGTAACACCGCGAAGTGCTGGACAAACCAATGCATTTCAGTTAGCAACTGGTTTTATGCTCACCATTTTAATTCCGAAGTTATTTTTGGTAGCATTTATGTTTGGTGAAGATGTTTTTCGCCTATTTAGAAAAGGTTATTCTTGGGTTTCTCCAGGCGAAACAGCCGTTTTTGAAAGTCGCAGGACCTTTGTTGCTAAAATTGCTTTAGGTCTGGCTGCCATTCCGTTTGCATCTTTTATTTATGGCATAGTTCAGGGTCGTTATAATTTTAAAGTGCTAAAATATCAACTCACTTTTGATGATTTACCGGAAGCTTTTGATGGATTTAAAATCACTCAAATTTCTGATATTCATTCAGGCAGTTTTACTAATAAAGAAAAAGTTCAATATGGTGTTGATTTAATAAACGAACAAAAAACAGATTTGATGTTGTTTACTGGCGACTTGGTAAACAATAAAGCGGATGAAATGGACGGTTGGATTGATATATTCAAAACCTTGTATGCGCCTTATGGCAAGTTTTCGGTTTTAGGAAATCATGATTATGGTGATTATGTGGATTGGGACACGCCAGAAGATAAAGTAAAAAACTTTCAAGCGGTTAAAGACGTTCATCCAAAAATTGGCTTCGATTTGCTATTAGATGAGCATCGCTATATTGAAAAAGATGGACAGAAAATAGCTTTAATTGGTATTGAAAATTGGGGTAAAGGTTTTAATCAAACTGGTGATTTGCAAAAAGCATCCGAAAAGGTTTCTAAAGAAGATTTCAAAATATTACTGTCTCATGATCCATCACATTGGGAATTTCAAGTAAAAGAAGACGATTTTAATTATCAATTAACTTTAAGCGGCCATACACATGGTTTACAAATGGGTATTGAAATTCCAGGGTTCTTTAAATGGAGTCCATCACAATATATCTACAAGCAATGGGCAGGGTTGTATCAGGAATTTGGTCGTACTATAAATGTAAATCGTGGCTTTGGTTATCACGCTTTTCCAGGGCGCGTGGGGATTTGGCCGGAAATAACAGTTATCGAGCTTAAAAAGGGCGTTAAAAGCGTTTAAAATAAGTATATGATGCATCTGACTTATCCGATTGTTAGTCAAAATAAAAAAAATTACGTAGGTTTGTTATAGCACATGTGACCAAAACTGAAATTGTATGTCAAAATTCGGGGAACTTATAGATGTTAACATTCCTGTATTACTAGATTTTTTCACGGATATTAACGATCAGTCGGCAGCTATGCATGCTGTTTTGCGAGATGTGGCAGCAGCACTTGGCGACAAAGCTAAAGTTATAAAAATTGATGTTGATAAAAACAAAGAATTAGCTGAAGCACTTCGGGTTAAAGGTTTGCCAACATTATTTATCTACAAAAATGGCGAAATGAAATGGCGTCATAGTGGCGAACAAGATGCCACCACACTCATTGGAATTATTCAAGAATACGTTTAAAGTGGTAGCGTTTTAAATTCATACCCTTTTTCAGTAAAATACGCGAGCACTTTGGGAAGCGCATGTTTTAAGTTTTTTGAAGCTTTAACGCTGTCGTGAAAAACAATGATGTTTCCAGGTTTTGAATTTTTAATGACATTTAAATAGCAGGTTTCTCCAGAAATGTCTTTATCCCAATCAAAAGACAGAATACTCCAAGTAATAACCGTGTAGCCCATAGCTTTCAAGGCTTTTCCTTGACTTGGCTTTATTTGTCCGTAAGGTGGACGAAATATAGGTGAAGCATTCAATTTTTGAGCGGATGTTTCAGCCTTTAAAATTTCAGAATTTATAATTTCTTGTGCTGAATTTACATTCAACACATAGTCTTTTACAGATGTTTTCCAGCCTTTTAAATGGGTGTTGGAATGATTGCCAATTCTGTGGCCATCTTTTAGAATACTTTGAAAAATATGCGGATGCTTTTGAATATTAGTGCCGATACAGAAAAATGTGGCTTTGGCATTAAACTGTTTTAAAGTATCTAAAGTACATTGTGTGATTTCGGGTGTTGGACCATCATCAAAGGTTAAAAACAAAACCTTTTCAGAAGTAAAAAACTCCCAAACAAAGTCTGGGAGTAATTTTTTTATAATACTGGGTGTTTTAACAGGAACAATTCCCATGTTATTTATTTTTCTGGAATGAAGTTAATGGTATCCATTTTAGGCATATCATTATCAACAGGTTCGCGTGATTCTTCAATTGCTGGTTGCACTGGAGGCTTTTCATCACCACCATAAAAATGACTAAACAAATTCAAGAAATTCGAGAAGGTTTTAGTTTCCGTTTTGGCAAATTCCTTGTCATAGGTTATTACCACATCTACTAAACCTTTATAGCGTTCAATATCCGTATATATTTGCTCGAATACCTGGCGCTGTTTTTCTTCATCTAATTTGCTGTAATACGTCAAGTTTTCTTGGTATTTTCTAGCCACTTCCATAAAGAGTTTTTGTGCTTTTTCATCGGCGCCAACCTCGTAATAGGCACTAATATATGGTTCTAAAAGTGTGTAATAACCAAAATACTCCACAGGCATATTTTCCATAGCTATATCAGCAATTTCTTCCGCTTTTTCTGGTTGCTCCTCATTGATTAATTGCTCTATTAATCGGGCTAAATTTCCACGATAGGTAATGGCGTTTTTACGCGTTTCTACATCGTGGTAAATATCTGGACTTCCACTATTTCCCCAATCCCAATTTTTAACTTTATTGTACATAAAATCAGAGTCAACACGACCCATATCAAAAGGGTTTGCTTTATTAACAGCCGTTTTAATAGGAACTAACTTGTAGACCATACCATCTAATTGCAGATAATCTTTCATCCAAATATAATCGTCATTTCCAAAAGCTCCTCCTGTAAAGTAAATTGGGCGTTTCCAATCGTTTGTTGAAATAATATCAAGCATTAGTAGGCGGTTTTTATAAATGGCACCATCTGTAATTTTCATATATAAGAAATCCTCTATTTTATCGGCGTCTTTTTCCTTAACAATGCCATATTTAAGTGCATTTGCTTTGTTTACGGGAACTCGAATATTTTCAACAGGAAAATAATTGGATTTTTGCAACTGTAAAGGATAGTAGCTTGGATCTTGACCTTCCATTTCCAAAATGTATTTAAATTTGGTTTTAGGATTATCACTACTTACAAATTCCATAAAATCTTTAATATCCAAGGTGTCTTTGCTTAATAAGCGTTGAGGTCTGCCCTGGCTATCTGTATACTCGGTTTTCTTCATGATATAATCACGAGTGCCAGAACGGTATTGGTCATGTGTTAAATTAGAAGGAATTGGGTCACTATCATACGCTTTCCGCTTCATTTGGTCTATGTACCAATCCGTTTGGAATAAACTGGTATTTACAACCCGAACGTCTGTTCTGTAACCTTCAATTTCCTGCATATACCATAAAGCAAAGGTGTCATTGTCTCCAATGGAGAATAAAATACCATTTTCCGCACAGGAATCTAAATACATTTTCGCCATGGCACGAGCTGTATATTTATCTGAACGGTCGTGATCATCCCAGTTGTTAGCAGCCAAAATCCCTGGAACTAAAACTAGACAAAGAATACTGACAGCAGGTGCTAATAGTGTTGATTTTACTTTTGTGCCTAACATTTCTATTAAAGCATATACGCCGAAACCAATCCATATAGCAAATACATAGAATGAACCCACTACGGAATAATCCCGTTCTCGCGGTTCAAATGGTCGCACGTTCGTGTATACTTGAATTGCTACACCCGTAAACAGGAAGAACACGAGCATAACCCAAAATAATTTCTTGTCTTTATTATAGAGGAAAAATAGGCCTATTAAACCCAGAATAAGTGGTAAGAAAAAATAGGTGTTTCGCGCTTTGTTTTCTGAAACATCACTCGGTAAATCCGTTTGGGGTAAACCTAAATGCCATTCGTCAATAAAACCCATACCACTTAACCAGTTTCCGTTGAAATTATCCAGCTTACCTTGAACGTCATTTTGTTTTCCAACAAAATTCCACATAAAATAGCGCCAATACATATAGCCCAATTGGTATTCAAACATATAGGCAATATTGCTGCCCAATGATGGTTTTTGAACATCGATAATTTGGCCATTTTGTTTTAAGAATTTATGATAATCCTCAAAATCAACCATACCATTAGCTACTTCATTTTTAAAATTATTAACAGCTGCGCGCAGTTCATTTTCCATTTGGTATTCTGGTTTCAATTGAAAATCCAAATACCCGGAAAAAATCATATAATTTTCGGCGTTTTCGCCACTCCACATTCGTGGTAAAATAGAAGCATGTGTACTATTATAGTTCTGACGTGCTTTTTCCCAATCGTTTATAATAATGTACTTGCCCGTCTTCTCATCTTTTTCATAGTTAGGCTTGTCATCTATATAAGGCTCATTTTCGTCTAAACCAGAATATTGATCTGTAAATTGTGGTCCATAAAACAAATGTGTTTCAGGATATTGCTCCAAATTATAGTATGCTAAAAGTTCACGTGCATCACTAGGATCATTTTCGTTAATAACTACATTGGCATTGGCACGAATAGGCAACATAAGCCATGAAGAAAATCCAACAATAACAAAAGTTACACAAAGAAGCGCTGTGTTAAGGTGCTTGTAGTTTTTGTTGTGCGTGTATTTTAAACCAAAATAAATAAGAGCTACCAATACGATACCAGCAAAAATAGTCCCCGAATTAAATGGTAATCCTATAGAATTGACAAAGAAAATTTCCGTAGCACTAAAAATACGTAGAATGTTTGGTGCTAATAATTTGAAAATAAATAATAGAATAGCAACCGAAACCACATTGGCGATGATGAAATTGGCTACTGTAATTTGTTTATAATGTTTGAAATAGTAAATAAGTCCAATGGCAGGAATAGTTAATAAACCCATAAAATGCACTCCAAAGGATAATCCTATAATAAAAGCGATAAGAATTAGCCATCTGTTGCCTCGTGGCAAATACATTTCGCGTTCCCAACGTAAACCAAGCCAAAATAAAACGGACATAATTAAAGTTGCCATGGCATAAACTTCCGTTTCCACAGCGTTAAACCAAAACGAATCAGTGAAGGTAAACGCTAAACTTCCTACTAAAGCACTACCTAAAATCGCGATTTTTTGCGTTTTATTTAGAGTTTCAGGTTCACCAATTAACTTTTGTAATAAAAGTGTGATGGTAAAAAACATAAATAAAATAGTAAAAGCACTTGCAACGGCACTCATCATATTTAACATAAAACCAATGTGTGAAGGCTCCAAAGCAAACATGGAAAAGAAGGCTCCAAACATTTGAAAAAGTGGCGCTCCTGGTGGATGGCCAACTTGTAACTTGGCAGACGTTAAAATGTATTCACCTGCATCCCAAAAGCTTACGGTTGGTTCAACGGTTAGTCCGAATGTGATGAAGGCGACTAAAAAAGCGAACCATCCTAGTATGGTGTTCCACTTTTTAAAACTCAAATTTGTCATGTAATGCAATTTTTAGATAGGGCGAATTTAACAATAATTATCAAATTCGTCATGCTTTTAAGGAAACGTTAAGTATTTAAATATATTTTTTTTCAGAAAATGTTTGCCCACATTAATAATTGTATTAAATTTGCATCCTCAATACGAGATTGGCCCATGGTGTAACTGGCAACACGTCGGTTTTTGGTACCGAAGAGTCTAGGTTCGAGCCCTAGTGGGCCAACAAGTAAGTAGAAATCCTAATCATTAATATGGTTGGGGTTTTTTATTTTCAATAGTTTTTCAGTTTAAAAATTGGGCGTTTAATTAATTGAAAAAACAAAAGCCTCCGTTTTGCGGAGGCTTTTTATTTATGTAATCTGAATATATCTTTAAATTTTAAAAGTAATTACTGGCCGTTTAGCATGATTTACTAAATCTTCACTAATACTACCATTAAAGAAATGTGCAATTCCTTGTCTGCCATGTGTGCTGATGCCTATTAAATCCGCGCCAACAATATGAGAGAAGTTCAAAATTCCTTTTTCTACCGTTTCATCATTGTAAATGGAAATGGTATAATTTTCAAAGGTACTTCCTTTAATAAAATCTAAAATACGCGCTTTGGCAGTAGCCGTTGTTACAAAATTATTAGCGGTATTAACAAATAGTAAATGAATTTTAGCTTCTAAAGCTTCCGCTAATTCAATGGCTTGAAGATAGGTGCCTTTGTTGTCTTTATTGAAATCGGATGCAAATACAAAGTGGTTTATATCAAAATTCACATGATCATTTTTTATAACCAATACGGGAACTTCAGCCGTACGGACTACTTTCTCCGTGTTGGATCCAATAAACATTTCCTTAAAACCATTAGCGCCATGGGATCCCATGACAATTAAATCAATACCATTTTCCTTACAGGTATTTGTGATGCCGGTAAAAGTTTGATTAAAATCTACAGTTTCATGAATCGTAACGCCTTTTAAGTAATCTTGACTCATGGCTTTGGCGAATTTCTGATGCGCTAATTTCATAAAAAACATGGCTTCGGGTAATTCGCTATACTGACTGAAAGCATCAACCTTGTCCAGCGGTAACTCTAGCATATGTAATAGGTAAATTTCACTACCGTGTTTTTTTGCTAATTGTGCGGCTACTTTTAAAGCCTGTTCTGCTTCATTTGAGAAGTCTGTTGGAACAAGAATTTTTTTCATGGATGGTTTTTTTATCAGGTTAGGTTTCAATCTTCAATTTAAGAATAAAAATTGATATTTCATTCATTATGGTTTTCAATTATTTTTTTGTATCTTTGCAGCGTAGTAAGAAAAAGAATAAATGAGGGGACCTGACGTCCCCTCTTTTTATACCAATTTTTCGAATCGTATGTTAAGAAAAACAGTAGAAACATTATTGCATGAAGCGCTTGAGGAACGAGAGGATTTATTTCTGATCGATTTTACCATGGGGGCTGATAATTCCATTTCAATAATTATAGACGGTGATAGTGGTGTAACAGTAGATGATTGCGTATTTATTAGTCGCGCTATCGAGCATAATATTGATAGAGAGGAGCATGATTATTCTTTGGAAGTGGCTTCAGGAGGTGCAACAGCGCCTTTAGTTCATGCCAGACAATACAAAAAAAATATTGGTAGGGATTTAGATATTCGTACTAAAGAGGATCAGGTAAAGGGACAACTTATAAATGCCACCGATACACATATTACCGTACAGTGGAAAGCTAGAGAGCCTAAGCCAGTTGGTAAAGGAAAAGTAACTGTGGACAAAGAGGCAGAAATAGCCTACCATGATATTATAGAAGCAAAAGTTATGATAAAATTTTAATTCAAAAGAGATATGGAGAATCTTGCGTTAATTGACTCATTTTCGGAGTTTAAAGACGATAAATTAATCGATCGTGTAACGTTAATGGCGATTTTAGAAGACGTTTTTAGAAACGCTCTTAAAAAGAAGTTTGGTGATGATGATAATTTTGATATTATTATAAACCCTGATAAAGGGGATTTAGAAATATGGAGAAATAGAATTGTTGTTGCAGATGGTGAAGTAGAAGAGCCAAACCAAGAAATTTCATTATCGGCTGCTCGTAAAATTGAGCCGGATTTTGAGGTTGGTGAAGATGTATCGGAAGAAGTAAAATTAATCGATTTAGGACGTCGTTCTATATTAGCGTTAAGACAAAACTTAATTTCAAAAATACACGAACACGATAACACGAATATATACAAGCAATTTAAAGATTTAATAGGCGAAATTTATACAGCTGAAGTTCATCATATCCGTCACAGAGCAGTCATTTTATTAGATGATGAAGGGAATGAAATTATTCTTCCAAAAGAAAAACAAATTCCTTCAGATTTCTTTAGAAAAGGTGATAATGTACGTGGTATCATTGAAAGCGTTGAGCTTAAAGGTAATAAGCCAGCCATTATCATGTCTAGAACTGCACCTGTATTTTTAGAGAAATTGTTTGAACAAGAAATACCAGAAGTTTTTGATGGTTTAATTACCATTAAAAAAGTTGTACGTATTCCAGGTGAAAAAGCAAAAGTAGCTGTTGATTCTTATGATGATAGAATTGATCCAGTAGGTGCTTGTGTAGGTATGAAAGGTTCAAGAATTCACGGTATTGTTCGTGAATTAGGAAATGAAAACATTGACGTTATTAATTATACTAGTAACTTACAATTATATATTACAAGAGCATTAAGTCCAGCGCGTGTTACATCTATTAAAATTGATGAAGAAAACAAACGTGCAGAGGCTATTTTAAAACCAGAAGAAGTTAGTAAAGCAATTGGACGTGGTGGTCACAACATCCGTTTAGCTGGTCAATTAACTGGTTATGAAATTGATGTATTTAGAGAAGGTGCAGAAGAAGATGTGGAATTATCAGAATTCCGTGATGAAATTGAACCTTGGATTATTAAAGAATTTAGTAAAGTTGGTTTGGATACTGCGAAGAGCATCTTAGAACAAGACGTTCAAGACTTGGTAAAAAGAACTGATTTAGAGGAAGAAACAATTAATGAAGTAATTAGAATTCTTAGAGAAGAATTCGAAGAATAACATATATTAGGTTATATTAAAGGCGATTTATGGCTGAAACAATTAGATTAAATAAAGTATTACGCGAGCTAAACATTTCTTTAGATCGAGCTGTAGAATATCTAGATTCTAAAGGCATCGAAATAGAGAAGCGTCCAACTACGAAAATTTCTCAAGAAACATTTGATGTGCTTTCCAATGAGTTTCAAACAGATGCCAATAAAAAAATGGCATCTCAAGAAGTTAATGAGGCTAAACAAAAAGAGAAAGAGGCGATAAGGTTGCAGCGTGAGCGTGAAATTGAGGCAAAGGAACAAGAGAAGGCAGACCGCGAAGCCAAAGCTAAAGCTAAAGAGGCTGAAGTTGTTAAGGCGAAGTCAACCCTAGCAGGACCTAAGCAAGTTGGTAAAATCGACTTGGATGCTGATAAGAAAAAAGTTGAAAAACCTAAAGAGGAAGCGGCTGTGCCAACTCCAGAGGTGAAAGTTGAAGCAGCACCAAAATCTTCTGAAACGCCAACAGCTAAAGAGGGTAAAAAACCAGAAGTTAAAGCGAAGCAAGAAGACACGCCATCTTCTAAACCAGCCGATAAACCAAAAGTCGAAACTCCTAAAGCGGAAACACCTAAAGCTGATACTCCTAAAGTTGATGCGCCGAAATCTGAAGCTCCAAAAGCTGACGATGATAAAAAAGAAACATCTAAAGGTGAAGAATCTAAAGTTCAAGCGCCTAAAGGTGAAGATTTAAAGGTTTCGGATGCGCCAGTTGAAGAACTGGTAAAAACGCAATACCAAAAACTTACGGGTCCAAAAATTGCTGGTGAAAAAATTGACTTATCTCAATTTAAAAAGCCGAAGAAGAAAGTTGTTGAAAAAGCGTCAGATCCTAAAAAGAAGCGTCGTCGTATTAGTAAAGTTGGTGCGCCAGGAACTACTACAACAACTCCAGGAACAGCTGCTAGAGGTGGCAACGAACGCTTTAAAGGTAAACCTGCCGTCGGAAAAGGACGTCGTACTTTAGTAAAAGAAGAACCTAGTGAAGAAGATGTACAAAAACAAGTACGTGAAACTTTAGAGAAACTTCAAGGGAAATCAAGTAAAGGGAAAGGTGCTAAATACCGTCGTGATAAAAGAGATCAGCATCGTGATCAAACCGAGAAGGATTTACAAGCTGCAGCTGCAGATAGTAAAATTCTAAAAGTAACGGAATTTGTTACCGTTAGTGAGGTGGCAACTATGATGGATGTTCAAGTAACCCAAATTATTTCTACATGTATGTCATTGGGTTTAATGGTTACCATGAATCAGCGTCTAGATGCAGAAACCTTAACTATTGTTGCAGATGAGTTTGGCTTTGAAGTTGAATTTATTACTGCTGGTATTGAAGAAGCTATAGAGGTTATAGAAGACAAACCAGAAGATTTAGTAGAGCGTGCGCCAATTGTTACCGTAATGGGACATGTGGATCACGGTAAAACATCTTTATTAGATAATATTCGTAAAGAAAATGTTATTGCTGGTGAATCAGGTGGAATTACACAACATATTGGCGCCTACGGTGTTCAATTAGATAATGGTCAAAAAATTGCATTTTTGGATACGCCTGGTCACGAGGCCTTTACAGCCATGCGTGCTCGTGGAGCCCAAGTAACGGATATCGCTATTATTGTAATTGCAGCGGATGATGATATTATGCCACAAACTAAAGAAGCTATTTCCCATGCGCAAGCAGCGGGTGTGCCAATTATTTTTGCCATTAACAAAATAGATAGACCAACAGCAAATCCTGAAAAGATTAAAGAAAGACTTGCTAGTATGAACCTTTTAGTTGAAGATTGGGGTGGGAAAATTCAGTCTCAAGATATTTCAGCAAAACAAGGAACAGGTGTTAAAGAATTATTAGAAAAAGTATTGCTTGAAGCTGAATTATTAGAGCTAAAAGCGAATCCAAATAAACGTGCTGCTGGAACCGTTGTTGAGGCATTCCTTGACAAAGGTCGTGGTTATGTATCAACTATTTTAGTCCAATCAGGAACTCTGAAAATAGGAGATTATGTATTAGCTGGTAGAAATAGCGGTAAAATTAAAGCCATGCAAGATGAGCGTGGACAGGAGGTTAAAGTAGCCGGTCCATCAACGCCAGTATCTATATTAGGTTTAGATGGAGCACCACAAGCGGGTGACAAATTTAATGTCTTCGATGATGAGCGTGAAGCACGACAAATTGCTACAAAACGTACACAGTTACAACGTGAACAGTCGGTTAGAACACAACGTCATATTACTTTAGATGAAATTGGTCGTCGTATTGCATTAGGTGATTTCCAAGAATTAAACATAATCCTTAAAGGGGATGTGGATGGTTCTGTAGAAGCCTTAACGGATTCGTTCCAGAAATTATCAACTGAAGAAATTCAAGTTAATATTATACATAAAGGTGTTGGACCAATTACGGAAAGTGATGTGTTGCTTGCCTCGGCATCTGATGCTATTATTATAGGATTTAACGTTCGTCCAATGGGTAATGCTAGAAGCATTGCAGATAAGGAAGAAATTGATATCCGTATGTATTCTATTATATATGATGCTATAAACGATCTTAAAGATGCTATGGAAGGTATGTTATCTCCAGAACTTAAAGAAGAGATTACTGGTACTGCTGAAATTAGAGAAATCTTTAAAGTTTCTAAAATTGGAAGTATTGCTGGTTGTATGGTATTAACAGGTAAAATATTCAGAAACTCTAGTATTCGTTTAATTCGTGAAAACGTGGTGATTTACACAGGTGAATTATCATCATTAAAACGATTTAAAGATGATGCTAAAGAAGTTGCTAAAGGTTACGATTGTGGTATGCAAATTAAAAACTACAACGACCTTAAAGAAGGCGATATTATAGAAGCTTACCATGAAGTAGAAGTTAAGAAGAAATTAAAATAAATTTCATAGTATATCAAAAAAAAGCGACCAATTGGTCGCTTTTTTTGTTTTAAAAATCTTTTCATATGCTTATTATCATATATTTGAAGGTATTAACAATTTTTAAAAATTAAATCATGAAAAAAACAATTACCATTTTATCTTTATTGCTATGCTTAAGTTTTAGTAAAACGGCAAATTCACAAGAAGCATATTTGGGAGATATAAAAATTACCGCAATCAATTTTGAACAACGTTATTGGATGGAATGCGATGGACGTCTTTTGCAAATTAATCTGCACAATGCATTGTTTTCTTTATTAGGGACTCAATATGGTGGCGATGGAATGACAACATTTAGATTACCAGATTTAAGAGGGCGAGTGCCAATTGGTCAAGGAAATGGGCCAGGATTACCAAGCTATATCCAAGGAAGTAGTGCAGGTTATCCAATCACTACTTTAGAGGTTGCTAATTTACCAGCTCACAATCATACAGTAAACGCAGTGACTGAAGATGGTGATAGTTCTTCACCTACAAATAACTTTCCTGCAGGAACCAAATTACTGGATCAAGAATATGCTACGACAGGCACAACAACTACAATGAATCCTGCAATGGTAGGTAATACAGGAAATGGTACTGCTGTAAATAACATGCAACCTTATGTTACACTTAGATATGTTATCTGCGTTAGTGGTCTCTTTCCACAAAGAAACTAGATTTATTATGAAAAATATAAATCTTGTTTTAATAATAGGTTTTATTTTTGTTGGCACTAACTTATTAGCACAAACAATAACGCTTAATGCATGCCATCCATTAATAGAAAACCAAAACTATACATTTAATCAAAAAGCATTAGATGCAACAGGAAGGAACACTTTTGAAACAAATCCTGTAGACGAAAATTCGCCATGTGGTGGAATTGGGAATTGTGAATTTCATATTGCTTGGAATCAGATTAGCAGTCGTTGGGAAATTTTAGCAGATGATGGAGATGGTACTTTTTTAAATACCTACGTTTTGTATTATAATACAGAAGCTTCCTCTCCAAATCCACCAAGTTTAATTTTAGGTACATGGGTTGAAGAAATTTTAGTTACGCAATCTCTGTGTGGTGCAATTACTAGTTTAACAGGAGATGTTCAAGACACAACTTTAGGAATAAGTAATTTTCAAATAGGGAATCAAATTAGTATATATCCTAATCCAGTAAAAAACAAGCTACATATTACCCATCCCAATATCCATATAAACAATGTGGTACTGTACGATGTTCTTGGTAAATTAGTGCTTAATACAAGTAATAGTACTGAAATAGATGTTTCAAATATTAATGCAGGACTCTACTTTGTTAAATTTGAAATTGAAAACCGGGAAGTAATAAAAAAAATAATTATTGAATAAAAAAGAGCGCCAAAGGGCGCTCTTTTATTATTTGAATGATTGGGTATTTAACCTATTTTCTTTCTTTTCTTTTTGGTTTAAATCGGAAGGAATCACTAAACTCTTTTTTTATTTTTAGCAATGCTCTATCGGCTTCTAAACGACTTCTAAAGTTTCCGGCCCATACTTTATAGTTTGGCGTTTCATAAACTAATAGAGAAGGAATCTTTTCATAACTCGCATCAAAACTAGCTTTGGCACGTTCTGCACCTGAACGATCGCCCGAGTAAATTTGAATTTTATAACGATCAGAATCGCTATCAGAAACATTCATTTCTTTTTTAATGGCTAATAAAGCCTTCAATTCTGGTGCTTGATTAATAGTAACAACACCTTGTTGTCCATAAAAGAAATTAATACTAAAAGAGAGGCTCAACGTTAGTATGGCTTTGGAATATGTGTTCAATAATGTCATTTTTAATAGTATTTGATGCAAAAGTAAAAGATTATAAATTAAAGTACTTTGTTTTTTAATATAGATTGGTACTTAAGGATCATGTGAAAGCTATTTTCATGCCAGTTTAAAAAAATAAGGGTAAATAGCTTTACTTTAAGAGATGTAGTATTTTATTTTAGTTCTTTCTTTTAGGTTTTAATCTAAAAGCGTTAGGAAAGTCTTTCTTAACGTGTACAAGTGCTCTATCAACTTCCAAGCGACTTCTGAAACTGCCTAACCATACTTTATAATTGGGCGGTTCATAAACGTCAATTATATTCCATGTATATGGAGATTGGTTATATTTAGCCATAGTGGCGTTCGCTCCAGAGCGATCACCCGAGTAAATTTGAATTTTATACCGATCAGAATCACTACCAGAAACGTTCATTTCCTTCTTAATAGTTAGTAATTTATTCAATTCTGATGGTTGATTAATGCTAACATTACCTTGTTGCGCATAAATTAAAGTGAAGCTAAACACTAGGCTTAATGTTAATAAGGGTTTGGAAGAATGGTTCAATAAATTCATTTTCAATAGTATTTGGTCAAATGTAAATCATTATAACTCAAAGGTACTTTGTTTTATTATTTAGAATATCTCTAAATTAGCAATTAACAGTTCTGTAACATTTCTAAAATCGACTTTATATGTTACTTTTGCGAGAGATTTTATTATTGTATTTTTTTCTTTTGTTAATTGAAAAAATCATACCAAAGTTTAGAAGTTAATTCAACCAATAATATGAAACAGGTGAATCACCGAAAATTAGGCAAAAACATTTTACGTTTAAGTTTAGTTATTTTATTAGCATTTTCAACGTCACTTTCAGCTCAAGAAGGTGATTCAGCAAACGGTAAATCTTTATTTAATGCCAACTGTGCTGCTTGTCATAAATTAGATAAGAAGATGACGGGACCAGCGCTTCGCAATGTGGAAAGTCGTCTTGCAGAAACGGAAGGTCTCGATAGAGAGTGGCTAAATGCCTGGATACGTAATAGTTCAGGTTTAATTAAGGCTGGCGATGCGTATGCTAATAAAGTATTCAACGAGTATGGCGGTGCAGCCATGACGGCGTACCCACAATTATCTGATCAAGACATTAGCGATATATTAGCCTATACGGCTGAAGAAGCTCCTGCTGCTCCAGCTGGCGATGCAGTTGTGGCTGTTGCTCAAGGTGGTGAATCAGACGGCGGAAACATGTCCAATAAAGTTATTTTAGGCGCGCTTGCGGTCCTATTTGCTTTATTAGCAATGGCGCTTATTTTAGTAAGACAAACATTAAAGCGTTTTGCAGAAGCTAAAGGTGTTGATATTTCTGAAACTAAAGGAACGCCAATTTGGAAAGCCTTTATTCAAAACCAATTTTTAGTATTGGTTTCTGTAATCATTTTGCTACTAGCTAGTGCATTCTTCGTTTACGGTTACTTTATGCAAGTAGGTGTTGACCAAGGTTACCAACCAGTTCAGCCAATTCATTATTCTCATAAAATTCATGCTGGTGATAACGGTATCGATTGTAAATACTGTCACTCATCTGCACGAGTAAGTAAAGCATCAGGAATTCCTTCCTTGAATGTTTGTATGAACTGTCATAAATCAATTTACGAAGTTTCTCCGGAAACAGCAACAGCAGAATATAGCAAAGAATTTTACGATGGTGAAATTAAGAAGCTTTATGCCGCTGCAGGTTGGGATGATGAGGAACAAAAATATACAGGTGAAACGCAACCAGTAAAATGGGTTCGTATTCACAATTTGCCAGATTTCGCATACTTTAATCACTCGCAACACGTATCTGTTGCAGGTATAGAATGTCAAACATGTCACGGTCCAGTGGAAGAAATGGAGATTATGTATCAACATGCGCCACTTACAATGGGGTGGTGTATTAACTGTCACCGCGAGACCAATGTTAAAGTGGAAGATAACGCCTACTACACGAAAATTCACGAAGAATTATCTAAAAAGTATGGTGTAGATAAGCTAACTGCTGCTCAAATGGGTGGATTAGAATGCGGTAAGTGTCATTACTAAAACAAATTTTAGTAATTTCAACCAAAGCAGAAATCTTTTAAAGGGATTTAAAACTATAAAATAATTAATAAGAAGTAATTCAATTATATAATATGTCATCAAACAAGAAATACTGGAAAAGTGTTGAAGAGCTAAACGAGAATAGCTCAATTGTTGAGACGCTAAAACAAAAAGAATTTGTTGAAGAGATTCCTACAGATGATTTTTTAGGTAATAAAGAATCGTTAGAAAACTCTAAAACAACACGTCGTGATTTCTTAAAATATGTTGGTTTTAGTACAGCTGCAGCATCTTTAGCTGCTTGTGAAGGACCAGTAATTAAGTCTATCCCTTACGTAGTGCAGCCGGAAGAAATTATTCCAGGTGTTGCAAACTACTATGCAACAACGGTTGCCGATGGATATGACTATGCGTCTATTTTAGTAAAAACTCGTGAAGGTCGTCCAATTAAAATTGAAAATAACGCTTTAGCAACTACCAATGGGCATGCAAATGCTAGGGTTAATGCTTCTGTTTTGGGCTTATACGATAGTATGAGAATTCAAGGCCCAATGAGAGCAGGCGAGCCCATTTCTTGGAGTGAATTGGATGCTGAAGTCGGACAGAAATTAGCTGAAGTTAAAGCTTCGGGTAAAGCTATTGTTTTGTTAACGCAAACATATGCAAGTCCAACAACAACTAAAGCAATTGCAGAATTTACAGCGAAGTTCGGAAATGTACGTCATGTTCAATATGATGCGATTTCGGAATCTGCTGCATTAGATGCTTTTGAAGCGAATTACGGAGAACGTGGTTTAGTGAATTACGATTTCTCGAAAGCTATGACTATTGTTTCTGTTGGTGCCGACTTTTTAGGAGATTGGCAAGGTGGCGGATTTGATGTTGGTTATTCTAAAAATAAAGTTCCTACTAACGGAAAAATGTCGCGCCATATTCAGTTTGAATCTAATATGTCATTAACTGGAGCAAATGCTGATAAGCGTGTTTCTTTAACACCAAGTCAACAAAAAATAGCTTTAGCTAAATTATATAGTTATGTAGTTGGTGGCGCCGTTTCTGGTGAATTACCAAAATATATTGATGATGCCGTTCAAAATGCTGCTTCTGAATTGAAGAGAGCTGGAAGTAAAGGTGTTGTTGTAACGGGTATTCAAGATGTGAATGCTCAAACGGTGGTTTTATCAATTAATGCGCACTTAAATAGTCAAGCATTTGATACAAAAACACCTATTAAAATAAGACAAGGAAATGATAAAGCCGTAACCACTTTAATTGCTGATATGAATGCAGGTAAAGTAGGTGCTATCATTATGAGTGGTGTTAATCCACTTTATACATTACCAAATGCTGGAGAATTTTCTGAAGGTTTAAAACAAACTAATGTATCAGTTGCATTTACCTTGAAAGCAGATGAAACAGCATTAGAAACCGAATATCAAGCTGCGGTACCACATTATTTAGAATCATGGGGTGATGTAGAGTTTAAAAAAGGTCATTTCGCCTTAATGCAACCTACAATCCGTCCATTATTTGATACACGTCAGTTTCAAGAGTCTTTATTAAAATGGTCTGATAACGATATGTCGTACCATGATTACGTAAAAGAAACTTGGAATTCAGGTATTTTAGGTGGATCATCTTTCAGCCAAGCTTTACATGATGGTGTATTTGTTTCGGGTGCTTCTTCCATGGGAATGGCATCAACAACGACAACAACTACAACAACCATTGAAAAAGACAAGAAAACTTGGGTAGGCGGTATTATTGAAGACGTTGCGGAAGGTGTTGGATTAAAAGAAAAAGATAATAATGCTACGCAAACGACTACAACTACAATGGCAACTGAAATGTCAGTACCTGTTGCAGTTTCTGGTGGTGATGCAGCTAGACTATTAGGAGCAACTTCTGGATCTAACGGTTTCGAACTAGCTTTATATTCAAAAGTATCAATGGGAGATGGGCAACATGCTAACAACCCTTGGTTACAAGAATTACCAGATCCTATTACTAGAACTACTTGGGATAACTACCTTACCGTTGCTCAAGCAGATGCTAAAGAATTAGGTATTAAAAACTGGCATGAATCTGATGGTGGCTTAAATGGTAGTATTGTTGAAATTACTGTAAACGGTGTTACTATGTCTGCTCCGGTAATTATTCAACCAGGTCAAGCAAAAGGATCTGTTGGTTTAGCCTTTGGATTTGGTCGTAGAGCTGGATTAAAAGAAGAAATGCGTACAGGTGTTAATGCCTATCCTTTATATGCAGATTTTAACACAGCACAAAGTAATGTGTCAATTACAGTTGTGGGTGGTGAACATGAGTTTGCTTCCGTACAACTTCATAATACATTAATGGGTCGTGGAGATATTATTAAAGAAACGACTTTAGAAATATTCAATACTACAGACAAAAAGTATTGGAATATTATGCCTATGGTTTCTTTAAACCACAAGGCAACACCTGTTACCTCACCAGAAGTAGATTTATGGGACAGTTTTGATCGTTCAATCGGTCATCATTTCAACTTGTCTGTTGATTTAAATTCATGTACAGGTTGTGGTGCTTGTGTAATAGCTTGTCACGCAGAAAACAACGTACCTGTTGTTGGTAAAGAAGAAATACGTAAGAGTCGTGATATGCACTGGTTGCGTATTGATAGATATTATTCTTCTGAAGATACCTTCAAAGGTGATATTGATAAAAAAGAAGGCACTACAGGATTAGCAATTATTGATGCATTGGATGAAATGGAAACAGCAGCGGCAAACCCGCAAGTTGCTTTTCAACCAGTAATGTGTCAGCATTGTAATCACGCACCTTGTGAAACTGTTTGCCCAGTTGCAGCAACTTCTCATGGTCGACAAGGACAAAACCACATGGCTTATAACCGTTGTGTTGGAACACGTTATTGCGCCAATAACTGTCCTTATAAAGTACGTCGTTTCAACTGGTTCTTATATAATAAGAATGATGAGTTTGATTACTATATGAATGATGATTTAGGTCGTATGGTATTAAACCCTGATGTTACAGTACGTTCACGTGGTGTTATGGAGAAATGTTCTATGTGTATCCAAAAAACACAGAAAACAATTTTAGATGCCAAACGCGATGGTCGTGTTATTAAAGACGGTGAATTCCAAACCGCTTGTTCTGCCGCATGTGGAACCGGTGCTATGGTTTTCGGAGACATCAACGATAAAGAAAGTCAAGTTGCAAAACTTAAAGAAGATAATCGTATGTATCACTTGTTAGAGCATATTGGGACAAAACCTAATGTGATGTATCATACAAAAGTGAGAAATACAACCGAAGCATAATAAAACGAATTAAGAAAATAATTATAAAAGGATTATGGCGTCTCATTACGAAGCACCTATTAGAAGACCTTTAGTTATAGGGGAAAAATCATATCACGACGTTACTGTTGATGTGGCAAGGCCTGTAGAGGGTAAAGCAAATAAATCTTGGTGGATTGTATTTTCTATCGCACTTCTAGCTTTCCTTTGGGGAGTAGGGTGTATAATTTATACAGTTTCAACAGGTATTGGAACTTGGGGTTTGAATAAAACCGTAGGTTGGGCTTGGGATATTACTAACTTCGTTTGGTGGGTTGGTATTGGTCACGCAGGAACATTAATTTCCGCGGTACTTTTACTGTTCCGTCAAAAATGGAGAATGGCAATTAACCGATCGGCTGAAGCCATGACTATTTTTGCGGTTGTGCAAGCAGGTTTGTTTCCAATTATCCACATGGGTCGTCCATGGTTGGCGTATTGGGTATTACCAATTCCAAACCAATTTGGTTCTTTATGGGTTAACTTTAACTCTCCTTTACTTTGGGATGTATTTGCAATTTCAACTTATTTATCGGTGTCATTAGTTTTCTGGTGGACTGGTTTATTACCTGATTTTGCTATGCTTCGAGATAGAGCAGTGAAACCTTTCCAAAAGAAAATTTATTCTTTAGTAAGTTTTGGTTGGTCTGGTCGTGCTAAAGATTGGCAACGTTTTGAAGAAGTATCTTTGGTACTTGCAGGTTTAGCAACGCCATTAGTACTTTCTGTACATACTATTGTATCTTTTGATTTCGCTACCTCGGTTATACCAGGATGGCACACCACCATTTTCCCTCCATACTTTGTTGCTGGTGCAGTTTTCTCTGGATTTGCAATGGTGAATACCTTGTTAATTATCATGCGTAAAGTATGTAGTTTAGAGGATTATATCACAGTTCAACATATTGAATTAATGAACATCGTTATAATGATCACGGGATCTATTGTTGGTGTTGCATATATCACCGAGTTATTTGTAGCTTGGTATTCAGGAGTAGAATATGAACAATACGCATTCTTAAACAGAGCAACCGGACCTTATTGGTGGGCTTACTTATGTATGATGAGTTTTAACGTTTTTTCACCGCAATTTATGTGGTTTAAAAAATTGCGAACAAGTATTATGTTCTCTTTCTTTATATCCATCATTGTAAACATTGGAATGTGGTTTGAGCGTTTTGTAATTATCGTAACATCTTTACACCGTGATTACTTACCATCATCTTGGACTATGTTCTCACCAACATTTGTAGATATCGGTATTTTTATTGGAACCATTGGATTCTTCTTTGTATTATTCCTTTTATATGCAAGAACATTCCCAGTAATTGCTCAAGCGGAGATTAAAACGATTTTAAAATCTTCAGGAGAACGATACAAAAATATAAGAGAACGTGGTGAAAGTCTTGCAGGAACAGGAGCAGATACTAGAACATCTGGTGTGGTTGTAAATCCAGCAGTTCTAAAAACAACTCCCACTGTAGACCATATTGAAAAAACAAATAGTCTATTATTAAATATTGGTGCATTTGATCCGACAATCCAAACGGCGGACGATCTTCAGAAAATTAATGGTATTGGACCAAAAATGGAAGATGTTTTAAATGGCATTGGTATTTATACTTTTCTACAAGTTAGTAGAATGACGAAAATAGAATATGACTTGTTAGACGAAATTACCGGTTCATTCCCAGGAAGAGCTGAACGTGATGACTGGTCTGGACAAGCTAACCAACTAATAAACGAAGCGTAGATAATGGAAACATCAAAAGTAATTCACGCTTTTTATACAGATGACGACGTTTTAATGTCGGCTGTTAAAAGAGTTAAAGCTGAAAAGTATCATATCGAGGAAGTTTTTACGCCTTTTCCGGTTCATGGACTAGATAAAGCAATGGGATTAGAACCAACACGTTTGGCTATTACATCCTTTATTTATGGTTGTATTGGTTTAGTTGTTTCAATTGTTATGATGAACTATATTATGATTGAGGACTGGCCACAAGATATTGGTGGTAAACCAAGCTTTAGTTATATAGAAAACATGCCAGCGTTTATACCAATTATGTTCGAATTAACGGTATTTTTTGCAGCTCATTTAATGGTAATAACTTTTTACTTACGTAGTAGATTATGGCCATTTAAAACAGCTGAAAACCCGGATGTAAGAACGACAGATGATCATTTCTTAATGGAAATTGCTATTCATAATAATCAATTTGAATTAGAAAATTTACTAAAAGAAACTGGTGCAGTAGAAATTAATATTGTTGAAAAAGTAGAAGCACATTAATATGAAGGCCTTAATAAAAACAGCAATTATAGCATTAGTATTAGTAACGATTGTTTCTTGTAGTAAACAAGGAAGTCGAAACTATGAATACATGCCAAATATGTATGAAGACGTTGGTTATGATACCTATTCTGAATCAAGCGCTTTTAGAAATGGTATAGAAGCTCAACTTCCAGCTGAAGGATCAATTTCACGAGGGTATTTACCTTTTGATATAGATGATAGTTTAGACGGATATAACGAAGCGAAAGCAAACTTGACAAATCCTTTGGATTCTCTGCAATTTGATGGCATGAGAGGAAAAGAATTATATAACATTTACTGTGCTATTTGTCATGGACCAAAAGGTGATGGGCAAGGAAATTTAGTAAAGCGCGAAAAAATTCTTGGTATTCCTAGTTATTCGGATGTTGGAAGAGCAATTACTTCCGGAAGTACTTATCATACTATTTATTATGGTAAAAATGCTATGGGTTCTTATGCAAACCAATTGAACGAAGAAGAGCGTTGGCAAGTAGTAGCTTATGTTATGGAGCTGAAAGCTGATTTAGAAAAATAAGATAGATAAAGATTATATATAGATATGTACACATTCTCGAATAGATTAAAGACATTCTCTATTGCACTGATTATAATTGGAGCATTAGGTGTTGTTTATGGTTTTATGACATCTCATAAATCTTTTGAAGACGTTGAAACCATGCTTGCTACTGAAGCATCACACGGTGGTGGACACGGAGAAGAAGCATCACATGATGTTGCAACAACACATGATATGACGGCTGAAAATGCGGCTCTTACTGAAACAGGAGAAGCGCATGTAGATGAACATAAAGAACATGTAGAGCATGTACAACACCAATTGGCTAATAGACCTTGGTCCGCCATTTATGTTGCTGCATTTTTCTTTTTCATGATAGCATTAGGTGTTTTAGCATTCTATGCCATTCAGTTTGCATCACAAGCAGGTTGGTCACCAGTTCTATTTAGAGTTATGGAAGGTATTACAGCTTATGTATTACCAGGTGGTTTAATTGTTTTGGGTATTGCTGTAGCTTCAGGTACTATTGGTCATTATAACTTATTTGTATGGATGGATCCAGAAGTTGTTGCCAATGATAAATTAATTCAAAATAAAGAAAGCTACTTAAACTTACCTTGGTTTATTATAAGAGGTTTAATTTTTATTGCAGGATGGAGTTTATATAGACATTTCGCTCGTAAATTCTCAATAGCACAAGATAACGCAGATATTAACGATAATCGTAACTTTAAGAAATCATTTAGAATTGCAGCTGCTTTTCTAGTATTTTACATCTATACCGAGTCTATTATGTCTTGGGATTGGATTATGAGTGTAGATCCACACTGGTTTAGTACATTATTTGGATGGTACGTATTTTCAAGTATGTTTGTAAGTGGTATTACCGTAATTGCATTAATCTCAGTTTACTTAAAGTCAAGAGGATTCTTAACATTTGTTAATGATAGTCATATTCACGATTTAGCTAAGTTTATGTTTGGTATGAGTATTTTCTGGGCTTATTTGTGGTTTTCACAATTCATGCTTATTTGGTACTCAAACATACCGGAAGAGGTAACTTACTTCGTAACACGTTTTCAAGATTATCAATTACCATTTTTAGGTATGGTAGTTTTAAACTTTGTATTCCCGTTTTTACTTTTAATGAATAGTGATTATAAACGACTGCCTTGGTTTATCATTATGGCAGGTTTAGTTGTACTAGGAGGACATTATATTGATGTGTTTGTTATGATTATGCCTGCAACAGTAGGAGATAGATGGTTTATTGGAATCCCTGAAATTGGCGCTATATTATTGTTTGCTGGTCTGTTTATCATGGTGGTATTTACATCATTAACAAAAGCACCATTATTAGCCAAAGGAAATCCGTTTATTAAAGAAAGTGAAGATTTCCATTATTAAAAATTAATTAAAGTAGAGAAGAGACAATGACAGCTTTTTTAACAATTATAATAGTTCTTTTTGTTGCTATTGCCATTTGGCAAATGGTGAAAATATTTGATCTAGCACAAGTAGGTGTTTCAGATGACCAGGTAGCAAATGATAAAGACAACAAGATAAATGCATATTTAATGTTAGGTTTTTTAATCTTCATTTATGTACTAACCATCTTATGTTTTGTATTATGGGGTGATTTACCTTTGATGTCCAATGCGGCATCAGAACATGGTTCTGAAGTAGATAATTTAATGATGATCTCTATGATCGTTATTTTCGTAGTTCAGACTATTACGCAATTCTTATTACATTTCTTTGCCTACAAATATCGTGGTGAAAAAGGTAAAAAAGCATTGTACTATGCAGATAATAATACCCTGGAAGCAATTTGGACAATAATTCCAGTAATCGTTTTATCAGGTTTAATAATTTATGGTTTATTCACATGGACAAGCATTATGAATGTCAGTGAAGATGATGATCCATTAATAGTAGAATTATATGCGCAACAATTCAACTGGAAGGTACGCTACGGTGGAAATGATAATACATTAGGGAAAGCCAACGTACGTTTAATAGATATAGACAAAGCTAACATTTTAGGTGTTGATGAAGCAGATCCTAATGCGCAAGATGATATTATTGTAACAGAGTTACATTTACCAGTAGGAAAACCGGTTTTAATTAAAATGCGTTCACAAGACGTATTACATTCCGCTTACATGCCTCACTTTAGAGCGCAAATGAACTGTGTTCCAGGGATGATAACCCAGTTTGGATTTACGCCAGTTATCACCACAGCTGATATGAGATTGACACCTGAAATAATTGAAAAGGTGGATAATATTAACAATATCCGTGAGGAGAAAAGTATAGAGCTAGCAGCCAAAGGTGAAGCGGCACTTGATCCCTATGAATTTGATTTTCTTGTATTGTGTAATAAAATTTGTGGAAAATCTCATTACAACATGCAAATGAAGATCATAGTTGAAACTCAAGAGGAGTATGATGCTTGGATTGCGGAACAAAAAGAATTTAAAGATTCTTTAATTAAGTAAATAAAAACGGTTTTTAAAAAAAGTATATAGAAGATTATGTCAACACACGCAGATATTCACGCTCACGACGACGATCACGGACATCATCCTAAGGAAACATTCATGACTAAATACATATTTAGTCAAGACCATAAAATGATTGCTAAGCAATACCTTATTACAGGTACGCTTATGGGAATTATAGGTGTTTTAATGTCTATCATGTTCCGTATTCAAATTGCTTGGCCAGAAGAACCGAATATATTATTTGAAGCTCTATTAGGAAAATGGGCTCCAGGTGGTGTTATGGATGCTGATATTTATTTAGCATTAGTAACAATCCATGGTACTATCATGGTATTCTTTGTTTTAACAGCTGGTTTAAGTGGTACGTTTAGCAACCTTTTAATTCCATTGCAAATTGGTGCACGAGATATGGCATCAGGATTTTTAAACATGGTATCTTATTGGTTATTCTTCCTATCTAGTATTTTAATGGTATGTTCTTTATTCGTAGAGGCAGGACCTGCAGCAGCTGGTTGGACAATCTATCCGCCATTATCAGCCTTACCAATGGCTCAAGGTGGTTCAGGATTGGGTATGACTATTTGGTTAGTTTCTATGGCTATCTTCATTGCATCCTCATTGTTAGGGTCTTTAAATTACGTGGTTACAGTTATTAACTTACGTACTAAAGGTATGTCTATGACGCGTTTGCCATTAACAATTTGGGCCTTCTTTGTAACGGCTATTATTGGTTTGGTTTCGTTTCCGGTGCTATTATCAGCAGCTTTATTATTAATAATGGATAGAAGTTTTGGAACATCATTCTTCTTATCGGATATTTTTATTCAAGGTGAAGTATTACACTATCAAGGTGGTTCACCGGTATTATTCGAACATTTATTTTGGTTCCTTGGTCACCCTGAGGTTTATATTGTAATTCTGCCTGCTATGGGATTAGTATCCGAAATTATGGCTACCAACTCGCGTAAACCTATTTTTGGTTACCGAGCCATGATTGCTTCTATTTTGGCTATTGCATTCTTATCTACAATTGTTTGGGGTCACCATATGTTTGTATCTGGAATGAATCCATTTTTAGGATCAGTATTTACATTTACAACGCTATTAATTGCAATTCCTTCGGCTGTAAAAGCCTTTAACTGGATAACAACCCTTTGGCGCGGTAATATTCAAATGAATCCGGCTATGTTGTTTTCTATAGGTTTCGTTTCTACCTTTATTACAGGTGGTTTAACAGGAATTATTTTAGGAGATAGTGCTTTAGATATTAACGTACATGATACGTACTTCGTAATTGCGCATTTCCACCTAGTAATGGGTATATCTGCTCTTTATGGTATGTTTGCTGGTATTTATCACTGGTATCCAAAAATGTTTGGACGCATGTTAAATAAGAAAATGGGTTATATTCATTTCTGGATAACCGCAATTAGTGCTTATGGGGTGTTTTTCCCAATGCACTTTATTGGAATGGCAGGTTTACCAAGACGTTATTATTCTAACTCAAGTTTCCCATTATTTGATGATTTAGCAAACGTGAATGTTGTTATAACCATCTTTGCTATAATTGGTGGTGCCGTACAAATTATATATTTATACAACTTCTTTGCTAGTATGTTTTATGGTAAGAAAGCTGTTCAAAACCCTTGGAGATCGACTACTTTAGAGTGGACAACTCCAGTTGAACATTTACATGGGAACTGGCCAGGTGCTATTCCTCATGTATACCGCTGGTCTTATGATTATAGTAAACCAGGTCATGATACGGATTTTGTACCACAAAACGTTCCGTTAAAAGAAGGTGAAGAAGAGTTACATCACTAAACAAATCCCTTTGCAAAAATGGATCTTATAAAAGACATTCAAAAGACTAAAGCCTTTCTGTTAAAAGAAAGGCTTTTTTATTAATCCATTTATGCACAACAAAAGCATACTTAAAAGAGATTTAAAAGACTAAAGCCTTTCCATTAAATTGGAGAGGCTTTTTGTTATATTTGTTTAAGCTATTTAATGCAATCTTATAGTTACGTAAAATATTCGAATTTGCTTTTAAATCGAATTAAATAAAAGGATTCCCAATTTCATGGGAAGTAAACATGAACGAAAACCTAGATCCGACAAACGAAAATTTCACGCCAGAAGAAGTTGACGTTGAAAAAAAGTTAAGACCCTTATCCTTTGATGATTTTACAGGTCAAGATCAGGTGTTGGAAAATCTTAAAATATTTGTACAGGCTGCTAATGGTCGCGAAGAAGCATTAGATCATACCTTGTTTCATGGACCTCCAGGTTTAGGTAAAACCACCTTGGCACATATTTTAGCTAGTGAATTGGGTGTAAGTATTAAAGTCACGTCTGGTCCTGTTTTAGATAAACCAGGAGATTTAGCTGGACTGCTTACAAATCTAGATGAGCGTGACGTGCTTTTTATTGATGAAATTCATAGATTAAGTCCTATTGTGGAGGAGTATTTGTACTCCGCCATGGAAGACTATAAAATAGATATCATGATTGAGTCGGGACCAAATGCCAGAACCGTTCAGATAAATCTAAATCCATTCACCCTAATTGGTGCAACAACACGTTCTGGATTACTAACAGCACCTATGCGTGCACGTTTTGGAATCCAAAGCCGACTGCAGTATTATAACACCGAATTATTAACCACCATTGTACAACGAAGTGGGACTATTTTAAATGTACCAATTTCTATGGAGGCAGCAGTGGAAATAGCTGGTAGAAGTAGAGGAACACCACGTATTGCCAATGCGTTATTGCGTCGGGTTCGCGATTTTGCACAAATAAAAGGCAATGGAAGCATTGATATTAAAATAGCCCGTTTTGCATTAGAAGCTTTAAATGTGGATGCACACGGTCTTGATGAAATGGACAATAAGATTTTAACCACTATTATTGATAAATTTAAAGGTGGCCCAGTTGGAATTACAACCTTGGCAACAGCTGTAAGTGAAAGTGCCGAAACGATTGAAGAAGTGTATGAACCATTTTTAATTCAGCAAGGTTTTATCATGCGAACGCCACGCGGTCGTGAAGTTACGGAACAAGCTTATAAACATTTAGGTCGTGTTAAAGGTCCAACTCATGGAGGCTTATTTTAACTGATTGCATTGAGGTATGTTATAATTAATATGAAATATCTAATATCCCAAATTTGAAAACTCAAAACACCATACCGTCCGTTCCTTTAATTAAATTTTTGAAGCATACTTTAGAGATTCTTAAAAACCCCTTACCGTTTCATCATAAAAATTTTGAAGAGAAAGGCGATGTGTTCAAATTAAAAATAGGCTTTAAAAATAGTGTGGTTTTTAGTCGGGATGCCGCTTTTGCTGAATATGTACTTCAAACCAATCAGAAGAATTATAAGAAATCTAAAATTCAAACGGTAGATTTAGTCAAATATGTGGGTCGCGGTTTATTAACAGCTGAAGGTGAACATTGGAAAAAACAGCGAAAATTGATTCAACCCGCTTTTCATAAAAAACAATTAGAAAATCTTTTAGACAGTATAAAAGATGCCATTGTTTCAGAATATAAAAAAATCACACCTGAAAAGACTATTGATATATTCCCCATTCTAAACGATTTGGCTTTTCAAACCGTGGTAAAATCTCTTTTCAGTAGTGCTGCCAATCAAGATGATATTAACAGACTGCAACATATTACCGAAACAGCTCAAAAAATGCTGGTTAAAGAGTTACGCCAACCCTATTTAGGTTGGTGGTTCAAATATGGCGGAGAAATAGGTAAAACCTTGGAGTTAACTCAAGAAGCCCGTCAGATTTTAATACGGATTGTAAATGAACGTCGCGCCTCCCTAATTAAAGAAAACGATTTATTGGATATGCTTTTAGATGCCAAATACGATGATGGTTCATTTATGGAAGAAGAGCAATTAATAGATGAAATTTTAATTCTTTTTACAGCTGGACATGAAACCACCTCCAATGCGCTCACATTTACCGCACAATTATTGGCTTTAAATCCGGAATGGCAGGAGAAAATTTATAATGAGCGTCTCGTAATCCAAAAGGAAACTACCAATTTAATGGATTTGGTTTCTAAATCTAAAATCTGTCAGCAAGTTATAGAAGAAAGCATGCGACTATTTCCACCCGTTTATTTCATAGATCGGGTGAACATTGAACCGGACACTTTCAATAATTTAGATTATGAAGCGGGCTCCAATCTATTGTTTTCGGTTTATGAAATGCATCGTCATGAAAAATTATGGGAAAAACCTAATAACTTTATGCCCGAACGTTTTAATGAAGGTAGCCGAAAATTCTCATCCCAATATTTTCCTTTTGGCGCTGGCCCACGAAAATGCATCGGGAATAATTTTGCTATGTTTGAAATGATAATAGCCATTTCCGAATTAGTGTCAATTTATAAAGTTTCACCTAATTTTCAGGAAATAGATATTACACCGCTTATAACTTTAAAGCCTAAAAATGCTTTTTTAACGTTTCAGAAACGTAGCTAATGATCGACAATAGATCAAAATATACGGCAATGATTAAAACAGAAGCCAAACGACTCGGTTTTTTATCTTGTGGTATTAGTAAAGCGCAATTTTTAGAAGAAGAAGCGCCAAGGTTGGAGAATTGGCTAAACAAGAATATGAATGGTGAAATGTCCTACATGGAAAACCATTTTGATAAACGCCTAGATCCTACAAAATTAGTAGAAGGCTCTAAAAGTGTGGTTTCCTTGTTATTGAATTATTATCCATCTGAATTTCAAAATGATGATACCTATAAAATATCAAAATATGCCTATGGCACCGATTATCACTTCATAATAAAAGATAAATTAAAATCTTTATTGCATTTTATTCAAGAGGAAATTGGCGAAGTAGATGGCCGTGCTTTTGTAGATTCGGCACCCGTTTTAGATAAAGCTTGGGCCGCCAAATCAGGATTAGGATGGGTAGGCAAACACACCTTGCTATTAACCCAAAAATCCGGTTCGTTTCATTTTATTGCTGAACTCATCATCGATTTAGAATTAGAGTATGATTCTATTACAACCGATCATTGTGGTTCCTGTACCAAATGCATTGACGCTTGCCCTACACAAGCTATTACAGAACCTTATGTGGTAGATGGCAGCAAATGTATTTCCTATTTCACCATTGAATTAAAAGAAAATATTCCCACAGAATTTAAAGGCCAATTTAACGATTGGATGTTTGGTTGTGATATTTGCCAAGATGTGTGTCCTTGGAACCGTTTTTCAAAAGCGCATAGCGAACCGCTTTTTAATCCGCATCCTGAATTATTGGAAATGTCTAAGCAGGATTGGGAAGAGATAACCGAAGAAACCTTTCAAAAAGTATTTAAAAAGTCGGCTTTAAAACGTACAAAATTCACCGGATTAACCCGCAACATTGATTTTTTAAAATCCTAATGGCTTTATAAGTCTAAGTGCTTTTTTCTGTCATTTTGTATTCGAAAAATGTATATTTGTTAGTCGATAAAACAGAAATATATGAGCAAAGAAAGCAGAAGAAGAGAGGCATTAGTATATCACGCGAAACCTACACCTGGAAAAATAAAAGTCGTACCCACTAAAAAATACGCGAGTCAGCGCGATTTATCATTAGCCTATTCTCCTGGTGTTGCTGAACCTTGCCTTGAAATTGCCAAGGATGTTGACAACGTTTATAAGTATACAGCCAAAGGAAATTTAGTTGCCGTTATTACCAACGGGACGGCCGTTTTAGGACTTGGAAATATTGGACCTGAAGCCTCTAAACCGGTAATGGAAGGAAAAGGTTTGCTTTTCAAAATATTTGCAGATATTGATGTGTTTGATATTGAAGTGGATACGGAAGATGTGGAAGTTTTTATCCAAACCGTAAAAATGATTGCACCAACTTTTGGAGGAATTAATCTAGAAGATATTAAAGCACCTGAAGCTTTTGAAATAGAACGCCGACTGAAAGCTGAATTAGATATTCCGGTAATGCATGATGATCAGCATGGAACGGCTATTATCTCTGCAGCCGCTTTATTAAATGCTTTAGAATTAGCGGGTAAAAATATTGAAGATGCGCAGATTGTAATAAGTGGTGCCGGTGCCGCAGCAATTTCCTGTTCACGTTTGTACCAAGCTCTTGGTGCCACGCGTAAGAATATGGTTATGCTGGATAGTAAAGGCGTAATTCGTCAAGATCGGGACAGTTTAACACCTGAAAAAGCAGAATTTGCCACGCATAGAAAAATTGATACTATAGAAGAAGCCATGACAAATGCCGATGTATTTATCGGCTTATCAACTTCTAATATAGTTTCGCCAGGGATGTTATTAACTATGGCAGATAACCCTATAGTTTTCGCCATGGCCAACCCAGACCCGGAAATTGAATACGATTTAGCGGTTGCCACCCGAAAGGACCTTATTATGGCAACTGGCCGAAGTGATCATCCTAATCAAGTGAATAATGTTTTAGGTTTCCCATTTATTTTTAGAGGTGCTTTAGATGTGCGTGCCACGAAAATTAATGAAGAAATGAAAATGGCGGCTGTAAAAGCCTTGGCTAATTTAGCTAAAGAACCTGTTCCAGAGCAGGTAAACATTGCTTATGGTGAAACCCGTTTAACATTTGGTCGTGAATATATTATTCCAAAACCTTTTGATCCAAGATTAATTTCGCAAATACCACCAGCGGTTGCTAAAGCGGCCATTGAAAGTGGTGTGGCAAAACATCCTATTACTGATTGGGTAAAATATGAAAACGAACTTTTAGAACGTTCGGGCTCTGATAATAAAATAGTGCGTTTACTTTTAAACCGCGCCAAGTTAAGTCCAAAACGTGTTGTTTACGCTGAAGCCGATCATTTAGATGTTTTAAAAGCGGCTCAAATTGCACACGATGAAGGTATTGCTATGCCTATTTTATTAGGAAGACGTTCCGTTATTGAAAAACTGAAAGCAGAAATTGGATTTGATGCTGATGTGCCAATTATTGATCCAAAATCTGATGAAGAGGAACCGCGTTTAAAAGCCTATGCTGAAGTTTATTGGAAGCAACGTAAACGTAAAGGTGTAACCTTATATTCTGCAGAAAAAATGATGCGGGAGCGTAATTATTTTGCAGCTATGATGGTAAATGAAGGTGATGCAGATGCTTTAATTTCTGGATTTTCACGTAGTTATCCGTCTGTAGTAAAACCTATGTTAGAATTAATTGGTTTAGCGCCAGGATCAACTCGGATTGCTACAACCAATATCTTGATGACGCAGCGTGGTCCGTTATTTTTAAGTGATACGGCTATCAATATCAATCCATCAGCTGCCGATTTAACGAAAATCGCCCAAATGACGGCCGGTGTTGTAAAAATGTTTGGGATGGAACCGGTGATGGCTATGATTTCCTATTCAAACTTTGGTTCATCAAAAAACCAAACGGCTATTAAAGTGAGAGAAGCAGTTGCGTATTTACATCAAAGACATCCAGATTTATTGGTTGATGGTGAATTACAGGCCGATTTCGCATTAAATAGTGAGATGCTTCAAGATACGTTCCCGTTTTCAAAATTAGCGGGTAAGAAAGTAAATACCTTAATTTTTCCGAATTTAGAATCAGGAAATATAACTTATAAACTCTTGAAAGAATTAAATCAATCAGACTCCATTGGACCTATTATGATGGGTATGAGAAAACCGGTTCATATATTACAATTGGAAGCAAGTGTAGATGAAATTGTGAATATGACCGCTATTGCTGTCATTGATGCGCAACAAAAGGAAAAATTGGCTGAACTTTAAAAAGGGGATTCGGTTGATAAACACCTTTGTTTTGAAAATAATTTTATTACATTTGAGAGTTAATATAATGTTAATTCATGATTACACATATTCAAGGAAGACTTGTTGAAAAAAAGCCAACAGATGTTGTTATAGACTGCAACGGTGTTGGCTATTTTTTGAATATTTCCCTACATACATATTCGCAAATTCCAGACCAAGAAAATCTTAAATTGTACACCCATCTTCAAATTAAGGAAGATTCGCATACCTTGTTTGGATTTTCAACATTGGCCGAGCGTGAAATTTTTCGCATGTTATTGTCTGTAAGTGGCATTGGCGCCAGTACTGCACGCACCATGTTGTCTTCATTAACGCCCGTTCAAATACGTGAGGGCATTGCTTTGGGTGATGTGCCCTTAATTCAATCCGTGAAAGGTATTGGAGCAAAAACCGCTCAACGCGTTATTTTAGATTTAAAGGATAAAATCCTGAAAGTCTATGATATAGATGAAAATTCTACAGCACAAAGCAATACAAATAAAGATGAAGCGTTATCTGCTTTAGAAGTTTTGGGCTTCGTTAAAAAGCAGGCGGAGCGTGTGATAGACAAGTTTTTAAGTCAAGAGCCACAAGCAGATGTTGAGACCATTATTAAGCAAGCGTTAAAAAATTTATAATAGATTTTGAATACAACCAACCCTAATTTATTTAAATCCCTAAAAAACTTTGTACTTGTTTTCGGTGCTTTGCTATTTTCAGGATTAGCCTGGTCCCAAACGGAGCCAACAGCTCAAGATTCTACGCAAACCGGATTTAATTTTGGCAATATGCAAATGCCAAATCCAGCTAGTATTGAATCAAAATATAAATATGATCCCATCACGGATCGTTATATTTACACGGAAACGGTAGGTGAATTTAATATTAATTATCCCATAATTTTAACACCTGAAGAATATCAAGATTTAATTGTTAAGCAGAATTTACAGTCTTATTATAAACAAAAAATAGATGCTTTTGATGGTAAAAAGGAAGGAAGTGAAGAAGAACAAAAAAACTTATTACCTGAATTTTATGTGAATTCTGGTTTTTTTGAAACCATTTTTGGTAGTGATACTATAGAAGTTATTCCTCAAGGATCTGTTGAAATAGATTTAGGTGTTTTATTCACCAAACAAGATAATCCGGCGTTTTCACCTCGAAATAGAAGTAGTTTTACCTTTGACTTTGATCAGCGTATAAGTTTAAGTTTACTCGGTAAAGTAGGAACGCGTTTACAAGTTACTGCCAATTATGATACCGAATCCACTTTCGATTTTCAAAATTTAATTAAATTAGAATACACGCCAACTGAAGATGATATCATTCAGAAAATTGAAGTTGGTAACGTGAGTATGCCTTTAAATAGTTCGTTAATTACGGGCGCACAAAGTTTATTTGGTGTTAAAACACAATTACAATTTGGGAAAACCACCATTACGGGTGTATTTTCGGAACAAAAATCAGATAGAAGGACCGTTGTTGCCCAAGGTGGCGGTACGGTAGAAGAGTTTGATTTTTTTGCTAGAGATTATGATGAAAATCGCCACTTTTTTCTTTCACATTATTTTAGAGGAAAATACGATCAAGCTTTAGCAAATTATCCTTTTATTAATTCCAACGTTCAAATTACACGTATTGAAGTTTGGGTAACAAATAGAACCAACCGTACAGAAAACGTTAGAAATATTGTGGCACTTCAGGATTTAGGGGAATCCAATCCGAATCCAGCAGCTAATGATATATTATTAAATCCAATTCCACCGGGATTCTTAAATGCGGGTCCAAATGCATATCCAGATAACAAAAACAACGATTATGATCCAATGTCCATTGGGTCTGGTTCTGTTTTAAACAATAACATTCGGGATATTGCAACGGCACAGCAAGGTTTTGGAAGTCTATCTTCTGTTGTTAATGAAGGTTCTGATTATGCCAAATTAGAAAATGCACGTAAATTAACCGAAGGTCAAGAATATATTGTAGACACACAATTGGGTTATATTTCCTTAAACCAACGTTTAAATAATGACGAAGTAGTAGCCGTTGCCTTTCAATATACTGTAGGTGGAAAAGTGTATCAAGTTGGTGAATTCGCCAATGGTGGTATAGATCCAACAGGTGTTGATAATACAGGAACTATTACAACCGTAACCAACAATACTTTAATTTTAAAGTTATTGAAAAGTCCGATTACCAATGTGCAACAGCCTATTTGGGACTTAATGATGAAAAACATCTATGATACAGGCGCGTACCAATTGAGTCAAGATGATTTTAAACTAAATATTTTTTATAACGAAGCGTCACCTGTCAATTTTATTACACCAGTTTCTGGAACGCCATTTCCAGATTTTGAAGGTAATCCAATTCAAGAAACAACCTTATTGCGTTTATTCAATTTTGACAGA
Organism: Bizionia myxarmorum; assembly: GCF_008086205.1. Lineage (GTDB taxonomy): Bacteria > Bacteroidota > Bacteroidia > Flavobacteriales > Flavobacteriaceae > Algorimicrobium > Algorimicrobium myxarmorum. The sequence goes on along the minus strand of NZ_VSKK01000001.1, from coordinate 215,097 downwards.
TTAAATTTTAATAACGATCCACAAACCAACGGTGACGGATTTTTCGATTTTGTTCCAGGCATCACGGTCTTACCTCAAAATGGTAAAATTGTCTTTACGAAAGTGGAACCTTTTGGTGAGTATTTATTCAAAACCTTATCATTAGCAAATTCTGAAGATTATAGCAATACCGTAACTTATAACGCCAACCAAGCGAAATATGTTTATGATGTATTGTACAAAGAAACCAAATCGGCCGCTTTAGAAGAGGCTGATAAAAATAAATTCAAAATTAAAGGGCGTTATAAATCTGAAGGTGGTGATGGTATTCCAATTGGTGCGTTCAATGTACCTCGTGGATCAGTTACCGTTACAGCAGGTGGACGTACTTTGGTAGAGGGCATCGATTATACGGTGAATTACCAAGCTGGAACGGTTCAAATTTTAGATGAGGCTTTAAAAGCATCTAATACACCAATTCAAGTTTCAACAGAAAACAATGCGGTTTTTGGTCAACAAACGAAGCGTTTTACGGGTGTAAATGTTGAACACAAATTCAGTGAGAATTTTGTAATTGGTGGAACATGGCTTCATTTAAATGAACGACCAATCACTCAAAAAGCAAATTATAGTCAAGAGCCCATAAATAACCATATTTTCGGATTTAATGGAAACTATTCTACAGAAGTTCCATTTTTAACGCGTTTAGTAAATAAGCTTCCAAATATTGATACGGATGTTATGTCCAATCTGTCGGTTCGTGGAGAGTTTGCTTATTTAGCGCCAGGTTCACCGAAAGGAACAGATTTCCAAGGCGAAGCAACATCTTATGTGGATGATTTTGAAGGTTCGCAGAATAACATTGATTTAAAATCGCCACAATCTTGGTTTTTATCAAGTAGACCACGCGGTCTTAATAGTAATAATGACGACAGAAATGGTATTGAGCAAGGTTACGATCGTGCTTTATTAAACTGGTATACTATTGATCCTATTTTTTACAGCAATGGAAGTCCGGGTGGCATAACTGATGACGATATTTCTAGTTTATATACCAGCCGTGTTTTCATTAATGAATTGTTCCCGAATCAAGATATTGCACAAGGTCAAAGTACCGTTTTATATACGTTGGATTTAGCTTATTACCCAGAAGAACGCGGACCTTATAACTTCCAAACAAGTAATGTTAATATTTCTGATAATGAGTTAACCAATCCTACAAGAAGCTGGGCGGGTATAACGCGTGGATTAACATCAACAGACTTTGAACAAGCCAACGTGGAATATATTGAATTCTGGCTGCAAGATCCTTTTCAAGAAAATCAAACAAATCCAGGTGGAAAACTGGTGTTTAATTTAGGTAATATTTCTGAAGATGTTGTAAAAGACGGTCGTAAACTGTATGAAAACGGTTTACCAATTGACGGAAATGTTATTGGTGTTTTACCCCAATCTCCTTCTTGGAATACGGTTTATCCACAAAATCAATCGCTTATTTATGCCTTTGATACAACAGGACAAGAACGTACCAATCAAGATGTGGGTTATGATGGTTTAAATGATGCAGATGAACGCCTTGTGTTTCCAGATTATGGAATATTAGAAGATCCATCCAATGATAATTACACCTATTTTTTAAATGCAGATGGCGATATTTTTCAACGCTACAAACGCTATAACGGTGTAGAAGGCAACTCGCCAGACACTTTTTCTGATACCAATCGGGGTTCTACATCTCAACCAGATGTGGAAGATGTAAACCGCGATAATACCATGAATACTATTGATAGTTATTATGAGTATGAATTGGATATTAAACCGGGCGATTTAAATATTAACAACCCTTATATAGTTGATATTAAAGAAAATCAAATTAGAAGTTTACCAAACGGACAAACAGTTACTCCAAAATGGTATCAATTTAGAATTCCGGTTGATGATGTAAATAAAGCCGCTATTGGTGGAATTTCAGATTTACGTTCTGTGCGTTTTGCTAGAATGTATTTAAAAGGATTTACCGAACAAACAATTATGCGTTTTGGTACTTTAGATTTGGTACGTAGTGAATGGAGACGTTATTCTAAAACATTGGATACCGATCAAGGTGATCCAGCTTTGGATGGTACGCAATTTTCAGTAGGTGTTATTAGTACGTTGAAAAATGATGGTAGCTATCAGTCGCCTCCAGGTGTTGATCCAGAAGAACTTTATAATAATAATACCGTTATCAGACAAAATGAACAATCATTATTATTAGATGTTTGCGGTTTAGAAAATGAAGATGGGCGTGCCGTTTTCAAAAATATTAATGTGGATATGCGTCAATACAACCGTTTACGTATGTATATGCACGCGGAAGAAGGTGATCAACCAGGCTTAAATGACGACGATTTATTTGGTTTTATTAGAATGGGTAATGATTTAACCCAAAACTATTACGAAATAATGATTCCGCTTAAAGTAACGCAAGGACTTTCTAGAGAGGCACTTTGGCCAGAAGCAAACCAAGTTAATTTACCATTAGAATTATTACAGCAAATTAAAGCGAAAGCTATTGCAGACGGGAATATTACAAGTGTTAACCCAACTTATTACGATGTTATTCGTGAACAATTAGTTGGGAATTCAGTGAATGAATACAGTCCACTTCCAACAGGTTTAAGTGATGCCGATGAATACCATCGTATTGCCATTATTGGAAACCCTAACTTTGGTGATATTCGTACCTTAATGGTTGGTGTTAAAAACAGAGCCACCACGGATAAATGTGCTGTTATTTGGTTAAATGAACTACGCCTATCTGATATGGATAGTGAAGGTGGTTGGGCAGCTGTTTTAAGCATGGATTCCAATATTGCGGATTTTGCTAGTGTTAGCGCCACCGGAAGACAAAGCACTTCGGGCTTCGGTAGTATTGAACAAGGTCCAGAAGAACGTAGCCGTGAAGACGTGCAACAATATGATGTTGTTACCAATATAAATGTGGGGCAATTGCTTCCTGAAAAATGGGGTATTCAAATTCCATTTAATTATGGTGTTGGTGAAGAAAAAATTACGCCGCGTTATGATGAGTTTTATCGTGATATTGAATTGCAGACGCAATTAGATAATAATGTAAATCAGGATTCCATTCTTAATGTGAACCAGAATTTTACCAAGCGAAAAAGTATCAACTTTATTGGTGTTCGTAAAATTAGAACTGGTGAAGAGAAGCCGCGTTTTTATGATGTAGAAAATTTCACATTAAATTATTCATATAATAAGGTAGAACATCGCGATTTTGAAATTGAAAGTGCTGTTGATAAAAACTTACGGACAGGTGTAAACTACGCTTATAATTTTGCGCCTTTAAATGTGGAGCCTTTTAAAAAGAACGATTCACTTTTTACAGGTGAATACTGGAAATTATTAAAGGATTTTAATTTTAATCCGCTTCCAGCAAGTTTTACTGTAAACTCCAATGTAAACAGACAATTTAACAAGCAGAAGTTTAGAGAAATAGATTTAGGCGGCAGTAATATTGGATTGCAAGAATTGTATAGACGTAATTATACCTTCGATTTTGGTTACACCGTAAACTATAATTTAACCAAGTCGCTATCTTTAAATTTTACAGCGTCTAACGTTAATATTGTTCGGAATTATTTCAAAAATAATATCGTTAACAGTGAACAAGATCCAAGCCTAGATGTTTGGGATGGTTTCTTTGATTTTGGCGATCCCAATACGCAATACCAGCAATTAGGTATTAATTATGAAATCCCCATTAATAAAATCCCAGCTTTATCTTTTGTAGATGCAACCTATTCTTATAGCGGCGAATTTCAGTGGCAAAAAGGATCGGATTTATTTGGAGATTTAGAAGTTGACGGCATTACATACGATTTAGGAAACACGATTTCAAATGCTAATCAGCATAATATAAATACCACTCTAAACATGAGTAAGTTTTATAATTATGTGGGTTTAAAAAAGAAAGCGATTCGCAGAGGAGGATCTGCCCCAGGTCGTGATGATGTGAAGAGATCACCAACACCTCCAGGTCAAGAAAGTCTTTCCAAAGCCAATCAGGTTGCTGAATCTAAAACCCCTGCTTCTAATGCAAGCAAAAGTAGTGCGGGAACCAGGCTGTTAAATACGGGAATAGATGTAGTTACGGCGGTTAAACGTATTCAATTAAATTACTCGGAAACCAACGGCACCTATTTACCAGGATATTTACAGTCGCCAGGATTTATTGGAACCATGAAACCAACGGCTGGTTTTACGTTTGGAAGTCAAAATGACGTACGAGACATGGCCGCAAGACGCGGTTGGTTAACGTTATATCCAGATTTTAATGATCAGTACCGTGTTAATAAAACACGCCAATTTGATTATTCAGCAAACGTAGAACCGTTTAAAGACTTAAAAATTGATATTGTAGGTAACCGTATTTATTCTGAAAATTATACAGAAAATTACCGCGTAAATGATTTAGGACGCGAATATGAATATGAGTCTTTAACACCTAATTCCTTTGGAAACTTTAATATTTCTACCATGCTTATTAAAACAGCATTTAGTAGTAGTGACGAAATTCAATCGCAACCTTTTAATGAATTTAGAACAAACCGATTAAAAGTAGCGAATAGATTGGCTCAAGAATTTTATGGAAATGCTTCTTATCCTGTAGATGCAGAAGGGTATCCTGTAGGTTTTGGTAAAAATAGCCAGTCCGTGTTATTGCCTTCATTCTTATCGGCATACTCCGGTCAAAACGCTGAAAAAGTTTCTTTGAGTGCTTTTCGTGATGTGCCCATTCCAAACTGGGATATTAAGTATACCGGTTTAATGAATTTGAAATGGTTTAAGAGCAAGTTTAAGCGTTTCTCTGTGGTTCATGGGTACCGTTCAAACTATACCATCAACCAATTCCGATCTAATTTAGATTACGATGAAAATAATCCAACAGTTGTAGATCAGAGTGGAAACTTCAAAAATGAAAATATTTATAGTAATATCAACTTAAGCGAAATGTTTAGTCCGCTTTTCCGAATTGATTTTGAAATGAAAAATTCAGTCAAGATTTTAGCGGAAATGAAGAAGGATCGATTACTTTCATTGAGTTTTGACAACAATTTAATGACGGAAATTCAAGGAAACGAATATATTATTGGTTTGGGTTACCGTATAAAAGATGTGCGTATCAAATCTAAATTAGCAGGACCGAAGAAACGTATTGTAAGTGATTTGAATATGAAAGCCGATATTTCGGTACGTGATAATAAAACAATTATTCGTTATTTAGATTTGCAAAACAACCAAGTAACATCAGGTCAGACTATTTGGTCGCTTAAGTTTTCTACGGATTATGCGTTTAGTAAAAACTTAACAGGTATCTTCTATTTTGATTATGCCTTTTCAGAATACGCTATTTCAACAGCATTTCCACAAACAACCATTCGTTCAGGAATCACACTCCGATATACTTTTGGTAATTAAGGATTATTAGTTTGAAAGTATAAAGCGAATAAATACATTTGTAAAAAATATAAAATCATGAATATTCCAGCTGAATTAAAGTATACAAAAGACCATGAATGGGTTAAATTAGAAGGTGACGTAGCCACAGTAGGTATTACCGACTTCGCACAAAGCGAGTTAGGCGATATTGTCTATGTTGAAGTAGAAACTGTAGATGACACGTTAGATGCTGATGAGGTATTTGGATCTGTGGAAGCTGTAAAAACAGTTTCAGATTTATTTTTACCAATATCTGGCGAAATCATAGAGTTTAACGAAGCATTAGAAGATGCTCCAGAAACTGTAAATTCAGATCCTTACGGCGCTGGATGGATGATTAAAATTAAATGCGCAAATACTTCAGATGTTGACGGTCTAATGACGGCTGATGAGTATAAAGAACTTGTAGGTGCTTAAAAGAAATACCTTATTAATATCTATTGTTTATACGCTCTCGTTATTGACGGTAAGTTTAATTAAACTAGATTTTAGTAAGATTGATAGCTTGGCACCATCATTTGGAGATAAAATTTTTCATTTTGGTGCTTATAGCGTGTTAACGTTGGTTTGGTATTTTACCATGAATATCCAATTTAACTATTCAAAAATGAAAGCATTATCGATAGTAGTTGTATCATGCATCACGTTTGGTATAATTATTGAAGTCCTACAAAAAGAATTAACTTACACGCGTTTTTTTGATTTTTATGATATTGTAGCAAATATAGGAGGGGTCCTTCTAGCAGCAGCTATTGTGTTACTCATTAAAAAAAAGTGACGTTAAATAGTATTAATCGCTTGTATAATTACCAATTTATTGGTTATTTTAGCGAGCAGTAACAAATTTAAAACTATGGAACCTAAAAAAAATCCTAAAGCAAATGTTGGCAGAAACAGTTCGTTGTTTTTTGCTATTGGTTTAGCACTGATGTTGTTTTTAACAAACTTTGCTATTAACTATAAAACCTATGATAAAGAACTGATTGATATTGGAACTTTAGATATGGGAGATGAATTAGTTGAAGAAGTTCCAATTACGGAAACTATTGCTCAACCACCACCACCACCACCACCACCTGCAGCACCAGAAGTTATTGAGGTTATAGAAGATGACGATGAGGTTGAAGAAACCGTAATCGAATCTACTGAAACAAGTCAAGAAGAAGAAATTGTTGAGATTGAAGAGGTTGAAGTAGAAGAAGTAGAGGAAGTTGAAGAAGTTCCTTTCGCAGTTATTGAAAACGTTCCGGTTTTTCCAGGATGTGAAAGTGGTAACAACGAAGCTAAAAAAGCCTGTATGAACAAAAAGATGAATGAATTCATCGCTAATAAGTTCAACACAGATTTAGCACAAGAATTAGGATTGTCTGGAGTTCAACAAATTCGTGTATTCTTTAAAATTGATAAAAACGGTGATATTATAGATGTTCAAGCAAGAGCACCACACCCAAGTTTAGAGAAAGAAGCGAAGCGTGTTATTGGTTTACTTCCAAAAATGAAACCAGGAAAACAACGTGGTAAAGCGGTAAGAGTACCTTATTACTTACCTATAAAGTTCCAAGTTCAAGACTAAAAAACGATCGTTTTTTATATAACATTAAAATCCCGTTACTATTTCAGTAGCGGGATTTCTTTTTTTGTATCCATAAGTTTATTCTTTTGGCATAAATCCCTGATAGACTCGTTATGATATCGGCATTTTTATATGCACATTATTAAAAAAATAGTATCTTTCAACTCAAATAAAACCGTCATTAATGAGCCAAAAGAACTTCTTCACCATTCTGTTTCTTTTACTTCAATTGCATATATATTCGCAAAATAAATTTTATGAAAAACCACCCGTTTTTCCTGAATGTGAATCTGTAGATGAAAATGATGTTCAAGCCTGCTTTGACAATCAAGTTTTTAATTTAGTATTCAATAATTTCAAGGTGCCTGATGTTGTTTCAGAAAAAAACTACAAAGGTGAAGTTGTAATCTTGTTTGAAGTGGATACGGAAGGTGCTTTTAGGGTTATTTATGTGGACGCACTTTATGCGGAATTAAAAGATGAAGCTTCTCGTGTTTTTAATGAATTCCCAAAAATAAAGCCTGGAACCTATAATGGGAATCCCACATTTAAACAATACTCCTTCGCTTTAAAAATTCCATTAGTTCAGCAAGCCATAAAAACGAAAGATTTATCTAAAGATGAAGAATTAGCCGAGTTAGAAAATGGCGCTAAAACCGAATATGATAGCATTGCTGCAAAGTTGAAACCGTATTCTAATAAAGAATACAGCAGTCAATTAAATATACCATTTACGCATGACTATTATTCAAAATTTGATAGAAGTATCAATCTAGTAGGAACCAATAGTCACACAAGTTCTAAACCTTTAATGTATGAAGACGTTTCAAAATATTACAGTTTTGAAGCCGAGAAAGAAGCTTTAGCTACAACCAAATCAACATTAGCAGGCCGGAAACTTTGGAACGAACGTTTGGTGCGTATTGAAGGTGAAGATTATTGGTTTGCAATAGATCCTATTTTCGATTTTCAAGTTGGAAAAGATACGGAAGCGGAATTTAGTTCAACCTTCAACAATACTCGTGGTATAAGCATTCAAGGTGGTTTAGGAAAAACGCTTAGTTTCTATACATCGGTTTTTGAAAGTCAAGGTCGTTTTGCGGAATATTATAATCAATATGCGGAATCTATCAAGGCTAGAGACGAAGTTGCTGTAATTCCAGGTCGCGGAATTGCAAAGCGTTTTAAAGAAGATGCTTATGATTATCCGGTTGCTGAAGCTTATTTATCTTATACACCCGTAAAATTCTTCAACATACAATTCGGACAAGGTAAAAATTTTATAGGTGACGGTTATCGTTCGCTCTTAACAAGTGATGTAGCAAGTCCGGCTCCATTTTTAAAATTGAATACCACATTTTGGAAAATTAAATATACCAATACTTGGATGTGGCTCCGCGATACGCGTCGTGAAGCAGCAGATCCTGAAGGTGCTTATTTAAGTAAATATATGGCTACGCATTTTTTAAGCTGGAATGCCACAAAACGCTTAAATATCGGTCTTTTTGAATCCGTAATTTGGGCCAAAACAGATAATCGAGGTTTTGATGTCAGTTATTTAAATCCTATTATCTTTTATCGTGCAATTGAATTTGAAACGGGGCAGAATGCTGGAAACGCTGTTTTAGGTTTATCTGGGAAATATAAGCTGAATGATAACATGAATCTGTACGGACAATTTATTTTAGATGAATTTTCGCTTGCAGATATGACAGGCGGCAATAAAAGTTGGAAGAATAAATATGGCTACCAAATAGGCTTCAAATACTATGAAGCTTTTAAAGTAAAAAACTTAATGTTGCAGGCGGAATATAACCGCGTGCGTCCATATACCTATTCTCATAACACCATTGTTTTGAATTATGGACATAATAATCAAAGCATGGCGCATTTATGGGGTTCTAATTTTAGTGAGTTTATTCTTATAGGTCGCTATCATTACAACCGTTGGTTTGGAAATGCCAAAGTGGTAATGGGAGAGCGTGGTTTCGATTTTAATGATGGTGTAGATAATTTCAGTTATGGAGGTGATATTTACCGAAATTATAACGAAAGACCTTATGATACTGGCGTAACTGTTGGACAAGGAAATAGAACTACCACGTTTTTCGCTAATTTACAAGCAGGTTATCTAATAAATCCAGCAACAAATTTAAAGCTTTTTGCTGATATTACGTTTAGAGATTTCAACCCAGATACGGTAAATGCCACTACTTTTAAAAGCAATACGGTTTGGTTTAATTTAGGAATCCGAACGGATTTATTTAATTGGTATTTTGATTTGTAAAATTAACTTTTCAAGGTATCTTTGCATTCGCAATAAACGCGTAAAAAGCAACCCATTACTTTGAGTAAGCAAGCCACTTTACCGGTTACATATACTGTAATTTCTGATTTTAAGGAGATAACGAAAATGCGCTTATCTTTAAGTGTTGTTTTTTCTTCAATGGCAGGTTATCTGCTGGGTGCTGAAACCGTAGATTTTACTATCTTATTTTTATTGGCCTTAGGAGGCTACTTTATGGTCGGGGCTTCAAATGCATTCAACCAAATCATTGAAAAAGATTTAGACGCCTTAATGGATCGAACTAAAAACAGACCAGTAGCCGCTGGCCGTATGTCTGTTAATGTTGCTTTTGCCATTGCGTGTCTCTTTACTGTTTTAGGTCTTGGGATTTTATATGTTATTAATCCGCAGACGGCCATGTTTGGCGCCATCTCCATTTTCTTATATACCTGTGTTTATACCCCTTTAAAAACCAAAACACCCTTATCGGTTTTTGTGGGAGCTATTCCCGGCGCTATTCCATTTATGTTAGGTTGGGTAGCGGCTACTAATAATTTTGGTATTGAACCAGGTAGTTTATTTGCCATTCAATTTTTCTGGCAATTCCCACACTTCTGGGCAATCGGCTGGTTTTTATTTGACGACTATAAAAAAGGAGGCTTTTTCATGTTGCCAACAGGAAAACAGGATAGAGGTACAGCAACTCAAATTATTGCTTATTCAGTTTGGACTTTATTAGTGTCCATCGTACCTGCATTTGGATTTACTGGAAGACTGCAATTGTCTATTGTGGCGGCAATTATTGTGTTTCTATTAGGATTAGGCATGTTGTATTATGCTATTCAACTTTATAAAAAAATGAGTGTGCAGGCTGCAAAACAATTAATGATAGCCAGCGTGTTTTATATTTCATTATTACAAATAGTCTACGTAGTGGATAAATTTATTAGATAACCATGGATTTAACCCAAGGAACTTTAGAAGATAAAAAAGGCAGAGCAAAAAAAATGATGCTTTGGTTCGGTATATTATCATTAATTATGTCATTTGCCGGATGGACGAGTGCATTTGTTGTTAGTAGCACACGTCCAGATTGGGCATCAGACTTTCAATTGCCACAGGCCTTTATTATAAGTACGGTTGTAATTATAATCAGTAGTATAACCATGTGGCTTGCCAAACGCAGTATGGCGCAAAGCAACAGAAAAATGACAACTATTTATTTGTTAACCACCTTTGGATTGGGAATTGTATTTATATACAACCAATTTATGGGATTTCAGCAAATCATTGAATTAGGTTATAATTTTACGGGACCTACCAGTAATGTTACCATGAGTTATATCTATTTAATAGCTTTGGTGCATATTTTACACGTGGCTGTGGGGCTAATTTGCCTATTGGTCGTAATTTATAATCATTTTAAACAGAAGTATACATCGAGTCAAATGTTAGGTTTAGAATTAGCCGCAACATACTGGCATTTTGTAGATTTACTTTGGGTATATCTCTTTTTATTCTTATATTTTGTGGGTTAAATAAATCCCATGAATACCGGAACAAAAACGCGTAATTTTTAATATATGCTTAATGTGTCCAAAATTTTGGAGCGTATATTTCTTTAAAAAGATAAATTGATTATTTTTGTGCAACTTTTATTAATTAAACCTGACATATGAGTACTACAGTTGTAAAAACTGAAACAGAAGGTAAAACCTGGGGAGGCGGTAACGAACCTCTAAAAGCAAGTTACGGTAAAATGATGATGTGGTTTTTTATCGTGTCGGATGCCTTAACGTTTTCAGGATTTTTAGCAGCCTACGGATTTTCTAGATTTAAATTTAGTAATTCATGGCCAATTGCCGATGAGGTTTTCACCCACGTGCCTTTCTTGCATGGGCAAGAATTACCTATGATTTATGTAGCGTTTATGACGTTTATCTTAATCATGTCATCTGTAACTATGGTATTAGCCGTGGATGCAGGTCACCATATGAATAAGGCCAAAGTAACCATCTATATGTTCCTAACCATTATTGGTGGACTTGTTTTCGTAAGCTCTCAAGCTTGGGAATGGGTGACTTTTATTAAAGGTGATTATGGAGCTGTTGGAACTCACGGTGGAAATATTATGCAATTTGTAGGTCCAGATGGCAAACGTGTTGCTTTAGAAGACTTTGCTATAGCAGATCCTTATAACGTTCGTGAAAGACATGAAAGTAAGAAAGGACTTTGGTTTACAAGTGAAAAGTCTTTGCCAAGTTTCACCATAGACGAAGTTGTTGCTGGTTTTATAGCAAATCCAGACATATTAGTTAAAACAACGTATTCCGATGAAAATGGACAGAAAATTATTTTGTCTAGAAATGAATCGTTAACAGAATTAAAAACAAAGGGTAAAAATGTCGTTGAGGGCGCTAACCTAATTCAAAATGAATATGGTTCTCCTTTATTTGGTGACTTCTTTTTCTTTATTACTGGATTCCACGGATTTCACGTATCTATAGGAATCTTGTTAAACATTATTGTTTTCTTTAACGTTATTCTAGGAACCTATGAGCGTAGAGGAAGTTATGAAATGGTGGAGAAAGTTGGTCTTTATTGGCACTTTGTAGATTTAGTTTGGGTATTTGTATTCACATTCTTCTACCTTGTTTAATTATAGATAAAACAGTAAAAATGGCAGACACACATAAATTAGCAATATTTAGAGGATTAGTCAAGTTTAAGTCTAACACTCAAAAAATTTGGGGAGTATTAATTTTACTGACCTTGATTACAGCAGTAGAAGTCGTTTTAGGTATTTTTAAACCTGAAATGTTAATGGGTCAAGTTTTAGGGATGAGTCTTCTAAACTGGATATTTATTCTTCTAACCATAGCAAAAGCCTATTACATTACTTGGGATTTTATGCACATGCGTGATGAAACAGCTGCGTTTAGACGTATGGCAGTTTGGACTGGCGTGTTCTTAATTTCTTACTTACTATTTATACTACTTCAAGAAGGTGGTTATATAGGAAAGGTATTTGCAAATGGATTTGTAAAACAGGATTTTTAATACAGTTAAATGTTCTATAAAAGGCGGTTTTTAAACCGCCTTTTTTTATTTTTGCACTATGAGAGCAAAGCAGATCAAAAAGTATGTTATACTCGGAGTTTTATTTTTACTGCCAGTTATGTTTGTTCTGGTTTTATCACTTTCTAAAGATCATTATAATCCTTTAGATATCATTAATGAAAACGTGGTGGAGCTACCTCAAAATGAACACAACATCATGCTTCAAGATCATATTACAGTTTTAGCATTCTTCGGAAATAAGCCTATTGATATGGCCATAGCCGCTTCTAATTTAAAAGAACTTGTTTATGATAAGTTTAAAGGCTTTAAAAAATTTCAAATTGTAGCATTAATTCCAAATGGTGCAGAGGCAGAAGCCGAGATTTTATTCAAAGAAATAGCACGCTACGAAGATCTTCGCTTCTGGCATTTTGTAAGTGTTGATGAAACTGCCATTAAAAACACCTTCAATAGCCTTAAAGCAAACTTCAGTTTATCTGATAATTTAGCATCAGATAATGTTTTTATTATAGATACGGAACGAAATCAACGTGGGCGTACAGACGACCGTTCAGATAACGAGAAAGGTAGCAATAAACCTGTTTATGAATTAAACGCTTACAACTGCATTCAAGTAGCCGTAATTAAGAATAAAATGAGTTCTGAAGATTTACGCGTGTTATTTACAGAATACCGACAAAAACGCAAAGGTAATTTCGATTCAGAAACCCGCCGCGCTAACGAATTAAAACCTTCAAGTAATGAGCAATAAAAGTAACTATTCATACATTGGTATCGCCTTTGTAATTCTCGTATTCGGTATTTGGTTTGTACCGCGAATTGTAGATCGTTTTACACAAGGTGATACCGTAAGAAACGATAACCGGAGTGAACAGATTACTAAATCAGATTATTCAAAAAAAGAAAAATCAGATTTAATGTTTATTAATATTAACGGTGTTCCTAAAAAAGTACCGCCTTTTAGTTTTACCAATCAAGACGGTAAAACCATAACCGATAAGGATTATTTAGGTAAAGTATATTTGGTTGAATTCTTTTTTACAACCTGCCCAAGTATTTGCCCACGCATGAACGCTAACCTAGTTCAAATTCAAAATAAATTTGAAGGCATAGAAGATTTTGGTGTAGCATCCTTTACTATCATGCCAGAAACAGATACGCAAGAAGTTCTGAAAGCTTATGCGGAGAAATATGGCATTACCAACCCGAATTGGAATTTATTAAGAGGTGAACAAGATGCTGTTTTTGAATTAGCCAATATTGGATTCAATATTTTTGTGGGTGATGAAGAAACGGATGAAGCAGGTTTTGAACATTCAGGGAATTTCGCATTAATTGATAAAGACGGTTTTATTCGTTCTAGACAAGATGATTTTGGAAACCCTAAAATTTTCTACTCTGGTATTATTAGTGAAGTTGAAAAAGTGGACGAAGATGGCCAAAAAGAAGAAATAAGCATGCTTAAAGAAGACATTGCTAAATTATTAAAGGAATAAATGGAGTCAAATTTGCAAGCGGAGCAGAAATATAATAAATGGATAATTATCTTATCTGTTGTTATTCCAATTGTGGTTGCTGTTTTATTTGGTGTAAAGATTCCTAATGTGGAACCTTTAACCTTTTTACCGCCAATTTATGCCACAACGAATGCTATAACTGCATTAGTTTTAGTCCTTGGTTTTTGGGCTATTACAAATGGGAAACGTAAATTACACGAAAAGCTAATGAAATTAGCCATTATGCTTTCCATAGCTTTTTTAGCCATGTATGTTGCCTACCACATGACAAGTGATTCCACTAAATACGGAGGTGAAGGCCCAATAAAGTATGTATATTACATTATCTTATTGTTACATATTGTTTTATCAATTGTAGTCATTCCATTTGTTTTAATAACCTATGTTCGGGCCATTACTAATAATATTGAACGTCATAAGAAAATAGCGCGCATTACGTTTCCATTATGGTTATTTGTGGCTGTTTCTGGGGTGGTTGTTTTTATTATGATTTCGCCCTATTATACATGATAGGTTGTATTTTTGTTACGACTAATTTGAATAGATTATGATTTATAGTTTTAAAATCTAAACATGAAAAAAGCACTTATTTTATCGGTTATATTAATGCTGTTTTTTGTTATTCCAGCTGAAGCGCAATGTGCAATGTGTCGTGCGGTTTTGGAATCTGAAGAAGGTCAAGCGCAAGCAGAAGGTATTAATGATGGTATTGTTTATCTTATGGCTGTTCCGTATATTTTAGTTGGCGGAATTGGTTTTGCCATTTACAGAAGCTTCAAAACGAAAAAGAACTAAAGTTTTTCGTTTTTTAAACGTCAGGATTTCTCTTTATCACTTTACTATATTATTTTTTTATAATCTGTTAGAGCTGGGTATTTTATCATTTTCCTCAAAATAACCATTTAAATGCCACTTATTTATATATATTTTAACAAATCATAAAAATTGATGCGTTAAAATATATCTACATTTGTTGTAACATTTTTGAATTTTATGAGTCTTACTTGTAGAATAGAAATTAAACTAACCAAAGTAGATTATGTTAACCATCAACAAACTGCACAAATCCTATCCTATAGGCGATTCAAGTTTACATGTTTTAAAAGGCATCGATCTTTCTGTTAAAGAAGGTGAAATGGTCGCAATTATGGGATCATCAGGTTCAGGGAAATCTACCTTACTAAATATTATTGGAATGCTAGATGAAGCCGATGAAGGTGAATATATTCTAGATGGTGTTCCGATAAAAAATCTTACCGAGAAAAAAGCAGCGATTTATAGAAACAAGTTTTTAGGATTTATTTTTCAATCCTTTAATTTGATAAATTATAAAAATGCCGTTGAAAATGTGGCATTGCCTTTATACTATCAAGGTATGAAACGTGCAGAACGTTTGGAGTTGGCCATGTTTCATTTAGAAAAAGTAGGTTTAACTAATTGGGCAAAACATTTACCAAATGAACTTTCTGGTGGACAAAAACAGCGTGTGGCCATTGCTCGTGCTTTAGCTGCCAACCCAAAATTACTACTTGCTGATGAGCCTACTGGCGCGTTAGATACCACAACCTCCTATGAAATTATGGCTTTCATTCAGCAATTGAATGATGAAGGAAAAACAATTTTAATGGTAACACACGAAGAGGATATTGCCAACATGTGCAAGCGTATTGTGCGTTTAAAAGATGGTGTTATTATAGAAGATGTTTTTGTAGAACAAGTAAGAGCTGAACACTATGTTTGATTTAGATCTATGGCGCGAAATATTTCAAAGTATCAATAAAAACCGAACGCGGAGTTTGCTTTCAGGCTTTACGGTTGCTTTTGCTATTTTGTTATTCGCTATTCTTTTCGGTTTGGCAAATGGTTTACAAAACACGTTTTCGAAAGCCTTTAATGACGATGCCAATAACGCCATTTTGATTTATTCGGGGATGACTTCTAAAGCCAGCAAAGGGCTTCAAGCTGGGCGCCGAATTCAATTCAAAAATGAAGATTATAGTTACCTTAAAGATGAATTTAACGATAAAGTTCAATACATAACGTCACGCGTTTATAGAAACGTAACGGCAACCTTTCGGAATGAGAAAAGTAGTTATACCGTTGTTGCTGTGCACCCGGATCATCAATATTTAGAAAAAACCATGATGGATCAAGGTCGCTACATCAATGAAATGGATGTAAGTGAACATACCAAAGTAATTGTTATTGGTAGATTGGTTGAAGAAGATCTATTTAAAAGAACCACATCTTTAGGGAAATATATTAATCTAGACGGCATCGCATATAAAGTGGTGGGTGTGTTTTCTGACGATGGTGGTGATAATGAAGAACGATATATTTATATGCCTATTTCTACAGCGCAGCGCTTATATGGAAATAATGATTATGTAGATCAAATAAACTTAACCTATAACCCTAGTTTAAGCTACGATCAGGCTATAGCTTTTGGTAGAACATTAACCACGAAAATGAAGGATCGTTTTGATGTTGCGGAAACAGATCAACGCGCCATTCGTGTTCAAAACATGGCAGAAGGTACCAAGCAAATAGAACAAATGACGGGTGCTTTAGGATTTATCATTCTTGTTATTGGCTTCGGAACTTTAATAGCAGGTGTTGTTGGTATTAGCAACATTATGATTTTTATTGTAAAAGAACGTACCAAAGAAATTGGTATCCGTAAAGCTTTGGGTGCCACGCCAAGATCCATAGTTTCTATAATTTTAATAGAATCTATTTTAATTACAGCCATTGCTGGATATATTGGTTTATTGATAGGAGTAGCCGTATTAAAATTGGCAGCACCTACTTTAGAAACGTATTTTATTACAGATCCAAGTGTGCAACCTTCGTTAATAATTGCCGCAACCGTAACACTTGTGCTTGCAGGTGGAATCGCGGGTTATTTACCAGCTAAAAAAGCATCACAAATTAAACCCATTGTAGCACTAAGAGACGACTAATATGTTTAAATTTTTAACAGCAAGAGATACTTGGCAAGAGGTTTTTGATAGTCTTAGTAAAAATAAACTACGATCTATCTTAACTATGGTCGGCGTATGGTGGGGAATTTTATTACTCATCGGTTTATTAGGCTCGGCCAAAGGGATAGAGAATGCCTTTAACCGTTTGTTTGGCGATTTTGCTACAAACAGTGTATTTGTTTGGGCTCAAAGCACAAGTATGCCTTTCAAAGGCTTTCAGGAGGGGAAAATGGTGCAACTAACCTTATCTGATGCTAAAAAAGTAGAGGAAAATGTAGAAGGAATTGAATTTGTAGTGCCAAGAAGTCAAAGCCAAGCTTTATTAGTTCGTAATTTTTTATCAGGAAGTTTCAGTATTAATGGCGATTATCCATTGCTAGACCAAGTTCAAAAGAAAAAATTAATTCATGGTCGTTTCATCAATCAAAGTGATATTGACGGAAATAGAAAAATGATTGTTATTTCCGAGAATGTCTATAAACAACTTTTTGATAAAGACGAAGAAGCCATTGGCGCTTTGGTTCAAATGAACAGCATGAACTTTAAAGTAATTGGTGTTTTTGAAGATGGCAATATGAATATGGGTCCAACATCCGATGTACATATCCCATTTACTACCTTTCAGCAAATTTATAATCGCGGTGAAAATATCAGTTGGATGATGATAACCGGTAAACCGGAATTTGACATCAAACAAATTGAAGAAGACGCCAAGCTTATTTTAAGGAATTTAAACCAAGTACATCCTGAAGATAAACGCGCTTTTGGTAGTTTCAATTTAGGTAAGGAATTTGCGAAAATCACAGGTTTCCTGGTCGGTATGCAATTTCTAACCTGGTTTGTAGGTATCGCCACACTTATTGCGGGTGTTTTTGCTATTGGTAATATTTTGCTAATAACCGTAAAAGAACGAACCAAAGAAATTGGCGTGCGCCGTGCACTAGGCGCCACACCATACGAGATTAAGCGTCAAATTTTAGTGGAAGCGGTGTTTTTAACCTTGCTTGCTGGATTCTTCGGAATTATTAGTGGCGGTTGGATTCTCATAGCATTGGATGCTTTTTTTGGGCAAGGTCCAGATGCAGCCATAGTAAACGCATCTGTTTCCATTACAGTTGTATTTATTGCACTTTTAATACTCGTGGTATTAGGAACTTTAATAGGCCTTATTCCAGCATTTAAAGCGACAAGTATCAAACCAATTGAAGCTTTAAGAGAGGAATAAAATAAAAATTTAGATATAAAAACCAATTGACCAATTAAAAATAATAAACACAATCAAATGAATAAAGCAGTAAAAATCATCATTGGCATCGTAGTCTTAGTACTATTTGTTTGGGTAATTAAATACTTTAAAGACTCCAACTCCAAAGCTATTGAGGAATTTAAAACAGAAACACCATTTTTCACATCAATCAAAACAAAAGTGGTGGCTACCGGGAAACTTAATCCTGAAGAAGAAATTGAATTAAAACCTCAAATTTCAGGAATTGTTGATGAAATTGTAGTTTTAGAAGGTGACATTGTTAAGAAAGGCGATTTAATTGCAAAAATTCGCGTGGTACCTAATGAACAAAGTTTAGTGAGTGCTAGAAGTCGTATTAATTCAGCACAATTATCTTATGATAACTCCAAAACTTTATACGACAGAAATAAATCACTGTTCGAAAAGGGCGTTATTTCTAAACAAGATTTTGAAAATAGTGAATTGTCTTTAAACCAATCTAACGAGTCTTTACGTCAATCGCAAAACGATTTTCAAATTATCAAACAAGGATCTTTGTCTGGTGGAAGTTCGGCAAACACCAATATTACAGCACAAATTTCTGGTACTGTTTTAGAAATTCCAATTCGTGAAGGTGATCAAGTTATTGAAAGTAACAATTTCAACGCAGGAACAACAATTGCTACAATTGCTGATATGAGCAAAATGATTTTTGAAGGAAAAGTTGATGAGTCGGAAGTTGGGAAATTAGAAGAAGGTAAGGATATCATCGTTGTTTTAGGAGCTATGAATCAACAGCAGTTTCCTTCTAAATTAACATTTGTAGCACCAAAAGGAATTGAAGAGAATGGAGCCGTTCAGTTTACCATTAAAGCAGATGTTCAAATTGAGCAATCTACAAAAATTAGAGCCGGTTATAGCGCCAATGCTGAAATTGAAATGGAAAGCAAAGACAGTGTTATGGTAATTAAAGAAGCCTTATTACAGTTTAACCGTTTTACGGAGAAGCCTTTTGTAGAAGTACAAAAAGCAGATGGTACTTTTGAAGAAAAGTATGTGGAACTAGGGATCTCTGACGGAATAAATGTAGAAATTAAGGATGGTGTAAGCGAAACCGATAAAATTAAAGTTTGGAACAAAGCAAAAGAAGATAACAATGATGAAAATTAATAAAATACTAACCCTTACATTTTTTACGGTTGGACTTTCTGCTAGTGTTTTTGCCCAAGACAAAGTTTGGACGCTTCAAGAGGCTGTAGATTATGCTTTACAGAATAACATTCGCGTTAAGCAAAGTGAATTGGATACCCAAATAGCCGATGAGAATTTAGTAACCGCCAAAGGTAACTTCTTGCCTAATGTTAGCGGTAATGCTTCTCAAAACTGGAATTTTGGATCTTTTATTAGTAACGATGGTAATCGGGTTTCTAGAGATTCTAGAGGTAATAGTTTTGGTTTAAATACCGATGTTACTTTATTTAATGGGTTTCGTAATACCAGTGTTTATAAACAAGCGCAACTAGGAATAGAATCTAGTCAATTACAATTAGCAATTTTAAAAGATGATATTTCTTTGAATGTGGTCAACCAGTATTTGAATATACTTTTGAATAAAGAAAATTTTAAAGTTGCTCAAGAACAAATTTTGATTTCAGAAAAACAAGTGAATCAACTATCAGAATTAGTAAATTCTGGCGTAAGACCTCGAGCTGATTTGTATGAAGTTCAAGCCCAATTAGCCAGTGACCAAGAACGCTTAATTAATGCTGAAAACGCCGTGGATTTAGCGATATT
Organism: Bizionia myxarmorum; assembly: GCF_008086205.1. Lineage (GTDB taxonomy): Bacteria > Bacteroidota > Bacteroidia > Flavobacteriales > Flavobacteriaceae > Algorimicrobium > Algorimicrobium myxarmorum. The sequence goes on along the minus strand of NZ_VSKK01000001.1, from coordinate 195,152 downwards.
AAGCTTGGCGCAACTTTTACAAATTTCTAAAGATGGTTTTGATGTTCAAGCTATGGAATTAACATTGCCAACAGTACTTGTTGAGAAAAAAAGCCCTGATGAGATTTATGACTTTGCTGTTCAAAATAGACCAGAAATAAAACAAGCGGAATTAAATATTGAAAATGCGCAATTAGATGTGAAAATTGCAAAAAGTGCTTTTTATCCAACTTTAAGTTTTGGTGCTAGTGCAGGAACGTCTTACCAGCATTTTCAGGGTCAAGAAGATTTAAGGTTGATAATCCCAGATCCATTAAATCCAGCTAGTTCCTATTTAGCTCCAAACGGTTTTGGACAGCAATTTGAGGATAATTTAGGTTACAATGTTGGTTTTAGACTTAATGTTCCAATTTTCAATGGCTTTCAAACTAAAGCAAACGTAAACAGAGCTATCATTAACAGCAAGCGTATTGAATACTCTATGGATCAGGAGAAACAAGATCTTCGCACCAATATAGAAAAAGCTTTTGCTGATGCTAAAGCGGCATTAAAACAATATGAAGCTTCTGAAACGTCATTGAATGCGCAAGATGAGTCTTTCAACAATGCACAAGAAAGTTACAATTTAGGTGTTATGAATGCTTTTGAATTTGAACAAGTGAGAAATCGCTTGGTTAATGCGCAAGCCAATTCAATTAATGCCAAATATAATTTCGTATTTAAAACCAAAGTATTAGATTTCTACCTTGGAATCCCTTTAACAGAATAAAACTGTGGCAATCATATTAAGTATAGAAACAGCAACAACAAATTGTTCGGTCTCTCTTTCCAAGGAAGGAGAGACTTTTGCTTTAAAAGAAGATTATAACACTAATTACTCGCACGCAGAACGCTTGCATGTTTTTATTGATGAAATTTTAAAAGAAAGCAAAACCGATAAATCAGAAATAACAGCCGTAGCCGTCAGTAAAGGCCCGGGGTCTTATACGGGGTTACGTATAGGTGTTTCGGCCGCAAAAGGGCTTTGTTACGCTTTAAATGTGCCGTTAATTAGTGTTTCTACTCTAGAAGCCTTGGCGCATCAAGTAGAAATTGATCAAGGCTTTATAATTCCTATGTTGGATGCCAGACGTATGGAAGTTTACGCTGAAGTTTTTAATTCAAAACACCAATCCTTACGCTCCGTAAAAGCAGAGGTTTTAGATGAAACATCTTACGCCGATTATCTGAATATGGATATGGTGTATTTTGTGGGCAATGGTGTTGAAAAAACCAAATCCCTTATCTGTCATAAACACGCGAATTTTGTAGAAAACAGATTGCCATCCGCACAAGAAATGGGTGCATTGGCGTATCAGAAATACAAAAAAAGCGACACCGAAGATGTCGCTTATTTTGAGCCTTACTATTTAAAAGATTTTGTGGCCTTAAAGCCTAAACCTAAATTATAATTATCCTTTCTTTTGAATTTCAACTTGATGTGGATAAGGAATATCAATACCAGCAGCGTCTAAAGCTTCTTTAGTTTGCTCTATAACATCGAATTTTACGGCCCAATAATCTTCTTTCTTCACCCAGGCACGTGTAAAGAAGTTAATAGAACTTGAGGCCAATTCTGAAACGTTGATGGCAATTGCTGGATCTTTTAAAACTAAAGGATGTGCACTTACAACGCCGTAAATAACCTCCTTGGTTTTCTTAATATCAGAATCATAGCCTACGCCAAAAGTAAAGTCTACACGACGGGTATCTTCGGTGCTATAATTAATAATATTTCCATTTGACAATGCACCATTTGGAATAATAACTTCTTTATTATCGGTAGTATTAAGTTTGGTTGTAAAAATTTCAATTTCTTTTACGGTTCCACTTACACCTTGAGCTTCAATAAAATCGCCAATTTTAATGGGCTTGAAAATCATGATTAGAATACCTCCAGCAAAATTACCTAAAGAACCTTGTAGCGCTAAACCAATGGCTAAACCAGCAGCTGCAATAATAGCAGCAAATTGTGTAGTAGGAACGCCTAAAGTTCCTAATAAAGTTATGACTAATAAGATTTTTAGAATAGCACTTAATAAATTTAAAAGAAACTTTTTAAGACTTTCTTCATAACCACTCTTGTCCATTAAGTTCCTGGCACCTTTAATAATTTTTTTTATTATCCATGAGCCAACAATCCAGATGAGAATCGCGGCAATGACTTTTAAACCATAAGTGGTGGCAAATGCGATAGCTTGATCAGTCCAGTTTTCTAAATTCTTATCCATATTTTTTAATTCGAAATTTTAGTTAAGGAGCAAATTTAAGGTTTATCTAACAGTTTTGAAAATTATAGAAATGCTAAATAATTTAAAACAGGATTATTATATCTTTAAAAATTTATTTTATACTCATAAAGCATGTCATGTTATTTGGTGTAAAAAATAAAAAAAACGCCCTAAAAAGAGCGTTTCAATTGTATCAATTGAACTTTGAAGTTAGTTTACTTCAAAAGTTATTTTTAAATTAACTCTAAATTCTGTTACATTTTCACCATTAACAATGGCGCTTTGTTCTTTCACATAAACCGAACGAATATTCTTAACGGTTTTGGATGCTTCTTTAACTGCTTTTCTGGTGGCATCTTCCCAGCTTGTTTCTGAATTTGATAATACTTCTATAACTTTTAAAATGGCCATAATGTTGTTTTTATTTGTTCAGCTCAAGTTACAGAAAATTTTTTAAATATAATAATTATCCGTTAATAGCTTCAACCGTTTCCACACGACCTTTAAGCATTTCTTTTAACATGGTTTCAATACCATTCTTTAAAGTAATAGTTGAAGATGGACAACCACTACAAGCGCCTTGCAAAATAACTTTTACGGTTTTAGTTTCAGGATCGTAAGATTCAAATTGAATATTTCCACCGTCGCTGGCAACAGCTGGTTTCACATATTCTTCTAAAATATGAATAATCTCTTTTGAAGTTTCATCAAGAGATCCTTGGTTTGCAACCATTGTCTCTGCCGTTTTCTTTTGCGCTACCTGTAAATTAGCATGAACCACTTCTTTCCCACTTTCAATAAAAGTTCTTATAAATTCCCGAACGTCATTGGTTATCGCGTCCCATTCGGCCATATCATATTTGGTTACAGAAACATAATTATCTTCAATAAAAACACTTTTCACAAAGGGAAGGTGAAATAACTCGGCTGCTAATGGTGATGATTTAGCTTCGTCAATAGTTGTAAATTCATAAGTAGCATCAACTAATTTCTTATTAGCAACAAACTTAATTACGGCCGGGTTTGGCGTACTTTCGGCATAAACCGTTGCCGGTACTTTTTTTACAGATGTTGTATCTGTAATAACGACGGCTCCCGAATTCAAATAGTCTTTAATTTGTTCAGCTACTTCATCTTGAACATCAGCCCATTCCACAATATCAAAGCGTTCAATAGCCACAAAATTACTAGAAATGTAAACTTTCTTAACAAAAGGTAAATAAAATAATTGCTGTGCCAGGGGTGAATTTTTGGCGTCATCAATATTATTAAATTCGTAGCTTTGATGGTTGGTTATAAACTGATTAAGTTCAAATTTAATAATACTTTTGTTGGATGTTTCTTGTGTGGAAACTGTATATAGAGTCATGATGATTATATTTTTTGCAAAAATACTAAAAGAAAACTATAGATATCCATATATTTGGGTTTTAATGGTCATCTAAACAGGTTCATTATCTTTTGAAATTCGTGAAAATTGATAAGGTTTAACTTTTGAAGGTGAGTGATAAAAAGTAATTTTTATATATTTGGATTCGGTTTTATAATTTTATCTTAAAATCCGAGTTTATATAAGGATTAAGATGATGTATTATTTTACCAATCTACCTTGAAAAAAACACTATGATAATGAAAAGGTTATTTTTAATAGCAGTTATTGCCTTTTGTACACAGTTTGTAAAAGCTCAAGAGGGACTTCCAATTTACACGGATTACCTAACCGATAATTACTATTTGATTCATCCATCTATGGCTGGAGTTGCTAACTGTGCTAAAATCCGAATGACGGGTAGACAGCAATGGTTTGGTCATGAAAATGCGCCAAAACTACTTACAGTAAGTGCAAACGGCAGAATAGGTGAATCTAATTCAGGTATTGGTGCCATATTTTATACGGATAAAAACGGATTTCATTCTCAAAACGGCGCGTATTTAACCTATGCTTACCAGTTAATGTTTTCTAGAAACGAAGTAGATTTAAACATGTTATCTTTTGGTATTAGCGCAGGTGCTATTCAATATAAATTAGATGAAACTTCTTTTTTAAACCAATTGCCAGATCGTATTATTTCAGGTATAGAGCAAAGTTCTACCAATTTTAATATTGATTTCGGATTTTCATATTTCTTATATAATTTCTATGCCCATGCAACGGTAAAGAACATTTTGAATAATGAAGGTATAAACAACGATATTCAAGTTACTAGTAATTTAAGACGTTATTTATTCTCTACGGGTATTGTTTTAGGCCAATTTGGTAGCGAGTGGAGTTATGAGCCTTCTATTATGTTTCAATATAAAGATGCAACCAAAGAATCGTCTATAGATATTAATGCGAAAGTTTACAAAGAAATGACATTTGGAAAACTTTGGGGTGGTTTATCTTACCGTCGTAGTTTAGATGGCGCTGAATATTTAGATAACGGAAGTGTTAGCAACCAGAAACTACAATACATTTCGCCTTTAGTAGGTGTTAATTTTAAAGAATTTATGGTGGCTTACACCTATTCATACCAATCCAATTCTGTAGTATTTAATAATGGTGGTTTTCACCAAATTACTTTAGGGTATAACTTTAATTGTAGAAAAGAGCGTTACCACTGTAATTGTCCTGCGGTTAACTAACCTAGAAATAGCAAAATTTATAAAAACTCGGAATAACCTTCCGAGTTTTTTTGTGCTATTTTTTTTATTTCTCATTAAACTAATAATGTGCGAAATGATTCTTTCAATTAGGGAACAAGGTTTATGAGTTTGTAAACAGCGCCTTTAGCGATAGAATCTCACCTAAATTCATAAAAGCGCATTTTATTTTACCGCATAAAGTGCGTAAGTTTATACGAGCAAATATTTACAATGAAGCTAAAAGCGTCTTATTTCTTATTTCTGTTTCTGGGTTTAATCTCATGCACAGTTTTTTCACAAGAAACACCATCCAATAGGCAAGCATCCATTTTTACAGTTCGTGGTTCTGTTTATGATGCCGAATTAAAACAACCCATTCCTCAAGTGAATATCGAGGTAAATGGTGGCGCGTATACAACGACCAATAACGCTGGCGAGTTTCGTATTCAAGTTAAAAAAGGGGATGAATTAGTAGTAAAACACAAAGATTTTGAAACTATTTATTATACCATTAAAGATAATGAACGGCTAAAAATTGAAGTGCGTGCTGAAACAAAATCTTCAAATTCACCGCAATTAAATAAAGGATTATCATTTAATGCCGCCATAGATTCTTCGGAATACTATTTAAAAACGGATATTAAAAAAAGCCTTCAATTTATTACAGAAGCACTTTCAAAAAGTAGTTCTAAAACTGAGAATGCAGAAGTGTACGAAATGCTGGGTGATGTTTATGTATTTTGGAAACAATATGATTTAGCCGAAAGCAATTACAACATGAGTTTGCAGAATATAAAAGCTATTTCGGTTCAAATTAAATTAGCAAAAGCCTATTGGTACAACAAGAATTATCAAGAAAGCCTGGCCGTTTATAAAAGTATTTCCCAGAAGGAATTAAGCAATTGGCAACAGGTTATTTTACAAGAAGGACTTGGTGATACCTATTATAGCATTCAAAACTATCCACTTGCATTGAAAGCTTATAATTCAGGTTTAAATAAGGCAAAAACCTTTAAAATTTCTTCTAAAATAACCGATTTAAATTCTAAAATCGCCCAGGTTTACAGTGAAACTGGTGCTGAAGATGAAGCTGAAGGTTATTTCAATAATGCGTTAAGATTGGCATCCCAAGAAACAGAATCGCGAGCGGTTGAAGAAAAAGTTAAAGTAGCCGATTTTAAAAATAAAAATCAAAATTTTTCAGATGAAATTGAACTGCGTAAACAAGCTATTCAAGATATTCAAGATATTCAAAGTATAGAAGAGGATTCGGCAATGGGCATGGAAAGTGCTTTAACGGTTCAAAAACAAAACTATAAAATTGGAAATGCTTACTACCTACAAAAAGATTATGGAAGCGCTAAAGCCTATCTTGAAAAAAGTATAAATGAAGCTAGCGCCAAAAACGATTTAGTAGTTGCCAAAGATGCCAAACGTAAATTATCCGAGGTTTACAGCAGTTCTGGAGAATATAATAAAGCGCTTGAAACTTATAAAGAATATACTGAATTAGTTGAAGCATTATATATAAAAAAGGAGCAAGAAATAATTCAAGCGGCTCGATTTAGTAAGGAAATTGCTGAAAAGCAAAATCGAATAACTAGTTTGGAATCCGATAGGCAATTATCTGAAAGTAAATACTTGCTATCGGCCGAACGCAATAAGCGTCAACTACTCATTATTTACTCCTTAATTGGTGGATTATTATTGCTATTGGTTACGGCTTATTTTATGTATAAATATATAAAACAACAGCGTTTAGCCAATAATCTGCTCGCCTTAAAATCTTTGCGCAGTCAGATGAATCCGCATTTTATTTTTAATGCCTTAAATTCCGTGAATAGTTTTATAGCGTCCAATGATGAACGAACCGCTAATCGGTATTTATCAGATTTTTCTCAACTTATGCGATCCGTTTTGGAAAATAGTGAAGCTGATTTTATTCCATTGGAAAAAGAGATTGCCTTGCTAGAATTGTATACCAAGTTAGAGCATTTTCGTTTTCAGGATAAATTCGATTATGAGATTACAGTATCAGAAGAGGTGACGGTTTCCGATTTTCAAATTCCGCCCATGTTATTACAACCTTATATAGAAAATGCGGTTTGGCACGGCTTGCGCTATAAAACGACTAAAGGATTTTTGGCTATTAATATGTCGAAAAAGAATGAAGCGGAAATAGTTATTACGATTACCGATGATGGAATTGGGCGTGAACGATCCAAAGTTTTAAAAACGGAGAATCAAAAAAAGCATAACTCGCAAGGCATGAGTAATATTAAAAAAAGGGTGTCTATTTTAAATGATATGTATCAGGATAAAGTAGATGTGAGTATTTCGGATTTTCAAGATTTGGAAGACTCTGGAACGCGTGTTGTTGTTACTTTGAAGAAGGATTAATCTAGAAAAAAATTACTAATTTATAAAAATAGATTCCTGCCTGCGCAGGAATGAAGCGTATGAAATTAAAAGCCATCATAGTAGAAGACGAAAAAACAAGTCGGGATATTTTAAAAAATTACGTGACTAAATATTGCCCAAATATCGACATTTTGGGAGAAGCTGAAAACGTTGAAGAAGCCTTGGTTTTAATTCGGAATAACGACTTGGATTTGGTGTTTTTAGATGTGGAAATGCCTTATGGAAATGCCTTCGATTTACTGGAAAAAGTAGGCGATATTAATTTTGAAACGATATTCGTTACCGCCTATAATCAATATGCTATGGAAGCCTTGAATGCGCATGCATCTTATTACCTCATGAAACCCATATCTATTGATGAACTTATTAAAGCGGTAGATTATGTTACTGAAATAAAACAGAAGGAAGCAGCGCTTCAAGATCAAGTTTTAGTGCCTAAAATAAATGTGGTGGCGGGCAAAATAACCATTCCGCAGCAAGATGGTTTTGAAGTTATCAATACCGCTGATATTTTATATTGTAAAGCCGATGATAATTATACTGAAATATATTTAACCACAGAGAAAAAGAAATTAGTCAGCAAAACTTTAAAATACTTTGAAGATATTTTGGCAGACAGTCATTTTTCCAGAGTCCATAAATCCTATTTAGTAAATGTCAATGAAATTGTGAAATATGTAAAAGGCAAGGGTGGAAGCGTGGTTTTAAGTAACGGGAAACAAGTAAGTGTTTCGGCTTCTAGAAAAGCGGATTTGTTGGCTTTTTTTAAGTAACAAATTCCGTGCGCCTGCCTACCAGCAGGCAGGAAAGCGGGAAATCGAAGATTCAGCGAAGCTAATCTCAAACTATGAAGTCGAAACATTTATTAAAGAACTGTTCATATTGCATTTCAAACGAAGTGAGAAATTTTATAATCTATAACGTTCCAGACCTCACAGGTTTTGAAAAACCTGTGAGGTCTTTCAAAATAATCGTAAATTAGCTAAACATAAAACGAATTAGTTAGTACAACTTCAAAAAGCAATAAAATCATGCCCATAATAAAATCAATAAACGGAAAAGCACCACAAATACCAGAAGATTGCTATATAGCAGAAAACGCTACTATTGTTGGAGACGTAATTATGGGTTCCACCTGTAGTGTTTGGTTTAATGCCGTTATTAGAGGTGATGTGCATTTTATAAAAATGGGTAATAAGGTAAATTTTCAGGATGGTGCCGTGATTCATGCTACTTATTTAAAATCGCCAACCACAATCGGTAATAACGTATCCATTGGTCATAATGCTATTGTGCATGGTTGCACGATTCACGATAACGTTTTAATAGGAATGGGCAGTATTGTTATGGACGATTGCGTGGTGGAAAGTAATAGTATAATAGCCGCAGGCGCTGTGCTAACAAAAAATACGCATGTAGAATCTGGTAGTGTTTATGCTGGTGTTCCAGCTAAAAAAGTAAAAGATATTAGCGAAGAACTCATTTCGGGCGAAATACATAGAATAGCAGAAAACTATGTGAAATATTCGAGTTGGTTTAAAGATTAGGTTTTTATTGACCTTATAATTTCTGAAAAGTGTAAACTTTAGTTTTAGCCGTACTATTTTTAATTTTTATGCCATATTGGGATAAACTTTTAGCGATTGTAGTTTCTGAAGTCAAATCTAATTCAAAATCATAATAATTTGTGTTCACATAATCATATTGATAATATTCCTTTGTTTTTTTATTCAGCATAGCAACTAATTCTTTGAAAGTGTACCTGTAAAAAACAGTTTTATTTTTGTCTAAATATAATTCAGATGTTGTTTTTACTTTCGTTTTCGGAAGTAAGCTTTTATTTTCTATTGTTATTTTCTTAATAGGAATTATTCCATAATCGGAAATTCTTTTATAACCAGTATAGCTTAAAATATCTTTTTCTAATTTAGATAGAGCTTCTGGATTAAGATTCGTGTTTTTATATAGAACATCGTATGTTTTTATAGTGTCTTTTGGGTTGATGTTTATTTGGTTGTATTTATAGCCAAGACTTAACATAATATCTTTCAAATTAACAGCGCTTAAAAGTGATAATTTAGATATTCGTGGTGCGCTCTTAATTTGATAATTATATTTTGATGATTCTTGAATATCTAAATAATAATCAATACTATCATTTTTAGCTAAATACGTTAGCATACTTAATTAACTTTTAGATTTGTTTTTGTAAAGTGAATTAAATATTTGTTTATCATCCTTATAAATAGTTTTCTGTTCAGTAAATAGTCTATCATTCAAAAAGTCTTCTAATACAATTTCATTAAGCTGACTAGCTGTTCCTATCCATTTTATATAACCATCTTTACCAATTAGAATTGTTAATGGAAGTCTAGTAATGCCTCTCTAGCCATCACCATAAACAATTTGAGTTTGGCTTTTGATATCAGAAACTACAATAGACTCGAAATGAACCCTTTCTAATAATTTTTTAACTTTAACCGTTTCTTCGTTGGTTATAGATACGAAATACAATTCTTTATTATCTCTAAATATATTTTGTAAATCGTTAAGATGTGGAACATTTTTTAAACATGGCGCACACCAAGTTGCCCAAAACTCCAAAACTATAAACTTATTATCAATATTTTTATCATTGGGAACATTAGCAATCCAATCCGTTATGGTAATTGGTGGTGCTTTATGATTTGTTTTAATAACTTCTTGACCGAAACTCTCAGTTGATATTAAAAGTAGAATTAAAAATAACATGTTGTTTTTTAACATCATAAAAGCTTTAATTTTTAACAGGTTAGAAGAGCTTCTTAAAAATCTAAATATGAAATCTGGTCTTTATATTTTTCTTCTAGCAATTGCGTGATAACCTCTGTACTTGCATTGGTGTGAAATTGCGACTTACCTTTAGTCATAGAGTTATTTAGTAAATCGTTCTCTTTTAAAACGAGTTCAGTTTGCTTGGCTACGGCTCGGCCTGAATCTATAATTTTAACATGAGCCGGAAGTAACTCTAAAAACTGTGGTAATAAATAGGGGTAATGGGTGCAACCTAAAACCAGATAATCAATATTGGCATCTATCATGGGTTGTAAATACAATTTTAATAAGGCCGTCATTTCAGTTGAGTCCAATTTCCCAGATTCAATAAGTTGCACGATACCTTCGCCTTCTTGTTCAATCACCCGAATTTTATCATTGTACAAATCCGTTGTTTGGTGAAATAGCTCACTAGACAAAGTACCTCTTGTGGCTAAAATGCCAATGGCTTTGGTTTTTGTATTTAAAGCTGCAGGTTTAATGGCAGGTTCAATACCTATAAAGGGAATGTCAAAGCGCTCACGTAAAACTTTAATGGCATTAGTTGTAGCCGTGTTACAAGCCACAACAATCAGTTTGCAATCTTTTGAAATAAGGTATTCTGAATTTTTAATACTTAACTCAATGATCTCTTGCTGCGTTTTAGTACCGTAGGGCGAGTTTTTACTATCCGCCAAGTAAATGGTGTTCTCATGCGGTAAACGCAGATGAAGCTCGTTCCAAATGGACGTGCCGCCAACTCCAGAATCAAATATGCCGATAGGTTTTGTACTCATATACCAAAAATAAAAAAGCCACTTGATATAAGTGGCTTTTTAAAGAATATTTTAAAAAAGATTAGATACCTAAATCTTTTTTAACATCGTCTAATAAGTTTTTACCGTCGGCCATGATTACACCACCACCTTGAGTAGAATCTAAAACATATGTGAAACCTTGAGCTCTCGCTACTTTTAAGATCGCTGTTTTAGCTTTTTCAGTAATAGGCTTTAATAAGACTACTTCTTTCTCTTGCATTTTTTGTTGTGCAGTACCACGGTATTGTTGGATGTTTTGCTCCATTGTTTGAACTTCAACCAAACGCTTTTGGTTTTCTTCATCCGTTTTTGTTGGTGCTTCTGCTTCGTATTGCTTCATTTTGTTTTGGTATTCTGTTACCATCGCTTTAATATCAGCTTCATACGTTTTACCCAGTTTTTCCATTTCAGATTGAGCTGTTGCCATTTCCGGCATGGCTTTAATTAAATCTTGGGTATTAATGTGAGCAACTTTTGATTGAGCTTGTGTAAAACTTGTTGCTCCAATAAATAAGGCCGCTGCAAATAAAAGGGTTTTGAATTGTTTCATTTTAAAAATAGTATTAATGTGTGTTATAAATTTAAATTACTAATTAATTGTCGCCTTCATCTGTGTCAGGCGTGTCTGCGTTTGTATCTGGTTTCGGATTTTCACGTTCATCACGAGCGCGTTGTCTTTCATCTAAAATCCGTTGTTTACGTTCTTCTAATTCTAATTTTCTACGGGCACGGTCATCTAATTTTTCCTGTCTGCGCTCTTCAGCCACTTCTTCAGGGGTTTTAGAGTTAACTTCTGTTGTAATCGGCGTTTCTCCTACCGTTGATTCTTCAATAGTATCATCAGCATCCTCTTCTAAATCTACATTATCTTGATTCCTATTGTTTAATTTATCCTCCCGTATTTTATTTCGAGATTCAATAATACTGTCACGACGTTTTTGTGCGGCTAATTTGCGTTCTTCACGTTCATTTAATATAACGTCTCTTCGATCATCAGCAGCCTTTTCTTTCGCTTCTAATTCTTCATTCACTTCAATTACGACATCTTCGTCTTCAGCAGCTCTCTTTTCTGATCGCGATGTTGCTTGTGTACGTTTTGCAGTTCTTGTAAGACTTCTTATTACCTGTTCACTAAAATCATAACGTTTTGCTGAATAGAGCATCACAACATCTGCCGACTTATCAAAAACAAAATCATACTTCTGTTTTTCAGCAATATCTTGAACTGCTGCAAAAATTTGATCCTGAATAGGCTGAATAAGTTGCTTTTTCTGAATCATTAAATCACCATTCGGACCAAAGCGTTTTTGCTGATAGTCTAGGATTTCTTTTTCTTCAAAAGCAATATCTTCCTCCCGCTCGGAAATAAGCTCTTTGGTTAAAAGTGCTTTTTCATTACTTAAATCTTTTCGCTTTTGCGAAATACCACCTAATTGCTGTTCAATCTCGCTTTTCCACTTTTGGACTTTTGTTTCCAATTGTGAAGTTGCTTGTTGGTATTCTGGAACATTTTCAAGTATGTATTCTGTGTCTATATAACCAATTCTTACGCCACGCTGCGCAAAACTAGAAATGCTTAACATGAATACTGTAGCCACTAAAAAAAGAACTTTTAATTTCATCTGTTTCATATTTTATAATTTATGACTTGTAAATTCTAAAACGACAGACCTTTAATAATATTCTATCTCTTTTTGAATTCATGTTTTCAAAATTAGGAATTTTAATTTGAAATCAATTTAATTCGAGATTTAAATAATTAAAAGGTATATAGAAAATATCGTGCCAAAATTAAAATTGTTGACCAATAATAAAGTGTGGTTCCCATCCATTTGCTTTAGTTTGACCTGGAAGCGAATCAAATCCGTAACCAAAATCAATACCTAATAGACCGAAAGCAGGCATAAAAATACGCACACCAACACCACTAGATCTGTATAAGTTGAAAGGATTGTAATCTTTAAAATCATTATAAGATACACCACCTTCAACAAAACCTAAAACAAAAATTTTGGCTGTTTGACTCATACTAATAGGATAACGCAATTCCATAGAGAATTTGTTATAAATAGTACCACCATCATTACTTGTTAGGTTTTTGCTATCTACAGGTTGTAAAGATTGGTTAGGGTAACCACGAAGCGCAATGGATTCACGACCATCTAAACTATAGCTTCCTAAACCATCTCCTCCCAGGAAGAAACGCTCAAAAGGAATAACTCCTCTTGCTTGGTTATAAGCTCCTAAAAATCCAAACTCTGCACTAGATTTTACAATTAACTTGCCGAATAACTGGGTATACCAATCACCTTTCATTTTAATTTTATAAAATTCTAACCACTTATATCGTTCTTGATCAATATTACCAACTTCGCTAGCTGCTTGTTGTCTAATAATGTCACTATTATTTCCATCATTCTGGATTGCCAAAAATTCTGCACGCTCCATTAAAAGCTGATCATAGTCTACACCATTAAATGCAGAATATGGTAAGGATAGTTTTGCAGTAACACTAAAACTAGATCCACCAGTTGGAAAAACGGGATCATTATAAGTGTTGTTTCTACTTAAACCAATAGTATAGGCCAAGTTATTTGAGTAACCATCACCAAAGGTAAATAAACCTGTGTTGTAGTTTTTTAAATCATAATGTTGGAAACTTACCGCTTGAGATAATGTGAAATAATCATCTGGCACCGTTAAACGTTTAGCTAAACCAACAGATACACCAGAAATATTAAATCGTTTGTCACGATCGGCATTTCCTGTTCTTGGATCATATAAAAATTGAGCCGAGTGCGAAACGGATGTTGAGAATTGCACTGGTTTTTTACCACCTAACCATGGCTCCGTAAAAGAGAAACTATAGGTTTGATAAAAACGACTAGCTTGTAAACGCAAGGCTAATTTTTGACCATCACCACGAGGAACTGGCTTATAAGAATCTAAATTAAAGATATTTTTTAATGAGAAGTTATTAAATGATAAACCAAGTGTACCAATAAAACCACCACCACCATAACCACCTTGTAGTTCTACTTGGCTAGATCCGGTTTCTACAACGCCATATTCTAAATCGATAGTGCCTTCATTAGGGTTTGGATTGTTAAAGTCTGTTGCAATTTTTTCAGCATCAAAATATCCTAATTGACTTAATTCACGGATAGTACGGACTACATTAGCCTTACTATATAATTGGCCTGGTCTTGTATGTAATTCACGGTAAATAACGCGGTCATTAGTTACATCATTTCCAACTACAGTAACACTGTTAAAATAAACTGGTTTCCCTTCAGAAATTCTAATTTCCATATCAATAACATTACCTTCTGTATTTACTTCTACTGGGTTAATAGTTGAAAATAAATACCCGTTATTTTGGTATTGATTAGTAATATCAAAAGCATCTGGTTTAGTATCATCGGCAATACGTTCTTGTAAAAGTACACCATTATAGATGTCACCTTTATTAATACGTAAAATACTTCGTAACTGCTGATCTGTATAAATGGAGTTTCCTATAAAGGTTATATCACCAAATTTGTATTGTTCACCTTCTTCAACTTTAATTGTTAAGGCAATATTTTTTTCGTCAATATGCGTAATGGAATCTGAAAGTACACGCGCATCTCTATACCCATTTTCTTTAAATTTATTGATAAGGCTTACTAAATCATCTTTATAGTCTGCCTCAATATATTTAGAACGTTTGAATACACGAATAATGCTTTTCTGCTTCGTGTTTTTCATGGCTTTTCTTAATTTAGCATCAGGAATCGCTGAATTTCCAACGAAATTAATTTCGCTAACTTTTACTTTTTTGCCCTTATCAACATTCAAAACCACATTTACTGAAGGACGTCCTGTAGAGTCTTTCACTTCAATAGAATTGATGTAAACTTTCGTATTTAAAAAGCCTTCTTTTTGATATTTATTGGTCAAGTAGTTTTTAGTAGTAGTTACTAAATTCTCCGTAACCTTAACACCATTTTGAAGGTTGTTTTCTGAAATTATATCTTTTTGTTTAGACTTTTTGATACCATTAATTTTCAGCTCGTTTAATTCAGGTAAGTCAAAAAGACGAATCTCCAAATACGCAACATTACCTTCTGTTTTTAAAAGGTATATATTAATGTCTCTAAATAAATTGGATTTCCAAAGCTTTCTAATGGCTTCACTAATTTTATCACCAGGAATGACAATTTCTTCTCCTTTTCGTAATCCGGAATAAGTAACAATGGTTTGTGCACTGAAATGTGAGTCTCCAGAAACGGAAATATCACCAAGGATGTATTTCTCGCCTACTGGTGCTGATTGTAACTCTTGTGCTTGTAGTGTTAAACTGCTTACTAAAAATAAAAAAGTAAATATTAGGCTTGTATAATTTTTCAATGATGTAATATTAATGGAGTTGTTCACTTGTTTTCCCAAATCGTCGTTCTCTTTTTTGATATTCAATAATTGCTTCATACAAATGTTCCTTGGTGAAATCAGGCCAAAGTACTTTGGTAAAATAAAACTCGGCATAAGCTATTTGCCATAATAGAAAATTGCTAATACGCTGCTCACCACTTGTTCTAATAAGCAAATCTACGTCTGGTAAATTTTGCGTGTAAAGATGCTCATTTATAACCGATTCATCAATATTTTCGATAGAAATTATATTATTTTTAACTTTAAGACTTATTTGTTTAATGGTATTTATCAACTCCTCTCGAGATCCGTAACTCAAGGCTAGCGTTAAACACATGCGTTTATTGTCTTTTGTTTTTTCTATAACTTCTAGTAATTCTTTGTGTGCTTTTTTAGGAAGCGACTCTAAACAACCTATAGCTTGTAAACGAATATCGTTTTCTTGAAGTGTTTTAATTTCCTTCTTTAAAGAGGAAACCAAAAGCTTCATAAGCGTTTGTACTTCTAGTTTTGGACGATTCCAATTTTCAGTAGAAAAGGCGTAAAGCGTTAAGTTTTCAACACCTAATTGGGCAGAAGATTCTACGGTTTCACGGACAGATTTTGTGCCGTTTTCATGACCAATACTGCGTAAAAGCCCTTTTTGTTTCGCCCAACGCCCGTTACCATCCATAATAATGGCAATATGCTTGGGTAAATAATCGGTATTTATGGTATCTATTAAGTTCACGTTGTTTTAAAATACGCAGAAACATGGTTTCTTGCCGAATGTGTAAGTTAAGGTAATGCCTGTAAACATATACCAATCTTTATTATTTGTATTGCCAAAACCTGATGGCGCACTATTGTCGTAATCTGGAACACTGCCATCCAATTCATCTGAAAAGGTATAACGTGCGCCTATTTCTGCGGCAATAATAAAATTGCCTAAAACATTGGTTTTAAACCCTAAAACCATCGGTATTCCATACGCGTAACTAGACGTTTTTTCATCGCGTATTTGTCCGTTACTCAAAATATGAAAATTGTCATGATAGCCAACTGAAATTCCCGAATATAAATACGGTGTTGCTTTTATTCGGCCATCATGTAAATCCCAGTCGAAAAATGTAAATTCTAATCCGGCTGAAGCTTCAATTAATTGATTTTCAAAACTATAATCGCGCTCTTGGCGTCTTGGGTCATCTGATTCCGAATCATTTCCTTCTAAATGGGTATATAATAAGGAAAACCTGAAGGCATGACGCGGACTTCGATTCCATTTGTAAATACCGCCAAATGCGGGCTGATTAGGAGCAACATACTTTGAACTACCTACGTCACCAATAAAATTACTGCCACCTAAAAACACGCCCAACTCGTGGGTTTGCGACTGACAGAAGTGACTGCTTAAAATTAGTACTAGTACGGTGGTTAAATACCTCATAAATGTTCAAAAGTTTGCAAATATAATAAACTAAGATTAGCCTATAACAATTTGATTCAAAATGTATTTGAATTAAACTGATTTTAGATAAATTTATTGCCTAATTGCGTTTGTCTTCGCCCCAAAGTAGTTTTTTTCTCAAGGTATCCAAAAAGCTTTCCTCTAACAGTTCAATCATTTTTATAGTGAAAGGCGCTTTTTTAATGGTTATAACGGTATCGTTGGATAATGTAGTAATTCTAGAGTCTAGAGAGACCAGGAAATTGTCTTCACGTCCGTTAACTTTCAATTCGATAGTTGTAGAATCTGTAATAACTAAAGGTCGAGCACTTAAATTATGCGGTGCAATAGGTGTTATTACAAAGCTATTAGTGTCGGGTGTAATTACGGGGCCACCGCAGCTTAAGGAATATCCTGTGGAACCTGTTGGTGTGGACACGATAAGACCGTCACTCCAATAAGATGTTAGGTATTCATTATTTAAGCGCGTTTCCACCGTAATCATAGAGGTGGTGTTTTTTCGGCTTATGGCAATTTCGTTTAACGCAAAGTTGTATACTTCAAAAGCATCTACTTTTGGTTGGGTTTCAATAGTTAATAAATGCCGTTCCGATATTTTATATGCTTTACTAAAAATAGCATCCATGGCCGGAATAATTAATTCATTTTGAATGGTTGCTAAAAACCCTAGTCTGCCTGTATTCACGCCAATTACGGGAACATCCAAGTCGTGAACATAGGTTATGGCGCGTAAAATGGTGCCGTCGCCACCAATGCTAATTAATAAATCGAAAGTGGAATCTAATGTCTCTGCTATTTGTGTGAAATTAAATTCAGAAGGTTTCTCTTCTTGAATTTTCTCATTAAATTCAGCTATTAAAAATACGGAAACATCTTTTTTATTATTTAAATAATGTAAAATAACAATGAGTGCTTCTTCCGTATTAGAATTAAAGGCTTGACCAAAAATGGCTATTTTCATCTATTATATATTTAAGTACTTATCTAGATATTCAGATCGGTCTTTTAAACTTTGAATATATGTGTCTTCTTCATGACCGGAAATGATATTGTAACTGTAACGTCTAAATGTTTGCATAATATCATTTAAGCCTGTATTTCCAATTTTTAACGTAATTTGGATTAGATCCATTTCTGATTTAGAAATAAAAGCACCTAATATCTTACCGTTATTAGATTCTACAATTTGGCTAATTTCACTAAAAGAGTAATCCACTAAACCTTTTTCAATTACTAAAATACCTCCAGCTTCAGCAAAAAAGGGTGTTTCGTTAAAAAAACCAATTACATCATTCAATTCATAATACCCTATATAGTCATTACTGCTATTTAAAATGGGCATAATGTTGGCGCTATTTTGGGCAAAAGCCTCTAAAACATCCAGCCAATTGGTGTTGTCTCTAACAAAAAAGCCTTCCAGCGCATGCGTTTGGTCGCCGATAATTTCTTGTTTTTCAAAACAGTATACATCGTTTTCAGACATGCAACCCACATAAACACCTTCAGTGTCTTTTATAGGGACATGGGAATAGGTTAACTGATTAAACAACATTTGCAAATCACCTATTTTATCAGTGTTTAACAAAGGTTTTATATCGTTAATAACAAATTCATTTAAATTCATAGCGTGTTTTTTGTTAATTGCAAATTAATTAAAAAATACTATAATAAGGGGTGTTGAGTTTGTATTTTTGTAATTCAAATTTTTAGAAAATGACAAAGTTAAGTGTAAATATAAATAAGATTGCAACCTTACGAAATTCCCGCGGTGGCGATTTGCCAAATGTTGTTCAATTTGCAAAAGATGTTCAGCGTTTTGGTGCCGAAGGTGTTACCATTCATCCAAGGCCAGACGAGCGCCATATTCGCTATCAAGATGCTTATGATCTGCAGCCAGAAGTTTACACGGAATATAATATTGAAGGCAATCCCATTGAAAAATTCATGAAGATGGTTCTGGAAATTAAACCAACACAAGTGACATTAGTTCCCGATTCTGTAGATGCTATTACTAGTAATGCGGGCTGGGATACCATTAAACATAAAGATTTTTTAGTAGATGTTATTCAGGAATTTAAAAACAATGGTATCCGAACCTCCATTTTTGTGGATCCAGATTTAAAGCAAATTGAAGGCGCTAAAGCTACAGGAACGGATAGAATTGAACTATATACAGAGGCTTTTGCGCATGAATTTGGTCTAGGAAATAAAAAAGCAATTTTGCCTTATACAGAATGTGCTGGTTTAGCTAAAAGTTTAGATTTAGGTATTAATGCTGGTCATGACTTATCATTGGATAATATCCAGTTTTTTAAAGAAAATATGCCTAACTTATTAGAAGTTTCTATTGGGCACGCCCTTATTTCAGAAAGTCTGTATTTAGGTGTGGAAAATGTGATCCAAATGTATTTGCAAAAACTTAAGTAAGCTTTAGGTAAAATATTAAAAGTAGAAATTTTAAAATAGTGGTGAAGTGGTGGAAAAAATAAAAAGTTTATATTCTAATATAATTGGTGAAGGGAAACCATTTATTATTCTTCATGGTTTTTTGGGATCTGGTGATAATTGGAAAACCTTGGGAAGTGAATTTGCCGAAAAAGGATATCAAGTCCATTTAGTAGATCAGCGTAATCACGGACGGAGTTTTCATGATGCTGCTTTTAATTACGAAATTCTTTCAGCCGATTTAAAAAACTATTGCGACAAGTATAATTTATCAGACATAGTACTTTTAGGGCATTCTATGGGCGGAAAAACCGCCATGCTGTTCGCTACCCAATTTCCAGAATTAGTTTCTAAATTGCTAATTGCTGATATTTCACCAAGATTTTATCCTATTCATCACGATGCCATTCTAGACGGCTTGAGTCAGTTGGATTTTTCAAGTCTAAAAAGTCGGGGAGAAGCGGATGAAAATTTGTCCAAGTATGTTTCAGATTTTGGAACGCGCCAGTTTTTGTTGAAGAATTTATATTGGAAAGAGAAAGGCCTATTAGCCCTGCGCATGAATTTAGAGGTTCTAGCAGATCAGGTTGAAGAAGTAGGGGAGCCACTTCCAATTTCGGCAAAATTTGAAGGCGATACCTTATTTTTGCGCGGCGATAAATCCGAGTATATTAGTAACCAGGATGAGCAAATAATTCATGCTCATTTTCCAAAAGCGAAAATTGTTACCATTTCCAATGCCGGGCATTGGTTGCATGCGGAAAACCCAGAGGAATTTTATAATGCTGTTATGGCATTTATTGCATAAAAGTTAGTCTACAATCCTTAAAATTTATCATTATGAAACTTATTTTTAAATTATTATTAACGGCGGTAGCTGTTGTATTATTGGCTAAATTATTGCCAGGAATTGAAGTGGAAAGTTATTTGACAGCCATAATTGTTGCGGTTGTTTTAGGTTTACTGAACATATTTGTAAGACCCATTTTAATCTTTTTTACGCTTCCGGCAACCATTGTAACTTTAGGGCTTTTCCTATTTGTTATTAATGCCTGCATCATCTTATTGGTTGATAATTTAATTAGCGGATTTGCGGTTTCTAGCTTCTGGACTGCATTATTATTCAGCATCCTTTTAACCATATTGCAGTCTGTTTTCTATTCCATTTTAGGTGAAGAAAAAGCATAAAAAGGCTGAAAGCTTTAACATTTCATAATAATGACAATCCGTTAGCCCTACTGAAAATCAGTACAAATAAACAGGTGAATCACAATACGTTAAAATACTTTGTTGGCTTGTAAAAAAGTATTATTTTTGCACTCCAATTTTTATGTCAAGATACAATGAATATTACAAGAGAAAATATTGATGCATTAAATGCTGTAGTAAAAGTAGACATCGCTAAAGAAGATTATAGCGACAAAGTTGAAAAAATATTAACTGATTATAGAAAAACCGCTAACATTCCTGGTTTTAGAAAAGGTCATGTACCTATGGGAATGGTTAAAAAACAATATGGTAAAGCCATTTTGGTGGATGAGGTTAACAAGTTGCTTCAAGCTGCTTTAAACAAATATTTAACTGAAGAAAAATTAGATGTTTTAGGTAATCCGTTGCCAAAAACTCAAGATAATTTAGATTGGGATGCAGATCTTTTATCATTCGAATTTGAAATAGGTTTAGCACCAGAATTCGAAGTTAATTTGTCGCCTAAAAAAGCCATCATCGATTATAATATTACCGCTGGTGATAAAATGATTAATGACCAAATTGATAATGTACAGAAACAATATGGGAAATTAATTTCTGCAGATGTGGTTTCTAAAGATTCTGAAATTACCGGTGTTTATAAAAATGAAGAACGTGAAATAGAAAACACGGTAACTCTAACACTAGATAAGTTTGAAGGAAAAGCAACAGCCAAGAAATTTATTGGCGCTAAAGTTGGTGATGTTATTACATTAAAAACAAAAGGGTTGTATATTGATGATCATGATTTAATGCTTGCATTAAAAGTGACTCATGATGATATTCATGATTTAGATATTGAAGTAACATTTACTATTACTGAAATTAATGAACGTGAGTTGGCTGAATTAAATCAAGAATTATTTGATAAATTATTTGGTGAAGGTGTTGCAAAATCTCTAGAAGACGTTAAAGGAAAAATTAAAGAAGATGCTGAAAAGCAATTCAAACAACAATCAGAACAGAAATTACTAAATGATGTAACAGAACATTTAGTTGAAAATACGAAATTTGATTTACCGGCAACATTCCTTCAGAAATGGATGCAAACAGCTGGTGAAAAAGAATTAACAGAAGCACAAGCGCATGAAGAATATGCGAAGTCCGAAAAGAGCTTACGTTACCAATTAATTGAAGGAAAATTAATTTCTGAAAACAAGATTAAAGTAAGCATGGATGATATTAAAGATCATGCCAAGCAAATGATTAAAGCTCAAATGGCTCAATTTGGCCAAATGAATCCTACTGATAAAGAATTGGAAGATATTGCGGCACGTGTATTGTCTAATCAAGATGAAGCACGTCGTATTTCTGAACAAATCATCAGTGGCAAGTTATTAACGCTTTATAAAGAAAAGGCAAATATTAAAACGAAAGATATTACTTATGAAGACTTCGTAAAAGAAGTATATGGTGATAAATAAGCGACTAATCTCAATTATTTGATCTCTATTAAGCTTCTAGGAGTGGTATCAACTTTTAAAGAATAAATCCTTATATTTAGGCGTTGAGATAACAAGTTTCAATGCCTATTTTTTTGAGTGAAAGTTTTTCAAAAAAATAAAAATACGCGCTTCTTGACCAGTGTCAGGATTCTAACCTAAAAAATTTACAATTACGATGAATTACGCAAATGAATTCGAAAAATTCGCTATAAAAGATCAAGGTATCAGTAGTACATATTATGATAAAATTATCAGCCATATGTACCCAACAAACTTAACGCCAAACATTATTGAAGAGCGCCAAATGAATATCGCTATTTTTGATGTATTCTCCCGATTAATGATGGACCGCATCATCTTTTTAGGAACAGCTATCAATGATCAAGTAGCCAATATTATCCAAGCACAATTGTTGTTTTTAGAAAGTACAGACTCTGCTAAAGACATTCAAATATATATTAATTCACCAGGTGGTGGTGTTTATGCAGGTTTAGGTATTTATGATACTATGCAGTTTATTAAACCAGATGTAGCCACAATTTGTACCGGTATGGCAGCTTCTATGGGAGCGGTTTTATTATGTGCGGGTGCCAAAGGAAAACGTAGTGGTTTAACGCATTCACGTGTTATGATTCACCAACCTTTAGGTGGTGCACAAGGTCAAGCTAGTGATATTGAAATTACAGCTCGTGAAATTTTAACCTTGAAAGAAGAGCTTTTCCAAATTATTAGTAAGCATTCGGGTCAAGATTACGACAAAGTATATAAAGATAGTGATCGTGATTACTGGATGAAGGCTGACAAAGCTAAAGAATACGGTATGATTGATGAAGTATTAGTTCGTAACTAATACCAAAGAATAGATCCTCTTATAAGTCAAATTTTTTATGGGCTTTTGAAAGGAATTATAAAATTGAAAATTATTAATTTATGGCAAAGGAAGTATTAGAATGTTCATTTTGTGGTAGGAAAAAGCCAGAAACTAGCTTATTAATTGCTGGATTGGATGCCCATATCTGCGATCGTTGTATTGAGCAAGCGCACGGTATTGTAATTGAAGAATCTAAGCAAACAGATAATAGTGACTTGTCTGCGGAATTAAAACTGCGCAAACCACAAAAGATAAAAGCATTTTTAGACGAATATATTATAGGTCAAGATAACACTAAAAAAGTGATGTCTGTGGCGGTTTATAACCATTACAAGCGTTTATTGCAAGCGCCAACAGATGATGATATTGAAATTCAAAAGAGTAATATCATTATGGTTGGCCAAACCGGAACGGGTAAAACCTTAATGGCAAAAACCATTGCTAAAATGTTAAACGTACCATTAGCTATTGTGGATGCTACGGTTTTAACAGAAGCAGGTTATGTTGGGGAAGATGTTGAAAGTATTTTAACACGTTTATTACAAGCAGCCGATTACAGTTTAGAAAAAGCTGAAAAAGGCATCGTTTTTATTGATGAAATTGATAAAATTGCGCGTAAAAGTGATAACCCGTCTATAACTCGAGATGTGTCTGGTGAAGGTGTACAACAGGCTTTATTAAAATTATTGGAAGGAACGGTTGTTAATGTGCCACCAAAAGGCGGACGTAAACATCCCGATCAAAAATTCATTGAAGTAAACACAGAGAATATATTATTTATTGCTGGTGGTGCTTTTGATGGTATTGAGAAAGTAATTTCCAAGCGTTTAAATATGCAAGCTGTTGGTTATGCTGCATCCATGTCTGATGAACGTGTTGATCATAATCATTTATTGCAGTATATTATTCCAAAGGATTTAAAAGACTTCGGATTAATTCCAGAAATTATTGGACGTTTACCTGTATTAACTTACATGGATCCGTTGGATGCTAAAACACTTCGTGCTATTTTAACGGAGCCTAAAAACGCTATTATTAAGCAGTATAAAAAACTATTTAGTATGGATGATATTGATTTTAGTATCACCGATGGTGCTTTAGACTTTATTGTTGGAAAAGCTATTGAATATAAATTGGGTGCTCGTGGATTACGTTCCCTATGTGAAGAAATCCTAACCGATGCTATGTTTGAAATGCCTGGAACTAACGCAACAGAACTGAATGTTACAAAAACCTATGCAGAAGATAAAATTAGCAAAACAACCTTGAAGAAATTAAAGGCTGTTTCGTAAAAACTTCTGATTATATAAAACAAAAAACCACGCAATTTGCGTGGTTTTTTATTTTGGTTGTTTTGGATTATAATTAATAATTTGACATTAAGGGCAAATCATTTAGTGTTTAATAGCAGTTTAAATTTACTGTTTTTCTTGTAAGAAAATAAAGACAGACTCTGTTTTTAGATAAACTTACTTGTAAATTCGTTATCAGAATTAATTTTGTAATTTTTTACGGTAAACCGCATTAGCTGTTTAACTTCAAAAGCCCTTCTAGGTAGATTCTCGAGTTGGATAATCTTGGCACTTTATGTTGACCTCCTAATTTATCATTCGCCTTAAGCCAGTCGTAAAAAAGGCGTTCACGGGCAACATGGATGGTTGGTTTATTTAAAGTCATATTATTATATCGTTTAGCTTCGTAATCAGAGTTTAAAGATTTTAAAGCATTATCCAATAACTCATTAAAATAATGAATATCCTCGGGCGGTGTTTTAAATTCTATAATCCATTCATGCGCTCCTTTTTCACGGCCTTCCATAAAAATAGGTGCTGCTGTATAATCTATAATTTCAGATTTGGTTTTTTTACAAACTTTGCGCAAAGCATCTTCGGCGTTTTCAATAATTAATTCTTCACCAAAAGCATTAATATGGTGTTTTGTTCGGCCAGACACTTTTATGCGATACGGATTAATAGACGTAAACCGAATGGTGTCACCAATTTTATAGCGCCATAATCCCGCGTTGGTAGTAATGATTACTGCATAATTTTTGTGCATTTGCACCTGGCTTAAAGGAATAATTTTTTCATCTTTAGTTCCATAGGTGTCCATGGGAATAAATTCATAAAAAATACCGTAATCCAACATCAATAAAAGCTCACTGGATTTATTTCGATCTTGAATAGCAAAAAAGCCCTCAGAAGCATTATAAATTTCATAATATCTAAAATCCTTTTTCGGTAAAATATTCTTGTATTGTGCAGCGTATGGTAAAAAACTAACGCCGCCATGAAAATAGACTTCCAGATTGGGCCAAATATCGTGCAGGTTATCCTTTCCTGTAGTTTCTAGTACATTATTCAATAGTACTAACATCCAAGACGGCACACCGGCTAAACTGGTCACGTTTTCTTGAATGGTTTCATCTACGATGGCCTGCATTTTTTCTTCCCAATTATTCATCAAGGAAACTTTGTTGCTAGGTGTACTGCTATATTCTGCCCAAAACGGCATATTGTCTATTAAAATGGCCGATAAATCGCCAAAAACAGTACCATTCTCTTTATATAATTCCTTACTACCGCCTAATCGTAAACTCTTGCCGGTAAACAATTGGGAGTTTTCATTATTGTTTAAATACAAACAGAGTAAATCTTTACTGGCGGCATAATGGCAATGTTCTAACGAATCTTGACTTACCGGAATAAACTTACTTTTAGCATTGGTTGTTCCGCTAGATTTGGCAAACCATTTAATAGGTTGTGGCCAGAAAATATTGCTTTCACCTAACCGTGAGCGTTCAATCATGTCCTGATAATCTTCATATGAAGAAATAGGAACACGGTCTGCAAAAGTTCGGTAATTTTTTATGGAATCGAAACTGTAATTTTTTCCAAATTCGGTATCCTTCGCCTTATATAATAACTGCATTAATAGCTCTTCTTGAACTTCATTAGGATATTTTAAAAACAAATCAATTTGGTGAAAACGCTTTTTTAAAAACCAAGAAGCAATAGAATTTACAATGGGAATTGGCATATTTGCAGTATATTTAATGAACTAAAATAATACTTTTTTTTATGACCTACCAAGGTGTTTTAACAAAAATGACAACCGAGTTTACGGAGCCTATTCAATACTACCTCATTTTTGCAAGCGACTTCATACATATGAATCAGTTGTTAGATAAAAACATTCAATTAGAGTTTGTTGGCTATCAGTGTTTAAGTTGTGGTTTGAACAAGCCAATTTACAGACAAGGTTTCTGTAAAAGTTGCTTTTTTGAAGTACCGCAGGCAGCCGATTGGATTATAAAACCAGAATTAAGTAAAGCGCATTTGGATGAAGAAGTGCGGGATTTGGAGTATGAAAAGCGCGTTCAGCTGCAACCGCACATTGTTTATCTTGCAAATTCCAGCAATGTCAAGGTTGGTGTTACTAGAAAAAGTCAAGTGCCAACCCGTTGGATAGATCAAGGCGCTCATGAAGCTATTGAAATTGTTGAGGTGCCGAATCGGTATTTAGCCGGTATTACGGAAGTTGCCTTAAAAAACTATGTTGGTGATAAAACTAATTGGCGCAACATGCTAAAAAATGATATCCAAGATGAAGATTTGGTAGTTTGGCGCGAAAAATTAAAACACTATATTCCTGAAGAAGCGCAAGCCTATTATTTGGCCAATAATACAGAAACCAATATTATATTTCCGGTGCATCACTATCCTGAAAAACCGAAAAGTTTAAATATGGTAAAGTCTGAAAAGTATTCTGGCAAGTTGGTAGGATTGAAAGGTCAGTATCTGATTTTTGAAGATGATACCGTTTTTAATATTCGCTCCAACGAAGGACTTGTGGTTAAACTTTCTATCGCATAAAAAAAAGCACGCATAAAAAAATGCGTGCTTTTTAATATATTTTAAAAAGACAATTAAATATCTTCTTGATCTCTTAAATTCTGGATATAAGCAGCCTTTGAGAATAAACGTCTTTTCTTCACTGAAGGTTTAGTGAAGTATTGCTTCTCTCTTAAAGTCTGCATTACTTTTACGTTTCTATGCTTACGTTTGTAACGCTTTAAAGCACGTTCTATATTTTCTCCTTCTTTAATTTCAATTCGTAACATATTTTCTTTCTTAATTTTAATGGGTGCTAAGGTAATCCTTTTTATGTTATTTGTATAAGGATTTCGGAGTTTTAATGGAAAACCCTGTTTTTTGTTAGCACAGATTAGTTAATACTGTCTTTTTTCGTTTTGTTCTTGTCTTTATTCTTCTTAATAAATCCACCCAGAATATTTTTAATAGCATCTTCAGCCGTTGGTGGCGTTACTTTCGTTGAGTCGGTTTTAACACCTGTCGTGTCTTTTGGTGTACTTCCAGGACTTGGATTATTTCCTGAAATCATGCCGCCAATTAAATCTTTAACCGCATTTGTACCTTGGTTAATTAATTTTTGCTTTTCTATTTCAATAAGTTGCTTCGTTAAATTAGAAATGCTAGATGATAAGTCTGTTGAAATATTAGGGTTATCAAAACTTCCTTTTACATTGGCTGTAATAGGAATGCTAATTTTGTTGACTTCCGAATCATTAATTTTTCCAATTAAACGGTTAATGTCGCTTCCTAAATATTTGGCTGGCACATTAAAAGCAATATTGTAATCCATAGATTGATCAAAACCATGGCTTCCGCCAATAGCTATATCAATATCTTTATAAGCTATATGAAATGGTTGAATATTAACCTTGCCATCGTTAAAAGTTAGAATCGTTTTTAAATCATCTAAATTTAATTTATCCAAATCAATAAAACTTAATTTGCTGTCTAGAGCATTTAAAAGTGGACTGTTTTCAATTTTAGTTTTGGTTGTTAATAATTCCGCAAGTGCATTACCAGAAACCGTACTTAATATAGGTGAAAAGGAATTATCCAAACTACCGTTTAGAGCAATTTCCGTATTCAGTTTTCCTTCAAAAATTTTAGCAATTGGCGCCAATGCTTTTAATAAATCCAAGGTGTTGAAGGATTCTGTAATGTCAAAAGAATTCGCGTTTAATTTCAAGTTAAAATGTGGAACATCTTTTTGAGTATTAATATCACCCGATACGGCTAAAGTTCCTTTGAATAAATTAGTTGTCAAGTTATTTAAAGTGG
Source organism: Bizionia myxarmorum (assembly GCF_008086205.1). Classification (GTDB taxonomy): domain Bacteria; phylum Bacteroidota; class Bacteroidia; order Flavobacteriales; family Flavobacteriaceae; genus Algorimicrobium; species Algorimicrobium myxarmorum. Next base: position 167,224 of record NZ_VSKK01000001.1, on the reverse strand, counting down.
CCGTTTGGTCTTTAATAGCTAGATTTCCTTTGGTATTTTTAAGTGTCAAGTTATCGTAAATAACTGTTTTGGCATCGGCATTAATAGTACAATCTAAAAATGCTGGAATTTTTAAAGGTGTACTTGTTCCTGTTTTCTTGGCATTGGCAACATCCTCATCAGAATCGGGAACCATAAAATCACTAACATTAAACGTATTTGAGTTTACATTAAAGTGTCCTTGCAGTTTTTTATCGCTTAATAAAAAGCCTAATAAATTAGTAATGGTTCCGTTTGCATTAATATCACTTTGACCCGATTTGGCTTCAAATCTATTCAAGGCAACTGTTCCTGTTTGAAAGGTTAAATCGGCATTAGAAATATTAATAGGATTCAGCATGTCTTCAGAAGCGTAAACAAAATCACTCACCTGAACGCTACCCGTACTTTTTATGCGTTCGTAGGCATTCGTTTCAATAGCTTTCATATCAAAAGCTGTGTTTATTTTAGCTTTTAAAATTCCGCTTAAGTCAGTATCTAATTCAATTGGGTAAGCTTTGCTGATATTTGCTAAATTTAAAATACCATCAATATAAGCTTCAACCGTCATATTCTTGGTTAGATTCCCTAGTTTGGCTGTAGCCTGAAATTGGTCATTATCTATTTTAAAATTTAATTTACTAATATCTACATAGGTATCCTCGGCTTTTCCAGTCGTGTTTTTAATACTAGTGTTGATGTTGATGTTATCTACACGTTTTGGTAAATCTGGATATTTAAAGGAAGCATTGTTGGAAACAATATTAATATCCATTTGCGGAATAGTTTCTTCGGAAATCAAACCATTTATACGACCCGAGATTTTAAAATCGCCGCTCGTTTCTACCTTTTCAATGTCTTTTGAATAGGTTTTAGGGATAACTGCTAGAAATTCTTTGAAATCAGAACCTGGATTTTCAAAAGTAATATCTATTTCTTGACCAGTTTCTAAGAGCTGAAAATAGCCTTGAAACTCTAAAGGCAAATCATTAATGAATGCTTTATTTTTCTTAAAAGAATATTTGTTATTAGGTAAATCTAGCCCAATAATGGCATCTAATTTTAAGATGTTATTACTTAAATATTCGGTGCTATCCATTTTTAATGTAACACGCGCAAAGGTTTCAGTATCCAATTCAGAAACATTTTCAGAAAACTTTCCTTTTCCAGAATGGTTAAGTTCTGTAATGAAAAATATAATATCAGAACTTTCATCTATATACGTTAGCGCGCTGTCATCAATACTATAATCTTGAACATCCAAGGAAAAACTATTGGTGCTTTCTGAATCCTGATTTTCAGATTCTTTCGCGATATCATAATTGGTTTCACCATGCTTATTCGTTTTCAAAACGATTAAGGCTTGATTTATCTTAAATTTATTAATAATAACCGGCCCTTCACTTGGCTTTTTAAAGAGCTCTTTTATAGACATAGTTAAAGAAATGGACTTAACCGAAGCTAATTTCTCGTCTTTAAAGGGCGCGAAATTAGTGATCTCTAAATCGCTTACATCTACTTGAGCTTGCGGGAAACTGCGAATAAAACTTAAATTAATATCGCTAAATTCTACATGCGCATTGACATTATTATTAATCGTGTTTTTTACTATATCTTTAATTTTTCCTTGGAAAATGAAAGGAATGGAAACCAATAAAATAACGATTATTAGTAAAGTGATTCCAATAATTTTGAAAACTTTTTTCATACTACTTTTTAAGTGATAGGTTGTTAGGATATACGCATAATCTAGGTGAAAGGTTGTTGAAAACCAAAAGTTTAATAAAATTTTAGTACTTCATAAAGGGTGCTAATTTCCGAGACTACAGTTTAAAATAATTTCTGCACAAATATACATCCAAATATAAAAATGAAGTATATTAAGTACGTGTCTTTTTAGCTTATCCATTTTTTTGAATAAAAAGGCTTAAAAATTCTAAACTATTAAATTTTCTTTTAGTTATTTTGGCATCCGTTATGACCCAATCAAACACCGTTTACATATCACTAGGATCTAATCAAGGCGATCGCATAAAGCATTTGCAAGACGCTGTCGATTTTATTTACAAGCGCATAGGCAAGGTGCAAATGATTGCTAAAGTCTACAATACGCCTGCTTTAGGCTTTGATGGTGCCGATTTTCTAAACACCTGTTTAATTGTGAAAACGGATTATCCAGTTGAAACCGTTTTATACGATTTACTCCGAATTGAAACTGAAATGGGTCGGGTACGTTCTGAAAGCGGCACTTATGAATCGCGCAAAATAGATTTAGATATTTTGCTTTATGATGATTTAGTAATTCACACCAAAACCTTAACGGTACCGCATCCGCAAATGGCAAAAAGGCGATTTGTTTTGCAACCTTTATCTGAAATTGCTTTAAAAATTAAACATCCAACTTTATACAAAACGATTCCGGAATTGCTCGAAATTTGTGAAGATGCCAGTGTTGTGGAACCTATAAATGTTTGGTTGAAAAATCCGAGTAAGCAATATAACCTATCCAATTACAATTATATAGCTATTGAAGGTAATATTGGCGCCGGCAAAACGAGTTTAGCAACCATGATTTCCAACGATTTTAACGCCAAACTTATATTAGAGCGCTTTGCGGATAATGCATTTTTACCCAAGTTTTATGAAGATGCCAAACGCTATGCATTTACGTTAGAAATGAGCTTCTTGGCAGATAGATATCAACAAATTAGTGATGATTTATCACAGTTGGATTTATTTAAAGATTTTATAGTTAGTGATTATGATATTTATAAATCTCTTATTTTTTCAAAAATCACCTTACCAGAAGACGAGTTCAATTTGTACAGACGCTTGTTTCACTTAATGTATAAAGATATTGCAAAGCCGGAATTGTATATTTATTTATACCAAAACACGCAACGTTTGCAAGAGAATATTAAAAAGCGTGGCCGTGATTATGAGCAAAATATTGAAGATGACTATTTAGATAAAATTAATGCGGGCTATCTTAATTTTCTTAAAAATCAGGAGGAACTTAAGGTGAAGATTATTGATATTTCCAATCGGGACTTTGTGAATAGTAGGGAAGATTATTTGTGGGTTTTAAATGAAATTGCGCAATAATTTCTTTCTTTATTTTTGTGAAATATATATTTTTACTTTAATAATTTTTTAATTTCTTCTGTAAACAATTCGGCACCTTTATCGGATAAATGGCCTCTGTCTTTCCAGTTATCTAGATTTTTATTTTCTTTTAAAAAATCGGTGAAATCGTAATATTCCAAATTCTTGTCTTTCAAAATCTGCTTTAATTTCAAATTATCATCTTTACAGCCATCAATTAGTCTAGGCGATGTAAAAAGAATGAGTGTTTTATTGCGGGTTTTACAGAATATTTTGATTTCGTCTAAATAGGAGTTATAAATGGTATTTAAAGTGTACTGACTTTCACAATCCTTACTTTTTTCTCCTTTGTTCAGAATATTTTCAAAAATCTCCCGCTGATTATCACTTACATAAATAGGATCGTATCCAGAATAGGTTTTATAATCATAATTGGGTTGCAAATAATTTTTCACAATGCCCAAGACTGCATTATTATAACCAATACTCCAGTAAAAACGTTGTAAGATATTATTTTGTCCTAATTTATCAATCTCGTTTTTTATGGTGGTATTACGGTTGTATTTGGGTGATAAAGCTGTAATGTCATCCCCTATATAATCTGTATCAAATGCATATTCAGGGTCAATATGCAGCAATACTGTTTGTTTTTTTTTGTCTGGCAATAATTTAATTAGCGTGGCCGAATACGCTAATTTTCGCCCGTCCATGCCCATATTAAAACTGTTTTCTGATATTTTAATGGGATTAATATTGTGATTCGCTCTAGAACTTCCAAAAACAATAAAATCTAAACTATCTTTTATTTCTAAATAATGATTGACTTTCCCAATACTTTGACCTGTATAAACCTGATCGCTAATTTTATTGAAAAGAAAGAATACCAATTTATCTGATACAAATGAAATCAGCAGTATTAATAGGAAACTTTTGATAATATGTTTTAGAATTGGTGGATTCATAGCTTTAAAATTGAAAATAAATAAAATTATTTGAGGTCGAATAAAATAGGTTGATTAGGACTATTATTACAGAAGCTAATACCGCAACTTTTAAGATGCTAAATCTGGCAGCTAAATTTTCTAAATCAATTTTTTTTCTGAATAAAAAGAAATCGAATCCAATGCCTAGCGATAAAACTAAGGCAGAGGTAATAATTAAATTAATATCTCCAATAAAAGGAGCTGAAAAGTTAAATTGACATATTTTTTTAATAGCTAGCATGGCCGAATTTAGATCCTGCGCTCTAAAAAATATCCAAGAAAATAAAACAACACCAAAAGTAATGGGATAGCCTAAAAAACTAAACTTCTTCCACAAATAAGAAGTTTGGTATGTTTTTATAAATTTCTCAATACTTAAAATCAACCCATGTATGCCGCCCCAAATAACAAAATTCCATGAGCTTCCATGCCATAATCCGCCCAGAAGCATGGTTAACATTAAATTTCGATACGTTATTTTTATGCCTTTTCTATTGCCACCTAACGAGATGTATAAATAATCTCGTAACCAAAAAGATAAAGACATGTGCCATTTCCGCCAAAACTCGGTCAGCGATATTGAAAAATAAGGGAGATTGAAGTTTTGGTTAAACTTAAAGCCCATTAATTTGGCTGTACCAATAGCAATATCGGAATAACCCGCAAAATCAAAATAAATTTGAAAAGCATAGAGAAATGTTGCTACTACAATGGTGGTCGAATTATAAATGCCCACATCGCTATAAACAGTATCCACATATGCTCCAATAGTATCTGCAATTACTATTTTTCGAAAAAGGCCTACTAATATTTGAATGAGACCTTCGTTAAACCATTCCTTTTTTAAAATTCGCTTCTTTTCAATTTGTGGTAATAAATTGGAAGCTCTTTCAATAGGACCCGCTACCAATTGCGGAAAAAATGCAATGTAAGTGAAGAATGAAACCATATTTTTGGTTGGTTCAAACTGCTTCCTGTAAATATCAATAGTATAACTTAAGGTTTGAAAGGTATAAAAACTGATGCCTACAGGTAAAATAATATTCAATGTTAAATCATTGGGTTGCCAGCCAAAACCCGTCATCATTGTTGAAAATGAATCGGCAAAAAAGTTATAATATTTAAAAAAACCTAAAAGACCTAAATTGGCAATTAAACTTATTAATAGCCAGTTTTTACTTTGTCTTTCCGTTTTGGCATGAAATATTTTAGATCCAGCCGTATAATCAATAAAAGAACTAACAATGATTAAAGACAGAAACCGCCAATCCCACCAAGCATAAAAAATGTAACTCGATACTAATAATAAAATATTCTGTTTTTGTAAATCATTATTTAATAGCCAATAAATAATAAAAACGATGGGAAAGAAAACAAGAAATTCGAAGGAATTAAATAGCATCTCTAAAAATAGATTTAAAGTTTAGTCTTGATACAATGACCTTATTTCTATAGAAAAATAAACTATAAAACAAGCCATCTATTTATGTGCTATTAATCAAATGGTTAACCAAGTTAATATTTTTTTATTTATAAACAAATTAAATTTTCAACTTGCAAAATGCAATGCTTATGCATAATTACGATTAAGAATTTTTTAAGTATTCTTGGAAGATTTTGAGTTTTTAAGTTTTATTTTAGAAAACACATCCCAAATTACCACACCACAACTCACCGAAATATTCAACGAATGTTTGGTTCCATATTGGGGGATTTCTAAAACCATATCGCTGGCATTTACAACAGCTTGTGCTACGCCTTTTACTTCGTTTCCAAAAACCAAGGCGTATTTGGTATTTAATTCTGGACTAAAATCATTGAGCATCGTGGCATTTTCAGCTTGTTCAATAGCACAGATTTTCACGTTTTCAGCCTGCAGTTTTGAAACAACATCTAACGTGTTTTCAGCATATTCCCAAGCTACTGTATCGGTGCTTCCTAACGCTGTTTTATGAATATCTTTATGGGGTGGTTGTGCTGTTATACCACATAAATAGATCTTTTCAATTAAAAACGCATCTGATGTTCTGAAAACCGAACCAATATTATTTAAACTCCGAATATTATCCAAAATAATGATAATAGGTGTTTTTTTGGATTCCTTAAACTCATCGACACTCAAGCGGTCTAACTCGCTGTTTTTTAATTTTCGCATGGTGATTTTTTGTGATAATTGTAAATAACTTATGGCAAGTGCCCATTAAAAACCTTAAATAAATAAGTACTTTAGCAATTTTAGATAGCAAACAAAAGTAACAATTAAAAATTAGTTAAACCTTGGCGAAAATAGTAAAAAAGGAAACACCGTTAATGAAACAGTATAATGCTATCAAGGCGAAATATCCTGATGCTTTGCTACTGTTTCGTGTGGGCGACTTTTATGAAACTTTTGGCGCAGATGCCATAAAAACGGCTGGTATTCTTGGTATTATTTTAACCAAGCGAGGTGCAGGTAGCGAAAGCGAAATTGAATTAGCTGGTTTTCCGCATCACTCTTTAAACACTTATTTGCCAAAGTTGGTTAAAGCAGGCGAGCGGGTTGCTATTTGTGATCAGTTAGAAGATCCAAAACAAACCAAAAACATCGTAAAGCGCGGTGTCACAGAATTAGTCACGCCTGGTGTGGCATTAAATGATGAGGTGCTGAAATCCAAATCCAACAATTTTTTATGTTCGGTTTATTTCGGTAAAGTGCATATAGGAATTTCATTTTTAGATATTTCAACTGGCGAATTTTTAACATCTCAAGGAAATGCCGAGTATATAGATAAATTACTTCAAAATTTTAGTCCAAGTGAAGTGCTCGTTTCAAAACAAAAGCGCTTGCATTTTAATGAAACTTTTGGTCCCGATTTCCATACCTTTTATTTAGAAGATTGGGTGTATCAAACTGATTATGCCCATGAAACTTTAATAAAACATTTTGATACGAAAACGCTGAAAGGCTTTGGAATTGAAGATTTAAATGAAGGCATTATCGCATCGGGTGCTATTTTGCATTATTTGGATGAAACGCGACATAATAAACTGCAACACATAACGGCTATTAGCAGAATTGCTGAAAACGAATATGTGTGGATGGATAAATTTACCATAAGAAATTTAGAGCTTTACCATTCAACAAACAATAATGCCGTGACGCTTTTGCAAGTAATTGATAAAACCATTTCCCCAATGGGCGGCCGATTGCTAAAACGTTGGTTGGCCTTACCGTTAAAAGATGTGGCTAAAATTAAGCAGCGTCATGAAGTCGTTGATTTTTTGAGTAAGAATAAACCGACTCTTCATAAAATTCAAAGTCATATTAAGCAAATTGGCGATTTAGAACGTTTAATTTCTAAAATCGCTACTAGTAAAGTAAATCCGCGAGAGGTTATTCAGCTTAAAAATTCATTAGAAGCTATTGTGCCCATTAAAGAAATCGCGTCTGCATGTAATAATGATGCTTTAAAAGTAATTGGTGATACGCTTCAAAGTTGTGAGGGACTTCGAAATAAAATAAAAGAAACTTTAATTGAAGATGCCCCCGTCAATGTTTTAAAGGGCTTTACTATAGCAAAAGGCTTTTCGGAAGAATTGGATGAGCTTCGTGGTTTATCTTCAACAGGAAAGGGCTATTTGGATACCATGCTGAAACGTGAAAGCGAGCGCACAGGAATCACCTCACTAAAAATAGCGTCCAATAACGTCTTCGGCTATTATATTGAAGTGCGAAACACCCATAAAGATAAAGTGCCGGCAGAATGGATTCGGAAGCAGACATTAGTAAATGCTGAACGCTACATTACGGAAGAACTTAAAGAATACGAATCTAAAATATTAGGTGCGGAAGAACGTATTTTAGCTATTGAGCAACAATTGTTTGCCGATTTAATCCAGTGGATGACTCAATATATCAAACCTGTTCAGCAAAACGCTTTCTTAATTGGGCAGTTGGATTGTTTATGTGGTTTTGCACAATTGGCCATGGATAATAATTACGTGTATCCGGATATAAATGATTCTTTCGATTTAGAAATTAAAGATGGTCGTCATCCCGTAATAGAAAAGCAGTTGCCCCCAAGTGAGGTTTATATTGCTAATGATGTGTTTTTGGATCGGGATACGCAGCAAATGATTATGATTACTGGGCCTAACATGTCTGGTAAATCGGCTATTTTAAGGCAAACAGCTTTAATTGTGTTATTAGCACAAACGGGAAGTTTTGTGCCAGCCAAATCTGCCAGAATTGGATTAGTCGATAAAATATTTACACGTGTTGGAGCCAGTGATAATATTTCTATGGGAGAATCCACCTTTATGGTTGAAATGAATGAAACGGCATCCATTCTAAATAACCTCTCTGAACGCAGTTTGGTGCTTCTAGATGAAATTGGTCGTGGCACCAGTACTTATGATGGTATTTCCATTGCATGGGCTATTAGTGAGTATTTGCATGAACACCCAGCGAAAGCGAAAACCTTATTTGCTACGCACTATCACGAATTGAATGAAATGACCGAAACCTTTGATCGCATTAAAAACTTCAATGTTTCGGTAAAAGAGTTAAAAGATAATGTGTTGTTTTTACGAAAACTAGTTTCAGGAGGTAGTGAACATAGTTTTGGTATTCACGTAGCAAAAATGGCAGGTATGCCACAACAAGTATTAAATCGCGCAAATACCATTTTAAAGAAGCTTGAAAAATCACATTCTAGTGAAGAATTGACCGATAAAGTCAAATCTTTGAAAGATGACGACATACAATTAAGTTTTTTCAAATTAGATGACCCCTTATTAGAAAGTATTAAGGAAGAAATTTTACATATTGATATTGATACACTTACGCCCATAGAAGCACTTATGAAACTCAACGAAATTAAGAGAATGTTGGTTAAGGAAAAGCAAGCTTAAAATAAAACGAATAATTTTTCAAAAAAGGCTTTGCTATTCATATAAATATTTTAAATTTGCAACCGCAATAGCAATATTGCACGTTCATATAAAAATTGCGAAAGTAGCTCAGGGGTAGAGCATCACCTTGCCAAGGTGGAGGTCGCGGGTTCAAATCCCGTCTTTCGCTCTGAAAACTTTTTTTAAAATAAATTCCAATGCTGAAGTGGTGGAATTGGTAGACACGTTGGACTTAAAATCCAATGTCCATTAGGACGTACGGGTTCAAGTCCCGTCTTCAGTACAATAGCGAAACCCTTTATTTATAAAGGGTTTTCTTGTTTTTTAGCGTTTTTTTACCATGAAAGAAAAAACGTTTATTATCAAATCGGTACATACAGCGGTACATACAAAGTTTACTATCGTTATGAGCAAACCAAACTACTCTATTCCTAAAATTTACATTCCAAAGGATCTAAACGGCAAACCTACTGCGGCACCTGGTAAGCAATGGCACATATATTATTATTTCCGTAATCCTAATACAGATAAAATGCAAAAGTTCATGCATAAGGAAAATATAAACCTGTATAAAACTGTAAAAGAGCGTAAAGAATATGGTACGCAGCTTTGCAACTCGTACCATGAATTGCTAAAATTTGGATTTGATCCGTTTACTAGAAACGGTTTACCCTTGCATGATTTTGAAGATGAAAAAACATTTTCTGTAATTGAAGCCATAGACAACGTAATTAAGCAGCAATTAACAAGCTGGAAAAAAAGCACGGCAACTAATATGGTTTTTAGAATGAAAGGCTTTAAAGATTGGTGTAAAGAGGTTAGAATTGATAAAACAGATATAACCGAAATAAACAAAAAACATATTATTGCCTATCTCAAAACTTTGAACCATTTAAGCAATACAAGTATTGACAATTACAGGCGGGCCATTTCTGCCGTTTTTGGCGTAATGAGTGGGGAAGGTGTAATACCTGTAAATATTGCGAAGGAAATACCTAAAATAAAAAGTAAGCCGCAAAAGAATATTCCATTTACATCAAAAGATATTGAAAATATTAAAAAATGGTTTAGCGTTAATGATCCGTTAATGCTGGATTTTATAAAGTTTGTTTTTTATGGGTTTTTACGTCCTATTGAAGTGGTGCGTTTAGAAATTCAATTTATGGATCTGGAAAACAATATTTACCGGGTTGAAACCAAACGCGACAAATTTAAAACTAAAACTCTCGAGCCACAATTAAAGGAAATTATTACAAGATTACAGAAAACTTCCAACGCAAAAAACGGCTATATTTTTACCGATAAAAATGTTATTTCCGAATGGCATTTTGACGAAAAACAACGATACGACCATTTTAATAGACGTTTTAGAAAAGTAAAAACCGCTTTAGGTTTTGGCAAATTACACGGAATGCATAGTTTAAGACATAGTGCCGTGCTGGATCAATACAACTACTTTAAAAAGGAAAAATTTAATGAGGTTGAAATCATACAAAAAATGCTGCCAATTACAGGCCATAAAACAGAAGATAGTTTAAGGGCCTACCTACGTGATATTGATAGTAACTTACCAAAAGGCTACGCCCGGAATTTTAGTATTGATTTGTAAAAAGAAAAAAGCCGCTTATAAAAAACGGCTTTCAACTAACTAACTTAAAAACAATAAAATGACTACTGTTGCTTTAAATATCTAAATAAATTTCAGCGGGCAAAGGTTTAATTTCTTCATCTTCCGGGGTTACTAACTTTTTATCGTGAATATAAAATTTAGCACCTGGTATGGTTTCGTATCTGTTTTTTTCAGCATAAACAAAGTTTTCAGTATAGTTTTCGCCTTTTTCAACTTTTAAAATTATATCCCCATCAAAACCACTTTTACTTCCACCTCGAGTGGAACCGCTTGTTGTTTCTTGGAAAATAGTCCAAAGAATTTTACCGTTAATAGCCTTTCTAAATTGGGTGTCAAAATTTATGTTTCCATAGTGTTCTAATAGTTTTTGCCAACTGTCTGTAAAAAAAGCATCAAACTGACTTACAAGGCTCATAAATTCCTCAAAAGTTGCGGGCAAATCACTAAACGGATAAAACTTATTTAAGTTATTTGGCTTAATATATTGATCTTCTTTATCTTGAAATAAAGCACTTTCCGCGTGTTCTTCCAATGATGCAAATCCAACATTTAGGCCGTGATCTATAAACATATCAACCGCCTGGAATGCAACACGAGTTTTCATACTTCCCTTTGGACCGCTAATGTTAATGGCTAAACTTTCTTTATTTTTCTTTTCAAGTTTTCCTAAAAATTGGGCTAAATCACCTTGAAAATTAAAATATTCAAAATCAATAGCATTTTTACGTCTTTCAGTAGCACTTGTTACGCCTTTAATTTTTGTTCTACTAGAGTTTGAAGGTTCAGCCGAATTTGTGACCTCTTTAAACACGCCTTCGGCTGGTTGTTCCTTCGTTGCTTCCGCTTCTAATTTAAGTGTTGGCAAATTGCTTAACTCGTCTGTTATGTTAATGGTTTGACTGTAACCTAGCGCGGCTTTCTGTTTGGCTTTTCGTTTTGTTGTTGTGGCTCCAAATAAAGCCGCCTGGTTACTACCTGCATTAATATAGGTGGATTTGTTTTTAAACAAAACCGTTAATTCCTTTTGTAACGCATTAATTTTTTTATTATAATCTAGTATTTTTTCATCTGCAAATTTTTTCATTTGAAAATAATCCTCATGGTTAGGATCTACATAGTCTTTGCTTCCAGGATTAGAAAATCTGTTTTTAATAAAATCAATACTTTCTTGATTTTTCTTAATTTTATCCTGTAAATCTGAAACCTCTGTATTGTAAACTTTTTCCCCGTTGCTCTCGTATTTAAAACGCTTAATATTAAGCGGCTTGGTAGCATCAAAAAACATATTTGATAAGATACTAATAACCTTTTGAGTAAATGCAACCTTATTAGCTATTCGCTTGCTGGCTGTTTTGTCTGTAAGGAAATCAAAAAGTTCATTTTCGTGAGCATCTGTAAGCTTATTGCTTATTTTTCTGGTTTGTCCGATCCAATCGGCTATTTTTTCCATTTCTCGCGTGTCTGCAACACTTGTACTGCTATCAAATTGAATTAAGGCTTGTAACGTTTTGCCCTTGGGATTCAAATAAGACAAGTTTAAAACATAACTTTTGTTTTTGCCTTCAATAGCTGCTTTGGTTTCTAGTTCTGCTTTGCTCTTGCCTTGTAATCTGTATTTGCGGTAAATTTCTGCACGTTCATACGGTTTTTCCAAACTACGGTTTGCATTGCTTTCTTCTTTAGCATAACGGATGGCATCAGCTTCTTTCGGGTAATCCTGGTTTGCTATTTTTACAGGTGCATCTTTTATTTTTAACTTTTTTAAAGCTGCAAAACGGTGATGGCCCGCTAGTAAATAATATTTATTATCGGTTGGATCTAGCCAAATAATAAGAGGATCTAAATTCGTTTCATTAAAATTTTCAACAATATTATTTACAATCGTTTCATTTAATTTTTTACGGTTTTGAAACCGCTTTTCATCTGTATTAATTTTAGATAATGGCAGGGTTTTTATTGTGGTGTTTTGTTTCATTTTAGGCTTTTCACCTATTCTAATTTTGGAATTATTAACGCTTTTTTCAATAGCTTTTAATTCTTCTTTAGAGTACTTTTTACCACTAGCTTTTTTACCGCTTTTTAATAATAGTTCACCTTCTCTTATGCCGTTTTTTAGTCTTTGTATTTGTGCTGGATCTTTAACTATTTTAACCTTTTGCGTGTCTTTTATAGCCAATTCTAAATTCAACAAACTTAAAAAACCATCAATAACCGATTTTACTTCTTTATCCTCATTATAAAGACCTGTATTAATAGCTTGCTTAATATCGTTATGGTAACTACGGAATTTTGTAGGAACTTTTGAAGCTGGTAATCCATTATAATTTTTAATAGTGAATAGCATATTATTTAAAGTTTACAGGCGTTAATAAATTGAAAAATGAAACGCGATCACTCAAAGAATTAAAACTCATGCTTGATCTAGCATTATAATCTACTTTTCCATCTGTGGCAATTTTATACAAAAATGATTTTGGCTGGTCCGGAACAGAAATATCTATAAACGATAAAAAGACATCTAATAAATATGGTGAGTGTTTAATTTCAATATCCGTATAATTGCTAATTTGTGATTTTGATACACCACGCAAAGCAACAATTTGTAAATTTGATATTTTTTGCAATTCAGCATTTAAAGCTTTTAATTGAAAAGCAGTAAACGGATGGTCGGATTTTAATTGTTTTGTTTTCATGGTTTTATTTATTAGTTAGCTGCGTATTTTTCTTTTAAAATTTCAATAGCTGTGTTGACTTCATTTTTTACATCGTTCATATTTCTGGAACCACCAAAATACAAACGTGTGTCAGCTTGTTTAAGATTAGAATTTGGCACATAATCTTTTTCAATAGTATTAGAAACAAATCTTAAACTATTTACAGGAGATCCTAAACCCTCGCTTATAATTTCATTATTACGATCACACCCCATTATATTTAACTTAAAACCTGCATAGCGGTAAAAACGAGGATCACCACATACATAAGCAGCTGCATTAATATCTAATGGCTGGTTAAAGCGTTTTGCTGGCACAAAGTGGAAGTAGGTTGTTTTTTTATTTTCAATAACCTTTAAGGCTGTAATTTTAACCCGAAACCCTTTTTTAATTAGGTTCTGAGCTGTTGTAATAGCAGCCATTGAATTATAAATTATTTTTTCCACTTGTAAATCACTAGAAAAAGCATTTAGTACCATTATTTCTACTGATCTATCCTGTTTGTCTTGCTTTTCAAAATCAATTAAAGAGTTTCTAACAGATGAAACCACAACCGGGGTGCCGTTTTCCCTTCTTTTAATTTCTTGCTTTACGGCTTCGCCTGTTGGCTTATAAATTAATTTGTTTTTTATTGTTTCAACTAAATTAGCATCAACCTTTTCATTATTTGAAACTTTAAAATATTCATAAATATACGTCATAGCCATACTAGCTAAATCAAAACTAAACATACCAAACCGATCATTGATTTTCATTTTTGGTTTTTCCATGCTTGAAAATAAATCTTCTTTTATTTCAGCGTTTAAATTATTTATCGTTTCATTTAATAAATTGGGTTTTTGAAATTGAGTGTAACCTTCTGATAACTTTTCTACTTCTGTTTCTGGACCATAAAAATTATTTAAAATCTGCCATTCTAAACTTGAATTACTAAAAAAATCCTTCGCTATTTTATAGTTTTCGTTTAACTTAAATTCACTTCTTTTTGGTGGCGTTGAAAATAAATTATGAGCATCCAAATGACTTAAATAATCATCATAAAACACATTTTTCCCTACATTAAATTGCCCGCCTGGCTGCCCTTCTGTTGATGGCTTTGGCTCTGGGTTTGTATTGTCTGGTAAAAAATTAAAAGGCATTTTAAAATGGGTTTTTGTCTATGTTTAAATCTCTATATTGATATTTATCAAAATGCTTGCCGTAATTTATTTCCCGCTTAACTTCAACCTGTTGCACTTCTGTAAACGTCCAAATAAAGCTATCTATAACATCTTTATAGGTTTTTCTATCTTCCATTTTTTCGCCTTGCTTAATAGCTTCTTTTTCGGCTAAATACACGCGTAAACTTGTTTCCATTAAACGAATAGAAACTTGCGCTTCCCATTTGTTTACTTCTATTAAAGTACGAATTTTGTCGGCAATGGCCCAAAGGAATAAATAGCCTGGTAAAATTACTTTTTTCTCAAAGTCCGGGTTTTTTTCAATTTCATAAACAGATCCCGTAAAACGATCCAATAGAGATAAATCTTGCTTGTTATTTGCACCATAAGCTGTGCTTTCTGTGTTTGGATAAACGTTCCCGGTTGCTATAACGGCAAAACCTTGTTTCTTTTTAAACCGATCACCTCTAGTATTTACTATGTAGGCTCTTTCTGAATTTTCTGGAAGATTAGTTTTCGCCAAAGCTTCGTTTAAAATACCTGCCGTATTAGGATCAAGTTTCGGTAATTCATCTAATATTAATAATTTACCATCGCGCCACGCCTTAATTAATTTTCCTTCCTGGTAGCCTTCAATAGTTTGCCCGCCATTAATTTCAATAGGTGACGTAAATTGATTACAATTTATGGTTTCCACTTCTAAACCTGTAACGCTTGCTACTTTTTCAGCTAAAAATGTTTTTCCTGTTCCCGCACCACCAATTAGCATTACATTATTTCCTAAAACAATATCATCAATAATACGCAATAAGTTAGGTGTATCATTTTTAAACGTTTTGGTATTATTCCACTTTGGAATATGAATTTTAACGTTTTGGGTTTCGTTAATGACTTTTAAAAGATCCGCACATAAATCGTCAAAACAAACTTTTCTATTTTTTAGAATATTTTTTACTATTGCTTCTACCTGTTCTGGTGAAGCTTGCCCTTTTTGGCCTGCTGCTATTTGCTCTAATAATTGCTTTATTAACGCTTCCGGGTTTTGTTCGTCTTTTGGCGTTGGATTTGGCGTATTTGGCTTTTTTTCTGTGCGTTTTTTTAACAAGTTTTCATTGATTATTAAAATTTTAGAGTTTTCGTCTATGATTTTATATATGTGATATTGCCCATCAAAAGAAACAATTTCATCAATAATATATTTAACTTTATTATCGTGAAAATAACTAACCAAATCACCTACTTTAAATTTAGGTTTTGGTTCTGTATTTTTTTTAGTTGGTTTTTTTGTTGTCGCTTTTGGCTTGTTTTTTTTTAACCAATTTTTAACCATACCATCTAACTCTTTGGCATCTGGATCATCTGTTTCAAAATTATCTGACAATACTTTAATAGTATCGTAAGCATCTGAAATATCGGTATCGGTTGCTAGTAATTTTTTTTCGTCTGCTGTTAGTTTTGATGTATAGTACATGATTATTTTAATTTAAGTTTGATCTTTAATTTTAACGCTTTGGCTCTTGCTTTTGCTTTTTCCTTATCGTTGTTTTTTGGCTCTGGTTTTGGTTCTGGTGAAGGGCTAGAAACCTTTTTTATATTGTTTTCGTCAAAATCCTTGATTATATAATCAACTGCTTTTTGGGCCTGCTGTGTTGCGAAAATGAAGAAGTCGGGGTTTTCTTCTGTTAAATCAACTAAATCTTGGTACCATTGTTTTAAATAGGCAGCTTGGTTAATATGGGTTACTTCTAAAATACCGCACAAACCACATAGATAACTTGCGCCTAATTCAGCTATAAGTTCTTCAAATGCTCGTGATGCATCTTTTTCCTTTCCTTCGTATTTTTCTTTTCTGTTTAAACGATCTTGGTGTAAAGTAGAATGTATCAACTCATGGAACATAGTTGAATAGTATTCCTCTGGTGTATCAAATTCCTCAATATTTGGAATATCCAATATATCTGTAAGGGTGTTGTATTTAGCTTCTTTTGGGTTGTGCTTGATCTTTGGTTTATCTACGAAGCTTGAAATAATAGCTTCGGCAATATCAATACGTTCAGCTGTTGTATTTAATTTAGGTTCTGGAACTTCATACTCTATTCCTTCCGTGTCTGCAATATTAAAAACACGGTAATATTTTAAATATCCTTTAGACCAATATTCGTTTTTATCTAGCTTTAAAAATAAAATTTCTTTGTCAGTTAGCTGAATACCTTTATAGTTAGATTGTGTGATTTTAAACGTTTTTTTACCACGACGTTTAACCTCATAACCTCTTACCTTTGAGAGTAAGGCGTTTTCTTTGTCTGTACTTTCTGAAAAATCTTTTAAGGACTTAACAAAATTATAATATACCAATGGAACGGTTTTAGATCCCTTTTTAATGTTGCCGCCTAAATCCTTAATTTGTTTACCTGTTAAATAATAAGGTGTTGGCATAATAGATCCTAAAAGAACATTTAGAATAATGCTGTTTGTTCCCGAATATGGTTTTTTTGAAACAAAATTTTGTGCTGGTATGCTTGCTTTATTTGCCCAACTTTGTTTCCATGCTGGTAATGGTTCGCCTGTATTAATTTTATCTAAAATCAATTCGTTAACCATTTGTTCAACATCTTTAGCGGCTGCCCCTAGACCGATATTGTAATCTTCATCATCTAATATATCTAAATCATTATCTGATAAAATTTCGTGTCCGTTAGCTAAATAACCACCACCTAATCCACATTTTGTAATTGCAGGATAAGCTAAACCTTGTAAATTAAACTTTTCTTTTAAGCTTAAAATTTTAGATTTCAATTTTTCTTTTTTAGTGCTTTTTTTAACCTTTTCAACACGTATTAAATTGCCTTCATTATCATACATGAAACCTGGCTTTAAACGTCCGCAGTTGTCTAAACCTTCTTTTGCTAAACCGCTATGCCTTGGCGCGCCTAATCCGGGTTTACTATCTTTTTTTGTTATAAGCGCAATTGCACCACCGATTAAAAGTGAGATCATAAGTTTAGTTTTTTAAATAATGTAGTTTTTTCCTAAAATGGTAACGTGAGCCTTGGTTATAAGGGTTGTATTTGTGCCTTGACTAACAAAGCTGTAAAGTGTACTGCCTAAATTTTCTGTGGGTACAATTACCTGTATATTGCTTAATAACATTTCGCCAAAGGCATTTATAACTATGTTATTTACTTGTTTGTAAGCATCGGCAACCTTAATGCCTTTAGCTGTAAAAACTTCAATTTTATGTAGCTGTATGGCGGTGCCTGTATTTAGTGAAAATTCTTCGGGCGTTGGGTTTTGTAATAGCAAATCTAGATCTATAAGGATGTGATCTGATTTTAATTTAAAGCTGTTGATCCTGGAAACCTTAAATTTTAAATTTTGAATAATAGCAGAAATTTGGCTAGCCTTGTTTTTTGCAAACAAAGTGCCAAATACTAAAATGCCGCCTATGCCTATGGCTATGGTTTTAAATTTCATTGTGTGGTAATTATTATGGTGACTGCAAAATACTACTTTTTTCGCTTATCTATTACAAATGTCTGGGTTTTTCCGCAGCTATCTTTAATTATTACGGTTGCTTGTTTTTTTCCGAAAAGCCGGGTTTTAATGCCTAAAAATTTCCATTGCCTGCGTTCCCAATAGCTAATAACATCACTTGCATTTTTAAATTGCCTATCTGTTATGTCTAAACTTAATGTATCATTTTTAAATATGATGAAACCCTTTACAATTAAACATTCTGTACTATCTATTACAGGTATTTTTATATTTCGTTGGCTTTTTATGGCTTCTAAAACAGGCGATAAATCTACGGTCCGCTTTGTGGTATCTGTATATTTTAAAGTTTGGGTTATAATTTGCTCAATCCTGTTTATTTTTATTTTATTGGCTTCTAAAAACTGTTGCAAATCTTGCCGGGAATACTGTAAATATTCTTCAATTTCTTTTTTGGTGTAAACCTGTTTGGCGTATTTAAGACTATCTTGTTTACGGATCTGGATTAGGTTATCTGTTTGCCGGGCATTTTCTTTTTTTTGATAGCTATAATCCTGGTAAAAATAAATAGCTAAACCAATACCAACCATTATTAAAACGGTTTTTAGGTTGTTTAATGTTAAGAGTGATAGCATAAGGCAGATTTTTAACGCCAACAATTACATTGCTGGCGTATGGTTTTACTCTTGGTTGCTTGTTAGCATATTTACTACCATTGCAATTGCCGCTAGTACTATGGCACCAATCATAATTACTTGGCTAGATAAGCCAAACAACTCGGCATTTTCTGTTAGTGTATTCCATAAGGCCGTAATTATAGCTATAATGGTTACTACTGTGGTTTTTGCGTGCTTTTTTACGGCTGCTTTCATGTTAAACATAGTGTTGTGGTGTTATTATGGTTTATAAAAAAATTATTAATGGTTTTTCGGTGGTATTCATATAGCCAACGTGTACCCATTTTACGGTATCGGCAAAGTTTTCTAGGGTGTTTAACTTTAATAATTTACCGTCTTTTATTAGCTGAATTATAAACTTGTATAATTCTTCTATTTTGCCGTTTACGGGTTCCAAATCAAAAGTGTTGCCGTTTTTATGAGTTGAATAAAATGAGCCATCTGGATCATTAGGCGGTCTTAACCCGCGAGAATCTAAACCCAAATTAAGCCTATTGCAATAAATACCCGAATTATGGATTTTACGCCATTCATCGTTAATAGTTTGCATATCTCTTAAACATTGTTCGTCCAACCTTCGCCATGTGTTTTTTACGCCAATGGCTTTTATTATTTGCGGGTGGGCCAACTCGCTTAATTCGTAATTTTTAGGCTTGTACATGGTTTTAGTTTTGCGTTAGTTGTTCCTGTTTAAAGTAATCTAGATTTTTTTCAATTTTAATAATTAAACTATCAATAGCTATGTTGTGATCTGGCAGTTCTGAACTGTAATAAAGTTCACCCTTTGGAAGTTGTGGTGCTACATACTTATTTTTGGGTTCTAAAACTACCCAGGCACAGCCTATGGCAATACAAAAATATATTACGCTTTTCATTTCTTTTGAATTTCTTGTTGATATATAAAATCTGTTTTTAAAAATACTTCTTCAAATTTTTTACGATACACTTCGTTTTGTTCATAATAAATCCTATTTTTTTCCTTGTTGCACTCATTAATTTTGATTTGAAAATCGCGATTGAGATTATCAATTCTAGCAACATAAGTACTATCATTTCTTTTCCTGTCATATTTGAGGGCTTGTAATTCTTTTTTAAAATCGGCTCTGTCAAAGTAGGCAACAGATAAAATACCCAAAAGGAGTACGGCTATTTGGTTGGTTTTGGTTTGTTTTAAAAACCAGTTTCCAAATTCTTTAAGTTGTTCTATCATTGTTTTAAAAATCCCTCAATTTTTAGTTTATTTTAGCAAATCTTCTGGTTTTACGCGGTTTTGTTTTGGTAGCTTAAATTGGCTAATAGCACGCAGGTTTACAATTGCTTTTTGTATTTCTGTTAGATTATTAAAATCTTTTTGCGTTTGCTCTATTTGCCGCGGCTCTCTCATGTTTATACGCTTGTTGCCGTTACAACGCCTGCATTATCTACCGTTAATTTAAAAACGGTATTATCTGGACTGCGTAATTTTTGAAACTCTATGGAACTATTAGGCATACCCACATTTCCTGCCCAATCACATTTTGGACTTTCTTCGGTTATGTTTGGCACGTACAAAGCATCGGTTTCATTACTTACGCCTGCTCGTGTAACAATCATGTTTTGAAGCTGGAAGGTTTTTGGGTTTGAAAAGTTAGCAGCTTCAAAATCTGCTATTTTCCACCCTGTTGGAATGTCAATATTTGCATCTGTGTAAAACCGGCTTTTAAAATCTAATCCTGCGCCTTTTTTAAAGAGTGTTCCTGTTGTGCCTGTAAGATTGCGCACAATTACTTCTTTGGTACGGAAACCACCTAACCATGTTCCTGTAAGCGTTAAACCATCTGCACAACTAAACATACCTATATTAGTCCATAAGCCTTGACGAAAACCTTTCATTTCGCCTAAACTGGCGCAATCTTCAAAGTTTACTTTTATAAACTCCAAGGCATTAAAGCCTGTGGCATCTGTAAGGTTGAAAATTCCGCTTTGTGGGGTGCTTAATTTTAAGCTATCAATTTGCATACCACCAGAACCACCAACAGGACTGCTAAAAATACTTTCGCCTGCTACGTCTTTTATTATTTTACTGGCTTCCAGACCGTAACCGTTTAGGGTTAGGTTTCCGCCTGCTGGAACTTCTATAAATTCACCTGCTAAAAGTGTTATTGTGCCATCAACTATATAGGTTGTGTTGGTGTCTAAAGTGCGATTAATTAATTCATATCTACTTCTTACTACCAGCTCATTTTTTTTGTCCTTAAACGTGTTGTTATGTTGTATAGCGGTAATATTTTTACCGAAACTTTTTATATTGGTGGTTAGAACCCCGTAAACATCAACAATTGATCCTATTGCAGCGCCTTCAATTATGCTTTCTTGGTTTGGGTTGTTGGAAGTTAAACTATTAACGCCTTTAAACACAACAGGTAGTAACGTAGTGCCTTCTGAAACATACATTAAACTATTTTCAAACTCAATATTTGAATTTTCAATATAACAGCTACCTAATGTGTTATTTAAAGCACCTACTTTTCCTGTAAAGTTTTTAAATTTATAATTAAATGACCTGCCTGCCTGTCCGTTATACGCTATATACTTATTATATGAACTTATGCTCCCTGTAACGGTAATATCTGAATTACTACATCTGTATGTTATAACAATGTCTAATGAATTATCAATGACTGTTTTATTAAAATCTATTATAAATGAAGTAGAAGCAACACCATAACTAGAAAATTCTACTACTCCAAACCCACTAATTTTATTGATTTTTATTTTGTTATAACCACCCCCGCCACTAGCGAACGATGCACCACCTACAACATTTATTTCATTTATTTCAATATCTTTTGAAAAGCTTAAAATCGTGCCAAGTTGTTTGTAAAATCCGCGAGGCATTTGCTGAATATTTAAAATTTTATTTACCTTAATTAACCCTACAAATGAAGCTATTGCAGATATAGAATTTAGATTAAAAGTATTGCATTCTATTTTTGAGAGTTCATCTGCTTGAAATACAGCATGGTCAGGATGATTAGCCGAACCGCTCAATTCGATTTTATTTGCAATAATATTTAGTTTATTACTGCCAACGTGGTTTTTAACCCCGTGAAATAAAAGATTAGAAAATGGAGTATCGATTGAAAAAAAGCCAGAAACTGTGAGGTGATATACCGGGCTGTTAGTTATTGTTGGATTCATGCTAAAATCAAAAACGCCACCATTATCAGTTTTTAAAAAATAATTATTGCCAGATATTGGCGCATTCATTATTCGCGTAACGTTATTATCAATATAATAGTAAATCCAATTACCTACTAACCCCACTCTAGCAGCATACGCACCAAAATCTGTTTTAAAAGGCTTTCCACGGTTTTCAATTACAGCCGTATCATCATTACCGTTTACGGTGTCAATAAAAATAGTGTTCCCTATAATAGCGTCTGTTGCGCCAATATCATCTACAAACTCGCTTAATTTTCTTGGTAGTAATTCTGTGAATGGTACAAACTCTTTTTTTAGGGTTATTTCCGTTCCTGTTGTGCCATATTCTCCACCTAAACCAATAAATAAATATTGTACTAAATCGCCATTGTTTAAGGTGTTAACTACACGATAGCCATCTTCTTGGTCTTGTACTGGGTTTTCAGCGTCTATAAATGTATGGGCATCAAAGGCGGTGTGTATTTCGGTTGCGCCTATTTCGCCTAAATCTATAATTTGGGTGTCGGCAAGTTGTGTAAGGTCTGTGGCTTCTATGCCTATTTGCCCTGTTTCTTCAATTTGGTTTAATGTAAGTGGTGGGTTTCCTGTGCCGTAACTTCCTTTACCTACATTATTTAATTGATATACGAATACTTTGGCGTTTAATAGTCCGCTTGATGGTGATAGACTAACTTGTACAAACTTAAATAGCGGTTCTTCAATTTCAGAAACACCAAAAGCTGGTCCGTTATTAATTTTAGTTAATGCTGAAATACTATTAAAAGGAATAGCGGCCGTATAATATAAGGTTTTGTTTATATTATCTTGCTCTATGGTAGCCCCGCCACCACCGTTATTTTTTGGTTTTATGCTTATTCCCATAACTTTAATTTTTTACCACCGTAATAGGCTGCTGCTGCAAATACAACAACGCCAAAAAGGCTAATGGTTTTATTGGTTTGTACTAAATGAATTAGGTTTGCTGGTATGCGGCTTAACATAACCGTTTCAACTTCCTGTTTTGTAATTTTACCATCTTTGTTAATATCAAAAATGGGGTTGCTAGTGGCTATTACGCCTGGTGGTATGCGGCTGGTTTGCAATACATAATTACCTGCTTTACCTATGGCAATGGGGAAAAAGGTTGCAAAATATAGATCTATATAACTTTTAATTTTTGTTTTATAAGGGTTGTAATATTGCTTTACGTAATCTAGTTGCTGTACGCCACTCATGCGGCTTAATGCGCTTACGGTAGTACCTAAACTTTGGGCCGTATTTGGCATAAACTGAATTAACCCGGTTGCACCTGTAATATGGTTTTCTATGCTTGGGGAAAATGTGCCTGCGCTTTCAAAATTAATTACAGCCATTAACCAATTAGGATCTATGTTTAAATAGCTGCTTACCTCTTTTATTTTTGCAATGAAAGCGGTGCGTATGTTGCTTGGTACTTTGTCTTGGTATATTAACATGGTTTGGGGTTTTATTCGTCCATTGTGGTTACGCTATATAAAGCAAATGCGCCAATTATGGCACCAATGATATATAAACCTGCACGGCTCTTTTTAGGCGTGTTTGTTATTACAACTTCATCTAGTTGGTTGGCACCTTCTACCATGTAAACGGTTTGTTGCACGCTGTTTACTAGCATGGTTTCCGTTTCATAAGTTTGGTGCGAAAAAACAAGCGTGTCCGTAATTAATGCGTTTAACTGAAAGTTACCGTTTGCATCTGTGGCGGTTCCTGTGGTGGGCCTGCCTTGTACAAATATATTAACATTGCTTACAGGTTTTCCCGTGGCAATATCTATAACTTTACTAATAACACTTACAATAGGAATTGAAGTGTTTATGGGTGCTGGTATGCGGTTTGAATACATATTATAACGATTTTATAAAGTTGGTATTTATAAAGCCATGCCCGCGACTTAATGCCGGGCCAACATAAAAAGGAATATCAATAATAGCATAAGTATCTGTGGTAAAACCATCTGCTATAATGGCTATAACTTTACCTAATTGATCGTCTTTTTTGGCGGTTAACCTTATATCATCTTTACGCTCCCAATAGGTGCCACGGTCCACAACTGAAAATAACGTGGTATTGTTTTTTTTAGCTAAAACCGTTGTGCCAATTAACGCTTGTAGTGCGTTTGGCTGCTGTGGGTTTACTTCTGGAAATTCTGACGGGTTGTCTATGCTTGGAGCATCTGAATTGCCTTCATTTTTTTTTACCAAATAATACATACCTAGTAAAGAAGCTGCTAAAGATGTTACGCCAATTATAGTACTGATATTTTTTTTCATAAGTAGTTTTTTAAAAGACGGATCCCGCTTGTGTTACTATGGATTTCACTTGTTTGTAAACGTCATAATCTAAAATTGAATTTAATTCTGCTTTTAACCACCAAATTAAATCTTGTTTTTCTGAAACATTACCACCAAACCAATTGGCAGGCGGTGAACCATCAAAAATAACGGCATAGTTTTTTTGCCCAAATTCATTGAAAATAAGTTTAAAATCTTCTGGGTTTATTTTCTTAAAAATTTGATAAATAGTGCCTTCGTCTGTGGCTGATCCAAATGCATTGTGATTAAATGCCGTTAGCAATTGTGCGGCATAGTTTCGGGCCTGCTCGGTGCCAATAGAAAGTTTGGTTTGATCTATTTTATAACCAAAATTGATAGTGTTATCTACATCACCATCACCATTAAAAAAATTATTAATAGCTTTTACAGATCTGTAACCTAAATAAATAGCTAGAATACCACCAACAATATAAAGCGTTTGCTTTGGGTTGTCTGCTACGGATTTCCCTACTTTTTTCGCGCTGTTTGATGCTGTTGAAACTGCTTTTTTAGCAACGGTTTTTACTTTGTTTGTGGTTGTTTCCATTATTTTACGCCTGTCATTAATTTTATCATAGTCCAATTTGAACTAAATTTTTTCCGTGCGCCTTCATTGTCGGCTAACATTCCTAAACGGTCTAATTCCTGCGTTGGCAGTTTGTTTAAAATGTTTAATGCTTTGGCTCTAACATCTAGATCCATGGCGTTTTGCCCGGTAACGTTTATTGTTTTCATAATTATACAGTTGGTGAAGGGTTAATAAATTGATTAAAGGAACCCATTAAGCTAGGGTTGCTTTGTAGGGCTGTAAATAGGTTGTAATAGTTTAAAACCATATCATCTGATAATTGGGCTGAAATGATAAATTTTATTAGTTGCGCCTGTTTTTCTGTTAAACCTGCAAACGGATCTACAACGGCACCGCCTAAACTTGCTTGTGGGTTTTTAGATTCTAAAATCCCTTTTAAAAGTTCTGGAAACTTATCTGCAAATGCTACGGCTGCTGGTGTGTGCATTAAATTTTCAAAAGAAGATTTTGCACCGCTTGTAATTTTATCTTTTTCAAGTTCTAACCTATCATTTGCTAATGTGCATTTGCTGGTAGCTTCATCTAGTTTTACTTGAAGTGCGCTCTTATCGGTCCGTAAGGTTAAAACTTCGGCTTCCAAACGGTTTTTTTCGGCTTCAATTAATTCTAACCTGGTAGATTTACGTTCATAATCCATTAACTGTGCAAAACCTAATGAAATACTTTGCCCACCTGCTAAACCTACGTTTGAAAGTGTTGCTTGTGGTTGTGGTGCTGTCATATTATAGTTTTGTGGTTGTGGAAAAGCTGGCGTTTCCTGTGGTTTTTGCGCTTGCTGTTGTGGTTGCTGCTGTGATGCATTTAAAATGCAGGTAACATCTGGAATTTCCGATTTTAAATAACGGTTTCCTTTTTTCTTATAAAACTGAATACGAACGCCTGGCATTCCTTCGGCTTTTAAATGCTGTAAGAAACCTAAAACAGATCCATGTTTTTTTTCAATATCTTCAAACTGCCAAACATTTTGACTCTCATATTTCCCGGCATAACCTTTACTAATTTTTTGATTAGTTGCAGAATTATGAAAAAAGAAAACGTGTTTATCCTTTAGGTTGGTTATTTGATTGGTTAATTGATCGAGTGGACTTTCCATTTTGTTAAGAGGGTTTTTTATTATGGATTGTTGGCGTGTAGTACGCCATAACTTACTACAAGATCATTAACTTGGCTGCCGTTATTTTCAAACTTAAAATTGATTTTAGTGTTTGAAATGGCAAAAGGAAGATTAACCCACTCCATAATCCCGCCCGCTTCAATTTTGATACCTTCAACGTAAACAGTTGATGTACCCGCGTTGTAAAATGATGGTGAATAATAGTTTTGAAATTCAAACATATCATTTTCAGAAAAATGTAATATTAACATTGTTCCCGTTTTTTGAAAGTTGAATAACGCAGTAAAAAACTTGGTTATTTCGGCTAAAAATCCTTTTAAATCCATTGCTAATGCTTGTTATTATTAATAATTTTCTTCGGTGGTGTCTATTACAAAAACAACTTGAAATGCGGAATCATTGCCCAATTTTTTAAGGGCTGTAAATTCCACGAAAACGGTTCTGCCTGCAATAAAATTAACAGGTCTTAAACCTTCATAACCATTATCCGGGTGCTTGTAATTATGCACATGAACAGGCTCTTCTTCGTAACCTTTATTTCCCGATTTAAAACCAACGGAAATAAGGTTATTGTTTATGTTTTCAGTTCCATCTGTGTAAACTAGGACCCCTATCACACGACCTTCCCGAAGTGAAGCTTTTACACTTACAAAATCTGTGGAGTTTAGCATGACTGCGTTTACAACATCATGCACTATATTTTTTTTATTCATTTTAATAGGTTTTTTAATAAAAAAAAGCCAATGAGATTATAACTGCATTGGCTTTTTTTAAAGTTATTACTCGTTTTTTGAGTTGTATTTTATTTAAACCTATGCACTAGCTTTTAAGGCAGTTTGCGCACCGAATAACCCAACTTCTACAAAGTGATTACCTGTACCTAAAGCGGCACCTTCTGGCAATTCAATGTTTAAATCAAATTTTTGTCCTTCACGAATTAAGGCCCAAACCATTAACTTAAATCTGTCACCATCTACCGAACTTGGAGAAGAATTTTTACCAGAAATTAAAGACATGATTGGAATATTAATAGGTGTACGGTTTCCTTGAATTAAAACTAATTCTGCATTACGTAAAGCTAATGGCACGTCAGACGTTATATAACTTACTGCTGCTGCATCCGTTACCGTAGCATCTGTTGCGTACTTGAATGAAATACTTTCAATAATAAGATTACGGTAATCGTCAAGCTTGTTACCTGCGATGTTTGTAAGTCCTACTACTTCTTCTGTTTTACCATCAATTAACTTGATCGTATTACCACCTGCGGTAACTTGTTTACGGATATACACGGCTGCATCTTGTGCGCTAATGTTTCCTTTTGCTAATTCGTCTTGCGTTCCTAATGGTAACAAAGCTGTTACGAACGTTAAAAATTGGATAATTGCTGTTAATTTCATCTTTTTACTTGATTAAAGGTTTTTACTTTTTTTTACTTTTTAAAAATTATTTTACTTGGTGTAATTGCTTTTAAGCTAATAGGCTCATTGGCGTAATTACTGGTCTTGGTTGCTCAAAATTTGGGTTTCCTAAACTAGACATTCCGTATAGTTCTTTGTTTCTGTTTTGAAGCGGCATAGCTAAAGCTTGCTTTACTTGCACTTCTGATAATGCCAAAGCATCTGCTACAAAAGAATTTGCCGTTGCTGATGCTGGCAATACTTTTACTAAATTTTCTCGTGAAACTTTAACGCCTTGATGGATTGCCATACCTGCAAATGCGCCTTTGGCACCTTCTGCAACGGCTCCAGATCCGTTAATTGTTAACATTCCTAATACACCAACCCCTAAAACTGCTAAACGTGCATAGGTTGGGTTGTCAAGAGGAATGATAGATGCTACTGCATCACTCACCATTGCGCCAACTGTTGCGCCTGCAAGCATACTTGCAGTGTTAGCGGCTCCTTTTTTTGTGGGTTTTTTAAAATTCATTTTTGTTGTGGGTATTAATAATTAATTGACTAATTTTTTTATAATTAGATAACCTGTTAGCAGGCCTAAACCTGTTTTAATCCAATTTGTTTTTTTATCTGCTTTTATTACAACAATATCATTACCGGGTGTGGCTGGTGTGTTTGTAGTAATATTGGTGTCTGTAATAATAGTATCGGTTTGGTTGTTTAAAGCTGGTGCGCTTTTAACTACGTATTTTGTAGCTGCTGCCATTACTTCTTTTCCTTGCCATGCTAGTTTTAAAGTTTCTACGGTTGCCGTTTGGCTGGCTGTAAACGTTTCTAAAACTGTTTTATATTGGGTTGCATTTTTTTCTAAATGCTGTAAAATTGATTTTTCAATAGCAATTACCGATTGCGTTAAAACATCAGCTTTATGTTGTACAAATGTTGCGCTTGATGATCCCTCTCCATGTGTTCTAATAGTTTGAGCATAAGCCTTAATAGTTGCCAACTTTTTAAGGATATTATTAGCTGTATTAATAACGGCATCGTTAATAGTTCCGTTTTGGTTTAAAACCGTATCAATAGCATTAATTAACCTTTGTGCTGTTGGCGTAAATTGGCTATCTAGCCATAAATCCATTAACCTTCCATCATTGCCCTGTAAGGGGTGTGTAATATCATTTTGAGAAAGTGGCGGGGTTGGAACCATGCCTACTTTTCTTGCTGCGGCTTCACGACTTGTACAACTGTTTATTAATTGTTGTGCTCCTTCGCCAACTAATGCGCCAATTGGACCACCTATTAAACCGCCAACTATCATACCTACTCTTGGTCGTACATGATCTCGCCAAACATTACCTGCAAAACTTCCTTGTCCTTCTGCTGGCGTGTTATTTGGGTTTGAACCACTATAACCATCTACACGATTTGTATTTAAAGCTGGTATATTCATTATTTTTTAGCTTTAGGTTTTTTGCTATCCATGTATAATTTACCTGCAATAGCTGCAATTGTTAAACCTGCTAATACTTTACCTACACCTGCTGTTTGGGTTTTTGGTGGTGTATAACCGCCATTTCCTGTGTCGGTTCCTGTATTTCCGTTACCGCCATTTGGGTTAATGCCCGTACCTGGATAACTAGGTGATGGGAAAACCGTTCCTTGGTCTGATCCTGGTGTACTTGGATTAGTTGGAATAATAACCGGGGTGCTTACTGCTGGTGCTGTAAGTTTATAAGTGGTATATTTAAAATTCCATGAATTTTGCTGAATCCAATTATTAATATTTTGATCTGGTGTACTTGCTATAACGCCTGTTTGAAGCGGATCTAAACGGTAGCCAGAACTGCGTAAAGCTGTAAAGGCTTTTTGCATAAAATCAATAAGTAATTCTTTTTCAAGGGTGTAACCTTCACGGGTGCAATTGGCTAAATTCTTTTGCATACTGCTTGTGTTTGCCGCGCCAATTTCAATTATAACATTATTTAAAAATGCGTTAAAGCTTGCTTGTGTTGGTCTTGTAGTAAGTAAGGTTGCGTTACCTTGCATTTTCATTTTTGCAACGTCTTTGGCCTGCGTTGGGTTATAACTTGCGCCCCAACATGAAAAATTGAAACCGTTACTAAAAACACTTCCAAAGGTTGAATTAAACCATCCTTGATTTTCAATATTGCTTAAATAGTCAGTTAATGCACCTTCGGCAAATTGCCCTACTGCATTACTAACTTCACCCGCACCTAAACCGTGTGCCGGGAAAATAACATCTTCATCATTGCCAAAGTTGGCATAACCTAAACCGTTTGCAGGATCTGTACAGCCACAACCTAAAGGCTGTTTTGCTGCAAATCCTAGTCCGTAATGTGGTAAGCCTACTTTGCTCATAATTTTATCTTTTGCTTGTAAAAATGGTAACTCTATATTGGTATGTATGGTTGCATCTATTATGAAGTAACCATTTTTTAAACTTTTACTTTTTTGATCTTCCGGGATAACCACGTAAACGTGTGAAAAGCTTTCGGGTGCGTAACCTGGTTGCTTTGTTTTCCGTAAAAAGTGGACTATTCCTAAATTGCTTAAAATGCACGAAACTAAAACTGAATAACTTTTGCAATCAATGCCGTTTTTTCGGTCTAGCCAACTGCAATACGGTGATCTAATTTGTTGATCGTTGCCATCTAGTTTATACTGAAAGTGATCGTGTGCAAAATTGTAAACCTTGTTTATGGTTTGGTAAAGTGGTAGGTTTGAAAATTCAGCTAATGCTAATTCTTTTACCTGGTGTTTGTACTTTTCAACCCATTCTGCCATAATTGAAATACTTAAATCTGTATTTCCATTACCTAAAAAGGTACTGCCGCAACTACTACCAAAATATTTGTTGTAATTGTTTCCGGGTTTAATTATGCGCTTTAAAAAACTTTCGTCCATATTTTAAAAGAACTTTTTTTTAGATAAGCAACCGCTTTTAAACGGTTGCTCTCCCTAAATTCCTAACCAATTATTAAATAATTCTTACCATTGAATAATTAATGGTTGTAAAGATGTGGCGTAATTGAATTAAGGGGTAAGGATTGTAAACGATTAGTAAGGAAACGGCAGGAAAACGGTTTAAAATGAAGAAATACAGAGGAAAACAAACAAATACGCAGGATAAAACGGTTTGCGTTTTGGGTATTTTTGTTTACTTTTGATGTTACCATAATGATTTACCACCATGACAAAGCAAACTATTAGCAGGGCTGAACAATTAGAAAAATTTATAAATAGGGGCGCGCGAAAAGCAGAACTTTATAATTTTTATAAGCCGCATTCGGATAGAAAAATAAGAATTGAAATTATTGATCTGTTACTTGAAGAAGGTTTTACTTTAAAAAAAGCAAAAAACGAACGTACTTTAAGAGGTAGCCAAGTTGAAAAACTAGAAAACCGTTTAGGCTAAATTTTAGCTTAAACGGTTTTGTAAAATTTTGTGGCATATTAAAACGATGCCATAACAGCCAATATAACTAATGCAGAAAAAGCACTATTCATATTTTGGTGTTAATAATCTAAATTACCCGTTAAGCAGTAACCGCTTCCGTTTGGCATACCTGTTTTTTCGCTCCAAATCATTATAAGTTGTATTTTACCTTCTATTTTTAGTTGCTTAAGAAGCACGGTTAATATATCTAGAGGTATTTTAGTAGATCTAGCTATGTATTTTTTGTACTTACCATAACCTTTTTCTAACTTCTGTAAGTCATTAATTATAGCTTGTTTCATTTCATCAATGGCAGCAGAAAAACACGTAGTAACATCTTTTATATCACATTGGTTTTCTGTAATTATTTCTTTATTATTTTCCATTTTTTAAATTATTTTTACAGGATTGGCAAATATCTTCCATTTCAGTACAGTTTGGATCTTGACAATTTGTTAGTTTTTCTAAAAACAATTTTAGGGCTTTACAAATTGGGCAGTATTTTTTATGGAATCTCATTTTCAAATCTTTCTTTTCTAATTGCTTTTACTTTTGCTATTTCAACTATACATGAAATACATTTTGTTTTGCAATGTGAATTTTGTTCGCCATTACTTACTTTTTTACAATAAACATATAAACTCATGTTGTAATAAATTAAGAGTTTAAATTATATTGATACCGTTTAACTGTTTGTTCTGTGCTATCTAATAAAGCAATTGGTAATTCTTTTTTATACCATTTTAAAAAATCTATTAAAACTTCTTGTTGGCTATTAGATAATTTTGGAGTTAGCTTTTTATATTCGTCAATTGGTACAATAGCGTAAACACCTGCTTTAATAATCATTTCTTCCTTTATTTCAAAAGTCATTGTATTGTCTTGAAGATCTCCGCTTACTAATTCTGCAATGTATGTTTTCATATTAATTTTGGTTTAAATAATATTAAAAAAGAGGGCGTTAATTCGCGAAAATTCTGAACCGTTATTATTAGTTCATGCCCTCTTTATTTGGTTGTTTTCTTATTTTCCGTGAAAATCAATTTTAAGGCGGTTTCTTAATTTAAAGGTGTACTTATCTAAACCACCATTTAAAGCCTTGTAAAAGTGTGTTTCTGCCATTTCTTCGCCTACTAACTTCCTGTATTTGCTTGCGCTAAATAACATGGTGCCGCTTTTGTTTAATTTGGCGGTTTCTTGTATGCGTATTACAAAGTTTTTATTGATCTTGGCGTTTGTTGGGTTGTGGCTTTTTTGTGCTGGCATAACTATTGGTTTATTAGGTTATTTATTAAGGCTGCAAGGTTATGGACTACTATACTATTGCCTGCTTGTTTATAAATTTGGGTGTCACTACATACCATTTTAAAACTATCTGGAAAACCCATAAGCCGTAAACATTCTCGAGGGGTTAAACGTCTTATTTTGTAATTGGTTTGTTTTACAAATTGATCTGTATTACCACCGCTTCCTGTTGCTGTGTGTATAGTGTTGGCTTGCCTTAAAGGATTTCTTTTTACTACTTTGCCTTTACTATCTCTGGTGTAACCTAAAATAATTGGCTCTATTGCCAAATTATCCTTATCAAGTGTTGATAGTGTGTTACTTTTTCCGTTTTTGTTTACTTCTAGAGTTTGAGTATAAGTATCACCTTTTGGGTGGCTCATAAATTCGGCATTAACTTTTTCGCCATCAATACCCCGATTAGCCAATTCCGACAACTTTAAAAGCTTATCCTTTAATTTAGTTTCCATTTTTATAAATAAATATTTTTAATAATTGCAGCTAGGTTGGTGAATCCATGTAATTAGTTTCCGGGCTAAATTTTTATTGTAATCGTTTTGGCATTCGGTTTCATAATGTGTTAAGGCTTCAATTAGTATTAAAGCTTCATGCTCTTTTAATAAAATGGAAAATGAAGCTTGCTTATAAGCCCGTTGTTTACGGTCATGGAATGCTAGGCCTAAATGTTTGGCAATAGATCTATCTTTACGATCCTGGCTTTTTTTCATAGTTTTAACGAAAACCGTTTTTATATTATAATACTTTTGGCAAGCATCAAACAAAACCTCTATTTGGTTTAACTCTAATTTGGTAAGTTTTATCATGGCTATATAGGGTATTCGTTAATTAGCGTTTTATTTTGGTTATCATAAAATTGCACGTTTCTAGTGGCTCCTATGTATTGGCTTTTTGAAAATCTGCGGAGCATGGCGGTTTCAATGCTTTTTACAGAATGATGATCCTTGGTAAGGATGCTAAACCATACCGGGTTACAAAATTGCCCGGTATTAGGGTTTACAAACTTTAAGTGATCGTAACCGTTTTTTAAATTCATTACCATTTTAAAACGGCTACACGTACTGCAAAAAACACTTTTTGAAATGCCGCATTTACAGCGTTTTGACATAATCCTGCATTTTTTGAATATCTTTTGAGGATTTCAATTTTTTAACTCTATCATATATTAAATGTGCTTTTTGTGGATTTTCAGCTGCTACTTGTACGCCAGAAAAATTATAAATTTTAATATTCGGACGTTTCTTTTTTAAATCTTTTGATATGGAGGAAAGATTATTAAGATTCTGCTTTATTATAAGTTGAGGATCTGTTTTTATCTGGTATTCAATAACTAATCTAAAAATCCATCTAAAAAATTTGTGTTGTCTTAATCTGCTTTGGTAAATAAATACAATAATTAATGCGGTCCAAAAAATGGCGTAACTGTAAACGGCATAGTCTAATAAATTGTGTGCTTTTGTCATGGTGTGGGTTGTGGTTTTATTATGGTTTATGTATTAAAATCTAATTCCAAAAGTGGCGGCTAAATTATATTGCCAATACTCTTTTACGTTTTTTTCTTGATATTTACCATCTGTACGGTAGTTATAAGAATTGGCTAGGCCTAAATAAAAATTTGTGTTTGGTATGTTGAAGTTTAAACCAGCTTCTATGCCCACGGTAGGGCTTGGGCTTGGTCTAAAAATATTACCTGCTTGTGCGCCAATAAAAATACGAAAGTCCTGGAAACGTGTACGGAAGTTTATACCTACTTTGCCAATTAGATGTGTGTAGGTTTCACCGTTTAGGTTAGGAAATATAAATACTTCGGCACCTGTGTAAAAGGTTGTCATTTGGTATTCTATTCCAAAACCTACATTAACGCCATCTTTATAGGCTCCGGGTTCGGTTATTATTTGGGCTGCAAATTTATTTTCTAGATCCTGTGCAAAACTGTTTATTGAAAACAGTATCGTTGCTACTATTATTAATTTTTT
Source organism: Bizionia myxarmorum (assembly GCF_008086205.1). GTDB lineage: Bacteria > Bacteroidota > Bacteroidia > Flavobacteriales > Flavobacteriaceae > Algorimicrobium > Algorimicrobium myxarmorum. Next base: position 133,180 of record NZ_VSKK01000001.1, on the reverse strand, counting down.
CATGTGGTAATTGTTTGTGGTAAAATTATTATGGTTAAAAAAAAATGGTTTTTTTATTAAGCCTGCAAGTGGTATTTACAGGCTTTTAGTTTAGCGTTTTCTAAACACATACATTTTATCTGTATGATGATTAGAGAGTAATTTTGTTGGTACGCCTAATTTTTCAGATGCCATGCCTTTGGCTTTAGCTTCATCATTGCCTACAAAGTTTTTTACATACTTTGCTTCGGTGGGCTGTTTTTTTGTGGTTTTGGTACTCATTTTATTATGGTTTTAAATGTAATCACGCTTTACCGGGTGATTATTGCGGTGTGTTTATATTACTATTCTTTTAAGAATATATTTTGTTTTTCTGTTAGTTCTTTAAGTTCTGTAAATCTTTTTATTCCAAGGTTTCGCACTTTACTCCATGGTATTTTTTCCATAACAATAAAATCATCATCGATATTGTTACATAAAGAGGTTAATATACTTAAAAGTTGCACTGATAATAAGTGTTTATTTTCAATAAACCAATTTCTTAAATCTGTTCGATTTTCTCGTGGTTTTTGTAAATTTACAAGCAACTTTTGGCAAAGTTCATCTTTTTCGTATTCTGTTAAGCTTAATATAAATTGATCTAAATTCATTTTAATTATCTTTATTTTCAGAGGTTGTTTTTTCAGTTATAATAACTTCCAGATCCAAATGGTTTAAAAACTCGTTGGCGTATTCTATTTTATTTTCAACGGTTCGTAACTTGCTGGCTAAATTTTTATACGGAACGCCTATTTTATTGGCAAACTCTTGTTTATCAACATAAAGCAACTTAATTTTTTGGTCTATTAAACTCATGTTTTTATTTCTTATTTAACAAATATCGTTATTTATTTAAGATAACCAAAAATAATCTTTAATTTTTTACGATTATTCGATTAAGTGTGATTTTTTAAAGACAAACTACTCTTTTAATTTCGTCATTATTAAAATTTCAATTTCACCAACCTTAAATATAATTTTGTTGTCTTTTTTATCGAAATTATATAATAATTCAATTTCTTCCACTTTTAAAATTAATGCCGCTTGAATAACTCTATAAATAAATTTTGGTTGAACAATATTAGAAAATATATTAATATCTGGACCGTTTAAAGTAATATTAGCAAAAGAAGTTTCTTTAGTTATTTTGCCTTTTCCATCGCACTTTAAGCATTCTGAATCGTTTCCGCAGCAATCGCATTCCGATGAACCGCTGCCATGACATTTATAGCAATCTTCAATCAGATTATTAAAAATAGCTTCGCAATTAAATATCTTTAACATTAAAATTTGAACGTTATAAGTAAATTTTTCGGTTAGTTTATCTAAAGGGTAAATACTTTCAGCATTTGGAAAGTTTAGGTTTCTGGAATAATCTAAATTTGATAAGCTTTTAGAAAATCTTATAGCTGAATACGCATCAGTAGCATAAACGAGGTTTCCAATTATTCCCGGCATACATAATACAGGTCTTAATTTATCATTAGAAGTAAACATATTGGCTATAAAATCGTACTTGTTTGGTGTTAATTTTTTCATGGTATAAATTGGTTTTAAGTATTAATTAAGTTTCTCATAATAAGCAATAGTTTCTGGAACCATGTTTATAATTTCTTCCGGGAATCCGCTTGTATCTAAATAATTAAACAGATCTGCAAGCGTAATTTTATTGGCTAGTACTTGACGTACTTTGGTGCGCATACGTTTAACCTTGTTTTGGTAAACGGTTCTACGTTTAGCTTCGGAAGTTGCTTTTTTCTTTTCTTGTGGTGCAATATTGTTTTTTGCTAAATGACTGGTCCACCATTGTTGGGTAAACATCCATCCACCTTCGTAACTGTTTTTTCTGTTGGTGTTAAAATACTCGGAAGGATAAAGAATATTGAAATTTTTATTTCGGTTAAACCATAAAATTGTTTGTTTTATTCTGAAATCGTACTCGTCTAAACGTTGTAATACGGTTGTTTTGTCAAATTCTAGGCCGTTAAAGGTTACAAACCAATTAGCATCAATAATTTTGAGGGCATTTACCCAGGATCCAATGTGGAAATCACTTTTTTGCCACAATTTAGATAGGCGTTTTAATACGTCTTGTATAATAAGCTGGCGAAATTCGTTTTTATTAAGTAACCCGTAATGCGCTTCATGGTACAGCAAATCTTTTGTTAAAGGTTCATAGTGCGTAAAACGCTGCGTGTGCAACATTCGCGCAAACTGCAAGGGATCTAGTATAATTTCTTTTAAACCAACGGAAACTTGCTGCGCATGGCGTATATGTGGCTTTAAATTTTCCGCGGCCCCTGGTGAATCTTTTTCAAGGTTATTATTTTGCTGGTGTTCTTGTACTTTTAAATTAAAAGATGTGAGCGATAGCGAACTCCTTTTTGATGCCGATGTATCGGCTTTCATTTTAATTTCATTTAAAAATGTTCTAGTAGTATGGTTATTATCAGCGCACTTTGTTCTCGGCTCTGAAATAAAAAGTTGATTTTCAGCGTTTTGAGTTTTTGAAGATTTTTCGGGATTATGGTCTGAAATAGCTAAAATTTCAGAATTTATAAAGTAATAAACAGGCTTATTTGCGTTTACAAAAACGTAATCGGTTAAAATTCCAGCTTCCCGGAACCGCTTAATGTGGCGTTGAAATGTTTTTTTATGGGCATCATTTAAAATTAGGCTCTCTTTTTGGGCGTTGGCTAGTCTGTTGCTGTCTAATACAACCATTTCTAGCGGCCTTGCGGCTTTTCCTGTGGCTTGAAGTCTTAATGTGTTGTTACGTTTTATTTGTGCGCTGTAAAACCCTAAAATTGCCTTAAAAAATAGTTTGCTTTGCCATTTTACAGTTTGGTATTCTCTTTTTTTGTAAACCGGGCAGGCGTGTTTCTTGTTTTCGTATTCTACAAAATCATTATAATCAACAACAAACAACGGATTGTTTTGTTTAGAAAATAGTTTGTTTGCAAATTTGGCGTGTTTCTTATCTACCTTTTTGGCATCCATCATGGCATCTACCAATTTATTATAATCTTTTACGTCCTGGTTACGATCCTGTAAACTGTTGTTATAATTTTGCACAAAGTTTTCGTAATTATCCATAGACTTTTTAAAGTCTTGTGAAGAAATAAACGGGTATTTGAATATTTTTTTACCGGGCTTTGTGGCTTTCGGTTTTTCGGCCTGCATCTGGTTTGATGCATTTTGAAACATATTTAAAATACTGTTATGTATCGGTTGTTGTGGTATCATGTATTATGGTTTTACTCGGTTGTTGCTTGAATAGGCTTTTTTCTGAATATGCGGCCTACTGAAATATCTTCGGTAACGTTAAAATCAAAAACATCTAGTTTTGGGTTATAATGAACTAAATTTTTAATACTAACTTTTAATTTACGGCCTAGTAACAGGCGTAAGCAATCCCTTATGTTAAACTTAATTTCAATATCTGTGTAAACTGTTTCCTTTGGCATGGCTGTTAGTTTTTTATAATTAGTAATTCAGTATCTAAATTTTCCATTAATGCCGTAATTAGTGCCTGTTGCTCTTTAGATCTGTATGCAAACTTGTTAGCATCTTCGGTTTGCGCTGTTTTGTAGCGTGCTTTCCAATAGGTCGTTAATTCGCTTATGGTTTCTGGGCGGTTTTGTTGGTAACTCTCCAGATCGTCTATATGCTTGGCTATTTCCTGTTTACTTGGTCTTACAGGTTTTTTAATGTCTTGGGCGTTTTCTATCATCATTTAGTTAGTGCTTAAAATGGTAAGATGTTCTGAAACTATTTCTATTTTATCTGCTGTTGGGTATTCTTTTTCAATTTGCGCAAAACTTGATCCTACTAGGTAGCGAACAACTTTTATTTTGCTTTTTGTGGACCAACTTACTTTAAACAGTTTGGGTAGCTGTTTTTGAGGGGTTTTTTCATCTTGAAAATTAAGATCATTTTGATCTAAAAATTCAATTACTTCATCTAGTACTTTTTCGCTTAAATTTGAGTTTTTAACGAGAAAATCGTTTAAAGTCTTAAACTGTATTAAATCGTTAACAAGGTAAAAACCTGCTTCTTTAAGTTGTTTTTGTGCTTTTTCTGAAAAAGGTATATTATCAAGTGGGTTGGTTATTTTTATTAGGTATGAAACATCCATGTTCCTTATAGCTTCTTCTTTTTTAGCACGAATTGCGTTAATTGATAAATCCTCTATTTCAGTTTCTAGCTCTTGACGTGTAATTTCAATTTGGTTTAGCATGGCCTGTTTTCCAGCTTCAATAATATCTTTTGTAAAAACATTAGAGTTTACTGTAATACGGTTAATTTGGAGTTGCTTTATATCTTGTTTTAAAGCATGAGTTACTTTTTTAAGAACATTAAATTTTGGATAAATTTTATCTGTATTACTCATGGCTTATTTATTTAATTGGTTAAAGGTTTTTGTTTTAGATATTTCGGCAGCAAAAACACAAACAGAAACAACAATTAAAACAACGGTAATGGCGGCAAATACAATTAGGAAGTTGTAATACATGGCTTAACGAGTTTTAAGGATTATGGTTGTTTGCTTAAAATCTTCATGGTGAAACTTGTGTAATTTATAGTGGTCCACAATGCTATTTGAAGGATCTATGGAATGCGTTAAAAGTTTTTCTAGTAGCTTAATACCGGGAATGGTAAACGTTTTTGTATAATTAAAAACTAGGGTGTGCATATTGGTTTCTTTACCGTAATGCATGGTAATACTTGGGTTTTGTTTTCTAACAAAAAATAGTAAGTTATGCAATGCTTCTGGAACGCGGTTAAGATTTGGGAAACCGTTTAGGTGCGTTGAGTTGTTTGCTTTTCGGGGTTTAATTGGTGTGGTAATCATGTTTATTATGGTTTTAAAAATTAGTTTAAAAGAAAAAGCCGCCCCTGTCGATAATTAATGTGCCAACATTAGATTTGCGAAGTATGGGGCGGTCTTTTTAATGAAATGGTTTATCATTTCGCTGGTGCTTTATGCTTTAATCTGTGTTTTTGCAGCAAAGCGGCAGGCGTTGGAGCCTGCATTCTTTTGCTGCTGCTATTAACACTTACTAGAGCATTATTTTTTGGTGCAAAGTACTTTTTAACAAGCTTCTGGTCTGTGGCAGACAAGCTGTTAAAAAGTTCTATTACTGTATTAGCAGATATTGCACTCATTTTATTATCTTTGTTAACGCAAAACGGTGTGGTAATCGTTTTGCAAAATCACTTCACGACAAAGGCAAAACCTTTGAAACTGTTGTGGTAATTTATTATGGTGAGCGCGGATGTGGTAATCTGCGCTCTTTTTTTTACGCTATTTTGGAAAATTAACTAATAAAAATTAACCTTATAAACATTGATTAAACTGCTGGTTAACGGTTTAATTTTGGTGGTGTTTATTTTATGGTAAATTCTTTTGGCACATTAATTGATTTTCTAAAACAATAAATAATTATATTGTTATACAAATGTATTCAATTAATCATATATAAAAAATTAAAATTTGCCGTGAGAATCAAAAAATCATATTCTTTGCCCTTAAAGCTTTGTGAATAAGGCTATTATATTAACTATACCTTATATTTATGAAAAACCTCTTTACTATAAATTTAAACTATATCAAACGTATTAACGCGCTAGATAATAATGATTTAGTTAAGATTATAGGACTAACGTCCTCGACTGTTTCCAACTTGCTTAATGATAAAAGCACGCCAAATGCAGAAACACTATTGAAAATTTCAGACGAGTTTAAGTATAGTGTTGATGATCTTTTGAAAGTTGATTTAAGTAAGAGAAAAGGTATTTATAATATTAACCAACCCTTAGGCCAGGTTCAGGAAGAAATAATATATCCTTTAGGTTATACGCCAAAAACTGGAAGATTGTTTAAAACCGCTACGCCCATTGAGAATGCTATAAATTCATATATAGAAACGCAGGTAGATCTAAAAACAAAAAAACTAGCTGAGCGGTTATTAGAAATAGAAAAATTAATCAATACTAAATAAATTCTACATGAAACATTACTTTACACTTATTGCCATTTTATTTATTACTTTAGGCTTTGCCCAAACCACGCAAGAGGAATACAATTATTTAACTTTAGGTTATGCGGACCAATTAGAAAAAGGTTTGGATATGAAGCAAGGTTACAATTTGCGCTTTGTATCAAAATCAAGTATTAAATTTCAAGGTGATAGTTACCGGGAAATAGAAGTTTATGCACTTCATAAAACCGCTGGGGATTTTCAAGGCCTGCTTTTAAAATTTTATAGGTCTAACAATAAATCTGCTATGTATTTTTGTGTTCCTACAACCAATGCGGGTGCGGAACTATGGAATGATTTTAATTCTAAAATTTATAACGATTTTAAGGAGCATAAAACATTTACCTTTAATACAATTATTAATTTCAGCTATATTATTTTACAAATGTATGAATCCAATTTGTAGAACATTTTGCAGTACATATAAAAATTAAAAACGCTAATTATTAAAATTTTAAATAGCTAAAAAACAACGGTTTATATAAAAAGTTTCGCTGGTACCAAAACTTAAAATCCAATGTCCATTAGGACGTACGGGTTCAAGTCCCGTCTTCAGTACAGATGAAAAGTCGAAACGAAAGTTTCGACTTTTTTGATTTAAAAATATGCCTGAAAGCGCGCTTTCAGGCATATTTTTAAATCAAAAAAGCAATCCAATCTTTAGGATTGACTTTTCTAAAGATGTTGAAATGGGACGCGACGCAGTCACGTCCATAGAGAAACAATTTTTTGTAGAATTTAAAAAGCCCTCACAGGTTTTAAAAACCTGTGAGAGCTGTAAAACTTGTAATATTTCTAATCGAAATATTACAAGTTTTCTTAACAGAAGAAGTTTTAATTACATAACAACTTCAGAAAGTCCGCGCTCATAGAATTCCAAGCGTTGTTTTTCTGGCACTAAATCGCCTCCAGTTGCCCAAACAATGTGTGTAGCATCGGCCATGTTGAGTTTATTTTTAAGTGCATAATCTGTTTTTAAAACTAGTTGAGGCCCAATAAGTCCTGCTGTAGCGGAAGGCTCCAGAAACTCATTTTCAGTATCCATTAGTTTTGCTAATAGCGCAAATAGTTCTTGATCAGCTATAGTGTAAACACCACTAATAATATGCGAGCTCATAGATGTTGCAAAATTAGAAGGGCGCCCAACGGCTAAACCATCGGCTTCTGTTTTATTATCAATTCCTAAATCTTTTACGCTGATTTTACTGTTTTCACCCGTAATAAGTCCAGTTAAAACGGCTGGCGAGTGCGTAGGTTCTACAAAAAAACAATGTACATGATCACCATAAATTTGTTTTAGGCCAAATGCCGTTCCTCCTGGTGAGCCGCCTACACCACAAGGGGAGTATGCAAATAAGGGATGTTGCGCATCCACTAATATGTTAGCTTCTTCCAATTGTTTAGCAATTCGTAAAGCACCTACGGAATATCCTAAAAATAAATCATTAGAATTCTCATCATCCACAAAATAAGCCATGGGATCTGCTTCCGTTTGTTGGCGGCCCGCTAAAATGGCTTCACTAAAATCACCTGAAAACTCAACGACTTTAACACCTTTTTCACGCAGCAAATCTTTTTTCCAAGGTTTGGCATCAGCAGAAACATAAACCGTTACCTCAAAGCCTAACTTTGCACTAATGATACCAATACTCAATCCGAGATTTCCTGTAGAGCCAACACCAATTTTATATTGACTAAAAAATTGTTTAAACTCGGGTGAAGCGAATGCTCGGTAATCTGAATTTTTTAAAATTCCCGCTTGTAGCGCTAATTTTTCAGCATGATGCAGAACTTCATAGAATCCACCACGTGCTTTTATGGAACCCGAGATGGGAAGTTTATTATCACATTTCAAGAAAAGTCGACCGTCTATTTTAGGAGCTTGCTCATTTAAAAGCTCTTTCATTTTAGGAATTTCTTTTAATGGCGACTCCAAAATCCCTTGTGTTTTCTGGGTTTCGGGAAAAGCTTCCATAAAAAAAGGTGCAAAGCGGTCCCAGAGCGCTTCCGCTGCTACCATATCTTCCTTGTTTATAAGGAATTTAGGCATGTCTGCCATAGATTTCCGATTTGGATTTTCCCAAATAACAGGTTTCAAGGCTATAATATCCTTTAAAATAGGATCCTTTTTAATAAAATCAGCTATGTTTTTATCTGTGTACATACCTTTCAATTTTAAAACCTAATTATATCAGATTAGGATTTGCTAACCACGTCTTCTACGCGTTTTGCAGAGTCCAATTTATTAAGACTTAAGCGTACGGTGCTGGTTTTGGTGGCCATTAAATCATGAGGTACACCGCCTTCAAGAGCAATTAAATCACCTTTTTTAAGATGATGAATTTTTCCATTCACGCCAAAATCGATAGCGCCTTCAAAAATTTCAACCACAATAGGGAAAGGCGTTTTATGTTCTTTCATAACATGCCCTTCTTTAAAGGCGATTCGAATCTCTTTTCCTGTTTCTGTTTCCATTAAAACTTGAATGGTTGGTCTCGAATCATTATATTCTAATTGGTCTACTAATGATGCTACTTTCATAATATAAATTTTAATTATTCGTTTCTTATTTAGAATGATTCAAAATTAGGGAATATTTATATCATTTCCATAGAAATGGGCATAAATTTTGAACTTGCCGATTTCATAAAAATTAATTATTAGAACTTTAATGGTGAGTTTTTTTTATTTCTAATCTAAAAAGGTTTAATTTATAGTTCTCCCAATTTATTTGGAATGCTTATATTGGAAGAACAGATTTCAATTCATGAAAAAACCGCTTTATTTTGTCCTTGTTATATTGGTGCTAATCGGCTTAACACTTATTAGCATGATACGTTTAGACGTATCGGTTGAAGAATTAAAGCCGCAATACGCTAATGAATATTCCAAGTTCATGAGAATGGATGGAATGGATGTGCATTTTCGGGATGAAGGTGAGGGAATACCATTGATTCTTATTCATGGAATTTCATCTTCATTACACACTTGGGATGGTTGGGCGGAAGAGCTTCAGGGCAATTTTCGTATTATCCGTTTAGATTTGCCAGGCTTTGGATTAACGGGACCGAATGCCAATCAGGACTATTCAGTGGAAAACTATGTGGCCTTTATTAAGTCGTTTTTAGACAGATTGGAAATAGATTCCTGTTATATGGCTGGAAGTTCATTGGGAGGCTATATTACTTGGAATGTTGCGGAAGCACATCCAGATTTGGTCAAGAAAATGATTTTGTTAGATGCGGCAGGTTATCCCTTTTCTTCGGAAACGACTCCAACGATTTTTAAAGTCGCTCAATTCCCCATGGCGCCGTTTTTAAATAAATTAACACCGCGATTTGTTTTGGCTGAAAGCGTAAACGATGTATATGGCGATGATACTAAAGTAACAGATGCCGTAATTGATAGATACTATAATCTGAATCTGCGTGAAGGCAATAGAGATGCATTTTTAGATGTGGTAAACAATCTTCAATTTGTACAATTTCAAAAATTGAAAACCATTAAAACGCCTACTTTAATTATGTGGGGAGAAAAGGATATTTGGGTGGCGCCTGAATCGGCAAACCGATTTAAAGCAGATTTATCCAATTCAGAATTAATAATGTATTCCGGAGTCGGACATATTCCTATGGAAGAAATTCCTGAACAAACGGCGGCTGATGCTTTGGATTTCCTTTTAAAGGATTTAGCTAATGTAGCAGCCGATTTCAACTAAAGTCAATTTCAGTCCACATCTTCATAAAACCGCAACTTATTATTCAGCGATTTCACGTTTTCTTGTAATTGCTCCACGCGATTTAATAAACTCGTAATAGCGTGGATTCCTTCAATATTTATATCTAATTCGTAATGAAAACGAATCAATTTTTCAATAGATTGAATTTCGGTAACATAAATGCAAGGTGTTTCAGTTTCGGTTGAAATTTCTATTAATTCAAATTCGCTTAATGATATGATAAACGACTCCGGAATGTCATAATGCTGACAAAATTCTGTTATGGTAATGACGTTTTTTGTGTTCATGGTTATCGTAATTTTGATAATTCAGTGAATAATTCCTTTTCTTTCTCGGTAAGATTCGTTGGCATTTTTATATCATAAGTAATGAATAAATCTCCAAACGTATCGGCCTTTTTATAAACGGGAAAACCTTTGCCTTTTAGTTTTAAACGGGCGCCATTTTGGGTTTCAGGCTTGACGGTGAGTTTTACTTTGCCATCAAAGGTGTTCACAGTAATATCACCACCCAAAAGCGCGGTGTATAGATCTAAATCTACAGTGGCGTATAAATTAGCTTTATCTCTTTTAAAAGGGGTATTGTTGTTAATGGTAAACGTAATAAACAAATCACCTTTCGGGCCATTATTGGCGCCTGGTCCGCCGTGACCTGTAATTTTTATAACTTGTCCATTTTCAACACCGGCCGGAATGGTCATGCGTATATTCTTACCGTTTACAGTTAAGGTGCGTTTATGACTGGTATAAACATCCTTTAAATCTAGTTGTAATTCAGCATTAAAATCCTGACCTCTAAATCTGGCTTGGCTTCTAGAACTTCGAGAACCACCACCAAACATAGATTCGAAAAAATCGGAGAAACCACCTTGATCAAACTGGCTTGAACCCTGTTGCTGGTAATTTCTATTCTGACCTTGTTGTTGTCTGGCTTGATTATACGCATCGGCATCTTTCCAGTCTTTACCATGTGCATCGTATTTTTTACGATTTTCCGGATGACTCAATACTTCATTGGCTTCGTTTATTTCCTTAAATTTTTGCTCGGCGGTTTTATCATTCGGATTCAAATCTGGATGGTATTTCCGCGCCATTTTACGATATGCTTTTTTAATAGCTTGTTCTGTAGCATCCTTTGGAATACCTAAAACTTTGTAGTAATCTATAAAAGCCATTGCTTCTTATTTTTTTTGAGAGTTGATTAAAATGCACTTCCTTATTTTTATGCTTTGTGCAACGTGATGCAGGTTATTTCCGGACGCATACCCAATCTGCCAGGGAATCCCAGCCAACCTAAACCACGATTAACATATAAATACTGATTGTTTTCGTGGTATAAACCCGCCCAATGTTTATACTTGTATTTTATAGGGCTCCATTCTTTTTTTCCAAAGCTAATGCCAGCTTGCATACCATGTGTATGACCGGAAAGGGTTAGCGCAATATCCGTTTTATTTATGACTTCTTGCGTCCAATGTGATGGATCATGAGAAAGTAATATTTTAAATGGAATATCCTGTATTTCGCTCATGGCTTTCTGCAAATTGCCATATTGCTTAAACGGTGGATTTCCCCAATTTTCAACACCAACTATAGCTATTTTCTGATTGTTAATATCAATCGTTTCTGAAGCATTTAAAAGCAAATTAAAATTATTGTCTTTGAAAAAATCCGTAATACCATTAAAGTTTTTTTGCTTGGCTTCTTCGGTTTCCCAAAGGCTATAATCGCCATAATCATGATTTCCTAAAACAGCATACATCCCTTTTTTAGCTGAAAGATGTCGGAAGGATTTTTTCCAACCGCGTAATTCCGACGCATAGTTATTTACAATATCGCCTGTGAAAAAAATCAAATCTGGATTTAAATCCTTTATTTTATTAAAGGCGCGATCTAAAACATGAAATCGGTGGTTGAAACTTCCCAAATGCAAATCGGAAATTTGAACAATTTTTAAACCATCAAAAGCGTCTGGTAAATGCGAAAATTTAATACTATGCTCATGTACTTTGAAGTTATATTTCGCTTTAAAAATCCCGTAAGCAATAACAAAAAACGGTAAAAAGCCCGCAAATAAACCTAATAGGGGAATAATTAAAAGCGATTCTTTATCGGTAATAGCATAATTAGTAACATACATAATACTAATAGCGATAATGAAAATAATTTTAGGAATAAATGAGGAAATCGTCAATCCGTAAAGCGAACTTATTAAAAGTTGTTTTCGTCGTGGCGTTATGGCGTCTAATCTTAATTTCAGAATAATAATAGCTGTTATTAATCCACCCGTAAAAAACCAAAATAGGATATCAATGCTATGTTTTAGCAGGTTTGAATGGAGCAAATTTGTTATAGATTGCAACCAATAGAAAGCCGCCAAATCCACTATAAATATGGCGAAACACAGCATTAAAATGGTTAAAAAAGAATAACTTTTCATGAAATTAGTTTGATGATTTTAAAGGACTTGAAATTGTAAGAAATTTAAATTTAGGATACAAGAAATATATTTTATTAGCGTTGACGCAGTAACCAAATATAGATATTTCATAAAAATAAAGTTACTATTTTTAAAATGAATGCCACTTTCTATTCTATAAAACTTTGTTAATGTGATAAATATCATAGTTTAGCAATACTATAATACCTAAATTTAGAATAGTTAAAAAAGTGATATTATGAGACAAATTTTAATTCCAACCGATTTTTCTGAAAATGCCAAAAATGCCATTAGCTATGCTTCGGAGTTGTTTAAGTACGAACGAAGCGTTTTTCATTTTCTACATACTTATGAAGATACGGTTTATGAAAACTCTGAATTAACACGAGAAACCTTACAGGAGATTGAAAAGTCCATTCAAGCTGATGTGGAAGCTAAATTGAATGAAACCTTGGCTATGGTTAAGAAACTATCACCTAATCCAAGACATGAATATCACATCACTGCCGTAAATAATTCATTAGTAGATGAAGCCGATAGACAGGTTGAAACTCATAATATAGATTTAATAGTCATGGGAACGCGTGGTGAAACCAACGATCCAACAGTGGTTTTTGGCAGTCATACGCTTCAAGTTTTAAAGTATGTTCCTTGTCCCGTTTTGGTTGTTCCAGAAAATTATGTCTATACGCAGCCTAAACATATATTATTTCCAACAAATTTATTAATACCTTATAAGCGCAGAGAGCTTAAATTATTGTGTGAAATAGCCGCGCCATACCGGGCAGATATCGATTTGTTATATGTTTCTAAAAGTGATAAATTGTCGTTGCGCCAAGAAGATAATTTGGCATTTTTAAAAGAAGTTGTTTGCAGAAATGAAATTGATCTTATAACAGAATCGCATCACGATATTACGTCTGCCATCAAAGAATATATTGCTAAACATGATTCTGATATGTTAGTTATGGTAAATACCAGACAGTCATTCTTTGAAACCATGCTGATGCAATCGGCTGTAGCTAAAATGACGTTACAAGTGCACATTCCTTTTTTAGTTATGCAAAACTTGAACCGATATTAATTTTAGAAGATCCCATAACCATTTAAAACTAGTCCGATGAAAAATATTTTACTACCCACTGATTTCTCTGGTAATTCCCTTCACGCTATAGATCACGCATTACAGCTTTTTGCAGATGAAACTTGTACCTTTTATTTATTGAATACCTATACGCCGGTGATTTATAATATGGATTATATGCAAACCAGAGCGGCACAATTTGATTTAATGGAAACGGTAAAATTAGCGTCTGTAGAGCGTTTAACAGAGCTTGTTCTTAAATTAAAAGCAAAATTTAATAATGACAATCATACTCTAGAAACCATATCGTCTTTTAGTACCCTTACGCAGGAAATTAAAAATGTGGTAGACAAAAAAAATATTGATTATGTGGTTATGGGAACTCAAGGTGCTACGGGTGCTAAAGAGGTTCTTTTTGGTTCAAATGCTGTTCATGTATTTAAAAATGCTACTTGTCCTGTTTTAGCCATTCCCAAATCAGCGGTTTTTTCTAAACCAGAATATGTGTTGTTTCCAACAGATTTTGGAATAGATTATCAGGATAAAAATCTGATGCCATTTCTAAATATCGTAAATAAAAATAGTGCTCGGGTTCATGTTTTACATGTATCTTTTGGCGATGATTTAACTGAAAAACAAATAGCAAATCGCGCCACATTAAAAAATTATTTAAGGACTATCAAACATGATTTTTATGATTTACGGAATGAAGGCGTATCGCTAGCTATTGTAGATTTTCAAAAGAATTATCCGGTAGATATGTTGGTGATGATTAATAATAAGCATTCCTTCTTTGAAAATCTCTTTTTTAAATCACGTATAGATCAAATAGGCTTTCATATTGATATTCCGTTTTTAGTAATTCCTTCATGCCAATAAAAAATTTATAATTAAATTGAGTAGCTTTTTAAATATGCATTTTAGGTTGTGTTGCAAATAGTGTGTACCAATAGATGTGTTTTTTTTTGAAATAATAAATACAAAATCAACTATACAAGCAATATTTATTTATAGTACCGCCTTACGTTTATTGTAATTTAAGGCTTCAATAATTAATCTTTATAAAAAATAAATTAGATGAAAAATATTTTATTACCAACAGATTTCTCCGATAATTCAATTCACGCTATTAATCACGCTTTGAAGATGTTTTCAAAAGACAGCTGCCATTTTTATTTACTTCATAGTTATGAATCCATACTAGAAAATATGGCGCAAATGCAAATCAGTGCCGCGGAAATTGGCGTGGAGGAAACAGCTAAAAAGGCTTCTAAGGAGAGATTACAAGAGATATTGCATAAAGTAACAACGTTATATAAAAATTCAAAACATACGTTTGAAATTATTTCCGGATCTGGTGAATTAACTAAAGAAATAAAAAAATTAGTAGATCAAAAACAAATAGATTATGTGGTTATGGGAACCAAAGGTACCACGGGATCTAAAGAAGTGCTTTATGGCTCCAACACGGTTGATGTTTTTAAAAAGGCTACATGTCCTGTTTTGGTGATTCCTAAAAAGGCGGAATACAAAACAGTTAAAGATATTTTATTTGCCACAGATTATGGAATCGATTTTCAGGCTAAAAGCTTAAAGCCGTTGCAAGCAATAGCAAAAGAACAAGGTGCAAAAGTTCATATTTTACATGTTTCTTTAAGCAATGGGTTAACGGCTAAACAACAAACAAATCGCTTAAAACTAAACGAATATCTAGAAAACAGCAATCACGATTTCCATGATGTTAGTAATGACGATGTTCAGCCTGCTATTGTTGAGTTTCAAGAGCAGCATCCCGTAGATATGTTGGTCATGATAAATAATAAACATTCATTCTTTGAAAATCTCTTTTTTGCCTCTAGAATTAATAAAATAGGGTTTCATATCGGTATTCCATTTTTAGTAATACCATCTTACTTGTAGACAGATGTGATTTTTTTTTTTTTGGAATTTCATGAAAATTTTAATAGTCGAAAAAGATTAATGGGTATGGATGTTATAAAATCGTCGGGTGAATACGTTTCATTTTCTTTAGAAAAATTAAGAAGTTCTTTAAATAGATCCGGAGCTAGTAAAGAGATTGTCAGTCGTATTTTGAATACGGTTCGAGATGAGTTATATCAGGGCATTTCAACCAAAGAAATTTATAACAGAGCTTATGCCTTATTGAAAAAGGAAAAGCGTGGCTATGCTTCAAAATACAAACTAAAAAAAGCCATTTATGAATTGGGTCCAACGGGTTTTCCTTTTGAAAAATATATAGCGGCTCTTTTAAAATATTCTGGTTATAAAACGGAAGTGGGGCAAATTATGCAGGGCGATTGTGTAGCTCATGAAGTTGATGTCGTGGCGTATAAAAAGGGATTTACCACTATTGCTGAATGTAAATTTCACAGTGAAGAAGGACGAAACTGTAATGTTAAAGTGCCACTTTATATTGCGTCTCGATTTGAAGATATAAAACGTCTTTGGGATTCTAAATCTCATGAAAATGTTTTAACCGCCGGTTGGGTTGTTACCAATACACGTTTTACAAAGGATGCACTCCAATTTGGAAATTGTATTGGTTTGTACTTGTTAAGTTGGGATTATCCTTTAAACGACGGACTCAAAGACCGAATTGATAGGCTTGGTTTATATCCAGTAACGGTTTCAACTTTATTAACCAAACGCGAAAAACAATTTTTATTAACCCGAGATGTGGTGCTATGTCGCGATTTAATTGATGATGCTTTTTATTTGGATCATTTAGGAATTTCACAAATTCGAAAGGAAAAAATATTAAACGAAATTAAACTAATTTGCATTCATGACTAATCCATTAAATCCAGTAAAAATCACATTTTTAGGTGCATCTCAAGTTGTAACCGGTTCAAAATATTTTATTGAAACAACCGAAGTTAATATTTTATTAGACTGCGGAATGTTCCAAGGTCTAAAAGAGTTGCGGGAACTAAATTGGCAAGATTTACCTATTAATGTTCCTTCCATAGATATTGTTTTATTAACTCATGGCCACTTGGATCATGTGGGTTATTTACCACGTTTAATGAGACAAGGTTTCACTGGTAAAATTATTGGAACAGCACCAACACTCGCTATCGCCGAAATTATTTTAAAAGATAGCGCAAAAATTCACGAAGAGGAAGCTGAAAAAGCTAATAAAGAAAACTATACCAAACACAAACCAGCATTGCCATTTTATACCATTCGGGATGCCGAGAAAACCATTGGCCTGTTTGAAGCCAAAGATTCTGGAAAATGGGAAAGCTTAACGGACGCTTGTAAATACCGCTTTCAATATAATGGGCATATTTTAGGCGCTACATTTATAGAACTAGACATTTTTGAAAAGCGATTTGTGTTTTCAGGTGATATTGGTCGTCAGGAAGATTATTTATTAGACGCTCCTAATAGACCAGAATGGGCCGATTATTTATTTATAGAAAGTACCTACGGTAATAAATTACACCCTAAAGAAGATGTAGAAGCCATTTTATCTGAATTGGTAAAGGAAACCATACATAATAAAGGAGCGCTTATTATTCCAAGTTTTGCTGTAGAGCGCTTGCAAACACTCATGTACATACTTTATAAACTATATAAAGAGAACCGAATTCCAAATATTCCTATCATAGTAGATAGTCCTATGGGGCAAAACGTTTTAGAGGTTTTCCGTCAGTTTCCAGATTGGCATAAACTTTCAGCTTCCGAATATGACGCCATGTGTCAACATGTAACCATTACGGAATCGTTTCGAGATACCTGGAAAGCCATAGATGATAAACGCGCTAAAGTTGTGATTGCTGGAAGTGGCATGGTAACGGGAGGGCGTGTTTTAACCTATTTGGAGCAACTTATAGATGAGGTAAAAACAACGGTTTTATTAGTGGGCTATCAAGCAGAAGGCACACGTGGTAGACTTTTATTAGACGGTGCACATGAAATTAAATTCTATGGAAAATATTATCCCGTAAAAGCGCGAGTAGAACATTTAGAAAGTTTATCAGCTCATGCAGATCAAAAAGATATATTGCATTGGATGGGCGGCATAAAAAATGTTCCCGAAAACGTATTTTTAATTCACGGTGAACCTGCCGCTATGGATGCCTTTCGCGTGAAAATTCAAACAGAATTAAAATGGTCTGTTAGCATGCCGAAGTTAAACGATGTTATTACCTTGCATGTTTAAATAAAAAAGCGCTCTAGTTAGAGCGCTTTTAGTAATCAGATTTTTAAAAATCTAATTAATTATCGTCAGTAATGTCGTTAACTTTATCTTTTGTTGCATCAGCAGCGTTGTCTAAAGCATCACCTGTATCTTTAGCAGCTTTATCTAAAGCTTTCCCAGCTTCTTCCATTGCGCCTTCAGCATCATCAGCAGCTTCTTCCATAGAATCTTCCATGTCATCTGCAGCATCTTCCATTGCATCTCCAGTGTTGTCCATAGAATCTTCAATAGTTACTTCAGTTTTCTCATCTCTACAAGAAGTAAACGTTACAGCTAAGGCTAATAATAAAGCAGTACTTAATAATAATTTTTTCATTAGTTTAAAAGTTTTAGTGTTAATTTGATGGCGCGAATTTAATAACAAATTGTGAAACTTTGTATTTAATTTTAACATTTTTTAACAGCCCATTAAAAATCGCGATTCCAGTTATATACGTATGAACTCTATTATTTGGATTACGGCACCTGTACTTTTTTTTACGAAATTATAATTCTGATTTCCAGATATTTGACTGAATTTTTCATTTTCAATTAAATTATTTAGTGTGGACTCCAATCCTTTTTTATCTTGAATTGGGAACATTCCGCCTTCAGAAATCATTTGAAATGCTTCGGGAAACTTCTCAAAATGCTTCCCAATAACAATTGGAACACCAAAAACTGCAGGTTCCAACGTGTTATGTAACCCAGTTGAACCCATGGCGCCTCCAACATATGCAATATCAGCATAGCTGTAAATCTTTGTCAATAAACCGATAGTATCAATAATTAAAACCGAATAATCTTCTAAATTTTTATTGGCTTTTTTAGAAAAAAGAACTGTTTTCTTGGATATATATTCCTGTAATTTCTGAATTTGATTGGCTTTGATGTTATGAGGCGCAATTATAAACTTGATATCCTTATCCGTCCTATTTATATAATCAATTAATAAAACATCATCTTCTGGCCATGTACTTCCAGCTACCAAGCACAGTTTATAATCCTTAAAGGTTTCAATAAAATCCAGTGTATTGTTTTGAGATAGCTGACTGTATACTCGATCAAATCTCGTATCGCCAGTAACAGTCGTTGCTTTATAGTCTATGGTTGCTAATAAATGCTGTGTATTTACATCTTGAACAAAAATATGTTCAAAGGCAGAAAGAGCCTTTCGCATAAAAGCACCATAGAACTTAAAGTAGGATTGGTCTTTTCTAAATAAAGCAGAAATTAAAAGTGCGCGATGGTTTCGTTTTTTTAATTCTAATAGATAATTCGGCCAAATATCATACTTAACAAATAGCGTTAATTCAGGCTTTACTAAATTTAAAAAACGTTTAGCATTTCCAACAGTATCTAATGGTAAATACACAACAATATCAGCAATATCTGTGTTTTTCCTAATGTCATATCCGGAAGGAGAAAAGAAGGTAAGAATAATTTTATGGTCAGGATAAATAGTTCGTAATTCCTTAAAAACGGGTAAACCTTGTTCATATTCACCTAAAGATGCACAATGATACCAAAGCGTTTTGGATGAAGAAGTAAGCGCGTTTTCTAAAATTGCAAAGGTTTGAGAACGTCCAGAAACGCCTAATTTTATTTTACGATTGAACATGCCAATGATTGGCAAAATCAATTGGGCTAAATAAATACCAAGGTTATATAATATTCTCAATTGTTATTCTTTGATGCTAAAATACATTTCTTTAAAATAATTTCATTGCTTTGCGTTGATGAATTTCGTAATTTCGTAGCATATGAGAAAAATTCAAATGGTTGACCTCAAAGGTCAGTATAATGCGATAAAGGCTGTTGTAAATTCTGATATTCAGGAAATAATTGACAATACGTCTTTTATTAATGGTCCAAAAGTGCACGAGTTTCAGAAAAATCTGGAAACGTATTTGGATGTTAAACATGTTATTCCATGTGCTAACGGTACGGATGCCTTGCAAATAGCAATGATGAGTTTGGGTTTAAAGCCCGGCGATGAGGTTATTACTGCCGATTTTACTTTTGCGGCTACTGTTGAGGTTATTGCGCTTCTACAACTAACGCCAGTTCTGGTGGATGTGAATCCAGATGATTTCAACATTAATATTGAGGCCATTAAAAAAGCTATTACACCTAAAACAAAAGCGATTGTTCCGGTTCATTTATTTGGTCAATGTGCCGATATGGAAGCCATTATGGAATTAGCAAAAGCGCGTAATTTATATGTAATAGAAGATAATGCGCAAGCTATTGGTGCCAATTTCACCTACAAAAATGGCAAAAAAGTAAAAGCTGGAACTATTGGTCATGTGTCGTCTACATCTTTCTTTCCATCTAAAAATTTAGGTTGTTACGGTGATGGTGGTGCAATTTTCACTAATGATGATGCTTTAGCGCATAGCATTCGCGGTATTGTAAATCATGGTATGTATGAGCGCTACCATCATGATGTTGTTGGTGTTAATTCCCGTTTGGACTCTATTCAAGCAGCGGTGTTAAATGCGAAATTACCGCATTTAGATACTTATAATAAAGCCAGGCAAGCAGCGGCTATGAAATATGATGCCGTTTTTAAAAATCACGAAAAAATAGAGATTCCGTTTAGAAAAAGTGTGGATTGTGAAGGCAATTGTTCCACTTGTGATTGCCACGTATTTCATCAATATACTTTGAAAATAAAAAATTCAGATCGTGATGGTTTGGTAAAATTTTTAAATTCACATGACATTCCATGTGGCGTCTATTACCCAATTCCGCTGCATAAACAAAAAGCGTATGCTGATGAACGTTATAACGAAGCCGATTTTCCAATAACCAATGAATTGATTCAAAACGTAATTTCCTTGCCTATGCATACGGAATTGGATGATGATCAAATCAAATTTATCACTTCAAAAGTTTTAGAATTTATTAATGGATAGAATATTAGTTACAGGCGGTTTAGGTTTTATTGGATCGCATACCGTTGTTGAATTGCAAAATGAAGGTTTTGAGGTTGTTATAATTGATAATTTATCAAATTCATCTCTAAATGTATTAGAAGGAATTACAGCTATTACGGGCAAAACACCCATTTTCGAAAAATTAGATTTACGAGATAAAGCGGCTGTTCAAGATTTCTTTTTAAAGTATAATAATGTTACAGGCGTTATTCATTTCGCTGCCAGTAAAGCGGTTGGCGAAAGTGTGCAAGAACCTTTAATGTATTATGAAAATAATTTAAATACTTTAATTTATCTGTTGCAGGAATTGGCTGTAAAACCAGATTCAAATTTTATATTCAGTTCTTCATGCACCGTTTATGGTCAAGCTGATGAAATGCCAATTACTGAAAGCGCGCCTATAATAGCTGCGGAATCGCCTTATGGAAATACCAAACAGATAGGTGAAGAAATAATAAAAGACACCTGTAAAGTCAAACCCAATTTAAATGCGATTGCTTTACGCTATTTTAATCCAATTGGCGCGCACCAAACAGCTAAAATTGGAGAATTGCCAATGGGCGTGCCTCAAAATTTAGTACCCTTCATAACCCAAACAGGTGCTGGATTACGTGATTCATTATTGGTATTTGGTGATGATTATCCAACTTCTGATGGTACCTGTATTCGCGATTATATTCACGTAGTAGATTTAGCAAAAGCACATGTAGTTGCTTTAAAACGCTTATTGAATAAGAAGAATACAACCAACTATGAAACCTTTAATATTGGTACTGGTGTTGGAAGTTCGGTTTTGGAAGTTATTAATTCTTTTGAACGTGTTTCCAATAAAAACTTGAATTATCAAATTGCTGACAGAAGGGAAGGTGATGTTATTTCAGCTTATGCAGATACCACCAAAGCCAATAATGAATTAGGTTGGAAAGCACAGTCTACTTTAGATGAAGCCATGCTATCTGCTTGGATGTGGGAACAAAGAATTCGTAATTTGTAGGTAAAATCTCTCCTTTTGTCATTTGGGATCTCATAAAATTAGGCTTGTTTCATTATGAATATGATAGCAATACACTAATTTTACTATTAGATTGCTACTGTAAGTCTGATTCGCAGCATTTTAGCGTTGTTATTTTGCCTAATAGCTAAAAATTCCGTAACTTTGTATGAAATGATACGAGATAACATGAGACTGATTACAGTAAAACGCGTGACGAAAGTCGAAAAAAGATTCACACCAAAAATGGGTGAATTACTTACCAAGGTAACCTATATTAGGAAACATATTTTGAGTATTCCTATTCAAACGATTCACAAATATCGTGAAACTTACTACGGTAAAATTAAAGATTGCAAATCCTGCGAATTAGCAAGATAACGCATTAAGAAATTAGCTAAAAAATCACGTATTTAAATGATTTTTTAGATTTTGAACTTGTCGAAAGCATTTAGTTTAAATGAATTCGACAAGTTTTTTTATGTCTTAAAGTGAAACTTTATTGAGCGGTTTCTTTTACTGCTTTTTTACCTTTAAAAGTGGCGATCAATAAAAGTCCCATTCCAAACATAACAGACATATCTGCAACATTGAAAATACCGGTTCTAAAAACGCCACCTAAATCTATGTGAAAGAAATCTGTTACGGAACCGTAAACAATTCTGTCATAAACGTTAGCCGCTCCGCCGCCAACAATACAACAGAAACCAATTAAAGAAAACTTATCCAAGGATTTAGTTTTGATAATGTAATACACTACATATCCTAGTACTAAAGTTGGAAGAATTAGTAAAACTATCAGTCGTAAAGTAGGAGGAAAATCACTTCCCATTCCTAAAAAGGCCCCAGAATTTTCAACATTATGTAAGGTTAAATAATCACCAATTATAGGTGTTTGGCTGCCAGGAATAACATCAGCTCTTACAATGATTTTCGTAATCTGATCAATAGCTATATTAAAAACTATTAACAGTATAATCCAAGTTGTTCTTGATATTTTCATTAAGATTCTGTGCTAAAAGATGCTGAAGCTGTTTCCGCTTCTCTGTTGATTTTCCTAACCAAACCTTGTAAAACATTGCCAGGCCCAACTTCTGTAAATAAAGTAGCACCATCTGCAATCATTTGTTGTACGGATTGTGTCCATTTAACCGGTGCGGTTAATTGCGAAATAAGATTGGCTTTTATCGCAGCCTCATCCAAAATAGCAGATGCCGAAACGTTTTGATAAATTGGACAATTTGGTTTTCTAAAATTCGTAGCTTCAATAGCTGCGGCAAGTTCCTCACGAGCTGGTTCCATTAATGGCGAATGGAATGCACCGCCAACAGGTAATACTAAAGCACGTTTAGCACCTGCTGCTTTTAGTGCTTCACAGGCTCTATTAATGGCGTCTATTTCACCTGAAATCACTAATTGTCCAGGACAATTATAATTGGCAGCGACAACAATTCCATCAGTTTCCAAACAAATTTTTTCAACAAGGGCATCATCTAATCCTAGAACTGCCGCCATTGTACTTGGTTTCATTTCACACGCTTTTTGCATAGCTAAAGCACGTTTAGAAACTAGTTTTACCCCATCTTCAAAAGACATAGCGCCGTTGGCAACTAAAGCAGAAAATTCACCTAAAGAATGACCCGCAACCATATCTGGTTTAAAACTATTTCCTAAAACCTTCGCCAATATTACAGAATGCAAAAAAATAGCCGGTTGGGTTACTTTAGTTTGCTTTAAATCTTCAGCAGAACCTTCAAACATGGTATCGGTAATATTGAAACCGAGTATATCGTTTGCTATTTCGAATAATTCTTGTGCTATTGGTGATTTTTCATACAAGTCTAATCCCATTCCTGAAAATTGGGCGCCTTGGCCTGGAAATATATATGCGTTCATTTATTTCAATTTTTTAGTGTTGCAAAAATAAGAAATTTAAAATTAGTTTGCATGGAGGTTTTGAGTATTCATTGGAGATTAAGGTACGTCCTGAATACCAGTGTTCCCGACATAGAATTGCATATTTTTATGCGACTGCGACTGCGACTGAAAACTGTTAACTTAAACGCAAGCTGCTTCCGCACAACGCTCACCGTCCATAGCTGCTGAAACAATTCCGCCGGCATAACCGCCACCTTCGCCGCAAGGATATAAACCTTTAATTTGAGGGTGTTCTAATTTTTCAGTTCTTGGAATGCTAATAGGTGATGAGGTTCTAGATTCTACACCTACAATATTGGCTTCTTCTGTATAATAACCATGCATTTTTTCACCAAAAACTTTAAAACCTTGACGCAAACGACTTCCTATTAATTTGGGTAATAAGGAATGTAAAGGCGCTGAATTTAAACCGGGCTGATACGAGGTCGAATTTAAACTTGATGATAATTTACCTTGCACAAAATCTGTTAAACGTTGTGCTGGAGCTGCTTGACTGCGACCACCAGAGGTAAAAGCTAAACGCTCTAAATCCTCTTGATATTTTAAACCTTTTAAAACACCAAAATGTTCGTATTTTGGTAAATCTATATCTACATTTATTTCTACTACAATCCCCGAATTGGCAAATAAATTATTGCGTTTAGAAGGCGACATGCCATTTACTACAACTTCACCGTTTGCCGTTGCTGCAGGAACAATGAATCCGCCGGGGCACATGCAAAATGAATATACGCCGCGATCATTTACTTGCTGTACCAAACTATAAGAAGCGGCCGGCAATAATTCGCTGCGTTGCCCGCTGCAATGGTATTGAATACGGTCTATAATTTCTTGTGGATGTTCAGCACGAACGCCCATAGCAAAGGATTTAGCTTCCAATGCAATTTCTTTGTCATGTAATAAATAATAAATATCTCTGGCCGAATGTCCCGTTGCCAAAATAACCCGATTG
This sequence comes from Bizionia myxarmorum, assembly GCF_008086205.1. Lineage (GTDB taxonomy): Bacteria > Bacteroidota > Bacteroidia > Flavobacteriales > Flavobacteriaceae > Algorimicrobium > Algorimicrobium myxarmorum. The sequence continues at coordinate 108,826 of NZ_VSKK01000001.1, read as the reverse complement.
GCAGTCATTTCATTGCCATTCTGTAATTGAATGGCCTGAATAGTATTATTCTTTACAGTGAAATTTGTAACGCGCGTTTCAAAATGAATTTCGCCTCCGTGTTTTAAAATGGTTTCACGAACATTCTGAACCACTTTAGGTAATTTATTGGTGCCAATATGTGGATGTGCGTCTACTAGAATTTGGTCCGTTGCACCATGATATACCAAGTTTTCAAAAATACGACGAACATCGCCACGCTTTAAACTTCGGGTGTAGAGTTTTCCATCACTATAAGTTCCGGCGCCACCTTCACCAAAACAATAATTGGAATCTTCATTTACAAAATGATCTTGATTTATAGCTTTTAAATCCCGACGACGATCCTGAACATTTTTACCGCGTTCTAAAACAATGGGCTTAAAACCTAACTCAATACAGCGCAAAGCAGCATACATTCCAGCTGGTCCAAAACCAATAATATGAATAGGTTTGGCATTGGAAACATCTTTATAATCAAAGGTGTATTCTGACGTCTCGGGTACCGGCTCGTTGATATAAACGGCTACTTTATAATTAAAAATAATTTTTGGTTTCCGGGCATCAATAGACTTTCGAAGTACTTTTATACCCGAAATTTTATCCCGACTCATATCAAGAAATTGGGATGATTTTATTAATAAAATATCAGCACGTTCTTCTTCTGCTAAAGTTACGCGCAATTGAATGTCTTTAACCATGTGGCGAAATTAGAGAAAAAATGGCAATATCACTCGTCTTTTTCATCGCTCATTTGCGATCCTATAAATGGAATGCGTGGCGCTAAAAAATATCCAGTTAAACTGGCAAAAAGAATGGGGATGAAATAGGTGAAACCTGTTAGAGTTGCTAAAAGAATGGTCGTACTCATCGGTGTTCTTGTCACACAAGCATTAATGGCCGCCATACAACTAACAATGGTTAAAGATAAACTTATAGACGGAATAAAATGATGAATTATTAAACCTAAAGTTGCACCAGTAAAGAAAAGTGGAATTATAAATCCACCGCGCCATCCAGACGTAACCGTTACGGAAATAGCCAATATTTTTAAAAATAAAATGGTGATGAGCATCTTTATAGAGAATTCACTTGTTAAAAGTGTTGAAAGCTCATAATGGCTAAAATAACGTGTAATTGGCACATAAAACACAATAATTCCTAGTAGAATACCACCAATACAGGTTCTAACATAAATGGGAACGTTAAGTTTAGCAAATAGATTTTTTAAGAATTTGGTGCAGAAAATAAAGAGCCAGCCAAAACTAGCCGCTATAATGGCGAATAGTACAGCGTATAAAAAATCGAATTTATTAAGCATTTCATAGGTTGGTAGAGTCCAAAGTGTACCAAGATCGAGTTTAGTAATTAACGCGAAAACAACATAACTAAAGCAACTGGCAACAAATGCAGGCATAATAGCTTTATAGTATTCAACAGCATGTTTATGATGTAAAATTTCTAAAGCAAATAAACTTCCCCCTAAAGGCGCACCAAACATAGCAGTAAAACCAGATGCCATTCCGGCAATACTCATGGAGCGCAAATCTTCACCTTTTAACCTAAAAAGTTTTCCTAAATAGGTTCCAGATGAACCAATAACCTGAACTAGAGGTGCTTCGGGACCCAAACTTCCACCTGAAGCGATACAAAGGAGAGAAGATAAAATCATGGATGGATTATTCTTTGGATCTAACTTTCCTTTATTAAAACGGATGTTGTTTACAATTAAATGGATTTCACCAGGATCACCAATAAAGTGAATAATTAATCCGGCTAATAAACCACAAATAGCCATGGTTGGAATAACAAGCCAACCTTCAAAAAAGGCTAATTGGTGCGTTAGAAATTCAAGGATAATCCAGTATAATCCAGCTATAAATCCGCCAAGTAAACCTAATAATGCCCACAGTAAAAACTTTCTACTAAATACAAATGGGTTAAATTGGATGGGTTGATCTAAAAGGTTAAGGTACGTTACGAGTTTCCTTTTTCTTTTTAGTTTCACTTTAAAGTTTTTTTAGAATAAGAATTATGATCGGATGTAGGTAATATATGAAAAGTTGTAGGCGTGATTTTCATCTTTAGAATGTTCTGTTCGGGTGACTTCTTTCCAATTCGTCATGTCAATTTCTGGGAAAAATGTATCGCCATCAAATTCAGCATGAACGCGGGTAATTTCTAATTTATCAGCAAAGTTTAAGCCTTGTTTATAGATTTCACCACCACCTATAATGAACGGTTGTTTGTCTGCACGAGCGGCATCCAAAGCATCTTCTAAACTATTTACAACAATGACACCATCTGGAACTTGGTAATTTGGTTGGCGTGTTATAACCACATTAGTTCTATTTGGTAAGGGTTTATCCAAACTTTCATATGTTTTACGACCCATAATAATATGATGTCCACTAGTTAAACTTTTAAAGCGTTTAAAATCATCTTTTAAATTCCAAATCATCTGATTGTTTTTTCCTATGGAATTATTTTCGCCAGCGGCCACAATCATGGTAATGTCGGTTTTTTTAGCTGCCGCTTTTAATGCTTTTTTTTCGGGAAATGACATATCGTTTTCAACTTGCGTTTCTAACTGGGCAATGCGCTCTTTTTGTTTCGCTACGATTAGATTTAATTGCTTTTCTTCCCACTTTTTACTTAACAATTTAGAGGTTATAAAGACATTGATTACATGATAAATAAATAAGAATAACCATATAGCTATAGCGTAAACAAACCAATTAACTCCAAATGGTTTAAAATCTAACCCGATCTTGAAAACGGTATTGGCAAGTATCAAAAAAACGGAACCAATAAGGAAAACAACAAAATGAGCGTATAAACGTTTCTTTTGTTTTATGCGTTTTTGAGCCGTTTTAAAGAGTTCTAATTGCTCTTTATCGATTTCTTGAGTGGATGCGTTTTTCTTACCGAACATGATCGTCTGAATTTTTACAAATTTACTAATTTCTACCGAAAAGCATTGATTAAATTATTTAGAAATAAATGGTCATCAAAAATTCAACAGGGAATTTTGCAGGTTTACCATTTATGAAGCCTGGTTTTTTCATTTTAGGCATGCGTTTTAGAATCCGGATAGCTTCTGCAGCCATTTCTTTGTGGTGGGCTTTTGCGGAAATATCTTCAGCTTTTCCTTTTTCATTAATCGTAAAGCTTACTTGAAATTGTGTGCTTTTTTCTAATGGAAATAAGGCATCTGCCAATTCATAATTGACGCTTACTTTAACATAATCCATTATTTTATTAATGGTACAGTTTTTTAAATCTTCGAAACTCACCGAATCTTCACAACCTCTAAAGCTTGGATATTGTGCATTTTTAGGTGCCTTAGTTACTGTAAATATTATAGGCACAAAAAACGGAACGCGAACAGCTTCGCCATCTATATAACCTGGTTCAATTTCAGGAACCAAGGTCATTACACGAATAGCTTCTGCTTCCAATTCAGGAAATGGCGCGCGCGCTTGAATATCAACTAATTGACCACTAGTAGATACTTTAAAAAATACATTTATTTTAACTACGCTTCCATCAGGTATATCTAATTGTTCCGCTATTTTCTCATTAAAATGGTGTCCAACATGCTTGTTTATTTTCTCGTTAAAACAAGCTTTTAGTGCTTTGTTATCTAGGGATTTATTACATCCTTTATATATAGGAACACGTTCATTAGGATTAACTTTAGAATCATCAGAGGTTTCTAGATTATCTGATTTATTTTTTTGATTTTTAGGCTCTTGTGAAAAGCTATTTAGGCTAAAAAATATAGCAATAGTACAAAGTAAATATTTCATGAAATTATTTTAAATAGCCACAATCCCTTTAATGTGAGGATGTGGGTTATAATCTTCTAACGTAAAATCTTCAAATTTAAAATCGAAAATATCGGTTACATCTGGATTTATGATCATTTTTGGTAGCGGTCTGATATCACGAGACAATTGAAGTTCTAATTGTTCTAGGTGGTTGTTGTAAATATGAGCGTCACCAAAGGTGTGGATAAATTCCCCAGCTTCATAGCCACAAACTTGCGCCATCATCATGGTGAATAAAGCATAAGATCCGATGTTAAAAGGAACACCCAAGAATATATCAGCACTACGTTGATATAACTGACAAGATAATTTTCCATCAGCCACATAAAATTGAAAGAAGGCATGGCAGGGTGGGAGCGCCACTTTTCCATTTGCCACATTCTCATCAAAAGATTTGGATGTGTCTGGTAAAACTGAAGGGTTCCAAGCCGAAACTAACATGCGTCGGCTATTTGGATTGGATTTTAATGTGTCAACAATATCTTTAATTTGGTCAATCTCGTCGTTATTCCAATTGCGCCATTGGTGACCATAAACAGGACCTAAATCGCCATTTTCATCAGCCCATTCATTCCAAATTCGCACACCATTTTCATTTAGGTATTTAATATTGGTATCCCCTTTTAAAAACCATAATAGTTCGTAAATAATGGATTTTAAATGGAGTTTTTTAGTGGTAATCATCGGGAAGCCTTCACTTAAATCAAAACGCATTTGGTAGCCAAATACACTTTTTGTTCCAGTTCCTGTACGATCTCCTTTTTCGTTTCCGTTTTCTAAAACGTGCTTAACTAGGTCGTGATATTGTTTCATAATGCTATTCCTGCGCAGGCAGGAATCTCTTTTTAATTACACAAATTATATATTCTGTTATACTTATAATTTTATAAGTATAACAGAATAGCAAAAGTAAAAAAAGAATTCAATGGAATAGGTTTAAATCTTAAATGATATTAGAAGTGGCTTGCGGAATTCATATGGTAGAATGCAAAATTGTTTTAAATCCTTATTTTTTGAAGGCTGTTCTAATTTTATGATGTATCTCAATTTATAATAATATACCTGCCTATGCAGGAATTGGGTTACTCAATAATCATTTCTTATTGTTGCGCAGTCAGGAATCTCTTTTTAATTACACATAATATGACATATGACGAACATATTATTATGGAAATATAATAGAAAAATAAAAAAGAAGTTCAATGGAATAGATTAAACTTTTTCATGATACGAAAAGTTGTTAACGGGATTTAAATGGCTGAATGCGAAATTGCCTGAAACACGTGCTTGTTAAAGGCTTTTTTTAATTCTATGGTGTATCCTTATTTATAATGAGATTCCTGCCTACGCAGGAATTGATTACCCAATAATCATTCCTGCTATAGTTGCAGAAATTAAGGAGGCTATCGTTCCACCAATTAAGGCTTTAATACCAAACTCCGAAAGTGTTTTACGCTGTCCTGGTGCTAATGAGCCAATACCACCAATTTGAATGCCTATGGATGCAAAGTTAGCAAACCCACAAAGCATGTACGTTGCCATGATTATGGATTTATTATAATTAAGATGCACCTCGTTTGCTACATTTTTTAAATCTGCTAATTGAATATAACCTACAAATTCACTAGCGGCTAATTTGATACCTAATAATTGTCCCATCATCATAATATCTTCCGTAGCAACCCCAATTAGCCACATTAATGGTGCAAAGATAGTTCCTAAAATAGCTTCGAGTGACAGAGCAGGATAGGGCGTATTATCTGCCATCCATGAGTTCATGGTTGAAAATTCGCCAACCCAACCTAAAATACCATTCACCATTGCAATAAAGGCCACAAATACTAAAAGCATGGCGCCAACATTTACTGCTAAACGCAAGCCTTCAGTTGTACCATTGGCTATGGCGTCTAATATGTTAGATCCTATTTTATCTGAAGATACCGATACATCTTTATTGATTTCTTCCGTTTGCGGATATAGTATTTTTGAAATAACAATAGCTCCGGGTGCGGCCATAACGGATGCTGCTAATAAATGTTTAGCATATACTAAACGCAAAGCAGGATCGTCTCCGCCTAAAAACCCAATATAGGCTGCTAATACGGCTCCAGCAACAGTTGCCATACCACCAATCATTACCAAAAGCATTTCTGATTTCGTCATTTTTTCTAAATAAGCCTTAATCAGTAGTGGTGCTTCAGTTTGACCTAAAAAGATATTCCCCGCAACACTTAAACTTTCTGCACCTGAAATTTGAAGGAGTTTACTTAATAGCATGGCCATTAATTTTACGGCACGCTGAATCAATCCTAAATAAAACAGAACCGAGGTCAAGGCTGAAAAGAATATAATGGTTGGTAATACTTGAAAAGCAAAAATAAACCCGAAGGTATCCATATCAACTACAAGTCCTTCAAATAGAAATTTACTTCCTGCTCGTGTAAAGTCTAAAATACTAATGAATAAACCTCCAACCCATTCAAAAGCACTTTGAATAAACGGAACTTTTAATACACCGATGGCAATAATTAGTTGAAAAGCTAAACCTATTCCAACGGTTCTCCAATTAATGGCACGTTTATTATTACTAAACAAAAAGGCTATTAAAATAAGAGAAATCATTCCTAAAACACCACGCCAAAGGCTGGTAAATGAAAATCCTTGACTTGGCTTAATGGTATTTTCATCTAAAATTTGTCCAATAAGTCCGGCTTGTTCCACTGTTTTGGCAGCGGTAAAACTGTAAACATTATCTTTTTCGGTAAAAACCAAGGTAGAGTCGGTAAGCTCGGAAATTTTATAACGTTTTAAGGTTTCCGTGGGTTGGGAATAGAAGAAAACCAGTAAATTATTCTGATGCATATAATCACCAGACGCATTTAAAGTATCATTATCTTTTGAAGAGAAACGAAATTCTCCATCATTAAGTTCTAAAATATCTGTATAGGGAACAATGGATTCTAACGTATCACTACCATTATTTTTAACAGATTCAAATTGCCAACTTTTAGAAATATCTTGAGCAACTAGCGCGTTTAAGGAAAAAATAATAGCTGTTAACGCTAAAAATAGCTTGTTCATGTGATAGTGAATTGGGTTATCGTTTAGATATTTCGTCTCTAATTTTTGCTGCCTTTTCGTAGTCTTCACTAGCAACGGCTTCTTCAAGCATACTATTTAACTCTTCAATAGATTTCGCTTTATAACCATCCGACGACGCACTTCCTGTTTCAAGTTCTTCAACAATAAGTTCGTCTACTAAAATGCTATCATGTTCGGCGTTATCTTCATCTTCAGGATTAATTTTAAGATAAATTCCTGCTTTGTCCAAGATGTTTTTATAGGTAAAAATTGGTGCTTGAAAACGTAAGGCTAAAGCAATGGCATCACTTGTTCGTGCATCAATTATTTCTTCAATTTTATCGCGTTCGCAAATAATACTGGAATAAAAAACGCCATCCACTAATTTGTGAATAATGACTTGTTTGATAACGATATCAAAGCGATCGGCGAAATTTTTAAATAAATCGTGGGTGAGTGGTCTAGGTGGTCTAATTTCTTTTTCTAAAGCAATGGCAATGGATTGCGCCTCAAAAGCACCAATAACAATTGGTAATTTTCTATCGCCATCTACTTCATTCAAAATCAATGCGTAGGCGCCATTTTGTGTCTGGCTGTATGAAATTCCTTTTATATTTAGTCGTACTAAACTCATAGTAAATTAAAAAACAAAGAACTGTTTAAATTAGGACTTTACCAAACCGTACGAAACAGTTTTAGTATTTTACACTAACTTAAACAGCCCTTTTATAAATACAATTTAAAAAATATATTTACTGTTGTGCTTTAAATTCCTTTAATTTTTCAATCAATTTTGGAACAACTTCAAAAGCATCACCTACAATTCCATAATCTGCAGCTTTAAAGAAAGGTGCTTCAGGATCTGTATTAATAACTACCTTAACTTTAGATGCGTTGATACCTGCTAAATGCTGAATAGCTCCAGAAATACCTACAGCAATATATAAATTGGCAGCAACTGGTTTTCCTGTCTGACCTACGTGTTCACCGTGTGGTCTCCATCCTAAATCACTTACAGGTTTAGAACATGCCGTTGCTGCACCTAAAACTTGAGCTAATTCTTCAATCATACCCCAGTTTTCAGGACCTTTTAAGCCACGACCACCAGAAACCACGATATCAGCATCTGCAATAGTTACTTGCCCGGTTATTTTATCAACCGATTCTACATGAACCCCAGATTCCGGCACACTAGGTGAAAAATCTTCAGCCGTTGCGCTTCCAGAATTTTCTTTAATTCCATAAGAGTTTTTAGAAACACCTACCAATTTTACATCTGTATCAATGGTGGTCATATTGAAAGCTTTATTAGTAAACGCGGTACGTTTCACTGTAAATGGTGAAACACTTGAAGGTGCTTCAACCACATTAGAGGCATAACCCGCATCTAAATTAATAGCTAACAAAGGTGCTAAATATTTACTATCGGCGCTTGAGCTGACAATAACTACTTTGGTACCTTCGTTTTTAGCTGCTTGAGAAATAACGTTTGCATATGCGTTGGCGTTAAATTTCTCTAATTCGCTTTTGTTTACTTTTAATACTTTATCAACACCGTGATTTCCAAGTACGCTTGTGTCATCAGCGTTAAAGGTAATTGCCGTTACGGTAGTACCCATTTGGTCGGCTACAGCTTTTGCATACGATGCAACTTCTAAAGCGACTTTTTTAAATTTTCCTTGTTCGGATTCTGTATATACTAAAACTGACATAATTTTATTTTTTCCTATCCCAACCCTTTCCAAAGGAAAGGGCTAAGAAACGTTAATAATTATTTGTTTTATCCTGTATTTCCCTTCTTTGGAGGGATAAAGGGAGGATTAAATAACTTTAGCTTCGTTATGAAGTAAGTTTACTAATTCTTCTACATTATCGGCATCTATTAATTTAACGGAACCTTTTGGAGCAGGTTTTTCAAATTTTATAGAAGCTGTTTCGGTTCCCGCGTCAATAGGTTCTTTAACCTCAAGTGGTTTTTTTCTTGCCATCATAATACCACGCATATTTGGGATACGTAAATCGCTTTCTTCAACCAATCCTTTTTGGCCACCAATAACTAATGGTAAACTTGTTGAAACGGTTTCTTTTCCACCGTCTATTTCACGCATTGCTTTAGCGTTTGTGCCATCAACTTCAAGACTTATACAGTTATTAACAAAGTTAGCACCAATTAAACCGGCTAACATGCCTGGAACCATTCCACCATTATAATCAATAGACTCACGTCCTGCAATAACTAAATCGTAACCACCTTCTTTAACGACGTTTGCTAATTGTTTAGCAACTTGAAAACCATCTTTAGCTTCCGTGTTAACCCGAATGGCATTATCTGCGCCAATTGCCAATGCTTTACGCAGTGTAGGCTCTGTTTCTGGACCACCAACATTTACAACAGTAACATCGGCACCTTGTTTTTCTTTAAACCACATGGCACGCGTTAATCCAAACTCATCATTCGGGTTAATAACAAATTGTACACCACTTGTGTCAAATTTGGTGTCGCCATCAGTGAAATTAATCTTGGAAGTCGTATCAGGTACATGACTAATACATACTAATATTTTCATATCTCTATATTTATATTAAAAAGTATATTTTTCTGGTTACGAAGTTAATTATTTTATTTTGAATTTTTGCTATGCACGCATAGTAAATTTTTAAATAGAAGTTTCGACTAAAGTTTTTATATTATTGTTATTTTTGTTGTTTCGTAATTAAGATAAGTAAATGAAGACAATACAATTTAGAGAAGCAATAGCGGAAGCCATGAGCGAAGAAATGCGTCGTGACGAAAGTGTTTATTTAATGGGTGAAGAAGTAGCGGAATATAATGGCGCTTACAAAGCATCAAAAGGTATGCTTGATGAATTTGGACCCAAACGTGTTATTGATACACCAATTGCCGAACTTGGTTTTGCCGGTATAGCTATTGGCTCTACTATGTCGGGAAACAGACCGATTGTAGAATACATGACATTCAACTTCTCCTTGGTTGGAATTGATCAAATTATAAATAACGCCGCAAAAATCAGACAAATGTCTGGAGGGCAATTTCCGTGTCCAATTGTTTTTCGTGGTCCAACAGGTTCTGCTGGTCAGTTAGGAGCAACCCATTCTCAAGCTTTTGAAAGTTGGTTTGCCAACACACCAGGCTTAAAAGTGGTAATTCCTTCTAATCCTTATGATGCCAAAGGACTTTTAAAATCTGCTATTCGTGATAACGATCCGGTTATTTTCATGGAAAGTGAGCAAATGTATGGCGATAAAGGTGAAGTACCAGAAGGCGAATACACCATTCCTTTAGGTGTTGCTGAAATTAAACGTGAAGGAACCGATGTAACAATCGTATCTTTTGGGAAAATTATTAAAGAAGCTTATATTGCAGCTGATGAATTAGCAAAAGATGGTATTTCTTGTGAAATTATCGATTTGCGTACCGTTAGACCAATGGATCGCGAAGCTATTTTGAAATCGGTTAAGAAAACAAATCGCTTAATAGTTTTAGAAGAAGCTTGGCCTTTTGGAAATGTTGCAACAGAAATAACCTATTTAGTACAATCGGAAGCGTTTGACTATTTAGATGCCCCAATTATAAAAATCAACACAGCAGATACACCTGCACCTTATTCACCAGTTCTTTTTGAAGAATGGTTGCCTAGCAGTAAAGATGTTATAGCGGCAGTGAAGAAGGTTATGTATAAATAACCACGTATATTTTACGTTTAATAAACTTCATTGGCTACATTGTTAATGAAGTTTTTTTGTCCTTATGAAATTTAATATACTCCTTTTCGTATTCTTTTTCGGTACCTTAATTGTTTGTGCGCAAACAAAAGTTAGCGGCCAAGTATTTGATGAATTCAAGCAACCTGTTGCGTATGCCAACGTTATCTTTAAGGACTCTTTTGAAGGCACTATTACGGATGAAAATGGACGTTTTTACATGGAGTCCACCAAAACATGGCCCATATTAATTGTGTCTTTTGTTGGTTATAAAACCATAGAGCTTCCTTTAGAAAAGCGTGTTAACTACGATTTGAAATTCATTATTGAAGAAGAAGCGGCTGCCTTAAATGAAATTTTTATTGTTACCGGAAAGCAATCTAAAAAAGCGGAAGAAAATCCGGCTATAGCCATTCTTCAAAAAATTTGGGAACGCAAACGTAAAAATGGTTTAAGCCAGTTCAAGCAATATGCTTACAATAGGTATGAAAAAGTAGAATTCGATTTAAATACCATTGATAGTTCTTTGATAAAAAGTAATCTTTTTAAAGGTATGGAGTTCATTTTTGAACAAGTGGATACATCCAAAGTTACCGGAAAAACATATTTACCTATTTTTTTAAATGAAGAAGTTGCTAAAGTTTATGGTGATAATGTATTGAATAAGGAAAAGATAGAGCTGAAGGGAAATAAAAATTCGGGATTTAATAACAATCAAAACATCATTGCCTTTATTAAAGATTTGTATTCCGAATATGATGTGTATGATAATTACTTGAAATTTTTCGATAAAAGTTTTGTCAGTCCTATTTCTAGAACAGGCGTAAACACCTATAATTATGTATTAAAAGATAGCGCCTTTATAGATGATAAATGGTGCTACAATATTATTTACTATCCAAGACGTAAAAACGAATTAACCTTTAAAGGCGATTTTTGGGTGAATGATTCCACTTTCGCTATTAAGGAAATTAATATGCAAGCCAGTAAAAGTGCCAATATAAACTGGGTAAAGGAAATTTATATTGAACAGGAATTTGATGTTTTAAATGATTCTGTATTTCTAATTAAGCGCGATTATTTTATGTCTGATTTCACCTTAAATAAAAAGGAGGAATCTCGCGGTGTTTATGGAAAACGAACTACACTTTATAATAATTACGAATTCGATAAAGTAAAAGACGACAAGTTTTACAAAGAGGAAGTTTTCGATTATAATTTGGATGCTTACAATCGTGAAGATGATTTCTGGAGTGAAAACCGCCTGGAAGCTTTAAGCAATGATGAAAAAGGGGTTTACAAAATGTTAGACACCTTAAAAACGGTTAAAAAGTTTAAACGACTTTATAGTTTAGGAAGTATTTTAGGTTCAGGATATATAGAGTTTGACGATTTGAATTTGGATTACGGCCCCATTTTTTCAACAGTTGGTTATAATGATGTGGAAGGTTTGCGTTTGCGTGCCGGAGCCCGTACTTATTTTGGCCCAAATGATTTATGGCGTATACAAGGTTTTATGGCCTACGGATTTAAAGATGATAAGGTGAAATATGGTTTTTCAGCTAAATATTTATTGAACCAACGTAACCGACTCATTATCTCCGCTGGACATAGACGTGACATCGAACAAATTGGCGCTAGTTTAACCACTTCTACAGATGTTTTAGGTCGAAGTTTAGCATCCAATGCTGTTTTTAGTACTGCTACAAATGATAAACTAACCAATATAAATTTAACGGCCTTGGCTGTGGAATTTGAACCGATTAAGAACATATTATTCCGCATTGGTGGCGATTATAGAACGTTAGAATCCGCTTCTCCAACCTTTAGTCTGGATTATGTGGATCCTGAATCTGCAACGGGTATTTCTTCGGAAATTCAACAGTTTGAAAGTACCATCGCTGTTTCCTATTTTCCAGGTCGAAAAATGATTGGTTATGGTGTAGAGCGCCAAAGTGCCAATGATACCTATGCCTCACTTTTTGCTCAATATACAGTAGGTGATAAAATATTTTTTGACAGTGATTTTAATTATACGAAATTTCAATTTTCTTACGTGCAACCTTGGCAGTTGGGCGGTTTAGGACGCTTATATTCTACTATTGAAGTGGGTAAAACATTCGGGACAGTTCCATTGGGCTTATTAAGTATTGTTCCTGGAAACCAGTCCTATTTCTCTATTTACAAATCGTTTTCACAATTAAACTATTACGAATTTGTAACGGATACGTACGCTTCGGTACATTTAGAGCATAATTTTAACGGCCGTTTGTTTTCAAGAATCCCTTTTTTAAGAAAATTAAATTGGCGAGAAATTGTTGGTGTCCGTGGTGTTTGGGGCGATTTGTCTGCTGATAATATGGCTATTAGTGCGCCATCCAATATTCCATTAATTGCGCCAACCGATGAAATTTATTACGAATACAGCGTGGGTATTGGCAACATTTTTAAAGTATTTAGAATTGACTTTAACTTTAGAGGAAATTATCTAGACAATCCCGATGCCCGAAATTTTGGTATTACGGGAAGTTTTGGATTTAATTTCTAAAAAATCTAAAGTACAATAACATAAAAAAAATAGCTCACTAATTAGTGAGCTATTTTTTTATTTCAATTTGAAAACGTTATTTAGTTTAATTTTTCTGTTTCTTTTTAAAGCTATCAAACTGCGAATCAGATTCCTGTTTCGGAAAGGTATTGTTGGACATATTCGTATCAGCAAATTCAAAATTAGGATCTAATTTTATAGCTTTTACTTCTTTAGTCTTTAAAAAGGTTTGCGTTGTTTCATATTCATTTCTACGCCAAACATCAGCTGGTAAACGTTCAATTTCGCTGGAGCCATCTGTATATTGCCATTCAATAGTAATAGGCATAACCAGTCCACCAACGTTTTTAATAGTTAGTGCATAAATATTTTTATTAGCTACTTGTTTTCTAACTTCAGGTTCATCCAATCTGGATAAAAATCCACCGTAATTTTCATCCGGCGTTTTAGTCATGGTTATCATTTCCGGTCCACCAGAAAAATCGGTAGCTTCCTTATTGGTGCTTTCACCTTTAATTCTAAAAGCAACTTTCTTGCTTTTATCTTCCATGTTTACATCTTTATCATATATTTTAAACCACTTTACGTTGGCTAATTCCATATCTACATTATCTGTTGTAAAAAACCAGCCTCGAAAAAACCAATCTAAATCGGTTGCGGTGGCGTCTTCCAATGTTCTAAATAAATCACCTGGATTTGGATGTTTGTATTTCCAACGGTTGGCGTATTCTTTAAAAGCTTGATCAAATAATTCTTCACCAATAATAGAATTGCGCAACATTTGTAAACCTACAGTTGGCTTTTGATAAAAGTTGGCACCAAATTGAGAAAGTAATTCACTATCTGAGGTCGTCATAATAGGACGAAGAATATTTTTATCGCCTTGCATAAATGGCACAATATCTTTAGGCTTGGTACTATGATATTGCGGATATTTTTCAGCCATAGTACGCTGGTGTAAAAAGGTGTTCAAACCTTCGTCCATCCACATCCATTTGCGTTCATCTGAACTAACAATCATAGGAAACCAATTATGCCCAACTTCGTGTATAATAGTTCCAATCATACCTGCTTTAGCATTTTCACTCATTTTACCATTTTTATCAGGACGTCCGCCATTAAAGCTAATCATAGGAAATTCCATACCAATATTGGAAGTGTTAACCGAAATGGCAACAGGATAAGGATATTCAAATGTAGCTTCTGAATATACTTCTAAAGCTGCAATAACAGCTTTGGTGCTTTCTTCTTTCCAAACAGGTAAACCTTCTTTTGGATAAAAAGACATGGCCATAGTAACATGATCTGAAAGCTGCAATGCTTGCGCGTCCCAAAGAAATTTCCGTGATGATGCAAATGAAAAATCGCGAACATTTTTAGCATGAAAAATCCAAGTTTTTTTCTTGATTGCTTTGGTTTTTTCATTTTGCCGTGCTTCCTCTTGGGTAATTATCATTACAGGTTTGTCAAAGGATTTTCTAGCCGCAATGAGACGTTCTTGCTGTGTTTTACTCAAAACAAGATCACTATTTTGCAATTCACCTGTAGATGCTACAATATGATCTTCTGGAACCGTTATTTCAACTTCATAATCGCCAAATTCCAATGCAAATTCACCCAAACGCTGAAATTGCTGATTCTGCCATCCTTCCGTATCATTATAAACCGCCATTCTTGGAAACCAATGTCCCATTAAATACACTGTATTATCGTCTTTCGGGAAATATTCATAACCTTCTCGGGATAACATAAATAAACTTCTATCTGTAATAGGATAGGACCAGCCTAAAGTAAATTTTAAGCTTTCACCAGATTTTAAAGGGCTGTCTAACATAACCTTCATCATGGTATTATTTACCAAGGCACGTAAATCTTTTCCTGAAGAATTTTTAATGAATTTTATCGTGTAACCCGCAGGGAAATCAATAGCGCGTGTAAGATATTGCATCTGTTGACTAGAAATAGAATCCCGTATTCCACCAGAAGCATCTCCAAAATCTTCACTTTCTTTTTTATTGACGTTTTGCTCCAACTGAATCCATAAATAACTCAAATTATCTGGAGAATTATTATAATAAGTGATGGTTTCTTCACCTATTAAAGTGTTCGTTTTTTCATTTAATTCAGCTTTAATTTTATAATCGGCACGTTGCTGCCAATAATCTTTCCCGGGTGCGCCACTAGCCGTTCTGTAAGTATTTGGTGGCGCAATTATATCATCTATAGGTTCAAACTTGCCTTGCCAAGGTTTTGTTTGTGCATGAAAAGTCGTTAGTGAGAACACGGCAATAAATAGCGTGAAAAATGCTTTCATAATTTTCGGTTTATTTAGTTTGGAATGGATTAACAAGGTACTAAAATTTAGATTTATCTTATTTATTTTGATTGGTTGATTATCCAAAATTAATTTTAGTTGCCCAAGCCCAATTACTTATGTATCTTTGCAGCCCCGAAATTTTTTCGGTGAAGTCTGATATAAACTATGATGTCACTTTAATTTGAGTGATTGATAACTATAAATTTACAATGAGTCCAAAAGGAAAAAAAACGTTCGATGTGTTAATCGAAATACCAAAAGGTAGCCGTAACAAATATGAATACGATTTTGAATTAAAAAAAATACGCTTTGACCGTATGTTGTTTTCATCTATGATGTATCCAGCAGATTATGGTTTTATTCCAGAAACTTTAGCATTAGATGGTGATCCATTAGATGTTTTAGTTTTAGGAGGTGAGCCAACTTTCCCAATGTGTGTGGTAGAAGTAAAGCCAATTGGTGTTTTTCATATGGCCGATGAGAAAGGCCCAGATGAGAAAGTTATTTGTGTGCCGGTTTCAGATCCTATTTGGAATATCTTAAATGATTTATCAGATATGAATCCGCATCAGATTAAAGAAATTGAACATTTTTTCCAAGTATATAAAGATTTAGAAAAGAAAAAAGTTGACGTTGGTGGATGGGGAAATGCCCAAGAAGCTTATGATATTCTTAATAAATGTATTGATCGATATGAAGATAGCGAACACAAAACAAATGGTAATTTTACTATTTAGTTTCAAGATATACAGTAAAATAAGGCCCTTCTATAATTAAATAGAAGGGTTTTTTAGTTTTAAGAGATTTCACTACTTTAGCGCCACTAATTAACAAATCAAAAATTAATATTTTATGGAATCAATGATGATTTATATGCCCATTGCAGCGGCACTTATAGGATTAATTTATATGGTCGTAAAGAAATCTTGGGTTATGAAACAAGATGCTGGTGACGGAAAGATGAAAGAAATTTCAGATCATATTTATGAAGGAGCTTTAGCTTTTTTAAATGCCGAATATAGGCTTTTAGCCATTTTTGTAGTTATAGTGAGTATTGCACTTTCTGCAGTAGCTTATTTTGTGCCAACAACGCATTGGTTAATTGTAATAGCCTTTATTTTTGGAGCTATTTTTTCTGCATTTGCAGGAAATATGGGAATGAAAATAGCCACTAAAACCAATGTTAGAACCACACAAGCAGCCAAAACAAGTTTACCAAATGCCTTAAAAGTATCTTTTGGTGGTGGAACTGTTATGGGACTTGGAGTTGCTGGATTAGCCGTTTTAGGATTAACTCTGTTTTTTCTTGGTTTCTTTCACTTCTTTATGGGTGGTGTTTGGACCAATACTATGGATATGACTATTGTTCTTGAAACATTAGCTGGATTCTCTTTAGGCGCTGAATCTATCGCATTATTTGCGCGTGTTGGTGGCGGTATTTATACCAAAGCGGCCGATGTTGGTGCCGATTTAGTAGGTAAAGTAGAAGCAGGAATCCCTGAAGATGATCCACGTAACCCAGCTACAATTGCTGATAACGTTGGTGATAACGTAGGTGATGTTGCGGGTATGGGTGCAGATTTATTCGGATCGTACGTGGCGACAGTTTTAGCAGCTATGGTTTTAGGTAATTATGTTATTAGAGATATGGGTGGTAATATAGCCGATGCCTTTGGCGGTATTGGACCAATTTTATTACCAATGGCTATTGCTGGTGTTGGTATTATTATTTCCATTATTGGAACTATGCTCGTAAAAATAAAAAGTAACGACGCTAAAGAATCAGAAGTTATGAGTGCCTTAAATATAGGTAACTGGGTTTCTATTGTTTTAGTAGCTATTACCTGTTATGGTTTAGTGATTTGGATGTTACCAGAAACCATGCAAATGAATTTCTTTGGTGAAGGTTTATTAGAAATCTCATCCATGCGTGTTTTTTATGCCACTTTAGTTGGTTTAGTTGTTGGAGCCGTGATTTCTTCGGTAACTGAATATTACACGGGATTAGGTAAAAAACCAATTTTAAAAATTGTTCAACAATCATCAACAGGTGCGGGAACCAATATTATTGCAGGTTTAGCAACAGGAATGATTTCTACATTCCCATCTGTTTTATTATTTGCAGGTGCTATTTGGGCATCTTATGCGTTTGCAGGTTTTTATGGAGTTGCTTTAGCAGCTTCTGCTATGATGGCTACCACGGCTATGCAATTAGCTATTGATGCTTTCGGACCTATTTCTGATAACGCTGGGGGTATTGCTGAAATGAGTGAGCAAGAACCAATTGTAAGAGAGCGTACTGATATTTTGGATGCGGTTGGTAATACAACGGCTGCAACTGGTAAAGGTTTTGCTATTGCTTCGGCTGCATTAACATCTTTAGCTTTATTTGCTGCTTATGTAACGTTTACAGGAATTGATGGTATTAACATTTTTAAAGCGCCTGTTTTAGCTATGTTATTCGTTGGTGGAATGGTGCCTGTAGTTTTTTCGGCATTAGCTATGAATGCTGTAGGAAAAGCAGCTATGGAAATGGTAGAAGAAGTGCGTCGTCAATTTAGAGAGATTCCAGGAATTATGGAAGGTACAGGGAAACCTGAATATGATAAATGTGTTGCTATTTCAACAGAAGCATCTTTAAAAGAAATGATGTTGCCAGGATTATTAACTATTGGTTTTCCTTTAGTAATTGCATTTGTTCCTATGATTTTTGGAATGAATAATTTAGCTATTGCTGAAATGTTAGGTGGTTATATGGCTGGAGTTACAGTTTCTGGTGTGCTTTGGGCTATTTTCCAAAACAACGCTGGTGGCGCTTGGGATAATGCTAAAAAATCATTTGAAGCGGGTGTTTTAATTAATGGTGAAATGACTTATAAAGGAAGTGAAGCGCATAAAGCTGCTGTAACTGGTGATACTGTTGGTGATCCATTTAAAGATACATCAGGTCCTTCAATGAACATTTTAATTAAATTAACCTGTCTAATTGGTTTAGTAATCGCACCAATTTTAGGAGGTCATGCTTCAGAAGATATTAATTCAAATGAACCTATTACAGTAACAGAAAATGCTGCAGTTAAGAAAGTTTATGTTGATTTTATTATCACTTCAGACGATTTTGCAAAAGCTGTTGTTAGCGTTACAAATGTTAAAAATGAAGAAATTTCTACAGAAGAACTTGTAATTTCTGGAACTAAAGAAGAGGTAGATGCTAAAGTAGCACAATTGAAAAGTGAATCCACTCAATTTAAAATGGACGTAACTGATAGCAGACCAGTTGATGTTAAATAATTAGTTGTCGATACAAATAGATTATAAAAAACCACGTTAATTAGCGTGGTTTTTTTATTTCCAAAATCTTTCCTAATTTTAAAAAATGTTTAAAAAAGATGCCCTTCAAATTATTACCTTTCATAGTTATGGAAGTGATAATCATTTTTATTTACGCGGAAGAGCGCTTGAAGATGAATCCATTGATTTGGAGGATAAAGGTTGGTTTAAGCTTCTTATTAATACCTTTAAACGCTTTGAAAGCGATGAGGTTAAACATGTTGAATTAAATTTGAGACTCCCTAATAACCAAGTTTTAACAGCGAAAACTGATAATAATGGTTATTTTAAATGCGAAGAGCAATTAGAAAATTTAAGTGCATTTACTAATGAAGAAGGGTTATTGCAACTTGTAGTTTCGTATAGTGATGTTAATATCAAACGAAATATTACGAATGACAATCGGTTTCCAGCCGAAATATTAATTCCTGCTGAAGATTCAGAATTCGGAGTAATTAGCGATATAGACGATACTATTTTGCATACAGGCGTTGTATCGCTTTTAAAATGGCGGGTTTTGGTGAATACGTTTTTAAAAGGCGCTTTCAACCGAATTCCCTTAAAAGGCGCGGCTAAATTTTATCATGGGCTGCATCGTGGATCGTCAGGCGAAAAGACAAATCCTATATTTTATGTGAGTCACAGTCCCTGGAATATGTATCGGTATTTAGAATATTTTCTTAAAGCGAATGATTTTCCAAAAGGTCCCATTTTATTGAGAAGTATGGGAAATATTTTTAGCAAAAAAAACCTAGATGAAAAACCTCAAAAACAGAAGGAAATTATTCATATTCTGAATGCCTATCCTAATTTAAAATTTATACTGATTGGTGATGCCGGTGAACATGATGCCGATATTTATATTGAAATTGCTGAAACACATCCAGACCGCATTTTGGCCATCTATTTAAGAACGGTAAAGCACAAAAAGAAAATGTTGCGTATAAGTGGTCTGTTTGATAATTATAAAACCGTACCAGTCTTATTAGTTGAAAGTAGCAAACACGCAGAACAACATGCCAGAGCACATGGTTTTATAAAATAGAATATGTCATAGGAAAAAATAAACCGACTAATCAAAAAAAGCTTTTTAATTCAAGCTTCCCAATTAGTCGGTATACGTAAATGGATAAAAAAGTCTTAAAACAACCCGTGAATTTGAGCTTCAATTTTGTTTATTATCGTACCTAAATCTTCTGGGTTAGCAACAAAATCCATGTTATCTACATCTATAATTAATAAATTTCCTTTGTCATAACCATGAATCCATGCTTCGTAACGTTCGTTCAAGCGGCTTAAATAATCGATGCTTATGCTGTTTTCATAATCACGACCGCGTTTGTGAATTTGACTCACCAAATTAGGAATTGAGCTTCGTAAATAAATCAGTAAATCCGGCCCTTTAACAAAAGATTCCATCAAGTCAAATAAAGAACGGTAATTTTCAAAATCCCTATTGGTCATTAAACCCATAGCGTGCAAATTTGGTGCAAAAATATGAGCATCTTCATAAATAGTACGATCTTGAATAATATCCTTTCCACTGGCTTGAATTTGATTTACCTGACGAAAACGGCTATTTAAAAAGTAAACCTGCAAATTGAAACTCCAACGCTCCATTTGGTTATAAAAATCGTCTAAATACGGGTTGTCCACAACGTCTTCAAGTTGCGGTTCCCATTTGTAATGTTTAGCTAATAATTTGGTAAGTGTGGTTTTTCCTGCGCCTATATTTCCGGCTACTGCAACATGCATACGCTTTAGTTTTTTATTTCGAATTCATGAAGAATTTTCGAATCGTAAATATACAGAGTTTCACCCGTTACTAAAAACTGATTTATTAACAAAATAGGTAGTTTAATTGGGCTTATTTCTTGGGTTTTATCATTTAAAAAATAGAGACTATTTTCTTTTTGAAGTAAAATATCATCATGGCGTTCCAAGATTTGCGTATAACCGGTATTCGGAATTTTAAAAAGTAAACTTCCAAAATAGCTGTATTTATAGATGTAGTTTTCCGTGAGCAACCAAACATAATTATAATTGCTGGTTACAGAAAGAGTGGGCGATACAATGGGCATCGTCGTTGCTCTAACGGTTTTTGCTTTATAATCATACAATTCCATTTGCTGCTTGTCCAGATTGAAAATCCAAATGGTATTATCATTTCCTAATGAAACAAAGCTGACATTTTTATATGGTTGAACCGTATTGAAATCAATTCTTAAAATTTCCGCTAGGCGATTATCTAAAATAATAACGGTATTGAAATCTTTATAATACAGGATAATTTTTAGTGGATTAAATACATCAACAGACGTTAATTGCCCTAATTGAACATTACTATAATTGATGGTTTTTTCATCTGTTTTTTTGTAAAAAACATTGTTTGTTTCATAATACTTGGTGCCAAAATTATCAACACCTATTATGGTTTCAACTTCTAAAGGAAATTTCGCCTTACTAAATGTGGCAATGCTATCCTGCGAAAATGCTGATAGTGATAAAAGAGTTATTAAAAATGTGATTGCTTTCATGAAGTTTGAAAAGTACAAAATTCAAACCAAACTCTGGATTATAAATTTTGAATTCAGAATACATTAATTTAAGAAAATATTAACAGTTTTAGGTTTTACATTTTAACAGTTTCAGAGTCTAACTGGTGACAATTAACGCTAATATTAATAAATCATATATAATTTTCACATGAATCAATTCTACAAATACATCGCAATTGTTTGTTTAATAGTAACGACTTCTACTTACAATTACGCGCAACAAGACTTCCAAGGCAAGGCATATTACCAAACTAAAACCACTATGGATTTAGATAATTTGGGTGGACGTGAAATGAGCGAACAGCAGAAAAAGCAAATCACGGAACGTATGAAAACCATGCTAGAAAAAACCTATGTTTTGACGTTTTCACAAACAGAATCAATCTATAAAGAAGAAGAAAAATTAGAAGCTCCTGGTAGTGGAAGAGGTTTTGGAATGATGGGTAGTTTTATTGGTGGAGCCCAATACAAGAATATTAAAGACAAACAAATGCTTCAAGAACAGGAGTTTTTTGGAAAGCAATTTCTTGTTGTGGATGAGTTAAAAGATTTGGACTGGGAATTAAGTGGAGAAACAAAACAAATAGGTCAATACCTATGCTTTAAAGCAACAGCTGTTAAAAAAGTGGATGAATTTGATTGGACAAGCATGCGCAGAGGAGGCAGAGATAATGACAATAATAAGGAAGATAAGGAGGCGAAAGAAACTGGTGTTGAAACGGCAAAAGATTCTACAAAAACCGAGTCAGCAACCAAAGACTTTATGGATGATATAGAAATACCAAAAGAAATTATTGTTACCGCTTGGTATACACCTCAAGTTCCTGTCAATAATGGACCAGGTGAATATTGGGGGCTTCCAGGATTAATATTAGAAATTAATGCGGATAAAACAACCATGCTATGTTCTAAAATCATCATGAATCCCTCAGATAAAGATGAAATTAAAAAGCCTTCTAAAGGAAAAGAAGTAACACGTGAAGAGTACAATACCATTACGAAACAGAAAATAGAAGAAATGCGCGAAATGAATGGCGGAAGAGGCGGTGGTGGTCGTGGACGTTAATTTTTTTATGCCAATTAATTACTGTCAACTTTATTTGTATTAAATAAAAAATGGCTGATATGTACTATATGTCAGGTATAGTATAGGCAGACAAAAGTCAAAATATTTTTTAAACAAACAACCAAAATAAATCTAATGAAACATGTACTAACGGCTATTCTACTTTTTGTAGGATGCGCCACTTTTTCCCAAGTAAAAATAGAAGGCGTTGTCAAAGATAGCATCGGAAATCCTTTAGAATTAGCTAATGTTATTGCTATTAATCAACTAACTAATAAACTAGATTCGTACGGAATTACCAGTGAACAAGGTCGTTACAAGTTGACTTTAGAAAAAAATACGGATTATAAAATTCAGGTGAGTTATATTGGTATGAAAACTACTGATGTCAGCGTAACAACTAAAGAAGAAACTATTACTAGAGATTTTACTCTAGAAAATGATAATGCTTTAGATGAAGTGGAACTCATTTACGAAATGCCAGTTACGGTTAGAGGTGATACACTTATTTATAATGCTGATTCTTTTAAAACAGGTACTGAACGAAAACTAGAGGACGTTCTTAAAAATTTACCAGGTGTTGAAATAAATGCTGACGGACAAATTGAAGTAGAAGGGAAGGTGGTTTCTAAAGTCATGATAGAAGGAAAAGACTTCTTTGATGGCGATTCTAAATTAGCTACTAAAAACATTCCGGCAAATGCTGTTGATAAAGTGCAAGTTCTTAAAAATTATGCCGAAGTTGGCCAATTAAGTGGTGTTCAAAACAATCAAGATAATATAGCCATTAATATTAAACTAAAGGAAGGTAAAGAAGCGTTTTGGTTCGGGACCATTACGGCAGGAGCAGGCGTTGCAGACGACAACGGTTTGTATTTGGCACAACCCAAATTATTTTATTATAGTCCCAAATATAGTGTGAATGTTATTGGAGACATTAATAATATTGGAGAATTAGCTTTTACGCGTCGTGATTATTTTAACTTCGCTGGTGGTTTTAATAGACCAAGTCAAAGCAGTGGAACCAATTTAAATTTAAGCGATAATGGTTTAGGTTTTTTATCCCTTCAAAATAATCGTGCTAAAGAAATAAATGCACGTTTTGGTGCGGCAAACTTTAGTTATTCGCCAAATGATAAATTGGATTTAAGTGGTTTTGGAATTTATACTGGAAACAAAATCCTTCTACAGGAAAATAGTAATGTTATTTATAATGATCCCGAACTTGGAATTCCAGACGAACGTACCGAAAGCAATACTACACAACGTAGCGATTTAGGGATGTTAAAGTTAAGTGCGAAATATAAGCCGAATGCTAGCAATCAGTTAGATTATGAAATATTAGGTCGCATGTCTCAAGAAACACAAGAGCAAAATGTGTTTTCTACAGTAGTTGGTGGTATTGCTCAAAATGAAGATACCAATCCGTTTAGTCTTAATCAGAATTTGAATTATTACTACACACTGAACGAAAAAAATATTTTTGCTTTTGAAGCTACACATCTTTTTAAAGATGAAGACCCCTTTTATAATGCCTTAATAGCGAATGATCCAACCAATAATATGGACATTCCAAATGACCCTTATGATGATACTGCTGAAGATTTAGGTATGAATCAGAATCAATCCAGATATGATTTATCACAAGACAAACGTGTCAAATCCAATCAATTAGATGCGAAGTTAGATTATTGGAATGTATTGAATAATAAGAGTAATATAAACGTGACGTTTGGTACTATTTTGAGTAATCAGAAATTCAACTCCAACATTTTTCAGACTTTAGATGATGGTTCAACAATTGATAATCAGCCAACAAATTATGATCCGGTAAATGATACGGACTACACCTTCACTGATTTATATGTTGGTCTACATTATCAATTAAAAGCAGGTATTTTTACTATAACACCTGGCTTATCTGCACATGCTTATAGTTCTAAAAACAGCCAATTTGGTGTGAGTTACACGGATAATTTCTTCCGAATTTTACCAGATTTTAATACACGTATTCAATTTAAAAAGAGTGAAACGTTAACCTTCAATTACCGTATGCAAACCCAGTTTACTGATGTTAATAAGCTTGCAGAAGGTTTGGTGCTTAATAGGTATAATTCTTTCTTTAGTGGTAATCAGGAATTAGAAAGTTCAATAGCGCACAATGTCAGTCTTTCCTATTTTAGTTTTAATATGTTCAACTATACCAATGTATTTGCGCGTGTTAACTACACAAAAAATATTGACCAAATTAGAACTGCCTCCGAGTTTCAACCTGGAAGTGTTATTAGTGTAGGAACACCTTTTAATTCGAATTTTACTGACGAAAGTTTTTCTGCAAGCGGTAGTTTTCAGCGTGCTTTCGGGAAGTTACGTGCAACTGCGCGTGCTAATTTTAGTTATAATAAGTTCAATCAGTTTATTAATAATAACCGTTCGGTTAATGAAAATTATAACCAGTCTTATACTGCATCTTTAAGATCAAATTTCAAAGAAGCACCAAATTTTGAAGTTAGCTATAACTATGGAATTCAGGATAACGATCAAGGAAGTAGACGTACAAAATTTTATACCAATGCGCCAAAATTAGAGTTTGATGCTTTAATCTGGAAAACCCTCACCTTGAAATCTAGTTATGAGTATAATTTATTGAGTGATGAAGCTGGGAAAATTAATAGTTTCGATTTCTGGGATGCATCTTTAGCCTATAGAAAAGATGCAGATGCAAAATGGGAATTTGAAATGAAAGCGACTAACTTATTGAATACAAAATCCCAGAGTCAAACAAGTACTGGCTCATTATCAGTTAGTACCAACGATTATTATATCCAACCTCGTTTTGTAACGTTACGAGTGGTTTATAATTTATAAAATTACAATTTCTAAATTTATTAAAGAGGCGTTAATTTTTTGACGTCTCTTTTTTTTTGAGGAATATTTCGCCTCGATTTTAACAGTTTTTCTTAAAGAAATGATGTATTTTGTAGAGTCATATATTAATAATTTAAACCAATCATTATGAAGACTATTTTTAAGTACGCATTAGCCACATTGGCAATGATTTCCATGACGTTTACGCAAGCACAAAACACAGATGCGGTTGTGGAAAGCATTGTAAAAGAAGCCACAGAAAATTCGCAATTAGAACGTTTAGCACATGAGATGCTAGATGTTATTGGACCTCGTTTAGTAGGAACACCACAAATGAAACAAGCCAATGATTGGGCTGTTGCACAATATGGTAAATGGGACATTTCTGCTAGAAATGAAAAATGGGGAGAATGGCGTGCTTGGGAACGTGGCATTACACATATTGATATGGTTCATCCTAGAATTCAAACCCTAGATGGTATGCAATTAGCATGGAATCCAAGTACAGGATCTAAAGGAGTAACTGCAGAAGTTATCATACTTCCAACCGTTAAGGATTCTCTGGAATTTAATAATTGGTTAAAGAGTGTTAAAGGTAAATTGGTAATGACTTCTATATATCAACCAACAGGTCGCCCAGATTATAACTGGGAAGAATTTGCAACGGAAGAATCTTTTGCGAAAATGAAAAAAGAACGCGATTCTTTATCGAAAGAATGGTATGCCAATATAAAACGTATGGGTTACAGTTCTCGAACTTTAGATCAAGCTTTAGAAAAAGCTGGAGCAGCTGGAATTATAGCATCGTATTGGTCTAAAGGCTTTGGTGCTAATAAAATTTTTAGTGCAAGAACAGAAAAAATCCCAACGGTAGATATTGAATTGGAAGATTACACCATGTTATACCGTTTGGTAGAATATGGTAGCAAGCCGAAAGTTAAAATTGTAGCCGAATCTAAAGATTTGGGTGTCGCTACAAATTATAATACCATTGCGGAAATAAAAGGATCTGAAAAGCCAGATGAGTATGTGATCATGTCTGCACATTTTGATTCTTGGGATGGTGGAACTGGTGCAACCGATAATGGTACAGGAACTTTGGTTATGATGGAAGCTTTGCGAATCCTAAAAAAAGTGTATCCAAATCCAAAACGAACCATTTTAGTTGGTCACTGGGGAAGTGAGGAGCAAGGTTTAAATGGCTCTCGTGCGTTTGTAGAGGATCATCCTGAAATTGTAAAAAATACGCAAGCAGTTTTCAATCAAGATAATGGAACAGGTCGCGTGGTTAACCTTTCAGGTGCTGGATTTTTACATGCTTATGAGTATTTGTCACGTTGGTTAGAGGCCGTTCCAAATGATATTTCCAAGCATATTGAAACCGATTTCCCAGGTTCTCCAAGTGGTGGTGGATCGGATAATGCTTCGTTTGTAGCAGCTGGAGCACCTTCATTTAACTTGAGTTCTCTAAACTGGTCTTATTGGAATTACACATGGCATACAAATAGAGATACCTATGATAAAATTGTTTTCGATGATGTAAGAAGCAATGCTATTTTAACGGCTATTTTAGTGTACATGGCTTGTGAAGATCCAAACAGAGCATCTTCTGAAAAAATTATCTTACCAGTTAATTCTAGAACTGGTGAGCAACGTACTTGGCCAGAATTGCGTTCACCAGAACGTAAAGGCGGTATTGATAAGTAATTTTCAAAGTCTTTTATTTAGTTAAAAAAAATCCTTCTCTGGTTATAAGAGAAGGATTTTTTAATTAAAATTGAGTTTCAATTAAAATGCGGAGTCAATTTTTTTAAGAAGTTATATTTTAAAATTCGGTCCAGTTATCCAAGTCTAAAGTCCAATCATAATCACCGTATTTTATTGAAATCTTTTCTGTTGAATCTAGAATAGCATAGGATTTTAAAATAGCTCTAATATCATTTTTACTTCCAAAATCGCCACGAAACCAATTGAATAAAGGTGAAATAGTTATTGTTTTCTCGTCTTCATTAAATGAAGTTGTTTTCATTAAATAATTCCTAGAACTCATGTCAAATTGGGCATCCAGTTTATCTGGAGAATAAATAGCCACAGGCGGACAGTTTTTAGCCCCACAATTTAAGGCAAAATGGATTCTGAAATCACGTGCATCTACTCGGAGTTTGCGTTCAAACTTATTAGGGAATAATTTTCGAACTTTCCCTAAACCTAATTTCCATTGCGATTTTCTAATAATGCCATGTTCAATTTTATCAAATGATAACATTTCGCCTGCAATAGCAATCTGCTTTTTTTTGAAAAACTCACCGCGATCTTTATATAAATCAGGGTTCTTTTGAAGAATAACTTGAATGTAACCGTTGTAAATATTCACCCAAAAGGCCAGCTTTTCTTGATCCGTTTTTAAACCGGCAATTAATGCTTCTAAAGTGGTGTTTTCTAATTTATCTTGAATATTTTCAGTGTCTTTTCCGTTTTTGATGTCTTTCAAAAACTGTTCAGATAGTTCATTAAAATCCGTTATTTTGTTTAAATTAGTTTGAGCTGCAGTACTAAACGATAGCGCAAGTAGCGTGATAAATAAGGTTAATTTGTTTAATAGGGTGGTTTTCATAAAATTATTTTTTATAAGGTAGGAATTTTAAAGCCGTCAATTTGTAGTCTGTATAGCAATCCCTATGTTATAAATTTACGTATATTTCTTGTATATGGTTTTAAATAATAAAATTTCGGTAATTATTCCCGCTCATAATGAAGCGGAAAATCTAGCCGTTTTAGTGCCGCGATTAGTAGCGCTTACTGAAAATTTTAATGTTGAAATTGTAATTGCCTTATCATCAGAATCTGCTGCTTTAAACACTTCCGGTTTTCCGTTTACGAATGTATTAATAGAAAAATGTCTGGAAAAAGGACGTGCTTTTCAAATGAATCAAGCTGCTAAAATAGCATCTGGAGATATTCTCGTTTTTCTCCATGCTGATGTTTTGCCTCCAAAAGGATTTTTTAATAATATTCAAGAAACAATAGCATCCGGATTTGATGCGGGATTTTTTTCCTATCAGTTTGATACCGATAATTTTTGGTTGAAAATAAACGCGCATTTCACAAAAACCGATGGTGTATTTACCGGCGGTGGCGACCAATGCTTATTTATTAAAAAAGCAGTATTTAAAAAATTAGATTCTTTTGATGAACACCAAGTGCTTATGGAAGATTTCGAGTTTTTTAAACGTATGAAAAAGGCGAAAACACCCTATTTAATTGTTAAAAATAATTTGATAGTTTCAGCCAGAAAATATGAGCACAATTCCTATGTGAAAGTCAATTTATGTAATTTACTGATGGTGGCTTTATTCAAATGCGGTTATAAACCCGAGAGGTTAAAGCTGCTTTACAGCCGAATATTGAAAACGGCTTGAAATAAAACCTTTCTAAATATTAAGTTTTTTAGACTATTTCTCTAAAAAAACATATTCCCAAACGTCTCATGAATTACTAACATTTTCAGGATGAGTTTTTTATGTTTTTGAAAGAAATAAGTCTAGTTTTTTGGCTAGAAAAGATAAAAACTATAATATATTTGCAATCGATTTTGGGGAGATACTCAAGCGGCCAACGAGGGCAGACTGTAAATCTGCTGACTACGTCTTCGCAGGTTCGAATCCTGCTCTCCCCACTTTAACTCGGAAAATCCACACGGTTGTGTGGATTTTTTTGTTTTCATAATTTATGATTGAGTTTACTCAAAATCATTTTTTATGGAAATAAAAAAATAAACTGCATAGCAGTTTGATTTTTCATTTTCAAGAAGTGTACTGTAGGATCAACGGAGTTAATCCTATTAGTTTTCTTTCAAATTTTTCTTTCTTTTGAAATCAAGAACAAATCGTTTTATTTTTCATTTTCAAATAGTGCCTAGCATGATCAACTGAGCTAATGTACTTATCTTTCCATTACAATTAATTGTAGGCATTTTAATTTTTCATTATTACGAAGTGCGGAAAAGGATATGAAATCCTGGTTTTATTATTAAATTATTAAATTAATGAATTTGCTACTTCAAGAAAGCTACATGAAAATCACAAATAAATATATTGTATTCTTATTAGGCTTACTGTCTATGAAACCTATTCAGATTTCATAGACATTCTAGAGCAAATTGCATAAAAAAACCTCAAAACTTAAGTTTCGAGGCTTCTTAAAATATGTTTTAAAAATAAGATTACAACCCAAAAGCTGCTTTTATATCATCCACATAATTTAATTTTTCCCAAGTAAACAATTCAACATCCATAGTTATTGGGCCGCCATAAAATTGCTCAAAGGTTTTGCTCACGGTTTCATTTTTACGACCCATATGGCCATAAGCCGCAGTTTCGCTGTACATAGGCTGACGCAGGTTTAAACGTTTTTCAATAGCAAATGGTCGCATATCAAAAATCTCTTTCACTTTGGTTGCTATTTCGCCATCGGTCATGTT
The DNA here is from genome assembly GCF_008086205.1 of Bizionia myxarmorum. Classification (GTDB taxonomy): domain Bacteria; phylum Bacteroidota; class Bacteroidia; order Flavobacteriales; family Flavobacteriaceae; genus Algorimicrobium; species Algorimicrobium myxarmorum. The sequence goes on along the minus strand of NZ_VSKK01000001.1, from coordinate 79,004 downwards.
AAACGGACAACTTCCATAGGTATCTACATAAATTGAGGTTGGTTCAGCAACGCCAATAGCATAACTCACTTGCACAAGTACTTCACTACAAACACCTGCAGCAACCAAATTTTTAGCAATATGTCGAGTTGCATAAGCACCACTTCTATCTACCTTACTTGGATCTTTTCCTGAAAAAGCACCACCACCATGAGCACCTTTTCCACCATAAGTATCCACAATAATTTTACGACCTGTTAAGCCCGTATCACCATGTGGTCCACCAATAACAAATTTCCCAGTTGGGTTGATATGGTATTTAATATTATCCGTAAACAATACTTGAATATGTTCTGGTAATTTAGCAATCACACGCGGAATTAAAATCTCTTTAATATCCTTGTTGATTTTTGCAACCATTTCTTCTTCAGCTACATTTTTATCTTCTTTGGATTGAGATTTCGGTAAAACAAATTCGTCGTGTTGAGTTGAAACCACAATGGCTTCAATACGTTGCGGCACATTATCATCGCTATATTCAATAGTTACCTGACTTTTTGAATCCGGGCGTAAATACATAATGTCTTTGTTTTCTCGGCGTATTTCTGCTAATTCCAATAATAATCGGTGAGACAAATCTAATGCCAATGGCATATAATTGTCAGTTTCATTGGTCGCATAACCGAACATCATACCTTGATCGCCGGCACCCTGTTCTTCTTTGCTTTCACGATCTACTCCGCGATTAATATCTTCGGATTGTTCGTGAATAGCTGAAAACACACCACACGAACTACCATCAAACATATAAGCACCTTTAGTGTAGCCAATTTTGTTAATGGTATCACGAGCAATTTTCTGAACGTCTAGGTAGGTTTTAGATTTTACTTCACCTGCCAATACAACTTGACCAGTTGTTACAAGCGTTTCACAAGCTACTTTTGATTCGGGATCAAAAGCTAAAAAATTATCAATTAATGCGTCACTTATTTGATCGGCAATTTTATCTGGATGGCCTTCAGAAACACTTTCTGAAGTAAATAAATAGGGCATAGTATCACTTATTTATGTGTTAAACATTGTGAAAAAAACCGAGTGATTACAAGAGCCTGCTAGAGTAGTAGAATAAAACTGCTTTAGCATTTAATTTCAATCCAAATCCGGCAGCATTTAAGCGAAAGCCAATGGTTTGAAGAGGTTGCAATCAGACAAATTTTTCCTCTTTAATATTACTTTGCAAAAGTATGAAATTAAAATGGAACAAACATTTTTTAGACTTTTTTTCACATTTAATTTGGTTTATAAACATTTGTGTTGCAATATTTGTGCTCACAAAGTTCAAAAATTTACTGAAGGAGTATTTTGTAATATTCCGAAAATGTTATCAAGAAAGGTGAAGGGATTAGACCCGTTGAAGCCTTAGCAACCCTTAAATACCTGCGGAAGCAGGAATCTCAAATTTAAGAAGGTGCTACATTCTACTTAATTTTTAATTCATTTATTAAAAATTGGATAGATAACGCAAACGTAATTACTCAATAGTAGTTCGTATTTTCTTTTTAACATTTTTCTATTAGGTATGCTTCAATTGAAGCCTATTTGACTTTTGGTTTAATCATTTATTAACTCAAAAAAACTAGAAAAATGAGTATTCAAAATTTCGCAACCAGAGCGTTGCATGCAGGTCACGATGTGACAAAAAACGGCGGTACACGTGCCGTGCCAATTTACCAATCTACATCCTATGTTTTCAATAATTCGGAACATGCAGCCAATCTTTTTTCTTTAAAAGAATTAGGGTTTATCTACACGAGATTAAACAATCCCACCAATCAAATTTTACAAGACCGTTTAGCCGCTGTTGAAGGCGGCATCGGAGCCGTGGTTTTCGCTTCAGGAATGTCTGCTATTTCCACAGGATTGCTAACGTTTTTAAAAGCAGGCGATCATATTGTTGCCGCTAGTAGTTTGTACGGTGGAACCTATAATTTATTGAATGTTACTTTACCACGACTAGGTATTACAACCACATTCGTGGATGCTTCCAATCCTGATAATTTTGCAGCAGCGGTTCAAGAAAACACCAGAGCATTTTTTGTAGAATCTTTAGGGAATCCGAAGTTAGATGTATTGGATTTAGAAGCTATCTCAAAACATTCAAAAGCAGCAAGAGTCCCTTTTATTGTGGATAATACCGTTGCAACACCAGCCTTATTAAATCCTATTAAACACGGTGCAAATATTGTTATTCATTCCTTGACAAAATATATTGGCGGACAAGGCACATCATTAGGAGGCGCTATTATTGATGGAGAAAATTTTGATTGGTCCAGTGGGAAATTTCCGGAATTTACAGAACCTTCCGCAGGTTATCATGGTTTGGTTTATCATGACGCTTTGGGTGCCGCTGCTTATACTTTCAAATTAATTTTAGAAGGATTACGTGATTATGGTGGTGCCATTAGTCCAACAAACGCTTTTAATATTATTCAAGGTTTAGAAACGTTAGAAATTCGGATTAAAAAACATAGTGAAAATGCTTTGGAACTAGCCAAATGGTTACAAGAGCAGCCTGAAGTTACGTGGGTAAATTATCCTGGTTTAGAAACGAGTGCATACCATGAATTGGCTAAAAAGTACTTGCCAAATGGACAAAGCGGGATGGTTACTTTTGGCGTGGAAGGTGGTTTTGAGGCCGCTAAAACCATAGCTGATAACACCAAGATATTTTCCTTACTCGCTAATATTGGTGATACCAAATCATTAATTATTCACCCTGCTAGTACCACTCATCAACAATTAGATGAAGCATCTCAAGCAAGTGCAGGTGTTTCTCAAGATTTAATCAGACTGTCGGTTGGTATTGAAAATATAGACGACTTAAAAGCCGATTTAAAAGCAACATTCAAAATAGTTACTGAAACGGTTTTGCAAAATGAAACTAACGTCTAGAAAGAGATTTATGAGCGATTTAATATTTAGTCTAAAGGGAGAAAGTTCTTCAGCAGCAAAATTTATTGCAAAAACAAGACAGTTTAAGTTGGTTATTGATGAGCCCGAAGATTTGGGCGGAACCGATGAAAATGCAAATCCCGTAGAATATTTATTAGCTGGTTTAGCCGGTTGTGTCAACGTTGTTGGTCATTTGGTAGCTAAAGAATTGGGGTTTTCAATTAGGAAGTTGACTATAGAAGTTACTGGAAATATCAATCCTAACAAATTATTCGGATTTTCTAATAGTGAAAGAGCGGGGTTTAAGGGTATTGATTTAAAGTTAATTCCTGAAACGGATGCCTCCATAGAAACATTAGTGGCTTGGTTAAAAATTGTTGAAGAGCGCTGTCCCGTTAAAGACAATTTAACCAATATAACGCCAGTAAAAGTGAGTGTACAAAAACAATATGCCATTTAATAAATGTCGAAACTAAAGTTTATTCCTATTTCAAACTTTACCACAGTTAGCGGTAAGACAATTTCATTAAAATTGTCTTACCAACTGTTTGGTAAACCTTTGGGCGCCGCGCCAATTGTGCTTGTTAATCATGCGTTAACAGGAAATAGTAATGTGTCAGGTGAAGAAGGTTGGTGGAAAGACCTTATTGGAACGAACAAAGCGATCGATACTAATTTCTATACGATTCTAGCTTTTAATATTCCTGGAAACGGGTATGATGATGTTATCATTAAAGACTACAAAAGTTTCATTGCAAAGGATATTGCAAATCTTTTTTTATGGGGTTTAAAAGCACTTCAAATAGATACGTTATTTGCTATTATTGGCGGCTCATTAGGAGGTGGAATTGCTTGGGAAATGTTAGCCGTAAAACCAGATTTAGCAATCCATTTTATTCCTGTAGCAACTGATTGGAAAGCGACGGATTGGCTTATTGCAAACTGCCAAATTCAAGAGCAGTTTCTCGTTAATTCTAGTAATCCGGTTCATGATGCCAGGATGCATGCTATGTTATGTTATAGAACGCCAGCTTCATTTAAAGAACGCTTTCAACGAACTAAAAATACCAATTTACAAATTTTTAATGTGGAAAGTTGGTTGATGCATCACGGTAAAAAATTACAAGAACGCTACCAATTGGCGTCCTATAAACTCATGAATCAATTGCTAAAAACAATTGACGTTACCAATGGAGGGGAACATAGTTTAGCTGTTTTAGATAACATTCAAGCCAACATCTATATTATCGGTGTGGATTCAGATTTGTTTTTTACAGCCGAAGAAAATCGAGAAACACAAAAACAACTGGCATTAACAAACCCGAATGTCACCTATAATGAAATCCATTCTATTCACGGTCACGATGCATTTTTGATAGAATTTGATCAATTAGAAAAAATTATTTCAGGAATTTTTAAACCTGAAACAAAACGAAAGAACATGAAAATATTAAAATTTGGAGGAAAATCTTTAGCAAACGGAAACGGCTTGAAAACAGTTCTCTCTATTATAGAGTCCAAAGTAAAAGACAAACAAAATATGGCGGTTGTTGTTTCTGCCAGAGGAAATGCGACCAATGAATTAGAGGCTATTCTTGAAAAAGCAGCAACTAATAAAGCATATAAAGAAGCATTAGAGGCTTTTAAAACCTATCAAACTGAACCTTTAAAATCAGTTGATTTTTCTGCAGAATTTTCAAAATTAGACACCCTTTTAGAAGGCGTAAGCTTATTGGAAGATTATAGTGAAAAAATTAAAGATGAAGTTTTGGCGCAAGGCGAATTACTAGCAACAAAAATCGTCGCGCAATTATTAATGGAACGCGGAATAAAAGCACATGCCACAGATGCCAGGCTTCTCATAAAAACAGATGCCAATTTTGGAGATGCGCAACCCATTTTAGCTATTTCAGAGCAAAATGTAAAAGCACATTTCGAAAAATATAATAGGGAAACGGTTCATATTGTATCCGGATTTATTGCTTCCAATTTAAAAAACCAAACCACTACTTTAGGACGTAATGGAAGTAATTATACAGCCTCTTTATTGGCGAATTATTTAGATGCTGAAGAGTTACAAAGTTACACACACGTAAATGGAATTTATACAGCCAATCCAGATTTAGTAGCAGATGCCAAGAAGATAGAGCAATTATCTTATAGTGAAGCCAATGAGTTAGCCAATTTCGGAATGACCATTTTACATGCTAAAACCATTGTGCCGCTTATTGAAAAAAACATCAATCTGCGAATTTTAAACACCTTTAATCCAGAGGATAAAGGCACTTTAATCACTTCAAAAACAACTGTTGAAGGCATTAAATCGCTTTCAGTTCTAGATAATGTGTCGCTTATTAATTTTGAAGGCCGCGGACTTCTAGGAAAAATAGGAGTAGATGCTAGAATTTTTAAAACGTTGAGTATTCATCATATTAGTGTGAGTATTATTGCGCAAGGATCATCGGAACGTGGCATTGGTTTTATGGTGGCTGCCAATCGTGCAAAGGATGCGGTGGCTGCTCTGGAGCAGGAGTTTGAAAACGACTTTTACACCAAAGACGTCCATAAAATCTCCATTATTGATGATGTTTCAGTCATTTCTATTATTGGATTGGATTTGAGCAAATTTCATCAGCCTTATAATGCGCTCATAAAAAACCACATAGTTCCGTTATTATTCAATAACACGATTTCGCGGAAAAATGTAAGTATAGTGGTTAAGAAGAATCACTTGCATAAAGCGTTAAACGTTATTCATGGACAAGTATTTGGGGTCGCAAAAAAAATAAACATTGCCATCTTTGGGAAAGGCTTGGTTGGCGGTACCTTAATTAATCAAATTTTAGAAAATGCGGAATCTATATTAAAGCGTAGAAACATTCAACTGCGCGTTTTTGCCATTGCAAATTCTAAACAGGTTCTATTAAATCAAAAAGGAATAGACCAAAATTGGAAACAAAATTTAGAAACCAATGGTATTCCCAATACGTCTGCTCAAGCGATTATTGACTATGCTGAAAAACACCATTTAGAAAATCTGATAGCGGTGGATAATACCGCTAATACTGATTTTATTGAGAATTATATACCTTTAGTAGAAGCTGGTTTTGATTTAGTATCATCTAACAAAATTGCCAATACTGTTTCTTTTAGTTTTTATAAAACGTTGAGAGAAAAATTAGTTCAAAACAAAAAGGAATATTTATATGAAACCAACGTTGGTGCGGGATTGCCTTTAATTGACACGATTAAATTGTTACACGAGTCTGGTGAAAATATTACACGTGTCCGCGGTATTTTTTCGGGATCTTTAAGTTATTTGTTTAATGCCTTTTCTTCGGAAAACAGACCGTTTCCAGAGATTTTACAGGAAGCTATTGATCAAGGTTATACAGAACCAGATCCCCGCGAAGATTTGTGTGGAAACGATGTGGCTCGGAAATTATTGATTCTGGCACGTGAGTTAGATTTAGAAAATGAATTTGAAGACATTCATATAGAAAATTTAATTCCTAAAGAGTTTAGAGATATTTCAGCTTCACAGTTTTTGGAGAATTTGTCAGATTTAAATGAAACATTTCAACATAAAAAGGAAGAACAAAAACCAGATCATGTTTTGAGATATATTGGTGATTTGTCTGGCGATTTATTTCAAAGTAAAGGTCAATTAGATGTGCAATTAGTTTCTGTACCTAAAAATTCGACACTCGGGTCTTTAAAAGGATCGGATGCTATTTTTGAAATATTTACAGAATCCTATGGCGAAAGACCTTTGGTTATTCAAGGCGCTGGCGCTGGAAAAAATGTGACAGCACGAGGCGTTTTTGGTGATATTTTGAGATTGGCGAAAAACACCAATTAAGCAGTTCAAGAAATGATTCATTAGGTCTTATATTCTTAATTTAAACATTAAAATAGTCACATATAATTATTGTTTCATTAGTATTTTAAAATTGATGAAGCATTTCAAATAATATGGTTTAGAAACCCTATTTTTGACAAAACACGTAAGAAACATGAAAATTTCAACATTAGCGGAAGGATTAAAAGGATCTGAAATTATTAAAATTGCTGGTGAAGTCAACGCCTTAAAAGCCCAAGGCGAAGTAATTTATAACCAAACAATCGGTGATTTTGATTCGGATATTTTTCCAATTCCCGAAGCGTTGAAAACTGAAATTATTTCAGCTTACAATGATAATCAAACCAACTATCCACAAGCTAATGGAATGGAAGCCTTGCGTATTGCGGTGTCAGATTATTTGACGGAAAATTTAAAACAGACCTATTCTAAAGAAGAAATTTTAATTTCTGGAGGCGCACGACCTTTAATATACGCCGCTTATCAAACCATTTTAGATATTGACGATTCGGTTCTATATCCCGTGCCATCCTGGAATAATGATGCTTACACCTATTTATCGCGAAATAAAGCAATGGTTTTAGAAACCAAAGCTGAAAATAAATTTATGCCAACTGCGGAAGATATAAAACCACATATTCAACATGTGAATTTAATAGCTTTATGTTCGCCTTTAAATCCAACCGGTACAACCTTTACTAAAAAAGCACTAACCGAAATTTCGGAATTAGTTATAACAGAAAATAAACGCCGGGATTCATTAAACGAAAAACCCGTTTATGTTTTATATGATCAGATTTATTGGCAATTAACCTATGGTGATACCGTGCATTATAATCCGGTAGAATTGGTTCCTGCCATGCATGATTACACCATTTTTATAGATGGTATTTCCAAAGCATTTGCAGCAACAGGCGTGCGTGTAGGTTGGGCTTTTGGTCCCGCTCATGTTATTAATAAAATGAAAGCTATGTTAACTCATATTGGTGCTTGGGCGCCAAAACCGGAACAATTAGCAACGGCTTCTTTTTTAAATCAAACTGAAAATGTACAAGCATATTTGACCCATATAAAAAGTGAATTGAACGACCGTTTAATTGCTTTTTATAAAGGCTTTAACGATTTGCAAACCAAAGGTTTTCCGGTTCGCGCCATTCAGCCAGAAGCCGCTTTATACTTAACGGTTCAATTTGATTTAATTGGGAAAACAACAGCAACAGGAACAATTCTTAAAACCATTCAAGATGTAACGGGCTATTTATTGCATAACGCTAAATTAGCGCTGGTACCATTTTATGCTTTCGGAACGTCTACTGATTCTAATTGGTTTCGCTTATCAGTAGGAACAGCCAAAAAAGAAGACATTGATACTGTTTTTGAACTTTTAGAAAACGCGCTTCAAAAATTAAAGTAATTTACTTTTAAGAAATTACATACATTTGCGCCACAAGTTTTAAAATGAGGTACTTTTTTACGTTTCTATATTGTTTAAGTTTTCCTTTGCTTTTTGCACAAGATAAACCCACGAATTCCTATTTCGATTTAAATCAATTTAAAGGCAATATTGCAGTTCATAATACGGATATTCTACACCTTATTAAAGGTCATCCGGAAGGTTTTATTTTCAGTTGGAATAAAAAAACCTTTGGGAATGAAGCGTGGGAGCAACGTTATGGCTATCCGGATTATGGTGTTTCTTTTGCCTATCAAAATTTAAAAAATGATATTTTAGGAACTAATTATTCGCTGTATGCGCATTATAATTTCTACTTTTTAAAGCGAAATGTCATGTTGCGAATTGGCCAAGGTTTAGGTTATACAACCAATCCTTATGACAAATATGATAACCCAAAAAATAATGCTTTCGGAACGGCGCTTTTAAGTAGCACCTATGTAATGTTGAATTATAAGCGCGAACGAATCTTTGAGCGGTTTGGTGTACAGGCTGGATTAAGCTTAATTCATTATTCCAATGCTAACGTAAAAGCACCAAATACCAGCGTCAACACTATTGCCTTAAATGTGGGTGTTACCTATAATATGGATGCGGAAGATTCAGAATATATTTACAATATAACCAAAGAAAAATTCACGGAACCTATTAAATTTAATATGGTTTTCAGGTCTGGGATCAATGAAAGTGATGTGGTTGGAAGCGGTCAATTTCCATTTTACATCGTTTCGGCTTATGCAGATAAACGCTTGAGCCATAAAAGTGCCATCCAATTTGGTGCGGATGTATTTTTCTCTAAATTTCTAGAGGAATTAATTTATTACAAATCCGTTTCTTTTCCTGAAGAAGATATTTCAGGTGATGAAGACTGGAAACGCGTTGGACTTTTTGTAGGGCATGAGCTTTTTATTAATAAGTCGTCAATTGTTACGCAATTCGGTTATTACGTTTATTATCCTTATGATTTTGAAGGACAAACCTATCTTCGAATTGGTTTAAAACGCTATTTTGGCGAAAAATGGTTCGGCGCTTTAACTTTGAAATCACATGGAGCAAAAGCCGAAGCTGTTGAATTTGGCGTCGGAATCCGTTTATAATTATGATGAATAAACTAACATATCTAGTTTTACTAATTACTATATTTTCATGCAGTAGTGAAGATGCAAATGACTGTTTTCAAAATGCAGGAACAACTATTCAGCACGAAGTAATAGTGCCAGAATTTGAAACTATTTTAGTAAATCGGGATGTGGAATTAATTGTCAAAGAAGCGGCCAATTTTAAAGTTATCATTCAAACAGGGGAGAATCTTTTAAATGACGTTGAAGTTCGTGTTGTGGGTAAAGAATTGCAATTAACCGATACAAACACCTGCAATATGGTGCGTGATTTTGGGATCACAAAAATATATGTGTCGGCACCCAATATAAAATCTATTAGAAATTCCTCGCAGTTTGAAGTATCTTCAGATGGTATTTTAAATTACCCGAACTTAAGTCTTATTTCCGAAAATTTCAACCAAACAGATGCATTCACCATTGGAGATTTTAGAATGGCTATAAACGCTACCAGTCTATCTATTACCTCAAATAATCTATCATCTTTTTATATTTCCGGAGCTGTTGAAAACGCTACAATTGGTTTTTATTCTGGAATTGGTCGCTTTGAAGGTCGAAATTTAATTGCTCAAAAAGTAAAAGTGTACCATAGAGGTAGTAATGATATGGTTGTAAATCCGCAGCAAGAACTTATTGGTGATTTATATGGAACTGGAAATCTTATTTCGGTTAATACGCCTCCAATACTGCAAGTGGTGCAGCATTATCAAGGACAACTTATTCTTGAATAGCTTTCGTATCAGCCGTTAATTCCCGAAACAAACTTTCCAAACTCGCGTTTTTCTGATTTAATTGCAGGATTTTTAATTCATTATCATGAGCGAAATCAAAAACATGAGAACGCATATCTTCTGAAGTTGCAAAGGTAATTTCATAAACAAAATCATGGATATTTACTACTTCTTTAACGTGTGGTAATTTCTCAAGAAAAATTATTTCTACACGATAATCAAACTCTACAAGAACCACTTGTTCCTTGTCGTCGCGCAATTCTTTCAAGGTTTTATTGGCTACAATTTCACCTTTACTAATAATAATCACACGGTCGCACATCGCTTCCACTTCCTGCATAATATGGGTAGAAAGAAATACCGTTTTTTCCTTACCTATACTTTTAATTAAATTACGAATTTCCACTAACTGATTCGGATCTAAACCCGTAGTCGGTTCATCTAAAATCAATACATCGGGATTATGTAATAAAGCATTTGCCAAACCTACGCGTTGTCTGTATCCTTTGGAAAGTTGACCAATTTTTTTATGAGCTTCTGGCGTTATCCCTGTTAATTTAATAACGTCATCAATACGCTTGGAATCAACACCGTAAATAGCTGCGTTAAAACCAAGATATTCTCTAACATATTGATCCAAATACAATGGATTATGTTCTGGCAAATAACCAACACTTTGCTGCACCTTTTGCTTGTCTAAATTTACATCAAAACCATTTACTTTAGCATGGCCTTCAGAAGCTTCAATAAACGTGGTTAAAATTTTCATCATCGTTGATTTTCCAGCGCCATTTGGACCAAGAAAACCGACAATTTCAGGTTTATTTACCTTAAAAGAAATGTTGTTTAACGCTTTTTGAGAGCCGTATAATTTGCTGATGTTTTCAACTTCAATAGACATAAAGAAAATCGTTTTTTCAAAAATAATGTATAATTACGAACCTAGAGATACCGAAGACTTATATTCTTAAAATAATTAAAAAATAGTTTGTTTTTTCAAATTATTAACTACTTTAGCCGTTCAAATTATGAACACAAGTATACAAAACGCATATCACAATTGGTGTTATTTCTTTTTTAACGAAAGAAACGAGACCTCGTATGTGTAATTTTTGATTGATAAAATTAAACTATATATAAAGTCTCGATGAAAATCGGGACTTTTTTTGTTTGTAATAGTTTGGTTTGAAACGTTTTTAAAATAATAAAGGCATGAAAAAGGCAATCGCCATACAGGGAATAAAAGGGTCATTTCATCATATTGCTGCCCAGCAGTATTTTGGAGATACCGTGGAACTCATTGAATGTTTATCATTTGATGACGTTGTTAAGCAGCTGCTAAATGAGACTTCGGACGCGGTTGTTATGGCGCTTGAAAATTCTATTGCAGGTTCTATAATCCCCAATTATGCTTTAATAGACAACCACCAATTACATATTGTGGGTGAACGTTATTTAGATATTCAGCACCATTTTATGGCTTTGCCAGGACAACAAATTCAGGATATTTCGGAAGTATATTCGCATCCTATGGCATTATTGCAATGCAAGGCTTTTTTTAAAAAGCAGCCACATATTAAACTCATTGAAGATAAAGATACGGCGGAAGTTGCGCAGCGTATTCAAAAGCAAAAGCTTAAAGGTGTTGCAGCCATTGGAAGTCAATTAGCGGCTAATTTATTTGAGCTGGAAATTCTGGCAGAAAGTATCCAAACTATCAAACAAAACGAGACGCGCTTTGTAATTGTAAAACGTGAAAATCAAGATTTTGAAGAAGCAGACATTAATAAAGCATCTTTAAAATTTGAGTTAGAACACAAACGCGGCAGTTTAGCGACTATTTTAAATGTGATGAGCGATTGTCAGCTGAATTTAACCAAAATACAATCGCTTCCAAAAATACAAACCCCATGGAAGTATGCTTTTTTTGTGGATGTCACTTTTGATAACTACAGCAACTTTAAAAAAGCCCAATCTATATTAGAAATCATGGCCGAAGAATTTAAAATTTTAGGTCAATACAAAAACGCAAAATAATGATTGAATTAGCCAATCGTTTACAGACTGTAGAGGAATACTACTTTTCGAAAAAATTACGAGAAGTGGGATTACTCATGGCAAATGGGAAGCCTATTATAAATTTAGGCATTGGAAGTCCGGATTTAAATCCGCCAAAAAAAGTTATTGAGGCTTTAACAGAAAGTTTCTCACATCCAAAAGCCAATCAATATCAAAGTTATCAAGGTTTACCAGAGTTTCGGGAAGCTATTGTGAATTTTTATCGCGAGCAATATGGTGTTTTCATGAGCTCTTCTACGGAAGTTTTACCATTAATGGGAAGCAAGGAAGGGATTATGCATATTTCATTGGCTTTTTTAAATCCAGACGATCAGGTTTTGATTCCAAATCCTGGGTATCCAACCTACACATCCGTTACCAAACTAGTAGGAGCAGAACCTGTTTTTTATGATTTAACGGCAGAATCCGATTGGCTCATAAATTTGGAAGTTTTAGAAAAAACAGATTTATCTAAAGTTAAAATTATGTGGGTTAATTATCCGCATATGCCAACTGGTACGAATGCTCCCGAGGCTTTTTTTGTAAAGCTCATTGCTTTTGCAAAACGTCATAATATTTTAATTATAAATGATAATCCGTACAGTTTTGTTTTAAATAAGGAGCCTAAAAGTATTTTGCAAATTCAGGGTGCCAAAGAAGTTTGTTTGGAGTTGAACTCTTTGAGTAAAACGTTTAATATGTCTGGTTGGCGCGTTGGCATGGTACTCGGAAAGTCTGAATATATCAACGCCATTTTAAAAGTAAAAAGTAATATGGATTCTGGAATGTTGTTTGGTATACAAAAAGCGGCAATTCAAGCTTTGAGTTGTTCCAAATTATGGTACGCAAGTTTGAACCAGGTTTATGAAGAAAGACGGGAACTCATTTGGAAGTTAGCAGATGCTCTTAATTGTACTTTTGACAAAAACACCAGTGGCATGTTTGTTTGGGCCAAATTACCGCCCTATCTAAAATCTGAAGAATTTATTGATTTATTATTAAAAGAAAGCAACATATTTATAGCACCAGGAACCATATTTGGTAGTAATGGCGAAGGTTATGTCAGGTTTTCATTATGTGCAACAACAGAAGTTATAGAAGAAGCTATTGCCAGAGTGTAAGTCTGAAAAAGTTAAAAACGAAATGAAAAATATATACATTATAGGCGTTGGATTAATTGGCGGAAGCATTGCTAAAGACATTAGACATTTAAATCCGGACCTCATTATTTATGGAATAGATTCTAATAACGCGCATTTAGATGAAGCTTTAACGCTTAAAATTATTGATGCTAAAGCTACTTTTACGGATTTGAAGAATGCAGATGCCGTAATTATCGCTATTCCTGTGGATGCAACCGTTAGCATATTGCCAAATATTTTAGATTTAGTAAATGAAGATACGTTGGTAATGGAAGCCGGCTCTACAAAAGCAGCTATTTGTAAAGCAGTTGAAAATCACCCGAAACGTCGGAATTTTTTAGCAACACATCCTATTGCAGGAACGGAGTTTTCAGGACCAAAAGCAGCTTTGGAAGGTTTGTTTCAAGGAAAAACAAATATTATTTGTGAAGTGGAAAAAACGGCTTTCAAATTGCAAGAACGCGCATTGGCTATTTTTCAAATTATGGGTATGCGCATTCGGTATATGAATCCGGAAGCGCATGATAAACATATTGCTTATGTGTCGCATTTATCACATATCAGCGCATTTATGCTCGGGAAAACGGTGATTGAAAAAGCAAAGAATGAATGCGATATTTTTGATATGGCAGGTAGCGGATTTGCATCAACGGTGCGATTAGCTAAAAGTTCACCCGCTATGTGGACTCCCATTTTTAAACAAAATAAAACGAATGTATTGGAAACTTTAGATGCGTATATTCAGAATTTAACCAATTTTAAAAATCATTTAGAATCGGATAATTATGAGAAAATTCATGATGAAATGGCCAATACAAATTACATTAAACATATTTTAAACGGAATACAATAAATACAGCATAAATAAGTGAACCATCAAATTTTAAACATTAAAATCCAATAATAATTGGCTTAAAAAGAGATTAGAATTTGATATTTTAAAAAGTAATATTATGGAAAATAAAAAAGAATTAAGAAACTGGTTAGATAAGTTCGGATTAGATCATCCTTTAGTTATCGCGGGACCTTGCAGTGCCGAAACGGAAGCTCAAGTTTTAAAAATAGCCCATCAATTAAAAGATACGGATGCCACAGTTTTAAGAGCTGGAATTTGGAAGCCGCGCACACGACCTGGAAACTTTGAAGGTGTTGGTGCTTTAGGCTTAAAATGGTTGCAAAAAGCTAAAGAAGAAACCGGCATGTTAACGGCTACGGAAGTTGCCAACGCCAATCACGTAGATTTAGCCTTGAAACACGATGTGGATGTTTTATGGATAGGCGCCAGAACTACGGTAAGTCCTTTTATTGTTCAAGAAATTGCGGAAGCATTAAAAGGAACCAATAAGACTATTTTAGTAAAAAACCCTGTTAATCCAGATTTGGCTTTGTGGTTAGGAGCTGTTGAACGTTTATATACGGCCGATATTAAAAATTTGGGTGTTATTCACAGAGGGTTTTCTACCTACGAAAAAACACGTTATAGAAATATTCCAGAATGGCAATTACCTATTGATTTACAGAATCGTTTTCCAGATTTACCTTTAATTTTAGATCCGTCACATATTGCGGGACGACGTGACATTATTTTCGATTTATGTCAAACCGCCCTCGATCTAAATTATGATGGTTTAATGGTGGAAACGCATTTTGATCCCGATAATGCTTGGAGTGATGCCGAACAGCAAATAACCCCAGCAACGCTTGTTCGATTTATGGACGATTTAAAAATCAGAAAAGAAACAGGCGAAGCCACGGAGTTTAAGAACAAAATCAACACGTTACGAACGCAAATTGATGTGATAGATCATCAATTAATTGATATGTTAGGCAAACGTATGAAAGTTGCGGATGATATTGGATCGCTTAAAAAAGCACACAACGTAGCCGTTTTACAAACCAAACGTTGGAATGAAATTTTAGGAAAAATGATTCTTCAAGGTGAAGAAAAGAATTTAAGTGAAGAATTTATTTTACGTGTTTTCAAAGCCGTGCATCAAGAATCTATTGTGCATCAAGAGCGCATTATCAAGCAGTAAAAATGTGTTTTATTAAGGATTAATTTTTCGATATAAATTAATATCGCATCTTTGTAATAATGACAGGAATAGTATACAAATCTACAGGAAGTTGGTACACCGTGAAAACGGATATGGGTGCGGTTTATCCATGCCGTATTAAGGGTAAATTCCGCATGAAGGGGATAAAAAGCACGAATCCTTTGGCGGTTGGCGATCGTGTAGATTTTGATTTGGATCATGATAACAACGAAGAACCTGTTGGTGTTATTAAAAAAATTCACGACCGAAAGAATTATATTGTTCGGAAATCGGTTAATTTATCCAAGCAAACACACGTCATTGCCGCTAATATTGATCAAGTTTTTTTATTGATTACTATTGATAATCCACCAACATTTACCAGTTTTATAGACCGATTTTTAGTGACTGCAGAAGCCTATTCCATTAAAACCGTTTTGCTTTTTAATAAAGTAGATACCTATGATGAAGATACGCTGAATGAAGTTCGTTATCTCGCGCATATTTATCGAAAAATAGGTTATGAATGCATTGGAATTTCCGCAGCAACAGGAAAAAATATAGATAAGGTAAAAGCGCTAATGACCGGAAAAGTAAGCATGTTTGCTGGACATTCGGGTGTTGGAAAATCGACTTTAGTAAATACCGTGGAACCGACTTTGGATTTAAAAACCAAAGCTATTTCAAACCAACATATGCAAGGTATGCACACCACAACTTTTGCAGAAATGTTCGATTTAACATTTGATGCTAAAATTATCGATACTCCCGGTATCAAGGGTTTTGGTGTTGTAGATATGGATAAAGCTGAAGTTGGCGATTATTTTCCAGAGTTTTTCGCTTTAAAACAAAATTGCAAATTTCATAATTGCATTCATGTTGAAGAACCACAATGCGCTATAAAAGACGCCGTGGAAGCCAATGAAATTGCTATTTCACGCTATCGTAGCTATTTGCAAATTCTAGAAGGTGATGATGAGCATTACCGAACTGAAGAATGGATGAAATAAGTACTCAAAACTTTAAAATGTAATTAATCAAATATAAATTTCCTATTCCCATGAAGGCAGTTATTCAACGTGTTTCACAAGCAAGCGTAACTATTATTGGTAAAAAAGTAGCGTCTATAAACGACGGTTTAGTAGTGCTTTTGGGTATTGTGAATGAAGACGTTTCTGAAGATATTTCGTGGCTATCTAATAAAATTGTCAACATGCGGATCTTTCCAGATGCGGAAGGCGTCATGAATAAATCCCTACTAGATATTAATGGTGATGTTATTATTGTAAGTCAATTTACGCTGCATGCCAATAC
Source organism: Bizionia myxarmorum (assembly GCF_008086205.1). GTDB lineage: Bacteria > Bacteroidota > Bacteroidia > Flavobacteriales > Flavobacteriaceae > Algorimicrobium > Algorimicrobium myxarmorum. The sequence goes on along the minus strand of NZ_VSKK01000001.1, from coordinate 62,359 downwards.
TAAAAAAGGGAACAGGCCAAGTTATATAAAAGCGGCAAAACCAGATGTCGCTATTCCGCTTTACGAGAGTTTTATTAAGCAAATGGAATTGGATTTAGGAAAATCCATTCAAACTGGAGAGTTTGGTGCCGATATGCAAGTGGCACTTATAAATGATGGACCTGTTACAATTATTATTGACACAAAAAATAAAGACTAATGAATATTGAAAACGCACAATTAGCTGTTGATTCTTGGATAAAAGAACATGGTGTTCGGTATTTTAACGAGTTGACAAATATGGCACAGCTAACTGAAGAAGTAGGTGAGGTGGCCAGAATTATTGCGCGTCGTTACGGTGAACAAAGCGAAAAAGAAAGCGATAAAAATAAAGATTTAGGCGAAGAGTTAGCTGATGTTGTTTTTGTGGTGTTATGCCTAGCAAACCAGACAGGCATAGACTTGCAGGCTGCTTTCGATAAAAAATTAGATATCAAAACGAAACGTGACCATGAGCGTCATCAGAACAATCCGAAGTTGAAATAATAGTTACAAAATAGAATATTCGAGACCAAAATATTTAATAAAATCATGAATCTTAAACTCGAAAAATCAACTCTTCAAAGTCCACAGGCTGTTATAAAAATTACGGGTTCAAAAAGCGAATCCAACAGGTTATTATTACTTCAAGCTCTTTATCCTGAAATAAAAATTAATAACCTTTCCAATTCAGACGATACGGTTTTCATGAAAAAAGCCTTGTCTTCCAATTCAAATGCTATTGATGTACATCATGCTGGAACGGCCATGCGATTTTTAACGGCCTATTTTGCAATTCAAAAAAACCGAACGGTTTCTATAACTGGTTCGCAACGCATGAAAGAACGTCCCATTAAAATTTTAGTGGACGCTTTAAATCAATTGGGTGCCAGTATCACTTATTTAGAAAATGATGGATTTCCGCCAATGCAAATTAAAGGTGAAACTTTAAAGTGCAATCAGGTTACTATAGATGCAGGCGTTAGCAGTCAGTATATTTCTGCCTTATTGCTTATCGGTTCCAAATTAGAAAACGGATTAAATTTGACTTTAGCTGGTGAAATGACCTCGATTCCTTATATCAAAATGACGCTTCAATTATTAAATCAAATAGGGATTGAAACAGTTTTTGAAAATAATGAAATTCGAATTAAACCTTTAAAAGCTTTAAAGGAAACAGAATTAACAGTTGAAAGCGATTGGTCATCCGCTTCCTATTTCTACAGTCTAATGGCGATGAGCGCTATTGATACGGAAGTAACATTGTCATCTTATAAAAGTACTAGTTTGCAAGGCGATTCGGTTTTAGCTGATATTTATAAGCAATTTGGAGTTTCCACAAGTTTTCACGAAACTAGCATTACACTTAAAAAGATAGCGGAAATTAATAGCTCTACAGAAATAAAATTAAATTTAGTCAACGCCCCCGATATTGCACAAACAATTGCCGTTACCTGTTTCGGATTGGGTATTTCTTGCCATTTAACCGGTTTGCACACCTTAAAGATAAAAGAAACGGATAGGTTAGTAGCCTTGAAAACGGAATTAGAGAAATTAGGAGGTACCGTTATCATTACAGAAGATTCTTTGAAATTAGATGTTTCAACCAGCATAAAGAAAGACGTATCTATTGAAACGTATAACGATCATAGAATGGCTATGGCTTTCGCGCCATTAGCGCTAAAAACAGACATCATTATTAAGGATGCAGAAGTGGTTTCAAAATCTTATCCAACATTTTGGAAGGACCTAAAAACCTTGGGAATTAAGCATTTTGAATAATAAATGGCTAAATACTTGACAACGCCTACTTTCAGGTCGTATATTTGCAACCTTGCATTTACAATTTATGAACCCTTAAAACCTATACTGCTATCAAAAAAATGAAATTATCGCATTTTAACTTCGAGTTACCTGAGGAGTTATTAGCCGAGTATCCTTCTGAAAACAGGGATGAGTCACGTTTAATGGTATTAAACAGAAAAGATCAGACTATAGAACATAAAATGTTCAAAGATATTATTGATTATTTTGATGAGGATGACGTTATGATCTTAAACGACACCAAAGTTTTCCCAGCTCGATTATATGGAAATAAGGAAAAAACAGGTGCGCGGATTGAAGTATTTTTATTGCGTGAATTAAATGAAGAACAACGCCTTTGGGATGTGTTGGTAGATCCAGCTAGAAAAATCCGTATTGGTAATAAATTATATTTCGGTGAAGGTGAATCATTAGTAGCGGAAGTTATTGATAACACCACATCTAGAGGACGAACACTTCGTTTCTTATATGATGGTTCATACAGAGATTTTAGAGTGAAATTAACGGAATTAGGTGAAACACCACTTCCTAAATATATTAAGCGTGAGGTAGAGCCAGAAGATGAGGAGCGTTACCAAACTATTTTTGCTAAAAATGAAGGTGCTGTTGCAGCCCCAACGGCTGGTTTACATTTCTCTAAACACTTATTAAAGCGATTAGAAATTAAAGGTGTAAAATTTGCTGAAGTAACATTACATGTTGGTTTAGGAACCTTTAATCCTGTTGAGGTTGAAGATTTATCAAAGCATAAAATGGATAGTGAGGAAATCATTATTAAAAAACCGACAACAGAAATTATTAATAATGCTATTAAAAATAAAAGACGCATCTGTGCTGTTGGTACAACGGCTATGAGATCTGTGGAAAGCGCGGTGTCTTCAAGTGGTACATTAAATGAATTTGATGGGTGGTCCAATAAATTTATTTTCCCGCCATACGATTTTAGCATTGCTAACTGTATGATTACCAATTTTCATACACCAAAATCAACGCTTTTAATGATGGCTTCAGCTTTTGCAGGTCATGAATTTATTAAGAAAGCTTATGATGAAGCTGTAAAAGAAAAATACAAATTCTATAGCTATGGTGATGCCATGCTAATTATCTAATAAACATTTTTAAAAGCCTTGTTTTACAAGGCTTTTTTATTTTATTTTTTGCCTTTTATATGAGTGATAAAAAAGACATACGAGCACTAACCAAAGAGCAATTGCGCGCATTTTTTGAAAAAGAAGGTGATCAAGCTTTTCGTGGGAATCAGGTTTATGAGTGGCTTTGGAGTAAATCAGCACATAGCTTTGCGGATATGACAAACCTATCCAAAGAAACCCGAACTATGCTTGAAGCTAACTTTGTTATCAACCATATTAAAGTGGATGAGATGCAGAAAAGTAGCGATGGTACCATTAAAAATGCTGTAAAGTTACATGATGGCTTAACCGTGGAATCGGTTTTAATTCCTACAAAATCGCGTACTACAGCTTGTGTATCTAGCCAAGTTGGTTGTAGTTTGGATTGTTCGTTTTGTGCTACGTCACGTTTAAAACGGATGCGAAATTTAAATCCTGATGAAATCTACGATCAGGTGGTTGCTATAGATAAGGAAAGTCGTTTGTATCATGATAAACCTTTGAGCAATATTGTGTTTATGGGAATGGGTGAACCGCTTATGAACTACAATAATGTATTGAAAGCCATTGAAAAAATTACCTCGCCAGAAGGTTTGGGGATGTCGCCGAAACGAATTGTTGTTTCTACTTCAGGTGTGCCTAAAATGATTAAGAAAATGGCAGATGAAGACGTGAAATTCAAACTCGCTGTTTCTTTACATTCTGCTATTGATGAGGTTAGAACATCCATTATGCCGTTTAATGCCACATTTCCTTTAAAAGATTTACGGGAGGCTTTGGAATATTGGTATGCCAAAACAAAAAACAGAATTACTTACGAATATATAGTTTGGAAAGGCATTAACGATCAGAAAAAAGATGTAGATGCTTTGATAGAGTTTTGCAAGTTTGCACCAAGTAAGGTAAACTTAATTGAATACAACCCCATAGACGACGGGATGTTTCAGCAAGCAAATGAAGAAGCTATTGATATGTATGTAAAAATGCTAGAAAAAAATAATATTACCGTCACCGTTAGGCGCTCTCGCGGAAAAGATATTGACGCGGCTTGCGGCCAATTAGCAAATAAAAGTTCATAAAAAAAGCGGCTTATTTTCATAAGCCGCTTTTTACATTATTCAGATATTATTGAACAATAATTTTCTTTCTTTTTTGAGCATTTGAATTAGCATCCGTTACTTCTACAATATATATTCCAGAAGCTAAATTGCTTACGTCAATATTTTGAGATTCTAAACGTGTATTACCATTAAGAACATCTTGTCCGGTAATAGATAATACTCTATAATTCGCGTCTCCTTGAATATTAGAAATAGTAATAACTCTATCCTTACAACCAATAAATAAATTGTTTAAAGCAAATTCGTCAACACTTAATAATTGTCCTGAAACACTTACATCGTCAAAATTAATAATAAATTGATCTGAAACATCATGATGTCTAAAAGCAATATAAATAGTAGTTGCTCCGTCAAGTGCAGATAAATCTAAAACTCTATTCACAAATAATCCGGCTGCATTTGGATCATTTCCTATATTTTCATTAAAACTAACAGTAATAGCAGGATTCATAAAATCTGCAATTGTATTTCCAGTAGAAACATACACGGTATAAACCTCTGCATAAAAACTTGGATCTGCACCACCAACTAGGTAATTTAATTCTAAATCAATATTATCAGTAACATCGATGGCTGGAGAGATAACATAATTATTTGGAAAAAGGGCGCCTGCTGTAGGGTCCCAAGATTCAGAAGACATGTAATTATTGAGTCCATTTTGAGCAATACTAGGGTCATAAGCTTTAAAATTAAAGCCATCTCCATCCTCATCTAACAATGTCCAATCTGAGATATCTTGATCTTCAAAGTCATCAGAGAATAATTGCGCTTTCGCACTAAATGAAAAGGTTAGACAGATAATTAATAGTAATGTAATTTTTTTCATAGTATTATATGTTTGGGTTAAGTATGCAATATAAGAAAAATTTATCAAATTCATTTTTGTTCCCTAAACAATTCATATCCATAGTATCTTTGCTGCATTTTTAGTATTTTCGCTATAATATTTTAGCCAAATTCACTTTTGAAAATAGTAGAGCAAATAAAACAACCTGTAGCCTATGAAATGGAACTTTTCGAGCAAAAGTTTCAACTAGCTATGTCTTCTAAAGTGGCGCTTTTAAACCGAATTACGCATTATCTTGTAAACCGAAAAGGGAAGCAAATGCGCCCTATGTTTGTGTTTTTAGTAGCCAAAATGGTTTCTAATGGCGAAGTGAGTGAACGTACCTATCGCGGTGCATCCGTTATAGAACTGATTCATACTGCAACATTAGTGCATGATGATGTAGTAGATGATAGCAACAGACGCCGCGGATTTTTCTCTATTAATGCCCTTTGGAAAAATAAAATTGCCGTGCTTATTGGCGATTATTTATTGTCTAAAGGCTTGTTGCTGTCTATTGATAATAATGACTTCGATTTATTAAAAATCATCTCCATTGCCGTTCGTGAAATGAGTGAAGGCGAATTACTTCAAATAGAAAAAGCCCGAAAACTTGATATTACCGAAACTGTTTATTATGAAATAATCAGGCAAAAAACCGCGACGCTTATTGCCGCCTGCTGTAGTTTGGGTGCGGCTTCAGTGAAGCCAGCCTCGGATCATGTGGAACGCATGCGTAAGTTTGGTGAACTTATTGGTATGGCATTTCAAATAAAAGATGATTTGTTTGATTATGGTACCGAAAAAATAGGCAAACCAACAGGCATCGATATTAAAGAACAAAAAATGACCTTGCCATTAATTTATGTTCTCAATACGGTTTCTAAAAAAGATAAAAACTGGCTTATAAATTCTATTAAAAATCATAATAAAGATAGAAAACGCGTAAACCAAGTTATTACTTTTGTTAAAGATAACGGCGGTTTAGATTACGCCATTGTTAAAATGAAAGCCTTTCAAGCAGAGGCTTTAGAAATACTTAATACTTACCCAAAATCAGATTTTCGTGATTCATTAGAACTTATGGTGAATTATGTTATTCAAAGAAAAAAATAAATTTTTTCAACGTCAGGCAACCTTTCTTATAAAATTTGCGTCTTACTAAATAGAAGCTCTAATGAAAGCAATTTTGAAGGTTATCCAATTACATAAAAATAATACAAGTCTTATAAAAAAGGCAGCGACTAATAATCGGGAAGCGCAACAGCAGCTTTTTGATGCGCACGCTTCCAAAATGTTGAGCGTTTGTAGATATTATGTAAAAGATATCCATAAAGCAGAAGAAGTGATGCTAAACGGTTTTTTGAAAGCCTTTACAAATTTAGATCAATTTCAAGACATAGGAAGTTTTGAAGGTTGGTTGCGAAAAATTATGGTTCGTGAAGCTATATCCTATTTGCGCCAAGCTAAAAATATTGAATTTTCTATGGAAACCGTCGAGAGTTCAGATAGCTATAATAATGTTTATAGCAATATGGAGGTAGCGGAAATTCAACAACTTATTGATCAGTTGCCCGAAGGTTATAAAATGGTGTTTGTTATGTATGCTATTGAAGGCTACAAGCATCAAGAAATTGCTGAAATGCTTCAAATATCAGAAGGCACTTCTAAATCACAATTGTTTAAGGCACGAAAGCAGCTTCAACAAGAAATAAACGCATTAAATACTACGCATTATGGCAGCAAATAAATTCGAGAATAACATTAAAAAAATCATGGAGGAACGACAAATTCAGCCATCTGCCAATGCTTGGAGTCAATTATCCAATTCATTAGATAAGGCCGATAAAAAAACCACTCCAGTTTATATGTGGTTTTTAGGAATTGCCGCTAGTATTATTGGATTGTTGTTTGTTGTGAATTCGTTTCAGCCTTTTCAAAATATAGAGAATTCTGCTACACCATCTGTAGTGAATTCAACTTCTGAAATTATAATTAAAAATGAAATACCATCTGAAGAGCCACCAATTAAGAATACTTCTGAAGCTTTGGTTTCAACTTCGGAAAAAGAAAGTGATAATATTTCGGAAGTAAAAGAAGCTAAAATTTCGAAAAAACAAACCAAATCTAATGTTGAAAATAAGACCGAAACTCGCGTGGCATCAGCAAATAAGAGCTATAAAACACAACAATTAAGAAGGGATTTAGAAGAAGTAAATGCGTTACGCCCTATTAATTCTATAACGAGTCCAGAAAAAAGCGCTGTAGAACAGGCTATTGCCAACGCCTCTTTAAATAATGAAGTAGATGCATTATTGAGTCAAGCTAAAAACAAGTTAACGATTCAGGATATTTCTAATGAAAATACCTATTCTGTAAATGTGAATAATTTATTGCAAGATGTGGAAATGGATATAGACCAATCCTTTCGTGATAAAGTTTTCCAAACCATAAAAGAAAATTTCAAAATAGTAAAAACGGCCGTTGCCGACAGAAATAATTAATCATTCATCAATCTAAAATCAAACAGTTATGCAAAACATTACCAAATTTCTAGTAGGCTTTATGCTAGCCTTTTTCGTGCAATTTAATTATGCACAAGATGTTAAGAATAGTGAGGAAATTTCACAACTTCAGGAACAAAAAACGACTGTTCAAAATGAAGAAAAGGCACAATTAAAAGAAGCTGTCGAAGCCATCAATAATCGTTTAGATGCTAAAGAAATTAGCCAAGAAGAAGCTACAGAATTGAAACGAGCAGCAGCAGAGAAACATGCTTTAAATATTGAAAACCGATTAACTATCATTGACAACCAAATTGCTTTATTAGGTAGAAATGAAAGCGTTTCTAAAGATTCAGATATGTACGGTGACGGTATTGTAATTATGATTGGAAAAGATAAAGACTCTGACGCTTATGATATGGGTGGTATTTATATAGGCCCGAAGACAAAGAAGAAGCCAACGGTTTATGATAGACGTACTTCAAGCGATTTCGTTTTTGCTATTGGTTTTAATAATGCTATTATAGAAGGGCAATCTTTAAATGATTCACCTTATAAATTAGGTGGTTCTGGATTTGTAGAATTGGGTTGGGCTTGGAAAACACGTGTTTTTGAAAACTCAAATGCGGTTCGTTTTAAATATGGACTTTCAGTTCAATGGAACAAATTAGACATAAAAGATAATTTATATTTTGCTGAAGATAACGGCGTGGTTACTTTAGAAGAATTTCCTTTAAATGTAAATAAATCGAAATTTAGAACGACCAACTTGGTTATTCCTATGCATTTTGAATTTGGTCCATCTAAAAAGATAGAAGGCGATGATTATTTTAGATATTCTACGTATAAAAAATTCAAATTTGGAATTGGTGGCTATGGTGGTATTGTTTTACAATCGCTTCAAAAGTTGAAGTATAATGAAAATGGTAACAGCCAAAAAGATAAGTTTAAGGATTACAATACCAACAACTTTGTTTACGGAGTAAGTAGTTATGTTTCTTGGGGAAATGTGGGTATTTATGCGAAATATGATTTGTCAACTATGTTCAAAAATCAAGCAATAGATCAAAACAACATTTCATTAGGATTGCGTTTTGATATGGATTAGTCTTAAGTGTTAATTGAATTAGTAAAAAAAAAGGCTTCAATTTAATTGAAGCCTTTTTTTGTGTCTTATTATTTTGTTGCTTTTTTCAAAGCTTCTTCGCCGCCAACAATTGGCAGTTGTAAAGTTGTTTTGTCTAAATCTATAGTTAATTCCGTTCCTGGTTTAGGTAGAATTGTAAATTGACTATCACTAGAGAAAATCATTAATCCAATTTGCTGACCTTTAGGAATAACTTGATCATCCGGTTGTAAATCAAAAGTTACGGTATAAAATTTACCGGGTTTTAATGGTTCACTTTCGCTAATTGATTTATGGTTTTGCGGATCTGCCCAACCACGCGTAATAATATTTTCGGTTATTTTTGTTCCTTTTTCAGAGTTCCAAGGCAATGACACCAACCAAACGGATAAATTGGCGGCAGGCTTGCTACTTGCTAATGTTACCGAAATTTGTGGAACACCCGAAATATGTAAATCTTCAGTTAAAATAGGTGATACATATAATAAACGATTTTTAGACTTTTCGGCTTGTGCTAAATCGTTACCCGAAATAGTAGCATCATCCACTAAAACTTCTTTGCCTTGTTTTTTATCTTTATTGGCTTGTAAGTTACCTGCAATCATACCGCCTTTTCCTAAATACATGACTACTTGTTTAGCATCAGGATTTGGATAATCTTTATAGGCAGTTGGTTTTTGCATATTATCATTTTCACGAACAATCCAAGCTTTTGCATCATTTTCAACGCCGTTATCTACGCCATGTAAATAATGTGTAAACCAACGGTTCATCATAGACATTGGTGGTGGTCCACCATGACCAAATTGGTGATAATAAATTTGAGATGGCAAGCCTTGTTCTTTAGCTGCTTTATAAATTCGGTAACTATGCTCTGGCATCACATTCCAGTCATTAAAACCATGAGACATTAATAAGGCCGCTTTCATAGGTTTCATTTGATTCAAATAATCACGTCCAGCCCAAAAATCATTATAATCGCCAGTTAAACGATCTAGACCATTTTTCATTTCGGTATCTCGAACTGTTTTATTATTATAAGCACGTTTAGATTCGTCACCACTATGAATAAAATCATATAAAACATCAATATCTTCACCTAAATAGCCGCCTGGTGAACGTACCAAACCGTTTGATCGGTAGTAATGATAATAAGAGGTGTTTGGTGCAATTGGAATAATGGCTTCCAAGCCTTCAACACCCGTAGTTGCAGCAGCCAATGGAATGGTTCCATTATAAGACGTTCCTGTCATACCAACTTTTCCAGTACTCCAGAATGCTTCAACAGCCTCGTCACCATCTGGTGTTGTATAACCTTTAGCGCGGCCGTTTAACCAATCAATAACCGCTTTTGGCGCTAAAGATTCGTTAATTCCACCAACTGTAGGCGCACCTTGAGATAAACCTGTTCCTGGAGATGAAGAATGTACAACAATATAACCACGAGGAACCCAAGTACGTATTTGTGAATTAGAAATAATTGGTCGCTCGCCAGTTCTTACAACTTCTACATGCGTTCTTGGTTTTTCAACTTCACCCAGTTCATGATTAACGTCCCAAAAAAGTCCATCAGCATCACCAGCTACGCCAGCATAATAGGGGCTAGATTCATAAACTATAGGCAGTTTTAATCCTTCGGTATCTGTTTGTTTTGGACGCGTAACATCTACATGCATCCGATCTAGTTTTCCATCGCCATCAGTATCAAATGTGGTTTCTACCCATAAATCATGGCGAATCCAATCGTCAGGATTGCTGAATGCTTCTACTATTTGTGCTTCCCCATCTGTAAAAACGGGTACGGCTTTTTCTTGAGCGTTCGCTATAGTTATACTCAATAATGAGAGCATGCCAAAAACGAACCAATTTAAACGTGTTTTCATATAATATCTGCTTTATAATTTTAAAAAAATAGGATAACGAATTTAGTGTTTTTAAAGGCCAAATCAAATGCCTACATCTATTAAATTCTATATTCCTGATTTGTAAATATTCTATTTTCCTTGCTAGGAAAGGACTCTAATCCTGTTTATTGTTTTAAGATAATTAAAAGTGTAAATGTTTTACTATTCCTTGGTATGGATTTAACATATTTCAGCATTAAACCTATATTTGCATTACGTTTGTGTTCTAACCTTTAAAACTATATTTTTTTGATTTCAAAATCTACCATAGATCAAGTTTTTGAAACCTCTCGTGTTGAAGAGGTTATTGGCGATTTCGTACAATTGAAAAAATCTGGAAGTAATTATAAAGGCTTGAGTCCTTTTAGTGATGAGCGTTCACCGAGTTTTATGGTGTCTCCCGTAAAACAAATTTGGAAAGATTTCTCTAGTGGAAAAGGTGGGAATGCGGTTGCTTTTTTAATGGAACATGAGCATTTTACGTATCCAGAAGCTATTAAATATCTAGCTAAAAAGTACAATATTGAAATTGAAGAAACGCTGCAGTCCAATGAAGAGAAGGATCAGGCTGATGAGCGTGAGAGTTTGTATTTAGTAAGTGAGTTTGCCAGTACCTATTTTCAAAATATTCTGCATAAAACAGATCCTGGAAAAGCTATAGGTTTGAGTTATTTTAAAGAACGTGGTTTTACAACAGAAACCATTAAAAAGTTTGATTTAGGCTATTCACTCGATGAATGGCAAGCCTTTACTGACGAAGCTTTAAAAAAAGGCTATCAGCTGGAATTTCTTGAGAAAACAGGCTTAACCATTGTGAAAGGCGAAAAAAGATTTGACCGTTTTAAAGGACGCGTCATGTTTCCTATTCAGAGTATGAGTGGTCGTGTTTTAGGTTTCGGTGGTCGGATTTTAATTACGGATAAAAAAGCAGCCAAATATTTAAACTCGCCAGAAAGTGATCTTTATCATAAAAGCAAAGTGCTTTATGGTATTTTTCATGCGAAGCAAAGTATTGCGAAAGAAGATAATTGCTATTTAGTGGAAGGTTATACGGATGTTATTCAATTTCATCAAAGGGGTGTTAAAAACGTAGTTTCATCGTCTGGAACTGCTTTAACTCCAGAGCAAATTCGATTAATAAACCGCTTAACCAAAAATATCACTGTGCTGTTTGATGGTGATGCTGCAGGATTACGAGCTTCTTTACGTGGGATAGATTTAATTTTGGAACAAGGCATGAACGTTAAGGTTTGTACATTTCCCGAAGGCGATGACCCTGATAGTTTTGCCAGGAAAAATACTTTGGAAGAAATTTCAACTTACCTTGAAGATAAGTCTCAAGATTTTATTCAGTTTAAGGCGTCTCTTTTGGTGAAAGAATCCAAAAACGATCCTATTAAAAAGGCCGAAACTATCCGAGATATTGTAAATAGTATTGCTAAAATTCCAGATCGTATTAAAACAGAAATCTATATTCAAGAATGTGCGCGCATTATGGATATTAGTGAGGAAGTTTTGTTCAGTACTTTAGCCCAAATAACCAAAAAAGAATCTCAAGAAACAAACAAGCAATCCAATCAAGAACATAAAGCGTTCCAGGTTATAAAAAATCAAGAGCAGGGCACACAAAAAGTAGATGTTCAGTATGAATTAGAGCGAAAAATAATTCAAATTCTATTATTATACGGTTCAAAAACGGAAGATTTTGAAGATTTAATTTTGAAAGAAAGTGATACTAATGAGCTCATTTTAGAACCTATAAAGCATCAAGCAAAAGTATTTGAGAAAATATATCTGGATTTACAGGAAGACGAAATGCAGTTTACTAACGAAACTTTTCGAGATTTATATTATACCATTATAGATGCATTAAATCAAAATCCAGATTTTTTAATTGAGAATATAGTCAATACCGTAGAACCCAAAATGGCTATGGAAATAACCACCATTTTAATGGAAGATGAACGTTATTCTTTATCAGATTGGGAACGCCAAAATATTTTTCCAAAATCTAAAAATTCAACTATTGCACAATTGGTGAGTGAAACTATTTTAAGTTTACGTTGTTACTTAATAGATTTGAAGGTTCGAGAATTTCAACAAGAAACTCTGAATAATATAGCGGATACCAATCGCAATGTTTTGGAGGAAGTAAAAGATTACTCGGGATTGAAAATGTTGCTTTCTAGAAAACTCAATCGTGTTTTATAATTCTAATAATTTAGCTCGGCTAATTAAATCCACAATATTACTGACATTTAATTTTTTCATGAGGCGCGCTTTGTATGTGCTCACTGTTTTTTCATTAATATCTAGTTCTATGGCGATTTCCTTATTTTTTCTACCGGAAGCTAATAGTTTTAAAACTTCAATTTCTCGAGTTGAAAGTTTCTTATAATAAGATCCCGTTCTGCTGGAGCGTTTTTTATTATACATCTGTTCAGCAATTTCATCACTTAAATAGACCTTACCTTCAGAAACTTTTAAAATAGCTTCTTTAATAGTCATGATGTCTGCCGTCTTCATCAAATAGCCTTCAGCACCAGATTTTATCGTGTTTATAGCATAAATTTCTTCGGGCTGTGCGCTAAAGATAATGGTTTTAACATGCGGAAATTCTTTACGCAAACGCCGTAACGCTGTAATGCCATTCAGTTTGGGTAAATCTATTTCACTTAAAATAATATCTACTGAATTTTGCTTTAAGAAGTCGAAAATAGCTTCGCCATTATTAACACCTCCAACCACTTGAATTTGAGGAGAAGTAACAAATAATAACTCGAGACCTTTTCTAACTATAGGATGGTTGTCAACTACCAACAGTTTTATCATAATAATAACGTTTTGAAATTAATACTGTTGAGGCAATGCTATTGTTGAGAGTGTATTGTAAATATATATAATTATTAGTAGATTCTGAACTATTATCTTAAAATTTTTGGAATTTCACAAATAGGTATTGGATTCATTTTGTGTTTGTTAGCTTTGTTTAATTTTTGAAATATTAAAAAGACTTCGTGTTCTCTGCCTTCAAATTCTTCGGCTTTTTTACCAGATTCCATCATATTCATGGCCCATTCTAATTCTGGATAAGAAGCACCAATTTGATCTTCGTCACTTCGAGAATCGCCAAATAAACCATCACTTGGTGCCGCGTTAATAATAGAATCCGGCACTTCTAGATATTTTCCAATAGTATAAACTTCAGATTTCATTAAATCAGCTAACGGACTTAAATCTACACCACCATCACCATATTTCGTGTAAAAACCGACGCCAAAATCCTCAACTTTATTACCAGTTCCAGCCACCAATAATTTATCTATTCCAGCGTGATAATATAATGTCGTCATGCGCAAACGTGCGCGCGTGTTGGCTAAAGCCATGTCAATAATCTCTTTCTCGCCACTTAATGAAACCGCACTTTTAAATGTTTCAAATACAGGGGTTAAATTGGTTTGAGTATCACGGACATTTGGAAAATTATGTTTTAAAAAACGTATATGCTCTTTGGCTCGGGATACATGAGTTTCTGCTTGGTGAATGGGCATTTCAATACATAGAACGTCCAATCCTGTTTTTGCACAAAGAATGGATGCCACTGCCGAGTCAATGCCGCCAGAAATACCCACAACAAAACCATTAACTTTAGCGTTACCAGCATAGCTAGTAAGCCATGATACAATATGATTGACAATTTTTTCTGTTTGCATTTTAATGGATTTTTTAAACAAAGTGATGTACCTTTGCAGCACAAAAATAGCGTAATCGTTAAATTAATAAAAATTAACGACAGATAAGTTTATTATGAAATATTTAGTGAATCTTCTTGTCATTTTCTGTTTGTTTTCTTGTGGTCAAGAGAGTCAATTGGAAAAAGATATTGAAAAAGTTGATATTAATTTTTCAGTAGAACGTTTTGACGAAGCATTCGCTCAAGCTACTCCGGCTAACTTGCCGAAATTAAAGGAAGTTTATCCTTTTATGTTTCCGGAACAATATCCAGATGAATTTTGGGAAGCCCGAATGCAAGACACTTTGCAGCAGCAATTAATGGCGGAAACCAGTCGTGTTTTTAAAGATTTTAGCGCCGAGAAAGATGATATATTAAAACTTTTTCAACATCTGAAATACTATTTTCCTGAATTTAAAACGCCTCGCGTCATCACATCCACTTCTAATGTAGATTATAGGAATAAAGTTATTGCAACGGATACTATCGTTTTAATTTCCATTGATACGTATTTAGGAAAGGATCATGAATTTTATTTAGGCATCCAGAATTATTTAAAGACTAATTTTGAAAGGAATCAAATTGTTGTGGATTTGGCAGGCGCTTATGCCGAAAAATATATTTTTCAATCTGCTAGAAAAAGCTTACTGGATGAAATGATTTATTACGGGAAGCAGCTTTATTTTAAAGACATGATGATTCCATTTGTAAGCGATGCTGAAAAAATTGGTTATACAAATGCACAAATCCAATGGTCTCAAGAAAATGAATGGTTTATATGGAATCATTTTATAGGTGAAGAATTACTTTATGATACCAATGCCAAATTACCATCACGTTTTATTAACCCAGCGCCATTTTCTAAATTTTATTTAGAGCAAGTAGATAATGAATCGCCAGGTAGAATTGGACAATATATGGGCTGGCAAATAGTGAAATCCTATATGGATAATAACGCGGTGTCTTTAAAAAAGATGCTTTCCACAGAACCTTTAGAAATTTTTAATAATAGTAAATATAAACCGAAAGATAATGGCTAACATAAAATCAACCATAGAACTTCATGTTGAATTAGATGAAAACCGTGTTCCTGAAAAATTAAATTGGACAGCACCAGATGGCGGAATTGATAACGAAGAGGCAAAAGCCATGTTATTATCTGTTTGGGACAGTAATAAGCAAGAATCACTTCGTATTGATTTATGGACGAAGGATATGCCTGTTGATGAAATGAAAATATTCTTTCACCAAACTTTAGTAGCCATGAGCGATACGTTTAGTAGAGCCACTCAAGATGATAAAATGACGGCTACCATGAAAGATTTCTGCGATTATTTTGCTGAAAAATTAGATCTTAAAAAATAGGAGGAAGGTCTAAACCTTTTCTCCCATTTTTAAGCCAGTTAATTCTTTGAATGTATGGGTTTAAGACGATTATTAATTAGGCGTTATTTTGTGTTTATTAAGAACGAAACCTGCGCTTGTATTAACCAATCTGCATCCATAGGGTTTGCAATGTATCGGTAAAAACCAGCTTTTAAATTGAGTGGCAGATACCGATGGTTAACCAACTTGCCAATTCCAAGACCTAAAGGAACCGTCCATTGATTGTCACTATCTGCATTCCAATCCGCTGTAATTTGTGGATTCGAGTATACATACCAATCTTTTGAAAAGGTTTTAGATAGGATAATTTCAGCATATAAGATATTAACATCTGCTTTAGTACTAGAACCTACCACTGAAAAATAATTCTGAACTGCTAATCCGTAGGTGAAACCATATGTTTGTTTTAAAGCCACTAAAGAAGGTCCAATAGAAAACTTGTTATTTCCTAATGACTCTTTAACTGCGGGAAGCATAAATGCCGGACCAATTCCCCAACTAAAGCCGGTTTGTTTAACCGTGGTCAAGCTGGTAATAAAACGAATATTTCCAAGTCCACTATTATAACCGGATACTGTGGGCATGCTCAAAATGGGAATAATTGTTTCTGTTACCATCATCCACTTTTTAGTTATAAGAATGGGAATGCTGGGTTCTAGATTTAAGACATTTGCGTAATCATCTCCAAAAGAGAGCTGATAGCTAATAGGTAAATTAACTATATTGGCAAGAGGATTCTGAATTTTATCTGGTAAAAACTTACCGTCATCAAATGGTGAGTAATCAGGTTGCTCTTCTTCATCTTGAGCTTTTGCAAAAGTAAAACATAGCAAACACAACGCAAATAGTAAAAGTTTTCTCATAGGAACCTACATTTAAAGATTATTAAAACGATTATGAATATTACAAGTAATATTTAACTTTTGCTATTCTGAAAACTATCGGATGGAAATTAAAGATACATATTTAATTGATAAAATAATTAAAACGACAAATTAAATTATTTTTAATCACCTAGAAAACATTGTCTTATGGGATTTGAATGCTTTAGATGGGTTTTTATTAATAAGTGTAAGGAAGCGGAAACAAGTTAAGAATAGCTAATTTGCTTAAAAGGTATGAAAGATTTTAGGTTATTAAATTCACCATTTATTATTGGTAGTTTGGGCGAATTTTAAGAGAATAATTGAAATGATAAATTATTACCACTCATTAATCCGGTTGGAGTCTAATTTTATGAAAATAAACAATAAAATAGTGAAACCCCAAAGTCCAGAGCCACCGTAACTAAAAAATGGAAGTGGTATACCAATGGTGGGAATTAAGCCCATAACCATTCCTATATTAATTAAGAAATGGAAAAATAAAATGGCCGCAACGCTATAACCATAAACCCGACTAAATTGTAGCTTTTGAAGTTCTGCCAAATGCAGAATACGCAGCAAGAGTAGCACAAAAGCTACCACCACGAAAACAGTTCCCGCAAAACCCCATTCTTCACCAACGGTACTAAAAATGTAATCTGTATGTTGTTCCGGAACAAATTTACCTGTTGTTCTAGTGCCTTGCAAATAGCCTTTTCCAGTTAATCCGCCCGAACTAATAGCCTTTTCAGATTCGTATAAATTATACAAAATATCGCGCTGCATTTCTTGCAATTTCAATGGATCTTTTTCTAGTCTTAACCATAAGCTAATCCGATCTTTTTGATGGATTTGCAGAATATTATCATATAAAAAATCAACACCAAAGCTTAAAATTACACAAGCAATTAAGGCTAAAAGCGTTTTTAAAATCGCTGGTTTTTTACGTCTAGTAAAATGATAAGTTAGAATAGAAATGACAACCACGATGCTCGTAGCTATGTCTCCAAACTTCAAGGAACTCAAAGTAATTAAGGTTAAAAGAACGCCAAAAACCAAGTATGCTTTAGGTAGATTTTCTCTATAAAAAACGAAAATGAATGCCACGTAAACAATGGCACTTCCCGTGTCATTTTGTAGCAATATTAAAACTGCTGGAATAGCTATAATGATAAAGGCTTTAATTTGATCTTTAAAGAGCTTTAAATCCGTGTGTAAATCGCTTAAATGTTTGGCTATGGCAAGAGCTGTGGCCGCTTTGGCAAATTCACTAGGTTGTATGGTCATGCCGCCTATTCCATACCAAGCAGTGGCGCCATTTACATTTTTCCCAAATACAAATAAACCCAACATGGAAAGCATGGAGATAATGTAAATGACACTGGAAAAACGTTCATAGAATTTCGATTCTAATGAAAGGATAATGACAATTAGCCCTACGGTTAAACAAATAAACAAAAGTTGCTTGCCGTATGGTTGCGAAAAATCGGTATAATCAATGGTGTCGCCCATATGAGAAGCGGACAAAATATTCATCCAACCAAAACCGGTTAACATCAAAAACAAGACGATGGTAATCCAATCAAATTTAAAATACCTATTGGTCTCTCTTGTCATAAAAACTATAGCTTTTTAACTAATTGGCTTTTTAATATTTCTAATTCTTCTGGAGAAATAACTTGATAACCAGCTTCTCTGTTAATTTTGAAAGGTGTTCCAGAAAAAGGTTTTAAGTATTCATCTTCCAAACTATGGGCTAAAATCCAGTTTTCTAAATCGGTTCTTGAAATGTTATCATTGATATATTTCTCAATCATTAAACTAGCTATTCTACCAGCATAAGTAGAACCGTAATGGCCATTTTCAACAAATACGGCAATGGCAATAGTTGGGTTATCTTTAGGGGCAAATGCAATAAATAAAGAGTGATCGGACAGCTGCGTGCGCTTTCCTTGAATGATGGCAAAGTTTTCGGCAGTTCCTGTTTTTCCACAAATTTCTATCCCTGGAACGCGCAAAGATCGGGCTGTTCCATTGTTTTCATAAACATCAAAAAGGCCTTGAACTACGGGTTCAAAATATTTTTTATCTATTGTTGTGTAATTCGGTGTTGTAAATTTCGGATCCTTTTCCTGACTTTCAATACTTTTTATAATATGAGGTGTAAAGTAAAATCCTCTGTTGGCTATTGCGGCAGTCATATTGGCTAAATGAATGGGCGTTACTAAAATTTCACCTTGTCCAATGGAATTGGATATAATAGTTGTAGAACCCCAATTAAAATCGGGATACCATTTATCATAATAGGCACCGTCCGGAATATTTCCTTTTTTCCCGATAGGTAAATCAGTACCTAAATACTGCCCTAATCCAAAACTTTTTACATGGTCGCTCCAAATGTCCATGGATTTGCTAGCATTAGGAAAAAAATCGACACTTTTTCTATATACCGTTGCAAAATAGGAGTTACAGGATTTAGCAATACCAGTTATTAAATCGCGGTTTCCTCCACCACAGTGGCATCCCATAGTTCCACGACGGCCGTATCTATAAACGCCCGAGCAAAACACGTTAGTTTGTGGTGTAATGGCGCCTTCTTGTAAAGCAGTTAATGCAACAATAACTTTAAATGGTGAACCCGGCTCATGAACCCGCAACAGACCTTTGTCTATCAGTGGTAAATGCACACTGTCCCGATATAACTTGGTGTAATTCGCTGAACGCTTTCTGCCTACTAATAAATTAGGATCATAAGATGGGGCTGAAATAAGCGCTAAAATTTCTCCGGTACTAGGTTCAATAGCTACAATACTTCCACGTTTATTGGTCATTAATAACTCACCATAATCTTGCAGCTTTTGATTTATGGTAATGGTGATATCTTTTCCTGGTTTCGGAATAGTATCAAAAGCACCATCTTGATAGGGGCCAATATCTCTGTTGAAGCGATCTTTTTGAATGAATTTAATACCTTTTACACCGCGCAGTTCTTTTTCATAAGATAATTCCACGCCTTGTTTTCCAATTAAATCACCCATTTTATAATAGGGGTTTTCTTCAATTTGGCTTGGACTCGCTTCTGCAATGAATCCTAAAACGTTGGCGCCCACTGCTGTATGATAATCACGCAATAATCGTTTTTGAATATAAAAACCTTCATACTTTCGCATTTTTTCTTGTAAAACGGCATAATCTTCTTTGGAAAGATGCGCTACAAAAACATAAGGTAATCTGGGCGAATAGTTATAAGCGCGTTTATAGGTTTTTATAAATTGTTCTTTGGTGATTTTTAAAAGTGAACAAAATTCTAAAGTATCTAGCGGCTTAACTTCACGCGGAATAACCATGACATCATAAGAAGGCTGATTTCCTACTAGAAGATTATTATCCCTGTCATAAACAAAGCCACGTTTTGGGTAATCATAAACCTTTCTAATGGCATTATCGTCCAGAATATTGTAGCCGTCTGCTGTATAAACTTGCAAATAGAAGAGTCTTCCAATAAAGGTAAGACCTACAAGGATAATTATAAAAAAGAGTAAAAATTGTCGCATTAGGTTTTTCTACTGAATATGATGGTTGCCATTAAACAAAGTATAATAGTGAATATACTTGAGAATAACGTTTTTTGAAGGACTAAAATTATATCTCTTAAGTTAAAAATTTCCAGCGCGAAAAGTATAAAATGATGAATAACGATTAAGATGATAAAATAAATAACTTTCGCGCCAAAATCCACATTTTTAAATTTGATAGTTTGATGCTCATAAACGGAGCCAAAACAAAACTTAAGCACAACTGGTCTAATAAAAGCAATGCTTAAAGCGGCGGCAGCATGTACGCCTCCAGAATCTGAAAAAATGTCGATACCAAGCCCTAAAGCAAAACTAATTAACAGAAAAACCAAACGGTTGTTATTAATGGGAAATAAAAGTATAAACAAAACGTATAAATACGGATTAATATGTCCCAAAAAGTTGATATGGTTTAATACCAAAACTTGCGCTAGCATAAGCACAATAAACTGAACGCTAAATGAGATTGCCGTATTATTCATTGCTTGGTTTTATAAGGCTATTTATCTCACTTTTATCAACGTTTTCAATGATGTAAACATATTCTATGTTGGTCATATCATTAAAAAGTTGAATGTCTACGGTGTAGAAATTTTCGGCAGAATCCAATCTGAAATCTTTAATGGTTCCTACAGGAATTCCTTTCGGGAAAATTATAGAACGTCCGGAAGTAACAATCGTATCACCCTTTTTTAAAGGTGCAATTTTCGAAATTTCATGTAATTGAACAACTTGAGGCGATTTAGTATCCCACATTAAAGATCCAAAATGATTGGTGTTTTTTAATTGAGCACTAATTTTAATATTGGTATTTAAAATAGATAAAACGGTTGCGAATTTATTACTCGTTCTGTCTACAATACCTAAAATTCCTTTTTGAGTAATAACACCGAAATCCTGTTTTAAACTATCACGTTTTCCACGATTTATAAGTAACACGTTGTTTGTTGCTGAATAACTATTTTTAATAACCTGTGCTGGCGTAAATTTATAGTTAACGCCTGAATAGATTGTGTCTGTAATGAAACTACCATTTACGGTGTCATTAGGTGTATAAACTATGGAGCTTAAACGCGCATTTTCTTCCTGTAGAAGTAGATTTTGCGATTTTAAACTAAAATAAATGGACAAATTATTTGTGGAATTATAAATGCCTCCCGTAACAAAATTAGCCGAGTTTATAAATTTACTTTTGTGATATGAATGCGATTGAATGGTGAAAACAATGGCAATAGAAAGCAGGAATAAGTACAACAAAAAAGTTTTGTTTCTTAAAAAGAATTTAATGATTTGTTGCATGACCTAAATGGCTATTTTATCAAAATGCTTTTAAATTTCGATAAATTCTTCAATGTAATTCCTGTTCCACGAACAACGGCACGTAATGGATCTTCAGCAATATATACTGGTAAATCTGTTTTTTGAGACAAACGCTTGTCCAAACCACGTAACATAGAACCTCCACCTGCAAGATAAATACCGGTATTATAAATATCGGCAGCTAATTCTGGAGGTGTTTGAGATAATGTTTCCATTACAGCATCTTCAATTCGTAAAATAGATTTATCTAATGCTTTAGCAATTTCACGGTAGGAAATTTGCACTTGTTTTGGCTTCCCAGTTAGTAAATCACGACCCTGAACACTCATGTCTTCTGGAGGCAATTCTAAATCTTCAGTAGCAGCACCAATTTGAATTTTTATTTTTTCAGCTGTACGTTCACCCACATATAAGTTATGTTGTGTACGCATGTAATAAATGATATCGTTTGTAAAAACATCACCTGCAATTTTAACAGATTTATCACAAACAATGCCGCCTAAAGCTATGACAGCAATTTCAGTAGTACCACCACCTATATCAACAATCATGTTCCCTTTAGGTTGCATAATATCTACGCCAATACCAATAGCCGCGGCCATAGGTTCATGTATTAAATAGACTTCTTTACCATTAACACGCTCACAAGATTCTTTTACAGCACGCATTTCAACCTCTGTAATTCCTGAAGGAATACAAACAACCATACGCAAAGATGGCGGAAATAATTTTTTCTTTAAAGCAGGAATATTTTTAATGAACATACTAATCATTTGTTCACTGGCATCAAAATCCGCAATTACACCATCTTTCAGTGGCCTAACTGTTTTTATGTTTTCATGCGTTTTACCTTGCATTAAGCTGGCTTCTTTTCCAACAGCAATTATTTTTCCAGAAATTCTATCGCGTGCAACAATAGATGGACTGTCTACAACTACTTTATCATTGTGAATAATTAGTGTGTTTGCAGTTCCCAAATCTATGGCAATTTCTTCGGTTAAGAAGTCAAAAAATCCCATGCGTTTCAGAGGTGTATTAAAGGGTTGTTAATCAATTCTTGTAAATGTAATAAAAGTTTAGGCAATTATTATGATTGGTATTCTTTTTGAGTTTTTTTTATTTATAATTATTTTCTTACAACTTCTTGTTGTTAAACCACTTTTCACACTAACTGAAAATGCTGATGAAAAGTGGCTTTAAATATTATAAGAGATTCCCGAGAGATTCTCATGATATCCCACCTTAGTGAGGATTTTAATGTTTAAAATGACGTGTTCCTGTAAATACCATAGAAACATTATGAGCATTGCAATAGTCCACACTTAATTCATCTTTTATAGATCCTCCTGGTTGAATTACTGCTGAAATCCCTACGTTATCTGCTATTTCAACACAATCTGGAAACGGAAAAAAGGCATCACTAGCCATAACAGATCCTTTTAAATTGAATTTAAAAGATTGTGCTTTATGTATAGCTTGATTTAAAGCGTCTACACGACTTGTTTGTCCAGTTCCACTTGCACATAATTGTTTGTTTTTAACTAGCACAATTGTATTGGATTTGGTATGCTTGCAGATTTTTGATGCAAATATCAAGTCCTCTAACTCACTTTGATTTGGTTTATTGTTGGTAGCATAGGTTAAATTTTCAATGCTGTCTGTTAAACCGTCGCGATCTTGAACTAAAACACCATTTAAACAGGTTCTAACCGTAGTTTTTGGCAATTCAATTTCATTTTGAATTAATAAAATACGATTCTTTTTACCTTTTAAAACGTTTAAAGCGGTTTCAGAATATGAAGGCGCAATGACAACTTCACAAAATAAACTATGAATTTCATTTGCTGTTGATTCGTCAATTTCCGAATTGCTAATTAAAATTCCACCAAATGCCGAAACTGGATCGCCAGCTAATGCATCTGTATACGCTGATTTCACCGTATCTCTTTGTGCAAAACCACAAGCATTATTGTGTTTTAAAATAGCAAACGTTGGTGCTTCACCTTTAAATTCGTTCATTAAATTCACAGCAGCATCTACATCTAATAAGTTGTTGTAGCTTAATTCTTTTCCGTGAAGTTTGGTGAACATGGCATCAAAATCGCCAAAGAAATAACCTTTTTGATGTGGGTTTTCGCCATAACGCAATGTTTGACCATCCGTTTCACTTAATTTGAAACTTGCTATTTCTTTATCTTGATTGAAATAATTAAAAATAGCCGAATCGTAATGAGATGAAACATTAAAAGATTTAGCCGCAAAACGTTTACGGTCTTCTTCAGATGTTTCGCCATTTTTAGATTCTAATAATTCTAAAAATTCCTTGTAATCGTTAACTGAAGCAACACAAACTACATCAGCGTAATTTTTAGCGGCTGCTCGAATAAGAGAAATACCGCCAATATCAATTTTTTCAATTATATCCTGGGCGCTAGCTCCCGAAGCGACTGTTTTTTCAAATGGATATAAATCTACAATTACCAGGTCAATTTGAGGAATACCGAATTCTTCTAATTCAGCCACATCACTTTCGTTGTTTTGTCTGTTTAAAATACCACCAAAAACTTTAGGATGTAATGTTTTTACGCGGCCACCAAGAATAGAAGGGTAGGAGGTTACATCTTCAACAGGAACAACAGGAATGCCTAAATCCTTAATGAATTTCTCAGTGCCACCTGTGGAATATAAAGTAACGTTTTGTTCGTGTAATTTTTTTACAATAGGCGCTAATCCGTCTTTACTGAAAACAGAAATTAAGGCCGATTTAATAGTTTTTGTAGTATTCATTTCAGTTGTGTTGTTTTATGGGTGCAAAAGTAGGCAAATACATTAAAAAAAGCGGTTGTGTTTTTGCATAAAACACCACTGTTTTTCAACTTAAAAAAGAAGTTATTAACAACTATAAAATTGAAGCTGCTTTTTTACATACAAACTCCAAAAAACGTTCGTCCATATCTGTGAAAGGATCTGCTGTATTTGAATCGATATCAATTTGTCCAATGTTCTGATTATTGACAAAAATTGGCACGACAATTTCAGCTTTAACAGTAATACTACAGGCAATATAGTTATCTTGAGCAGAAACGTCCGGCACCACAAAATTTTTATTGCTAATAGCAACTTGGCCGCAAATACCTTTTCCAAAAGGAATAATTACATGATCTGTAGGTTCACCAACGTAAGGGCCTAGCTTTAGTTCATTTTTATCGCCATTTTTAAAATAAAAACCAACCCAATTGTAATAGGGAACTCTATGTTCTAAAAGAGCGCAAACCTCTAATAGTCTTTGGTTTACGGTTTTTTCAGTTTGCTCAACAATAGCAGTAACAGCAGGTTTTAATTCTTGAAGTGTCATTAGTTATCAAAGTTTCGGTAAAAGTATTTAAATTGCAGTGATTTTTAACAGACAATTTGAATAACTTTAACAGTGAAATCCTTAAAAATTTATAGTGAAAAAATTACTTGTGAAATATAAGTCCGTATTGAAGTTTATTATCACATTTTTGGTGGTTTATGCGGTGTTAACTTTTTCATATTCATTTTATTTAGAACTTTCAACGGGAGAAAAATATTACCCGGATTATATGACGCATTTGGTAGCGCAACAAAGCGCCGATATGTTAGAAACATTGGGTTATAATTCAGAAGTGATTCCGCACCCTAAAGAAGCTTCTATGAAGCTTATAATTAATGACAAATTTGTAGCTCGGGTTATTGAAGGTTGCAATTCTATAAGCGTCATAATTTTATTTATTTCCTTTATTCTAGGGTTTTCGGGACGCTTTAAAATTACGGCCATTTATATTTTGGCAGGAAGTGTTTTACTTTATGTGGCCAATTTGGTTCGTGTGGTGATACTTTCCATAGGTTTATATCATTATCCTTGGCGTAAAGATATTTTGCACACCGTAATTTTTCCCGCTATTATTTATGGAATGGTTTGTTTGCTTTGGGTAATTTGGGTTAATCGGTTTTCGTTTATAGCTTCCAAAAAATGAATAAAGCATTATCCTATATATCCGTCGGTTTTTTAGGTGTTTTACTCGTTTTGATTCGGGTTTATGAAGAGCAGCTATTCTACGATCCATTTCTCACGTTTTTTCAAAATGATTATTTGTACATCGATTCACCAAGACGCGAAGTTTTAAAATTAACAGCCTTCACCAGCCTGCGATATTTATTAAATACTGTTTTGTCTTTAGGTATTTTATTCGCGTTGTTTAAAGATTTTGGTATTGTTAAATTTTCGGCCATTATTTATGGGTTTGCTTACATAATTCTTATTGCACTTTTTCTTTATTTTGTAATTCATCCGGATCAGGAGGATTATTACCTCTTTTTTAATTTACGACGTTTTTTAATTCAGCCGCTTATTTTGCTGTTATTGATTCCAGCATTTTACTATTATAAAAAGCGCTTACAAGGATAATCTTTATTTTACACTATAGTTTATCATGTATTTTTTGTAAATTTGAACTGTGTTAAAAAAAATGGTGCATAAAGTGTTTTCTGCGAACATGGCTTTATTAGTCTTGTTTTCAACCGTTTCTTTTACGGTTGAAAAACATTTCTGTGGTGATGTTTTAATTGACACGTCTATTTTTAATTCTGCTGAAAAATGCACGCCTGATAATGCGGAAGTGAAAACAGCAGTGGATTGCTGTAAAGACATCTTGGACATTATTAAAGGTCAAGATGAATTAAGTGTGAAGGCATTACAAGATTTAGATTTTGATCATCAACTTTTTTTAAGCACATTAACCTATTCGTATTTAAATTTATTTGAAGGACTTCCAGAATTGGTTGTGCCTCATCAAAATTATTCTCCCCCTAATTTGATTGCAGATATACAGATTCTGGATCAGGTTTTCATTATTTGATTTTTTTTAACGCTACTTTTTTAGACTTTTTTTTAGTTTGAAAACGGTGTATATATTTTGTGTTCACATGCTGAATGGCTGTGAATGCGACTCACAAATTCGTTAAATTTTAATCACTATATAATGATAGATACATATACTATTTCGGGTATGACTTGCAGTGGCTGTAAAAAATCAGTTGAAGAAGCTTTACTTAAATTGGAAGCTATTGATGCTGTAAACATAAATCTTGAAACTGCCGAAGCAAAAATCACCATGAACAAAAAGGTGGAAATGGCTATTCTTCAAGATGCGCTTTCCGGTTCATACACCATTTCAAAAAAAGAAAAGTCTCATATTTTTAAACGTTTTAAAATATGAAAAAGCTGCTAATTATTTTAGGCCTTTTGCCTTTTGTTAGTTTTTCACAAAACGAGATTCAAGGTGTTATTTTAGAAGTAAATGAACAAAAAAAAGAAACTCCTATAACGGGTGCCAATGTGTATTGGTTAAACACGGCAGTTGGAGCAGTTACGGATTTTGATGGAAAATTCACCATTCCGTATCAACCTGATTATAAGAAACTCGTTGTTAGTTATGTTGGCTATAAAACGGATACCTTAACTGTAAATTCATTCAAACCTATCCTACATTTTCTGCAATCAACTAGCAATTTAGATGAGGTTATAGTAACCTCTAGAAAGCAAGCCACAGCAAAGTCCTATTTACAATCGGCCAATGTTATGATGGTAAGTAGTGACGAATTGCTAAAGGCAGCCTGTTGTAATTTATCTGAAAGTTTTGAAACCAATCCGTCAATTGATGTCAACTTTGCTGATGCGGTTTCAGGAACAAAGCAAATTAAAATGTTGGGTTTAACAACACCTTATATTTTAATTGCTACTGAAAATATTCCATCCGTTCGTGGCGCAGCTCAAGCTTATGGTTTAAGTTTTATTCCAGGAACTTGGGTAGAAAGTATTCAAATAACTAAAGGTGCTGGAAGTGTTGTAAACGGTTATGAAAGCATTGCAGGGCAAATAAATGCGGAATTGGTAAAACCATCAACCGATAAAAAACTCTTCGTTAATTTATATGGCGGAAGTAATGAACGCTTGGAATTAAACACCCATTTTAACACTAAAGTAAGTAATAGATGGGATACTGGTTTATATGTTCACGGTAGTACGCAGAATAAGAAACATGATAATAACGGTGATAATTTTATGGATATGCCAATCTACGATCAAATTAATTTAATGAATCGTTGGCAATACACGAATCCAGAAAAGGGCTTTGTTAGTTTTATTAATTTGAAGTATTTAAATGATGCCAAACAATCGGGTGAAATAAATTTCAATCCAAACACCGATAAGGGCACTACCAATGCTTGGGGAAGCAAAATTAATACCGAACGTTTTGAGGTTTCCGCAAAATTAGGCTATGTTAATCCCGAAATACCTTATCAAAGTATTGGCGTGCAAACCGCGTTTAGTAGACATGATCAGGATTCGTATTTTGGCTTGAATCAATATGATATTGTTCACAATAGTTTATATGCAAATGTTATTTACAACACGTTAATTGGTGATACGCGACACAAAGTTAAAACGGGTTTAACCTACGCTTATGATGATTATGATGAAATGGTAAACACGCAAGATTATAAGCGAATTGAATCTTCTGTTGGTGCTTTTTTTGAATATAATTATGACAATTTAGATAATCTGAACCTAACGGCTGGAATACGCGTAGATCAGCATAATTTATTTGGGTTTTTTGTAACACCAAGATTGCATCTACGCTATACGCCATGGGAGAAATCTGCTTTTAGAGCATCTATTGGACGCGGAAAACGAAGCGCCAATATTTTTACTGAAAATCAGCAAATATTTGCCACGTCTAGAACTATCAATATTTTAAATACAGGCGGCGATATTTACGGATTGGACCCAGAAATTGCATGGAATTATGGTGTTTCTTTTTTACAAGGCTTTAATTTGTTTGGTAAAAAGGGCGACTTAATTATCGATTATTACCGCACTAATTTTAAAAATCAAATTGTTGTAGATTATGAAAATCCGTTGGCTGTAAGCTTCTATAATTTAGAAGGCGAAAGTTATGCCAATAGTTTTCAAGCAGAAATTGGGTATAACCTATTCAAAGATTTTGATTTACGCTTGGCCTATAAGTTTTATGATGTAAAAACGACCTATCAAACTGGTAAGTTAGAAAATCCATTAACACCTAAACATCGTTTATTTGCCAATGCAGGCTATGAAACGAATTTGAAAGACAAAGGTGCGCATTGGAAATTCGATGCTACTTATAACTGGTTAGGAAAACAACGATTTTCATCAACACGAAGCAATCCGTTAGTATATCAATTACCAGATTATACACCAACCGTAGGAACTTTAAATTTGCAAGTAACCAAAGTATTTTCACCTAAATTTGAAGTATATTTAGGTGGCGAAAACGTAACAAATGTGCGCCAGGACAATCCTATTTTAGCCGCAGATGATCCTTTTGGAGCGAATTTTGATTCCACATTTGTTTACGGTCCTGTTTTTGGTAGTATGTATTATGCGGGATTACGATTTAAAATTAATTAAGAATTATATATAATAATAGAATTTCTGCCATTGCAGAATTCATAAAAACAAGAAAATGAAAAAATTAGGAATTGTATTTATAATGCTTTTTGGCTTAATGGCTTTTTCACAAGATAAAAACGCCAGAGCATCTATAGAAGTGGACGGCGTTTGTACTATGTGTAAAGAACGTATAGAGAAGGCTTGTATTAGAACTAAAGGTGTGAAATCGGCTGTATGGAGCGTTGAAACTCATGAATTAAAATTGATTTATGATGCCCGCAAAACAGATTTAAAAACTATTAATCAAAGTATTGCGGATGTTGGTCATGATACGAAAGAAATAGTAGCAAGTGATGTTGCTTACAATAGTCTTCATGCCTGTTGTTTATATAGAGATGATGTGGTCAAAGAAGACCACAAAGAGAAGTAATATTCTCTAAATTAGTTACAAAAAAACCCATACCACTCGTTTGGGTTTTTTTATGTGCCTTTTAACTTTTTTATCTTTAAAAAATACAGTGAAAGTTACATGTTGAACCTAGAGAAAAAATGAAGATAAAAAATATATATATTCTGTTCATAACAATCCTGAATGTCTACTATTCCCTGTTGTGGTTATGGATATTAAATACTTATTCTGGTCATCAAGAAAGAGTTCAGGTTTTTTTAGACTTGTTTATTTTAACCGAAGATATAACGCCTCTAAATATTTTATTGGCTGGTTTGACAGGTATTTCTTTATGCCTCGCCTTATATAGGTTTAAACGGAAAATATTTTTAGTCAGTATTATAATTCACATAATGTTCTTACTATTCCTGATGTGGTCTTACTTATAAAAACTTTTTTTAAGCAAGAATTAATGAGTTAGGAAATTTCAGGTTATGTTGAAACTTTAATAGGGATTATTTCCATTTAAATAACTAACTTACTTATCATTTAAAAAAAGAAAACTATGTCCAGAAAGTTAATATTATATAGCAATTCCCAAGTGCAGGCTTCGGGTGTTAAAAATGCATTAGATGAAGCGCAGATTGCATATTTCGAAATCAATAAGTCCGATTCTTCCTATCCTGGAATTTTAGGTCAGATTGAAATTTACGTAGAAGAAGCCGATGAAGCCAAAGCGTTACTTACTATTGAAGACTTAATAAACAACTAATTCTCTTTTACTTTTAGGTTATTTTAATTGAATAGATTCAACTTTCGAAATCAAACTGCCATCTTCACTCATGCCTTCAATATAAAGGTTTACGGACTCATAGAAGTAGTTTGGTACCTTAAAAACAAACTCACCATTTTCATTAGCTTCTACATTAGAAATCCAATTTAAAACACCTAATTTAGAAAATATTTCACGCTTGGAAGTATTGTATAAAGGGGAGTAGTAGCTTTTAGGTGCAGAAAACCCAATTTTGATATCGTTACTAATAAAGTTGCTATTTAGTCTACTTTTAGAGGTTCCTCCACCTTTTTTAAATATATTTATAGTTCCACCTGAACCATCTATTCCATAACCAGTTTTCGCAATATATAATTCTTCAACATCGGAAACTGTTAAATGAAAAATCAGGTATAACTGGCCTGAAACAAGAACGCCATCTAAATATACCTCCGGGCTTAACCTTCCTTGTAAATTTGGGCTCCGTCTAGCCAAAATTGTAATGTTTTCTCCGCCTCTATCTATAATATCAAATCCGTTACTCCCTATTACTTCTAGTATTCTAGTGGAAAAGGAATAAACCGTTTTTAAATCTATGTTGCGATTATTAACACCACCAGTCGGCATAAATTTTTCTTTTTTCTCATATTTTTTAACATCCAACATAACGGTGTCTAATTCTGTAAAAGAATCATCATATATAAAATCAGTGTTGTTAACTACTAATTTTATTTGCTTCTTCTTTGCCTTCTCTGTGTTAATGGAGTCCACAATGTAGGTTGGATACAGATTATAATAAACTTTAGGATTTATTAATTTATCTTTTTTGTTTTTAGCACTTAAAGATAAGATGGCATCATTGGTTAAAAATAAACGATCAAAACTAAACAACGAATCTTTTACATCTGCCGTCAACATGATTTCGTTTTTTGGTGAGAAAAGTACCATTTCTTTGAAATCACTAACATTTTCATCATCAACTTTTCCTTGTAATTGAAAACCAGCTTCAAAAGCATATTTATCAATTTGCGGTTTATTGAAAATGTCTTGCCATTCATAGCGACTCCAACCTTGTGTAAGAAGCAATAAATCTAAATTATAATTTGTTTTACTATCATTACTTGTAAAATAGGCTCTCGCGTTTTCAATATCTCCTTTTATATAGGGTTTCAATAGAAATGCAGAAATAATGGTATTATTGCTGCTGTAGGATTCTGTAGACGTTGGTAAAACCGATACACTTATTGTTTTTTTAAGTCTGTTTGCTTTGCTAGACTTTAAGCGAATTTGTGTAGAATCATTTCCGACCTTTTTACCTAAAAGAGACATGTCTTCCGTTAAGTTTTCTGTCTTATGAAAGACCAAGCGTTCTAATATTGCTTGATCTTTTTCATTAAAAACCGTTAAAATATTCATACCACTATATAATTCTTGTTTCGGAACCGCTAAGGTGTAATCTAAAGTTTCGGCCTCAAATCTTATGTCAATTTTTTTAAGAAGCCCATCACGATGAATCAATAAATAGTGCGGTTTATCTAATAAATAAGGCAATGTTTTTTTGTTCGTTTTTATAATTATAAATAACATGTTTTGGTTAAGTGTATTTACAGATAAGGCTAAACCTATTGCTTCAGGTTTCGCTATTTTTTCTGTAATTATAGACCCATCGTCAACTGTAGCTTCCACATAATAAGATTCGTTTTCAGAAAGGATTACGCTAAATTTCCCAATACCAAATTCATTGCTCTCAAATGTAGAGATTGTGTTTTTCTTACTATCTAAAACTTTTCCAGACTTTATAATTAATGGTTCTCCATTAGCGTTCCTGGCTTTAAATCCAATGGTATTTTTAGTGTTTTCTAACAAATGTCCGCCTTCTGGTAAAAGTTGGAAATCATATTTCTGATCTGTTTTTTCAACGCTATTAAAATCTGTTTCAGATCCTAAAACTTCGAATTGTTGCAAACTGTAATTGGGATCATTAAAGTTTTTCATCCAATTGGTACTTACTTTTAAAAAATATATTCCAGGCTCATAATTTTCTTTTAAGTTGAAATTTCCATGGGTGACACCATTTTCGGCATAATATATTTTCTTCTCTACTAATTGACCATCAGCGTTGTAAATACTTGCGTAAACATTGGACGTCGTTATATAAGGTTTTTGAGTCTGCGTATTATAAATGTAACTTTTAAACCATAGTTCTTCAGATTTTAAATATTTTGATTTATTTACCTGCGTATAAATGGTTTCAGGTTGTAAGTTGAAGTAATTGAGGTATTTATTTTCTACTGAATCAGATTTTGGGTTCTGGGCTATTCCCGAGGTAGAACAAAGCACGGATAGGCATAAAAGCAGAAAATTCTTAATCATAATTGGCGTTTTAATTTGTAAACGAGGTGTTTATGAATTTGAATATAGTGTTTTTAAATAAAATATAAGTAAGAAAATTCAGATAAAAAATTTATTGCTAGATTGCAAAACAAAAAACCAGTACAGTTTCTTGAGATGCTTTTGTTCTAATTTCCTTTCTCTAAATAGCAATTCACTAAAGCATTCAAGTAATGAAACCAATAGAGGAAATAATCTAAACGATCTTAAAAAGAACTCATCAATTTCAAATTTATGTAGAAGAGTCCAGTTAAACCAAAGCTTTGCTACTTATAGAATTCTATTAAACAACTAATTCAAATTTGGTTATTTTTTATTTTAATTGAATGGTTTCCACTTTCGAAATTAGACGGCCATCCTCTGTCATGCCTTCAATATATAAGTTTATAGCATCATAAAAGTAATTGGGTACCTTAAATATATACTCACCGTTGGAATTAGCGGATACATTTGGAATCCAATTTAAAACACCTAATTTTGAAAAAACTTCACGTTTGGAAGTATTATATAAAGGCGAATAGTAACTTTTAGGTTCCGAATATCCCAGTTTAATTTCGTTGCTATTAAAATTACCCTTGAATTTTCTATTTGAGTTCCCACCTACTTTTCTAAATATATTAATAGTGCCGCCAGCGCCATCCATACCATAGCCAGTTTTTGCAACATACAATTCTTCAACCTCGCCAACAGTTAAATTCTGAATCAAGTCTAACTGATCCGACACTACCATGCCATCCAAATAAATTTGCGGTCGCAATTGGCCTTGTAGGTTCGTGCCGCGTCTAGAAAGAATTTTAACTTCAATTCCACTTTCCATAACATCAAAACCATTGCTTCTAATGACATCTATAATTCTTGTGGAAAAAGAATACATGATTTGTAAATCTATTGCGCGATTATTAACGCCACCAGTTGCCATAAATTTTTCCTTTTTCTCGTATTTCTTTACGGAAAGCATAATAGTATCAAGTTCGGTGATGGAATCATCATAAATAAAACTCTCGTTTTTTCCAGTAATTTTTACGGGTTGCTTTAGTACATTTTTAGTTTCAATGGAATCTAAAACAAAGTTTGGATATATATTATAATAGACTTGTGGGTTTATTAATTTTCCTTTCTTGGTTTTAGCACTTAAGGAAACGATAGAGTTGTTCATTAAGGATAAGTTTTCAAAGCTGAAATAAGAATCTTTAACATCTGAAGTTAGCATCAATTCATTTTTAGCCGAAAACAGTACGACCTCTTTATAATCTTCAGCGTCTGCATTATTAATTTTCCCTTGAAGTTGGAAACCGGCTTCAAAATTATATTTCGCTATTTGAGGGGAATAGAAAATATTTCGCCATTCATAACGACTCCAGCCTTGCGTAATAAGCAGTAAGTCTAAATTATAATCAGTTTTTCTATCAGAATTCAAAAAATAAGCATTCGGATTTTCTATAGGTCCTTTAATATAAGGCTTTAGTAAAAATCCAGACGTTATGGTGTTATTGGTATTGTAGGCTCCAGTTAAGGCAGGTAAAACGGACACACTTATGCTTTTTTTAAGAGTATTACTTTTGTTGGTAATTAAGCGAATTTGTGTAGAATCATAACCAACATCTTTTCCTAAAAAAGAAATATCTTCTATTAAATTTTCAGTTTTATGAAATATTAATCGTTCTAAAACGGCTTGGTTTTTCTCATTAAACACCGTTAAAATATTCATGCCACTATATAAATCTTGTTTTGGAACGGCTATGGTATACTCTAAAGTCTCTGCTTTAAATTTAATGTCAATTTTTTTAAGAAGTCCGTCTCTATGTATCAATAAATTATAGGACTTATCTAACAAATAAGGCAGCGTTTTTGTGTTGGTTTTGATACTTATAAATACTGTATTTTGGTTCAAAGTATTTACGGACATGGTTAAACCAATCACGTCTGCTTTAGGAATTATTTGATTGATTATAGATTCATCTTCCAAAGTAGCTTCAACCGAATAGGTCTGGTTTTCAGAAATTAATAAACTAAATTTTCCGATGCCAAATTCATTACTTTTAAAAGTGGAAACTGTGTTTTTCTGGCTATCTAATACTTTTCCAGAGGTAATAAGAAGTGGATTCCCATTGACGTCCATAGCTTTAAAGCCAATACTATTAGTAGCATTTAATAATAAGTGGCCACCTTCAGGTAGTAATTGGAAGTCGTGCTTTTCAGTGGTTTCTTCAGTATATTCTGATGAACTACTATCTCCTAAAATTTCAAATTGATCTAAACTATAATAAGGTTCATTAAAATTCTTCATCCAATTGGTAGATATCTTTAAAAAGTAAATACCAGGTTCATATTTTTCTTTTAGGCTGAAACTCCCATGAGTCACGCCGTCTTCGGCATAGTAAATTTGTTTATCCATTAAGTGTCCATCTACATCATAAATACTGGCGTAAACGTTACTAGTGGTTAAATAGGGTTTTTGGGTATGTGTATTGTAAATGTAACTTTTAAACCAAAGTTCCTCTAAATTTAAATATTTGGTTTTATTTATTTGCGTGTAAATGGTTTCAGGCCTTAATTTAAAATAATCTAAATAAGCTTTTTCAACAAAATCGAATTCTGGATTTTGTGCCATTCCAGAGGAAAAGCAAAGTAAGATTAGGGATAAAATAAATAAATTTTTAATCATTTTTTTGAATTAAAGTTAACAGTTACGTATTTGAGGATGAAATATAATATTTTCTGGAATTAACAGAAAACGGTTTTCCTTTAAATTCATTTTTTTTGTTTGAAAACGGCATGTAAACCTGACATAAATAAAAAAAAACGCCTCAAATTTTTGAGGCGTTTTTACTATAAATTTATAATTCGAAGATTTTTCGACTTACATCATACCTGGCATACCGCCGCCCATTGGCATAGCAGCAGCATCTTCTTTAATATCAATTAAAGCGCATTCTGTTGTTAAAATCATTCCTGCAACCGATGCAGCATTTTCTAATGCTATACGTGTTACTTTTTTAGGATCTATAATTCCAGCTTTCATCATATCTACATAGGTTTCTGTTTTTGCATCAAAACCGAAGTCTTTTTTGCCTTCTAGAACTTTTGCAATTACAACGCTACCTTCACCACCTGCATTTTCAACAATAGTTCTTAAAGGTGCTTCAATAGCGCGTGCTATAATTTGAATCCCTGTAAGTTCATCTAGATTAACACCTGTTAATTTTTCAAGTAAGCCTTTTGCTCTTACTAGCGCCACGCCACCACCGGCAACAATACCTTCTTCAACAGCTGCTCTAGTAGCGTGAAGTGCATCATCTACACGGTCTTTTTTCTCTTTCATCTCTACTTCACTAGCAGCACCAACGTAAAGAACAGCAACACCTCCAGCTAATTTAGCTAAACGTTCTTGAAGTTTCTCCTTGTCATAATCACTAGTGGTTGTTTCAATTTGAGCTTTAATTTGGTTTACACGTGTTTTGATATCATTAGCGTCACCAGAACCATTTACAATAGTTGTTGTGTCTTTATCAATTGTTACTGTTTCTGCAGTACCTAACATGGTTAAATCGGCATTTTCTAATGAAAAACCGCGTTCTTCAGAAATAACAATACCTCCAGTTAAAATAGCAATATCTTCTAACATCGCTTTACGTCTGTCTCCAAAACCTGGTGCTTTAACAGCAGCAATTTTTAATCCACCACGTAATTTATTTACGACTAAAGTAGCAAGGGCTTGACCTTCTACATCTTCAGCAATAATTAATAAAGGTCTTCCAGATTGAGCAACTGGCTCTAAAATTGGAAGAATCTCTTGTAAGTTCGAAATTTTCTTGTCGAATAATAAAATGTATGGATTTTCTAAATCGGCAACCATTTTATCAGAATCTGTAACAAAATAAGGTGATAAATAACCTCTGTCAAACTGCATACCTTCTACAACATCTACATAGGTATCTGTTCCTTTAGCTTCTTCAACCGTAATAACACCTTCTTTTCCTACTTTGTTGAAAGCTATAGCGATCAAATCTCCAATAGTTTCATCGTTATTAGCAGAAATAGATGCAATCTGCTTTATTTTTTCAGAAGAGTTTCCAACTTGTTTTGCTTGTTTAGCAAGGTCTTCAACTATAGCTGCAACAGCTTTGTCAATTCCACGTTTTAAATCCATTGGGTTTGCACCAGCGGCAACGTTTCTTAGGCCTTCTTTTACAATGGCTTGCGCTAAAACAGTAGCGGTAGTTGTGCCATCACCAGCTAAATCGTTGGTTCTGCTTGCTACTTCTTTTACCATTTGAGCACCCATATTTTCAAGCGGATCTTCAAGTTCTATTTCTTTTGCAACCGTTACACCATCTTTAGTAACTTGTGGTGCACCAAAGCTTCTACTGATGATTACGTTACGACCTTTTGGTCCTAATGTTACTTTTACTGCGTTCGCTAATGCATCCACACCACGTCTTAAACCGTCGCGTGCATCAATATCAAATTTTATGTCTTTTGCCATAATGAAAAATTATTTTTAAAATTTTTAAATTCCAAAACCCAAAGACTAAAATTCCAAAAAGGAATTCGAGTATCTCAATTTAAAATGTTTGGAATTTTATTTTTGTTGTTTTTGAAAATTTGCAATTAGATTATTGCCAGAATATCACTTTCACGCATTATTAGGTAATCTTTACCTTCTAATTTTAATTCTGTTCCAGCATATTTACCATAAAGTACGGTATCGCCAACTTTTACTGTCACAGGCTCGTCTTTGGTGCCTTTTCCAGCTGCCATAACTTTACCTTGTTGTGGTTTTTCTTTGGCGTTATCAGGAATAATAATTCCAGATGCTGTTTTAGTTTCAGCCGCTTCTGGTTCAATAAGAACACGATCTGCTAATGGTTTAATTTTTAATGCCATTTTTATGTTGTTTTATTATTTATAAAATTGTTTAGTGCTTAAGACAGTACTAAAAATGTGCCAATAGCTATATACTGACAAAATTACACGGTGAGATTTTTGGGCACAAAAAAAGCCAACTGAAAAGTTGGCTTTTTTAATTTTTTATAAAACGTTCTAATTAGAATCGTTTTGAGGGTCTGTGTTTTCATTAGTTTGCACGGGTGCTGCAGGTGCAACAGGTACAGATGGTTGTTGCGTATTGATTTGATCAATAGCTTTAGACTCTGCAGTCCCTGATTTATTAATTGCAACGTTTGAAACTAAAATTAACACCAACATTATTGTTGCTAGTGTCCAAGTACTTTTGTCTAAAAAGTCAGTTGTTTTTTTAACGCCACCTAACTGCTGTGTTCCACCACCGCCAAACGATGAAGATAATCCGCCACCTTTAGGGTTTTGAACCATTATTACTACAATAAGTAAAAACGCAACTACTACAATTAGTGCTAAAAAGATGGTAAACGTACTCATGGGTTATTCGTTATTTTGTTCTTGTAATTGTTTTACTGCCTTAATTTGGTCTGCAAAGAAACCACTTTTTTCTGGATATTTCAAACTTAAAATGTTGTAAGATTGAATTGCCTTTTTATAGTTCTTTTGCTCCAAGTAAATTCGTGCCAATGTCTCCGTCATTAAAGCTTCGGGCTGAATCATTTGCGCGTCAGCAATATTGGTGTTTTTTACGGGTGTTTTATTGGGTTTAAGCTTGGGATTGTTGCTGATAAATTGGTCTATTAAATCGAATTTTTTATGACGTTCTATTTCAGATTTATCAGCCTCTTCTGTTGACTTTTCATCTTTTTTTTTACTGACTTCTTCTTCTTTTTTGCGTTCAATTGGATCAAAACGGGCTAACATCAGCCATTCATTAAATGAATGTTTTTCCTGATGATCAAATTGCAAAGGTTGCCCGATTTTTAATATGCCATCTGGAGTTTCTGTTACTTCTGTAATGTCTACAGTTTTTGAATCTCCCTCCGTTTCATCAACTGTAAAAACGGTTTCTACTGGCAGTTTTTCATCAAGTTGAAAATGGGCAATAGGAGGTCTGCTGAATTTAGGTTGAAATAACTCGGGATCTAATGTGCCTTCTGTATCGGTAATTTGCTGTTTTAAAATGGCGTCATCTCGCTGTCTTTTATCAACGGAGATATCTTCAGAATCCACATCCATGGATTTTATATGATCCAAATGTTGTTTAATGTGTTGCGAAATTTCATTTTGCAGGAATGCTTCCGAAGTAATAAAATCGAATAAAATACTTCGGTCAGTTGTGTAAGCAGCCGTTACTTTTAATTCATGATTATATTTTACACTAGCTCTATTTTTTAAACCTTTTAAATAACTAGCCCGAGCCGATTGAAAATAAGGAAAGGCTTCCAAAACTTCTTTTATTTGCGAAGTTTGGTTGGCCGTTATATGTTGCGGTTGTTGTATTATTTTAGAAAATTCAGCAGCTGTGATCATGTTACCATTTGGCTAAAGTTGCATTAAAAATATCTTGTGTTAATCGCTCAAATATTTCAGCCAAAGCGGTGTCTTTTTGGGCACCTGTGAGTAGGGCTGATCCCGCATAATCAAAGAAAAATGAAAAACGTTGCTCCAAATTATCTTCTTCATTCTTCATATTAAAAAAACGAACATTAACCGTTACTGATAACCGGTTTTGTGCAGCGGTGTTATTAGCTGTAGCAGTGGTTGGTGAAATACGATACTCGGTGATTTCTCCTTCATATATTAAATCGCCACTTGATTTCACCAAGTTTAAATTGGTTTGATTGATTAACAAATCTGTTAGTGCGTTAGTGAAATCCCTATCTAAACCCGGTTCCACTAAAATAGCATTATTTTGAAAATAATTAACCTGAAATGTTTTAACATTTGGAGAAATGGAAGCGCCTGTAAACGAATAGGCACCACAACCTACAAGGGTTATTAAAACTGCCAAGGATAAAACTATTTTTATAATTTTCATAAATATAGGGTTATGATACATTACAGATCATATTGTTTAATTTTTCTGTATAAGGTACGCTCACTGATGCCTAATTCGGCTGCCGCTAATTTGCGTTTTCCGCTATGGCGTTCCAAAGATTTTTTTATTAATTCCAACTCTTTGTCGTGCAAAGAAAGCGTTTCCTCTTCTTCAATTTCTTCAGCAAAATGATATTTGTCGGGAACTAATTCTGGGGAAGTATCCAGCGTGTCTTCTTCATTTGATTCTCCAATGGATAAAACTTCTAAATCCTCATAAGCTTCCTGCATATCTTCGTCCGTCTGACCATATATTTTTTCAATAAGGCCTTCGTTTTTCTTCTGAACTTCAGACCCGTTGCCGGTTTTCATCAGTTCCATAGTGAGTTTCTTTAAGTCTTTTAAGTCGCTTTTCATATCAAAAAGCACTTTGTATAAAATTTCGCGCTCGCTACTAAAATCACTTTCCGATTTGGTGTTGCTAATTACGGCGGGTAACTGGCTACTTTCTGAAGGTAAATACTGTCTTAAAGTTTCGACAGTAATAACCCTAGTTTGCTCTAAAACGGAAATTTGTTCGGCTACATTGCGTAATTGTCTAATATTTCCATTCCAGCGAAATTTTAATAAAACGTTCACCGCGTCATCATCTAACTTAATGGTTGGCATTTTATATTTTAAAGCGAAATCACTAGCAAATTTTCTAAAAAGTAAGTGAATATCATCTTTCCTGTTACGCAATGGTGGTAAATGAATATCAACGGTACTTAAACGATAGTATAAGTCTTCACGGAATTTATCTTTTTTAATGGCTTCAAACATATTCACGTTGGACGCTGCAACAATGCGTACATTGGTTTTTTGTACTTTACTAGAACCTACTTTTATAAATTCGCCATTTTCTAAAACACGTAAAAGTCGTACTTGCGTTGTTAAGGGTAATTCACCCACTTCGTCTAGGAAAATAGTTCCACCATCGGCCACTTCAAAATACCCGCTTCTGGTGGCTGTTGCGCCTGTAAAAGAGCCTTTTTCATGACCAAAAAGTTCTGAATCTATGGTTCCTTCTGGAATGGCACCGCAATTTACGGCAATATATTTCCCGTGTTTTCTGTGTGATAATTGATGAATAATTTTAGGAATACTTTCCTTACCCACACCAGATTCGCCAGTAACTAAAACAGAAATATCTGTTGGCGCTACCTGAATGGCTTTTTCTATGGCACGATTAAGTGTTGGGTCGTTTCCAATAATGCCGAAACGTTGTTTGGTTGCTTGTACTGATTCCATAGGGCTAATAATAGGTAAACGTTAATGTTTCAAAATCTCGTTGCGTCTGTATTTCAATTATGTTTCCTGAATAGGGGTGATTAAAAATATTATACTTGTAACTGTAAGCTTTTTGATGATAATTGTCTCTGATAATGTTATTGGGTGAAATCAATACTAAATTTTTGATGTTAATTCTGTAGTATCCCTCCATAAGGATAAGGGGAATGGCATTTTGGTTTAGAGATGCAGCAAAAGGGTTGATGGAATCATCATAAGTAAACGTAAAAGAATCATTGACATGACGTCCATACATAATTTCCTTTCCATAACGTGATAAATTCCCTTTAGAATCATATTCAAAATTAGTTAAAATATAAATAGTTGTATTTCCTGGCTCCAATTTATTCATGCGATATTCAATTATTTTCTTTAATTGATCCGTTTCAAAGGTAATTATTACTTCCGCGTCTAAACTATCAAAATATTCATAATCGGGGATTATATAAGATAATACATTATTATTTATGGTTATGGCGGATTCGTAATGAACGTTGTTTTTACTGTGGCCTATACGGCTAGGAATACCGTTAGAATAACTTAATATAGAAGTTAAGGTATCTGTTTCGAAAAATTCTTTATATTCTGTTAATAGATTATTAGTGTTGTATGAATAATTAATGAAACTATCAGGGTCATAGTAATTTGTGGCAATGCTACTAAAAGAATTTAATTCCCCTGATACATTGAAATAATAATTTTCAGTGGCGCTATCATCAACACGTTCTTTGCGCATATTTTTAAAGATTGGCGTTTCTAATTCTTCATTAATATAAATTGGATTGTCATCCGACGAACAAGAAAACAAAGAAAAAACTACTAAAAGTACGATTGAATATTTCATGGTTTAAATCTAGTTTGAATAACCAACTGCTTCGCCAATAAGCGTAGCCGTGGTACAATCGTTTATTTTTACATTTACAAATTCGCCTACTTTATACTGTTCTTTAGGAAATACGACCACCGTGTTTTCTGAAGTACGTCCTGACCATTCTAAATCTGATTTTTTAGATTCCTTTTCAATTAATACTTCGCGAATGGTTCCTAAATTATTTTGTGTTCTTATATGGCCATGAGCACGTTGTGCATCAATTATTTCTTGTAAACGGCGTTTTTTAACGGGTTCAGGAACATCATCTTCCATATTTCGTCCCGCCATAGTTCCTGGTCTTTCTGAATAAGAATACATAAAAGCGAAATCATATTTTACAAATTCCATTAAGCTCAACGTATCTTGATGATCTGCTTCTGTTTCTGTTGGGAAACCTGCAATCATATCCATGCTAATTGAGCAATTTGGTAAAATTTTTCTGATGTTGGTTATCAATTCCATGTATTCTTCACGCGTATGCAAACGATTCATTTCCTTTAAAATACGGTTGCTACCACTTTGAACTGGTAAGTGAATGTGCTTACATATATTTTTATATTTAGCCATGGTTTCTACCACATCTAAAGTCATATCCTGCGGATTAGAGGTTGAAAAACGAATGCGCATTTGGGGTTGTGCTTCCGCGCAAAGTTCTAATAGTTTACAGAAATTAGTAGCCGTCGCTTTTTCCATATCGCTAGCTTTCTCAAAATCTTTTTTAAGTCCGCCGCCATACCATAAATAACTATCCACGTTTTGACCAAGAAGGGTAATTTCCTTGTACCCTTTATTCCATAAATCGTTTACTTCCTCCAAAATACTTTGAGGATCACGGCTGCGTTCGCGACCACGTGTAAAAGGAACTACACAAAAAGTACACATATTGTCGCAACCACGTGTAATGGAAACAAAAGCGGTAATACCATTCGTGTTTAACCGAACGGGGGAAATATCGCCATACGTTTCTTCTTTGGAAAGCATCACATTAATAGCGTCTCGTCCAGCTTCCACTTCAGAAAGTAAATTGGGTAAATCTTTATAAGCATCTGGTCCAACAACGAGATCAACAATTTTTTCTTCTTCAAGAAATTTGCTTTTCAAGCGTTCTGCCATGCAGCCTAATACGCCCACTTTCATTTTTGGGTTTATTTTTTTTACCGCGTTGTATTTTTGCAAACGTTTCCGGATGGTTTGTTCGGCTTTATCACGAATAGAACAGGTGTTTACCAAAACTAAATCGGCTTCCTCTAATTTATTTGTCGTATTATAACCTTCCTTAAATAGAATGGAAGCTACTATCTCACTGTCGCTAAAATTCATAGCGCAGCCATAACTTTCAATAAAAAGTTTACGTGTATTGGTTTCTTTAGCCTCTAAAATTAAGGTTTGTCCTTGTTTATTTTCGTCTTGTATCTTCTCCATAAATGTGTCTGAAAATCAGGTTCACTCAATTGATTTGCAAAGTTACAATTATTTTTTACACTGTGACAAAGTGTCATATAATATTAAATATTTTTACCAATGTATATAATTACCTGTAAATTGATATCTTTCAGCAACTAATCATCTACCTATAAATATTATGAATACCATGAATTCTATTTTAGAAAAAATCGTAAATGCACCCATGCTAGATTTTGGAACTATTTTTAACGACGCTATTGAATTGTTTAAAAAAACTTGGTTGCAAGGATTTTTATTACAAATTTTTACTGCGCTAATTGCTTTACCGCTTATTATCCTATTGTATTTACCCCTAATAGGTATTATTATTTCACAAGCAGCTGCCGGAGATCAAGACCCTGATGCGCTTCAAGCTTATTTTGCTGGTTTAGGAATACTCTATGTTATGTTTTTTGTTTTAGGAATTATGGTTATTTCGGTCATTTCTATGGCGCTTCAAGCTGGTTTTTACCGAATCATGAAACAGTTGGATTATAATGAGTCTGTTCAAACAGCAGATTTCTTTTATTATTTTAAAGGAAAGTATTTAGGAAAACTATTTATTTTAATGCTAGCAGCGGTGTTTATTGGCTCTATAGCAGCCATGTTGTGTGTGTTACCCATATTTTATGTAATTGTACCTCTATCGTTTTTCACCGTAATGTTTGCTTTTAATCCAGAATTATCTGCTGGCGATATTATTTCAGCTAGTTTTAAATTAGGAAACAAAAAATGGCTTTTAGCTTTTGGTTTAATCATAATCTCTTCCGTATTATCCCAAATGGTTGGAATGCTGTTGTGCGGAATAGGTTTGCTTTTTACGGCTGCATTTGCATATCATCCGCTTTATCTTATTTATAAAAATGTTATTGGTTTTCCAGAAAAGGAACCAACAAGTCATATCGTATCATAATTATAAAAAGTGATATTTTCATATTCAAAACCTGTATTTAAAAGTATTTAAATACAGGTTTTTTATTGGTGTCATTGGAAAAATAAAGCATAGGAAATTTTAAAAATTAGGTTCATGTCTTTTTTTTCATATACATTTGTAGCCTTAAAAAACGTGAAATGGCAAAGAATTTAGTAATTGTGGAGTCCCCTGCAAAGGCAAAAACAATCGAAAAATTTTTAGGAAAAGATTTTAAAGTAGAATCCAGTTTTGGACATATAGCTGATTTACCTTCCAAGGAATTAGGTGTAGATGTAGAAGGTGATTTTAAACCTGTTTATGAGGTTTCTAAAGATAAAAAAGCAGTTGTAAAAAAACTGAAAGATTTAGCGAAAAAAGCAGAAATGGTTTGGCTAGCAAGTGATGAGGATCGCGAGGGTGAAGCTATTGCTTGGCATTTGGCCGAG
Organism: Bizionia myxarmorum; assembly: GCF_008086205.1. Taxonomy (GTDB): domain Bacteria; phylum Bacteroidota; class Bacteroidia; order Flavobacteriales; family Flavobacteriaceae; genus Algorimicrobium; species Algorimicrobium myxarmorum. The sequence goes on along the minus strand of NZ_VSKK01000001.1, from coordinate 18,117 downwards.
TCTTTAAATTTAGATAAAGCGAAAACAAAACGTATTGTTTTTCATGAAATCACGAAAACGGCCATTCAAAAGGCTATTGAAAATCCACGTGGTATAGATTACGATTTAGTGGATGCGCAACAAGCGCGTCGTGTTTTAGATAGAATAGTAGGATACGAATTATCGCCTGTTTTATGGCGAAAAGTTAAAGGTGGATTATCAGCTGGACGTGTACAATCGGTTTCTGTGAGACTTATTGTAGAGCGTGAACGCGATATTCAAGGTTTTAATCCAGTAGCATCTTATAGAATTGATGCGGAATTTTCGAACGAAGCAGGACACACCTTTAAAGCGAAACTTCCTAAGAACTTTAAATCCAAGAAAGAAGCTCAAGCCTTTTTAGAAAAAAATGCAACTGCTACTTTTAAAATTGGTGAATTAGAGAAAAAGCCGGCTAAAAAATCGCCAGCAGCACCATTTACAACGTCTACCTTACAACAGGAAGCGGCTCGTAAATTGTATTTCTCGGTAAGTAAAACCATGAATATGGCGCAGCGCCTATATGAAGCGGGTTTAATTACTTATATGAGAACCGATAGTGTGAATCTTTCTGATGAAGCGCGTAAAGGCGCTCAAGCTGAAATTGAAAGCGCTTATGGTTCTAAATTCAGTAAACCACGTACGTATAAGAGTAAAGCGAAAGGTGCTCAAGAAGCGCATGAGGCTATTCGTCCTACCGATTTTGCAAATCATTCGGTAGATATAGACAGAGATCAATCTAGATTATATGATTTAATTTGGAAACGCGCTATCGCTTCGCAAATGAGTGATGCCGAATTAGAACGTACCAATTTAAAAATTGATGCGTCTACACATAACGAAAACTTTACAGCAAATGGTGAAGTCATTACATTTGAAGGTTTCTTAAAAGTATATTTAGAAGGAACAGATGATGAAGACGAAGAGCAAGATGGTATGTTGCCAGCCATGAAGGTTAATGAAATCTTGCTAAACAATTATATAACAGCTACTGAACGTTATACAAGACCTCCAGCACGATATACTGAAGCCGCTTTGGTTAAGAAATTGGAAGAGCTTGGTATTGGTCGTCCGTCTACTTATGCGCCAACAATTTCTACGATTCAAAATAGAAATTATGTTGAAAAAGGAATGGTTGATGGTGTAGAACGTGAATATACCTTGCTAACTTTAAAAAATGGTACGGTTGAAAGTAAAGTGCTTTCAGAAAAAGTAGGATCTGATAAAGGTAAATTAGTACCAACAGATATTGGAACTATTGTTACGGATTTCCTAGTGAATCATTTTGCAACCATTTTAGATTATAATTTCACAGCGAAAGTAGAAGAAGATTTTGATGAAATTGCGGAAGGAAAAGTGAACTGGACGCAAATGATGAAAGATTTTTACAAGGATTTTCATCCTATAGTTGTGGATGTTCAGGAAAATGCAGATCGCGAATCTGGTGAACGTATTTTAGGTAAAGATCCTGAAACAGGAAAGCAAGTAAGTGTGCGTTTAGGTAAATTTGGTCCTATGGTTCAAATTGGTACTGTAGATGATGAAGAGAAACCACAATTTGCAAGTTTATCTCAAGATCAGCAATTAGGATCTATTACTTTTGAAGAGGCTATGGATTTATTCCAGCTTCCAAAATCTTTAGGTACTTATGAAGAAGAACCTATTGAAGTAAATAATGGTCGTTATGGCCCGTATGTTAAATTTGGTGAGCAGTTTGTTTCTTTACCTAAAGGAACGGATCCATTAAGTGTGGAATTGGAAGATGCTATTGTTTTAATTAAAGAAAAGCAAAAAGCCGATGCACCTATATATATGTATCAAGATAAACCGGTTCAAAAAGGTAAAGGACGTTTTGGTCCATTTATTAAGTGGAACGATATGTTTATTAACGTAAATAAAAAATATGATTGGGATGATTTATCAGATGCTGATATCGTTCAACTTATTGAAGATAAAATTCAAAAGGAAATAGATAAGGTTATTCATAATTGGGAAGATGAAGGTATTCGTATAGAAAAAGCACGTTGGGGAAGGCATAATATTCTAAAAGGTAAAACAAAAATTGAATTACCAAAATCAGAAGATGTTACTAATATGACTTTGGAAGACGTACAAGCCATTATAGAAAAAAACGCTCCCAAGAAAAAAGTAGCCAAAAAGAAAGCACCTGCAAAAAAAACGGCAACTAAAAAAGTTGCCACCAAAAAAGCAACGACTAAAAAGAAGTAATAGCAAATGAACTTTAATTTTTTGACTCCAGTACCGGATAGTGTTTTAGCTCATAATGAATTATTATCAACGCAAGCGCTTGGGAGAAAAATTAATATTCATTCTGCCCAAAGCGGCATAACAGATTTAGAAGGTGTAGATATAGCCATAATTGGTGTATTGGAAAACAGAAATGATTTGCATTACATAGGTGAGGATTTCAATTTAAACGAGATTCGTAAATCACTTTATGCCCTTTTTCCTGGAAACTGGCATACTAAAATTGCCGATTTAGGCGATATTCATAAAGGTGAATCTATTGAAGATACGTATTATGCCTTAAAAACAGCGGTGGCTTTATTAATTCCAAAAGGTATTATTCCGGTAATTATTGGTGGAAGTCAGGATTTAACCTATCCAATCTATCGCGCTTATGATGCATTGATGCCTATGGTAAATATAGCCAATATAGATTCAAAATTTAATTTGGGTGATTCTGCGAAGCCCATGAAAAACAATAGTTTTGTTGGAAAAATTATTTTAGACGAACCTTATAATTTATTTAACTACGCTACTATTGGGTATCAAACTTATTTTAATTCTCAAGAAGAAATAGATTTAATGGATAAGCTTTTTTTTGAATCTTATCGATTAGGATCTGTTTCAAAAGATATTACTTTAGTAGAGCCCGCTTTGCGTGACGCTAATATTGTTAGTGTGGATTTAGGATCTGTTAAAGGTTCTGAAGTTGGCTTAAATCAACAAGAATCTCCAAACGGCTTTGATGGCAAGGAAATCTGTGCCATTTCCCGCTATGCAGGAATTAGTAATAAAGTAACCACTTTTGGAATTTTTGAGTATAAACCCTCTAGTATTGACGATTTAACCTCTGGTTTAATAGCACAAATGTTGTGGTATTTTGTAGAAGGCGTGAATTATAGGGTAAAAGACGATGATTTTTCAGATGACGATAACTATCAAAAATTTATTACCTTAGTAGACCTCCAAGAACTTATTTTTTATAAAAGCACGAAAACAGGTCGTTGGTGGATAGAAATACCTTTTTTAGAAAAGATAAATAATAAATTAAAGAGACATACGTTATTACCTTGTACGCATCAAGATTATCAAGATGCTTGCCAAAATAATGTTCCAGAAAGATGGTACAAAGCATTTCAAAAGAATTGTGTTTAAAACTTTAACGTTCTAAGATTGCGTTTTATCGACAAAATGCACTTTTTCGCGACGAAACGAGTAGTTTTAGTAAAAAAAAGTTGTTTTTTACAAAATATATAAATATGTTTACGCTCTTAAAAATTTTAAGACCGAATTAATTAACCTCGAGTATTCAATGGATATGAAAAAACTAATTTTATTAACTGCAATTTTAGCTGTGCTAACTAGCTGCGGATCTGGTGACAGAGGTCAGCTTGTGGGAGTTAAAGGAAAAAAATGGCATCCCGAAAAACCTTTTGGTATGGAACTCGTTCCTGGTGGTGCATTTATTATGGGTAAAGCAGACGATGATCTTGCTGGAGTTCATGATGCGCCGGCTAAAACCGTTACGGTTCGTTCTTATTATATGGATGCTACGGAAATAACAAATAGTGAGTATAAACAATTTGTTAATTGGGTTCGCGATTCAACCATTAGAACGCGTATGGCAATTTTAGCTGATGAGGTTGGTTTAACACAAGCAGATGCAGGTACTATTGGCGATTTTGCCTTTGTAGATGCAGATCCTGCTGATATGTCTGTATATGAAAAGTATATGTATGATAATTATTCTGGTTTAGGCCCAACTGGTTATGAAGGCAGAAAATTGAACAAAGATATTGATATTGAGTTCGATACTGCTGGATATATTGACGAGTATTACGCGGAGGTTATGGATACTATGTATTTACCTATAGAAGAATCTTATAACGGGCAACGCACTTGGGATGTTAAGAAATTTAAATTCCAATATACGTACATGGATATCGAGAAAGCTGCCAAAATGAGCAATAAAGGTAAAAAGCGTTCTGATTTCTTAATTACGGAAGCTGTAGAAATTTATCCAGATACAACAGCTTGGATTCGTGATTTTGCGTATTCTTATAATGAACCAATGCACAACGATTATTTCTGGCATGCTGCCTATGATGATTATCCAGTTGTAGGTGTTACTTGGAAACAAGCTAACGCATTCTGCGAATGGCGTACACTTTACCACAACGCATACAGAAAGAGTACAAAAAAACATAACGTTGCAAAATACCGTTTACCTTCAGAAGCTGAATGGGAATATGCTGCACGTGGTGGCTTACAGGCTGCAACATTTCCTTGGGGTGGACCTTATACTAAAAACGACAGAGGTTGTTTTATGGCAAACTTTAAACCTTTGCGTGGTGATTATGCTGCCGACCAAGCATTATATACTGTAGAAGCAAAATCTTACGAAGCTAACGATTATAATTTATATAACATGGCAGGAAACGTTTCAGAATGGGTGCACGCCTCTTATGATCCATCTTCTTATGAATTTGTATCTAGTATTAACCCAAGTGTAAATGATATTAATAATAACCGTAAAGTAGTACGTGGCGGATCTTGGAAAGATGTTGCATATTACTTACAAGTAAGTTCAAGAGATTATGAGTATGCTGATTCTGCAAGAAGCTACATTGGTTTCAGAACGGTTCAAGATTACTTGGGCACAGATATTACACTTAACGGTCTTAATTAACTCGAGGAAAACCAATTTAAACTAAACTAATTATTAAACTAAACTAAAAATTAAAAATTATGGCACAATCAAGAGGATTCAAGAAATTTATGGCAATGGCTTACGGGTTAGGAGCATCTGTTGTAATTATTGGAGCATTATTCAAAATTATTCACTTTGAAATAGGTCCATTAACAGGTAACGTGATGTTAACTATCGGTCTTGTTACAGAGGCAATAATTTTCGCGCTTTCTGCTTTCGAACCAGTAGATAATGATTTAGACTGGGCATTAGTATATCCAGAATTAGCTGGTGGTATGACTACTACTAAAAAGAAAGAACAACCTTTAGAAGCTCAAGGATTGTTGTCTCAAAAATTAGATAATTTATTAAAAGAAGCAAAAATTGACGGTGAGTTAATGGCTTCTTTAGGAAACAGTATAAAAAACTTTGAAGGTGCTGCAAAAGGAATTGCTCCTACAGTAGACTCTATGGCTGCAACTAGAAAGTATGGTGAAGAGTTATCTTTAGCAGCTGCACAAATGGAATCTTTAAATAGCTTATATAAAGTACAATTAGAAAGTGTAAACCGTCAGGCCACCATTAACGAAGAGTCTGTTGAAAATGCACAGAAATTAAAAGAGCAAATGCAAGCATTAGCCTCTAATTTATCTTCTTTAAACGGCGTTTACGGTGGTATGTTATCTGCAATGAATAAAAACTAATTAAGTTTAGAAGTATAAATTATAACTAATTAACACAAAACTCAATTAGAAATGGCAGGAGGAAAATTATCTGCAAGGCAGAAAATGATTAACTTGATGTATTTAATCTTCATTGCAATGTTAGCATTGAATATGTCAAAAGAAGTGCTTTCAGCATTCGGCTTAATGAATGAAAAATTAGTCGTTTCAAACCAAGCAACAACAGAAAGAAACGATGCATTTATGACTGGTTTAGCTGAAAAAGTTAGCGAACAACCAGCAAAATACCAACCGTTAAAAGCGCAAGCAGATCAAATAAGTGTATTATCCAATAATTTAAATTCTTATTTAGCTGATTTGAAAAATCAAATGACCGGAACGGTTGATGATGCGAATGATTACGAAGTTATGGATAAAGCCGACTTTTTAAACAATCATTGGTTTAAAGGTGATAAGTTAAAACCAGAAGGTCAAGAGTTCTTAAATCAAATCAATACCTATAGAGATGGTGTGGTTGCTGTATTAAGCGAGAATCCTGATATGAAAGGTATTGCTGAAGACGTAAAGGATAAGTTTGCCACAGAAGTTGTTACAAATAGAGATGGTAATAAAGTGGATTGGATTAGCTACCATTACAAAGATTTTCCATTGGTAGCATCTTTAACTAAAATGACGCAATTGCAAGCAGACGTTAAAACAACACAATCTGAAGTTTTATCATCTATGTTAGCTGGGAAGTTAAAAGTTGAAGCATCTTTAACGAACTTTGACGCGATTGTTGTACCAAGTAAAACGGCTTTCTTTTCGGGAGAAAACTTTACAGGTACCATTATTTTAGGTAAAAAGGATAATACCTTACAAGCTGATAAAGTAATTATCAACGGACAAGAATTGGATAAGTCTTCTATGCAAGCGGGTAAAACTATTTTAGATTTCCCTGCAGGTGCTGTAGGTGAAAGAGAAATTGTAGGTGAATTCCAATTTAAGGAAGGTGATTCAATTATATCTATTCCAGTTAAATCAACTTACGCAGTTGTACCAAAACCAAACTCAGCAACTATTTCAGCTGATAAAATGAATGTAGTGTATCGTGGTGTTTCAAACCCAATGACTATTTCTTTTGCTGGTGTATCTGATAATAATGTATCAGCTAACGCTGCAGGATTAAGTAAAGGTTCTGGAACTGGAAAATATACTATGAATCCAGGTTCTGGTAGAGAAGTAACTATTAATGTTTCTGGAACATTACCAGATGGTTCTAAAGTAAATGATAAAGCTACGTTTAGAATTAAGGATATTCCAAAACCAACAGGATCTGTAAGTGGTCAAACTGGTATTGTAAAATTACCACGTAACAGTGTTGAAATTTCAACTATTGGTGCATTGTTAGACGATTTCGATTTTGAATTACCAATCCAAGTAACTTCATTTAAAGTGAAAGTACCTGGACAACCTTCCGTAAATGTTAGCGGAACAAAATTAAACGAACAAGCTAAAAACGCATTGCGTAAAGCAAGACGTGGCGATCAAATATCAATTTTCGATATTTCAGCTCAAATTAAAGGAAACACATCTTACAAATTAAAAGGTGTATCGCCAGTAATTGTTGAATTATCAAATTAATATAGGATTTACCATTTCATGTTAAGCCCTAATAATTAAAATTAGAACCGATGAATTATAAAAGTTTTTTATTAACCGTTTTAGGTATGTCTTTTATGACTGCTACCTTTGCACAAGCAAACTTGTTAAGTGCAAAAACGCCAAGTGAAATTGGTGTGCGTACAGAAGCGCAAAAAGCAGTGGATAATGATAAGCCATTGGAGTATGGTTATGTGGATGATAGAGACATTCTGTATTCTAAAATGACATGGGAACGCGTTGTTCTTGATGAGCGTGTTAATTTTCCGTTTTACTATCCTGTGGATACGAACAACATTGGAAAAGAAAGACGTTCTTTATTTGATGTTATTTGGAAGAATATTAAGAACGGCAATTTAGAAACCGTTTATGATGATTCGTATTTTACAGCTGAACGCACCATTAAAGATTTACGTGCAAGTATGAGTAAAGTAGATACTTTGGATATTGGTTATGAGCAGTATAATGCTGATGGTTATGTAGACCCAGAGTATGTTGTTAAGCGTGATATTACATCTTATGATGTAAGTGCTTATCTAATTAAAGGTCTTTGGTATTTTGACAAGCGTCAAGGTGAATTGAAATATCGTTTAATTGGTATTGCACCAGCAGCACCAGATGTTAACTTTATTGATTCTGATGACATGGCAAATAAAGAGCCGATTCCATTATTCTGGATCTTTTATCCAGATGCTAGAAAATTCTTGCATGAGGCAAAAGCTTTCAATAATGAAAATAGTGCTGTACCATTTTCGTTTGATCATTTGTTAAACTCTAGACGTTTTAACGGCTATATTTACAAAGAGGAAAATGTATATGGTGACCGTAAGGTTTCAGAATACGTTGCGGAAAATGCGCTGATGCAATTATTAGAATCTGATAGAATCAAGGAGCAAATTAGAAACTTTGAATTAGATATGTGGGCTTACTAATAAAGCTTATTAATACAATTATAAACGCTCACTTTTTTAAGTGAGCGTTTTTTGTTTAAACCGGCTATTAATTTAAAAAGCATAGTACCTTTGCGCTTATGAAAGTAGATTATTTTATTGTAGGGCTCGGTTTGGCAGGAATTGCATTTTGTGAGCAATTACGAAAAGCTAATAAAACGTTTTTGGTTTTTGATGATGGTTCTCAACAATCGTCCATCGTGGCGGCCGGTATGTATAATCCGGTAATTCTAAAACGTTTTACAGAGGTCTGGATGGCAGATGAGCAATTGATTCTAGCTTTGCCAGTATATAAAGAATTGGAAGAATTACTTGAGGTTAAAATTGATCATAAGTTAAAAATCTACAGGCGTTTTGCTTCTATAGAAGAACAGAATACCTGGTTTACAGCTTCTGATAATCCGAAGTTAGAAAAATACATGTCCACTAAAATAGTTTCAAATTCAAATCCGCATATTGATGCGCCTTTTGGATATGGAGAAGTGCTGGAAGGAGGTCGCGTGGATACGGATCTTTTAATTTCAGCCTATAAAAAGTATCTAGAAAAAAATTCAAAATTAATAAGTGATTCGTTTCAATATGATGATTTAGCATTAGAAGGAACTAAACTTCATTATAAAGATCATGAAGCAAAACAGCTAGTTTTCTGTGAAGGTTTCGGCTTATTGAAAAATCCATTCTTTAAGCATTTACCATTAAATGGAACGAAAGGCGAAGTTATCACTATAAAAGCACCCAGTTTGAAAATTGATTTCGCCGTTAAATCATCCGTGTTCATCATGCCTAATGGGAATGATGAATATTATGTGGGAGCAACTTATAATTGGACGGATAAAACAAACATACCAACTGAATTAGCAAAAGTAGAATTGGTTTCAAAATTGAAAACATTTCTTAAATGTCCGTTTGAGGTGGTGAGTCACTTTGCTGGTATAAGGCCAACCGTAAATAATAGAAGACCTCTAGTAGGAACGCATGCAACCTATAATAATTTACACGTATTAAACGGTTTAGGAACTCGCGGTGTTATGATTGCACCTTATGTGGCACAAGAACTTTTTAATTTCATTGAAAATAAGCAAAATATGAATCCTGAAATTTCAATAAATAGATTTATTATTTAGCTTTTTCTTTGTCGTAATCCACAAACATATTAATCCAAATATTTCGAGAAATACGCATTATAATAGGCGAAAAACCGATTAGGGTAACAACAATAGCTATAAATGCCGTTATTAATCCGGTTCCTATAAAATTGTAACTAATTATAAACGCCGCCATGGCAAAAGCAATTCCAACGCCATAGCTTACATACATGGAACCATAAAAGAAGGCTGGTTCAATATGAAATTTAAAACCACAATGCTTACAGTTTTCGTGCATTTTTTGTATGTCTTTTAGTACATACGGGTTTTTATTTACGTACATGGATGCTTGATGACATTTAGGGCATGCTCCTGTAAAAATACTATAAAGCTTCGTTCCTTTTTTTATCATATTTATTAGTTTATTTTTGCACTTTGTAAGAAATGCAAAATTAGCCATTTATTTTAACATAGTTCAGTAATAATTGTAACATAATGCTCAATATCCATAATCTTTCAGTGTCCTTTCAAGGTGATTATCTCTTTGAAGAAATTACCTTTAAAATTACCGCTGGTGACCGTATTGGACTCATCGGAAAAAATGGCGCAGGAAAATCGACCATGCTAAAAATTTTAGCAAAGGAAATGGAGGCAGATTCCGGACAGTTGGCAGCTGATAAAAATCTACGTATTGGGTTTTTAAAACAAGATATTGATTTTGTTTTGGGTCGAACCGTTCTGGAAGAATCCTATGAAGCTTTTAAAGAGATTAAGGAAGTTGAAGCAAAGTTAGAGCATATTAACACCCAACTTGTTGAACGTACCGATTACGAAAGTGATGTGTACCATCAATTAATGGTGGATGTAAATGATATGCAACACCAATATGAAATTTTAGGCGGTTATAATTATCAAGGTGAAACAGAGAAGATTCTCCAAGGTTTAGGTTTTAGGCGCGAAGATTTTAATAAACTTACTGATACATTTTCCGGTGGATGGCGTATGCGTATAGAATTGGCAAAACTATTATTACAAAACAACGATTTGTTGCTTCTTGATGAGCCAACCAACCACTTGGATATAGAATCTATAATCTGGTTAGAAGGTTTTTTAACGAACTATTCAGGTGCTGTGGTGATAGTTTCGCATGATAAAATGTTTTTGGATAATGTAACCAACCGAACTGTTGAAATTTCCTTGGGTCGTATTTACGATTATAATAAACCCTATTCTCAATTCTTGGTATTGCGTAAGGAAATAAAGGAACAGCAGTTAGCAACGCAGAAAAATCAACAAAAAGAAATTGAACAAACCGAAAAACTCATTGAAAAGTTTCGTGCCAAAGCTTCCAAAGCTACCATGGCTCAATCTTTAATCAAGAAGTTGGACAGAATGGACCGCATTGAAGTGGATGAAGACGATAATAGCGTTATGACACTTAAATTCCCGGTATCAATAGTTCCTGGTAGAGTAGTTGTAGAAGCTACAAATATCACGAAGCGCTATGGCGATTTAACCGTTTTAAAAGATATTGACTTGCATATAGCACGCGATATTAAAACGGCATTTGTTGGTCAGAATGGTCAAGGGAAATCCACTTTGGCTAAAATTATTGTGGGTGAATTAAAACATGAAGGAGAATTAAAACTCGGTCATAATGTGCAGATTGGATATTTCGCACAAAATCAAGCAGAGTATTTAGATGGAAACAAAACCGTTCTAGATATTATGATAGATGCTGCAAATGAAAAAAATAGAAGTCGGGTTCGTGATATTTTAGGATCGTTTTTATTCCGCGGTGATGAAGTAGACAAGTATGTGCGGGTATTATCAGGAGGTGAAAGAAACCGTTTGGCCTTAGCCAAATTATTGCTTCAGCCTTTTAATGTTTTGGTAATGGATGAGCCTACAAACCACTTGGATATAAAATCGAAAAACGTTTTAAAAGATGCGTTGAAAAAATTTGAAGGTACTTTAATTCTGGTTTCTCATGATAGAGATTTTCTTCAAGATTTAACAGATACCGTTTATGAGTTTAAAGATCATAAAATAAAAGAATACCTCGGGAACATTGATTTCTATTTACAACAGCGTAATGTAGAAAACTTGCGTGAAGTTGAAAAGCGCGATGTTGAAAAGTTAGCACCAAAAGAAAGTAATAAAGAGAGTTATGAATATCAGAAGAAATTCAAATCCTTAAATAATAAGTTAAGCAATATTGAATCTAAAATCCAGCAGTTAGAAAAGGGCATTAAAGAAATTGATGTGGAATTAGCGACTAATTATGATAAAGCAGTTTCTAATCCGCAGTTTTTTGATAGCTACCAAGGTAAAAAAGATAAATTAGAAGTGTTGATGAAGGACTGGGAACAAGTACAAGAATCATTGGAAGCTCTAGATTAAATTTTATTTTTTTATTTCGATATGTTAATGAAATAAGCATTTCGTCGAATTATTTTGTTTTTAATCTATTTTCTCCTTAATATTGTTGTAGATTTATTCTAAAATCACCAATTATGAAAGCTATTAAACTAACCATCCTTTGCTTATTTGTAACAGCCATGTCTGTTGCAAACGTTACAACTGGCGAAAAACAAGCACTTATTGCTCTATACAATGCTACTAACGGGGCACAATGGACAAACACTTGGGATTTAAACGCACCAATACAAAACTGGTATGGCGTAACGGTTAAAAACAATCAAGTAGTTGGGTTAAGTTTAGAATTTAACAACTTACAAGGATCTCTTCCTCAAGAATTGGGAGAATTGGCTTACTTACAGCATTTAAACTTCGGATTGAATAAAATAAATGGAACAATTCCTTCTTCATTAGGAAACTTGAAAAATTTAGAAACTTTAAACCTGTCCATGAATATGTTGGAAGGTCAGATTCCTTCATCTTTAAGCAATTTATCAAACTTACGTATATTAGAACTAGGCAGTAACAACTTATCAGGCCAAATACCTACAGAATTTAGTGGTCTGAATAAATTAGTGAAATTAAGTTTAATCGACAATAAGATAAGTGGTGAGATTCCAGTTGAAATTATGGCTTTAACCCAATTAGAAGAATTGGTTTTATCGAGTAATGAATTGACAGGAGATGTGCCATTTGAATTATCTTATTTCCCCAAATTAAAAACATTTATGGTGAGCGACAACAAATTGAACCAAGACTACATTAGCGTTATTAATGGTAATAACCCTAATATGCTAGATTTAAATTCAGGATCTGTTATTACAGATAATGACTAAAATCTACTATTAAAATTATTTTTCAAAGAGGTTATGTTTTAAATGACCTCTTTTTTTGTACCTTAAATTTATGGAAGAACACGAATTTCTATGTCCGCATTGTTGGGAAACTATTTCAATGCTTTTAGATAGCTCACAGTCTGAACAAGAATATATTGAGGATTGTGAAGTATGTTGTAACCCCATCCAAATTTCGGTAACATTTGAAGACCAAAATGTAGTTAGTTTTAGAGCTGAAAATATAGATCAATAAATTTATTTAAAATATTATTGTTATATCTAAAAAGCATTGTATATTTGCAGTCCGAAACGGTTAAGTCGCCATTATGAAGCGATTTGTTAAGAGCTAAATAACCACAAGGAAATTATATCGCGGGATAGAGCAGTAGGTAGCTCGTCGGGCTCATAACCCGAAGGTCACTGGTTCGAGTCCAGTTCCCGCTACTAAATTTGAATCGTACTAAAAACAGCGGTTTGGCTTTCGTCAAACCGTTTTTTTATGCATACAATTTTTGATTATCTTGCAGGCGAATTGCAAAATGAATACGAAAGTGAATACGATTTACATTTGAAAAAAAACTTTTCCGCCCCCAAAATTTATTCAGCCAATGGCGATTTAACGAAGCGTTGGTACATCTACTTTTCTTATCGAGACCCAAACTCTGGGAAGCTTAAAAGGCAAACGCCCGTATACGCTAATGCCAATAAATATAAAACCAAAGAAGATAGACTTTCCGTTTTAGTCACCTATAGAAAGGCATTAATTAAACTCCTTAAGAAAGGATACAGTCCCTATTCAGATAATAAAGCCGTTTATTCAAGTCTGAACGAAAATATAAAGACAGCTTCTTCAAAAGCCAAACAAGAACCAATTACCTTAAAGACGAAAGTAGTTGAAAGGGAAAATACAGCTCCAGTTGAAGTTTCCAGCATGCCTTATCAAGAAGCGTTCGCTTTTGGTTTAAAACAGAAAGAGAAGCTAATAAACGACACTACCAGACGCAGTTTCGAAAACAGATTAAAGAACTTTATCAAATGGGTAGAAGAAACGCATCCTAAAATTGAAGGAATCCATGAAATTGACAAAAAAGTAGTTTCAGGATTTTTAAGTGATACGTTAGAAAGAACCAGTCCAAGAAATAGAAATAATTTCAGAACAGATTTAGGAAGTATCATGCAAGTTTTGTTTGATAATGATATTATACAGACTAATATCATTAAACAAATCCCTGTATTAAAAGCCATACCCAAACGTAATAAAACCTATACCCAAGATAAGCAGGAAGAAATCTTTGAGTATTTGGAAAAGGAAGATACCAACCTGTTATTGTTCATTAAATTTATTTCCTATAATTTTTTAAGACCTATAGAAGTCTGCCGACTTAAAGTAGGGGACATCGACTTAAAAAATAAAACGATTAAGTTTCAGGCGAAAAACAGTCCGATGAAAACCAAGATAATTCCTGATCTACTAATAAAGGAATTACCCGACCTTTCTAAATTAAAGAAAAGAGATTCACTGTTTACGCCAGACGCCATAGGAGCGGAGTGGGATACCGATTTGGAGAATAAGCGGAACTATTATTCCAAGCGATTTAAACGCGTTGTAAAAGACCATTTTGGATTAAGTAGTGATTATGGTCTATATAGTTTTAGACACACGTATATCACTAAATTATACAGACATTTGGTAAAAGAATCCTCACCCTTTGAAGCTAAAAGTAAATTAATGCTTATTACAGGACATACGTCTATGTCAGCACTAGAAAAATACTTGCGAGATATAGATGCTGAATTGCCAGAAGATTATTCACACATGTTATAATTCCAAATAGAAATATAATGAAAGAAACATTCAATCAGATATACGAAGCTATGACCAAACGTTTATATGTGCCAATGGTTTTCTATATGCCAAGACGTATTTGGAATCAATTTGATAAAGAAAAGTGGAATGACAAGGAGTATGACAATCTATTCGATAAAGTGGTGCTCATCAAACCAGATGGTTCAAATGCACTGCTGAATAATGAACAGTCAAGCCATTATATCATGGTTAAAAAGGAGTGTTTGGATTTAAATACATTCAAGCTTCTTGAATTACAAAGTGATTTAGATGCGAAGCAATTCGAATTTATATTGAATAAGTATATCACGCAATTAGATTTCATAAAACGAATATCTATTTGGATGTTTGAGAATGTCCAAAAGGATATAGAAAGTCTAAAGCAAGAAACCTATTTATCATTTCAGTTGCAACAAAAAGCAATTATAGAGCATTGGACCTATGTTCAAGAAAACTTTGTAGGTATTACCCAAATTGATAAAAAAACCAATGAGATTGTATTAAATAAAAAGGATTTTAAAACCTTTAAAGATTTGATGAATCCATCTGGTGAATTTCCGAGTATTACTCAAACTAAATCAAACATCAAAGAAGAAGACGAGAAACCACAGCAGCTCAAAAAAGAAAAGAAGATACTGGTCACTGAAGAAGAAGCAACAGACGTTCTTTTAAGAACTGTATTTAATATGAAATCATAAAACCCCAAATCTACAAGCATGGCTAAAAAACAAACCATTAAGAATAATGACCCCTCAATTAACTTTAGGTTGTCCAATAAATTAAAGGGCATTATTGAGAATAAAGCACAGGAGAAAAACATAACAACGTCCGCTTATGTTAGAGATTTGCTGGAGCGCGTTCACAATGGAGACTATTGCCATGCAGAACACGTGAAAGAAGAAATCAATTCGTTTCTTTTTTCAAAGGAGTTTATGCAATTGATGATATGGATTTACTCAAAAAAAATAAATAGAGATAAGACGGAAAGCGCTGTTGATCTTGATAAATACATCAAAACCTTAAAAAGGATTGAGGGTCACATGCCAAAAGAATTAGTGAAGGAGTTTGATAAGGTGTTGTTTGATATATATCGTGTAATGGATGAGGAGTATTTCACATATTATTCTTTTCATAGTTCGTCTACAGAGGATAAAAAAACATTCAATCTAATAGAGGTAGAACGGTTTTTATTGAGTGATATGAATCTAAATTTGTTTGTTAATATGAAAGGAATGAAGGATTTTAAGTTTCCGGTTGTTTCAAAAATCAAAGAATAATTTTTGTGATTTTTTATGTGATAATTTTGTGATAAAAAATTATCACAAAAAAATAAAATAAATTCTCACCGTTGATTTTGACAAAAGATGCCGTCGAATATGGCTATTTTTGAGTGCAAATCTCAAAGAAGTGTCGAATTATTTTAAATGCGTGTGATACAAATTTTAAGTAATTTCTGTGTTCGTATCTGTAAAAATCTAAATATTAGTTTTATTGAGTATGTTTACCCATGCATTTACATGAAATTAATTTTAGTCATCAATCAATTTTATGCTAATTTTTGATATATCATTTCTTCCATTTCTTGACGTTTAAAATCAAACCATAGTTTTCTATATTCTGAAGTTTCAACAGTCAACTTAAAATTTTGGAATGGCTTTTTATTTAGTAAAATTGTTTCAAATTTAATCTTAAATTGTGAATTAGGCAGCTTATGTGTAAATCGTTCCATAATTTTAAATGATTCATAGCTTTTTAAAACTTCTATCTTAATGCAAGTTGAAGCTTGCTCTGCAACCTTCATTAAATCCTCTTTAAATAGTTCTTGAAACTCTACTTCATCAGGAAAGTTACCGAAATTTGGAATGGCTATAATTTCGTGAGTTTTACTATTGAGGTAACAATCGCAACCAGAATCTAATTCTTGGACGATTTCACTTATGATTTCTGAATTAGGTTTGTTCATTTTTAATAATAATTAACCTGATCTAATAAGATGAATTAAAATTACAAATTTCTAAAATAAGACTATGATAAAAGTAGTTTTTCAATTTATCTATTTTAAAATTCTAAAAAATTCGAAATAGTAAACCAGCCAAAATAATTTACGTGAATACATGTGTATCTTATAATTTGCTTGATAATTCTATTGGATTTTATTTAATTATGTAGCCTTTATTCAGGACGGGTCACAATGGTTGCCAACGGTTTTGTGTATGAAAAGTGCGTGTTTGTGTCAGCGGATTTTCGGAACGAAAATCGGATGAAAGCAAACACGCACTTTCCTTTTGATTTAGAACTAAACTACGCATTTTTTATACACAGTGTTGTATGCAGTTATTTTATCAGACGAAATGATTTCATAAAAGAATCCACGTTTTTGTCATCTTGCCCAACATAAGTAATTGTATAAATTCGGTTTCCTTTTCTAAATATTTTTCCTTGAATATGACCTTTAATCCCTTTATCTAAAGCGTTCTTTTTAAGGTTTAAAACGAAATATTGTCCTTTCAGTCCGTGTTGCTCTATAGCTTCTTGAAACTCTAATTTAAACGATTCAGCCATTTTATTTGAGAAATTAGTAACTCCTTGTAAATAAAGTTGTTCGTCAGTCATAGATTTAGATAGATATTCAGGATAATCGTAGTATTCTATCGAGAATATTTTATTTTGATTTAAAGCCGAACGGTATAAATGTATTTGGAATTTATCGAGTCCCATTTGATTGTCAATTGCAGTGTAGTTTGGTTCAAATGGAAAGGCAGCTATAAAATTTCCTGTTTTTGAAGCATATTCGCCAGATTTGGTTTTATAAATAGTTTCATTCGATTTATTTCCACACGATATGAAAGTCAGAATTGTTAAAATCAGAAGTAGGTTTCTTGTCATAGATGAGTTTTTTTTAATTGCATACAACGTCCTTGTGTATGAAATGTGCGGGTTTGTGCTCGAGGATTTTCCGAAGGAAAATCGGAAGAACCAAACACGCACTTTCTTTTGATTAAGCACTAAAGTAAGCATTTTTTATACACGTTGTTACCTGCTGTTGTTTTTTTGTTTTCAAAGGATCTGGCTAAATTCCGCATTCTATTTTTTCGCATTTGAGTGAAATCGGTAGTTTTAATCCGCAAACTTTTATCAATTCCGTTTCAGTGAGAAAACCGAAAGAGTAATTTTTTATGTTTGGTTTTTCGTGAAGTTTATAAATTCCGCTTTAATGATTTTCGGCAGAGTAGAATGGGCAAATTGGCTAAAATTAGGTTTGTTTTGTACGTTCGAGTGATAAATCGGCAGAGTGTAATCAGCTTAAAGTCAGTTTAATAATTGAGAAAAATCCGAAGCGTTTCGATTCCGTGTTGCTTGCGTTTGAGTGGTTTTTCAATGGCAGGTAACGGTCTTGTATATGAAAAGTAGCGCTGAAAATAAGCGATAATTTTCGGATGAAACACAAGCCAAATTTTTAAATTTTACTAATTATTTTATTTTTGGGAATTTGTCAAATTTAAAAATTTGGCGACTTCCCAAAAATGCCCGAACCTTTGTGTTAGCAACAACTCGCGCTATTTTTTATATACGGCTTAAGTTAGCGTTTTAATAAAAACACTAAATTAAGGTCTATAAATAAGAAAGCACAAAAGAGAGGAGTAAGGTTATTATATACGCAGAGACTTTGATCTCGTCAACATTGAAAATCCCCTCTCTTT
>NZ_VSKK01000018.1 GCF_008086205.1 Bizionia myxarmorum | reverse complement strand
CGTTGGAATTCATTGAGCAGAACCGTTAAAAATGACAATTATGAGTAATTTAAAAGACATTGAATCGGAAATCGAAAAATATGCGAATGACTCAAATCTGACTGAATTACAAATCGTATAGAAACTGGAAAATCATTCCATTAACAAACAAATAAACGAGAATTTAAAGCTGTAAAAAAAAGAGTGATTTAAATCAAAACGTTTGACTTTTAGCTCGTTTGCGGAATCGGAAACTGAATTGAAAAGCAAAACCCGAATTGAATGCGGAATTTAGCAAGTTGCGGAAATGCCCACTAAATCGGAATTGAAAAGTTTGCGGAATAAAACACTAACCGAATTCACTCATAAACAAAAACTGTATTAATGAAAAAGAATTTACCTTTAATAATAATAATTGCAAGTGCAATTTTAATGATTGGGAATTTTATAACGACCGATGAAATTGACCGAGGATTTTGGATGTCAACATTATCGAGTGTTTTAATTATAATATCAATGATTTTGACAATTAGAGCGAATAAGAAGAAAGACGAAAATTAATAAACTGAATAAAAACAACGAAATGCCAACA
>NZ_VSKK01000010.1 GCF_008086205.1 Bizionia myxarmorum | reverse complement strand
AAAGAGAGGGGATTTTCAATGTTGACGAGATCAAAGTCTCTGCGTATATAATAACCTTACTCCTCTCTTTTGTGCTTTCTTATTTATAGACCTTAATTTAGTGTTTTTATTAAAACGCTAACTTAAGACGTATATAAAAAATAGCGCGAGTCGTTGCTAACACAAAGGTTAGAGCATTTTTAGGAAGTCGCCAAATTTTTAAATTTGACGATTTCCCAAAAATAAAATAAATAGTAAAATTTAAAAATTCGGCTTGTGTTTCATCCGAATAGATAGCGTTTATTTTCAGCGCTACTTTTCATATACAAAACCGTTGGCAACAATATAAATGACACCCGAACAAGACAAATTTATAAAGCATTTTAAAGAAGAAAGGAATAATTTAAGAGACCCAGAAATATTCTTTGACGGAAAAGTATTAACTCTAAATTCGAGAAAAATAAATAAACTGAATTTAATCGGTGAGTTATTTATTCTGATTTATGTCCCAGTAATAATCTGTTTTGTAATCTTTATAATTCCCTTTACCTTTTCTATTCAATTAACACTAATCGGATTTGCTCTAATTTGGATAATTATCGTTTTAAATGAAAGAATTAACAGAATTAAACTTAACAACAATATTCAAATTGACTTACAAAACGACTTGCTCACTGTTACTCCAATTGACTATTTAAGAAAAGATATACTAAAAAAAGAAAGTACTAATTATACATTTACATCTTTTAACGGAATTGCTACCAAACGAAGAAAGTTTGACAAACTAAACGCAGGAATCAGAATAATGATAGATTCACAAATTGGAAAAACAAATCTAATTGACATATGGACGAAATCATTAGGAGAAAAGCTATCTGAATTAATAGCTGAACTGACCAAAAAAAAACTTAACGATAAATAAATACTGTTGCCAACACTGTATATAAAAAATGCGTAGTTTAGTGCTAAACCAAAGGAAAGTGCGTACTTGCTTTCATCCGATTTTCGTTCCGAAAATCCGCTGACACAAGCACGCACTTTTCATATACAAAACCGTTGTAAGTAATAGCGGAAACCATTCAAACGCAAAAAATACGGAATTAAAAACGACTGATTTTCCAAAACATTACGCTAAATTTTTTACTCAAAATCTGATTTTAGCAAGTTGCGGAATTACTACTCAAACGGAATTAAATACTGTGTAAAGAGAATATAAATGACAGAAGAAGAAATAATATCTTGGATATTTTTATCAATTGCGTTAGCATCACAAACTGAACCTGCTAATATTCAAGAAATCTCTAATATTGCGGACGGAATCAATCACGCAATCCCAAATCATAAAGAATTACAAACATCAATTTCTTGGCTATCAAAACAGCTTTTAATTAGCAAGTTTGAGAAAAAATACCAATTGACCGATTTAGGAAAATTAGAATATGAAAAAGCATCAAAAAGCACTAATATATTATTCGGAATTTGGAAAAACCTTGAATTAAGAATAGAAAATATTAATAAGAATAATTAAAAAAAAAGAAACTACTACTTACAACACTGTATATAAAAAATGCGTAGTTTAGTGCTAAACCAAAGGAAAGTGCGTACTTGCTTTCATCCGATTTTCGTTCCGAAAATCCTCTGACACAAGCACGCACTTTTCATATACAAAACCGTTGTGCATAATATTGACTCGTCCTGAAATATGAAAAAATTTACTTTACTAATTTTGATTTTGACTTTGACTTTGACTTCCTGCAATTACGGAAAAAACGGAATTACAGCTGAAATCAAAAATTCT
>NZ_VSKK01000017.1 GCF_008086205.1 Bizionia myxarmorum | reverse complement strand
GCTAAATAATATTTAGTATAGGCACCATTCGTGCTTTTTAAGTCAAACTGACTTTTAAGAGTTTCAGAAACTTTAGAGGTAGTTGCTCTGATATTATTTTTGGTCAATTTCTCTAATAAATCACCTAAAGAATACTGAAGCTCTTCTTGCTCGAACATTATAAAATCATCCACCAATATTTCATGGATTTCTTTATCCAAATAAGTCTTGTTTCCCTTAATTAGATTTTTTAAAGCTTCGGTTACAATCTGCTCTTTCCTAAACCACATTCTTGTGGTTCTTTTAGAACTGATTTTTCTCTTATTTAAATAGAACATAAAGTGCGGTAACTCCTTTTTTAAATCCAACAATAAATCTGGATTCTCATTTTCATCTTTCAAACTCGGCACTTTCCTAACCCAGTAGCGAATTTCATCCTTATCTATTTGGATAAAATTACATTCATTATTTGAGCAAAGAATAAACTTGCCAAAAAAGAAAGATTCACTTTTATCAACACCCTTGGATTCTGTTTTATAAGATGCTGCTGTAGAAAGGTTCTTTATGCGCTCACTGTCCTCTCTTTTATCAAGCAAAACTTCATCTACAGACACAATTAACTTATTTGACCAGTCCGAATTAAATCGGCTTCTAAAGTCCTCATTCTTATTAATAGTCATGTTACCTTGAAAAATTAGTTTTAGCCAATTTAAAAACGTCGTTTTACCCGTTTTGCGCTCTTCACTTACCAAACATAAAATTGGTAGTATTTGCGT
>NZ_VSKK01000008.1 GCF_008086205.1 Bizionia myxarmorum | reverse complement strand
ACAACACTGTATATAAAAAATGCGTAGTTTAGTGCTTAATGAAAGGTAAGTGCGTACTTGCTTTCCTCCGATTTTCCTTCGGAAAATCCTCTGACACAAGTATGCACTTTTCATATACAAAACCGTTGTATGCCATTTGAAAAAAAATCCCGCTGAAACTGAAAAATTCAAAAAAAATGACCCTTAAAAATGCGGACGGAATAAAAAATGAAAATCCATACCGAATCCGAAAATAAAAACAGCGGATTTTATGCGGAACGAAAATCGATTTTTTTTTTGGTTTTTTAAGGGTAAAATCCCAAGGACCGTTTTATCGACAACAAAATATCTGGAATTGAAAAACTGACCGAATCTGGAATCTGGAAAACGAAACCAAAAAATATCCGAAATAAAAAAATCGGATTTTAGCCTGACGTAAAAAAAACGTACACGCTAAAAAGCGTGATAAATCGGATTTTACTCGGTCGCACGCAATCTGGACGTCGGATTTTACTCGGTCGTACGAAATCTCAACGTCGGACTTTACTCGGACGCTCGAAATCTCAACGTCGGACTTTACTCGGACGCTCGAAAAAAAAAACAACAGACTTACTCGGACGCGGGAAAAATAACAGAGCGCAGATAAAAAACGGCATACAACAGGGTGTATAAAACATAGCTGGGCTTGGGCTTTATCCAAAGGTCTGTGCTTATTTGGAAAGTCCGCCAAATCTTTGATTTGGGCTTTAATAATGAAAAGTAAGTTCCAAATCAAAGATTTGGCTAATTGCTAATCTGAAAATTATTGTATTTTTATACGCTACGTTTCATACACATAACGTTGGCAACCATTGCTACACGGTAAAAAATTCTAAAAAAAAGATCTCACTCTATTCTTCCGATTTATCACTGTTACGGAACATCTCGTGCTTCCGATTTACCACTGTTGCGCTCAATTCTGTCGATTTAATAAAACTAAAAAACCGATTTTAAACTGCCAACTGGCTTCAAACCCAATCCAACCGTTTGGTTTTTAAAAAATAAACGGTTGCCAACATAGTGTATAAAAAATGCTTACTTTAGTCCCTAATCAAGTGTAAATGTGCGTTTGCCACCTTCCGATTTTCCTTCGGAAAATCCTCGGACGCAAACCCGCACATTTCATACACCAAACGTTAGCCACAATTAAAAAAAAAAAAAAAACGATTCTGAATGACAAACAAAGAACGACCAATCTTCAACTACAAGTTTTATATACTGATAATTGGTGTAACATTAATACTCTTTTCAAGTTTATATATTTTTACTCGTCCAGCAATTTGGAATGATTTTGACTTCAGTAATACTGGTCAAATAGGTGATACAATTGGGGGAATTACTGCACCAATAATTAATTTAATTGGAGCTATCTTAATATTTCTTTCTTTCAAGGCACAAATAAATGCAAATAAAATTCAATTTACCCTATTAAATAATGAGATTGAAAACCAAAAAAAAGACAGAAATTTTCAAGTGATTTTAGACTTATTTCAAGCTTTAAAGAACGATTTTCAAAATTTGGCTTTTGAGAATTATACTGGAATGTCTGCAATTAATGCCTATGTCAATCAAATCAGGGATTATTGGACTAAAGAAAACTTTGAATCTCATAGCCATATACCAATCTATTCGGATTGGAAATTTTTAATGGCAGAATATGATCTGATAAGTTTTCATATAGAAACTTCAGATTTAAGAGCTACTGAAAGAACGAGGTTGAAATCTCTAATTAAAAACTATTTTTTTACACAATTAGAATATCCAACAAATAGTATAAAAAAACAATTAGTGAAATTTGAACAGGATTCTGATGTATTAAAAATTGTAAACGATATTTTGGAATTTAATAAAAAGAAATAACTGTGGCTAACACTGTATATAAAAAATGCGTAGTTTATTGCTAAATCAAAAGAAAGTGCGTACTTGCTTTCATCCGATTTTCGTTCCGAAAATCCTCTGACACAAGCACGCACTTTTCATATACAAAACCGTTAGCAAACATTTGAAAAAAACTCGTAACTTAAAATAAACACTTTTACAACTAAAAAAAAAATAAAAGATTATGAAACCATCAGTACAATACAACGATAGAATTGGACACGCTTCAGCCGACATTTCAAATATTAATTATAATCAAATAGCGGAACAATGTAATTTAGGAGAAAGGTATACAATCATCGGAATTTCACTTCACGGAACTGAAGAAATTAGCGTATCACTTTTGTGTAAAGATAACGACGAAAGTACTGACGAAAATGAAGTTTTAGTAACTGTTTATCCTACAGTTGAACTTTCAGTTAGCGATGTTCTTGAACGACTTAATGTGACAATTAATATTACAAATAATTCAAAATACGATAATCCAAATCTTGACACAAATCGAGAAGTAACCATTGAGGAAGAATAGCAATTTTACTTCAAAAATCTAAATTATAAGTTAAGTTTTGAGGTTGAAAAATAAATAGAAAAGAGGAAATTAGCGGACAAAAAACGTTTGCTAACACCGTATAAAAATAATTGCGGTTTAGTGCTTAATCAAAGGTCGTTGCGTGTTTGTAACGTCTGATTTTCCTTCGGAAAATCCTCGCATACAAACCCGCAACTATTCTTATACATCAACGTTGTAGGTAATTTAAAACCAGCATTATGAACAAAATTTTAATTATAATATTTATCGTTTTTGGACTTCAAACTGATTGGCTGAACGAAACTAAAAAATCGATATCTGAAACTGATAAAAACGCTGTTTTGATTGACTCTAAAGTAGTTGAAGAAAAAGAAGGAAAATCTACAACGACAGAATATAAAGCAGGAGAAAGTAAAAAAATAAAGGTAGAATTCACTCACACCGAATTAATGGATATTGAACTGAATTTTTACGAAAAAAACGGTTTTATATTAGGAGAAATAATTAGTGGAAAAGATGCTTTACTTTATAAAAGAAAACGTTTGGAAAATGAACCTTACGCAACATTAGTTGACTCAAGAACATATTTCAAAACGGAAACTGAAGGAATAAACTTTATCCGAAAAATGAATATTTATGAAACCGACGAAATTGAAGATGTTAGAAAGAAACTGAATAAATTGGAATTTGAAACCAAGAATTTAAATGGAGAAGATTATATACGATTAAAAGAAAAATTCGACCGAATTACAAAAAGTGAAAAATAAAAACTACCTACAACACCGTATAAAAATAATTGCGGTTTAGTGCTTAATCAAAGGTCGTTGCGTGTTTGTAACGTCTGAATTTCCTTCGGAAATTCCTCGCATACAAACCCGCAACTATTCTTATACATAAACGTTGTAAACAATTTGACACAAACATTGAGAAAACTTAAAAATCTTATAATTCTGACATTAATAATTACAATTTTCAGTTGCAACGGAACTGATAATTATAATCTTGGAATTTATCAAGCAAGGCAAGGAAATCAAGAAAAAGCGATTGAATATTTCACAAAAGCCATTCAAGATAACCCTGAATATTCAGACGCATATTATAACCGAGCATATGCACAACAATTGATTGGCGGAAAAGAAACTCAAATAATTGCTGATTATACAAAATCTCTCGAACTGAATCCGAATGATAACGAAGCTCATATGAATCGTGGACTTATTTATATGAAAATGGGAAATAACCAAAAAGCAATATCTGATTATAAGGAGTCAATCCGAATCAAACCCGACTATCCAATTGTATATGCTAATTTAGGAAATGCTTACAAACTGAATTCTGAAAATGAAAAAGCTTGTGAGAATTGGAAAAAATCCTTGGAATTAGGAAATAGAGATGTTGAGTTAAGATTAAATCTAAATTGTGAATAAAAAACTGTTTACAACAAAGTACTGTGGTAAAAACCAAGTGAAATTGATTTAATTTTTCACCAAAGTACTTCTGTAAGTATCTTCATATATTAATCCTGATTTAGCAATTGCAAAGGCCTGTTTTAAGAGCTTATTACAT